>OZ253453.1:1582500-3579473 GCA_965261455.1 Dehalococcoidia bacterium | reverse complement strand
AGGCCACAGTTATCACTGCTGCTGGTCAGCGTGCTGCTGGGAATGACGTGGGGTCTTGCCGGGTCGCCCACGGGCAAGCGCGTCGCTCTGCTGGCGGCGGGGCTCCTCGTGCTGCTCGCCTTCCTCCCCTACAGCCTGGACCGGATGGGGTTCGACGTACGCCTGCTGCTCGTGGCAAACCTACCAGCGGTGGGCGTTGGGTGGGCCTTGGCCAGATACACTTCGCTGGGGACAGGGCGCGGGGTCGTCATATTCGCCGTGGCGACTTTCTTGGTGACGCTGGTCCTGTTGCGAGGAATCGAGGGCGTACCCGGACTCCAACCCGTCTCGGTCCTCCAATGGGGCGGCCTCATGCTGAATCTGCTGTTGGCAGTAGCCGGCATCGGGCTCAGCCTGCCTATCGGCATCGGGCTCGCGCTCGGGCGCCGGAGCGACCTGCCGGTCGTCAAGCTGCTGTGCGTGGTATTCATCGAAGTCTTCCGAGGCGTCCCGCTCATCACGCTACTGTTCATGTCCCAGGTGCTGGTGCCACTGGCCTTTCCGCACGACGCCGCTCCGAACGCGCTGCTCCGCGCGGCCGTCGTGATTACTTTGTTCAGTTCCGCATACATGGCCGAAAACATACGCGGCGGACTACAGGCCCTTCATACGGGCCAAGCGGAGGCGGCGCGGGCCCTGGGGCTTCCCGCCTGGCAGACTATGCTGTTTATCTCTCTGCCCCAGGCGATTCGCAACGTCATCCCCGCCATCGTGGGGCAGTTTATATCGCTGTTCAAAGACACAAGCCTGATCTACATCATCGGCATGCTCGACGTGGTGGAAATCAGCCGGGCGTTCATCCAGGGCAACACGGAGTTTCTGTCCAGCGCTCAGGAGTTGTTCATCTTCCTTGCGCTGGTCTTCTGGATCTTCACGTATACCATGTCGTACGTGAGCAGACGCGTCGAGCAGCATCTTGGAGTCGGCGAGCGCTAAGCATCACAAACCGGGGGCTGTATGGCCACGAACGAAGCAACGACGGAGAGTGAAAAGGCGGTAGCCTCGGAAGACATGATCGTCTGCCGGGACGTGCACAAGTGGTTCGGCGACTTCCACGTTCTGCGGGGCATCACCACCACGATCAAGCGGGGCGAGGTCGTCGTCGTCTTCGGGCCGTCCGGGTCGGGCAAGTCGACCTTCATTCGGACGATCAACCGGCTGGAGGAGCACCAGCGGGGCGACATCATCGTGGACGGCATCGAGCTTACGCAGGATATCCGCAACATCGACGCGATACGCCGAGACGTGGGCATGGTCTTCCAGTCGTTCAATCTGTTTCCACATCTCACGGTGATGCAGAACATCACCCTGGCGCCGGCAAAGGTACGGCACCTACCGGCCCAGGAGGCCAAGGCCGTCGCCGTGGAGCTGTTGGAGCGGGTCGGCATCCCCGAGCAGGCCGACAAATACCCGAGCGAGCTCTCCGGGGGACAGCAACAGCGGGTAGCGATAGCCCGCGCCCTCGCCATGCAGCCCAGCATCATGCTGTTCGACGAGCCGACCTCCGCGCTGGACCCGGAAATGATCAAGGAGGTGCTGGACGTGATGCGCGAGTTGGCCGCGTCCGGCATGACCATGATCGTGGTGTCCCACGAGCTGGGATTCGCCAGGGAGGTGGCGGACCGCATGATGATGTTCGACGAGGGCGTGATCGTAGAGGACGGCTCTCCGGAGTCGGTCTTCTACAACCCCCAGAACGACCGCACCAAGCTATTCCTCTCGCAGATACTCAGCTGATGCCCTCGTGACGCCGGACGCTCCTCCGCTGCGGTAACCCCCAACGGAGGCCGCCGCCGAGCGCGGGCACAATGCGGCCCAAGCATCCACCGCCTCCGCGGCGCCGTTGACAGGCGTTTCGAGCGCCCCCTATCATGGGTAGGTTCTGTTGGAGCGCACCCTCGCCGGGGCGCAGCGCGTCCCATGCTCCAGCCGCAGCTTTCCCTCTACGCCGAGGTGGTGGAATAGGTAGACACGCTATCTTGAGGGGGTAGTGGGCTTTTTGCCCGTGCGCGTTCGAGTCGCGCCCTCGGCACCACCTCTTTCGCCCTATCATGCCGCGCGTTCGATCGCGCCACGGCCCCGCGCTTGCCGCCCGGCGCCGCGCGGGTAAGATATGCGGAGACAATCAGGCCTCGCGGCGTGCGCGAGTCCAAAGGAGACGCTACCCATGCTGCAACTCAGCGACCTGCTGCACGGCTTCGACATCAAGCCACTCGGCGACAACCGCTTCGAGGCGCCCCTCATTAATCACTACGGCCAGTCCGCGCCCGACGCCGAGAGCGCGGCGAACGCCATCATCGGCGGGGGGCAGTTGCTGGGGCAGGCGATCGTCGCGGCCACGCGCAGTCAGCCGGAGAAGGAGGTCAAGACCGTCCACATGGTCTTCTCCCGCGCCGGCTGGGGCGGCGATCCGCTCTACCTCGTCCTTGACACCGTCCACGCCGGCGGCAGCTACGGCACGGTCGGTGTCACCTACGAGCAGAAGGGTCGCCCCATCGCCAAGGGCGTCATCATGCTGACCGTGCCCGACCCCGACCTTATCCGGCACGCCAGGGAGATGCCGGTGATGGACGGTCCCGACCACGCCGACACGAAGCGCGACATCAAGGGAGCCTGGGACCTCGGTACGCTCGCCGGGGCCGACCCGTTCGTACCCGGCGACAACGGCCCACCCGAGTACCCGATGTGGGTGCGGTTCTCAGGCGCCCCCGACGACAACGCCATCAATCAGGCTCTCGTCGCCTACGTTTCCAACTTCCACCTCATCAGCGCGGCCATGCGGCCCCACGACCTCAGGCCCGAGCAGGCCCACACTGAGGTCTCGACGGGCGTGAACAGCCACACGGTCACCTTCCACGATCCCGTCCCGGCCGGCGCCTGGTTCCTGCTCGATCAAGGAGCGCCCTACGCGGGGCGGGGCCGCGTCTACGGCAGGGGCGACGTGTTCACCGAAGACGGCAAGATCATCGCGTCCTACGTACAGGACGCCATGATCCGCGCCTTTGCCAAGGGCCGCTCCCCCGGCGAGACCGGCCAGGTGCTGTAGGGGAGGGGACGAGAGCTCCTCCCCGTTTGGAGAGGGTCACCCTTTGGGCACACGCGTGTCTAGCAGGACGCGCCCTTCCTCCAATTCTCGCCCTGATGGAACGAGGCCAAGAGTCTCTCGACCACAGTGGCCATACGGTGTAAGGTAGACATGCTCAATACCAATCTACCTTAAGGGAAGCCCGGTGAGCCTCAACATCAAGAATGAAGAGACCTGCCGGCTGGCCGGCGAGCTAGCCAGCCTTACCGGCGAGACCATGACCGGCGCGATCACGGTCGCGCTTAAGGAGCGCCTAGAGCGCGAGCAACGCGAGCGCAGCGTTGAGGCCCGTCTCCGAAGGATGCGCGCCATCGCAGAACGCTGCGCCAAGCTGCTGCGCGAGGGGGGGCCAACGGTCGATCACGGCGACTTGCTTTACGACGAGCGGGGGCTGCCAAAATGATCGTCGACACGTCGGCGGTCATGACCATTCTCTTCAGCGAAAGCGGCGCGGAGCGGTACGACAAAGCGATAGCGGAAGCTCCACGCTGCCGCATGTCGGTCGTCAGTTTCCTCGAAGCAGCCATCGTCCTTGAAAGCCGCAGCGGCGCCGCAGTCGGGCATGATCTCGATGCCTTCCTTGAGGAAGCAGGGATCGAGTTGGCGGCGGTCACGCCTGAGCATGCGCAGGCCGCGCGCCGGGCCTGGCGGCGGTTCGGCAAGGGCAACCACCCGGCGGGACTGAACTTCGGCGACTGCTTCTCCTACGCGCTGGCGGCAGTTACCGACGAACCTCTTCTGTTCAAGGGCCGGGACTTCTCGCTCACCGACATCGAGGCCGCGTGACCTCCCGGGGCCTAGGGCGCGAAGCCTAGCCGCGACTTCTGTTTCACCGCCGGGTTGGCGATGTTGAGGGGCCACTCGCCGCCAAGGGCCCGCAGGACCTCTTCGGCGATCTGGGTGCGGGCGCGGAGGGTCGCCAGCGGCGAGTAGTGCGCCGCGTGCGGCGTTAGGATCGTGTTCGGCATCTTGCACAGCGGGTTATCGGCCCCAATCGGCTCCGTCTCGAACACGTCGAGCGCCGCCCCCGCGATCTCACCTGCCTCGAGCGCGGCGATCAGCGCGGCCTCGTCGACGATAGGGCCGCGCGACACGTTAATCAGAAACGCCGTCTCCTTCATCGCACGCAGCGCGTCCCGCCCGATGATGTGGCGCGTCTCTTCCGTCAGCGGCGTGTGAACGGACACGTAGTCACTCTCCGCGAGCACACGGTCGAAGCTGGCGGGCACTAGGCCCTCAGCGGCAAGCGCCTGCTCGTCCACGTAGGGGTCGAACACCAGCACTTCCATAGAAAGGGCCTTGGCCTTGCGCGCGGCGGCAAGCCCGATGCGGCCCGCACCGATCACGCCCAGCGTCTGTTGGTGCACCGATTGTACGTTCTCCATCGGCCAGCGCTTCTGCTCCGCCCACTCCCCGCTGCGGACGCACCGGTCGAGCGGCGCCAGCTGCTTCGCCCAGGCCAGCAGGAAGGTGATCACGTGGTTCGAGACCTCTTCCACGCAATAGTCGGGCACGTTGACGACGGTGATGCCCTCGTCCGTGGCCGCGTCCAGGTCCACGTTGTCCACGCCGACCCCGTAGCGCACCACCACCTTGCAGTCGGGCAGCGACGAGAGTACGCGCCGCGTGATCGGGCCCATCCCGTCGAGGAGCACGTCGGCTTCCGCCGCGACGCGGATGACGTCGTCCTCGGTCACGCACCGCTCACCGCGGACCTCGACGCCCGCGTCGCGCAGTATCGTCGCGTCCGGCGTCGACGCCTTCGCGGCGTCGATGAAGTCCATGGCCGCTATGGGTCTGTCCGACATGGCGTATCTCCCTTGAGCGATCGACGGCCTTGCATGCGGACGGCGCGTCTAGCCGGTCACGGTGTTGCGCAGCACGCCGACATCGGTCACTTCGACCTCGACGACATCGCCCGGGTGCATCTGCGGCGGAATCCCCGGCGTGCCGCTGTAGATCACGTCGCCGGGATCCAGCGTCACCGCCTGGCTAATGAAGCTGATGATGGTGGGTATGTCGAACAGCAGCAGACTTACGCTCGATGCCTGCTTTTCCTCACCATTTACGCGGGTGCGCACCTCGAGCTTCGTGGGGTCGAGGCCCGTGGTGATGAAGGGGCCGAGGGGCGCGAAGGTGTCACAGCCCTTGCCCCGCCACCACTGGATGTCATTGCTCTGCCAGGGGCGCGCGCTCACGTCGTTGCCGCAGGTGTAGCCCAGCACGTAGTCCAACGCCGACTCTTTCGCGACGGCCTTGGCTCGCCGGCCCATGACGACAACGAGCTCGCCCTCGGCGTCCACTTTCCCCGAATCGGGCGGGAGCACGATCGTGTCGTCGGGCCCGATGACTGACGTCGGGTTCTTGAAGAACGGCTCGGGCTGCGTGGGCGCCTTCCAGTTGGCGAGGTGCGATTCGTAGTTGAGCGCGATCGCCATCACCTTGCGGGGCTCGAGGGGCGCGAGCAAGCGCACTTCGTCGAGGCCGTGCTCGTGGTCGGTGACCTCGTATTCCTCGAACGGCGTCGTCGTGATCTGGCGCACGCGGTCGCCTTCCACGACGCCGTAAGCAGTCTCTCCGTGGGCAAAATACCGTGCAAATTTCATGCAAACCTCCATGGGGCCGCGGACGCGGCGCGGTGCATTATCGCAGAATTCGGCGCGTGGCGCGGGCGGCCTTCAGCCCAACTTGAACAGGCGGGCCGCGTTATCCCAGAGCACGGCCTGTTTCTGCCCGTCGGTGAGCAGGGCGTCGTTGACCACAGTGTCGAGCTCGTTGGGGAAGAGTCCGGCGAGCTCCGGGCGAGGGTACTGGCTGCCCCACACGATGGTATGCTCGCCGCACTCTTCGATCACCTCGGGCAGCGTCCGTTCCCAGGGGTCGGCGGCGGCAAAGCCCTGCGACTTGAACATCAGGCTCGGAGCCTGGGTGCTCGGCGCGTCGACGCCGAAGAAGCCGCCCCAGTGCTCGTCGACACGGTCGAGCCAGTAGGGGAGCCAGCCGACACCCGCGCCGAGGTAGCCGACGTTGAGGCCGGGGAAGCGCTCCAACACGTTGTGCCCCATGAACGACATGAAGACCAGCATCATCTCGTAGGGGTCTAGGACGGCCTCCCGGCTGAAGAAGCCCTCGAAACGGTCGGTCCCGAGCTGATGGAGCACCGAGCCGCCCATCTCGCAGAGCACCAGCGGGACTCCAAGCGACGCCGCCTCGGCGTAGAGCGGATCGTAGGCGGCGTCGTGCGGACGGCGCCCGACAAGCTGGTTGGGCCGCATGAAGCCGGCGACGAAGCCCTTGCCCACGGCGCGGCGAAGCTCGACGGCCGCGGCCTCGGGATCCTGCTGCGGGAGCAGCGCTACCGCCTTCAACCGTTCGCGGTCGGCGCCGCAGTAGTCGTGAAGCCAATCGTTATAGGCGCGGCAGATCGCCGACGAAAGGTCGCCGTCGACGTGATCGGCCCAGATCGCATACATGCCAAACGTGGGCAAGAGTAGCGACGCGTCGATGCCCTCGCGGTCCATGTCGGCCAAACACGACTCGGGGCTGAAGTCCGCGGCGATGGCGGCGCGGTACGCATCTTGGTAGTGGGGATGCGCCATCACGTCGGGGCGCGGCGTCGTCGTCGGACGTCCCCGGACCGTGACCGAGCCACCGTCGCGGCGTACCTCGACGGCGCCCGCATAGGCGGGCCCGATCCGGCTCTCCCAAAGGTCCGCCGGCTCGACGACGTGCCTCGCCGCATCGAACACCTTGAACTGTCCCTTCACTGCCGACCTCCATGTGCCGCGGGACGAGGCCCACGGTCGTAGTCCTCACGCAAAGCAGCGTGAACGGTAGAGGGGCGGCGTTTGCGGGTCAAGTCTCCCGCGCGGCGGGCTCAGAGTCGGGCGTCACGCAAGCTCAGGCCACCAGACCATTTCAGCATCCATTTGTCGGCGGTCAGCAGCGTTCCTCGCCGCGCCAATGCGGTCGCGGCAATGATCCGGTCAGCGGGATCGGACGGCAGCCCTTCGAGATTGACGGACAAGACCGCAACGTCTCCCGAGACCGCGACCTCCTCGACCCCGCGCTCCAACACGAACCGCCGCCACGCGCCTACCGGGCCACCCACATCGAGGCGTCCCTTTTGGACCAGCATGGCGACCTCCCAGAAGGACATCGCCGACACCAGGAGCGACTCCTCCGTAAGGGCCTCGTCCGCCAGCCGCCGCGCGGCAGTGCCAAGGCGAGTGTCCTGCATCAACAGCCAGACCAATACATGCGTATCCAGGACTACCGGCGTCACTTCATGGCGTCCCATTCAACGTCGATGGGTTTCTCGATGTCGCCGAGGATGACCATTGAGTCCTTGAGCGCCCCATAGAGGCTTTCCGGCTTGGGCCGGGCCGGAATGAGTTTGGCCACCGGCACGCCGTTCTTGGTGATCTCGACCCGTTCACCCGTGGCGGCCACCTCGTCCATGATCTTGAGGCATTTCGCCTTGAATTCAGACGCCGTAATGGTTTTCATCCGTCTACCCTAATATGACCTGGTCATGACCTAGTCATATTAGCGAGCCGTCCCGATGCCGTCCAGCCCAGTCCGGCCTCCCGTTGGGTTGACACGCGCGAGCCGCCGTCCGTAGCATCCCCGGCGAGGGAAGCCGCGCGGCGCCTCGTTGGCCGCGAACGGCGAGCCCGCACGCAGGAGGCGGAGGCGATGAGGGACAGCGTCAAGATTCTCGACTGCGACCGCCACGTGATGGAGCCCGGGGACATCTGGGACAACTACCTGGAGCCCGCCTACCGGCACCACAACGTGAAGACTCCGGGATGGTTCACCTTCGGCACCACGATCGATTCCGTCGCGTCGAGCCGCGTGGGCACCGCCGGAATCACGCCGCCCGATAGCGGCGGCCCCCAGACTCCCCACCTAGGCATGGACCGCAACCCCATGTGGCGCAGCAAGTTCAAGCACTCGCTGTTCCGCAAGTTCGACAGCGTCGCGTATATCGACGACATGGAGCGCGAGGACGTCGACATGGCGGTGCTCTTCACCAGCATCGGCCTCTACGCCACGTACCGGGACGACATCGACCCCGGCCTGGCCGCGGCGATGTGCCGCGCCTATAACAACTGGCTGCGCGACTATTGCGCCGAGGACCCCGCGCGGATGAAGGGCGTCTGCCTTCTACCGTTCCAAGACGTCGAGCTTACGGTCCAAGAGCTCGCGCGCGCGGTCAAGGAACTCGACATGGCCGGCATTTTTTGGCGGCCCAATCCCGTGCTGGGGCGGCGTGTCTCCCACACCGACTACGACCCGCTCTTCGCCGCCTGCGAAGATCTAGACGTGCCGATGTGCTCCCACGAAGGCCAACAGGAGCTTCTCCCCTACTTCGCGCGCGGTCGCAACGGCAACCAGTTCACCCGCCACGCGACGAGTCACCCCATGGAGCAGATGGGCTCCTTCCTCGCCCTCGCCTCCGACGGCGTCTTCGATCGCTTCCCCAAGTTCCGCGCCGCCTTCCTGGAATCGGGCAGCGGCTGGCTCCCCTACTGGCTGGAACGCCTGGACGTTATGTACGACAACCCCATCTTCCGCGACGGCTACGAGGGCAAGGAGCGCCCCTCCGACTACTTCCACCTAGGCCGCTGCTACCTCTCCTGCGAGTCCCGCGAGGAGACTATCCCCATGCTCGCCCGTCTGGTCGGCGAGGACTGCTTGATGTGGGCCTCCGACTACCCACACCCGGACGACATGGAGCACTTCCCCGACACCGTCGGCGGCCTCTTCGAGAACGACGAGATCACGCCTGAGTTCCGCCGCAAGATCCTGTGGGACAATCCCGTCCGCTTCTACAAGTTCTACGACTAGGGCCTCACCCATGAAACTCGAAGGCCGCGTAGCGCTCGTCACCGGCGGCGGCGTGGGCATCGGGCGTGGCATCGCCCTTGAGATGGCCCGCGCCGGCGCAAGCATCGCCATCGCCGACATCGATCCCGGCCGCGCCCAGCGCGCCGCCGAGGCCGTGCGAGAAACCGGCGCCTCCGCCGCCGCAATCGAAGTCGACGTCTCCCAGCGCGCCGACAACACGCGGATGGTCCGCGACGCCGTCCGCGAGCTGGGCGGTCTGGACATCCTGGTGAACAACGCCGGGGTGTCGCGAGGTATGCCGTTCCTCGAACTGACCGACGAGGCATGGGACTTCGTGATGGACACCAACCTCAAGTCCGCCTTCATGGGCACGCAGGAGGCGGCCCGCTACTGGGTCGAAGAAGGGCGCGGCGGCGCGGTGATCAACATCAGCTCCGTCGACGACACGATGCCCTACCCCCACAACCCCCACTACAACGCCTCGAAGGCCGGGCTGAAGATGCTCACTCAGTCCACAGCCCTTGCCCTCGCCGAGCACCGCATCCGCGTCAACTGCATCGGCCCCGGCATCTGCGAGACGGAGATCACCCGCCACCTGATGGACAGCCCCCTGTGGGAAGCGGGGGTGGCAGTAAAGATACCGTGGGGCCGCGTCGGCCAGCCCGACGACATCGGCAAGGCCGCCGTCTTTCTCGCCTCCGACGATGCCGACTTCATCACCGGCGTCACGCTCTACGTCGACGGCGGCCACATGATCGCCGCCCACGAACAGATCATGAAGCAGTTCCGCCCAGGCTGACCCGAAAGTACAACTCCCCGGGGTAGGCGTCAGCGGCGCCGAAAGCGCCGCCGAGGCCTCATGGTATCCTTGAATGCGCTTGCCGGAGCGGATGTCCCGGCGGGCCGCGTAGCCTGTGGAAGCCCCTCGGTCGACTGAGGGGTTTCGCGTGCGGCCCCCCACCGCTGAGAGCAGAGGGAGCGATCGATGGAGGAGCTATTCGGCGCGCCGATGAGCGTGGTCGCCAGCGTCTTGGCGGTCATGTTCTTCGTTGTGTTCGCCGCGCTCCTGTACATCTTCGTCCGCAATCCGCTGCTGGTGAGGATGGCGGCCCGCAACATCCCCCGTCGCAAGGCGCAGACCGCGCTTGTCATCGCCGGGCTGATGATGGCCACGGTCACGATATCGAGCGCCTTCACCACCGGCGACTCCGTCACCGCCAGCATCGAGCGGGTGGCGACGGAGGATCTGCGGAACCTCGACCAACTGGTGACAGTCCACGACGACGACCTCGATGCGCTCGTGCCCGTCGCCGAGGACATCGACGAGCGGTTGGTCACCGAAGTCGTCCCGCTCCTCAATGCCGACCCCGCGATCGACGGGGTGGCGCCGATCCTCTTCGAGGACGTCGCGGTCGTGAACCTCGACGACCGACTCTTCGAGATCTCGGCGGTGCTGACCGGCCTGGATCCCCAGGCTGCCCGTGCCTTTGACCCCCTAGAGACCGTAGACGGCCAGGTGGTCGACCTCGGTGCCTTGGCGCCCGATGAGGTCTATATCGACCGAGACGGGGCCGAGGAGATCAGCGTCGAAGCCGGCGACCTCGTCGGCATTCCGGTAGGCCCCGGACAGATAAGACAGTTCTCTGTCAAGGCGATCGCCGAGGCCCACTACGTGAAGCAGGTTGAGCACCGGGTCGTGCTGATGACGTCGTTGGCCCACGCCCAAGAGGTGACGGGGAAAGAGGGCCTGATCAGCGCGATCATGGTCTCGAACCTGGGCGAAGGGGACGAGGGCATCGGCCTCACCGCGGAGATTCAGGAACGCCTGGCCGATCATCCTCTCCTTCGGGAAAACGGCCTTGAACTCACGCCGCTCAAGCAGGATTTCATCGAATTTGCCAACCTGGTCGGCTCGCTCTTCGTGACCTTCTTCACGCTCTTCGGCCTCTTCTCCGTATGCGTGGGGATACTGCTCATCTTCCTTATCTTCCAGATGCTGGCGGCGGAGCGGAAACCGGAGATGGGCATGTCCCGCGCCATCGGGATGCGCCGGAGCCAGCTCGTGCAGATGTTCATCGCCGAAGGCGCGATCTACAGCATCGGCTCGGCCATCGTCGGGACGCTGATTGGCGCGGGCATCGGGGCGCTCCTCGTGATCGGTACATCCGCGGCCTTCGCCCAAGCCTCTCCCTCCGGCGATATCACACTCACGCCGACGATCACGCTCCGCAGCCTGCTCGTCTCTTTCTTCTTGGGAAGCATCGTCACCTTCATCACCGTCGGCTTCGCGTCGCTGCGCGTGAGCCGGCTCAACATCGTGCGGGCGATCCGCGACCTTCCCGAACCGGAGCGGGCGCGCGGCGGCGTCGGCAGGCTAGTCTGGGGCACGATCCTTGCCCTGGTCGGCTTCTTGTTGCTCTTCAGCGGCTTTAACGCCGGCCAAACCACGCCGTTCCTGCTCGGCGGAGCTCTGCTGCCGATGGGCGTCGCCTTCGCACTCCGCTTCTTCGGCGTTTCCCAGCGGCTCCTCATGACCGTCGTGGGCCTGTGGCTGATCGTGTTCTACCTTCCGCTGCGGCACCCCTGGTTCACCGAGCGGCTGCGAGACGACTGGCAGATCGACTTCTCCATCTTCATCATCAGCAGCTTTGTGCTCGTCGCCGGCGCGATCATGGTCATCATGAACAACACGGCCTACGTACAGGCGGGGGCGTCATGGCTCGCCGGCCGCTTCCTTGGCCTCGCGCCGGTCATCAAGTCGGCGGTGGCCTACCCGCTGCGAAACGGCTTCCGCACCGGCCTCTCCATCACCATGTTCGCCGTGGTCGTCCTTTCAGTGACCTCGGTCTCCGTGATCAACAACAGCTTCGGCGGCATCATCGAAAACCAGCAGCGGCTGGCCGGCGGCTACGACGTGGTCGGCGCTGCCCTCGGCGACTTGAACCCGATCCGGGACGTGGCACCGATCGTGGAAGCGGACCACGAGTTGGACTTCGTCGTACGGGATACCGAGGGGCCCGCCGTCGGCGTGTTCAGAACCATCGGCGACGCGGAGGCTAAGTTGCCCGCGCAGGCCGACGACGCCTATGGCGCCACCCTGATTACGGCGGTAGACCCGGACTTCGTGCGCACCAACGACTTCAGGATCACGCTCGCGACGGCCGAGTTCCGCACCGGCGACGGCTTCGATGCCGAGGCGGTCTGGCGGGCCTTGGAGGAGCGGCCCGGTGTGGCGGTCATCAACGCCCAGCAAGTCCCCACGCGAGCGAATTTCGGCTTCAACGTCGCTGAGGGTTTCTCCCTGGAGGACGTCGAGGGTCTGTTTGTTGAGAACGAGGTCATGGATCCCGTACCGGTCACTATCCTTGACCTCGACAGCGCACGCACCTTCGAGGTAACAGTCATCGGCGTCATAGACGGCATCGCCTCGGACCCACAGTTCTTCCTACCTTCCGGCATGTACGCCTCCACCGAATTCCTGACCGGGCAGGTGGGGCGGGAGATCGACATCACGAGGGTCTGGTTCGAGACGGTCCCGGGTACGGAGAACGCTGATCGGCGCATCGAATCGGCTTTTTTCGAATACGGCCTCCAGAGCATCGACATCCAGGAAGCGATTGACAACAGCCAGGCGGCCAATTCGTCCTTCAACACGCTCTTAATGGCCTTCATGGGGCTGGGGCTGGTCGTCGGTATCGCCGGGCTTGGCGTCATCAGCGCCCGCGCCGTGATCGAGCGCCGCCAGCAGATCGGCGTCCTACGCGCCATCGGGTTCTCGAAAGGGCGGGTGCAACTCAGTTTCCTGCTCGAGTCCTCGTTCATCGCGATCACCGGCATCGGGCTGGGCATCGTCTTGTCGCTCTTGCAGAACATCATCGTGATCGGCCCGGCGATCAAAGCAAACGAGCCCGATTTCGCGGTCTCGATACCGTGGCTTCGGGTTGCCTTGATCGCCATCATCGCCTACGTCTTCACGTTCGCGACGACGTGGCTGCCGTCGCGGCAGGCGGCGAACGTCCCGCCGGCGGAGGCGCTCCGCTACGAGTAGCGCGCTAGCTGCGTGCGTGGGGAGTTCTACGCCCGCCGGATCGGCGACGCGGCGTAGAGCCACAGCGTAACGGCGAGGATGGCGAGGCCCGTGACGAAGAACGCCTGTTGCAGGCCGATGGCCTCGGCGAGCGCGCTGATCGCAAGGCCGCCCACCGGGGTGAGCCCCCACGTCTGGAAGTAGAGCGAGGTCACGCGGCCCCGGTATCGGTCGTCCACGTGGACTTGTATCAGGGTGTTGTTGAGTATCTGCTGGACGGCACTGAACAGGCCCATGCCAACGACGAGCGCGGCGATGAGGGGCAGGAGGTCGGTGAGGGACATGGCGACCAGACCACAGCCCATGCCGAGCACCGTCCACACGAGGATGTGCCCGCCGTGGCGAGACTCGCCGAGAAAAACGACCCCCGTCGCTCCGATAAACGCGCCCGCGCCCGCGCCCGCCATGAGCAGGCCAAAGCCGCTATCGCTGAGTCCTAAGGTATCGACGGCAAAGGCGGGCATTAGGTTCATATAGGGCCAGGCCATCCCGGCGTTGATGACGGCGATGATCACGAGGGCGTTCAGGAGCCGGTCGGGGCGCACGTAGGCAAGGCCTTCCCTTAGGTTGCTCAGGAGCGAGACGGCCGAGGAGGCGCGCCTTGGGCTGCGGGTCTGGATCATGAGCACGGTGACCATGCCGACGAGGTAGCCGGCGGCCTGGAGGAAGAAGGCGCCTTCCAGCCCAATGGCGGCCACAAGCCCCGCGCCCATCAGAGGGCCGAGGACGCGGGCCATGTTCTGCACCATCGAATTGAGCGCGATGGCCTGGCGCAGATCGCCGGGCCCTACCAGGTCGTAGACGATGGCTTGGCGCGGCGGGCCGTTGATGCCGAACAGGATGCCGCTCATTACCGCCAGGACGTAGATGTGCCAGATCGCCACCACGTCGGTCAGAACAAGCAGCGCGAGCGCCACGCCCACCATGCTCATCACCGCCTGGCTCATCCAGATTACGGTGCGCTGATCGAAGCGGTCGGCCAGCGCGCCGCCGATGGGCGAGCTGAGAAACATGGGGAAGCCCTGGGCGAACATCACGAGGCCGAGCTGAAGGTAGGAATCGGTGAGATGGAAGACCAGCAGACCCTTGGCGATCTGCTGCACCCAGTTGGCGATGCCGGTAGCGCCGCTTCCGATGATGAGGCGGCGGAAGTCGTCGTGGACGAGCGGGCTCAGGCTGCGCCCGGCGCGGGCGCGCAGCATGCCGATCTTGGGTCCGGCCGAGACGTCCTCTGGGGCCAAGAGTCCTCTATGCCGGCACAGAAGCCCGGCGCGGACACTCTAACGGTAGGTGCGGCGGATGCTCAACCGGGGACGCTCTCCATCCGGCCCGCTTCCCTTGTCCAGATGCGGAAGGGGCGCGCGGACGGAAGGGGTTAAGACAGGGGCTAGAGCTTGCCGAAGGCCTCGATTCCGGCCTCGGCGCATTCCTGGTCCTGGGTGTAGTAGCCGCCGCTGACGCCGATGCCGCCGACGATCTGGCCGTCCTTCTGGATGGGAATGCCGCCTTCGTAGATGACCACTCGCTCGGCGTGGGTGATGCCGTGGAGCAGAGGGCCGTCGTCCTTGATGAACTGCCACCAGTCCTTGGTGGAGAGGCCGAAGGCGATGGCGGTGTAGGCCTTGTCCTGGGCGATCTTGATCGAGAGGAGCGCCGCGCCGTCCATCCTGCTGAACGCCTTCAGGTTGCCGTCAGGGTCGGCGATGGCGGTGCACATCGGCACGCCGATCTCGCGGGCCTTGGCCTCCGACGCCTCGATCATGGCTTTGGCAGCCTCGATCGTAATGGTGGACTTCTGCATCGTTGACGCCATAGTGAGCCTCCGCGTGGGGGATTGGCGGCGCGATTCTAGCACAGGCACTAGCGGAAGCGGTCGATGACGCCGCGGGCGAAGCGTTCCATGTAGGGATACATCTTCTTGGCGGGGAACCCGGAGGGCGTGGTGTTGCCCCCGCCGAACACGAGGTGGGTGTAGGGCGCCTCGTCGAGCTTGGCCTCGACGCGGCGCGCGATCTCGCCGGGGTCGTCGACCACGTAGCCCCTCAGACCCCACGACCGGCGGCGACCCTGGCTTTGCAGCACCTCCAAGAGGGCGGGATCGTGCCCGCTGTAGGCCGACTCCTCATACCAGCCCTTCATTGCCGCGGACTGCCACTCGACGTAGGGGCGGATCTCCTCCATCGTCGCGGCGGGGTCGTCGGAGATGAAGAAGGAGTCCACGATCATCCCTTGCAGGCCGAAGTCCTTAGGGTCGCGGCCCCGGGCACGGAGGCCGTCGCTGTAGGCGGCGTAAGTCTCTTTGGCGTTGCCCCCGACATCGATGAGGAGGAGCGAGGCGTCGTGGCGGGCGGCGCGCTGGGCCGCGGGGATACTCCGCGCGCCTACCCAAAACGGCAGTGGACGCTGCACCGGCTTGGGATAAACGGAGGCGCCTTCAAGTTGGTAGTGCCGTCCCGAGAACGAGAACGGCTCGTCGCCCAACGCGCCGCGGATGACTTCGAGGCCCTCCTCCATACGTCCGGCGCGGTGGCGGCGGTCGATGCCGAAGGCGTCGAACTCTTCCTTGCGGTAGCCGAGCCCCATGCCGAGCATGAGCCGGCCGTTGGAGATGATATCGACGATGGCGGCGTCCTCGGCGACCTTGAGCGCGTTGTTCAGCGGGAGCAACAGGAGCCACGTGCCGATCTTGATGCGCTTGGTGCGAGCCGCAATGGCGGCGGCCACGGTGAGCGGCGAGGGGTTGTAGCCGTCGGCGGGCGAGAAATGATGCTCGGGGAGCCAGACGCTGTCGAAGCCCACCTCCTCGGCGTAGGCGATCTGCTGGAACATGTCCTCGTAGAACTCGGCGGGGTCCTGCTTGAACGCCTCCGGGTTCCGAAAGTTGTAGGCGAGTCCAAAATCGATGCGCGTTCCCATACCGCCACGCCTCCTCTTTTTCGGCTTTGGGGCCGCTCCTGGCGCGCGGCTACTCGGCGTTGACCCGTTCGACGAGATCGACGAAGCGTTCGAGCACGCCGATGCGGGTTTTGGCCCCGGGCTCGGCGCCGGGAAGGCCCTTGGGCGCGGGCCGCGCGCTGATGGTGGTGACGCCGGCGTCGCGGTAGGCGCGGATGCGGTCGGCGATCATCTCGTCCGTCCCGATGAGGTGCGTCTTCAGAATGACCTCGGCGGGGACGAGCCGCCGCGCCTCGTCCCGCTTGCCAGCGAGCCACAGCTCTTGTATCTCGGTGGCGAGGTCGGCGTACCCGGCCCGCTTATACGCGTTGTTGTAGAAGTTGTGGCGGCGCGACCCCATCGCGCCGAGGCTGAACGCCAGCGCGGGACGCATCTCCTCGACCGCCGCGTCGACGTCATCGGTGAACCACACCGTGCCGCCGACCTGCAGGTCGAGGTCGCTCAGGGACCGGCCCGCGCTCGCCGCGCCCTCGGCCATGGGGCCGAAGAAGACGTCGGCGTGCTCCGGCATGAACGAGGTGCCGCGCCAGCCGTCGGCGAGCTCGCCGGTGAGCCGCAGATTGGCGGGCCCCAGGGAGGCGACGTAGATCGGCAGGTCGGGCGTGGGCGGGGCAACGCTCGTCAGCGGCTTGCCCTCGCCGTCGCGGGCGGGCAGCCGGTAGAGCTCCCCCTCGTAGGAGACGCGTTCGCCCCGGAAGATGCGCCGCGCGATCTCGATGGTCTCGCGGGTGCGCTGCACGGGGCGGTCGAAGACGACGCCGTGCCAGCCCTCCATCACCTGCGGGCCGCTCGTGCCGATGCCGAGCTTGAAACGTCCGCCCGACATCGAGTGCAGCGACATGGCGGTCATGGCAAGGTTTGCCGGCGTGCGAGCCCCGACCTGGAGAATGCTCGTTCCGAGCTCGAGCGTCGAGGTCTTCGCCGCGAGGTAGGCCAGCGGCGTCGCGCCGTCGTGCCCCCATGCCTCCGGCGACCACAGCCCCGCCACCCCGACGCGCTCCAATGCCAGGGCGAACTCGGTCAGCTCCTCCCAGTCCTTGACTGCGTAGCCGGTGAAGAAGCTGGTGGAGACTTTCATGAGGCGCCTCTCGGGAGTGGTGCGGGTGCGCGGCGCGGACCCGCTACGGCCAGTCTTTGCCGTGACGGCGGAGGTCGAGGACTTCGCCGTTGTAGCGGGCGGCGGCGCCGGTGGCGAGGTCGACGACGGCGGGGCCGACATCCTCGGGGTCGATCCAGTCGGTCCAATCGAAGTCGGGCGGGTGGATGGCCTGGGCACCTTCCGTCTTGACCTTGGCGGGCCAGAAGGCCACAACGGAGACGCCGCGCCCGCGCAATTCCTCGGCGAGGCCGAGGGTGAGCCGCTCGATTCCGGCCTTGACCATGCCGTAGATCGCGTCGTCGGGGAAGGCGAGGTACTGGGCGGAATCGGAGCTGACGTTGACGATGACACCGCCACCCTGGCTCGTCATGGGCCCGATGGCGGCGCGACAGCATAGGAAGGTCCCGCGGACGTTGAGCGCGACGACACGATCGAAGCGGCGCATGGGATAGCCCTCGACAGGGGCGAAGGTCCCCGATCCACCGGCGTTGTTGACGAGGAGATCGACGCGTCCGAACTCGTCGAGGGTGCGCTGGAAGAGGGCGTCGACGCTGGCCTCGTCGGTGATGTCGCAGGGAACGGCGATGGCCTTGCCGCCGGCGGCCTCGATGGCGCCGGCGGTCTCGCCGATGGAGCCGAGAAGGCCCGGGCGCGGCTCGACGCTGCGGGCGGCGACTACCACGGCGGCCCCCTCACGCCCAAGGTCGGCGGCGATTCCCTTGCCAATGCCCCGGCTGGCGCCGGTGACGATGGCCACGTTGCCGGTGAGCCGTCCCATGGGCGCAGTATGCCGGGCTCCGCGGCCCGAGGCTAGTGGGTGAGCACGACTTTGAAGAAGCGGGGGATGTCGACCCCGCCGGCGGCGTCCGTCCTACCAACCGTGGGGCGGCTAGCGGCGCTGCCCGGTGATGCGGCGCCAAAAGGGCTCGCTGAAGGGATCGTAGACCTCAGCGTTGCCGGAGGGGTCTTCGCGGAAGGGATAGGTGATGTCCGCTTCGGCCATGAGGCCGTGTTCCCGGACGAAGCCGAGCGGGTCATCGAGGATCTTCCCCGTGTACGCCATGGGGTCGGCGAGTGTGGCGAGGTGGGCCGCGATGACGCCGGGGACGTGCGCGGTGTAGCGCTTGCGGGGGTCGAAGGCGCCCATGGCCTGCGTGGTGACGCGCTCGGTGAGCACGCTGCCCGGGTGCGCGCCGATTACCGCGATGTTGTCGCGGCGCATCTCGCGAGCGAGCATCATCGTCGCCCAGTTGAGGTGAGCCTTGGTTGAGGGATAGAGCGACGTCGTGGCCCCCTTCCCCGGCTGATACGCGGGGTCGAGGTGGTAGTCCATCGTCGTGGTGATGTTGATGACGAGCCCGCCGCCTTGGGCGCGCATAGCCGGCGCCAGCAGGTGCATGAAGCGCAGCGGGGCGCGGACGTTGCAATCGAGCAGCTTGCCGATCTCATCCCACGAACTGGCGGCGAAGTCGTCCCACATCGCCGGCCCTTCGTAGCGCGCGTTGTTCACCAGTACGTCGACACGCCCGAAGTGATCAAGCGCCCGTTCGACGGCGGCCTCAACCTCGGCCTCGACGCCGATGTCGCACCGAAGGGGTAGCGCCCGCGCGCCGAGCGACTCAACCAGCGCCGCCGTCGCGTGGATGGTCCCTGGGTAGGGGGTGACGTCCCGTTCGGAGACGGAGCGGGCGGCGAGGGCGACGTCGAGGCCCCGCAGCGCCATGTGCGCCGCGATGACCTTCCCGATCCCTCGGCTCGCTCCGGTAACCAGCGCGACTTTCGGCATGGCGGCGGGCCTCCTTGGTATCGCAAGCGCCGACCCCGGCCCTCTCCCCACGGATGAGGGGAAAGGTGGGTTGGCGGCTATAATCGCCGCCTGGCGGGGCGCTTGGCTTGGCCTCCCTGCAAGTGTAGGTGAAGCCCGCGAGGTCTGCGTGCGGCGGAGTGCGCTATGGGCATCGAGCGGAATTTGGAGGGCAGGGTCGCAATCGTCACCGGCGCTAGCCGGGGCACGGGGCGCGCCTACGCCCAAGCCCTGGCGATGGCGGGGGCGAGCGTCGTCGTCGCGGCCCGCACCGACAAGCCGGCCGCGCTGACTGACGTGCCGATGCGCCTGCCCGGTGAAATGCACGCGGGCAGGGGTGCGCGCCAGTTGGCGGGCCTCCTGCCGGGCAGCCTGCAAGAGACCGTGGCTTCGATCAAGGAGACCGGCGGCACGGCGGTAGCCGTACGGTGCGACGTAGGGAACGAGAACGACGTGCGAGCCATGGCGCAGGCGGCGCTGGATCATTTCGGGCGCATCGACGTCTTGGTGAACAACGCCGGCGTCTTTCCGCGACTCAACACCCTGGAGGTGACGCCGGAGATGTACGAGGCGGTCTTCCGGGTGAACATGCTCGGTCCGTACCTCTGCGCCAAACACGTCCTGCCACACATGATCGAGCGGGGCTCGGGGTCGGTGATCAACATCACGACGGGCTCGCCGGACCCAGAGGAGACCGCCAACCTCAGATCGGCGCAGGGTATCCTCTGCTATATGACGACGAAGGCTGGGCTGGACCGCCTGACGCAGATTCTAGCCCGCGAGACGGCCCAACTCGGCGTTGCGGTCAACGCGCTCGCGCCGGGCATGATCTTGACCGAGGGCGACGTGGAGACGCTCGCCAACGACTTCGACTTCGGCGAGTTCCCCCGAGGCCCCTGCACGCCGGAGTTCATCGGCCCGCCCGTGGTCTACCTCGCCGGGATCACCCCAGACGTCATGACCGGTGAGATACTCTTCGCCGTGCAGTTCGGCGAAACGTGGGGCGGCGAGTGAACGCCTGAATCGGAGGTGGTGCTATGGGCATCGAACGGAGTCTTGAAGGCAAGGTCGCGATTGTCACCGGGGCGAGCCGCGGCACGGGCCGGTCCTACGCGCAAGCGCTGGCCTTGGCAGGGGCGAGCGTCGTCGTCGGGGCCCGCACCGACAAGCCGGCCGCGCTGACCGACGCGCCGATGCACATGCCCGGCGAAATGCACGCGGGGAAGGGGGCGCGGCAGTTGGCCGGCCTCCTACCGGGCAGCCTGCAGGAGACCGTGGCGTCAATCGAGGAAGCGGGCGGCACGGCGATGGCGGTGCGCTGCGACGTAGGGAACGAGGACGACGTGCGCGCGATGGCGCAGGCGGCGCTCGACCGCTTCGGACGCATCGACGTCATGGTGAGCAACGCCGGCATCTTTCCCCGATTCAACACCTTGGAGGTGACGCCGGAGATGTACGAGGCCGTCTTCCGGGTGAACATGCTCGGGCCGTACCTCTGCGCCAAGCACGTCCTGCCCCACATGATCGAGCGGGGGTCGGGCTCGGTGATAAACATCACGACGGGTTCGCCGGACCCGACGGCGAGCGGCAGGCTCAAGTCGGCGCAGGGCATCATCTGTTACACCACGACCAAGCACGGCCTGAATCGCCAGACCCAGGTCCTAGCCCGCGAGATGGCGCAGCACGGCGTGGCGGTCAACGCCCTCGCGCCCGGCATGATCCTGACCGAAGGCGGCATCGAGACGAACTCCGACGACTACGACTTCATGGGCGAGTTCCCCCGCGACCCCTGCACGCCGGAGCTCATCGGGCCGGCCCTCCTCTACCTCGCCAACGTCACACCGGACGTGATGACGGGCCAGATACTCTTCACCGTCCAGTTCGGCGAAACATGGGGCGCCGGCTAGGGCGTCACCGCAGCGGCGAGTAGTCCGTGGGGCACAGCAGCGTCGAGCCTATCGTCTCGACCAGCGGGCCGTCCGCCTCGGTCTCCTCGCGGACCGCCTTCCAGTCGGGGTCTGCGATGAACGACGCCCAGGCGGTCTTGTACTGTTCCTCGCTCTCGAACGCGAGGAGGTAGGTCAGGCGGTTGCTCGCGGCATCCTTGGCGTCGGTCCAATACCCCGCGGACTTGATGCCGTGGCGGTCGAAGAGCGCCAGGGTGTGGTCGGCGAAGCGCCGGCTCAGCGCGCCGAGCTTGCCGGGGTGAGCGTCGTAGGTCCGCAGCTCGTAGATCATCGCGTTCCTTCTCCTCTAGCGAACCTTTGCCCCTCTGTCCCTGAGACTCTCGGTACAGCCTCACGCGAAGGTCGCGAGGAAGGCGGATATCTCCTGGGCGATCGCGTCGGGCTGCTCCGGGAGCAGTGCGTGGCCGGCGTTGGCGAGCTCGACGAGCTTGGCCCGGTCCCCCAGCACCTCGGCCAGTTGACGGCCATTCGCAACCGGCGCGATGGCGTCCTCCAGGCCTTGGATGATGAGGAGCTGCGCTTGGCCTGCCTCCCACCACTCCTCGAGGACCGCGCTGCGGACGGCGCTCGATTGCGCCTGCGCCGCCTCCAGCCACCATCCCTTCAGCCAGGGCGAGGGATCGCTGGCCTCCGCATAGTGCACCAGCTTGATCGCGGCGCGGGCCTCGTCGTCGGAAAGCCCACCGGCGAGGAAGCTGGAGAAAGCGTTCAGGACCTCGGTCGCCGCGTGGACCTTGCCCCCGGCGGCGAGCAGGGTGACCGAGCCCACCGAATCGGGAAACCACGCCGCCGTGCAGCGCACCACCTGATTGCCGAAGGCGTGGCCGATCAGATGCGCCGGAGCGGCGTCGAGCGCGTCGATCACGGCGGCGACGTCGCCGGCGAGGTTGCGGAGCGTCAGGCCTTCCAGCGGTCCGGTGCTGCCGCCGATTCCTCGCGGCGAGAGCGCCGCCGTGCGGTAGCCATCGCGGGCAAGCGTCTCGGCCAACTCATCGAAGTCTTCGACGTTGCGTCCCAGGGATGGGACCATGACGACGCTGGCCCCCTCACCGCGCACGGTCACGCGCAGCGATGCGACGCTTGTCTCCACGGTCATGGTGCGGGGGGTCGCGCCGCCGGGTCCTGCCATTGCATCCTTCAAACGCCAAGCGCCGCTGGGCTGCCGAGTCTAAAGAGGGGGAGAATGGAGCGGAAGACGGGATTCGAACCCGCGACCCTCTCCTTGGCAAGGAGATGCTCTACCACTGAGCCACTTCCGCCCGCGGGGATAGGCTCACTATACCAAAACCGCCCCACCGATGTCATCGGCCGCGCCCCGGGCGACCGGGGGCGCACGGACGCGGGAGGGTGAGTATAATAGGCCCGCCGCGCGGGCGGCCCATGCATTCCATGAAGGGAGACTCCATGTCAGCAGAAGTAGGGGACAAGGCTCCTGACTTCACCCTGCCGTCTTCGACGGGGAAGGTCAGCCTGAGCGAGTTGAAGGGTAAGGCTATCGTTATAGGGTGGTTCCCCGCCGCCTTCACCGGTGGCTGAACGAACCAGGTCTCCTCGTTCCACTTGGCCAACAAGCGGTTCGAGGAGAAGGGCGCTCAGGTTTTGAGCGCAAGCACCGATAGCCAATTCAGCCAGAAGGCATTCGCCACCAGCCTCGGCGGGGTCAGCCATCCGATCCTGGGCGACTACCACCCCAAGGGCGACGTCGCCAAGGCCTACGGCGTCTACAACGAGGACGCGGGGATGGCGCGCCGCGCCGTCATCATCATCGACGGAGAGGGCGTCATCCGCTACAAGGAGATCTTCTCCAGCGGGCTTCCCCAAGTCGACGCCGTGCTCGCCGAAGTCGACAAGCTCTAGCCGCCAGCCGAACGCACACAGAGAACGCCCGGGCGGCCCCGGGCGTTCTCTGCGCGCTCGCTGTCGGACTCCCCGCCGTTTTGCTAGACTGCGCCGCGTCGCCCGCCGCAGTCCGAGCGGCACAGGCGTTCGCGGGAGGGACACCATGACGACATTCGACCCGGCCAAGACCGCGCTGATAGCGCTCTCCATGACGAAGGGCATCATGGCGAACTACGAGGCCAGCCTCGTGGCGAACGGGCGGCGGGCGGCCGAGGCGGCGCGGGCCGCGGGCATTCCGGTGCTCCACGGGATCGTGCAGTTCCGCCCCGGCTACCCCGAAGTCACCCCCGGCAGCGCGTTCGAGTCGTTCAAGAACGCGGGCTTGGCGATGGAAGGCGACGGGCCCCAGGTCGAACCCCATCCCGACGTCTACGCCGACGGCGAGGCGATCCTACGAAAACGCCGCGTTGGGGCCTTCGCCGCCACCGACCTCGACGACATCCTGCGGGCGCAAGGGCGCTCGCAGATTGTCCTCATGGGCGTCCGCACCACGGGGGCCATCATGTATACGGCGTGCTGGGGAGCCGACAGCTCCTACCGCGTCGGCATTCTCTCCGACGCCATCGCCGACCCCAACGAAGAGGCCCACCGCGTCCTCACAGGCAGCGTTTTCACCAACACGCTCACCGTGGACGAATTCGCCGCCCAGATGCGGGGATAACACCGGCCGTTGGGATGGGAGGGGCGCCCAAAGGGCGCTCCCCGGTGGGGGACAGCGGGGGAGCCGGTCTCCCTAGGGCACGTGTCACGGTATACTTAGGGCCTAGAGCCCAATCGGGCCGGGAGGCCCGCCAGGGTAGGAGCGAGCGTGACGGTACTTCCGCTCAAATATGCGCCTGAGTCCGTGCTTCGCCGGAAGGCAAAGCGCGTCTCCAAGATCGACGCCTCGGTGCAGCGGCTGATCGACGACCTGATGGAGACGATGTACGCCGAGGAGGGGATCGGCCTCGCCGCGAACCAAGTGGGCGTGCCGCTTCGCGTCCTCGTCATGGGGATTCCCTACCAGGATCCCGACACCGAAGAGGTCTACCGCGAAGAGTACGTCCTGGTGAACCCCGAGTTCGTGAAGAAGGGCGGGGAGCGGCTGGTCTCGGAGGGCTGCTTGAGCATCCCCGGCTACCGCGGCAAGCTCAACCGCGCCGAGTGGGTCAAGGTCAAGGGCCTCGACCGCGAGGGGAAGGCGGTGCGCCTGAAGGCCGACGGCATCATGGCCCAGGCGCTCGAACACGAGATCGACCACCTCGACGGCATGCTATACGTGGACCGCATGAAAGAGCAGGGCACGCTCGACACCCTCGCACCCATCGAGCAAGAGGAGTCCGAGGAGTCGGAAGCCCTGCGCGAAGTGTACGGCGAAGCGCCCGCCGCGTAGCGGGCCCGGGGGACGCCCCGACTATGTCTCTGTCCGCAATCCTCGGCTCCGCGCGCCGCGCGCTGGGCGAGCGCCACGCCTCGGCGTGGGTCGCCGGCGGCGCGGTGCGGGACGCGCTGCTGGGCCGCGAGCCGGCCGATCTCGACCTCGCCGTTGACGTCGAGGATGTTGGCGAGCTGGCGCGCGCCATCGCGAGGGGCGCCGGGGCCGCCGCCGTCCCGCTCGACGCCGAGCGGGACGTCCACCGCATCGTCTCCCGCGACGACGCGGCGTCTATCGACTTGACGCGCGCCGACGGAGGCATCGGCCCCGATCTGCTGCGGCGCGACTTCACCATCAACGCCATGGCGCTGCCGTTGCAGCTCTGGCCCAACGTCGCGCCTTCGCAGGTCGTCGATCCCGCGGGCGGGCTGGAGGACCTGCGGGCCAAACACCTGCGGGCCGTCAGCGAAGAGGTTCTGGCCGCCGATCCGGTACGCATGGCCCGGGCGGTCCGCCTCTGCGCCGAGCTTGGATTCGAGATGGAGCCCCAGACCGCGGCGTGGATCGCTGCCGGAGCGGACCGCATTACGTCGAGCGCGGGGGAGCGCGTGCGGGATGAGCTTGTCCGGCTGATGCGCCCGCCCGGCGCGGCGCGCCATCTGCGCCTGCTCGACCGCCTCGGTTTGCTGACGCAGATCATTCCCGAGCTCGAAGCGGCGCGCGGCGCCGGCCAGCCCAAGGAGCACTACTGGGACGTGCTCGAACATTCCCTGGAGGCCGTGGGCAAAGTCCAAGGCGTCCTGCACGTCGAGCCGCTTGCTCCCGATCCCGAGCCCGCGATTTCCTGGGATGAGCGGGACGCCTCCTACGCCGACGAGGCCATCGGCGGCGGCCGAACGCGGGCCGATGCCCTCCGCCTAGCCGCCCTGCTGCACGACGTAGCAAAGCCGGCCTGCAAGACCGTCGAGGCCGATGGCCGCATCCGGTTTCTCGGCCACCCCAAGGCGGGGGCGATCATGACCGAGGGGGTTATGGAGCGGCTGTGCTTCTCCAACCGTGAGCGGCGCCTGGTCGCGGTCATGGTGCGGGAGCACTTGCGGCCGGAGATGATCAGCCGCGAGCCGGACGGACCGAGCCGGCGCGCGCTGTACCGCTACTTCCGCGACGCGGGAGACGCCGCCATCGACACGCTGTACCTGAGCTACGCCGATTTTCTGGCGGCGAAAGGCCCCCGGCTCAACCCCGCGAACTGGGCCGCGTACGCCGAAAGGATTCATGGTATCCTTGTCGCCTACTATTCGAGAGTGAGCGAGGTCCCCGCTCCCCGCATCGTCGACGGTCATGACCTGATGGGAGCGCTCGGCCTCGAACCCGGCCCGATCATCGGTCGGCTTATGGAAACCCTGAGAGAAGCGCAAGCCGCCGGAGAGATCGAGACGCGGCCTCAAGCCATCGCCCTCGCCGGCAAGCTGCTGGCCGAGGGCTCCACGGCCGACCCCGAAGCGCGCCCCCAAAGGAGCTGGCGTGCGGATTAGTCGAAACCGCTTGTCTTTGGCGATCATCGTCATCGTCTTCACGCTGGCGATCCTGTCCCTCATCTTCCGCACCGTCAACATCGGCGGCTTCGAGCGCGGCTCGGAGGACGGCCCGCTCGGCCTGCGGCTCGGCCTCGACCTGCAAGGCGGCACGCTGCTCATCTACCGCGCCGACGACCCCGGCGTCACCGACCAGCAGGTCGAGGGCGTGGTGGACGTGATGAGCCGCCGCATCAACGCCTTCGGCGTGACCGAGCCCCTGATCCAGCGCAGCGGCAGCAACGAGATCATCGTGCAGCTCGCTGGGATCACCGACATCGACGAGGCGAAGAGCCTCATCGGGGGCACGGCTCAGCTCGACTACCGCGAATGCCTCGACACGCAGTGCTCGCAGAACCAGCCGGCACTCGCTGCAGGCAACGGGGGCGTGACGAAGCACCTCACCGGTGAGTTCCTCCGCCCCACCTCGAGCGTGGTCTCCGACCCCACGACGGGCCTGCCCGTGGTGACGTTCGATTTCGACGGCGAAGGGTCGCGCATGTTCGAGCAGATCACGCGGCGCAACATCGGTCAGCCCTTGGGCATCTTCCTCGATGGCGGTCTGATTTCCGCCCCCACCGTCCAATCCGTCATCAGCGGCAGCGGGCGCATTACCGGCCTCTCGCGGTCGAACGCCCGCACCCTCGCCATTCAACTGAACGCGGGCGCGCTGCCGGTGAGCATCAGCGTCGTGCGCGAAGACGACGTCTCCGCCACGTTGGGCGAGGACTCGCTGAACAAGAGCTACCTCGCCGCCATGATTGGGCTGGCCCTGGTGATGCTCTTCATGCTGCTCTACTACCGGCTGCTCGGCTTGGTGGCCGTGGGGGGCCTGGTCCTCTACACCGTGCTGGTGCTCGCCGCCTTCAAGCTCGTGGGCGTCACGCTGACGCTGTCCGGCCTCTCCGCCTTCGTGGTGTCCGTGGGTATGGCGGTGGACGCCAACGTCATCATCTTCGAGCGTATGCGCGAGGAATTGCGGTCGGGCCGCACGCTGGGTGCGGCCATTGAGGCCGGCTTCGACCGCGCTTGGTCGGCGATCCGCGATAGCCAGGTCACCACGTTCATCGTGATGCTCATCCTGTGGTGGTTCGGCGATCAGCTCGGCGAACCGCGTGTGATCGGCTTCGCCATCACCCTGATGCTAGCCATCATCGCCAGCGTGTTCACCGCCTTCGTCGTCACCCGGACCATCCTCCGGCTCCTCGTCGGCACGCCGCTGGCGGGGAAGCCCAGGCTCTTCGCCGACATCCGCGAACCCCAACGGACCACTCCCGCGCTGAGCTGACTCGGCGATGCGCTACCGAACACTGAGAGACTTGAAACCACGCTAGGCATAACGGCAGGACAGAACGTAACGTGTATGAATTCGTAGCCAACCGGCGGCTCGCCTTCATGTTCACCGCGGCCATCGTCGCTGTGTGCCTCGCCGCGCTGCTCATCCCGCCGCGGCTGCCCTTCGGCCTCGAGTTCTCCAGCGGCACCTCGCTCACCGTCCAATTCGACGAGCCCGTTGACCTTGAAGACGTGCGCGCCCGCCTCGCCGAGATCGACCACGGGGACGCCTCCGTCCAAGCCCTGAACGACACGACCTTCTTCATCCGCACCGAGTTCGTCGAGGAAGACCTGCTGGCCCGCCTTGCCGACGCCTTTGGGCCGCTCACCCCCTTCGGCTTCGAGCGGGCCTCCGACATGGCGGAGACGGTGCTCTTCGTGGACACCGTCGCGGCGGATGACGTTCTCGAAGCGTTCGGCGACGAGCCCGCCGAAGGCACACGGGTCGAGGCCACCGGCGCCGACCGCTTCCTCGTGGCCGCGCCCGGTGTAGATGAGGAGCGCCTAGCAGAGATCATCGCCGCCTGGGAGCCTATCGGGACGGTAACCCGCACCGACTTCGACGAGAACAGCTTTGCAGCGGTCCTCACCTTCCCCGATGACGCCGACGTGACCCAAGGGGAGGTAGACACGATACTCGCCGGCCTGAGCACCGCCGGGGCCGTGACCGCCGTCGTCGAGACTCCAAACACTCTCTTCACCGCCGCGCAGGACCTCGCAGCGGAGGACGAGACGACCCTGATCGACACGCTCGTAGGGCGCTTCGGCGACATCGAGCGCGCCCCGGTCGACCTCGCGCAGGACCCCATCTTCATCCTGGACTTCAGCGAAACTGTCACCCTCGAACAGGTGCTCGACACCCTCGTCATCCTGCCCCTCACCGCAGCCGCGGGCGAGGGTGTCTCGGTCTCGCCGCGGGAGAGCGGCGAGTTCCTGTTGCAAGGCGAAGAGCTCGGCGTCAACGCCGACATCGCTGCGGCGGACATCGAGAACGCCCTCGGCACCATCGAGTGGCGCGGCTTCGGTGGAGAGGGCGACCTCGCGCTCTCGCTCGACCTTGGCACGCCCATAGTCAACACCTTCGACTTCGACGGCGAGGTCCGCGCCCAAGGGCGGGCCGATCTCACGTCGTCGCTGCTGAGCGAGAACCGCTTCGGCGGCCTCGACGCCGCCATCACCGAGGAGGAGCTTACGGGCCTGGTTCAAGGGCTCCAGCTACGCTTCGGCTCCGCCGAGTTGACCACGTTCGATCCGGCGGACGACCTGGCCATATCCATCACGTTCCCCGAAACGGTGGACGTCGACTTGGACACCCTGCGGGCGGAGATCAGCCTGCTCGGCCTCGACGAGGTTGCCGCGATGGAGACGGACGGGAGCTTCGTCCTGCTGGGCGAAGGCCTGTCCGAAGCGACGCGGCAGCAGGTGCTCGACGACCTCACGGTCCGTTTCGGCGAGTTCGAGCAGGAGCCGGTCCCGGTGAATCCAGGCGCGGCTTTCATCGTCGACTTTGGCCCGAGCTACGGCAGTAACGACGTCGCGGAGGCCGTGACCGACGCGAGCGACGGCGCGGCCTCGAGCGCGCCGCGACTCTTCGGCGGCTACGTGGTCTTCGGCCAAGACGCGGCGGAACTCAGCGACACCATCGTCGCCGCGGTCGAAGAGGCGCTGGGACCGGCGGAGACCGGGCCGCTCGATCTCACCGCGGAAGGGCTCTTCACGGTCCTGCCAACCGACGCCGCGCAGTCCATCCAGGCAGTCAGAAACCTTGTAATCATTCAGCGGGACGGGCCGAACCAGTTCTTCATCGCAGGTAACCGGCTGAGCTCGGAGCAGCAGGGGTTGGTCCTGTCCACGCTGCGGAGCGAGTTCGGGGAGATCGTCGCGACCGGCCTCAACTTCTCCACACACGTCGCGCAGACCCTGGTCTTCGAGCGCCCCGTCTCTCCCGAGGCCGTTGTAAACGAGCTCGACGACGTGGGTTACGTCGACCTGACGGCGGAGGCCCGGGGCGACGGTATCTTCATCCGCGGCAGCCGCGCCGAGTCCGACGGGCGCAGCGTGCTGCTCACCGCGCTCGGCAGCGTCGCTCCCATCAACGCCGACGCCGTGGACTTCACCTCGGTGGACGCGGAGATCGCCAAGCGCAGCATCCTCAACACGTTCTGGGCCGTGCTCGCGGGCACGGTGGGCATCCTGCTCTACATCTGGTGGGCCTTCCGCCGCATCCCGCGCTCGTACCGTTACGGCCTCGCCGCCATTGTGGGGTTGAGCCACGACGTGCTGATCGTGCTCGGCCTCTACGGACTGCTGGCTAAGTTCACCGACGTCGAGATCAACTCGTTGATGATCGTCGGCATCCTGGCGGTCATCGGCTATAGCGTGAACAACACCATCGTGGTCTTCGACCGCATCCGCGAGAACGTGGTGAAGAGCCCTGGCAGGCCATTCGAGACCTCGGTCAACATCAGCCTCAACGAGACGCTGATACGGAACCTCAACACCACGCTGACCACCGCCGCCGCCATCCTCGCCGTCTTGCTCTTCGGCGGCGAGACCATCCGCGACTTCATGGGCATCCTGCTGACCGGCGTGATCGCGGGGGCGTATAGCTCCCTCATGCTCGCGCCGAACATTCTCGTGGCGGCGGAGAAGGGCGAGCTGCCCAAACTCCGGATTCCCTTCAGGTCTCGCCGGACCGCCGCCGCGTAGCCCCTGACGCGGCCGCTCCGATGACGGCATAATCTACCTGCGCGCCTCAGTCCGCGAGGCCGAAGGCGCGGGATTCCCTTAGAGCCATGTCGCGCGCCATTGCCATACTCAGCACGCCGGGAGGGGCGGCCGCCGTCTCCCTCCTGGCCATCATCAACCTTGTCGCGCTCAAGGTCACCGTTGGGCTGATCATCGGCAGCATCAGCGTGCTCTCCGACGCGCTCGACAGCGGGATGGACCTGCTCGGCGCGCTGTTCGCGTGGATGGCAGTGTCGTTCGCGGCCCGGCCCGCCGACCGGGACCACCCCTACGGCCACGGCAAGATCGAAAGCGTGAGCGGGATCGTCGAGGCGGCGCTCATCATCGTCGCGGCGGGCTTCATCACCTTCGAGGCCATCCGGCGGCTCGGCGGCGACCACGAGGTCAGCAACATCGAGCTCGGGATCGCCGCCACGGCAGTCTCCCTCGTCGTCAACATCGCCGTCGCGTTTCACCTGCGCCGCGTGGCGCGAAGGACCGCATCCCCCGCGCTGGAAGCGGCGGCGCGGCACCGCATGTCCGACATCGTGACGTCGGTCGGCGTGCTCACAGGCCTCGTACTCATCGGCGTGACGCCGTGGACCTTCCTCGACTCGGCGGTGGCCTTGGGTGTCGCCGCGGTCATCACGTGGACGGGGCGCAACCTCTTCCTCAGCGCGTACCACGACCTGATCGACACGCGCCTCTCCAACGATGAGGAGGCCGCGATACGCGGCGTCCTCGATGAGCACGCCGGCGCGTTCATCTCGTACTCCGGGATGCGGACGCGGCGCTCGGGCAGGTCGCGCCTCGTCGATCTCAACCTCATGGTCCCGCGGGTGGAGAGCGTGGCCCGCGCCCACGACCTCGGCGACTCCATCGAGGCCGGCATCCACGAAGCACTCCCCGGCTCGATCGTCACCATCCACATCGACCCGTGCGATACACCGCGCGACCGATGCGACGCGGAGTGCCCGGCGGCCGCGCTGCCGCTGTGCCGCGCAACCCAACCCACCGGCGAACGGACCTAGCCTTCCGCGGCGAGCCCCAACTCTTCGGCGACGAGACGCCGGTAGTCCTGGGTCAGGGCACGAGTGACCTCGCCGGGCGACCCGCCGCCGATCACGCGCCCGGCGAGCTCCGTCACCGGCATGATCTCGATCACCGAGTTCGTGACGAAGATCTCGTCGGCCTGCTGCGCGAGGGCGAGGGGTATCCATCCTTGGACGACCGTCATGCGGGGATCGGCCAAGGCGACGACGGAGCTGCGGGTGATGCCGGGCAGGAGGCCGCAGTCTGTGGCCGGGGTAAGCAGCACGCCACCCTTCACGACGAAGACGTTCGTCATGGCGCCCTCGGTAAGGCAGCCGCGCTCGTTCAGGATGAGGGCCTCGTCGGCGCCGGCGCGGACCGCCTCGGCGCGGGCGACGAGGTTTTCGACGTAGCTTAAGGTCTTGTGGGCGGCCGTAACGGAGCGGCTGTAGCGCGCCCGCGAGGCCGCGACGGCGCCCCAGCCCCGCTCGTACTCATGATCGCGCGCCTCGGCGGGCGGCAGGGCGCTCGCGGTAACGAGAATCGTGGGCTCGCCGCGGGCGGGGAGCGCGGGCCCCGAGGCCGAGTCGCCGGCGGTGACCGTGAGCCGGACCCGCGCATCGCTCAGGCGGTTGGCGGCGAGCGTCTCGTTCACGGCGCGAGCAAGCTCGCCGAGCCGGCCGTCAAGGGGCAGTCCAAGGTCGCGTGCGGAGCGGGCCAGTCGGTCCAGATGCTCCGCGGCGCGGAAGACACGGCCCTGATAAGCGCGCATCGTCTCGAACAGACCGTAGCCGTAGAGGAGGCCTTGATCGTAGACCGACACGCGCGCTTCGCGCGCCGGGACGATGCGCCCATTGAGATAGACGAGGGACTCGGTCATGGCCCCTCGATTCTAGCCCTTCCCGCCGTTGCGGCGGGGCTCAGCGCTGCTTGAACTTCGAGGGGTCGATTACGGCCCGCTCGTGGCTGCCGGAGCCGATCTTGACCTCGCCGGACCAGGCCTCGACATCGAAGATGAGGCGCCGCCCTTCCGTCCTGGCGAAGGACGCCTTGACGCGGACGGGGCCGCCGACGGCGTGGGGCGCGAGGTGGCGCACGTCGACGCGCGCGCCGACGGAGGTCAGACCCGCTTCCAGATGCTCCTGCATGAGGCGGAGGCAGACGCCCTCCATGAGCCCGATCATCGCCGGTGTGGAAAGCATCTCGAGGGGGCCGGCGTGGGTCACGCCCATACCGGGCTTGGTGGGCAACTCTTCCTCGCGGGCCGCGCCGGGGGGCAGCAGGTCGTCGGGCATGTGGGCTCCTCTTCTCTCCGGGTAACCGGACGTTTCGGATAGCGGGCGCCTGAAGCTAGCACGAGGCCAAGCAGAGGGTCAAGGTGGTGGGAGGAGAGGGTTGGAGTGCTCACCAAACGGAGACCCTTGCACAACCGCCCACGGGCAAGCATGGGTGGGGCCGGGAGGTCTTGCCTCTTCTCCCCACGGGAGAAGATTGAGATGAGGGGCACCCTCGCAACCGCCACGGGCTATCGAAGTCCGCCACCCTCGCGCCAGTCAGCCCCGGTTACACAAAGGTCTCAAAAGAGGGAGGCCCCCGCCGCTGGCGGGGGCCTCCCTGTGCGTTGCCTTGTATCGACTTCTTAGAGGCCGATCTCGGTCAGGCGGGCGATGGCCCCGCGGGCGTCGTCGTACTGCTCGGCACTTACCGGCACGTAGTCGACGTCGGCCACGAGCTCCGGCGAGTTCTCGATGTAGAAGCGGACGAACTCGCGGACCTGCGGCTTGTCCACCAGCGAGTCCACCCTCACGTAGATGAAGAGCGGCCTAGTGAGCGGGTACTCGCCGGAGAGGATCGTCTCTTCGTTGGGAACGACGCCGTCCACGCCGAGGACCTTCAGCTTGTCCTGGTTCTCCGCGTAGTAGGCGTACCCGAAGTAGCCCTTCGCGCCGCGCTCGCCGGCGATGCCCTGGACGAGCACGTTGTCATCCGAGGAGGCAGTGTAGTCCGAGCGGGAGGCGCCCTCCTCGCCGACTACTTCGTCGGTGAAGAAGTCGAACGTGCCCGAGTCCACGTCAGGGGCGAAGATGGTCAGCTCTTCGTCCGGGAAGGAGGCGCGGACCTGGTTCCAGTTGTTGACCGTCGAGCCCGGCTCGTAGATCTTCTTCAGCTCTTCGATGCTGAGCTCGTCAACAAAGTCGTTGTCCGGGTTGACCACGACGGAGAGCCCGTCCCAGCCCACCAGCATCTCGACGAACTCGATGCCGTTGGCGGCGCAGATCTCACGCTCGGAGCCCTTGATGAGGCGCGAGGCGTCGGAGATGTCCGTCTCGCCGGCGCAGAAACGCTTGAAGCCGCCGCCCGTGCCGGAGACGCCGACCTGCACGCGGACCTTCGGCGCCACGGAGCGGAACTCCTCGGCCACCGCCTCGGAGATGGGGAAGACCGTGCTCGAACCGTCGATGTCCACGTCGCCGGAGAGGCCCGTTTCGATGTCGGCCAGGCCCAGGATGCGGGCGATGGCGCCGCGGGCGGTGTCGTACTGCTCCGTGCTCACCGGCACGTAGTCCACGTCGGCCACGAGCTCCGGCGAGTTCGCGATGTAGAACTTCACGAACTCGGCCACGTGGGCCTTCTCGCTCAGCGACGAGGTCTTCACGTAGATGAAGAGCGGCCTGGTGAGCGGGTACTCGCCGGAGAGGATCGTCTCTTCGTTGGGAACGACGCCGTCCACGCCGAGGACCTTCAGCTTGTCCTGGTTCTCCGCGTAGTAGGCATACCCGAAGTAGCCCTTCGCGCCGCGCTCGCCGGCGATGCCCTGGACAAGGACGTTGTCGTCCGAGGAGGCGGTGTAGTCCGAGCGGGAGGCGCCCTCCTCGCCGACCACTTCGTCGGTGAAGAAGTCGAACGTGCCCGAGTCCACGTCAGGAGCGAAGATGGTCAGCTCTTCGTCGGGGAAGGAGGCGCGGACCTGGTTCCAGTTGTTGACCGTCGAGCCCGGCTCGTAGATCTTCTTCAGCTCTTCAATGCTGAGCTCGCCGACAAAGTCGTTGTCCGGGTTGACCACGACGGAGAGGCCGTCCCAGCCCACCAGCATCTCGACGAACTCAATGCCGTTGGCGGCGCAGATCTCACGCTCGGAGCCCTTGATGAGGCGCGAGGCGTCGGAGATGTCGGTCTCGCCGGCGCAGAACCGCTTGAAGCCGCCGCCGGTGCCGGAGACGCCCACCTGCACGCGGACCTTCGGCGCCACCGAGCGGAACTCCTCGGCGACCGCCTCGGAGATGGGGAAGACCGTGCTCGAACCGTCGATGTCCACGTCGCCGGAGAGGCTGCCGAGGTCTTCCTTGGGCATCATGGCGTCTGTCGGCGCGGCCGTTGGGTCCTCGCCGCCGCCACAGGCAGCGACCACCAGCGCGACGGCGGCCAAGAGCGTGGCGAGCATCGCCGACTTGCTACGCAACAGCGTAAAAGCCGGGAAGCTGCGTTCCTTCATTCCGTGCCCCCTTTTGGCGCTTTACGCCTTCTTTCACCATTGGCGCGATCATGGTCGGCCCGGCGCGTTAACCCTCCACTAACAGACGGTTAACGGGGCATTAACTCTGTGTTAACGAGTCCGCCATGGCGTCCTTGACACTTCTAGAAGCGCTTCCTAGCATGGCCTTGGAACGCGGCCCGTCCGGGCCGCGCCATCCGGTTACCCCCGAACGCAGCCAAGGGCGGATGCAAGAGCGCATCGTTTCAGCCAAGCCCCGGCCCGAGGACACCAACGCCGAGACGACCCTGCGTCCGCGGGCGCTGGAGGAGTACGTCGGCCAAGAGGAGGTTAAGGACAACCTTCGGATCAGCGTGCTGGCGGCACGAAAGCGGGAGGAGCCGCTGGACCACGTGCTGCTCTACGGGCCGCCCGGCCTGGGCAAGACGACGCTCGCCAACATCATCGCGGCGGAGATGGGGGTGAACATCCGCATCACGTCGGGCCCCGCCGTCGAGCGGCCCGGCGACATGGCGGCCATCCTCACGAACCTCAAGAAGCACGATGTGCTGTTCATCGACGAGATTCACCGCCTGAGTCGGGGCGTCGAGGAGATCCTCTACCCCGCCCTGGAAGATTTCGCCCTCGACATCGTGATCGGCAAGGGCCCCACGGCGCGCAGCATCCGGCTCAAGATCCCCCCCTTCACCCTCGTGGGCGCCACCACCCGCTATGCCATGCTGAGCGCGCCGCTGCGGGACCGCTTCGGCGCGGTCTACCGCCTCGACTTCTATTCGCCGGAGGCCATCGAGCTGATCGTGTCGCGCTCCGCGGCTATTTTCGGCCTCAGCGCCCACCCCGACGCTATCGTCGAAATCGCCGCCCGCTCCCGAGGCACGCCCCGCGTGGCCAACCGCCTCCTCAAGCGCGTCCGCGACTACGCTCAGGTCATGGGCGACGGAACGCTCGACGCCGCCATCAGCCGCGAGGCCTTGGACCGCATGCAGGTCGACCGCCGCGGCCTCGACAAGATGGACCTCCGCGTCCTCGGCGCCGTGATCGACCGTTTCGAGGGCGGGCCGGTAGGCATCGAGACCCTCGCGATGTCGCTTAGCGAGGAGGCGGACACGATCATGGACGTCTACGAGCCGTACCTCATCCAGCTCGGCTTCATCCAGCGCACGCCCAGGGGGCGCATCGCCACGCGCCTCGCCTACGAGTACCTCGAGCGGCCCTACCCCGAATCGGGCGGCCCCTCGAACCAGCCGAGCCTTTTCGAGGAGTAGCGGTCACCCTTTGGGCGTCGGCGCACCTGTCGGCGCGCCCCCTCTTAGTCTCCGCCAGAGGAGATCTTTGCAAAACCCACCGGAGTCTTGGCGGAGGGGAGCGGAGTGGGGCTGGCTTAAGCCTCTCCCCCTCTGGGGGAGACTGAGAGAGGGCGCGCGCCACTAGGCGCGCGAGCGCCCGAAGGGCGCTGCTCCCTCCCCGCCCGCCAAGTTACGCAAAGGGCTCCAGAGGGAGCGAGGCCGGGGGAAAGGGCCCGCCTATCCGTCCAACCGAGCCAGTACGCGGTCGCCGCGCGCTAGGGCCAGCGTCCGCGCCGCGCTTCCGTTGCGGACCGCGATTTCCAGGCGTCCGCCGCTGCCCCACACAGCGAGCGGGGCACCGTCCTCCGCCGACCCGTAGCTGCGCCGCACCCCGCCGATAACGCGGCCCGCCGCCTCGACCGACGCGACGTTGGGGGCGTCGGTGTGGCGAAGGTTCGTCACGGCGTTCCCGAAACCATCGACGTGGAGGACCCGCGCCGCGATCGCGCCGTCCACCGGCGGCGCGGGCCGTGCGATGCGCAGCCGGCGCAGCGTATCAAGCCGGGGGCCCATCCGTGCCGCGTCCACGCCGAGGCAGAGATGCGCCGCCGCCGGAGCGAAGATGTCGCGGCCGTGGAAGACGTTGCTGACCTCGGCGAGGCGGTAGGCGGGGTCGGTAAGCTCGAACACCTCCACACCCGTCGGCGCCGGCGACTCGACGGTCCGCGCCAATGCGCCGTCCTCCTCGTCCGCCTCATTCGCAAGGGGCCAGTCGGCGGATGCCGGCAGCAGCGCCTCGATGGCTAGGGTCAGTACGCCGTTGTCGGGGCCCACGAGGTGGACGCCGCCGCCGCGCACCGCGATGGCGCGGCGGGCCGTCCCCACACCGGGATCGACGACGGCGGCGTGGACGGAGCCTTGGGGAAAGAACGGGACCGCCTCGGCGAGCACGTAGGCGCCGTGCAGCACGTCCTGCGGCGGGACCTCATGCGTTATGTCGACGCACGAGACGCCGGGGGCGCTGGTGAGGATGACCCCCTTCATCGCGGCGGCGTAGGCGTCGCCGTGGCCGAAGTCGGTCGTGAGGGTGACGGTGGGCGTCACCCGCGATCGATGAAACGGGCACTGACCAGCGCGAGGATGACAAAGACCACCGTCAGGAAAATCGTGCCGCGGAAGAGTGTCTGCTCGAAGCCGCGCCGACTGCGGAAGTTCGACGAGTAAGCCTGGCCGAAGAGGCCGCCGCCGCTGCCTTTGACCTGAAGCAATACCATGCCGACGAGTACGACGGACAGGACTATCGTTACACTGTTGAGGGCCGTTTCCAAACGTCTCCGCCTCGACCGGCGGGCCGCCGGTCCCGTTCAGTATACGCCACTACCCGCCGAGCCGCTCCCGCAGCATCTCCGTCACCACGCCCGGATTGGCGCGGCCTTTCGTCGCCTTCATCACCTGGCCCACGAGGAACTTGATCGCGGTCTCCTTGCCGGCCCGGTAGTCGGCGACCGCCTTGTCGTTGCCGGCGATCGCCGCGTCGACGATCGGTAGCATGTCGTCCGCGGCGGAGATCTGGGTCAGCCCCTTCTCCCTGACAATGGCGCCGGGCGCCTTGCCGGTAGCGAAGCTCTCTTCAAAGACTTCCTTGGCGACGTTGCCCGTGATCGTTTTCGCGTCGATCAGGTCGAGCACTTCGACGAGATGCTTGGGGGAGAGCTTGAGATCCGCGTCGCCGATCTCCTTACCCGCCTCGTTGAGCAGGCGGCTGACCTCGCCGAGCACCCAGTTCGCTGCCGCCTTGGCGCGCGGCTGCTCGTCCGCCGAGGGGTTGACCTTCACCACCCCCTCGAAGAAGTCCGCCATAGGCTTGGTCGAGGTCAGTTGCGCGGCGTCGTAGTCCGATAGACCGTACTGGTCTTGAAAGCGGCGACCACGGGCGTCGGGAAGCTCCGGGAGGCTCGCCGCGATCTCCTCCACCCAGGCCGGGGCCAGCGCCAGCGGTGGCAGGTCCGGCTCGGGAAGGTAGCGGTAGTCGTGGGCCTGTTCCTTACTGCGCTGACTCACCGTCGCCGCCCGGGCCTCGTTCCAGCCGCGGGTCTCCTGCACGATCCGCTCGCCCGCGCCCATCCGCGCCGTCTGGCGCTCGATCTCGAACAGCAAGGCCTGGTAGACCGAGCGGAAGCTGTTCATGTTCTTGACTTCAACCTTGGTCGGGGGAAGCTCCGTGCTCCCCCTGGGCCGGAGGCTCACGTTGGCGTCGCAGCGGAAGCTCCCCTCCTCCATGCTCCCGGTGCTCACGCCGAGGTACTGGAGGATGGCGCGGAGCTTGACCATGTAGTGGCGGGCCTCCTCGGCGGAGCGCAGATCAGGCTCGCCGACGATCTCCATCAGAGGAATGCCGGAGCGGTTGAGATCGACGAGGCTGTAGCCCTCGCCGCCTGGTTCGGCGCGGTGGAGCAGCTTCGCGGTGTCCTCTTCCAGGTGCACGCGCGTAATGCCGGCACGGCGGACGCCGCCGTCCTCGGTCTCGATCTCCAGCCAGCCATTGCTGGCGATGGGCTCGTCGTACTGCGATATCTGGAAGCCCTTGACGAGGTCGGGGTAGGGGTAGTTCTTGCGGTCGAACTTGGTGTGCTCGTTGATGACGCAGTGCAGCGCGATCCCCGTCATCACGGTGTACTCGACGGCGGTGCGGTTGATCACCGGCAGCGCCCCGGGGAGCCCCATCGACACGGGGTCGACGCGCGAGTTCGGCGGCGCGGTCTGGTAGTCCGTCGGGCAGCGGCTGAACATCTTGCTCCGCGTCAGAAGCTGCGCGTGGACTTCGAGGCCGATAACGGGTTCGTACTCAGTCTTCGCGGTCGTAGTCATGACGCTTCCGAGTATACCGCGCTCCGGCCATCCCGCCCACGGGCGCTTCCACGCACGGCGCTCCATGCCGTACCCTTACCGGAGGGAACTTTCTCCATGCCGACCGCCGCCGTCACCCACCTGGGCTGCAAGCTCAACCAGTCCGAGGCCGAAGCCTTGTCGCTGGCCTTCGCCCGCGCCGGCTACGACATCGTCGCGCCCGCCGACGGCCCCGACGTCTTCGTCCTCAATAGCTGCACCGTCACCCACGTCGCCGACCGCAAGTCGCGCCAGATGCTGCGGCGGGCCAAGCGGCGCAACCCCGGCTCGCAGATCATCGCGACGGGGTGCTACGCGCACCGCGCGCCGCAAGAGCTCGAAGCCATGGCCGAGGTCGACCTCGTCGTCGACAACCGCGGCAAGATGCGCCTCCTCGACATCCTCGGTGTTCAGGAGGCGGACGCCTCGGCGGCGCCCGGCGGACTGCGGGCGCGCTCTATGGTCAAGATTCAAGAGGGGTGCAACCAGGTCTGCGCCTACTGCATCGTGCCCAAGACGCGGGGGCGCGAGCGCAGCCTCCCCATCGACGAGATTCTCGACACGATGCGCGACCGCACCGCCGCCGGCTACCGCGAGATCGTCCTCACCGGCACCCAGCTCGGCTCCTACGGCTACGAGTTCGGCCCGCCCCCAACGGGCCGCACCTGGTACGAGGAGCTCGTCCGCCGCGCCCTCGACAAGACGGGCGTGACCCGGCTGCGCTTCTCTTCGCTCCAACCCCAGGAGATCACCGACGGGATGATCGAGCTCTACCGCACCGGCCGGCTCTGCCCCCACGTCCACGTCCCGCTCCAGAGCGGGAGCGACGCCGTCCTACACCGCATGCGGCGCCGATACGACGCCGGGGACTTCCGCCGCTGCGTCGAGGGCCTGCGCGCGGCGGTCCCCGACATCGCGATCACCACCGACATCATCGTCGGCTTCCCCGGCGAGACCGCTGCGGACTTCGACGCCACCGCCGCGCTCGCCGAGGAGGTGAGCTTCGCGCAGATTCACGTCTTCCCCTATTCCCACCGGCCGGGAACGTCGGCGGCCCACTTCGCCGATCACCTCGACCCCAAGACCAAGGCGGCGCGGGAGGCGCGCCTGCTCGCTCTGGCGGACCGGTCGGCGCGGGCCTACCGCCGGCGCTTCGAGGGCCGCGAGGCCGTGGTGCTCTGGGAAGAAGAGAAGGGTGGACGCTGGAGCGGCCTCACCGAGCACTATGTCCGCGCCTTCACCGCTTCCCACCGCGACCTCCGCAACGAGTTCACCCGCGTGCGCGTGGCCGGCGCGGCGGAGGACGGGCTGCAAGTCGATCTGCTCGACGCCCGGCCCAGTCCCGGCCTCGCCCTGTAACCCGCGCCCCAAGGGCGCTATCATGCCCGAGTCCGGCGGGCGCGCCGGAGCATCCCCCCCCCACGAGGAGGCCGGCTAATGAAACTGGTGACGGGCATCCCCATCGCGTTGTTCCTCAACGACGCCCGCCGTGGCGAGAAATCGGGCATCGAGAAGGTGGTCCGCGAGATCGAGGAACTTGGCTTCTGGGGCATCTCCATGCCCGACCACATCTTCCACCCCGGACAGTCACTGACCGGCCACACCGTCAACGATAATCCCGGATGGCGCTACGCCGACCCCCAGGCCATGCTCGGCTACCTGGCCTCGATCACCGAGCGCGTCAAGATCATGCCCCGCGTCCTCGTGCTCCCCTACCGCCAGCCCTTCGGCGTGGCCCATGGCCTCGCCACGATCGACTCCCTGTCGGGGGGCCGTCTCCTCTTCTGCCCCGGCGTCGGCTCCGACCTCACGGAGTTCGAGGTGATGCGGCTCCCTCGAAACAAGCGGGGCAAGATGACCGACGAATACATCGAAATCATCTACCGCCTCTGGGCCAACGAGCGCGCCAGCTTCTCCGGCGAGTTCTATAGCTTCGAGGACGTGAGCCTGGTGGTCCGTCCGGTGCAGCAGCCCAGGCCCGAGGTGTGGGTCGGCGGCAGCAGCAAGGCGAGCCTGGCGCGAGCCATCCGCGTGGGGGAGGGCTGGACGCCCACCTGCTTCGCTTATCCGCCGGTGCAGAATCCGTCGGGCAAGACCGAGGGCGGACCGAGCGGCGCGCAGTCGTCGAGCGTCTCCACCAGCCGCCTCGTCGAGCTCAAGGAGTGGGCCGACGCGGAGCGAGAGAAGACGGGCAAGCCGCCGCTGGAGTACGTGATGAGCAGTGCCCCGCCCCTGAACTTCCTGCCCAAGTCCACGCGGGACCGCCGCCGCCCCATCTCCGAAATCGACTTCTTTACCTGCAAGGGGACGGTAGACGAGTTGCGCGACGAATTCCTCGCCTTCAAAGAAGCCGGCTCGACATCCTTCGTCACCAACTTCATGCCCACCACCATCGAAGCCTACCTCGAAGGCGCCCGCCTCTTCATGAAAGAAATCGCCCCAGCCCTCGAATAGCCTCCCTACGCTCCCCCTCTGGAGGCCCTTGCAAAACCCGCCGCGCCGCGCCTCCCATCTCGTAGGGGCGCCCCTCGTGGGCGCCCTCCCCTCCGGCCTTTCCCCCTCTGGGGGAAACTGAAAGAGGGCACGCGCCCAAAGGGCGCGTCGGAGGGGCGGGGTGGGGAGGGCGCCGCTCCACCTTGGCCCCACAGCCAATTCCGCGTCCGGCTCGAACGGGCGGAGCAGGCCGCTCATCCCCCTTTCCCCCTCTGGAGGCCCTTGCAAAACCCGCCGCGCCTCCCATCTCGTAGGGGCGCCCCTCGTGGGCGCCCTCCCCTCCGGCCTTTCCCCCTCTGGGGGAAACTGAAAGAGGGCACGCGCCCCAAGGGCGCGTCGGAGGGGCGGGGGGAGGCCGGCGCCGCTCCACCTTGGCCCCACAGCCAATTTTGCCCGCCGATGATACTTGACAAGGCTTGTCAAGGGGGTTTATCGTTAGCCTAGAACATTAGTGCTACCCCGCGCAGCGGCGGGAGAAGCTGTGTTCTGCGCCTCCCGCAAGGGAGCGTGCACCTCCGCCGGCCAAGGGCCTCCCGGCCTCCAACCGGCGCCGCGCCTCCCGTAAGGGAGCGTGCACCTGCGCCGGCCAAGGGCCTCCGGGCCTCCAACCGGCGCCGCGCCTCCCGTAAGGGAGCGTGCAACCCGCGCCGACTCGCCCCCGTGGCGTCCCCGGCGCCGCGCCTCCCCGCGAGGGGAGCGTGCACCTGCGCCGGACCACCCGACTGAGCGTGTGCCGGCGCGCGCCTCTCCGCAAGGGGAGTGTGCGACCGCGTCGACCCGCCCCCTCCTGGGCGCGGGTCGACGCACGCCTACAAAGGGCGCGGTGCGCCCAAAACGTGCCGCGACGGGGGCCGCGCCGCCAAGTGCCGCTGTTATTTGGTGTCGCTGCGGCCGCTTGCTCGGTCCCTCGCGAAGTTGAGGTCGAGCAGCCGCTCCAACAATGCACCATCGTCAAGTCTCTCCGGCCAGCCATAGGCGGCGAACACGGCGGCGTCGAGATTCGCGTGCAGGTTGGCGAGCCACGTGGGGCGGGCGTTGTAGAGGTTGGTAAGCGTGCGCTTGCGCAGTTGCTTGGCCGCATCTTCGTCAACCGGCAGCAGGCGCGCTGGAAGCGAGGGCAGGACGTCGGGCTCCTCGCGCACCCACTCCGACGGGTTGAGCCAGCGCCGGCGCGCCTCGTCCAGCGCCCGCGCCGCCTCCCCGATGGCGTCGCGGTGGCCTCGCTGCTCAGAGGTCAGCGCCGTGTCCGGCGTATTGAGCGGCCACGGAAAGGGGAACGTCTCGAATGTCGTCGTCGGCGTGTAACGCGGGCGGTCTTCAAGGCTTGTGCCCACCCGCAGCGACCACAGTTCGTGCGCGCGTGCGTGCAAGACGCCGAAGGCGTAGTCGTCGTCGCGCGCGATCGCGATGAGTTGGTGGTCGGGAAGCGTCGGCGCCGACACCCAGGTGAACAGGCGATGCTTCGCGACCGTCGACGTGACAATGAACCGCGACCGTTGAGCCAGCGCCGTCCGCATCGCCGGGCGGGGCCTGAGATGCACCCACCAAGGGTCCCTATAGGACTCGCGCTTGTTTGTTGCGCGTACCGGGTGCACATGCTCGCGCGCGTACTCGAATGGCGCCTCGTACGCGGCGGCGTCCGACTCGGACATGTCCGCGCCGAAGTCGATGATGAACATGCCACGCGGTCGGCGCGTGATGTCCATGCCGTTCACCCAGGGCACGACCACATCGGCATTGGTGCGGCCATTGACGTTCGCCGGCAGCGAGAGCATCCCTCGAGCAACTTCGCCCCGGATGTCGAACGCGCCGCCCTTCGTGTCGCCCATGAACGAGACGCCCTGATTCTCGGGGAGGATACGGGCCTGTGTCAGGTCGAGGCCCGCTGTCAGGTCGCTGTTGATCGCCTCGACGGACTTGCCGTCCAACTCGCGCTGTTCCTCAGATCCGTCGTCCTGGCCCACGATCGAGATGCGGACGGCGGCGCCCTCAACGACCCAAGGTTCGTCCGACCAGGCCAGGAAGATATCGCCGCTCTTCTTGATTCCGTTAAGCACTAAGCGGTTCGCGCCGCCCCGGATCGAGTTGGTTGCCAGCAGACCGGCACGGCTCGTGTGGCCCGCGACAATCTGGCGGCGCGCATCTTCGTGCCAGTAGCATGCCAAGTCCGATTCGCGGGCGACTTGACCCTTCCAGGCAAGGAACACATCGTCGACGTAGGCATCGCCCAACGATTGACGCATCAGCTTCGTGCCCAAGAACGGCGGGTTGCCGACAATGAACTCCGCCTCCGGCCAAGTCGCCGGAATGGGAACTTTCTTATCGTCCTTATCGGCGTAAGCGAGAATCGCATCTCGCCGCTCGATGTTGTCCAGCGGCTGGAGCACGGGGTCATGGGGGAAGCCGTAGCCGTGGTCCAGCATCCACTGAATGTGTCCGATCCAGATCGCGACGCCCGCCAGCTCCTTCGCGTAGGCGTTAGTCTCGATCCCCAAAACATTGTGCGGGCCGACTTGCGGGAACTCCCCGGTGATGCGCAGCCGCTCCGCACCCCAGCGGATGGCCTCGTGCTCCAGGTCCTTGAGCAACCGCAGCGTGACGTAGAGGAAATTCCCCGAGCCGCAGGCCGGGTCGAGCACGCGCACCGCGCGCAGCCGTTCCAGAAAGGCGCGCCACCCTGCCTCAGCCTTGTGCTCCCATGCGGGCAGCCGTGCCCGGCGCTCTCCGTCGCGGGTAAGTGGACTCGGATCGCGGCCGCTCATCAGCTCGTCGACCTGCTCGCGCATGGCGTCGAACTCGCGGCGCAGGGGCGCCATCACCACCGGCTCAACGACCATCATGATCTTCTCGTGGTCGGTGTAGTGGGCGCCCAACTGGCCGCGCTTGGCGGGATCGAGTCCCCGCTCGAACAGCGTGCCAAGAATCGCCGGCTCGACCTGTGACCAATCGAGCGAGGAGGCGACGCCGACAATACGAAGCTCCTCGCGGGTGAAGGCGAGCGTCGCGTCATCGTCGAACAGGCCCCCGTTGAACCACTCAACCCGCTGTGTCCCGAAGAAGCGGCTTGCCTTCCGGTCCGCCATCAGGCGGAACAGCTCGGCGAGGCCCTCCGTGAACTCCTCCGGCTCGTCGGCGCGCGACGATATCAGGTCGCTCATGAGCCGCTTGGGGAGCAACGCGACATCCTCGGCGAAGAGGCAGAAGAGCACACGGTTGAGGAAGTGGGCGACCGCCTCCGGTTCGTGCCCGCGCTCCTGCATCGAACGGGCGAGTTCCGCGAAGCGGGACGCGGCCTCCTTCGTAACCTCTTCGGGCGTCTGCCTGGGCCGCAACGCCTCGGGCTCGCTCATCACCGCCCGCAGGATGCGCAACGCCTCGGCGGTCCGCTCGCCGCCCGCCGAAAGGTCGGCGAGCGTCACAATATGGACGGCAGTCCGGGTATTGGTGAAGTTGGTGTGGACCTCGACTCGCTCCATGTCGCTGACGACGAGCAGCGGCGGGTTCTCCAGCGCCTCGCGATAGTCAAGCAACTGTCGGTAGGCGGCGGCGAGGTCGGCATGGGCGCCCTTGTACTCCCAGCCGAAATGGCCGCGTTTCCAGACGTCGGCCCAGCCCCGCTTGCCCGTGCTGGTCCGCTCGGCCCCGGCCTCGAACGTGTATCGGTCGCCGGTCGGGTCGGCCTCGTTGGGCGTAGGCATACCGAGCAGGCGGCAGAGGTCGATGAAGTGCTCCTGCGACGAAGCGCGCTCCCGGCGGGGGTTGTCCCGCCACTTGGCGGCGAAGTCGGCGGCGGACGGGTGAGGAAGCGTTGTCAAGTCGGTGTACACCTCTGCTAGAAGCGATTCTACTGGAATCGCCTGTGAGCACGCCATCGACGCCATGATGCGACCTTCAACCCCACTCCCGCGCTCAGCGTCAAAAGGCAACATTTTGACGAATATCGTCGCAGTACCTGGACGCCCTCACGCGACGGTCACTTCCATGCCGCATTTCGAGTCGAACTGCGTCGCACCAGGGCCTCGGCGGACACGTGTGGCGACGCCATAGGCTACCCTATTTCCAAATCCGTCGCTAATTCGCCAAGGTAACTATTGCATTTACGTAGCGAAAGGCGTACTATCGCGCGGTTTTGGCGTCGAAATCGTTCGGCCTCATGGTTTGGGGCCGGACACGGGAAAGCTTCGCGCGGGCGCCGGCGGGCGGGTCGCGCGGATGATCGACGGTCCGGCTTCAAAAAGGAAGACGCGGACCGACTAAGGAACAGTGATGTTGTGGGAGAAAGCGTGCCAGAGGTGCAAGGGCGACCTGTTCGCGGGCAACGACGAGTTTGGCCCGTACGTAAAGTGCGCCCAGTGCGGCGGTCATCTGACCACCGAACAAGAGATGCAGCTCCGGACCCCGGCATATAGCGCCGTTAGCTGATACGCTACCCTCGACCGCCTCGAATAGAGGAGCAACGGTTGAGCGGCGAGCGGTTCTCGATAGAAGTCCCCGGTAAGGGCGCGGTAAGCGCAATCCGGGCGGACGCACTCCAGACCGGAGGCGGACGGCTTTACGTCTACGTCCCCGGCGCGGGTGCCAACCTGGACGACCTCTTCGGGGCCTACCTGGCGGAACGCCTGCCCTCCGAGGGCCTGGGTGTCCTGCGCTTCCAGTTCCCCTACATGGAAGCGGGGCGGCGCGCGCCCGACCGTCCGCCGGTGCTGGAGGCAACCTGGCGTGCCGCGATCACCGCGGCGCGGCCCTCGGCGCGCGTCCTGCTGCTCGGCGGGCGCTCGATGGGCGGCCGTATCGCCTCGATGGCCGCCGCGAACGGCGCCGCCGTCGACGGTCTCGCCCTCTTCGCCTACCCCCTGCACCAGCCGGGGAAGCCGGAGCGCCTCCGCGACGCGCACTTTCCTGCTCTCGATATGCCGGTGCTCTTCTGCTCGGGGACCCGCGACACCTTCGCCACGCCCGCCGAGCTCGCCGCCTCCGCCGCCAAGGCCCCCAACGCCCGCGTCCACGTCCTCCAAGGCGCCGACCACAGCTTCGCCGCCCGCAAGGCCGACGGCCACACCCGCGAAGACATCTGGGCCGAAGCCGCCGAGGCCCTCATCGCCTTCGCCACAGCCCTCCCGTAGGGGGCCCCCTGTGGGCGCCGTGGCTGCGCAAGCCCTTTCGTTGACATTCGCGGGGCCGCGTCCTACCGTGATGACGCCTCGAAATTCCGCGCCGTTTCCGGTGAAAGCGCGACTCAGGACGCCCCGGAGGTCTCTCCCTATGCCCGGCCCCCTGGACGGCATCACCATCCTCGATCTGACCATCTGGCAGAACGGGCCGTGGGCGACGGTGATGCTCTCCGACTTGGGCGCCGACGTGATCAAGGTCGAGCACCCGGTGACCGGCGACCCCGGCCGCGGCCTTCTCCCCGCCGGCGGCTCGACCCGCGCCTCGTTCTCCTACTTTCAGGTCCTGAACCGCAACAAGAAGAGCATGACGCTCAACCTGCAGTCCGACGAGGGCCGTGAGATCTTCTACCGGATCGCCAAGGACGTCGACGCCATCACCCAGAACTTCCGTCTCGGTGTCGTCGAGCGCCTGAAGGTGGACTACGAGACCGTCCGCGCGATCAATCCCCGCATCGTCTACGGCAGCGTCTCCGGCTGGGGGCCGCTCGGCCCCGACTCAAAGCAGGGCGTCTACGACATCCTGGGCCTGTCGCGCGGGGGGCTGATGAACATGCTCTCCGCCGGCGAGGACGCCCCCACCTACCGCGGCGCGGGCGCGGGCATCGCCGATCAGGTGGGGGCGATCACCCTCGCCTACGCCGTCCTCGCCGGCCTCATGGCCCGCGAGCGCACCGGCAAGGGCCAGCACGTCCAGACCTCCCAGCTTGGCGGCCAGATGCTCCTCCAGGGACTCAGCATCGGGCGCTACACCATCGCCGGCGATAAGCCCCAGGGTAAGCAGCGCGGCAAAGCCGGCAACAGCCCCCTCTTCCACATCTACCCCGCCCGCGACGGCAAGTGGCTCGCTCTGGGCTGCGTCCAGGGCGACCGCTACTGGCCCGACATCTGCCGCATCCTCGGCATCCAGGACCTGGAGCACGACTCCAAGTTCAACGGCAACGGCCCGCGCAACGACAACGCCATTGAGCTCATGGAGATCATGGACCACGCCTTCGCTGCCAAGGACCGCGACGAGTGGGTGAAGGCGTTCAACGACGCCGACGTGCTCGCCGCGCCGGTGCAGGACTACGAAGATGTAATCCACGACCCCCAGGTGCGCGCCAACGACTACGTCGTCGAACTTGAGCATCCGTCGGAGGGGACGCTGATTCAGGCGGGCTGCCCCATCCGGTTCAGCGAGACGCCGGCGAAGCCCCGCTCGACGGCCCCCGAGTTCGGCGCTCACACCGAAGACGTACTGCTCGCCGCCGGCTACTCCTGGGAAGACCTCGAAGGCTTTCGGGACCGCGGCGTGATCTAGCCCGCCAGTATCGGAGGACGCCATGCAAGGCCCACTCGACGGCATCACCATCCTCGACCTGACCATCTACCAGAACGGCCCCTGGGGCACCGTGATGCTCTCGGACATGGGCGCCGAGGTGATCAAGGTCGAAGACCCCGTCAACGGCGACCCCGGCCGCGCCCTCACCCCCATGGGGCGCTCCGGACGCCGCGTCCCCACCTACTTCGAGTCGATGAACCGCAACAAGCGGAGCATCACGCTCAACCTCAAGTCCGACGACGGCCGCGAGATCTTCTACGATCTCGCCAAGCGGTGCGACGTGATCACCCAGAACTTCCGCGTCGGCGTCGTCGAGCGACTGAAGGTCGATTACGAGACCGTCCGCAAGATCAACCCCCGCATCGTCTACGCCTCCGTCTCCGGCCTCGGTTCGCGCGGCCCCGAAGCCAAACAAGGCGTATTCGACATCCTCGGACAGGCCCGCGGCGGCCTGATGGAACTGCTCTCGATCGCCGACCCCGAGCTCTCCTACCGCTCCAGCGGCGGCCTCGCCGACCAGACCGGCGCCATCACCATGGCCTACGGGATCATGCTCGCCCTCTTCGACCGCGAGCGCACCGGCAAGGGCCAGCACGTCGAGGTCTCTCAGCTCGGCGGGCAGCTGACGCTCCAGGCGCTCGCCCTCAACGGCTATCTGATGAACGACGAGATGCCGCTGCCCCGGCCCCGGGCGACGAACTACAACCCCTTATTCAACATCTACCGCTGCAAGGACGATCGCTGGATCGCGCTCGGCGGCATCCAGCCCGACCGCTACTGGCCCGCGCTGTGCGAGGTCCTCGGCATTGAGGAGCTGCGCGATGACCCGCGCTTCTCCGAGGTCCGCGCCCGCGGCCAACACGCCGGCGAGCTCATCCCGATCATGGACCGCGCCTTCGTCACTAAGACCCGCGACGAGTGGATCGTCCTGCTGCGGGCCAAGGACGTCCTCTGCGGCCCCGTCCAAAAATACGACGACATCCCCAACGACCCCCAGGTTATCGCCAACGAGCTTCTCGTCGAGCTGGAGCACCCCGAGGCAGGCTCCATCACGCAAGTCGGCCTCCCCGTCCGCCTCAGCGAGACGCCGGGGAAGCCGCGCTCGACGGCGCCAGAGTTCGGCGCTCACACCGAGGAAGTCCTCCAAGACCTCGGCCTCTCCTGGGAGCGCATCGTCGAGCTCCGCGACCGCGGAATCATCTAGCCCCTTCGCCGCCTCGGCCCTGGGTCATCGACCCTTTGACATAGAGAATGTTCGTTCTCTATCATCCTTCGTCCCCGGTCGTTCCGGGGGACTCTCGTAACCGAGGAGGCGCCTTGCGGGTCGCCTGCGTGCTCGTCACACACCTGCGGGCAAGGATCGAGCTGAGACGGCAGCCGCATCTCGACGGCAGGCCCGCCGTCATCGTCGACCGCGCCGGCGGCAGGCCTGTGGTCGTCGACTTCCTCCCGGCCACCGTGGGGGTGGCCGCGGGCATGACGTTGGAGCAGGCCTTGTCGCGCCATGCCGAGGCCGCCGTCATTGAGGCGGACGAGCCCGCCTACCGCAAGGCGTTTCACCGGATGCTCACCTCCCTTCAGGCGGTCGGCGACCGCGTCGAGCGCTCGGAGCTGGGGGTGGCCTACGTGCGGATGGACGGTCTGGAACGGCTGTACCGCGGGGAGGCCGGGCTCGTCTGCGCCCTGCTGGACGCCGTCCCCACCTACTTCGCCCCGCGTATCGGCGTGGCGGACGCCAAGTTCCCAGCCCTTGTCGCCGCGCGGACCGCCGAGGCGCTCGGGGCCCGCCAAGCCCCCGCAGACGTCCGGGCCTTCCTCGCGCCCCAATCAATAGACCTGCTGCCCATCACCCCTGAGGTCAAGACCGGCCTCAAGCACTTCGGCCAGCGCGCCATGGGCGACGTGGCCGCCATGCCGGAGGGAGCGATCGTCGACCAATTCGGACCGGCGGGCCGGAGGGCATGGAGGCTTTCCCGCGGCGTCGACGACAGTCCCCTGGTCCCCATGAAGTACGAGGAGGCCGTGGCCGAGCACGCCGCGCTCCCGTTCACCTCGGCCTCCATCGAAGTCCTCTTCGTCGCGGTCGACTCCCTGCTGAGGAAGGCGTACGCGCGTCCCGAGATGCGGGGAAGGTACGCGGGCGGCGCCGCTGTGGAGTGCCTGCTCCACCGGGAGGCGACCTGGGAGCGAACGTTCCGCTTCAAGCAGGCGGCGGGGAATTGGCAGAGCGCCTCCCGCATCGTGAGGAGCCGGCTGGAGACCGACCACCCGCGGGCGCCTGTCGAGGAGGTGACCCTCGCCCTCTCCGACCTCACCGGCGAGTCGGGCCTGCAGCTCGGGTTGACCGAGGACATACGGGACAGCCGGGAGCAGCGGCTCGTCGAGGTCGACCGGCGGCTGCGGGGCCACATGGATGGTGGCCACGCCCTCTATCGGGTAGTCGAGGTCGCTCCCTGGCACCCGGCGCCGGAGATGCGCGCGCTGCGAGTCCCCATCGATCCTTCAGGGCGGCAGGACATCGGCTCGCTCTCCGCGCCCGTCGCCGTCGCGGTCCGGGAGGGGCCGGACCGCCGGCCCGCGGCGGTCCGGCTGGGCGGGCACTGGCGGCGGGTGGACGACGTCGAGGACACGTGGAGCTTCGACCTCTGGTGGATGCCCAGGCCCCTCGCCCGCACCTACCACCGGATCCGTGTCGAGGACGGGTCGCAGCTCACGCTCTTCCGTGACCGCGACGAGCCCCGCTGGTACCGGCAGAGCGCCTAGGAGCGGGCGTCCGCGTATGACCGCCGGCTACGTCGAGTTGCATGCAGCGAGCTTCTACTCCTTCGGCTTGGGCGCGTCGCACACCCACGAGCTGCTGGCCCAGGCGGGCGAGCACGGCTACGACGCCCTGGCTCTCACCGACGCCAACCTCTGCGGGGCGCTGGAGTTCGCCCGCCTCGCTAACAGCCTCGGCGTCCAGCCCATCACCGGGGGCGAGTTGACCCTCAGCGACGGCTCCCGTCTGGTCCTCCTAGCCAAGACGCGGCAGGGCTATGCCAACATCTCCCGGCTGTTCACCCTAGCCAACGCCACCGACCGGAGACAGCCCAGGCTGGACCCCACCCACCTGTCCGAGCATGCCGGCGGCGTGGTCCTCCTCACCGGCGGCCGCGACGGACGGCTCGCCAACCTGGCGCTCGACGGCCGCCGGGAGGAGGCCGCGGGCCTGCTCAGGCAGTACGTGGAGTGGTTCGGCCCGGACTCGGTATTCGTCGAAGTGCAGCGCAACTTCCTCTCCGGGGACACTCGCCGCAACCGCGAGCTGGCGGCCTTGGCCGACGAGGCGGGCGCTCCGCTGGCCGCCACCAACGACGTCCTCTACCACGCCCCCGAGCGCTACCGCCTCCAACACGCGTTGGCGGCGGCGAGGCGAAACACCACCATCGACCAGGCCCTCCCTTACATCCGCCCGAACCATCATCTGTACTTGAAGTCTCCCATGCAGATGGCGCGCCTGTTTCAGGACCGCCCCGACGCCCTCGCCAACACCCTGCGGATCGCGGAGCGGTGCTCCTTCAACCTCGCCACCGACTTGGGCTACACCCTCCCCGACCCCGCGACGCCGGAGGGGTACACCGCCGAAAGCTACCTGGAGCGGCTCTGCATCGAGGCCGCCGTCCGCCGCTATGGCTCAGTGTCGCCGCGCGTGGAGCGGCGCCTCGCCGAGGAGATGCGGCTGATACGCAGACACAACCTCGCTGGCTTTCTGCTCCTCTACCGCGAGATCGTCCTGCTCGCCCAGCGGATCATGGAGGAAAAGGGGCTGACCTCCCCCGAGACGCCCCTCGAGGAGCGGCCCCCTGGCAGGGGCAGGGGCTCCTCGGTGGCGCTGCTCGCCGGCTACCTAATCGGCATCAGCCACGTCAATCCCCTCCGCTGGGACCTCACCCTGGAGCGGTTCATGTCGGAGGACATGAGCATGCTGCCCGACATCGACCTAGACTTCCCCCGCGCGCTCCGCGACGAGCTGATCCGGCGGGTCCACCGCCACTTCGGGCCGGAGTTTGCCGTCCTCGCCGGGGCCGTCGCCACCTACTCCCTCAAGGGCGTTATTCAGGACCTGGGGAAGGCCCTCGGCCTGCCGAAGGAGGACCTGCGGAGGCTGTCCAAGCAAGTCGAGGACGGCGGCGGAGGGCTCCTGCGGGAGGAGATGCTGGCGCTTCCCTCGTTCAAGGACCGGGTGGACGCACCGGGTTGGAGGGACCTGGCGGCGCTCACGCCGCAACTGATCGGCGCGCCCAAGGCGCTGGGCCAGCATGTCGGCGGCATGGTCCTCAGCAGCTCCCCCATCCCGGAGATGGTCCCCATGCGGGCCGGGGCCATGGATGGGCGCTACATCATGGACTGGGACAAGGACAGCGTCGCCGACGCCGGCTTCGCCAAGATCGACCTGCTCTCGCTGCCGGTGCTGGACCAGATGGAGGAGGCCCTCGATCTGGTCGAACGGCGCGAGGGGAAAAGGCTCGACCTCGGCAAGGTGGACCCGGAGGACCCCGCCGTCTACGACATGATCAACGACGGCGGGGCCAAGGGCGTCTTCCTGCTGCAGTCGCCCGCCCAGCTCAAGCTGGCGCAGCGGCTGAACTCGCGCAACCTCCTCGACCTCGCCTACCAAGTCGCGCTCATCCGGCCCGGCGTCGGTGTGCAGGGCAGCGCCGTCTCCCAATTCGTCGAACGTTACCGGCACGGGGCGGCGTGGGAGTACGACCACCCGCTGGAAAAGCGCGCCCTCGAACGGGGCTACGGGATCATCGTCTGGCAGGAGCAGGTCGTCCAACTCATCATGGACGTCGCGGGCTTAACCGCCGCTCAGGCCGATGAGATCAGGCGGGCCTTCGCCAAGCCCAACGCCGAGCACCTGATCGCCATGCACCGGCGGCGGTTCCTCGAGGGCGCCGGGGCAAACGGGGTCCCGGAGGACATGGCCACAAAGATCTTCGGCAAGATCAACGGGCACTACATGTTCCCCGAGTCGCACTCCCACGCCTTCGCGGTCACCGCCTACCAGGCCGCCTGGCTGAAGCGCCATCACCCGCTGGAGTTCTTCACCGCGCTCATGAACAACCAGCCCATGGGCTTCTATCCCATCGAGACCCTCAAGGAGGACGCCCGGCGCTTCGGCGTCCCCTTCCTAAACCCCTGCGTGAACCGCAGCCGGGCCCGGTGCATCCCCGACGAGGGCTCGGTGCTGCTGGGCCTTCAGCTCGTAAAGGATGTCGGAGCCGAGTCGGCGGAGGCCATCGTCGAGGAGCGGGAGCGTGGCGGCCCCTACTCCGGTGCGGGGGACCTGGTGCGGCGGACGGGCCTCCGGCCCGCGGCCGTGGAGTCGCTGGCCATGGCCGGGGCCTTCGACGACGTGACCCTCAACCGCAGGGAGGCTCTCTGGGACGCCGGCCTGGCCATCCGTCCCTCCGGCAAGGGGCAGCGGGCCCTGCCCGTATCGACGCAGGGCGGCGTCCCCGAACTCGCCGACTTCACCGAATACGAGAAGATGGCGACCGAGTACCGGGTCATGGGCCTCTACCCTAGGGGCCACCTCATGGAGTTCGTGCGGCCGGTGCTGGACCCCCGGGTCCTGCCCGCCGACGCCGTGGAGGGATGCGGCGACGGCGAGGAGGTGCTGGTCGCGGGGTGGCCCATCGCCCGGCAGCACCCACGGGGAAGGCACGGCACGGTGTTCGTCACCATCGAGGACGAGACCGGGGACGTGCAGCTCATCCTCTGGCCGCGGATCTTCGCCCGCTGCCGCGGGAAGCTCAGGAGCCAAGTCATCCAGGCCGGGGGCGTCGTCTCCCGGTGGGACGGCACGACGGACATCATCGTCTCCGACATCGAGACCGTCGATGCAACGGTCCCGATGCCAGCCGCCCACGACTGGCGCTGACCCGCCGCCGGCGCGCCTCTAGGGCTAGACGCCGATGAGCTCTTTGGCCTGCTGGTAGTTCTCTTGGCGCTTGCCGTGGACGATCGCCGCGATCTTCGCCGCCGACATGGGCTGGACCCACCGGAACGGCTCGCGGGTATTGATGTATTCCTCGACCGTGGCCTGGTGGTGCTTGAAGGCGTGCATCTCGCTGAAGTCGTCGCGGGCGGTGATCTCGCCGAGGCGGTCGAAGAGCGCCATCACGTCGTAGCCCGAATCGAGATACTGCTGGGTGAGGGCGAGCGTCTCCCGCACCTGGGGGGCGGCGACGAGATGGGGGAGCTTCATCACGGAGAGGTCTTCGACGTGGGGCTGCGACTCGATGCTTTCGGTGATCGCTTCGAGGAGCTCATCCTCGGAGCGCGGGGGCAGCGCGGCGACGTCCTCTCGGGGGTCGTAGTCGAACTTGCCGAGGCTCGACGAGATCTCGGGCCCGGTGTGCCAGGTGAGGAGGGCGAGGATCTTGTTGCGGAGGCTCACGCCTTCGATGCCGAGGAGATAGCGGCGAGTGTTGATGCCCGTCTGCAGGTGGGTGTCCATCGGATTGCCGTAGCTGGTGCGCAGGTGGATGACCGCGGCGCCGATGGAAAGCGCCTCGCCGACGCCTTCGAGGGACATGCCGTCGGCGAGGGCTTGGGCGAGCATCTCGGGGATGTCGCTCAACTCAGTCGAGGCGCCGATGCGGTCGGCAAGCTCGCCGATGGCCTCGGTCTCGGCGGTGGTGGTCATCATGGGGATGTCGCGGTCGAGGAGCTTGTAGGTGTCGAGGAGCGCGGCGATAGGCTCGAACTTGGGCGTGGCGCCGCCGCGGGACTCATAGCGGATGGCGGGACGGAGAAGGACGGGGGCGTACTCCCAGCCGATCTGATCGAGGGCGCGCCAGGTGTACATGGGGAAGAGGAAGAAGTGATCGTCGCTGGGGTTCTTGGGGACGGCGAGGTCGAGGACGATGTCAAGGACTTCGCCGGCGGTGACGCCGTTTTCGAGGAGGTAGAGCATGGTGGCTTCCGCCGCCGGCGGATAGGCCATGCGCATCGAGCGCCGGAACGTCTCCTTGGTTACTTCGACGCCGCCCTCCTCGGAGACGAGTTTCTTCTCGCGGAAGATGAAGATGTCGTTTGAGTCGGCGGGGGCCATCTCGGCCATGATGTAGGGCCCCTGCTCGGGCGAGTGGACGTGCTTGTTGCACAGGGTCACGAATTGGACGACGGCAAGCTCGGCCCAGGGTTTGCGAAGGCGCTTGGCCATCTGGCCGACGGCGTGCGCGCCGCAGATGGGATGGATGGGGCCGCCGTGGTGCCCCATGGGGAGCTCCGTCGAGCGGACGACGGCGAGCGTGCCGGCCCGCACCAGGTCCTCGGGCGGGACCCCGGCGGCGAGCTTGCCGTGGGTGGCCTCGATGATCTCCTCGCGGGGCGTGGTCTCGATGAAGTGGACGAGTTCTTCGACTTCGGGCTCGAACGTGACGGGCTTGAACATGACGCCTCCCCACGGCTCGGAAGGCCGCAGGCCCGCGATTGGGCCGCGGCCTTGCATGCGATGTTCCCAAGCCGGGCGCATCCGCGCCTCCTTGGGAGCAAGGTATTCTTTCGAGCGTTACCGTAAATCAGACGGGGCGCCGCGTCAACCGCGCCGGGGCGCCTACGGGCATACCGCCGGCGTAGGAACGTCGTGATCGCTGTTGAGGACCATCCGCACTAGTTCCAAGCCACTGTCTCCTTGCCCAAGTCCGAGTAGGAGATTCTCTCCTGTAGAACGAATTACCACCCCGGCTGCCATGGCGGCGGGTGCGCCGGGTTCTTGCCCTCGATCTGTGGCGAAGCTAGGACCTCCTCGCGTCGTCGGGGCAGGAGGCGTCACAGAGGGAGCGCGCGACCTTCCTCGCGCAGGCGCCGACGACGTCCCTGCGCGTCCGGCATCGCGGCGGACACCAGCTCCCAAAACTCCGCCGAGTGGTTCCGGTGCGTCAGGTGGGCCAGCTCATGGACGACCACGTACTCAGTGAGGGCAGGCTCCAACATCATGGTGCGCCAGTTGAAGCGTAGCGTGCCATCGGGAGCGCAGCTCCCCCAGCGTTGGCGCTGGTCGCGGATGAGGACGCGCGGCTTCGTCCCTCGGGCGAGGCGGGGCCACCAGCGCTCGACGCTCGCCGGCAGCCGTTCGGCGGCTCGGGCCCGGTACCACCTGACGACGGCGTGCCGGATTCGTTCGGAGCGTTCACCGTCGTCGAGGCCGTGCGGCGCGGCGACCCTGAAGTGCCAATGGTCGAAGCGGACCTCCGGTGAGCGCACGTCGGCGCGCTCCACGATCATGCGGACGTTGCGCCCCAGGTACGGCAGCGTCTCGCCGCTGACGAAGCGCTTCGGCGCCGCCTTCAACGATACCCCGGACGCGTGACTGATGATCCAAGGCGCGCGCTTGCGCACGATGGCCCGTAGCTCTTTACCCGTCGTCGTCGTGGGCGCAGCGATCTGTACGCCGCCGCCGTCCACCGTGATTTGGACCGTCTTCCTGCGACGCTTGCTGCGGCGCACCCGGTACTCGATGGTCGTGTCGCCGAAACGAATGTGGTCCCGTTCTGTCAACGCCCGCTCCTTCGTCGGACGAGTTCAACGATTTGACTCGCCAATTCGTCCAGGCGTTCTTCCGTACTGCGACGCCTTTAACCGGATGCGCAAGCCGGAGCCTGCAACCATGCCCCTGTTAGATTGGCCTATGCGCCTGGACCAGGGCCGGGAGGCAGAGCCGGTCCGGCAGGCAAATCGAAGCGCTCTTGGCGGCTGGGAAGCACGCCGCCAAGAGCCTGCGGTCCACCTTACGATAGCGGCGGTAGCACCCTGGCGATACCCATCGACGATGAGTCCGTATCGATTGCATCGCAGCCATCTCCCACGGGGAGCGAGGTTTATGGCGGGCGGCGCTGCATTCCGCGGGAATGGCGGGCGCGGGCCGCGTCAACAGTGGGTCTTGTATGATTGCGCGGCTCCCCTGCTTCACCCTGCCCTGGCGAGGACTCCGTATCAAGAGAAAGAAGAAGCTGTTTTACGGCTGGGTGATCGTCGCCGTCGTGGCGGCGGCCGGCTTTGCGATGGCGGGGCAGTTCAACCCGACCATCGGGGTCTTCATCAAGCCCATCACGGAGGAGTTCGGCTGGTCGCGGGCGACCTTCGCGGGGGCGAACACCATCGGCACCATCGTCGGCGGGCTGGCGGCGATCTTCGTGGGGCCGTTCCTCGACCGCTACGGGCCGCGTTGGATGGTGACGGTCGGCTTCGTCGTGATCGGGGGAAGCATCGCCGCGCTCTCCCAGATCGGCGCGCTGTGGCACTTCTACCTCGCGACCATCGTCGGGCGCGTCGTGGTCCAGGGCGTGGTGAACCTCGGGATGCAGGTGAGCACGCCGATGTGGTTCGTGCGCAAGCGCGGCCAAGCCATCGCTCTTTCGGGAATGGGCCTACGCTTCGGGAACGGGCTCACACCGGTGTATGCCCAGGCCATCCTTGCGGCGAGCAACTGGCGCCTGGCGATGTTCTCTGTGGGGATCGTGGCATGGGCGGTGGGGTTCCTGCCCAGCCTGCTCTTCCTACGCCGCCGCCCCGAGGATATGGGGCTGCGGCCCGACGGCGACGCAGGCCCTCCACGACGCGGCCCGTTCGCCGAGGGGACGGGCCGGATGCCGGAGGCGGCGCGGGAGGAGCGGAGCTACACGCTCCGGGAGGCTGCCTCCACCCGGCCCTTCTACGTCCTGCTGGTGGTCACCACGGTGACATTCTTCGTGGGCGCGGCGGTCAACTTTCACCTGATCGCCTATCTCGACGACACAGGGATCGGCGCGTCGGTGGGTACCTTGGTGCTGGCGGCGTGGGCCGCCTGCACGCTCCTCGGCGGATTCACCACGGGGTTCATCGCCGACCGTGTCCCGTTGAAACCGATGCTGGCCGCCGCCTACGCGGGGCTGGCGGGGAGCTTGCTGTTGTTGCTGGCAGTCGGCGGCGCACCGGCGGCATTCCTCTGGGCGGCGGCGTACGGGATCACCTTCGGGATGAATACGACGTTGCACCAACTGGTGTGGCCGGTGTACTTCGGACGCGAAGCGCTCGGCGCCATTCGGGGGGTGGTGATGGCGTTCAACATGACGTCCAACGCGTTCGGCCCACTCGCGGCGGGGTTCGCCTTCGACAGGACGGGCAGCTACGACCTGATCTGGTGGATTTCCTTCATCATGCTGGCGTCGATCGCCGTCCTAACGTTGGCGGCGTTGAGCTCGCGCAAGGCACCGCGGTCAGCGTGAGCCCTTGTGCTATGCTCCCGTGCGCCCCAACCTTCGATGGTGAAGATAGCCATAAACACACAATTCGTCTACGGAATCGGCCTAGCGGTGCTCGGGACATGCGTGATCTTCGTGGGAACTTCGGCGGTGCACATGGCGAGGGCTTGGGCGGGGTTATTCAGCAAAGGATGGTTCTTCGCCGAAAGGGGGGTTATCGCTTTCGCTGCTTTCCTACTCATGTTGGGGCTCGGGATGGCCCTCGTTCCCCCTATCGTAAAATTCATGACTGCGGACAGGGCGCTGGCGCCTACGGAACCGCCCATGGAGCCGGAGGACGACCAGTCTGAGGCCGTATGAAAGTCGAGTACACGCTGGCATCGAAGACGCTGGAGGGCGTGATCGCGGAGGCGAAACGCGCCGAGGCGCTCGGCTACGACGGCGTCTCGTCGGGTGAGACGAGCCACGACCCGTTCTTCCGGCTCGTGCTGGCCGGGGAGCATACGAGCCGCCTGACGCTGTGCACGTCGGTGCTCATCGCCTTCCCCCGAAGCCCGATGGTGGTGGCCTACGAGGCTTGGGACGTGCAGGAGTTCACCAAGGGCCGGCTGCTGCTGGGCCTGGGGACGCAGATCAAGGCGCACATCGAGCGGCGGTTCAGCGTGGCGTGGGACTCGCCCGGCCCGCGTCTGCGGGAGTATATCGCGGCCCTGCGTCATATCTGGGACTGCTGGCAGAACGGGACTAAGCTCGACTTCGCCGGCGATTTCTATCAGTTCAGCTTGACGAATCCGCTGTTCACTCCCGAGCCCATTGAGCACCCCCGGATACCGGTCTACATCTCGGCCTTGAATCCCTACAACCTGCGCCTGTCCGGTGAGATCTGCGACGGCCTGCGCATGCATTCGTTCAACACGCCAAGGTATGCGCGGGAGGTGATCCTGCCGCACATCGAGGCGGGTCTGTCCAAGGCGGGCCGCACCTTCGACGACTTCGATCTCGTGGGGCAGGGGTTCTACATCGCCGGGGCGAACGAGGAGGAGATCGAGGAGCAGCGGCCCGCCATGCGCCGCCGCATCTCGTTCTACGGCTCGACGCCGGCCTACCGCGGCGTCATGAGTCTGCACGGCTGGACCGAGGAGGCCGTCGAGATGCACCGGCTGTCCAAGCAGGGCAAGTGGGACGAGATGGCGGAGCTGGTGACCGAGGAGATGTTCGACACGTTCGTCACGGTGGGGCGCTACGACGACATCGCCGACCGCTTCGAGGAGCGCTGGGGCGGTGTGGTCAACCGGGTCACCTTCAACCCCGCGCCGGGAGCGAACGACGCGAGCATTGCCGGCGTGGTGGCCGCCTTCCGAGGCTAAGGAGACCGTGGTGAACGAGAGCGACGTCAAGAAACTGCCCGGGAACGTCAAGCCGCTTCGCTACGCCATCGATCTGGCGCCCGACCTCGATGCCTTCACGTTCGAGGGGGCGGTGAGCATCGAGATCGAGGTGCTGGAGGCGACGGAGCGCATCACGCTCAACGCCGCCGAGCTCGAGATCGCGTCGGTCGTGGCGACGTTGGCCGATGGCCGGAGCGTTGAGGCGTCGATCGAGACTCACGAGGAGGAGGAGACCGCGGTCTTCTCCTTCGGCGAGACACTTCCGGCGGGGCGGGCCTCCCTGGCCTGCGTCTTCACCGGCGTGCTCAACGATCAGCTTCGCGGCTTCTACCGCAGCGAGTACGTCGACGAGACCGGCGAAAAGCGCTACATGGCGACGACGCAGTTCGAGGCCACGGACGCACGGCGGGCTTTCCCCTGCTGGGACGAGCCGTCGCTGAAGGCCACGTTCGAGGTCACCCTGACGGCGCCGAAGGAACTGACGACGCTGTCCAACATGCCCGTGGCGATGGAGTCGGTCGAGGGGCCGCTCAAGACGGTGCGGTTCCAAGAGACTCCGAAGATGTCCACCTATCTGCTGGCCTTTGTCGTGGGCGACCTGGCGTCGGTCGAGGCCACCGGGCCCGGCGGAACGCTGGTGCGGGTATTCACCACGCGGGGCAAGGAGGAGCAGGGGCGGTTCGCGCTGGAAAACTCCGTCAAGCTCCTCGGCTATTTCAACGACTACTTCGGCATCCCCTACCCGCTGCCCAAGATGGACCACGTGGCGGTCCCCGACTTCGCGGCGGGGGCGATGGAGAACTGGGGCTGCATCATCTACCGCGAGACGGCGCTGCTGTTCGAGGAAGGCAACTCGGCGTCGGCGGCCCGTCAGCGCATCATGCAGGTCGTCTCGCACGAGATGGCGCACATGTGGTTCGGCGACCTGGTGACGATGGAGTGGTGGGACGACCTGTGGCTCAACGAGAGCTTCGCTTCGTGGATGGGGGACAAGGGCGTCGACGTGCTGTTCCCCGAGTGGCGGATGTGGACGCAGTTCGTGAGCCAGGACACCAACGCGGCGCTCAGCCTCGACGGCTTGGAAAGCTCGCACCCCATTGAGGTGCCGGTCAAAGACCCCGCGGAGATCCGGGAGATCTTCGACGCGATCAGCTACAGCAAGGGCGGCTCCGTGCTCCGGATGCTGGAGCAATACCTTGGTGCGGACACCTTCCGCGGCGGGCTGCGGGCCTACATCGACGAGCATCAGTACGCCAACGCCCGCACGGCTCATCTCTGGAACGCGTTGGAGGCGGCGAGCGGCGAGCCCGTCACGCGGATCATGAACAGTTGGACGCAGCAGATGGGCTACCCCGTCGTCGACGTCAAGGCGGAGCGCTCCGGCGACGGCACGCGGGTCGGGCTTTCGCAGCGCCGCTTCCTCTACAGCCACCTGCTTGGCGGCGGCAAGGACGATCCCTCGCTGTGGGAGACGCCGGTGCTGGCGCTGACGCACGGGGGCGAGTTGCAGACGTCGCTGCTGAGCGCGCGGGAGGGCAAGATCGACGTCCCCGCGGGCGACGGCTGGATCAAGGTCAACGCCGGGCAGACGGGTTTCTACCGGGTGAACTATGAGGCCGAGGACTGGGAGCGACTGTGCGGGGCGGTGGCCGACAAGGCCTTCTCCGCGTCCGACCGCTTGGGTGTGCAGAACGACGCCTACGCCCTGATGCGCGCGGGCATCGCGCCCGCGACCCACTTCCTTAACGCGGCGGGCGCGTACGCGGGGGAGGACGACGCCACGGTATGGGGCGACCTGGCAAGCAACCTGCGCGGCTTTGAAACGCTGCTCGCCGACGAGCCTTCGCTGGCGGCGTACCGGCGGTTCGCCGGCGGTCTGTTCGAGCGCATCGCGGGCGAGGTCGGCTGGGACGCGGGGCCCGGCGAGGGGCACCTCGAATCGCTGCGCCGGAGCACGGTGCTGGGGCAGCGCGGCTACTACGGCGATGCCGCGCTCGCCGATGAGGCACGCGGGCGCTTCGAGCGCTATCTGCACGACGAGTCGAGCGTTCACCCCGACGTGCGAGCGGTCGTCTTCAGTCTGGCCGCCCAGTACGGGGGCCGCGAGGCCTACGATCAGCTGTGGAAGCTGGCGAAGGCGGCCACGCTGAGCGAGGAGAAGATGCGGCTCCTTGGGGCACTTACCCGCTTCGAGGACGAGGCGCTATTGGCGGAGACGCTGGAACGCTCGCTGACGGACGAGGTCCGGATTCAAGACGCGGTGCTGGTGATCGTGTCGCTGGCGGGGAACCTGAAGGGGCGCGACCTGGCGTGGGAGTTCATCAAGAGCAACTGGGGCGAGCTCGACCGGCGCTACGGCGCGGGCGGGTTCGCGATCGCCCGGCTGGTGTCGGTGGGCGGGGGGTTCACCACGGCGGCCCGCCGCGACGACGTGCGCGACTTCTTCGAGTCGAACCCAGCGCCGTCGGCGGCGCGCGCGGTCCGGCAGACGCTGGAGCGCATCGAACTGAACGCCCGCTGGCTGGAGTTGAACCGCGGCGAGACCGCGGCGTGGCTGTCGGAGCGGGGGTAGACGGCCCTCTCTCAGTCTCCCCCGAGGGGGAGAGGTGTGTGGTGGCGTTGCGGACATGAGCCGTAGGGTCGCGGTCACCGGCTTGGGCGTGGTCAGCCCGGTGGGCACCGGCGTGGCCGGCTTTTGGGCGGCCCTCTGTGCGGGGCGCTCCGGTGTCCGTCCCATCACCCTGTTCGACGCCTCGGCGTTTCCCGTCCGCATCGCCGGCGAGGTCGTCGGCTTCGAGCCGCCCGCCGAGGTCGAACGGCGGCGGGCGCGGCGCTTCGACCGCTACGCCTGGTTCGGCGCCGCCGCGGCGCTGGAGGCGTGGCGTGACGCCGGCATCGAAGGCCATGACCCCTACGAAGCGGGTCTGGTGCTCGGATCGAGCCACGGGGGCGAGAGCTCGGCCCTGGAGGCCGCGTCGGCGCTCGGCGCGGGGGCCAAGGGAGTGAGCCCCTTCCTGATCCCGCGGATGCTGAGCAACATGGCGGCGGCGCAGGCGGCGATGCTGCTGGACCTGCGGGGGCCGGGCTTCGCCATCGCGTCGGCGTGCGCCACGGGCGGCCACGCCATCGGCGAGGCGGCGGAGATCGTGCGGCGGGGCGACGCGTCGGTGATGCTGGCGGGGGCCGCCGAGGCGTGCGTGACGCCGCTAACCCTGGCCGGGGACGACGCGCTGGGAGCGCTGTCGCGCCGCAACGATGAGCCGGAGCGCGCCTGCAGGCCCTTCGACCGCGACCGCGATGGGTTCGTGCTCGCAGAGGGGGCCGCGGCGTTGGTGCTGGAGGACCTCGAGCACGCGCGGCGACGCGGAGCGCGGGTCTACGCCGAGCTTGCCGGCTACGGCGCGACGACCGACGGCCTCCACGAGACACGCCCCGATCCCGACGGAGCGGCGGCGGCGCGCGCCATCGGGAGGGCGCTGGAGAAGGCGGAGGCGGAGCCCCGCGAGGTGAGCGCCGTCTTCGCCCACGCCGCCGGCACCCAAGCGGGCGACGCCGCGGAGGTGCGGGCGCTGGGCGCGGCTCTCGGCGAGGCGTTGGGCGGCCTCCCGGTCACGGCGATGAAGTCGATGACGGGGCACATGCTGGGCGCCTCGGGGGCGGCCCAAGCCGTCGCGGCGGTCAAGGCCATCGTGTCGGGAACGGTCCCTCCGACGATCAACTGCGAGCACCTCGACGACGGCCTGTCGATCGACTGCGTGCGGGGCGCTCCGCGTCAGGGCTCGCTGCGGCTGGTGCTGTCCAACGCCTTCGGTTTCGGGGGGCAGAACGCGGCGCTGGTGTTCTCGGCGCCTCCGCGATAGACGCCAACGGGGCGGCGGAGGCCACTCTCAGTCTTCCTCGGGAGCCGCCCACAAGGGACGCCCCTGCAGGAGGCGCATGCGCTCCGTCTCGCAGAAAGGACTAGGCGGCGGGCGATCTGGATGCGGCTTCGGCGTTGGCTTCTTCGGTAATGCGCTCTAGATCGTCCCAGGTCAGACAATGGTGGTCTCTCTCCTTGGGCTTCTTCCCCGGCCGGCCGTACTTTTCGGGGAGCTCGGCCTGTGTCTTGAAACGCAGGAGGTTGTCGTTCCTGCGTTGATCGACGCCATTGATTCGGTTGACGATTGCCTCTTCGAGCTGATCGTGGAAGCGGAGCTTGGCCTCGTCGAAGGCTTCCCGGAAGTCTCGGTCATCATTGAGCCATTGGGCGATGGTCTTGAGGGGGAGGCCGGCGGCATCGGCGCTTGGGGTCATGACGCCGACGGCGGCGAACCTATCGAGGAAGATGCGCTGCCGCGCTCGGACGGTGATCTTCCGCTTGCGGGAGGAAGATCGGGGCTTGTGGGGCATGAGTCTCACCTTTCCGCCTCGCGGGGCGCGAGGCTTTCGCTAGGGGCCGGGGCGCGCGCTTTGGGCGCACGTCTACCTTTGGGCGGGGCGCGCCAAGCAAGGCCCCGGAGGGCCTTTGCCTGGCGCAGTCGCACACTCTCCTTGCGGGGAGGCGCGCGCCGGCACACGCACTGATGGGTGGTCCGGCGCAGTTGCACACTCCCCTCGCGGGGAGGCGCGGCGCCGGGGGAGGCCCCCGAAGGGGGTCTGCCGACGCGGGGTGCACGCTCCCTTACGGGAGGCGCGGCGCTGGACTACCTTAGAGGGCAGCCCAACGCGGGTGCACGCTCCCTTACGGGAGGCGCGGCGCTGGGACTACCTTAGAGGGCGGCCCAGCGCAGGTGCACGCTCCCTTGCGGGAGGCGCGGAACATGCATTCCTTGGGACGCTCAGCGGAGAACACATGTTCGCTACGGTAACGATAAACCCCCTTGACAAGGCCTGTCAAGTATCATTGGCGCGGAAAATTGGCTGGCGGGGGGCGCTGGAGCGCGGATCTACGCCGAGCTCTCCGGCTACGGCGCGACGACCGACGGCCTCCACGAGACACGCCCCGATCCCGAGGGGACAGCGGCGGCGCGTGCCATCGCCTCGGGAACCGTGCCTCCAACCATCAACTGCGAGCACCTCGACGACGGCCTGGCGATCGACTGCGTGCGGGGCGCTCCGCTCCGGCGGCCCCTGGGGCTCGTACTGTCCAACTCCTTTGGGTTTGGGGGACAGAACGCGGCGCTGGTGTTCTCGGCGCCGGCGGAATAGACGCCAACGGGGCGGCGGAGGCCGCTCTCAGTCTTCCTCGGGAGGCCGGAGGGCGCCCACAAGGGACGCCCCTACAGGAGGCAGCGCGGGCGGGGCGTGTTTGGCGTCGGGCTCTTTAGGTCATTCGCACAAAATCGCCCCAGGCGCTGGCGCGCCGCCATTTGCGCCGCCCGACTAGAATGGAACCGACTGCAGAAGGGGACGGTCATGATCGACGTTCAGGGCTACCACCATGTCGCCATTTACGTGGACGACCTGGAGCGGGCCTGCCGCTTCTACGGCGGCGTGCTGGGTCTCCGCGAGCTTCCCCGTCCCGAGATTCGCGACGACGGCGCGTGGTTCGAGCTCGGGAACGGCCAGCAGCTTCATGTCACCGTACTGTCCGAGCCAAGGGTCAAGTCGAAACGCCACTTCGCCCTTGAGGTCGGCGACTTCGACGAGGCTCTCCGGGTCCTTCGGGCCACGGATGTCGACATCGACGGCGAGCCCCGCAAGCGCGACTACGATGGCTCAGACTCGCTGATCATCTACGACCCCGACGGCCATCGCATCGAGATCGTCCATCACCCGTAGCCGTCAGCCTCGCGGCAGGGCCGGTATCGAGCCCGGCGGGTAGTGGGTCGCCCGGAAGACCATGTTCTCGGGCACGTTGCCGAAGCCGCTCGGGAAGTGCGGGCTGATGTATTCCCAGACCACCTCGCCTTCGCTCGTGACCTGGAATATCCGCCCGAAGTTGCCCTCGGTGATCAGCGTGTTGCCGTTGACCAGCCGTCGCGCCCCCGAGATGGCGTGGCTGAAGAAATTGTAGGTAGGCGAGTCCACGTACTCCCACACCACCTCCTTCGTCGCCGGCTCGATTTCGATGACCCGGGAGTAGGGCCGATGGACCCGCTGCCTAAGCGCCCCGTTGTCGAAGACCAAGATGTTGCCGTTGGGCAGCATGCTCGGATCGTGCTGATGAGAGAGCACCTCGGGACCCAGTTTCCAGACGATGTCGCCGCTGCTCTTGTCGATGATAGCCACGGTGGAGATGTGGCGAAGACTCACCATCACTCGGTCGCCGTCCAGGGGAACGACGGTGTTGGCGTGGCTCCATTCGGTCCGGTCGACGTTGTGGGGGAGCACGTCGGTCTCAACGTCGAGGTGACGGTAGGCGCTCCACTCCCAGACCTGTCTCCCCGCGGCATCGACCTCAAGGATGCGGTCGGCCCACATGCCGTCCCCACCGCTACCGGGGACGCCGCCCCGGACCCTGGCCGCCAAGTCGGCGGGAACTCGCTCCAGGGCTAGGTAGAGGGCCCCTCCCGACGTCGTGCGACGGGCGTCGTGATGGTGGTCCGGGTCACGGTGTTCCCAGACCACTTTGCCGCCCCAATCGATCTCCTGGATAAGGCCGCCCTTGAACCGGTTCCACGCGGGAAAGCGGTCCCACGACTCGTCCCGCACTCGGGCGAGATAGAACAGGTTGCCGTTGGGCAGAAGGTAGCCGTAGGGGCCTGGCGGGTGCGGCAGGTCCCAGCGGTGGGCTACTTCACCCTCAAGGTCGATCAGGTAGACATCCCCATCGCCGCTCATAGGCGTGTAGAGCACGTGGCCGGGGCAGGCGCGCTGCCGGCCCAGGGCCGTGAGCCCAGTCCGCATGATCCGGCGGCGGGTCTGCTGATCGATGAGGGTCACGGCGCGCCTTCGGGAGGAAGGGAGACGACCGCGTCACCCCTAGTGACCAAGCAACAAGCTCGAGAAAGGAGGACGATGGTAGTCAAAGGGAAGCATGGGTCTGCTTGGACTATTGCGCAAGAGGGGAGTGGGCGGAGACCTAGACTTCCTTACGCAAGGCGCTGGGTGACCCAGCGCAATAATACCGTTCTAGGGCCTGGTTACTCGTGTGGGACGGTGGGTCTTCGGATGCCCACGCTCAAGGAAGGCTAACCTAGTCCGAGCGCCTATACTGTAGTCGCGGTCGCCCGCGACCGCTCCCGTAGCGACTCTCAAACTGGCCGCCTGAACCCATGACAACCACGCCCCAGACCACGAGCTTCGCGGCGCTTGCCGATAAGGCGATCGCGGGGGAGGCGTTGACTCGCGGGGAGTGCGCCGCGGTGCTGGGGGCGGCGGATGCGGACGTGCTGGGACTGGTGGCGGAGACGTACCGGGTGCGTCGGCACTTCTGCGGCGTCAAGGTGCACCTCCACGTATTAATGAACGCGAAGAGCGGGCTGTGCCCGGAGGACTGCGGGTATTGTTCGCAGTCGCGGGTCTCGACGGCGGCGATTGAGAAGTATCCGATGGTAAGCCAGGCGCGGCTGCTCGAAGAGGCGCGGGCGGCCAAGCAGTCGCGGGCGAAGCGGTTCTGCATCGTGACGAGCGGGCGTGGGGCGTCGTGGCGCGAGGTCGAGTACCTGAGCGCGGCGACGCGGAGCATCCGCGAGGCGGTCGACATCAAGATCTGCGCCTGCGTGGGGCTGCTCGACGAGGAGAAGGCGCGGGCGTTGAAGGAAGCCGGCGTCGATCAACTCAACCACAATCTCAACACCAGCGAGCGGTTCACGCCGAGCATCGTCACCAGTCACGGCTACGAGGACCGGGTGAAGACGCTGGAGGCGGCGCGGGCGGCGGGGCTAAATCTGTGCAGCGGGGCGATCTTCGGCATGGGCGAGACGGACGACGACGTAATCGACGTCCTGCTGGCGCTCCGGGATCTGGACCCGCAGTCGATACCGATCAACTTTCTTCACCCTATCGATGGGACGCCGTTGGAGGGGACGTGGCGGCTCACGCCGCACCACTGTCTACGCATCCTGTGTCTGGCGCGTCTACTGCACCCGCACCGAGAGATCCGCGTGGCCGGCGGGCGCGAGCTGCACCTGCGCTCGTTGCAGCCGCTGGCGCTCTACGCGGCGAACTCGATCTTCGTCGAGGGCTATCTGACGACGCCGGGGCAGAGCACGAAGGACGCCCTACAGATGCTCGAGGACATGGGGTTCGAGGTCGAAGAAGAGTGACGGAGCGCCGCCGGGGGCAGGGGATGGATTCCCGCTTACGCGGGAATGACGAAGGGGAAGAGCGCCCGGCGAGTGTGTGGAACTCCTTCACCCCGATGGCCCGCTTCGACCGCGAGCCGCAGTTGGTTGTCGAACGGGCCGAGGGGAACCGCCTCATCGACACCGAGGGGCGGGAGTATATCGACGGGGTGGCGTCGCTGTGGGCCATCGTCCACGGCCACAGCCATCCGCATATTGTTGAGGCGATCACCCGGCAGGCGGAACGTCTGCAGCACAGCACGCTGCTGGGCATCGGCCACGCGCCGGCGTTGGAGCTCACCGAGCGTCTCGCGGGGCACGTCCCTGAAGGACTAGCGCACTTCTTCTACAGCTCCGACGGCGCGAGCGCGGTCGAGGCGGCGCTGAAGATGGCGCTCCAGTATTGGGTGAACGTGGGCCGGCCCGAGCGGAACCGCCTGGTCGCGATGGACATGGCGTACCACGGCGACACACTGGGAGCGGCGTCGCTGGGCGGCGACGGGCCGTTCCGCAAACCCTACGAGGCGGCGATGTTCGAGCCGCTGCGGTTCGCCAACCCCTACGCGCTGCGGTGCGGCCGCTGCGCGCCGCCGGAGGGCTGCACCCTGGCCTGCGCCGAGTCGCTGGAGACGCTGCTCGATGCGCGCGGCGAGGAGATCGCGGCGGTGGTCGTCGAGCCCCGGGTGCAGGGCGCGGGGGGGATCATCGTCGCGCCGGAGGGGCATCTGCGCTACGTCGCCGACCTGTGCCGCCGCCACGACGTGCTGCTCATCGCCGATGAAGTGGCCACGGGCTTCGGGAAGACGGGGGCGATGTTCGCCTGCGACCTGGAAGGCGTGACCCCGGACATCATGGCGCTGGGGAAGGGCCTGAGCGGGGGCTACCTGCCGCTTTCGGCGACGGCGGCGGCGGACCGAGTGTACGACGCCTTCTATGATGACGAAGACTACGGCAAGACGCTCTATCATGGGCACACCTACGGCGGCAATCCGATCGCGTGCGCGGCGGCGGTGGCGAGCCTGGACATCTTCGAGTCCGAGCCGGTGCTGGAGCGGGTGGGCCGGCGGTCGGCGGCGTTGAGCGAGATGCTGCACGAGATGATCGCGGGGCATCCGCTGGTGGCGGAGGTCCGCCAACAGGGACTGATGACGGGGATCGAGGTCTCGTCGGCGCCGGCGGCGTGGTCGGCGTGCCTGGGTGCGCGTGACCGCGGAGTCTTCGTCCGGCCGCTGGGTGAGACGATCGTGGTGATGCCGCCGCTCTCGATCGAGGAGCGTGAGCTTGAGCAAATCTGCGAGGCGGTGCGGTATGGACTCGACGACGCCGCGCGGTCTGCCCCCGGCGTGGGCTGACTTCCTTCGCGCGGAGCGCGTCCGCCTCGGACGGCTTGGCCTACGCCGGTCGGTGGTCACGCCGGAGCGCCGGGGGGAAGTCCACGCCACGCTCGGCGGGCGCGAGTACGTCGCCTTCACCTCGAACGACTACCTAGGACTGGCGTCGCGGCCGGAGGTCATCGACGCGGCGAACGCCGCCGCCTCGCGGTACGGCACGGGGGCCAGATCCGCGCGCCTGCTGCATGGTTCGACGCCGGCGCACGAGGCGCTGGAGGAACGGCTGGCGGCGTGGACGGGGCAGACGGCTGCGCTGCTGTTCAGCTCCGGCTACATGGCGAACCTCGGCGTGATCGGGGCGCTCGCCGGCGGCGGCGACGTTGTCTTCTACGACGAACGGGCCCACGCCTCGATCATCGACGGGGCCAAGCTCTCGGGTGCGGCGGCGGTCTCCTATCCGCACAACGACGCCGAACGGCTGGACGATCTGCTTCGCAGGACGCCGGCGCGGCGCCGTCTGGTGGCGACGGAGAGCCTATTCAGCATGGACGGCGACCTCGCGCCGCTGGAGGCGTTGAGCGACACGGCGCTGCGTCACGAGGCACTCCTGGTTGTGGACGAGGCGCACGCGGTCGGCGTCTTCGGCGGGGGTCTCCTCGCGGCCCACGGCGCGGGCCCGGGCGCCGTCGTGGTGGGCACGCTGTCGAAGGCGCTGGGCTCGATTGGGGGCGTCGCCGCCGGCGACGCGGCCCTGATCGACTATCTAATCAACCGGGCGCGGACGTTCATCTTCGACACGGCGCTCCCGCCGTCCGCCGTTGCCGCGGCGTCGGCCGCGCTCGACATCGCCCGCGCCGAGCCGGAGCTCGCGGAGCGCGCCCTGGGTCTGAGCGAGGCGCTGCGGGTGGGACTGACGGACCTGGGCTATCCGCCCTCGACCTCGGCGTCGCAGATCGTGCCGCTGATCTTGGGGAAGCCGGCGGCGGCGCTCGCCGCCGAGGCGCATTTGCGGGAGCGGGGAATCCTGGCACGGGCGGTGCGTCCACCGGCGACGCCGCGAGGGGCTTCGCGTATCCGATTCGGCGTCACCGCCGCCCACGACGCGGGTCACATCCGGCAGGTCGTCGCGGCGTTGGAGGGGTGGGAGGCGCCGCGTGGGTGAGGTCGTCCTGGTCACCGGGACCGACACCGGCGTGGGGAAGACGGTGGCGGCGGCGTGGCTGGCGTGGCGGGCGTCGCGCGCGGGCAGCGTCGCGCTGATCAAGGCGGCGCAGACCGGCACAGACCCCAAGGTCGATGGCGACGAGGCCTTCTACCGCGCCGCGCTGGCAGGCGTGGACGCGGCAATCGAGACGGTACTGGCGTTCCCCGAGCCGTTGGCGCCCTCGATCGCGGCGCGGCGGGCGGGGCGGCGGGTGGACTTCGAGGGGCTGGCCCGCCGGTGCGAGGAAGTCGCGGCGGCGCATGACCTCACGCTGGTCGAGGGATCGGGCGGGCTGCTCGTCCCGCTGGACGACGAGCGCGACTTCGCCGACCTCGCGGCGCGGCTGGGCGCACGGCTCGCCATCGTGGTCCGGCCCGGCCTGGGGACGTTAAACCATACCGCGCTCACCATGGAGGCGGCGTCCCGCCGTGGTCTCGCGGTCGACGCGCTGATTTGCAGCGGCGTATCGCCGGAGCCGGAGGTGGTCGAGCAGGAGAACCTGCGCTTCTTCCGCGAGCGGTACGCCGAAGTCCCGCTGATCGTGCTGCCGCACGCGGCAGAGGGCGATCTCGCGAGACCGGAGCGGCTCGCGGTGCGCATCGAGGGCGAGCCGCCAGCGTGGCTCGGGGGCGGCTAGACCGCCTTGCGCGCCTTGACGGGGCTCTTGGCGGCCGGGGCCGGCGCGGGCTCGGATTCGGCGCCGGCGAGCGACGCCTTCAGGGCTTCCATCAGGTCGAGCACCGTCGTCTTGGGCGCCTCGGGGGCCGCGGCGACGGGGCCTCCCTGGCCGAGCCTGTTCTCGATCACTTGCATGAGGGCGGCGCGGTACTCGTCCTCGTGGGCCTCGGGATCAAACTCGCCGGTGAGCTGATCGACGAGCATGGACGCCATCTGGATCTCGGCGTCGGAGACCTCGGCGCCGTCTTCGTCGAAGATCTCCGCGGTGGGGCGGATCTCGTCGGCGTAGAACATGGTGGCGACGGCAAGGCCGTTCTGGTAGGGGCGGAGGGTGACGAGGTGCTCTTTCTGACGGAGGGAGAGCTTGCCCACGGCGATGCGGCCCGTCGATTCCATGACCCGGCGGAGGAGAGCGTACGGCTTGCGGCCCAGCTCCTCCGGTTCGAGGACGTAGGTGCGCTCGAAGAAGATGGGGTCGATGGTCTTGATGTCGACGAACTTGATGATGTCGAGGGAATGCTTGGAAGGCACGGGGAGGTCGTCGAAGTCAGACTCCTCGAGGATGACGTACTGGTCCTTGCCGTACTCGTAGCCCTTGACGAGGTCTTCCATGCCGACCTCGACGTCGTGGTGGGGCGACCAGCGCTTCATGCGGATGCGGGTATGGGTGTCCTTGTGAAGGTTGACGAAGCGGATGTCGCGATGTTCGGTCGCGGGGTAGAGCTTTACGGGGATGACCACCATGCCGAAGCTGATGGCGCCCTTCCAGACGGCGCGTAGCGGCATTGCCTCACCTCTGCTCGCACGGGCGCGCCCGTCGGACGCGCCGGAATCGGGGGCCGCGAGCCTGCCTCCGGGCCCGCGACGCTCCTTCTTCAAGTATACGCTACGAGGTTTTTCTCCTTAGGAGAACCAGGCTACGGGAGTGGCAGACCTCGACAGGGTTGGCGGGTTTCGGAGGGAGGCGGCGCCCTAAGGGCGCGCGCACGCGGCGCGCGCCCTCTCTAAGTCTCCCCCAGAGGGGGAGAGGCTTAAGGCGCGGCGCCCCAGAACAGGGGCGCCGCCGTCGTGAGCGGGAAAAGTCCCCGCGCTAGCTTACGCCGATGGCGGGGCGGCTCACCTTGTTCGAGCGGATCACCTTGCCGGGGTACGCGCCCTGGTGCTCCCTGTCCTTGATGAGGACCTGGCCGTTGACGATGGTGTAGTTCACGCCGTCGGGCACCGCGCTGAAGCGGTAGTCGCCGCCGGGGAGGTCGTTCGACATGTCCTTGGAGACGAGCCGGATCTTCGCGGCGTCGAAGATTGTCACGTCGGCGGCGTAGCCGGGACGCAGAATGCCGCGGTCGTAGATGTTCCACACCGCCGCGGGCACGAACGTCAACATGCGGACCGCCTCCTCCAGCGAGAACAGTCCCTTATCGCGGACGTATTCCTGCAGGAAGTGGGTAGCATAGTAGGCCCCGTCGTCGCGGTCGAGGTGCGCCCCTGCGTCCGAGATGCCCAGGACCGCGTACGGCGACCGGAGGTCACGGAGCATCTTCTCTTCTTCGGCGTCCGTCCGGCCCTTGAAGTAGCGGAAGAACGTTTCGAGGTCTTCCTCCAGCGCCAGGTCGATGATGACGTCGGCGATGTGCTTGCCGGTCTCTTTCGAGATCTCGACCACCGACTTGCCTTCCAGGCCGCGGTTCTTGTCGAGCTTCACCGTGTTGACGAAGATCGTCTCCCACGGCGGGGCCGGCAGGACGACGCCCTTGTTGCGGTCGGTATTGGGATGGTCCACGTCGTGGCGCATGGCGGCCCGGGTCTCGGGGTCGCGGAGCAGGCGCAGACGCTCGTCCATGGGCTTACGCAGCACCGTGCCCCAGGTGAGCAGCCCGTCGAGGACAGTGGTGTGCTTGAGATTGAAGATGCGGTCGAAGGGCCTCGCCTGCAGCAGCCCGAACACGCCGGCGCCGGCATCGATGGCCTCCTGGATCAGGCGGCCCTGGATGATCACCGGGCGGCCGTTGTCGGCGGAGAGGCGGATGAGCAGCTTGCGGTCGTCGGCGTTGATGCCCTCGATGGCGCTGCGGCACAGGACCATCAGGTTGCCCGCATTGGCGTCGCCGACGGCCCCGCAGAGCTCCTCGATCTCGCGGTCGGTGGCGAGGCGGCTGGGGATCGGCTCCTCGTAATATCCAACATGGCTTGACGCTTGCGACGTAGAGAAGCCGCAGGCGCCCGCCGCCATCCCCTTGCCCACTTCCATGCGCATGCGCTGGATCTCGTCGTCGTTGGCCTCGCGCTCGAAGCACTCCTCGCCCATCACGTAGCGCCGGACCGCGGTGTGGCCGATGTAGGGGACGGCGTTGACGCCGAGGCGCGCGTCGAGGGTGTCGAGGTACTCGGCGTACGTCTCCCACGTCCACGGGACGCCCGCCTCGAGGGCGGAGAGCGACATGCCCTCCACCTTGGCAAACGTTTTGCTCATGTACTCGTGCTCTTTGTCACTGGGGCGGCAGGGCGCGAGCGTGTAGCCGCAGTTCCCCATCACCACCGTGGTAACCCCGTGCCACGACGACGAAAGCGCCAGCGGGTCCCAGGTAAGCTGGCCGTCGTAGTGCGTGTGCGGGTCGATGAAGCCTGGGGAGACGATCAGCCCTTCAGCGTCGATAGTCTCGTTCGCCGGGGCGTTGATCCGGCCGACCTGCTGGATCAGCCCATCCTTGATCGCCACGTCGGCCTGCTGCTTGGGCAGTCCCGTCCCATCGACGACGGTGCCGTTCTTGATCACGAGGTCGTACTGCATCCGAGTCCCCTTCCGGCGGCCCGCCCGCCGCTCCGCCACTCTTGCGCGACCGGTCATTCGCTTACGGAATTGTACCCGATGGCCCCGCAACGGTCAGCAGGCTATTGGGCGCCGCGGAGCCTGGGGTCGAGCACGTCGCGGAGCGAGTCGCCGAGCAGGTTGGCCCCGAACACGGCGGCGGTGATTACCAGTCCGGGCCAGACGACGAGCAGCGGCTCGGTGCGGGCGTGCGTCACCACTTGGCCCGAAAGCATCTGCCCCCACGAGGCCTGCCCCGGCGGAATGCCGACTCCAAGGAAGGCCAGCGCCGCCTCCACGGTGATGGCGATGCCCACGATGGAGGAGGCCATGATCATCAGGGGCGCCATCGTCTGCGGGAGCACGTGGCGGAGCATGATGCGCACGTCGCCGGCCCCCAGCGCACGCGCCGCCTCCACGTACTGCGACTCCTTCACGCTGAGCGTGACCGACCGGATGACGCGTGAGGTCGCCGGCCAGAGGAAGGAGGAAATAGCAATGATGATCGTGAGCGTGCTCGCCCCGATGCCGCCGACGATGGCGATCGCCAGGATCAGCCCCGGTATCGAGAGCCAGGCGTCGACAACGCGCTGCGCGAACAGATCGAGCCTCCCCCCGTAATAGCCGCTCAGCAGGCCGACTAGCGAACCGGCCAGAGTCGCCAGCACGACGGCGCTCAGGGAGAGCTTGGTCGCCGTCCACGCCCCGTGTACCAGCCGGCTGAAGACGTCCTTGCTCAGCTGGTCCGTTCCCAGCAAGAAGAAGACGTCCTCGACGATGATGTCGTCGACCGTGACCGCGTCGTCCGGTATCTCGGACACCGTGCCGCTGGTGAAGGGGCCGCGGAGGCGCAGGGTCTCCGCCGGCTTGTCCGCCGTCTCCGTCGTCTGGTTGAACACCCGCTCCGGATCGTAGGGCGCGATGACACCTCGGAAGATCCCTATTAGGACCAAGCCTACCAGGATGGCCAAGCCGATGCCGCCCAGCGGCTTGCTTCGGGAAAAGCCCCACAGGGACGCCGGCAGCGTGCGCGCCCGGTCGAGCGCCCACGCCGCGGGGTGGCGGGCCTGTTCTTGCAGCGGTGCCTTCATCGTCATGGGGCGGCGCGCCTATTCGTACCGAATCCGAGGGTCGAGGTAGCCGTAGAGCAAGTCCACCAGAAGGTTGATGATGGTGACGAACAGCGCCACCAGCACCACCACGAACTGGATGATGGGGAAGTCGTTGGTATCAAGAGACAGGATCAGCTTCTTGCCCACGCCAGGGAGGTTGAAGAGCTGCTCGGTAATGACCGTGCCGCTGAAGAGAACCGCGAACTGGATACCCGCCACCGTTACCACGGGCAGCAGCGAGTTCTTCACCACGTGCCGCGCCACCACCGTCCGTTCCCGCAGGCCCTTGGCGAAGGCCGTGCGCACGTAGTCCTGGCGCAGCACTTCCAGGGTGGCGGAGCGCAGCATCCGGGCGAGCACCGCCGCCGAGTTGAGCGCCAGAATCAACACCGGCAGCCACAGCTTCCTTATATTGAGCCACGGGTCCTCCCAGATGTCGGCGTAGTCCACCGGCGGCCCCCATCTGAACGTCTCGAAGGCGATCACCAAGGCGATGATCCCCGTCCAGAAAATCGGCATCGCCAGAAAGCCGATGCTGAAGACCCGCAACCCGTAGTCGAGCCAGGTGTCCTGACGTATCGCGCTGATGATCCCCAAGGGTAGCGCCACCAACACCGCGATGATCATGGTCGCAAAGGCAAGCTCCAGGGTCAGCGGCAGCGACGACTTCACCACGTCGAGGACCTCTTCCTGGGTGCGGAACGACTCTCCTGGGTTCAGCGTGAAGACGTCCGCCACCCAGAGGCCGTACTGCACCACGACGTTGTGGTCGAGGTCCAGCTCCTCCCGGAGCGCGTCGCGCTGCTCCTGCGAGAACGAGACCCCCGCGTCGAGCGTGGGGTCGGTCCCAAAGAACGTGTCCACCGGATCGCCGGGCGCGACCCGCACGATGAGGAAGACCAGCACCGACGCAAGGAAGAGCGTTGGAACGAAAAGCAGGAGCCGGCGGGCGATGTACTTCTGCATGAGGCGGGAACCGGAGCGCCGGTGAGGCGCACTCCTTCCAAACCTAGTCGGATAGACGCCTGGGCCGCGGGCGCGCTCCGCCGGCGCGTGAGCGTGCGCGAACTGTAGTACGCCCCTCTGGGAGCGTCAAGCATGCCGATTTCGCCCTCCGCGGGCTGCGCCTACGCGCATTGACAGAAGCGAAAGCCCCCTGCTATCGTGCCGACTGCGGGCGTTCTGCGCGTCCTCGCGGGTGAGACTTCAGAGGACGCGCTTTGAAGGCGCCCCTTATCAGGAGGCAAGAATGCTCACACGGCACCGCAGACTCTTCTCGTTTGTCGCCGCGCTCGGGGTCATGCTGCTGATCGTCGCCTCGTGCGGCGGCGGCGATCCCACCGAGGCACCCCAACCCACGGCCGCGCCGCAGCCGACGGCCGCGCCGGCTACCGCTATGCCCGCGGCTACCGCCATGCCCGCGGCTACCGCCATGCCAGCGGCCACCGCCATGCCCGGGGCTACCTCCATGCCAGCGGCCACCGCCATGCCCGCGGCTACCGCCATGCCAGCGGCCACCTCCATGCCCGGGGCCACGCCCACCGCCGTACCCCCGACCCGCGCCCCCACCGCCACGCCCGTGCCGGTGCCCACCGCGGTTCCCGGCGTCGATCCCATCCGCGGCGGCACCCTCACCGCGGTGCAGCAACTGAACGCCCGCGGCCTCGATCCATTCCTGCGGATCAGCACCGGCATCGTCACCCCCATCCGCCCCATGTACGACAAGCTCATCGAACCGAGCAAATTCGACGGGGCGAGCGCCGTCCCCGACCTCGCGACGGAATGGTCCCTGAGCTCCGACGGGAAGGTCTACTCCTTCAAACTCCGCGAGGGCGTCACGTTCCACGACGGTTCCGCCTTTACCGCCGAAGATGTCGTCTACAGCATGGACCGGATGAAGAACGCCGAGAAGTATGAGAGTCAGACGGAAGGCGACGGCGGCGCCCCTTCGAGGCTCCGTGACCCGGGGAACGCCGCCGCCATGGCCGTCGTCGACGCGGCCGTCGCCATCGACGACACCACCGTCGAAATTCGCCTCAAGGAGTTCAGCAGCGCGTTCTTCAACCAGCTCCTCGAACTCACTCGGACGCTCTACATCCTCCCCTCCGACGTCAGGCCAGGCGATGTCAACGAGAAGGGCAACGGTACCGGGCCCTTCCGCTTCGTCTCCTCCGAGGCGGACGTGAAGTTCGCCATGGAAGCCAGCCCCGACCATTGGAAGACCGACGCCGCGGGGCGGCAGATCCCCTACCTCGACGCCATCGAGATCTTCATCATCTCGGACACCACCGCGATCATCGGCGCCTTCACCTCGGGCAACGTCCTCTGGCAGCGGCCCGTCGTCACCAACCGTTTGGCGGGACGAAACGCCGAGCTGACCAACTCCATCCCCGGTTGGCAACATGCGAACATGGCGTCCACCTTGAACTCCTTGTTCCTCAACAACCGCAACCCGGCCCTCAGGGACCCCCGTGTCCGTGAAGCCATCGACATCGCCGTCGACCGGTTCGCCGTCCGCGACCTCGCCTACGGCCCGGAGACCGCCATCGTCCTCCACGGCGTCGGTATCCCCGCCGAGTTGAACGGCGCCTGGGCCCTGCCTCGACAGATGTTCGAGGGCCGCCCCGGCTACGCCGATAACCAGGTCGACCGCGCCCGCGACGTCCTCGCCGCCCGTCAGCTCATGAGAGCCGCCGGCTTCAGCCCCGACAATCCGCTTGAGCTGCGGTTCGTCGCCCGCCTCTCCTCCCAGGAGGCCATGCAGATCGCCATCGACTCCCTGGCCGACATCTGGGTCGTGCCCACCGGCGAGGGTCTCGTGATCCCCGGCTCGAGCGACTTCGACGAGCTGCGCACCAAGAACTGGGACGTGGGCTGGTTCTTCCTCTTCTCGGGCTCCCCCTTCCCCGGCGCCAACATGCGCCTCCAGTACGGCCCGACGTTCAACGACGAGGGGTACTTCACCGAGCACTGGGACCTCGGCCCAGTCGGTCAGCTTTGGGTAGACTTCCTCCAAGCCCGGACCTTCGACGAACAGTTGGCCATCGCCGAGGAGATCCAGATCGACTTGCTCGAACGCCGCATCTTCGTCCCCCTCTTCCGCACCAAGCGCTTCCACTCCTGGTGGCCCTCGTTGCGCAACATGCCGCTGACCCAGTGCTGCACCGTCGCCGACGTCGTCGAGGACATGGAGCAACTCTGGATCGACCGGGACTTCACGCCTTTCGGCGACAAGACCGACGGCGGCTCGCCGAACTACGTCCCCGGAAGTAACTGACCCGCCAACAGACAGACTCGCAAGGAGAGGCGGTCCCCAGGGGCCGCCTCTCTCTTTGTGGTGCGCCGAAGCGCCGCGCTTGACACGCCGCGCCCCGCGGCCTAGCGTCAAACGGGCCCGGGCTGCCGGGCAACGCCGACTCTCCCAACCATGCGCCTAGGACTTGAAGACAAGACCGTCGTCATCGCCGGCGGCGGCTCGAAGCTCGGACGCTCGCTGGCCTTGCTCTACACCGCCGAGGGCTCCCGCGTCTTTCTCTCCGCCGAGGACGAGACCATGCTCGAGTCCGTCCGGCGGGACGTCGAAGCCGCCGGCCTCGCCATCACCACCATCCACGCCGGCGCCGCCTCGCGCGCCGAGGCCCAGGTGGTCATTGACCGCGCCGTCGAGGCGACGGGGCGCCTCGACGTCCTCGTCACCGCCATGGCGCACTGGGCGGGCCGCGCCTTCTTCATTAACAACGACCCTGACACCTGGACCAAAATCGTCCACAGCAACTTCATCGCCGTGCTCAACACCATCCACGCCGCCCTCCCGCACATGGTCCGCCAGGGCTCAGGCAACATCGTCGCCATCTCATCCGAGGCTGGGCGGGTGGGCGAGTTCAAGGCCGCGGTCTACTCGGGTGCTCGCGGGGCCGTCATCGCCGCCTGCAAGTCGATCGCCAAGGAAGTCGCGCCGCAGGGCGTGCGCGTCAACGTCGTCTGCACCGGCGCGACGCAGCCCGAGGGCACGCACATCGAGACGCTGACCGGACCGTGGCGCGGCGAGGAACGCGGGTCGCCCGACTACCGCATGCAACGCGCCACGGCGCACTACCCCCTGGGACGGCTCGGCCACGGCGACGACACCGCCAACGCCGTCCTCTACCTCTCCTCCGACGCCGCCTCGTTCGTGACCGGCCAGACCTTCAGCGTCAGCGGCGGCTTCACCATGCTCTAAGCCCAGGACGAGCGTGGCGCCTCAGCCGGCGGCCGCGTAGCACGGCCGGCAGGGCACGAACGCAATGTAGTCAATCGCCCAGACCGAGCTCTTTCCTCGCATCCGCGGCGGCATGTACTTGTTCCCGCCCTTTGCGGATACGTTCGAGAACGTCCGCGGCGAGGTAGTAGTCTTCTATGTCCTCAAGACCACGGCCAATGAGCTCACGCAGGTAGAAGGCCTTCGTGCGCCCGGTCTGCGAAGCCAGCAAGGCAAGCCGCTGCTCGGTTTCGGGTGACAGTCGGATAGAGCCAGTCACGTTGTTCTCCCCCCGGCTCCGGGCCGCCGGGCCGGGAAGCTAGAGCCTCGCGATCACCTCGTCGCCGAACCGGTCGATGCCTTCGAGGCAGGCCGCGGCGTCGGCGTCCCGCTTGAATGGGGTCAGCTTGAGGCGCGTCACGCCGAGATCCTTGAACCGTTTGACCGCGTCGAGCGTGGGGGGAACGGCGGGCGTCACCGTGATGTCGAACGCCTCTCCGTCGCGGCCGTGCCGTTTCCGAAGCTCGGTCAGCCGTTCCAGGTAGGCGGGCAACTGCTCCGGCGTGTAGCCCATGCCGATCCACCCGTCGCAGAGCTGCGCCGCCCGGCGGAGCGCGACGGGCGTATGCCCGCCGTAGAGTATCGGCGGGTGCGGCTTACGCACCGGCTTCGGGTTCAGCTTCACCCTGCCGAAGGAGTAGTACGCGCCGGTGTGCTCGACCACGTCCTCCGTCCACAGCCGTACCATGATGTGCAGGATCTCTTCGGTCCGCTTGCCCCGGTTGTCGAAGTCGGTCTCGGTGGCGGCGGCCTCGTCGGGCATCCAGCCGACCCCCACACCGAGCAGCAGGCGTCCGTTCGACAGCCAGTCCACCGTCGAGAGGCTGCGCGCCAGCAGGTGCGGATTGCGCAGCGGCACGATGTAGATGCCGGTGCCGAGGCCGAGCGTCTTCGTTCCCGCCGCCAGGAAGGTGAGCATAGACGTCGGCTCCAACCAGGGCGAGTTGTTGTTGAACGGGGGCTCGCCGGTGTCGTTGTAGGGATACTGCGGCGGTATCGCCTCGGGGATAACCGGATGGTCCGGTATCCATATCGATTCAAAGCCGGCGGCCTCAGCGCGCTGGGCGATGCTCAGCGTGTCGGACGGTGGCATGGAGAAGATCTGCAGACCCGCGGTGAGTCCAATGTGCATGGGGCCCTCCGGGCGCCGGAGCGCGGCGCGGTTTCGTAGCGCTGCCTATACTACACGCCCGCGCCCACGCGCCGGCGGCCTCGTTTGACCCTGCCCGCGGGCACTCCTACAATTCCGGCATTCCCTAGAGACGCGAAGGAGCAGACGATGCGGTACAACTGCATCTCGACCGACGACCACCTGCAAGAGAAGCCCGATACTTGGACGGCGCGGATGAGCGCGGCGAAGTGGGGCGACAAGATCCCCCACGTCGTCCGCGACGCCGACGGCGGTGACACCTGGTGGATCAACGGAGAACCCCGCGCCGTGAAGGGGCCGGGCAGCGTCCACGCCACCATGGCCGACCGCACCGCCAGCGCGGTCAACTTCGACGAGATGCCCCCAAAAGCCTACATCCCCGCCGAGCGGGTGAAGGCCATGGAAGCGGACGGCGTGGACGTGCACACCTTCTTCGCCAACGTCGCCGGCATCGCCGGCAACACCTTCTACAACGCCGACTGGCCCGCCGACTTCCGCCTCGACTGCATCCGCGCCTACAACGACTTCCAGGTCGAGGAGTACGCCGAGCCCTACCCTGGGCGATTCATCACGCTCGCCCAGCTACCCATGTGGGACCTCGACCTCGCCGTCGCCGAGCTGCGCCGCGCCGTCGAGCGCAAGATGAACGGCATCGCCATCGCCTTCCCTCAGCAGTTCGGCTACCCCGACGTCTGCGACCCCTACTGGGACCCGCTCTGGGACGCGGCGCAAGAGACGAAAATGTCGGTCAACTTTCACATCGGCTCCGGCGGGGCCCAGGGCATCTCGTTCCCCGCGCCCTGGGAGGGCCACAACGCCGTCACCAGGCTCTCCGACGGCTCCACCCGCACGATCTCGGCGAACATCATGGTGATGAGCACCATCCTCTTCTCCGGCATCCTCGAACGCTTCCCCGCGCTCAAGGTCGTCTCGTCCGAGAGCGGCTTGGGCTGGGCGCCCTACCTCCTCGAAGTCGCCGACCATCAGTGGGAGGCGCAGAACCTCAAGGTGCGGGGCAGCCTGAAGATCAAGCCCAGCGACTACTTCCACCGTCAGTGCTACATCAACTTCTGGTTCGAGGCCGTCGGCCTCCGCATGCGCGACGTCATCGGGATGGACAACATCATGTGGTCGTCCGACTTCCCCCACCCGACGAGCACCTTCCCCAAGTCGCAGTGGTACATCGAGCGCGCCATCGGCGATTGGTCGGAAGCGGAGCGACGCCAAGTCCTCGTCGACAACGCCGTCAAGGTCTTCAACCTCAACGGCGGCTAAGTGGGGCCGGTCTCTGCGGAAAAGCCATCCAAGAAACTCGATGGTAATTCATGACGACTGAAGCGTTTGTAACGCCGGAGATCCTTACATGGGCACGGCAGCGGATGGGTCTTGACATCCCGTCCGCAGCCAAGAGGCTGGGGGTCGTAGCGCCAACGCTGCAGCGTTGGGAACGTGGCGAATCACGCCCGACCTTCAAGAAGGCGGGTGGCATTGCTGACAAGTTGAACGTCCCGTTTGGCTATCTCTTCCTTGCACAGCCCCCATCCGAAGAGCTCCCTCTGCCCGACCTGCGCACCCTGTTACCCGACACGTCAGAGCATCCAAGCCCTGATTTCTTGGAAGTTTTGGAAGATGCTCTTCGGAAACAGGATTGGTACCGGGAGTATCTACAAGATAAGGGTGCCGAGTCGCTGCCGTTTGTTGGTAAATACACCCTCAACGAACCGGTTTCCGTAGTTGCTTCGGATCTCACAAGTGCATTGCGTATTGACGATCGCATGCGGGCCGATACGGGAAATTGGGAGCAGTTCCTAACGGAGTTTGTAAGGCGGGCCGAAGACGCCGGGGTGCTAGTTCTCCGAAGTGGCATCGTGGGCAACAACACGCATAGGCCACTAGATGTGAGTGAATTCAGAGGGTTTGCAATCAACGATCCACTTGCTCCACTGGTCTTCATTAACTCCAAAGATGCAAAGTCCGCGCAGATATTCACGCTCGCTCACGAATTGGCGCATCTCTGGATCGGCCAGAGCGGAATATCCAACCCTGACTATTCGAAAAGTGCAAGTCGACAAAACAACCCCGCTGAGCGGCAATGCGACCGGATTGCCGCTCAGGTGCTCGTTCCGCCGAACAACTTCAGCATGCGGTGGGATGACACAATCGGGCTTGACGAGAATATCGCGAAGCTATCGCGTCAATACCGTGTAAGTAGGTTTGTCATACTGCGGTCGGCGTATGACTATGGACGGGTTGAGTCAAGCGCCTATGCCGAAAAGCTAAACGAGTTCAAAAACGACTTGCAGCAAGCGGGCACAGATGGTGGCGGCAACTACCACAACAACGTCCTGAGCCGGAATAGCCGCACCTTCACGATGACCGTGCTCACCGCCGTGGCCGAAGGGAAGGTCCCCTATCGAGAAGCGGCGTCTCTACTGAACATCAGCACTTCAGCAACCTACGACAGGCTCGAAGCCCGATTGCTGGGCAGCGGACCGGCGCATGCCTGATTGGCTTGATTCGGACACGCTCATCCAGCCAAGCCGCACTTACTATAGCTTTGCACTAGTCCCTTCATTCTGGAGCTACCTGGACCGGAAGGTTCAGGAACAGGTCTTCGCGGCACCTGAGCGGGTCTTTGGTGAACTCAAGGAGGTCGACGATGATCTGAATGCATGGGCCACGAACGTCCAGGAGTCCTTCTTCAGACAACCAAGTGAAGAAGTCCAGCGGGTTTTCGGGCAGATCGCCGATTCGGTAAAAGCCGATCATCGCTTCGCGCAACACCACGTTGCTCGTTTTCTAGCGAAAGCGGACGCTTGGCTGATTGCCCACGCCGCCGTAGAGGGCGGACGTGTCGTGACTTTCGAAAAGCGCGAGTCACAGTCAACGAAACCCAAGATTCCAGATGTAGCCGATCATTACGGGGTCAAATGCATCAATCTTTTCGAGCTGCTCACAGAGCTCGGTGCCAGCTTTTAAGCAGCGCCTGGGCGTCTAGAACCCGTAGAGCCCCCGCGCGTTGTCGACGAGAATGCGGGCCTGTTCGTCGGCGGGGACGTCGTCCATCAGGTAGTCGATCATCTCCTGCGAGCGGGGCCACGTGCTGTCGCCGTGGGGGTAGTCGCTCGACCACATGATCCGGTCCACGCCGATCAGGCCGCGGTTCATCACGCCCGCCTTGTCCCGCATGAACGTGAGGAAGACGTTGCGCTTGACCATCTCGCTGGGCGGGGTCTCCCGCGAGAGGTTCATCTGATAGAGATTGCGCCGCCGGTCAAAGACGTAGTCCATGCGTTCGAGGTAGTACGGCATCCATCCGATGTCGTTTTCGGCGGAGACGACGCGCAGCTTGGGGAACCGCTCGAAGACACCGTTGAACGTCATGTGCGCCAGCGAGCGTTGGATCGTGTCCGCCTCGCAGACCCCGTCGGCGGGACTCCGATAGATACTCGAGGCGCGGCGGCGCTCCGTCAGGATGTGCAGGCTCACCGGCGCGCCCGTATCCTCGGCGGCGGCCCAGAACGGGTCGAAGTCGGGATGCCCGTAGTGCCGCTCCTGGTCCTGATACAGCGCGATGCTCACACCGGGCAGCCCGATCTCCAAGCAGCGTTGCATCTCGACGATGGCGCCGGGGACATCGTCGAGGTTGATCACGCCGATGCCCTTGAACCGGCCGGGGACCTCCTTGCAGAAGTCGGTGAGCCAGTCGTTATACGCCTGGAAGCACGCGTCCTGCAGTCCCGTGTCCTCGACCGCGAACAGGCGCAGCGTCATCGTGGGATACAAGACCTCGGCCTGCACGCCGTCGGGCTCGATCTCGGCCAGACGCGCCTTCGGGTCCCACGCCCCCTGGGGGACATCGCGCTCACGGCCCTTGAAGCCAAGCGCCTCGCTGGGCCGCCCCGCGCTCGCCGCCCCCTGCATCGAGATCAGCCGCATCCCCTCGCACATGTAGATGTCGCGGTCGTCCTCGCGGACGACGCGCGGGGCGCGGTCCCGGTACGCGGGGGCGATATAGTCGAGCCACAGGTTGCCGGGCTCCACAATGTGCGAATCGGCGGAGATGCAGGTGAATTCGGCCACGGGCCGCCTCCAGGGGAAAGCGCTTCGAGGCTCGACGGTAGCACCGCCCTTTCGGCGGTGTCAACGGAAACGGAGGCGCTCGTGTGGGCTAGTCCAGCGGAATCTCGATGACGACGTTCCCGGTGGTCGGGATATCGCCGCCGTCCTTCTCCAACCACATGTCCATCGTCACCACGCCCACGTCCGCCTCTTGGGACTTGCCGGTGATCTTCGCCTTCACCGTCAGCCGCTCGCCCGGGATCACCATGCCTCGGTTCTGATAGTCCAGCAAACGCAGCCGCCCCGCCTTGCCGGCCCAGTTGGCGGCGTACTGCGAGAGGAAGGCACCCTGCAGATGTCCGTGCACAAGGATGCCGGGCAGCGACTCTTCGTCGACCGAATAGGGCGTGTCGAAATGGGTGCGGTGGGTATCCCACGTGATCGCGCTGAACATGAAGAGCTGGACTTCGCTGGGCGTCTTCACCAGCGGAGGCAACTCCTGACCGGCCTCCAGCTCATCGAACCGCGGCGACGCATAGTTCATGGACGGCTTCCTCCTCGATAGGCGGCCTCATCTTATAACCGGGGCGCTCCGCAGGGTCAAGCCGCGGGCGGTTTGCCACGCCCGCCGCGTTTGCTATGCTCCCCACCATCCGCCCGCCTATCCACGAGGACGCCATGGACTTCCGCTTCACTCCCGAAGAAGACGCCTACCGGGGCGAGGTTCGCCGGTTCATCGACGAAGAGATGCCCGAGGATCTCGCACTGGCGGGGGCACAGGGCGACGCCACCGATCCCGGCCTCGCCGGTCGGGTGCGCGCGCTGCGCATGAAGATCGGCGCCCGCGGCTGGATCGCCATGTCCTGGCCCAAAGAGTACGGCGGCCAGGACCGCTCCCTCACCTACCAGGCCATCCTCCGAGAGGAGATGTCCTACGCCCGCTGCCCCGGCATCGACCCCCAGGCCTACCAGCTCGGCCCCGCCCTCATCGTCCACGGCACCGAGGCCCAGAAGCGCGAGCACATCGGACGCATCGCGAGCGGCGAGAGCCGGTGGTGCCAGGGCTTCTCCGAGCCCAACGCCGGCTCCGACCTCGCCTCCCTTCAGACCCGCGCCGAGCAGGACGGCGACGACTTCGTCATCAACGGGCAGAAGATCTGGACTTCCAGCGCCCACAACGCCGACTACATCCACCTCCTCGCCCGCACCGACCCCGACGCCCCCAAGCACCGCGGCATCTCCTACTTCCTCTTCCCCATGAAATCGCCGGGCGTCACCGTCAAACCGATCCGGCAGATGGACAACGGCCAAGGTTTCAACGAGGTCTACTTCGACAACGTGCGCGTCCCCCGCGACGGCCTCTTCGGCGAGCTGCACCGCGGCTGGTACGTCGCCACCACGACGCTCGACTTCGAGCGCTCCAACGTCGCCTCGATGGCCGGTTACCGCCGCGACTTCGACGACCTCATGGCCTACCTCGCCGGCGACGCTTTCGGGCGCACGCTCCTCGCGGGGAGCACCGTACGCCACAAACTCGCCGACATGGCGGTGCAGATTCAGGTCTCCCGCATGCTCTCCTACCGAGTCATCGGCATGCAGGCGAGGGGCGAGGTCCCCAACATGGAAGCCTCGCTGGCCAAGGTCTTCGCCGTCGAAGTCCGCAGCAACGTCTCCCTCGCGTCGATGGAGATCATGGGGCTCTTCGGCCAGCTCGACCCCGCCGGCGGGCGCGCCATTCCCATGGGCGGCGCCGTCGAACGCTCCTACCTCCGCTCCGCCTGCAAAGTCGGCGGCGGCAGCCAGGAGATTCAGCGAAACATCATCGCCCAGCGCGGCCTCGGCCTCCCCCGTTAGTTGCGCGCCGCCGGGGACGCGCCGCGCGACCTGATAAACCACGCCGACCCAATCGACGCGGTGGTTGCCGCCGCGACCATGATGAAGACCGGCGTCAGGTCGCCGCTGCCGATGTTCTCGACGGCGGCGACCCCGACGAGCGCGCCGAGCGCCGCCGCTCCAATAAGGCTTCCGATGTAACGCCCCATCGAGTACACCCCGCTCGCCATTCCCGCGTCGCGCTCCCCCACCGCCTCCACGGCGGCGGTCTGCGCGGCGGGAATCTGCAGCGCCAGCCCCGCGCCCATGAGCAGCAGCGCCGCCACGACCGGCCAGGCGCTCGCATCGAGGTCCGAAAGAAGCAGTACCGCCGCGCCGGCCGCCTGCAGCACGCCGCCGGCCATCGCCGGCCGCCGTCGGCCAAAGCGGTCCGCCAAACGGCCCCCTACGCGAGCGAGGACAAAGATCGGCGCCGACATCGCCGCCATGATGAGGCCGGTTTCAGCCGAACCCCGCTCCTGCACCACCTTGAGGAGTAACGGTAGGACGAGGACGATGGCGTACAGCCCGATGGTGGAGAAGAGAATCGTGCCCGTCGCCCCTACGAAGGAGCGGTTGCCAAGCAGCCGCGGATCGGTGAGCGGCTCCACGACACGGCGCTCGTTGACGGCGAAGAGCGCCAAGAGCGCGGCCGCGGCTCCGGCAAGGCCGGCCGTCAAGCTCAGGGACGCGCTGCCGGCAAGGCTGAGCGCCAGCGCGAACGTGATCATCGCCGCGCCCAGCAGCGCCGCGCCCACGAGATCGAAGGGCGGACGCGCGCCCCGCTTCGCGGCGGGTGGGAAGTAGCGATAGGCCACGACCAGACCCAGCACGACGATCGGAATGTTCATCCAAAACATAGCCCGCCATCCGCCGAGCGCGAGGATGCCGCCGCCCAAGACCGGCCCGATCCCCGCCGCGAGGCCCGCCGCCGCCCCCACGACACCGAAGGCCGCGGCCCGGCGCTCGACCGGGAACACCTGCCGCACCAGCGCCGCGCCGGTGGGCAGCATCATCGCGGCCGTGAGTGCCTGGACGACGCGCGTCACGATCAGCATCGTCAGGTCGGTGGATAGCGCCGCAAGAATGCTCGCCACGCCGAAGCCCAGCATCGAGAAGAGGTAAAGCCTGCGCCGCCCGTAGAGGTCGCCCACCTTCCCGCCGATCGGCTGGACGACCGCCATCGCGATGACGTAGGCGGTAATGGTCCAGGTGACGGCGTCGAGGCTGGCGTCGAAATCGCCGCTGATATCGGGCAGCGCCAGAGCCACCAGCGTGGTGTTCAACGGCGCGAGCATCGTCCCCAAGGCGACGCCAAAGAGGATGAGGCGGAACCTGCGCCCTTCGGCGGCGGATGGGGAGTCGGAGTCCTGGACGCGCGCCAACGATACCCTTTCGCCTCGCCATGGCCACAAGCAAAGCGGTCAAGAGGGAAAGTATACGCCCCGCCCGGCCGCGCCGACTCGCCTTGCCGGGTGCGCCGCCGCCGGGCTACTATGCCTCAGCACCGCGCCAGTAAGGAGCCGCCATGCGCGTTGGGGTGGCCGGCGATCACGCCGGCTTCGAGTCCAAGAACTTCGCCGCCGAGGTCCTGCGTGGCCTCGGCCACGACGTCGTCGACTACGGCCCGGCGTCGTACGACCCGGCGGACGACTACCCCGACTTCGTCTTCCGGCTGGCCGACGCCGTCGCCGCCGGCGAGGTCGAGCGCGGGGTGCTCGCCTGCGGGAGCGGCGTCGGCGCAAGCGTCGCAGCCAACAAAGTCTCCGGCGTGCGCGCCGCCGTCTGCCACGACACCTACTCCGCGCATCAAGGCGTCGAGCACGACGACATGAACATCCTCTGCGTCGGCGGGCGCGTCGTCGGCGCCGAGGTCGAACGCGAGCTCATCACCGCGTTCATGAGCGCCGCCTTCACCGGCGAGGAGCGCCACGTGCGCCGCCTCAACAAAGTGCTCGACCGCGAACGCAACGCCCCCTCCGGCCTCTCCCCCTCAGGGGGAGATTAGAGAGAGGGCGCGCGCCACAGGCGCGCGGGCGCCCGAAGGGCGCCTTTCCTCCACGGCAAGGTTAAGTAGAGGTCTCCCTCAGGGGAGAGAGAGTAAGAAAACAACCAAACACGGGAGAAACCTATGTACGCCATCGTCGTAAACCTCGAATGCAATCCCGGCGCTGAGGACGCCTTCCTCAAAGCCGCGCTGGACGACGCCTCGAACTCTGTGCAGGAGCCAGGCTGCGTGCGCTTTGACGCCTACCAGGACCAGGCGGACCCCAAGCGCTTCGTCTTCGTCGAGGTCTACCGCGACGAAGACGCGTTCAAGGCCCACACCCAAACGGCCCACTACGCCCGCTGGAACGAGGCGACGAAGGATATCCGCGCCTCCGCCTCCGTCGTCCGCTGCACCAACCTCCACCCCACCGACGCCGACTGGCGGTAGCCCCCGGGTCCAGGATCTCGACGGAGGCACTTTGCCCCCGCGCATCACCGCTTCCGAGGCCGAGGCGCTCCGCCGCGGCGCCGCGGACGTGCTCGCCGGCAACGTCAAGCGCGGAGTCGATGCCGCCACAGGCATCGAGTACGACTACGTCTGCCCCTCGGCGGCCGGCGGCTATCCGTGGCAGTGGTTCTGGGACTCCTGCTTCCACGCCATCGCGTTGAGTCACCTCGACCCGGCCGCGGCGCGGCGCGAGCTCCGGACGCTGTGGGCCGCTCAGGCCCCCGATGGCTTCATCCCGCACGTTATCCACTGGGGCGCGGGCATCTTGCTCCCGCCGGCGCATCTCCAGTGCCGCCTCTCTTGGAGGCCGCGGCACAGCGCCCTCGTCCAACCGCCGGTTCTGGCGCAGGCCGCGCTCAAGGTCGCCGAGCGCGGCGGTGACGACGCTTTCCTCGCCGAGGCCCTCGACCGCTGCAAGCGCTACTACCTCTGGCTGCGCGACCACCGCGACCCCGACGCCGACGGCCTCGTCTCGTGCATCACACCCTACGAAACGGGCATGGACCACCTCCCCGCCTACGACGAGGCCCTCGGCGCGCCCAACCCCTCCCGCCTCGGCCTGCAGGTCAGGCTCCGTCTCCTCGACGCCGCCAACCTGGTCTTGGGACGCAACTACCGGCTGTCCACGATCTTCGAGCGCGGCCGTTTCAACGTCGAAGACGTGCTCTTCAACTGCCTCTACGCCGAGGGGCTGCGCTGTGTCGCCCGGCTCTGCGCCATGGCCGGCGACCAGCCGAGCCGCGACTCCTTACTCCCGCCTCGCCGACCGCGCCGAGCGCGCCATCCTCGACCGCTGCTTCCACGAGGACGACGGCGCATTCTGGTCGCTCAGGGACCCCGGCGGGCGTCCCCTGCGGACGCTGACCGTCTCCAGCCTCGCGCCGCTCCTACTCGACTCGCTCCCTCCGGAGCGCGCCGAGGGCATCGTCCGCCAACTGCGCGACCCTCGCCGCTTCTGGCCCGACTACCCCGTCCCGTCGGTAGCGATGACCGAGCCCAGCTTTCGGCCAAGCGAGCGCTTCCTCATCTGGCGGGGGCCGACCTGGATCAACACGAACTGGGTGCTCATCCGCGGGCTCCGCAAGCACGGCTACGGCGACGAGGCCGGCGAGCTCGCCCGGCGCACCATCGGGCTGACGCTCAAATCAGGCTTCCGAGAGTTCTATAATCCTCATACCGGCGAGGGCTATGGCGCCGAACGGTTCGGATGGTCCACCCTCGTCCTCGACCTCTTATGACACACGAGCGCATCATTGCCTGAACCCACCCACATCCGCCCATACGACGCCGGGGACGAAGCCGCCGTCGCCGCCATCCTACGCGTTGGCCTCGCCGAGAAGGCCGTCTTCGCCGCCCAGGTCGCCCCCCCCGAGGACAAGGACTACGTCGAGCACGAGATGCGGCTCCATCTTCTGAGCCTCGCCAACGACCCCGAGAACTGGATCGTCGCCGCCGTGGACGGCGACGCCGCCGGCGTCGTGCGGATGCGCTTCCTGCAAGATCAGCATGGCCCCTACGCCACCGTCCGCGAGATTCTCGTCGCCCCCGAACACCGGCGACGCGGCATCGGACACGCCCTGCTCGACGCCGCCGTCGAGCGCGCCAGGGGGTCCGTCGCCACCCGCCTCTTCGTCAAAGACCTCAAGACCTATCCCGCGCTGCGCCTCTTCGAGCGGCGCGGCTTCCGCGAGCTCGAAATGGTCCACCGCCTCGACCGCAACCCGAGCCACCGGCTCCTTTGGTTCCCCACGCGCCTCGGCAAGGCGAGCGGCCCGCCCTGGGGCTTCGGCCCCGAGTCGAGAAGCTGGTGGGTCGACGAGGGCGGCAGGCGGACGCGCCGATGACGCTCGAAGAGTTCGAGGAATCGGTGGCCGCGGCGCTGGAGTCGCTGCCCGACGACGTCGCCAGCCTCATCGAGAACGTCGCTATTCTCGTCCAGGACTTTCCCACTCGGACGCAGATGCGCGAGAACAGGATCCGCAGCCGGTACGGCCTACTCGGACTCTACGAAGGCGTGCCGCTCCCCGACCGGGGCTACGGCTACGGCAACGTCCTCCCCGACCGCATCACGATCTTCCGCCGCCCCATCGAGCACAACGCCGCCTCTGAGGAGTCGCTCGTGGACGAGATCCGCCGCACCGTCATCCACGAGGTGGGCCACTACTTCGGCTTCGGCGACGAGTGGCTGCACAGCCACGGCCTGTAGAGTGCTTTGCACGACCCGCCCGCAGGCTCAATCATGGGTGGGGCCGGGAGGTCTTGCCTCTTCTCCCAACGGGAGAAGATTGAGATGAGGGGCCGCCTCGCAACCACCAAAGCCCATCCGGCCCACGCCCTGCGGCTCTAGTAGGGGCACCCCTTGTGGGCGCCCTCCCCTCCGGCCTCTCCCCCTTTGGGGGAGATTGAGAGAGGGTACGCGCTGCAAGCGCGCGGCTAGAGCACCCCGTCCGCGGGCATCACCAGCACCTCGTCCTGCACCGCCGACGCCGAGAAGGTCAGCGCGCCGTACACCGCCTCCGCCACGTCGCCCGGGGTCAGCATGCGGGAGCGGTCGAAGTCGGCGCCGGCTGCGTCCCACAATGGCGTATCGACGGCGCCCGGCGTGACGGTGATCACCCGCAAGCCCTGCCGCCGCACTTCCATCGCCAGTGCCTTCGAGAAGCCGATCACGCCGTGCTTCGAGGCACAGTAGGCCGTGCTCGCGTCGAAGCCCTGATGTCCGGCGATCGAGGCGATGTTCACGATGTCGCCGCGCCCCGCCTCCAGCATGCGCGGCGCGACCGCCTTGCACATCAGAAAGACCGACTTCAAGTTGCCGTCGATGGTGGCGTCCCACAGCTCCTCGGTGGTCTCGTGGAGAGGGGTGAAGTAGGCCGCGCCGGCGGCGTTGACCAGCACGTCGATGCGCCCCAACCGCTCCAGCGCGTAGTCCGCGGCGGACGCCGCACCCGACGCCGTCGACACGTCCGCGGTGACCGAGCCCACGCCGCCCAGCGACGCCGCCGCGGCGTCGAGCCGTTCCCGCGAACGCGACGCGATGCACACCGACGCCCCGTCCTCGACGAAGCGCCGCGCGATCGCGAGCCCGATGCCGCTCGATCCGCCGGTAATCAGACACGCCCGCCCGCTCATGGACGCCATGCGCCGTTCCTCTCTTTCACTTCCCTCTCTCGTTCTCCCCCAGAGGGGGAGATGCTATTCCGGGATGTTGCCGCGCTACGGCTCGGTCGCCCCGCCGGTGAACTCGAAGGCATTGTCGCGGGTCTCCACCAGCCGAACCTTGTGCAGGCGTGGACCCGCCGCCTGGTCGCCGCGCACCCCGCTCCGAGGCGGCGCCTCCGCAAGGAGGTCCCAGATACGCCGCACGATGTTCTCGCCCGTCGGCACCAGATCGACGTAGTCCTCGACGTCGAGGTTCAGGTGCCGGTGGTCGTAGCGGTCAATCACCCGCTCCCCCACCAGCGCATCCAGCGCGTCGAGGTCGCAGCACATGCCGGTGACGGGATCGATGGGCCCCTTCATCGTAATGAAGACCTGGTAATTGTGGCCGTGGCCGTTGTCGTTGGCGCACTTGCCGTAGATCTCGCGGTTGGCCGCGTCGGACAACGCCTCGCTGTACAGCCGGTGCGTCGCGGAGAACCGGTACCGCCGCGTCAAGTAGACGCTTCCCGCCCCTTCGCCCGTCGTCCGTTCGGCAGTCACGCGCCGCCCCGGTATTCGACCGCGAGGTCCTCGTCCTCACGCAGCAGGACGCCGGCGAGGGCTGACCCCGCGGGCAGGCGCGGCGCGATCAGCTCCCACAGCGTGGCCGCCAGGTTCTCCGTCGTGGGCACACGGTCCTCGAAGTACGGCATATCGTAGTTCAGATGGTGATGATCGAACTCTTCCAGGACATCCTCCACCACCGCCTTCACGTCCACGATGTTGATCACCATGCCGGTGACGGGATCGACGGGGCCCTTGACCGTGACGTCGAGCAAGTAGTTGTGCCCGTGGCCGTTGGGGCGGGCGCAGGCGCCGAAGACCCGCTCGTTCTCCTCCTGCGTCCACTCGGCCCGGAAGTACCGGTGCGACGAGGAGAACTCGAAGGTCTTCGTAAGCGTCGTTTCGGCGGACATCGAGGTGGCTTTCATCCCAGAGTTTGGGCGCTTGCGCGCTAGGCGGGCGGCTTCACCCAGCCCACGAGGACGACACCGTCCTCCACTTTGACCTCGTAGGCGGTGATGTCGTGGCCCGGCGGCGTCGGGTCCTTGCCGTCGCGAATGTCGTAGCTCCAGCCATGCCAGGGGCAATCGACGATGTAGCCGTGCAGCTTGCCCTCGCCAATAGGCCCACCCATGTGCGGACAGACGTAGTTCACCGCGTAGTAACCGCCGTCCTCATGGTGGAAGAGCGCGATCGGCTTGTCGTGCGGGCCGAACACCATCTTGCCGCGGCCCACGGGTATCTCACCCTCCCGGGCCGCCTTGACGAACCTGACCTCTCCCGCCAATACAGACCTCCCTGACGCGGCAAGTCTACGGCTACGCCCCACATCGTAGCAAGGCGGGCGGGCGTTGTCGGACGAGTACAATGGCCCGGCTGCTTGCGGCGGTTCAGCAGGGTGGCGAGCCCGCTCCAAGACCGTCCTGAGCAAGTGTCAAGGGCAAAAAGAGACGCCCCCGGGTGGGGACGTCGGCCCAGCGATGCTATCGCTGGGGGGGTGTGCTAACTATAACACCGGATAGCACCGGCGTTAGGGATTGCCAGCAGCGCCATGCTACTAATACAAGAGACAGAAAGAAGCTCGTCACACAAAGAGACGCCCCCGGATGGGAGCGTCGGGCCAGCGATGCTATCGCTGGGGTGGTGCGCTCACCATAGCACCGGCGCTATGCGGCGGCAACGACCTGACTCGTCCGGTAACCGCTGTCCGCGAGCGATTCCCCAAGAAGCGAGTAGTTGCTGCTTTCCCACCCAACCGTGCATCCAAGCACCTACGTAAAGCGGCGACGGCATCCTTCACCATAGGCCGTGATGCGTTCAGGGACAGCCAGTTGCCCGACAGAGTCGTCAAGCCCGACGGCTACGTGTTGACGCGCCCGACGAAGTGGAGCTAAGGCGCCGCGTTGCCCGCTGGCGCCGCGCCGCATAGAATCCGCGCAGACGCCCGTCCGGAGCCGCCCATGACCGTCTCCCCTTGGCCCATCCACGTCCCCGACGGCGTTCTCGACGACCTGCGCCGCCGCCTCGACCGCGTCCGCTTTCCCGACGAGCTCACGGACATAGGGTGGGACGACGGCACGCCGCTCGCCTACGTCCGCGAGCTCGTCGAATATTGGCGCGGCGGCTACGACTGGCGCGCCCAGGAACGTATGCTGAATGAGCGCCTGCCCAGCTTCCGCGCCGAGATCGGCGGCCTCGGCATTCACTTCGCCCATCTTCCCGGCAAGGGCCCCGACCCGTTCCCGCTGCTGCTCATCCACGGCTGGCCCGGCTCCTACTTCGAGATGTATAAGATCGCCGGGCCCCTCGCCGACCCTGCCACCCACGGCGGCGACCCCGCCGACGCCTTCCACGTCGTCATTCCATCCATTCCCGGCCACGGCTTCTCCGACGCCCCCCGCGAGCCCGGTTTCAACGCCGACCGCGCCGCCGATGTCTTCCGCGACCTCATGGTCGACACCTTGGGCTATCCGCGCTTCGGCGCGCAGGGCGGCGACCGCGGCGCCTTCGTCTCCGCCGGACTGGGCAGCCGGCACGCCGCCAACGTCGCAGGCATCCACCTCAACATGGGCCTCGCCATCCCAAGCCCGGAGGCCGAGCGCCGCCCCGAGGAGCGCGCCTGGCTCGAACGTCAAACGGCATGGCGCGCCGCCGAGGGCGGCTACATGGGCATCCAGAGCACCAAACCGCAGACGCTGGGCTACGGTCTGAACGACTCGCCAGCGGGGCTGGCCGCGTGGATCGTGGAGAAGTGGCGCGCGTGGAGCGATTGCGGCGGCGACGTCGAGCGCCGCTTCACCAAGGACGAGCTGCTGACCAACGTCATGATCTACTGGGTGACCGGGACCATCCGCTCGTCGGCACACTTCTACTACGAGCACCGGCGGCGGCCTCCGGCGGCGGTCCGTCCCGTCGTCATCGATACGCCCGCGGCGGCGGCCCTCTTTCCCGCGGATGTCTCCCAGCCGCCGCGCGTCGCCGTCGAGCGCAAGTTCCCCAACCTCCGGCGCTACACCGTGTTTGACAGGGGCGGCCACTTCGCCTCGATGGAGGAGCCGGAGCTGCTCATCGAGGACGTCCGCGCCTTCTTCCGGCCTCTCCGCACCGCCTAGACCGCCCGCTGTCGCGGCCCGCAACAGGTTTGACACCCCCGCGGGCCCGCCCTAGAATACCGATGGCCCCCCGCCCGAACCTCAAGGAGTATCCGATGGCGACACAAGCCTTCGTTTTGATCGAGACTTCGGTCGGGAAGACCAAGCAGGTGGTCCAAGCGCTCACCGGCATGAGTCAAGTCGTCCGTGTCGACGCCGTCACCGGCCCCTACGACATCATCGCCGTCATCGAGGCCGACAGCCTCGAAGGCATCGGCGAGGCCGTCACCAGCCAAGTCCACACCGTGTCGGGTATCGTGCGGACCGTTAGTTGCCTCTCGGTGTCCATCTGAGCGCGCCGCAGGTTTCCATGCCCGCCCCTCACTCGCCGCGCCCACTCTTGCTTGGACGGGCCAACCGCATATACTGTACGGGGCCTTTTTGAGCCGCCCCTGAACGAGCCAACGAAGACCCTCGGCATCGCCGCACGGCGGCGGGTCGTTACGGACTCCAAGGAGGAGATGGATGGATCTCGGTCTTAGCGAAGAGCAACAAATGATCCAGACCTCGGCGCGCGAGTTTCTCGCGGAGAAGTCGTCCAAAGAGGTCGTGCGGGCGATGGAGGAAGACGACCTCGGCTATCCTCCCGAGCTGTGGAAAGAGATGGCCGGCCAGGGCTGGATGGGCATGGTCTTCCCCGAGAAGTACGGCGGCGACGGCTTCAGCTTCCTCGACCTCGCCGTGCTCCTCGAAGAGATGGGCCGCAACCTCACCCCCTCGCCCTTCTTCAGTACCGTTGTGCTCTGCGGCCTGCCCATCCTCGAGTTCGGCTCCGATGCCCAGAAGGACGCCCACCTCAAGAAGATCGCCGGCGGCGACGAGATCTGGGTCTACGCCCAGACCGAGCCCTCCGCCACTTGGGAGGCCTCCGGCGTCGAGCTCACCGCGGCCAAGGACGGCGACGGCTACAGCCTCAACGGGACGAAGCTGTTTATCTCCTACGGCGGCACCGCCGACCAGCTCCTCGTCGTCGCCCGCACCAAAGAAGGCAAGGGCGAGGACGGCATCACGCTCTTCCTCGTAGACGCCAAGAGCTCCGGTATCTCCTACGAGCCGCTGAAGACCATCGCCTCCGACCACCAGGTCGAGATCACGTTCGACAACGTCAAGGTCTCCGCCGCCAACGTGCTGGGCGAGGAGAACGGCGGCTGGACGGTCGTGCAGAAGATCGCCGAGTGGGGCGCCGCCGGCAAGTGCGCCGAGATGGTCGGCGGTGCGCAGGAAGTGCTCGAAATGAGCGTCGAGTACGCCAAGCAGCGCGTGCAGTTCGGCCGCCCTATCGGCAGCTTCCAGGCCATCCAGCACCACTGCGCCAACATGGTCACCGACGTCGACGGCTCGCGCTACATCGCCTACGAGGCGATCTGGCGGGTCAGCGAAGGCATGGAAGCCTCCAAGGAAGTCTCCATGGCCAAGGCTTGGGTCAGCGACGCTTACCGGCGGGTCTGCGCACTGGGCCACCAGATCCACGGCGGCATCGGCTTCACCAAAGAGCACGACATGCAGCTCTACTTCCGCCGCGCCAAGGCCGCCGAACTCGCCTTCGGCGACGGCGACTACCACCGCGAGCTGGTGGCGCAGCACCTCGGCATCTAGACCAAACGAACGGCTGGCAAGAAGCCCGGCACGCGCCGGGCTTCTTCTTTACCGGCGGGAATCGGGCGGCGCGGCGGCGCCCGGCGAGGAGCCTCATGGCGGACGATTGCATCTTCTGCAAGATCGCGTCGGGTGAGATTCCCAGCGAGAAGCTGCACGACGACGGCGCCGTCTTCGTGATCGCCGACATCGCCCCCCAAGCGCCGACGCACCTCCTCGTCATTCCCTTCGAGCACCTCGTCTCCGTGGCCGACTTCGGCGAGCACAACGCCGCGCTCATGCAAAACATGACCCTCATGGCCAACCGCGCCGCGAAGGCCGCCGGCCTCGCCGAATCCGGCTACCGCCTCGTCATCAACACCGGCGTGGAAGGCGGCCAGAGCGTCGCCCACCTCCACATGCACGTCCTCGGCGGACGTCAACTCAGCGGCCAGATGGGCTAACGCGACAGGGCGAACGCTACGCACGCTGCTTCGAGAACTGCCCCTCATACTGCTCGGTGTCCGTGACCTGCTCCAACACAAGTTGGCAGATGGGCTTTCCGGGAAGAAGCAGCAGCGGCGCAGGCCCAAGATTGTAAAGCTCCAACTGTATCTGTCCCTCAAAGCCGACTTGAATTGTCGGGGCCGTGATATGAATCAACAGGCCGCGCCGCGCGATGCCGCTCTTGCCTTCGACCCGGCCGGCTAGGGTCTGCGGGATCCGGACATACTCTTGAGTGAACCCTAGAATCAACTTACCGGGCGTCAATTCAATCTCGTCTCCCACAGCAATGTGTTGGGTTCGTCCGTACTTCTTGGCGAAAAGACCCCACTTCGCGTCCTGTACGTACCAGTGGACTCTGGCGCCCGCACCCCGCTCCTCGGCCAACTCGCGATCAAGATGGGTAAATGTCTCTCCCAAGCGCAGATCGATCGAAGAGGCCCCGAGCTGGCCTGGCTCCAACGGAGGATCGAATGACAATCGCCCGGAATCCAACTCCCTGATTATGGATGGCCGGGAGAGCCGCATCGTCCCTTCGCTCTACTTCAGGAACTTCTTCGGTACGAGAGCGGTGGACATGCCGTTCTCGACCTCCCCAGGGAAACTCACCCAAAACTCGTTTTCAGTCTCTCCGACAAGGTTTACTTCCAAAGTACCGGCATCGAGGTTGACCTTGGAGACTGGCGCCAGGATATAGAACTCCGCGTCCCCGAAATTCAGAGTGACCTCAAATTCGCCTGGGGCCAAGGACTCTTCAATGAGCCCTTTCACTGAAAGAGACCGAGGCAGGTTGAAAAGTGTGGGCAGCTTACGGGGTTTTACTTGCATATCGGTCACCTATCAATTCGCCGTATTGGGTATGTCCAAATTGTTTGACAGCATATAGCTGAAGGAGTACATCCCCGCAACCACCGTGCGTCGCACACGTCCCCCCAGCCGCGTTGCCGCCCCTGGGCCGGTGCGGTACAATTACAAACACACTCCACCACGGCGAGCGGAACTAGGCATGTCACACAAAGCACAGATGAAGGGCGTCAAGAAGGTTCGCGGCGGCAAGCGCGGCGGTATCTCCCGCAAGCGGTCCAACGACGGCCAGAAGACCCGCGAGATTTCAATGGAAGTCCTCACCGGGAAGGCCCCCTGGCCCAAGACCCTCGACGACAACAGCTAGCCCGCGCCCAACGCGAACGACGAGCCCCCGCCTTCACGGGGGCTTTTTCTTATCAGGGGCCCCCACGGGACAGGGACGCGCCCGTGGTATCCTCACCACATGGTGGGCCGAGTTCAGGGCAAAGTCGCGATCATCACCGGCGGCGCTTCGGGAATCGGACGCGCTACCGCCGCGACCCTCGCCCGTGAGGGCGCCGCCGTCGCACTCGCCGACATCGACGCCGACGGTGTGCAGCGCGTCGCCGAGGAGATCACCGCCGCCGGTGGCGACGCCATCGGTATGCAGGCCGACGCCTCCGACAAGGCCGCCGTCGAGCGCGCCGTGGCCCGCGCCGCCGAGCGCTTCGGCGGCCTCGACATTCTGGTGAACTGCGCCGCCATCGCCGGGAGCGGCGCCATCGACGACGTGACCGAGGAGCAGTGGGACCGCATCCTCGCCGTCAACCTCAAGGGCGTGATGTTCTTCTGCCAGGCCGCCCTCCCCCACCTGCGCCGGCGGGGCGGCGGCGTCATCGTCAACTTCTCCTCGGGCTCCGGCTTTCGCCCCTCGGGGCGCAGCCTCGCCTACGGCGCGTCCAAGGCCGCCGTGGCCCACGTCTCCCGCAGCCTCGCCTACGACCTCGGCGCCGAGAACATCAGGGTGAACACCATCGCGCCGGGGCTCACCGACACCCCTATGACCCGTGCATCATTCAAGACCGACGACGCCATGCGCCAGGCGGCCACCGACTCGATCCTCAAGACCGCGATGGGCGTCTATCTCGAACCGAGCGACCAGGCCAACGCCGTACTCTTCCTTGTCTCCGACGAGGCGCGCCACATCACCGGGCAGACGCTCCACGTCAACGCAGGCTCGTGGCTTTCGTGATCCGCCAGCTCGGCTCGACGGCCTGCCTCATTGCGCAGCTAAACGAATATCGTCTCTCTTGACCTTCGTAAAGCGTGACGATATTCGTAACGTATTGCGATGCGTTTCACAATGTGGACGAAAGATAGACGCATTCACCGCCCACTTTGTAGCACTTTCGATTGATTTCGCGGGGTCTTGTGATTTTGACGCCTCTCAGCGGCGAGGCATAGACTCATATCGTCATATTACGCCCCGCCAGACGGCGGGGAAGGCGCCGAGGCGCCGGAGAGGTCTGATGAAGGTCCTGCGATCCACTCTTATCCACCCCAAGAACGGCGCCACCGGCGCGTTGCACGAGCTCCTCGATGAGCTCGACGGCTACCTGGCGAAGCAGCCCGGTTTCGTCGAGAGCTACGAGCTCGAGACCACCGGCTCGCTCGGGCGGGTCTCCATCTGGGAGAGCCGCGAAGACGCCGACCATGCCGCGACCCAGCCCCACACCATCGCGGTGCGGTCCCGCATCCACCGGTTCAGCCAGCCCGATCTCCGCGAGCAGATCCTCACGGTGACCGGCGAGCGCCACGCCGCCTAACCACAGGCCGACCGGCGCGAAAGAAGGCCCCCGCCAGCAGTGGCGGGGGCCTTCTTCTTAACGGCGCGGGGCACCTCGTGCGCTAGAATGCGCCGCATGACGACCCCGCCCCTGCCGCTTGTCCTCCAGCGCCGCGGCAACGACGAGTTCCGCCCGCTCCTCTGGTCGGAGCGCGACCTTGCCGCTGTAGGACGGACTGCCGCCCGCGCCGTGGCCGAGAGCCGCACACTGCTTGACCAACGCCGTTTCGCGGAGAGCCGCCGCGGCGGCGCAGCGGCCCTCCGCGCCATCGACGACGCCTGGGGCGGCGGCTACTACCACGTCCCACCCGAGGCGGAGACCGATCCCGAGGCCGCCAACGCCGCCTTCGCCGGCGACGAGCTTGTCATCGACGTGCAGACGCATTATGTCGCGCGGCACCGCGCCGAAGCCCACGGCGTCGCCGGCGTCATGGGCTTCATCCGCAACGTCGCCCCCGACCGCTGGAAGGGCCTCGACCCACGCATTCACCTTGACTTCACCAACTACCTCCGCCACGTCTTCCTTGAAAGTGAGACGGCGGTGGCGGTGCTGACCTCGGCTCCGGGCGACGAGCGCCGCAACATCCTCACCAACCCCGAGATCGCCGGCTCCCGCGAGCTGATCGACCGGTTCGCCGGCACCGGCCGCCTCCTCAGCCACGCCATCGTCCATCCCAACGCGCCAGGCGAAATCGACCGCCTCGACCGGATCAAGGAACGCAACAAGCCCGTGGCGTGGAAGGTCTACACCGCCCACGGCTGGAACGGCGAACCCGGCTGGCAGCTCGACGACGAGGCCCACGGCCTGCCCCTGCTGGAACGCAGCCGCGAGCTCGGCGTCGGGATCGTCTGCGCCCACAAGGGTCTCAGCGCCCTCGCCCCCGCCGGCTCGCCCCGCGACGTCGGCCCCGCCGCCGCGGCCTTCCCCGACATCAAGTTCCTCGTCTACCACTCCGGCTACGAGACCCCCGTGGCCGACGAGGAGGAAGGCCCCTACGACCAGTCCGGCGGCGGGACGGACCGCCTCGTGAAGAGCCTCGCCGACGCCGGAATCCCGCCCGGCGCCAACGTCTACGCCGAGCTTGGCAGCACCTGGTTCGTCCTCGTGCGCCGCCCCCGCGAGGCCGCCCACGTCCTCGGTAAGCTCCTCCTCGCCGTCGGCGAAGACAACGTCCTCTGGGGCAGCGATTCAATCTGGTACGGCTCGCCCCAGCCCCTGATCGACGCCTTCCGCGCCTTCCAAATCCCCCAGGAATTGCGCGAGCGCCACGGCTACCCCGAGCTCACCCCGCGCATCAAGGCCAAGATCCTCGGCCTCAACGCCGCCCGCGTCTACGGCATCGACCCCGAAGCGGCTCGCCAACGCGCCGCCACCGACGACCTCGCCTGGGTCAAGGCCGCCCTCAACGAGTTCGAGGCGGCCGGCGGGCCGCGCGGCGAGTAGCCGGAGCTGCTACAATAAAACTGGTCAAACTAACCGGTTGGAAGTGCGTCATGCGTAAAGTTCAAGCTACGGAAGCAAAGACACGCCTCGCCGAGCTCCTGCGAAGTGTCGAACACGGCGAGACCGTCGCAATCACGCGCCACGGCGCGACCATCGCCCACTTGGTCCCGGCCCACACCCAAGCCCGGGCCGATCGCGAGGCAGCCGTGGACCGGTTCCTACAACTGCGGGCCGGTTGGGAGCCCACCGGAATGTCCCTCGACGAAATCGTGACCGCCCACCGCGAGGGCCGCCGCGTATGAGCCGTCTCGTTCTCGATGCGTCGATCACCGCCGATTGGCTCTTGGACGACGAGTTTGAACCAAGGGCCGCCGACGCGTTGACGCGGCTCCGGCGGGATGGGGCGATCGTGCCGCCGCTCTGGCACGACGAGGTGCGCAACGCGCTGCTGGCAGCGGAGCGTCGGGGCCGAGTGTCCCAGAATGGGACCACGGAGCGTCTGGATTCCCTAAAGGCATTGCCCATACGCACCGACGGTGACACCAACCTCCAGGCGGCCTTCAATCTCGCGAGAGAACATGGCCTGTCCTTCTACGATGCCCTGTACTTGGAGTTGGCCAAACGGCTGGGAACGACACTGGCCACGCTGGATAGAAAACTGGCGGGGGCCGCTCTCGCCGAGGGCCTAGAGACCCCCTAGATAGCCGCGCAAAGCCGCCCTCACCGAATTCGAGGCCGGCGGCGTGCCGCGGGAATAGGACGGCGCGGACGAAGGGCGGAGCTACAAGCCCTCGACGACCACCATGTTGATGTTGGCGGAGCTGGTGCGAAGCTCGTTGAGCGCGGTGTACTCGGGAGAGTTCAGCCACGCCTTCGCCTGCTCGGCGCTGTCGAATTCAGTATCGCGAGCCGCGAAGGCGTCCAATCGCCCTCGACGACGTCAATGGCGCCGCCCCGCGCGATGAACTTGCCCCCGTGACCCTCAACCGTTGCCGTCACCTGCCCGAGAAACTCCGCGTACCGTTCCGCGTCCGTTATCTCAACTTCAGTGATCACGTAGCCCGCCATGGTTCATCCCCTTCCGCGTTGTAACCAGAACCCTCAGGCAACAGAAGGGGCGGGCTACAGAAGGTAGCCCGCGCGGAGTATAGCCTACGCACGCTTGAGGGGGTCCCCGCCCACCATCCGCCGCCGCTTCCGCGGGTGTGCCGCCATCGGCGGTCTGCTATCCCACCGCCCGTCCCGTATCCCGGCCCTGAAAGCGCCGTCAACGGAAGCGGTCCCCACAAGCAGCAACTCGAGAACGGACTTGGCCGCGCCGCAGACAAACGACTACATCCTCTACGAGCCGGACGAAGAGCCGCCTCCCATGGTGGCCCTTGGCCAGGGCTTCCAGAGCGTTATGAGCCGGCTGTCGGGGATGGCCGCCTCCACCGCCATCATCGTTCAGGCAAGCGGCCAACCCGAAAGCTACCTGTCGTGGGTCTTTTTCTGCTCCCTGGCGATATGTGGATTCGGCACCATCCTTCTGTCCTTCAGAATCTGGCGATTCGGGGCGGGGTATCCACTGGGCGTCTCCAACGGCTCCGCCTACATCGCGGTCGCCATCAGCGCGTTGGTGGCGGGCGGACCCGCCATGCTGTCGAGCCTCATCGTCGTTTCCGCGATCTTTCAGTTCGTGCTGGTCTCGAGGCTCTCCCTCTTGCGCCGCATCATCACCCCGACGGTCACCGGCTCCGTCCTCATGCTGCTGGCGGGCACCGTCATGTCGGTCCTCCTCAGCAGGCTGTCGGCAACCCCCGAAGGCGCGGCCAGCCATGCCGCTCCCACCATCGCGGGAGCGACGTTCGCCCTCCTTATCGCGCTGCGCTTATTTGGCACCCCTATCTTGCAGCAGTGGACGCCGGTCATTGCCATCGTGGCCGGCTGTGTCGTTGCAGCGCCGTTCGGCCTCTTTGACGTTCAGCCCTTCCTCGACGCGGCCTGGATCGGCCTGCCCCTCGATGCGCGGCCAAACTTCGATTTCGGTCTGGGCACGGAATTCTGGGGCCTCCTGCCCGGCTTCATCATCGTGACCCTCTCCACCACGCTCTACGGCATTAGCGACATGGTTGCCATTCAACAGGTCTCGTGGCGCAGGCCGCGCGCCGCCGATTTCCGCGTCGTCCAAGGCACGTTGAATGTCATCGGCCTCACCAACCTCATGTCCGCCGCCCTTGGATCGCTCCCCAACATGGCCCCACCGAGCAATGCCCCGCGGACCCTCATCACCGGGGTCGCCGCGCGCCGCATCAGCGTCTACGGCGGGGCCATTCTCATCGCGGTGGCCTTCCTTCCCAAGCTGATAGCCCTCATTACCGCCATCCCCGGCGCCGTCTTCGGCGCCTATGTGACCGTCACACTGGCGTTGCTGTTCGTGCAGGGCATGAAGTTGGTCATCGGCGACGGCCTCGACCCGAAGAAAGCTCTCGCGGTCGGTGTCTCCTTCTGGCTGGGCGTAGGCTTCCAGAACGACCTGATCTTCTCCGACGTCCTCAGCGGGACGTTAGAAACCCTCCTTGGCAACGGCCTGACCGTTGGCGCCGTGAGTTTGATCGCCTTCACTCTCTTGCTGGAGCTTGGCGGCTCCCGGCGCAGACGGTTGAACGTAGAGCTGAATGTCGCCGCGCTTCCCCAAATAGACGCGTTCCTGAGCGACGTTGCCTCCAAGGCGGGCTGGAACGAGGCCTCAACGGACAGGCTGCGTTCAGCCGGTGAGGAGACGCTGGAGAGTTTGCTGCCTCAGGACCAAGACGGCGACAAACGAAGCTTGATCATCAACGCACGCCGCATCAATGGAAAGATCGAGATGGAGTTCGCGGCTGCCGCGGACGAAGAAAACCTCGAAGACCGGCAGGCGTACCTGAGCGATCAGCCCGAGATCCAGGACGACCGCGAGATCTCATTCCGCCTACTGCGGCACTACGCCTCTTCCGTGCAGCACCGCAAGTATCACCAGATCGACATCATCACCGTAGTGGTCGAAGGCAACCGCTAGCGCCGCACGCCTACCCCGCGAACGCCGACGCCACCGCCTCGAAGTCCTCCAGCCGAGGCAGCAGCAGCGGTTGGTCCACCCCCGCCTCCCGGTACTCCTCGATCCGCTGCTTGCAGCGGGCCGCGTCGCCGAGGAGGTAGGCACTTGCAGGACTCCATCAATGCAACTAGACTCGCGACGGCCTCACAGCTGCCCTAAAGCGACTTCCCAATGCCCTCCACAAACACAATTTGCTTTGACGGACTCCGAATCTATCGCAATGCCGTCGTGAACCACATTCGCAACATGCTGAGCGAAAAATACCCGGGCGACTGGCAAACGAGGATTGCCGCATCATTCCAAAAGGAATGGCCCGGGATCAAGGAAAAAGCTGCAACGGTCCGAGCGACCGGTGAACTTGAGACACCACTTAGGGATGATGCAGATCTGCTAGATGCGCATCACTTCTTCAACTTATTCGAGAAATACTTCAACGACCTATTTCCCAGTCATCAAGAGGCGCCAGTTCCCACAAAAGATAGGCGACAAGCGGTCCTTGGGTGGGCAAGAACTGTGGCCACCCTTCGGAATCCGATCGTCGGACACCCAGCAGAAGCTGATGTGGATGACAAAGACGCACTCATGTTGCTGGATTCTGCTAGGCGTATCTTGGACCATATTGATATGGAAGCCGCTAAGCAGATTCTAACTCTCTACGAATCCATCAGCGGCATAGCATTCAACAGCGCAGCTATAGCAGAGAAGAGATTGCTGGAGAACACCTTGCCACCACGAGAATCGGTGGCGCTGCAATTCGTCGGTAGGAAAGCGGAGCTCCAACAACTACATGAGTGGGTCAACGATCCTTATTCCAGCGCCTGGCTATTGGCGGGCGACGGAGGGAAAGGCAAAACCGCCATCGCCTACCAGTTTGCTGTGTCAGTGACACAAGATCCACCTCCTGACCTTCAATACATCATTTGGATGAGCGCCAAGGCTCGCCGGTTCGAAGCAGGCCGTACCGTCGACATCGAAGCACCGGATTTCTGGAATCTTGATTCCGCCATCGACTGTATCCTCCGTGCCTATGGTTGCCCCGACATCGAAGGCATGGGTATTCCAGAGAAAGAAGGCGAGTGTCGTCAATCACTCTCGTTGCTACCAGCTTTGGTTATCCTTGACGACATAGACTCTCTTGAAAGCGACGAGGCGGTATCCTTCTTTCTGAATCGCACGAAGACACCGTCAAAGTTCCTGCTTACCTCACGCCGAGCTCGCTATGCCATGGAACGGACACAGGTGAAGGGTTTCGAGGTTGAAAATGACGGAATAGAGTTTGTCAAGAGCCGCGTGGCTATGTACGGTTTAGAACCCAGTCAATTTACACGTTCCACCATCCGTGAAATCTTGAAGGTGTGCGAAGGAAGCCCGCTCTTTGTTCAAGACTTGCTGCGTTTGTGCAAGGTGGGTGAGACCCCTCATATGGCGACAAATAAATGGCGTGATAATGGAGGGGAGGACGCTCGTAGGTATGCCTTGGGAAGAGAGTTCGACATGCTCTCACCTCCAGCCCAGAAGGCACTACTGACTTGCGCGCTCTATCCGGGAGAGATATCCCTGGCCGAAATACAGGATGTCGCTGACCTATCGGAAAGTGAATGCAAGGACTCGGTTGAGCAGCTACAGGAGTTATTCTTGTTGCCTGCCCCGCACCTCGTCGAAGGACAGTCCAGGTTTTCACTGAATTCGAACACGCGAAAACTGGTGCGGGACGTCTATGAAGGATCGGACCTGACTCGCCGCATAGCAAGCGCTCTCAAGCTCTTCAAGGACAAGGCGCGACCGTCACCTGCAGACCGTGGGCGTATCGGCCAATATATTAGGCAAGCCATCAGCCTAGTGAAATTGGACAAACACTCTGATGCCCGAGAGACTCTTCTCAACGCCTTGAACGTGTACCCCGACAACCCTGACCTGCATGGAATGCTAGGCTGGGTTTACAAAGCCTGGAAACCGCAGCCCCGTTACACCGACGCCCGCTACCACTTCGAGCGGGCATCGAAGTTTAAGTCCTCAAACATGGAAACCTACAGGCACTGGTCAAGCATGGAGGGTGATCGACAAGAGTGGACTGCAGCAGCCCGGTCTGCTGAAAACGGCCTCAAGAACGTCGGCCCCTCCGAGCGGCTTTCCTTCCTGGCTGGATATGCTCGAAGCCGATTGGCTCAGGACTTGTACCAACAAGTTCAGTACGACCGAGCAATACAAGAAGCACGTAAAGCGGAGACTCATCTCAAGGATGCACTCTCGGATCCGGAAGAGTTCGAGCATGGTCCATATCAGTCCCGCAGTCAGGTATGTCGTGCTATCGTGCTGAACTACGAGCGCCTGGCACGCATCAGTGAAGCTCACCAAGAGGCCGATCAACGGCATCGCTCTCTCAAGATGCTATCTCAGTCTTTGATAAGCTGGGGGAAAGAACACCCCCACGATGCCGATGCAGCGTCGGAGAAAGAGCGACTTCTGTATCGATTCCCTGACTTGCGCGGCTACCTTAACGCCTAGCGAAGGCCAGGTTCGGCGGTTTCCGGCTTAGGCGTCCATGGCCCCGCGCTCCTACCCCGCGAACGCCGACGCCACCGCCTCGAAGTCCTCCAGCCGAGGCAGCAGCAGCGGTTGGTCCACCCCCGCCGCCCGGTACTCCTTGATGCGCTGCTTGCACCGGGCCGCGTCGCCGAGGACGTAGAACTCCTCCACCATCGCCTCGGGAATCAGCGTGGCGGCCGCCTTCGTCCCCCCGTCCGAGGCCGCCTCGCGGACGCGGCCCGCTAGGACAGGATCGAAGTCGCTGTCCTTCAGCAGCAGCTCGCCGCCGTGGGGCTCCGACAACAGCCGCGCCACCCGCTCCTTGAACATGGGGTAGAGCGATGAGGGATCGTCGGTGAGCCGCACCACCAGCATGCACACCACGTCGAGCGACGCGGGGTCGCGCCCCGACTCCTCCGCCGCCCGCCGCGCCGTCGCGACCGCCCACCGCACGTACGACGTCGGGCTGTAGGTATTCAGGATGATCCCGTCGGCGGTCCGACCCGCCATCGCCAGCGCCCTAGGCCCCGCCGCCGCCACATAGAGCGGCAGCGGCTCGGCCACGGGATGCACGCCCAGCCGGACGCCGCGTATCTTGCTCCGCCCCGCTTCCTCATCGACCGTTTCCCCTGCGAACAGGGCCCGCAGCGACCGGACGGCGCGTTCCAGCTCCGCGATCGGCCGCTCGTGCGGGATGCCCAGCTTCCCCTCGATTACATCGCGGTCGCTCGCGCCCAAGCCCAGGATGAAGCGGCCGCCGGAGAGCCGGTCGAGGGTCGCGCCCGCCATCGCCAGCAGCACCGGATGGCGCGAGTAGGCGTTGGCCACGCCGAGCCCCAGCCGCAGCCGGCTCGTCGACGCCGCCGCGTAGCCCAGCGTCGCGAAGGCCTCCTCGTGGCCGCTGCGCTCCGTCATCCACAGGCTCTCATACCCCTCGCGCTCCGCGATCTCGGCGTACCGCGCCAACTCCGCCCCGCTTTCAAAGCCGTGGTAGAGCACAAGCCCCAGCTTGGAGTCCATGATGCCACTCCTTCTAGAACGCCAGCGTGTCCCACGCCGACCACGACGCCGGCGACGGCGTCACCGGCTCCGTGTCGCCGAGCCTCCCCAGAAGCTCCGACACTGTCACCATCTCCCACGCATCGTACTCGAACATGGCGGCGAGGAACTCCCTCGGCTGCACTCGCCGCGTTCCATAGATATCCGCCTCGACGCCGGTGAAGGCGTAGACGCGGTCCGGTGCGGCGCTCGCCGCCGCCGACGCCAGCACCGCCGGCGCGTCAAACGACCCGTAGACCATGCCCTGGCTGAGCGACCGGTCCCGGAACAGGAGCTTCAGTCTCGGGTCCGCCGTATCCGGCCCCGTATCGAGCCGGTAGGCCCGGTCCCACGACACCGACCCCGGCTTGCCGGAGTGCGACATCTCGTCGAGCAGCATCCACTCGAAGCCGAGGCGCGCCGTCACCGCGCCCACGTTCCGGTCGTACGACATCTCCGGCGGGAAGAAGCCTACGGGCGCATAGACCTCGCCGAACGCCTCTCGCGCCGCCTCGACACCGCGGGCCACCGCGCCCCCGATCGCGTCGTCGCTCATCGGCCCCAGGACGGGGCCGCCGTCGCGCTCGCCGTCAGCTCCACCTGTCCCGACTCGGCGAGCCGCCGGATCGCCGCGACCCCCGCGCCCAGCCCCGCGTCGAGCAGCCGCCGGATGAACGACCCATCGACGTTGCACGTCAAGCGCGCCCGGGGATGCGCGGCGATCAGGGCCAGCAGCGGCTCGTAGCAGCGCTCCCAAGCCCGATGCAGGGCAGCGTCGGCCTTTGTCTCAGGGACGAAGAAGTTGATGAAGTGGGCCCAGAGCAAGGGGACCGGCCTCGCCGCGTCGGTATGGAGTGCGCGTCATTCTAGGCGCGCCGCTTCGCTTCGAGCAATCGGACGGCGCGTCCCTCTCCTGGTATCATCCCAGCGCGGCGGACGGACGGAACGGCGTCCGCGGGAAAGGCACGCGTCATGAAGGTTCGCTTGGGCGTTGGCTTCTTAGGCTGGCCCTTCGCCAAGAAGGACCCCCAGCTGCTGTGGGACTACATCGACATGGTCGAGGACTCCGCCGCCGACTCGATCTGGCTGGCCGACCGCATCGTCGCACCCGCCTACAGCATGGAGTCCATGACGGTCATGGCCGCCATCGCCGCCCGCACCAAGCGCATGAAGTTCGGTAACAGCGTCCTCGCCCTGCCCCTCCGCAACCCCGCCGTCCTCGCCAAGGAAATCGCCACCGTCGACTTCATCAGCAAGGGCCGCATGCTCCCCGCCGTCGGCCTCGGGACCGACTCCCCCAACGAGTTCGAGGCGTGCGGCTCCAATATCAAGCAGCGCGCCGGCAGGACCGACGAGGCCATCGACCTTATGCGCAAGTTTTGGAGCGCGGACGACGTCACCTTCGAGGGACGCTACTACACCGTCCACGACGCCACCATCCAGCCCAAGCCCCACCAAGATCCGATGCCGGTGTGGATCGGCGGGCGCACCGAGCCCGCCTTCCGCCGCGTCGGGCGCAGAGGCGACGGCTGGCTCACCGCCTCCCTCACCCCCGACGAGCTCGGCCACGGCATCGAGCGGATCCACCACTACGCCGAAGAGGCCGGCCGCACCGTGCCCGACGACCACTTCGGCACGATCATCAGCTTCCGCCTCGACGACTCCAAGGCCAAGGCGGTCGAGACCGCGGCCCCCTACCTCATGGGCCGCCTCCGCCCCGAGCTCGACCCCTTCGACTACGCCGCCATCGGCACCCCCGACGACATCGCCGCGATGGTCCAGCGCTACGTCGACAACGGCGCCACCAAGTTCGTCCTCCGCCACGCCGGCCCCCCCGAAGAAACCCTCGCCCAGACCGAACGCGCCGCCCGCGAAGTCATCGCGCCCTTCCACCGCTAAGCGCCTCCTCTCGGCGATCACCACAAACCTCTCTCCCTCTGGAGCCCTTTGCACAACCGACTGGGGTCCTGGTGGGCGGAGCGGAGGTGGCATTCACTTAAACCTCTCCCCCTCTGGGGGAGACTGAGAGAGGGCGGGGGGAGGCGGGGACCGCGCGACCTTGCTGAAGCCCGCCCGCCGAGTTACGCAAAGGTCTCCAAAAGGAGAGACTGAGAGAGGGCCGAATCGGAGCTACTCGTTGTCGAAGGGATTCTGCAACGCCACGCCAAGTTGGCGAAAGTCACCCACGTTCCGAGTCACCACCGTCAGCCTGTGAACGATAGCCGTCGCCGCGATCATGGCGTCCTCGGTTATGGTGTCCGACTTTCCGTGCATGAGCCGTGCCCACTCCCGGAAAGCAGCGGCGTCCATCGACAGGACGCTATAGGAGGCGAGGACTCTATCGAGCCAGGCTTCTAGTTCCTCCGCCTTCGCCCCATCTTGCACGCGAGTGATTTCGATCCCTGCCTGGATCTCCCCAACCGTGACCGCGGATATGAAGAGCTGCTCCGCGGGCACGTCCGCGATCCAGTCTAAGACGGCCCTCTGAGGCCTTGGACGCCGCAGCTCCGAGACCACGTTCGTATCGAGCAGGTACATCGGGCTACTCGATGGCCGAGGGTGTTCGGTGACGATGCTCACGGCGCGGCGGCGTGAGCGAGTCGGTTCGCGCGTCCGGCGCGAGCAACAACTCCTTCAGGTCCGGCTTCGTTATCTTCTCCAACCTCCGCCACTGCTCGATGGGAAGAAGCACCGCCGTTTCCACGCCTCGTCGAGTCACGATCTGCGGCCCATCCGCCAGGCTGGCTTCAAGAAACTCGCTGAACCTCGCCTTAGCGTCTTGGACCTGCCACGCCTTGCCCATACTTTTCCTCCCGCAGTGCCACCGCTGACTAGGCTTAAGACTAGTCGATTCGCTTTAGCATAGCAAGCTATTTCGCTCCCTTCACCCCGCCCAGGCCCCTGTGCTAGTATCGCGCCGCCGCCTCCACTCCTAGACAGACCAAGCAGACACTCAACATGCGCCTCGAAGACAAGGTCGCCATCGTTACCGGCGCCGGCCAGGGCATCGGGCGGGAGTACGCCAAGACCCTGGCCAACGAGGGCGCAAAGGTCGTCGTCGCCGAGATCAACCCCGATACCGGCCAGCAGGTCTCCGAGGAGATCAACGAGCTCGGCGGCGTGGCCACCTACCTGCCCCTCGACCTCGCCCAAGAGCAGAGCTGCCTCGATCTCGCCGGCGCCGTCGTCGACCGCTTCGGCTGCATCGACATTCTCGTGAACAACGGCGCCATCTACCACAGCATGCGCACCGACACCTTCAGCACTGTCGATCTCGACTATTTCGAGCACTTCATGGCGGTCAACATGACCGGCCAGATGCTGATGACGCGCGCCGTCGTCCCTTCCATGCGCGAGCGCGGCGGCGGCAAGATCATCTTCCAGTCCTCCGGCGCCGCCTACGTCGCCGGCTCCAGCCCCTACGTCCTCTCCAAGCTCGCCGTCGTCGGGCTCACCCGCGGCTTCGCCAGCGAGCTCGGCCCAGACAACATCAACGTCAACTGCATCGCCCCCGGCCCCATCGACACCGAGTCCACCCGCGTCACCATCGACTCCCAAATACTCGACCACCTCGTCTCCCGCATGCCCCTGCGCCGCCTCGGCACCCCCCAGGACCTCCAGGGCGCCCTCGTCTTCCTCGCCTCCCGCGACAGCGACTTCATGACCGGGCAGGTGCTCCTCATCGACGGCGGCGAGGACCGCCGCCTCTAGCCGCCACACCGTAAGCCTCTCCCTCTGGAAACCTCATGCAAGACCCGCCCATATCCGTCTTTCCCGCGCAAGTGGGAATCCATCCCATCCCTCCGGCCTCTTCTCCCCCCCGGGAGAAGATTGAGATGAGGGGCCCCCTCACAACCACCAAGGCCCATCGAAGCGCACCACTCTCGCCTTCTGAGTGCCCGGCCCCGCCCCCATCCGTCATTCCCGCGCAAGCGGGAATCCATCTCCTCCCGTAGGGGCGCCCCTAGTGGGCGCCCGTTCCCTCGCGACAAGGGTTACGTAAAGGTCTCCTCTGAGAGAGACTGAGAGAGGGCCACCATAAGCCTCTCTCCCCCTGGGAGAGCACCTTTCTCCCCCTAGGGAGAGCACCTTAAACCCCCTGGGAGAGCACCTTAAACCTCTCTCCCTCTGGGAGAGATTGAGAGAGGGAAGGACAACCCATGACCGACGCCCCCCTCACCGCCGACGAGATCGAGGCGCTCCGGCAGATCACCAGCCCCACCGTCTGCAACGCCATCGAGACCCTCGACCTTCGCCCCCGCTCCGAAGGCTTCATGGGGCCGGAGATCAACTGCCTCTTTCCGGACCTCGACCCTCTGGTCGCCTACGCCTGCACCGCGATCATCAGCGCCCGGATGCCGCCGAGTCCCAAGCCCCGCACCCGCGTCACCGAGCTCTGGGAGCACGTCGCCGCCACGCCCGGCCCCAAGGTGCTCGTCATCCAGGACATGGACTACCCCAACCCCATCGGCTCCTTCTGGGGGGAGGTCAACGGCAATATCTTCAAGGCACTCGGCTGCGTGGGCACCATCACCAACGGCGGCGTCCGCGACCTCCCCGAGATGGAGGCCATGCCCTTCCACGCCTTCGCCTCCTGCGTCCTCGTCTCCCACGCCTACCACCACCTGATCGACGTCGGCGTTTCCGTCGAGGTGGGCGGGCTCGTCGTGAAGCCCGGCGACCTCCTCCACGGCGACGAGCACGGCGTTACCAACATCCCCATCGAGGCCGCGCGCGAGCTTCCCGAAGCGGCGCGGAAGGTCGAGGAGCGCGAGCGCCGCATCATCGACTACTGCAAGTCGCCCGGCTTCACCCTCGACGGTTTCCGCGACATGATGACCGGCGGCCGCTGAACCCCTTGGGAGCCCACCCTTGACCACCATCCACCCCCTCCGCTTCGGACTCGAAACGCTCACCGAGGGCGCGCCTTGGGACGAGCTCCTCCGCGTCTGGCGCTTCGCCGACGACCTCGGCTTCGACAGCCTGTGGACCTCGGACCACGTCACCCCCTCGATCCTGCCCGGCCCCGAACTCCCCGTTTTCGAGGGCTGGACCGCGCTCGCGGCGCTCGCCGCCTCCACCCGGAGCGCCCGCTGCGGCGTGATGATCACCGGCAACGGCTACCGCAACCCCGCGCTCCTCGCCAAGATGGCCGTCACCATCGACCACATAAGCGGCGGGCGGCTAAACATGGGCATCGGGTCGGGATGGCACCAGCCCGAGCACGCCATGTACGGCTTCGACTTCCCCAAGCCCGCCGAGCGGGTGCATCGCATGGGCGAGGCCGTCCAGATCATGCGCGCCCTCTGGACGGAGGAGCGCCCGTCGTTCAAGGGCCGCTACTACCAGATCGACGACGCGATCTGCGAGCCCAAGCCCGTCAACGGCGATATCCCCATCTGGATCGGCGGCGGCGGCGAGCAGCTCACCGCCCGCTACGTGGCCCGCTACGCCGACGCCTGGAACTTCATCGCCACCCCCGACGAGGCCGCCCGCAAGCTCGGCGCCCTCCGCCGCCACTGCCAGACCGAGGGCCGCGACTACGACTCCATCGAAAAGACGCTCATGCTCCTCAACATCCACATGACTGACGACCCCGCCGACGTGACCCGCTTCCTCGAGCACCGGCGCGAAGAGCGCTCACGCTCCACCATCGGCGACCGCCCCCTCGAAGACCTCCGCCGCACCCACATGCTCGGCACCCCCGACGACATGAGCGCCCTCATCCGCGAGCACATCGCCAACGGCTTTACCCACTTCGCCGTCCAAGCCCTCCACCCCTACGACTACACCGCCCTGGAACGCTTCTACAACGAAGTCGCCCTCCCCCTAAAGCGCGAGCACGGCCAAGCCTGACCGCGGCGGGGTGAAGTCTTACCCCCTCTCCCAACGGAGACCTCTGCACAACCGCCCACGGGCAAGCATGGGCGGGGCCGGGAGGTCTTGCCTCTTCTCCCCACGGGAGAAGATTGAGATGAGGGGCACCCTCGCAACCACCAAAGCCCATCGAAGCCCGCCAACCCGCGCCGCGCTCCCCGTAGGGGCGATTCGCGAATCGCCCTCCCCTCTGCTCCATATCCGTCATTCCCGCGTTCGCGGGAATCCATCCCTCCCGTAGGGGCGCCCCTCGTGGGCGCCCGCTCCCTCCGCGACGAGGTTACGCAAGGTTTCTCTAGGGCGAGACCAAGAGAGGGCGCGCGCCTGCGGCGCGCGGGCGCCCGAAGCGCTCCCAACCCCTACGCCTCCACCTCAGCGAGGCATGCTCACGCCACTCGGCACGGGCCGTTCTCCGTGATCGACCACGTCTCTATGGGGCCGACGCCGGGAGGGAGATGTTTATTGACGATGCCCAAGACTATGCCGTAGCGGCGCCTCACTTCATTGCTCCGACTATCGGGGCCAAATCCAACGGCGGCTCGTATGTCGCCTGTGAGTCGGGTAACACCGGGCGGCGTCAGACCGACCGCCACGCGAGCGTCAATCAGCTTGTGCAGGTCGGCCCCCACCGCACCGAGCGCGCCGTGCCACTCCCAGATGTACTGCAGAAGCTGGAACGGCGCGTAATACACCTCGGCAGTCCGGTTGGAAGCATCCTTGATTTCGATCAGCACCAAGCGCCTATCCGAGTCGACCGCGAGTTGGTCCACTTCCTTGCCGCTCTTCTTGGGCTTCGCCCATCTTTTCCGCCCGGCCGCATGTTGATGGGCCGTATAGATGTCCATCAATTCATCTAGCGCCGCATCGACCTTGGCAGTCTGCTGATATTGTGTGGACGCACCACCCAGAACGGCCTCACGGTCGAATGGCGTCCAAGGCTTCGTTACCCGCGACCACAGCATCTGGATGGCCCCTTCCCCTTCAGTCCACCGTGGCCCGATCTTCACGTCGCGGAGATAGGCTTCGGCAGCCTCTCGGAGTTTTGGGTCGTCGATTCGCCGCCGCCGGAAGAGCCCCTTCGCACATGGCTGTTTCTTGTACTCATCATTTGCCGTTAGCGTCACATAGCCCTTGGGCCATTTGAGCCTCTCCACCTTGAGGAGTCTTGTCCCTCCGTGGTAGACGTGAACCTCGCCGCCGCTGCGGAAGTGCACGTCGAATGCGCGGCCGCTAATTTTCCTCTCGTTGAGCTCGACGAGCCACGAGAGAGGCCCTCCCGGCATCAGAAGCTCCTGCAAGTGGGGCGACGGAGCGCGGTTGTAGTATGGCGTCGTCATCATCGGCCTCCTAGAGTTGATAGCGCTCGCGCATGTATTCCGCCCACCCGTTCAGCCCCTCGGCTTCGCCGACGCTGACGATCTCCGACGCAGGGAGACATGGAGCCATAGATGGGTCGGGTAGAAGGCTTGTCCACTCTTCCCAATGTTTGGGAATGTCGGGGTTCCTGTCGTGCAGGCAGAGCGCGAACCACGCCTTCTCGACCATATCCTCCTGTTCGAGACCCCGGGCGATGGCGAGATTTCGCATAGGCTGATACAGGTCACGGGCGAAGGGACACCGTCCGCCGAGTTCCGCGCCGGGGAAGGCGTCCCGAACACTGCCGTAGCTCCTGCTGAAGATCTCCCAATAGCGCCAGTCCCGCTGCTTCCCCTTCGGTCTGCGGATATAGCAGGCGTTCCGGTCTGGATCATTAGCCGTGGACGGTCGCACATTAAAGAATAACCTCGCGTTCTCGCAGACGTCTTGACGCTCGTTGTGTTTGCTAATGTACCCGCTGCAATCTGAGAACGTTCTCTCACTCAGTTTGACCTCGACTAAGACGGCAGCGCGGCGACCATTCTCCAGCCATCCCCACAGCACTACGTCAACCACCGTAGCGGGTTCGGCGGCGGGGTATGCGCCATCCAATTCACACAGCAACTCACCGGGGGGCACAAACTCGAAACGCACCTTATCAATGGTCAGCCGGGCGCCGACCATTTCGCCGATGCGTTCGGAAAGCCGCCCTCGCTTCCCCTCCCGGAACGGCAGGAAGAGATTGAACGCAAACGCCTGGGAACTGATGAGCGCGGAGATGTGACTATGAAGTTTCACCGAATCGGCGCGCCGGGTCTCCTCGGCTAAGCCTCGATAGTTGGGATGGATTCCCTCGGTCCACTCCTCCCACATCGGCGGACGTTTGCCAATATCGCCACGCCACGTTTGCATGTGGGACTGGAGGGCCTTTGCGAAAGCCGTTCGCAGGAATGGGCGCTTCTTGCCTGGCACGGGTTCACCTCATTCTGAAGACTGCGCCAGTTGGGCGCCCAGCAAGTTGCGAGAAAGGCCTTGGGCCCCCTACCCCCTACCCCTCCGCGAGCGCGCGCAGAAGGTACGTCGTCATCAGCGCGGTGGCGCCGAAGATCAGGTGCTCGCCGAAGCGGTAGGCGGGGAACTTCGCGCGGGACCGTCCGGGGGGTGGATTGGGATGCCCCTCAATGTTCGCGGGGTCCCGGAGGTGCGACAGGGGGACTTCGAGCACCTCCGCCACCTCCAGCGGCGCCGGCGCGAAGGCGTAGGGGAACACCTCGACGCGCCCCACCACCGGTGTGACCAGAAAGTCCGAGATCGTGATGATGTCGTCCAAGCGCCCAAGGAGGGTGATGTCGGCGGGCGCGATGCCGACCTCCTCGTGGGTCTCGCGGAGCGCCGTGTGCTCCAGCGACTCGTCGGCAGGCTCGACGCCCCCGCCGGGGAACGATATCTCGCCCTTGTGGTGCTCGACCTCTTGCGTGCGCACCGTGTAGATGACGCGGAAGTCCGGGCCCGGGCCGTACAGCGGAATCAGCACCGCGGCGCGGGGACGCTCGCCCTCGGCGCCCCGCCACCGCTCGCGGCGGCGCAGCCACTCGCCGAGCCGCGCGAGGTCGACCGTATCCTTCACCGACCTATCTCCGCCATCGCCGGATCATAGCATGACGCCCCTGCCCCCCTCGCTCTGCCATCCGCCCCTTCCGCATCCCCGCCCCCACCCCCTACTATGTCCTCATGCACACCCAGCCCAGCGGTGCCGGCCAACCACTGACGGCCTCTCCTCTCGGAGGTCGCCGGTTGGCCATGGGCGCGCGCGATAAGCCACGGGAACTCCCCGGGAATCGGTGGGAACACGCCTTCCTCCGGGAACTCAAGCGCGTAGGCACAACGAGCGCCGGTCGTCGAGATACCCGTGTCTCCTATTTCGACGACGAGAGACTCCGTCGGCGCTTGCGCGAGGCGAAACTGCCCTTCGGCGAACGCCTTGAAGAACCCTTCGCTGCCATCGACGCCCTGTGCGAAGCGTGGCTGCGCGAGTTGGAAAGAGAGACTGGGAGAGCAAGCTCGGCCCATTGATCCCGCCGGGCTCGTGGGGCCGGCCGCCCTCCCCGGCGCGCCGGCCGCTCCTTCTCACTCTTTAAATGGGATCGCCCCCTTGGCCCCGGTGCGCCTTCCGCCAACCAAACGCCGCAACCGCCAAAGGCCATCGAAGCGCGTCACCCTCGCGAGTGGGCCTCGGCTGGGGCCGGAATGCTATACTCGTTCGTCGAGCGTTCATCGCCTGAACGGAAGCGCCTATGCCGACCCCTTGCCAGGGCCTGCGAGTCATCGACCTCACCCGTAGCTTTACCGGCGCCTTGGCCACCATGGTCCTCGCCGACGCGGGCGCCGAGGTCGTTAAGGTGGAGCCGCCGGAGGGCGATCCCAGCCGCGAGCACTACGCCGCCCTCATGTGGCACCGCGGCAAGCGCAGCGTCGTCCTCGACCTCAAGACAGAGGAAGGCCGCACCGACGCCCAGCGCCTCGCCGACACCGCCGACGTCGTCCTCGCCGGCTTCCGCCCGGGCGTGGCCGCCCGTCTCGGCATGGACTACGACGGCCTCGCCGCCCGCAACCCCGGCCTCGTCTACGCCGACCTCACCGGCTTCGGCTCCACCGGCCCCTATGCCAACGTCCGCGCCTACGAGGGCGTCGTCAACGCCGTCGCCGGACGCATGGACACCCACTACGAGACCACCGGCGCCGACCGTCCCGCCTACCCGGCCCAGTTCCTCACCAGCTACGGCACGGCGCTCAACACCGTCCAGGCCATTCTCGCCGCCCTCGTCGTCCGCGAGCGCTGCGGCCAAGGCCAGCGCGTCGAGACCAGCCTGCTCAAAGCGACGATGAACTTCGACCTGAGCTACTTCGTCGGCTGGCAGCTCTATGACCGCGGCGAGTTCAACGGGCCGTTCCGCTACAACGGTGGCGGCGTCCCGCCCTACATGACCGGCAGATCGAAAGACGGCCACTGGATCCAGTTCGGCAACCTCACACCCCAAACGCTGTTCAACTTCCTGCAGCAGTTAGGACTAGACTGGACCCTCCAAGACGAGCGCTACGCCAACCAGCCCGTCTTCGCTAAAGGGGATGACCTGCGCGAACTCCAGCGCCTCTGCCTCGCAGCCCTGCTCGAAAAAGACCGCGACGAGTGGATGCGCATCTTCATGGAGAACGACATCGCCGCCGAGCCCTTCCGCACCACGCAAGAAGGGATGCGGCATTCCCAAGCGATTCACAACCGCAACGTGATCGACCTCCCCGATCCCGACGCGGGCGCGACCAAACAGCTCGGCGTCCTGGCCAAGTTCGGCACGACTCCGCTGGAGGCCGGCGGCCCGGCGCCACGTCTCGGCGCCGACACCGCCGCCGTTCTCGCCGGCCTCGACCACGCCGCGTCCCCCGCGCCGCGGCCCACCTCGACCCCGCCGCGGTCCCCGCTCGAAGGCTTGCAGGTCCTCGAATTCGCCTCTTACATCGCCGGCCCCTACGCCACCGCTCTCCTCGCCGACCTCGGCGCCCGCGTCATCAAGGTCGAGCCTGTCACCGGCGACGCCTACCGCATCATGAGCTTCCCCCGCATGTGCAAGACCCTGCAGGGCAAGGAGTCCCTCGCCATCGACCTGAAGGACGAACGGGGGCGGCGCGTCCTGCATAAGCTGATCGAAAACACCGACGTCCTTCTCCACAACTTCCGGCCCGGCGTCCCCGAGCGGTTGGGCATGGACTACGAAACGGCCAAGCGTCTCCGGCCCGGCATCGTCTACCTCTACGCCGGGGCCTACGGCTCGACGGGGCCGCACTCCCACCGCACCGGCTTCCACCCCATCGCCGCCGCCATCACCGGCGGGCCTCGGTACCAGCTTGGCGGCGACCTGCCCACGGCCTCCGACGTCCCGCTTGACCTCGACGGCGTAAAGGCCATGAGCGACATCCTCCGGCGCGCCAACGAGTCCAACCCCGATCCCGTCGCCGCCCTCACCCACTGCGCCGCCATCCTCATGGGCCTCTACCACCGCGCCCGCACCGGCGAGGGCCAGTACATCGAGACGTCGATGCTGAGCGCCAACCTCTACGCCAACGCCGACGACGCGCTCCAGTACGATGGCAAACCCGAGCGCCCGCTTGCCGACACCGACTTCAACGGGTTGAGCGCGGTCTACCGCATCTACCGCTGCGGCGAGGGCTGGGTCTTCTTGGCCTGCCCTCAGGACGACGAATGGGCCGCCCTCGCCGGCGCCCTCGGCGGGCGACTCGCCGACCCCGCCTTCTCGACCAAGCAGGGTCGCCGCGAGCATGACGCCCAAATCGCCGCGATACTCGAACTCGCCTTCGCCGAAGCCTCCGCCGAGGACTGGGAGCGGCGCCTCCTGCCCGCCGGCGTTCCCTGCGTCCGCCTCGCCGACCGCGACACCGGGCGCTTCATGACAGAGACGCCCTGGGCGCTCGAAGCTGGGCTGATGAAGCAAGTCGAGCACCCGTCGCTCGGCGCCTACCTGCGCCACGCCGCGCCGTTCGACTTCTCCCTGACGCCGGCCAACGAGGGCGCGAACTGCTACCTGGGCGAGCACACCACGAACATCCTGAGAGAGACCGGCTTCACCGCCGACGAGATCGCGGCCATGCACGCCGACGGCGCCGCCGTGACGCACGCGTATGATCGGTAGAGCCATCTGATCCGCGGAGTCGTATAACCCCATACCTGGGTCCACCACCATGATCGAAGACCTCTCACTCGTCGCCCTGATCGTAGCCTTCGTCGGGGGAATCGCCTCCTTCGTCTCCCCGTGCGTCCTGCCGCTCGTTCCGATCTTCCTGGGCCATCTCTCCGGCGTCTCCATCAAGGACGGACAACTCCAGGGCGGGCGGACGACGTTCCTCCACAGCCTCGGCTTCGTCATCGGCTTTTCCGTGCCATTCATCATTCTCGGCGCGACCGTCGGCGTCCTCGGAGGGACCGCCGGCGGCTATGGCGACCTGATCGCGCGCATCGCCGGCGCCCTGCTCATAGCCGTGGGCCTCTACATGGCGGGGGTATTCAAGCTCCCGGTGCTGCGGACCGTGCTGGGACCGCTTACCAACTGGCTCGACGGAATCTACTTCCGCGAACGCCGCATCCACATCGGCGGCGAGGACGCCCCACCCTCGTACTGGCGCTCGACCATCGTCGGCGGCGCGTTCGGCGTCGGCTGGACGCCGTGCATTACCCCCCTCCTCGGCGCGATCCTCACCCTCGCCTTCAACGAGGCCGGCAACTCCCTAAACGCCTGGAGCGCCGCGGGCCAGGCCACCATCCTGCTTGCCTTCTACACCGCCGGCCTCAGCATCCCGTTCCTCATCACCGGTGCGGCACTGGGCCAGATCACGCCTATCTTCAAGAAGGTGAACCGCTACCTCCCCGCGATCACCGTCGCCAGCGGCATCCTGATGGTGCTCATCGGCCTCCTCATCTTCTTCAACCAGCTGACCAAGCTCAACGAATACTTCTCCTTCCTAGAGAGCGCTCCCCCGGCCGTGGAGCGGCCCTTAGACGCGAGCGAGGGCTTCACCATCTACCAGTCCCTCGGGCTCGCCGACACCCCCGGCGGCGAGGCCGGCGCCGTGCCCGGCAAGCTCGCCCCCAACTTCCGCTTCACCTCCGACGACGGCGAGGAGTTCAGCCTCGCCGAACTCCGCGGTCAGCCCGTCATCGTCAACTTCTGGGCCACCTGGTGCGGGCCCTGCCGCGCCGAAATGCCGGACTTACAGAGAGTCCACGACACCCTCGGCGACGAACTCACCCTCCTCGCCGTCGATCTCGACGAGACCGGCGAGGCTGTCACCGCCTTCTTTGACGAGATCGGCCTTGCCCTCAACGTCGTCATCGACGACGGCCGCATGATCGCGGACCAAGGCTATGGCCTCTTCGGCGTCCCCTCGACCTACGTCATCGACGCCGACGGCGTCGTGGTCGCGACGAAGATCGGCCCCTACGCCAATATCGAAGAGATCAACGGCGACCTGGAGAAGATCGGCCTGCACGTCGAAGAATGAGCCCACGCGCCCAGGCCGGACGCGCGGGCTACAGCATCGCCGTCTGCACTCCGGCGGTGTGCAGGGCCAGGTCCAGCACTTCAAGCCGGAGCGTCTCGTGCTCCCCAAAGCGGTCAACCTTGAGCGCGAAGACGAGGTCGAGCGCGCCGCGCGCCGCCTCCGCCGGGACCGCCGCGTTGAAGTAGATCGCGTTCCAGGTCACCCTGCCGGCGCGGATCTTCAACCGCAGGTGGTCCCCGCTTGCACCTAGCGGGCGCGCGTCGAGTGCCTCGACGCCGCGGGCCAGAAAGGTCGGCGGAGGGTTCCCCTGCCCGTAGGGCTCCATCCGGCGCAGCGCCTTGATCGTCGCGCCGTCGATCCGGTCGAGCGGGACCTCGGCGTCGATCTCCAGGCGCGGGGCGAGCTCGACCCCGCGCAACTCCTCGGCGGCCACCGCGGTCAGACGTTCGGTAAGCTCGGCGAACCGGTCCGCCGCGACGGTGAAGCCCGCCGCCTGCGCGTGGCCGCCGTAGCGCAGGAAGATGCCGTCCGCCTCCCCGTCCACGCGCCGCAGCGCCTCGATCATGTCGAACTCCGGGATGCTCCGGCAGCTTCCTCGCGTCTCCTCCGGGCCGGTCGTGCACACGATGGCGGGCCGGTAGTACTGATCGGTCAGCCTGCCCGCCGCCAGCCCGACGACGCCGGGCGGAAAGTCCGCGTCCCCAAGGATGATAATTGGGCTCGACTCGAACGCCGCCCGCCGCTCCAGCACCTTGGCCACAATCGCCGCCGTCACCGTCCGCCGCTCCAGGTTCTTCGCGTCGAGCGTCTTGGCCAGCGCCGCCGCCTCGTCCGCCGACTCGGCGGTGAGCAGCTTGTAGCCGTCTTCAGCGTGGCCCATGCGCCCCGGCGCATTGATGCGGGGCGCCAGGGAGAATGAGACCGCCTCCGCGTCGACCCGTCCAGCCCGGATCCTCGACACCTCGATGAGCGCCTTGATTCCCGCGTCGCAGGCGCCGTTCAGCGCGGCGAGCCCCTGGCGCACCAGCGCGCGGTTCCCGCCGGTCAGCGGCGCCATGTCCGCGATGGTCCCCAGCGCGGCGAGCCCCGAAAGAGATTCGCCGACCGTCTTGCCCGCGTGCTCGTACAGCGCCTCAATCAGTTTGTAGGCCACGCCGCAGGAGGCGAGCTCGCGGTACGCCGCCGGTTGGCCCGGCAGCTTGGGGTTCACCACCGCCGCCGCGTCGGGAAGGCGCGCCGGCGGCGAGTGATGGTCGGTCACGATCGTATCGACGCCCAGCTCCGCGGCGAGCGCCACCTCGTCCGCGTCGGTGATCCCGCAGTCGGCGGTGACGATCAGGTCCGCGCCCGACTCCGCCAGCAGGCGGACCGCCCCCTCGTTGAGGCCGTGCCCTTCGGCAACACGGTCTGGGATGTAGGGCATGACCGTCACGCCGAGGCCGCGCAGCCCCTTGGTCAGTATGGCCGCCGAGGTGACGCCGTCGGCGTCGAAGTCGCCGTAGACGGCGATGCGCTCGCCACGTTCGACGGCGCGCGCCAACCGTTCGACTGCGGGCCGGAACTCATGGAGCAGCGACCCGCTCTCGCCCGCGGGAAGCGACGCGTCGAGGAAGTCCTTCGCCTCCTCGGGGCCACGGATCCCACGGTTGTAGAGCACTCGCGCCGCGATGGGCGGATAGGCCGCCATGCGCGCGAAGTAGGAATCGGGAGGCTCGGGATGCGTTCGCCAGAGGCGCTTCGGCCTCGTGCTCAGGCTCACGACCCCTCGTAGCGGCGGAAGACAAGGCAGCTGTTGTGGCCGCCAAAGCCCAGCGAGTTCGAGAGCACCGCGCGCACCGGCCCGCGCTTGGGGATGTGCGGCGTGTAGTCCAGATCGCAGTCGGGGTCGGGCGTCTCGAGGTTGATCGTCGGCGGGACGACGCCGTCCCGGATCGCCAGCACCGAGAAGGCGGCCTCGACCGCTCCCGCGGCACCGATCAGGTGCCCCGTCATCGACTTCGTCGAGCTGATCGGGATTTTGGGCGCCTCGTCGCCGAAGACGTCGTGGATCGCCATGGTCTCGAACTTGTCGTTAAGCGGCGTCGAGGTGCCGTGCGCGTTGATGTAGTCGATCTCGTCGACGCCGAGTCCGGCCTTCTTCAGGGCGTGGCGCATCGCCCGCGCCGCGCCCTCGGCGCGCTCCGCGGGCTGCGTGATGTGATGCGCGTCGGCGGTGGCCGCGTAGCTCGCCATTTCGGCGAGCACCGTGGCGCCCCGCGCCTTGGCGTGCTCCATCTCTTCGAGAATCAAGATCCCCGAGCCCTCGCCCAGGATGAACCCGTCGCGGTCGGCGTCGAACGGCCGGGAGGCCTTGGTCGGCTCATCGTTGCGTTTGGAGAGCGCGCCGGCGGAAGAGAAACCGGCGAGTCCGATGGGGACCACGCAGGCCTCGGCGCCGCCGGTGATCATGGCCGTCGCCTCGCCTCGCCGGATCATCTCCGCCGAGACGCCGATGGCGTCGGCCCCGCTCGAACAGGCCGAAGTCGTGCAGAAGTTCGGCCCCTTGGCGCCCAGACGTATCGAGAGGTGCCCCGACGCCATGTCCGCGATCATCATGGGGACTAAGAATGGCGAGACACGGCTCGGCCCGCGCTCGTTCAACGTCGTCACCTGCTTCGACAGCGTGCCGATCCCACCGATGCCGCTGCCCACGATGCACCCCACCTCGTCGGCGTTGCCCTCGACGTCCAGACCGGCGTGAGCCAGCGCCTCCAGCGCCGCCGCGGTGGCAAACTGCACGAAGCGGTCGGTGTTCTTGGCCTCCTTGCGCTCCATGCAGGCCAGCGGGTCGAAGCCCTTCACCTCGGCGGCGATGCGCGTGGCGAAGGACTCAGCGTCGAACCCCGCGATGGTATCGACGCCCGAGACGCCCGCCAGGGCCGCTCGCCACGTCGACATTAGGTCGAGCCCCAGCGGCGTAACAAGGCCGAGGCCGGTGACCGCGACGCGACGGTCCATCAATGCACCATCCCTAACGGAAATGCGGAGCACCGAGGCCGCCGTCTATCGAGCCATAGGAGCGTGCTCAGGACTTCGCCTAACCTAACGCCAAAACGCCATCTTCGGATTTGCCGGTGGGAGCCAAACCGAAGCGCATCCCAGCCCCCATCTCTCGAAGTCGGAGGCTGGGCCGAACGCTCCGTTGAACCGGGCGGCTAGTATAGCACCGCCCCCACCCTCCGCAAACTGGGGCTAAGAGAAGTGCTTCCGGAACCCCCGCGCCGGCGACTCGTAACCCATCGCCTCGTAGAAGGGGTGAGCCGTGTCCTTGCGTCGCCACGCGCTGAGGAACTGGAGCTTGTAGCAGCCCGCCTCGGCCACGATATCCTCGACGCGGCGGATCAGTAGCCGCCCCATCCCCGTACCTTGCCGTGACTCATCGACGATCATGTGCTCAATCACTGCCCATGGCCTGCCCCCGTGGGTCAGATTGGGGACGATGACCAAGACTACACTGCCCTCGACCCGCCCATCGGCCTCCAGCACGAGCAGGCGGACTCCCTCACGCGCCGTGATCTCTTCAAGGGCCGCCAGCGACCGCTGCGGGCCGCCCGGCTCGGGGGAGTCGCCGCTGGGGGCAAGCTGGGCGTACAACTCCCGTAGGCGCTCCAGGTCGCCCTCCTCCGCGTCGCGTATCACCACCGTCATGGCCCGATTATAGGGCTGCGGTTGGCGCGGCGCCCGCACGGGGGCTATGATCTTCGCCACGGCGCTTCGGCGCGATTGTTCCAGGGAGTCCTTCATGGCAAGCGAGCGAGTCCTGCTCGATACCGACGGCGACGGCATCGCCACGATCACGCTCAACCGTCCCGAACGGCTCAACGCCACGGCCCCGGGGATGCTCGATGAGATTTTCGACACCATCGAGCACGTCGCCCAAAGCGACGCCAGGGTGCTCGTGATCACCGGCGCCGGGCGCGGCTTCTGCTCGGGCCAAGACCTGAAGGAGCCTCGCCGCGGCGAACATCCCTTGCTGAAGAAACGCTTCACCCCGCGCACCGGCCAGGACAGCTTCGTGCGGGCGCTGCGCCACGCCCCCCAACCCGTCATCGCCGCCGTTAACGGACCCGCGGTCGGCGTCGGCTTCTCCCTTGCCCTGGCCTGCGACCTGCGCATCGCCTCCACCGAGGCCAAGTTCGGCGCGGCCTGGCTGAAGCGGGGGATTCCTCCCGAGGCCCTTGGCGCCTACACCCTGCCCCAGATCGTGCCTCTGCCCAAGGCCATGGAGATCATCTTCATGGGCAAGATGCTCGACAGCAAGGAAGCCGCCGAGATTGGTCTGGTCAACGAGGTCGTCCCCCACGACAAGCTCTACGAGCGCACCCGCGAGGTCGCGCTGACCCTCGCTAAGGGCCCGCCCATCGCACTGGCCATGGCGAAACGCGCCGTCTATCTGGGCCTGCGGCAAGACCTGGAGACCTTCGCTCAGTACGAGTCGTTCACCCTCCGCAACGCCTTCCAGAGCAGCGACCGCGAGGAGGGCGTCCGGTCCTTCCTCGAAAAGCGCGACCCCGAGTTCGCCGGGGAATAGCCATGCCCTTCGCTGACGTTCGCGGCATCCGCATCTACTACGAGCGCGCCGGGGCCGGCCCGCCGCTCCTCTATCTCAACTGGACCGGCGGCGACCTCCGAGACGCCCGCATCTTCGCCGGCCCCCTCGAAGACGCCTTCGACGTTCTCGCCTACGACCAGCGGGGCCTCGGGCAGTCCGCCAAGCCCGACGTCCCCTACACCATGCGCGACTACGCCGACGACGCCGCGGCGATGCTCGACTTCGCCGGTTGGGACCGCGCCCCGGTCGTGGGCGTCTCGTTCGGCGGCATGGTGGCGCAGGAGCTCGCTATTCGTCACCCCAAACGTGTCGACCGCCTCGTGCTGGCCTGCACGTCGAGCGGCGGCGCGGGCAGACCCTCCTACCCCCTGCACGAGTTGGCGGCACTTCCGCCGGACGAAGCCGCCGCGTTCGGCGTCGGCCTCATCGACTCGCGCTACGAGGGGACCGACCCTGCCGCGGCCCCCGCCGAAATCGGCACCCTACTCACGGCGATGAAGAAGACCCAGCCGTCAACCGGATCGGCCGAAGAACAGGAGACCGCCGCCGGAGCACGCCGCCAACTCGAGGCCCGCCGCGGCCACGACACCTACGACCGCTTGGGATCAATCTCCGTGCCGGCCCTCGTCTGCGGTGGACGCTACGACCGCATCGCCCCGCCGGAAAACCTGGAGGCCCTAGCCGCCGCGATTCCCAACGCGGGCCTCCAACTCTTCGAAGGCGGCCACGTCTTCTTCTGGCAAGACGCCGCCGCCTGGCCCGCCATCGTCGCCTTCCTCAAAGAAGGCAGTTAACAGCCGCGGGGGAAGGCGAAAGGGCGCCGCCTACTCCCTGTTGTCGAAGAACAGGAACGGCATCCCGACAACCGGCTCGAACCCTCCCAGGCCGCCCTGGCACATCCACGAGTCGCGCCCGGCGCCGGCACTGCACGACCATGTCTGGCTCGCGATCTCGGGCAGGATGTTGCCGTGGCAGAACCAGGCCCCGGCGGCAAGGCTGCACGACCAGGTCTCGTCGTGGAAGGTCTCGGTCACAATATCGCCGGTGCACGTCCACGCGGCGCCGCCCTGGGCCCCCGTGCAGGCCCACTTCTCGCCAAATTCCGTCCCGAACGCAACGTCGCCGCTGCACGCCCACTCGTCCGCCGGTGGGTGAGTGCACGACCAGCTTTGCGTGTAACGCTCCCCGACGTCGATGTCGCTCCGGCAGGTCCAGAACAACCCTCGGGCGCCGGTGCACGACCAGCTTTCCTCCCCGGGCCTATCGGGCAGGATGTCGCCCCCGCACGTCCACCTGACTCCGCCGAGATCCTCGGCGCACGCCCAGCCCTGCTGCGTCGTCGGCGCCATCACCGTGGGCGTGGGGGTGGGCTGCGGTGTAACTGTCGCGGTGGCCGTCGACGTAGGGAGCGGCGTCACCGTCGACACCGGCGCGGCCGTCGCTGTCGGCGCGGGCGGGGCGGTAGGGAGCGGCGTCGCCGTCGACACCGGCGCGGCCGTCGCCGTTGGTGCGGCCGTCGCCGTGGGTGCGGGCGCCGCCGTGGGTGCGGGCGTATACGTCGGCTCGGGCGTCCACGTCGGCTCGGGTGTCCATGTTGGCACGGGGGTCGACGTCGGCTCGGACATGGCCGTGGGCGCAGGTTCCGGCGTCGCCATTGGTTCCGGTGTCGCCGTCGGAGATGGAGGCGGGGACGTTGGCGGAAGCGGCGTCGGGTCGGCGCCTGAGGAGCACGCCGAAAGCGTCAGCGCGGCGACGGCCACGACCATGAGCGCCTTGCCGAGCATAGGTCGTTATCCCCCGCCGATGGCTGGGATGAAGTGAATCTCGGACATCTCCTTGACGGGCTCGATGAGGCCAAGGTGCGTCGTCTCGCCGTCGATGGCAACGGCGAGGCCCTCCTGAATACGCCCCTCCGCATCCACCAACCGGTCCTTTGTGCCGGGGTGCGCCGCTTCGAGCGCGTTGATGACCTGGCGCAGTGTCGCGCCTTCGACGGTCACCTTATCCACGCCCCCCGTAAGGTCGCGCATGAGCGACGGAATGAAGACGATAGCCACCGCGGCGGTCCTATGAGCCCTGCTGCTTTTGCATCGCCTTGAGCACCGCTCCCGGCGACATCGGCAGCTCCGTCAAGCGAGCGCCGGCCGCGTCGACCACGGCGTTGGCGATCGCGGCCATCGGCGGCACGATCGACACCTCGCCCACGCCCCGCAGGCCGAAGGGATGGCCGGGGTTCGGCTTCTCCACGATCTGCGTCTCGATCATCGGCAGGTCGAGGCTCGTCGGCATCCGGTAATCGAGGAACGACGAGTTTGCCATCGTGCCGTCGTCCGTCCAGAAATACTCCTCGTTGAGCGCCCAACCGATGCCCTGCACCGCCCCGCCCTGCATCTGCCCCTCGACGTAGCTCGGGTGGACGGCGCGGCCCACGTCTTGGAAGGTGGTGTAGCGCAGCACTGTGACCTTGCCCGTCTCAGGATCGACTTCGACGTCGGCGATGTGCCCCGCGTAGGCGACGCCGACGCCGCCCGGGTTCACCGATGCCGAGGCGGTCACCGCGCCCTGGCGGAAGGCCATCATGGCCAACTGCTTGAAGGTCTTGTTCTCCTCGGCGTCCTTGGGATTGACGAAGACCCCGTTCTCGAACGCGATCTCCTCGGGCGGCAGTTCCCACATGCGTCCGGCGAAGGCCTTGAGATGATCGACGATCTTATGCGCCGCCTGGATCACCGCGATGCCGGTGGCAAACGCCGTGCGGCTCCCGCCCGAAGCGGCGGTGAAGCCCACCGAGTCGGTATCGCCCACGCTGGGCACGATGTCTTCGGCGCGCAGGCCGAGCACCTCGGCCACCTGCATCGCCAGAGCGACGCGGGTGCCGCAGAGATCGACGGAGCCGGTGACCATGTTTACCGTGCCCTCGGCGTTCACCGCCAGGGTCGCCGCCGAGTGCATGCCGCCGTTGCCCCAGAACCCCATGGCCACGCCGCGGCCCCGGTTCGGCCCTTCGAGTTTGCTCTTGTAGTGCTCCGATTCGAGCATCGCTTGCTCGACTTCTTCGCAGCCGATCGCTCCGAACGGGATGCCGTTCACCTGCCGCCCGCCCTCACGCTGCACGTTCTTCAGGCGGAGCTCGATCGGGTCCATGCCGAGCTCGCGGGCGAGCTGGTCCACTACCTGCTCCATCGCGAACGCCGCTTGCGGCGTACCCGGCGCGCGGTAGGCCGCCACCTTCGGCTTGTTCACCACCACATCGTACCCGTCCACAGCGAAGTTCTCGATGGCGTACGGCGCCATGCCGTACATGACGCCGGCGCCCACGGGCGACCCCGGATAGGCGCCGGCCTCGTAGGCAAGCCACAGATCGGCCGCGACGATCGTGCCGTCCTTCTTGGCCCCGATCTTTGCCTTGATGTGCGTCCCCGAAGTCGGCCCCGTGCCCTCGAAGACTTCCTTGCGCGTCATGGTGAACTTCACCGGATGCCCCGTCTTGCGCGACGCGATGGCCGCGACGGAGTCGAGATAGCTGGAAATCTTGCCTCCGAAGCCGCCGCCCATCTCCAGTGGCACTACCTTGATCTTCGCCTCGGGGATCCGCAGGATCGCCGCCACCGAGCTCCGGATCCCAAACGCCCCTTGCGTCGAGGTCCAGATCGTGACGTGCCCGTCCGGCGTCCACGACGCCGTCGAGCTGTGCGGCTCGATATAGCCCTGATGCACCGCCTTGGTGCGGAAGTCCCGCTCGACGATCACGTCCGCTTCAGTGAACGCCTTCTCACGGTCGCCCCCCTCGAACAGCAGCCGCGACGCGATGTTGCTGCGCTCGCCGGTGTCCGTGCCGCGGGTGAACCGCGCCGCCAGGGTATGCGTCGTCATATCCTCGTGCAGGAGCGGCGCGCCGGGCGCCATCGCCACGTCCACCGTCATGAGCGGGTCGAGGACTTCATACTCCACGTCGACCAGGTCGAGCGCCTCCTCGGCGACATGCGGGCTCACCGCCACCACGGCGACAACGGCATGCCCCTTGTAGAGCACCTTCTTGCCGGCAAGGTCGTTTTCCGCCATGACCCGCGCGTTCATCAGCACCTCCGCCAAGTCGATCGGCGTATTGCTGACGATGGGGTAGTCCGCGTTGGTGATGACGGCGCGCACGCCGTCGAGCGCCTCGGCCTTGCTCGTGTCGATCGACTTGATCCGCGCGTGGGCGTGCGGGCTGCGCAGAATCTTGCCCTGCAGAAGGCCCGGCGGGTGAATGTCGGCGCCGTAGCGGGCCTGCCCGGTCACCTTCTCCATGCCATCGTGGCGGAGCGGTCTCGTGCCAAGGACCTTGAACTCGGGGGGCGGGTCAGCGGTGGTGGTCATAGCGTCTGCTCCTCAGCCGAAATGGGCCTGAAGCCCTGGCCCGCGGCACGGGCCGCTTTTCTGTCATCCTTCGCCTTAATGATAAAGGCGCCAGGCACGCCAGGCGCGCCGGCGCCCCTTCGGTCTTTCCCGTACTACGCTCAGGCGCGCGCCCGAGATTCGTTACTTGGCCTGCGCCATCTCCCCCGCCTGCATGACGGCGCGGATGATCTTGTCGTAGCCGGTGCAACGGCAGAGATTCCCCGCGAGCCAGTGGCGGATGCGGTGTTCGCTGGCGTCGGGCTCCTTCTCCAGCAGCGCCTTGGCGGCGACGATGAAGCCGGGCGTGCAGATGCCGCACTGCAGGGCGGCCTGCTCCAGGAAAGCCTGCTGTACCGGGTGCAGCCCCTCCGGGGAGGCAACACCTTCGATGGTTAGAATGTCCGACCCCTCGGCCTCGACGGCCAGCACGCAGCACGCATCGACGATGCGTCCGTCCATGGAAATGGTGCACGCGCCGCAGTTGCCGTCGTTGCAGCCTTCCTTGGTGCCGGTGAGCCCGATGACGTCGCGCAGCACTTCGAGAAGGCTTTGGCGGGCCTCGACCAGGAAGTCGGCCTCGTCGCCGTTGATCTTGGCGTTAACGTGAATCTTCTTCGACATCTGCGGTTACGCCCCTTTGGCTCGCTCGACGGCTTTGCGCAGCGCGCGCTTCGTCAGCACTCCGACGAGATGCACCCGCTGCTCGATCGTGCCGCGCATATCGGTAATCGGACTCGCGACCTTCTTCGCCAGCTCCGAAGCCTCGACGATGTTCTCTTCCGTCGCTTCCTTGCCGGCCAGGAACTCCTGCGCCTCGGTCGCCACCACCGGCTTCGGCGCCACCGAGGCCAGCGCGATTAGCGCCGACTCGATGGTCCCGTTATTGAGGACGACCGACGCCCCCGTGCCCGCCACCGCGATGTCCATCTCGTTGCGCGGGATGAACCGCAGATAATGCGATCCCTCGCCCTTCATCGGCGGCGGGAACTTGATCGAGACCAGAATCTCGCCGTCTTGGAGCACCGTCTGCCGCGGCCCCGTGCAGAACTCCGCCGCCGGCACCTCGCGCCGCCCGTTCGGGCCCACGATGACGCACACGCCGCGGTGCACAATGACCGACGGGATGGTGTCGCCGCTCGGCGACGCGTTGGCGACGTTGCCCCCCACGCTGGCCCGGCCCTGAATCTGGATTCCGCCGATCATCCACGCGGAGTCGAACAGCGCGGGGTAGGTCTCCCGCACCGCTTGGTTCTCATAGATCTGGTAGCAGGGCGCCGCCGCCCCTAGAGTCAGCCCCTCGCCCGCCGAGATGGCAATCTCGGTTAGCTCGGGAATCTTCTTCAAGTCGACCACGCGGTCAAGCTCGAAGACCTTGGCCCGCAGGTGAATCAGCAGGTCGGTGCCACCCGCCAGCGCCCGCGCCTTGGCCCCCTTCTCCGCCATCAACCCGACCGCGTCCTCGACAGTGGCCGGAGCTACATACTCGAAGTCTTTCAGGGCCTACCCCCTTCAGTAGGTGGTCCTAGGCGCAGATGCCCCACGGTCCACCTGAAAATGAGCAACGCGAAGGTTATCACAACCCCTTTACCCGCGCAACGAAAGACGGGGCCGGGCGGGCCTCATCAAGTCCTGAAGTCCAACGCCCGCACAAGCTCAAACGTGTCGATGCAGCGGACCCCGAGACCACCGCACACGTCGGGGATGTGTCGATTCGCCCGCTTACGATTCGGCTTTGAATGCTCGGTCGTCACCACGCGGCGATGATTAGGGGCGACGAGCGCGTACGCGACAAGGAACGGGTCGTTGCCCATCTTCTCGAGTTCGTCGTCGGTCAGGTCGTTGGCATAACCCTGCTCTACCACTCGGGCGACCAACCCGCTGGGGAGAGCCTCGTCGAGCAGCAAAGCACCCTTGTTGCCTTTCAGCCACTCCGCGAGAGGATCATCCTGGTGGTCGGTAAGCCTCTCGTAGACCTCCTGTGGAACTTTGACCTGCCCAAGAAATCCCTTTTGGACGAGCAACTCCCAGAATTGGGGAACTCTGTCGATGGGATAGTAGTCCCGCTGCGCGTCAATGAGCACATTCTCGTCGAGGAGATACAGCAAGAAGCCCTACCGTACCGCGCCAAGGCCGAGAAGTGCCTGGACTTGGTGGGGTTTGACGTCCAGAATTCTGGCGGATCTTGACGTCGATAACGCGCCGGACGCCATCATCCGGCGGGCCAAAGCAATGAGCTCATCTCCGACACGGTGTCGCCGCACCGTGTAATAGCTAGGACCCCCGTCCTGCTGACGCGCCCGTTCCCGGCTGAACTCACGTCCCTCAAGCCACTGACGCCGAAATCGTCGAGTGAGAGCGTCAAAGGCCCCTCTGCCCAGGATGTCGGCGCGCCATGCCTTGTACGCGACCATGGTACGGCTTAGGTTGAGATCCTTGGCGAATTTGCCAATGCGCTCCTCCGTCTCTTCCAAGGTCATCCCCGAGGAAACGAAAAGCCTTACCAGATCTCCCTCCGGCAGGAGGAACTCGCCGGCGACGTCATTGCAAAATCGCTCAATCTCATTCTCCGCTCGCGCGTTGCCGACACCCGTCTGACCAAGAATCAAATGCGTGAGTTCGTGCAGCAGCGTGAACGACCAAGCGGGGCGGGCATCCCGCTCGTTTATCACCACAAATGGCGCGATCTCATCCGCGATAGCGAAGCCGCGGAATATCTCCGTTTCGATGGCGGTGTGGTAACTGCCAAGATCGCTCTTGAGCAAGACGAACACTCCTGCCTTCTCCACGCTCGCCCGCAGCAGCTTGAATGCAGCCTCCGCGCTGGACTGAGCACGGTAGGCCTCCAGCTTCACTGCAAGCAACGCTTGGAGAGACGCAAGTACGGGCCTCTGCCCATCTGTGATGTTCCGCGACCCAACAAACGGGAGCGGTTCCGCCTCCTCTTCGTCTTCCAGGACAGCACGCACCATGCTTTGCCGCGCCTGCACGTCCCGGACTAGTGCGTCGAGATTCGCATTGGCGTCTGGCGGCGCTTCGTCCGGCAACGTGCGGAAGTCCGCGCCGCGGTCGCCCATACGTGGCGGTGCGGAGAGGAAAAATGTGAGAAACGGCCTGTGGTACTGCTTCGCCATTTTGATGAGCAGGGGCCGGCTGGGTTCAGCCTCTCCGGCTTCGAGCGCCGTTAGCCGATCAACGGGCGCCACCCCGTGGGCCGGATTGATGCCGAGCTTCTGTGCCGCCTCGTCACGAGGAAGCCCCGCCGTCTTCCGGGCCCAGACAAGTATCTGGGGATTTACCTTGGGCATTGCTCCCTGTCTCTTAGCGCTTCTTCACCAGCTCCAGCGCGAGCGCCAGCGCCTCGGCCAGCTTCGAGGCGTCCTTGCCGCCCGCTTGGGCCATGTCGGGGCGGCCCCCGCCGCCTCCGCCGGCGACTTTGGCCACCTCGCGGATGATGTTCCCCGCGTGGTAGCCCTCCGCCGTCAGGTCCTTGCTTACCGTGGCCACGAAGGCCGGCTTGCCGTCGATCACCGAGCCGAGCACGATCACGCCGCTCTCGATCCGGCGGCGCAGCGAGTCCGCCGCGCCGCGCAGGGCCTCCATCGTCGAGGCCGTCACTTCCGACGCGAGCACGGCCACGCCGTCCACGTCCTGCGCCCCGCCGGCCAGACCGTCCGCCTGGCGCTTGGCAAGATCCCGCTCGAGCGCCGCGGCGCGCTTCCGCTCGCGATCGAGGTCCTCCAAGACCGCGGCGAGCCGCGACTGAAGATCGGCGGGGGCCGTCTGCAGCTGCTTGGCGAGCGACTCCATGAGGACGTGGCGCTCGGAGAGCACACCCTCCGTCCCGCGCCCAGTCACCGCCTCGATACGGCGCGTCCCCGCGCCGATGCCGCCCTCGCTCTCGACGTGCAGCAGCCCAATCTCGCCTGTCGCCCCGGTGTGGGTACCCCCGCAGAGCTCAAAGCTGAACGGTTCGCCGTCGGGCGCTCCGATTCGGCAGGTGCGCACCACGTCGCCGTACTTGTCGCCGAAGAAGGCCAGCGCCCCGTTGTCGATGGCTTCCTGGTACCCCATCTGCTGGTGGACCACGGGTAGGTTGTCGAGCACTCGTCCGTTCACCATCCGCTCGATCTCTCGAAGCTCGTCCCCGCTGAGGCCCGAGGGATGCGAGAAGTCGAAGCGGAGCCGGTCCGGTGCGACAAGCGACCCCGCCTGCCGTACGTGCGGCCCCAGCACTCGCCGCAGGGCGGCGTGCAGCAGGTGTGTGCCGGTGTGATTGCGCGTCACGTCGGCGCGGCGCACCGTGTTCACGACCGCCTTCACCGACTCGCCAGCGGCGACCTCACCGTCGAGAACCTCGCCCGCGTGGACAATGAGCCCCGCCACCGGGGCCCGCGCTGCGTCAACCGCGATCCGCCCATGCGGACCGTCGATGACGCCGGCGTCGCCGACCTGTCCGCCCGCCTCGGCGTAGAACGGTGTCTCCCGAAGCACCGCTTCGACAGCGTCGCCGCGCGCGGCCCGCTCCACCGGAGCGCCGTTCACCAGCAGCGCGACCAGCGTCGTCTCCTTTTCCGTCGATTCATAGCCGGTAAAGACGCTCGCGTCGAAGCCGAGCCCGCGGTAGGCGTCGGCAGACGGCTTCTCGCCGAGGCCGAACTTTGCGGCGGCGCGGCCCCGCTCACGCTGCGCCTCGAGCTCGCGCTCGAAGCCCTCGACGTCGACGCTCATCCCGTGCTCCCGGGCTACGTCGATGGTGATGTCCAGCGGAAAGCCGAAGGTGTCGTAGAGCTTGAACGCAACCTCGCCGGGCGTCTGCGCCTTGAGCAGATCGACCGCCTCGCGCGCGCCGCGCAGCGCCGCGCAGGTCTCCCGCGAAGCGCGGTCGGCGTCCAAGTCGCCGGCGTCCCAGCGCCGCTTGATGTTCTCGGCGCGGTCGGCGGCGAAGCGCAGGCGCGGCGCGATGAACGGCCAGCCGGCAACGGCCTCGGCACCGCCGTCCGGCACCTGGTCCATCTCCAGCAAGTTCGCCAACGCGTCACCCACGCCGTCGCGTCCCCCCTGGTTCGACTCCGCCGCGGCAAGCTTGGCGTCGGCGGCCTCAACCGCGCTCAGGAACCCCCGCAGCAGCGCCATGCCCTGCTGGAGCGTCTGCCCGAAGCGCTCCTCCTCTGCCCGAATTACGCTGAGAACCGTCTCGCGCTCCCGTTCGAGCTCGGGATACTGGTGCGCCATCTTCTCAATGACCAGCACGGAGAGACCGCCAAGAAAGGCGCCCTCGATACCCGCCTTTCGGGCGAAGCGCACCGCGCGGCGCAGGATGCGGCGCAGCACGTAGCCGCGCCCCTCGTTCGAGGGGGTCACGCCATCGGCGATGAGGAACGTCACGCTGCGGGCGTGCTCCGCGAGGACGCGCAGGGCGTAGTCGGTCTGTTCGTCCTCTCCGTAGGACTTGTCCGCCAGCTTGGCCGCGCCGGCGATTAGGTAGTCGAAGGCGTCGCTCTCGTAGGCCGAGAGCCGGCCTTGCATGATCGTCGCCGTGCGCTCCAGCCCCATGCCGGTGTCGATGTTGGGCGCGGGGAGTTTCGTCCGCGTCCCGTCGCGGTGGTGATAGAACTGCGTGAAGACGAGGTTCCAGATCTCGACGAACCGCTCGCCGCTGTCGGCTGGCGTGAGGTCCGCGCCGTACTCCTCGCCGTAGTCGTAGTGAATTTCGCTGCACGGGCCGCAGGGGCCCTCCTCGCCGGCGGGGCCCCAGAAGTTGTCCTCGTCGCCGTAGCGGACGATGCGCTCGGCGGGCACGCCGGTCTCGCGCCAGTAGCCCTCCGCCTCGTCGTCGTCGAGGTAGACGCTCACCCACAGGCGCTCCTCGGGCAGTCCGAGCACCTTGGTGACGAACTCCCAAGACCACGCGATCGCCTCCTTCTTGAAGTAGTCACCGATGCTGAAGTTCCCCAGCATCTCGAAGAAGGTGAGGTGTTTCGTATCACCCACGTTCTCGATGTCCGTGGTGCGGAAGCACTTCTGCGACGATGCCAGCCGCGGGTTGGGCGGCTCGGCCTCGCCCGAGAAGTACGACTTGAACTGCACCATGCCCGCGCTCGTCAGCAAGAGCGTCGGATCGCCCACCGGAATCAGCGACGACGACGGCGTGACGAGATGCTCGCGCTCGGCGAAAAAGTCGAGGTAGGCCTTACGGATTTCGTCGGTCGTGGTAGGCGGCGTCATCGTGCAATCTCAAGGAGTGAAGTGGGACGTTTTCATTCTAACAGCGCCAAGCGGCCCTCCTACGCTCTTCCAGCGGGCTTCTGAGCCGGAGGGGTGGCCGTCCAGCGCCCGGGCCTCAAGATACAAGCGTCGGGGGAGGGCGCGTTTGACACTCCGGCGCGCCGTTCTTTAGGCTACGCGCGTGGCGCCGCTTCTCCATTTCCCGTTTCGGCCTCCGGGCCGCGTGATAGCCGACGACTCCTCCTTCGAGCTTGTCACCGACCGTGACGCGCTCGCGCGCGCCGTCAAGGCCGCGCTCCGCGAGCGCGTCGTCGCCCTCGATACCGAGGCCAACGGCTATCATCGCTACCCCGAGCGTGTCTGCCTCGTGCAGCTCGCCACGCCGAAGCGCACCTACGTCATCGACCCCATCGAGATCGACGATATGTCGGCCCTTGGGCCGCTCCTCGAAAGCCGCCGCGTCGAGAAAGTCATCCATGGGGCGGACTACGACATTCGCGGGATCGACCGCGATTGGGGATTCCGTCTCGCCAACATCTTCGACTCCAGCATCGCTGCCCGGCTCGCGGGCATGGATCGCATCGGCCTCGCCGCCGCGCTGGAGGAGTGCCTTGGGATTCACGTCGAGAAGCTCAAGCGCCTGCAACGGGCCGACTGGAGCCGCCGCCCGCTCAGCGATGAGGCGCTGGCCTACGCCGCCGAAGACGTGGCGCACATGCTGCCCCTTCGGAACGCCCTGCTCGAACGCCTGAAAGGACTCGGGCGCGCCGCCTGGGCCGCCGAGGAATTCGCCCGGCTCGAAGATATCCGCTACACGCCGCCCGATCCTCCAGAAGTCGCCTACTTCTCGTTCAAGGGCAGCCGCGACCTCGACGACCAGGGCCGAGCCATACTCAGGGAGCTGGCCCTAGCCCGTGAGGCCGAAGCCCTGCGGCGGGGCGTCCCCACCTTCCGCATCATGCGCACCGAGGACCTCGTCGGCATCGCCGCCGCGCCGGACGACGAGGAGACCGCCGGCAAGCTGTTGAAGCGGTCGCATCCGGGATTCGCCAACCGCCTGCGCCGGGCCCTCTCGAAGGGGAAAAAGGCCCCGCCCGAGCAAAGGCCCCGCAGCGTCGCGGCATCGCCGCGCATGACACCGGAGCAGCAGACCCGGCTGAAGGACCTGAAGGAGTGGCGCAACGCGCGGGCGGCGGAGCTTGCCCTCGACGTGTCGGTAATCTGGCCCGCCGTGAGCCTCGACCGGTTGGCCCGCGAGCCGGAGCGCCTGGACGAGGAGTTCGGCGCGCCCGAAGTGCGCCGCTGGCAGGCGAAGCATTCCGGGCGGAGCCTCGCCGAGGTCTTGGCGAAAAAGCGCGAGGAAGCGGGACCGAAACGGGGCCGGCGGGGCCGCTAGCCGGCGCCCGCCGCCGCGGACCTCGACTGCCCTTCGGCGCGGCTCGACTCCGCGGTCCACGCCGCGGCGACGGCCTTCGCGATCGCAGGCACCACGTCCTTATCCAGCGCCCAGGGAATGATCCGCTCGGAAACGGGCGTCTCCACCAGCGCCGCCAAGGCCAGCGCCGCCGCCATTTTCATTTCAGTCGTGACGCGCGGCGCGCGCACGTCCAACGCGCCTCGAAAGATGCCGGGGAACGCCAGGCAATTATTGATCTGGTTCTCGAAGTCACTGCGGCCGGTGCCCACGACGGCGGCGCCCGCCGCGCGGGCCTCGTCGGGCATGATCTCGGGCACGGGGTTCGCCATGGCGAAGACAATCGAGTCCTTCGCCATTGACTCGACCATCGCCGGCGTTAGCGCGCCCGCCACCGAGAGGCCGATGAAGACGTCGGCGCCGCGAAGGGCGTCGGCCAGCCCGCCGCGAATATCGTCGGCGTTGGTGATCGCCAGCATCTCTTGCTTGATCGGGGTGAGGTTCTCGCGGCCCTTGTGAATCGTCCCCTGGCTGTCCACGAGGATCACGTGCTTGGCGCCGAAGTGGAAGAGCAGCTTCGCGGAGGCCACGGCCGACGCGCCCGCGCCTGAAAAGACGATCCGCACGTCCTCAAGCGCCTTGCCGGGGATCTTCAGGGCGTTGAGCAGACCGGCCAGAATCACCACCGCCGTCCCGTGCTGGTCGTCGTGGAATACGGGGATGCCGATGTTCTGCAGCCGCTCCTCGATGCCGAAGCAGCGGGGTGCCGAGATGTCTTCGAGATTGACCCCGCCAAAGCTGGGCGCGAGCCGCTCAACGGTCTCCACGATCGCGTCGTCCGACTGCGTGGCCAGGCAGATGGGGATGGCGTCGATACCCGCCAGCTCCTTGAACAGGATTGCCTTGCCCTCCATCACCGGCATGGCGCCCTCGGGGCCGATATTGCCCAGGCCGAGCACGGCGGAGCCGTCGGATATCACGGCGACGGTGTTGCCGCGATTGGTCATCTCGTAGGAAAGCTCGGTGTCTTCGGCGACCGCCAGGCTTACCGCCCCAACGCCGGGGGTATAGGCGATCGAAAGGTCATCGATCGTCTCCAAGGGCATCCGCGAGACGATGCCCATCTTGCCCTTCGTTTCCCTGTGCCGCCGAAGCGCCTCAGCGTTGTAATCCATGGAGTTAACCTCAGTTGGCATGGAGTCGAGCAAGGGAAGAGTCTAGCATAGGGCGCGCCGCGCGCGACACGCTCACTAGGCGCCGCCGCGGCGCATCGCGGCGGCCACGTGCTCCAGGGTGATCGAGCCGACGAGGTCGCCGCCGTCGGCCACAAGCAGGCGCGGTGTGTCTTTCTCCTGAAGCAGGTCGAGCGCGGACTCGGCAGACTCGGCGGCGTCGACCCAGGGCAGGTTGCCGAGCGGCGCGGTGATGTCGCCGACGGTGGTCGCCGCCCAACGCTCGCGGGGCACGCGAGAGATGTCCGACAGGCTGAGCGAGCCGGTGGCGGCGCCCCTCTCGCCGACGAGGAAGAAGGCGTGGCCGCTCAGCGAGATGTAATTCTCTACCAGGCTGCGCAAGTCGAGCCGCGGTGGAATGGTCGGGACGATGGTCATGACGTCGCGGACGCGGAGGCCGCGAAGCCCCGCCCGCGCCGTAACCTGCTCCACGCTCTGCCGCGCCGAGCCGATGAGAAAGAGGCCCAGAAAGATCAGCATCATTCCGCCGAAGATGCTTTCGAGGAAGAACCCCATGGCCACGCCGCCGCCCATGAAGATTACCCCGACGCCGCGCCCGAGGTTGGCGGCGGCGCGGGTCGCCTTGACGACGTCGCCCCTGATCCCCCAGACCACCGCGCGGAAGATGCGCCCGCCGTCCATGGGATAGCCGGGGATGAGGTTGAAGAGTCCCACCAGACCATTGGCGTAGCCGAGGTAGTAGAAGAGCGCGCTCGCCGGCTCGCTGACGTCGCGCAGCACCCAGCCGGCCCCGAAGAAGATGCCGCCCAACGCGATGCTGACCGCCGGGCCGGCTATGGCGATGACCCCCTCGGCCATAGGGCGGGGCGCGTCTCTGCCGATCTGGGCAATGCCGCCGAGGAAGAAGAGCGTAATGCTCGTGACGGGAATGCCGTAGCGCCGGGCTGCCACGCTGTGGCCAAGCTCGTGGGCTAGTACGCAGGCAAAGAAGAGCACGCTGGCCACGACGGCTATGGCCCAATACTGTTCAGTTGGAGCGTCGTAGCGGGCGGGAAAGAAGTTATTTGCCAGCGAGTAGCTGAACCACGCGAAGATGAACAGCCAGCTATAGTGAATCCTGATAGGGATTCCGGCGATTCGCCCGAGCCTGATCGATGCTGCCAGGGCCGTGCTCGCTTTCCGGTCGGCTCAATCGTCCCGTCCAACGCCATTATAGGCGCGGCGCATTGGAGGCGTCTTAGAGAAACGCACCAGCCTGGCAGGGCCGTTAGAGAACTTCCTGAAGCGCCTCTTCGAGCTCAGCCACGGTGACGTACGCCTCGAAGCGGTGCGACACCAGCCCCTCGCGGTCGATCACGAACGTCCACTCGATCCCCGGCAGGTCCCACTCGATCACCGCGGGCGAGAGACGCGCCGTGCTGATATCGTCCTGCGTCTCCTTGGGGTTGTCGAAGAAGTCGACGTGGACGAAGTTCGCCTCGCCGGGATGCCCGTCCTTCAGCTCTTGCAGCGCCTCGACTTGGGGACCGCACACCGCGTTAATGCAGAACGCCGGACTCGCGAAGACCACCACCGTGGGCAGGTCGTTGCTTACGGCCTCGGCCAGCGTAACTTGGTAGAGGTCGGCGTCGTGGAGGGAGCCGGTTGTGAGGTCGTCGAACGAGCCGGCCTGGGCCAGGGTCTTCGTCTCGCTGGGCGGGGCCGGCTCGCCGATGTCGGGCGCCCGCGTGCGCTGCGGTACATCGACCTCGATGCCGACGCGCCGGAGCACGCCATCCCTGTCCTCGAAGTCAATGTCGAGGAGATAGGCGCCGGGCTCCGCGAAGTCGACGTCTGTGGTATACAGCCCCCGGGCGCCGAGAGGCCAAGGCTGGTACGTCGCGGTCAAGAAGTCGAGGGGCGCCCCGCTCCCTCCGGCGCGCCGAAGCGTCATCTGGGCCGTCGGCGTGCCGACCACGCCCCAGGGTGCGGTGATCAGGACGCCGAAGCGGCGCTCGCCCACGCCCAAGTCGGGAGTGCCCAGGATCGCCTGGAAGCCGTCGGTGCTCGCCGGCCCCCGGATCAGGGGTTCGAGTTCAGGGCGGCCCGGATTTTCTCCGGCAGGCGTGGCGGGTGCGGCGGTCGGCGGCATGGTCGGGACCGGGGTCGGGGTCGGCTGGCCGCCGGAACACGCGGCGGCGGTGAGCACGACGATTGCGGCCAAGGCCGCGGCCGCCGTTAAATGCTCCACGCGAATCATGCCGTATCCCCCAGAAACGTCCCGAAGGTATAGGCGAAGACGCTGAAGTTATCGGCGTTCGAGCTGAGCCTGAGCTCGTGCTCGCCGACCTCGTCGATTTTCACGATCCCGTACATGCGCGCCTCATCCACCGGAACGAAGCTGTTGCCCTCGGCATCCCACTGCACGTCGGCTCCGGCCTCGTCCGCCGTGAGCGGCCTATCGTCGTAGAACACGCGCACTTCGTAGGGCTCGCCCTCCTCGCCGGGGCTCATCACGGTGTTGACGCTGGTGGCGAAGAAACGGATGCCCAGATAGTCCTCGTAGTTCTCGGTCGCGCGCCCGTGCGTCAGACTCTCGGCCTCGTTAAGCCACGCGCCTTGCAGATAGATGTACTGATTGGCGTGGTCGCCGGGATCTTCGTACGACATCACGACGTTGCGCTCTTCGTAGTACTCGACGTGGCGGACGTAGGGGGGGTTCCTCTGAGAGTTCACCGCACCGTAGTTCCGGTGGGTGCCGGCGTAGAGCTCCCGTGTCACCTGATTGCGCGCCGACGACGAGTAGGCGCTCACGTCGCGGGGGGGCTGAGCGAGGGTCTCGCCGCTAATTCCACTGAGGTCCGCCCCCGCCTCTTCCAGCAGCGTCCTGATCCACCGTTCGGTCGTGTCGTAGGCACCCTCCCCTATATGCGCGTAGCGCACCGCGCCGTTCGCGTCGATGAGGTACTTCGAGGGCCACGCTCGATTCTTGAAAGCCCGCCACGTGGTGAATTCATTGTCCTGAACGATGGGGTAGTTGAGGTCGTAGTCGAGCGAGGCCTTCCTGACGTTGTCCGCGATCTTCTCGAACTCGAACTCCGGCGTGTGCACGCCCAGTATCACCAGGCCCGCGTCGGCGTACTTCTCGTGCCAGTCGCGGATCCAGGGAAGGGTCCGTATACAGTTGATGCAGGTGTACGTCCAGAAATCGACGAGGACCACCTCGCCCTGCCGGCTCGCGAGCGTGAAGGGCTCGGAGTTGATCCACTCGCCCGTGCCGGCGAGCGAGGGCGCGGGATAGGGTGTCGGCGTGGGCTGACTCGGCGTCGGCGTTGCCGTGGGGGGTTCGGGCGTGGCCGTCGCCGTGGGGGGTTCGAGCGTCGCGGTCGCCGTGGGTGGCTCGGGAGTGGGCGTCGGTCCAGGCGTGGGCGTCGGCCCAGGCGTACTCTCGGCGCCGGAGCACGACGCCACGATCAGCGCCACGATCGATACGCCAACCGCCGCGAGGAGTTTCTTCCTTCGTGATTGCTTTAGCACGGCCTTCTTCCTTCCATCTTGGCCTGTTCTCAACGCGCAGCGTCAAGCCCGATGCTAGATTCTACGCCGGAATGCTGCCTTTTGGACGTATTCTCCGCCGCGCCGGACGCGGGAGGCTAGGGGTCGAGTCCGGCAAAGCACTCGAGGACAGCAGCCGGGATGAACGCCGCGCGGTGCATGGCGGCGCTGTAGAGCCGGACGCCGGGAACCGTCCGCCGCGGCTCTGGCTCCATTGCGGCGAGCGAGGCCATGGAGAACGTCCACCAGTTGCCCGCGTAGGTGGCGATGGGCGCGCCGTACAGGGCGGTGTGGGGAAAGACCGAGCGCAACTCCTCCTGTACCCGCTTGACGTGGCCGGCATGAAAGTGCAACGACTCCGTCTGCATCGACACGACGCCCCCCGGCGCGAGGATTCCCTTCAACGCCTCGAAGAAGGGCCGCTCGGAGAGCTTGCGCGCCGGCCCCACGGGATCGGTCAGGTCGCAGAGAACGACGTCGAAACGCTCGCTGGCGTCGGCGACGTAGTCCGCCGCGTCGCCATAGGCCACGGTGGCACGGGGGGAATCGAAGGACTCGGCGAGGGCGGGGAAGTAGGCGCGAGAGACCTCGACGACTTCGGGATCGAGCTCGGCTAGGGTGACCGTGACGCCGGGGTGGCGCAGCGCCTCACGCAGCGCGCCGCCGTCGCCGCCGCCCACGATCAGCACCCGCACTGGGCCGGGATGGACGTGCATGGGCACGTGGACCAGCATTTCGTGGTAGACAAACTCGTCACGCTCGGTAAGCTGAACCACCCCATCGAGTACGAGCATGCGCCCGAAGAAGGAGCTGCGCAGCACCTCGATGTGCTGATAGGGCGTCGTCCGCCGGTGCAGGACCTCTTCGATCGGGTAACGGTACCGGACCGGCGAAAAGGGATCCTGCTCCTCGAACCAGGACCCGGGCACGGTTACAGGGCCTCCACCACAATCGTTTCCGGCCCCGGAAAGCCGTTGAATGCCGAGGCATAGGCCGTGGTGTAGGCCCCCGCCGCAGGGATAACGACGCGGTCGCCGACAGTAACTTCCGGAAGCAGGCCATCGGTGGTAATCACGTCCACGCTGTCGCATGACGGCCCCGCGATGGTGCAGGGTGAGGGCGCGCCTCCGGCGTCGGTCTCGAAGCGGTAGGCAATGCCGCCCATCGCCTCGGCGAGGCCGTGGAAGACGCCCACGTCGAGGTAGACCCAACGCTGGCCCTCGCGTTCGGCGACGCCGATGACCTCCGTTACCAACGTCCCCGCCTCGCCTACGAGCCCCCGCCCCGGCTCCAGCCAGATCTCGACCGGCCAAGGCAGACGAGCGGCGCTCGCCTTCACCACCGATGCCACGTCGTTCGCCGATGGCGCGGGGCCGGAGGCGTAGGCCACCGGCATCCCGCCGCCCACGTTGACGACGCGGGGCTCGATGCCATCGCGGGCAAGCTCGGCGAGCACGCCTCCGGCGATGTCGAGCGCGGCGGCCCAAGACTCGGGACGGCGGCACTGCGAGCCCACGTGAAAGGTCACACCGGCGGGAATCAGGCCGCGCCGGGCGGCACGGCGCATGAGACCGGAGGCCTCGACGGGAGCGGCGCCAAACTTCTTGTCGAGGGGCCAGTCGCTACCCTCGTTGGGCACCACGAGCCGGACCGACACTTCACATCCCGGCGCGTAACGCGCCAGCTTGTCGATCTCGGCGTCGGAATCGAAGGCGAAGTGCCGTACGCCATATTCGTACGCCGCGGCCACGAAGGCGGGCGCCTTGATCGGGTTGCTGCTGATGACACGCTCGGGCTCGACGCCGATCTCCGCCACCAGCCCGAGCTCGGCGGCGCTGGCGATCTCGAAGCCGCAGCCCAGACTCGCCAGCCGCCGCGCCACGCGCGGGTCGGGGTTCGCCTTGAGCGCGTAGAACACGGGCGAGCCGGTGAAGGCCTCGGCGAAGCTGCGGTAGGCGCGCTCGACCGCGGCAAGCTCAATGACCAGTGCCGGCGTCGTATCGACGTACCGCGCGGCGCGGTCGAGCAAGCCGCGCGAGGCGGCGGTCACATCAAGGGTCAGGGGGGTGGCGGCGGACAAAGGGGGTGGCTCCGAGGCGAATATCCGGCGCAAGGCAGCCCGACTAGGATAGCACCAAGATTCTTTCCAGAGAAGCATTGCCCTCGTTGAACCCGCGGGGCGCGTGTGGCATTCTAGGCCCGCTTCACACCTGGCCGCTTCCGCTGGAAGCCGCCGCCCCCTTGGAGGTTCCCTATGCGCCTCAAAGACCGCGTAGCCATCGTCACCGGCGGTGCTCAAGGAATCGGGCGCGAGTATTGCCTTCGCTTCGCGCGGGAGGGGGCGAGCGTGGTCGTCGCCGACCTCCGAGTCGATCAGGCCAAGGCCGTCGAGGCCGAGATCGCCGAACTCGGCGGCGAAGCCCTGGCCCTCGAGACCGACGTCGCCGACGAGGCGAGCGTCGAGGCCATGGCGCGCCAGACCCACGAGCGGTTCGGGCGCATCGACGCCTTGGTCAACAACGCGGCGATCTACTACAACCTCGACTTGGGCAACGAGACCGTCGACTACCTTCGCAAGGTGCTTGACGTGAACGTGGTCGGGGTCCTGATAGCGAGCCGCGCTGTCTTCCCCTACATGAAGGAGCAGGGCGGCGGGTCGATCATCAACATTGCCTCGATCGCCGCCTACTCGCTGCCCGGCGCGAGGCCCGGCGACAACTTTTCCTCCAACGCCTACGGCCTCTCCAAGTCGGGCGTCGTCTTCCTCACCAAGTCGATGGCGAAGCAGGGCGGCGGTCACGGTATTCGCGTCAACGCCATCGCCCCCGGCGTCACCATGTCGGAGGCTACCAAGAGGGTTGTCCCCGACGCGTTCGTGGGAGTCTTGGCCGGCGCGTCGGCGATGAGACGGTCCCTCGAACCCTCCGACCTCACCGGCACCGCCGTCTTCCTCGCCTCCGACGATAGCGCTCTGATGACGGGGCAGACCCTCGTGGTGGACGCCGGCGTCATCATGAACGGTTGACGATGCGCGTCGTCGCCGGCGTCTACGAAATCAAGGAATCGGCCCACATAGACGCGCCGCCGGAAGTTGTCTGGCGCGCCTTCACGCACATCGAGCGCTGGCCCGAATGGGGCGACTCGTGGATCGAGACCTCCGCCCCCGGCGGCGACCCCTGGCGCGTGGGCGGTCGGCTGCGGCTCGTCGTCAAACCCTGGTGGCGTCCCCTCGCGATAGAGCCCGCCGTGGTCGAGATCGACCCCCCGCGGGCGGCGATATGGGTGTCGAATTCGGGCGGCGTCGCCCGGCAGACCACGGTCCACTTCGACGAAGAGGGCACGGGCGTCCGCTCCGGCATCAGCATCCGCCAAGAGGGGCCGATGCAGTGGACGTTGCCCCTCTTCTCTCCTACCTGGGCGGTGCGCCGCATGCTGCAAGAATGGCTCGCCGGCCTGAAAGCCGACGCCGAGGCTAGCGCGGCCTAGCCCTCTCTTCTTCAGAGTTGCGGGCGCCACGCCAGGCCGCGCCCACGGCTCGGCGTCAGCGGACGGCGCACCAGCAGGATGGCCGCCACCCCAACGAGCGAGGCGGCGCCGAAAGTCATCCACGCCAGGTTGTAGCTTCCCGTCTTGTCAAAAATGAAGGCTGCGAGCCAGGCTCCAAGCATCGAGCCGGAGGCCATCATGACCGTGCCCATGCCGCTGATGGTGGCAAAGGAGCGTCTTCCGAAGTACTCGGCGCGCATGGCGAACATGACGGTGCCGCCGCCGCCGTGGGCGAGGCCATAGACCGGAGCGAAGATCGCCAGCTGCCACACCTCCGACGCCCACGCTAGGAGCAGCATCGAGGTGCCCATCAGTAGGGATATCCCCGCCGCCAACACCCGCTTGTCGATCCTATCGGCCAATACCCCGGTGCCAAGCCTTCCCGGGACGGTGAGTACCCCGATCGCCGCGAGGACGTTGGCCGCGGTCGCGGTCGAGAAGCCCTCTCCCTCCAAGGCGACGACCAAGTTCACCGCGAGCGCGGAGAGGATGAACGTGCGGGAGGCGGCGTTGAGGTTGATGAGCCAGAATGCCCTGGTGCGCAGTGCCTCGAAGGGCGTGAAGTCGGGCTCGGGGACCGGTGTCGTTGGACGCCGCGCCGCGGGGGCCGGCTCGTCCAGTCCGTCGGGTTTCATCCCGTATTGCTCGGGGCGGTGCCGCATGAGCAGGGCGAGGGGATAGCCGACCGCCCAGATCACGACGCCGATGATGACCGCCGTGGTGCGCCAGTCGAGCGAGTCGATCAGGTAGTTCACCAGGGGAAGGAACACCGTCCCCAGTCCAAACCCGGCGGTGGCGATCCCAAACGCGATACCGCGCTTTCTGATGAACCAGTTGCCCACCGTCGCCAGCGGAGGCGCGGTCAGCCCCATGCCGTTCCCTGCGGCAATGAGCAGGAAAAAGACGGCGAACATCCCCAACGACTGCGAAGTCGCGGCGAGCACCCAACCCAAGCCGTTGAGCGTGATGCCGAGCAGCATCACCCGACGAGGGCCGAAGCGGTCGACGAAGAAACCCTGGAACGGCCCCAGGATCGCGCCTTCCAACGGGGCGATGCCAAAGATCGCGGCAAGCGGCGCGTGGGTCTGGAGAGAAAACTCCGCCTTGACCTCCGGGAAGAAGACGCCGATGCCAAACGTGAAGAATCCGCCGGAGAGGAGGCCCGTCAGAAACGTCGCACCGACGATATACCAACCATAGAAGACGGTGATTCTCGGAAGCTTCATCGGGCGAAAGCCGCTCCCCGGCCGGACTCGTTCAAATGGCCTTCAGGATAACGCCTGCCTTAGGAACGAGCCGTGGCCCGCCCCTAAGGCGGCCGATGCGAATTCCACGCCGAAAGGGCGCGCCAGCGGCGCGCGGGCGCCTGAAGGGCTCTCCCTCCGAAACTAGGTTACGGCAGCGAAACGCGGCCGTCGTCGAGCTTGGCGAGGCCGTCGCGTTCGAGTTCGGCGAGGAGTCCGGCAAGCCAGGGCTCGTCGTGCTCCGTGAAGCCGTCTTTGATCGCCGCGCCGAGATCGGACAGGGCGGTGGACTCGCCCGGCGGGAGCTCCCGCAGCCGCTCGACGATGCGTCCGCGGTAGTAGCGCCGCGACCCCGCGAATGGGGCCTCGCGCTTACGCGGCGAAACGCGATACTCCGCCCGCTCTTCAGCCACGGCGGCGCCGGTTCCGGCGAGGGCGAAGGCACACGCGGCGGCGAGAGGACAGACGCCACACTTGGGCGCGGCGGCGGTGCAGACCGTAGCGCCGAGGTCCATCATCGCCTGGTTCCAGGCATACGCCTCCCCGTGCGGCGGCAGGGCGTCGGCGGCGCGGCGAAGCGCGGCGGGCGACGGGCGCGCGGCGCCGACGAGCCGGGTCAGGACACGCCGCACGTTGGTGTCCACGACGCCGACCTGCGCGTCGAAGGCGAAGCACGCCACCGCCGCCGCGGTGTACTCGCCGACCCCTTCCAAGCGGCGCAGAGCCCCGACGTCCCCCGGCAGACCGTCCGCCGCCACCGCGCGGGCGATACGGTGCAGGCGCACGGCGCGCCGGTTGTAGCCCAAGGGCGACCAGGCCCGGATGACGTCGGCGGGCGGGGCCGCGGCGAGCGTCTCGAAATCGGGAAAGAGGTCGAGGAACTCGCGGTACTTGGGAATCACGCGGTCCACCTGCGTCTGCTGGAGCATGACTTCGGAGACAAGGACGGCGTAAGGGTCGCGGACGCCTCGCCAAGGAAGGACGCGGCCGTTCCGGTCGTACCAGTCGAGCAGCGCGGAGGCGTGGGGCCGCACTCGTTCGACCATCTCGGCCATCTTGGCCTCATGCGCCGCGCCGGTCTTGGGTTTCGCCACGACGGTCGAGCAGCCCCTCGCCGCTAGCGGCGGTCGAACTCGCGCTCGAGCTGCGCCGTGCTCATGTGGACGATGATGGGCCGGCCGTGAGGGCAGGCGTGCGGATTGTCCGCCGTCTCCAACAGGCGCACCATCTCCCGCATCTCCTGCGCCGAGAGCGCCTGGCCGGCTCGCACCGCCGAGTGGCAGGCCACGGACGCCAGCATACGTTCCTCCCAGCTATAGCCCCGCAGGTCGTCGGCTTGCAAATAGTCGAGCACGTCGTGGAGTGCGCGCGCCGGCTCGACGGCGGCGAGGCCCGCGGGGACGGCCCGCAACAGCACGGCACGCTCGCCAAACGGCTCTGTATCGAAACCGTAACCAGTCAGGATTTCGGCGTGCTCGGCCACCAATTCCTGCTCCTCCGGCGACATCTCAACCGCCAACGGTTCGAGCAGGCCCTGCGACTTCACCTCGCCGCGGTCGCGGTCGCGCCGGAGCTGATCGAAGAGCACTCGCTCGTGAGCGGTGTGCTGGTCGATCAGGTACATCCCCTCGGGGCCCTCGCTGATGATGAACGTCGAGCCAAGTTGCCCCAGTACCCGCAAGACGGGGACACGCAGCGCGCCTTGCCCGCTCGCCGCCCCCTGCGCGCGGGGCGCCGCCTCGCGGAGCCCTGAAATCGGCGCGTCCACCGGCATCGGCCTCGATGCCGCCGCCTCGTCGAGCGGGGCGAAGGGCGAGGCCACCGCTCCGGGGATCACCGTCGCCGGGCGCGGCGCAGCCTCACCCTCCAGCGACTCCGTCACTGCATGGCGGACGGCGGAGAAGACGGGCCGCTCGTCGCGGAACTTGATCTCCATCTTCGCGGGGTGGACGTTCACGTCCGTCTCTCCCACATCGACATGCACGTCGAGGACGGCCATGGGGTAACGCCCCGACCCCAGGAAGCCGCGGTAGGCCTCGATGACCGCGAAGGAGAGCGAGCGGCTCTGGACGAGGCGTCCATTCACCAGCAGCGTAACGAAGGTGCGGTTGCCCCGGCTCAGATCCGCCGGCGAGGTCAGGCCGACGACGTCTATTGCCAACCCCGACGAATCGCCGCTCCATTCCACGTCGAGCATCCGGGCGGCGGTGCCCGCACCGTAGACGGCGGCGAAGGCGGCGCGGCGGTCGCCGTTGCCCTGCGACCGAACGCTCTCCTTGCCGTCCACCGCCAGACTGAAGGCCGTCCCTGGGCGCGACAGGGCATAGGCGCCCACCACCGACGCGATGCGGCTCGCCTCCGCCGCATTCGACTTGAGGAACTTGAGACGGGCGGGAACGTCGCGGAACAGGTTGCGCACCGAGACCGTCGTCCCCGGCGGGGCGGCGCGCGGCCCCTGCTCGATCACGACGCCGTTCTTCACTCGAATCTCCGCGCCGCTCAGCGACGCCACCGTCCGCGACAGCAGCGTGACGTCGGCCACCGCCGCCATCGACGCCAGCGCCTCGCCGCGAAAGCCCAGTGTGCCGATGCGGTGGAGGGCCGCCTCGTCTTCGAGCTTGCTCGTGGCGTGGCGGGTGAACGCCGCCTCGAGGTCGTCGGCGTCGACGCCCTCCCCGTCGTCGGAGACGCGAAGGAGTGCGACGCCGCCAGACGCGGCCTGAATATCGACGCGTGAGGCCCCGGCGTCGAGGGCGTTCTCGATAAGCTCCTTGACCACGGAGGCCGGCCGCTCGATAACCTCGCCGGCGGCGATCCGCGAGACGAGCGCGGGAGGAAGCAGCCTGATCTTCATAGCGCTTGCCGCCGGGACCGGGGAAAGGGCGGGGCGCGCGGCGGCGGTTTCGATTCTACTCCCGCCTCCGCGGATTTTCTAACCGCCGCGCTCCTTGCCGCCCCCGCCTTCGGACTCGCGGCGCGCCGTGTCCTGAAGCTCGAAGAGCTTGGTGATAGCTTCGAGCGGAGTGAGCGAGGCGACGTCGATGTCGAGCAGGCGCTCGGAGGTCTCCGAGGCGGGCGGCAGCAGCGTCGGCTGCTCGGGGTTTGTCGGGGCGCTCCGGCGGCGGCGCGGACGACGCCCGTTCTCTCGCTCGAGACCCTGCAAGACCTCCCGCGCCCTAGACACGACCGCCGGCGGCATCCCCGCCAGGGTGGCCACGTGGACACCATAGCTCTTGTCCGCGGCGCCGGGCACGATCTTGTGGAGGAAGGCGACTTCGCCGTCCTTCTCGGCCACGGCGACGTGGAAGTTCTTGACCCCCGGAAGCATCCCCGCCAGATCGGTAAGCTCGTGATAGTGCGTGGCGAACAGCGTCTTGGCGCCCAGCTCGGGGTGGTTGTGAATGTACTCGGCGACGGCGCGCGCGATGGAAAGGCCGTCGTAGGTGCTCGTGCCGCGTCCGATCTCGTCGAGGATGATGAGAGAGCGCTCCGTGGCGTTGCGCAGGATCTGCGCCGTCTCGACCATCTCGACCATGAACGTCGACTGTCCCGCCGTGAGGTCGTCTTGCAACCCCACGCGGGTGAAGATGCGGTCGACGATGCCGATGCGCGCCGCGTCGGCGGGCACGAAGCACCCGATCTGGGCAAGCAGGACGATGAGTCCCACCTGGCGCAGGTAGGTCGACTTCCCCGACATGTTGGGGCCGGTGAGCACCACGACGCGGGCACCGCCGCGCGACATCTTGGTGTCGTTGGGCACGAAGCCGCCCTGGGGTATGACGCGCTCGACCACGGGATGCCGCCCGTTCACGATTTCAAGCTCATCGCCATCGGTAAGCGTGGGGCGGACGTAGCCGTAGCGCGCCGCGGCGGCGGCGAAACCGGCGTAGACGTCGGCCTCACCCAGAGCCGCGGCGGTGGCGAGGACACCGTCGCAGCGCGCCGCGATCCGCTCGCAGAGCCGCTTGAACAGCGCCGTTTCAAGGTCCTGAATCCGCTCCTGCGCGTTGAGGATCGTCGATTCGTATTCCTTGAGCTCGGGGGTGACATAGCGCTCCGCCCCCGCCAGCGTCTGCCGCCGAACGTAGTCGTCGGGGACTTTGGCCTGGTTCGACCGCCCAATTTCGATGTAGTAGCCGAAGACGCGGTTGTAGCCGACCTTGAGCGACTTGACGCCGGTGCGCTCGCGCTCCTTGCTCTCCAGCGCCGCGAGGTGCGTCCGAGCGCCGGTCGAGACGCCACGCAATCGGTCGAGCTCCTCGTCGAGGCCGGAGCGCAGCACGCCGCCGTCGCTCAACACCGCCGGCGGATCGTCAACGACAGCCTCGGCGATGGCGTCCGCCACGTCGGCGCAGGGGTCGAGGCGCGCCAGCAAGCCGTCGATCCCGCCGCCCCTTTCGCCTTCAGCGCCGCCGGACGGGGCGAGCAGCGCGGCGAGGTCCGGGACCGATTCGAGCCCTCGGCGCATCGCCGCCAGGTCCCGTGGCGCGGCGCGGCCCGCGGCGACACGTCCAGAGAGGCGCTCCAGATCGGGCATGAACTTGAGCAGGTCGACGGCACGCTCCCGCGCCAGAGGACGTTCGTGGAACCAGGCCACGGCGTCGAGGCGGGCGTCGAGCGGTTCGCGGTCGAGCAGGGGCTGGCCCATCCACCGGCGGAGCATCCGCGCGCCCATCGGCGTGCGCGTCTCGTCGATCGCGCTGAGGAGCGATTGCCCCTCGCCGCCCCAGCGCCCCGCCTGCGCGATCTCCAGATTGCGGCGCGTCTGGGGGTCTAGCGCCATGTAGCGCTCGGTGGAATAGGTGGCCAGCGAGGTCACGCTCGCCGCCGACGACGGCTGTGTGCGCTCCAGATAGGCGAGCACGGCGCCCGCCGCGGCGACCGCCAGCGGCTTGTCCGCGCAGCCGAACGCCTCGAGGGTCAGGACGCCGAAGCGCCGCTTGAGGCGGTCCTCGGCGTCGTCGAATTCGAAGTCACGGTCGGGCGACTCGGTGGGTCTGACCGGCGGCGGAGCGGGGACCTGATCGCCGGCACGGACGAGAAGCTCGGCGGGGGCGAGCCGCCCGATTTCAAGGTCGAGGCCGTCGGCGGGAAGCTGAGCGGCGGCGAACTCGCCGGTGCTTACGTCGAGGTGGGCCAGGCCGGCCGAGTAGCCTTCGACCAGCGCCGCGGCGAGGAAGTTGTTGCTCTTGCCGTCGAGCAGGTGCTCCTCGACGAGCGTCCCCGGGGTCACCACGCGCACCACGTCCCGTTCGACCAGCCCATCGCCCGGTTCGGAGGTCTGCTCGCAGATGGCGACCTTGTGGCCGGCGTCGATCAGACGCCCCAGGTAGTTATCGAGGGCGTGGTGGGGAATCCCCGCCATGGGGTAGCGCTTCCCCTTGCCCAGCTCCCGCGAGGTGAGGGTGATGCCGAGGGCCGCCGAGGCGGCGCGGGCGTCGTCCTCGAAAGTCTCGTAGAAGTCCCCGAGGCGGAACAGGAGGATGACGTCGGGGTAACGCCGTTTTATGTCGAGATATTGGCGCCGAAGCGGCGTGTCGGACATAACGGGCGCATTGTAGCCCACGCCCCCGCCCTCCGACAGGGCCACCACACGCCTCTCCCCTATGGGGGAGACTGAGAGAGGGCTCCCCTACAGCGGGAACTTCCAGGTGTTGGGAGCTGTCTTGGCGCTGAGCTTCCAGCGGGGGATGTGGTAGTCCTGGGTGGGATGCTCGTCCCAGTCGAGCTCGACGGGGAGGCCGATGGCGATGTCTTCCTCGGGGTCGCGCATGAGGGCCGGGACGCGGGTCTTCGAGCCGTCCGGGTTCGTCCCGTCGGGAAGCTCGACGATGGCGACGCAGTAGGGGACCGCGGGGACCATGTGGCCCAGGATGGGCTGGACGACGACGTTATACGTGTAGATCTCGCCCTTGCCCTCGATCTCGACGTACTCGACGTTCATCGAGCCGCACTTCCTGCAGGCGGGGAAGGGAGGGAACCACTTCTCATCGCACGCCGAGCAGTAGGCGAGCATGAACTTCTTCTCTTTGGTGTATTCCCACCACTGCGCGATGTCCTGGTCGGGCATGATCTGGAGGCGGCTGTAGTCGGGTTGTCTGGGAGTGGAGCCGGTTTCGGTGGTCATGGAGGGCTAACCTTTCCTCAGGATGGCGGAGCTGGACATGGTCTCCATGCCCCAGCCGAGGCACGCCGCGATGTCGGCCTTCTTGACCTGGCGGCATCCCTTGCTTCGGTCGTAGGTGTGGATCCCCTCGCGCCAGCGCGGGCAGGAGTCGTCGGCGCGGTGGCGAAGCTGGCGGACGTTTTCGATCACCATGCTGATCCCGTGGGTGTAGCCCTCGGAGAGATGCCCGCCGGAGAGGTTGTTGGGGCGTCCGCCGGGATGATCGATCTCAAGATTGCCCTCGGCCACGTAGGGGCCGGCCTCGCCGCGGGGTACGAAGCCGTAGGCCTCGAGCTGGATCAGCGTGGTGAAGGTGAAGGCGTCGTAGGACGACGTGATGTCGATGTCTTTCTGGGTGACGCCCGACATCCCAAAGAGCCGGTCGCGCCCGTAGAAGCTGGCGACCTCGTGGATAACGTCGCGGCTGTAGTTCCACGCTGGGTTGTCGGCCATGGTGCGGGCGGTCCCGCCCATGATGAAGACGGGAGGCTGCTTGAGGTCCCAGGACCGCTCGGCCTTGGTGATGATGAGGGCGGCGGCCACGTCGGTCTCCAAGCAGCAGTCGAGGAGGTGGAAGGGCTTCGAGACCCACCGGGAGTTCATGTAGTCCTCGATGGTGATGGGACTCGTCATGATCGACTTGGGGTTGAGCAGGGCGTGCTTCCGGTGAGCGACGGAGATCATGCCGAGCTGCTCGCTCTTGAGCCCGTAGTCGCGCATGTAGCGCATGCAGCTGATGCCGAACTTCTGGGCCGGCGTGGTGAAGCCGTAGAGCGGTTCAAAGCTGTTGGGCGCGGTGATCGGCGTGGGGGGCATGGGGCCGCCGGGGGCCTGGCCCCCCATGCGCCGGCCGGAGCGGCCGTTCATCGAGCGGAAAACAACCATGGTGTTGCAGTAGCCGCCGACGACAAGCCCGACGGCGTGAGCGATGAGGGCCTCGGTGCTCGAACCGCCGCCCATGATGTCGACCTGGTAGTTGAGGCGCATCCCCAACGCGGTCGCAATGTGCATCCCGGAGGTGGAGTCGGCGGCGTTGTAGCTGGTGATACCGTCGACGTCCTGGGGGCGGATGCCGGCGTCGGCGCAGGCGTTCTTGACGGCCTCGATAGCCATGGAAAGCGTAGTGCGGTTCGACGGCCGCATGTGGGGAGTCTCCCCCACGCCGACGATGCACGTCCTGTCAGTGAATTCACCCATCTAGAGGGACCTCCTGAGCTTGAAACGGCCGCGCCGGAGCGCACGCCGCGGATAGCCGGTTGCGTGGGGAATAGGAGCGGGGCGCAAAACGCCTCGCACTGTAGCACTGGGCCGCCGCGTCTCGCAATAGAGGCAGCGGTGGCTTGACAAGCCGTCATATCCATCTGAGGTCGGCGCCGTCGTGGGACTGACAGGCGGGCGTCCCCTAGCACCGGACAACGTGCTAGCCTATCCGACAGCTTGGCCGCATCCGGCGATTGAGGACGCCATGCCCATCGACGAAAACCAGCTCAACGGTCGAATCGCCACTCTGCTGGGACGCATGAGCCCCCGGTGGACCGCTTTCGGGGAAAGCAGGGGCGCCTTCGCGGGCAGCCAAAAGCAGCCCGACATTCTGATCACCCAACCGGGGGCGCAGCCGGTAGTCATCGAGAACGAATACCAGCCCGCAAGGACCGTGGAAGGAGAGGCGCTGGATCGGCTGGGCGAAAGCCTGAACCCCAACGTCGTCGGCGCGTCGGGAAAGGTCAGCGCCGCCATCGCGCTCAGGTCGTCCGAGGCACTGCGGGACTGCCTCGGCGCGGATGACGTCGACGCGATGCTGGCCCAAGGAGTGACGCTAGAGTACGCCCTCTTCACTGGACCGAGCCCGAAGGACCCCCTGCGCTTCCCCAAGGCGGGCTTCATAGCGGGCAGCATCAGAGATCTGGCAGCGTTCACCATGAGGGCGGCCACGCCGGAGGACGCCGTACAGAGGGCGATCGAGATCCTGGAGCAGGGCGTCCAAGACGCGGCAGCCTTGCTGCGCCAGGCGGTGGACCTCAGCGACGACACGCAGGACGCGATAACGCGGCATCTCAAGCAGCCGTACGGTGAACAGACGCTGCGCATGGCCGCCACCATCATCGTCAACGCACTGGTCTTCCACGCGAGTCTTGCCGGTCGGCACGGAGTCAAGAACTTCGAAGACCTCACGAAGCAAGGTGTCATGCTCCGGTCCGACCTGCTGGAGGAGTGGCGCCAAATCCTCACCATCAACTACTGGTCAATCTTCAGCATCGCGCGTGACCTATTGCGCTCCATCAACCCACCCAGTAAGGCGGCTGAGGCATTGCACTCGATGCGGACCACGGCCGAGCGACTGGTCGCTCTCGGGGTGTCCCAGTCCCACGATCTCACAGGGACGGTCTTTCAGCGGCTTATCGCCGACCGGAAATTCCTCGCCACGTTCTACACGAGGCCTGAGTCGGCGGCACTGCTGGCCCATCTCGCCATCCTCGACGATGGACGATGGGGCGATGCGGAGCGCGTCAAGAACTTCCGCATTGCCGACTACGCCTGCGGAACAGGCACACTGATCCACGCCGCTTACCGCAGAGTCAACCAGCTTCACTGGTTGGCCGGGGGGGACCCCGAGCGGCTCCACGCTCACATGATGGAGCACTCGTTGACGGCCTGCGACGTGCTCCCTTCTGCCGTGCACTTGACGGCGTCGATGCTGTCGTCGACGCATCCGACACAGATGTACGACGGTTCCCGCACCATCGTCACGCAATACGGAAAAACGGAGCACGGCGGGGTATCGCTGGGTTCGCTCGACCTGCTGGGCAGCAACGGCATCGTCAGGCCGCTCATCCCCTTGCACAGCGGCATTGCCGTTACCGGAACAGGTGAGACGCCAGCGCAACTCGACGTGGACATGCCGCCATTCAGCCAGGACCTCGTCATCATGAACCCGCCTTTTACCCGCGCGGGTTCGGATTGGCAAATTGGCAATCCGCAAGGATACGATACGAAAACATTTCACGGGTTGAGCACGGACCTGGCGACTCAAAAGAGAATGGCAGATCAGGCGCAAGAGTACGGCAGGGGTACCTGTGCACACGGCTACGCCGGAATAGCATCTTGGTTTGTGGCCCTTGCCCACCGCATGGTAAGAGAGAGCGGATCAATCTCATTAGTGCTGCCGATGACTGCACTGCAAGGTGCAACGTGGCAGAAGGCGCGCAATCTAATCGGGAGCAACTACCGCGACGTTACCGTCCTTACCATCGCGGCTGCTAAGCAGCATGACCAAGCATTCTCCTCAGACACAGGTATTGCAGAGACAATGATCGTGTGTCGCGAGTCCTCTGATGCCCCGTCCAGGAGAGGGCTGTTCGTGTCGCTGAGGCAGCGCCCGAGCAACGAGATGGAGGCGACCGAGATTGCTAGAGCGATAAGCATGATCGCCGAGCACTCGACCCTTAGAACTCTGGAAGATGGCCCATTTGGAGGAAGTCCGCTGCTCATCGGCGAGGAGTCCCTGGGCGAAGCAATCGACGCGCCGCTCAGCAAGAATGAGCCTTGGTCCGCCATAGGCACTGCGGACTTCTCGGTGGCACAGGCTGCGTTTCAATTAGCAAAGGGAAGGCTCTGGCTCCCGCAAATGAAGGGGACAGATGCGGTTCCCTTCCCCGTCTCAACCGTCAGTCCCGGAGGAGAACTCGGCAAGGGTGATGCCGTAATTGTGGGACGGCAGGGTAAGGCAGCCTTTGACAGGATTCACCCACCCTCCGGCGCTCCGACCTATCCGATGCTGTGGGGCCACGACGCCAAGCGTGAAGGGCACTTGGTGGTAGCACCAGACAGCGAAGGGCGCCTCAGACCCAAGATGCAGAAACTCGCCGAAGAAATCTGGGAGACACGCAGCCACACGCATCACAACCGCGACTTCAGATTCAACTCCCAACCGCTGGCGGTGGCCTTCACCGATCAGCCAACCATCGGTGGTAGGGGGTGGCCCAACGTAAAGTTCCCCCAACGAGAGCACGAGATTGCCTACGCCCTCTGGGGCAACACGACGTTGGGGCTGCTCTGTTACTGGTGGCACTCCAGTCGGCAGCAGGCGGGACGCGGCAGTATGCCGGTCTCCGCAATCCGGACCATGGCGACGTTGGACGTCACCAAGCTCTCGCAGCAGCAACTCGATACGGCGGAGGCCATCTTCGAAGACATGCGCAAGCGGAAGTTCCTGCCGGCCAACGAGGCCTATCGCGACAACAGCCGCGAAGAGTTGGACTACCGCGTCCTCATTGAGGTCTTGGGGCTACCCGAACGGGTGATGGAGCCGCTCGCCCTGCTCCGGCTCAAGTGGTGCTCGGAGCCCAGCGTCCACGGCGGCAAGTCAACGGCGCCGCAGAGCGTGTAGAATCCCCCGCGCGGTACATCCGCATACTATGCAAAGAGTCGCCGTCGTCACCGATAGCTCCTCCTGTATCGCCGGGGAGCTCGCCCGCGCCCATGGAATCGAGGTCGTCTCCTACGATCTCGTGTTCGATGGCAGGGTGTACCGCGACGGCGTCGATCCGCCGGAAGACTTCTACGGTATGCTGCGCGGCTCGAAGCGCCCGCCGACGACGTCGGCGCCGTCGCCGGGCCAGTACCTCGAAGCGTTTGAGGCCGCGAGCAAGCGGGCGGAATCGGTGCTCTGCATCACGCTCCCCGCGGGCCTGAGCTCGAGTCACAGTGTGTCACAGCACGCCGTGGCGCTGGCCGAGGAGCGGCTTCCCGGGACACGGATCCGGTCGGTGGCCGCGCCCGCGGTGGCCGGCGGGCAAGGACTCATCGCGCTCGAGACCGCGCGGCTCGCGGCGGAGGGAGCTTCGCTCGACGAGGCGGTGGCGTTCGTGGACGCGGTTGCGCCGAAGGTGGAGTTCTACGCCGTGCTCGACACCCTCGAATACCTGGCGCGGGGCGGCCATGTTCCCAGGGCGGCGGCGTGGCTCGGCGATAGAGTGGGCTTCAAGCCCGTACTGACGGCGCGCCACGGCAAGGTCGAACGGCTGACGCAGGCGCGATCCAAGGCAAGGGCCATTGAGCGCATGCTGGAGATGATGCGGGAGTCGAACCCCAACGGCACCCCAATCCGCGCCGTGCTTATGCACGCGGCGGCCCCGGAGGAGGCGGCGCGATTCGCCGAGAAGGTCCAGGAGCGCTTTAACTGCCGCGAGGTCCTGACCACTGAGTTCACGCCGGTAATGGGTGCGCACTCGGGGCCCGGCGTCGTCGGCATCGCCTACCGCATCCTGGACGCGGCGCCGGTCGCGTCGAGCGCCTAGGGCGCGGCTCCCAGATTCCCGGCTCAGACCCCAGGCCTGGCGGCAATCTGCCATCCTTTCGTTGCCTATCCTCGCCCCCGCGCCCTACCATGTCCCCATGCTTCCCAGCCCACGAGCGTCGGCCAAGCGCATACCACCGCTCCCTTTGAGGGCGGCCAAAGGCCGTGGGCGCGCGCTTCCCAGCGCGTAGGCGCACTTCGGCGCCGGCTCTGCCTGGCGTTTGCACGAGGCCGCCGCCGCAAGTCGGCGGCAGCCTTAAAGAACTCCTGCGAGGGAGTTGCGAAGATGAGGTATGAGGGACAACGCTCGGTAGACGAACCCCCCGCCGAGCCGCGCGGCCACCGTTGCTTGCGTGCCGATGCTCCTCATCCGTTCTCTTTTTTTCGGGGTTCTCCCTGGGGCTTCTGTGCCTTCGCCGGACACGACGCTTTCGTGTAATCTTTCTGGCAAGATTGGCAAGTCCGCAGTCACTGGGCGATTCTGATGCCGGATGTGTTGTTTGAAATAGTGGACCGCGTGGCGGTGATCACGCTGAACCGCCCCGAGCGCATGAACGCGGTGAACGACGGGTTGGGCCGCGAGTTCAACGCCGCGCTGCGGCGCGCGGGCGAGGAGCCCGGCGCAAGGGCCGTGGTGCTCACCGGCGCGGGCCGGGGCTTCTGCTCCGGCCTCGACCTGAAGGAACGGGCCCAAGGCAAGGGCGTGCGGAGCTGGGCCAAGCGCCTGAGGGGACTCGACACGCCCAAGATCGCCTTGGCGCTGGACAAGCCCATCGTGGGCGCGATCAACGGCCCCGCTATCGGCGTCGGTTTCGAGTATGCCATGCTCTGCGACTACCGCATCGGGACACCGGCGGCGCGGATGGGCGACGTCCACGTAAAGCGGGGCCTCGTCGAGGACTGCGCCGACCCGCTGACCCTGCCCCGCGCGATCGGCGACGCGGCGGCGAAGAAGGTGCTCCTGACGGGCGAGGTCTTCGACCCGGATGAGCTTCTGCGCCTCGGAGTCCTCAACGAAGTGGTCGAAGCGGACGCCCTGATGGACCGGGCCCTCGACCTAGCAGGGCGCATGGCCGCGAACCCGCCCCTCGCGGTCCGCATGACCAAGCGCCTGCTCCGCATGGCGAACCCCTACCCCTTCGAGAACGTGATCGACCAGTCGATGGTCATGATGGGAATCCTCCAGGCGACGGACGACTTCAAGGAGTCGATTCAGGCCTTCGTGGAGAAGCGCGAGGCCCGGTTCGGGGGCCGGTAAGCGCATGGCGGGCCGCCTCAGCGTCTGCGACCTGGGACGAATCGGCTACGGCGAGGCGCTCGCCCTCCAGCGCGCGGTTCGCGACCGCCGGATCGAAGGAAGCGTCGGCGACACGCTCCTCCTTCTCGAACATCCGCCGACGGTCAGCCTGGGCCGGCGGACCAAGCCCGGCGACCTACTCGTCGACCGCGAGGGTCTGCGGCGGCTCGGCTTCGGCGTCGCCGAGGTCGAGCGGGGAGGGCGCGCCACGTACCACGGGCCGGGGCAGCTCGTGGGCTACGCCATCATCTCACTGAAGGAGCGCGGCCTCTCCGTGCCGCGCTTCGTCGCCCTGCTCGAACAGACTGGCATCGATTACCTGGCTGGGCTTGGAATCGTAGCGGGCCGCCGCGACGGGCTGACCGGCGTGTGGACCAACGGTCGCAAGATCGGCGCGATCGGTGTCCACCTGCGGCGGTGGGTGAGCCTGCACGGCTTCGCGCTCAACGCCGACCCCGACCTGCGCCACTACGACGCCATCGTCCCCTGCGGTATCGCCGCCGCCGAGGCGACGTCGGTCCGCCGCGAGCTGGGACACGCACCGCCGATGAGCGAGGTGAAGCGCGGCGTTACGGCGTCGTTCGTCCAAGCCTTCGGCTACGCCGGCGCCGACTGGGTCGCACTCGAATCGCTATCGGCGCAACCCGCGGCCTAAGGCGCCGGCCCCGGCCGCCGGTCGAGGGCTCGGCCGGTGATGAAGAATCCTGAGACGCTGATGCCGATAGGCGTGAGTGTGCCAACGAGAAGGGCCGTGCGCGTCGAGCCGGTGAGGTCGGATATCGTGCCCACGACGATGGGCCCCACGATGCCTCCGGCGAGGAAGAGCATGGTGAGCAGCGCGGCGGCGACGGAGATCTCGCGCTGCGAGATGCGCGGGATCTCGAAGGGCAGCGCCACTACCAGCGGGATGTACCCCCAAGCCATGCCGAAGCCGATCATGAGCGTGAGCAGCACCCAGACATTCGTGGTGTAGAGCAGACCGACGCACGTGAGGGTCATGGCGAGGCCGGAAACCATGAAGAGGGCGCGGCGCGCGCGAATCCTGGGGCCGAGCCACCCAATGCCGATGGCCATCGGGATCGTCGCCAGGGAGCTGATGCCGAAGAGGAGGCCGGAGGTCGTCAGCGAGACGCCGTTATCGTCGAGCATGAAGGTGGGCCAAAACGTGGCCAAGGCGAGCCAGTTGAAGGTAGCGCAAAAGGCGCCAAGACCGGCGATCCACAGGATGGGGTGACGCAGGATGGCGCCGGGCGGCGGCGCCTTTCTCTGGGCCTCCGCCGTGGGGACCTCCCGTTCGCGCCCCAGAATGATCCAGTAGAGCGCGGTGAAGGCGGCGAAGCCCGCGAAGACGTAGTAAGCGAAGCGCCAGTTTGCGGTCGCCTCCAAGATCAGCGGGGTGCCGTAGACGGCGGCGAACTCGGCGACGCCGAGGAGCCCGATGATGATGCCTTGCGCCAGCGCGACCTCCCGAAGGGGGAACCACTGCTGGATGAGCATCGCACGGGCGGGGTTGCGCACCGAGAAGCTGACGCCGAAGGCGATGCGCGCGATAAGGAAGACGGCGAAACCGGTCGCGAGCCCGTGCATCAGGGTCAGGACTGTCCCCGCGACGAGCGATGCGATGACGACCTTGAGGGGGCGAAAGCGGCTGAGCAGGAAGCCGGCGGGGAGCGTCAGAAGGATGTTGCCCACCCGCACCGACGAGCCGAGCCAGCCGCCTTGGGAGAGGCTGAGACCGAACTCGTCGCGGATCTCGGGGAGCAGCAGGCCGAACGAGAGTGCGGGCAGGGTCATCGCCCAACTGTTCAGGACCATGCCGGTGACGATGACCCAGCGGTACGAGCTCAGCGCGCCGCCGCCCGCCGTCTCGGCGCTCCCTGCGGTCGCGGCCATGCGAAGGTTGCGGCTCCTTGGCCGGGCGGCTTCTCGCCGGCGGTCTCCCGCGAGGCCCGTTGTTGCGGGCGGCGGAGCGGCCACCTTAGCATAGGGCGCGAGATCCAACGGAACGAGGTCTGACTTGGAAACCGGCGTCGAGCCTTCCCATACGCCCGAAAGCCGCTTCATGGACGTGAACGGCCTCCGTTTGCACTACGTCGATTGGGGAAATGCGTCGGCCCCGCCGCTCGTGCTGCTTCACGGGCACGGAAGCAATCTGCACACCTTCGACCAACTCGCCGACCGGCTGCGCCGCGATTGGCGCGTGATCGCGCTCGACCAACGGGGCCACGGCGACTCCGACTGGGCGAGCGACGGCTACGACGGCGAGCGCTTCGTGGGCGACTTCGCCGGCTTCGCCTCGGCGGCCGGGCTCGAACGGTTCTCGCTGCTGGGCCACTCGATGGGCGGGCTCGTGGCGATGGCCTACGCCGCCGCCAATCCGGACGCGGTCGAACGGTTGGTGATTGTGGACATCGGCCCCGAAATCGGGCGCGAAGGGACGGAGTCGGTGCGCCGCCAGACGGTGGGGGCGCCCGAGGAGTTCAACAGCCTGGAGGACGTCTACGCGTTCCTCCGGGAGGCCGATCCGGAGCCGCCGGACGGGATGCTCCGCTACCGCGCCAAGCACGGCGCGCGCCGGTTCGAAAACGGCAAGTGGGGCTGGAAGTACGACCGCGCGCTGCGGTCGCCGTCGCGGACGTCGCGGCTCCCCGATCCCGAGGTGCTGTGGGCCGCTCTCGCCACGATTCCCTGCCCCACCCTCGTCGTGCGGGGGGAGCGGAGCCTCGTGCTCGACGCGCCGGTGGCGGAGCGCATGGCGCGGACGCTGCCCCGCGGGCGCCGCGTCGAGGTGGAGGGCGCGGGCCACCGAATCACCCTGGACAACCTGGACGGCCTCGAACGCGAGGTCCGAGCCTTCCTAAGCGAGGCGCCACCAGCGCTCGCTTGACACGGCGAGAGCGGCCTCCAACAATGCCCGCGGAGGGACTTTCATGATCCTCAGCATGCTTCCCGTGACGGCTTTCGCGGAGAACGTCTACTTCGTGGGCGACGAGGAGACCAAAGAAGCCATCATCATCGATCCCGGAGGAGAGGCTGACCGGATTCTCCAAGCCATCGAACAGCTTGGGATCACGGTGAAGTACATCCTGAACACCCACGGTCACATGGACCACGTGGGCGGCGTGGCGAAAGTGCGCGAAGCGACGGGCGCCCAGTGGGGCATCCACGAGAACGACGTCGAGACGAGCCGCCGCGCGCCCATGGATTACACGCTGCGGCTCATCCCCGACTACGTCCCGCCGCCCGAGCCCGACTTCACCATCGCCGACGGCGACGAGTACCAGGCCGGCGGGGTGACGGTGCGGGTCATCGAGACGCCGGGCCATACGATGGGGAGCATCTGCTTCCACGCCAAAGACATGCTCTTCGCGGGGGATACGCTCTTCAACGGCAGCGTGGGCCGTACTGACTTCCCCGGCAGCAGCCAGGAGGCCCTGGTCACCAGCATCCGGGAGCGCCTCTTCGACCTCGACGACGCGACGGTCGTGCTCCCGGGCCACGGCCCCCAGACCTCGATCGAGCACGAGAAGGCGCACAACCCGTTCGTCGGAACGCGCAGCCGCCTCTGGACGCCGTAGCGCGGCGGTCGGAGTGAGCGGTCCCGCTTCGCCGTACCCGCAGGGCGCGTTCCGGCGCGCCGATGAGTCGGACGATCCGATCTTCTACCGCGAGCCGCGCCTCGTCGTCCACATCGATGACCACGCCATCGAGGCGGTCCGCGGCTATTACCGGCAAGTGCTGCCCACGGGCGGCGCTTTTCTTGATCTCATGAGCAGTTGGCGCTCGCACCTGCCGGATGACGCGGCGCTAGGGCGGGTGACGGGGCTCGGCCTGAACCGCGTCGAACTCGACGAGAATCCGCAGCTCACCGAGCGCGTCGTACACGACCTGAACACGGAGCCTGCGCTGCCGTTCGGGGACGGCGAGTTCGACGCGGTGGCGGTGGCCGTCTCCGTCCAGTACATGACGCGGCCCGTCGAGACGTTCGCCGAGGTGAACCGGCTGCTGAAGCCGGGGACGACCTTCCACGTGATCTACTCGAACCGCATGTTCCACACCAAGGCGGTGGCGCTGTGGCAGGCCCTCGGCGACCACGACCGGGCGGGCCTCATCGCCAGCTACTTCCGCGGCTCCAGCGGCTACCGGGGCGGCGGCGAGTGGGACGACCCCGCCCTCATCGACATCACGCCGCAGGCGGGCTCCCCCACCGACCCGGTGTACGTCGTAGCGGCACGCAGGCGGTAGGCCCGGGCGGCGACGGAGGCGACTTGGCGTTTGCTTCCTGGCTAACGCGCGAGTCTCTGTAGCGCTGCCGCCACGTCCGGGACGCCCCGTAAGATTGCGTTGTCGAGCGTAGCCAGCGGGACGCCCAACGTCCGCGCGAGCGCGACGAACTCCGCATCGTACGCGGTGAGGCCGCATTCCAGTGCGACGTCGAGCACTTGGGCGCTCGCCGCCTCGGCGATGCGGTCGCCCAAGACCAGGGAGGCGTCGTCGATCATGGCTTTGGCCTGGTCGCGTGTAAGGCTGCCGCGGCGAGTGAATCCGAGCAGGACGTTGCGAAGCTCGCTCATCAGGATGCCCGGCGCGGCCCACTCGCCGTCTCGTTCAAGGAGCCGAGCGGCGTCGGCGCCGTCTTCTCCGCCCAAGACGAGACGGAGCATGACGTTCGTATCGACGACGATCACTGTCGTCCGGCGTCCCGCAGGTCGCGGAGGTTATCTTCACTGAGGTCGAGTGACCCGATGGACTCGCGCCGTAGCCGGATACGTTCCAGAAGCGCCGCGGTGTCCACCGGCCCACTACGGAATGACGCCGTCAGCCGCGTCAGTATCTCCCCATTCAAGCTGCGGTGGTTCTCACTCGCGGCCGACTTGAGCGCTCGATGTAACCGGTCGGGAATATTGCGGAGCGCCATGTCCGGCATATCGGCCTCCCTGAGTCCACGGTAGTACCGTATTGATAGCATAACGATACCACCGTCCTAGTGCCCCGGGCAAAGAGCGGCGACGCTCTGGAGCAAGCCCTCTATACAGGTGCAGGCAAACGGCGAGGGGCCGCGTCTGGACGCGGCCCCTCGTTGCGTGCGTTCTCGTAGTCGGCGGTTAGAGGAAGAGGGGGCCGAAGACGAGGGAGACGATGGCCATCAGCTTCAACAGGATGTTGAGCGAGGGGCCGGAGGTGTCTTTGAAGGGGTCGCCGACGGTGTCGCCAACGATGGCGGCCTTGTGGGCATCGGAGCCCTTGCCCCCATGCTGGCCCGCCTCGATGTACTTCTTGGCGTTGTCCCAGGCGCCGCCGGAGTTGGACATGGTGATGGCGAGGAGGGAGCCGGCGGCGATGGACCCGACGAGCATGCCGCCGAGCGCCTCGGGGCCGAGGATGGCGCCGATCACGATCGGGGCGATGATCGCGATGAGACCGGGCATGATCATCTCGCGGAGGGCGCCCCGCGTGCTGATGTCAACCACGCGCTGGTGGTCGGGGGTGCCGGTCCCTTCCATGATTCCGGGGATCTCGCGGAACTGACGGCGGACCTCGTTGACCAGCGCGCTCGCGGCCCGTCCCACGGCGCCCATGGTGAGGGCGGCGAACAGCGAGGGGAGCAGCGCGCCGATCAGCGCGCCCATCAGGACGTTGGTATCCCGAAGGTCGAAGACGGCGATCACGCCGCCGCCCCTGGCTTGGTCGACGACCGCGGCGTAGGCCGCGAGCAGGGCCAGCGCGGTGAGGACGGCGGAGCCGATGGCGAAGCCCTTACCCGTCGCGGCGGTGGTGTTGCCCAGCGAGTCGAGGGCGTCGGTGCGATCGCGCACCTCTTCGGGGAGCCCCGACTGCTCGGCGATGGCGCCGGCGTTGTCGGCGACGGGGCCGTAGGCGTCGGTGGCCAGGGTGATACCCAGCGTGGAGAGCATCCCCACCGCGGCCAGCGCCACGCCGTAGAGATCGGCCAGCCAGTAGGCGAACCAGATGCCGACGACGATGGCGATCATCGGGATGAGGGTGCTGAGCATCCCCAGGCTGAAGCCGTTGATGATGACGGTGGCGGGCCCGGTGTTGGCCTGGTTGGACAGGCCTTTCGTCCACCGGTATTCATAGGAAGTGAACCACTCCGTCGCGGTGCCGATCACCTGCCCAACGACGAGGCCCACGACGACGACCCAGAAGAGGTTGAAGTCGAGGTCGAGAAAGGCGACGGCGAGGCCGGTCCCGATCAAGACGAGGGCGCCGGCGCCGAAGATGCCGGTGCGAAGGGCCTGGAGGAGCTTGCCCATACTCGCGTCCTCGCCGGTGCGGACGAGGAAGGTGCCGATGATGGAGGCGAAGATACCGATGGCGGCGACAAGGATGGGGAGCAGAACGATGTTGCTGTTGAATTCGTCGCCGCCGCCGGTGCCGCTGAGGGGATTGCCGTTGCCGGAGACGAGGACCGCCCCACCGGCGGCCACAGCCAGGGCGATGGCCGCGATGATCGAGCCGACGTAGGACTCGAAGAGGTCGGCGCCCATGCCAGCGACGTCGCCGACGTTGTCGCCAACGTTGTCGGCGATGGTGGCGGGGTTGCGGGGGTCGTCCTCGGGGATGCCCTGCTCGATCTTGCCGACGAGGTCGCCGCCGACGTCGGCGGCCTTAGTGAAGATGCCGCCGCCGACGCGGGCGAAGAGCGCGATGGAGGAGGCGCCCATGCCGAATCCGGCGACGATGTTGGGGTCTTTGAAGACCCACCACATGAGGGTGATGCCGAGGATGCCGATCCCGACGACGGAGAGGCCCATGACGCCGCCGCTAGAGAAGGCGACGCGGAGGGCCCGGTTGAGGCCCTGCTGCGCCGCGGCGGTGGTGCGGACGTTGGAGCGCACCGCGACGTTCATGCCGATAATGCCGGTGAGGCCGGAGGCGAATGCGCCGGTGAGGTAGGCCAGCGCGGTCGCGGGGATATCGCGGCTGGTTACTCGGCCGATGTTATCGAGCTTGCCCAGCACGTCGGCGTCGACGAAGACCCAGAGCACGGCGAAAATCACGACGACGAAGAAGAAGATCGTCGTGTACTCGCGCTTGAGGAAGGCCTCGGCCCCCTCGCGGATCATTCGGGCGATGTTCTGCATCGTCTCGTTGCCGGGGCTCTGGCGCATGACGACCGTGATGAGCCAGAGTCCGAAGACGAGGGCGACGCCGCCGGCGATAAGGGCGATCACCAGTGCGGCTAGTGACTGGCCGCCATCTTCCATAAGAGACTTCCTTTCCGGTTCCTGAAATCCGGTTCTGTCTATTCCAGCGGAAAAGTCTACCGTTGCGAGCAGGGCGCGTCAACGAATGCCGCTGTTTGGATCCCTTCGCTACAGGAAGGATGAGGTTCCCGCTTTCGACGGGAGGCGCACCGGGGCCAAGGGGGGCGATCCCATCAAAGAGTGAGAGGGAGCGGCCGGCGCGCCGGAGAGGCGGCCGGCCCCGCAGGCCCGGCGGGATCAGTAGGCCGAGCGTGCTCTCCCCATCACTCTTTCCAACTCTCGATGCCACATGGAGAGGACGAGGGCGGGAGCAACGGGCCGCGAGGGTCCGCCGTATTTCCCGTCAAGCCCGGAGCGGAGTTTCGACCGCAGCGCGGAGCCGTCGTGCGATTCCATGATCCCGTGCATGAGGAGTTCCTCAAGGCGTTCGCTGGAGACCAGCTTCGCCTCGCGCAAGCGCCGACGGAATTTATCGTCGTCGAGCCAGGCGAGCATCTCGCGGTAGGAGATTCTCGCGGCCCGGCGACCGGCGCTCAGTGTGCCTACGCGCTTGAACTCCCGGAGGAAGCGGTGTTTCCGCTGGCTCGGGGGGAGGTTTCGCGGTTTCTTGCGCGCGCCCATGGCCATCCGGCGACGCCCGTTGGGAGGGTCGGTCGGCAGTTGGTTGGCACCGCTGGGCTGGGTGTGCATAGGGACATGGTAGGGGGCGGGGGCGGGCATGGGGAAGGGGCGGATGGCGCGGGCCCACCCTCGTCGCGGAGGGAGCGGGCGCCCACTAGGGACGCCCCTACGGGAGACCTTTGCGTAACCGGGATGACTGACCGCGAGGGGGGCGGACTTCGATAACCCGTGGCGGTTGCGAGGGTGCCCATCATCTCAATCTTCTCCCGCAGGGAAAATGAGGCAAGACCTCCCGGCCCCACCCCTGCTTGCCCGCGGGCGGTTGTGCAAAGGTCTCCAGCGGGAGAGGGTAAGACCCTCCGTGCGGCCCCCGCCTCCCCCCGCCCTCTCTCAATCTCTCCCAGCGGGAGAGAGGCCGGAGGGGTGGACGCCCGCAAGGGACGCCCCTACGGGAGACCTTTGCGTAACCGGGATGACTGACCGCGAAGGTGGCGGACTTCGATAACCCGTGGCGGTTGCGAGGGTGCCCCTCATCTCAATCTTCTCCCGTGGGGAGAAGAGGCAAGACCTCCCGGCCCTACCCATGCTTGCCCGCGGGCGGTTGTGCAAAGGTCTCCAGCGGGAGAGGGAGTAAGACCCCGCGCGGCCCCCGCCTCCCCCCGCCCTCTCTCAATCTCTCCCAGCGGGAGAGAGGCCGGAGGGAGCGGGCGCCCACAAGGGACGCCCCTACGGGAGACCTTTGCGTAATTCGGGGCCTAGCGACGAGGGGCGGTCTGGGGTGGGGGAACGGGCGATTCGCGAATCGCCCCTACGGGAGGGCTGGATTCCCGCGTTCGCGGGAATGACGGATACGGGCGCGTTCGTGGGAATGGGGATCCCCAAAAGGGGTGAAGGAGGCGAACGATGCCGCGGGGGCGGTCTGCTATGCTCCCATCCGCTTCCGGCCTCCGCCATGGAACCCCCCGACGAGATCCCCGAAGGAACCGAGCGCATCCGTCCGATGGCCTCCATGGGCTTTCGGGACTTCCGTTTGCTCTGGACGGCGGGCGTGTTCGCCTCGACGGGCCGGGACATGCGGCAGGTGGTCAACCTTTATCTCGTCTACGCGATCTCGGGCTCAGCGGTCCAGCTTGGCCTCACCGGCCTTTTTCAGGCGCTGCCGATCATGGCCCTTGGGCTGTTCGGGGGGGCGCTGGCAGACGTCATCGACCGCCGTCGGCTCCTGCTCTTCACGCAGATAGTGGGCATGGCGCCGGCCGTGGCCCTAGCCGCGCTGACCATCACCGATCAGATCGCCGTGTGGCACATCTTCGCGGCGACGATGGTGACGTCGGCGACGCAGACCCTCGAGTCACCGGGCCGCATGTCCTACCTGCCCAAGACCGTGCCGCGGAGCCACCTGCTCAACGCGGTCGCGCTGGACTCGCTGGTGACGCAGATGGCGTTCTTCGTGGGGCCGCTGCTGATGGCGACCGTGGTCCTCATCGGCGTCGAAGGCGCCTACATCCTCAACGCAGCCCTGTTCATACCTGGCATCCTCGCCGTGCTGGTGTTGAAGACGTCGGGCAAGCCCGAGGGGCCGACGTCGGCGCGGTCGCTGGGCATGGTGCGCGAAGGGCTGCGGTTCATCATGAAGCAGCGCGTCCTTCAGGCGCTGCTGGCCATCGACTTCGGGGTAGTGCTCGTGGGGTTCTTCCGTCCGATGCTGCCGATTCTGGCGGACAAGGTCTACGGCGTAGAGGAGGTGGGCCTGGCGGTCCTCAACGCCGCGCCGGCGGTGGGCTCGATAGCGGCGATCGCCACGGTCCTCTGGCTGGGGCGCATCCGGCGGCAGGGGGCGCTCTTCGTCATCGCGGTGGCGCTCTACGGGGTGAGCCTGGTGGCACTGGGACTGTCGCCCTGGTTCTGGATGGGCCTCATCGCCGCCGCCGGACTCGGCTATACCGATTCGATCAGCGTCGCGATCCGGAACAATGTCACCCAGTCCGTCTCGCCGGACAACATGCGGGGGCGCGCCACGGGGTTCCTGGTCATGGCGGCCACGTTGGGCAACGCGTTGGGCTCGATCGAGGCGGGGCTCGTCGCCGCCGCGATTGGAGTCGGCGGCGCGCTGACGTTCGGCGGGCTGGGCGCGATCGGGTTTGTCGTCGTCGCCGCCACGGTGGGCTGGCGCGAACTGTGGCGTCACCGCGCCTAGATGCGGGTGATCGCCGCCCGCGGAGACGGACGTTCGATCATCCGTCGCGGGGCATAGAACCCTAACGGTTACTCAGGCCGGCTACCGGCAATCGGCGCTATCTCTCGAGGTTGCACTCGGTCCGCGATGGCCTTGCCGGACTCGACTTCCGCTGTCCGCAACTCGTAGGTCTTCTGTAGGTTCAGCCAGAGCTGCGGCGTGGTGCCGAGATAGCGAGACAAACGCAGGGCCGTATCCGCGGTTATTCCGCGCTGCCCCTTCAGGATTGCCGTGATCCGGTTGGTGGGAACTCCCAACGCATTAGCCAAGGCATTGGCCGAAAGGCCGAGCTCCTGGAGTTCTTCCCCCAAGATTTCACCCGGGTGCACCGGTCGCATACGGTTGCTCACACTCATCGTTTCTCCCGATCAGTGGTAGTCCACGATTTCCACATCGTACGGTCCGTCGTCTCCCCAACGAAAGCAGATACGCCACTGACGATTGATACGTATGCTGTACTCACCTGCCCGAACACCGGATAACGATTCCAGTCGGTTGCTAGGCAGGCCCGTCAGATCTTGCAGCGACGCAGCGTTGTCCAAGACCGTCAGTCGCCGCGTTGCCTGATCGGCAAACCCCTGAAAGCCACGGACTGGCTGACCTCCGAAGAACCGTTCGGTTATTCGATCCCTAAAGCTGCGGATCACTATGACGTCTTACGTAAGCCGTACCGTCCTGGACACTCTACTATGGCCTTGTCTGACCTGCAAGCACCAAGCGGCGACTGCACGGCGGTTGAGCGGAATCCGGACACCGCGCCTAGATGCGGGTGATCGCCGCCCGCGCCGCCGCCTTCATTACGTCGATGGGGGCCTTGCGCCCGATCCACCTCTCGAAGGCCTCCGCGCCCTGGTAGATGAGCATGGGCAGGCCGTCGAGTCTGCGCGCGCCCGCGGCGGCGGCGGCTTCGAGCAGCGGCGTTGCCTCGGGGTTGTAGACCAGGTCCACGACCAAAGCGCCGGGCGGAATTTGCTCCGGCGGCAAGGGCGATTCGCCCTCCGCGCCGCCGTGGCGCATCCCTATTGTCGTCGCGTTGACGATGAGACGGCTCTCGGCGGGGGCCTCGCCCCAGGGGACAGCCTCGACGGATACGCCGGGCAGCGCCTCGCGGACGCCGGCGGCCAAGGCGGCGGCGCGCTCGGCCGTACGGTTGGCGATGAAGATCGGGCCGGCGTCCGCCCCGGCAAGAGCGAAGGCGACGGCTCGCGCCGCACCGCCCGCGCCGAGCACCAGCGCGGTGTGCCCTGAGGGATCGAAGCCGCCGTCCTCCCGCAGCGCGCGGAGGAAGCCGGGAGCGTCGGTGTTGTAGCCGGTGAGGCGGCCCCCGATGTTGACGATGGTGTTGACCGCGCCGATGCGCCGCGCGGTCTCATCGAGGGTGTCGACGAAGCGGAAGGCGAACTCCTTGTAGGGCACGGTGACGTTGGCGCCCAGCACGTCCTTGGGGCGCAGGCCGCCGAAGCGCCACTCGGCGCGATCAGGGGGCGTCTCCCACCGCTCGTAGGTCATCTTGAGGCCGTAGTGATCGAGCGCCGCCTGCTGGAAGGCGGGCGAGACCGAATGGCCGAGGGGATGGCCGATGACCCCCATCCTACGGAGGGGCGCGCCGCGTTCGGGTTGGCTCATGCCGTCATCTTACCCCCATCCGGAGCGGCCGCCGTTGTTGGGCTTCAGGCCGTCGGGTATCATAGCGCCGCAAACCGTGGATGGAGGACGTCTTGGAGCAACGACGGCTGGGGACGAGCGGGTTCACCGTGCCGCTCTTGGGGCTAGGCACGAACAACTTCGGCGGACGTTCCGACGAGGCGGCGTCGCTGAAAGTAGTCGACGCGTCCATCGACATCGGCGCGAACTTCTTCGACACCGCGAACATCTACACCGGCACGAAGTCGGAAACGATCATCGGGAAGGCGCTCAAGGGTCGGCGGGACAAGGTGATTCTGACCACCAAGTTCGGATTGTCGATGGGGGCGGGGCCGAACATGCAGGGCGGCTCGCGGGGGCATATCCTCAGCGAACTCGACACGAGCCTGCGCCGCCTGCAGACCGACTACCTCGACCTGTACCAGATGCACATGGTGGACCGCTCGACGCCGATCGAGGAGACGCTGCGGACTCTCGACGACCTGGTGCGGGCGGGGAAGGTGCGCTACATCGGCTGCTCGAACTACGACGCCTGGCACCTCGTCGAGGCGCTGCACACCTCGCGGGCGTTGAATCTCAACGCGTTCGTGTCGGTGCAGCCCTACTACAACCTGCTCAAACGCGGCATCGAGCGGGAGCTTGCGCCCGCCTGCGAGGCCTACGACATTGGGATCATTCCCTACTTCCCGTTGGAGTCGGGCTTCCTCACCGGCAAGTACCGTCCCGGCGAGGGCGCGCCCTCTGGGACACGGTTCGACAAGACCCCGACGTTCCAGGCGAAGTTGAACGAGGACAACTTCGCGATCCTGGGCGCCCTGGAGTCCTTCGCCGCAGAGCGCGGCCACACCGTCGGGGAACTGGCGATGGCATGGCTGGCCGCAAGGCCGCAGGTGTGCAGCGTGATTTCAGGCGCGTCGACGCCGGAACAGGTGCAGGCCAACGCCAAGGGCCTCGAGTGGAAGCTAACCGCCGAGGACTTGGCGGAGATCGACGAGATCGTCCCCGCTCCGGCGTAGGCACTCTAGCGCCGGCGGCTCTCCAAGTACGCCTGCAGAAGGACGGCGGCCGCCGCCGCGTCGCGTTCGGCGCGGCGCTTCGAGGCCGACGCGCCGGCCTCCATCATGCGGCGCTCCGCTTCGACAGTGGTGAGGCGCTCGTCGAGCGTCTCGACGGGCAGCGGCGAACGCTCGGCTAGCGCGTCGACGAAACGCTGCACGGCCCGGGCCTGCATACGAGCAGCGCCGTCCATCGACACGGGCATGCCCACGAGGATGCGTTCGGCTTCGTGCTCCTGGGCGAGCGAGATCAGGCGCTCGTAGTCCCCGGCGCCGCCGCCGCGCTCGACCACGGTGAGCGGCGTGGCGATGACGCCCAAGGGGTCGCTGATAGCGACGCCGATTCTTCGCTCGCCGACGTCGAGGGCTAGAACGCGCATGGCGTCAGTGTACATCGCGCCGGAGCATAGGGTTGGGCGACCGCGCAACGGGTTGACATAGGAGACAGGCGACGAGTATGTTAGCGAGCGCTGTCCGGCGGTCGGTGAGGCCGAGGCCCCGGATATCGGCAGTGCCTCCGGGCGCCCAACTCCACAGCCTCACAACCCATGGCGGACGAGATCCTGATCGAAAAGAGCGGCGGCGTCGCCACCGTTACGCTCAACCGCCCCGACCGGCTGAACGCTCTCAATCGCCGCATGCTTGGGGAACTCATCCCGCCGATCTGGGGCGAGCTCGACGCCGACCCGAGCGTGCGCGCGGTGATCCTCACGGGGGCCGGCGACCGGGCGTTCTGCTCGGGACTCGACGTGAAGGAGCAGGCGGAGGCGCCGCCTCCGCCGGGAGAACGGCGTCCCCGCGCCGCCGGAGCGCTTAGCCCCCGCGAGAGCCGCTTCAGCAAGCCGGTAATCACCGCGGTGAACGGCCTCGTGAGCGGCGTGGGGCTGGCCTTCGTTTCCGACGCCGACATCGCCATCGCGGCGGAGCATGCTTACTTCTTCAACCCCGGCGTGACCATCGGACAGCTCGCGGTCTACGCGCCGCTGACGTGGAGCCGGTGGGTGCCCTTTCAATCGCTGATGCGGATGCTGCTGGTGGGCAACAAGGAGCGCATCTACGCGGAAGAGGCGAAGACCCTGGGGATTGTCACCGAGGTGCTACCCGCGGCGGAGCTGATGCCGAAGGCGCGGGAGTTGGCGGAGATGATCGCCTACAACTCGCCGCGCGCGGTGCGCGACGTGAAGCGCATTATGTGGAACTCGCTGGACCACGGTCTGGAAGCGGCCTTCGCGGACGCGCGGGCGATCATGGACGCCTTCGCGGGGCACCCCGATTCCTACGAGGGCTCCCGGGCACTGGTGGAGAAGCGGACGCCGAACTGGGCGCCGCTGGAGACCGAGCAACGAACCGACGACAAAGAGTAAACGTAAGCGGAGCAAGCGACAGGAGGAACATCATGGGTGTAGTGGACGGCAAGGCGGCGGTGGTGACGGGCGGGGGGCGCGGCATCGGCGCGGGTCACGCGAAGTGGCTGGCGAAGGAAGGCGCGTCGGTCGTGGTCAACGACATCGACCTAGAAGAGGCGCAGAAGACCGTCGACATCATCAACAAGGAGCTTGGTAAGGCGGTCGTGAACAACGACCCCATCGACACGACGGAGGGGGCGAAGAAGATCGTCGACCATTGCGTGTCGGAGTTCGGGAAGATCGACGCGATGGTGGCGAACGCCGGCATCCTGCGCGACCGGACGTTCCTGAACATGGCGGACCAGGAGATGCGGGACGTCTTCGCCGTGCACGTGCTGGGGACGTTCCACACCTGCCAGGCGGCGGCTCGCCAGATGCGGGAGCAGGGCCACGGCGGCGTGCTGATCACGACGACGTCGGGGGCGCACCACGGCAACTTCGGCCAGGCGAACTACAGCGGGGCGAAGGGTTGGATCGCGTCGATGACGTACACGATGGCGATGGAGCTGGCGCGGTACGGCATTCGCGTCATCGCCGTGTCGCCCTCGGGGAGCACCCGGATGTCGGCGACGGCGCTGGGCCCGGGCGGGGTCCCCTCGCCGGGCGGGGCCAACTTCACCGACCCCGAGCTGAACGGGATGCACGTGGCGTGGCTCTGCAGCGACGAGGCGAACTGGATCACCGGCCAGATCTTCGGTACGGGCAGCGACCGCTTCTTCATCATGCAGCAACCGATGTACACCTACGGGGTCGTGAGGCCCGGCGGCGTTCAGATATCCGACCTGCAGCAGCACGCCGAGCGCTTCTTCAAGGGCAAGCTGGAGAACTTCGGTCTCCCCAAGCAGCCCTACCCCTACTACGACGGGGTGAAGGTGCAGCCTCCGCGCCAGAAATAGTGAATCGCCCATACTGGGCTTTACTCCTCTCTCCCATGGGAGAGAGGTTGTGGTTGAGGGAAGAGAGCGCCCGATGAATTTCCTTTGGGAGCAGGAGCTGGTGGACTTCCGGCAGGAGGTCCGCGGGTTCATCCAGGAGAACTGGGAAGACGATAACGGCCAGGGCGAGGGCGGCAGCCTCTGGGCCACGCCCAGGCACCGCGAGTTCATCAAGAAGATGGCGCGGAGGGGCTGGGTCGGCATCGCTTGGCCGGAGAAGTACGGCGGCGCCGGCAAGCCGCAGATCTACCAGTGGATCCTGATGGAGGAGCTCTCCCATGCCGGGGCGCCGCACACCGGCTCCGGCGTGGGTACCGTCGGCCAGACGCTGATGCACCACGGGACCGACGAGCAGAAGGACGACTTCCTGCCCAAGATCGTGGCGGGCGACCTCGACTTCGCGCTGGGTTACTCCGAGCCGAACGCCGGCACCGACCTGGCTAGCCTCGAAGTCCGCGCCGACCGCGACGGCGACGACTACGTCATCAACGGGACGAAGATATGGATCAGCGCGGCCCGCTACGCCGACTACATCTGGCTGGCCACGCGCACCGATCAGAACGCGCCGAAACACAAGGGGATCAGCGTCTTCCTGGTGCCCCTGAAACGCCCCGACATTCAGATCACGCCGATAGCCAAGCTCGCGGACATCGCCAACAACATGGTGTACTTCGACAACGTCCGCGTACCCCAGACCGCGCTGGTGGGCGAGGAGAACCGCGGCTGGTACTACCTGGCCGAGGCGTTGGACTACGAGCGCATCCACCTCTTCCCCTTCGGCCCGGTGCAGCGTGGGATGGACACGCTGCTCAAGGCGGCGAAGGCGGCGCCAACGCCCCTCAAGGGGTCGCCGTATTGGAAGGTGCTTCGTCACAAGGTGGCGGAGATGGCGATCGAGCTCTCGGTGCTCTACAACCTCACGCTGCGGGTGCTCGACGTGGAGCAACGGCAGCTCGTGGCCAACGTCGAGGCTTCGGAGAACAAGCTCTTCGGCACCGAGCTCCAGCGCAAGATGGCGGTGACTGCGGCCGAGGTGCTGAGCCTCTACAGTCAGGTGCGAAACGACCCCAAGCACGCCGGCATCGCCGCCGACGTGTCGAAGTCGTACGAGGGGACGCTGATCTCGCTGGTCGCCGGCGGCAGCAACGAGATCAACCGCTCCGTCATCGCTACGCGTGGCCTGGGTCTGCCCCGCTAGGGACCGCCCCGCCGGACCCCCGCGCCAACCATCTTCCATGAGGGAAGATGGCTGCATGCTATGATTGCGCCGCTTCCGGCGCCCCTGGGGAAGGCGAACGAGTAGGGAGGGAGTCATGGCGGTCGATCTCATACTCAAGAACGGGCTGATCGCGGACGGGACCGGCGCCGACGCCTACCGCGGCGACGTGGCCATCGCGGCCGGACGCATCGCCGGAGTCGGCCGGGTGAACGAGACGGCGAGGCGTGTCCTGGATGTCAGCGGGCTTGTTGTCGCGCCCGGATTCTGGGACGTGCATACGCACTACGACGCTCAGCTTCTGTGGGACCCGGTGGCGACGTCGTCGTGCTGGCACGGGGCCACGACGGTGGTGATGGGCAACTGCGGCTTCAGCATCGCGCCGTGCAAGCCCGAAGACCAGGCGTGGATGATCAAGACGCTGGCCCGCGTGGAGGGGATGAACCGCGAGGTCTTGGAGCGGACGCTGCCGTGGCCCTTCGAGACTTTCGGCGGCTACCTCGACGCCTTGGACGGCGGAATCGGCGTCAACGCCATCGCCCAGGTTGGGCACACCGCGGTACGCCGGTATGTGATGGGGACGGAGAGCTCGGAGCGCGCGGCCACGGACGAGGAGATCGCCCGCATGAAGCAGGTGGTCGCTGAGTCGCTGAGCGCCGGCGGCATGGGGTTCACCACGTCGCGGGTGGCCACGCACTGGGACGGCGACGGACTGCCCGTCCCCAGCCGGCTGGCGACGATCGAGGAGTATTACGCGCTGATCGAGGAACTGCAGGCGATCAACGCCGGGTTCATAGAGCTGGCGGCGGGGCCCGACTTCAGCCGCTACAGCGAGGAGGGGATGGCCCGCCTGGTCGAACTGACGCGGCGCAGCGGGCGGCCCGTCTGCTGGAACACGATTTCGCAATCGGTGACCGAGCCCGAGGCGTGGAAGGACCATCTCCGCATCCTGCGTGAGATGCGCGAACAGGGGACGCCGTTCTTCGCGCTGGGCCACACGCAGCCGGACGACTTCGAGTTCACCTTCGAGTTCACCAACGTGTTCGACCGTTGGGCGACGTGGCAGAAGGTGCTCATCGAGCCCAAAGGGGTGAAGACGGCCAAGATGCGCGACGCGGCAGTGCGTGAGACGCTGCGCGAGGAGATGACGCGCGACCCCTTCCGCGGCCTCCCGATGAACTGGGAGATCACGATACTGGTGAAGTCGACCACCGGCCTCTACTCGAAATTCGAGGGGATGCGGGTCACGGAGATCGCGGGGCGGCTGAACAAGGACCCGCTGGACACGGCCTTCGACATCGCGCTGGACGAGGACCTTACGACGCAGTTCCGCCAGCTCGACACGCGCAACGCCGACCCCAACGTGATGATGGAGATACTGAAAGAACCGCACGTGGGCGCGGGATTCTCCGACGCGGGCGCGCACCTCATCACCGAGGTGAACACCGGCTTCTCGACGCGCCTGCTCGGCCACTGGGTCCGGGAGAAGCAGGCGATGCGGCTGGAGGACGCGGTGCGGCGGCTGTCGTCGGTGCAGGCGGAGGAGAGCGGCGTCGTCGACCGGGGCAAGGTGCTCGAAGGCTACGCCGCCGACCTCACGCTCTTCGACCCAGAGACGGTTGGGCCGTCGGAGCGGACGTTCGTGAACGACCTGCCGGGCGGCGCGCGGCGGCTGGTCCAGTACGCCAAGGGCATCGAGTACACGTTGGTCAACGGCGTGGTGACAATGGCCCACGGCGAGCACACCGGCGCCACGGCGGGACGCGTCCTCCGAAGCGGCGACTACGCGGCGTAGCGCGGAACACGATGCGAGGCTGGGATGCTGCAAATCACCGCCCGACCCCAATTCCGACACGCCGGAACGCTGCTGGGCCCGACGCGGGACCCCCGAGACCAACGGTTCTATGAGGCCGACGTAGTCATTGACTTGCGTGGGTGCGAATTCATATGGCCGGCCGCCGTGCTCTGGTGCGTGGTCTATCCGATCTTAGCCAGGGCGAAGGGCAGCGAGTGTCGAGTCCTAGTCCCGGAAGATGTGGGCGTTTGCATACATCTCAAATCTCTCGGAGTATTCAAGCTTCTACAGGACCATGGCGTGGAAGTGGACGATAGAGGGATTGATTACAGACCAATGCCGCAGGTCGTTTTGCCAGTGACTGGCTTCAACTCCGCCAATGAAGTCGAGCAATTCGCTGACCAGGCGCTTGAGCGATTGAGCACGTCTGGACTGGGAGCGATTAACCTAAGACCGTTGGTAAGCGAGACGTTCGCAGAACTTGGGCTCAACGCTGTACAGCATGCGGAATCGCCAGTTGGAGGGTTCGGCCTGATCCAATTCTTCGATTCCACGAGAGGAAGCAGGTTCGTTTGCACGGTTGCCGATGGAGGAGTCGGCATCCGGCGGTCTCTCGAAAGGAATCCAGATCTCCGGTCGAGGGTGTTCTACGACTGGGATGCGATTGAGCTTTCGGTACGCGAACGCGTCAGCGGAACGGGGAATGCGTTCCGAGGGATAGGGCTCTACGGAGTAGCGGAAGACATGAGGGCCGGGAATCGGAGTCTGATCATTCACTCCGGTATTGGATTATTGCAGATTGGGGAAGATATTCAGATGCAGGCTAAGCGGAGCAAACTTTTCCCTGGAACCCTAGTAAGCGCGTCGATTCCCACTTAGGCCCGCGCATGCGGACGATCTATATTTCCCACAGTTTGCGGAAGCGCGTTCTGGTCACGCGGGAATCGGCGCACGTGCTTCATGATGAATTGCAGTCCGTTCTAGATGGAAGCGGCGGTCACTTGGAGCTTGACTTCACTGGAGTCGAGGGCGTTACACCGTCATTCATGGATGAATTGCTGCAGGTCGTGCGCCAGGTAGTTGATGAAGCAGCGTGGCGGTCTCTTACGATTCGGCTAACGAACCCTCCCACGCGCCTCAGTTCGAAGTTCGAAGCCGTGGGGCGCGGGCATGGGCTTGTCGTGACGCAGTCCGACGGAGGGGATTGGCTGCTCACGCTCGAAGAGGCGTCTGCCTCAGGACGTCAACCTTCATGACGAGCCACGCGGAGCCGATGGAGTTCGACGTTTCACGCAAGCTCGCCGACTCCGTGGGCGACATGCTTGGCGCGGAGCTGGTCGCGGCACGGGACGGCTGGAGCCTGGTGCGGCTCCAAGTCGAGGAGCGCCACCTCAACTCTTTCGGGTTCGTCAACGGGACGGTGGGGTTCGCTCTCTGCGACATCGGCATGGGTTCGGCCATCGCGACGGAGATGCTGAAGCGCAAGACCTCCTCGGCGACGGTGGAGATCAAGATCAACTACCTGAAGTCGGTCCGCCGTGGGGTGCTGGAGTGCGAGTCGCGGGCGGTGCATCTGGGGAAGCGGCTGGCGACAATGGAGTCGGATGTCCGCTGCGATGGAGACCTGGTCATCAAGGCCACGGGCACCTTCGCCCTGCTCGAAGTGACCGGCGAGGTTCGGGAGCGGGTGGGCCGTTTACGAAAGCGCGCGCCCTCGCCGGAGTCCTCCTGTTGAAAGAAGCGGGGGAAGGCCCGCGGCGGCGCGTTGATAAACGGGGGCGCCTGCCCTATAGTGAAACGGTCGCTGACATGGTTCGGAACCTAGATCAAAACATGGCTCGGCTCTGAAACCGGAGGAGTCGTCCTTGCTCTCTCACTCGCCCCGCACACCGCTGCTCATCGTGCTCTCCGGGCCCTCCGGCGTGGGCAAGGACGCCATCCTCAACAGCATGCGCATCCTGGAGATGCCGCTGCACTTCACCGTCACCGCCACCACCCGCCCGATCCGCACCAACGAGCGCGACGGCGTTGACTATCACTTCATCTCTGAGGAGACGTTTCGGCGCATGCTGGACGAGGGGAACTTCCTCGAGCACGCCCAGGTCTACGGCAACTGGTACGGCGTGCCGAAGCCCCAGGTCCGCAACGCGATGGCTTCGGGCAACGACGTCGTGGTGAAGATCGACGTGCAGGGCGCGGCGACGATCAAGCGCCTCGCGCCGCAGGCGGTCATGATCTTCGTCGTCCCCCCCTCGATCCACGAGTTGGAACGCCGGCTCAAGTGGCGCATGACGGAGTCCGACGAGAGTCTGCGGCGGCGCGTGGAAGAGTCGCGGAGCGAGATGGAGCACATCGGCGCGTTCGACTACGTCGTCACCAACGACGCGCTGGACGAGGCGGTCCATCAGATGAACTGCATCATCACCGCCGAGCGCTGCCGGATGCCGCACCGCGTGGTGCGGCTCGACTAGACCGCCCGCCGGGCCTCCCTACCAGGAGGGCGGACGGAAGCCCGCCACCGGCGCGGTGCTAGAATACACCGGACCACCGCCATGACCGATCCCGTTCGCGTCCGCTACGCCCCCAGTCCCACGGGCATCCCCCACGTGGGCAACATCCGCACCGCGCTCTTCAACTGGCTCTTCGCGCGGAACCGCGGCGGCTCGTTCATCGTCCGTATCGAGGACACCGACCAGGCCCGGCTCGTCGAGGGCGCGACCGAGGCGATTCTGGAGAGCCTCCGCTGGCTCGGTCTCGACTGGGACGAGGGGCCGACGGGCGACGGGCGCGGCGAGCGGGGCGACTCCGGGCCGTACTTCCAGTCCGACCCGGCGCGGCTCCGGCGCTACGGCGAGACGGCCCAGCGGCTGGTGGACGAGGGCAAGGCCTACGCCTGCTACTGCACGCCGGACGAACTCGCCGCGATGCGGAAGGCGCAGCAGCAGCGGAGCGAGCCCACGAAGTACGACGGCCGCCACCGCCACGACGCCGCGCTGCGCGCGCGCCATGAGGCCGAGGGGCGGCCCAAGGTTATCCGGTTCGCCTCGAAGACCGAGGGGGAGACCGTCTGCGACGACCTGCTGCGGGGCGAGGTCCGCTTCCGAAACGCGCTCCTCGACGACTTCGTGCTCCTGAAGTCGGACGGCTTCCCCACGTACCATCTAGCGCATGTCGTCGACGACCGCGCCATGGAGATCACGCACGTCATCCGCGGCGACGAGTGGGTGTCGAGCGCGCCGCGTCACGTGCTGCTCCACGAGGCCCTCGGGTGGCAGCCCCCCGTCTATGCACATCTGCCGATCATCCTGGGGCCCGACCGGGCGAAGCTGAGCAAGCGCCACGGGGCGACGTCGGTGCTGGACTACCGAGACCAGGGCTTCCTCCCTGAGGCGCTGATGAACTTCCTCACCCTCCTGGGCTGGTCGTACGACGACAAGACGGAGATCTTCAGCCGGGAGCAACTGATCGAGTACTTCTCGCTCGAGCGCGTGGGGAAGGCGGGGGCGATCTTCAACATCGAGAAGCTCCAGTGGATGAACGGCGTCTACATCCGGGAGATGGCGCCGGCGCAGCTGACCTCGCTCGTGGCCGAGCGGCTCGACCGCGACCTTCCCGAGGCGCGGCCCCTCGACGAGGCGTACCTGGGCCGCGTCGTCCCGCTGGTCCAAGACCGCCTGAAGCTGCTGTCCGAGGCCCGCGAGCTCACCGAGTTCTTCCTCGTGGACGAGATCGTGTACGAGCCCGAGGGCCTGGTCCAGAAGAAGATGGACGAGGCGGGGACGCTGCGCGCGCTGGAGGCGGCGGAGTCGCGGCTCGACGGCCTGCCCGGCTTCGAGGCGGAGGCACTGGAGACGACGCTGCGGGCGTTGGCGGAGGAGCTCGAAGTCAAAACGGGGCAGCTCTTCGGGACGCTGCGCGTCGCCTGCACCGGCGTAAAGGCCGCGCCGCCTCTCTTCGACACGATGGCCGTGCTGGGCCGCGAGCGCTGTATGGCCCGGATCGCCAACGCAATCGCGCTTATGCGGGCGCGCGCCGCGGGGTAGGGTTCTCCCCCCCCCCCGACGCTTCAGCAAGGTCGCGCGGCCCCCACCTCCCCCCGCCCTCTCTCAGTCTCTCCCAGAGGGAGAGAGGTTTAAGGAGGAGGGGAGTGGATTCCTGCTTCCGCGAGAATGACGGTTGGGCGGGGCGGGGGCTGGTAGCGCGGGGGGCGGCCTCGCGGGTAGACTAGCGCGGGATGCCGCAGGTAGAGACCGCCACGCCGCACGCCGACGTCCTGGAGAGCGGGACGGAGGAGACGCTGCGCCGTTTTCGGGAGTCAGTGAAGGCCGGCGGCGACTGGACTGACGCGCTCCTCGACGCCATCGCGGAGTGGACGCTGGCCGTGGAGTCGGTGGACGGGCGGGAGTACCGCTACCTGGTGGCAGAGGAGGCGTTCGACTGGCGCCTGCTGGCCGAGCGGATCGTCCTCACCGCCTACGACTGTCTGCCGCCGGCTGAGCGCGACCGCTTTCTCTTTCAGGGCGAGACGCCGCGCCCCGTCAGCGATGAGGACTTGCGGACAGCGCTCGGCGCGGTGAAGCACAGCGCGGCGACGAACTTCTGGTACGGTGTGCGCGTCGAGGAGGCGATCCTACTCGCCGTCGAGCGCGAGATTCGCAAGTCGCGCTACGGCATGGGGAAGGCCGACGACTCGAAGCTCGACGACCTAGCCCACCAGCGCATCTACGGCAAGCCCCGGCGGGACCTCCTGCGGGCGTACGCCGAGTCGCGCGAGGTCCCCGTCCCCGACTCGATGGACATCGCGGAGCTCAACGAGTTCACCTACTGGCTCTTCAAGTACCGCATCGACCACTGCGACAAGGCGCGCGTTGCGTCGGACACGAAGAAGGGTCTGCTGCTGCTTCAGGAGCTCGCCGCCGCGCGCGGGTAGACCCCGCTGTCGGTTGCGGGGGCGGGCGGTCCGGGAGATCATCGCCCCATGCTCAAGATCGTTTCCTGGAATATCGGCCATAAACGCGCCTCATGGCGTGCGCTGATGGCAATAGACGCGGACATTGCCCTGTTGCAGGAGGCCTGCCGACCTCCTTCTGACCTGCCCAAGAAAGTCGAGATCGATCCCGGCCCATGGAAGACCGACGTGGCGTGGAGAGCGTCGGTGGTCAAGCTGTCGGACCACGTTCAGGTGGAATGGCTCGAAGCGAAGTCCATCTCTGATGCGGGTGGGGGCGACCTCGCCGTGAGCCGGCGCGGCACCATCGCCGCCGCCATCGTGACACCGAATGGTGGCGAGCCGCTTGTTGTCGTCTCGATGTACGGGGCGTGGGAAAGACCAGTGGAACACCCCGAGCTTCCCAAGACAAAGCGTCCAATCTGGGCGGATGGTGACGGGCACCGCATCATCTCCGACCTAGAGCGGCTCATCGGCAGAGAGCGCGGCCATCCAGCGCCACGGAAGCGCATCATTGCCGCCGGCGACCTTAACCTCCTATACGGCTATGGTGAGCATGGCGACCCGTACGCCAAGGCGCGCTACGCGACGGTCTTCGACCGAATGGAGGCTATCGGGCTTCCCTTTGTCGGCCCGCAGTCTTCAGCGGGCGGCAGGCAGGCGGAACCGTGGCCAAGGGAGTTGCCCGAGGGTAGTCACAACGTTCCTACCTACTACACGATCGCACAGAAGGTCCCGCAGAATGCGAAGCGGCAGTTGGACTTCGTGTTCGCGTCCGAGGAGATCAAGGATGCGGTGCGGGTACGGGCGTTGAACGGCGTGGAGGAGTGGGGGCCCAGCGACCACTGCCGCATCGAAATCGAGGTCGACACGGGCTAGCGCCCGCTGAAGGCCGGTCCGGGTCTCGACGGTGGCTAGTAGCCTTTGACGGGGTCGACTTGGTTTTCGAGGGGGGTTCCGTCGAGGTAGCGGCGGAGGTTCTCGCAGAAGAATTGGGTGGCTCGGTCGGCGTGGTCTTTGAGGCCGCCGGTGTTGTGGGGGGTCACGATCACGTTGGAGAGGCCCCAGAACTCGCTGTCGGCGGGCAGGGGCTCCTGGGCGAAGACGTCGAGGGCCGCGCCGCCGAGGCGGCCGGTCTTGAGGGCGTCGAGGAGCGGCGCCTCGTCGACGACCGCGCCGCGCGAGACGTTGATGAAGAAGGCGCCCGGCTTCATCGCGTCGAACTGGGCCTTGCCGATCATGCCGCGGGTCTCCTCGGTGAGGCTGACGGCGACGACCACGTAGTCGCACTGGGCGAGCATTTCGTTCACGCGGGTAGAGGGGAAGACCTCGTCGACGTTGGGGACAGCCTGGCCGGGGACGTAGGTACGGCGGGCGGCAAGGACGCGCATGTCGCAGGCGGCGGCGCGTTTGGCGACTCCGCCGCCGATGCTGCCGGGGCCGACGATGCCGACGGTCTTGCCGGTGAGCTGGCCGTTGGCGTAGCGCGTCCACTCTCGGCGGGCCTGAGCCTCGACGCGTTTCACCATGCTCTTCTCGTTCATGATCATGAACATGAGGCAGGACTCGGCGATGGGCGGGCCGTTGATGCCGCTGGAGGAGGTGAGGGCGACGCCGTGCTCGAGGAGGCCGGTCCCCGCGAGATAGTCGACGCCGGCGCCATAGGCCTGGACCCATTTGAGCTTCGGGGCGAGCGCGAGGAGGTTCTTGGGGAGACCGGCGCCGAGGATCACCTCGGCTTCGCCGATGCGGCGATCGAACTCTTCGGGGTCGCCCTCGAATGTCATGGTGCCGCCGGCCTGGTAGGAGCGCATCATCTCGCGGGCGCGGGCGTCGACGTAGGGGGCGTAGGCGACTTCAACGCGGGGGGCGACGGCGGCGATGGTGCCGGCGTCGGCGGGGCGTCCGAAGTAGTGGGCTATGAGTACGTTCACCTTGTCCATCGGGTGCCTCGCTTTGACGGGTATGAGGGGCGTCCGCCGACATGAGGGGCGGCATGCGCCGCGATTATAGCAATGGCATAATGCGGGCGCTCAAAAGAGGGAGGCCTGGCATGGTAGTGGAACGGATTCGGCTGGACGGCAAGAACGCGATCGTGTGCGGCGCGGGCGGCGGCGGCATCGGCACGGCGACCTCGAAGACGTTGGCGGAGGCGGGCGCGAACATCGTGGCGGTGGACATCGACGGCGCGCGGGTGGGAGAGACGGTGGCGCAGGTGCGGGAGCTCGGCGTCCAGGCGCTCGGGGTCGTGGCGAACGTCGAGACGAAGGCTGGCGCGGAGCAGGTCGTGGCGGAGGCGGAGCGCGCGTTCGGCGAGATCCACTGTCTGGCGAACATCATCGGCGGCATGACGAGCGCCTCGGAGTGGAACGACCTATTCAACTACGGCGAGGCGGAATGGGACGCCGTGTTCAGCCGCAATCTGAAGTACCAGTTCCTCATCATCCAAGCGGTCGCCAACCACATGCGGCGGAAGGGGATCGCGGGCAGCATCGCGAGCCTGTCGTCGGTGAGCGGTTGGGGCGGCGCGCCGCTGCACGGAGCCTATGGCGCGGCCAAGGCCGGCGTGATGGCCTTGTCTCGGACGATGGCGATCGAGTTCGGCGGCTACGGGATCCGGGTTAACAACCTTGCGCCGGGGTCGGTGATCACGCCGCGCACGATGGCGGCGACGACGGAGGAGGCGCGCAACAAGCAGGCGGCGGCCACGACACCGATCCGCCGCGCCCTCGACCCCACGGAGATCGCGTCGGGGCTGCTATTCCTGCTGTCGGACCTTTCGAGCGGGGTGTCGGGGCATACGCTGGTCGTTGACGGCGGCGCGACGTCGAAGTTCCCCTTCTCGATGCCGCAGGGGGACGACCCCGACCCGAGCTCGGCGTCGTTCTTCACGCGGGCGATGGAGGAAGGCGGGTAGGGGCGCGCTGCGGGAACGGGCGCCCACTAGGGGCGCCCCTACGGGATGGGATGGATTCCCGCTTGCGCGGGAATGACGGATGGGGGGGCGCCGCAGGCGCGCGCCCTCTTTCAGTTTCCCCCAGAGGGGGAAAGGTCGGAGGGAGCGTCGGCCGGGTGGGACGGGGGGCTAATCAGCGTCGGCCTCGGGAGGAGCGGCCAGACGCTGCTGGACGCAATCGAGAAGACGCCGGGCCTGGCCTTTGACGCCAGCCTTGTTGTTATGGTCGAAGTAGAAACTGTAGGGTTCGATTGTACTGCCCAGGAACTCGACGCCGGAGGTGATCATCCCGTCGTTGTACCCCACGTCATCGATGCGGTCGTAGGGCAGTTCTACCTTGGGGCCAAGCAGACCACTCCCCAACAGAAGGACGCGGCGGTCGGTAGCGACGGCGATACCCTCGTGCCCTGTGTTCTGCCTCCCAAGGTAGGACCGGAAGTCGTCGGGCAAACCCCAGCGGCCGCCCATCCAGTACTCAATGTCCTCGTCGTCATCGAGGATATCGTGGAGCGTCTTGCGTGCTCTGCCGTACTTGTTGAGATCGGGCATTGGCGAACGGTCCTGCCACTGAGCGTCGATGCGTTCGGCTTTGCTCATTCCCAGGTATTGATCGGCGGAGGGCGGAGTGACGGTTGAGGGAGGCGCGGCCTGGAGCCCCTGCACAGATTGGGCGAAGCGGGCGCCCCAGCCACGGTGAACATCCCGGATTTGGAAAGGGTCGTCTTGTGCCATCCCGGCCCAATTGTGGATAGCATCACCGGCCACGGTCACTATTCCGTTGGCGTGTTCCACTGCCGTGATGCTGGGCAATGACATCTGAGTCACGAGTTTGCTGAAACCCTTGTGGGACACCAAGTAGACGCTGAGGTCGGTGGCTATGGCGGCACCCTTCAGCCGTTGCTGCCGCAGCACGAATCCGGCGTCCTCTTCGAATGCCGAAATGGGCCCCCAGGTACAGCCCACCAGCCCCATGATGTTTTCATCTTGGTCCAGAAAGTCGTAAATCAGCTTGCGCTCGCGGTCGTGGTTTTCCTGACCCCACAAAGAAGCTTGCTGGCGCCACTGGTCGTCAACACGGTTGCGCAGTTCTTTCGTCGCCATGGTCTAACCTCCCCCGCTGGTGGCTCCGCCTCCTCTGGACGGGATCCGGCGCCCGCTGCACCGTAAGAATTATAGGCCCATGAGCTGGGCTATGCGCTCGTGGTGGTATTCGGCGTCGCCGAAGAAGGCTTCGGCGGACTTGGCGCGGCGGTACCAGAGCTGCATGTCGAGCTCTTTGTAGAAGCCGACGCCGCCGAGGATTTGGTGGCCGGTGGCGGTGACGTTCTGGTAGGCCTCGGTGCAGAGGGCCTTCGCCATCGAGGTCTCCATCTCGTAGGAGAGGCCCTCGTCGACGCGCCAAGCGGCCTCGTAGGCGCTGTAGCGGGCGGCGTCCATCTCGATGAGCATGTTGGCGGCGTGGTGCTGGATGGCCTGGAAGCTGCCGATGGGCCGCCCGAACTGTATGCGTATCTTGGAGTACTCGACGGCGTAGTCGAGGGCGGCCTGCATGCCGCCGGACATCTCGGCGCAGAGGGCGACGGTCGAGAGGTCGAGGATCTTCCGAATGGCGGGCCAGGCGCCGTGGAGGGGGCCGACGAGCCGCGTCCCGGGGACCATCGTCTGGTTGAAGACGATCTCGGTCTGCTTGTCTTCGGCCATGGTGACGAGCGGGGTGAGGCCGATGCCGGGCGAGGCGGCGTCGACGAGGAAGAGCGAGACGCCGTCGGCGGGGTCTTCGGAGTCGCGGGTCCTGGCGGCGACGAGGTAGTAGTCGGCGGATGCGCCGTACTGGATGAAGAGCTTGGTGCCGTTGAGGGACCAGTCTTCGCCGCGGGGGAGGGCGCGGACCTCGACGCCGCCGGCGTCGTAGGAGGCGCTGGGCTCGGTGAGGCAGAAGCGGAACTGCAGGCCGCCGTCCAGGATGCGGGGGAGGTATTCAGCTTTCTGCGCCTCCGTCCCCAACTCAAGAAGCGCCAGGCCGCTTTGCAGGACGCCCGTCTGGTAGGGGACGGGGCAGGGTTGGCGCCCGATCTCCTCCATGAGGACGACGAGGTCGGTCCAAGCGCGCCCGCCGCCGCCGTAACGCTCGGGGAAGATGAGCCCGAGCCAGCCCCGGCCGGCCATGGCGCGCCACATGTCAGGGGAGTAGCCGAGGTCGCTCTCTTCGAGGTCGCGGACGAGCCTGCGGTCGCACTCGGCGGCCATGAAGGCCTGCAGTTCCTCGCGGAAGGCTTCCTGCGCCTCGCTGAATCCGAGGTCCATGCTTCGCTCCTTGGGCGGCCGGGCTAGCGGTCCTCTTCGGCTGAGTGGGCGTAGGCCGCGGGGCTGCCGATGAACCGGGTGCGGTTGAGGATGCCGGTGAAGTAGTACCACCGTCCGTCATAGAGGAACTTCGTCGCGTAGCGCGACTCGCCGCGATCGACCTCGTCGACCTCCTGGTCGGTCAGGGTCTCGCCGGAAACGGGGTCTCGCTGCATCGCAGGCGCTCCTCTCTCTGGGGTCGCTAGCGGGGCATGCCCAGACCGCGCTGGGCGATGATATTCCGCTGGATTTCGTTGGCGCCGGCGCCGATGGTGCCAGTGAAGTAAGTCAGCGCCTGGAAGAAGAAGACGCCGTCCGCCTGGGCGTGGGGCGAGCCTTCCTCGAGGTTGCCGTAGTGTCCCAGTATCTGGTAGCCGGTGTTGGCGATGCGCTTGCGGAGCTCGGAGCCGTAGACCTTGGTGACGGAGGCTTCGTAGTTGGGCGCGTCGCCCCGGCTCTGGAGCCAGGCTACCCGCATCGAGAGTCGGTAGCCCGCGGCGACATGCGTGGCGAGCCGCGCGAGCTTCTGACGGATGACGGGGTCTTGGCTGAGCGGTTTGCCGTCGCGCCAGTGGGTCTTGCAGTACTTGACGAGCGCCTCGACCCAGCGGCGCGCCTCGCCATAGGCGGGGAAGCTGGAGCGTTCGACGTCGAGGGCGGCGGCGACCTGATACCAGCCGCGGTGCAACTCGCCGACGAGGTCGGTCTTGGGGACACGGACGTTGTCGAAGAAGACCTCGTTATGTCGCCACTTCGCCATCGTCCAGAGGGGGCGGACGGTGACGCCGGGGCTCTTCATGTCCATGAGGATGACGCTGACGCCCTTGTGCTTGGGGGCCTCGGGGTCGGTACGGGCGGCGAGCCAGCAGTAGTCGGCGTCGTGGCCTTGGGTGGTGAAGATCTTCTGGCCGTTGATCACGAACTCGTCGCCGTCCTGCACGGCGGAGGTCTGGAGCGAGGCGAGGTCGCTGCCGGCGCCGGGCTCGGAGTAGCCGAGGCAGTAGCGGGCCTCGCCGCTGAGAATCTTGGGGAGGTGGAAGGCCTTCTGCTCCTCGGAGCCGAAGAGCATGAGCGGCGCGGCGACAAAGGAGACGCCCATGTCGAAGGCGGGAGCGTCGGCGTAGGCGGCCTCGTAGCCGAGGATGGCCTGATGGACCATGTCCTTGCCGCGCCCGCCGTACTTCTCGGGCCAGGCGACGCCGAGGTGTCCGGCCTCGCCGGTCTCGCGGCGCATCTTCCGCTCGAAGTCGATGCTCCAGCGGTACATCTGGGTCGGGTCGCGCTGGTCCTTGACGCCCTCAGCGGCCATCTTCTCCTCGAAGAAGGCGCGAAGGTCGTCGGCGTAGGCCTCTTGTTCTGGGGTAAAGCGGAAGTCCATGGGGTGGTTAGCCGAGCGCGCTCTCCGAATAGTAGCGGGTCGGTAATCCGTGTCAATTCCTCGACACATGGGCGCGCGGCGCGCCCGGAGCATCTCTGCCTTAGCTGCGTCTAATTGACCGGCGGGATAAGATTGCGAAGCTAGGCCAAGGTTGGCGGATCGTAATCCCTGGTCTGAGGAGTCTTGACTTTGCGGCTTTTGCGACTCGATGCAAAGCGCTACCGCAGCCTGCGCGACGCGAGCATTGAACTGGACGGTCTCAACCTATTCATAGGCGCCAACGCTTCAGGTAAGAGCACCATCCTCGACGCGCTCCGCTTCCTGCACGAAGGAGTCCAAGCACGCGACTTCCGGGCACCGGTGTTCTCACGAGGCGGCATCGTCCACCTTGCTTGGAAGGGGGAGGAAGCGCAGCAGGTCGAGATCACGGCGCACCTGGAAGACGACGGTAAGGACTACGAATGGTCCGTCCGGCTTATCAGGGATAGAGCAGGGTATGAGTTTTACGTTGAGGAGCATATCGACGAGTTGCCTCCTCAAGCCCCGCCGGTGAAGTTACTCGAAGCCGAGAAGGGAGCGGGCTGGTGGTGGTCGGGCGAGGAAGGAAAGCGGGTCACGCTGAAACAAGCACCAACGTCCTGCGCCCTCGCCGCCGCCGCCGCGGACGCGTCCTTTCCCGCCCGCGCGGTTGCAGAGTTTGTCGACCGGTGGGGATTCTTCGACCCGAATCCGTTCCTGCTCCGCCGCGACTGGAGCGGCTTAGATTCGGGCGGGTTCGATCCCTACGGCCGGAACCTTGGCGAGACACTTTACGCCCTCAAGACCTCATCACCGAAAATCCTAGAACAGGTGGTTTCGGCAACACGGGCGATTGTGGGGCTCCCATCGGATATCGAGGTGCGGGAGTCCGAAGGCCGCGTCTACTTTGTACAGAGGGAGCCCGGACTCCAGTTCCAAGTACACCAAATGGGAGCATCTAGCGGAACCTTGCGGATGCTCGCGCTGATGACGGCGCTCTTTGGAGATCCGGAAACAAACCTGATCGGCATTGAGGAGCCGGAGAACTACATTCACCCGACGGCTTTGTCCTCCTTCGTCGAATATCTCTTGGATGTGCGAGACCGCGTCCAACTCCTGGTGACGACCCACTCCCCGCTTTTGCTCGACGCTCTGAGCGATCCTGCGTTCGTTCGTGTCGTCAAGCGCAGTGATCGTGGGGACACCAGCGTCGTGAAGGAAGAGAATCCGGGCGGGGTGCGAAAGGCTCTGGAGGCCTCAGGCTTTGGCCTCGGCGAGTTCTACGAGACCAAGGGTTTCGGGAGCTAGTCTCCATGCCGAAGCGCGTCGTCGTCATAGCGTCGGGTGAGACTGAACGCCGCGCACTTCCTCACTTGGCGGCGCATCTACGGGACCAAGGCATCTCAATCGAGGTCCGAATTCCGCCGCGAAATAGAACGCTCAACGCCCAGTCAGCCGAGAACCTGATCAAGGCAGCGTGGTACGAAAACGTAGCCGCACCGCCAGACAAGTTCGTGCTTCTGGTCGATCTCGACGCAGACGACGTAGATGCAGTGCTGGAACCGCTAAAGGCGAGGCTTCAGGATCGCTTGGGGACAGAGATCGTGGCGACGGTTCAGTACGCATATGCACGACAGCATCTTGAAGCTTGGTACTTCGGCGACGAGCCGAACCTGACAAAGCACCTTAGACGAGCACTAGGGAATGTCGATAGTTCAAAGCCGGACGAGATTCAGAATCCGAAACAGCATCTGAAGCATCTGCTCAAGAGTGAGCACAATCAGCGCTATACCGCCAGCGTCTCCGAACAGATCGCGAGCGCCGTGGACGCGCAGACTATCGCTCAACGCAGTCCCAGCTTCAACGGCTTCTTGGAAGCGGTCCTAAACGGCAGCTCTCCCGTAGGCTAATGCCCCACAAGGACGGGGGGGGGGGTTAGCCGACGGGGGCGAGGCGGCGGGGGCCTTTGCGTTTGAAGACGCCGGCCATGATGACGGTGGCCCTGCCTTGGCTGCCGGCGACGTAGGGGTCCTTGGAGGCCATCGTCTGTTTGAGACCGGCGCTGAGCGCGGCGTAGTCCTTGGTGTCGAAGAGGAAGGCGTGGAAGTAGTTGGCCGGGGTGTACATGGACTTGGCGTGCTTGAAGCGGTAGCCGTTGGTGAAGCCGGGGGCTTCGAGGATGGCGGGCAGGTGGTGCTCGTTGTACCAGCCGTTGTACCAGTCGTCGTGCTCGTCGGGTATCCCCGCGAGCATGACCTGCATCCCTTCGACTTCGAGCGAGGGCTGCTCGCCGAGGCTGAAGATCAGGCCGTGGCCGCCGAGGTGGAGGGCCTCGGCGATGCCTTCGGGCATACCGCGGCCCTCGCCGCGCTTCTTCGCGGCGACAGCCATCAGGTCGTCGAAGGCGGCGCCGGCGTCGTCGCGGTCGAGCTCATAGACGTGGAGGTACTTGGGCTTGGCGGCGGGGTCGACGTTTTCGTAGCGTGTCCAGGCATAGAGGCCGGGGGTCTCCGTCAAGTCGGGGCCGTGAATGTCGTCCATCCACTGGTTGAAGGCGACGTCGGCCTCCGGGCTCCTGGGCGTGGTCATGGCGATGACGACGCCTTTCATGCGCTTGGGGTCCATCGGTCTCCTCCGTGATCGGACGCGGTTAGGTCGCGGCGGCAGCGCCCTGAGCGGGCGCGGCAGCGCGGCGTTCGGGGCCGACGGCAGCGTAGGCGGCCACGTGGCGCCTGACAAGGCCGTCGTAGCGTCGCATGTGGCCGACCCGGCGGGGCAGCTCCTCGAATGCCGCGATGGGGTCGGGCCAGTCGGTCTCGTAGACCGCGAGATAGCGGCCCTCGCCCTCGCCGGTGGACTCGTAGCGGGTGGCCGCGTAGTAGCAGCCCGTTTGGAGCACGTCGGGGACGTGGACCTCGTCGTACCAGCGGTCGAACTCCTCGTGGGTCATGGGGCCATCGTTGTCGGTGATGGCTACGAGGATGCCGGTAGGAACGCGCGCCGTCATGCCGGTCCCCCTATGCCCCGGCCGGGACGGCGCCCGATACTGTCGAATAGGTCATGGCGTAGGCGGCGAGAAGCCTGCGCTGGAGGCAATCGATGCGATAGGCGTTCATCTCCGCCAGCTTGGCCTGGAGCACGGCGAGCTGGCCTATGGGGTCGGCCGCGTCCGTCTCGTAGACGGCGAGGTAGCGTGGGCCGCCGGACTCGGTGTCGGTGTTCTCGTAGCGCACCGCCGAGTAGTAGGCGCCGGTGGAGAGGATATCGGGCACGTGTACGTCGTCGTACCAGGCGTTGAACTCGGCCTCGCGGGCGGGATCGCCGCAATCGACGAGCACGATGAGGACGCCGGTGACCGGCCTATCAGACGAAGGCGGCGAGCCCATGCGCTTGTAGACGCCGAAGTAGGACGCCTGGAGCCCGCTGTGGATACGCCCCTGGGGACGCAGCGGGGCGGTGTGCTCGCGGTTGTCGACCCACGCCGCGCCGGGGTCGTCGCGGTCGGTCTCGTAGAGGGCGAGATGCCGGGGCTGCTCGTCGCCGCCGGCGGCGTTTGGATTCTGATAGCGGGTGGCGCGGGGGAAGACGCCGGGGTCGCAGACGTCGGGCAGGTGGACCTCGTTGTACCACCGGTCGAAGTCGCCCTCCTGGGCGGGGTCCTTGCAGTTCACGAGTACGACCGCGAGGCCGTTGGGCCGTCTGCCTTCCATAGCGCCTCCTTCAGGGGTGTCCTAGGCGGTCGGGGCTTCGCGCCGCGTCATTCGGCGGGCGCTTCGATCCTTGACCGCTTGCGGTAGGTCTGCTTCATGACTACGTCGAGGCAGTCGGTGGTGTAGGTGGAGCCTTCCTCGCGGCGCTCCGGCATGCGGCGCCCCATGCCGTTGTAGACCTCGACGGGATCGACGGACATGTCGTAGATGGCGGCGGAGCGCACGTCTTCGGGGCCGGCCTTGGGGTTCTCGTAGCGGCGGGCGGCGTCGAGGCCCGGGGTGCCGTTTTCGAGGACGTGGGGGATGTGGACGCCGTCGTACCAGGCGCGCCACTCGACCTCCCGCTCGGGGTCGTCGCACCGGCTCAGCACGAGGAGGATGCCGCTCATCGACCGCTCCTGTCGTCGGTTCAGGGTCGGGGCCATGCTAGACGAAGGAGGGGCGGGCTGCAACGCGGGGAGCCCCTTCGGGGAGAGGTTGAGGTGCTCCCCCTTCCGGGGGAGGTTCAGGTGTCGCCCCCCTCGCTCAGTCCGACAGAGAGGTTTGGGGTGCTCCCCTTCCGAGAGAGGGAACGGGGTTAGAGTTTGCCGGTGACGTGGACGTTGATCTTTTCGAGCATTTCGAGGAGCTCGCGGCCCATGACGCGGCCCCCGAGGAAGAAGCTCTGCAGCCAGGGGATGCCCAAGCGGGCGGTCCAGCGGTACTCGACGGTGACGCGCGTTCCGTCTTCGCCAGCGGGTAGGACCTCGACGGTGGTGGTGAAGTTGCTGACGCCGACGACCTCCGAGCCGTCGATGGTCTCGCGGCGGTGGGCCAGGGTGATCCGGTGCCCGGGCTCCCATTCGACGATCTCTTGCTCGACTTGGAGGTCGTGCATGTAGAGCATCCGTTCCATGCGGTGACGCCGCCCGGCGCCGCTCTCTGGGCCGCCGGCGTACTCGGCGGAGACGACGCCGGGGTACCACGAGGACAGCCCCTCTATCGTGGAGATCAAGCCCCAGACCTCGTGCGGCAAGGCGTTAATGCGGCGGTTGCGCGAGGCCTTCATCGTTCGTCTCCAAGGGGCCGGCCCCGGCGGGCTAGTTGAAGTCGTAGAGCCGGGCGGCGTTGCCCGCGATGATCTTGTGGGCCTCGTCTTCGGGGATGTCGCCGACGAGCTGGTCGATCATCTGGCGCGACTTGGGCCAGGTGCTGTCGAGATGGGGGTAGTCGGTGGACCACATCAGGTTGTCGACGCCGGTGATGGCCCGCGACAGGATACCGGAGCGGTCGCGCATGAAGGTGAGGTAGGCGTTGCGCTTCATGTACTCGCTGGGGAGGGTGTCCCTAGGGATGACGAAGGTATGGAAGGGACGGCGGCGGTCGAAGAGGTAGTCGATGCGCTCGGTGAAGTAGGCGGCCCAGCCGATGTCGTTCTCGGCGGAGACGATGCGCAGGCCGGGGTAGCGATGGAAGACGCCACCGAAGATCATGCGGGCGAGGGCGTCCTGGATGGCGAAGCACTCGGTGGCGCCGTTGGCGAGGCGGGCGACGCTGTCGGTCGTCTGGGCGGCGCGGCGGCGCTCGGTGAGGATGTGGAGGCTGATGGGCATGCCCGCGGCCTCGGCGGCGGCCCAGAGCGGGTCGAAGTGCGGCTTGTCGTAGGTCGTCTCGGGGTCGGTGCTGACGGCGACGGAGACGCCGGCGAGCCCGATCTCCTTGCAACGGTGAAGCTCGCCGACCGCGGCCTCAATGTCGTCGATGGGGATGAGACCGATTCCCTTGAACGTGTCGGGGTAGGGCTTCACAAAGTCCGCCATCCACGAGTTGTAGGCGCGGAAGCAGGCGAGCTGGTAGGGGACGTCGGCGATGGCGAACATGCGGAGGGCGATGGAGGGGTAGAGCACCTCGGCCTCGACGCCGTCGGTTGCGATCTCGCCGACGCGGGCGCTGGAATCGTAGGCGCCCTTGGGGGCGTCGGACTCGTAGTTGCCGAGGTTGGAGACCTCATCGACGGGCCGGCCGGCGGCGGAGACCGCGCCGACTTGGATCAGGCTCACGCCGCCGTCGCACTTGAACACGTCCTTGTCGTTCTCGCGCTCGCAATGGGGCGCACGGCTCTTGAACTCGGGCTCGATGTAGTCGAGCCAGAGGTTGGGCGGCTCGATCACGTGCGAGTCGGCAGAGATGATCTTCTTGGAAGTCATGGAGCGCTCCTGTGTCCCGTGCCCGATGGGCAACGCGCTACGCCACGTGGCGGCGCTTGTTGTTCATGAAGTCGACGAGGACGTACTCGCCGAGCTTGTCGGGCGAGGCATAGAAGGCCCGCCCGCGGTTGATGCGGGTGAGCATGTTGACGAAATCGAGGAGGGGGTAGCTGTTCTCCAGCATGAAGGTGTTGATGGTGATGCCTTCTTGGGTGCAGCGGCGGACTTCCTTCAGCGTCTCGCGGATCGTCATGGGCGAGGGGGGATAGCTGAAGAGCGGCACGCCGTGATCGAGGTGAGCGGTGGGCTCGCCGTCGGTGACCATGATGACTTGCCGCGTCCCGCCCTTGTGCTTGGAGAGCAGCTTGCGGGACAGCATGAGGGCGTGGTGCATGTTGGTGCCGGAGATGCCGGTGTCCCAACTCAGCTCCGCCATGTCGTCGTCGTTGAACTGATGGGCGAGGTCGGAAAAGCCGATGACGTAGAGGGCGTCGCGGGGGAACTTGCTACGGATCAGGGTGTGGAGGGCGATGGCGACTTTCTTGGCGGCGGTGAAGTTGCCGTAGTAGCCCATCGAGCGGCTGCGGTCGATGAGGAGGCAGGTGGCGGCCTGGGTGGTGTGATCGACGCGCTGGACCTCGAAGTCGTTGACGTTCATGTGCAGCGGCGTGCCAAACCCTTCGCGGCGCACGGTGTTGAGGAGCGATTTCTGGAGGTCGACGGCGAACTCGTCGCCGAACTCCCAGGGCTTGGTCTCGCCGTTGTGCTCGCCGCCGACGCCCCGGTAGCGGATCTCGTGCGCGCCGGTGCGGTCCTTGCGAAGCTGGGAGAAGATGTCGCGGATCGCCTTGTCGCCGATCTTGCGGACGCCGCGGGGGGTCAGCTCGAGCTTGTCGCCCTTGCGCCGGACGTAGCCGGCCTCCTCGAGGCGGCGCATCATCTCCTTGAGCTCTTCCCAGGAGCGCCGGGCTTCCTCGCCGAGCAGCTCGGCGAGCTTCTCCTCGTCCACGCGGTCGAGGTCGCCGGGGCCGCGGACGGTGTCGAGCTGGTTTTCGAGGGTGTCCATCTGCTGGAGCTGGTCCATGAGCTTCATGGCCTCCTCCAGTGAGATTTCCTCTTCGCCGGAGAAGCGGTAGCGCTGGCTGAGCTCGTCGGGGGGCGCGAGGCGGTCCATCATCGACGCGAGCTGGGCGAGCTCCATCTGCATGTCTTCGTCGAAGAGGCCCTCCATCATCTCCTGGAACTGCTGGCGGGTCTCCGAGTCCATGCTGTTGAGCAGGGACTCGGCCTGCGCCATGCGGTCCTGGAGCCGGTCGAGGAGTTCGTCCATGTCGCGGGGAGGGTCGTCGCCGAACGCCGAGCCGTACTGTTGCATGAACCGGTCGAACTGCTCTTGGGGCACGCCGCCCTGCATGTGCTGCTGCATCATCTGGTTCAGATCGCGCATCATCTGACGCATACCCGCCATCTGCTCGGGCGTCATGCTCTGCATGGATTGCTGCATGTCTTGGAAGTACTGCTGCATGGCCTGCTTCTTCAGCTCGTCCATCAGCTCTTCGTACTTCCGGCGCGCCTCGGGGTCCATGAAGTCGTACTCGCCGAGCTCCTTGATCCGGCCCGCCGGCGATTCGGGGAGGTTGTCGAGCGACTCCAGCCGCTTGTTCGCCAGCGACTGCATCATGTCGAGCAAGTCTTGGTTTGAAGGGTCGGCCTCGGCCTGTTGGCGGGCCTCGTCGAGGCGCTTGTCGATGCCCTGGCGCTCGGTGTCGACGATGTCCCGCAGCCGTTCCTCGATGTCCTTCATCGTGGAGCTGAGGTCGTACTGCTGGAGATACTGGTCGCGTCGCTGCTTGAGGCGTTCGAGCATCTCTTTGATGCCCTGGGTACGCTCGCCGGAGCGGTTGTTCATGCCGCGCTGCATCAGGCGTTGGAGGGCGCGCATGACGCTGTTGTCCGAAAAGAGATCGTTCGAGATCTCGTCCATCACCTCGTCGGCTTGGATCTCGAACGGCTCCTGGGAGCCATCCCAACCTGAGTAGCGCAGGCCTGTCATGGGCGAAGGGGCCTTCCGCGCCGCCCCGTCCGCGCGGGCGGGCCGTACGGGGCGCGAAATTTGGGCAATGATACGCCGCGCGGCGCGCGGGCGGCAAGGGAGGCGCCCTCCGGGCGCCCGCGCGCCTGCGGCGCGCGCCCTCTCTCAGTCTCCCCCAGAGGGGGAGAGGTTTAAGGTGCCCCCCTGCGGGGGAGGTTAAGGTATTGCCCCACCCCGGTTCAGTCAGGGGGGAGGGTTAGTTTTGCGACGCAGGGGAGTCGCGGTTGAGGAGGTCGACGCTGAGGGGGTCGTCGGCGAACTCGGCGATTTCAAGGGCTCCGGCGATGAGCTCGCCGACGCGGGCGTCGGCCTCGCGGCGGGCCCGGCGGAGGGCGTTGGTCGCGGCGACGCCGCCGATGCGGCCGAGGCTGTGGATCGCCGCCGCCTGGACCTGAGGGTCGGGGTCGGCGACGAGCGGCAACAGGAACTCGACGGCGTCGTCGTGGCCGAATTCGCCGAGGGCGGCGGCGGCCTCGTAGCGGAGCTCGGGGTCTTCGTTCTCCAGCTCGCCGATCAGGGTGGGCATCCACGCGATGTCGCAGGTGCGGCCCATCGCATAGAGGGCGCTTGCCTGGACCTTGTTATCCTCGCTCTCGTAGGCCTCCTCGATGAGACCGGGGACGCGGGGGTGGCGCATGGAGGCCAGCGCCTCGATGGCGCGGCGGCGCACCTCGACCGATTCGACGTCGTCGTCGATAGCTTCGATGAGCGTGCCGCCGATCCGGCCGCCTTCGCGGTCGGAGAGCTTGCCGATCTCGGCCATGAGCGCAAAGCGGCCCAACGCCTGCGCGGCGGCGGCGCGGACCGTCTCGGAGGGGTCGCCGCGGAGGGCGCGGAGAAGAGGGCCGATGAGCGTCCGCTCCTCGCACTCCCACAACCCCGCGATGGCCCCGAGGCGAACGTCGTCGCGCTCGTCGTCGAGGGCGACGCGGAAGAGGGGGTTGAAGTCGAGCTCGACGTTGTCCTCGGCCATCTCGGTGAGGTAGGCGACCGCCGTCACGCGGTCCTCGTCGGCGGCCGCGGACCAGGCGCGCTTGAACGCGGCGAGGTCGTCGCCGGCAAGGTCGGAGAGCTCGGCGAGGGCCGAGCGGGTGAGCTGCGCGCCGGGGTCTCGCAGGGCGGCGAGAGCGTCTTCGACAGTCATGCCTAGGGGCGTCTCTCCTCTCTCCGCGGGTCTATGCTTAGAGGATCCCTATTGCTTTGAAGATACGGTCACACCGTCGCAGCATATGGGCGGCGTGGAGAGGGCGCCGCCGACCCATTCCGGCTCGCCGCCGAGGGCCGCGATCTCCTTCAGGGCCTCGTAGACGTTGCCGGAGATCATGGTGTCCTTCACCCGTCCGGCGATTTCGCCGTTGACGATGCGATAGCCGAGGAGGACGTTGCCGCCGAACTCGCCGCCGAGCACGTTGCCCTGGCCCGCGCCGAGCAGCTGCTCGACGAGGACGCCGTCGTCGATGGAGGCGATCATGTCGGCGGTGGAGACGCCGCCGGGGCCGACGAACAGCACGCCGGAGGAGGGGGCGGGAAGGCTTCCCAAGGAGCGCGAGGCGCTGCCGGTGGAGGCCGCGCCGGCCTGGCCTGCGGTCTGGAGGTCGAAGAGGAAGGCGGCGGGCTTGCCGCCTTCGATGAGGGCGGTGCGGCGCGTGGGCGTGCCCTCATCGTCGGCGGGGGCGCTGCCGGGACGGAGGGGTACGGTGGGGTCGTCGATCAGGCTGAAGCGGGGATCGAGCATCTGCTCGCCGAGCCTGCCTTCGAGGGGGGAGGCGCCTTGGACGACAGTGCGGCCGTTGAGGGCGGTCATCAGCGGCTGCAGCAGGGCCGACGCGACGCCCCGCGGGCTGAACATGACCTTGCCCTTCCCCGTGGGCGCTTGGGCCGTCTCCTTGGCGCGCTCGAACTGCTGGATCACGCGGGCGATGACGCTGGCGGGGTCGATGTCGGGCGACGTCGAGGAGGCCCAATCGCCGACGAAGAGCATGTCGGAGCCGCGCACCAGCGTCCCGTGCAGGGCCAGCGCGTAGGAGGACCGCTCGTAGGCGGCGCTCCCGCCGTTGGAGTTGGCGATTTCGACGGCGCCCACGGCACGGGTGACGCCGGCCTCGCAGACGAGGTCGTCGTGCCGCTCGCGGAGGGCGTCGATCATCGTCTGGCCGGTCCGCACCATTTCTTCGATGGAGACATCCTCGATCTTGGGATCGTAGACGGGCACGCTGGCGTAGGTCGCGGGGCCGGGGAGGTCGAACTTGGCGGCGGCGCCGAAGTCGGCGAGCTCCACGGCGCGCTCGACGAGGCCGTCGATATCGGCGGCGTCGTTGGTCGCGGAGAAGCCGATGCGCCCATCGCGCACGATGCGCAGGGCCATGCCGGACGACTCCTTAGTCTCGAGCATCTTGAGGCGGTTGGCCTCGAAGCTCACCGGCGTCTCACGGCGTTCGACGCGATAGACCTCCGCCTGGTCGGCGCGCTGCTTGGCCTTTTCGAGGGCCTCTTGGACCGCGGTATGCATGGTTGGGGCCGCCTACTTGCCGCCGACGAGGCAGTTGCGAATACGGATGTGGGGGCTGCCGTTGGAGACGGCGAGGGGCGACTGGCCGCCCTTGCCGCAGCCGCCGCCTTGGTTCATTTCGAGGTCGTTGCCGATGGCGTCGATGTTCTCCAGCGTCTCGAAGAGATTGCCGGAGAGCACGACGGGCCGCAGGAGCTCCTCGACGCGTCCGTTGCGGATGCGGTAGGCCTCGCCGGCGGAGAAGGTGAACATCTCCATGCTGGTCATGCCGCCGTACCAGTTCTTGGCGTAGACGCCGTCGTCGATCTCCGCGACGATCTCGTCGAAGGTCGTCTGCTGGGGCTCGATGTAGGTGTTGGTCATGCGGACGATGGGGGGGAACTGATAGCTGATGGCGCGGGCGTTGCCGGTGGGCTGCTCGCCCATGCGCGCCGCGGTCTCGCGGGAGTGGAGCCTGCCGACGAGGACCCCCTCGCGGACCAGGTCCGTCTTGGCGGCGGCGACGCCTTCTTCGTCGTACTTGAAGCTGCCCCGCAGGCCGGGGACGGCGGCGCCGTCGACGATGTTGAGGTGCTTGCCGCCGAAGCGCTTGCCCAAGACCATGATCTCGCGCAGATTCTTGTTCTCGTAGACGTGATCGGCCTCGGAGAGGTGCCCGAAGGCTTCGTGGACGAAGACGCCGGCGAGTATGGGGTCGAGGACGACGGTGTATTCGCGGCCCTCGGCGGCGGGCGCGGAGAGGAAGTCGACGGCGCGCTGGGTCTCGGCGCGCACCTCGTCGTGCCGCCCCTCGACGACGGAATAATCGCCGTTGCCGCCGATGCTGAAGCCGGCCTGCTGCACGTCGCCCCCGTCGCGGGCCATCGCCCGCACGTTGAGCGTCACGTCGATCTTGCTCTGCTCGATATACGTGCCGTTCGATCCGGCGAAGACGACGTTGCGCACGCCGTCGCCGTAGGAGATGGACGAGCTATGGATGGCGCCGGAGGTCGACCAGATGATCTGGTTGTACTCGTCGAGCAGCGCCTTCTTGTCGGCGAGGGAGACGCCGCGAGGGTCTTTCACCAAGCGCGGGGCGACGGACTCGTCGACGGGCGGCGCGGGGGCGAACGCCGAAGTCTCGTTGCCGGCGATGCGGGCCTGCCGGACGGCGAGCCGGACCTTCTCGGCGAGGTCGTCGTAGGAGTTGAAGGAGACGAAACCCCAGCCGCCGTTGACGAGGGCGCGGGCGCAGCCGCCCTTGCTCCGGGTGCGGTTGGCCTCTTCGAGGTCTTTGCCGCGGTACTGGAGACGGGTGGACTCGGCGTCTTCGAGCCGGAGCTCGACGTATTCGGCGTCGTGACCGCGGAGGGCCTGTCGGACGATGTCCCGCATAGAGGAGCGCCTTTCATCGAGAGGTCGGGCGCAACGGACGCATGTCCGTCGGCGGGGGGTAGTATCGCACAAAGCGTCTTTGGCGCGTGGCCGCGGAAAGCCCCTACGGGCGGCGGCTTCCGGCTGCGTCCCTGGTAGAATAATGGGAGTGAGCGCGGCGATGACCACCACGACGCGGAAGCGCGGCACCCCCAAGGCCAAGTCCGTCCCGCCCCTCTGGGAGATCGGGGAGATACTCGGTCGCCTGGAGCCGGAGTACGGCCCGCCGAAGCCGCCGCGCGGCTACGACCCGGTCTCGGAGTTGGTCTACACCATCCTCTCGCAGCACACGTCGGACACGAACTCGATACGCGCCTACGAGAGCCTCACCGCGGCCTTCTCGTCGTGGGAGGCGGTGGCGGCGGCGGACGCGGAGGCGGTGGCCGACGCGATTCGCGGGGGCGGGCTGGCGCGCGTCAAAGCGCCCCGCATTCAGACGATCCTGCGCGAGGTGAAGTCACGGGCGGGGAAGTACGATCTTGCGTTCCTGGCGGCGATGCCGTTGGAGGAGGCGAAGGCGTGGCTCCGCGAGTTGCCCGGCGTCGGGCCGAAGACCGCCGGCTGCGTCCTGATGTTCGCGCTTGACATGCCGGCGCTGCCGGTGGACACGCACGTCTACCGGGTCGCCAAGCGGCTGGGCCTATTCGGCGAGAAGGTCAACGCCGACCAGTCGCACGACGCGCTCGAGGCGCAGATCGAACCCGCGGACCGGATGCCCTTTCACATGCTCACGATTCAGCACGGGCGGGTGATCTGCAAGGCGATGCGCCCCCGTTGCGCGGCGTGCGTGTTGGAGGAGCGGTGCCCGGCGAGCGCGCTGAAGCCGCCGGCGAAGAAGCGGAGACGAGGAAATGGATAAGCGGTTGCGGGTCGGCATCATCAACGTCACGGGGTACGCGGGCGTCGAGTTGGCGCGCATCCTGTGCCGCCACCCCTCCGTCGAACTGGCGGCGGTGACGGGACGGAGCGCGGCGGGGAAGCGTCTGGGCGAGGTCTTCCCCCACCTGGCAACGGTGAACCTGACGATCACCGAGGATATCGAGGACGAGGTGGACTTCGTCTTCTCGGCGCTGGGCCATAAGGACAGCGCGCCTCGGCTGCTGGAGTACATCGAGGCGGGGACGCCGGTGTGCGACCTGAGCGCCGACTTCCGGCTCCACGACGCGGCGGAGTACACCGAGTGGTACCAGGTCGAGCACCCCAAGCCGCCGCTTCTCGACTCGACCATCTACGGGCTGCCCGAGCTACACAAGGACGAGATCCCCGGGGCCAAGCTGGTGGGCAACCCCGGCTGCTACCCGACGGGTGCGGTGCTGGCGCTCGCGCCGGCGGTGCAAGAGGGCCTGATCGCGGGCGACATCGTCGTCGACGGCAAGTCCGGCGTGTCGGGGGCGGGGCGCTCGCTGAGTCTGACGACGCACTTCTCGGAAGTGAACGAGAGCGTCCGGGCGTACGCCCTGGACGGGCACCGCCACTACCCGGAGATCGTGCAGGAGCTGGAGCGGCTCTCGCCGGGCCGCGCGCTCAGCATCACGTTCATGCCGCATCTCATCCCGATGACGCGCGGCATCCTGTCCACGTGCTACGCGCCGCTGGCGAAGAGCGCCGGCAATGGAACGAAGGGCGAGATCATCGAGATGTACCGCGACTTCTACCGCGACGCGCCGTTCGTCCGGGTCGCCGAGGAGCCGCCGCAGACGAAGCAGACCTTGGGGAACAACGACTGCTTGGTCTACCCGACGGTGGACCCGCGGACGGACCGCCTGATCGTGGTGAGCGCCATCGACAACCTGGTCAAGGGCGCGGCGGGCGAAGCGGTGCAGAACATGAACCTGATGATGGGCTTCCCCGAGACGGCGGGGCTGGAGCAGGTCGCGCTCTACCCGTAGGGGCGCCCCTTGTGGGCGCCCTCCCCTCCGGCCTCTCCCCCTCTGGGGGAGATTTGAGAGAGGGCGCGCGCCGCTAGGCGCGCGAGCGCCCGACAGGGCGCTTCTCCCTCCCCGACCCCTGTTACGCAATGGTCTCCCCCGGGGAGACTGAGAGAAAGCACGCGCCCGCAGGGCGCGCGGGTGGGTTGCGAAGTCTTCCGACCGCCTCATTGAAGGGGCGGCGGAGCGGCGCGTAGAATGGAAGCCCGCGGGTGTTCCCGCCCCCATCGTCTAGAGGACTAGGACGTCGCCCTTTCAAGGCGGAGACCGGGATTCGAATTCCCGTGGGGGCACCACAACCCGAAGCCGGAGGCGAGCGATGGCCTATTGGCTCTTCAAGTCGGAGCCGAACACGTACTCCTACGACGACTTGGTGCGGGACGGCCCGTCGGAATGGGACGGCGTGCGCAACTTCCAGGCCCGCAACTTTCTCCGCGACGAGATCAAGGAGGGCGACGGCGTCCTCTTCTACTACAGCAACGCGAAGCCGCTGGTGATCGTGGGGACGGCGGTCGTCACGCGGAGCGGCTACCCCGACAGCACGGCGTGGGACCCTGACTCGGACCACCCCGACCCGAAAAGCACGCCTGACAAGCCGCTGTGGTACATGGTCGACATCAAGGCCGGCGAGCGATTCCCCGAGCCGCTGATGGTGGACCGCATGCGGGCGGAGCCGGGGCTCGCGGGCATGTTAGTACTGAAGCGTGGGATGCGGCTCTCGGTCCAGCCGGTTACGGCGGAGGAGTGGGAGCTGGTGGTGAAGCTGGGTAGGTCCGGGGGGTAGGGGACGGCGCCCAAAGGGCGCCCGCGGGGTCTTAGCTCCCCTCCCAGCGGACAGCATCAAAGACGACTCGGCCGGGCGGCGCGGTCATTGAACCTTCTACTGGGTGATAGCAAGCCGGACGTTCAGGCTCTCCAAGACCTTGAACAGCGTATCCATGCGGGGGTTGCCCTCGTGGGAAAGCGCCCGATACAGATTTTGACGCCCCAAGCCGGCTGCCTCAGAGACGGAGGTCATCCCCTTGGCGCGTGCAACGTTACCGAGGGCCTTGGCGAAGTATTGCGGGTCGCCTTCTGCCAGGGCGGCATTGAGGTACTCGACCATCATTTCGTCGCTGTCAAGAAAGTCAATCACATCGAATTTCGTGAGCTTAACCATGTCTCCCTAGACCTCCTTTGCCATTTGCTGGGCCTGTCGTATGTCTTGCCTCTGTCGTGACTTGTCGCCGCCGCAGAGCAGGATTACGACCGTCTCTCGTCGAATCGTGTAGTAGACCCGGTAGCCTTCACCGACGTTGATTCGGAGTTCACTAACACCGGCGCCAACCGACCTATGGTCTCCAAAGTTGCCGTCCTCGACACGCTCAATCCGAGAGAGTATGGATGCTTTTGCCCGCAGGTCTCGTACTGTATTGAGCCAAGTCTCGAAGGCTTCGGTGTAGAGGATTCCCATGCCCGTATTGTCTCATATAACAGACACGGTGTCCAAGTTACGCAAGGGTCTCCAGAGGGGGCGGGGCCGGAGGGCGATTGTTGAATCGCCCCTACCGTCCAAGACCCAAGGTATGGCCATGCAAGAGGGTTGGATGCGGCCGGCGGCGGAGCGGGGGCGGCCGCTGATCATCGCGCACCGGGGGCTGACGTCGGGGGCGCCGGAGAATACGGTGGCGGCGTTTCGGGCGGCCGCCGAGGCGGGGACCGACGGCGTCGAGCTTGACGTGCGGCTGTCGCGGGACGGCGAGGTGGTCGTCTTGCACGATCACGGGTTGGAGCGCACCACCAACGGGACCGGGCCCGCGGCACGGCGCTCGCTCGCGGAGCTGAAGCGGCTCGACGTCCGGGGGCTTCCCGGAGAGCGCATTCCCACGCTAGGCGAGGTCTTCGACGCGCTGCCCGTGTCGTTTCTCACCATCGTCGAGCTAAAGGTGTATGGCGCGGGGTTCTGGGCGCTGGCGTCGCGGGCGCTGCGGGTGATCCGGGAGGCGGGGCGCTTGGAGACAGCAATGACGGCGAGTTTCAGCCCGTTCTCCCTCCTAGCGGTGCGGCTCATCGAGCCCCGCGCGCTCCGGGGGCTCATCTGGAGCGGGGACCATCCGGCGCCGGCGCGGGGGCGCTGGCTGAGTCCGCTGGCCGCGCCGCACTGGCTGAATCCCAACGAGACCGGCTTCTCAGAGAGATTGCTACGCCGGGCCCACGGACGCGGGCAGCGGGTGCTGGCGTGGGATGTGAGTGCGGGCGCCGACCTAGCCGATCTCGGCGAGATGGGGCTCGACGCCGTGGTCACCGACCACGCGGAGGCGCTGGTGCGCCAGATAGGGCCGGGCTAGCGCCGCATGAGGCGTTCTAGGTGGTCGACAAGCTCGCGCACCGCCTCGGCGTCGGCGCTCGCGGGGGCCTGGTCGAGGTAGCCGCGCAGGTCTTCGATGGCCTCGGCGTAGCGTCCGAGACGGGACTGCACCACGCCACGGTCGCGCCGCTCCTCGGCAAGGTCGGGGCGGAGACAGATGAGCATCGTGGCAGTGAGGAGGGCGCGCTCGTTGTCCTTGCGCCGTAGGTGGGCGACCTTCAGGTTGCGGAGCATGCGGGTGAGCATGTCGCGCTTGGCGATGGGGGCGAGGTACTCGTCGCTCCAAGGCTCGTCGGGGTGGGTGAGGTCGCGGAAGCGTTGGACGCATTCGTCGCGGGAGAGCAGCAGTCCGCCGTGGAAGGCGTCGACGAAGAGGCCCGGTTCCTCGGCGTGGCACATGAGGAAGTGGCCGGGCAGGCCGACGCCCTGCATGGGCACGCCGGTGCGCCGCCCCACCTCCATGTAGACCAAGGAGAGGGTGATCGGGATGCCGACGCGCCGCTTCAGCACCTCGTTGACGTAGCTGTTGCGTGGGTCGTAGTAGTCGCGCTGGTTGCCGGCGAAGCCGAGGTCGTCGAAGAGGAAGCGGCTGAGGGCGTTGGCCGCGCCGAGGGGGGAATCGCCGTCGACGGCGCGCGACGCGGCCCGCGCCAGCGAGTCGAAGAGCCCAACCTCGCGGGCGAGGTCGAGATCGGGATATTCGGCGGCGGCAAAGAGCAGCGCCGTCTCGCCGAGATCGATCTCGGGGTCGGGGCGCTTCCCCGCAGCCTTCAGCCGGTCGAGTATTTCCGCGCGGTCCACCTGCGCCTCCGCGACGACTGGATACAGGCTACACGGCGTTGGAGCGCGGGCGCAACCGAGCGCGCCGCGGCGTGACACTCGAAGGCGGCTCAGGCATAATGCGCCCGCCGGGGCAAGGTCCCGCTTCAGGAGCCTTTGCACAACCCCCCGCGCCACGGGCGTCTCCCTGCCTCACGGCGGCGCGGCGCCCGCAGACCCTTTGAAACGGAGCGTAGCTATGGCTGAAATCACCGGGGCCGACGTCACGGCCCGCGCCCTACACCGCCTGGGCGTGGACACGATTTTCTACATCATCGGGGGGCCGATCACGCCCATCGCGGAGGCGGCGGAGAGGCTGGGGATTCGCATGATCGACGTGCGCCACGAGCAGGCGGCGTCGATGGCGGCCCATGCCTACTCGCGGCTCACGCAGCGGCCCGGCGTCTGCCTGACGCCCTCCGGCCCGGCGACGGCCAACGCGATGCCCGGCGTGATGAACGCGCTGGCCGACGCGAGCCCGGTCATCGCCATCGGCGGCTCGACGGCGCTGTACCAGCGGGGCATGGGCGGCTTCCAGGAGATGGACCAAGTGGCGATGATGGCGCCGGCGTGCAAGCTGGCGATCCAGGCCACGATCACGGGCCGCATCGGCGAGCAACTGGGGATGCTCTACCGCCGCGCGATGGAAGGATCGAAGGGGCCGGTCTACCTCGACCTGCCCGCCGACATCATCGCCAAGAAGGTGGACGAGGATAAGACGGCGCTGCCGTCGGACCCCTACACCGCGAGCCGCCCCCAGGGCGACCCCGCCGACATCGCGCGCGCCATCGAGCTTCTGCAGAGCGCAAAGAAGCCGCTCGTCGTGTCGGGGAGCGGCGTGATCTGGTCGGGCGCCGCCGCGGAGCTCCGGGCGTTCGTCGACCGGACGGGCATCCCGTTCTTCACCACCCCGCAGGGCCGGGGCGTGATTCCCGAAGACCACGACCTCTGCTTCAGCGCGGCGCGCTCGCTGGCCTTTCGCGAGGCCGACGTCGTTCTCGCCGTGGGGACGCGCTCGAACTTCATCCTGAGCTACTTCCGGCCACCGCGCTGGAATCCCGCCGCCAAGCTGATCACGGTCAACATCGATCCCGACGAGATCAACCACAACAAGCAATCGGAGGTCGGCATCGCCGCCGACGCGAAGGCGGCACTGGAGCAGCTCACGACGTCGGCGGAAGCGAACGGGCTGGCGGTGGCGAGGGACTCGGAGTGGGTGCGGGCGCTGGAGGCCAAGCACGCCGCGAACGAGGAGCGGAACGACAGCGCGTGGAACTCGGACGCGGAGCCCATTCACCCGATGCGGTTGATGAAGGAAGTGCGCGAGGCGATCGACCGCGACGCGGTGATCATCGTCGACGGGCACGACACGCTGAACTTCGGGCGGCAGTCGCTGCCGACCCACGAGCCGGGGCACCGGCTGAATGCCGGCACGCACGGGACGATGGGGATCGGGACGCCGTTCGCGCTCGGGGCGAAGGCGGCGCGGCCCGACAAGCAGGTCGTGCTGGTGTGCGGCGACGGCTCCTTCGGCTGGCTGGGCATGAACATCGACTCCGCCTGCCGCAACGACCTGCCCTTCGTGGCGGTCATCAACAACAACGGCAACATGACGGCGCGCCCCAAGGGGCGGGACCGGATCAAGGGCCACCTGCTAGGGCACAGCGACTACCAGAAGATCGCGGAGGCGTTCGGGGGCTACGGCGAGCGCGTCGAGCGGCCCGAGGACATCAGGCCCGCCATCGAGCGGGCGCTGGCGTCGGGCAAGCCCGCCGTGGTCAACGTGATCACGGACCAGTTCGCCCGCTCTTCCACCTACTCGGGCTTCTTCGGCGAAGCGGGCGAGTACAGCTAGGCTTCCGTCGTGGACGGCATAGATGGTCGGATGGCTCGCGAAGGGGTTCTCGGAGTGTCCGCGGTGCGGCAGCCCCAACGTGCGCGTGCCGTGGGGCCTCGCGGCGCGGACGGCGGGCCGCCGCAGGGCGTGGGGGCTCCTCGCGCTCTGGCTTTCCTACGGAGCCTGGGCCGCGGCGGCGGCGCTCACAGGGTCGCTGTGGTTGTGGATCGCGCCGGCAGCGGTCTACGGGGCGGCGACGGTATTCGCACTCCAGCGCGCCGCGGCGGAGCGACGGCGGCGGCGCTGCCTCGACTGCGGCTATGTTTGGGACGCCGAGGACCTCGAAGCCGAGCGCGCCGAGCGATAGTGGAGGAGTCCGCGCAATGAAGCAGATCAAGCTCGGCAACCTGACCATCAAGAAGATCGTGGAGAGAGACCAGGGCGTCCACGACCCGCTGCAGTTCTTTCCGGCGGCGACGAAAGAAGCCATCGACGCCCAACGCGAATGGGCCGAGCCCTACTTCCTGACCGACGACGGCCAGATGCGGATCAGCATCCATTCCTATCTGGTGGAGACGAAGCACCGCAAGATTCTGGTCGATACCTGCATCGGGGTACACGGCGGTCCGGAGCAGCAGGCGCGGAACCAGATCGACGAGACGGCGTTCCTCCGGGCGCTGAAATCGGCGGGAGCGACGCCGGCGGAGATCGACGTCGTGCTCTGCACCCATATGCACTTCGACCACACGGGCTGGAACACGCGGCTGGAGAACGGGATGTTCGTTCCGACTTTCCCCAACGCCATCTATGTCTTCTCACGGCCTGAGTACGAGCACTGGAAGGACATCGAAACCGACGCGTGGAACGGCTTTTCGATCCACGAATGCGTCAATCCCATCGTCGAGGCGGGCCGGGCGATGCTCGTCGAGCCCGACTACGTGCTGGAGGACGGGTTGAGCCTGGAGCACGTGCCGGGACATACGCCGGGGGCGGTCTGCCTGAACCTGGAATCGAAGGGGGAGCGGGCGGCGATGTTCGGGGACATGATGCATCACCCCTTGCAGATCGGCGAGCCGGGGTGGACGGTGGGCGTGGACACCGATCAGGCGCAGGCGGCGAAGACCCGCACCGCCTTCCTGGAGCGGCACGCCGACAGCAACACGATCATGATGGCAGCCCACTTCGCGGGCCCGACCATCGGTCGCGTCGCCACGGTGCGGGGCGCGTGGCGGCTCAACGTCATCGAGGACTAAGCGGCGACGCACGAGAGAGGAAAATCGAGCATGCTCAGCGACATGGCCAGGGGATTCCTGGAGAAGAACGAGATGGGGGTGTTCACCACGTTCCGCCGCGACGGCGGCGCGCAGATGAGCGTGGTGACGTGCGGACTCTACGGGAAGGGCATGGCGTTCGGCGCCGAACGCCACCGGGCCAAGGTGCTGAACGTTAAGCGCAATCCCAAGTGCTCGCTGCTGATCTCTCAACGCGATTGGTGGGGATACGTGGTCCTAGAGGGCCGCGCCGAGCTGATCGACGACGAGAACACCGACGCCGAGGAGCTTCGCGTGGCGCTGCGCGACGTCTACCGCTCCGCGGCCCACAAGGAGCACCCCAACTGGGAGGAGTTCGACGAGGTGATGAAGGCGGAGCGGCGCGCCGTGGTCATCGTCGTGCCCGAGCGGGTCTACGGCTCGGCGCTCTAGCGCAACACGCACGCAGAACGCAAGGAGGACGACATGAAAGCAGCGGTCTTCTACGGGGCGCATCAGCCCCTGGTCATCGAAGAAATCGACGTGGCGGAGCCCATCGGGCGCGAGGTGCTGGTGCGCACCACGGCGAGCGGGGTCTGCCACAGCGACCTGCACTACGTGGACGGCACGGCGACGCTGCCCGGCGCGACGGTGCTCGGCCACGAGGCGACGGGGTTCGTCGAGAAAGTCGGGCCGGAGGCGCGGTACGTCAAGCCGGGCGACCGGATCATCTCGTGTCCGTCGATCTTCTGCGGCGAGTGCGAGTCGTGCCTCACCGGGCACCCGGCGCGCTGCGACAACCGTCCCAGGCGCAGCAGGGCGGAGGGCCCGCGCCTGAGCAAGCAGGGGGAGAAGATCTGGCAGTTCGCCAACATATCGAGCTACGCCGAGCAGATGCTGCTCCACGAGAACGCCGTGGTGAAGGTGGACGACGACATCCCCCACGAGATCATGGCGCTGATCGGCTGCGGGGTGACCACCGGCCTCGGCGCGGCGATCAACACCGCGCAGGTGCGGCCGGGGTCGATGGTGGCCATCTTCGGCTGCGGCGGGGTCGGGCTCTCGGCGATGCAGGGGGCGGTCCTCTGCGGGGCGCGCATGGTGATCGCGGTCGACATCAACGAGTTCAAGCTGCGCACGGCGATGGACCTGGGCGCGACGCACGTCGTGGACGCCTCGACGCGGGACCCGGTGCAGGCGGTCAGGGAGCTCACCGGCGGCGGGGTGGACTTCGCGTTCGAGGCGCTGGGGATGAAGCAGACGGCGGAGCAGGCCTACGAGTCGCTGCGCCGCGGCGGGGTGGCGACGATCATCGGCGTGCTCCCCGACGACGCGAAGATCGAGATCGACGGCCGGTCGCTGCTCACCGAGAAGAAGCTCCAGGGCAGCATCATGGGGTCGAACCGCTTCCGCTTCGACATGCCGATGTACATCGACCTCTACAAGCAGGGCCGCCTGAAGCTCGACGAGATGGTGACGCGGCGGGGCCGCCTCGAAGACGTCAACGAAGCCTTCCGCGCCATGAAGGCCGGCGAAGTCGCCCGCACCGTCCTCACGTTCGATTAGGCGACAGGGGAGACCTTGCACAACGCGAGACGGCAGCAGGGGCTCTTCCGCGTAGGGGCGCCCCTTGTGGGTGCCCGCTCCCTTAAGGGCGATTCGCGCACCGCCCGTTCCACCCCCTCCGGTGCCCCTCCCCTCTCTCCCCCTGGGAGAGACTGACAGAGGGCTATGGCAGCGACCTTTGGGCGCCCGCGCGACAACGGCGTGTAGCAGCCTTCAACGGCGACGGCTAGAATCTCTTCCATGCCTCCCCACACCCAGGAAGAGATCCTAAACGGCAGACTAGCGGAGCTACTGACCGCCCAAGACGTACCCGCCAAGCCCGAGCGGCGGGAGCGCGGTAAGCGCATGGATGTGGTCACGGATGTCGACGGCCTCCGCGTCGTCCTCGAAGCCGAGACCGGTTTTCGCCGCAAGAAGCAGGCCATCAAGGACGCCGACGCCCGCCTGAAGCAGGGCCTCACCACGATCGTCTTCGCCCTCTGCTACCCCGACGGCGTCACGACCGATAGCCTTGCCGACGCGACGCTTACCTGGACGTTGCGCACAAAAGCAGGCGTTCCCGCGGCGTCTTGGGCAGAGGGCGGCGTGCCCCAACTGGCGCACGCGGTGCGTCAAGCGCCGAACTCCTTGGCCGACGCCGACAAGGCGGCTCAGATACTTTCCGACGCCCTCGACGCAGCGGCGCAGAGGTTGAGCACGCCCGCACGCCGCAAGGTGGCCCAGGACCTCGACTTGCCGTGGACAAAGACCGGCTCGAAGGAGCCCGGCGACGGATACTTCACCGCCGCCAAGCGGGGCATGCTAGTGGCGGCGACGGCGATGCTGTTCCATCACCGCGTGCAGCCCCATCTTCCCAAGGAAAGGCCGGTTGGCTTCGACGGCGCCTGGCCCCCGCTCAGCGCCGCGGCCTGCATGGAGGACGAGGCCACCCTTCAGGCCCATCGCGAGGCGTGGCGTGCCATTCTCGCCGTCGACTACCGGCCCGTGTTCGAGACGGGGCGCGTGGCGTTGGCGGCGCTGGACGCACAGCCGGACATTGGACAGACCGTCCGCAATCTCGCGGAGGCTGTGGCCCGCGTCGCTGAAATGGTTTCGGGGATGCGCCATGATCTCCTCGGCCGCATCTTTCACCGCGTCCTCGACACCGCCCGCTACGATGGCTCCTTCTATACCTCGACCGCCGCCGCCGTCCTCCTCGCCTCGCTCGCCATCCGTGAGCGAGACGCCGACTGGGCCGACCCTAACGCCGTCGCCGCCCTCCGCATCTGCGACCCCGCATGCGGCACCGGCACGCTGCTCATGGCCGCCGCCGAGCGCATCCGCGACCTCCGTCACGCCGCCGGTCCCATCAAAGAGCCCGACGAAGAGACCCTCGCCCTACTCCTTGTCGAAGACGTGCTCTGGGGCTATGACATTAACCTCACCGCCACCCACATGGCGGCCAGCACCCTGGGCATGCTCTCCCCGAGCACCAAGTTCAGCCGCATGAACATCCACCGCGCCATTCTCGGGATGAGCAAAGGGGACGCGCGGCTAGGATCGCTGGATTTCCTAGCAGACCGAGGAATGCAGATGGCCGCTTGGCCTACAACGCAGCAGGTCGACAACCCAAGTGCGGAACAATCGGACCGGCCTCCGCAAATGGATCTCGTCATCATGAACCCGCCCTTCACGCGGGACAGCCTCCGTCATGACCAGTTCAGCCAGGCCGACGAGCAAGCAATTAAGAAGCGGGAGAAAGAGATTCTCAAGGGCCAGGCGCACAAAGCCGCCGCGCGCTTGCACTCATCGGGGGGCGCCTTCACCGTCCTGGGCGAGCGCATGGTTAACGCCGACGCCGGCGCTTTGGCGCTCGTCCTTCCCTCCGTCGTGCCAACGGCGCCCGGCAATCTGGCCGTGCGGCAATATCTCGCCCAGCATTTTCACGTCGAGACAGTCGTCGCTTCGCATGACCCGGAGCGCATCTTCTTCTCCGAAAACACAACTATCGGTGAGGTGCTGTTGGTCTGCCGCCGCTGGGGTGGCAGCGGTCCAAAGCCGCCGACCCGCGTCGTGAACCTTGCCAGGAATCCGTCTACACCAGTCGAAGCGCTTGACACAGCCGCGCGCATCGAAAGTTCAGCGCAGCTTCAACTCCCCTTAGATGCTAGCTTCACTACGCAGACTGTGGACGCCGAACGCATTGAGCGTGGCGACTGGCATGCCGTCAACTTTCTGTCTCCCTACCTTGTGGACACGTATCGAACGCTGTGCGAAGAGCGCATAGGACGCACACGCTTCGTACCGATATGCAGGCTGGCAAAGGTGGGGCCGGCGGGTCAGCGCATCCGAGATACCTACACCTACACTCATCTGCCCACCGCACTCGGTCGGGAGGCACTGTGGCATCACAAGACCGACGTCATCCAATCGATGAGTACGGAGACGGACGTCTATATTGACCCCAAACCCCCGCGACGGCACCTTGCCGACACATACTGGGAGGAGCGCAGTCGATTCTTGCTCCCGAACCGCCTGCGGTTGAATACGGCACGTCTTGCCGCCGTCATACTTCCCGAACCAGCCGTTGGCTCGCTTTGGACTCCCTGTCGGACGAAGGATGAAGAGCATGCGACTGCTGAGGCGCTCTGTCTCTTTCTCAACTCTAGTGTCGGCCTATTGGCGCTTCTAGGCGGTCGAGGAAACCGTGTGCCGTCCTACCCATGGTTTTCTCTTGAAGCGCAGCGGTCAATCCCTGTGCCCAACTTCGCCGAGATCGAGACCGGCGTCCGGGACTTTCTCGCCACCCGCTTCAAGTGGCTTCAGGACATGGCGCTGCTCCCCCTCCCCCGTATGAACGATGACCCCGTACGCCGCCAGATCGACGACGCCGTAATCGAAGCGCTGAGCCTCGACGCCGAATGGGTGGCCCGCATCCGCCGCGAGCTCTCGAAAGAGCCGTCGGTCACCAACCGTCGCTACGGAACGTAGCCGCTAAAGGGCGCCCACTTCGCTCGCCGCAGGGCAGCCGCTACATCATCTTCCTTTGAATCTTCCTAAGTTCCCTCATTTTCATGTCCAAGAACCTTTTGTGGGCGTGGCTGGATACCGGGTGTAGTTGGCCAATGACGTAGTACACTGTGTGTGGGATGCTCTCCCCTTGTGAGTCTTGCTTTCTGACCCATTGAGCGATAGCCGGACTTACCTTAGCGTTCAATGCCTCTAATTCCGCCACATGTTCCTTCATTGCCTCAACCGTCTTGTCAATCTCTTGGTTCCGCTGGTGGCTCCATTGGGAGGAAGCCAAGGCAATGACCCTAGCAAACGATTGAATGAGGTTCTGTAAGCACGCTATCTCAACCCCATGCTCTTCCCGGAATCTGTCCCGCTTAGCCTTATTCCATAGCAAATACACCTGCACGAGCGCGGCTACCGCCCCCAGAGAAGCAACCGCTATCCCAACCCACGCCGCGACACCCATGGGGAGCACCCACCCGTCTCTTAGGTCTCCGAAGATTGTAGCGCCGCCGAAAGCCTGACTCCAACGGCCTTTTGGCGAAACCTGCTGGGCCGCCAGCCTATCCTCACGCGGATGCAGGGGGCAGGAGGCCGGAGGGGACGGGCGATTCGTGAATCGCCCCTACGGGAGGGGCGGTTCCCGGCGGGCGGTGCGCGAAACTGCGCAAAACGTGGTGAGGACGTGCCCGGGGATGGTGCAGCGGTGCACGTCTCCCGGGCAGGCCGTGGGAAATCGTGGCCATTTCGGGGAGAAAGCGGCGTCTTGTGAGCGTTCTCGCCCCACCAGGCGCTCGGAATACGCTCGCGAGCGCTCAGCAACGCTCACGTCCAAACCTGGTGGGCGCTCACGACGCTCATGACGCTCACGTCCCGCACACCTGGAAGCCCGCTCACAACTTGCACGAAACTTCCACGACTTCCGCGACTTGGTGAGGACGGGCGCGTCGCGACGCGCCCCTACGGGAGGGACGGTGGTAGTTGTGAGGGGGGCCCTCATCTCAATCTTCTCCCACGGGGAGAAGAGGCCGGAGGGGACCACGACCCCACGCCCCGCCCTCTCTCAGTCTCCCCCTCTGGGGGAGAGGTTTAAGTGCTCCCCCAGAAGAGGGAGAGGGCGGGGGGGGGGGGCGAGTCGCGACATCGCCCCCCTTGACAGGCCCCCCGCGGGCGGGTACCTTAAGCATACAGAACGTACGTTCTTTGCCCGGTTAGTGGCGGAGTGAGCGGCGGTGCCCGTCCAGCGGCGGAGCGAGCTGCGGTGCCCGTCCAACGGCGGAGTGAGCCGCGGTACCCGTCCGCTGGCGGAGTGAGCGGCCATGCCGGAGATACCGGAGCTTGAGGCGGCGAAGGCGGCGCTGAACGCGCGGCCGGCGGGGCGCGTGATTGAGGCGGCGCGGGTGCTGGTCTCAGCGAACCGCCAACTCATCGAGCGGTTCGAGCGGAAGATCGAGGACGTCGTCGCGCGGGTGTGGGGCGAGGGCGGTTTCGGGCGGGGTTGACGGATCACGCCGTGATGTCTTCCTCCATCACGCTAGCTGGCGGCGCGACAGGTCGAGGGGCGCGGCGGGGCGCGGCGGGGCGAACTCGTGGCCGAGGCGGGATGGCTCCAGGAACGTGATGGCCTCGTAGAAGTCGTCGAGCGGCACGAACACGCCGTTGGTCTCGGCCCACCGGCGCATCCGCTGGTTGCAAGAATGCCCCCAGGAAAGAATCTCCACGCGCCAGCCGCGCTTGTGCATCCGCTCCAACGTGCTGTGGAACCCCGCGCCCTCGAGGTAGCCCGCGCCGTCGCCGGTCAGCAGCACGGCGACGCCCGGGTCGCCGTTGTAGTCCAAGGCATCTTCCAGCATCCGCAACTGCAAGACGCGGTCGGGCATTTCCTGCTCGCCGCGCTCCGTGCCGCCGCGGTCGAAGAGCCGGACCTGGATGCCGTTGCTTTCCATCCGGTTCCACAACTGGCGCATTTCGGGCGGGACGGAGCCGACGGCGATGGCCTTTTCCATTGGACGGTCGACCCGCGCAAGCGCCAGCAAGTTCTCGAAGTGGATGCGCACGCGGTAGCGAGCGCCGGGGCCTTCTTGCCGCTCCTCGGCGTAACGCTGCGCCTCGTGAAAGATGTTCGAGTTATCCCAATAGATGAAGATGCCGTCCATAAGAACCATCCGCCGGGCCCTCGCCGTTCGGCAGGCCCCACCCCTTCAGTATACGCTCTCCAGGCCTTGCGCCCTGCTACAATGGCACCGCGGTGCGTCATGGCTACGATCAACACCATCGAAGACCTGCTGCGGCTGCTCGACGAGAATCCCGAGTGGCTTGAAGCACTGCGCGCGCGGCTGCTGACCCGCGAGCTGCTCGAACTGCCGCAGACCGTCGCCAACCTAACGGCGGAGGTCGCCGCCCTCTCCGAGAAGGTCGCCGCGCTCTCGGCGGAGGTAGCTGCGCTCTCGGCAGAGGTAAGGGCGTTCACCGCGGCGACCAATGCGCGTTTCGACAGAATCGATGCGCGTTTCGACAGAGTCGAGACACGTCTTGACGGGGTCGATGCGCGTTTCGACAGAGTCGATGCGCGTTTCGACAGGGTCGAGACACGTCTTGACAGGGTCGAGAGCGGCATCCAGTCGATCCGCAACGACATGGGGCCGCTCAAGGCGGGTCATGCCAGAAGCGCCGCCGAGCGGAACGCTGCCGCCATCGCCGACGACCTAGGGCTGCGGCTCACTGGGGTCCTGACACAAAGCGACCTCTACGCCCTCACCGATCACGCGGATACTTCGGGCATCCCCAAGAACACGTTGCGGAGCTTCACCCGGGCCGACCTCGTCATCGAGGCCACGGACGCGCAGGGGGAGACCTGCTATGTCGCCGTGGAGATTTCGTTCACCGCGAACGGGCGCGACACCGAGCGCGCCGTCCGCAACGCCGAGCTATTGGCCCGGTTCACCGGCAAGGTCGCCCACGCCGTGGTGGCGGGCGAGCGCATAGACGACCGGATTCGGAAACTTGTCGATTCGGGCACGATAGTCTGGTTCGAGCTTACCCCGGACCTTTTGGATGTGGCTTAGAGCCAGTCCGGCGGCGGGGTGAGCGGCGATGCCGGAGATACCGGAGCTTGAGGCGGCGACGGCGGCGCTGAACGCGCGGCTGGCGGGGCGCGTGATCGAGGCGGCACGGGTGCTGACGCCTTTCGCGGTGCGGCGTCCGACGAAGGATGAGTTTGAGGCGCTGCTGGCCGGCGACCGGCTGGTGGAGACGTCGCGGCGGGGCAAGTATCTCCTGCTCGCACTGGAGTCGGGGCGTGTGCTCGCCGTCCACCTGATGCTGACGGGGCGGTTCCAGTTCGCCGAGGGCGCGGCGCGGGAGAAGAAGCCGGGCAAGCGGGTGGGGTGGACGCTCGACTTCGAGCACGGCGTCCAGCTTCGCTATTTCGACTACAACCACGACGGGCGCGCCTACCTCGTCGAGGCCGAGGCGCTGCGGGAAGTCCCCCAGTTCGACAAGATGGGGCCCGACGCGCTCGACCCGGCGCTGACGTTCGAGGTGTTCTCGGAGCGGCTGAAGAAGTTCCCCGGCCAGATCAAGCGGAGCCTGGTCAACGCGGCCTTCGTCGCGGGCATCGGGAACGCGTACTCCGACGAGATTCTGTTCGAGGCCAAGGTCTACCCGTTCAAGCGGGCGCGCGACCTGACAGACGAAGAGCGGCGGCGGGTCTACGACGCGATCGGGGGCGTCTACGCGTGGGCCGTCCCCATCGTCGCCGAGCGCATGGGAGACGTGATCGAGGAGAAGCACCGGGACTTCTTGAAGGTCCACCGCAAGGGCGGTGAGCCGTGCCCCGAGTGCGGTCACACGATCACCGAGGTGAGCCCGAACCAGCGGGTGACGAGCTACTGCCGGAGCTGCCAGCCGCAGTGGTAGGGGCGCCCGATGGTCGGTCGAGGAGACGCGCGGTGGGCGGACGCGCGGTGGGCGACTGACGTCGCCGTTGCTCTTCCGCCCTCACCTCTATCCTCTCCCTCGCGGGAGAGGGCGGACGGAGGGGAGAGGGAGAGGCGCCGCATGAGGGCGCCTCGCTTTGACCTACTCCCGTCGCGGTGCTAAAATTCGGGGTGCTTGTGGAGTCCTAACGGAAGGGGCGGAGGGAGAGGCCCTGGGAACCCCGGCGGCCGGTTGAGATTGGAGTAACGGCGCGCCGCGCCAAGTCCTCTATTGAGGGGAGTTGAGCGCGCACTACCCACCCGCAGGTCTCTCGCATCGAGAGATTTTTTCTTGCCCCATACGTTCGGCACGGCAGCGCGGCGCGCGTCAAAGCCGGCGCGGCCAAGCAGGAACCACACCCTGACGATGAACACGCCGCTGAAGACGATTGAATGGTCGAACGGCAAGGTCCGTTTTCTCGACCAGACGCGGCTGCCCGTGGAATCCGTCTTCCTTGAAATCGACGACTACCGGGACATGATCGAGGCGATCCGGTCGCTGCGCATCCGGGGGGCGCCCGCGCTCGGCGTGGCGACGGCCTACGGGATCGTGCTCGGCGCTCGGGAGGCGTCGCGGGACGCCGGGGCCAATGGCGCGGGATTTGCCGAGCGGGTCCGCGAGGCGGCGCGGGAGATCGCGGCGTCAAGGCCGACGGCGGTGAACGTGGCGTGGGCGGCAGCGCGGATGGAGCGCACCCTTGCGAACCACGACGAGCCGGAGGCCGCCATCGCGGCGCTCTTGGAAGAGGCCGACCGCATCGTCGAGGAAGACCTGGCGGCAGGCCGGGCGATGGGCGCGCACGGCGCGGCCCTGATCCCCGACGACGCGATGGTGCTCACCCACTGCAACGCCGGCGGGCTGGCGACGTCGGGCTACGGCACGGCGCTGGGCGTCATCAAGTCGGCGCGCGCGGACGGGAAGTCGGTCCGCGTGATGGCGACGGAGACGCGGCCCCTGCTCCAAGGGGCGCGCCTGACGTCGTGGGAGTTGGTGCGCGACGGCGTGGAGACGACGCTGATCACCGACTCGATGGCGGGGCACTTTCTCAAATCGGGAGCGGTTACCTGCGTCGTCGTCGGGGCCGACCGCATCGCGATGAACGGCGACGTGGCCAACAAGATCGGCACCTACACCCTCGCGGTACTGGCCAAGGAGAACGGCGCGCCCTTCTACGTGGCCGCGCCGGTGAGCACCATCGACCCCGCGGTGAGCGACGGCGACCAGATCCCCATCGAGGAGCGCCGCCCGGAAGAGGTGACGCGGTGGGGCGGGGTGCAGACCGCGCCCGAAGGGGTCAAGGTGGCCAATCCCGCGTTCGACGTGACCCCCAACCGCTACGTCACCGCCATCATCACCGAGCGCGGCGTGGCGCGGGCCCCCTACGGCGAGTCGCTCGCCAGGATGGTTGCATGAGCGCGAGTCCGCGGGCGGAGCTTGGGATCATCGGCGGCAGCGGCCTCTACGACATGGAGGGCCTGACCGACCGCGAGGAACTGACGGTCTCGACGCCCTTCGGGGAGCCCAGCGGCACGATCGTCCTCGGCACCCTTGAGGGGCGGCGGCTCGCCTTCCTGCCCCGGCACGGCGTCGGCCACCGGCTGAGCCCGAGCGAAGTGCCATTCCGCGCCAACATCTTCGCGCTGAAGACGTTGGGCGTCCATTCGGTTATCTCAATCAGCGCGGTGGGGAGCCTCCGCGAGGATATTCAACCACTCGACATGATCGTCCCCGATCAGGTCATCGACCGGACCAAAGGGCGGCCGAGCACGTTCTTCTCCGGCGGCATCGTGGCCCACACCGGCTTCGCCGACCCGTTCTGCTCCGAGCTAGGCCGCATCCTGTACGAGGAGGCCGCGGCGGCCGGGGCGCGCGCCCACCTGGGCGGCGTCTACATCGCTATGGAAGGGCCGCAGTTCTCGACGCGCGCCGAGTCGGAGCTCTACCGCTCGTGGGGCGGCGCGGTGATCGGTATGACGGCGCTTCCCGAGGCCAAGCTGGCCCGCGAGGCGGAGTTGTGCTACGCCTTGCTCGCCTGCGCCACAGACTATGATTGCTGGCATCCCGATCACGACGACGTCACCGTCGAGATGATCGTGCGAAATCTCATGAAGAACGTTTCGATGGCCAAGGAGATCGCGCGGCGGGCGGCGGCCCGGACCGGCGAGCGGCAAAGCTGCCGGTGCCGCGAGGCGCTGCGCGACGCCATCGTGACGTCGCCCGACCTCATCCCCGAGCAGGTGCGGCGCGACCTTGCGCCGCTCATCGGCAAGTACGCGGAGGCCTCATGAGACCCGCGATGGACAGGTCGCCGGCGCGGGCTGGGGCGGCGCGGGGCGCCGCGGGCGGCATCGCGCGGTGTACCGCGTTCCCATCATCCCGATGAGCCAGTAGCAAGCGTCACACAACGCAAGGAGTGAAATAATGGCGGCAAACAGTCCGCAAGAACCGTTCAAGAGGATCACCGTCGAGGAGGCCAAAGGCATGCTCGACGAAGGCGGCGTCGAACTGGTCGACGTGCGCCAGCCCGGCGAGTACTCCATGGGGCACATCCACGGGGCGAAGCTCATTCCGGTGGACGCCCTTTTCGAGAGAATCGGCGAAGTCGCCGACGACCGCGACGTCATCTTCTACTGCGCGGTGGGCGTACGCAGCGCCCTGGCGTGCGAGATCGGGGCCGCGATGGGCCGCACGCGGTGCCACAACGTCGAGGGCGGCTTCGAGGCATGGTCGGGCGCGCAGTACCAGTCCGAGACGGGGACGCCCGCGCTCAGCTAGCCCTCGCCCCGGCCCCATCCAGGGCACGGGGTTGTACGAGACCGAAGCCGGCGCGGGACGCGGCGGGCCTTGCGGCTTGCCGCGAAGCGCCGTGAAAGGGGTTGTATGCCCGCATACGACGTGAAGGATGTTTCCCTGGCCGACGCCGGGATCAAGCGGATCGAGTGGGCGTCGCGGGAGATGCCCGTCCTGCGTCAAATTAAAGAGCGCTTCGAGCGTGAGCAGCCCCTCCGCGGGCAGACCCTGGCCTGCTGCCTCCACGTCACGACGGAGACGGCGAACCTGCTGCTGACGCTGCAGGCCGGCGGCGCCGAGGTCTCGGTCTGCGCGAGCAATCCGTTGAGCACGCAGGACGAGGTCGCCGCGGCGCTCGCGACGGTCTACGGCATCCCGACGTACGCGATCAAGGGCGAGGATAACGAGACCTACTACCGCCACATCTCGGCGGTGCTCGACACCAAGCCGACGGTGACGGTCGACGACGGGGCCGACCTCGTGGCGGAGGTCCACCAGAGCCGGACGGAGCTGCTGGGAACGATCATCGCCGGCATGGAGGAGACCACCACCGGCATCATCCGGCTCAGGAGCATGGCGGCGGACGGGGCGTTGAAGTACCCGATCATCGCGGTGAACGACGCCGACACCAAGCACTTCTTCGACAACCGGTACGGAACGGGCCAGAGCACGATCGACGGCATCACGCGGGCCACGAACGTGCTGTGGGCGGGCAAGAACGTGGTCGTGGTCGGCTACGGCTGGTGCGGGCGCGGCGTCGCCTCGCGGGCGAAGGGGCTGGGGAGCAAGGTCATCGTCACCGAGGTGAACCCCGTCCGGGCCCTGGAAGCGGCCATGGACGGCTTCCGCGTGATGCCGATGGACGAAGCGGCCGAGATCGGGGACATCTTCATCACGGTGACGGGTGGGATGTCGGGGATCGACGCGCGCCACTTCACGGTGATGAAGGACGGCGCGATCATGGCCAACAGCGGCCACTTCAACGTTGAGATCAACATCGAGGCACTGCAGGCGATGTCGGAGCACCGCGAGGAGCTGCGGCCCTTCGTCGAGCAGTACACGCTAGAGGACGGGCGGCGGCTGGTCCTGTTGGCCGATGGGCGGCTGATCAACCTGGCGGCGGCGGAGGGCCACCCCGCCAGTGTCATGGACATGAGCTTCGCGAATCAGGCACTCTGCTCCGAGTACGTCGCCAAGCTCGACCATCCGCTGGAGGCGGGGGTCCACCCCGTACCTCCCGCGCTCGATCAAGAGGTGGCGCGACTCAAGTTGGACTCGATGGGGATGAAGATCGACACCCTATCGCCGGAACAAAAGACCTACCTGGAGAGCTGGTCGGTAGGGACGTAGCCCGCCGTGCAGCAATCCAGAGCCGGAGGAAACGTATGAGCACCTTCATGGAATCGCCCTCCTACCTGTTCACCTCGGAATCGGTGACGGAAGGGCACCCCGACAAGCTGTGCGACCAGATATCGGACGCGATCCTCGACGCCGTCCTGACGAAGGACCCCGACGCGCGGGTGGCGATAGAGACGGCCACGACGACGGGCCTCGTCGCCGTCATGGGCGAGTTGACCACGGAGTCGTACATCGATATTCCCAAGATCGTGCGCGCGACGGTGCGCGAGGCGGGCTACGTCAAGCCCGAGTACGGCATCGACTTTCAAAGCTGCGGCATCATCGTCTCGCTCAAGGAGCAGTCGCGCGACATTGCCCTGGGCGTGGACGAATCGAAGGAAGCCAAAGAGAGCGCGAAGGACGACGACCTCGACCTCATCGGGGCCGGCGATCAAGGCATGATGGTGGGATTCGCCTGCAACGAGAGCGAGCCCTACGAGCCGGGGACGTTCATGCCCCTGCCGATCTTCTTGGCGCACCGCATGACGCAACGGCTCGCCGAGCTCAGGCACAACATGTCGCTGCCCTATCTGCGGCCCGACGGCAAGTCGCAGGTCACCGTCGAGTACTGCCACGGCAAGCCGAAGCGCGTGCATACCGCGGTGGTGAGCACGCAGCACGCCCCCGAAGTCTCGCCCGACGTGATCCGGCGGGACATCGAGGAGGAAGTCATCCGCAACGTCATTCCCCGGAGCCTGCGGGACGAGGAGACGAAGTACTACGTAAACCCCACCGGCCGGTTCGTGATCGGCGGGCCGACGGGGGACGCTGGGCTGACGGGCCGCAAGATTCTGGTGGACACCTACGGCGGCGTGGCACGGCACGGCGGGGGCGCCTTCTCGGGCAAGGACCCCACGAAGGTCGACCGCTCCGGCGCCTACGCGGCGCGGTGGGTGGCGAAGAACCTGGTGGCGGCCGGCGTCGCCGACCGCGTCGAGATCCAGCTTTCCTACGCCATCGGCGTGGCGCGGCCCATCTCGATCTCGGTCGAGACCTTCGGGACGTCGCACCTAGACGACGGGGCGATTCTCGGCCTGATCGACCGGCACTTCGATCTGCGTCCGATGGCGATCATGCGCGACCTGCGCTTGCAGCGCCCGATCTACGCGTCCAGCGCGAAGTACGGGCACTTCGGGCGAAGCGACGTGATGTTCCCGTGGGAGGAGACGGCGCGGGCAGAGGCAATCGCGAAGGACGCCGGTCTGGCGCGTGCGTCGGACCGAGCACCGGAGAGCGCCGCCTCCGAGGCCGGGGCCTAACGCGACGGCGAGGAGCACGATGGGCGTCACGCCGATCAAGTTCGGCACCGACGGCTGGCGGGCCGTCATCGCCGAGGAGTACACGTTCGAGAACGTGCGGGCGTGCGCGCAGGGCGTGGCGGCGTACCTGAAGGCGAACGGTCTCGCCGACCGGGGTTTGGTCGTGGGCTACGACACCCGCTTCGCCTCGGAGGACTTCGCGCAGGCGGCAGCGGAGACGGCAGCGGCGCACGGCGTCGACGTGGCATTGTGCGACCGGGCCTGCCCCACGCCCGCGGTCAGCTACAACGTGCTGGCGCGGAAGGCCGGCGGCGGGATCGTCATCACCGCGAGCCATAATCCGGGGCGGTGGAACGGGTTCAAGTACAAGCCCGACTATGGCGGCAGCGCCTCCCCCGAGGTGGTCGAGGAGCTTGAGGCCCACATTGCCGAGGCGCAGCGCAACGGCAGCGGGACGGGAAGGGCCAAGGGGACGGTCACCACGTTCGACTCCATCGGGCCGTATTTGGAGCAATTGAGCACGCGGGCGGACCTCCACGCCATCCGGCAAAGCGGCTTCGACGTCGTCGTCGACTCGATGCACGGCGTCGGCGCGGGGCTGACCGCACAGCTCGCCGGCGGCGGAAAGACGCGAGTGACGGAACTGCGGGCCGAGCGCAATCCGGCGTTCCCCGGCATGGCGCAGCCGGAGCCGATCGCCCACAACCTCGCGCCGTTGACCGCGGCGGTCGCGGGATCGGACGCGGCGGTGGGGCTGGCCACCGACGGCGACGCCGACCGCCTGGGCTTAGTCGATGAGCACGGTGTCTTCGTCACGCAGCTTCAGACGCTCGCCCTGTTAGCCCTCTATCTGCTGGAAGTGCGCGGCGAGCGCGGGGCGCTGGTGAAGTCGATCACGACGACGAATATGCTGTACCGGCTCGGCGAGCTCTACAACGCGCCGGTCTTCGAGACGCCGGTGGGATTCAAGCACCTCGGCCCGGTGATGCTGCGGGAGAACGCCCTCATCGCCGGGGAGGAGAGCGGCGGGTACGGGTTCCGCGGGCACGTCCCCGAACGGGACGGCATCCTTTCGGGCCTCTATATTCTCTCGATGATGGCGGCGCTGGGAAAGAAACCCGCCGAGCTCATCGAGTATCTCTACGAAAAGGTCGGCCCGCACCATTACGACCGCATCGACCTGACGTTCGACGCAGCGGAGAAGGACGCCGCGCTGGCGCGCTTGGAGTCGGCCGCGCCCAAGGCGCTGGGCGGGACCGAGGTCTCGTCCATCGATAAGCGGGACGGCTTCCGTTTCCTGCTTGCCGACGGCTCGTGGTCGCTCGTCCGGTTCTCGGGAACGGAACCGCTGATGCGGGTGTATTGCGAAACGTCGAGTCCCGCCCGGGTGCGGGAGCTGTTGGCGGAGACCCGGTCGCTGACCGGGATCTAGCCATGCAGCCGCTCGACGATCCCAGCGTCTACGCGCAGCTCGACCCGAGCGGAATGGGCCGGTTCATCGAGGCGATGCCCGAGCATTGCGCGGAGGGCTACGCGGCGGCGAGGGGCTTCACCCTGCCGAGGGACTACCGAAGGGCCGAGCGGGTGCTGGTTGCTGGAATGGGAAGCTCGGCGCTCGCCGGCGACGTGGCCGCGGCCCTCCAATCGTTCGACCGCGGGACGCCGGTGGAAGTGGTGCGCGACTACACGCCGGAGTTCGAAGTCGACCGCCGCACGCTTTTCATCGCGTCGAGCTTCTCCGGCAACACGGAAGAAGCGCTCTCCGCTCTGGACTACGCCATGATCCGCGGCGCGCGGTGTCTAGCGATTACCACCGGGGGCGACCTGGCACAGCTCGCCGAGGCACGCGGCGCGCCCGTCCTCACGTTCTCCTTCGACGGCCCACCTCGCAGCAGCGTCGGATGGAGCATCTTCGCCCTCCTGGGCATATTGCAAGGACTGGAACTTGCGCCGGCGCGGGACGCGGGCGGGGCCATCGACGAGATCCACAAGCTCGGCGAAGCGATTCACCCCAACACGCCGGTAGACGGCAATCCCGCCAAGCAGTTGGCATCCAAGATCGGGGACCGTGCCGCGCTGATCGTTGGGGCGCAGCACCTCCGCCCGGCGGCGCGACGCTGGAAGACCCAGGTGGCCGAGAACGCGAAGTCGTGGGCCTTCGCCGAGGAAGTGCCGGAGCTGCACCACAACACCATCGAGGGCCTTCGGAAACCGGACCCCGGCGCGGTGTTCGTGGTCCTGTTGCGCTCGACGCTCTACTACCAGCGCATCGCCGACCGCTTCAAGCTCACCGCCGAGGTGCTGGCGCGCGAGGGCGTACCGTTCGAGCAGCCGGAGGCGCGCAGCGACTCGGCGCTGGCGCAGGTGATGACGGCGATCCTGCTCGGCGACTACTTTAGCTACTACCTCGGGCTCCTGCGGGGCGTAGACCCATCGCCGATGCCCAACATCGAGTGGATCAAGGCCCGGCTTTCGGACTAGCCAGGAGGAGACATGGACTTTCGCCTATCGGCGGAAGAGGAGGCCTTTCGGGCCGAAGTCCGGGAGTGGATCACGGAGCATGCGCCGCCGGGCGGGTTCGGGGTGGACCGCGAGGAGCAGTTCGACCCGCGTTTCTGGGAACTTACGCAGCAGACGGCGAAGCAGCTCGCGGAGAAGGGCTGGCTCACGCTGGCGTGGCCCAAGGCGTACGGCGGGCAGGGCCGGAGCGTGATCGAGCAGGCCATCTTTCAAGAAGAGACGATGTTCGCCGGCGTCCCGGGGACGACGATGGGAATCGGCGGGACGCAGTGGGTGGGGCCGACGTTGATCCTGCACGGGAGCGACGAGCAAAAGCGCGCCTACCTGCCACCCATCGCCAACGCGGAGGCGTGGTGGTGCACCGGCTACAGCGAGCCGGGCGCGGGCTCCGACCTAGCGGCGCTCCAGGCGCGCGCGGAGAAGGACGGCGACTCCTACGTGCTGAACGGGCAGAAGACGTGGACGAGCGGCGCGCACGTATCGGGCTGGTGCTGGCTGGCGGCGCGGACGGACTTCGAGGCGCCGAAGCACAAGGGCATCAGCGTGTTCCTGGTCGACATGACGGCGCCGGGCGTGCAGACCCGCACCATCATCAACATGGCGGGACAACACTCGTTCAACGAGATCTATTTCGATAACGCGCGCGTGCCGGCGGAGAACCTGGTGGGCGGGGAGAACCAGGGGTGGTACATCGTGGCCACGGCGCTCGACTTCGAGCGGTCGGGCATCACCTATGCGGCCTACTCGCGCAAGACGCTGGCACTCATGGAGCGATTCCTCGAGGAGGGCCGCGCCGCGGGGCAGGCGTGGGCCCGCGACCCCATCGCGCGTCATCTGGCCGCCGATATCGCGGTACAGGTCGCCATCCAGCGCAGTTTCGCCTACCGCGTGGCGTGGATGCAGAGCCGGGGCCTCGTGCCGAACCAGGAGGCGTCGGTAGCCAAGGTGTTCGGCTCGGAGACGCAACAGCGGGCCGCCCAAGCCGCGCTGCGCATCGCGGGCATGGCAGGCCAGGTGAGCGACGGCCTCCGCGCGCCGATGGAGGGCCGCGCACTGACGCAGTACCTCAGCTCGATATCGGTGACGATCGCGGCGGGGACGTCGGAGATCCAGCGCAACATCATCGCCACCCGCGGGCAGGGCCTGCCGCGAAGCTAGGCCTCGCGGCCCTCTCTCCTCCCAACGCTCCCCACAAGGGACAACCCTCTCGTGGGAGGGAGCGGCGTCCTTCGGGCGCCCGCGCGTCTATCGGCGCGTGCCCTCTCTCAGTCTCCCCCCACAAGGGGGGAGAGGCCGGAGGGAGGGGGAGCGGGCCGCGCGGCGGTCAGGCGGCTAGCGCTTGGTCCACTGCGGCGCCTTACGGGCACGCTTCAGACCGTACTTCTTGCGCTCCTTGATCCTGGAGTCGCGAGTGAGCATGCCCGCGCGCCGGAGGACGGAGCGCAGGCCGGCGTCAGAATCGAGGAGGGCGCGGGCGAGGCCGTGGCGAATGGCGCCGGCCTGCGCCGAGACGCCGCCGCCCTTGACCTTGATCATCGCGTTGAAGCGGTTGGCGTTATTGGTGACGCGCAGCGGCTCGATGGCGTGGACCTGGAGCCCAGGGAGCGGGATCGCCGACTCCAAGGGTTTGCCGTTGACGACCACGGCGCCGCTGCCGGGCACTATACGCACCTGGGCTATCGCTTCTTTGCGCCGGCCGGTGCCGGAGTTGTACTGCTGCTGAGGCTGTCCAGTAGTCATGCGCCGCTCTCTTTGTTCGTTTCGTCGGTCTTGTCGGTCTCTTCTTCGGGCTCCTGCTCATCGGGCGCCGACTCCGCGCCGACTTCCTCGGCCCCGTCCGCCGCGTCCATTTCCTCGCCGGCGTCTTCGGCCTCGGCGATGGGCGCCGCTTCGTTCTCTAGCAGCTCCTCTTCGGCCTCGGCTACCGCGGCGGGGGACTCCATTACCGGCTCCTCTTCACGCAGGGCGGTTCGCTCGGCCTTCGTCGGTCTCGGCTTCTTCTTCGGCCTGCCGGCGCGGTCGGGGCGGGAGAGGTCCTTGATCTGCGCGCCGTGGGGATGGGTGTCTTCCGCATAGACCTTGAGCTTGCCCAGGAGACGGCGTCCCAAGGGGCCCTTGGGGAGCATTCCCCAGACGGCATACTCCATCACACGGCGCGGCGACTTCTCCATCATGTTGTCGAAGGAGAGGGACTTGAGGCCGCCGGGGTAGCCACTGTGCGAGTAGTAGGTCTTGTCGGTGTGCTTCGCGCCGCTCACCCTGATCTTCGCCGCGTTGACGATGACGACGAAGTCCCCCACGTCCATGTGCGGGGTGAACGAGGGCTTGTCCTTGCCGCGGAGGATGTGGGCGGCCTCGGAGGCGACGCGGCCCAACGGACGGTTAGCCGCGTCGATGACGCGCCAATTCCGTTCGATCTCGGCGGCCCGAGGGGAGTAGGTCGGTTGTGATGTATTCATGATGTTGGTCCGATTAAGACTGTGGTTCGTGGTTCGTTCGCGGGGTTCCGCGGAGCATCCAATTCTGGTAGCCGCACGGCTAGGAGGGTGAGGGCGTGGGCGGGAAGCGTAGGGCCGGCGGCGCCTCGTTCGCCGCAGTCCCGTACCCGTTCGAGCTCGGCGAGGCTGACCTTGCCGAGCCCCACCTCGACGACGGCGCCAGCCATGCGGCGCACCTGCTGGTGGAGGAACGAGTCCCCGATCACATCGAAGGTGATGAGTTCGCCGTCGCGGGCCAACTCCGAGCGGGTGAGCGTCTTGCGCGTACGGGCCTTGGGGGGAAGGTCGGGCCCGGCGAAGGGGACGAAGTCGTGCTCGCCGAGCAAGAGCGCCGCGGCGCTCCGCATCGCGTCGAAGTCGAGCTGGGCGGGAATCCAGTAGGCACGGTTGCGCATGATAGGGGAAGGTGCGCGGCGGTTGAGGACGAGGTAGCGGTACTCGCGGGAGCTGGCCCGGACCCGCACGTCGTAGTCCATCGGGATCTCGGAGGCGTCGAGGACCGCGACGTCGTCGCAAAGGTAGTGGTTGAGCGCCCGCGTGAACGTCTCGGGGCCGTGGCGGGAGGCGCTGCGGAACGTGACCACCTGGCCCGCGGCGGAGACGCCGGCGTCGGTGCGGCTGGCGCAGGCGACGCGGAGGGTCTCGCCGGTGAAAGCCGCGATGGCCCGTTCGAGCTCACCCTGGACCGTCGGCAAACCGGCCTGGAGCTGGAAGCCGTGATATTGGGCCCCGTCGTACTCGACGATCAGGGCGATTTTCTTAAGGTGCATCGCGGGCTCGCGGTTAGACGAGCTCCACTTGCGCCATTGGCGCCATATCGCCCTTGCGGGGGCCGAGCTTGGTCAGGCGGGTGTAGCCGCCGGCCCGCTCCTCGTAGCGGGGCGCGATTTCGTCGAACAGTTTTTTGACGACGCCGGTGTCGAAGATGTACGCCAGCGCGCGCCGCCGGTGGGAAAGCTCGCCCTTCTTGCCGAGCGTGATCATCCGCTCGGCAAGGCCTCGGACTTCTTTCGCCTTGGCTTCCGTGGTGACGAGCTTCTCGTGGCGAAGCAAGTCGGTGACCTGATTACGGAAGAGCGCGCGACGGTGCGTCGAGCTTCTCCCGAGGCGGCGCCCTGCCTTTCGATGTCTCATTGCCAGTCCCTATTCCGTTTCCGTTTCGTTCGCCGGACCCTTGTCCTCTTCGCCGAGCAGGGCGCGGAGGGCCGAGAGGTCCTTCACCGGCTCCGCGCCGAGCCTCCGGGGCTTCTCCGACTCGGCCTCATCGTCCTCCGGAACGGGCTCGCGCGCGGGAGGCTCGTCGTCGGGCCCGAACGACCTGGGCAGGTCCAAGCCGTCGTCGGCCGCGTCGGCCTCGTCGCCAAGGGCCGTCACGCCGACGGCGACCTCGTCGGCAGTGACGATGCCAAGCGCGACGAGGCGCTCGCTGAGCTCGTCGAGTGACTTCTCCCCGAAGTTCTTGATTTGGAGCAGCTCTTCGCGGCTCTTGTCCAGTACCTCGCCGACCATGTCGATCTTACCGCGCTTCAGGCAGTTCAGCGTGCGCACGGACAGATCGAGCTTCTCAACCGGCATGTTGTAATGCTCTCTGGACACGCCGAGGAGCAGGCCCTTGCGGCCCTGCTCCGCATCTAGGCCGATGCCGGCGAACATGCCGAACGACTCGACGAGCAACTGGGCCGACTCGCGCATCGCCTCCAACGGACTCTTCGAGCCGTCGGTCCATATTTCGATGGTGAGCTTCTCGTAGTCGGTGATCTGGCCCACGCGGGTCTTTTCGACGTGGTAGTTCACCCGCCTGGCGGGTGTGTAGATCGCATCGACGGGGAGGACGCCGATCGGCGCGTCCTCGACGGGCGTGGCGGCCTTGTAGCCCTTGCCCTGTTCGACGTGCAGCTCCATCGAAAGCCGGGCCTCGGCGTTACTGAGGCTCGCGATGTAGGCCTCGGGGTTCACGATGTCGTAGTCCGCCGAGGGCTGTATGTCGCCCGCGGTGACCTGTCCCGGCCCCTGCACGTCGAGCCGCAGCGTCCCCGGGCGGTCGGAATGGCCGCGGAGGCGGACGCCTTTGATGTTAAGGATGATTTCGGTTACGTCCTCGCGGACGCCGGGCAGCGTCGAGTACTCGTGCTGGACACCGTCGATGCGGACGGCGTGGACCGCCGAGCCCAGCACCGAGTTCAGCAGCACGCGCCGGAGGGCGTTGCCCAACGTGGCGCCGAAGCCCCGCTCGAGGGGTTCAGCCACAAACTTGCCGTAGTCGTCGGCCAACTCCTCCGCCTCGATCGTGGGCGTCGCGGGGATTTCAACTGTCGCGGGGACTTCAACTATCGGACCTTCAAGGGCCGGCTCATCAATACCAATTGTCACGCTAACCACTCCTACCGAGGGTAAAACTTCCTACCGAGCGTAAAACTCCACGATCATGCGGTCGTCGACCTTCACGTCCATGTCGGACTGTACGGGCAGTGCCTCGACCTTACCGGTGATGGCCTCGGTGTCCAGTGAAAGCCATTTCGGAAGAGGCTTGCGCCGAAGGTCGGCCACGATCATCTTGTACAGCTCTGTGCTTCTGGCGCGCTCGGTCCACCCGATCACATCACCCTCTTTGACCCGGAACGACGGTATGTCGACCCGCCGCCCGTTCACCGTCATGTGGCGGTGGCGGACGGTCTGGCGGGCCTGGGCCCGCGACTCGGCAAAGCCGAGGCGGTAGACCACGTTGTCGAGCCGGCGTTCCAAGAACTCAAGCAGATGTTCGCCGGTCACGCCGGACTTTCGCGAGGCTTCCTCGTAGTACCTGTAAAACTGGTGCTCGAGCACGCCGTAGATCGAGCGTGCCCGCTTCTTCTCTTTAAGTTGCGTACCGTGCTCCGAGACGCGCCGACGCCGCGAGGCGCCATGCTGGCCCGGCGGATTGCTCCGCTTCTCGATAGCGCACTTGGGGGTGAGACAGCGCTCGCCCTTAAGAAACAGCTTCTCTCCCGTCCTGCGGCAGAGCCGACAGACGGGGCCGGTGTATCTGGCCACCTTGCCTCCTTGGTTTCCCTTGGTCCGAAGCCTTAGACGCGGCGCTTCTTGCGCGCCCGTACGCCGTTGTGGGGAATCGGCGTCACGTCGCGGATGCGGGTGACCTGGATTCCCGACGCCTGAAGCGACCGGATCGCAGCCTCACGGCCCGCTCCCGGCCCGCGCACCATGACTTCCACCTGCCGCATGCCGTTTTCCATGCCGCGTTTGGCGGCTTCCTCGGCGGCGCGTTGGGCCGCGAAGGCGGTCCCTTTGCGCGAGCCCTTGAAGCCGACGGCGCCGGAGCTCCCCCATGAGATCACGTTGCCCGCGAGGTCGGTGAGCGTCACTCGGGTGTTGTTGAACGTCGATTGGATGTAGGCGCGACCGTGGGGCACGTTCTTCCGTTCGCGCCTACGCGTTCGTTGTTTCTTTGCCATAGCTTTCTTGCCTCAGCCGCGTCCGGCGGTGTTTACTTCTTCGCTGCCCGCCGCCTGCCGGCGACGGTGCGCTTGGCGCCGCGCTTCGTCCGCGCGTTGGTCTTCGTCCGCTGGCCCCGCACGGGGAGGGCACGGCGGTGCCGGAAGCCCCGGTAGCTGCCGATGTCGATGAGCCGGCGGATGTTCTGGCTGGTCTCCCGTCGGAGGTCGCCTTCGATGAGATAACCGCTTCCGTCTATAGCGGCGCGGACGCGGTTCAACTCGTCCTCGGTGAGGTCTTTGACGCGCGGGTTGCCGTCCAAGCCGACCCGCTCCACGATCGCCTTCGCCCGCGTGGGCCCGATGCCGTGGATATAACGGACCGCGAACTCTACGCGCTTGTTATCGGGAATATCGACGCCGGCGATTCGAGCCATAGTTCCGACCTTTCGCTCCCGCTAGCCCTGCCGTTGCTTGTGCTTCGCGTTGACGCAGATGATGCGCAGCCTCCCTTTGCGACGAATGACCTTGCACTTGTCGCACCGGGGCTTTATGGATGCTCGCACTTTCATCGGCTCTTCCTTGTGTCGTACTACTTGAATCGGTAGGTGATGCGGCCACGGGCCAAGTCGTAGGGCGAGAGTTCGACGAGCACACGGTCGCCGGGGAGAATCTTGATGAAGTTCATCCTGATCTTGCCGGAGACGTGCGCCAGCACCTTGTGGGTGTTGGGCAGATCGACGCGAAACATCGCGTTGGGCAGTGTCTCCGATACCGTTCCCTCGACTTCGATCGCTTGCTTTCTCGGCAAACCTCACGCTCCTACATTCTTCCCCATTACATAGTCCTTATCGCGCCGCGCGGTCAGAATCTCAGGGCCATCGTCGAGGATGGCCACGGTGTGCTCATAATGGGCGGAGAGCGCGCCGTCCTCGGTGACGACGGTCCATTCGTCCGGCATAAGGCGCGTCTTCCAGCCTCCCGCGTTCACCATCGGCTCGATGGCCAAGACTAGGCCCTTCCGCAGGAGCAGGCCCCGCCCCGGCTCGCCGTAATTCGGGACCGACGGCTCCTCGTGGAGGTCCCGTCCAATCCCGTGCCCCACATACTCCCTTACAACGGCCAGGCCCCGCGCCTCGGCGCAAGCTTGCGCGGCGGCGGAGACGTCGCCCATGCGGTTGCCCACATGGCACTGCTCGATAGCCGCGTAGAGTGAGTCCTCGGCGCAGGCGGTAACCGCCTCACCGAGAGCCGAGGTTTCGCCCACCGGAATCGTCAGCGCGGAATCGCCGTGGAACCCGTCCACGATCGCGCCGCAATCGATGCTCAGTATATCGCCGTCTTCCAGCCTCCGGCTTCCCGGAATTCCGTGCACGACCTCCTCGTTGAGCGACGTGCAAATCGAAGCGGGAAAGCCGCGGTATCCCAGAAACGAGGGGACCGCGCCTTCGCCCGTAATCGTATCGTATGCGATGTCGTCGAGTTCCTTGGTGGTGATTCCCGGCCTCACCGCCGTCAAGACTCTATCGATCGTCTTGGCGACAACTTTTCCCGCCCACCGCATCGTCTCGATCTCGGCGTCGGACTTGATGATGACGCCCGTCGGTTTAATGCGCGGCTGTTGGACTCTCATGGAAACCTTCCTATTCTAGAGCATCCACGAGGTCTTTGCCTACTTGTTCGATACTGGCCTCTCCGTTGACCTCGACCAGCCGGCCGGCGGCGCGGTAGTGCTCGATCATCGGGGCCGTTTGTTCTTTATAGACGTTCAGACGACGCCGGGCGGTGGCCTCGTCGTCGTCGGCGCGGCCCCGGCCCGCGATACGCTTGAGCAGCTCCTCGTCGGAGACCTTGACGTAGACGATCTTGTCGATGCCCGCGGCACCGGCACCGGCGAGGGCGGCGTCGAGGGCGTCGGCCTGGTCGCGGTTGCGGGGAAAGCCGTCGAGGATATACCCCTTGGCGCAGTCGGGCCGCTCGATGCGGCCCAGGATCATCTTGATGGTGACCTCGTTGGGGACCAGCTCGCCGCGCTCCATGTACTGCTTGGCCAGGAGGCCGAGCTCGGTACCGCGCTCCTGCTCCTCCCGAAAAAGGTCGCCGGACGAGATATGGGCGATATCGAACGCCTCGGTCAACGTCGCCGCCTGGGTGCCCTTGCCGGACCCCGGTGCGCCTACCAGGATGATTCGCACGGGGAGTCCTCTACGATCAAGCCGTATGTTCGCGGCGCGGTCATCGGATGAAGCCCTCGTACCGCCGCATCATCAACTGCGCCTCAAGTTGACGCATAGTGTCGAGCGAGACGCCGACCACGATGAGGAGGGCGGCGGCGCTGAGTCCGAGCTGGCTGATACCCACGAGCCCACGGGCGAAGAAGGGCAAGATGGCGACGAGGCCAAGGAAGAGCGCGCCGCCGGTGGTAATCCGGACGATCACGCGGTTCAGATACTCCTCCGTCGGCCGGCCGGGGCGGATGCCCGGCACGAAGCCGCCGTTCTTCTGCAAGTTCTCCGCCAGGTTTTGCTGCTGGAAGATGACCAGCGTATAGAAGAAGGTGAACGCCACCACGAGGAGGAACGTCAGCAGCCAGTAGAGGACGCCGGTGGGCGAGAACAGGTCTTGCACCGACCGCGCGAAGCTGGAGAGCCCCTCGCTGCCCACGCCGACGAAGTAGCTGGCGACGATGGAGGGGAAGATCATGATCGAGAAGGCGAAGATGAGCGGGATCATGCCCGCCGAGTTCACTCGCAGCGGGATATAGGACGATCCGGCCTGGCGGTACATCCGCCCGCCGCGGAAGAGGCTCCGCCCGTACTGCACCGGAATTCGGCGCTGGCCTTCGGTCACGACCACGATGGCGTAGACGATGGCGATGGCCGCGATCACGAGCAGCACCACGCCGCTCGTCACCCCTTCCGCATCGAGGAGCTGCTGCGAGATCGTCGGCAGACTGGCCACAATGCCGCCGAAGATGATCAGCGAGATGCCGTTGCCGATGCCCTTCTCGGTGATGAGTTCGCCGAGCCAAACGAGGAACATCGTTCCCGCGACCAACGAGGACAGCATGGCGAAGGTGGCCAGGCTGTCTTCACTGGTGAAGCCGATGCCCTGGATGACGCCCTGGCGCTGGAGCAGCAGTAACTGGCCGTAGCCCTGAGCGAAGGCCAGCGGAACGGTGAGCCAGTGGGTGTACTGGCTGATCTTCTGCCGCCCGTATTCGCCTTCCTTGGCGATCGCCTGCAGGCGGGGGATGACGGGCACGAGGAGCTGCATGATGATCGACGCGGTGATATAGGGGTAGACGCCCATCGAGGCGATGCTGAGGTTGCGGAGCGCGCCGCCGCTGAAGACGTCGAGGAAGCCGAGCAGTTGGTCGTCTTGGAAGACGCGGTCGAGCGCCTCGGCGTCGACGCCGGGCACGGGGACGTTGGCGACAAAGCGAAACACGACCAGCATCCCCAGCGTGAAGAGGAGCTTGAAGCGCAGATCGGGTTGGCGGAACGCGTCCCCGATCGCCGAGAGGAAGCGGACGCTACTCGGCTGGGCCTGCTGTTGCTGCACCGATCACCTCGACCCTGCCCTTGGCCGCTTCGATCTTCTGTTTCGCCGAATCGGAGAACTTGTTCGCGCTCACCTCGAGCGCCTTGGTGAGCTCGCCGGTGCCCAGAATCTTGACCGGTGTCTTGAGATTCCGCACCAGCCCTCTGGCGATGAGCGCCTCGGGCGTCACGACGGCACCGTCATCGAACCGTTCAAGGTCGGCGACGTTGACCACCTGGTACTCGACCCGGAAGGGGTTGCGAAAGCCGCGTTGATGCGGCATGCGTTTCACAAAGGGAAGCTGGCCACCCTCGAACCCGGGGCGGATACGGACACCGGCGCGGGCCTTCTGGCCCTTCGAGCCTTTACCGGCGTAGGTCCCCTTGCCGCTGCCAAGGCCGCGCCCGAGGCGCTTCGCCGGTTTGCCGATGGCGGGTCGTTTGAGCTCGTGTTCTCTCATAGCGGATCAACTTTTACCAGGTGGCGTATTTTCTGGACCATGCCGCGTACCGAGGGGTTGTCCTCTTTCTCCACGGCATGCCGTATGCGACGGAGCCCCAGCGCCTTGACGGTGGCGCCCTGGTCTCTCTCGTAACCGATGGGGCTTTTGACTAAGGTGATACGGAGCTTGGCCATGTCTCGCCTCTATGCGCTGGAGCCGGGGGCCGGCGGCGGGGCAGCCGGGGGAGGCGGCGGGGCAGCCGGGGGAGGCGCCGCAGCAGCCCGCGCACTGGCGAAGGCAGCGCCGACGGCGCTGCGGGGCTCGCGGTCGCGGTCGCGGCCTCGGTCGCGGTCACGGTCGCGGTCACGCGGCTCGCGTTCCTCACGGGGGCGGCGCTGAGCGGGCCGAGCCGGCCGGGGCGAGCGCGGTTCCGGAGGCGGCGACGCCAACTGCTCGGCGGCGAGTTGTTTGCGCGCCGCCACGGCGTCCTCGGGCAGGCGCATTTCGTCCAGCGCCATGAACGTCGCCTTGACGACGTTGATGGGATTGCGGGAGCCGAGCACCTTGCTCAGGAGGTCGCGGATGCCCGCGGCTTGGGCGACGGCGCGCACGCCGGCGCCGGCGATCACGCCCGTGCCGGGCGCGGCGGGCTTGAGCACGACCTTCGTCGCGCAGTACTTCATGACGCGCTCGTGGGGGATGGTGCTGCCCTTGAGCGAGAGTTTGACCATATTCTTGCGGGCGATCGTCGTGCCTTTTCGCACCGCCTCGGGAACCTCGCCGGCCTTGCCCAGCCCGATCCCCACCGAGCCCGAGCCATCACCGACGACGACCATCGCGTTGAAACTAAAATTGCGCCCGCCCTTGACCACCTTGGCGACGCGTTTGATGCTGACGACGCGCTCCTGCAAGCCCATGGCGGCAAGCTCGCTGGTGCGGTCCCTTCGTTGCATTGTCAAAAGACCAAGCCCCCTTTTCGCGCCGCCTCGGCGAGGGCGCGCACCCTGCCGTGATAGCGAAAGCCGCCGCGGTCGAAGACGACCCGCTCGACGCCGGCCTCGGTGGCGCGCTTCGCGACGAGCTCGCCGACTTGGGTGGCCCGGTCGAGCTTACGTCCCGGCGCGCCCCGCAGCGGTGCTTCGAGTGTGGACGCGGCGGCGACGGTCGCCCCGCGAGTGTCGTCGATCACTTGGGCGTAGATATGGTTGAGGCTGCGAAACACGGCCAGCCGCGGACGCTCCGTGACGCCACGGACCCGTTTCCGCAAACGCTGGTGGCGTACGAATCTCGCCCTTGCCGCCGTCCTCGCCCGTTGTGCCATGATCCTTTCGACCTCTCGCCGTTCGTCCGTTCTTCTCTCGGTTAGATAGTTTCGCGGCTAGAGTTTCTTGCCGCCCTTGCCCGGCTTCAACTTCACGCTCTCGCCCGCGTACCGGATTCCCTTGCCCTTGTAGGGGTCGGGGGGCCGCAGCTTGCGGATCTTCGCCGCTACCAGTCCCACGATCTCTTTCTCCGCGCCGCGGACGTGGATCCGTGTCTGCCCTTCGACTTCGAGCTCAATGCCGGGAAGCGGCTTCACGTGCACCTGATGGCTTAGGCCCACCTGGAGCTGAATGCCGTCCCCCTGCTGCGTCGCGCGGTAGCCGACGCCGACGATGTCGAGCGAGCGTTGGTAGCCCTCGCTCACGCCGACGACCATGTTATTGATGAGCGACCTCGTGAGGCCGTGCAGCGAGCGGGCCTCCTTCTCGTCACTCTTCCGCGTTACGACGATCGTGCCGTCGCGCCGCTCGATGACGATGAGGCCGCTGAACTCCCGGGACAGCTCGCCCTTGGGGCCCTTGGCCTTGACCACCGCGCCGTCGACTTCGACTTCGACGCCGGCGGGGATGGGGACGGGCAATTTACCTACACGTGACATGGCGTTTGGTCCTGTTTACCAGACGACGCAGAGCACTTCGCCGCCGACCTTCTCGTGCCAGGCACGCCGGCCGGTCATGATGCCCTTGGGGGTCGAGACGATCGTCGTGCCGAGCCCGCCGTAGACGCGGGGAATCTCGTCGTGGCCTGAATAGATACGCAGCGACGGCTTGCTGACGCGTTGCACGCCGGTGATCGCGGGCGTGCTCTTCTCACCATAGATGAGGTAGATCTTGAGTTGGCGCTGCGTGCCGCTCTTCTGCGGCGCGAAGTCGCGGATAAAGCCTTCCTCTTTGAGGATGCCGCAGATCGACTCCTTCAATTTGGAGTACGGCGCCACTACAGACGAATGTCCCGCCGAGGAGGCGTTACGGACGCGGGTGAGCAGGTCGGCGATTGGGTCGGTATTCACAGTTCAACTACTGCCTTATCAGGTTTGGTCTGTCCGGGGTCCATTCTACCAGCTTGCTTTGCGCACGCCGGGAATCTCGCCGCGCAGGGCCAGCTCGCGGAAGCAGATGCGGCAGAGCCCGAACATGCGGATGTAGGCGCGGGGCCGGCCGCAGCGATTGCAGCGGTTATGTGCCTGCACCCCGAACTTGGCGGGGCGCTTCCACTTCTCGATCTTGCCTTTCTTGGCCAACGATTCCTCCGTGCTCTTCGAGGGCGCGCTAGGCGAACGCCTCTTCGGTCTCCCTGGCGAAGGCGAAGCCCAAATGGTTCAGCAGGGATCTCGCCTGTTCGTCGTTGGGAGCGCTGGTGACGATCGTAATCTGGAACCCGCGCAGCCGGTCGATGCTATTGAAGTCGATCTCGGGAAAGACGGTCTGTTCGCGGAAGCCGATCGAGTAGTTGCCGCGGCCGTCGAAGCCGTGGTTGGGCGCGCCGCGGAAGTCGCGTATCCGGGGAAGCGCCACGTTGATCAGCCGGTCGAGGAACTCGTACATCCGCGCCCCGCGCATCGTCACCATCATGCCGATGGTCATGCCTTCGCGGATCTTGAACGCGGCAACCGATTTTTTGGCCTTGGTGGTGACCGGCTGCTGGCCGGTGATGATGGAAAGGTCGCGCTGCGCGGCCTCGAGGGCTTTGGGGTTGGTGAGCGCCTCGCCGAGGCCGATGTTCACCACAACCTTCTGCACGCGGGGCGCCTGCATGATGCTGGACAGGGAGAACTCGGTGCGCAGCGCGGGGACGATCTCCTCGCGGTAACGCACGGTCAGGCGGGGGACGTAGCCCACCGGCGTCGCTTGCGCGCCGTTCGTAGCCGCCGCCTTCACGGCCGCGGCCTTCCCCGCCTTGGGGCGAGCCTTCCCCGCGCCCTTCTTCGGCGCGGCGGCTTTCGCCTTCGCGGGGCGGGCCTTTGCCTTCGCTTTGGCCGCCGGTTCGTCTGTCTTGTTCTCTTCTTCCGCCACCATATCGTTCCCTATTCGATCTCTTGGTTGCACGCCTTGCAGACGCGCATCTTACGCCGTCGTTCCTCGCGGCCCTCGCCGAACTTGATGATGCGGATGGCGAGCCGCCCCGCCTTCGAGCATGCGGGGCAGAGGAGCTTGACCTTGGACGCATCGATCGAGCCTGGCATCTCAACGATACCCGCTTGCCGCACCGTGGGGCTGGGCCGCACGTGCTTCTTGATGATGTTTACGCCATGGACCACCAGGCGATCGTGCTTGCGGTCCACGCTCATGACGCGGCCCTGCTTGCCGCGGTACTTGCCCCGGACCACGATGACGTTATCGTTTCGCTTGAGTTTCATATCGCTAGAGGACTTCGGGCGCGAGAGAGATGATCTTCATGAAGTTGTGCTCGCGAAGCTCGCGGGCCACGGGGCCGAAGATGCGGGTGCCCTGCGGGTTCGATGCGTCGCGGAGGATGACCGCGGCGTTGTCGTCGAACCGGATCTGGGAGCCGTCGGCCCGTCGCACCGGCTTCGACGTCCGCACCACCACGGCGCGGACGATTTCGCCCTTCTTGACGGCGGCGGCGGGCTGCGCCACCTTCACCGAGCAGACGATGACGTCGCCTACCCGGGCATAGCGCCGTCCGGAGCCGCCGGGGATATTGATGCACTGCACTTCGCGCGCGCCGGAGTTATCGGCGACGCGGAGACGGCTCTCTTTCTGGATCATGCGGCGCCGCCCTTCTCATCGTCCTTGCTCTCCGCGGCGTCGGGGGCGGACTCCTCGGTCGCCGGCTCATCGGCGGGCTCCTCGGCTTCCTCGGCGGCCGCTTCCTCCGCTACCGGGGCCTCAGCCTCCGGCTCAGCAGCGGGCTCGTCGGCTTCCTCGGCGGCCGCTTCCTCTGCTACCGGGGCCTCAGCCTCCGGCTCAGCGGCGGGCTCGCTGGCTTCCTCGGCGGCCGCTTCCTCTGCTACCGGGGCCTCAGCCTCCGGCTCAGCGGCGGGCTCGCCGGCTTCCTCGGCGGCCGCTTCCTCTGCTACCGGGGCCTCAGCCTCCGGCTCAGCGGCGGGCTCGTCGGCTTCCTCGGCGACCGCTTCCTCCGCTACCGGGGCTTCAGCCTCCGGCTCAGCGGCGGGCTCGTCGGCTTCCTCGGCGACCGCTTCCTCCGCTACCGGGGCTTCAGCCTCCGGCTCAGCGGCGGGCTCGTCGGCCGCTTCCTCCATCACCGGAGCCTCGTCCGGCTCTTCCACCACAGCCTCCGCCACAACGGTCGCGGCGGCGGTCTTGGGGAGTTGTTCCATCTCTTCCACGAGGGTGGCGTCGATCTCTTCGGGTGCGACATCCACCTGCTCGCCACGGACCAGTATCTCGACGATGCGCCACCGTTTGTCCTTGGAAAGTGGCCGCGTCTCAATGATGCGGACCTGGTCGCCCATGCGGGTGGCGTTCTCTTCGTCGTGCACCTTGAACTTGCTGAGCCGCCGGATGGCGCGTTTATAGATCCGGTGCCGCTGCGACCAGGGAACCGCGACCACGCGGGTCTTGTCCATCTTGTCGCTGATCACGGCTCCGATACGCACCTTACGTCTGCCTCGCTGTTTCTCCATATCTATCCTTGCGGCGCCTCGTCGGCCAACTCGCGCTCGCGAAGCACGGTCATCGCCCGCGCCACGGTGCGCCGAGTCTTGCGAATCGCATTGCTGTCTGAAAGTTGCTGTGTCGCCTTCTGGAAGCGCAGGTTGAACAACTCCTTGCGGGCGTTCTCCAACTCTTCCCGAAGCGCCTCGGTGTTGAGCTGTCTAACCTCTTCGATACGCATCGCCTTACCCCACCGCTCCGTGCTGCTCGGCGCGGGAGACGATCCTGGTCTTGATTGGGAGCTTCGCGCCGGCCTTCCGCATCGCCTCGACGGCGACATCTTCGCGCACACCGGCGAGTTCCATCATCATCTTGCCGCGCCGGACCCTGGCGACCCAGTGATCGACCGCGCCCTTGCCGCCGCCCTGCCGCACTTCCAGCGGCTTCGAGGTGACAGGCTTATCGGGGAAGATGCGGATGATCACGTCGCCGCCGCGCTTCACGTGGTGGGTGATGGCGCGCCGCGCTGCCTCGATCTGGCGCGCGGTGATCCAATGCGACTCCATGGCCTTCAGGCCGACGTCGCCGAAGGCCAGGGTGGCGCCGGAGTGGGCCGTCCCACGCATCTTGCCGCGGTGCGCCTTGCGGTATTTGGTTCGCTTAGGTTGCAGCATCGGTCTTCTCTTCGGCGGCGGGCGCAGGGGCCACGGCGGGCACGGGGTCCGCAGCGGGTGCCTCCGCGGGCGCCGCTTCCGCACCAGGAGTCGCGGGGACGGCGACGGGCTCCTTGAGCTCCAGCGCGCCGAGGCCCTCATCTTCGAGATCGGTCTCGGGTTGGCGGATCTCGGGCAGAATCTCGCCGCGGTTGATCCAGACTTTCACGCCGATGCGGCCCATCGTGGTCGCGGCCTCGGCGATGCCGAAGTCGATGTCGGCGCGGATCGTATGGAGCGGGACCTGCCCCTCCATCTCCTTGTCCTTGCGGGCGATCTCACCGCCGCCGAGCCGCCCCCCGATGTTGATCTTGATACCCTTGGCCCCCGCCTGCATGGTGCGGCTCGCCGCCTGCTTGATCGCGCGGCGGTAGGAGAGGCGGCGCTCTATCTGGTCGGCGACGTTCCGCGCCACGAGGTAGGCGTCGAGCTCGGGTTGCCGCACCTCGACAATGTTGATGCGCACGCGCTTGCCGCTCGCCGTTTCGAGTTCTTTCCTGATCTCTTCGACGCGCTGCCCGCCTCGTCCAATGACTATGCCGGGGCGGGCGGTGTGGATCGTCACCACCACCTCATGAGCGCCGCGCTCGATCTCCACGTGCGAGATGCCCGCGTCGGGATAGCGCTTCCAGATGTCCCGGCGGAACCGGATGTCCTCGCCGAGAAGCTCGCGGAACTGGGCCGGCTTGGCGGCAAACCACTTCGCTTGCCAGTCCTTCACCGCGCCGAGGCGGAAGCCGATGGGGTGTACTTTCTGACCCACGCCTAGGCCTCCTGCTCGTCGACGGTGACGGTGATATGGCTCGACCGCTTGCGGACGGTCCCGGCGCGCCCGCGCGCCATGGGCTGGAAGCGGCGCAGCTTCATGCCCTCGTTGGCGGTGATGCTCACCACACGGAGGGAGTCGGGGTTCATTTGGTAGTTGTTCTCGGCGTTGGCGGCGGCCGACTTGACGGCCTTCGCCACCTCGTGGGCCGTGGGCGTCGGCAGGAAGCGCAAGATCGTGAGCGCCTCCCCCACGGGGCGGCCCCGGACGGCCTCGACCACCCGTCCCAACTTCTTGGGCGAGATGCTTATGTTCTTTGCTACGGCGCGGACTTCCACGATTGCTCCGATTAGCGCGCTCAGCGCACCGACGACGTGCGTTCGCTGCGGCCTCTGCCGACGTGGCCGCGGAACGTCCTCGTCGGGGAAAACTCGCCGAGGCGGTGTCCTATCATATTCTCGGTGATGAAGACGGGCACGTGCCGGCGCCCGTCGTGAACGGCAATGGTGAGCCCGACCATGTCGGGCATGATCATCGAGGCGCGGGACCAAGTCTTGATCACCACCTTCTGCTGCGAGCGGGCGGCGGCCTCCACGCGCTTGGCGAGTTTGGGGTGTACATAGGGCCCCTTTTTCGTCGACCTCGACACGTCGTCCTACTTCCTGCCCCGCCGCTTTACGATCATCGAGCTGCTGGGCTTTTTCTTGCTGCGGGTGCGATAGCCGAGGGTCGGCTTGCCCCAGGGCGACTTCGGACTGGGCATGCCGATGCCGGAGCGCCCCTCGCCGCCGCCGTGCGGATGATCGCGCGGGTTCATGGCGATGCCGCGGACACGCGGGCGGCGGCCCTTGTTGCGCATGCGCCCGGCCTTGCCCATGTTCTGGTTCTTGTGGTCGACGTTGCCCACCTGGCCGACGGTGGCCATACAGTTGCCGTGGAAGCGCCGCGTCTCGCCCGAGGGCAGGCGCACCAGCACGTAGCCTTCCTCTTTCGCCAAGAGCTGGGCCGAGGTCCCGGCCGACCTGACGATCTGCCCGCCCTTGCCCAGGTTCATTTCGATATTGTGGATGCGCGTTCCCGTGGGGATCAACCGCATGGGAAGCGCGTTACCCGGCTTGATCTCCGCGCCCTCACCGGCCTGGACGGCATCGCCGACCTTCAGCCCGACGGGCGCGAGCATATAGCGCTTGTCGCCATCGACGTAGACGACGAGGGCGAGGCGGGCCGACCGGTTCGGGTCGTACTCGATGGCGGTCACCTTGCCGGGCACGCCGCTCTTGTCGCGCTTGAAGTCGATAATGCGCAGCTTGCGCTTGGAGCCGCCGCCCCGGTGCCGCACGGTGATCTTGCCCCGCGCGTTGCGCCCGGCGTGGTTCTTCCGCTTGGCGCGCACCAGCGACTTCTCGGGCCGGCTCTTCGTGATCTCCTCGAAGGTCGGCCCCGACATGCCGCGGCGGCCGGGGGAGGTAGGTTTGTATTTTTTGACTGGCATGAGAGAGCTCGCCTATCCGCCGCCAAAGAATTCGATCTTCTCGCCCTTGGCCAGGGTGACCACCGCTTTGCGCCAGGACGGCTTTGCCTTGAGGCGCGGACCGAACCGCTTCCGCTTGCCGCGGACCGACATCACGTTCACCTGGGCGACCTTGACCCCGAAGGCGGTCTCCACCGCCTCCTTGACCCGCGTCTTGGTGGCGCCGACCGCGACCTCGAACGTATAGCGTCCGTCCTCGGCAAGCATGGTGCTTTTCTCGGTAATCACGGGGCGGCGGACGACGTCGTAGAGGCTCATGACGCCGAGCCGTCCCCGTCCGCGGACGGCTCGTCCGTGGCCTTCTTCTTAGTGGTCCTGGCGCGTGCCGAGCGGGAACGGGACCCTGCCGCGGGGGCGCGGCGGCGGCGGGGTCGAGGAGCCTCGTCCTCGTCGGTCTTATCGGCCTCATCCTTCGCCGTGGCTTCGGGCGCGGCGGGCGCCGGCTCAACCTCGGCGGGTTCGGGCTCGGCCTCAGCTTCCGCTTCGGCAGGCTCAACCTCCGCTTCCGCTACCGGCTCGGGCTCAGGCACGGGCTCCGGTTCAGGCTCGATTTCGACCGGCTCCTCGATGGCTTCGGGGACCGCCTCATCCTCGATGGGGACGCGTTTGCGGTCGACCTTGCGCCGCGCCCAGATCCGTTCGGCGGCGCGCACCGCGCCGACGGTCATCACGAGGAACTGGTATTTGAGTAAATCGCCTACGTTGATCTGCGCCGCGGGGACGGTCTTCACCCGCTCGAGGTTCCGCGCTCCGCGCATGAGCCCCGCTTCAGGGGTCTCGGTGACGATGAGCACACCGCTCCCGGAGATGTCGAGCGCTTCGAAGAACTGGACGACTTCCTTCGTCTTGCCTTCGAGCTTGATCTCCTTGACCACCGAAAGCTCCGAGTCGCGCTGCTTGTCGGAGAGGAGGCAGCGGATGGCGAGACGGCGCATCTTCCGCGGCATGGCCTTGGTGTAGCTCCGCGGCTTGGGGCCGAAAATGACGCCGCCGTGCCGCCACAGGGGCGACATGCGGGTGCCCACGCGGGCGCGGCCCGTGTGCTTCTGGCGCCACGGCTTGCGGGTCGAGCCGCTCACCTCGCCGCGCGTCTTGGCGCTCGCCGTCCCTTGCCGTTCGTTGGCGCGCTGCCGCACGAGGGCTTGGTAGACCACCGCTTCGTTCATCTCGACACCGAAGACGGCCTCGTTCAGGCCGAGCTTGGCGACCTGCCTGCCACTGACGTCTTTGACAGGAACGCTGATCGTCATGACTGGGACTTCTTCCGGGTCTTCACGGCCTGGCGGACCATGACGAGACCGGTGCTGATGCCGGGGACGGCGCCGCGGACCATGATCAGATTGCGCTCCGGCTCGACCTTCATCACGCGCAGATTCTGCGTCGTCTTTCGTTCGTCGCCCATGCGGCCCGCCATGTGCAGACCCTTGAAGACACGGCCCGGCGTGGTCCCCGCCCCGACCGAACCGGGTGCGCGGTGCCGGTCCGACTGGCCGTGCGTCTTGGGGCCGCCGGCGAAGTGGTAACGCTTGACGCCACCGGCGAAGCCCATCCCTCGCGAGCGCCCCACGATGTCGACCTTCGAGCCTTCCTCAAAGATGCTCACGTCGATGGTCTGGCCGACTTCGTACTGCGCGGCGTCGTCGACGCGCACCTCGCGGAGCACCGCGAAAGTGCCGGTCCCCTTCAGATGGCCCTGGGCCGGCTTGTTGTGGCGCTTCTTGTGGCCGAAGCCGAGTTGCACAGCCTCGTAGCCGTCGTTCGCGAGCGTCTTGACCTGCACCACGGTGCAGGGCCCGGCCTCGATGGCGGTGACCGGCGTCACCGAGCCGTCCTCTTCCGAGAAAAGCTGGGTCATGCCGATTTTGCGTCCGATGATCGCTTGCACCATGGTGGGCCCGTTTAGAGTTTGATCTCGATATCCACGCCGGCGGGCAGGTTGAGCCGCGTCAGCGCGTCGATGGTCTTGGAGGTGGGTTCGAGCACGTCGATGAGGCGCTTGTGGGTACGCATCTCGAACTGCTCCCGCGAGTCCTTATCGATGTGCGGCGAGCGGATCACGGTGAACCGCCTGATGTTGGTGGGCAGCGGCACCGGACCCGCGACGGCCGCGCCGGTCCGCTCCGCGGCCTCCACGATTTGGCTCGCCGACTGGTCCAGTATCCGGTGGTCGTACGCCTTGAGCTTGATCCGAATTCGTATGCGCTGCCGCGTCGTCGTCATCGTGTTTCGATATCCATTCTTGTCTTCGCCGAGGCCGCGCCTACCGGGCGAGGTTGACCTGGCCCGTAATCTCCGCCGCGATCGCCTTGGGAATCTCTTGGTAGCTATTGAATTGCAGGGTGTGCGTGGCGCGCCCCTGGGTCAGCGACCGTATGGCCGTCGCATAGCCGAACGTCTCGGACAGCGGCGCCGACGCCTTGACCGCCTGGGTATCGCCGACGCCCTCAATGTTCTGGACGCGGCCGCGGCGGCTGTTGAGGTCGCCGAGAATATCGCCGAGGAAGTCGCCGGGGGTGACCACCTCAACGGACATGATCGGTTCAAGGAGCACCGGCGAGGCCTTGCGGACCGCTTCCTTCACCGCCATCGAGCCCGCGATCTTGAACGCCATCTCGGAGGAGTCCACGGGGTGGAAGGAACCGTCGATCAGCGTCACCTTCACGTCGAGCACGGGATAGCCCGCGATCACGCCGGTCTCGAGGGCTTCCTTGATGCCTTGCTCCGTGGGCCGGATGTACTCGCGGGGGACGGCGCCGCCCACGATCTTGTTCTCGAACGCGAAGCCCTTGCCTCGCTCGTTCGGCTCGATCTCGATGACAACGTGGCCGAACTGACCGCGCCCGCCGGTCTGGCGGATGAAGCGGCCCTCGGCCCGGGCGCTCGACGTGATTGCCTCGCGGTAGGCCACCTGGGGCTTGCCGACGTTGGCGTCGACGTTGTGTTCGCGGCGCATGCGCTCGACAAGCACTTCGAGATGCAGCTCGCCCATGCCGGAGATCACCGTCTGGCCCGTATCGTTGTCCTGCCGGACCTGGAACGTGGGGTCTTCTTCGCCGAGCTTGCGGATGCTCTCGGTGAGCTTGTCCTGCTCGGCGCGGCTCTTGGGTTCGATAGCGACAGAGATGACTGGCTCGGGGAACCGGATGGTCTCCAGAACGATGGGCCGCGACGCTTCGCAGAGCGTATCGCCGGTGAAGGTGTTCTTCAAACCGACGGCGGCCACGATGTCGCCGGTGACGGCCTTGTCGGCCTCCTCGCGGTGGTTGGCGTGCATCTGGACGAGGCGGCCGAGCCGGTCCTTGCGCCCCTTAGCGGAGTTAAGTACGGCGCCGCCGGCTTCCATGGCGCCCGAGTAGACCCGGAGCCACACAAGCCGCCCCACGAAGGGGTCGGTGACCACTTTGAAGGCGAGCGCCGCGAAGGGCTCGTCGGTACGGGGTTCACGGGCCTCGGGGGCCTCGTTGTGCGGATTCGTCCCCGTCACGGCGGGCACGTCCTCCGGCGAGGGCAGATAGTCGATGACGGCATCGAGCAGCGGCTGGATGCCCTTGTTTTTGAGCGCCGTGCCCATGAAGACGGGAACGAGCCGGTTGACGATGGTTGCGGCGCGCAGGGCCCGCTTCAACTCATCGGAGCTGATCTCCTCGCCGCCGAGGAACTTCATCGTGAGGTCTTCGTCGGTCTCCGCGATGCGCTCGACAAGCTCTTCGCGGACGGCCTCGACCTGTTCGGTGAGCTCGGTGGGCATCTCGGCGGCCTCAGGAGGAGAGCCGTCCCCGGGAAAGATCATCGCTTGCCGATCGATGACGTCGACGACGCCGCGGAAGGCGTCCTCTGCCCCGATCGGGATCTGGGTGACCGCGAGCTTAGCCTTGAGCCGGTCTCGGATCGAGTCGAGGGTACGGAAGAAGTCGGCCCCGACGCGGTCCATCTTGTTGACGAAGACCATGCGGGGGACGTGGTAGCGTTCGGCCTGCCGCCAGACGGTCTCCGACTGCGGCTGAACGCCGGCCACGGCGTCGAAGACGACGACGCCGCCGTCGAGGACACGGAGGCTGCGTTCGACTTCGGCGGTGAAGTCGACGTGGCCGGGAGTGTCGATGATGTTGATGCGGGTGTCGCGCCAGTGGGCGGTGGTGGCGGCGGCGGTGATGGTGATGCCGCGCTCGCGCTCCTGGTCCATCCAGTCCATGGTCGCGGTGCCTTCGTGGACCTCGCCGATCTTATAGGTGCGGCCCGTGTAGAAGAGCACCCGCTCGGTGACCGTGGTCTTCCCGGCGTCGATGTGGGCGATGAACCCAATATTACGGACCTTGCTGAGGGGGAATGTTTTGTCCGTCATCTCGTCAATCCGTGGGAGGTCTTTCTCTTACCGTCAAAGTCAGAACATTGCGTACAAAAAGAATCGCCGATAGGAGCTTCCTACCAGCGATAGTGGACGAAGGCGCGGTTGGCCTCCGCCATCCTAAAGAGGTCTTCCCTGCGTTTCACTGCCGCGCCCTGACCGCGGGAGGCGTCCATGAGTTCGGCGGCCAAGCGCTCACGCATGGGGCGTCCGGCACGGCTCCGCGCCGCGCCGACGATCCAGCGCATTGCCAGGGCCGGGCGCACCTCGGGACGAATCTCAACGGGCACTTGGTAGGTCGCGCCGCCGACGCGGCGCGGCTTGACCTGGAGCACCGGCGTGACGTTCTTCATCGCCTGGTCCCAGATCTCGAGGCCCTGGCGGCCCGTTTCTTTCTCAATGATGTCGAACGCGCCGTAGACGATCCGCTCCGCCACGGACTTCTTCCCGTTGAGCATGATCTTGTGGATGAAGCGCGTGAGGTCTTCCCGACGGTATTTCCAGTCGGGGGGGACTACTCTGCGTTCCGCTTTTCTACGTCGCACGGTGTTACCAAACTTTCAAGATAAAGGGGAAACACACACGCTCCGGGCTCGTCCCCGCGGGTGGCGCGGCGCGAGCCCGTCCCCGGCAATCTCCGACGCTAGGCGCCTCCGCCGGGGCTCTTGCCCCTCTTCGCGCCGTACTTGCTGCGCGACTGCTTGCGGTCGGAAACTCCGGCCGCGTCTAGCGTGCCGCGAATGACGTGATAGCGCACACCGGGAAGATCGGGGACGCGGCCACCTCGGATGAGTACCACGGAGTGCTCCTGGAGGTTATGTCCCTCTCCCGGAATATACGCCGTTACTTCCATACCATTGGTCAGGCGGACGCGGGCCACCTTCCGAAGGGCCGAGTTAGGCTTCTTCGGCGTCACCGTTCGCACCTGCGTGCAGACGCCCCGCTTCTGAGGCGAGCCGCTATCGCGCTTCTGTGCCTTCTTCAGCGCGTTATACCTGTAGCGCAGGGCAGGAGCCTTCGTCCGCTTGAGCGGAGCGCGGCGTCCCTTGCGAATCAATTGGTTGATCGTCGGCACGGTTTCCTACACCTAATCGCGCGTCTAAGCACGCGTCTTCGGCCAATCGTGGAGTCTATAGGAAAGGCACCACAGTGTCAACGACGCGCCCTCCACCTCTCCCCCTCTGGGGGAGATTGAGAGCGGGCGGAGCGAACGGGAGAACAAAGTCCCGGCCGCTACACCGGGCGCACCGGCTTCGTCACCGCCTTGGTGGCGTAGAACGAGGGCATGATCGCGGCGTAGGCGGGGAGGCCGTCGCCGGCGACGACGATGACGAACTCGTCGGGCGTCTCGACAGGCTGGATGTAGCCGTCGGTGAGGTGGAAGGGCGGCAGGCCGTACTCGCGCCACAGCTCGTACTCCGGCACCTGGTCGGCGGGAAAGCGCGAGTGCTCGAAGAAGAGCTCCTTCAACTGTTGCTTCGAGACGCCCTGATCGTCGATCCGTTGGGCGATGTTCCACGGGATAACGACCACGGGCTGCGACACCGGCTCCAGGTTGGGGTTGCCGCTCAGCGTGATCGTCTGGCCTACGATCTCGGCGAACCGCTGGGCCTTGTCGTACAGGATCGCCGCCGTCGTGCTGAGCAGCACGTTGACCGAAACGACGGTCACGGTGCTGGTGTCGGGGTCAAAGCCGCGCTCGACGTGCAGCGGCATCCACGGTGTCCGCTCCTCATCCTCGCCGAAGCAGAAGGTATACCGTTCCGGCAGGCTGAGCACCGCCTTCGCCACCGGGCCGGGCGTGGCGCCCCCCAAGGTCTGCATAATCAGCCGCAGCGAGCGTCCGATAGTGGCGTTGGCCTGCGTCCCGGGGCCGAAGCAGCCGATGCCGCAGTTGACCCCGACCTCGCGCCGGATGGGCCCGTTGATCATGACCACCGGCGCCGACGGATTCGTCGTCGTTGCCACGCCGTTCATGTTGAACGGCAGCTCCAGGACCGCCTCTACCATGGCGAGCACGATGGGGAAGTACTCGGGCTTGCACCCCGCCATCACGGCGTTGATGGCAACCTTCTCCACCGTCGCCTCGGCGTTGAGCGGCGGCATCTCGCCCATGACGCGGCCAGGGTTGTCGCCGGTGTGGGCCAGCATGGCGAGGACGCGGTCTTCGGTCGGCGGCACGACGGGCAGGCCGTCGCCCCACCCTTTCTCCATGACCAGCCGGTTGACCTCTTCGAGCGTCTCCGCCTCGAAGAAGCTGCTCTGCAGCGCGGTCATGGGACGATCGTTTGTCCCTTGGAGCGGCCCGTCAGCTTGTCGGCGACGGTATCGGCAACCTCGTCGATGGTCTCGCGAAGCTCCTCGTTGGAGACGAACTCGAACGTGCCGTTGAAGACCACGCGGGGCAGGTCGGCCACGCCCTTCATGCTGGCCAGGCGCTCGGCCTCGTCCTTGAAATAGTCGGCAAGGAGCACGACGCCCGGCATGCCTCCCTTATTAAGGGTGATGATGTCCTGCGTCGCCGACGCAGTGCACGAGCCTCAGCCCCCGTAGGCGCCGATGGCGGCGTCGTACTCCTCAACAAGGGGGAGGAGCTTCGCCTTGGGCTCGGGCCTCCCGGCGTCGACCTCCATGAACGTCAGGCTGGCGACCTCGTAGCGGGCGGTGAGGACGTCCCGCAGGGCGTCGGCCAACTCCGGGCAGCGCGCCCGCTTGTTGCTGAGGAAGAGGAGCTTCTTGCCGCCCAGGGAATCCAGGCTGCGCTCGGCGGCCTTATCGTCGCCGTTTACTTCCGGAGCAGGGTTGTAAAAACGGATCGTCATCCCACACCTCCGCCGACCGGATGGTAGCAACCCCAAAACAGGGGGTCAAATCGTCATTTTCATTTGACCCCTAAACCACCCTCTGTTACTGTCGCCATATGAGATCCGGCGCGGCCGGACGAGCGTAGGATCAGGTGTGGCAGGAGGTTTGTCATGACGACGAACGGCAAGGCGGCAGGCAAAGCGCCCATGAAGAAACGGTTCCCCGTTTTCGACTGCGACGCCCACATCAACGACCCCCTCGAAATTTGGTCGGAGTACGTCGAGCCCAAGCACCGCGACCTGGTGAAGCAGAGCTACTGGCGGGACGACCGGCAGACGATTGTCAACGGCCGCGCGCGGTCCACCGCGGGCGGCGCCAACGGCGAGTTCCCCCGCTACAACGTGATCACGATTTCCGGCCCCGGCATGGACCGCGAGACGAAGCGGCGCCTCCAGTACGAGCCTCTCACCCCGGATAAGCACGACTACCTCGACCACAAAGGCGCCTACAACCCCCACGAGCGGATCAAGGACCTCGACCTGATGGGCATCGACCAGGTAATGGTGATCCCCACAGGCATGGTGGGCGGCTTCGCCTACATCGAGAACATCGACGGCGCCCACGCCCTCGCCAAGGGCTATAACGACTGGGCCCACGACTTCTGCTCCGTCAACCCCGACCGGTTGCACACCGCCGGATGGCTCCCCTTACAGAACGCCACCTACAGCATTGATGAGCTGAGCCGCATCGCGGGCATGGGGACCCGCATGGCCCTCGTCCGCCCCATCGACGCCCGCGGCAACTACCCCAGCAAGATCAACGCCTACGGCCCTATGGGCGGCTGGGACGCGCTCTTCCGCACCTTCGAGGAGACCGGCGTCGTCCTGGGGATGCACACCTTCCCCTCCAGTGTCCATCCCCTCGACCTCGACATGACGCGCATGGTGTCGCCGGGCCAGCTCATCGACGCGAGCGCTCACGAGATCTACGCAGCGCAGGGCCTCAACTCGCAGACGCTCAGCTTCGTCTACGAGGCCGCCGTCTGGCTCACCATGACCCTCATGTCGGGCTTCCTCGACCGCTACGCCAACCTCACCATGGCGATCCTCGAGTCCAACGCATCCTGGCTCCTCGGCGTGCTGGAAAGACTCGACCGCCACTTCGACCTCTACGCCAACGAGCGCATGGTCCCCGCCAAGCGCCGGCCCAGCGAGGCCTTCTTCAACCAGTGCTACATCTCGTTCGAGTCGGACGAGATGGAGGTCTTCCGCCAGGCTGACATCTACCGCGACGTAGGTGTGTGGGCGTCCGACGTCTATCACCACGACGGCACCGATGTCTGGGCCGCGATCGAGGCGATGGAGGAGGCTGAAGTCCCCGAAGAGACCCAGGCCGCCCTCCTCGGAGGCAACGCCCGCCGGATGTACGGCATTGAGCCCAAGACCTTCGTCGACGACCAGGCGCCGCACCCCACGCGCCCCGACTGGTTCCCGTCGCCCGACGAGGTCGCCGAGTTCGCCCGCACCCAGTCGGACCCGAGCAAGACCGAGGCCCTTCGCGCCGCGGCGGAGGCGGCCGGCCGCAGGCGCGGCTTCGCGGGCCGAATGTAGAACTTCCTCGACCAAGGAGGGCGCCATGGAACCCGAGAAGCCATGCCCCGTCTTCGACGCCGATAGCCACGTCTACGAGCCGACCGAGATCTGGACGGAGTTCCTCGACGCGGACTACCGCGTCCCGGCCCGCTCCGCCTTCCTGCGCGAGGTCGACGAGAACGGCATCGAGGTCATCCTCGTCAACGGCGCGCCGGCCCGGCCGCTGAACGGCATGAGCCGGATCAACCGTCAGGCGATCTACCGTCCGGGCATGACCCCGCAGGACATCGGCTCACTGGACCCCAAGGCGTCCCATCCCCTGACCGAGGGCGCCGCCGACGCCGAGGCCCGCCTCGCCGACATGGACGCGATGGGGATCGACCAGGCGCTTCTGCTGCCCACGTTGTTCTCCGAGCACCTGCCCGTCGTTGAGAACGCCGACGTCGCCTATGCCCTGGCGCGGGCGTACAACGACTGGATCTGGAACTTCGCGCAGAAGGACCCCGCCCGTCTGATTCCCGCCGCCGTCCTGCCGATGCAGCACCCCGCGTTCGCCCTTCGCGAGGCCCAGCGGGCGGCGCGGATGGGATTCCGCGCCTTGGCAATCCGGCCCTCGTTCTACCACTCCCGGGCGCCGAACGCGCCGGAGTACCAGCCCCTCTGGATGTTCCTGAACGCCTCCGGCGTGGCTGCGTGCATCGTTCCCTCCGGAGGGAGTACCAACCCCGAGTGGACCTCGGAAGGGGCCTTCATCGAGCGGGTGGCCACCCCTCTTTACCTGGGCCATCCCATCGCGGCCTCGGCCGCCCCTTGGATGGACAACGGCCTATTCCTCAGCGCGCTGTGCTTCAGCGGCCACATGGAGGACTACCCCGACCTCAAGCTGGGCTACCTACACTCCGGCTCCTACTGGGCCTCGCTGGTCCTGGAGAAGTCGGAGACGTACCTCTGGCTCCAGCCGCAGATGCTCCGGCCCGTCAGCCTCGAGCCCGCGGAGGTCTTCTACAACCGCCCCTCGCTCGTCGGCTTCGACACCTGGGAGTCCTGCATCCACCGGCTGCCCGACCTCTTCGAGAACGTCGGCGCCTGGGGGTCCCGCTACCCGCAGCACGACGCCAGCGACGCCTGGGAGGCCCTCGACCGCCTGCAAAAGGGCGGCCTCTCCGGCGACCGCATAAGCGCGCTCATGAGTGGAAACGCGGCGCGCTTCTTCGGCATCGAAGTCGCCGCCGCAGCCGCCTAGACCGAAGCGCGGCTAGTAGACGATCCGCATGGGCAGGCTCATTGAGCCGACGGGAGTGCAGCCCGGCAGCGCACGGGCCTTCTTCTCTCGGATGCGACGCGCCGTCCACAGACACGCCAGCGCGTCGTAGAAATCGTCCAGCGCGGCGCGTTTCCCAAAGTCGCACTCCGGCGCCTTCGCCTCCAACTCCTCGAACGGGTCCTCGAAGATTCGCCTGAGCAGCGCACGGCGTTCGACACTCCCGCCGGCCTTGGCCTTGGGGTGGCGCATCGGAGCGAACGGACGGCCCCCGCCGCTCTGGGCGTTCATCGAAGCGAAGGAGACCTCGGGGTGAACCTCGTGAACGCAGCCCTGTCTTTCGGGATGGGTTGTGAGGTAATCGCGGATCTCAGCGATCTTGGGGACAAGGGCCCAAGACTGCCTGCTTAGGCCCTTACCGGTGAGTTTCTCGTTCAAATCGCTACCGTGCTTGTAGAACTGCACCTTCCCAAGCTTCTCCGGCTTCATCTTGTGGAAGAGGCCAACGGCAGGAGCGGAGAAGATGCTCGAACGCCTCTGTTTGAGAACATCCCGCGCCTCGTTGTCACAGTCGCGCCCGTCTTTGTTGTTACAGAGGCCGATAGGCATATCGACCGCCACGGCGGCGAGCGGCGCATGATGGTTCATCACGGCCTCGAAAGCGCACGATAGGTCATGGTTGGTGTGCCCTGCCTTGCGATCGCCGACCGCGACGCGGCACTCCAGCTTCCCCGAATCCGTGTCCTCATACACCGCGATCCAGCCGCCCTTGCACCCGTCGACGCCGGCGATCCAGGCCATGTTCGGCCTCCTCTGTTTCGATTGCTCCGAAATCAGGGCCAGCCTATACTATCGTCGCCGCGACACACAAGAACGACCGCGCCGGCGCGCCCTAGCGCGCCCGGCCTTCGAGGGCAGACCCCGTGGACTTTGGCTGGACCGAGGAAGACGAAGCGTTTCGCAGCGAGGTGATCGAGTTCATCCGCCAGGAGCTGCCGCCGGACTGGGGTCAGCAGGCGGAGGCCGAGGGGGGCCGCGACGAGTTCGAGCGCGAGTTCGCCCGGAAGCTGGGGTCGAAGGGCTGGCTGACGCCGTCGTGGCCCGTCGAGTACGGCGGCAAGGGCTGGAGCATCATCCAGCAGATGATCTTCAACGAGGAGCTGGCCAAGCACAAGGCGCCGCTCTCGATGGTGAACGCCGGGGTGAACCTGGCGGGGCCGTCGATCATGGTGCACGGCACCGAGGAGCAGAAGAAGCGCTACCTCCCCGGCATCGCCAGCGGCGAGGTGATCTGGTGCCAGCTCTTCAGCGAGCCCAACGCCGGTTCCGACCTGCCCTCGCTGCAGACCAAGGCCGAGCCCAAGGGCGACTACTACCTGCTCAACGGCCAGAAGACCTGGACGACGCAGGGCCATCACGCGCAGTACGGCATCCTCCTAGCGCGCACCGATCAGGACGCGCCGAAGCACAAGGGCATCTCCTACTTCCTCCTCGACCTCTCGCTGCCCGGCGTGAGCCGCCGCCCTATCATCAACATGGCCGACGTGCACCACTTCAACGAGTTCTTCTTCGATAACGTCGAGCTCCCCCGCGACACGTTGATCGGCGAGGAGAACCGGGGTTGGTACGTCGGCGCGACGACGCTGAACTTCGAGCGCTCCGGCCTGCGGGCGTCGGTGCCCGCGCTCCAGTTGATGGACGAGCTTATGGAGTTCGCCCGCGAGGGCACCGGCGGCTACAAGCCCTTCGAGCACAACCCCGGCCTGCGCCACAAAGTCGCCGACATGTCGATCCAACTGCACATCGGCCGGCTGCTCGCCTACCGGACGGGATGGCTGCAGGCGTCGGGGCAGTCGCCGTCCTACGAGTCGTCGATGGGGCGGATCTTCGGCGCGGAGACGACGCAGCGGCTAACGCAGCTTGGGATGGAACTTCTTGGCCTGTGGGGCCAGCCGACGCATGAGAGCAAGCTGAACGTGCTCCGCGGCAAGGTGCAGAAGCTCTACCGGGGCCAGCGGGCCATCACGATCGGCGCGGGAACGTCGGAGATCCAGCGCAACACGATCGCCATGCGCGGCCTGGGACTGCCCCGGGGCTAGGACGCACGGGGCCCGGTCCAGCCGCATGTTCCCCATATCGGACCAGAGCACGCGAGGAAACCCCCGGCCCTACGTCAACATCGCGCTGATCGCCGTCTCGGCGGCCGTCTTCTTCTTCGAGCTCGGCCTCAACGACCTCGGGGAGGCCCAGTTCTTCCACCGCTGGGGCGTGATACCCCTCGAGATCACCGACTCCGGCTTCGACCTCATGGGCCTGCGCGTCGGCCTCGCGCCCGTCCTGGACGTCGACACGCCGGTATCGAACTACCTCACCCTGTTCACGTCGATGTTCATCCACGGCGGCGTGCTGCACTTCGCGGGCAACATGATCTTCCTTTGGGTGTTCGGCGACAACGTCGAAGCACGGCTGGGTCACGCCCGCTACCTGGCCTTCTACCTCGTCACGGGGTTAGCCGCGAGCTGGGCGCAGATCGCCACCGACATGGAGTCGCTGACGCCGACCATCGGGGCAAGCGGTGCCATCGCGGGAGTCATGGGCGCCTACCTGCTGCTCTATCCCTACAACCGCATCCGTACGATCGTGGCCGCCATCTTCATCCTCCCCATGACGCTGCCCGCGGCGGCCCTCATCGGATTCTGGATCGTGCTCCAGTTCTTCAACGGCTTCCTCGCCCTCGACGATTCGGTGACGTCGGGCGTGGCCTACTGGGCGCACATCGGCGGCTTCCTCGCCGGCGCGGCGATCATCGCCCTGCTGAAGGTGTTCGTCTGGCGCGAACGCCTCTGGCCGCGCCGCACCTGGTACGTGGGCTCGTAGGGGCGAGTCGCGACTCGCCCTCCCCTCCGGCCTCTTCCCCTCTGGGGGAGCACACCTCAAACCCCGCTCCCCTCTGGAGACCTTTGCACAACCGTCCACGGGCAAGCACGGGTGGGGCCGGGAGGTCTTGCCTCTTCTCCCCACGGGAGAAGATTGAGATGAGGGGCACCCTCGCAACCGCCACGGGTTATCGAAGTCCGCCACCTTCGCAGTCAGTTACCCCGGTTCCGCAAGAGTCCCCTCTGGGGGAGCACACCTCAAACCTCTCTCCCTCTGGGAGAGACTGCGAGAGGGCACGCGCCGCCAGGCGCGTGAAGGCGGGAGCTAGCCCTCCGTCTCTTCCTCCAGCGCCTGGAGCACCGCTCCGGGGTTCATCGGCAGAGCGGTGAGGCGGCGGCCGATGGCGTCGCTGATGGCGTTGGCCACGGCGGCCATCGGCGGCACGATGGAGACCTCGCCGACGCCGCGCAGGCCGAAGGGGTGCCCAGGGTTTGGCACGTTGGCGAAGACCGCCTCGACTTCCGGCAGATCGAGGCTGGTGGGCATGCGGTAGTCGAGGAAGCTCGAATTCGCCATCACGCCGTCGCCGCCGTAGAAGTACTCCTCGTTCAACGCCCAGCCCAGACCCTGGACGGTCCCGCCCTGCATCTGGCCCTCGACGTAGCTGGGGTGCGCCGCCTGTCCCACGTCCTGGAACGCGGTGACGCGGTCGAAGTCCACCTTGCCCGTCTCGGGATCGACGGTGACGTCGACGAGCAGGCCGGCGAAGGAGGGACCGACCTGCGTGGGGTTCGAACTCGCCGAGGCGACGAGGGGCCCGCCGGTGTTGTTCATCTTGGCGGCGACCTCCTTGAAGGTCAGCCGGTCCGCCGGGTCCTTCTTGGAGATGAAGACGCCATCCACGTAGTCGATGTCCTCGGGCTGGGTCTCCCACATCTTGGCGGCGCGGGCGATCATCTCCTCCTTGATCATCTCGGCGGCGTTGACGACCGCGATGCCCGTGGAGAAGGCGGTGCGGCTACCGCCGGTGACGCCGGTGTAGCCGATGGAGTCGGTGTCGGCGACGGAGGGATGCACGTCCTCGGCGGTGAGGCCGAGCACCTCGGCGGCCTGCATCGCCAGGGCGGCGCGGGTCCCGCCGATGTCGACGGAGCCGGTGACGAGGTTGACCGCGCCGTCGGTGTTGACGCTGATCGAGGCGGAGGATTGCATCCCGGCGTTGAACCAGAAGCCCATCGCGGCGCCGCGGCCCTGGTTGGGGCCTTTGGGGGCGCTATAGTGGGGGTGGGTCTTCATGGCCCGCTCTACGGTGGACGCCCCGATCTTGGGGAAGGGAACGCCGGTGACCTGGCGGTCGCCCTCCTCGGAAACGTTCTTCAGCCGCAGCTCCATCGGGTCCATGCCGAGCTTGCCGGCGAGCTCGTCGATAACCGTCTCGACGGCGTAGGCCCCTTGGGGCGCGCCGGGGGCCCGGTAGGCGGCGACCTTCGGCTTGTTGACGACCACGTCGAGGCCGTCGACGGCGAAGTTCTCGACGTTGTAGGGAGCGATGGCGCACATGCAGCCAGCGCCGACGGGCGAGCCGGGGTAGGCCCCCGCCTCGAACGCCATGTACAGCTCGATTGCGGTGATCGTCCCGTCCTTCTTGGCGCCGATCTTGCAGCGCAGGTGCGAGCCGGAGGTGGGACCGGTGGCCTCGAAGACCTCGCGGCGGTTCATGACGAACTTGACCGGGTGGCCGGTCTTCTTCGAAAGCAGTGCGGCCACGGGATCGAAGTAGCTGTTGATCTTGCCGCCGAAGCCGCCGCCGATCTCCATCGGCACGACCTTCACCGACGACTCGGGTAAACCGATCATGGCGGCGGTCTGCGTACGGACGGCGAACGCGCCCTGCGTGCTCGTCCAGACCGTGACCCGGTCGTCGGCGTTCCAGTTCGCGGTGCTGTTGTGCAGCTCGATGTAGCCCTGGTGGACCGGCTGCGTGTCGAGCTCCCGGTCGACGACCACGTCGGCTTCCTCGAAGCCGCGAGCGAGGTCGCCGCGGCCGAAGTGGAGGCGGCCGGCCACGTTCGTAAGCTGGCCGGCGTCGGGAAGGTTCTTATCGTTCTCGATCAGTTGCTCATGGAGGATAGCCGCGCCGGAGGCCATCGCGGCTCGCACGTCGAGTACCGCGGGCAGGACTTCGTACTCGACCTCAATGAGATCGACGGCCTGCTCGGCGATGTGCAGGCTGGAGGCCGCCACCGCGGCGATGGCGTGCCCCTTGTAGAGCGCCTTCTTGTTGGCCAGCACGTTCTCCGCGGCGACGGGGATGTTGCCCAGCGTCTTGCGCAGGTCGCTCTCCTTCACGTCGTCCACGGAAAGGTCGGCGTGGGTGACGATGGCGCGGACCCCGTCGAGAGCCTCGGCCTTGGAGGAATCGATCCTCTTGATACGGGCGTGCGCGTGCGGGCTGCGCACGATCTTGCCGTGGAGAAGATCGGGGGCGGTGTAATCGCCGCCGTACTTGGCCTTGCCGGTCACCTTATCCACGCCGTCATGGCGAATGGGCCGGGAGCCTACGACCTTGTACTCGGCGGGACGATCGGCGGTGGTAGTCATCAAGCCGCTCCTTATCAGGAAATGGGGCTGTGTGAGGGTAGAAAGTCCAGCCAATTCTAGCCGATTCATGCATGGCTGTCTTGCAGACATCACGCCTCTCTCCCTCTGGGAGACCTTTGCAAAACCGACTGGGGTCCTGGCGGGGGGGAGCGGAGGTGGCATTCACTTAAACCTCTCCCCCTCTGGGGGAGACTGAGAGAGGGCGGGGGGAGGCGGGGGCCGCACTACCTTGCTGAAGCCCGCCCGCCAGGTTACGCAAAGGTCTCCCTGGGAGAGACAGAGAGGGCTCGGCCGGGCGGGGTAATGGACACCCCCCGTAGGGGGCCGTATAATCACGCGACCGGCTTCAGTCAGGTTCCGAGCCGAGTTTCGTGGAACACGAATCAGTTGCTCCAGGACGACCACTCGGCCCCCGCAGCCGGTAACGCCGCCACCGCGCGGCCCGGCACGACTTCCGATTCCATCGCCAAGCTCGAGGCGACCGCGCGCGTGCTGCGCCGGCACATCGTCGACATGACGTACCAGGCGCAGAGCGGCCATCCCGGCGGCTCCCTCTCCGCCATCGACATGGTCGCCGCGCTCTACTTCGACGCGCTGCGCCACCGCCCCGACGACCCGCGCTGGCCCGGCCGCGACCGTTTCATCCTCAGCAAGGGACACTGCTGCCCCGCGCTCTACGCGGCGCTGGCCGAAAGCGGCTACTTCCCCGTGGAAGAGCTCCAAACGTTCCGCAGGATCAACAGCCGCATACAGGGACACGCCTCGGTGAAGACCCCCGGCGTCGAGATGTCGTCCGGCTCCCTGGGGCAGGGGCTCTCCTTCGGCGTGGGGACGGCGCTGGCGCTGCGCCTCGACGGGATCCCCGCCCGCATCTTCGTGATGCTTGGCGACGGCGAGCTCGATGAGGGACAGGTCTGGGAAGCGGCCATGGCCGCCAAGCACTACCGCCTGAGCAACCTCGTGGCGCTCATCGACCGCAACGGCATCCAGAACGACCGTGCCACCAAGGACGTGCTCGACCTGGAGCCGATCGAAGAGAAGTGGCGCGCGTTCGGCTGGCGCACGGAGGTGATCGACGGGCACAGCATGCCGTCAATCACGGCGGCGCTGGAGCGCGCGGCGGCGCACGACGGCCCCGCCGCCATCGTGGCGGACACGGTGAAGGGCAAGGGCGTCAGCTTCATGGAAGGGAACCCCGACTTCCACGGCAAGGCCCCCAATGCCGAGCAATACGAGCAAGCGATGAAGGAACTGGCGGGATGACCACCCAGGTGATGGAGGCGACCCGCAACCGCTTCGGCGAGGTCCTCTCCGCGCTGGGCGCGGAAGACCCCAACGTCGTCTTCGTCGGCGGCGACTTGAACAAGTCAGTCATGTCCGTCGACTTCAGCCAAAAGTTCCCCGATCGGTTCTTCGACCTAGGAGCGGCAGAGCAGAACATGATGAGCGTCGCGGCGGGGCTCGCCTCGGCGGGGAAGATACCCTTCGTGAGCACCTTCGCGGTGTTCGCGACCTCACGGGCCTTCGACCAAATACGCGTCGGCATTTCGCAGCCCGGCCTGAACGTGAAGATCGTCACGACGCACGCCGGCATCGTCACCGGCGAGGACGGCATCTCCGCCCAAGCGATCGAGGACGTGGCGCTCATGACGGCCCTGCCCTCCTTTACCGTAATCGTGCCCGCCGACGCGGTGGAGACCGAGGCGGCGGTGCGCGCCGCGGCGGCGGCCCACGGGCCCTTCTACATCCGGCTGAGCCGCCCCGCCACGCCGATCATCCTGCCGCCGGACTACCAATTTGCGGCGGGCAAGGCGATCCGGCTCCGCGAGGGCCGGGACGTGACCATCATCGCCTGCGGAATCATGACGGCGGCGGCGCTGGAAGCGGCGGATATCCTCGCCGGCGAAGGCGTCGAGGCCCGGGTGCTCAACATGGCGACCATCCAGCCCATCGACGACGAGGCGGTCGCGGACGCCGCCGCGGACACAGGGGCGATCGTGACCGCCGAGGAACACCAGCTCCACGGCGGACTGGGGAGCGCGGCGGCCGCCGCGGTGGCGCTCTCGACGCCCGTGCCGATGGAATTCGTGGCGCTAAGGGGGTACGCTGAGTCGGGCAAGCCCGAAGAGTTGCTCGTCAAGTACAACCTGACCTCCGCCGACGTGGCCGACGCGGCCCGGCGGGCGGTGAGCCGAAAGCGGTAAGTCGCCGAGACGATCCGCCCTGGCGGACCAGGCCCACCGTGATACCCGGTCAACTTCGCAAGCAACTGCTCATTTCCGTCGGCCTCGGCCTAGTGGTCGTCGCCGGCCTGCTGCTCTATATCGAGCTATCCGGCAGTCTCTCCGAGACCGGCGACGTTCTGGCGGAGTTCCGCTGGGAATTCATCCCCTACATCCTGCTCCTGACCCTGTTCAACTACGTCCTGCGCTTCGTGAAGTGGGAGTATTACCTGCGGCTGACGAACGTCCGGGGCGTGCCGTTCGGCGACAGCCTGCTCATCTTCCTCTCCGGGCTCGGGATGTCGATCACCCCGGCCAAGGTGGGCGAGTGGATCAAGAGTTACTTCCTGAAGGTGCGCTACGACGCCGACCCCGCGAAGACCGCTCCCATCGTCATCGCGGAGCGCATAACCGACGGCGTCGCCATGCTGGTGCTCGCCGCGATCGGGCTGATCTTCGTCGACTATGGATGGTTGCCCTTGGCGGGGCTGGGGGCGGCCACCGTCGTAGCCGTTGCCGGCTTCCGCAACCGGCGTCTGGCGAATGCGCTGGTGGCGGTGGCGGGGCGAATTCCGGTGCTCAAGCGGCACGCTCCATTCATCGCCACGTTCTTCGATAGCTCGCAGACGCTGTTCTCGCCCCGCCCCCTGACGGTGGCGGTGGGCATCGGCATCGTCTCGTGGTCCGGCGAGGCGGTGGCCCTCTTCTACGTCTTCTGGGGGCTGGGCGCGGACCCGGGCTGGGAGCTCCTCTTCCAGGCGCTCTTCATCCTCTCGATCTCCACGATGGCCGGGGCCGTGCTCCTGCTGCCCGGCGGAATCGGCGCGGCGGAGACGGGCATCACCAGCTTGGGCCAAGCCCTGGTGGGGTTGGGAAGCGCCGCGGCCGCGGGGGCCACGCTGCTGATCCGGCTCTGCACCCTCTGGTTCGGCGTAGGCCTGGGGTTCATCGCCCTGGCTATCCTGGCGCGCCGCAAGGGCTGGTGGGCAGCCGAGCCGGAGGAGACGAAGAGCGCGGCGTAATGCCCCGCTACGGTGTTACCAGCCGGGGCCTCCGCCCTAGGCCCCTTCCTCTTCTTCGAGCTCCTGGGAGCTGTACGTCCCGATCTCGCGCCCTTGGTAAACGGCGACGACGAAGTCCTCGCAGTCGGGGTCGGCGGACATCACCAGCTCCTCGTCGATGGACTCGATGAGGTCCTTGACCTCGTCCTGCGTGACCCGCTCGGCGACCACGAGGATGCCGTGGACGACGGGGCCTGCGAAGTGCAGGTCGATGCGGCCCAGCGACGCCTCGCCGTCCATGATGAGGTACGCCTCCGAGTACGGGGTGCGGCACTCTCTCTCGAATCGGTGCTCCGGCATCCGCGGCCCCCTACTCTAGAATTGCTCTACGCAGCCGACGGCTAGGGTCGGACCTGACCGTCGCCCATGACGACCCACTTGTACGACGTGATCTCGCGGAGGCCCATCGGGCCGCGGGCGTGGAGCTTGTCGGTACTGATCCCGACCTCCGCGCCGAGGCCGAACTGGGCGCCGTCGTTGAAACGCGTGCTGGCGTTGACGAGGACGACCGCGGCGTCCACCTCGTTGACGAAGCGCTGTGCGGCGGCGTAGTCGTTGGTGATGATCGCCTCCGAGTGCGCCGAGCCGTAGCGGTCGATGTGCTCCAGGGCTTGGTCGAGGCCGTCCACGACCCGAAGCGATGCGATGAGGGCGCAGAACTCGTAGCCCCAATCGTTCTCCTCCGCGGGCCGGATGGGCTTGATGCCGCGGTCGAGCAGAATGCGGAGCGCATCGGGGTCGCAGCGCATGTCGACGTTGGCGGATGCGAGGGCGGCCCCGATGCGGGGCAGCGCGGTCTCGGCGATGGAGCGGTGCACGAGCACGCCGTCGACGGCGTTGCAGACCCCCGGACGCTGGACCTTGGCGTTGTAGATGATGTCGGCAGCCATGTCGAGTTCGGCGGAACGGTCGACGTAGATGTGGTTGACGCCGCGGCCCCCGGTGATGGCGGACATCGTCGCGTGTTTTTCCACGAACTCGATCAGTCCCCCGCCGCCGCGCGGCACGATGAGGTCGATCCAGTCCTTCATCTTCATCATCTCGGCGACGAGCGCGCGGTCGGTGGACTCGACGAACTGCACCGCGTCGGGCGGCACGCCCGCTTCCCCGATGGCGTCGCGGACGACGCCGGCGAGCGTCGTGTTGCAGTTGATCGCCTCTTTGCCGCCGCGCAGGAAGGCGGCGTTCCCCGACTTAAGGCACAGCGAGGGAATATCGACGGTGACCTCGGGGCGGGATTCATAGACCGAGGCGATTACGCCGAGCGGCACCCGCCGACGCCCGATGCGAAGGCCGTTGTCGAGCAGGCGCACGTCCTCCATCTGGCCGATGGGGTCGGGCAGCGACGCGACGGACCGTACGCTAGCGACCATGGAGCGAAACCCGCCGGGCGAGAGTTCCAACCTGCCAAGCATCTCGCCGGTGAGGCCGGCGTCTTGGGCCAGCTCGAAGTCGAGCCGGTTGGCGGCCATGATCTCGTCTTCACGCGCTTCGAGGGCGTCCGCCAGATTGAGCAGCGCCCGGTTCTTGACCTCGGTGCTCAGCTTGGCGAGCTCCTTGGAGGCTGCCTTCGCGGCACGCGCCTGCTCGTAGAGGCGGGCGGTCTCGTTCGCGGTCGTCGTCATGATCGTGTCCTTACGAAGTGCTCCGGCGGTTCAGCAGGGCCATGTCGCCGCGCAGGACGATCTCATCAATGTAACGATAGCCTAGCAGCTTAACGATGTCGCCGGTCTTGGCGCCCTTGATGCGCTCAAGCTCGGACGCGGAGTATTGCGTGAGCCCGCTGCCGATGCGGTCGCCGGCGGGGTCGCAGATATCGACCACGTCGCCGCGGCCGAAGTCGCCGGCGACTTCGGCGACGCCCGCGGGGAGCAGGCTGCACCGGCTGGCGCGAAGGGCGAGGACTGCCCCCTCGTCGACGATGATTTGGCCGCGGGAGGCCAGACCGCTCAGGAGCCAGCGCTCCCGGCTATGCACCCGGTCGTCGCGGCGGGCGAAGAGCGTGCCGATCTCCTCGCCGGCCACGACGCGCTCCAGGATGCGGGGAACGTGGCCGCCGGCGACGAGGACGGGAATCCCGATGGCCGTCGCGGCCTTCGCTGCCGCGATCTTGGTGGCCATGCCGCCGCGTCCACGGGCGGTACCGACGCCTCCCGCGAGTGCCTCGATGCGCTCGTCGATCTCCTCGACACGATGGATGAGCTTGGCGTCCGGGTCGCGGCGCGGGTCGGACTCATAAAGGCCGTCGATATCGGTAAGGATGATAAGGAGGCCGGCGTCGACGACGTTGGCAACGGCGGCGGAGAGGGTGTCGTTGTCGCCGAAGACGATCTCGCCGATCTCCCGCACGTCCACCACGTCGTTCTCGTTAACGATGGGGACCACGCCGAGATCGAGCAGGCCGTCGAGCGTGTTTCGGACGTTGAGGTAGCCCTCGCGGTTGTCGAGGTCGCCCTTGGTGATCAGGGCCTGGGCGACTTGGATCCCGTGCTCCGCGAAGCCATCGACGTAGCGCTGCATCAGGCGGCTCTGACCGAGGGCTGCCATGACCTGCTTGAAGGGGATGTCCTTCCGCCGCAAGCCGCCGCTGGGGCGGCGGGCGATAAGGCCGAGGGCTTCCCGCCCCGCGGCGATGGCGCCGGACGAGACGAGCACGACCTGGATGCCCCGGCGGTGGAGCGCGGCGACTTGGCCGATGAGCCGACGGACGGTCGGAGCGTGGAGCGTGTCGTCGCCCGCGGTGAGCAGGTTGGTGCCCACCTTGACGACGATACGGCGATACCGGGATGAGACCATGGGCGCGTTCGCGGCGCCCGCCGAAGGCGGGGCTTACCGCGCTCGTTCATGCGAAGGCTCTTTCGATTATACCCGCCGTTGTCGAAAATCGACGCGCTCCTGTTAGAATACGCGCAAGGGCTAGCCGCGGGCGGGTAGCCCTGTTTTGGCGCGCCAAGAGGGAACAAACGGCCAATGGCCCTGCACGGACTGCTCGAACTGGCGGAGGCCGCGCCCGGCTTCGACGGCCTCGCCGAGCGGCTGGCCGCCGGGGGCGAGGCGTCGGCGGGCATGGTCGACGCCGCCAAGCCCCTGCTCCTGGCCGCGCTGTGGCGCCGCCTGCGGCGTCCGATGGCCATCATCGTGGCGCGGGCGGAGACGGCGCGGCTCCTCCACGAGCAGACGCTGGCCTACGCGGGCGAGGACGCCCCGGCCTACGTGCTCCCCGAGCTCGACTCCACCCCCTACGAGCGGCTGGCCTCCGACCGCAGCACCGTCTCACAACGCTTGGCGGCCCTTTGGACACTGGGCGCATCCGCCGACTCGGGTCGAGACGGGAGCACGCCACCGCTGCTTATCGGGTCGGCCTACGCTTTCGCGTCGAAGACCCTGGACCCCAAGCACATGGCGGGGCTGACGCACACCATCCGCCGCGGCGGCCGGCTCGATCCCATGCGGGCCCTGCGCCGTTGGACGAGCATGGGCTACCGCGTGGAACCGGCGGTGGAAGTCCCCGGCGACGTGAGCCGCCGCGGCGGGATACTCGACATCTTCCCGCCGTCGTCGGAGCGCCCCGTGCGGATCGACCTCTTCGGCGACACCATCCACGCCATCCGCTTCTTCGATCCGGAGTCGCAACGCTCGTTGGACCCCGTGCAATCGGTGACGATCACGCCGGCGACGGAGCTTCCGCCCGAAGACGACCGGCCCCTGCACCTCGATACGGCAGACCTCGCCGAGGAGTCGCGCGAGCGCGTCGAGGCCGACTTGGAGAAGCTCGCCGCCGGCGAGCCGTTCGACGAGCAGGACTTCTACCGCGGGCTGGCGGCGCGGCGGCCCGCCACGGCGCACCTCCCCAAGGGTGGCATCGTCGTGCTGGACAATCCCCGGCGCATCGGCGACGCCTTGGACGAAATCCACGCCCAGGCCGTCGAGCTGCGGGAACGCCTCGCGTCGCGGGGCGAGCTTCCCGCAGCGCTGCCCGCGCCGTATGCGTCCCTCGACGATATCCGTGCGCCGGTGCAGGGCGGCGCCGTGCTTACGTTCGAGCCGTTCGGCGCCGACGATGCCGCGTGGCCCTTCACCTCGCCGCCGAGCTATTCGGGGCGCACGCGGGCGCTCATCGAGGACGCGCCGCGGATGCGCGGCGAGGGCCGCCGCGTCGTGTTGGTCAGCCAGCAGGCGCCCCGTTTGAGCGAGCTCTTGGAGGAAGCCGGCGTCACCGCCACCCCCTCCGAAAGCCTGCCAGACCTGCCGCCGCTAGGATCGGTGACCCTCGTACACGGCTCGCTTGCCGAGGGGTGGGCGCTCGACGCCGAGCAGACGACTGTGCTGACCGACGCCGAGATCTTCGGCCTCTCCAAGCAAAGGCGCTACCGCCGAAAGCGGGCGGCGCTCCGCCAGTCCTTCCTCTCCGAGCTCACACCGGGCGACTACGTGGTGCACATCGATCACGGCATCGGCAGGTTCGCCGGCGTGATGCTCCGCAAGACGGCGGAGCGGGAGCGCGAATATCTCGTGCTGGAGTACGCCCAACGCGACCGGCTCCTCATACCGATGGACCAGATCGACCGCGTGGGGCCGTACCTGGGATCGGGGGAACGGACGCCGTCGCTGACCCGCCTCGGCACGCAGGAATGGAACCGCGTCAAGGCGCGGGTCAAGGCCTCGGCGGAGGCGGTGGCGCGCGACCTGCTCGATCTCTACGCCTCCCGGGAGGTGGCCTCGGGCCGCCCCTTCGGTCCGGACACCCCCTGGCAGCAAGAGCTCGAAGCCTCCTTCCCCTACGTCGAGACGCCCGACCAGCAGCGCGCCATCGACGAAGTGAAAGAGGACATGGAGAGCCCCAAGCCCATGGACCGGGTGATCACCGGCGACGTGGGCTACGGCAAGACGGAGGTGGCGCTGCGAGCGGCGTTCAAGGCGGTGATGGAGGGAACCCAGACGGCGATTCTCGTGCCGACGACGGTGCTGGCGCTCCAGCACCTCGAGACCTTCTCCCAGCGGCTCGCCCCCTTCCCCGTCAAGGTCGAGATGCTGAGCCGCTTCCGTTCCCCCAAGGAGCAGGCGGCAATCACGGCGGAACTTCGGTCGGGCGACGTGGACATCGTGATCGGCACCCACCGCCTGCTCCAAAAGGACGTCGCGTTCAAAGACCTGGGCTTGGTGGTGATCGACGAGGAGCAGCGATTCGGAGTCAGCCACAAGGAACGCCTGAAGCAGCTACGCAAAGAGGTGGACGTGCTCTCCATGAGCGCGACGCCGATCCCCCGCACGCTCTATATGTCATTGGCGGGGGTGCGGGACATGAGCGTCATGGAGACCCCGCCCGAGGAACGCCTACCCATCAAGACCTACGTATCGCCGCGGGACGGCCCGACGATGCGCGAAGCGGTCCTGCGCGAGATGGAGCGCGGCGGGCAGGTCTTCCTCGTCCACAATCGCGTCTACAACATCGGCATCGTCGCCGAACGCCTGCGGAAGCTGGTCCCCGAGGCGCGGGTACTCGTGGCCCACGGCCAAATGCCCGAGCAGCAGCTCGAAAGCGTGATGCTCGCCTTCCAACGCCACGAGGCCGACGTCCTGGTCACCACCACGATCATCGAGTCGGGTCTGGACATGCCCAACGTGAATACCTTGATCGTCAACGACGCCGACCGGATGGGGCTGGCACAGCTCTACCAGCTTCGAGGCCGCGTCGGCCGGGGGGCGAACCGCGCCTACGCCTACTTCTTCTTCCACCCCGACAAGAAGCTGAAGGAGACGGCGGAGCGGCGTCTGAAGACCATCCTTTCGGCGACGGAACTCGGCGCCGGCTTCCGCATCGCGATGAAGGACCTGGAGATTCGCGGCGCGGGGAACATCCTCGGCGTCGAGCAGCACGGCCACATCGCCGCCGTGGGCTTCGACCTCTACGTACGGTTGCTCGGCGAAACCGTCGAGGAGCTGCGGGCCGGCTACGAGGGCAAGCCGCCGCCGCCGCCGAAGCGCGCCCAGGCGTCCATCGACCTGCCAGCCCCGGCGCACCTCCCCCACGACTACGTCGCCGACCTGCCGGCGCGGCTCGCCCTTTACCAGCGCATGACGGCGCTCCACGAGCCCACGGACGTGGACCGCCTCGCCGAGGAGTTGCGCGACCGCTACGGTGAAATGCCCGAGGAGACGGAGAACCTGCTCTTCATGCTGAAGGTCAAGCTGCTGGCCACGAAGGCCGGCGTGATCAGCGTCTCCGAGCGGTCGGGCGAGCTCGTCCTCGCCGGCGACGAACGCACCTGGACGGGCATCCTGGGAGTCCAGCGCCCCTACGGCGACGGCGTCCGTGTCGGCAACACCCGCGTCCGCCTCGACATCAAACGCCTCGGCAAGGGCTGGCGCAACGTATTGGAGACGATGCTCACCCAGGCCGGCGCCGCGGGGCCGGCGGTCTAGCGCCAGGCGTCGAGGACGGCGGGCAACTCGGCCAGACCGCGGATGCGGGTCACGTCATCGTGCTCGGCGTGCAGCCATTCGCGGTCGAGGAGCACCGCCCCCATGCCGGCGTTGCGCGCCCCGACAACGTCGCCCTCGTACTGATCGCCGACGTGGACGGCCTCGGCGGGCTTCACGTTCGCCGCCCGGAGCGCGGCCTCGAAGATCGGCGCGTGAGGTTTCGCGGCGCCGACGTCTTTCGACCGGACCTTGCAATCCACGTAGGGCGCGATGCCCATGTTGTCGGCGATGACGTCGAGGTCTTGGAAGATGTTCGAGATGAGACCGACGATGAGCCCGCGCCCCTTCAGGCCGGCAAGGACTGGCTCGACATCGTCGTAGGCCTTCAGGATGGACGGCACGGCGCGGACCTTTTGCCAGATTTCCCTGGCTTGGCCGACCGGGACGTCGGCGCCCGCGCCTTCCAAGACAAGGCGCTCGTACTCGGCGAAGAAGTCGAGGCGGGCCTCCGGTGTCATGCGCTGGATATGCCCCCGGGCGTTCTGGCGCGTCATGAAGGCGTCGGCCTTGGCATAGCCCTCGGCGATGCCGCGCGGCGTGAGTTCGAGGCCGTACTCCCTCGCGGCGGCGATCTGGATTTCCTCGCGGGCCGGATGAAAGCGCGCCAGCGTGTTGTACACGTCGAAGAAGACGGCCTTGATCATGCGATTTGAAGCAGCCCCGGAGTGCGCCTAGAATTGGCGCCGGTGATTCTAGCATAGGGGAGCGCCGCTTCAGGTCGAAAGAAGCGGCCCGCGCATGACGCCGCTGCTGCGAAGACTCGGACACGGGATCGAATCGGTGCGCGAGGGCGTGCTCGACCTCGTCTTCACTCCCCGGTGCGTCGAGTGCGGCGAGGAGGGCGCCTACATGTGCCCCGCCTGCCTCGCCGCCGTCGAGCCGGAGCCCTCGGCTTTCGAGATCGTCGCGGGCGCCGCCGCGATCGAAGCGCGCGCCGTCTACCGCTTCGAGGGCGCGGCGCGCAAGGCGGTGCACCAGCTCAAATACCAGGGCGTGACGGCCCTCGCCCCAGCCTTGGGGAGACTCATGGCGGCGCGCCTGCCCCAACCCTCGGCGTCGATGGTCGTCGCGCCCGTCCCGCTGCACCGGTCGCGGCTCCGCGAACGAGGCTACAACCAGGCCGAGCTATTGGCGAAGGAAGTAGGCCGCAGGACGGGGTCGCCGCTGGCGGTGCGCCTGCTGAGCCGGACGGGCGCGGCGGGGCCGCAAGCGCAGGCGAAGTCGGTCGAGGCCCGGCTCGCCGCGGTGCGCGGGGCCTTCCGAGCCGCGCCCGAAGCGGCGGGCGCGGCCGTGCTACTGATCGACGACGTCTGCACCACGGGCTCGACCCTCGCCGCCTGCGCCGACGCGCTGCTGCGCGCCGGTGCGTCGCGTGTCGCCGCGCTGACGTTCGCCCGCGAGCCGGGCCCGCGAGCCTAGGCCGCGCTCTCTTGCCCCCTAACCGGCGCCGAGGTACGATTTAGCTTCACCACGCAGACACCGAGGATTCTCCCTTGGACATCCAAATCGCCGGCAAGCATTTCCACATTCCCGAACGCCTCCACGACTACGCGGAGGAGAAGGTGGCGAAGCTCGACCGTTACCTCCCCAAGGCGCAGTTGGCGCGGGTGGAGCTGCGCCGCGAGCAGACGAAGTCGGCCTCGGACCGCTGCATCGTCGAGGTGACGATCAACGGGAGCGGCGTCGTGCTCCGCGCTCAGGAGCGGTCGTCGGACCACTACACCGCAATCGACTCGGCGGCGGACGCCCTGCGTCGTCAGGCCCGGCGGTTCAAGACGCGGGTGAGCAAGCGGCGTTCGGGCGGCAAGGCTGCGGAAGTGCTCGCCCCCGAACTCTCGATCGACGAAGAGCCGGTAGGGGCGGTCGTGCGCCGCAAGCGCTTCGAGATGAAGCCGATGCCGGCGGAAGACGCCATCGACGAGATGGAGCTCCTCGGCCACAGCTTCTTCCTCTTCATCAACGAAGAGACGGGAACGCACAACGTCGTCTACCGCCGCGCCGGCGGCGACTACGGCCTCATCGAGCCCGAGGCCCTTTAGCCTCTCCACAAGCCTCTCTCCCCCTGGAGACCTTTGCGCTACCGGACCGAGGGCTCAAGCATGGGTGGGGCCGGGAAATCTTGCCTCTTCTCCCAACGAGAGAAGATTGAGATGAGGGGCCGCCTCGCAACCACCGCGGGTTATCGAAGTCCGCCACCCTGCGGTCAGTCACACCGGTTACGCAAACCTCTCCCCTGAGTAGAGACTGAGAGAGGGCCCGCCGCTAGGCGCGCGTGGGCCCAGCAGGGCGTATCGCCCCCGATTGTGAGGCGCTTGACGCCGTTGCTATAGTGAGTGCGCCTCGCAGCCGACCCCACAAGGGCGGCCAGCGAAACAAGGCGCAAAACGTACATAGAGCCGCTTGGATCGCCTGCCACGACCGAGACGGAACCATGGTTCGATTTTCCGCCCCGTCGAGCGCTCGCTTGAGCGACCTTCTCCTCGCTTTGGAGCGTCACGCTCCGCGCCCGCGCACCCCGGCAACCCTCGCATCCTCACCCTTTCGCCGGTTCCGCTTGCAATGTATGACGCCCTAACCGACGTCCCCGGTATTTCCGTGGGCCACTGGACCGACACGCGGGCCGGCACCGGCTGCACCGTCGTGCTCGCGGCCAAGGGCGCCGTCGGCGGCGTCGACGTACGCGGCGCGGCGCCCGGAACGCGCGAGACCGACCTCCTACGCCCCGATGCCCTTGTGCAACAGGCGCAGGGCATCGTACTCAGCGGCGGGAGCGCCTTCGGCCTCGACGCCGCGTCCGGCGTGGTCCGCTTCTTGGAAGAGCGCGGCGCCGGCTTCCGCGTCGGACGGCGGCGCGTCCCCATCGTGGCCGGGGCGGTGCTCTTCGATCTCGGCGTTGGCGACGGGAGCGTCCGGCCCCGCGCCGAGCACGGCTACGAGGCCTGCGTCAACGCGGGCCGCGGGCCGGTCGAGCAGGGGACCGTGGGTGCCGGAACGGGCGCGAGCGTGGGCAAGGCCCGCGGCCGCGCCGGCGCAGTCAAGGGCGGCCTGGGAAGCGCCTCGGCGGTGATGGGCGACGGCACGGTGGTCGGAGCGCTGATGGCGGTCAACGCCTTCGGTGAGGTCGTCGACGAGGACGGCGCCGTCGTCGCCGGGCCTCGCGACGACGAGAGTGGCGGCTTCCTCGACACCATCGAAGAGCTTCGCAAGGGCCGCTCCAAGAAGTCGGCGGGCGAGAACACCACTATCGGCGTCGTCGCCACCAACGCCGCGCTCAACAAAGCGGAGGCCAACCGCGTCGCCCTCATGGCGCAGGACGGCGTGGCGATGGCCGTGCGTCCGGCGCACACCATGTCGGACGGCGACGTCGTGTTCGCCCTGGCGACGGGCGAAGAAGCGGACGGCTCGCGCCGGCGGCGCGGGCGCCGGAGCAACGTGACCGCCATCGGCGCCGTAGCGGCGAAGCTGGTGGCGGCGGCGATCGTGCGCGGGGCGCGGCTCGCCGAAAGCACGGGGAAGACCCCCGCGATCAAGGACCTGGACTGGCTTGAACACGACGCGGCATAAGATTGGTTTCATCGGCGCGGGCCGGGCCGGATCGGCGCTTGCCGACGGCCTGACGCGGGCGGGCTATACCGTCGCGGCGGTCTACAGCCGGAGCGCCGAGTCCGCCGCGCGGATGGCGGAACACTGTGCGCCGCGGGCCAACGCCGCGCCGAGCGCGCAGGCCGTGGCCGACGCGTGCGACATGATTTTCGTCACCACGCCCGACGACGCCATCGGGACCGTCGCCGCGGGCGTCCGCTGGGGCGCGGAACATCGCGCCGTTCATTGCAGCGGCGGTCTCCCCTCGTCGGTCCTCGCGCCGGTGCGCGGCGCCGGCGGCGCGGCGGGGGCCTTCCATCCCCTGCAGACCTTCACCTCCCCGGCCGGGGAACGTCCCGCCGCGGGACTGCTCAAGGGCGTCACCGTCGCCATTGAGGCCGAGGGCGGCCTCCGCGCCGAGCTGCACGCGATGGCCGAGGCGATGGGCTGCCGCCCCATCGTGGTGAGCGCGGAGGACAAGGCGCTCTACCACGTGGGCGGCGTGCTGGCGTGCAATTACGTCGCCGCGCTGTTCGATCAGGCCGCCGCTCTCTGGGAGGGCATCGGCATCGAACGCGGCGATGCGGAGCGCGGCCTGATGACACTGCTCCGATCGACGGTGGATAATATCGAACGGCTTGGCGCGCGGGGCAGTCTGACCGGTCCCATCGCCCGCGGCGACGCGGGCGTCGTGCGCCACCATTTGGACGAAATCGGCTCGCGAGCCCCAACGCTGGAGGGAGCGTACCGCGAGCTTGGCCTGCTGGCGCTGGACATGGCGCGCCGCAACGGATCGATTGACGAGGCCGCGGCGCGGGCGGTCGACGCCGCGCTGCGGACAAGGGAGGTCCAATCGTGAGAACGATGCTCAAGAGCAAGCTCCACGGGGCTACGGTCACGGAGGCCAACGCGGACTACGAGGGCAGCATCACGCTTGATCCGGAGCTTATGAAAGCAGCCGACCTTTTGCCCTACGAGCAGGTGCACGTGCTCGACGTCGACAACGGCGCGCGGCTCGTCACCTATTGCATCGAAGGGCGGCCCGGCGACGTCTGCATCAACGGGGCCGCGGCGCGTCTCGTCCACGAGGGCGACAAGGTGATCGTCCTTTCGTACCACACCGTCGAGCCCGCGGCGGCGCGGAGCCTGAAGCCCCGTCTGGTCTACTTCGGCGAGGAGAATCGGATCGTCCGTATCAGTGATCGCGACAGAGTTGGAGTCCCTTCGTAACCACCGGTACCGCAACGGCTAGGGAAGCGCGGACCGTACGGGGAGGAGCACTATGAGAATCACCATAGACCACGTGAAGAAGCTGAAGGCGGCGGGCGAGAAGATCGTGATGCTGACCGCCTACGACTATCCGACGGCGCGCATCGTCGACGAAGCGGGCGTGCCATTGATTCTCGTTGGCGACAGCCTGGGCATGGTCGTGCTGGGCTACGACACCACGGCCCCGGTCACGATGGAGGACATGCTCCACCACGTGAAGGCCGTAGTCCGCGGCTCGTCGCGGGCGATGGTGATCGCCGACATGCCGTTCATGTCGTACCAAGTCAACGCCGACGAGGCGCTGCGGAACGCGGGCCGCCTCATTCAGGAGGGCGGCTGCCAGGCGGTGAAGCTCGAAGGCGGCGAGCGGGTCGCGGAGGCGGTCCGGCGCATCGTCGAGGCCGGGATCCCCGTGGTGGGGCATCTGGGACTGACCCCGCAATCGGTGAACCAGCTCGGCGGCTTCCGCGTCCAGGGGAAGACCCCCAAAGCGGCGGTGCAGCTCATCAACGACGCCAAGGCGCTCCAAGAGGCGGGGGCCTTCTGCATCGTCCTCGAATCGATTCCCGTCTACGTCGCCAAGGTCCTTACCGAGCGTATCGACGTTCCCACGATCGGCATCGGGGCCGGCCCCGATTGCGACGGCCAAGTGCAGGTCGTCCACGACATCATCGGCCTGTTCGACGACTTCATCCCCAAGCACGCCCGCCGCTACGCCAACGTGGCGGAGATGATCGCCGAGGCGGTGCGCCGGTACGCCGCGGACGTCAAGAGCGGCGGCTTCCCCGCGGCCAAGGAAAGCTACGGCGCTAATAAGCCCGCGCCCCGCGAGGTCATCGCCTCCCTCTAGGAGGCCGCCGGAATGCGGGTCTACCGCCGCATCGCCGAGTTCAGGGCGGCGCGCCGGGCGTTGACCGGCTCCCTGGGCCTCGTGCCGACGATGGGCTTCCTCCACGAGGGCCACCTCTCGCTGGTGCGCCGCGCGCGGCGGGAGAACGCCGCCGCCGCCGTCTCCATCTTCGTGAACCCCACGCAGTTCGGGGCCGGCGAGGACCTTCAGTCCTACCCCCGCGACCTCGACCGCGACCTCGCCCTGCTGGAGGTGGAAGGGACCGCGCTGGTCTTCACCCCCGACGCGGCGGAGGTCTACCCCCAAGGCTACGAGACTACCGTGCAACCGGGCCCGCTGGGAGAACGCCTCGAAGGAGCGCACCGCCCGGAACACTTCGCCGGCGTGCTGACCGTCGTCTCCAAGCTCTTCAACATCGTGCAGCCCGACACGGCCTACTTCGGGCAGAAGGACGGCCAGCAGGCGCTGCTCATCCAGCGGATGGCCCGCGACCTCGATTTCCCCATCGAGGTCGTCGTCGCGCCCACGGTGCGCGAGCCGGACGGCATGGCGATGAGCAGCCGCAATAGCTATCTCACCCCCGCCGAGCGGGTCGCGGCGCTCTGTCTGAGCAAGGGACTGTTCGCCGCCGAGGCCGCGTGGGCCGCCGGCGAACGCGGAGCGGAAACGCTGCGCCGCACCGCCGCGGCGCCCATCGAGGCCGAGCCCCTGGCGAAGCCGCAGTACGTCTCGCTCGCCGACATCGCCACCCTAGCAGAGATCGAGGGGGACACGCGCGGCGCGGCGATGCTCTCAACCGCCGTCCGCATCGGCAAGACTCGCCTCATCGACAACGTGCTCCTCCACTCCTCGTAGCCCCGCGTGAAGGCGGCCACGAGGCGCGCCGCACCTATCGAGGGGCCGCCGCTTCGCCTATGATTAAGCCGCGCGCCATCCTCACGCCTCCACTCGCCCTCCCGCGCCCTCCCACCCTTCCATGAACATCTTGGTGACCAACGACGACGGCCTGTACACCCCCGGCATCTGGTGTTTGGCCGAGGCGATGACGGCAGTGGGCACCGTCACCGTCATCGCCCCCGACCGCGAGCAGAGCGGCGTGGGCGCCGCGGTGACCATCCAACACCCCGTGCGAGTCTCCAAGGTCATGCCGCGCATCGAGGGCGTGACGACCTATTCGGTGGAAGGGACGCCGGGGGACTGCGTCATCCTCGCCATGCAGGGAATTATGCCCAAGCCCGACCTCGTGGTGTCGGGCATCAACGAAGGCGCCAACACCGGCATCTACGTGATGATGTCGGGCACGGTGGGGGCGGCGGTGCATGCCAACCTCTGGGGCGCCCCTTCGATCGCGCTCTCGGTGACCACGCTGACCGACGTGCGGTTCGACGCCGCGGCGGCGGTCGGGCAAGTGCTGGCGCAGATGTTCCGCGACGCAACCCTGACGGGACCGATGCTGCTCAACGTGAACCTCCCCAACATCCCCCTCGACGAGATCGAAGACGTGCTCGTCACCAAGATGGCGCGGGGTGCCTTCGAAGCAAAGTTGGAGAAGGCGAAGACCGCCAAGCACGACTACTACTACATCGCGCGGGGTAAGACGGAGTGGAACGCGGAGCAAGGCTCCGATATCTGGGCCGTGCGCAACCGTTACGTCTCCATCACCCCCCTCCACTTGGAGCTGACCTCCGATGTGTTCGCGCCGGTGCTGGCGGAGTTCGCCCCCGTGATCGCCGAGCGGCTCAAGAACGGTCGCGGGGTATAATGGCGCGGCCATGAGCCAGCCTGCCGATACGCCGCTATTCCCCTTGGGCGTGGTCCTCTTTCCCACCCAGCCCCTGCCGCTCCGCATCTTCGAGGAGCGGTACAAGCTGATGATCAGCGAGTGCTTGGAGCAAGGCGCGGGGTTCGGCGTGGTGCTCATCAAGGAGGGCCGCGAGGTGGGCGGCCCCGCGGCGCCCTTCGAGATCGGCACGATGGCCAAGATCGTCGAAGCCCAACGCTTCCCCGACGGACGCTATAACCTCAACACGGTGGGCGACACTCCCTTCCGCCTGCTCCGCGTCACCCAGGTCAGCCCCTACATGCGCGGCGAGATCGAGCCGATCGAGCATGTCTCGGAGAGCGGCGAGGGCATGGCAACGCTGATGGAGACGGTGCGGCGGCGCTTCGAGGCCCACGTCGAGGTGCTCAAGGGGATCTACGGCGGAGAGCCCCCACCCATGGACCTCTCCACCGACGACCCCGAACGACTCTCCTACATCGTGGCCAACATCCTCGCCGTGCGTATGCCGGAGAAGCAGGTCCTCTTGGAAGAGCCGAGCGCCCTCGAACGCCTGAAGCGGGAGGCGGCAATGCTCGCCCGCGAGAACAAGGCCCTGCAAGCAATCCTCTATCTCCAACAGCAGGGGAAGGGGAAGCCTGAGTCCGGCGGTCGGGGCGATCTGAGCGACCGGATCTCTCCGAACTAGGCCGGGGCAAGGCGCGTGGACGTCATCGAGCTTCGCGGCATCGAGTGCTTCGGGCGGCACGGCGAACATGAGTCGGAGCGCGCCGAGGGGCAGACGTTCGAGGTCGACCTCGCCATGCACGCCGATCTCTCCAAGGCCCGCGCCTCCGACCAGCTCGCCGACACCATCGACTACGCCCGCGCCCACGCCATCGTCGAGGAGGTCATCCAGGGGCCGAGCCGCCGCCTGCTGGAACGTCTGGCGGGCGAGATCGCGGGCCGCATCCGCGACGAGCTCGGCCCCGAGCGCGTGGTGGTGACGGTGCGGAAGCCGAAGCCGCCTTTTGGCGAGGCTCGGACCGGTAAAGCACAGGTCACGGTGACCCTGGACCGCTGAGCGACACGCGCACTTGCCGGAGCCGGAATCGCGCCGGTATACTGGCGCCGCGGCCCGCTTCAAGGGCCCCCGCGGCCTCGCGGCGCCAGACGTCCCCAGGACGGCGGACCCCTAGACAGGCCCTTCCCTCAGGAGCGACGACGAATGCGACGACCCCCGAAAGCCCGGACCCTCGGCGCATTGAAGCGGAGCGCGTACCGAAGCTCGACGGTAAAGCAGGAGCTCCGCCGCAACCTCATCGCCAAGATCAAGAAGGGCGAAGACCTCTTCCCCGGCATCGTCGGCTACGAAGACACCGTCGTTCCCCAGATCGAGAACGCCGTCCTCTCTCAGCATGACGTCATCCTGCTCGGCGAGCGCGGCCAGGCGAAGACACGGCTGATTCGCGCCATGATCAGCCTGCTCGACGAGTGGATTCCCGTGATCGCGGGCAGCGAGATCAACGACGACCCCTTCAGTCCCATCTCGAAGTTCGGTATCGAGCAGGTGGAGACGCTCGGCGACAAAACGCCGATCTCCTGGCTCAACCGCGAGGAACGCTACGCCGAGAAGCTCGCCACGCCCGACATCACCATGGCCGACCTCATCGGCGAAGTAGACCCCATCAAGGTAGCCGAAGGCCGGTATCTCTCCGACGAGCTGACCATCCACTACGGCCTGATACCGCGCAACAACCGCGGTCTCTTCTGCATCAACGAGCTCCCCGACCTCACCGAACGCATCCAGGTGGGGCTGTTCAACCTCATGGAGGAGCGCGACATCCAGATCAAGGGCTACCGCGTGCGGCTGCCCCTCGACGTCTACGTCGTAGCGAGCGCGAACCCCGAGGACTACACCAACCGCGGCCGCATCATCACGCCGCTTAAGGACCGCTACGGCTCCTTGATACGGACGCACTACCCCAAGGACATTGCGCAGGAACTCCGCATCGTCGAGCAAGAAGTCTCCGAAATCGACGCGGGCGTCGACACCCACGTTCCCGAGTACATGAAGGAAATCATCGCCGAGATTACCGGGCTGGCCCGCCGCAGCCCCGACATCAACCAGCGCTCCGGAGTCAGCGTCCGGGTCTCGATCTGCAACTACGAGAACATGGTGAGTAACGCGGTGCGGCGGGCGATCCGCGCCAAGGAAAACCCCGCGGCGCCCCGCATCACCGACCTCCAATTCCTCCTCGCCTCCACCAACGGCAAGATCGAGTTGGAGAGCGTCGAGGAAGGCCGCGAGGGACGGGTACTCGAAGAGCTCGTGAAGAAGGCGTGCCTCAATACCTTCGGCCGCTACGCGGACCTCCACGACCTCGAACCGCTGGTCGCCAAGTTCGACGAGGGCCTCTCGTTCGACGCCGGCGAGGACGTGCCTTCGAAGTCCTACGTGAAATCCCTCGCCCGCATCCCCGAGCTGCAGACGGCGGTCGCGGCGCTCAAGACGCCCGAGGACGCCGCGAGCACCGCCTCGGCCATCGAGTTCATCCTCGAAGGACTCCACCTCAACCGCCGGCTCAACCGCGACAGGGTCGAAGGCGCCTTCCGCTACCGGGGGTAGCCATGCCCGCCTACCGCTATTCCCGTTGGGATGGGCGCCAGCAGGTCTTCCCTCCCGACGATAGCGCCATCATGGGGGAGCTCTCCGACCAGCTCCTCCAACACGGCGACATCAACGCCGCCCTCCGCGCCCTGATGCGCTCCGGGCTTCCCCAACCCTTCGGTGAGCGCGGCATGGGGCTCCAAGGCCTGCTCGACCGGCTCCAGAAGCGGCGGCGGGACACCATGAAGCAGTACAACCTCGACTCCGCGCTCGACGACATCCGCGCCAAGCTCGACTCGATCTTTGAGAAAGAGGAACGCGGCCTGCAACGGGAGCTCGACCGCTCGCAAGCCCTGCGCGCAGAGGACGCGGGAGAGGCGTTGGGCCTCGACCCCGAGGTGCGGCGCAAGCTCGCCGAGGACTTGGAACGCCGGGCGTCGCGCAGCCGCGAGTCGCTCGACGCCGTCCCGCGGGACGATCCGGCCCAGGCCATCGAGGCGCTCCGCGGCTACGAGTTCATGGACGCCGAGGCCAAGGCCGAGTTCGACGATCTCTTGAACACCCTGCGCCGCCAGGCCGCCGAGTCGTTCTTCCGCGACATCACCAAGTCCCTCGAACAGATGTCGCCGGAGCAGATGCGCGCCATGCGGGAGATGATGAGCGATCTCAACGAGATGATCGAGGAGAAGATCAACGGCGGCGACCCCGACTTCGAGGGCTTCATGCAACGCTGGGGGAACATGTTCGGCGACGACCCGCCCAAGGACTTCGACAACCTGCTCGACCGGCTCCGCCGGCAGATGGCCCAGACACAGTCCCTCCTCGACAGCCTCTCCACCGACCAAAGCCAACAGCTTCAAGACCTCATGCAGTCGGCGTTCGGGGACTCGCCGGAGATGGCCGCGGAGATGCGGCGCCTAGCGGCCAACATGGACTACATGGACCCCCTGGCCTCGATGAGCCGCCAGTACTCCTTCACCGGAGACGAGGAAATCGACCTCTCCGGCGCGCTCGACCTTATGGGCCAACTCCAGAACATGGACGACCTCGAACGGCAGATACGCCGCACCCGCCAGGGCGCCCCCGACGAAATCGACCGCACCCTGCTCGAAGAGACCCTGGGACCGGAGGCGCGTCAGGCCCTCGACCAACTAACCGAGCTCGCCGACCGCCTCGAACGCGAGGGCTATATCCGCAAGGTCGGCGGCAGCTTCGAGCTCAGCCCAAAGGGCATGCGGAAGCTGGGGCAGCGGGCGCTGCAAGAGATCTTCGCCTACATCAAGAAAGAACGTGTCGGCGGGCATCAGGTCGAGCGCCACGGCCCCGGCGTCGAACACACCGACGAGACCAAGCCCTACGAGTTCGGCGACACCTTCACCCCGCATCTCCAGCGGACGATCATGAACGCGATCATGCGGGATGCTTCCGGCACGCCCGTCCACATCCGCCCCGAGGACTTCGAGGTCTACCGCACCGAGCAGCTCTCACAGGCGGCGACGGTGCTCATGGTCGACCTCAGCCTCTCCATGGCGATGCGCGGCAACTTCATGGCCGCCAAGAAGGTCGCCCTCGCGCTGGACAACCTCATCCGCAGCAAGTTCACCCGCGACAAGCTCTTCATCGTCGGCTTCTCGACCTACGCCCGGGAAATCAAGGCCGACCGCCTCCCCTATCTGTCGTGGGACGAGTTCGACCCCTACACCAACATCCAGCACGGACTCGCGGTGTCGCAGAAGCTCCTGTCCAAGATCAAGGGCGGGACCAAGCAGATCATCATGATCTCCGACGGCGAGCCGACGGCCCACATGGAGGGCGGCCAGCTCTATCTTCAGTACCCGCCGAGCCCGCGCACCATCCGGGCGACGCTCGCCGAGGCTCGCCGCTGCACCCAGCAGGACATCGTCATCAACACCTTCATGCTCGACCGCAATTCCTACTTGATCGATTTCATCGACCAACTGACGCGCATCAACCGGGGGCGGGTCTTCTACACCACACCCGACCGCTTGGGGCAGTACATCCTTGTCGACTACCTCAGCAGCCGCAAGCGTAAAATGGTCGTGTAGCGAGGCCCCGCCGCGCGAGCGGCCCGCGGCCTTGGGGTGGCGCTTCCTAACGTATGACGAACCGCCGGCAACAGCGACTCAACGACCTCCTGCGCGAGGAGCTCAGCGAGGCCATGCGCGATCTGCGCGACCCGCGTCTGTCCGGACTCACGTCGATCACCGAGGTCACGGTAACGCCCGACCTGCGCTCGGCGAAGGTCTACGTCTCGACCCTGGGAACGGACGAACAGCGCAACGCCGCGGTCGAGGGTCTGGAGGCCGCGGCGTCTCGTCTACGCCACGAGCTCAAGGCCCGTCTCCGCACCATGAAGTACATCCCCTTCATGACCTTCCAGCGGGACGACTCCATCGAGGAGGGCAGCCGCCTGCTCAACCTGATGCGAGAGTCGGAGGACGGCGGCGGCGATACGGAGCCGGGGGCCGACGCGCCCTAGCGGCGGGCCGCATGGACGGCATACTCAACGTCGACAAGCCCCCCGGCCCCACCTCCTTCGACATCGTCCGCCTGGTAAAACGGCTGAGCGGCCAGAAGCGCGTCGGACACGGCGGCACCCTCGACCCCTTGGCCAGCGGCGTCCTGCCCATCTTCCTCGGCCGGGCGACTCGGGTCAGCGAGTTCCTGCTCCACGGTACCAAGGCCTACCGCGCCGAGGTTCGTTTGGGCGTCTCGACCAACACCTACGACGCCGAGGGCGAGGTAACGCGCGAGGCCGACGCGTCGGCGGTCGGCCCGGACGAGGTGGCGGTGGCGCTGACGGCGTTCCGCGGACGGATCCAGCAGCGCCCTCCGGCGTTTAGCGCCTTGAAGAAGGACGGCCGCCGCAGCTACGAGCTCGCCCGCGAAGGCCGCGCCGAGGCCCCGGAGCCCCGCGAGGTCGAGGTGATGAGCATCGAGCTCACCGAGTGGTCGACGGGCCTCGCCGTCATCGAAATCGAATGCGGCCACGGGACCTACGTCCGCTCCATCGCCCACGACCTAGGCGAAGCGCTGGGCTGCGGCGCCCACCTCGCCGCCTTGGAGCGCACCCGCACCGGGCCCTTCCTCATCGAAGACGCCCTCACCATCGAGGCCCTCCACGACGCCGCCTTAGGCGGGTACCTAGAGACCTGCCTCGAGCCGCTCGACGCCCCGCTCCTCCACCTGCCCGCGGCCATCGTCGACGCCGAAGCGCGGCAGGACATCATCCACGGCAAGCCGGTAGCCCCAAACGGTGCCGCCGCCGAGGCCGACGCCCTCTGCCGCGCCTTCAACGACGACGGCGACCTCGTCGCCCTCCTCCGCTTCGACGCCGAAGAAAACGCCTGGCGCCCCACCAAAGTCTTCGCCCACTAGGCCTTCATCCCACCGCTGCTCCCTCTGGGAGGAGCCCCCAAGCCTCTTTCCGTTGGAGGCCATTCGCAACCCGCCCGTATCCGTCATTCCAGCGAACGCGGGGATCCATCCCCTCCCGTAGGGGCGTCCCTTGTGGGCGCCCGCTCCCTCCGCGACGAGGGTTACGCAAAGGTCTCCCACTGGGAGAGACGGAGAGATGGCACGCGCCGTCAGGCGCGCCGGCGCCAACAGGGCGCCGCTCCGGCCCCTCCTTTCAACGGCAAGGACTTGGAGAACGGGCGTAGGCGGCACAGCCCTCTCCTCTCTCGGTGGGATCCTTACTATCACTGGCTGATACAAAATGCGTCGTCCAGTAGGGCTTGACTTAATGGCATATGCTCGCTAGAGTGCTATATATCATATCACGTAGAGCGATATACAAGTTACATGGTAGAAGAGCCAAGGAGAACAGATCATGTACAGCATCGGGGAACAGCCCGGAATAGGAACCTACTGCTGCACGAATTGCAACTGGAGGGTCCATCTAGACGACAGAACTGATCGTTTGCCTCCGTGCGGCAACTGCGGGCGTGGGCAGCAGACCGTCTACATGAGGTGTTGATCTCAGCCACCCAAGCAAGCAAGCCACCGCTGACGGACACCACCGATGTCCGCCAGCCGCTTTCGGGAAGGGGAACCCATTGACCGAAGAACAGCTGCAACGAGACCTCGACGACATTGACCTGCTTCTTGAGCCGGGTCGTTGGACAACGACGGCGAATTTCGAGATTTCCCTCGCAACGGATATCGGCGGGGCCGAAAAGATAATCGCGAAGACTGCGATGGTCATCCCGCACGCCGACACGTCGACCGAGAGCATCGCTAAGACCGCGTGGCAGTACATGCGCTATCGCCTTCTACGGCTAGCAGCCATATGCAACCAAAGAGCCCTAGAGCCTATTCCAGGGCTGGAATTCGACCACTGGGCTGCGCTCTTGAGGGACCTGTCATTGCCATTGGAGTTTGAGTCTGTTGCCAAGCCCTATGGCAGTGACAGCAGGGAGAAGGCGACGGCACACTTTCAAATTTCTCTTGCGAGCGACACAGACCCCGCCCAACAGACTGTGATGCTTGTGATGGATATCGCTCTCCCAGCCAGCCCCCCGCACCCGAGGGAGATCGAGGGTTTAGCGTGGGAGCAGATGCGCGATCGACTTCTTCACCTAGCCGAGAGGTGTGCCGAAGCAGGTGCAGAAGGAAAAGCTGCGTAAGGCGATAGTCCGTCCGGTCTATTGGCGCAGGGCCGCACCTAGATTCGTCCTGCGAGGGCACGCGCCGCCCGCCGCCTTTTGCCCGCTCCCCAGCGCTGTAGTACCATGCGGCGGCGCCGTCCCAGCGGACGTCGCCGCGAGCATATGTGGCGCTACTACCTCATGTTGTTCACCGCGACGTTCATCGCGCCGCTTCCGCGGCCGGTGCGGCGCTTGTGCGCAAACCTCATGGCCGAATTGGCTTTCGTCTTCGCCAGACGGTCGCGGCGCACCACCGCGTTGAACCTGCGCCGGATCGTCCCCGCCGCCACTCGCCGCGACGTCAGCCGCATGATTCGAGAGTCCTTCCGTAATCTCTCCTACAACTACTACGACCTCACACGGGTGCCCTACCACACGCCCAGCCAGATCCGCGACGGCATCGACTTTCAGGGGCTGGAGCACTACGAGGCGGCGAAGGACATGGGTAAGGGCGTGATCATCGCCTCCGCCCACCTGGGCAACCTCGACTTAGTGACACAGGCCTTCCCCGCGCTCGGCGTACCTCCCACGATGATCCTCGCCGAGATGATCGAGCCGCCCCGGCTGCTCGCGCTGACCATGCGCCTGCGCCACGCCCAATCGCTCACATTCGAGCCCGCCACCGCCGCGGGCGTGAAGAGCGCGTTTAAGGCGCTGAAGCGCGGCGAATGGGTCGGCGTCGCCGTCGACCGGGCCGTCCAAGGCAACGGTCTCGTCATGGACTTCCTCGGCGAGCCTGCCCTCATGCCGGTGGGGGCGGCGGAACTCGCGCTCCGTACCGGGGCCACCTTGGTCCCCAGCATCAGTCTGCGCGCGGGCTTCGAGCAGCACCTCGTCCACATCGAGCCGCCCATAGCGGTCGAGCGCGAGCGCCCCACCGAGGAGAGCGTCCGGGCGCTGAGCCGCCGGCTGCTCGCTATCGTCGAGCGTTACGTCGTGGAGTATCCTACGCAGTGGACCGCGGCCTTCGAGCCCGTGTGGGAGACCGACAAGCAGAACGAGCAGCTACGGCAACGGCGAAGGCGGGCGAAAGCGCCCGCTGCCGACGAGGCGGCGAACGGCGGCGAGCCCAGTCCCAGGCCGCCGCTGCGGGAGCGGATACCGTGAAGATCGCGCTGGTCTCGCCCTACGATTGGGCCCACATCGGAGGGGTGAATAACCACATCCTCTCCCTCTCCAACCAGTTCGTCCAGCGGGGCCACCGCACCACCATCCTCGCCCCATCCTCGAAGCCGGCCGAGGAGGTCGAGGGAGACAACCTCGTCCTGATCGGCCAGCCCGTGCCGCTGCCCCTGTCCGGGTCGTGGGCGCGCGTCTCCCTCTCCTTCCACCGCAACCGCCAGATCAAGCGGCTGCTGGACGATGAAGAGTTCGACGTCGTGCACATGCACGAGCCGTTGTTCCCCGTGCCCCCCGTCGCCGCGCTCCGGTTCTCGAAAGCCCTCAACGTAGGCACCTTCCACGCCTACGCACGGCGCAGCCGGGGCTACCGGGGATTCCGCCCCCTGCTCAAGCGCTGGTACGGCAACCTCCACGGCAAGATCGCCGTCTCCAAGCCCGCGGCGGAACTCGTAGCACGCTACTACCCCGGCGACTTCAAAATCATCCCCAACGGGATCGATCTGGCCCACTTCTCCGCCGACGCCCTGCCGTTCGAGCGGTTCATGGACGGCAAACTCAACATCCTGTTCGTGGGGCGCATGGAGATGCGGAAGGGCCTCCGCTTCCTGCTGGCGGCCTTCGCCAGGCTCAAGTGGGAGTACCCGCAGCTGCGTCTGATCGTGGTGGGGCCGGGGCGGCTCGACGCGGCGTCCGAGCGCATCCTCGGAGAGCGCTACGTTGAGGATGTCGAGGTCATCGGCGGCGTCCCCTACGACGACCTCCCCCGCTACTACCGCACGGCGGACATCTTCTGCTCGCCGGCGACGGGGGGCGAGAGCTTCGGCATCGTGCTCCTCGAAGCGATGGCGGCGGGCACCCCGGTGCTGGCCTCAAACATCCCCGGCTACGCCGGCGTCGTCGACAACGGCGAGACCGGTCTGCTGTTCGAGCCGAAGGACGAGGTCAGCCTGGCCAACGCCATCGTGAGCCTCATGCAGCAGCCCGAGCTGCGGGCCCGCATGGCGGCGAAGGGACGGGTCCACGTGCAGCGCTTTAGCTGGGACCGCGTCGCCTCCGAAGTCCTGAGCTACTACGACCAGCTCCTGGACGAGCGCGCCCCGCTGCAGGGGCTCCGCGGGCTGCGATGAGCGATGCCGCCGTCCCCCGGCGGCCCTCCGCCGCCGAGGCCGTCCGCAAGCGTGTCCGCGGCCTCCTCGGCCTGGTCGTCGACCCGCTGGTCGCGGGCCTGGCGCGCCTGGGAATCTCCCCCAACATGGTCAGCGTGGGCGGCTTCGCCGTCACCGCCGCCGCCGCGTGGCCCCTCGCCGAGGGGCGCTTCCTCATCGGCGGCCTCCTCCTCATCGGCGGCAGCGCCACCGACATGCTCGACGGCGCACTCGCCAGAGCCACGGGCAAAGTCTCCAAACGCGGCGCCCTGCTCGACTCCACCCTCGACCGCGTCTCCGAGGCCGCCGTCCTCTTCGGCCTGCTCTACTACTTCGCCGACGGCGGCGCGACCGAAGAGGCGCTCCTCGTCTTCCTCACCCTGACGGCGTCGGTGCTCGTCAGCTACGTCAAGGCCCGCGCCGAAGGACTGGGCCTCGAGTGCAACGTCGGCCTCGTCACCCGGCCGGAGCGCATCGTCCTCCTCAGCGCCGGCCTCATCGCCGACCAGGTAACCATCTTCCTCTACATCGTCGCCGCCACGAGCTTCCTCACCGCCGCCCACCGCTTCCTCCACGCCTGGCGCCAAGCCGGCGCGCAGCCTTAAGCCTCTCTCCCCCTGCGTGCCGCCTCCTCCTCTCTCCTCTGGAAGAGACCACCTTTCTCCCTTTGGGAGAGACCACCTTAAACCTCTCTCCCTCTGGGAGAGACTGAGAGAGGGCGCGCCGACAGGCGCGGGCGCCCGTAGGGCGCCTCCTCTGGCCTCTTCTCCCCACGGGAGAAGATTGAGATGAGGGGCACCCTTTCAACCACCAACGGGCCATCGAAGCCCGCCACCCTCGCGCCAGTCAGCCCCGGTTACGCAAAGGTCTCCCTCTAGGACAGACTGAGCGAGGGCCCCCCGATGTGCTACCATCGCCGCGCCCTGCCTCCGCCCGCGGGCACCTCCATGAAAGCCGAAATCATCTCCATCGGGACCGAGCTCCTGCTCGGCGAGATCGTCGACCTCAACTCGCCCTACCTAGCCGGCGAGCTGCCCAAGCTCGGCATCGACGTCTATCACATCCAGTCCATCGGCGACAACATGGACCGGCTGCTCGACAGCCTCCGGCGGAGTATGAAGCGCTCCGACCTCGTCCTCATGACCGGCGGCCTCGGCCCCACCGACGACGACCTCACCCGCGCCGCCGTGGCGCGCCTCCTCGGCGAAGAGCTCTACGTCGCCCCCGAGCTCGAGGCGCAGGTCCGCTCCTTCTTCGGCAACCGGGGCATCAACATGCCGGAGAACAACATCAAGCAGGCCATGCTCATCCCCTCCGCCTCCGCCATCCCCAACCCGATGGGCACCGCTCCCGGCTGGTGGACACAGAAAGACGGCAAGATACTCGTTTCGATGCCCGGGCCGCCGCGCGAGCTGCGTCACATGTGGGAGAACCAGGTACGCCCCCGCCTGCGCGACATGGTGGGCGGCGGCCTGCTCACCTCGCGCACCCTAAAGATCACCGGCATCTCCGAGGGCGGCGTCGACGAAATGTGCGGCGACCTGCTCAAGGCCGCCAACCCCAGCATCGGCGTCTACGCCCGTCCCGACGGCATCCACGTGCGCATCGCCGCCAAGGCCATGACCGAAGCGGAGGCCGACTCTCTCATCCGTCCCGTCGAGGCCGAGCTCCGCGACCGCTTCGGCGAGCACGTCTGGGGCGTCGACGACGAAACGATGGAAGAGCACGTGGGGAAGCTCCTCACCGAGCGCGGCCTCACCCTCGCCACCATGGAGTCCCTCACCGGCGGACTCCTCGGCGACACCATCACCAACGTGCCGGGAAGCTCGCGCTACTACCGCGGCGGCATCGTCGCCTATCAGACCGAGTTGAAGATCAAGTACGGCGTGCCCCCCGACACGATCGAACAGCACGGGGCGGTGAGCGAGGAAACGGCAATCGAAATGGCGCAAGCGGCGCGGCGCGAGCTCGGCGCTGACGTTGGCATCGGCGTGACCGGCGTCGCCGGGCCCACCGAGCAGGAGGGCCGGCCCGTGGGAACGGTCTACATGGCCGTCGCCAACGCCGAGAAGCACACCACGCACTATGGCCAATACCCCGGCCGGCGCGGCGACATCAAGCGCCGCGTCGTCACCAACGCCCTCTTCTACACCCGTATGCTCATCCTCGGTAAAGAAGCGCCCCAATACCGCCGCTGAACAAGGCTGCGACCATGGCCCCAAGCGCGCCCGGCTACCTCACCGTCTACGGCGCCCGCATTCACTACGAGCTGGCGGGAGATGGCGAGCCCGTCGTCTTCGTCCACGGTTTCGCCTGCGACCTCAGCATGTGGGAACCGCAGATACCCGACTTCTCAAGCCGCTTCCACACCCTTCGCTACGACGCCCGCGGCTTCGGGAGATCCTCGCTCCCCGGCGCTGAGCCCTACGGCCACTACCACGACCTCGCCGCCATGATCGAGCAGTTGGACCTTGCGCCTGCCCATGTCGTCGGCCTTTCGCGGGGCGGCTCGATCGCGCTCAACTTTGCCATCACCTACCCCCGCCTCGTGCGCAAGCTCGTCCTCGCCGGCGCATCGCCGGGCCCCGCCCAAGCGCACAAGGTCCAGGACTCGGGCCCGAACGAGGGCTACCAGCAGTTGTTGAACGTGGCCCGGGAGCAAGGCATCGACGCCGCGAAACGCCTCTACGCCCAGTCCGGCATCTTCACCGCCGCGCAGACCAACCCCGACGCGCTCGCCATGGTCCACCGCATGTTGGACGACTACTCCGGCTGGCACTTCGTCAACGACGATCCCCAGACCGACCCAGACCCCCCGGCCCACGAGCGCCTCGACGAGATCGCCGCGCCCACCCTAGCCGTCGTAGGGGAGCGCGACGTCGAGCTCTTCCACACCCTCGCCGACATGGTCGAGCGCCGCGCCCCCAACGCCCGCAAGGCCGTCATCCCCGGCGTCGGCCACATGGTCAACGCCGAAGCCCCCGACGCCTTCAACCGCCTCGTCCTCGACTTCCTCGGGCCCTAACGCACCCCTCTCCTTCCCGTAGGGGCGATTCGCGAATCGCCCTCCCCTCCACCCCTCTCCCCCTCTAGGGAAGCGTCCCTTAAGCCTCTCTCCTTCTGGAGACCTTTGCAAAATCGACTGGGGTCCTGGCGGGGGGAGCGGAGGTGGCATTCACTTAAACCTCTCCCCCTCTGGGGGAGACTGAGGGAGGGGCGCCCTTTGGGCGCCCCTCCCTCCTCGACACGGCTGCGCAAGATCCTCAAAGCGCGGGAGAACACGCCCCAGTTCAGCGTGTTAACGCGCCGTAAACGCCGGCGCTGTTCTCCCCAAGTGGGACGTTACACAAACGACGGCACGGCTCTTCCCCGCTGCCGCTGGAGAACAACGCATAGCCGTCAGAGTTCCGGCGGGTTCCGGGCCCTCTCCGGACCTCTCCCCCTCTGGGGAGCGTCCCTTAGGCCTCTCCTCCCTCTGGAGACCTTTGCGCAACCCGCTTGCGGGCAAGCATGGGTGGGGCCGGGAGGTCTTGCCTCTTCTCCCCACGGGAGAAGATTGAGATGAGGGGCCCCCTCGCAACCACCACGGGTTGTCGAAGCCCGCCACCTTCGCGGTCAGTCACCCCGGTTACGCAAAGGTCTCCCTCTGGGGGAGCGTCCCTTAAGCCTCTCTCCCTCTGGGAGAGACTGAGAGAGGGCACGCGCCGCAGGCGCGCGGCGCCCGAGGGGCACGCGCCGCAGGCGCGCGGCGCCCGAGGGGCACGCGCCGCAGGCGCGCGGCGCCCGAGGGGCGCTCGCCCCCTAAACCGTCAGGCGGCGGTAGAGCTGCGGCAGCCGTTCCGGGAGCGTGTGGATGTCGGAGACCACCTCGTACCCCATGTCGCCGCCCATCATCGTCTTCAGATAGTCGTGGCCGGCGCGGTCGACCGTGAGGCAGAACGGAGTGATGCCCAGACGCCGCGCTTCTAGGAGCGCCATGCGCGTATCGTGCACCGCGTACTCCTTCTCGACGCCCTCCCGGCTGTAGCCCCGGTCCTGCGGGCGCCCGTCGCTCAGGAGGAAGATGACCTTGGTGCGGGCCTCGTGCTGGTCGAGCTTGGCCACCGCGTGCCGAATGGCGGGGCCCATGCGCGTGGCATGCATCGGCGTGATCTTGTCGAGGCGGCGCTTCACGTTCTCCCCGAACGTCTCATCGATGTCCTTGACCACGTAGAACTCGACGTTTTCACGGCCGTAGCCGGAAAAGCCGTAGATCCCGTACTGGTCGCCGATGGCCTCCAGCGCCTTGATCAGCAGCACCGTGCTCTCTTTCTCGATGTCGATGATGCGCTTGTAGGTGCGGCGGCTCATCTCCTCTCGGCGCGTGCGGAGCCACGTCATGTAGTCCCGCGGGTCGTCGGGGAAGTCCCATGAATCGAACTGGCGGCGCGTCTCGTCCACCGCCTCGGCGGTCGAGGCGCTCATGTCGAGCAGGAAGCTCACCGCCACGTCGCGCTCGGTCTTGTTGCGCCGCCAGTAAATCTTGTCCGACGGCGTATCGCCCGCCCGCGCCTGGATCATCGACTCGACGACGAGGTCGAAGTCGTACTCCTCGCCGTCGGGCAAGTGCTTGACGCGCCGGAACTGCTCCGGGGCAAGCGCCTCGAACTGCTTCTTAATGCGAGAGACTAGGCCATAGTGCGTCCGGAGCGTCCGCTCGAAGAAATCGACGGTACCCTCTTCCATGCGCTTCTCGCGCACCGCGCACCAGCGCGGCTTGTAGTCGCCCGCCCGGAAGTCCCACTCGTCGTAGAGGAACGTTTCCGCCTCGCCGGCAAGCGGCGCGTTGTCGTCCTCGCTGTGTTGGAACTGCGTCCCCTGTTTCGCCTTCGCCTGCTGCTGCCGCGCCGCCTCGTTGATCAGGTTGTCGACGAACTGGCCCGACGACTGGGGCAGATCGCCCTCCTGCGCCTCGGTCATTTCGATCTCCGCCGACTTCTCCAAGAGTTGACGGAGTTCTTCCTCCGAGAGTCCCGTGATCTCCATCGGGTTCTGGGCCTTCGAGCGGTCGTTCTTCAGATTCTCCAGCGCCTGCACCAGCTCGGGCTTGAACTCCCCGCGGAACTCCACCATCTGCGGGCTCGTGTACTCCTGCTCTTCGCCGTCGGGGCTCCCCTCGCCCGAGCCCCCCTCCATGAGGTCTTGCAGCATCTGGTCGAGGTCGCCCTCGCCGGCGTCCTCGCCCATCTCGTCCATGCTGCGGTCCTCGCCGCTGTCGGGCTCGGCCTCGACATTGGGCACGGTGCTCAGCAGGTCGTAGATCCGGATCGTCGCCTCTGCGGTGTCCTCGACCGTCCTCTCCTCGTTCTGCATCGTCCGCACCAGCACCGCCAGCGCGTCCAAGTGCTCCGAGATCTCGGCGGGCGTCCTGACGGTGCCCTTCTCTTCGAGGCTCAGTCGCACCAGCACTTCCATCGCCGCCTCGCGCAACGGCAGCGTGTCCGGTTCCGGGCGCGAATGCAGCGATTCATGCTGGACGCGGCGGTAGCTCTCACTGATTCCGGCGTACTCGTACTTCACGCGATGATCGATGCGCCCGTCCTCGACGAGCATGAAGACATCGGAGGCGAGCCGCCGGTCGCCGAAGAGATCGAAGAAGCGTTCCAGGTCGATGCGCGCGGCGCTGTCGCCGTCGCGCTTGCCCAGGACGGCCCGCTGCTCCTCGGCGGCGAAGACCGTTGAGGGCTTGTCGAACCGGAAGCGGAAGCTCCCAAATTCTAGGTGGCCCACTTGGTGCGTGGCGATGACCTTGAACCACGCGAAGTTCTCGTCCTTCGTGCCATAGCGCTCCACGAAGGCGGGGAGGAAGATGTTGTTGCCTTCGGTCGTCGCATAGTCCGACGACGTCCAGCCGATACCCTTGTCCTGAAGCTCGTCGGTGGGCCGCAACTCGACCCGCTGGCCCGCGAGCGCGCGGCAGTACATCGTCAGGACTTCGTTCACCCGCGAGAGATCGAGCCCCGACGACAGCTCCTCGATGGCGCGCTCCGCGCGGCCCGATTCGAGGCGGAAGAAGGCGAGGCCCCCGTCCTCGTTTTCGCCGAGGACGCGCAACCCCTCCTCGAACCAGCCTTCGAGGCGCTCGCCCCGCAGCCGGTCCATGACCAGAGGCACGTTCTTGACGAACTCGCCGACTGCCGCGGCGGAGTGGCCCGCGAGGCGGTCGGCCATGTCGAGCAACGGGCCGTGCAGTTCGGCGTCCACCTCGCCCAAGGCCGTGGAGGCCTCGACGAGGAAGGTGATGGTGTTGCCCGTCCCCTGCCGCGAAAGCTGCTGGGCCAATTGGAGGAACCGGCCCCGCTGGCGGGGTTCGACGCGCTCGATGATCTTCGGGCCGTTCTCGAAATACGGCTTGACGTCGCGCCAGTTCCCTTTCACCAGCACCGAGCCCAGGTTCAGGAAGCTGACCCGGTCGCCGCCGTCGATCTTGGGGAAGACGGCGCTCGCCAGCGCCAGGCACTCGTTCGCGAGGTCGTAGGACTTCTGCGCCAAGCTGTCGATGAACTCAACGAGGTCTTCGAGCTCGTCGAGGGTCAGCGCGCCCAGCAGGCGGGGGCTGGTCTCGAAGTAGGTAGAGGCGAGGGAGCTCGACTTCCACGTCCCTTTATAGAGGCGTTTGCCGACGCCGGCCCAACGGCCCAGCTCGGAGCCCCGGACGTAGGGGATCACCTCAGGCGTGGCGCGGAAGAAGGACGACGCGATAACCGGGGAGTCGGACGACAGCGCCCGTCCCCACCGTGCCCACTCCATCACTTCGGGAAAGTCGAGCGCCTGCACCACCCGCGGCGTCGATTTGAAGTACTCGGTCGCCGCCTCCCACGAACGGAAGGTGTGCTGCGCCAGCGAGATGCCCTCCGCGGCCCATGTCCGGTAGTCGTCCGCGCCGAGATGCTTGCGGGCCTCTTCCTTGGCGCCGCGGAACTCGGTGACGACGGAAACGGGGAATCGCTGCAACTGCGATTCGAACGCGGCGGAGTCGTAAGCCTTATCCGTCACGGAAGCGTTTCCCTCGCCGGAATTTCGACCTCACTGGAACAGCGGGGTATGACCAAGCGGCGAAGCGGCGCCGAGCCTAGGGGAAGATGCTCGAGACCACTTCTTCGATGCTGCGCTGCACCTCGCTGTCGTCGGTCAGTCCCCACACCACCGCCGTCTGACAGGCGCGCCGCGCCGGGATGCCGCCCGCGATCAGCCGACCCGCGTAGATGAGCAAGCGGGTGCTCACGCCCTCGTGGAGACCGTGGTCCTTCAGGTGACGGACCTTCTCGCCCAGCTTGGCGAGATTCATCGCCACGTCCGGCCCCACGCCGGCCTCGTGCTCGATCACCTGCGTCTCGATCTCCCTGGGTGAGTAGTCGAACTCCAACGAGATGAACCGCTGTCGGGTGCTGTGCTTCAGATCTTTGAGCGCGCTCTGGTAGCCGGGGTTGTACGACATGACCAGCAGGAAACGGTCGCTGGCTTCCAGGATCTCGCCGCGCTTCTCCACGGGCAGCAGGCGCCGGTGGTCGGTCAGCGGGTGAATGAGCACCGTCGTGTCCTTCCGCGCCTCGACGATCTCGTCGAGGTAGCAGATGGCGCCCACCTTCACCGCACGGCTCAGCGGCCCGTCGATCCACTTCGTCTCCTGCCCCTCCAAGAGGTAGCGCCCCACCAGGTCGCTGGACGTCAGGTCTTCGTGGCAGGCGATAGTGACGAGAGGCAGCCCCTTCACGGCGCCGTTCTTCGAGGCGGCCTTCCCGCCCTTCCGTCCCCGGGCCGGGGGCCGGCCGAGTCTCCACGACATGTACTCGACGAACCGCGTCTTCCCACAGCCCGTCGGGCCCTTGAGCAACACCGGTATCTTCGCCTTGTAGGCGGCCTCGAAGATGTCTACCTCGTCGTTGACCGGAAGATAGAACGGCTCATCTTCGAGTATGTACTCTTCGATGATGTAGTGGCGATAGAGCGTCTGCTCTTTGCCCGCTTTGGCCATTGTTCCTGCTTCCTTGGTGGCCATTGTTCCTGCTTCCTTAGGGGGGCGTCCCGCTCGCGGCGGGCGTCTCGGCGAGCCCGCCTAGACGGCGGCGCGCGCTTCGAAGGCCGCCCGCACCCGCTCGCGGACTTCGTCCAACGAGGCGTTCGTGTCGATCACTACCTGAGCGTAGCCCTGGCGCTCCTCCGTCGGCATCTGCGACGCCATCCGCGAGCGCACCTGCTCCTCGTCCCACCCATTCCGCGCCATGACCCGCTGGACCACGACGTCCTCGGGCGCGGCGGTCACCCACACCTCGTCGACTAACGAGGTCCACTTCGCCTCGATCAAGATCGCCGCGTCCACCACCACGACTTGTTTGCCTTTCCCGCGAAAGGCCTCAATCCGGTCGTTCATGATGTCGCGCATGCGGGGATGCACGATGCTGTTAAGCTTTCCCAGGTTCGCGGGATCGCTGAAGACGATGGCGCCGAGCTTCTTCCGGTCGACCTCGCGGTTGGGCTGGAGTAGGTCTTCGCCCCAAGTGTCGATCAAGTCCCGCCACGCCGGCATGTCCGGCAAGTAGGTGACGTGGCCAACCTTGTCGGCGTCGATGACCTCGGCGCCAAGCTCTTCCAGGAAACCCGATACGGTGGTCTTACCGCTGCCAATACCGCCGGTCAGACCAATAACGAGCATGCGACGCCGACCCTCGTTCCCCTCTGGGATTCCCGCCGTAAGCGGTCTCGCATTGTAGCAGCGCCCCTTCTGAAGGGTCAAGAAACCGCCTCCTGGAGCCGCACCCTAGACCTCTCCCCCTCTGGAGACCCTTGCAAGACTCCGTCGAGGGGAAGAACGCCGCCCGCTGGCCTTGGAACATGGAGGCGGCGCGGGGTCTTGCCCCCTTGTATCTTGGGGAGGAGAGCGGTAGACCGATACCCCCCTGGTCCAAGAAAGACCGTGGGAGAGCGATGGTCGCCGCTCCTACTCCAAGGAAGAGCCCGAACAGTTGCCAGGGCATGCAAAGCCCGAATCTGCAAGGTAGGGCCAAAGGAGAGGGATTGTGGAGTCAGCGGAACGTTTCGTGGGGATCGACGTCTCCAAGAAGGTGCTGGACATCGCCGTCCTGCCGGACGGGACGCAGTGGAGCGTCCCCAACACGCCGCAGGGAATTGACGAATTGGTCGCCGCGCTCGGACCCCTGGCGCCGGTGCTGGTGGTGCTGGAATCGACGGGCGGACTGCAGCGGGCGGTCGTGGCGGGGCTCGCCGCGGCGCATATCCCGGCGGCGGTGGTCAATCCGCGCCAGGTGCGGGACTTCGCCAAGGCGAGCGGACGGCTGGCCAAGACGGACCGGCTGGACGCGGAGGTCATTGGCCACTTCGGCATGGCCATGCGGCCGCGGCCCACCCGTTTGCCCGACGCGGAAGCACAGGCGCTGGAGGCGCACGTGGAGCGAAGGCGGCAGGTGGTCACGATGATCACGGCGGAGAAGAACCGTCTGAGCAGCACCGTGGGGCCGGTCCGCAAGGACATCCAGCGCCACATCGCCTGGCTGGGAAAGGAGTTGCGCAAGCTGGACGAGGAGCTGAGCAAGCGCATCCAACGGAACCCGGTATGGCGGGAGCGAGAGGACCTGCTTCGGAGCGTCCCCGGGGTGGGGCCGGTGCTGGGCATGACGCTGCTGGCGGAGGTCCCCGAGCTGGGGGAGCTGGGCGGCAAGCAGATCGCGAGCCTGCTCGGGGTCGCCCCGTTCAACCGCGACAGCGGGATGCTGCGCGGGCGGCGCACCGTGTGGGGAGGTCGGGCGCCGGCTCGTCAGACCCTGTACATGGCCACGCTTACGGCCACGCGCCACAATCCGGTGATCCGGGACTTCTATCTGCGGCTCTGCGGGTCGGGCAAGGCAAAGAAGGTCGCGCTGACCGCCTGCATGCGCAAACTGCTGGTCATCCTCAACAGCATGCTCAAGCACGGCGCCGCGTGGGACCCGTCGTTCGCGAGAACGGAGGTCCCAGCCGTAGAGAACCCTTGACTTTCAACACAGTTGCTCTCCCGCTGGGAGAGGGTTGGGGTGAGGGCGGGGGGCGGCGCGGGCCGCGCGACCTTGCTCAAGCCCGCCCGCCAAGTTACGCAAAGGTCTCCTCTTGGGGGGAGACCGAGAGAGGGCACGCGCCGATAGGCGCGCGGGCACTACACTCCAAGCAAGGCCTCGACCGCCGCCGCCGCCGGCGTGCCGTCGAAAAACCGCGGGTTCATCCCGGCATGGAGCCTCGCCGCATTCCCGAACGTGAAGTCCCGGAAGTCGTCCTCCGACACCAACCCCCGCTCCACCAGCTCGTAGGCCTCCTCGACCACGCGGGCCAGGTCCGGCACGTCGTAGTGGCCCATGTCGGAGCCAAGCATGGCGCGCAGACGGGCCCCGTGCGGGTTCGTCCGGGCGTCGAAGGCCCATGCCGTCGTCGGGTCGTCGGCCTCGCACCCAAAGTAGAAATTGTCGACGAAGAGGTCGCGAAGCTGCTCGCCGCGCTCGACCTCCAGCGCCGCCCAGTCGTCCCGGTAGAAGGGACGCGACGCCTCGTGCGCATAGAAGGCGCGCAAAGCGTCGAGCCGTGCCCTCACACGGTCGTCGCCGTAGTCCCCGGCAAGGGCGACCAGAGCGCCGCCGTCGAGCCGCGACGGATCGACCGCCCGCAGCGCCTCCCGGTTCCGCTTCTCCCACTCGCCGACGATACCGGCGTACAGACTGCACGCCCCAGAGACGCCCCCTTCGAGAAACGCTGTCCTGAGCTCGGGGAAGCGCCGCGTCACCCCCGCCATGAACAGCGACTTGCAGATCGCCGTTCCGCCCTCGGAGAAGTGGCCGATGTGATTAAACGAAAAGTTGGTCACCGAGCGGCGGCTTCCCCAGCCACGGCTCCCCGAATGGAACGTGGGCGCGACGCCAAGCTCGATGCACTTGGCCCAGAACGGGTCGTAGTCGTGATCGCTGTCGACCCCCAGCGCATCGAGCCGGCGGTCGTGCCCGGCGACGTCGGGGCGCTCCCGCGCCAGCTTGGGGACCGGACGCAGCACGTGCCCCAGCGTGATCACCTTCAGCCCCAGCCGTTCGACGGCGTACTCGGCCTCCGCGATCGCCTCCTCCGGCGTGTGCGACGGCACGACCGCCGCCGGCGTCATGCGGTCGGCGTAGGGCGCGTAGACCTCGGCGTGCAGCGTGTTGACCGCGCGGCAGCCCACGGTCCGAAGCTCGGGGTCGGCCATGCTGCGAAAGGTCAGAGCGTTCGAAGGGTATTGAATACTGAAGTCGATCCCCAGCTCGTCCATCCGCTCGTAGAGCAGCCGCGGCAGCGACACCGTCGCCCGGTCGAGCGTATTCACCGTGGGATGGACCCACCACGCGGGGCAGGCCGTCCACGTATCGCGCCGCTCCTCGTCGCTCATGGCGTACCACGGATCGAGCACCGCCACGTCGTGCGTGGGGTCGCCGGCCCGCTCGAAGCGCAGCGCGACGTTGTTGCCCCCGATTCGCCGGGCGGTATCGAGAAAGGCCGGCCACAACACCGGCGTCAATTCGAGGAAGTGGCCGTCGGCGTCGATGATCGGATGGCCCAGCGCCGCCCTGATCTCCGCCGAGCGGGTGGTCACGTCGCGCCTTCCGCAAGCTTCCGCAGCGCCTCGCCGGTCACGCGGTACGTCGTCCACTCGTCCATCGGCGACGCGCCGAGCTTGCGGTAGAAGCCGATGGCGGGCTCGTTCCAATCAAGGACGGCCCATTCGAGCCGGCCACAGTCACGCTCGACGGCGACTCCGCCCACGTGACGCAGGAGCCCCCCGCCTAAGCCTCTGCCACGGTGCTCCGGCTTCACGAACAGGTCCTCCAGGTACAGCCCCGGCTTCCCCAGGAAGGTCGAGTAGCTGTGGAAGTAGAGCGCGAAGCCCACCGCATCGCCGTCGACCTCGCCGATCACCGCCTCGGCGTAGCGCCGCTCACCGAACAGCGTCTCGCGGAGCCCGTCCTCGTCGGCGCGCATCTCGTGGGAGAGCCGCTCGTACTCAGCGAGGCCGCGGATCAGGTCGAGCAGGAGGGGAACGTCGCCCGCCGCCGCGGGGCGGATGCGAAAGCCGGGCGGGAGCGCGTGCGTCGGCATGCCGCGCAGTCTAGGCCCCGCGCCGCTGCCCGGCAATGACGGCGCGCGGAGGAACCTGCTAACGTAGGGCCGCTCGAATCGGAGCGTCCAGGAGGCAGGCCATGGCCGGCAAAATCGACTTCGGCGTCTACATCCCCCAGTTGCAGTTCAGCTTCGACGACATCCGCGCCCGCGTGGACAAGGCGGAGGAGCTTGGCTACCGCAACGTCTGGTTCATGGACCACCTCTACCCGCCCTTCCTCCCCGACGTGCCGTCGTTCGAGGCCTGGACGCTGGCCTCGGCCCTCGCTCCCATCACCAGCACGATACGGCTCGGTCACCTGGTACTCGACAACGCCTTCCGCCATCCCGCCCTCGTCGCCAAGATGGCCTCGTCGCTCGACGTGATCAGCGGGGGCCGGCTCGAGCTCGGCCTCGGCACCGGTTCCTATCCGCGGGAACACCCCGAGTACGGCATCCACTTCCCCGGCGCCCGCGAGCGCACCGAACGCCTCGAAGAGTCCATCGACATCATCAAGCTCCTCTTCACCCAGGAGCGCACCACCTTCAAGGGCAAGTTCTTCGAGCTCGAAGACGCCCCGCTCCTCCCCAAATCGGTGCAGTCGCCGCACCCCCCGATCTGGATCGGCGGGGCCGGGCCCAAGCTCACCCTCCCCCTCGCCGCTCGCAAGGCCGACGTCTGGAACGCCCCCACCGGCGCCGCCGCCGTCGTCGAGGAGAAGATCGAGCTCCTCAAGGCGGAGTGCGCCAAGATCGGCCGCGACCCCGCCACCCTGCAATTCACCCTCGAAGCCGTCCTGGTCATCGTCCCCACCAAGGCCGACCTCCCCGACGCCCTCGCCCTGGCCAACCGGCGCTACGCCGGCCCCGGCTTCGGCGTCGAAGCCGCCGGCTACGTCGGCACCCCCGACATGGTCGCCCGCCGCATCGAAGAAGTCGCCAAGGCCGGCGTCACCCACTTCACCTGGTTCTTCCACGACCGCGCCCGGCTCCCCTCCATCGAACTCTTCGGCAAAGAAGTCCTCCCCGCTTTCGCCTAGGGCCAACCCCCTCCTTCTCCCGTAGGGGCGCCCCTTGTGGGCGCCCTCCCTTCTTGCCCCTCTCCCGCTGAAGCCCCTTGCAAAACCGGCTGGGCTCCTGGCGGGGGGGGGGCGGAGGTGGCATTCACTTAAGCCTCTCCCCCTCTGGGGGAGACTGAGAGAGGGGCGCGCCGCAGGCGCGCGGGCGCCCCAAGGGCGCCGCTCCGGCCTCCTCTCCCAGCAGAGACCCTTGCGCAACCCGCCCGCGGCCTCAAGCACGGGCGGCGCCGGGAGGTCTTGCCTCTTCTCCCCACGGAGACCTTTGCGTAACCCGCCCGCGGGTTGGGAAACGAGTAGGGCGGGGAGGTCTTCCCCCTCTCCCGCTGGGAGAGGGTTGGGGTGAGGGCGGGGGGAGGTGGGGTCTGCGCGACCTTGCCAGAGCCTGCGGCCCAAGGTTACGCAAAAGTCACCCACGGGAGAAGATTGAGATGAGGGGCCGCCTCGCAACCACCAAAGGTCATCGAAGCCAGCCCAAACCGCGCGTCAGTCAGCCTTTCTTCGCCCCAGCCTTGTCTCCCTTAAACAGCACCGACGGATCAGTGTCTGGCGGAGGAGGCGGCGGGGGCGGGGGCTTTTCTTGCGGCATGGAGTCTCTCGGTTTCGCTTTGGCAACTATATACCCTTTATGCCTCGCGCCCCTCGGCTCCCCACCCTTAGAGGCGGTATCTGAGCCACAGGATCGAGCGGTGCACCATTGCCAGCCAACTCCAGAAGAGTTGGGGGTGGCGTTCTCTGTCGGGCCGTGGCGGCAGATCGCGCATCGTTATTCCTCTTGGCCCAGGCCGCGTGCTAGGATGCGGCCATGATCCATCCTGATCGACTCACTGACGCCCCCGTGCAAGAGCCAACTGGCAAAGACGCCAAGCCAGCAGGCGTTGACGTTCGGATAACGTGTCGCACGCCGGATCATCCCGAAGGATTCGATCTAGCAGTTGCTCCGCCTCTGACGGAGGAAGAGTTTGTGCGAGCGCTTTCGCCAGCACCCGGAAGGCTACCGGCAGCGCCTCCTCCAGATCAGGGTCTAACGGCCTAAGTCGTCGCGGCTCCTCCACCGCTTACCTCCGGGTCGTCCGCACCGAGCCCCTCACGCAGTTGCCAGACGCTCTCGCGGAACGACTTCCGCATGGTTTCGAGGTCGCGCAATTCCTCTTCGGAGAGAGCGGATTCGGGAGGAACCAACGGCTGTTCGTCCCGAATGAGCTCACAGCGCCGGTCGATCAGGTCGAGCAAAGCGTCTGATGGGCGCCCTGGCCCTACCGCCTCGTCAAGATCATGGACCGCCAGGGTCAGGACATGATGGAAGAGGATGACGGGTTTCACGGAGACGTTTTCCATAGAGAGGTATTCCACTTGGGACTCTTCCTCCTTCAGAGATGGTCGAGGCCCGCGGACTCCTGGCGGGAGATAGCGGGCCTACAGGGTTAACCCTATATATAATCCTCTTCACTTTGATCAATCATAGCCCCGCCTCTTACGCATGTCACGCGTCGATTCCGCCTACTCGGTGCTCTCGTTGACGGCAGTTGACGACGCGCGAGGGGACGGCGTCACCTTGCGACAGCTGCACGAACCAACTAGGCTAGTGGTCGCGCTCAACACCTGACACGGAGGCCGGAACCGGCATGGCGACAGATCAAGACGAGAAGCATCGGAACGCGCCGGTGGAGCGAAAGCGGCCGGAAGACAATCGCAAGCCCAAGCTAGACGAAGTGTGGCCCGTCCGCCGTGCGGGGGTGTGGCCCGAAGGTCTCAGCCTCCGGCGCGAAGATATCTACGACGACCGCATGAGCTAGTGGGCGGCTAGCCCCGAATCCTACGCATGCGGAGATACCCATAAGGTAAGTTCTTTCAAGGGTGGATACTTCGTTGGCAATAGGCGAACATCAAAGGGAATATCTGCTTCCAGCACTTTCGACAATTCCAAATTCATATATCCATTCTCTTCACAGAACCGAGCGACGATTTTTGTATATCGACGCAGCAGTAGAATGGATGGAAAGAATCCTTTTGAGGCCGCCCAAGCAACCATGTCTTTGCCTCCTTTTGAACTGTTGCATGGGCGACATGCCAGGATGAGATTATCGGATTCGTCTGGACCTCCTCGAATCTTTGGTATTAAGTGGTCAACGACCAAGCTTCGAGCACTGCCGCAGTATGAGCACCCTTTCGGCATGGTCATCTTGATCCGTTCATCATCGTAAATGGAACGCATCGACATACTGCCGGATACTAATCCATAGTACAATTTATTCCTTATAATATGATGTACGCGACGGTATCTGTCCTCCCCATCCTCCAACGCGGCATGTGCACGGGCAAGATTCGCATAAGCCCACGCTATCTGGTCGCGAATTGTTCGGACTTCTGGCGTAGCCATATCGAACCTCCGCAAGAACCGCGGTCATCGTATCGCCACACGTCAGCCTAATTTCGCGAACTTCGGCAGCGCCACGCCCGGCGCGACTTCCCGGAACGCGACCCTAACACGCATCCCGATGCGCAGGTCCCCGGGCGGAACGTCCACCATATTGCTGATGATGCGCGGCCCCTCGTCCATTTCAACCAGGACGATGCCGTAGGGGACGGCCTCCCGGAGGGCAGGCGCGGAGGGGTGATGGACCACGGTGTAGCTATGGACCTCGCCCGTGCCCTTCGACGCCACCCACTCGGCGCTCATCGAGCGGCACTTGGGGCACATCGGCCGTGGCGGATGGCGGAACGCCTTGCAATCGGCGCAGCGCTGGAGCATGAACTCGCCGCGGGCGCAGCCCGCCCAATACTCACGGTCGTCAAAGTCGGCGATGGGGATGGGGCCTAGCAAGTCCACGTGCGGCACCCCTCTTTTGTCCTACCCGCGTTCGACGTCATCACGCCTTCCCCAGCATGAGGGCGCTGCCCGGGAGATTGACCCCCGAGGCCACCAGCGACACCTCGGCGTTGGGCACCTGGTTCGGCGCAGTCCCGCGAAGCTGCCGCACCGAGTCCACGATGTGGTTCATCGTCTGCACGTAGGCCTCGCCAAGGTGGCCGCCGGCCGTGTTCAGGGCCACGTCGCCGCCGATGGAGATGCGCTCGCCACCTTCGACGAACGCGGCGCCCTCGCCCTTCCCGCAGAACCCCCACCCTTCCAGGCCCATGATCACCAGCGGCGTGAAGTGGTCGTAGACTTGCAGCACATCCACGTCCTTCGCCGCGAGGCCCGTCTTCTCATACATCTCCCGCCGCATGAAGTGCGTCTCGTCGATGGAGAGGATGTCCGGGCGGTTGTAGTTGGTGTTGTTCTCCGTCTCCGCGCCCGAGCCCTGGACGAAGCCGAGGATCCGCACCGGCGGATGGCGCAGGTCCCGCGCGTCGTCCCGCGACGCCACGACCACGGCGGAGGCGCCCTCCGTGTTCGGCGTGCAGTCGAACAGGCGGAGCGGGTCGGCGATCATCCGCGACGCCTGATGGTCCTCGATGGTGATGGGCCGGCCATAGTTCACCGCCCCCGGGTTCGTCGCGCCGTGCTTCCGGCAGACCACCGACACCCAGCCGAAGGCCCGTGGGTCGGCGCCGTAGACATGGAGGTAGCGCTGGGCGATCACCGCGATCCAATGCGCGGGGACGCGCATCCCGAACGGCGCGTAGAAAGCGTACTCACCGCTCACACGGTCGGCCCGCGGCCCGTCCCCGTACCGCCCGCTGATCGAGCGGAAGGCCACCGCGTAGCGCGCCTGCCCTGTGGCAACCCCCAAAGCGGCAACCCCCACCGTGGCCGAGCTGTTGCCGTACGACGTCTCCGCGAAATAGCGGAGGTTGCGCCAGCCGAAGCAGTTCAGCACCTCGCGCTCCGTGGTGGGATCGAAGACGTGGCTTGTCAGCCCGTCGATGTCGTCGGGCTGCAGCCCCGCGTCGTCGATGGCCTTGGCGATGGCCTCGACGGCCAGCGCCAGACGCCCGCGCGTCGCGTCGTGGGTGAACGATGTGGAGCCGACACCAACGATGGCGGTGTTGGCGATGAGGTTTTCCATTGCGGCGCGTGCTCCAGACAGCCGTGCGAGTGGCGGCGCGCTGATTCTAGCAGGTGCGGGGCTCGCCCGTTGCAGCGGGGGCGCCGGCGGCGCTACCCTAGGGGCGTAGCGGCGATGGACGCGCCGCGCGGAGGAGCACAACTTGGCCCGAACGTTGAATCTCGTATCCGGCGACTCTCATATCAACGAACCCCCTGACCTCTGGCAGTCCCGGGTGCCCGCGAAGTTCAAAGACCGCGCCCCCCGCATGGAGCGCCTGGAGAAGGGCGACGCCTGGATCATGGAGGGCTCGCCCGCCCCGATCAACTTCGGCAACAACGTCAACGGCGGCATGCCCCCCGACGAACGGTCGCCGTGGGTGCGCTGGGAAGACGCCCGTAAGGGCGGCGCGGTCCCCGCGGTCCGTCTGGAGGAGCAGGACGCCGACGGCGTCGACGCCGAGGTCCTCTACCCCACGCCGCGCGTCTCGATGAGTGTCTTCGTCAACAACAAGGACCCCGAGTTCCACGTGAGCTGCATTCGCGCCTACAACGACTGGCTCTCCGAATACGCCGGCTACGCGCCCGACCGCCTCATTGGCATCGCCATGATGCCCACCGTCGGCGTGGACGCGGCGGTCGAGGAGATGAAGCGCGCCCTCGACTTGCCCGCCATGCGCGGCGTCCTCCTGGCCCGCTATCCCTCCGGCGAGATGTTCCCCTCTCCCGCCGACGATGCCTTCTGGGCGGCGGCGCACGAAATGAACATCCCCGTCCAGATCCACGTCTCCCTCGCCAGGGAGCCCGACAACGACCCCGACCGCAGGCAGTCCGGCGCCCACGGCGAGTTGCGCCACGTCGACGCCCCCCTCCGGGCCTTGGAGCTCATAAACGCCGGCGTCTTCGACCGCTTCCCCAACCTCAACCTGGTGATCGCCGAGGTCGATAGTTCCTGGGTGCCCTACGTCAAGGAGCAGTTCGACGACCGGCACAGCCGCCGGAACCCCATCGACAAGCCCGCGATCGAGCACGACCCCAGCTACTACTTCGACCACAACATCTTCACCACCTACATCACCGACCACTACGCCATCATCAACCGCCACAGCATCGGCCTGAGTCAGATCATGTGGTCGAGCGACTTCCCCCACGGCGGCACCGACTGGCCCAACTCCCTCAAGACCATCGACAAACACATGGCCGGCGTCCCCGACGACGAGCGCCACGCCCTTCTCGCCGGCAACGCCGCCCGCGTCTACGGCCTCGACAACGCCTAGCCTGCCCCCTAGCACCTCAAACCTCTCCCCCCTGGAGACCTTGCAAAACCGTCTGGGCTCCTGGCGGGGGGGGGGCGGAGGTGGCATTCACTTAAACCTCTCCCCCTCTGGGGGAGACTGAGAGAGGGCGCGCGCAGGCGCGCGGGCGCGGGGAGGTCTTGCCCCCTGTCCCGCTAGAGACCTTTGCGAAACTCCGTCGAGGGGAAGAACGCCGCCCGCTGGTCTTGGGAAAGTGAGCCGGGGCGGCGTCTTACGCCCCCTCTCCCGCTGGGAGAGGGTTGGGGTGAGGGCGGGGGGAGGCGGGGACCGCGCGACCTTGCTGAAGCCCGCCCGCCAAGCTACGCAAAGCTCTCCACCGGGGAGGAGGTGAGGGGCCCCGCAAAGACCACCCAAGGCCATCGAAGCCCGCCTCCCCACACCACCCCTCGGGGCAAGAATGGCAAAATTGGCGGAACTCGCGCCGGAATTGGCGGGAATTGGGTGCATTGTTCCCCCCAAGCCCCACGCCCCAACCCTGTTGGAAATAGGCGGTGGGCGCCGGAGCCTCGGGGACGCACCCGAAAACCTCTTAAAAGAAGGCCATTACCCGCCCTTACCGGACGGCTACCGCACCCCTCCCCAACCCCAGCCGGCCTTCAACGCGGCCTCCAACGCCTTGGAGTTCTTGCACGCGGGGCAGAAACCGGGAGCGGGCATGGGGCAACGGGGCGAATGGCGGGGCCGCGGGCCGCGGGCCGCGGACGACGCTCACGCTAGCCGGAATTTCGGCAGAGCGACCTCATCCGTCACATCGTCGAACACGACCTCGACCGGCGCGCCGACGGCAAGGTCGTCCCACGCCGCGCCGTCGATGTTGGTGAAGATCATCGGCCCTTCGTCGAGCTGGACCTGAACGACGTTGTAAGGCATCACGTCGGCGAAGCTCTTCAGATACGCCTGGTGCATCTCGATCCGCCCCCAGATCACCCCCCGCCCGCTGGCTTCAGTCCACTCGATGCGCGCCGAGGCGCAGCGTGAGCAGGAGAGATAGGGCGGGAACCAAACGTGGCCGCAATCCAGGCACCGAGGCAGAAGGAAGCGGTGCTCCTTGGCGGCCTGCCAGAAGGCGCGGTCCTCGCGCGTGACCTTGGGGAGCGGTTTCTCGTAGGCCACGGTTACACATCCCTCGTGAGCAGCGTCGCGCCCGAGACCGGCGCGAGGCAGGTGTAGAGGACGGCGCCGCAATCGGCGACCTGCCGCTCCCCGCACTCGCCGCGAATCTGGCGGATGGCCTCGGCGTGGTGGTTCCAACCCTGCATGTAGGCCTCGCTCATCATCCCACCGCCTGTGTTCAGCGGAAGTTGGCCGCCGCGTCGGATGCGCCCGTCCTGTACCCAATCGAGGGCCTCGCCCCGCCCGCAGAACCCGAACCCCTCCAGCGCCCACAACGCAGAGACGGAGAAGTTGTCGTACACCTGGAACGAATCGATGTCGCCGCGTTCCAGTCCCGAACGCTCGAAGATCTCGTCGGCCATGCCGCCGCAGGCCTCGGCCCACAGGTCTGCGGGCACGAAGTGCTCCCGGAGGGCGGCCCGCTCGCTGAAGGCGGCGATGCGCGCGGGAGGCTTGCGCAGATCGCGGGCGCGCTCGAGCGTGGTCACGATATAGCAGACCGCGCCGTCGCTGACGAGGCAGTAATCGAAGAGACGGAGCGGGCGCGCCACGTACCGAGAATCAAGATAGGACTGCATGTCGAGCGGACTCTGCATCACCGCGGCGGGATTCATCGACGCGTGCTCGCGAATCGCCACCGAGACCTCGCCAAGCTGATCGGCCTTGCCCTCCAGGCCATAGTCGGCAAGGTAATGCTCGTAGGCGAGGGCATAGAACGCGCCGGGCGACGTGAGCCCGAAAACCGGATCGTAGAGATCGCCGCCGCCCTCGTTGCCGCCAAAGTGCACCCGCACCGAGCGCATATTCGTGGCGTAGACGAGCGCGACGTAATCGGCCATCCCCGCATGCACCGCCAACGAGGCATGGGCCAGCGCGACGGCGCACATCCGCCCGCTCATGGGGTAAGGCGCCAAGAACCGCACGTCGCGCAGTCCGGCGCGGAACGCCAGATTGGGGTAGGCCACCGAGCTGGCGACTAGGCCGTCGATCTGCTCCGCTCGCAGGCCGGCGTCGTCCAGGGCCGCTCGCAACGCCTCGACCCCGATCTGCTCGGCCGTGCGCTCGGGATCGGGATTGCGGTAGAGCTCATGGAAATCCGTCGTGCCGACTCCCACGACCGCCGTCTGTCCGAACACCCCGCCTTGCGCCATTGTCCAGCACCCCTCGCGCTCATGCGCTCGCGGCGCATCATCGCACAGCCCGCGCCGGTGTCAACCGGGACGTGGGTTGAAGTCCTTACCTCCATGCAAGATACTCGCCGATCTTCGATCAGCTCTTGTCGACCCACCCCAACAATCAGAGCGAGCTCGTCCCGCAGATCGCCGATACTTGGGAAATCTCCTCCGACTCGAAGACCTACACCTTCGGCCTCCGCGATGACATCACCTTCCACAACGGCAACCAACTCACCGCCGAGGATGCGCGCTGGACTATAGACCTGATGCTCAATCCTCCAGAGGGCTGGGCCGCCCTCAACGCCGGTCTCATCGCTTCGATCGCAACGGTTACCGCCCCCGACGACACCACGCTGGTCGTTACGCTGAGCGAGCCCGACAACTCCTTCCTAAGCGCCATGGGCTACGGACGCATGCACATCCTCGACAGCACGTCCGTGGCGGCGGCCGGCGTCGAGTCGCTGACAGCGTGGCCGCCGGTGGGCAGCGGGCCGTTCATGGGCGAGCGGGGCGGTCACGATCAAGGCGTCTCCGTCGAGGTCGTGCGCAACCCCAACTACTTCGTGGAGGGACGCCCCTTCCTCGACGCCATACAGTGGTTCTTCATCCCCGACAGCGGAGCGCAGCTTGGCGCCTTCTTGGCCGGGCAGATCCACATACTCGCCCTTGCAAACGCCGCGGCGATTGAAGAGGTCCAAAATCGGCTAGGCGACGTGACGCGGATCCAAGAGACGTCCGACACCGTGTGGTGGGACCTTATCCTCGACTACCAGAGCCCTCCCTTCGACGACATCCGCGTCCGCGAGGCCGTCTCATGGGCGCTGAATAGAAGCGAGGCGATCGAGCTGATACGTCAGGGCCGGGGCGTCAAGGGCGGCATCGCCGTTCCCGGCACCGGCTGGGAGATCCCCGAGTCAGAGCTCTTGCAGTACTCGGGCTACAGCGGCACCGTCGACGAGGGCGTGGCCAAGGGCAAGCAGCTTCTCGCCGACGCCGGCTACCCCAACGGTTTCGAGTCCACGATCTGGACCCGAAACCATCCGGGGTACGTGTCCCCCACTATCGCCATCCAAGGGCAGATCGAGCGCATTGGCATCCGCGCCAACATCGAGGCCGCGGAGCAGGCGGTCTTCTTCGCCGAGCAACGGAACCTCGATGTCTGGGAAATGACGAGCGCCGGCCACCGCTATTCCGGCACCGACCCGAACTTCCTGTTCCGTGAGTTCTTCCTGACCGGCGGGTCGCGAAACCTGAACAGCTTCTCCCACCCCGAGATAGACCGCCTCTACTCGGAGCAAAACCTGGAGACCGACCCCGGGAAGCGCCGCGAGATCGTCAATCAGATGGAGCACATTGCCCTCGCCTTCTACGGAAACCCGGTGCTCTACTTCAACAAGGCGAACTACGGGTTCTACAGCTTCGTCAAGAACCACGAGTTCCACGTCGCCTACGCTTCGAACCAGGACTTCAGGGACGTCTGGATCGAACGGTAGAGGCAGCGAAGCCAAGTGATTGATAAAGAGGGGCGGGCCAATGGCCCGCCCCTCTTCCTTTCAAGCCCGCAGCCGCCAAGCTGCAAGCAGTGTCATTTGAGACCCTTGCGCAACCCCACCGGTATCCGTCATTCCCGCGAAAGCGGGAATCCATCCCTCCCGTAGGGGCGAGTCACGAATCGCCCTCTCCTCCACCCTCAGAGCGGCCGCTGTAACTAGGCCCTGAGTTACGCAAAGGTATCCAACCGGAGAGAGTGGATATTGAAGCGACCGCACCATTGACACACGGCGGCACTCCGAGTAACGTTGCTCCGTTACCGTCCCATTTTGGGCTAGAGCTAAGGAAGGACATCCAATGAGACGAATCGGATCTCGCCTATTCCTGCTTATCAGCGCCGTCATCGTGACGGCGGTCGTCGCCGCCGCCTGTGGCGGAGGCGACCCAACGGCGGCCCCCGCCGCGCCCACGACGGCCCCCGCGCCGCAAGCCACAGCTGTCCCCGCGACATCAGCGCCCGCGGCGACGGCTATGCCCGCGGCGACATCAGCGCCCGCGGCGACGGCTATGCCCGCGGCGACATCAGCGCCCGCGGCGACGGCTATGCCCGAGGCAACGGCTATGCCCGCGCCGACGGCTATGCCCGAGGCAACGGCTATGCCCGCGCCGACGTCCACGCCAAGGCCCACGCCAACGCCGACGCCGATCCCCGCGCCCGTCTTCGGCGGCGTACCCGACGTGCCCGACGCGCAGTATGGCGGGACGTTGATTCGCACCAACTCCGCGGAAGGGCCGACGTGGGATCCCATTAAGGAACGCACGCAGAACACCCAAGACCCCACTTCCCCGATGTTCGATCAGCTCTTGGCGACGCACCCCAACGAGCAGAGCCAGCTCGTGCCGCAGATCGCGGACACCTGGGAAATCTCCTCAGACAACCTGACCTACACCTTCAGCCTCCGCGACGACATCACCTTCCACAACGGCAGCCAGCTCACCGCCTCGGACGCCGCGTGGACCCTCGAGCTATTGCGCAATCCTCCGGAGGGCTATAGCGCCATCAACAGCGGGCTCGTCGGCTCGATCACGTCGATCGCCACCCCGGACGACACGACCCTGGTTATTAACCTGAGCGAACCCGACAACGCCTTCCTGTATGCCATGGGCCACGGGCGCCTGCACATCGTCGACCAGGAGACCGTCGAGGGAGCGGGCGGCGTCGCATCGTTGACGGAGTGGCCGCCGATTGGCAGCGGGCCGTTCATGGGCGAACGGGGCGGCCACGATCAAGGCGTCTCCGTTGAGGTCGTGAGCAACCCCAACTACTACGTCGAGGGACGCCCCTTCCTCGACGGCATGCAGTGGTTCTTCATCCCAGACAGTGGAGCCCAGATCGCCGCCTTCATCGCAGGTCAGCTCAGCATACTAGCCGTGAATTCCGGCGCGGGGATCGACGAAATCAAGTCCCGGCTTGCCAACGACGCGTTTGTCCAAGAAACGGCCGACACGGTGTTCTGGGACCTGAACCTCGACTTCCACAGCGAAGACTCGCCCTTCACCAACATCAAGGTGCGCGAGGCCGTCTCACTGGCCCTCAATAGGGCCGAGGCGATCGAGTTGATCCGCCAGGGCCGAGGCGTCAAGGGCGGCGTCATCATCCCCGGCACCGGCTGGGAGATCCCAGAGTCCGAACTCTTGGCGTACCCCGGCTACACCACCACCGTCGACGAGGGCGTGGCCAGAGCGAAGGAGCTGCTTGCCGAGGCCGGCTATCCCGACGGCTTCGAGTCCACCATCTGGACCCGGCAACATCCCGCATACCTGACGCCAACCGTCGCCATGCAGGAGCAGCTTGACCGCGTCGGCATCCGCGCCAACATCGTACAAGCGGAACAGGCGGTCTTCTTCGCCGACCAGCGGAAACTCGAAGTCTGGGACATGCAGAGCGGCGGCCACCGTTATTCCGGCACCGATCCGAACTTCATGATCCGTGAGTTCTACCTCACCGGCGGGCAGCGGAACCTCAACGCCTTCACCGACCCCGAGGTGGACCGCCTCTTTGGGGAGCAAAACCTGGAGGCCGATCCCGGGAAGCGTCGCGAGCTCGTCAATCAGATCGAGCACATCGTCGTCGGCTTCTTCGGCAACCCGGTGCTCTACTTCAGCAAGGCGAACTACGCCATGTACAACTACGTGAAGAACCAAGAGTTCCACGTAGCATACGGCTCCAACCAAGACTTCAGAGACGTCTGGGTCGAACGGTAAGCGGCTGAGAAACCAAGCCATTAAAGAGGGGCGGGCCATGGCCCGCCCCTCTTGCGCTTCTCTCGAACTAACCCCACACTCGGCAATCAGATGTCCCCGGGTAGCCCCCTCCCACGGGTAGGCCACACCCGCCCTAACCATGCAGCAGTACGTAGTCAGACGGCTCCTCGCGATCATCCCACTCATGATCGGGGTGTCCGTCGTCATCTTCTTCGTGATGCGCGTCTTGCCCGGGGACGTTGCGGCCGCCATCGCTTCAAGGGGCAGCCCCGACACCGCGCCGACCGAGGCGGAGATCGAGGCGGTCCGCCTCGCCCTTGACCTCGACCGCAACATCTTCCTTCAGTACGTCGAATGGGTCTGGGACGCGCTCCGCTTCGACCTCGGCGACTCCTACTTCACCGGCAACTCCGTGCGGGAAGACATCATCCGCAAGCTCCCCGTGACCATCGAGCTCGGCCTGCTGTCGATCCTGATCGCCTGGGTCATAGCCGTCCCCGTCGGCATCATATCGGCAGTCAAACAGGATTCATTCTGGGACTATGCGGGGCGAATCTTTAGCATTTCCGGTCTCGCGGTTCCCACGTTCTGGGCCGGCATCCTAACCATTCTCATCTTGTCCCGCTACTTCAACTGGCTGCCCCCACTGGGTTACCGGGAGTTCTTCGAAGACCCTCGGGGCAATCTCCTGCAGTTAATCTTCCCCGCATTGGCGCTCGGCTGGACACTCTCGGCGACCGCGGCCCGGATGACGCGCTCGGCGATGCTCGAAGTGCTGCGCGAAGACTACATTAGGACGGCGCGCTCGAAGGGACTCCAGGAAAATATCGTCATCGTGCGCCACGCCCTGCGCAACGCTCTCATCCCGGTCGTCACCCTGGCCGGTTTCATGATTTCGCTGGTCATTGGGGGAACGGTGGTCATCGAGAGCATCTTTAGTCTGCCTGGAATGGGCCTCTACCTCGTCCGCGCCCTCGAAGTGCGCGACTTCCCCATCATCCAAGGCGTGGTGCTCCTCATCGCCTTGGCCTTCGCGATGGTGAATCTGTTCGTCGATCTCCTGTACGGCTTCATCGATCCCCGCATTCGCCAGTCCTAATACCAACACCATGGCCTCGAACGAAGCAGCTCTCGACCTAGCCCCCCGCAAGTTCACCGTCCAGTCCTTGGCCAACGCTGCCGTTGCTCTTGGGCAGTTCTTCAAGCAGAAGCCACTCGGCGCCTTCGGCGCACTCGTCTTGGTGATCATGGTCGTCCTCGCGATCTTCGCCGGCCTGATCTCCCAGTACGACCCTACGGAGTTCAATACCTACGTGGACGAGAGTGGGTTCAAGAAGAACGCCACCTTCCAGTCCCTGAACGGCACGTTCTGGCTGGGCACGGACGAGTTCGGACGAGACATCTTCAGCCGTATCGCCTACGGCTCGCGCATCTCCCTTCGCGTGGGGTTCACATCGGTCCTCCTCGGAACGGCCCTGGGCTCCCTGCTCGGGATGGTCAGCGGCTATATCGGAGGGCGCTTCGACATGGTCTCGCAACGCGTGATGGACGCGCTGATGGCGCTGCCCGGGCTTATCCTTGCGCTCATGGTAATCGCCGCCCTGGGACGGGGCGAGTTCCCCGTGATTGTGGCCATCGCCCTTAGCATCGGGCCAGGCGCGAACCGGCTGCTGCGGGCGCAATGCCTGACTATCAAAGAGCGGCCCTACGTCGACGCGGCGCGGGCGGTGGGCGCATCGAACCTTCGCATCATCATGAGGCACATCCTGCCGAACTCATTGGCCCCCTTCCTCATCATCGCGACGGCAGGACTAGGCGCGGCGATCCTCATCGAAGCCTCGCTGAGTTTCCTCGGCTTCGGAGTGCCGCCGCCGGCGCCGTCATGGGGCGGCATGCTCACCGGGAACGCACAGCAGTACGCGATTAGCGCGCCTCATCTCGCCATCGCCCCCGGCGTCGCCATCAGCCTCGCCGTCTTCGCCTTCAACGTGCTCGGCGATGCCCTCCGCGACATCTGGGATCCCAGGCTGCGCGGCGCCTCCTAGGCCACCCCACCGGCGTTGCGCCGGTACATCTGCACCCAATCGCCCTCGCACGCGACCTCGCCGCCCCGGCTCACGTTAAGCGCCTGGAAGTGGAAGGTCACGATACCGCGGTCGCCGCGGCTCGTTTCCCGCTTCCCCGCGACCTCGATCCGGACACCGACCGTGTCGCCCGGGTAGACCGCCGACTTGAAACGCAGCGCCTCGACGCCCAGAAAGCCCATGCTGTGCTCCGACGCAATGCCCGCGGCGAACATCGACCCGCTCACCACCGCGACCGTCAGCATTCCGTGGGCGATCCGGCCGCCGAACGGGCTCGCCTTGGCGTACTCCTCGTCCACATGCAGCGGGTGATAATCGCCCGACACGCCGGCGAAGTTGACCAAGTCGGCCTCGGTGATCGTGCGCGAGGGCGCGGGAATGATCTCGCCGACGGCGTACCCATCGAAGTCTTTGTCTCGCGCGTGCATCCGTCCCCCTCGCGCCCCGTCCCGGGCGTCTTGCTATAATCGGCCCCCGCCGCCTCGCGGCGCCGGAGGTGAAGCCTTATGCGCTCCTACCGAAATGAAGAGATGGTCCTCGGCGGCGTGCTGCGCGAGCAGGCCGAGACGAGGCCGGACCGCGTCTTCCTCCGGTTCGACAGCGCCGATCTGACCTTCCACGAGTGTAACCAGATGGTCAATCGCGTGGCGCACGGGCTCACGGCGCTTGGCGTGGGGCAGGGCGACAAGGTGGCCATCATGCTGCCGAACTGCCCCGAGTTCCTCTATCTGACCTTCGCGCTGGCCAAGCTGGGGGCCGTCGCCGTTCCCATCAACACCGCCTACAAAGGCGACCTGCTGGAGCACATCATCGTCTCGTCCGACTCCGCCTTCCTCGTCATCGAACAGGAATGGACCGAACGCGCCGCCGCGGTCCCGGACGCGCTGGAGCGGCTGCGCGCGGTCGTCGTCCGGACGCCTGGGGGAGCGGCGCCGGACGGCCTCGGCGTCCACACCGTCGGCTTCGAGTCGCTGGTGACGAACGAGACCGCCGAGCCCGGCGTCGAGGTAAGCCACGGCGACCTACAGGCCATCATGTACACCTCGGGGACGACGGGCGCCTCGAAGGGCGTGATGGTCTCCCACGCCCACGCCATGACCTGCGGCCTCGACTGGCTCAAGTACACCGCCTTCCAAGAGGACGAGGTCGTGTACTGCCCGCTGCCGCTCTTTCACGGCGTCGGGCTGTGGTGCGGCGTCATGGCCGTGCTCCTCAGCGGGTCGACCATCTGCATCGTCGACCGCTTCAGCGCGTCGTCGTTCTGGAGCGACGTCCGCCGGTTCAAGGCCAACGTCTCCCTGGGCATCTTCTCGATGATCCCGATCCTGCTGAACCAGCCCCCCAGGCCCGACGACAAAGACCACACCCTGCGCGCCTTCTACCTGGGCCAGTCGGCGATGGACGAGCCGCTGAACGAGCGCTTCGGCGTCCGGTCCGTCGAGATCTACGGCAGCACCGAGCTCGGCATCGGCACGGGCAGCCCCTACGGGGCCTGGAGGCCGGGCTCCTGCGGGCAGGTCAACACCGACAGCTACGAGATCCGGATCGTCGACGAGTGGGACAGCGAGACGCCCCCCGGCGTGCCCGGCGAGATCGTCGCGCGCCCCGTCAAGGCGTTCGTGATGACCACCGGCTACTACAACTTCTCCGCCGAGACCGTCGCCGCCTTCCGCAACCTCTGGTTCCACACCGGCGACCGCGCCTACCGCGACGAGGACGGCTACATCTTCTTTGTCGACCGCGTGAAGGACGCCATGCGCCGCCGCGGAGAGAACATCTCGTCCTTCGAGGTCGAGCGCGGCGTCAACGCCCACCCCTCGGTCCTCGAGTCTGCCGCCGTCGCCGTGCCCTCTGATCTCGGCGAGGACGACGTCAAGATCTGCGTCGTCCTCCAGCCGGGGGAGCGCCTCGCGCCCGAGGCGCTCCTCGCGTTCTGCGAGGAGCGAATGGCTTACTTCATGGTGCCGCGTTACGTCGAGTTCATCGACGCGCTGCCCAAGACGCCGACGGAGAAGGTCGAGAAGTACAAGCTCCGCAACGAAGGCGTCACGCCGGCCACGTGGGACCGAGAGCAGGTCGGCTACAAGGTCAAGCGCGGCTGAGAGACCGAGCGCCGCGGACTAAGGCGGTCGCGCTCACTGCTGCGCGGGCAGGTCGTCCGGCTTCATCACGCCCTTGGGAGGCCGGTCGCTGCGTACCGTAACCGCGGCCCGCTAGTCGATGTGGTAGAGCCCCATCGCGTTGCCGGCGAGCATCTGCTGCTTCTCGTCGGCGGGAACGCCCTCGAAAGCGCGGTCGATCGCGGTCCAGGAGTTTGGCCAGTCGGTGGCAGTGTGGGGATAGTCGCTCGACCACAGTATCTTGTCGAGGCCGATCTCGCGCCGAAGAAGCACCGCGCAAATGTCGGTGATGTAGGTGTAGAAGATGTTGTGCTCGGCGTAGTGGCTGGGTAAGTGTTTGGTCTTGACGTAGGGTATCTGCAAGTCGCGAACGTGACGCTTGTCCATCTGTTCGATAACGTAGGGCACCCAGCCGCAATCGACCTCGGCGAACATGAACTTGAGATCGGGGAAGCGGTCGAACACCTCCGCGTAGATCAACTCGTTGATCCTATCCGGCACGCTGGTGAACCGGAAGGAGTTCGACGCTTTCGTCGTGCTGTGGTGACCGACGGGCTCGGTCACCAGCGAGACGTGAATGCCGATGGGAATATCGGCTGCCTGCGCCTCAGCCCAGAGAGGGTCGTCTGCAGGGGAGACGTAGTGCCCGCCGGAGGGGTAGCCGCCGATCACGACGCCCCGTATCCCGGGCAGGGCGAGGGCGCGGTGGAACTCCACGACCGCCTCCTCAGCCCCGCAGCAGGGCATCATGGCCAGACCGAAGAGACGGTCCGGAGCATGGCTGCAATACTCGGAGAGCCAATCGTTATAGGCCCGCACCAGGGCAGTCTGAAATTCGGCGTCGCCACGGTTCCACCAGATACCGTTCGAGAGGCGTGGAGTGGGATACAGCAGCTCCCCATCGACGCCGTCAATGTCGATTTCCTTTAACCGCTCCACCGGATCGAAGCCGCCGCGCCGCACATTTTCCCACTTGACCCACCGCGACCGCTTCTCGACGGGGTCGGTGGCGCACTGGTTGAGCCCGAAGTGAATCGGGTCGGCGGCACCCTCGATGACCCACGCGTCGCCCTCTTCGAACCGCTGCATGCGAGGGGCGCGGTCGGCGTACTTCGCGGGGACTCTGTCCCGCCACAATTCCGGCGGCTCGTTCACGTGCGAGTCGCCGGAGATAAGCTTGTACTCGATTTGCTTTGCCATGGCGTTTCCCCTTCCTCTCCCCCGGCCACACGGCCCGTCGTTGCCCCGCGCTTCTACCGAGTCCACACCAAGCATGCGCCTTGAGCGCGGACCAAGGGAACGCCCACGACGCTATCCTGTCAGCCCCGCGCGGACAAAGAGCGCGGCTGAGGCGAGCCCGACCGGGGCAATTGAGGGACGATTACCCTCAACCCTGCTTAGGACTGTCCTCCGGCTTCATGACGCCCTTGGGAGGCCGGTCGCGGATGGTGAGGAATTCGGCGCCCTCCGGCCCCGCCACGAGCGGCCCGTAGACCGTGCCCTCGTCGATGGCGAGCGCCGTGCCCGGCTTGTAGACCGCGCCGCCCACGGTAAGCTGGCCCGCGGTGACGTAGAGAATCTCGTTGCAGGGGTGCCAGTGCGCTGGGACCTCCATGCCGGGGTCGTAACGGGCGCGTCCAAAGAAGGGGCCGGTCTCCTCGAAGGCCGCGATGGGATAGCGCGAGCGCGTCCGCAACTCCACGCCGTCCTTCTCAAACCGGCTGCCGCTCTTCCACGGCAATTCGTCCTCGATGATCACGCGTACTGCCATGCCACACTCCCTCTGTGCCCTCTGTGTAGAGCCCTCTGCGTACCGTAAACACGGCCCACTAGTCGATGTGATAGAGCCGCATCGCGTTGCCGGCGAGTATCTGCTGCTTCTCGTCGGCGGGGACGCCCTCGAACGCGCGGTCGAGCGCGGTCCAGGTGTTCGGCCAATAGGTCGAGGTATGGGCGTAGTCGCTCGACCACAGTATCTTGTCGAGGCCGATCTCGCGCCGGTTCTGCAGCGCGTACGTGTCGGTTATGTAGGTATAGAAGATGTTGCGTTCGGTGTAGTAGCTGGGGAGATGCTTCGTCTTGACGTAGGGAATCTGCAAGTCGCGCACGTGATGCTTGTCCATCTGTTCGATGATGTAGGGCACCCAGCCGCAATCGACCTCGGCGAAGATGACCTTGAGATCGGGGAAGCGGTCGAACACCTCCGCGTAGATCAACTCGTTGATCCTCCCCGGCACGCTGGTGAACCGGAAGGTGGCCTGCGGTATCGTCGTGCTGTGGTGACCGACGGGCTCGTTCGCGAGCGAGACGTGAATGGCGATGGGAATATCGGCTGCCTGCGCCTCGGCCCAGAGAGGGTCGTCTGCAGGGGAAACGTAGTGCCCGCCGGAGGGGTAGCCGCCGATCACGACGCCCCGAATCCCAGGCAGGGCGAGGGCGCGGTGGAACTCCACGACCGCCTCCTCAGCCCCGCAGCAGGGCATCATGGCCAGACCGAAAAGCCGGTCCGGCGCGTGACTGCAATACTCGGAGAGCCAATCGTTGTAGGCCCGTATCAGCGCGGTCTGAAACTCGGCGTCTTCGCGGTTCCACCAGATGCCGTTCGACACCCGCGGGGTCGGGAAGAGCAGCTCTCCGTCCACGCCATCGAGGTCGATCTCCTTCAGCCGTTCCGCCGGATCGAAGCCCCCGCGCCGCACGTTCTCCCACTTGATCCACCGCGACCGCTTCTCGACGGGGTCGGTGGCGCACTGGTTGAGCCCGAAGTGAATCGGGTCGGCGGCGCCCTCGATGACCCACGCGTCGCCCTCCTCGAACCGCTCCATCCGAGGGGCGCGGTCGGCGTACTTCGCGGGGACTCTGTCCCGCCACAGTTCCGGCGGCTCGTTCACGTGCGAGTCGCCGGAGATGAGCTTGTACTCTCTCGTCTTCGCCAAGTTCTTCCTCCGCTCACCGGGCCGGACGGCCCGCGCTTCCGCCGCAAGTTTACCCGATTCGGGGTCGGCGCGCGCCTCCATGCGCCGGGCCAAGCGAACCTCCACGGTGCTATGCTGTCGGCCCCGCGCCCGGAAAGGGCACGGCCGGCGGAGGCGACTCATGGCGCGCGTACCCTACGTTAAACGAGACGATCTCAACCCGGCGGAGCAGCCCCTCTACGACGGGGTCGTGGAGCCCCGCGGCGGCAGGCTCGCCGCCGTCTTCTCCCTGCTCCTCAACGCCCCTGAAATGGCCTCACTGGTGGGCGATGTCGGCGCCTACGCCCGCTTTCGCTCCCATATCCCCGGCGACGCCCGTGAGACCGTCATCCTGACGACGGCCCGCGAGATCGGCTGCGCCTACGAGTTCACCCACCACATCCCCCTTGCGCGCAAGGAAGGCGTGCGCGAGCTCGTGATCGACGGAATCAAGGCGGGCAACGTCCGCGGCTTGATCCCCCAGGAATCGGTCTACGTCGACTACGCCAAGCAGGTCGTCCACAACAAGGTCAACGACGCCACCTACACCGCCGTCGAGCACCTCCTCGGACGCCAGGGCGCCGTCGAGGTCACCGTGCTCGCCGGCTACTACACCATGCTCGGCCTCTCCATGATGGCCCTCGGCGTAGAGCTCGAAGAAGGCGTCGAAAACCTCCTCCCCTAGCCCCCAACTGAGGACGCGCACGCCGCGTTTTGGGCGCACGCCGCCTAGGGCACACAGACGCCGGTCGCGCCCCGGAGGGCGGCTTCGGCGCACGCCGTGACCCCTGAGCGGGGCGCGGCGCAACGGACGAAACGGACATCCGCTCCCGCCGGCGGGGAGCGCGGAACACAGGTAGCTGGGCGCGGCGAGAATAGCACAGATGTTCTAGGCTAAAGATAAACCCCCTTGACAAGGCCTGTCAAGTATCATCGGCGCGAAAAATTGGCCGCGGGGTCGACTCCCTTCCGGCCTCTCCCCCTTTGGGGGAGATTGAGAGAGGGCCGCGGAGCGAAGCGTACGCACGCCTCTCCCGACCCCGCCGGTGTATCGTAGGGGCCATGCCGCCGACCACGACCAACCTCACCGCCGCCGTCGAGGACTACCTCGGCGATTTGCGGCGGGTGCGCGCCTCCGGAGGGGCGACGGGGGAGCGCTCCACGTATCCGCCGCTGGCCAACCTGCTCAAAGCCGTCGGCGGCGCGCTCAAGCCCAAGGTCTACTGCGTGAGCGAGATGGCGGAGCAGGGCGCGGGGCACCCCGACTTCGGCCTCTACGCCGCCAAGCAGATGCAGAAGGGGCGGCGGCGCGAGGGGCAGATCCCCGAATGCGGCGTCGTCGAGGTCAAGCCCGCCGGCGACGACGCCTGGCTGACCGCGGAGAGCAGTCAGGTGAGCCGCTACTGGCAACGCTATCGGCTCGTCCTGGTGACCAACACCCGCGACTTCGTCCTACTCGGCGAGGACGCGGAGGGACGGCCCGCCAAGCTGGAGACGTTCCGGCTGGCGAAGAGCGCCGAGGCGTTCAATGAAAAGCTGGAGCACCCCCGCGCCTTCGCCCGCGACGTTGGCCCCGCCCTCGGCGAATACCTTAGCCGCGCGCTCTCTCACCGCGCCGCGCTCGTCGAGCCGCGGGACCTGGCTTGGCTGCTCGCCTCCTACGCCCGCGACGGCCTGGTGCGGGTCGAGGCCGCGGGCGACGCGCCATCGCTCGCCGCCGTCCGCTCCGCCTTGGAGGAGGCTTCCTCCGACAAGCCCCACTTGTCTATGAGGAGCCTTCGGGCGATCATCGGCGTTGGCGCTGGACCACTTGGCGTTCTCCTTCAGGACTTGACAGGACAGAGGAAGTGTATACTTTGCTCGGAAACCATGCATGGTTGGGTTGTGCAAGACGGACACGCGGCATGAGCGCCGAGCCCGCACTATACGACATCCCCGCTAGCTCCGCCCAGATCGCCACCAAGGTGGCGGACGTCTCCTTGGAGACGCACAGGGTTGTGAGCCTATTCTCGGGCTGCGGCGGCATGGATCTCGGCTTTGTTGGGGGGTTTCTCTTCGGCGGCAAGTACTATGATCGGCTGCCGTTCGAGGTCGTGTGGGCGAACGACAATAACGCGGTCGCGTGTCGTACCTATGCTGAAAATCTCAAACACAACATCCAAGTGGGCGACATCGCCGAAGCGATGGAAACCCTTCCCGAAGCCGCCGAGGTAGTCATCGGCGGCTTTCCGTGTCAAGACGTGTCGATCAACGGCGCGAAGCAAGGAGCCAACGGCGAGCGCACCATACTCTATCGCTATATGATCGAGGCGATCCGCCGCACAAAGCCGCGAGTCTTTGTAGCGGAGAACGTCAAGGGGCTCCTACAGGCGCACGGGCGCGACTTTTTCGACCAAATGCTCGCGGAATTCGAGGCGACAGGCTATCGCGTGAGCCATCGTCTTTACCTCGCGGCTGACTATGGCGTTCCACAAATGCGAGAGCGACTATTCATCATCGGCGTCCAAGGCGATGACGAATTCGTCCACCCACAACCCACGCTGGTCCATATGACGGCGAGCGAGGCGCTGGCTGATCTTGAGGACAGGTCGGAGTCGCGGGCCTTCGGACATGTTTGGAGCAAGGCGAGCCGGAGTCCGGAACAAGGGAGTCGGCGGCTTGCGGCTGACAAGCCGGCGACCACGATCCGGGCCGAGCATCACGGCAACGTCCAGTGGCACTACGGCTTAGACCGACGCATTTCACTGCGTGAGGCAGCGCGGTTGCAATCATTCCCAGATGCGTTCCTGTTCCACGGGGGGATGCGCGCGACAGAGCGCCAGATTGGTAACGCTGTTCCTCCAGTCCTCGCGTGGCATGTCGCCAAGGCCGTGAGGGGGTGTCTTGAAACCGGAGAACTTTGAGCGCATCCTTGACCGCGCTGTCGAGATATTAACCGAGAACGTCAGGTCAAGCACGCTCTATCACAGCCCTGACACCTTTGAGCAGGGGGTCCAGGACATGCTCCGCGTGGCCGCTAAGGACACGGGGTTCGCGGTCTCCCCGACGTTCCACAACCACGCCTTTCCCGACATCCGGGTGAACGGCTACGGTGTTGAGGTCAAGTACACCAAAAACGACACATGGCTTGCCGTTGGCAATAGCATCTTCGAGGGGATGCGCGATCCCAACGTCAAGAGCGTCTATGTCGTGCTCGGCAAAATTGGAGGCCAGCCGGAGGTCCGTTGGGGTCGCTACGAAGAGTGCGTCACCCATGTCCGCGTTTCCAATTCCCCGCGTTTCGTTATCGAGTTGGACGGGGAGAGGTCGTCGCTGTTCGATCACCTCGCGATTCGATACAACGAATTCGCGACGCTCGATGACGACACGAAGATGCGACACGTTCGGGAATACTCCCGAAACCGACTCAAGGAAGGAGAGCGTCTTTGGTGGCTTGAGGCTTCGCATACCCTTCCTGTCGCGGTAAGAGTTTATCGAACCATCGCAGACCAGGAGAAGCGCGAACTACGAGCGGAAGCCGCGCTGTTATGCCCGGAGATCGTTCAGCCTGCTAGCCGCCGCGGGAAGTATGACAGGGCTGGCCTGTATCTCATAACACAACACGCGGTATTCGCTCCACAGATACGCGATCTCTTCAGCGCTGGCAGCGTCGGTGCGCGCACCGGGAAGCGCGGGCATAAGTATATCGTCGATGCCTTGCGTGACATTGAGCCGGAAATGACCGACGCCGCCTTCAGAATGGACGAGAAGCTATTCGAAGAATATTGGGGCTTCGCCTGCCCGCCTGAGAATCGGATTCCACAATGGTTGCATTTGGCAGATCAACAAGCGACGGACTGGACGCCATCCGATGAATTATTCGGAGGGAAGTGGGCGAATGGCTAGGTCCGCCCAATTCAGGAGACGCGGTATATCGGCGGTGCGGAGCAAGAACACGAAGCCTGAAATGGCCGTTCGGCGGATGCTTCATGAGCAAGGGTATAGATATCGCCTGCATCGAACTGATCTTCCGGGATCACCCGACCTGGTGTTTTCGTCTCGCAAGAAGGTCATATTCGTAAACGGATGCTTTTGGCACGGCCATTCCTGCAAGAACGGCGCAAGACCACCAAAATCAAATGCTGGATATTGGCGTCCCAAGATTGCCCGCAACGGGGAACGCGACACCGAAAACCTTGCAGCCCTAAGCGCACTCGGTTGGCAGGTATTGACGATTTGGGAATGCGAACTGCGAGAGTCTCCCGGCGATTTGAGAGATCGCATGACACGATTCCTTGATCAAAATGGGATGGTAGTTCCAAATCCATAGGCCGGAGCGCGATCCTCACCTGTTTCGCGAGGTCGCTATACACCTTCGACGTCTACCTCAACGACCGCGCCTACTGGCGCAACGTCCCCGCCGCCGTCTGGAACTACAAGCTCGGCGGCTACCAGGTGCTGAAGAAGTGGCTGTCCTACCGCGAGCGGGGCGTCCTCAGGAGGGCGCTGAAAGCGGAGGAGGTCGCCTACTTCGCCGAGACGGCGCGGCGGGTGGCGGCGTTGCTGGGGGTGACGGGGTAGTGAGGGTCCAAAGCCGTCTACAGGTTCCGAAGATGCGTGAAGTTCACCGCCGCCTCATCCCCTTTCGCAAGGGCTGCGAGGTAGAGTTCGAGGTCCACGGTGAGTAGCGGCGCTTCCGCCGTGACGACTTCGAGAAGCGCCGCGTCGGTCAGCCCAAGCCGCCCGAACGCGCTGTTGCCGGCGGCCTGTGCGCTGGCGACGACGATCTCCCCGCTCTCCTGAATGAGGATGCGGAGCTTGTCGAAAAAGCGGGACCGCTCCGGGTCCGCATGTTGCGCGAGGAGATTGGACGCTTCGGTAAGGGTATTGGGCGTTACGTACACGCGATCAACTCGATCGATCCGATCGACCAAGAGGTCGTAATCTTCCGTTGTGTACGCTTGCAGCCGACGATGCTTGGCGATCAAGTCCCGCCCCGCACTGCCCACGATAAGTAACACGAGAAGATTCGCGTCGATGAAGAGTCCGGCCGGGGCCATCGGCTTGCTAGGAAGCCTTCAGAAAGCGATCCCTGAGGGATTCGACTTGACGGGTCTCGCCGTTGATGCGAAGGACCTTGTAGGACCGCGCTCTTGGAGCCGTCGTCTCGCTCAGCGTGGTAATTAGGGCATGTTGTCTTCTCTGACCCGCGTGATCCCAGGGTCGGGAGAAACCGATGGTAATGCTCCACCTGTTGGTCGCGTCGTCGAACACGACCTCTTCGAGGCCGATGTTCACGACCTCTTCGTCGACGAAGAGGTCGGCAAGGTACTCTTTCGCGGTTCGCACCGCTTCCTTTACGTCCATGGAGCCCCCGTTCCGCGCTCCGGGTATTGTAGCGCCGCCGGCACCCTCACCCCAACCCTCTCTCAGCGGGAGACCTTTGTGTAACCATCGTCGCGGTGGAGCGGGCGCCCACGAGGGACGCCCCTACGGGGAGGGATGGATTCCCGCGTTCGCGGGAATGACGGGTATGGGCGCGTTCTGCAAGGGTCTCCAGAGGTTGAGGAGGCCGGAGGGAGGCTGCCCGCCGGCGGGCCCCCGCGCGGTCGTCCGCCCTGTATACTCGCTCCGCCCCATCATGCTAGGCCCGAACGATCTGGTCATCACCGGCGCGACGCTGGGCAACCCGCCCTTCCGCGCCATTATCGAAGCCGCGGCCGCGGGCGGCTTCCACGGGGTCTCCATCTCACCCACGCGGGCGTACCTTGCCGCCAAGGAAGCGGGCCTCACCTCCGCCGACATGCGTGCCATTGGAGAGGCCAACGGCGTCGTGGTGAACGACGTGGACGCCGTCGTCGTCTGGACCGGCTCCGATAGGCCAAGCCGCTTTGGACCGCCGGTGAGTGAGGAGATGGTCTACGAGGCGGGCGAGGCGCTGGGCGCGACCTTCGTCAACGTCGCCTTCGGCGCCGACGGGCCGCTCCCCCTAGAGCAGGCCACGGAGATCTTCGCCGGTATCTGCAAACGCGCGGTGGAACGCGGACTCCGGCCCCACCTCGAGTTCGTCCCATCGATGAAGGCGGTCCCCGACGCGGCGACGGCGTGGCGCGTAGTGCAGGACTGCGGCTGCCCCGAGGCCGGACTGCTCGTCGACACCTGGCACTGCCAGATGGGCCCCACCACGTACGACGAACTCCGCGCCCTCCCCGGCAACCGGGTGATCGGCGTGCAGATCAGCGACGCCTCCGACGAGCCGGTCGAGGAGCTCATCAAGGTCGGGATGCAGCGGCGCCTGCCGCCCGGCCACGGCGTCCTCAACCTCGTCGAGTTCATCCGCATCCTCGACACCATCGGCTCACGGGCGCCGCTCAGCGTCGAGGTTTTCTCGACCGCGCTGGTGGACCAACATCCCCCGGCGGAGCTCGCCAAGCTGCTCGGCGACGCCCTACGCGGCGTCATCGCCAAGGCCCGCCCAGCATAACGCCGGCGCTCCCAGCCGTGCCCCCGTCCGCGCCGGCGCCCCATGTATACTTTCCGGTGCGCATTTTGGCCTGCACGGAGATTCGACGACGCATGACGCATCCCCTCGACCCCATCTTCCACCCCCGCTCGATCGCCGTGGCGGGGGCCTCCACCGACCCCTCCAAGTCGGGGCACCAGTTCTTCAGAAATCAGGTCGATCAAGGGTTCGCGGGCGACTTGTACCCGGTCAACCCGCGCGGCGAAGACGTGCTTGGCTACCGCGGCTACAAGAGCCTCGACGACATCCCCGGCCACGTCGACTACGTCATCTCCAGCATTCCCGCCGAAGCCTCGCTCGACCTCATCGACCAAGCGGGGCGGAAGGGGACGCGTGCCGTCCAGTTCTTCACCGCCCGCTTCAGCGAGACCGGCGACGACGAGAAGGCGGCGCTCGAACGGACCCTCGCGGCGCGGGCCAAGGCCGCCGGCGTCCGCATCCTCGGCCCCAACTGCATGGGCATCTACCACCCCAAGCAGGGCATGGCGTTCTGGCGCGCGCCCAAGGATCCCGGCAACGCCGCCGTCCTTGCCCAGAGCGGCGGCAACATGTTGGAGCTCCTTCACGTCACCTCCCAGCGCGGCCTGCGCTTCAGCAAGGTGGTGAGCTACGGCAACGCTACGGACATCAACGAGGCCGACCTCGTCGAGTACTTTGGGCAAGACGCGGAGACGGCGGTGATCGGCGCCTACATCGAGGGCGCGCGCGACGGGCGGCGGTTCGCCCGGGCACTTGCCGAGGCCGTCCGCCGTAAGCCGGTCGTGATCTGGAAGGGCGGACGCACGGGGGCCGGCCAACGTGCGGCGGCATCGCACACCGCCTCCCTGGCGGGATCGAGTGAGATCTGGCGCGCGCTCGCCCGCCAGACGGGTGCCGTCCTCGTCGACAGCCTTGACGACCTCGGCGATATGCTGCTCGCCTTTGCCAACTCGCCGCCGGCGGCGGGGCGGCGCGTTGGCGTCGTGAGCGGCGGCGGCGGGCGCATGGTCGAGAGCGCCGACGCCTGCGAGGACGCGGGCCTCATCGTCGAGCCCGTCCCCGAAGCGGTGCGCCAGGACTACCGTGCCAAGTTCCCCGAGGTGGCCGACTGGATCAGCAATCCCGCCGACATGTCGATCTTGGGCGGCTCCGACCTCAACCAGGCTGCGATCTTCGAGATGTTCGCCGCGAGCTCCGAGTACGACCTCCTCCTCGCCAATCTCCCCGGCCCCTGGCTCCTCGACGACCGCAGGAGCGATGCCGACGTCATGTCCGGCATCGACCACCTCATCAAGACGGCGAAGCGGTCGGGCAAGCCTACCGCTTTCGTCGTCGCCGACGCGGTAAGCTCCGGCCGTCGCCAGATCGAGATGACGCTGCGCATCAGGAATTGCGTCGCCGAGGCAAAGATGCCGGTCTACCCCAGCATCCGCCGCGCCGCCCAAAGCCTGAGCCGACTCGCCGCCTTCTACGCCGGCAACCGTCAGCTTGCGTAGCCTTGGCGTGGCTTCCGCCCATCATCTCAACCTGCTGTTGAAGTAAGCCGCGACTTTGCGCACGTATTCCTCCGGCGCCTCCAGGTAGGCGTCGGCGTGCCCTCCGTTCTCGACCAGCCAGAGCTCGCTGCCCGCCTGTGCGGCGCGGTGGACACGAATCCCGTGTTCGACGGGGATGCGGTCGTCGTTCTTCCCATGGATGACGAGGATGGGGTAGTCGAGAGCGGCAACGGACTCCTCGGGGACCATGCGGCCGAGGTCGATGCCGTAGAACCACTTTGCCATGAGGCGCGCAGGCGGGATGAAAGCGGGGATGAGCCAGCGGGGGAAGGGAGTCAACAGCGCCGCCTCGTTGGTGACGAGGTCGCCGACCTTGGCGTAGGGGCTATCGAGGGCCAACGCCTGGAAAGCGGACTCCTGCTCGGCGGCCAAGACCGTGGCGGCGGCGCCCATCGAAAAGGCGAGCACGCCGACGCGCTCCGGCGGAACGCCCCGCCCTTGGAGATAGTCAAGCGCCCCGAGCACGTCGCGCTGCTCAAAGAAGCCACCCGAGGCGCGGTCGCCCTCCGAGGTCCCGTGCGCCCGCAGGTCGAACATCAGCGCGCCGTAGCCGTGCGCGGCGAAGTCGGCGGCGAGGGGCAGGATGTCATCCCCTGTCCGCTGCGACCCCTGGCCGTGCACGAAGAGGACCACTGGCCCACCGGGCGCGCCGGGGACGTACCAACCCTCCAGCGCTAGGTCGTCGCCCCGGGGTTTGAAGCGCACCTCCTCGAACGCCAGGCCGAAGTCGCCGGGGTCGCCCTCGTGCGGCTCGCGGTCCGCCGCCGTCGTCCCCCGTGCGATGAGGAAGGCGATGAGGAGGTAGCCCGCGGCCACGACCACGAGCGCCGCGGCGATGCCGATCCAAGCGCGGGGTCCGAGGCGGGGCCGGCGGGTTAGGAATTGGGTTATGCGTCCCATAGGCTTCCTCAATGCCTCCCGCGCATCATAAGCCGGGCTCCGGCGCTTTGCAGCCCGGCGCTCTATAATCGAGTCTCATCTGCCAAGGGCGTCCTCCACGGACGCGCGAAAGGAAGCCCCATGAACGGCCCTGCCCGACTCACCGAGCTGCTGGAACGGGACGGCATCATCACCGCGCCGGGCACCCACGACGCCATCACCGCGAAGCTGGCCGTCGAGGCCGGGTTCGAGGCGTTCTACGTCAGCGGCAGCGGAATCTCGACGGCCCTGACCGGCTTGCCCGACGTGGGCATGGTCACGCTTACCGAGATGGCGAAGGCCGTGCGGTATATCAACGACGCCGCGCCCGGCATACCGCTCATCGTCGACGGCGACACCGGCCACGGCAGCGCTCTGAACGCGATGCGCTACGTCCACGAGCTCGAACGCTCGGGCGCGGCGGCCGTCCACATCGAGGACCAGGAGTTCCCCAAGCGTTGCGGCCACCTCGACGGTAAGACGCTCGTCCCCGCCGACGAGATGATCGGTAAGGTGCGCGCCGCCCTCGAGGCGCGGTCCGACCCCAACTTCCGCATCATCGCCCGCTGCGACGCCAAGGCCGTCGAGGGGCTCGGCCCCGCCATCGAGCGCATGAAGCGCTACGCCGACGCCGGCGCCGACATTATCTTCCCTGAGGCGCTCCAATCGGAGGAGGAATTCCTCACCGTGGCGGAGGCCATCGACATCCCCCTCCTCGCCAACATGACGGACTTCGGAAAGACGCCCTACATCAGCGCCGGCCAATTCGAGGCGTGGGGGTTCAAGATCGTGATCTTCCCCGTCTCCGCCCTGCGCATCGCCAACCACGCGGTCCTTGAGTTCTTCAAGGCGCTCCGGGAGTCGGGCACGCAGAAGGAACACTTGGACCAAATGCTGACGCGGCAGCATCTCTACGAGATCATCGACTACGCCAAATACCAGGGCTACCAGGACGAATTCGCGCTGAGCGCCCCGCCTTCGTAAACCCTTACGCAGGAATAGGGTATGCTAGAAAGGCCTTCAATGACGGCTCCAAGGGGTGGCGAGGGCGCCCGTGAGCGCGAGCGTGGAGGCATTGTGAGGACCTCATGCACTACGTCGATCTGATCGTGGAGAAGCGCGACCACGTCGCCACGATCACGTTCAACCGCCCCGAGCGGCTCAACGCCTTCCGCCGCCACACCTACCACGAGATGCTGGAGGCCCTGGCCGACATCGACGCCGACGAGGATGTCCACTCGGTGATCCTCGCCGCCAACGGACGCGGCTTCTGCACCGGACACGACATGGGCGAGGCGCCGCAGCCGCCGGAGCTCCGCCTGAGCCGCCACGCCGGCGGGCGCAAGTATTCCGACATCTGCGAGGCACTCCTCAAGCTTCGACAGCCATTGGTCGCCGCGATCAACGGTTGGTGCGCCGCGGGCGGCTTCGGCTTCGCCCTCTGCTGCGACATCCTCATCGCCGGCGAAGACGCGCGGTTCTACAACCCGCAGATCAAGTTCGGCTATCCCAGCCTCCCCGGCGTCGGGGCACTGCTCAACCTCTACACCTCCCCCGCCGTCACCAAGGACATCGTCCTCGGACGCCGCAACGTCGACGCGCGCGACGCCGAGCGCCTGGGCATCGTCAGCCGCGTCGTCCCCAACGACCGCCTCCTCGATGAAGCCTGGTCCGTCGCCACCACAATGGCCGCGGTCCCGCCCGACATCATGGCGATGCAGCGGGAAATGATGAACCGTGTCTGGATGGCGCAGACGGGCGCCTATCTCTCGCTCATCACGGGCCGCGACACCGCCATCGCGGGACACTCTCTCCCCGACTGGGAAGAGACCGAGGCGGACTGGAAGAACCAGACCCGCGACGTGGACATCACCCACTAGGAGCTCCGACGCTTATGGCTATCGATCCGGCGGAACAGCGGGCGCGCTTCGACCTGCAGGGTTACTCCCGGCACCTGGGCATTGAGTTCGACCACGTCGAGGAAGGCTACGCCCGCCTGCGGATGCCCGTCGGCGAGCATCACCTCCAGAGCGCGATGACGGCGCACGGCGGGATCGTGGCCACCATCGCCGACGCCTGTTCGGCCCAGGCCCTGTTCACCGTGCTCAACGACGACGAGATCTTCTCCTCCATCGAGCTCAAGGTGAACTACCTCAGCCCCGGCCTGCCCGGCCACACCCTGATCGGCGAGGGCCGCATCATCCGCCGCGGCGGGCGGATCGCCCTCGGCGACATGGAAGTGAAGGATGAGGAGTCGGGCCGCCTCGTCGCCAAGGGCCTCCACACTTTCCTCATCCAGAAAGACGCCGGACGAAGCGCGCCGAAATGAACGGCTGGCGCGGACGCATCGGCATCGTCGTCTCGCCGCCGAACACGATCTGCGAGATCGAGTTCAACGCGATGGCCCCCGAGGGAGTCACCGTCCACGCCAGCCGCATGTACCGCACCGGCGAGCCCAAGGAACTGACCCGGGAGGTGCTCAGGTCGACCAACGACGACCTTGAGCGCGCCACCGCGGGCCTCAAGCCGGTACGCCCCAACGTCGTCGCCTTCGCCCATACCCTGGGGTCGATGATCGACGGCGCGGCCTACGACCGCGGGCTCGTGCGCATGATGGAGGAGGCGGCGGGCTGTCCCGCCGTCACCACGTCGATCGCCCTCCTCGAGGTCATAGAGGCGCTGGGAATCAAGAGCATCGCCATCGCCGCGCCCTACAGCGCGAAGCTAACGCCGATCGAGACCGACTACTTGGCGGAGGCCGCCCCGGAGCTCGCGGTGGTTAACGACTACTCGGTGGGCGCCCCGACCGGCTACGTCATCGGCGAGCTCCCCCCGGAGTCCGCCTACGAGGCCGCGCGCAAGGCGGACCACCCCGACGCCGAAGCCCTGTTCATTAGCGGCACCAATTGGTTATCATCTCCAGTGCTCGACGTCCTGGAGGACGATCTGGGTAAGCCGGTTTTCGGAGCAAACCAAATCACGATGTGGGCCTGCCTCAAACGGCTCGGCGTCACCCCGGACGCGGGCCCGGGATCATTGCTCCGCGGATAGTCCACGACCCGCGCCGGCCGGGCCGAAGACACATTCCCAATATCGAAGGAGTCACCACATGGCCGACATCACCATCGACCCTAAGCACACCGCACTGCTCGTGCTGGACTACCTCGTCGGCATCGTCAGCGACGAGCCGCGCCGGGCGGCGCTCGCCAACGCCGTCCCCGTGGTGAAGGCGGCGCGCGACGCCGGCGTCACCATCGTCTACGGAACGCTCGCCTTCGAGGACGACTACCCCGTCGTCCACCCAAGGAACTGGAGCCTGAACAACTTCCGCGCCGGCGGCCGCTTCCGCCGAGGTACTGAGGACACGAACGTCCATCCCGACGTCGCGCCCCAGCCCGGCGACATCGTCATCGACCGTCAGCGCGCCGGCATCTTCTCAGGCACCAGCCTCGACCTCATCCTGCACTCCCGCGACATCGGCCAGCTCGCCATGTTCGGCATCAGCACCAGCGGGCAGGTGCTCTCCGCGGTGCGCTGGGGCGTAGACCTCGACTACGACCAATACGTCATCGAGGACTGCTGCGCCGACCGCGACGAAGAAGTCCAGCGCGTGCTCATGACCAAGGTGCTCACCATGCACTCCAGGGTCATCTCGTCCGAGACCTTCCTCGCCGCCATCGCCTAGCGTCTAGGCCCTCTCTGGAGACCAACAGGGACAGGGCGACACCTTAACCTCCCCCGCAGGGGGAACACCCTAAACCTCTCCCCCTCTGGGGGAGACTGAGAGAGGGCGCGCGCCGCTAGGCGCGCGGGCACCCGAAGGGCGCCCCTTCCTCCACGACAAGCGGCTCGCAAAGGTCGCCGCTGGGGGAGGTGGCGGAGCGGCTAGTCGACGGCGAGCGCCGCGGCCTGCTTCGGGTGCACCACCTCGTTCTCTTCGAGGTCCCACAGCCGCTTCGTGGAATAGCCCAAGAGATCGAGCATCACGTAGCCGTTGTGCTCGGCGAGCATCGGCCCTGGCGTGTCCACTTCGCGCGGCTTCGAGTTGCGCATCTTGAACACGTTGCCCGGCGCCACGACCTTGCCCTGAATGGGGTGCTCCAGCTCCACGAGCATCTTGCGGTACTTGACGTTCTCATCCTCGAAGACCTGGGGTAGCGAGTAGACGGGGCCGGCGATCTGGTCGTGGGCGTGAAGGGCCTCCATCGCCTCGGCGACGGTGCGCTGCTTCGTCCACGCGCGGATCGACTCGTCGATCTCGTCGTGGTGGTCCCAACGGTCGGCAGTTTTCTGGAGGCGGGGGTCTTCGCCCAACTCGGGACGGCCCAACATCTCGGCGAACGCCTTCCACCGTATATCGCCGCCGCTGGCAATCGCCACGTGGCCGTCCTTGCAGGGATAGGCGCCGGAGACGCCGCTGCCCGCGGTGCGGTTGCCGATGCGTCCGTACTCCAGGCCGGCGTACTGGTACCGGATCGCGTGATAGTTCAACTGGAAGGTCATCGTGTCGTGCATGCCGAGGTCGATGTACTCGCCCTGGCCCGTGACCGACCGCTTGTAGAGCGCCCCGCACACGCTGAGCGCACCGAAGATGCCGCCGGCGTAGTCGGCCATCTCGACGCCGTACTTCGTGGGAGGGTCGCCGGGCTGGCCGTTGAGGTCCATCAGGCCGCTCATGGCCTGCGGCACGAAGTCGACGGACGGCCAATTCGCGTAGGGGCTGTCCTGCCCAAAGCCCGAGATCGAGGCCATGACGATGGTGGGGTTGATCTTCGAGACCTGCTCGTAGCCGAAGCCGAGCTTGGCGATGGCACCGACGCGGAAGTTCTCCACCACCACGTCGGAGATGCGGATGAGGTCGGCGACGACTTCGCGGCCCTCGGGCTTGTTCAGATCAACCGTCATCGACTTCTTGCCGCGGTTGTGGACTTGGAACGTCAGGCCCTCGCCGTTGGGGACAGGCCGGGCGCCGCCCAAGCGCCCCGCTTCACCATGCAGCGGCTCGACCTTGATGATCTCCGCGCCGAGGTCGTTCAGCAGCAGCGTCGAGACCGGCCCCGCCATGAAGTGGGTGAAGTCCGCGACACGCACGCCGTCCAATGGTCCGCTCATTCGCCTATCCCCGTTCTCTCTCGTGCTACGCCCGCGCGCCGTCGGTCTCCGGCGGCTAGTACATGCCCCGCCCGCCGTTCACGTGGAATATCTGACCGGTGATGAACTTACCGCCGTCGCCCGCGAGCAGGACGCAGACGCCCGCGATGTCGCTGGTCTGGCCCACGTAGCCCACGGGGATCGTCTTGGCAAAGGCCGCCATGTCCAGCGGCGGACCGTCACGCTCCGTATCGATGACGCCGGGTGCCACCTCGTTCACCAGCACGCCGTTGGCGGCGTACTCCATCGCCAAGCCCCGCGTGAGGCCGCGAAGGCCCATCTTGGCGGTGAAGTAGTGCGCCTGCCTGGGGCCGCCGGAATAGGCGCCGCCCGCACTGATGTTGATGATGCGCCCCGAGCCCTTTTCGATCATGTGGGGCAGCACGCCTTGGATGCAGAAGAAGGCGCCGTCGAGCATCACGCCGAGCGCCTTGCGCCAGTCCTCGTAGGGCATGTCGACGAAGGAGCGCTGGGGGTTGTACTTGGGATTGTTGACCAGGATATCCACGCCCCCGAAGGCGGCGTTCGCCTGTTCGATCATCGCGGCGACCTGCGCGCCGTCCGACACGTCGGCCTGAATGGCCAACGCCTTCACGCCGTGCTCGCGCTCGGCCTCCTCCGCCACCGCCCGCGCGTCGTCCATGCGCGACACCGCGTTCACCACGACGTTCGCGCCCTCCTTGGCGAAGGCCAGCGCGATCGCCTTCCCGATGTTCCGGCTCGATCCGGTCACCAGCGCCGTCTTTCCTTGCAAGCTCAATTCGGCCTCCTCTGCTCGTTGCGAATAGCGCGCCGGGGCGAACGCCGCCCCGCCGGTCCTAGCGTTTGATCGTCTTCCAGTTCGCCTCGCGTTCCTCCCAGTCGGGGAGGCTGTGCCCCGCGATCGCGGTGTGGCGCCCCGCGCGCATGGCGGCCTCGATGCCGGTGACGTTCAGCCAGATCTTGTTCATCATCTCCCGCTGCATCGTCATGATGTCGGCGGGCACCTCGGCGAGCTCGACTGCGGCCTGCCACGCCTCGGCCTCGAGATCGTCTCGCGGGACGATCTGGCTCACCAGACCGATCCGCTCCGCCGTGGCGGCGTCGATCTTGCGCCGCCGCAGGATCATGTCCTTCGTCCACGCCATCGACGTGTACATCATGAACAGCGCGCCGACGCCGGGCATGCTGGGGTAGCCGTAGGCAAGCTGCGGCATGTAGAACTGGGCGTCGTCGGAGCACATCAGAATATCGCACGACAGCGCGATGCCGACACCGCCCGCGGCGCACCAGCCGTTGATCGCGGCGACGACGGGCTGCCGCAGGTGGAGCAGCTTAAAGCAGATCCTCCCGTAGTCGCGGCCACGCGCGTGCCAGCCGATCCGGGCTTCGTGCGGCTCCGGCGGGTCGTTCATGTCGTGGCCGGTGCAGAAGGCGCGCCCCGACCCCGTGAGGATAACGACGGAGACGTCGTCATCGTTCTCGATTTCGTCGAGAGCTTGCAGCACCTCTCGGTTGGTCTGATGCCGGAAGGCGTTGAGTTTCTCGGGACGGTTGATCCTGAGCGTGGCGATGTGATCGCGCTTCTCTACGGTGATGTCGGTGAATGCCACGAGCGGGCTCCTATTCCGGCGCGGAGCGCCAAGGGCTGTAAGGGACTATACCCCGCAACTCGCGCGGGCGCTATGCACGGGCCCGCGGTTATGCGGAAGTCGGCGAGTCAGAGCGCGCCGGCAAGGAATGCGTCGAGCGCCGCGACAAACTCTTTGGGCCTGTCGCCTTGCACCGTGTGACCCGCGCCGGGGATGGTGATCCGAGAGCCCTTCGCCAGCGCCTTCACCAGTCTATCGGCGTCCTCCTCGAAGAAGACGCGGCTCTCGCCGCCGCGCATGACGAGCGTCGGGCAGGCGATTCGGGCCACGTCGTTCCACATCTCCGGCCGGTCGACGGCGCCGTCCTGCTCGACCTCGCGGGGCATGATCCGGTCTTCGGGGAAGCGGTGCTTCCACACCCATGAGCCGTCCTGCTCGCGGCGCAGCGAGTGCGCCAGGCTGTATTCCAGGTGGGCCCTGGGCCGCAGCGGGTTGAAGCGCACCGCCTCTTCGACCGCCGCCTCGAACGATGGGAACGGGCGCGGCTTGCTGAAGTCAGTGATCTGCTGGCCGCCGGCTTTGCGCACCGTGGGGCCGACGTCCACCAGCACCATCGCCGCCAGGCCCTCGGGATACCGCGCCGCGTAGGCGATGCCGTTCAGCCCGCCCATCGACATGCCAACGACGACGTACCGGTCTAGGCCGATGGCCTCGACGACGCCCCGGATGTCGGCGGCCTGGGCCGCGGGGCCCATGTCTTTCGAGTGATGCGTCTCGCTGTCGCCGTGGTTGCGCTCGTCCATGGCGTAGCAGCGATAGCGGCCCCGCGTCTGGGCGCAGACCATGTCCCACGTGCGGCACGTCTGATAGCCGCCGTGGAGGAAGAGGACGGGCGTTCCGCCGCCGTGCCAGTCCACGTAGTGGAACCGCACGCTATCCACCACGGCGTACCTGCTCTCCGGCGCGCTGAAATCGAGGCCGGAGAGGCCATGCGTCGCGGCCGCCTCGGCAAACAACTCCGTCATGTCCCGGCCCTCGTCGGAAGTCATCAGTCCACCCCCGGCTCGGCCTTAGTCAGGATCTCCGGTGCCGCCGGGCTCCTCGGCAGCGGGCGCTTCGGTGGCGCCGTCAGACGGCCCACGCTCCCGGCGTGAATAGAGGAGCCCCATCAACAAAAGGACGCCCACCAGCAGCACCACGAAGCGGGCGATTTCGCGTCCGTCTCCGGCGTCGCCTACCGCTCCCAGGACCGGGCCCAACGCGCCGAGCAGCGATCCGAGCTGGCCTAGCCCCCCTTCGGACCCCGTGGGGGGAGCGCCAAACAAAGATGAGCAGGACGCCACCCAGCAGGAACGGAGGTGTGATCACACTCAACCTCCGAACGAGGACAACGCCCAGCGCCACGAACAAGATGCCCAACCCGATGTGTATCGTGCCGATTTCCGAGGAGCGTTGTCTCAACTCGGCGGCCCTGTCAAGGAACTGCGATTCCGAGTTGAACACGGCCTCGAGTTCCCCGGCGGGGATAGCCGACAGTCCATGAAACGTCGTCGTCGCGCTAAAGACGAGCATCATCAGGGCAAGCCCAAGCGCGACCTGGGCAACCCTTTCCGCCAGGCCTGCGCTGCCGCCCAAATACCTGGCAAGCAGCACGGCGCCGATAACGACGGCCAGCACGAAGCCGGATTGAAGGCCGGAATCCGTTAAGGAATCCATCGGTCATTCCCTCCCCATCTGTCAATCTGGAGACTGGACCCGAAGGGCCGCGCCGTGCAGTGACAGCGTCCGCGGCCATGCCTGCAGAGACGACAGCGGTAGGCCCTAAGCCCCCGGAGGCCGGTAGTTCACGGTCCGCTTCACCGCGGCGTCCACGGTCTCAGGGTCGATCAGCACCGTCGTCTTCATGGTGACGGCGCCGGCCGAGGCCGCCGTGAGCGCGACAGCCGTCGCCGCCTCGTCATCAGGGAGCTCGGCAATGATGTACGCGTCATTCTCTCCGAAGGCGTAATAGAAGGTCTCGAGGCTTCCGCCCGCGCTCTTCATGAGGTCGTCGAATGCGGATCTGCGACCGACGCCGCCTTCCCTGCGCAGGCCCTCGGCTCCGCCCGCCGTGTACGACATCTGGAACAGGTATTTCGGCATGTTCTCGCTCCCCCTCACTTCCACAGAATGTCGGGCTCCAAGGCCGACGGAACGGGCCGAGTCTAACATAGGGCGAGATCGGGAGCGCACTGGATACGCGACCAATGGAGAGGCAAGACCCCCACGTTGGCGGGCCGTAAAGATTCCAGCTAGAATGGCGAGTGAACTGCGCTCAGGGCAGTCCAAGGAGGAGGCAAGGGATGACGCAGACACAGACGATGTTGAGACTACTCTCGGCCGACAACCATATCGTCGAGCCGCCGGATCTATGGACAAGCCGTATCGAACCGAAGTTCCGTGACCAAGCGCCGCGCATCGAGCGCCGCGAGGACGCCGACTACTGGGTCGTCGCCGACGGGCTCTCCGTAGGCTCCGTGGGGAACGCGACGCACCCCGGCGAGCGCTACACCTCTGACCGCCCCCACGAGATCAGCGTGGACGACCGGTGGGAGGCCGTGCGCAAGGGCGCCTACGACCCCGACGCGGCGATCGAGGACATGGCCATCGAGGGCGTCGAGGGCGCGGTGATCTTCCCCACCAAGGGCGTCGGCGGCATCTGGATGACGCCCGACCCCGAGCTCCTGAACGCCATCTGCCGCACCTACAACGATTGGGCCGCTGAGTTCTCCAATCCCTATCCCGATGCCCTCAAGGGCGCCGCCATGATCAACCTCGACGACATCGCCGAAGGCGTGGCCGAGATAACCCGCGCCAAGAAGCTCGGTCTCAGCGCCGCCATCATCACCGTCCACCCCGCCCACGAGCGCCAGTACTTCATGCACGACTACGACCCCTTCTGGGCCGCGGCCCAAGAGATGGAGATCCCCCTCTGCCTGCATTCGGGGTCGAACCGCACCACGCGCGACGGCATTCCCATGGACCACTACACCTCGGACGACCCCTACGAGCCGCTCGACCTCGTCTATCCCAACGGCGACCATTGGATCCGGCGCTCGTTGAGCGCCATGATCATGTCGGGCGTCTTCGAGCGCTTCCCCCGCCTCAAAGTAGCGAGCGTGGAAAACCAGGCCGGCTGGGCGGGGCATTGGCTCTTCCGCATGGACCTGCGCTACCACGACCGCAAGACCTCGTGGGGCCGCTTCAAGTCGGACATGGGTCCCAGCGACTTCTTCCACCGCAACATCGTCGTCAGCTTCCAAGACGACCGGACAGCGGTCGCCACGCGGGACTTGATCGGCGTCGACAATCTGGTGTGGGGCTCGGACTATCCGCACACCGAATGCACCTGGCCCGAATCGCAGCGCGTCATTAGAGACATCTTCTCCGACGCTTCCGAAGAGGACATCCACAAGATCACTTTCGCCAACACCGCCCGCTTCTTCGGCTTCCAGAACTAGGCGGCGCGCAGAGGAGTACGCCATGCCCGGCTACCGGATCATCTCGTCGGACAACCACGTCTTCGAGCCGCCCGATCTCTGGGTCGACCGCGTCGAGCCGGAGTACCGCGACCGCGCCCCGCACTTGGTGCGCGACCCGAGCGGCGACCGCTTCCACTGCGACGGTGAGGACTTGGTCAGCCTGGGCGGCGGCACGCAGCCCGGCCGCCGCTTCGAGAATCCCGACGGCGTGACCATGGAGGACGTGTGGGAGAACGTGCTCCCCGGCGCCTATCTACCCGAGGCGCAAGTCAAGGACATGGACATCGACGGCATCGACGTCAACGTGCTCTACCCCACGGTGGGCCTGCTGCTCTACCGGATGCCTGACGCCGACTTCACCGCGGCCCTGTTCCGCGCCTATAACGACTGGACCGCCGAGTTCTGCGGCGCCGCTCCCGACCGCCTGAAGGGGATCGGCATGCTCCTCTTGGAAGACATCGACTCGTCGATCGCGGAGATGGAGCGCTGCGCCAAGCTCGGCCTTGTCGGCGTGATGATCCCCGTGGCGCCGGCGGACGACCGGCCCTACGAGTCCCCCATCTACGATCCGTTTTGGGCCGCGGCGCAGGACTTGGGTATACCTCTCTCGCTTCACGTTGCCTCGCACCGCGACGCGCCTCGCCGCGACGACACCAAGGCTTCGTTGTTCTGCAACGCCGACTTCTACGTCCGCGTCGCGCTCGGCGACATGATCTACAGCGGCGTGTTCGAGCGCTTTCCCAAGCTCCAAGTCGGCTCCGTCGAGCACGAACTCGAATGGGCCGCCTTCTTCCTCGACCGCCTCGACTACGTCTATACCCAGAAGGCGCGGCGCGCGTCGTGGCACCGCTTCGGCGAAGACATGCTGCCCAGCGACTATTTCCACCGCAACGTCTTCCTGAGCTTCCAGGAAGACGCCCGGGGCATCAAGCTGCGCGGGCTCATCGGCGTCGACAACCTGATGTGGGGCTCCGACTACCCCCACCAGGAAGCCACCTTCCCTCGCAGTCAGGAAATCCTCGAAGAGATCCTCGCCGACTGCACCGAGGAAGAGAAGGCCAAGATCGCCGGCGCCAACTGCGCCCGCGTCTTCAACCTCGCCTAGCGGCTAGGCCGGCGCGCCACAGCCCTTTACTGCTGTTGCGCCTGCCCGCCGGGGCCGGCGGTGCTCCCTCGCAGCCTGGGATCCATGAGGTCCCGGATGGCGTCGCCGATCATGATAAAGCTCAGAATGGTGATGAAGATCACCAGCCCGGTGACCACGGGCGGCCAGAAGCTCTTCTCGGCGTTCTCGATGCCATCGGTCAGCATCAGGCCCCACGTCGGCGTCGGTTCCCTGGGCCCGAGCCCGAGGAAGGCCAACGACGCCGCCACGATGATCGCCCAGGCGAACTGGTTCGTCATAAGGACCATGATCGGCGCCAGAGTGTTCGGCGTGATATGCCGCACCATGATCCGCAGCGGCGACGCGCCCAGCGCCTCCGCCGCCTCGATGTAGACCTCTTCCTTGATGCTGAGGACCGTCGCCCGCACCAGCCGGTTCGCGACGGGCACGTTGATGACGGCGATCGCGATGATCAGCGCGAGGTTCACGTCGGCACGCCCATGGAGGGCGGACGCCAAGGCCATCGCCATGATCAGCGCGGGGAGCGCCAGCAGGCCGTCCATGACGCGTTGGACGGCCAAGTCGACCGCGCCCCCGAAGAAGGCGCTCACCAGCCCAAACACGCTCCCCAGCGACACGCCGATCACCACCGACAAGATGGAGACGAACAGCGCCGACTTCGTCGACGACACCATGCGGCTGAACACGTCGCGCCCCAGGTTGTCGGTGCCGAAGAAGTACGTGGAGCTCGGCCCCTGGTTCCGGTCGGTCAGGTGCGTCTCCAGCGTGGGGAAGGTAGCGATCCACGGGTCGAAGATCGCGATCACAAGCAGGATGCCGACGACGACCGACCCGATCGCCCCCAACGGTTTCGCGCGCGCGAAACCGGCCATACCCTTGGCGGCCCTGACGGCAAAGCGGACCGGCCCCCTGGGCTTAGTCTCGATCAACGTTTCCTGTTCGTTCACTGGCCTTCGAGTCCGCGCCGCTCTATTGGTACCGGATCCTGGGGTCGAACCAGGCGTAGAGCACGTCGAGCACGATGTTCAGGAAGAGGATGACGATGGTGATGAGGAGCACCACCGTCTGCACCACCGTCCAGTCCCTGGACTCGAGGCTGTCCACGAGCTGCTTACCGACCCCCGGCAGGCTGAAGATCGACTCCGCGATCACCGACCCGCCGAGCATGTTCGCCGCCTGAATTCCCGCGATGGTGATCACCGGCAAGAAGGCGTTGCGCAGCGCGTGCCGCACGATCGACACCGCCGGCCGCAGCCCCTTGGCGTACGCGGTGCGCATGTAGTCCTGCCGCAGCACTTCCAGCATGGCCGACCGCGTCATCCGGACCAGAATGGCCGACTGGTGGAAGGCGAGAATCAATGCGGGAAACGCGAACTGGCCCAGGTTGTTCGCCGGGTCTTCGAAGAACGGCGTGTAGAAGAGCGGCGGCGTCCATTGCCACACCAGAGAGAGCGACAGCAGCAGCATCGAGCCCGCCAGGAACTCCGGCGAGGCCAGCCCGACCGTCGCGAATAGCCGCCCTCCATAGTCCCAGGCCGAATCCTGCCGCACCGCGCTCAGCACCCCGATCGGCACCGACATCGCCAACCCGAGAATCATCGCGATGATCGCCAGCTCGGCGGTCACCGGGATCGTCCGCGACATCTCGCTGAAGACCGGCTCGTTGCTGATGAGGGATTTGCCGCCGTCGCCACGGAAGAGTCCACCCACCCATTCCCCGTACTGCTGGAACGGGTTCTTGTCCAACCCCAACTCCGCCCGAGCGCGTTCATACTGCTCGGAGCTGTAGGCCGAGCGGCCGCCCTCGCTGAGCTTCACCAGGGCGGCGTCGCCCGGCAGGTAGCGCACGAGTAGAAAAACAGCCACCGACACGACGAAGATGGTCGGTATCGCTAGGAGCAAGCGACGGAAGATATAGCTTCTCATGTCGTGTCAGCCGGGCGTGCCGGACCCGGTTTGGAAGACCGCGGAAGCGTGCTCTGGACCCTCCGCCTCCCACGCCTGACGCCCGCCTGCGATGTGGCAGTGTATCAGATAGGCCCAAACCGGTAAAACGGGCCGGGCGGCCAAGGCGCGCCAATCGCCTGCCCTGCCGTAGGGGCGCCCCTTGTGGGCGCCCGGCTCCCCTGCGCCAAGGTTGTGAGAGCCCTAAAACGATATCCGGGCTGCATGGGAACCCATGCAGCCCGGATAATTCGTCTCTGTCCTTCGGACTTAGGAGTCCTTCCATACGTGGTCGAAGGTCGCGTCCGACCACGCCATCGGCGGGTAGAGGTTGTGCACGTTCCCCTGCGTCATCCAGAAGAGCTGCTGCCAGCCGATCGAAATGATCGACACCTGCTCGAGCATCCGAATCTGCAGCTGCCGCACGAGATCGGCGCGCTTGGCGGGATCGCTCTCGGCGCCCTGCGCCTGGAACAGCCGTTGGATCTCCGCGTCCTCCAGCTTGGTGAACAAGCCGGGCACGACCGCTTGATCAGCGCCGTCCGGGTCGGGGAAGCTCAGCGTCACGCTCTGGACGTTCAGCTCGAACGTGCCCTCCGACCTGCGCTTCACGTCGTCCGCGCTCGGGACGCCGCCGCTGCTCGAGCTGGCCTTGATGCCGATCCGGCTCATGTGATCGACGATGACCTCAAGGCTAGTCTCCAGCGCCGCCGTCTGCGACCCGATCACTTCAGTCTCGAAACCGTCAGGGAAACCCGCGGCCGCGAGGAGCCCCCTCGCCGTTTCGAGGTCGGCTTCGTAAGCGTCGCCCCGCTTGTAGCCGGGCACAAAGGCCAACTCGTCATCCGAGAGGCCCCAGCCCGGCGGCCCTACGAGGGGACCGGAAGGCTTCGAGATGAACGGGAGGCCATCCGCGATCTCCCAGCGGTTGATGGAGAGGAAGAGGGCCTGGCGCAGTTGCAGGTTGTCCCACGGGGGCTTCGCCGAGTTCACCACGATCACGACCTGATCGAGCGACGGATGGACAGTCGCCACCGCGCCATCCACGGACCCCGTCACGTCTTGCGCCGTCTCTAAGTCGACCATGGTCGCCGAGGGGCCGAGCACGTCGAGCTGGCCGCCGCGGAACAGCGCCAGCCGCGTGGCGTGGTCGCCTTGGACGACCGCCCTGACGGAGTCCAAGAAGGGCAGCTCGGGAAGGAAGTACTCAGGGTTCCGCTCGAGTACGTACTCGACGTCCCGGTCGATTTCCGCCAGCACGAAGGGGCCGGTCCCAATGCTGGTTTCTGCCGTAAACTCGCCGCCCGTGGCCTCGAAGAGGCGCTGGGAGAAGACCGGGAAGCGCATGTGCGCCAGCAGGCTGGGAACGGAGCTGCTGGCCCTGCTCAGGTTAAGGATCAGCGTCGTGGCGTCGGGCGTCTCGTAGCTGGAGACCTTTTCGAGCTGCGCCGCGAACCGGCCCTCGTTCTGCTGCAGCGAGAAGGCCGCGTCCGACGCATGGAACGGCTCGCCGTCGTGCCACGTGATGCCTTCGCGGAAGTTGAAGGTGTACTGCGTTGCGTCGGCGTTAACGTCCCAGCTCTCCGCCAGGCTGCCGATCACCTTGTCACGGGGCGGCTCCCAGTTGTAGCGGACGATGGGGCTGTAGACGTTGGCGCCGAACGAGTAGTTGAAGAAGTATCCCGAAAGTTTCGGGTTCAGGTCGCCCGCGTCGAACAGCAGCGGGAAGGTCAGCGTGCCGCCGTATTCACCCTCCATCATCATCGCCGGCGCCTCCGTGGGCTCCGGCACAGGCGTCGCGGTCGGCTCCGGCATAGCCGTCGCCGTCGGCTCCGGCATGGCCGTCGGGTCGGGAGCATCCGTCGGCTTCGGCATCATTTCGCCGGCGCCTTCACCTGCCGGTCCCTCAGCACCTGCCGGCCCCTGTGCGCCTGCCGGCCCCTGTGCACCTGCCGGCCCCGCCGGTCCTGCCGGCCCTGCCGGTCCTTCCGCCCCGCTGCAAGCCGAGGCCACCAGCGCCACGACCATCGTCAGGGCCAGCACCGCGGCTAGCCTTCTTAAGGTAGATCTCATCTTCGTCCTCCCTCGATCCTCATCCGATACGTTTCTTTACCGGCGCGAGCGATACCGCGAGGAGCATAAGGCCGCAGCCGTATTCCAAGCCGCCACGGCGCCACCAAGCCCTAGCCCGCTCAAACGCCACCAAGCATTGTAATTTCAGATACCCTTCCAGGCAAGAAGGGGGAGCGGACTTCAGGCCGGGCGCGGCGCGGCTAGCCGAGGCACTCCTCGTAGCTGCGGAGCAGCTTGCCGGGAAGGGCGTTGGTGCAGACGTTCTCCTCGAACGTCACCGCGCCGCTCACCAGGATGAACCGGATGCCCTTCGGCATCTGGACCAGACGGCGCTCGCCGCCGGGGAAGTCGTTCGAGTAGACCGGGGCGTCGTAGAGCATCCCCAGCTCGTCGAGGTCGTAGATCATGATGTCGGCGGCCTTGCCCGGGCGCAGGACCCCGCGGTTGTTGTAGCCGGCGACCCACGCGGGATAGGCGCTGATCTTGTAGTGCGCCCGCTCCAGCGAGACGACCTCCCGGTCTCGTATCCAATGCGACAGGAAATCCACCGGCCAGCGGCTGAGGGTCGAGAACCGGGTGTGCGCCCCGCCGTCGGACACCGAGATGTGGGTGTACGGGTCGCGGATACCGGCGTCAATGCGCTTCTTGTTCTCCGGCCCATCATTCTTGAAGCTGAACTCGGTGAGCAGTCCCTCGTCGAGCGCCAGGTCGACGAGGAAGTCGACGGGGTGCTTGCCCTCCTCCGCGGCGACCTCGTGGATGCGGCGTCCCTCGTACTTGTAGTTGCGCTCATGCTCCACTTGGAGGACCGTGGTGTTCTCCCACTTCGTCCGCGCGTGCAGGGGGATGGCCGCGGCCTCCTTCATCGCCTCGCGCACCTGCGGCTCCCGCAGCTTCGCCGCCCGTTCCTCGGGCGTTCCCACCAAGGCGTGCGCCCACGCCGGCATATAGTCGAACTGGTTGAACTCGGCCAGGCTGAACCGCGACTCAGCGTAGATGCCCATCCGCTCGGGGACCACGGGGAGCCCCTCGGCTCGGCGGGCGCGCGCCCAGTCCTCGGCGTCCTCATTCACGCCGAGCGCGATGTGCATCGGCCGGCCGGTGAGCTTGAGCATCCGCGTGAGCAGGTCTTGCTGCCGCTCCGGCTCGTCCGAGATGCCGATTGTCCAGCCCGAGAAGCCGACGCCGAACTGGCCCAGCACCTCCGCCAGCGCCAGCGCCTCTTCGTCCGAGATGTTGTGGCTCGGAATCGCGCCGCCGTCCTCGTTGCGGTCCTCTTCGTTCTTGTCCACGGCGAAGCCGAACGACCCCGCCTCCATCCCCTCGCGGAACAGCTGCGCAATCCGGGCGAGCTGCTCCGGCGTCGCCGACGTGGCCTGCCGCGACTCCACCATCCCCATCACGTAGGCGCGCAGGGGTGAGAAGGGAAACAGCGAGGCGACGTTGACGCCGAGCCCCTGCCGGTCGAGGCTGTCGAGATACTCGGGGTACGTCTCCCAGTCCCAGCGCAACCCCAAGCGCATCGATTCGAGCGGGATCGCCTCGATGCGGTTCATCATCCGCATCGAGAGCTCGCGGTCTTCGGGACGCACCGGCGCGAAGCCGAAGCCGCACTGGCCGATGGTGACCGTCGTGACCCCGAACCAGCCGTCGAGCGTGGCGTAGGGATCCCAGTTCAGTTGCGCGTCGTAGTGGGTATGCAGGTCGATAGCGCCGGGGGCGACGATGCACCCGCTCGCGTCGATCTCCCGCGCCGCGCCGGCGGCGATCCGTCCGCTGATCTGAACGATGCGGCCGTCCTTGATCCCAACGTCCGCCTGGAACCGGGGCACGTTGGTCCCATCGACGACGGTCCCGCCCCTGATTACAACATCAAATTCGCGCATCTCTCCCTCCCCCACGTCACTACAGGTCACAGGCTATCTTACTGCGCGGAGGCCGATCAGGCTACCTTACCTTCCCCTCCCAATGCAGACCTTTGCAGAACCTCCCGTAGGGGCGTCCCTTGTGGGCGCCCTCTCCCGTAGGGGCGATTCGCGAATCGCCCATTCCCCCAGAGCGGCCCCTGTGGCTAGGCCCTGAGTTGCGCAAGGGTCTCCTCTGGGGAGACTGAGAGGGCACGCGCCGCAGACCTACTCCACGCGGAAGTCGTACTTGGTCGGAACGACGGAGCGGTAGACGCTGAGGAATTGCGCGTCGGAGGCCCCGCCGGGGCTTGGCATGCGGCCCTGTTCAAGCCAGCCAGGGATGCGGCGGTTGATCTCCTTCTTCACTTCGACGGGATCGCCGTCGAGCAGGTAGAGGTTGAGTGCCCAGCCCTCGTCGGGCTCGTCCTTCCCCGGGGCATAGCGCCAGAAGCGCATCCCCGACGCCATGCCCGGAATCTCCAGCACGTCGGGGGCGTGGACCTGCTCGAACCACTCCTCGACGGCGTCCCGCATCGATGGGTCGCGTACCTGCGAGAGCACGACGAGGACACCCTGATGCCCGAGCCAGGGGCCCGCCTCGCTGACAACGGGCGGCACGCTCGGGCTGAGCAAGGTCTTCTTCAGCCGGTAGATGCCGCCGTAGGGGACGTTGCCGTGCCGGAAGAAGCGCCGCTTTTTGCGCAGGTCGGTCCCAAGCCGATGCCAGCTCTCGCCCGCCGCATCGAGGTCGTCGGTGTTGATCAGGTAGCTTGTGAAGTACGTCCCCTGCCCGCCATCGAGGGGCGGGAAACGGCAGTCGCGCACCGCTTTGCAATCGGGGGTGGCGACGTAGCGCCGTGCGCCGCAGATCTCCGGCAGCGCCAGATTCTCAGCCAAGTGGTCGAAGTCGTACCAGTAGTTATAGGCCTCGGTGTGCTCTTGCGGCACGTCGATGAACCCCACGGCCATGCCCTTAACTTCCATGCGTCGCCTCCTTGGCCGGCAGCCGGCGAGCGCATTATACCGGCGAACTTGCAATACACATCGGCGGCTGACAAGATGGGCCGATGCGAATCGGACCGTTCGAAATGGTGGAGCCGCTGCCCGAGTTGGAGGCGCCCCACGCCCTCGTGATGCTTCGCCCGTGGGTGGACGTGGGCAGTGTCGGGACCATCGTCTTGTCGCGACTCGAACGGCACTTGGACGCCGCCGAGGTCGGGAAGCTGGCCCGGCCGGGGAACTTCTACGACTTCACCCGCTACCGCCCCGTGATCGCCATGAGGGAAGGCGTCCGCGACGTCACCATTCCCAACAGCTTCATCTACGCCTGCCGCCGGGACGGCGCTCGCGACCTCCTGCTCTTCCACCTTCTGGAGCCTCATGCGTTCGGCGAGGACTTCGCCGAGGGCGTAACCGAGGTCCTCCAGGCGATGAACGTGGCGCGCTACTCCTTGGTAGGAGCAATGTACGACGCGGTGCCCCATACCCGCCCGCTGATGGTGACCGGCTCCGTGCAGGGGCCGGAATCGCAGCGGCAGGCGCGGGAGGCCAAGGTGGAAGAGAGCACCTACGAGGGCCCGACCACCATCATGTACGTGGCTAACCGCTTCGCCTCCGACCACGGTATGGAGACCGCGAGCATGATCGTCCACCTCCCCCAATACGTGCAGTTGGACGAGGACTTCAGCGGCGCCGCGCGGCTCCTTGAATCGCTGCGCCTGCTCTACGACCTCCCCGAGCGCCTCATCGACGACCGTCGCGGCAGGACCCAGTACGACGAGGTCTCCCAGGCATTGGAGTCGAACCCACGGCTCAAGGAAGTGGTGCAGCAGCTCGAACGGAACTACGACTCGAGGCCCGCGGCGCGGCAGGCAACGGAGCAGGCCCCGCTGGCACCAGAAATCGAGCGCTTCCTCAAAGAGATCGACCAGGGCTTCGACTCGAACTAGCCCTGGCCGCGCGCCGCTCGACTACGAGAATTCCTTCGCCCTCTCGATCACATCCCCCGTCGACGGCGTGTCGTAGGTGGTCCTACTGATGTGCTTCCACTGGATCGCCCCATCGCGGTCGACGACGAAGACCGCGTGCGCGGCAAAGCCGTCGCCGTGGAGGTTATAGACCCCGTACTGCTCGATCACGTCGTGCTCGGGGTTGAACAGAATGGGGTATTCAAAGCCCAAGCGGTCCGCGAGGCCGGCGGAACTCTCGTCGTCGGTGCTGACCGACAGCACCTCGATGCCTTCGGCCTGGAGCGATTCGTACTCACCTTGCAGCTCCACGAGCTGCTGACGGCAGATAGTTCACCACAAGCCTCGGGAGAAGACGAGGATGACCGTCTGCTGCCCTCGGTAGGAGGAGAGGGACACGGTCTCGCCGCTGGCGCTCAGCAGGGAGAAGTCGATCGCCAAGTCTGCCGACGGCGCGCTGGGGGCTTCGGTAGCCGGTGCCGCGGTGGCGGGCGGGACGACGGTCGGTTCGGGGGCATCAGGCGTCGACGACGCCTCGGGCGCTGCGGCCCCCGTCGCGGTGGGTATCGGCCTGGCGGTTGCGGCAACCGTCGCCTCTGGCGCGGAGGTAGCCCCGGGCGTCTTCGCCATCGCAGCCTCCGTGGCCGTGGCGGTGGCCGCGGGCGGCGGGTCCGTGGCAGGGGGCTGCGGCGTCGGCGACGGTTGCGAGGGGGCCGTCGTCGGCTGCGCCGGGGGTTGGGTGGGCGCGGGCGCGGGGTCGTCGCTTCCACACGCCGAGATGACGAGGGCCGCCGCGACAATCGCGGCGAAGAGAGCGGCAAAACGTGGCGGAAGTCTCTTCATCATCGCGTGGGTCCTTGGCGTCGACGGGCGCCTCTCAATACTCTAACCTCGGCTACGCCGCGTCAACTACCTTCTTATCCCCGCTATCTCCGCATCTCAGCATGAATTCGCACCACCCACGCGGTTTCCAGTCGCCATCCAAACGGTACTACGCGCGGGAATACGGCGTTGGATCTACGGTTCTGGCGGAGCCGAAATCCAGGATTAAGCCGCGCGCCACACCCCAGCCGTCGCGTGCTAGAGTAGCGGGACTCCGCCCCCCACGGAGAGAGGCATGGACCTGCACCTCGGAGACTCGGTCTGGGTCGGGCTCGCCGCCACCGGCGTCATGACGCTCGTGATGTACGCCCTGCCCGTGGTGGGCCTCCCACGCACCGACGTCACCCTCATCCTGGGGAGCATGCTGCGCCTGCCGCGCAACCGTGCTCCCTACTATGGGGCGCTCATGCACTTCGGCATGGGCGTCGTCTTCGCCTTTCTCTACGCCTTCGCCTTCCTCATCCTCGACGTGCGCCCGAACTGGTGGATTGGCCTGCTCTCCGGCATCGTCCACTGGGCGCTCATCATGCTCGCCATGGACCCCTTCGGCGACATCCACCACGAGATCAAAGCGGGGCGCATGAAGGCCCCCGGCCTCTTCATGAGCAACCTCGGCGCGGAGTACGCCGCCGCCTCGCTCGTCCGCCACCTCGTCTTTGGGGGCATGGTGGGCACCCTCTTCAACCTCGCCTAGTAAAGCCTCCCAAGCGAACGGGACGGGCGGGGCGGCGTGGTGTACGATGACGCCGCCCGCGGCGCGAGGCCGCGGCCCTACCGCAAGCAACAAGGAGACACAAGCATGGAAATCACGACCCGGACCGTCGACGCCGCCGGCGATGGCGGCGTCATGCCCATCTACGTCGCCGAGCCCGCGTCGGGCGGCGGCTACCCCGTCGTCATCGTCTTCATAGAGGCCTTTGGCGTAAACGACCACATCAAGGACGTCACCAATCGCTTCGCCCGAGAAGGCTACGTCGCCGTCTCGCCCGACATGTACTACCGCAACGGCCCCGGCATCGTCGTCGGCTACGAAGAAATCCCCAAGATCATGCCGTTGATGCAGGGGATGAACGACGTGCAGACCAACGCCGACTTCCGCGTCGTCATCGACTTCATCAAGACGCTGGACAAGGCCGACGCCTCGAAGATCGCCACCACGGGCTACTGCATGGGCGGAACGCTCTCCTGGCTCTGCGCCTGCCTGAACCGCGACGTCAAAGCGGCGGCGGTCTACTACTCCGGCGGGCTGATAACTCGCGAGACTCACAGCCGCCGGCCGCTGTCGCCGCACGGCTACGCCGAGCTGCTCACCGCGCCCGTCCTCGGCTGCTTCGGCGAGCTCGACAAGAACCCTCCGCCTGAGGACGTGAACGAGGTGGACGCTCTGCTCACCGAGATGGGCAAGGAGCACGACTTCAAGATCTACCCCGGCGCGAATCACGGCTTCTTCTGCGACGACCGTCCCAGCTACCACAAGGAGGCCGCTGACGACGCTTGGGAGCGCACCCTCGCGTGGTTCTCCAAGCACCTGGGCTAGCGGCCCGCCCGAGCACGACACGCCGGGGTCGAGCATCGACCCCGGCGCGGGTCCACCGGCGCGCTCTACGTCTTCGCCGCCGCCGCCAACACCGAGATCAACGACCTCTGGCGCATCGCAACCCCTTAGCCGCCGCTGCGTAGCCGCGCCGCGCAACGGGGCCTCCCTCCCGTAGGGGCGAGTCGCGACTCGCCCTCCCCGCCGGCCTCTCACCCACCGGAAACCTTTGCGCAACCTGCCCTCGGGCTCAAGCATGGGTAGGGCCGGGAGGTCTTGCCTCTTCTCCCAACGGGAGAAGATTGAGATGAGGGGCCGCCTCGCAACTACCACGGGTTATCGAAGTTCGCCCACCTTCGCGGTCAGTCACCCCGGTTAAACAAAGGTCCCCTCTGGGGGAGATTGAGAGAGGGCACCCCCTATCCAGTCGACCGTGGCCGCCCCCGATCCTCCCAGCAGAGAGCGGGTTAAGACAGTGGCGGCGTGCGATAATCGAGGGGCGATGAACCAAGACCACATCCGTAACTTCTGCATCATCGCCCACATCGACCACGGCAAGTCGACTCTGGCGGACCGCCTGCTCGAAGTGACCAAGACCGTCTCCTCGCGCGACATGGCCGCCCAGTTTCTCGACTCGATGGACCTAGAGCGTGAGCGCGGCATCACCATCAAGGCCTCGCCCATCCAGATGTTCTACGACGGAGCCGACGGGGAGACCTACGAGCTCAACCTCCTCGACACCCCGGGCCACGTCGAGTTCTCCTACGAAGTCTCCCGGAGCGTCGCCGCCTGCGAGGGGGCGTTGCTCGTCGTCGACGCCAGCCAGGGCATCCAGGCGCAGACCCTCGCCAACGTCTACCTCGCCATGGAGCACGACCTCTATCTCATCCCTGTCGTCAACAAGATCGACCTCCCCGGCGCCGAGCCCGAGCGCGTCGCACAAGAACTGGTCGACGCGCTGGGGTTCGCCCGCTCCGACATCTTCTTCATCTCCGCCAAGGACGGCGACGGCGTCGACGGGCTGCTCGACGCCATCATCACCCTCGTGCCGCCGCCCTCCGGCGACCCCGCGGCCCCGACGCGCGCGCTCATCTTCGACTCCAAGTACGACTCCTATAAAGGCGTCATCGCCTCCGTGCGCGTGATGGACGGCAGCCTCGGCGGGCCAAGCCCGCTTAGGCTGATGGCCGCCGGCAAGAACATCGAGCCGCTGGAAGTTGGCGTCTTCAAGCCCGGCTGCACTCCCGTCCAGGCGCTGGTGGCCGGCGAGGTGGGCTATATCGCGACCGGGCTCAAGACCCTGCAAGACAGCCGAGTCGGCGACACCGTCACCGTCGCCGCTAGGCCCGCCACTGTACCCCTGCCCGGCTACCGCGAGCTCAAGCCGATGGTCTTCGCCGGCCTCTTCCCCACCGACGGCCAGGAGTACATTCCCCTGCGGGAGGCCCTGGAGCGGCTCAAGCTCAACGACGCCGGCCTCGTCTACGAGATGGAGAACAGCGGCGCGCTCGGCTTCGGTTTCCGCTGTGGCTTCCTCGGCCTGCTCCACATGGAGATCGTGCAGAACCGGCTCGAACGCGAGTACGGCCTCGACCTGCTCGCCACCGCGCCCAGCGTCGGCTTCGAAGTTCTGACCACCAAGGGCGAGACCATCCTGGTGAGCAATCCCTCCGAGCTGCCCCCGGCCAACTTCTACGTCGAGATACGCGAGCCCTGGCTCGAAGTGACTATCGTCGTGCCCGCGCGGTTCGTCGGCGCCGTCATGGACCTCGTCTCCTCGCGTCGTGGGACCTACCGGCGCATGGAGTACCTGGAGGCCAAGGACGCCCGCGAGTCCCGGGAGGCGGAGCCGGCGCAGGACCCCCGCGTGCTGCTCGCGTACGAGATGCCCCTCGCCGAAGTGCTCGTCGACTTCTACGACCAGCTCAAGTCCCGGACCCAAGGGTACGCCACGATGGACTACGAGCTGCTCGAATACCGGCCCGGCCACCTCTCCAAGGTGGACATCCTGGTCAACGAGAAGCCCGTCGACGCCCTCTCGCTGATCGTGCACCGCGATAACGCCTACCGCCAGGGCCGCGCCCTTGTCGAGCGCCTGCGCGAACTCATCCCGCGCCAGATGTTCGAGGTGCCGATCCAGGCCGCCATCGGGAACAAGGTCATCGCCCGCGAGACGATCCGGGCGCTGCGGAAGAACGTGCTCGCCAAGTGCTACGGCGGCGACGTAACCCGCAAGATGAAGCTGCTCAAGAAGCAGTCGGAAGGCAAGAAGCGAATGAAGCGCGTGGGAAACGTGGACATCCCGCAGGAAGCCTTCCTCGCCGTCCTCAAGCTCGACGAGAAGTAGCCGCCGCCGGGTTAGACGCCGGACGGCGCCGCGGGGCGCAGCAAGTATTCGTAGCCGCCGCCGTTTTCGCCGGAGCCTTGCCCGAAGTAGCGCCACTTGGGGAAGTTAAAGTCGGCGGTGACCGAGGTCGGCAGGAGCATTACCGCTTCGAGGAAGGATTCGAGGTCAGGGGTGTCGCTCACGGTCAGGTCGGAGAAGTAACGGGTCCCGTGGGCGGCGTCGTAGCCGCGGAGCGCATATCGAGGATGGTCCCGTCGATGTCGAACAGGACGATGAGTCGTTCGCCGGGGTAGCGCTCCCGGACACGCTCGTAATGCTTCGCCAGCCGGCGCATCCAGTCCATACCACTCCATGATGCGCGGCGCGTGTTAACGTGGCATTAAAGCTGCGCTAACATTCCTGAAATGTCAGGGCCGGCAACCCAACCCGGTTCAGGATGCTTCGACGAGGGGTTCGATGGCGCTGGTATCGATCGAGGCGCGGGCGAGGTCGAGGTCGTACATCCGCTGGAGGTTCAGCCAGAACTCGGGAGTCATGCCCAGGGCCTGTCCGACACGGAGCGCTGTGTCCGCCGTAATCGACCTGCGCCCGTGAACGATGTCATTGATGCGTATCGGAGGGACGCCAATCGCCTTCGCAAGACGGTACTGGCTGACGCCGAGTTCCTCAAGAATCTCCGCGAGATGTTCTCCTGGGTGGACCGGTGCAGCGGCGGTCATGCACTCCTCCTCAGTAATAGTCGACGACTTCGATCTCCATCGCTTCTTGGTCTGTCCAGAGAAAGCAGCCACGCCATTGGTCGTTAATGCGGATGCTGTACTGCCCCACCCTGTCGGCGCGCAGGGCTTCGAGATGATGCGACGGTGGCACTCGAAGATCGACGAGCGCCGTCGCCGCTACCACGCGCTGTATCCTCATTCGCGCCCGGCGCTGGATATCATGGAGCAGGCGGCGGACCGGGTGTCCGTAGAGGAGCCGTTCCGCATCATTGTCCCTGAAGCGGCGCACTGGCTGTGATAATAACGCTTAGCGTTAATAACGCCAAGGGTACATGCCGACTCCGGCGGAGGGCGGCTGTGGCAATAGAAGAAGGACGTACCCTAAGATGAAGCCATGACGACACACATCGAAATCTACGACACCACGCTTCGCGACGGATCGCAGACGGAGGGGATTTCCTTTTCCGTCGAGGACAAGATTCAGATCGCGCGCAAGCTCGACGCGCTCGGCGTGGACTTCATCGAGGGCGGCTGGCCGGGCTCCAATTCCAAGGACGCCGAGTTCTTCGAGCGCGCCCGCTCTCTCGAGCTCGACCACGCCCGCATCACCGCCTTCTCCAGCACCCGAAAGGCCGGCGTCGCCGTCCAGGACGACCCCATCGTCCAGGCGCTGCTCGACAGCGAGGCCCAAGTCGTCACCCTCGTGGGGAAGAGCTCCGAGCTGCACGTGACCGACGTCCTCGGGACCACGTTGGAAGAGAACCTCGACATGATCGCCGACACCGTCGCCTACCTGAAGGCGAAGGGACGGACGGTGTTCTACGACGCGGAGCACTTCTTCGACGGCTACAAGCTCAACCCCGACTACACCCTGCTGACGATCCAGGCCGCCGCCAAGGCCGGGGCCGACTGCGTGATCCTATGCGACACCAACGGCGGCGCGCTTCCCGAGGAGGTCAGGGCCGTCGTCGAGGAGGCGGCGCGGGCCGTGGACGTTCCCCTCGGCATCCACGCGCACAACGACAGCGAATTGGCGGTTGCGAACTCGCTGGCCGCCGTCGCCGCCGGCGCGCGCCACGTCCAGGGCACCATCAACGGCATCGGCGAGCGCTGCGGCAACGCCAACCTCGTTTCGATCATCGCCAACCTCAACATCAAGATGGGGCTCGACTCGATCGGCGACGACCGGCTCGCCCGCCTCAAGGAAATCTCAACGTTCGTCAACGAGCGCGCCAACCGCGCCCCCGACCCCTTCCAGCCCTTCGTCGGCGAGAGCGCCTTCTCCCACAAGGGCGGGCTCCACGCCGCCGCCATGGCCAAGGTCGAAAACAGCTACCAGCACATCGACCCCGCCGTGGTGGGCAACGTGAAGCGCGTCGTGGTTTCCGAGTTGTCAGGCCGAAGCAACATCGTCACCAAGGCGGCGGAGCTCGGCATCGACCTCAGCGCGGAGAAGCAGATCACCGGTAAGCTCGTCGAGCAGATCAAGGACCTCGAAAACAAGGGCTTCGTATTCGAGGGCGCCGAGGGCTCGTTCGAGCTCCTCATCCGCAGAGCGATGCCGGGGTACGCGCCCCCCTTCGAGCTCGTCGACTTCATGGTGCTCGTCGAGCGCCGCCGCCGCGCCCCGGTCGACATCGACCGCGACACGCTCTCCGAGGCGATGGTCAAAGTCAAGGTGGACGGCTCGACACTGCACGTCGCCGCCGAGGGCAACGGCCCCGTCGACGCCCTCGACACCGCCCTGCGCCGCGCCCTCGAGCAGTTCTTCCCCACCCTCGCTGCGGTCCGCCTCACTGACTACAAAGTCCGCATCGTTGACGAGAGCGAAGGCGCCGACGCCGTCGTCCGAGTCCTCGTCGACTCCACCGACGGCGAGCGCCGCTGGAGCACGGTGGGCAGCTCCACCAACATCATCGACGCCTCCTGGATGGCCCTCGCCGACAGCATGGAGTACTGGCTAACCAAGTACGCGCCGCGGTGACCGGCTATCGCCAAAGCGCCGCAGCCACACGCAACCTTCGTTCTGAGCCGAGGGCCGGCACAGGCGCCGACGCTCCAGGCTAGCGTTCTGTGCCCGTAGCGGACAGGCGTAGCGGCACCGTCAACAGCGCGCCAAGTCCCGCGACGCCGGCGGCCACGAGGAATGCCAAGGTGTAGGAGTCGGTCGCGTCGAACACGGCACCGCCCAGAAGCGCGCCCAAGGCCGATCCAACGTTCACGGCGAGCAACACGATTCCAACCATCGAGGCGAGGAACTCTTCCCCGAACAACGCTCGTCCCATCATGGGCATGAACACGACGGTGCCTCCCAGGAAGAAGCCAAACGTCGAGGCGAAGAGATAGTATCCCGGCGCTCCGCCGAGCGCCGGGAGTATCGCCAAGCCGGCGCCCATCATGATGATAGCGATGGTGAACAGGCGCTCTACGCGGAAGCGTTCCGACAGAACGCCGAACGCCACGCGCCCGGCGATACTGACGCCGCTCATCGCGGACAGGAGGCCGGCGGCCATCACGGAGGAAAGGCCCTCGTCGGTCCCAAAGTTGACCAAGTGAAATAGGACGACTCCCGTGCTCACGTTGACGGCGACGTACGCGGCGAGCAGCAGCCAGAGGGCCCTCCGGCGCAGCGCGATACCGATGATGGCGCTAAAGGACGGGGTGGACCGCGCCGCGGGGACCTCCGCCGCCTCTGGGATCGACTCCGCGCCGTAGGGTTGCAGGCCGACGTCCTGGGGCTTGCCGCGGATCATGACGGCCGCGACCAGCAGGGCCAGGAACGGCGCGGTGGCCAAGAAGACGAACGCCCACCGCCAGCCCGGCCCGTCGGCCATGAGCGAGGCCAACGGCGAGAACGTCACGACGCCCAGCTGCGCCGCCGAGGCGGTGATGCCTAGCGCCAGCCCCTGGTGCCGTTTGAACCAGCGGGTCACGATCGCCAGAAACGGGCCGACGCCGACGCCAAAGGCCAGCGCGCTCAGAATGCCCCACCCCAAGTAGACTTCCCAGAGATGCCCGGCTCTCGCGACCACCAGATTGCCCACCAAGTGCATCAGCGCGAAGACGGGGATCACGCGGCGGGGCCCGAACCGGTCCATCGCCAGCCCCGCGGCGACGTAGCCCACGCCCAGCATGACCTGACCCAAGGTTAGGGCGCCGGCCAAGCCGAACCGCCCGCCGCCGAAGTCCTCGACCATCGGCTTGTAGAGCACCCCAACGGAATTGCGGGCGCCCCCCAGGATGAACAGGGCGGCGAACGCCACGGCGAGGAGCGACCATGCCCGGTGCATGGAGTGAAGCCGCCGGATGGGCGAGGCCAGGGCCATCGAGGACGGCCCTAGCCGGCGCCCTGGATCTCGTTGACCTTGCTCCAGTCGGGCAGGGCGGAGTCCGACTTCTCGAAGTGCTCTGGGCCGAAGCCGTAGAGGCGGCCGCCGCCGGAGAGGATCCGCCCCCCTATTTCGGGCGTGATGCTGGAATTAGCGAGCACGGCGTTCGAGACGTTGGGGAAGTTGGAGTCGAAGTGGGGGAAGTCGGTCGTCACGCAGAGGTGGTCCGCGCCGATGAGGTCCACGACGGCCCCAACGTCGCGCTCGGTGCCCTCAATGGACGAATAGCAGTTCCGCTGCCAGTACTCGAGGAACGACATCTTGAGGAATGGAACGTGCGCCCGGTGATGCTGGAGGTCCCACGTCATCCGGTCGAGCACGCCGGGGACCCACCAGCTTTGCGCTTCGAGGAACGCCACGTTGAGCTTGGGGTGAAACTCGAAGACGCCGCCGATCATCATGGCGATGAGGGCCAGTTGCATCTCAGTCGGATGGCTGGCGACGTGGCGCATGAAGCGGTTCGAGCCGAACCGCTGCTCAACGGCCGCGAGGTGACTCCCCGTACCCTCATGGAAGCAGAAGGGGACGTCCAGTTCCTCAAGGAGGGAGAAGAGCGGGTCCCAGTGTTTCGAATGCCAGTACTTGCCCGGCAAGGGGTTCGGACGGACATAGGCTCCGACGGCGCCAAGCTCCCGCACGGCTCGCACAAGCTCCTGACACGCCAGATTCACGTCGTGGACCGGCAGCATGCACGCCGGCTTCAGGCGGTCCGGGCTATGGCTGCAAAAGTCGTAGAGCCAATCGTTGTACGCCCGCGCGATGGCGTTGGACAGCAGAGGGTCCAGGTCGGGGCGGGCGATGAAATTGAGCCCAGCGCTGGGGAAAAGCACCGCGATGTCGACGCCCTCGATGTCCATCCCTTTGATGAAGGACGGGGCGTCGTAGCCGGCGTCGAGGGCGAAGAGGACGTCTGGGTTCTCCAACGCCGCGGCCAGGGGTTCGTATGACTTGTCATACTGGAGCATCACGTGATCGGCGTCGTTAGGTTTTCCGTCGATCAGCCAGCGTTGCGTGAACGCCTTGCCCCCGCCGTCGAGGTGCATCGGCGTCGTGACCCTGGAGGCGAAGGCGGGGTCGAGGAACCGCTCGAAAATGTTGTCGGGCTCCATCACGTGCATGTCGCAATCTACAAACCGGTAGCCTTGTTTCATGTCGGCCTCTCCCCACGTCCCATGGTGGCGCTCAGTGTATAACCTGCTCGCGTTCCAGTTCAGCGATCTCGGCTCGATCCAGGCCCAGTATGCCGTGAAAGACGTAGTCGTTGTCTTGGCCCAACGTCGGGGCGGGACGGCTCTCCTCCAGAGAGGCTCGGCGGAACCGCCACGGTATCCCCGCCATCGGATGCGTCCCGGCCTCAGGATGGTCGTCCTGAACGATGAAGCCTCTGTCGCTCAGATGCGGGTCGGCCAGGAGCTCCCGCTCGTTCACGGCGTAGGCGGCGGGGACCCCGGACGCTTGAAGGACCCGCGCCGCTTCCCGGGCGTCGCGCTCTTTCGTCCACGCCTTGATAACGCCGTCTAAAGCGTCATGGTTCGCGCGGCGGTCCGCTTCGGTGGCGAAGCGCGGGTCGTTCGTCGCCTGGTCCTCCCCGATAGCCGTTTTCAGAGCCTCCCACTGTGCCTCGCCGCCGACGGACAGGGCCAGCCACTCGTCTTCGCCGCGGGCGCGGTAGACGCCGTGCGGTGCTTTCCGGCGATGGCGGTTGCCGATGCGCTCCGGCTCTCGCGCCGACAACGTACACTCCGCTATCGCGTCGGGCAACAGGGCCTGGACCGCCTCGGTCATGGCGAGGTCGATGCGCTGGCCCCTACCGGAGGCAGCGCGATGGCGCAACGCCTGCGCTAGGGCGAGCAGGCCGTACACCCCGGCGATGGGGTCGGGAAGGGAGCTGCCCACCATGCGGGGACGGTCGTTGGCGTAGCCGGTCACCGCGGCCAGTCCGCTCAGGAGCGTCACGCCGCTGTGGAGCGCGGCGTACCGGCTCCACGGGCCGGTCGCCCCGAATGCGCTCAGCGAGAGGAGAATGACGTCGGGCTTGACCCCGGCGAGATCTTCGTAAGAGAGCCCGAGGCGTTCCATGACGCCCGGCGAGAAGTTCTCCTGCACGATGTCGCTGACCGAGACGAGCCGCTTCGCTAGCTCCACCCCGCGAGGGGCGCGAAGATTCAACGTGCAGGAGCACTTGTTCCGGTTCATATAGTTGAATATCGACGACGTATTGGGTCCCGGCTCGTTCGCGAATGGGCCGAACGCCCGGGACGGCAGGTTGACGCGGCTCTCGACGAGGATGACTTCGGCCCCCAGGCGGCCCAGCCATTGCCCAAGCACCGGTACGGCGATCATCTGACCGAAGTCGACGACGCGGAGGCCCCGAAGCGGCGCATGGGCGCCGGGGTTAGCCATAGGCCGGCCCGCCCGGCAGCCGTTCGGCGGCTCCGTCAAGTACCTCGGCGCTGTGCTCGCCCAGCGCCGGAACGGCCCCACCGGCCTTGCGGCGCTTCCCATCGATTACGAACGGGTCTCCCGGCAGAAGGCCCCGCTCGGCGTCCGGCAAGCCGATCGGAACCAAGGCGTCGCGGGCGCGGGCCTGATCGCTGCCGATGGCCTCGGAAAGAGATAGCGCGGGGCACGAGGGGATCCCCCGCAGTTGCGCCGCCTCGAAGAACAACTGCGCCGGCTGCTCAATGAGCCAGTCTAGGACCAGCGGCTCCAGCAGGTCCCAGTTGGCGCCGCGCTCGGGGCCGGTGGCGAATTCCGGACGCGCGGCCCATTCGGGACTCCCCATGAGCTCCACGAGGCCGTTCCAATGCCGTTCCAGGAAAGCGACGAGCGCGACCCAGCCGTCGGCGCAGGGCAGATAGTGATTGGGCGCCTGCCGGGCGGGGACCCGATACCGGCCCACGACGGCGCCCCCGTATTCGGCGACGGCCAGGTTCCAGCCAAGAAGCGCCGCGACCGATTCATGGAGGGTCACTTCCACGTAATCGCCGGTCCCGGTGACGTCCCGGGCGCTGAGCGCGGTCAGGCCGCCAATGGCGCCGAACGCCCCGCCGATCAGCTCGGAGATGTGGGCGTTGACCCTAAGGGGCGGCTCGTTTTCCGAAACGACGTGATCGGGGAAGCCGGGGCTGGCGGCAAGGAGCCCGCCCATGCTCGCGGCAATGAGATCGTCGGCCAAGAGGTTGGCGTAGGGGCCGCTCTCCCCGAACGGCGTGATCGACACGGTTACGAGCTCAGGGAAGTCCTCCAAGAGCTGGTCCGGGGTCATGTCTGCGAGCGACTCGGAAGGATCGCGGGAGTCATGGACTACAACGTCGGCCGTCGGGAGCAACGACCGGAAGGCGGCCTGGGCGTGGGCGCTTCCCGCGTCCATCACGACCGACCGTTTTCCCCGGTTGAGGTAGGCGAAGAGCGCGCTCGCGTTCGGCGAACCCGCTGGCCCGGCGAATGGGGGTTCGCGGCGAACGGGGTCGCCATGGGGCGGCTCTATCTTTACGACGTCGGCTCCGCCGTCGGCAAAGAGCCGCGCGCAGTAGGAGCCCGCGACGCCTTCGGCGATCTCGATGACGCGCAGGCCGCTCAGGGGATAGTGTGACCTCGTTGTCGGTTCAGACGTCATGCCGCCCCCGCGCGACGCCGACTCTATTTCGGGCCGCTCTCGTAGCGCAGCGCGATCTCCTCGGCCGGGAGGTAACGCTCCTCCAGCTCGCGCATGTCTCGCAAGCCGGAGAAGGCGTGCAGGTCGCGCAGTGGGTGGTCTTCCATCCGCAACAATTGATCGTGTTGCGCCTGGACGCCGTGCTCCTTGAAGTCGGCGAGGAAGTTCCACCACGCCTCGCCGATGGTGCGAAGGGCCAGACCGGGGAAAATGGAGACCGCGACGCCGAGACGCTGGAGCTCATCAAGGTCGACGATGGGGGAAATCCCCCCGTTGTTGTAGAGCAGAGGACGGGATGTTTCCTGGGCTATGCGTTCAAGCTGCTCCGTCGTCCTGACGCCGTCGACAAACACCAAGTCGGCGCCGGCGTCCGCGAAAGCGTTGCACCGGAGAATTGCTTCGTCGATGCTGCCGCCCGCCGCGCCCAACGCGTCGGTCCGGGCTATCAGGACAAAGTCCGGGTCCTCTTCAAGACGCGTCTCGTGCGCGGCCCGAATCTTGCCGGCGGCCTCCTCCAACGGCACGACCATCTTCCCCTCGACGTGGCCGCACCGCTTCGGCATGACCTGGTCTTCGAGGTGAATCGCCGCGACGCCGGTCTGAATATAGCCCCGGACCGCCCGAATGACGTTGACGGCGTTGCCGTAGCCGGTGTCCGAGTCGGCGATGATAGGAATGGCGGTCGCGTTGACGATTCGGCGGGCCACGTCGTGCATTTCCGTCATCGTGGCCAGGCCGACGTCCGGCATGCCCAGCGAGGCCACCGAGACCCCGTACCCCGTCATGTAGGCGGCGCTGAACCCCGCTTTCTCGACGATCTTGACGGTGAAGGCGTCGTAGACGCCGGGGCAAACCAGGACCTCGTTCCGCTCCAACAGTTGACGAAGTTGTGTCGACTTTTTCATCGTTCCCTACACCACCACTTTCTCTCGCCGTAGCTCCGTTATTTCACCGGGACCGAACCCAAGACCGCCGAGCGTCTCGTCCGTATCTTGCCCCAAGCTTGGGGCCGCCCCCCACAGCTTGCCGGGAGTTTCCGAGAAGCGGATGGACAGACCGGGCTGACACACCTCTCCCAACTCTGGAGATTGGTGGACGGCGACAACGCCTGCCTCAATCGCCTCGGCGTTGGACATGAGGTCGGCGGCGATTGAGTCGGCCCGGGCGCACTTCACACCCTCGGCGCGCAGTGTACCAAGCCAGTGCGCGACTCCCTCGCGCCGGAACCGCGACTCCAAGAGGTCGGAGAGCTCTTGCTGGGCGCAACGGCTTCGAGGGTCTGCAAACCTGGGGTCCTTCGCGAGGCCGGAGGCGTCCAAGGCTCGGCACAGCGCGGGCCATTGGTCTTCCGCGGACACGAACAACCAGCCATCCGACGCCTCGAAGATGCGGCGCAGCGGAGACATGCCAATCTGCGGGAGCCAATCTTGGTCCAAGACGTCTCCGAAAAACTCCGCGGCCTGGGCGGCGATGATCGCGTTGAGCAGGTTGGTGCTGACGCGCTGGCCGAGTCCGGTTCGCCGCCGGTGGAGCAGCGCGGTCACGACGCCCCAAGCGGCGAGCATTCCGGCCATGTGGTCGCTGACGGACATCCTCAACATGATCGGGGGCCGGTCTTGCCCCCCCTCGGCCTGCATCAGTCCGCTCTGGGCTTGGAACAACGGATCGAATGCCGGTCGCTCGGCGTACGGCCCATCGTCGCCGTACCCTGTCAACGAGCAATACACCAAGTCCGGCTTGACCTTCGAGAGCGTCTCATAGTCCACCGCCAGCTTCTTGGCCATGCCGACGCGGAAATTCTCAATGACGACGTCGGCCTGCCCCACGAGCCGGTCGACGATGCCGCGGCTCGCGCCGTTGGAAAGGTCGAGGCCGATGGACCGCACGCCGCGGTTCCAGGCCTGGAACCCGCCCCCGATGGTGCGGAAGGGGTCGCCGTGCGGCGGCTCGATCTTGACGACCCGCGCCCCAAGGTCGGCGAGAAGCGACGCGGCGGCGGACCCTGCGATATACATCGCGAAGCTCACAACCGTCATCCCCTCGAGCGGCGCGGCGCGGCGCTTCGGCTTCGCTCCGGCCGACGGCGGATGCTCGGCGGCGTTCCGGTTGCCTAAGTCGGCGAGCACGGATTCCGGGTCCGACACGGGTGACGAGGACGCGGCGGGGCTGCCGGAGAAGTCGACGGGCGCGCCCATGCGCCGGCATGCGCCGGTGTGCGGGTCATCACCGGCAAGCGCGATACGGCTATGAACGACCTGCGGGTGATCGAGGAACTGGCTGCGTGTAAGGACGGGAGCGACGGGAAGATCGCCGGCGTCGAGCGCCGACAACCAATGACTCACCGGCTTGGCGGCGAAGTGGCGGGCGAAGATTCCCGTCATTTCCTCGAAGTGCTCCGGCGCTATGCCCCACGGCGCGTCGTTCCAACGCGGGTCTTCGAGCAGATCGAGGCGGTCGACGGCGACGCAAAGCTTGTTAAAGAACACGTTGTTGCCGCAGGCCAGCAAGAACCATTGCCCGTCGGACGCTCGGTACAGGCGAAACAGGGGGTTCGTACCCTGCGGCAGGCGTTTCCCTCCCGACATCGGCGCTATCTTACGCCCCGCCACCGCCTGGCCGGCCTGCATCGCCAGGGCGGCCGAGAACAGTGAGACCTCGACGTCTTGGCCGCCGTCTTCCGGCCCACGGGCGAAGAGCGCCGTCGTGATCCCGCAGCAGCCTAGGACGGCCGCCGCATAGCTGCAAATGGGCAGCGACAAGAAGACGGGTGCCGCCCCACGCCCTCCCTGATCGCCGTAGATCCCCGCGTAGGCGGCAACGACGGTCTCGTCGGCGGGAATGCCAGCCAAGGCGCTCCCCGACGGAAAGTTCGGGAGCGAGACGCGAATTAGGCGCGGGTTCACCGCGCGCAGCCGCTCGTCGTCCCACCCAGGCACGACCGCCGCCACGCCGCGGTCGTGAACGAGAACGTCCGCCGCCGCAAACGCTCGGGTCAGCAGGCCGTCGTCGTCGGGCGGGCGAACGGCGCGCCGCTCCCCACCGTGGAAGAGTTCACGCGCGTCTCGGGTCCGGCCATCGGACGCTTGCGGGTCGAATCGCAGGATCCGCGCGCCGAGGGTCTCGAGCAGCGTCGCCGCGTACGAGCCGGCAAGCTCGCGAGAGATGTCTACGGCCAGCACATGCGCCAGTAGACCAGACTGTTCCGCAACGGTCACGCCGAGACCTCGGCCCGCCGCCGGTAGTAGTCCGTGATTCCCCGCAGCGCAATGGCGGCCCTTCGGACGGTGGGAAAGCACGCCAGGCCGGCCTCGGCGATACGCCGTCGGGCGTTGCTGAGAATCTCGCTCTGCCACGCGTACTCCCCGACGGCGTCGCCCATCACGAGTACAAGGGGTTTGTCGATGGACTTCGCGGCCTTGAGAAAATCGTCCACCGCAAAGTCGAAGAGGTCGTCGCCGCCGGGGCGCTCCATGGCCCAAAACTCGGCGATGTTGCCGATCAGCACGTCATAGCTGGCGCTCGCAGCCATGCGCTCCAGGACCTCGCCTTCTCCGAAGCCGGCGCCCGCCAGGATAGAGCCATCGACCGGATTGCCGATCCAGTCCCACAGCTCCGGGTCTCTCGACCGGAACGCGGCCTGGATCTCTTCGGGAATCGGCTCGACGACGAGGCCCGCAGCCTCGCACGCGTCCGCCGACTCGACGCTGCGGCCGCCTCCGGCGCCGACGACCCCCACCCGCGTCCCCGTCGCCGGCGGGCAGAAACGGAAGGCGATCAGGAGGTCGGACAACTCCTCCAAGTGCTGCGCGAGTACGGCGCCGGTCTGCCGCGCCAACGCTTCCCAGACCTCCCGCGATCCGGCAAGCGACGCCGTGTGCGAGGCCACCGCCTTAGCGCCGGCGGCCGACGCGCCGCCCTTGAGCAGCGCCACGGGCTTTTTGGCGGCCGCACGCTTCAGGACCTGGACGAACTTGGGGCCGTCACGTACTCCCTCCAGATAGGCGCCGATGACGGACGTATCGGGGTCGTCGGCGAGGTAATCCAGAAGCTCGCTCTCGTCGATGTCGATAGCGTTGCCGTAGCTGACGACTTTGCTATAGCGGAGCCCTCGGAGGCTGGTGGTGTAGACCAACTCTCCGGCGTAGGCGCCGCTTTGCGAAATGAAGGCGGTGGGCCCCGGTTCCACCGGCAGGTGTTTGAACGAAATGCCTTGCGCGGGACAGTAGACCCCCATGCCGTTTGGGCCCAGGATGCGGACGCCGCCATCCCGCGCCCGGCGCAGGATGTCTTGCTCCAGCCCGGCCCGGTCGGCGTGGCCGGTCTCGCTGAATCTGGCGGTGAAAAAATGGACGGCGCGCACCCCTTTGGACACGCAGTCGTCCATCAACTGAAGCGCCGCATGGGTCGGCACCGTTGAAATGACAAAGTCGACTGTGCCGGGTATATCGGCCACGCTCACGTAGGCCGTGCGGCCTAGGACGTCTTGGGATTTGGGGTTGACCGGATGGAGGTCGCCGGAAAAGCCGTGGTCCACGAGGGCTTGAAAATACCGGAATCCCCACTTGGCCGTGTCCGGCGACGCTCCGGCCACGGCAATAGACCGCGGCTGGAAGAGTGCGTCGAGGTCGTTGGGCATGAGCGCTCCCGGTCTCGCGTATTCCCAGGCGCTTGGTTGGGCGCAAGTATACTCGACGGCCTCGCGCCGGGCGCGGGATTCCTTGACAGCAAGAGGTGTGTTGTGTAACAACCCAACCCAACCTTCGAGTCAATTCTGGGAGGAGGCATCCGTGACCCCGGCATGGGACGAGTCCCTGACCGAGCATGACGTCAAGGTTCTCGAGGCGCGGCCTCCGAAACCGCGAGGGATCCCATTCGGCCAGCGCCCGGCGCTGCTCGTCATCGACATGAATCGTGGGGCGCTCGGAGATGACCGGCCGGCCTACGAGCAGCAGGAGCAATACCCAGGCGCCTGCGGGGAGTCCGGCTGGGCCGCACTCCGGCGGATGCAGCCGCTCATCGCCGCGGCCAGGTCCGCCAGCGTACCCGTGGTGTATAGCAGAAACATCGCGCGGGCGAGTCAGGGTCTCCCACGGGCCGACGATCCCACGTGGATGTACAGCGAGTTGAGCCCCCTCTCCGAGCTTACGCCCGAGATACCCATGGCGCCGGGGGACTTACTGGTCGAGAAGCAGCGGGCGAGCGTCTTCTTCCAAACGAACCTTATCTACCTCCTCCTCCACCGAGGGATCGACACGCTATTGCTCATCGGGAACAGCACCAGCGGGTGCGTCCGGGCGTCGGCGATCGACGCGGTGGGCTACGAGTTCAAGACGTTCGTCATCGAAGAGTGCGTCTTCGACCGCTTCGAGTTGTCCCACCGGGCGGCGCTCTTCGACCTACAGTTCAAGTATTGTGACGTCATCCCCGCGGCCCAGGCCGCCAAGTACTTCGGGAATCTGGCCCAACAAGGTACGCAGTGAATCCAGACCGGTTCGATTACGCACCGATCACCGACCGGCCCGCCATCAAGTGGCCGGGCGGCGCGCGCATCGCGTTCTGGGCCGCGCCCAACGTCGAGCACTACGAGCTACTGCCGCCGCCAAACCCGCACCGCAATCCCTGGCCGAGGACGCCGCACCCCGACGTGATGAACTATGGCTATCGCGACTACGGGAACCGGGTGGGGTTCTGGCGGATGCTCGACGTCTTCGACAAGCACCAGATGCCCGGGACGGTCTCGCTCAACGTCGCCGTGCTCGAACACTACCCGGAGATCCGCGACGCGATGGTCGCCCGCGACTGGGAGTTCCTGTCGCACGGCATCTATAACACCCGGTTCCTCACCGGCATGACTGAGGCGGAGGAGCGGGCCTTCTACAAAGACACTATGGAGACCGTCGAGCGGCATACGGGCAAGCAGATCAAAGGGATGCTGGGCCCCTCGCTCACCAACAACCAGTGGACCCCCGACCTGATGGCGGAGGCGGGCTTGATCTACCACGCCGACTGGTACCACGACGACCAGCCGTTTCCCATCAAGGTCAGGCAGGGCAGGCTTGTATCGGTTCCGTATAGCATCGAGCTCAACGACGTCATGGTCCGGCTCCAAGGGCGGGACGCCCCGCACTTCCTCGAAATGATCAAAGACCAGTTCGACGTGCTGTACGAGGAAGGCGCGGAGAGCGGCATGGTGCTGTGCATCTCGTTGCACCCTTACTGGATCGGGCAGCCGCACCGGGTGAAATACCTCGACCAAGCCTTCGACTACATCCTCTCCCACCCCGGCGTGTGGAAGACCACCGGGGCCGAGATCGCCGAGTACTATCTGGCCCACTGCTATGACGAGGCGGTGGCGCACGCCGCCCGTTTTGCGCCGGGGGCGCCCTGATGCCCGGCGCCCGCAAGCCAGGCATGGACCATTCCTTGTACGAGTGGTCCGCTCTCCCCAACCGGCCGCCGCTCCGTTGGCCTCAGGGCGCCCGCGTCGCGCTGTGCGTGGTGGTCAACCTCGAACACTACGAGCTGGCGCCCCCCGAAGGCGCCTTCATGCCCGCGACCCTGCCCGGCGGCGTGGGTCGGATGCCCTTCCCCGACTTCTGCAACTTCTCGCACCGCGAGTACGGCAACCGTGTCGGCGTCTTCCGAGTCATGCGCGTCCTCGACAAGTACGGCATCCGCGCGACCGCGGCCATCGACGCGGCGGTCGCCGAGAACTATCCCTACATCGTCGAACAGGGGAAGCGCAGGGGCTGGGAGTTCATCGCGCACGGCCTCGCCATTACGCAGGCGATCACGTCCAACATGACCGAGTACGACGAGCGCGGTTACATTCGCCGGTCGATCGATGCGGTCTCGACGGCGACCGGAAGCCGCCCTGCGGGATGGTTTGGGCCCGAGTTCGGCGAGTCGACGCGCACCCTGGGCCTCCTGCGGGAAGAAGGCGTCCGCTACGTCTGCGATTGGCCCAATGACGAGCAGCCCTACCCCATGACCGGCGAGGCCAAGGGGCTGTACTCCCTCCCCATGCTCATCGACCTCGACGACGTGATGGCGGGTTGGACCCGCAGCATGGCGTTAGGGACGTGGAGCGGCCTGGTGAAGGAGGCCTTCAACGGCCTCTACCGCGACGGGGCCGAGAGCGGGCGCGTCCTGGTGCTGAGCCTCCACCCGTGGTTCATCGGTCAGCCGTTCAGGATCAAGTACCTCGACCTGGCACTGGCCCACATCACCAAGCGGGCCAAGCTCTGGAAGGCCACCGGTCGGGAGATCGTCGAGTGGTGCGCCGCGCAACAGGGCGCTCCGGACGCCGCGTAGCGACCCGGTCTTGCTTTCGCGGACGGGCTACCTTACGCGCAGGCGCGGGTCGAAGACATCACGGAGCACGTCGCCGAGGATGTTGAACCCGAACACGGTGGCGACGATGAAAAAGCCCGGGGCGACGGCGAGCCACGGGGCCCGCTCCGCATACTGACGGGAACCCTCCGAGAGCATCCCGCCCCACGACGGCTCCGGCGGCGGCGATGCGACGCCAAGGAACGCCAAGGCGGACAAGACGATGATGGCCCAGCCGACCTGGCCGGTCGCAAAGACCAAGAACGGCGCAACCACGTTTGGCGTGATGTGACGGAGAATCAAGCGCCGGTCGCTCGCACCGACCGCCCTCGCAGCCTCGACGTACTGCTCCGCGGTGACGCTTAAAGCGGCGGACCGGAGGATCCGGTTCGCGATAGGCACGTTGATCAGTGCCAGGGCAGCGACGACGTTTCTATCCTCCGGGCCGAACATGGCCGCAATGGTGAGCGCCAGCACCAGAATCGGGATGGCCATGACGCCGTCCATGACGCGCTGGACAATCGAGTCCAGCCACCCACCGCGGTAGGCGCTCGCTATGCCAATCAAGCCCCCGACGACCGACCCGAGCGCCACCGAACTCAACGCGACGACGAAGACCGGCCGGGCAGCCGTGATAAGACGGCTGAAGACGTCGCGTCCAAAGTTGTCCGTACCCATGAGGTACGTCCAATTCGGGCGCTGGAACGTGTCGTCATAGTGGATCTCCACCGGGTCGAACGGCCGCACCCATGGGCCGAAGGCCGCCAAGAAGGCCGTGATGAGGATGACGGCGCCCGCAGCCGCGCCGAGGGGCCGTTCGCGGACGAACCGCGCAAGGAGCGAGGTCCATGGGCTCACTCTGTTGAGCTGGAGGTTCATGAGATGCGAATGCGCGGGTCCAAGAGGCCGTACAAGAGGTCGACAATCAGGTTGACCAGCAGGATGGCGAGCGCGAACAAGACCACGATCGTCTGGAGCATCACATAGTCCCGGTGTTGCACCGCTTCAAGCAATTTGAAGCCAATACCCGGTATGGCGAAGATGTTCTCGACGATCACGGCGCCGCCGAGGACTTGCCCAAACTGCACGCCTGCGACCGTCACAACAGGGAGGAGCGCATTCCGAAAGGCATGCCGCAGATAGACGGCACTGTTCCGCAGACCCTTGGCTTTCGCCGTGCGCACGTAGTCCTGCTGAAGCACCTCGAGCGTCGTCGATCGAATCATTCTGCTGAGGAGCGCGGCCTGAATGTGGCCGAGGATCAACGCGGGCCAGATCATCTGCCCAAGATTGGCCAGCGGGTCCTCGAAAAAGCCGTGATACTCCAACGGCGGAATCCACTGAAAGAAGATCACCAGGATCAAGATCAGCATCGATCCGGTGAAGAAATCGGGCATGGCTAAGCCCGTGATGCCGAACGCCCGAAACCCATAGTCCCAGGCCGAGTCGCGCCTGATGGCGCTGATGAGTCCCGCGGGCACGGCGATGACGAGCGCGATGAGCGTGGAGATGACCGCCAACTCGATGGTCGCCGGCAGCGCGGTGGAAATCTCGGTGAACACCGGCCTGTTCGACCAGAGCGACAAGCCGCCCTCGAATCTGGCAAGTCCCCACACCCAACTGCCGTACTGTGTGACGAGGGGCCGATTGAGCCCGTGCTTTTCCCGAAAGTCGGCAAGCTCCACCTCGTCGATCTTCGTTGGCTCGCCGCGGGACAGATAGACAACGGCCGGGTCGCCGGGGGCGATCCGTATCATCGCGAAGATGACGACCGAGATCACAAAGAGCGTCGGAATAATCAGCAGCAGCCGGCGGACTATGTACCTAGCCATCGCTCAATCCGGGCGCCTAGAACAGCGTGGGGGCGTCCGTGCTCACCCCGTTGTCATAGAGGCTCTGTATGTCTTGCTCGCTTAGGCCGATCATGTCTCTGAACACTGCGACGCTGTGCTGTCCGTAGAGATGCGCGGGCGCCCAGGCCGGGTCCTCGACCTCCTCGATCAGCCACGCGAAACGGGGATAGAGCGTCTCGGCGATCTGCAGCTCGGGCACCTTCAAAAATGCGCCGCGCGCGGTCAGGTGCGCGTCGGCGTGGAGATCGGATGACGTGTTCACAACGCCATACGCCACCTTGCACGCATCGAGCGTGACGACGATGTCCGGCAGTGTCTGCGACCTCGTCCAAGTTTCGACGGCCCGGTCCACCTCTGCGTGACGCGCCCGGCGCTCCTCCGCGGTGGCGGCAGCTAAGGGCCGGAGCGCACTCTCACCCAGGGCGCCGACAAAAGCGCGCCAAGCGGCGTCCGACGTCACGGACAGGGCCACGGCGCGGCCGTCGCCCGTGGCGTACACGCCGGAGGGAGCCCCCTCCGGTTCGCGGTTGCCCTGGCGTTCATCGACCGCTCCCCCGGCCCCCGTCGCGATCATGGCTTCGCCCAAGAAGTGCGCCACGCTTTCCATCATGGACAGGTCGATCTTCTGCCCTACGCCGGTGCGGTCGCGGTGCTCCAACGCGACCACGATCGCGTAGGGGGCCATGAGCCCCGCGATGATATCCGGGTTGAAGTTGCCCGGCCGCATGGGACTCCCGTCCGGATATCCGGTAAGCCACGCCATGCCGGACGCGGAGTCGATGGACGGGCCGCTGGCGATCCAGTTCGCCCACGGGCCCGTGGCGCCGTAGCCCGAGATACTCAAGCTTATGATCGAAGGGTTGACCGAGCGGAGGCGTTCGTAGTCGAGGCCCAAGTTTGGCATCACGCGGGCGCTGAAGTTGTCGATGACGACGTCCGATATGGCGGCCAACCGTCGAAAGATGTCCGCGCCGTCGGGCTGGCTGAGGTCCAGCGCGATGCCGGTCTTGCCGCGGTTGAGCTCGTTGAACCAAAGCACGCGGTTCCATGGTTCGTCCGGCGCGCCGGGCAGACCGTCGGGTATGGGGCCGTACATCTGCTGGCGGTGGTCCGAGACATAGGGGCGCTCGATCTTGATGACCTCCGCGCCAAGGGAGACAAGGGCCTGCGTCGCGATCGGGCCGGCGACATACTCGGTGACGTCGAGCACCCGCACGCCTTCGAGCGGGAGTCCGCCGCCTCGGGCGGCAGGCTCCCCTGTGGGATGCTCGACGGCTGCACGGCCCGTCTTGAGACTTCCCAGGACCGCCGCGGTCTGCTCCCCCAACCCCGGCGGACGTTTCGTCACCCAGGCACTCCCGGACATGCGGACCGGCGCGCCGGGGACGAGGCCCCGCTCGCCGTCATCGGGCGCCGCCACGAAGAACCGCCGCTCAGCCAAGTGTTCGTTGTCCAGGACCTCCTGCGGCGAGAGTACGGGGGCGATACCAACCCGAAGTTCCTGCCCCAAGTCCGACGCCTCGGCGCGGGTGCAGGTCATCGTCCAGCGCTCGCACAAGGCGTCCAACTCATCGCCACGGGCGGCGGCGGTGTCCCACAGCTCCTGGGAGCCCACCGACGGCTCGCCGAGCAACACGGCGACCGACTCCTGGTTGTGCCCGGTGTTCATGAACAGGAGTCCGTCGCCGCAGCGCAAGATGTTGCCCGGATAGCGGGCCCTGGCCAGGGAATGGGCCACGCGCGACTTCGCCCGGCGGTACGGCTCGCCGGTGTGCTGGAACCACGCGGCGGCGCCGCCGAGGCAGAAGAGCAGGCTCTCCTGGATGGAAATGTCGATCATCCGGCCCCGGCCGGTGCGTCGCGCCATGCGCCGCGCGCTCAACGACGCCAGCGCGGCATGCAGTCCGGCGAGGCGGTGGGCCTGGTAGCCATAGGGCTTGACGGGCAGCCGCTCAGGGTCGCCGCACAAGTCGAGGTAGCCGCTCTCCGCCAAGATCGTGAGCTCCGTCGCCGCGCGGTCCCGATTGGGCCCGGTGCTCCCGTAAGGCTCGATCACGGCGACGACGGCGCCGGGGTTCTTGCGCCGCGCGTCCGCCCAATCGATCCCGGCCCGCGCTCTGGCCTCCCGGCCCAAACCGTCGATGACAATGTGCGCGGTCTGGAGAAGCTCGCCGAATCGCACACGCTCCGTGAACGCCGCAAGGTCTAGGACGACACTCTCTTTCGCCTCGGAGAGATGGGCGAAGAGCGCGCTCCAACGGCCGTCGCCGGTCGAGACCAACGGCGGGGCATGACGCAAAGGGTCGCCGCCGGGAGCCTCAATCTTGACGACGCGAGCGCCGTAACCGCCGAGGAGCCGCGCGCCGAAGGAGGAAGCGACGTTGTCCTCGCCCAGCTCCAAGACTGTCGTGCCGGCAAGGGCTAGGTCGGGGGCATCCCCCAAGCCGGAAGCCGAGACCGCTTGTGTCCCCAGGTCCGATGGCATAGGGCCTCCACGGCGGTCGAGCCGTCGGGTGTCTCTAACCGCGGCTCGGCAGCGCTATGGTGGCCCAGGCAGGCGCGGTCTCCTCGCCGCGTTGATTCACCGCGGTGATCTCTACTTTGACCAGGCGCCCGCGCTCATCTTCGAGTTTCTTCGTGACCGTGCCGCTGAGCCAGTACGTGTCTCCCTCGCACACGGGCCGCCGCAGACGCGATTCGATGTCGACCAGGAACCCGTCGTCGCCCATCCAGTTCGTGAGGCAGTGCATCTGGCTGGCGACGCGGCTCGGGCCGACCTCGAACGCGAAGGGGAATCCTCTGGCGCGCGCATGGGCCGTCCCGACGTGATGCATGCGCATGACTTCCGGCAGGCCCGATACGGGATCGACCAAGATGTAGTAAGGGCGCGCGTTGGCCTTGTATTTCCAGAAGTTGCGGAAGGCGCCGTGCGGCTCGGAGCCGATACCCATGTAGTAGGAGACCGCGTCGCGGATGCTCCATGGGCCTTTGACGATCGTGGGCAGTTCGTCGCCGACGTTGACGTCTTCCCAGTAGCGGGGCTCGGCTCCACGCTGCTGTTCCGCCGCGTAGGCGTCGTCGATCGCCTGAAGCTCCTCGTCGGTATAGGTAGGCCGCGTGACCTCCTCGGCGAGGTACTGTTCGTGGTTGATGTCCTTGCGGAGGAACCGGTACTCGATCTGGATCAGTTCGGAGAAGAGCTCGCCGTCATTATCCCGATAGAAGTACTGATGAGGCTCTCGGAGAGCCGGCTTAGCGTGACGGGTGTGTTGCACCTGCACTTCGGGGATCGTCCAAGTCACGTTGACTCGGTCCCCGGCCTTGATGGGCTTGTAGAACTTGTAGACCGATCCGATCATCAGACCGGTGAAGTGGTCGAGGTAGTACCCGCCGTCGGGGTTGCAGCTCCAAATGAAGCTGGGGGGAGCGACGACCGATCCCCACTGAGTCTTCGCCGCGTAGTCTTCATCGATCCATAGGGGGTTATCGTCGCCGATGCCCTCGGCGTAATGCCGTATCGAATCCGTCGTTGCGTACTGATTGTAGGTGTAGGTGGATTGCTGGATGACGCCGACTTTGGAGAGCAAGTCCTCGACTTCGTCGCGGGCCTGCCCTTCATAGAGCGCCAGGATTTCGTCCCTGTCCGTGGTCATCGATTACGTTCCCCCCCAAGGGCATAGATATTGCTGGCGGAATGGTACTCCACGGGGCGGCCCAAGTGCGAGCCGCCCCGCGGAGTCCAGATTCCTCACTGTGTAGGAAGCGCTATCCCTCTAACCAGACTCGGTCCAGCCGATGGCGGCTCCAGACCCCGAGCGGCGCCACGAAGTCCTTGACCTCGGGCTGGGTCGGGTAGTAGTCGTTGAACCATGCGATCGGGACCATGTTCACGACTTCGATCATCCGGAACTGGAGGTCTTTGACGATCGCGCGTCGCGCGGCTGGATCGGTCTCGTTGCTCTGGGAGTTGAACAGGTCGGACATCTGTTGGTCTTCGAGGTGCGTCCAGATGCCCGGCATGATGTTGCCCGCGGCAGAGTCGGGGTCGGGATACTGGACGTTGGCCTCAACCGTAATGAGCGGGAAGTCGAAGGTCTGGGTGAAGACCGGGAGCCATTCCGCCACTGGCAACAGCTTGTTCTCGACGTTGATGCCGACGGTCTTGAGTTGGTCGATGATGAACACCGAGAGATTCACGTGCCGCTGGAGATCCGAAATGGTGAATAGCTCCGTGTCGAAGCCATCGGGATAGCCCGCCTCTGCGAGCAATGCTCTCGCTTCCTCGCGGTCCTGCTCCTTGTCGGCGCCCTGACGGTAGCCCGGAAGCTGGAACAGTTCCTCGTCCGGTATCGCCCAGTTCGGCGGCACCACAGGGCCCGCGGGTCTCACGGTGTCGAGAAGGACTTGCAGCGCGGCCCAGCGGTCCACGGCGAGGAACATCGCCCGCCGCACGCGAACGTCGTCGAAGGGCGGCGTGTTGGTGTTGACCAGGATGACCTTGGCTTGCATCGCCTCATGTTCGTTGGGCGAAAGGTCGGGCACGCTGCGTTGCAGGTCTTCGACTTGTGGCTTGTCCACCCACGTCGCGCCGATCCAGAGCGTATGGACTCTGCCGGCGCGGAAGGCGGCTAGGCGTGTCGCCTCATCGGCGATGATCAGAACTCGAATGCTATCCAGGTACGGGAGTGCTGGATCGTAATACCTGTCGTTGCGGACCATCTCAATGAATTGGTCCTGTTCGAAGTCCCGGAAGATGAAGGGGCCGGTCCCGATGACCGGGCCGACGGTGAGGTCGCCGTCTAGCTGCTCGTAGATGTGCCTCGGCGCGATCGGGCCCGTGTACAGGCCCAGCACCGCCAGCCAAGAGGTGCGCGGCTTGACCAGCGTCATGCGTACGGTCTGCTCGTCCACGGCCTCGACGCTTTCAAGCGATTCGAATTCGCCGCGGCGCTGACCCGGCACCTCTTTCAGCTTCTCCACCGCCCACGCGACATCCTCGGCCACGAGTGGAGTGCCGTCATGCCAGGCCAGCCCTTGGCGAAGCGTGAACGTGTAGACCGATCCGCCCTCGACCTCCCAGCTCTCGGCAAGGTCGGGGATGATCGCGTCGACCGGCTCCTCGAAGTTGTACTGGACGAGTTGGTTATATGCCTGGCCGATGCTGTGGAAGAACTCCACGGAGCGGGCCGCGATGGGATCGAAGTCCGCTGGGCTGGCGAACTGCACGCCGATGAACTCGCCGCCTCGTCTCGCGTCAGCCGTCGGCTGCGGCACGGAGGTCGCCGTGGGTATCGGCGTGGCCGTGGGTAGCGGCGCGGCCGTCGCTGTGGGTTCGGGCATGGCCTCCGTTGGCTCCGGTTGCGGCGGGGATGTCGGCGCCGGCGGCACCGGCGTGTTCGTCGGCGCGGGGGCGGATGTGGGATCGCCCTCCCCGCAGGCCCCCACCAGTAGCGCCACCGCGGCGAGCAGCGACACTAAGGCTACTATCCGTTTCGGTATCCTCATGATAGGCCCACTCCTTTTCTTACCGTTGCGTCTCAACGGTCCATCGGGCAACTTCGATCAATCGATAAACGTCTTCTGTGACGGACTGGAAACCGGTTGGCTTGCCGGGTTGCCGAGCAGCCCGGCCTTATTGTCGTGCACCATACGCTCGTAGGCGCCCCTCACCGGCACCAAGCTGCCCTGGAACTGCGGCATCACGTATCGGGCGAAGAGGTCGAGGCTGTGGTTCCACTTCTCGGTCGATGTCCACTCAGGCGAGACCAACAGGAGGCCGCCGAAGCCGCCGATCTCCTCTTCGAGGCTCTTGATCTGTCTCGCCACGTGGTCGGGATCCCCCACCATCCATATCCGCCCAGGCCAAGGGTACCCCGTATGGGCAAGGTACTCCTCCTCCTCGCGGCTGGAGCCGCGCCGGACGTCGTCGAGCGCGCCCTGGGTTGTGTCGCCCACGTACACGTAGCTTGCCACTCGCCAGTCCTCGCGTCTGGCCGTCCGGCCGTTCGCCCTCGCAGATTCTTCGACCTTCTCCCACGCCTGGGCTAGGCCTTCGGCGGTCTGGCCAACCGAGAACAGCGCGGACAGGATCAGCAGCCCGTACTTGCCGGCCAACTCCAAGCTGTTCGAGCCGCCCGCGCTCGCTACGGCCAAGGGCAAGTGGGGCTTCTGATACGGCCGTAGCTGGAGAGCCATCTCCCTGAGGGTCCAATACTCGCCCTCGTACGTGACGGGGCCCGGTTCTTGATAGAGCTTGAGAATGATTTCCAGCGCTTCGTTCAGCATGGGGCGAAGCTGCGCAGCTTCAAGGCCGAACAGCTTCGCGTCCGACGGCAGGACACCGGGGCCGACTCCCAACATAATGCGGCCGTAGGTGAGATGGTCGAGGAAGGCCATCCGCTCCGCCACGACGAACGGATGCTGGAACGGCAGGCTGACCACCCCGGTGCCGATGCGGATCCGTTTCGTCCGCTGCGCCGCGGCGCTGATGAAGATGTCTGGCGAGGGGATGGTCTCCCATCCGCCCGTGTGATGCTCGCCGACCCAAATCTCCTCGAAGCCGAGGTCCTCGACGTACTCGATCAGTTGGAGATCGCGTTGGAACGCGAGCGTCGGATTCTCCGTGGGATGATGCAGCGGCATCATGAACAGGCCGAACTTCATGCCGGTGACCTCATGGCGTCAGGTACGCTCGCACGACGTTGGTGTGCCGGCCGGCCCACTCAGCCTCTTGAAATGCGTCGTTGATCTTGTCCAGCGGGAACGTATGGGACGCGAGCTTCTCGAACGGGAAGCGATCGCGGCTCTTGCTCAGGAACCGGAGCACTTTGGGTATCACCCACGGTTGAGAGCCCGCGGAGCCGATGATCCGTTTTCCGGAGAGCATCGTCGAGGGGTCGAAAGGCACGGTCTTGCCCCAGACCATGTTGCCGATCTCGAGGAACGTCCCGCCGGCGCGGAGCATAGCCACGCCCTCGGGCAGTAGCTCCGCCAAACCCACGAGCTCGACCACGACGTTGGCGCCCACGCCCTCGGTGAGTTCGCGGACCCGCTCGATACGCTCCTCCGGCGAAGTCACTTCTTGCACGTTAATGGTGTAGTCGGCGCCGAACTCCGCCGCCAGGCGCAGCCTGGGTTCGAGGCGGTCCAGCACGATGATGGGATGGGCGCCCATGTCTTTGGCGATGGCCGTTGCCGAGAGTCCCAGCCCGCCCGCGCCCTGAATAACCACAGCCTCTTCTTCCAGCACGCCGACGGTGGTCAGCCCTTGCATGACCGCCGACATGGCGCAGTTGACGGAAGCGACGAGATTATCGGGAAGTTCATCGGGGACGCGGTAAACAAAATGGACGGGAGGCAGATAGTAGTAATCGGAGAACGTCCCGGTGAAGTAGGGCCATTCGCCGGCGGGCCGGAACAGCCCGCGAAGGTTTTGGCAGAGGTTGTAAAGGCCGCGGGTACACGCGTGGCAATGGAAGCAGCCCAGGCTCAGCATGTGGCAGATTCGGTCGCCCTCTCGCAGCGGCCGGCCCAAGGCGTCGGACGTGACGCCCTCTCCCAGGCGGTAGACGGAGCCGACCATCTCGTGGCCCTGCGTCACGCCGACGCCTTGCACGGCGCCCCAGGGAGCACTGTCCTCAATGTCGCCGCGCCACGCGTGAAGATCCGAGCCGCACACGCCGGCCATCGAGACCTTGATCACCATTGCGCCGGGTTCGGGTTCGGGCACCTCGTACTGTTGAAGCTCGAAGCCCTGCCCCGCGTCCTTCAGAACCGCCACCCGTCCCATAACCGAAGCGCCGTTACCTATCGCCATACTCTCCAATCGCTAGATTCGGATGCGGTAGCCCCGCCCGGGAAGACTTGCGGGGCCGTATCCAAGCGGCAGCCGGGGGACTGCTCAGGCAAAACCATAAAAGCGGGCGCAGTTGTCCCACAGGAACCGCCGCTTTTCGTCCTGCGTTATAGGTTGTTCAAGGAAATAGTCGATGGCCTTGGGGAATTTCGAGTCGAGATGAGGATAGTCGGTGGAGAAGACGATGTTCTTCAGGCCGATCAGGTCCAAGACGTTCTTCGCCGGCTCTTCATCAGGCTCGATTGACACGTAGCACTGGCGCTCGAAGTATTCGCTGGGCTTGAGCTTCAAGTCGAGGTGTTGCAGGCCCGCCCACGTCGTAGGCTCCAGCACGTCGTTCATTCTCCAGAGCATCCACGGGACCCAAGAACAGTTTGCCTCCAGAAACGCGACGCGTAGGCCCGGAAAACGCTCGAAGACCCCTCCGCCGATCAAGCTCACCGCGGTCAGCATCATCTCCAGGGGGTGGGAAACGATATGGTGGAGCGCTTCGCTTTCGAGGTCTTTACCCACCTGCGTCGCGGGGACTGCTCCCCCTTCGTGGAAGCCGATCCCTATCTGAAGCTCCTCGATCGCGGCCCAGAACGGATCGTAGTAGGAGTCGTGCCAGGGCCGCTTATTAACAAAGTTCGGCCGCAAGAAGACGCCCCGAAACCCATACTCCCGGACCGCCCGCCGCGCCTCTTCGACCGCTGAAGGCACGTCGTGGAGGGACACCATGGCGACGCCGAACATCCGGTCGGGGTCCCGTTGGCAGAACTCATGGAGCCAGTCGTTGTACGCCGCGGCAACGGCGGCCCCCAGCGCGGGATCAAGGCCGTCGATGGCGAGCGGCATGAGCCCTCTGCTCGGATACATGGCCGCGACGTCAATCCCTTCCGAATCCATCGCCTGGATTTGGGACTCCGCGTCCCACATGCGATCAATGGCGTGGGCGTACTGGCGGGCCTGGTTTTCTTCGGTCTGGCGGCGCGCTTCGATGCTGACCACGTCCTCATGCAGGGACGGAACGGGAATTACCTCGCCCACGAACTCCATCGCGAAGTCGCGCGGTTCGTCCGACATACAGCGGGGAGCGCTGTCTCGGAACTCGGGGGCGGTATAGCGTTGCCACAAATCGGGAGGCTCGAACACGTGCATGTCCGAGTCCATGACCTTGTAGCCGCCCTTCGCCATCACGCCACCTCGATCATACAGGTTTAACGGAACAGGGAACCGTTGTCAAGCAAAGAAAAACGGAGTCTCAGCCCGAGGCCGGCGACGAAAAAACGAAGCCTTGCTGCTCCACGATGACGGAAATCGCGCCTTCGACCATTTCTCGAAGAATGCGCTCTGCCGGCTTCAGCTCGGTGGCCATGCCGCCTATCTGGCCCGCCGGGCTGTTGACTAGGTCGTAGCGCCCCGAGTTCATCGCCGCGGAGGAGAAGTCCTCCATCAGCACCTGCTGCAAGGGCATAGGGAGCGGCTCCAGGCCGGACGACTCCCAGGCATCGATAACGATGTTCTTGTAGTCGCGCGCCGTCTTCCCCGTGTACGCCCGGGTGACCGGGAAGTCCTCCGACCGCGCGCCCAGGATCTCTTCTTTCTGGACATCCCAGACCTCGCTTTCGACCGAGGTAAGGAATGCGGTGCCGACCCAGGCTCCCACGGCACCGAGAGAAAGCGCGGCGGCAAGGCCCCGGCCATCGCCGATGCCTCCCGCCGCCAGAACGGGAGTCGGCGCGACCGCGTCCACGACCTGCGGGACCAGGGGCAACGTCGCGATCCGGCCCGTATGGCCGCCCGCCTCGTACCCTTGCGCCACCACGGCGTCGACGCCCGCCTCCACCTGACGCATCGCGTTCCGGACCGAGCCCGCCAGCCCGATGACTTTCATCCCCTGTTCCCTCGCCATCGGGACCGCCCACGAAGGGTCTCCAAGTCCGGCGGAGAGAATGGGGACTCTCTCCTCTAGCACGACTTCGAGCTGCTCCTGAATGTCGCCGGTAGCGAGCACGCTCTCCTGCTCGACCGGCGCGTCTTCCAAGCTTAACTCCCGCATGAGGTTGTTCACGAACGCGACGTGTTGGGGATAGTCGCGTTGCAAGAGGTCACGGATTTGCGACCTAGAGTTCTCCGCCTGACTCAAACTCGCGGGGAAAAGCAGGTTGACCGCGAAGGGCTTGTCCGTGAGCGCCTTGATCTCCCGGATGCGACTTCGGATCTCGCCAGGGGTAAGGTTCGCGCCTCCCGCGACCCCAAGCCCTCCGGCGTTCGAGACGGCCGCCACCAGCGCGGGCGGCGTGGCCCGGCCGCGCGACCCCATACCGGCAAGACAAACGGGGTATTCAACGCCGAGCAGGTCGCAGAGAGGCGTGCGCAAAATGGGCCTGTCTGCGTCGCGTTGACCGAGCATGGCGGGAGTGTACCATAGCGCCTATTCGCACCCGCTACCGGAGTCTTTCGCCATGACCAGCCCCACATTCAGCCTGCATGGAAAAGTTGGCTTGGTCACGGGCGCCGGCAGGGGAATCGGGAAGGCCATCGCCCTCGCGCTTGCGGAAGCCGGCGCCGACATCGTCGCCGTCGCCCGGACCGGGAGCGAAATCGAAGCGACGGCGCAGGAGGCGCGGGCGCTGGGACGCCGCGTCGAGGCCATCGAAGCCGATATCTCCGACCCGAACGACGTAGAGGCGATGTCGCGGCAGGCACTCGAACGCTTCGAACGCATCGATATCGTGGTGAACAACGCCGCCGCTTCCTTCTTTCAGCCGTTGGTCCCTCTTCCCGGCTACGACCCGGCAAGCGAACTTCCCGGCTTTCGCACGCCGACCACCGACGAGGCGTGGGAGAAGACGCTGGCAACCAACCTGTCCGGGCCCTTCTACGTGCTACGGGCGTTGGGCCCACAAATGCTGGAGCGCCGCAACGGGCGCGTCATCAACGTCAGTTCCGTTACACCCATACGCCTCAACCGGTTCAACTCGGCCTACGACGCCGCGAAAGGTGGACTCATTTCGTTCACCCGAAGCATGGCTAAGGAATGGGCGCGCTACGGCGTCACCGTCAACTCCATCGCGCCCGGTCAGTTCTACACGTCCGCGTCGGCGGCGATGCACGACGACCCCAAGGCGCGAGAGCAGATGCTGAAGCGCATCCCGATGCGCCGCACCGGGGATGCGAGAGAGATTGGCGCGCTCGCCGTCTACCTGGCAAGCGACGCCGCCGGCTTCGTCACCGGCCAAGTAATCGTCGTCGACGGCGGCGAGTCGCTTTGACCGCAGCCTTGCCCCCTCTCCCGCTGGGTGTAAAGACCGGAGAGAAGGTTTACAGGTGTGCGGGGACATGGTTTACACATGGGGGTGTCTCCTGACGAGCGGTTCCGGGCTGCGCAGGTCCACCTCTGCGATAGGGTGAGTCATGAACCACACGCCCCAGACACCGTCCGAGGCCGCCGGCCGGAGCGCCACCGGGTAGCCGCGCAGTGCTCTGCCCACCTTGAACGTCCGGCCCTTGAAGCTCACCCACCCCTCAGCCCCCACCTTCCGTACCAGGTCTGCGTCCCCGTACGTGATTGGCGGTAGCGTCTCCGGGAAGCGGCGCGGGCTCGGTGCGTAGCGGCTGATGGGCACCGCCAGTTCCAACGCCTGGTGCGGGCGCTCCATGTTGTAGACAGTGCGCCAGCGGTCGAAGGCTTCCTGGCAGGCGGGGAGGTCGGCGAAGTGCCTGCCTTGCAGCACCTCGGCCTTCAGCGTCCGGTGGAAGCGCTCCCCCTTGCCTTGGGTCTGCGGATGGTACGGGCGCCCGTGGCTCACCCGGATGCCGAGGCGCAGGAGCCAGACGGTGAGGGGGGTGCGCGGGTGGGCGGCATCGCTGCCCCAAGGGGAGCCGTTGTCCATGAGCAGGCGTTCGGGCAGGCCATAGACACGGAAGATGGTGCGCAGCCGTTCCTGCACCGTCCGGGTGCGCTCGTCGGCGCATGCCTGAAGGCCAATGGCGAAGCGCGAGTGGTCGTCGACGATGGTCAAGGGATGGCACCGGCCGGCGCCGGTGGGGAAGTGGCCCTTGAAGTCCATCTGCCAGAGGTCATTGGGGCGAGGATGCTCGAACCGTTGCCAGTCGCGCTGGGCACGTTCGGCAGTGGCGATGCGGTCGTGCCGGCGCAGGATCGCCGTGATGGTGCTCGGGCTGGGCACCGGGCCGCCGTCCCTATCGAGCAGGACCTTGCGTATGGTGCGGCCTCCCCAGGCGGGATGCTCCTCGCGGATCCCGAGGACGGCCTGCTCGAGCGCCGCCGCGGTCCGGCGGGGTGAGCCGCGTGGGCGGCGCGGCCTATCGACGAGGCCGGCCTCCCCCTCCTGTGCGTAGCGGCTGAGCCACTTGTACGCGGTGGGTGGCGAGATCGTGAAGCGCCGGCACAGCTCCCGGATGTTCGCTCCCTCCCGCTCAGCGAGTCTGACGAACTCATACCTCAAGGACACCACGGATGCCTCCTGCCAAGGAATGGTCCACCTCCTGCCGCTTCGTTTGCCTGCAGCAGGTGTAAACCATGTCTCCGAACACCCGTTAATGATGTCCCCGGTCTATACACTGGGAGAGGGTTGGGGTGAGGGCGGGGGCGGGGGGAGGCGGGGCCGGACAACGCCGCGGAGCCTGCTGCCCAAGGTTACGCCTTGGTTTCACCTAGATAGCCGACGCCGGTTGCCCGCAAGCGTCGGGCGGGGTAGGCTGGCGGCGTCATGAGCAGCCGCAGCTACCGTGTGATCGACTCCGACGGGCACGTGCTCGAGCCGCCTGATTTGTGGGCGCGGTACATCGACCCCGCCTACCGGGACCGTGCGCCGGTGTTCACTACGGAGGACGGCGGCGCGGAGCACCTGCGGGTCGAGACGGCAGTCTGGTCGCTGCCCCAGGGGTTCGGCGGGACGGGGAGCTACGGCGCGCCGCGGACCGAGGGCCCGCTCCCCTACACCAGCGGCCGTCGCGGCGGCTTCGATCCCGATGCCCGCATCGTGGACATGGACGCCGAGGGCGTCGACGCATCCTTCTCCTTCCCCACCCTCGGACTCTTCCTCTCCGGCCGCATCCAAGACCCCGGCCTCGGCGCGGCGGTCTGCCGCGCCTACAACCGGTGGCTCGCCGAATACTGCGCCGCCCATCCCGACCGTCTGTTCGGTCTCGCCATGCTGCCCCTGCAATCCGTCGACGTGGCCGTGGCCGAGCTCGAATACGCCCGCCGCGAACTCGGGTTCGGGGCAGCCTTCATCCGGGCCAACCCCGTCGACGGACGCTACATCCACGACCCCGCGAACGACGCGATTTGGGCGGCCGCGCAGGAGATGGACGTGTCGATGGCGATCCACGTCGGCGGCGGCGTTCCCGGCCTTGGGGCCGACCGCTTCAAGACGCCCGGCGTGGCCCACGTCGTATCGCATACCCTGGAGATGATGGCCGCCTGCGCCGGACTCCTCATGTGCGGCATCTGCGAGCGGTTCCCCAAGCTCCGCTTCGCGTTCATGGAGTCGGGCGGCGGCTGGATCGCGGGCTGGCTCGACCGCATGGACCGTCACTACGAGCAAGAATCTTGGAACGACGGCCTGATCTCGCAGAAGCCCAGCGAAATCTTCGACCGGCAGGCCTGGATATCCTTCGAGCCCATCGAAGGCAACCTCCCCTACCTCGCCGACTACATCGGCCCCCACAAAATCCTGTGGGCCACCGACTACCCGCACGCCGACGGCTTCCCCGGCGCCCCGGATATGATCCGCCGCATGGACGGGCTCTCCGACGAGACCAAGCGCCGCATCCTGGCCGAGGGTGCGATCCGTTTCTACAACATGGGCGACCCTGAGAAGTTGATGGCCTAGGGCCGAGGGGAGAGACGATGGCGCATCCCAAGCTTTGCATCGAGGTCACGGTCAACGAGGTCGTCCCCATCGAGGCCTATCCAGCGGTGCCGCTGACGCCGCGCCAAATCATGGAGAATACCCTCGAATGCGTCGAGGCCGGCGCCTCCATCATTCACATCCACGCCCGCGACCCCAAGACGGGAGCCCAGCGCTTCCAAGATGTCGACATCTACAAGGAGACCTTCCAACTGATCGCCGAGCACAGCGACGCGATCTGCTACCCCACCTGGCCGCCGCAGTCCGACACGCTCTTCGGCCTCGCCCGGTTCGCCCACGTCGTCGCCCTGGCCGAGGATCCCGACGTCGCCCTCCCCTTCATGGACGTGGACACCGGTGCCATGCTGCGCGGCAAGTACGACCGCGAGGCGAAGCGCTTCATCAACCCCGATCACATGTACGTGAACACGCACGGCGAGACCATCGAGACGCTGCGGAAGATGCAGGAGCTCGGGCTCAAGCCCCGGTTCGGCATGCGGGAGCTGGGACACATCCGGCACCTCGAAGCGTTCATGGACATGGGGCTGATCGAAGAGCCGCTGCTCCTGAAGTTCGGCTTCAACGACGACCTGCTGTATAACCTGCCGCCCGAGCCGCGCTCGATACAGGCATTCCTCGACTGGCTGCCCGCCGGCCTCGACTATGAGTGGTTCACCCAGAGCCAGGGCGCGAGCCACCACGTCGTCAACAACTCCGCCATTCTGATGGGCGGGCACATCCGCACCGGCATCGGCGACAACCTCCTCTACGAAGGCAGGCCGATGAGCACGCCCGAGCAGGTGCGGCGGGTCGCCGAAGCGTCGCGCTCCCTGGGCCGCGACGTAGCCACGCCCGCCGAGGCGCGGCAAATCATGCGCCTCGAACCCTCGAAGGCCGCCGCACCGGCCTAGCCCGGTCTTCCACCCACCCGCGCAACGGCACCAATCCCGTAGGGGCGAGGGGTCTCTTAACTCCCTCTCCCGCTGGGAGAGGGTTGGGGTGAGGGCGGGGAGGCGGGGGCCGACCACCCTCGCGGAGCCGCCAACCCCCAGTTACACAAGTATCTCCTCTGGGGGAGACTGAGAGGGGGCGCGCCGGCGGCCGGGGGCGGTAGGCCGGGACGCGCTAGAAGAGGGCGGGGACGAGGGGTCTTAACTCCCTCTCCCGCTGGGAGAGGGTTGGGGTGAGGGCCGGGGGAGGCGGGGCCGACCACCCTCGCGGAGCCGCCAACCCCCAGTTACACAAGTATCTCCTCTGGGAAGACTGAGAGAGGGGGCGCGCCGAAGCCCCGGGGCGGTAGGCCGGGAGGCGCTAGAATAGGCCAAATTCGCCGCGGGTGCGTGACTGAATGATCGACGCGGTCCTCTCCATCGGCCTGCTCCTCGTCGTCGCCAAGATCGCCGAGGGCGTCTTTGGCCGCCTCGGCCTGAACTCGATCATCGCCTACACCGCCACGGGCGTCCTCCTCGGCCCCGTCCTCGGCGTCGTCGAGCCGACCGAGGAGTCGGCCCTCTTCTTCAGCGTCGGCGTCTTTGTCTTTTTCTTCCTTATCGGGCTCGAGGAGGTCGACATCTCGGGCTTCGTGGCGACGATACGGGGGCGGTTCTTCGTCGCCGCGACGGTGTCGGTGATGGTCCCCCTCCTTGCCGCGCTTGGCGTCACCCACTTCGTCCTCGACCTTCCCTTCACCTCGGCGCTGGCGCTTTCCGGCGTCTTGGCGCTGTCGAGCCTCGGCATCGTGGCCAAGGTGCTCGCCGACGAAGGGCACCTCAAGGAACCGCTCGGCCTCGAAATATTCACCACCGTGATCATCGCGGAGCTGATCGCCTTGCTCATCGTGGGGTTCACCATCAGCGAGGCCGGCCACGACGAGCCGCCCGGCATCAGCCAACTACCCATCCTGCTGGGACAGATCATCGCCTTCGCGGTCGTCGCGTGGGTGCTGTCGGCGCAGGTGCTTCCTCCCTTGATCATCCTCCTCCAGCGCTTCCTCAGCGTCCCACAGCTTCCCTTCGGTCTGCTCTTGGGCGGGCTGTTCCTCATGGTCGTAGCCGCCGAGGAGATCGGGCTCCACGGCTCCATCGGCGCACTGCTCTTCGGCGCGGCGCTCTCGGGCATGCCCCACCGCGTACGACTCGACATCATGCCCGGCCTGCGGAGCACGACGGAGGGCCTCTTCGTCCCGCTCTTCTTCGCCTCCGCTGGCCTCCACGTCGACCTCTCCTTCACCGAGCTGTCGGCGTGGACCATCGCGGCGGTCGTGAGCGTCGCCGTGCTGGGCAAGCTCGCCGGCGCCTTCGCCGGGCCCTTCGCCGCCCGGCTCGATATGCCCTTCCCCTTAGCGATGGGCCTTATGGCAAAAGGGGTGGCCGAGATCGCGCTGTTGCTCGTCCTCTTCGAGACGGGGGCAATCTCGCAGGCCATCTTCTCACTGCTCGTGATCATTATGTTCGGTTTCATCTTGATCACGCCGCCGGCCCTCAGCTTCGCGGTCAACAGGGCCAGGGCATCGGACCATCCCGTCATGCCGGAGGCAGCGACGCCTTCCTACGCCCGCTACGCCCTGGACACCATCACGATCAACGACATCCTCGACACGTCGCGAAGCTACCCCGCCTCCGACCTCTCCGTGCTCAGCTTCACCGAGCGGTGGCTCATCCCCCATCAGCACGACTACGTGGTCATCGACGACGGGGCCGTTTCGGGCATCGTGTCGTTGACGCGCCTGCGCTTCCTTCCCAAGCGCACCTGGCCGAAGGCGAAGATTCGCTCCCTGATGCGCCGCCGTGTGCCTGTGGCCCATCCCGACGAGATGATCGACGACGTGCTGGAGCGCATGACCGACCACTCACTGTCGGTGATACCGGTGAAGGAGCGGGAGTCGGGCCGGTTCCTCGGCTCGGTCACGAGCCAGGACATTCTGAGCCTGATCATGCAAGGAAGCGTGCCGGCGCATTGATAAGGCGCGGGCGCCTAAAGGGGCGCCGACCCCTTCACGGCAGGCTTGACCCTGTGGGGGTAAGCGCCTAGACTCGAAGCCGCGTTACTTCTGGAGAGAGGCCGTTTCCGACGGCCATCCCACCGGCGCGCCAAGGCTAGGGCGTAGTAAGGAAGGGACAGCAATGGCGGGGTATGCCAAACACGAGGCCCAAGACTGGGCTTGGGAAAATCTGACCGGCGAGTGGACCACGCTTCCCACGCCGTTCACCCCCGACGACGAAATCGACGAGGCGGCCATCCGCCACAACATCCGCTACATCCGCAGCCTGGGCACGCGGGGCGCGGGGTCGAGTTGGGGCATGGGCGAGTTCTGGAGCCTGACCGGCGACGAGCGCCGCAAGGTCATCGAGACCGTCGCCGACGAGGCCGCGGGCGAGTGGCCCATTGCCGCCCACGTCACTCACACCTCCCTCAAGGAAGCCGCCGGTCTCGCCGCGCTCGCCGAGTCTTCCGGCTACGACCTCCTGATCGCCGCCGCCCCTTACATGGTGACGAAGACCGAGAACCAGGTCGTCGAATTCATCACCGCCCTTGCCGAGCGGACCTCGCTGGCAATCATGTTCTACAACTCGCCCCAGTTCGGCATCGTCATGAGCCCCCAGGGACTGAAGCGCCTCTGCGCCGTCCCCAACGTGGTCGGCGTCAAGGAAGCCAGCTTCAGTCAGCAGATATCGATTGAGACCCACCTGCTCATCGGCAAGCAGGCGATCATCAGCACCCCCGACGAGTGGATCTTCCCCAAGGCGCAGCAGCTCGGCTTCCGCCAGCAGGTCATCTTCGCCAACACCTCCGACTGGCGGTTCGACATGCCCGGGGCCAACCACTACGTCCAGTACATCGAGCGCGCCACCAAGGGCGATCTCGACCAGGCGCTCTATGAGACGCACCTGAAGGCGATCAAGCAGTTGAACGACAAGTGGTGGGGCCGCACCGTGCAGAAGTTCGGCGGCGCCCTCCCCGTCAGCATGGTGAAGTATTGGGGCCAGCTCATGGGCCTCCAGACGGGCCACGTCCGCCTGCCGCTGCGCGATCTCGACGACGCCGAGAAGGACGAGCTGCTGCGCGAGCTTCGCGCCCTGCGCCCCGCCCCCGCGCGCGCCTCCGTGCCCGCGCCGGCGGCGCCCACCCCCATCAAGACGGCCTCGGCGAACCCGGGGCTGAGCCACCAGCAAGAGGCGCTCTCCAGAATCTACGTCACCGACCAGGCCCCCACGAACGGCAGCGCCCGCAACGGCGCCCCCCAGGCCCAGCCGCGCCCCAGCGGCATCACCTCGGAGTCCGGCATGATGCTGATGGTCAGCGTCCAGGACATGCCCGAAGCCCTGGAGGCCGACCGCGGCGGCGCAGATATCATCGACATCAAGAACCTCCAAGAAGCGATGGTCGGCTCGGGGCACCCGCTGCTCGTCGAGCAGGTACGGGCGCGCATCCCCGAAGAGAAACACGTCAGCGTGACCCTCGGCGTCGTGCCCAACCAGGCCGGCACCGTGGCCATGGCGGTCTATTCCGCCGCCAAGCTGCAAGCGACTTCGGTGAAGGTCGGCTTCGTGCGCTCCGACTACGACATGGCGGTCGACGTGCTGCGCGAATCCAAGCGCGCTCTCGAAGGTAGCGAGACCAAGCTGATCGGCTCCCTCTTCGCCGACAACCACCTCTACGGCGGGCTCGACCCGCTCCTCATGCCCCGGCTCGCCGAGGAGACCGGCTGCGACGGTTGGCTCATCGACACGCTGACCAAGGACGGACGGAACCTCTTCGACTTCATCCCCGAGCCCAAGCTCCGCGAGATCGTCTTCGAGGGCAAGAAGGCCGGCATGAGCACCGCGCTCTCCGGGCATCTCCACATGAGCGACATCGACGAGCTCGCCCGCATCAACCCCGACATCGTCGGCGTGCGTGGGGCCGTCTGCTCCAGCGGCGACCGCGGCCGCGCCGTGGCCTGGGAGTCCGTCGCCGAGTTCAAGCGCCAGCTTGACGCCCGGAAGACTGGCGAAGTCGACGTCCGCGCCGGGGAAGCCCCCGCCGCCAGCGGTTGGGTGATCGTCGACGGGCGCGGGAAGAACTGCGCCGGCGTCATCGCCGCCCTCACCCGCCAGACACAAGCCGACGGCGCCTCCATCGTCGAGGCGATCATGGCCGACGCGCTGAACATCTACGACGTGATCACCTGGGCCGAGGAGGCGGGGCACCGCATCGTCACCCAGCGCAAGGACGGCGACGGCACGCTCCGGCTCCTCATCCAGCCCTTCGCCGGCGCCGCCGCGCGGTGACCTTGGACGGACTCCCGCTTCCTTGATCTCGGTGGGCGTGGGCGGAAACGGAAGGCAGCGCCTTCGATGATCCGCATCCGCGACGTATCCCGCGTGACCCACGTGGTCGCCGACCGCGAGGCCGCCCTCGCCCTCTACCGCGACGTCTTCGGGGCCAAGGTCTTCTACGAAGGCCCCCTCGGACCCCGCGCGGGCAACGTCACCCTCCTCACGCTCGCCGACGCCTGCGTCGAGCTCGTCGATCCCTTCGACCTAGCCGAAGGGCCGCGGTCCTACCTCGAACGCTACGGCGGCTTCCTCCGCTCCTTCACATTCAAAGTGGACGACGCCGCGGAAGCCGCCGCTCACCTCCGCGCCGCCGGTGTCGGCGTCGTCGAGGAGTCTCCCGGCCACTGCACCGCCGACCCCGAACGCACCTTCGGCACAATCATCGAGTTCAGCGACGCCGACCTCCCCAACGACCCCCGCCGCGAGCCGAGGTTCTACGAGCGGTCCCTTGAGGGCGACGGGGCGATGGGAGCGCAGCGCCTCTGGTCGATCACCTTGCTCGCCGACGACCTCGACGCAGTAGACGACTTCTTCGGCAGCGTCCTCGGCGGCGTGTTCATCGGCGGACGCACCAACGGGATCTACGCCACCGCCTCGCACTTCTTCGTCTACGAACGGGCACGCATTTCGATCTTGAAGCCGCGGCGCGACAACAACGTCCTATCGTCCGTGATCAACCGCCAAGGCGGGCAGGGGCTGCACACCCTCGCCATCGTCGTCCGCGACCTCGAAGAAGCCGGGCGCTACCTCCGCTCCAAGGGCATCGGCCTGCTCCACGACAAAGCCCTGCGCTACACCGTCCACCCCCGCTCCGGCCTCGGCTCGCGCCTCCTCCTCATGCCCCGACCCGACCCCAACGACCCCGACTACGACTGGGTCGACCCCAAGCTCGCCACGAGCCTGTTCTAGCGCGCCGCGACTGCCCCCGCGCGCCTGCATCGTGTACCATGATCGCCGCCGCGACTCCGGCCCCGCGGCGCGGGCCGGCAGAGCGCGAATCTGGAGGAGTCTAACGATGGCCCAAGTCCGACCGATCAAGAACGGCCCCTACATGGTTACCGGCGTGGAGAAAGTCACCGACTCGTCGGGGAAGAACGCGCTTTCCCTAGAAGGCATCGCCGACGACAGCGGCACGGTCTTCCTCTGCCGCTGCGGCCAGTCCGCGACGAAGCCCTTCTGCGACGGAACGCACGCCAGCACCAACTTCGAGAGCGACGTCACCGCGTAACGGCGCGTCCCTCTACTCCCGTAGGGGCGATTCGCGAATCGCCCTCCCCTCTGCTCCGGCTCTCCCCTCTGGGGGAGCACCATAAACCTCTCTCCCCCTGGGAGAGACTGAGAGAGGGCGCGCCGCAGGCGCGCGGGGAGGGGCGGAGGAGTCTTACCTCCTCTCCTCCCGGAGACCTTCGCGCAACCCGCCCGCGGGCTCAAACATGGGTGGGGCCGGGAGGTCTTGCCTCTTCTCCCAACGGGAGAAGATTGAGATGAGGGGCCGCCTCGCAGCCACCACGGGCCATCGAAGCCCGTCGCCCCCGCCTCAGCCAGCCTAGGGGTTCCGGAACGGCCTCCCTGGAAGCTCCCCTACCCCGTCCCGAACGCGCGCCGGAGGGCGGCAGCGACCTCGGCGACGGCCTCCTTGGCCTTGTCGACGGCGGTGTGCCACCCGAAGAAGCCGTGCGCCATGCCGGGATACTCGCTGTAGGTGACGGCGACGCCGGCGTCGCGGAGGGCGTCGGCGTAGACCCGGCCCTCGTCGCGGAGAGGGTCGTACTCGGCGGTGATCACCAGCGCGGGGGCGACGCCCGCGAGGGTTTCGGCGCGCAGCGGGCAGACGTAAGGGTGGTCGGCATCCGCGTCGTCGGCGAGATAGTGGTCCCAAAACCACGCCATGCCGGCCTGCGTGAGGCCCGGCCCCTGCCCGTTCTCCACGTAGGACGGACGGGTGAAGTCCCGCTCGATGACCGGGTAGATCGGGACCTGGAGCGCGAAGTCCGGCCCCCCACGGTCACGGGCCATGAGGGCGACAACGGCGGCGAGGTTGCCCCCCGCGCTCCCGCCGGCGACGGCGATGCGCGACGGGTCGGCGCCAATCAGGTCGGCCTGCTCCAAGGTCCACCGGGCGGCGGCGTAGCAGTCCTCGGGCGAGGCGGGGAACTTGTGCTCCGGCGCCAACCGGTACTCGACCGAGACGACGACACATTCCGCCGCGTTTGCGAGCAGCCGTGCCGTCGCCTCGTACCCCCAGATGCTGCCCACGACCCACCCGCCGCCGTGGATGAGGACGAGCGCCGGAAACGGCCCCGAGCCCGCCGGGGTATAGACACGGACGGGAACGCTGCCGTTGGGGCCGGGGACGTCGAACATCTCGATGCGGGCGACGGCGGGAGCGGGCGGCGTCGGCGCGGCGTCGCCCCGTCCCCGCGCCTCGACGGGGGTCTGCTCCTCATACGAGGGCGCGTCGGCGCGCCCCATCACTTCGAACAGGGCGGTGACTTGCGGGTCAAGCGGCACGATGATCTCCTAGCGAGCGCCGCTTCACCGACGCGGCGCGACTAAATCCTAGGCGAGCGCCTTCTTCATCGCCGACGCGATCTCGTTGAGCGCGTCCATGCCCAGGTCGATGGCGTGCCACATCGTGACGAACCCATGGGGTACCCCGGGGTAGTCGTGATGGACGACGGAGACGCCGGCCTCCTGCAGGGCGCGGGCGTAAGCGGCGCCCTCGTCGCGCAGCGGGTCGTACTCGGCGGTGATAACCAACGCGGGCGCCGCCTTGGCGAGATGCTCGGAGTAAATCGGCGCCACGTGGGGATGCTTCGCCTCCGACGGGTCGTTGAGGTACAGCTCCCAGAACCACTCCATCGCCGCGCGGGTCAGGACCGGCCCCTCGGCACGGTCGCCGTACGACTGGTTCCCAAAGTCGGCGGCGATCACGGGGTAGATCGGAACTTGGAGCGCGATGTCGGGGCCGCCGCGTTCGGCGGCCATGACGGCGGCACAGGCAGTGAGGTTGCCGCCGGCGCTATCGCCGGTGACGCCGATCCGCGAGCCGTCGCCGCCAAGCTCCGCGCCATGATCGTGGGCCCACACCGCCGCGGCGTAGGCGTCCTCGGCGGCGGCGGGGAACTTGTGCTCCGGCGCCAGACGGTAGTCCACGGAGACGACGATGCAGCCCGACTTGTTGGCGAGCTGGCGGCAGACCCCGTCCACCATCCACAAGTCGCCGATTACCCATCCGCCGCCGTGGTAGTAGACGATGATTCCCGCGCCGTTCCGTTCAAGCGGCCAGTAGATGCGGACGGGTATGTCGCCCCCGGGGCCGGGGATGGCGTCGTTGAGGATCTTGCCGACGCCGGGTGTTGCGGGCCGCGGAGCCGCCGCGGAGAAGGCCCGTGCGTCGCGCGGGCTCAGGGTCTGCATCGGCGGCCGGTTGAGGGCGGCTATCGCGTCGACGACTCGTTGCGCTTGGGGGTGGAGCGGCACTGCTTCCTCCTGCTGTCAGGGTAGGGCGAACTATAGCACGGGGTTTCGGGCACCGCGTAACGCGTCCGGTTGGCCGTCCCTTGCTCAGTTGACCGGAAAAAGGGGGCTTGCTACGCTCGCCGAGCCCGTACGCGGCACGGCGGGCGCGGGAGGAGAGCCGGGTGCGTTCCATTCTCGAAGGCATGCGCGTCATCAGCTGGACGGTCGGGGCGACCGGCCCGATGGCAGCGACGATCCTCGGCGACATGGGCGCCGAGGTTATCAAGGTCGAGGACCCCCGCGTCGGCGACATGGCGCGCACCCTGAACCGCGCCCAAGGCGTAAACCTCGCCATGCCGACGGGCAGCAGCCTCATCTGGGAGAAGAACAACCGCAACGCGCGCGGCATCGCCTTGAACCTCAAGACGCCGAAGGGCCTAGAGGCGATGTACCGGATCGTCGAGAAGGCCGACGCGCTCATTCAGAACTATCGGGCGGGGGCGGCGGCCCGGCTGGGCATGGACTACGAGACCCTGCGCAAGATCAACCCCAAGCTCGTCTACGCCTCTTCGACGGGGTACGGGCACAAGGGGCCGCACGCCAACCGCCCCAACCTCGACACGGTGACGCTCGCGGCGAGCGGCAACATGACATTGGCGGGCGGCCCCGACGCCCCGCCGGTGAACAACTCCGGCATGGCCGACCAGATGGGCGCGGTGTGGCTCGCCTTCGGGGCCGTCGCCGCCCTGCTCGCCCGCGAGCGCCACGGCTTCGGCCAGGAGGTCTTCTCCTCCGGGCTCGGCGCGATGATCAACCTCCAGTCCATCGCCGTGCTCTCCCGTACCGCAACCGGCCAGGGCCCCGGCTACCAGGACCGCGCCGACGCCAGGAATCCCCTCGCCAACTGGTACCGTTGCAAGGGCGGGCGCTGGATCGTCCTCGCCCTCGTCCAAGGTGACCGCTACTGGCCGACGCTGTGCAAGGCGCTTGACGTGCCCGAGCTCGAACACGACCCTCGCTTCGCCACCCTCCTCGACCGCGAGCGCAATAACAAGGAGCTCATCGCCATCTTCGACGCGAAGTTCGCCGAGCGCACCTACGAGGAGTGGGACCGGGCCTTCCAAGCCGCCGGCGACCTCATCTACACCCGCATCAACAACATCGCCGACTTGGAGGACGACCCCCAGGTCATCGCCAACGACTACATCACCGAATGGGACCATCCCCGGTTCGGCAAGACGAAGATCCCCGGCTTCCCCGTCCAGTTCAGCGAGACGCCGCAGACCCTCCGGCTCGCCGCCCCCGAGCTCGGCGAGCACACCGAAGAAGTCCTCCAAGAGTACGGCTACACCTGGGACGACCTCCAGGAGTTGAAGGCCGAGGGAGCCATCCTCTAACCGTAGTCTCCTGGCTTGCCCGCAAGGCCACAAGGTCGCATAATGTCTTTACTCCTCAGGTAAAGGCATATGCGGATCGAGTTCGCCAACAACAAGCTCCGCAAATGCTATGAGCAGCAGGCCGTAGCCATTAGGCAATGGGGCAGCGATGTAGGAGTGCGTTATCGGCAGATCGTAGACACGGTGGAATCCGTAGAACTCTTCGAGGACCTCCACAAATACCGTTACCTGCGCCTTCACGTCCTGCGCGGAAAGCGAGCCGGGCAGTATGCGATAACGATCTTAGGACCACACCGTCTAATCCTTGTGCCGGAACAGGACGGCCGCACAGCCGTAATCAAGGATGTGGTTGACTATCATGACTAACAGCAAAGTCATCTATTCCGACACCCCGACTACGCCCGGCGAGATTCTCCTCAACGAGCTGGAGGAGATCGGCATGAGCCAGCAGGAGCTGGCTCGGCGCATGGGACGGCCGGCACCAAAGATCAACGAGATCATCAAGGGTACGAAGCGGGTAACCCAAGACACGGCGTTGCAGCTCGAACGAGTCCTTGGCATCCCCGCCCATGCGTGGATGAACCTGGAGACGAACCGTCGGCTCACGGAAGCCCGCATCGCGGAGCGGAAACGGCTCGAGGGGTACACGCCTTTGATCAAACAGTACCCCGTGCTAGAAATGGAGAAGCGCGGGTGGGTCGAGCGACACACCGACCCGGTTGATCGTGTGCGGGAGTTGCTAAATTTCTTCGGCGTAGCTTCTCCGGGCGACATCAAGTCCTTCGCTTTCGAGGGGGCATTCAGGATCACGGGCAACCGCGAAGTCTCTGAGGAGGCCTTGGCGGTATGGCTGCGCCGAGGGTGGATCAAGGCACAGAATATCGAAACCGCCGCGTTCGACGCAGCGAGATTCGAGCAAGTGTTGCGCAAGATTCGGAACGATCACGCGAGGAAGCCGGTACCGACGGTACTTTCCTCAATTGTAGACCTATGCGCCGCAGCAGGCGTCGCGCTCGTTGTCGTAAAGGAACTGCCCAAAATCGGCGCCAACGGGGTAACGCGGTGGCTAAGTCCGCGCAAGGCCATGATCCAGATGTCGATCCGGTGGAGATGGGAGGACATCTTCTGGTTCACTTTCTTCCACGAGGCCTCCCACGTACTCGATCGGAAGAAGAGAGTCTATATTGAGTGGAGCCAAGACCGCAGCCAGGACGATGACGAGCGCAAGGCCGACCGGTTTGCGGGAAACTTTCTCTTGCCCCCCCAAGCCTACGCCGACTTTACGCAGGCCAATCGACCGAGCGGCAATGAGGTCAGCCAGTTCGCTCATGCGATGCGCGTGTCGCCGGGCGTCGTCGTCGGCCGACTTCAGCACGACAAAGTGATCGGGCACCAGCATCTCAACAATTTGCGGTCGCGCCTTGCCTGGACCGATGAGACCGCGTCCCGGCGGACACGCCGGCCACAGAAATAACCGTGGCTGATTTCCCCAGAGAGGTCCCTGCCGAGCTGCTCCACGAGGCCGTGGAGGACATCGCGCGCTTCGGTCTCGGCGAGGACGGCGCGGACGACGACGTCACCACGCGGGTCCTCATCGAGGCGAAGGAGCTCGGCGCCGGCCGCTTCGTGGCCAAGGCGCCGGGGATCGTGGCCGGGCTGCCCGCCGCCTCCGAGGTCTTTCACCAGCTCGACCAGGGCCTGCGCTTCTCCTCCGAGACGCGCGACGGGGCCGCGGTGGAGGCCGGTCAGACGCTGGCCGTCGTCGAGGGGGCACTGGGGTCGATACTTGCGGGAGAACGCCTGGCCCTGAACCTGTTGCAGCGCCTCAGCGGCATCGCGACCCTGACGGCGCGCTTCGCCGCCGCCGTCGACGGAACGGGCGCGCGCATCCTCGACACCCGCAAGACGACGCCGGGGCTGCGGCTCCTCGAAAAATATGCCGTGCGCGCCGGCGGCGGCTACAACCACCGACTCGGACTCGCCGACGCCGTACTGATCAAGGACAACCACATCGCAACGCTGCGCCGCGGGGGGCTGGGCCTTGCCGAGATCGTCGAGCGGGCCCGGGCCAAGGCGCCCCCCGGCATGACGATCGAGATCGAGGTCACGACCCCGGAAGAGGCGGACGAGGCGGCGGCGGCGGCCCCCGACCTCATCCTGCTCGACAACATGACGCCGGCCCGGCTCGCCGACGCGGTCCGCGCCGTCGCCGGGCGGTCGAAGACGGAAGCCTCCGGCGGCGTCACCCTCGAGGCCGCGCGCCAAGCCGCCGAGGCCGGCGTCGACTTCATCTCCGTCGGCGCCCTCACCCACTCCGCCCCCGCCCTCGACATCAACCTCACCGTGGACTAGGGAAGGGGCCGGCCCCCCCCCGACAACCACCGAAGGCCATCGAAGCCCTTCAACACCGCCAGCGCCACCTACGCTAGAGCCTCCGTTGGGGGAGGGAGTACCCCCTACTCCCGCGGCTCAGAGGCACCAGCCGGTGTATGATGCGCCCGATTTCCCTCTGGGAGGCTCCACATGCGAGAGATCGGGCTGGTCGTTTCAAGCGGCAAAGGCGAGTTGGCCAAAGTCGCCGAGCAGGCGAGGATGGTCGAGCGTGCCGGCTACCACGGCGTCTACTCCACCGAATCCGGTGTCGGGAGCCTGGCGCTCTGCCTGCACATGGCGCTCGCCACCGAGCGGGTGCGGGTCGGCTCGGCGATCACGAACTTCTACCTGCGCCATCCCGCGATCTGCGCCCAGGAGACTTCCTACATCAACGAGGTCTCCGGCGGACGGATGGACCTCGGCCTCGGGACGGCCCACCAACCCTCGAACGAGCCGCGCGGGATTGACATGTCCAAGCCACTCACCGCGCTGCGCAACTACGTCGCGGCGATGCAGGGAGAGACGTGGGGCGACCCCAGCCTCTACATCGGCGCGCTGCGCCAGAAGATGACGGCAACGGCCGGCGAGCTCTCCGACGGCGCGATCCTCAACATGATCCCCAAGAAGCTGCTGCCCCAATGGGTGCGGGCGCTCCAAGACGGCGCGGCGCGGCGGACTGACGGCAAGACCACGGCCAAGACCTGCCTCTTCCTCGGCTGCGCGCTCTCCGAAAACGTCGACGAGGCCCGCGAGGTCGCCCGCGCCGGCGTGGCCTTCTACCAGCGCCTCCCTTTCTATCGCGCGCTGATGGCCGAGGCGGGCTACGGCGCGGAGGCGGAGGCCTCCGGCGCGGCGTTGGCCCGCGGCGACAACCAAGCCGCCATCGCCGCGGTCAGCGACGAGATGGTGGACGAACTCTCCCTCTACGGAACGGCGGCCCAAGTCAAGGCCAGCATGAACGACTTCTTCGACCAAGGCGCGGAGCTGCTCATCCTCTCGACGCGCGCCGCCTCCGACCGCATCCCCGACGCCTTCGAGAACACCTGCGCCGCCCTCGCGCCGAGGGGCTAGGGGGACGGCGCCTCACCGCCGGCCAATCGTTTACGACAACAGCGACGCTTGACTTGGTGTAGCTAATAGGCTACAACTTGAGCATACTAAAATTGTCCACTACGTCACCAATGACGGTAGGGACTCCTTTGACGCATGGTTCCGCAGGCAAAGCATCCAGACTCGCGCACGCGTTCAAACACGGATCGACCGAGTGGAGCTTGGCAACTTCGGCGGTTGCAAGAGCGTCGGTGGGGGTGTCTCCGAGCTTCGGATCGACTTCCAGCAGTGAGCAGCACCATGCCAGTAAAGGCACATAAGGCCAGCGACTACCTCAAGACGCCTGAGGAGATCGCCGCCTACCTGAACGCGGCGGTTGACGGAATGGGCGACGACCCGCGCCTGCTGATGAAGGCGTTCCGCAACGTCGCGGCGGCACGGGGCGGCATATCCGAACTTGCGCGCCGGGCCAACCTGGACCGGGTGGCACTCTCCCGAACGTTGGCCGGCCAACGGAACCCGCGGCTCGACACCCTCGCGAAGGTATCGGCCGCCTGCGGTGTCAAACTGCAATTCTCGGCTTAGCGGGTGCTTCGTCAAGGTTGGTCGGTCTCCACCCCGACACGGTGCCCCGCGTCGGGTAAAATAGCGCCAGACGAGGAGGCTGCCATGGAGATGCGGGTTAGCGAAAAGAAGACGTTCGACGTCGGCGGGCTGAGCTTCACGGTGCTCCACCGCGAGCTTGGCGAAAAGGACGGGGGCGTGAGCATCGAGGTCTACGGCGACGTCGCCGGCGAGCGCACTCAGGTGCTGCGGTTCGATTGCTTCCGCAAGGAGCCGCACTATCACATGCCGCCCAGCGCCCCGGGGCAACTGGATCTCGACCCCAAGGAAATCGGCGACGCGATGGACTGGTCGATGCGGCAGATCGGCGAGCATCTGCCCGAGATGATCCAGACCGCCGGCTTCATCGACCTGGCGAAGACGGTGGACCGGGACGCCCTGCGCGGCCAGGCCCCGGACCGCGTGCGCGAGGCCATCGCCGCGACCGCCGGCTCACTCTAAGCCGGCGCTGGCGATGGGCCGGCCCTTCGTATTCGTCACGCGCCCCGTCTTCGACGAGGCGCTCGGCTTGATTCGCGCCGCCGCCGACGTCGAGGTCTGGCCCCACCACGAGCCGCCGCCCTACGAGGCGCTGCGCGAGCGAACGGCGCGCTGCGACGGCCTCTTTTCCCTGCTCACCGACCGCATCGACTCGCCCCTGCTCGACGCATCTCCGCGCCTGCGCGTCGTCAGCAACATGGCCGTGGGCTATAACAACATCGACGTGCCCGCGGCCACCCGCCGCGGTGTCTACGTAGGCAACACCCCAGGCGTCCTCACCGAGACCACCGCCGACTTCACCTTCACCCTGCTGCTCGCCTTGACGCGCCGTGTCTCCGAGTCGGAGCGCTCCGTGCGCCGCGGCGAATGGACGACGTGGGGCCCGATGGACTTCCTCGGCGCCGACGTTCACGGCGCCGCCCTCGGCATCGTCGGCATGGGCCGTATCGGCTCGGCGGTGGCCCGGCGCGGCGCCGGATTCGGCATGCGCGTGCGCTACACGTCCCGGACGCCCAAGCCGGACGCCGCCGACGGGTCGCCCACCGACCTCGACACCCTGCTCCGCGAGTCGGACTTCGTCACGCTGCACGTTCCGCTCTCGGAAGAGACCCGCCACATGATCGGCGAACGAGAGCTGCGGCTCATGAAGTCCACCGCCTACCTGATCAACACCTCGCGCGGGGAGGTCGTCGACCCCAAGGCGCTCTACGACGCGGCCAAGTCGGGGAGCATCGCCGGCGCCGCCCTCGACGTCACCGAGCCCGAGCCGCTCCCCGCCAACGACCCCCTCCTCTCCCTCGACAACGTCCTGGTGACCCCGCATATCGCCAGCGCGAGCCGCGCCACGCGGTTGAAGATGGCCGAGATGGCGGCGCGCAACATCGTAGCCGCGCTGGAAGGCAAAACGCCGCCCCACTGCGTAAACCCGGAGGCGGGGTCGAGGCGGCGCTAACCACGCCTTAACCCGCGAGGCGTATACTCCCGCTATGAGCACAGCGTCACGGCCGCTGATCGCGGTGACGATGGGCGACGCGGCAGGGATCGGCCCCGAGATCGTCGCCAAGGCGCTGGTCGAGCCCGGCCTGCGCGACACCTGCCGCCCCGTCGTGATCGGGACCGCCTGGGCCATCGACGAAGCGGCAACGCTCGTCGGAGCCGACCTGCGGGCGCGGCCCATCCAGCGCGTCGAGGACGCCGACCCCGCACCCGGCTTCATCGACGTGCTCGACCTCGACAACCTCGCCCCCGGCGACGTCGTAACCGGCACGGTGACGGCGGCGGCGGGCCGCGCCTCGGTCGAGTACATCGAGGAGGCGGCGCGGCTGGCGCTGGCGGGCCGCATCGACGCCATGGTCACCGCGCCGATCAACAAGGAAGCCGTCCAGGCCGGCGGCTACCACGGCGACATCGGCCATCAGGAGATCCTGGGCCGGATGGCCGGCTCGACGCTCACCGCGACGCTGCTCATGACGAAGGGGCTGCGCGTCGCCCACCTCAGCACGCACAAGCCGCTCATCGAGGCCGCGCGCTACGTCACGCGGGAGAACATCCTCGCCAAGCTCGAGCTCACCCGCGACAGCCTGCGGAAGTGGGGCCTCGAAAACCCGGTGATCGCCGCCTCCGCGCTCAACCCGCACGGCGGCGAGGGCGGCCTGCTGGGCCGCGAGGAGATCGAGGAGATCGCTCCCGCCGTCGAGGACGCGCGGGCGCGGGGCATCGACGCCCGCGGTCCCTACCCGGCGGACTCCATCTTCTACCGAGCCATCGCGGGCGAGTTCGACGCCGTGCTCGCCCTCTACCACGACCAGGGCCACATCGCCATCAAAGTCCACGGCTTCGAGGACAGCGTGACCGTCACCATGGGCGTCCCCTTCGTCCGCACCTCAGTCGACCACGGCACCGCCTACGACATCGCAGGCAAGGGCATCGCCAACCACACCAGCCTCACCCGCTCCATCGAGACCGCCATCGACCTCGCGGCGGGCCGCCTCGCGCCCGCGCGCACTGGCGCGCCTTCTTAGAGAACGTCCCCTTTGCCTAGCTGCGCCGCTTCCTCCCGCCCGTATCCGTCATTCCCGCGAACGCGGGAAGGTGAATTCACATTTGAAGTGCAACACTCTGGTCTTGAATATCTCGGCCGACGATCGGTAGCCGAGGCACTTACGCGGCGTATTGTTGTACGCCAGCGCCACTTCCGTAAACCGCTCCTCCGGCACCTCCGCTAGGTTCATCTTCCGGGGCAGGAAGCGACGCAGCCGGCCGATGGCGTTCTCGACTCCCCCCTTCTGCCACGGCGAGTAGGTGTCGCAGAAGAAGGTCTCGATGCCGAGGTCGTGGAGCTCGTGGTGGCGGGCGAACTCGGTCCCATTGTCGAAGGTGACCGTCTGGCGAAACGCCGGCGGCAACGGCCCCAGCACCCTGGCGATGGTCTCGGCGATCGGGCCCGCCGCCTTCGAACGCGCTCGCATCATCAACAGGAGGCGCGAGCGGCGCTCCTGCAGGACCAGCAGCACCGGCCCGGACCTTCCGAACAGCATCAGGTCGGCCTCCCAGTGGCCGAAGCGCTGGCGGTCAGCCGCCGCCGCGGGGCGTTCGGCGACCGATCGGCGGTGCGCGATGAAGGAGGCCGAGCTGCTCCCCTTGCGCCGCCGCCTGCCGCGCTTCCACTTCGCCCGTGGCAGATAGCGCCTCCAGGCGTGGTTCTTGTGCCGGCGGCCTGAGCATAGATGAACCGGTAGATACTCTCGTAGGAGATCACCGTCCGCCCTGCCGCTTCGGCCAGGTGGCCGGCAATCTGCTCCGGCGACCACCCCCAACTGAGACGTTCGAGGACGCAGGCGCGCAGCTCGTCGTCACGTTCGAGGCGGGCGCCGGACCAGCGGCGCGCCCTGGCCTGCTCATGCGCGTACACCGGTCGGTAGCCACCCGTTCGTGATCCATTGCGCCTCAGTTCCCGAGCGACCGTCGATGGCGCGCGATCCAGAGCTGCAGCGATTTGCCGGATCGCGGCGCCCTCGGCACGTAGGCGGGCAATCTCGCATCGTTCCTCAATCGAGAGCTGTCGGTATCCCATGGCAACACCCTAATCTGGTGTTGCACTTCGTTTGTGAACTCAGGGAACGTGGGCGCCCGCTCCCTCCGCGACGAGGCGTACGCAAGGGTCTCCGCGGGGGCGCCCCCCTTTAAACCTCTCTCCCTCTGGGAGATGGTTGCGAGGCAATCGCCACGGACTCATCGTCGATGGGTATCGCCAGTGTGATGTCTAGGTTGTTCTCCCGGTCCACCGCGACCTCGGCCACGACCATCCGCAGGACTTCCTTGCGCTGCTCGGGGCTTAGCTCGTCAAGGCCCTCGCCCACGTCCCTCGCCCATGCCCGCACCGCCTCCGTCAGCTCCCGCTTCCTGGCCCCGCTGGCCCTCCCGTGCGCGGTAGTCGTCCACCTTCGCTCTGAGGCTCTCCAGGCGCTCGGTGATGACTTGCGCTGAAGGTCGAGTTGGTCTTCGGTGATCTTCCCCAACACGTACAGCCGGATGGCCCGGTCCTCCTCCATCTGAACCCCTCTCAGATCACGCTCCGCCTTGGTAATCTCCTCAGTCAACCCGCTGCTCTCCCGGTCATCCAGAGCTTCGATGCCGGCGACGATAAGCGCGGGGTCTTGTAGCACTGTTTCACCTCGCTCCAGACCAGATCCTCCACCCGCTCCGCCCGGATGTAGGGGCGCTCCCGACAGCGCAGGCGGTGACTGAGGCCGCGGCAGTGGTAGTAGCGCCGCGACGTGGCCGCCTCGTACCGGTAGACCTTCCCGTTGCGTCGATTGCTTGAATCCCAAGCGGCCTTCGACCTGAAACGCAGCCCGCACTCGGTGCACCGGAGCAGGTGCTGGAGCAGGTAGGACATCTTGGTGTTCCGCCTCGATGTGGCCAACCGCTGTTTCTTCATCTGCTGCGCCCGCTCCCAGATCTCCTTGTGAACCAACGGAGGGACCGCGACCTCAATCCATGTCTCCTCCCGGTTGCTCGTAGATCCTTGTCCCCTCCTCCGTCGTCACCGTCCTGTTCCGGCCGTACCTCCAGGTCCCCTTGTAGGTCGCATTGCCGATGATGCGATGCACCTGAGACTGGTGCCACCGCTTGCCGGGCTTGGGCGTAGGGACGCCCTCGTCAGTTAGCCGCCACGCGATGGCGGGCATGCCCAGTCCTTCGTGGACGTACTGCCGGAAGATGCGCCGTACGACTTCGGCTTCGGACTCCAGTACCTCAGCCTTGCGGCCCTCTCCGATGCGGTAGCCGTAGGGAAGTCCACCAGTTGGTATACGGCCCTGCTTGGCGGCCCCGTGCTTCCCCATCGTCGCCCGTTCGCGGAAGTTGTCGATCTCCATCTTTCCGATGGCTGCCATGAGGCCGAAGGTCCCCATGTCGATGGCGACCATGACGGCCTCGAGCCGGATCTCGTGCGCCTCCACGACTTCCATGAGGGCGGCGGCGGGGTACATCCCGCGACTCAGCCGATCGGACTTCCAGCAGACGATGGCGTCGAATCGCCCGTCTCTCGCGTCGACCAGCATCCGCTGGAACTCAGGGCGCTCCTTGGCCCAACCCAGGCCGACCTCCTGATACCGTGCGACGATGGTCAGCCCCTTGCGGTCACAGTTGGCCTCCATATCGCTGGTCTGCTCGGAGATGGAGGCCTTGTCCTCCTCGGCCTGGCTCTTGTCCGAGACGCGGGCGTAGATAGCCGCCCGGTTCGCCCCGGTCTGCCCTTTAGGGTTTCTCTTTCATGACCCCTCCTCCGGGAGAAGGGTCTAGACTCTTGTTGGGCTGCCCATGGGTTGCGGCCTCCGATCCGGACTGGCGGCGGTGGGGTGGAGCCCGGTTCCGACGTGTCGGTAACGGTGACTAGAATCGGGTCTGCGGTCACCGAGACTATCGTTGACATCCTTGTTCCTTGTGAACTATCATCGCCCCTTCTAGGGGGGTTGGAGGATGAGGGGCATTCCCAATCCTCGTGGTGGAGTTGGGTGATCAATGTCAGGCAGGACTGGGCCTCTGCTTACGCCGGAGATCTCAGCGCTCATCGGCACGGAGCTGGAAGTGGTGACCTCTCTACCGATTCCCGAGAGCGACGTGCGGTACTACTGTGAAATAGTTGAGGAGAAGAGCCCTCTGTATCACGATGACGAGTATGCCCGAGGTCTCGGCTACAAGGGACGCACCACTCCTCCATTCTTCCACATGGTCCCGTTTGGACATCTCCCCGGCGACTTTGCTCCAGCGGATCAAGGCAGCGACGTCGGCGTGATCCAAGAGATGCGCACAAAACTGAACTGCGGCGCCGCAATGGACACGGGATACCGCGCCTTCTTCTTAGCGCCGATCTACCCCGGCGACGTACTCACGAGGCGCACCACCATCATGGACATAGAAGAGAAGCGAATGAGCCTCGGTCAGGCGCTCCTGTGTACGTTAGAGGATATATACACGACTCAGGTTGGGAAGGCCGTTTGCAAGGTACACAATAAGCTGTTCTTCTATTGATTCCCGTCGTATGGAACGAGGTCCGATCAGAGGACGGGTTAGCGACCTGGAGGCTGCGGTGGATGGCGTTAGATTCGAGGACATCGTGGCGGGCATGGAATTGCCGGCCGAGACAATAGGCCCTGTCTCGCAGACCACCATCGTGAAGTTCTCCGGGGCTACGGGCGACTTCGCTCCCATTCATCATGACATCGACGTCGCGAAGGAGCGGGGCCTGGATGGACCGATAATCATGGGTCCGTTCATGTGGGGCCATCTGGCGCGATGGCTACTTGAATGGGCCGGGAGTCGAGCTGTCCTGAAAGAGCTTGACATGCGCATGCGTCGCATGGCCCTCGTGGGAGATACCTTCCGCTTGCAGGGTGTCGTTTCGAATACGAGCATCCATTCCGGGGAAGGGGAGGTGGAATGCGAGGTGCAAGTGCATGATATTCGGCTCGATGAAGCGTGCATCACAGCCAAATGCCGTGTGACGCTCCCGGTGCGAGACCAGGAAGATTAAGCTGTAGTGATGGAGGCGGCAGCGGCTGGACCCCTATGAATTCCGTCCAGTGACAGGGTATGTACGGTGAACCTAGAGCGGGTGGGACACCCGCGCGGAGGACCAAATGTCTAGGAAATTAATATGGCTCACGATCTCGGCGCTCTTGATCGCTCTCATCGCGGCCTCATGTGGCGGCGGGGATCCGACGGCGGCTCCACAAAGGGGTCAGCCTACCGCAACCAATGAGCCAGCCCCAACGCTGGCCCCAACGCCGACGTCAGTTCCGGTGGCGACTCCGCAAGAGGCTCAGCCTTCCGCCACCAGTATGCCAGCCCCAACGCTGGCCCCAACGCCGACGCCAGTTCCGGCCACACCAACGCAGGGGGCCCCGGCGCCTCAAGAAGTCATCGTCGGCACCGGCGTCGAACCCAGGACTCTTGACAGCGCGCTCACAAACTCCAGGGGCGACCTGCTAGCCATCGTCAACAACATGGAAGGGTTGACCACCGTGACATCCGATCTGGACCCGACGGTGCCGAGTCTCGCCGTCTCCTGGTCGCTGGTGGACCCGCAGACCTGGGAGTTCAACCTGCGGGAGAATGTCAAGTTCCATGACGGCACCGTGATGACGGCCGACGACGTTGGGTTCGTCTTCGAGAGGATTTCCAACCCGGACATCAGGTCCAACTGGAGATCCTCGACCGCTGGGATGGGAACACCGAACATCATCGACGCGACGACGATCCGGCTCACGTCCGAAAAGCCGATACCGACTTTCCTTCAGACCGCAGCTCGGGCGGGGATATCACCCAAGGGCTACGTTCAATCCGTAGGCGAGACTAATGCCCAGACCAATCCGATTGGCACGGGGCCTTATCGCTTCTTGGAGTGGCAGAAGGGCGTTGAGATCCGATACGAGGTGGCGCCTGATTATTGGGCTGAAAAGCCTTCCATTTTCACGCTGGTCTTCCGGCCCATTCTGGAGGATGCCATCCGGGTGGCTGCGATACAGACCGGTGCCGTTCAAGTAGCGGTCAACATCCCGTACGACGATGTCGAACGGCTCGGGGCGGAGTCCGACATCACGATCATCAAGAAGCCATCGCTTACGACTTTCGGATACATCATCAATACCACCGCTCCCACGCCCCTCACGGACAAGCGGGTTCGGCAAGCACTTAACTACGCGATCAACAGGGAGCTTTTGATAGAAGAAGTACTCAACGGGAATGGCATTCCTCTGAAGGGACAACCCGCCTCGTCACTGTACTTCGGTCATGACCCGACCCTAGAGCCCTATCCGTACGATCTGGACAAAGCCAAACAGCTCTTAGCGGAGGCCGGATACCCGGATGGCTTTGAGCTTCCCATGGTGTTCCCAGCGGGTTACTACATCAAAGGAAAAGAGTTGACCGAGATCATCGCTGGTGAGCTTGGCAAGATTGGCGTAACGGCTACCGTGCAGTCGCTGGAGTTCCGCGCCTGGCTAGGGTACATCGTCAATGTCGAGCCAGGACTCATCGCCCACGGTCAAAACGTGCCGGGGGATGTCCACTTCATGTTGAGCCCATTCCTAGAGGGCGGGTACTTCAATTACTGGGACGACGCCGATTTCGAGAGCCTGGTAGCTAGCGCGGCCACCGAAAGCGATGTACAAACTCGAACAGACCTCTATCACCAGGCCTTTACCATCATGCGCGAAGAGTCTCCGAGGATCGACTTGTGGCAAGTTGTGAACGTGTACGCCGTCGATAGCCGTTTGACTGGTTTCGACCCTTGGTCCGACGAACGCTTGTGGTTCGCCTCGGCACGGTATCAGTGACCAAGGGCGCCACGGAATCAGAAGCGGCCCATGCACGATACAGCTCCTCTTGGACTGCGGGAGTCCGCCTAGGCGGACTCCCGCAGTAGTACGCACTACGCGCCTAGGCACCAGACCGCCTAGGCGCGTAGTGCGTAGCCAAGAGGTATCTCCCACGCAAGCTCCTAGAATGTCTCATCTGTCCACAGGTGAGCCGGCGGCTCGCCAGTTGGAGGTTGCGAGGCAGACGGCTTGAGAGCTTACATCATCCGACGAGTCCTCCTGTCCGCGCCGATCTGGCTCGGCGCGGCGACGGTCGTCTTTCTCCTCCAGCATGTTAGCGGCGACCCAGCGCTACTGTTACTCGGGACGGAAGCCACTCAACAACAAGTCGAGGAGCTCCGCCACTCCCTTGGCTTAGACCAACCGCTCCACATCCAGCTGTGGCGTTTCTTCGCCAACGTGTTCCAGGGCGATCTGGGACATTCAATCAGGACGGGGGAATCGGCTTTCGGCCTTGCGCTAGACCGCCTCCCCGCGACACTCCTGCTGGCTGGTGCCGGAATGGGAATCGCCATTGCCCTCGCCATCCCCCTCGGCATCCTCGCCGCGATCCGGCGCAACACTATTTTTGATTCCTTCAGTATGCTGCTTGCCGTAACAGGGCAGAGCCTTCCAAGCTTCTGGCTCGGGATCATGCTCATCCTGCTCCTATCGGTCCAGTTTGAGATCTTCCCGGTGGGAGGCTATGGGTTTGGAAAGCATCTCGTCCTTCCAGCCGTCGTGCTGGGGGCTCAGGTGATGGCACAGCTAGCCCGATTGACCCGCTCCACAATGCTCGAAGTGCTGGGTACCGACTACATTCGTACCGCCAGGTCTAAAGGCCTCCACGAAAGGATGGTCCTCGTCCGGCACGCGTTGCCCAACGCCATGATCCCCATCGTGACGGTGCTGGGACTGGACCTTGGAGCGTTGCTGGCGGGAGCCGTCATCACCGAGACCGTTTTCGGATGGCCGGGCATCGGCCAATTGGCCGTCTCCGCCATCAGCTCCAGGGATTACCCGATCGTGCAGGCGGTCGTGCTGCTCTCAGCTACGGGCTATGTCTTGGTGAATCTCATCGTGGACATTTCATATGGCTTTCTCGATCCTAGGATCCGCTATGGCTCCTCGGCCTGAGGTTACACATGACCGCCGAATTTCCTAGCCACACTTCTCCGGAATTGAAGCGCCGGCTCCGAGGTGTCGTTAGGGATTTGACGAAGAACAAGGCGGTGCCCGTCGGGCTCGTGGTCCTCCTTGCGATCGTCACCGCTGCGGTGTTCGCTCCCTTTCTGGCCCCGGAAGACCCAAACGAGACCGACATCGCTCGCCGTCTGGTCTCTCCCGGGGAGTTCGGTAACCTGCTTGGGACCGACAATCTTGGGCGCGACATTCTAAGCAGGATCATCTACGGCGCTCGAGTCTCTCTTATCGTAAGCGTTGTGGGTGTTCTTTCCTCCGGCCTCTTCGGTGTCGTGATCGGCGCCATTAGCGGCTATTACGGGGGAAAGTTGGATGACGTGGGCAGCTGGATCATGAACGTACAGTTAACGATTCCGTTCATTCTATTGGCTATCGCTTTGGTCACGATCTTCGGCCCCGGGTTGCGGAACATGATCATCGTGCTTGCCATCACACAGTGGGTCATCTACGCGCGGGTGATACGGGGATCAGTCCTCGCGGTAAAAGAGGCCGACTTCGTCGAGGCTGCTCGCGCTATCGGAGGGAGTCAGGCCAGAATCTTGATACGCCACATTCTGACCAACAGCCTCGCGCCGCTGATCGTGGTTGCGACGTTCCAGCTAGCTCGGCTCGTTCTCTACGAAGCGTCGTTGAGCTTCCTCGGCCTGGGGGTGCCGTCCAATACGCCGTCATGGGGAAGTATGATATCGGATGGTCGGGTCTATTTGGCGACCGCTTGGTGGGTGTCGACATTACCTGGGGTGGCGATTATGCTGTTCGTTCTCTCGATCAATATCCTGGGCGACTGGCTTCGGGATGAGATGGACCCGAGGCTACGCAATACGGTGTAGGCAGAGCTTGCCAGCCGTCCGCGAAGGAGAAACGGATGTCGGAGACCATATCAGCATATGAGCCGGTCATTACCGATGAGTCGCTTGCACTCCTGAGACGGTCGTTAGGATACAAGGTCCCGATCCGGCCCAACTATGACATCGCCACGCCGGAAGCGATCATGCGAGTGGCCTACGCCAACGGCGACGACAATCCTTTGTGGACCGACCCGGACTACGCGGCGACGAGCAAGTACGGCGGGCTGGTGGCCTCCCCCAGCTACCTTCTCTCCTGCATATCAGGACCCCTGTGGCCCCGTCTGCGTGAATACACCATCCCCGACGACATGCCCAAGGAAGGGGTGCAGTTGGCATCGGGGCTGCCAGGTGTGCCGAACTGGTACGTTGGCGACGAGTGGGAGTGGTGGCGCCCGGTGCTCCCTGGCGATGCGGTCAAAGCGCTGGGCGGCCTCTATAGCGTCACGGAACTTCCTAGGCGGGACAAGGCAAAGGATCCCGGTAGGGCCGTGGAGGTGGTGTGGGAAACGATCTTCACCAACCAGCGGGGGGAACGGGTCGGTAGGTACTTATACAAGCAATGGAAAAGAGAACTCCCGCAGAGTCCAGAAAAACAAAAGCAGCTGTTCGAAGCGCCGGTCCCGTACTATACCGACGCCGACTTGCGAAGGATCGAAAAGGATTGTGAGCGGGAGGAGATGCGCGGATCTCTACCCCGCTTTTGGGAAGACGTCCAGGTCGGCGAGCAGCTAGCCCCGGTAGTGAAAGGGCCTCTTTCCATCACCGATGTCGTTACCTGGTTAATGTACAACGGCTGGCGAATCTTCTCGGCGCACAAGTTTCGATATCAATGGCAGAACTTGATGGCTTCCCACAAAGAGGAGTTCGACACCTATCATACGGCGCTCCACAGGAACCAATTCGGCACCTACGACGGCATCGAGGCAACCCACTGGGACTATGAGCTTGTCCAGTCTCTTGGCTTGCCCCGACCCTACGACATCGGGCCGCAGCGCATGGGATACTTCACCCAACTGTGTACAAACTGGTGCGGAGATGACGGCTTCTTGAGGAGACTGACGACTGAGGTCCGGCGCCCGTGGCTCGTAGGCGATACCGGATGGTGTCGAGGCGAGGTCGTCGACAAGCGAGTCGAAGAGGGCGAGCACGTGGTCGACCTGCGATTGTGGATCGAGACTCAAGCGGGTGAGACCAACACCCGGGGGGAAGCGACGGTCCGGTTGCCATCGAGCGCCGCAGACTCCTCGTAAGATGAACACCGCCCACCGACCTCCCCCCCTTGACGGGATTCGAGTACTGGACTGTACCTCTTGGGTACAGGGACCAGTTGCCACCATGATCTTGGCCGACTTAGGGGCTGAGGTAATCAAGATTGAGGAGCCTGGCGTCGGCGACCCGAGCCGCGGGCTCGTTTCCATTGGGGGGGTCGGTGACTGGACATCTGGGAGTGACTTCTTCTACACAGTGAACAATCGGAACAAGAAGTCCATCACGCTGAACCTCAAACACCCGGAAGCCAAGGAAGTCATGCTACGCCTGGTCAAGAAATCCGACGTTCTTGTCCACAACTTGCGGGTCGGAGCGGCTGAGAAACTCGGTATCGACTACGGGACCATGTCGGCAGTCAATCCCCGCCTGGTCTATGCGGAGGGCACGGGGTACGGGTTGAACGGACCTGAAAGCAAAAGGCCGGCTCTAGACCCCACGGTGCAGGCCCGGACTGGTGTGCTCAAGTTCTCGACGCCTCCGGGGATGCCGCCCCATTACATTCCTGGTGGTATGGGGGATCAGGTCGCAGCGGTTTGGCTCACATGCGGGGTGATGGCCGCCCTGATGGCTCGCGAGCGATGGGGTATGGGCCAACGAGTGGACTCGTCGCTTTTGGGAAGCATGTTGTGGTTGCATGCAGTTCCGGTGTCTTACCAGCTATGGTTCGGGCGTGAGTATCCGCAATCGTCAAGAAGCCAGGCTGGCAACCCGCTATACAACTCTTACCGATGCCGGGACGGAGAGTGGATCTTCTTCGCCAACCTCCAGTCGGATCGCCACTGGTTTGGATTCTGTGAAGCGCTCGGTAGACTCGATCTGGCGACGGAGGAACGCTTCGTCACCGCCGAGGCGCGGGAGGCGAACCGAGAGGTGCTCGTCGGCATCCTCGATAGCATCTTCGCCACGAAGGACAGCAGCGATTGGTCGATGATCTTGGCTGGCCAACCGGACTTGGTGTTCGAGAGGGTTCGTTCGATGGCCGAGCTCGCCACAGACCCACAGGTGCTTGAGAATGAGTACATTGTGGATATCGGCGATGCACAAAGAGGGCCCGCCCGGATCCTCGGACTTCCCGTGAAACTCGAGGCTACACCAAGCTCGGCGCGGGCGGATTCAGCGGAGCACGGTCAGCATACTGACCAGGTCCTATCGGAGATCTGCGGTTACAGCAGCACGGAGATCGGAGCCCTCCGGGATCGGAAAGTCATCTAGTCTGCGGAGACGTCGGGGTCAGTTGCCGCTTGGCCTTCGAGATGACCCTCAGCTTTGTAGCGCTGTCCCAGCTTGACATAGGGCTCCCACACTCCCCGCATCATCTCCACGTGCCGGTCGACGACTTGACCCTTTACCTGGGCGGGCACTCCCATCAGGATGGAATAAGCCGGGATTCGAGCTCGTTCCGGGACGACGGCGCCAGCCGCAATCAGAGTGAACTCCCCAATGTGCACCCATCCGTTGATAATAGCCCCATTGCTGATTAAGACATTGCTTTCTATCCGCTCGGCATGGCAAATCACGCCGTGCCCGAAGGCAACATTGTCCCCGATGAAAATGCCTCCCGCAGCGTGGATGACCGTGTTGTCCTGAACACACACGTTCTTGCCGATTACGGCCCGGCCGCCTTCGCACCTCACCACCACTCCGGGCCAGATGTTCGCATAGGCACCGACCTCAATATCGCCGACTAGATAGGCGGCTTCGCTGATGAACGCCGTAGGATGAATCTTCGGCGACTTGCCGCCAAGCGATCGGATCATGGGGCCTTCCTGTTCATCGTATGCGCCAGACCGGCTTCCGCTTTTCGGCCAGGGCCCGGATTCCCTCCCTGGCGTCCTCGGTCTCCGTCAACGCCCTGCGCAGCTCCTCGAACAATCGGATCGCTTCCGCCGGGGGCTGTTCAAAGCTCGCGTGCAACACTTGCTTCGCGGCTTGGATCGCAAGCGGGGCGCACAGCTTGATCTCCTCCGCGAGCTCCAAGGACCTCTTCATCAACGCCTGGCGATCAGGCACGACCTGATGCACTAGATGGGCCTGGCGGGCTTGCTCGGCGCCTATGTGGGAGCCAGTGACAAGGAGATGAAGGACATCGCTAGCGGGCATGAGTCGGGCCAAGGTCAAGAAATAGTGGGAGCCCAGGTTACCGGTGCGAGTCTCAACGATACCCAGCCGAGAGCGCTCGGTGGCGACTCGAAGGTCGCACTCCATCGCGAACTTCAGGCCGCCCCCCAGAGCATACCCATCGATTGCGGCAATGAGGGGTTTCCAGAGACCGACCGCTAGCGGTGAATTGAGTGTCGTGTGCTCGCCAGCCGCTTGGTCCCTAGAACTCATCTCTTTGACGTCGGCACCCACCGAGAATGCTCGCCCCTCGCCTGCCACGATCGCGACGAACGTTTCCGGATCATCCCTGAAATCGACGAGCGCTCGACCCAGCTCATCGTTCAACTCGTCATTGAAAGCGTTGAGGGCGCCGGGCCGAGTAAAGGTGATGTGGGCTATGTGGTCCGACTTCTCGTAACGGAGGACAGCCATGGCAATCTCCTCACTCGGCCTGTGATCCAGGAACGGGTTCCGCGCAGCGAATGATCCCGGACCGCTTCAACCTCTCGACGTCGCCCGGGGCATATCCACAGACCTGCCGGAGGATCTCTTCCGTGTGCTCTCCCAACTCCGGCGCTGGAGTCCTCAACTGGAGCGGTGTGTCGTCGAACTCGACCGGAAAGCCCACGAACTTCATGGGACCCCATTTGGGGTTGTTCCAGTCGACGATGGCGCCGTTGGCGACGGCCTGCTCGTCTTGTGGAAGTTCCATGAACGAGTTCACCCTGCTGTAACGGAAGTCCCAACTGCTGAGGACACCGGCCCACTCGTCAAACGGTCGCGTCTCGAAAATGTCATCTAGTATCTTGACGAGATCCGGGCTGTTTCTCGCTCTCGCCTCGGCACTAGCAAACCGGGGGTCCGTCAGGAGGAACGTTGCCTCGATGGCAAGACAAAACCGGTCCCAATAGAAATCCTCCTGGCACCCGAGCATGATCCAGGTGTCATCCCGACACCGGTAGAAGTTGACTAGAGGATTCGGAGCGGCCTTACGGTCACGACCGAAGGCACGGTGCTGAGAGATCGCGAGCATCACGCTAAAGGCGGCGGCCGACACGTAGCTCGAGAGTTGATTCGTTCTGACTTCTTGCCCAGCCCCGAATCGCTCGCGGGCCAACAGGGCGCAAACGACTCCGTAGGCCAGATAGGTCGCCGTGATCCGGTCGCCGATCCCCGGGGGCAGGATCACGGGTTCCATGGTGCCCGACAGTGATTCGGCAGAGACCATCACGCCGCTGCGGGCCTGCGCCACGTAATCTATCGTGCCTAGGCCGGCATCGGGTCCGCGGTGACCGAGGCCAGCAGCCGACGCGAACACCAGGCGCGGGTTGGAGCTGCGCAGAGTATCGTAGTCTAGGCCGATACGCTGCACGACATGGGGCCGGAAATTCGTCAAAAACACGTCTGAGTGCTTGATGAGCTGGTACACCGCCTGGAGGCCCTCGGGATGCTTCAGGTCGCAGGCAAAGCTCTTCTTGTTCCGGTTGTTTTCCTCGAAGAGGACGTTGCACCCATTGGACAGGTGTACGGGAATGCCGCCCGCGCTCGTGCGAAAGGAACGAAGTCCATCCCCTCGCACTGGCTCCTCTATCTTGAGCACCTCTGCTCCCAGATCCGCCAGCATCGCACCCGCCGCTGGTCCGGCCTGGTAGGTGGACCACTCGACCACCCGGACTCCGTCTAGAACCGCGCGTACCATGCAAGGTCCTCCTGTGGCTGATCGGCCAAGCGATACCGTCGCTCACACACCGTCCGATCCGCATGGATCACGCTATCACCTGGTCGAGATAGAGTTGTGCCAGGTCATCGGAGGAGTAGCCGAGATCCATGAGGATCTCAGCCGTATGCTGGCCAAGCTCCGGCGCCGGTCTAGTTATGGCCGCCGGCGTATTGGTGAATCCCACGGGGCATCCCACAGTCCGCACAGCGCCCCATTCCGGATCGGTCATCTCGACAATGTATCGGTTTTGCACCGCCTGAGCATCATGTACAACGTCGTCCATACTCTGAACCTTCTCGTAGACAAACCCGGGAATGCGATCGAAGACCGATGCCCACTCACTATAGTCCTTCAGTTGGAAGGTCTCGGACAGAAGCTGGATGAGGACGCGCTTGTTCCGTCGCCGCTGAACGCTATCGAGGAACCGAGGGTCGGAGACCAAATCGTCTAGAGACAAGGCCTGACAGAGGGGTGCCCAGAATCGATCGGACTGGACGAGGGCGATGAAGAGCCAGGATCCGTCTCGGCAGCGATAGTAGTTGTATAGGGGATTGGCCGTTTCCTCTCGACTGAACTTTGGATGTTCGCGCTCGAGAAACAACCGGAAATTAACGGGTACCGATTGAAGCCAGAGCATGCTGCCGAGCAGCGAGCCGTCCACGCGTTGACCCACTCCCTCGCGATGACGGGCCGCCAACGCAGCGAGAACCCCGTAGGCTAGTATGACTCCTGCCATCTGGTCCGCCATGCCGCCGGGAACATAGTGTGGCGGCTGACCCTCGGGTGCGAAGAGGTCCATGACGCCGGACCGAGCATGGATGGTGGGATCGAGGGAGGGTTTGCCCGAATCCGGTCCCAAAGGGCCGTAGCCTGACCCCACCGCATAGATGATGCCGGGATTCAACTTCGACAGGGTCTCGTAGCCGAGGCCAAGCCTCTCGGCGGCATCGTCGCGGAAGTTGTGTAGGAATACGTCGGACTGCTTCACCATCTCGTGAACGATCTGGATGCCCAGCGATTCTTTGAGATCGACCGCGAGGGAGCGTTTGTTCCGGTTGCAGGCGGCGAAGAAGAAATTGCGGCTCAGCTTGCCGGTGCTGACCCCCCCAACCGTCACCAATCCCCGCGACGGATCACCCCCTCTGGGGTCTTCCACCTTTACGATGTCGGCTCCGAGGTCACCCAGCATCATGGATGCCACCGGCCCCTGGAGCCAGGCACTCCAGTCGATCACCTTCAATCCCGTCAGCGCGCCGTTCAAAATAGCCTCCGGTTCGGCTAACCGTGATCGGACTTTGGAGAGACAGGGCGGCTCGGAAGAGCAACTGTCGCCCATCCCTTGGTATGGACTTCGCCACGCTGGTTTTCACACCGAAGCTCGATGTCGACGACATGCTCTTGGGCTTCTTGCCTCTTGGCCGTTACCGTACCAAGGCACCATGTGGTGTCACCTACCATGCACGGTCCTCTGACCTCACTCCGAAGACGCTTCATGAATCCGTCGTCGCCCATCCAGTTCGTCACGGGATGGCAGAGGAAGCCGACTCGCTGTGGCCCGAAGTCCGAAGGGCGTGGAAGGCCCCAGGTCTCCGAGGCTTCGAAGTCCCAGTGCGCCGCCGACAGTCCCTCGACGGCTCCATACTTGTTCTTTCGTTTCACCGTGGCATGCCTCGTCGACCACTGGTGTCGCAGCTTGTGAGCCATCAATACGGGCGAGCCATTTCCCATAAGCCACACGACCATGTCCTCTACGAGCAAGGGGCCTTTGACGACGGGGCCTATCTGTTCCCCGATCTCCACATCATCCCAGTACCGAGGGACTTCACCACGGATTTCTTCGTTCTCATACGCCTTGTCGATCGCTTCAAGATCAGCCTCGCTGTAGTGGGGGTCTGCCTGCGAGAAATACCCTCGGCTCTTCTTTTTGCTCTGGAGCTTGAATCGCTTCCACTGCTTATAGAGCATCCTGCCCACGAGGACGTTGTCCTGGTTCTTGAAGAGCACCTCCCAGACAACCTCAATAGTCCTGCCAACGTCTTGTCTGGCCGGGTCCGTCGCCAACTCCTCGACGCTGTAGAGACCACCGGTGGTCTCTATACGATCCCCTGTCCTCACCGGCTGAAACCATTCCCATTCGTCGCCGACGTACCAGTTCGGGGTCCTGCCAAGCCCTGTACCAACGCGGACGCCGCTTCGGGGGGCATCGACCGGTAAAGCGTATTCCCCCAGCTCGGGCCAGTAGGGCCCTGACATGCAGCTGACGAGGTAGTACGGCGGTGCGACAAGGCCGCCGTACTTCGTCTTCGCTGCGTAGGAAGGGTCGGTCCACAAGGGGTTATCATCGCCGTTGCCGTACGCAACACGCATGATGGCATCCCGGGACGCCACCTCCTGGGTAGGCCTGATCTTGACCTTGAAGCCGATGGCTTCCCTTAGGAGTGCGATCCCTTCGTCACTGATGGGTGACGCGGACATCTCTAACCCGCCTTATGCTTCCAGGAACGGCATGACCTGATTCAGGAATGCGTCTGGCTGTTCGTAGAAGCTAATTGAAGAGGCCCCAGGGACGATCGCCGTCCGAGACCCATCGATTCCCTGCCTCATGCGGTCCTCCCGGCGAAGCTGTACATCGTGCTCGCCATAGACCAGTAGCGTGGGGCAATGGATCCTGGGGAGCTGCACTGGGACATCATAGCTCGTGACCCGCTCGTGGACGAACGTATTCCACGAGCCGCTTCTCGCAAGCATGCTGTTCATGAACGCTATCAAGTCAGGATCGGCCCCTACCACGCTCCCTCGTATCTCTTCGGCGCTCCGCTGGAGCGGGACGCCCCCGGCATCACATGACGGGAGTATCGAGCGTTCGTACACCTTCCTTCCTTCCGTCGCCGTCCAACCAGGACAGGACACCAGGACCAACTTCGCAACGAGGTTCGGAGCATGGGCAGCAAGATGAAGCGACACCATCGCACCGGTCTGGTTCCCCACGAACAGAGATCTCTGAATGGCAAGGTGATCCAGAAACTCCCTCACCGTGTCGGCATAGTCCTCAACACCGTAGACCCGCTCTGGGGTCTCCGACCTGTCGTATCCGGGCAGATCCACCGCGTAGACCGTGAAGCGTTCCGCCAGCCGGTCGAGCACCTTCCTCCATACCCAGGACGAGTTGCCGGCGGCTGGTACGAGGCACAAGGGAAAGCCGTCGCCTCGCTGCTTGTAGAACAGCCAACCGGAACTCAGCTTGACGAAGGTTTCCGAGGATACCATCAGTGTCGCAGGCTACGCAGCCGTGATCCGGATCGTCCCATCGTCGTTTCGGCCGTAAGTCCGAATCCCTTTGGGAACGAGGATCATGTGCATCTTGTTGGACTCCAGACACAGCTCCGCTGCCTTCAGCGCGGTACCCTCTGGGACATAAAGGTAGAGCATGTTGCTGCACTCGATGTCGTAGAGCCACTTGTCACACACGGTCTCGGGATTGAGACTGTCTTCAGTTTCGACCTCGATCATAACCATCGGAAGATTCCCACGTTCGCTGTCCACAACCACGACGTCTGGATGGATGTCGCCGAGGATCCGATGGGGGACTGGCATCTGGTGGACAGGGGAATTGGCGTACGTCCTCCAACTCGGGGAAAAGCCGCCCGGGTAGAATTGGCCGTCGGGGGGAGAGAACCGCTCCGTGGCCAGATACTTGACCACCGCGTCGTGGAGTTCAGTAGCCGTCAGCTTGGTGCTCATCGCCATCTCCCCTATATCGTCGATTCGATCGGTTGAGGCTACAGGTCGATCAGCTTGCGGGCGTTCTCTCCCAGAATCTTACGCTTCTCGTCTTCGGTGAAGGCGGAGCGGATCATGGACAGGAGCGCCATGCTGTGTCGGTGCGCACTCCAGTCCGATCCCCAGAGTATCCGCTCGACCCCCACCTCACGTAGGAAAGGCACGTTCACCTCGATCTCCTGAGCGCCGCTGATGTCGAACCAGACGTTCGGGAATCTTCTAGCGATTTCCAGGTGGGCTTCAGGAAGACCCCACCCCGGCGCCTTCCAGTTCCGCTCTCCCAGGTGCGCAAGTACGAGCTTGATGTCAGGGAAGTCGACAAGTATGTCCGCATAGTTGAGAGGCCAGGTGTAGCCCTTGGTCTCAGTGTCGGCTCTATCGGCGAGAGTCCCTCCGGTCCAGCCAGAGTGGCACAACAACACTATCCCCAATTCCTGGATCTTCGCGTACGCTGGCCACATGACGCGATCGTTGGGGAAGAAGCGGCACCAATCGGGAAGGAGCTTGACCCCCCGTGCCCCCTGACTCACCCTTTTCTCGATCTCACCGACCATCCAATCGCTACCGAACCAGGCGTCCAGACTGACTAGGGGAGCTAGACGATCTGGGAAAGCGTTGGCCTGCGCGCAATTCGACTCATTGAACCGCTCCAGCTTCCCTTTCACATCCTCCTTGATCTCCTCCGCCGCTTGCACACGCTGGTTGTCTGTCAGGTCTGCCGCCAGTCTTGATTCGGCGCGGAGCTTCAGCCCGTAGCTTGGAAATGCCGGTAAGCACCAACATTGCGCGATGCCGAGTTCATCCATGTAGCGAATGATCTCGTCAACGGTGCCGCCGAAGTTGTCGAAACCGATCTCCGTCGCGCGCGCTTTCCAACCTTCAGCGGGGCTCCGAAAGATGCCGTGCAGATGACAATCGACGACGAAGTAATCATGATGCTTCATACTGCGACTCTCCTGAGTCAAAACCTCAGCTGCGCCCCTAGTTGCCTTCGCCGATTATACTACGTCGTAACATCAGTTGGCGCCGCTCAATCGTGAGAAGAGTCAATGCAACCCCAGTTTTTTGGTCAGACAGAAGTACCCATGGACTCGAGGCCTTTGGCCGCGCGCATTGGGGACTTCGTCTTCTACGCTGGCGGGATTGCGGCCCACCCTTTTGAAGGTATCCCGCAGGAGACCAAGGCCAAAAGGGGGTATCCGTACCACGGCTCGGGGATCGACCGCCAGCTACGATACATCTACGACCACATGTCGAGGACTCTGAAGTCCGCCGGGTCCGACATTCGACGGGTCATGAAGATCAACACGTACCAGACAAGGTACGAGGAGATAGACAGCGCGCTTCGGGTCAGGAAGGACTACTTCGGGGAGGAAAGCCCCCCGCCGAGCACCCTAGTCATCGTTCCTGAAACGGCGGTCCGTGGCACCACGGTAACCAACGATGTCATCGCCCTTGCGAGCGATACGGGGCTCGATCGGGAGGTGATCCACTACTCCTCCGAGGAGACGCCCCTTCCACCTCAGGACCAGATTTACGGGCACCCGATCTACGTCCAAGCCGTCAGGGGTGGAGGATTCATATTCACGCAAGGCAAGAGCCCGACGCGGGCGGAAGGCGCTATCGACGAAGTATTCGAGCATCCAGATTTCCCATATCGTGGCAACCCGGTGAAATTCCAGACCGAGTTTATCCTGACGTACTTTAAAGCTGTCCTGGAAGGTCAAGGTGCGTCGCTCGATTCCGTGGTGAAAGCGGAAGTATACCTGAACCACATGAGCGACTTCAGCGCGATGGACGAAGTATGGCATCGGTTCTTTCCGAAGGACCCACCGGCGCGACTCGTCGCTCCCGTGGGGCTGGCAGTCATACCGGGGCGCGTCGAGATCGAACTAATCACGGTCGACCCCCAGGGCCTCTATCAGAAGGAGGTCGTGCTGGCGCCCGACGTCACGCAGCCCCTAGGAGCCGAAGTCCAAGCAATCAAGGCCGGGCCGTTGCTCTTTCTGTCCACTCAACTGGCCATTGACTACCGGGGAGGCATCCCTCCCGAAGCCCAGGTTGACCCTCGCTTCCCTTTCCACTCTTCAGGGATTCAGCGACAGGTCGAGTATATGCTCCGCAACATCCAAGGGATCTGCCGAGAGGCAAACACGTCAATGAGCAACTTGGTCCGCCGCCGGGCGATGCACACCAACCTCGCCGATTTCCCTTTCGCCGAAGAAGTGTGGGCCGAGGCCCTGGGAAGCCGGCTACCACCGACGACTGTGATTCGGGTGGATGGGCCGCTACTGGTGCCCGGCTGCACCGTGCAATATGACCTCATTGTCGCTATACCGGACGGCAACCGCGGCTAGTAATTGGAGATGATGACATGAACAGCATAGACCGGGTCCCGGTCCCCTACTACCACCGAGCCGTCGACTTCGATCAAGTCATCCGGGAGTACCCTCCCCCTCCCCAATGCTTCTTCGACAAGCCGTATCTAGCTAAGCCCAAAGATATCCTACAACTACAGACGCGTAGGCTAAAGGCGGCGCTGGACCGGGCGTGGCAAGTGCCTTTCTACGCCGCCCGCTGGCAAAAGGCCGGCTTCGCACCGGGCGACTTTGAGAGTCTCGACGACCTGTCGAAGGTCCCGGTGTACACCGTCAGCGACATCCGCGACAGCATCGAAGCAAACCCGCCGTTCGGCGACTACTTCGGCCGGGATCCCCGGGCTGGCGAGGTGCCGATCCGCATCCACTCAAGCGGCGGCACGACCGGCAACCCCCGAGCGACCTTCTACTCACCGCACGACCGTGAGGTCGGGAACATCCTGCGGGCGCGCTCCTACTACCTCCACGGGATGCGGCCCGGGGATTTCGTGATGAATACGCTCCTTTACTCCACGCACAACGGCGCGCACTCCGTCCACGAGACGCTGTGGCAGTGGCTGGGCTGCGTACCGGTCGCGACGAGCGCAGGAATCGTGACGCGGACCCGCCGGGCACTGGAGATCGCCAGGGAGTGGGGGGTCACGGTCCTGGTGGGTTTCCCGGACTACCTTGTCCACATGGCCGAAGAAGCCAAGGCCATGGGGATGGAGCCGGGCAAAGACGTCCCGTTCCGAGTCATCGAGACCTTCGGCAGGTCGGATGTGGTCAGCGCGGCATGGGGCCTCCCCGCCTACGACACCTACGGCATGCACGAAACCCAAGCCATCGCCGCCGAGTGCCCCATTGGCGGAGGTCTCCACGTCTGGGAGGACGCCTTCCACGTAGATCTGATGGACCTGGAGTCAAGTAGCCCTGTGCCCGATGGCGAGAGCGGCTCTCTTGTCGTGACTGCTCTCTACAAAGACGCCTACCCCGTCGTCCGCTATGACACTAAAGACGTTACTCGCTTCCTGCCCAGGGAACAGTGCGGGTGCGGGAGTTGGTATCGGAAGATCGTCCCCATCATCGGCAGGGGCGACCTAATGATCAAGCTGAGGGGAGTCAACGTCTGGCCGGAGGCCTGTGGCAGTCTCCTGGCACAAGATGGTCGCATGAACGGGGAGTACTTCTGCATCGTCGACCGGAAGGGAGAACAGGACGAAATGACCGTGCTCGCGGAGCATCGGCCGGGAGTCTCGGATCCCGATGTCGTCCAGGATGAGCTCAGGCAACTTTTCCGAGACCGGCTCCAGGTAGGCATTCGGGTAGACGTGGTCGAGCCTGGTAGCCTGGCTGTGCGCACGGGTCTGGGCACAGAGCCCAAGGTGAAAAGGCTAGACGATCGAAGGCCGCGTCGATGACACGCTGGATCGAGGCGATTTGGCCGAGCTGGTGAAGTTAGGGAGATGACGGTAGAGAGCCTATGAGACTCGCCCACGAACGACGCCGAGACGATCAGCAGTGGATCTTCGACTGGAAGGTCAAGGATTCCGGCAGGGTCCAGAACTTCGCCTATGACCACCGGGACCTGCCTGCCGCGGTCAAGAGCTATCACATGATCCCCAAGCACATGGGGAGACAGGGGCATCACCAGGAGGAGATAGCTCGGGGCGCGGACAAAAAGGGGCACCAACAAACCGCCGTCGAGTCCTACTGGCGGGCGATCAACAGCTACCACGCCGCTCAGCACGCCATCTACCACGACGACGACCCAGAGAAGTTGCGCCTTTATCAGCGAATTAGGGAATGCTACGACCGAATAGTGGCTTTAAGCGAGTACCCGATCGAGATTATCGAGGTGCCGTGGGAAGGCGAGCAGATTCAATGCACGTTGCATCTACAACCGTCTCGCGAGAAGGTCCCCACGGTGCTTTTCATCCCTGGCATGGACATGACGAAGGAGGCGCGCTTTCCCGACCCACAGAAGAATCCCGCTATTGCCCGCGGGATGAACATGCTCATCATGGACGGGCCTGGCCAAGGTATGAGCAACGTCCGGAAGATCCGCGTCGGTCACGACAACTATGAGCGAGCAGCCTCCACGGTCATCGACTACCTCTTGACTCGTCCAGAGATCGACCCTGATCGACTAGGTATTTGCGGCGTAAGCATGGGCTCGTTCTGGGGCATACGTACCGCCGCTCTCGACGATCGCATCCGGGCACTGGCGACCTCGGCATCGTGCTTCGGGGACAAGACGGCCATCTTTAACCAAGCCTCACCGCGCTTCAAGCGCGTGTTCATGTACATGGCCGGCGTCCATGACGAGGAAACGTTTGATGCAGAGATCGCGGCCCACATGACCACCTCCGGCTTTGGCGCGAAGATCTCCTGTCCCACACTGCTCATCCAGGGCGAGTTCGACCCTCTCTGCCCCCTCGAGGACACCCAGCAGCTTTTCGAGGAGCTGGCCGGTCCAAAGGAGCTTTGGATTCTGGAAGACGACTTCCACGGGATCTGGGGACTCCCCGGCCTCGGGGGTATGGACACCTTCCCATTCATGATGGACTGGATCAAGGACACCATGAACCACGGTCTGCCCGCCGATCACCGGCAGGTGAGATCGATACTTCCGAGCACAGGCCCAGGCCCCTACTCGGCCTAGATGCCTCAATAACACCGAAGGATGGAAGCTATGGACTACGAGACTATCGTTGTGGAAGCCAAGGAGAAGACGCTCTGGATTGGGCTGAACCGGCCCAGCGTGCTGAACGCCATCAATTTCCAGATGCTCGACGAGACGATCCATGCCCTCACCCGTCTCGACGAGGACTCCGATATCGGCGTTGGCGTGCTCTACGGTCTCGGCGGAAACTTCTGCTCGGGTGGCGACATGGACGTCATGTTGGGCCTCGATGAGCGAACCGGGCACATCTGGAACAACAAGATGCGCCGGGTTTGCATGCTGTTGCGCAACTGCGGCAAGCCGACGATCGCCATGGTTCGCGGCTGGTGCATCGGTGGCGGGAACGAGTGGCAGATCTATTGCGACCTATGCGTCGCCAGCGAAAATGCCATGTTCGGCCAATCTGGAGCGAGGGTCGGGGCACTGCCGGTCGTCGGGGCCACACAGTACTTGCCCCTTCTCATGGGCGATCGGAGGGCCCGCGAGATGCTGTTCCTCGCTAAGCGCTACGGAGCCTTGGAGGCGAAGGCCCTGGGTTTAGTCAACGAGGTCGTGCAAGACGAGCAACTCGAGTCGCTGACGGAAGAGTGGTGCGCCACGATCAACGGTCACGCTCCCGCCACCCTTCGCTACATGAAGACCAGCCTCAACTACCTGGGAGACCTCCACTACCCTTCGTGGATTCATGGAAGCGAACTGCTCAACGTCGTGTGGAACAACCAACAGTCGGTCGAAGGCATGACCGCCTTCAAGGAGAAACGCCCGCCCGACTTCAGCCGCTTTCCTAGGTGAAGCCGCCCGAGCGATCGACAGGCACCGTCAGGTATCGCCCACCAGGGTGGACCCGAACCCCACAGCGGTCGCGTCACCTGGAGCCGCCTTCAGCCGGCTCTAAGCCCACGCCCCACGAGCGCCGCAGTTTTCCGTTGCGATTGCGCCGCAACCATAGAGAGACTGAGAGAGGGCACCCGCCGCAGGCGCGTGGGACACCCGCAGGGTGCCCCTCCCTCCGCGAAGGCATTACGCAAGGCCTCCAGGGAGAGCGAAGCCCCGCCACCCCTACTCCAAATACCCCCGGAAGCTGGCCGGGCGCTTCTCCTTGAAGGCGCGGCTGCCCTCCTTCACGTCGTGGCCGGCGTAGACGCGGTTGGAAAGCGAGGCCCATTGCTCGGCGGAGAGGTGGTCGGCGTAGCTCTTGCTCAGGCCCGTCATGACGAGGCTCTTGGAGAGTTGCAGGGCCACGGGCGGGCCCTCGGCGTACTGCCGCGCCATCTCGTTGACGCGGTCCAGCAGGTCGTCGTGGGGCACCACGTAGCTCACCAAGCCGATGCGCTCCGCCTCCTGCACGTCGAGCATGTCGCCCGAGTAAATCATCTCAAGCGCCTTCGACGTCCCCACGACGCGGGGGAGGAGCCACGTCACGCCGTCCACTGCCAGCATGCCGATGCGTCGGAAGATGGCGGAGAAACGCGCCTTGTCCGACGCGACGCGGATGTCGGCGGCGAGGGCGAAGGCCAGGCCCGCACCGACGGCGGGGCCGTTGACCGCCGCGATCACCGGCTTGGTCAGTTCGAGGATCGGGGTGACCCAGTCCGACACCGTCCCCATCTTGGGACGCCGCGACTTCGAGTCGGCCATGTCGATCTGCGAGAGGTCGGCCCCGGCGCAGAAGGCGCGGCCCTCGCCGGTGATGATGACGACCCGCGTGGCGTCGTCCTGCTTGAGGTCGGTGAAGATCTGCTCGATACGCCGGAAATGCTCCGACGCGAAGCTGTTCAGCACCTCGGGGCGGTTGAACCGCACCGTGGTGACGAAGTCCTTGGTCTCAACCAGGATGTCGGAGTCCTTCACGTCGGCCTCCTCTCGTGCCCAACGCGCATGATGGGCCCAACGCGCATGATGGGATAGCTGAGCGGGCTAATTGAACACGCCCTCGTCTCCCAGGGCCGCGAGTTCGCCCGCGCTCAGGCCGGCGAGGTCGCCGAAGACGTACTCGACGTGCTCTCCGAACATCGGCCCGTACCGCGCCGGGCCCACCGGCGTCTCTGACAAAACGAACGGCGGGCGCACCGGGTGGGTGACGCCGATCTTCGGGTGCTCGACCTCCAGGAACGCGCCCCGCGCCGCAAGGTGCGGGTCATTGAAGAGCGACGCGGCGTCCTGCGACTCGGCCGCTGGGACCCCGGCCTCGCGCAGCCGTTCTGCGAGATCGGCGGCGTCATGGCCCCGCGTCCACGCGGCGATACGGGCGTCGAGGTCGGTCCGGTTCCGCCGCCGCGCCGCCATGTCCGTGAATCGGGGATCGGCCTCCCAGCCCTCGCCCGACACGGCGCAGAGGGCGCGCCACTCGCCCTCGGTGGAGACCGCGATGCTCACCCACCGGTCGTCGCCGCGGCAGGGGTAGCAGTCGTGTGGTGCCATCACCTCGTCCTCGTTGCCCTTCGGCCCAGGGACCTCGCCGGTCATGAAATAGCCGAGTAGCGAGTCGCCGATGGTGGCGCTGATTACCTCCCGTGAGGAGAAATCGACGTACTGACCGCGCCCAGTGCGCCGCCGGTCGTAGAGCCCGATGAGCGCCGCGAGCGTGATCGAAGTCCCCAGCCGCATGTCGATGGAGTCCCAGAGCTCGGTGGCCGGGCCGCCGCGATAGCCGGTGACGCCGCCAAGGCCCCCAAGCGCCCCGAAGGTGGTGGCATACCCCGGCATCGCTCGTTCGGGCCCCGTCTGCCCCGCGGTCGACGACGAGACCATGATCAGGTCGGGGCGGGCCTGCCGGAGCGCCTCGTAGCCCAGCCCGAACTTGTCGAGCGTGCCCGGACGGAAGTTCTCCACGGCGGCGTCGCAGAGGGCAACGAGGCGCAGCACAAGCTCCTTCGCCTTGGGGTGACGGAGGTCCAGCCGGATGCTGAGCTTCCCCATGTGCATGTCGTTGAAGTTCGGCGAAGCGTTGATGTCGTCGACGACGGTGTAGTAGCCACGCCGCGCGATGTCGAGGCTGCGCGCCGACTCCACCTTGATCACCTCAGCGCCCAGCAGCGAGAGATACAGCGTGCTCAGCGGCCCCGACGCCGCCCACGAGAAGTCGAGGACGCGCACGCCGGCAAGCGCCTGTTTCGGCACCTTTGCGTTTGCGATGTTCGAAGCGGTCATACCGAGCGCCCCATCGCTAGACTGCCCCGGCGGCGCGGAGCGCGGCGAGGTCGTCCGAAGACAACCCCAAGCGCTCCCGGTAGACAAGGTCGTTGTGCTCGCCAAGGAGCGGCGCGGCCCGCGCCATCCGCCACGGCGTAGCGGGGAAATGGTAGGGCGCGGACGGGTAGGGCTGGCGCCCCGCGGCGGCGTGATCGGCCTCGACGAAGAAGCCGCGCGCCACCATCTGCGGGTCCTCCGCGATTTCCTTGGCGTCGTAGAACGGGCCGACGGGACAGCCGCCGGCGTAGCACGCCTCATAGATGGCGCGTTTCGTGTGCGACGCCGACCATTCGGCGATGATCGCGTTGCACTCCGCGCCGTTGCGGATGCGCTCGCGGCGCTCGGCGAAGCGGACGTCGTCGGCAAGATCGGGACGGCCCATGATATGGGCCAGGGCTGCCCAGTGGTTGTCCTCCGTAGGCCGCAGCACGACGTAGCCGTCGTTGGTGGGGAAGAGCCCGCCGAACTTGTAGAAGCGGTTCGCCCGCCTCGTCACCAGGCCCTCAGACTCATAGGTCGCCATCGTCACCCGGTTCAGCGCCAGGTTCGCCTCCTGACGCGACACGTCGACGAGCTGCCCCACGCCGTGAACGTCCCGCGCCAGCAAGGCCGCCATCGTGGCCACTGCCGAGGCCACCCCCGCGTCGTAGTCCCCGGCGTGGCTGCCGAGGCGGAGCGGCGGCGCTTCGGGGAACAGCTCGTGGCCTAGGCCGCCAGGAAGCAAATAGCCCTCGCCGCCGGCCTGGCACAGGTTCAGCTCGTGCCCGGGCGCGTCGGCCTTCGGGCCGCTCGACCCGTAGGGCGTGACCGCGGTCACGATCAGCCGCTCATCGCGCGCGTGCAACGTATCGAAGTCGAGCCCCAACGCCGCGGCGCGCGCCGGCGCAAGGTCGTGGACGAAGACGTCGGCCTCGTCGAGTAGCCGCAGGAGCAGCTCGCGTCCTTGGGGAACGGCGGGGTCGAGGGTCACACCGAGTTTGCTGGTGTTGGCGTAGAGGAAGAGGCTGCTCGTCTCCGGGTCGGGCTCGCCGCCGGCGAAGGGGCCGTAGGCGCGCGCCGCATCGCCCGATGGCGGCTCGACCTTGATCGTCTCCGCCCCCATGTCGGCGAGCAGCTTGGCGCAGTACGGCCCCGCGGCAAGCGAGGCGTACTCGACGATCTTGACGTCGTGCAAAGCGGAGGGAGGCATGGTCGCGGGAAGGGAAACGGCGGCGCCAGTATAGCAGTCCACTCCCGTCATCCCCGAAAGCAAAGAGGGAAGGGGCGCAGGGTCTTACCTCTTCTCCCAGCGGAGACCTTTGCGCAACCCGCCCGCGGGCTCAAGCATGGGTGGGTCCGGGAGGTCTTGCCGCTTCTCCCAGCGGGAGAAGATTGAGATGAGGGGCCCCCTCGCAACCACCGCGGGTTATCGAAGTCCGCCTCTCCCCGAAGGGGAGCGCCTTAAACCTTTCCCCCTCTGGGGGAAACTGAAAGAGGGCACGCGCCCCAAGGGCGCGTCGGACGGGTGGGGCCGGGAGGTCTTGCCTCTTCTCCCCACGGGAGAAGATTGAGATGAGGGGCCGCCTCGCAACCACCAAAGCCCCTCGTAGCCCATCCCCCCACGCCGCCCGCCAGCCCTCTCCCCGAAGGGGAGCGCCTTAACCTTTCCCCCTCTGGGGGAAAACTGAAAGAGGGCGGGGGGAGGCGGGGGCCGCCCGACCTTGCTGAAGCCCGCCCCCCAAGTCACACAAAGGTCTCCAACGGGCGAGGATTGGCGGCAATCCCCCCTACGTTCGACGGAAGGGCACGGCGAGCGCCCACAGCCCGATCAACGACGCCCAGATCAGCGTGGCAAAGCCCACGTGCAGGATGCGCAGACTCTCGGGGAAGGTCGTCGCAACGGCGACGGCGCCCGCGGTCATCTGCCCTATGACGAGGACCACGAGGCCCGCGCTGAGGCCGGCGGCCAAGGGCGGGCCGCCCGAGCGCCGGACGGCGAACGCGACGGCGGCAGCGGTCACGAACAGCACGACGCCGAGCACGCGGTGGAAGGTGTGAAGCCACGCGGCCATCGTCGTCGAGTCGCTGTCGCAGAAGGGAAGGTTGAGGCAGCCGGGGCCCGTCTGCGTGGCCACGATGGAGCCGCCGACCATGATCGCGCCGGCGGCGGTGAGCACAGCGGCGCGCGCGGGCAGGTTGAACCGCGTCGCGCCGCCGTCCCGCATCAGTATCCGAAGGCCGGCGGCGGTGAGCAGCGCCAGGATGGTCATCCCCATCGTCAGGTGGACCATGATGATGAACTTGGGAAGCTCGGTGAGGACCGCAACACCGCCGATGAGGGCTTGGATGAGGATCAGAGCCGCGGCCGACAGGAGGAAGAAGGCCGGCGCGCGGATCTCGGCGCGGCGCGGGAAGGCGAGGGCGGCGGCGGCGAACACCGCGAGCATGGTGAGGCCGGCGTAGACCCGGTGCCCGAACTCGATAGCCGCCGCCGTGTCGCCGGGAGTAACCCCGCCTTGGCACAGGGGCCAATCGGGGCAGCCCAGGCCCGAGCCGGACACCCGCACCCACGAGCCGTAGGTGATCAGACCTGCGGTCATGAGCGCCGCGGCCAGCGCGAGCATGCCGATCGAGCGCGGCGACATCGCACCGAAACGCGGGAGTGCCGAAGAAATCGCGGCGGCCATGCCTACGCCGCGCTATCGATGATGATGAAGCCGAAGAGCAGCGCGAGATACAGCAGCGAGTAGAGATAGAGGGCCCGCGCCGCCTTCACCGTCAGCTCCTTGCGGAACCAGAGCGCGAGGCCGAGGAAGACCGCGCCCAGGCCGAGCGCGCCCGAGAAGTACGTCCATCCCAGCCCCTCGACGGTAAAGAACAGCGCCGAGAGGGCGACCAGCGTGAAGCTGTGCAGCAGGATCTGCCGCGCCGTCTCTTTGACACCGTGAACGACGGGCAGCATAGGCACGCCGGCGCGGGCGTAGTCGTTCCGCAGCAGCACGGCGAGCGCCCAGAAGTGCGGCGGCGTCCAGAAGAAGACGATGGCGAACATGTAGAGCGCGGCGAGGGAAAGGTCGCCGGTTATGGCGGCCCAGCCCACCAGCGGCGGAATCGCGCCCGCCGCCCCGCCGATGACGATGTTCTGTGTGGTCGTCCGTTTCAGCCAATTCGTGTAGACGAGGACGTAGAACACCGTCGCGGCCAGGGTGAGCGACGCCGCGAGCAGGTTCACCCACGAGCTCAGGATGACGAAGGCGATGACGTTGAGCGCAGCGCCGAAGTAAAGCGCGTTGCGCGGGTCGATCCGCTGATCGGGAAGGGGCCGCGAGCTCGTCCGCGCCATCCGCTCGTCGATGTCCCGGTCCCAATACTGGTTCAGGGCATTGGCCCCGCCGGCGGCGAGACCGCCCCCAAACAGCACCAAGAGCACCGTCGAGAGGGCCGGCGAGCCCTCCGCCGCGAGGAACATCGCGCCGGTCGCGGTGAGGACCAGCAGCAGGATGATCTTGGGCTTGGTGAGCGCCACGTAATCCCGCGCCAACGCCCAGATGTTCCGGCGTGATACCGGCGGCGCATGGGCAATCGTGGACGCGGGCTGAATCATGGCGGAAGTCGCCGGGACTCCTTCAGGAAGGGGCGCCGAAAGACCTCGCGAATTGTATCACAAGGCCGCGGACGCGGGGCCCTTCACTATGGCTGCGGAAGGGCGGGCGACACGCTGCCGAAGCGTCTATAATGGGCCCCAGCCGAGCGGCAAGAGCCGCAAGCGCTCGAAGGAGGCAAGGCATGGTCGTCGCGGAGAGGCTACGTGTATTGGACCCGGTGGGTGATCTCAAGCTCTTCGACATCGATCCCGCGCCCCGCCTCGAGCGGCTCGACGGCGCGGTGATCGGCCTCTACAGCAACCGCAAGCTCAACGCCGACGAGCTCCTCGACCTCGTGCAGGCCGAGCTCGCCGACCGCCACGAGATCAAGGAATTCGTCCGCGGGCGCTACAACGCCGGCCGCGTCTACAAGCGCGACCAATGGCAGGACATCGAGCGCTGCGACGCCATCATCCTCACCCACGGCGACTGAGGGGCCTGCAGCTCGAGCGGTCTGCTCAACCAAGCGGAACTCGAAAAGTACGGCATCCCCGCCATGCTCATCGGCACCGACAAATTCCTCGACGCCTGCCGGTCGATGGCCCGCATCAGCGGCCTCCCCAACATCAAGTGGGCCGTGGTCCCCCACCCCCTCGGCAGCGCCCCGCCCGACATCCTCAAGGAGCGCGCCATCTCCGCCGTCGACCAGTTCGAAGAAATCATCCTCGCCCGGTAGCCCTTCGACCCCCGCGCAACCTGCCGGTCTCCGTCATTCCCGCCCAAGCGGGAATCCATCCTCCCGTAGGGGCGCCCCTTGTGGGCGCCCTCCCTCCGGCTCTCCGCCTCTGGAGACCCTTGCAAAACCGACTGGGATCCGCGCGGGGGGAGCGGCGGCATTCACTTAAACCTCTCTCCCTCTGGGAGAGACTGAGAGAGGGCGCGCGCCGACAGGCGCGCGGGCGCCCGAAGGGCGCCGCTCCTTCCCACGACAAGGCTACGCAAAGGTCTCCGGTGGGAGCTCGACACCGCCGCCCGCACGTAGGTATCCTGCCGCGGGAGGGCACCATGCCGAACAGTCTAGAAGGACACGCAGCCATCGAGGTCAACGGGAGCGGCAACGGCCCCTACGACGAGGCCCCGGAGCCGCAGCAGTCGCTCTTCTCCTGGGCTGAGTTCATGGCCGAAGAGCCGGTCAAGCCCAAGGGCCGTGGCGGCAAGACCCAGGCCCCGTCACTGCCCCTGCTCGTCAATGTATATGCGGCCCCTTTTTGTTGCCCGCTTTCCGACGGGCTATTGATTCTCTTTCTGTGTTTGCCCTATTCTTGCTTCAGACAAATCACCTTCGGGAGGGGCAGGCGATGGAAGCCAAGAAGAAGAGACTCACCCTAGACTTAGACCCCGCCTTTCAGCGGCGCCTGAAGGTCATCGCCGCGCTCAAAGGCGTCAGCATGCGCCTGTATTGCCGGACCGCCATCGACCGGGAGTTGACAAAGGACGAAGCCAACGGCCTAACGGGTCTGCCCTCCTCCCTCTCTGACGCGGAGCGGTTCGAAGCGCTCCAAGAGAAGTACTTTGGAGATAGGGTGCTGTCTGGAAGCGGGGCTGACTACATCCGAGAGGCCCGCGAGACCAGGGACGCCCAGATCGAGAACTGGGCATGAGCGAGTTCGTCGTCGTTGATGCAAGCGCGGCATTCAAGTGGCTGGTGAGGGAGGAGCACACCGACAAGGCCCTGGCAATTCTTCGGGTTTGGGATAGTCAAGACATCAGGCCAGCGGCTCCTTATCTGATGCCCTTTGAGGTGGCTAACGCTCTCCATAGGCGAATAACACAGGACGAGCTAAGTGTCGAGGCGGCTGCCGATCTCATCGGTAGTCTGCTGTCGTCGCGTCTCGAACTGCATCAGCCGCCCAATCTTCATCGCAGGGCGCTCGAGTTGGCCGGCCAGCTCAAGCAAGGCGCAGTCTACGACGCCCACTACTTGGCGCTGGCTGAGAGTCAGGGCTGTGAGTTGTGGACCGCCGACCAGAGGTTTGTTCGAGCGTTAGGCCCAAGTGTTGACAACGTGCGCTGGATAGGGGAGTTCAGCCCGCCGGAATTGCGGGAAGGCGGATGAAACTCGGCATTCTTGCTCGTTCACGACAATCAGGCTGTGCATCCACACAAGCGGCTCTACATGACGGCCACGCCCCGCATCATACCTGGACGGCTATTGCCCGTAGCGGCGGCGCTAAGTAAAGATAGGAGGTCACGATCATGGCGAGTACAGGAACGACGAGATGGCTTACCCTGCTGGGCATTCTCCTTGCCCTGGCCCTTACGGCAGCGCTCGCGGCCTGCGGCGGCGATGAGCCGGACGCCGACGGAGAGCGGACCGCGACGCCCCGGACGGAGGCCACGGAGACCGGGGACGGGGACGCGGCCACCGCTGAGCCGCGATCTACGGCGGCGACAGCGCCGCTGCGCAGCATTGGGCGGACCTCCGGCTCCGCCAAAACGGACCGGGAGGCGCTGGTTGCCCTCTACATCGCCACCGACGGTCCGAACTGGAATGGCTATACAAACTGGCTGAGTGACGCGCCCCTGGGCGAATGGTACGGCGTCATCACCAACGACGAGGGCCGAGTCACTCTGCTAGACCTCCACCACAACGATTTGAGCGGGGAGATACCGCCGGAGCTGGGCAGCCTCTCCAACCTGAAAACGCTGGACCTCCGCGGCAACGAGTTGAGCGGGGAGATACCGCCGGAGCTGGGCAACCTCGCCAACCTGGAAGTGCTGTACCTCCATGAGAACGAGTTGAGCGGGGAGATACCGCCGGAGCTGGGCAGCCTCTCCAACCTGAAAACGCTGGAACTCAGCGACAACGAGTTGAGCAGGGAGATACCGTCGGAGCTGGGCAACCTCGCCAACCTGAGAGGGCTGGGCCTCGAAGGCAACTATTTGAGCGGGGAGATACCGCCGGAGCTGGGCAACCTCGCCAACCTGAGAGGGCTGGGCCTCCGCTGGAACGAGTTGAGCGGGGAGATACCGCCGGAGCTGGGCAGCCTCGCCAACCTGAGAGGGCTGGGCCTCGCCGGAAACCAGTTGAGCGGGGAGATTCCGGCGGAGCTGGGCAGCCTCGCCAACTTGGAATTGCTGGACCTCCACGCCAACGAGTTGAGCGGGTGCGTACCAAGCAGCTTGCAAGGCCAATTGGATATGACCTTTTCCGACCTTGGAGACCTGCCGTCCTGCTGAGGCCCCGGCGCCTCAGCAGGCGGAAACGGCGTCAGGGCGCGCCTTCTTCCCCGGACGCTCTGCGCGAAGAAGAGATAGGAGGTCACGATAATGACGAGTTCAGGAACGACGAGATGGCTTACCCTGCTGGGCATTGTCCTTGCGCTGGCGCTGCCCGCAGTCCTCATGGCCTGCGGCTCCGATGAGCCGGACGCCGACGGAGAGCGGGCAACGGCGACGCCCCGGACGGAGGCCGCGTCCACGCCCGCGACGGAGGCGGCAGCTTCCACCCCCATGCCGGGGGACGCGCCCACGGCCACCGCTGCGCCGCGACCGACGGCTACCAAAGCGCCGCTGCTCACCATTGGGCGGACCTCCGCCGAAACGGACCGGGAAGCGCTGGTTGCCCTCTACAACGCCACGAACGGTGAGAAATGGGACCGCAATGAAAACTGGCTGAGTGACGCGCCCCTGGGCGAATGGTACGGCGTCGCAACCGACGACAATGGTCGAGTCACAGAACTGGACCTCAGCTACAGGGATTTGAGCGGAGAGATACCGCCGGAGCTTGGCAACCTCGCCAACCTTCGAGAGCTGGAGCTCTACGAAAACCAGTTAAGTGGGGAGATACCGCCGGAGCTGGGCAGCCTCTCCAACCTGGAAACGCTGGACCTCAGCTTTAACAGGTTGAGCGGGATACCGCCGGAGCTGGGCAGCCTCGCCAACCTGGAAGCGCTGGAACTCCACTACAACGAGTTGAGCGGGGAGATTCCGCCGGAGCTGGGCAGCCTCTCCAACCTGAAAACGCTGGAACTCGACAGAAACCAGTTGAGCGGGGAGATTCCGCCGGAGCTTGGCAGCCTCTCCAACCTGGAAGCGCTGGACCTCAGCTACAACGAGTTGAGCGGGGAGATTCCGCCGGAGCTGGGCAGCCTCGCCAACCTGAAATCGCTGGAACTCCGCTACAGCGAGTTGAGCGGGGAGATTCCGCCGGAGCTGGGCAGCCTCGCCAACCTGAAATCGCTGACACTCGATGGGAACCGCCAGTTGAGCGGGGAGATTCCGCCGGAGCTGGGCAGCCTCTCCAACCTGGAAACGCTGGGCCTCAACCGCAATCAGTTGAGCGGGGAGATTCCGCCGGAGTTGGGCAGCCTCTCCAACCTGAAAACGCTGTGGCTTTCCGAAAACCAGTTGAGCGGGGAGATTCCGCCGGAGCTGGGCAGCCTCGCCAACCTGACACTGCTGTGGCTCGACGACAATGAGTTGAGCGGGGAGATACCGCCGGAGCTGGGCAGCCTCTCCAACCTGGAACGGCTGGACCTCAGCTACAACGAGTTGAGCGGGGAGATACCGCCGGAGCTGGGCAGCCTCTCCAACCTGGAACGGCTGGACCTCAGCTACAACGAGTTGAGCGGGTGCGTACCAAGCAGCTTGCAAGGCCAATTGGTTATGAGCTGGTCCGACCTTGGAGACCTGCCGTTCTGCTGAGGCCCCGGCGCCTCAGCAGGCGGAAACGGCGTCAGGGGCGCGCCTTCTTCCCCGGACGCTCTGCGCGAAGCAAAGAAAAGATAGGAGGTCACGATAATGACGAGTTCAGGAACGACGAGATGGCTTACCCTGCTGGGCATTGTCCTTGCGCTGGCGCTGCCCGCAGTCCTCATGGCCTGCGGCTCCGATGCGCCGGACGCCGACGGAGAGCGGGCTACGACGCCCCGGACAGAGGCTGCGTCCACGCCCGCGACGGAGGCGGCAGCTTCCACCCCCATGCCGGGGGACGCGCCCACGGCCACCGCTGCGCCGCGACCGACGGCTACCAAAGCGCCGCTGCTCACCATTGGGCGGACCTCCGCCGAAACGGACCGGGAAGCGCTGGTTGCCCTCTACAACGCCACGAACGGTGAGAAATGGGACCGCAATGAAAACTGGCTGAGTGACGCGCCCCTGGGCGAATGGTACGGCGTCGCAACCGACGACAATGGTCGAGTCACAGAACTGGACCTCAGCTACAGGGATTTGAGCGGAGAGATACCGCCGGAGCTTGGCAACCTCGCCAACCTTCGAGAGCTGGAGCTCTACGAAAACCAGTTAAGCGGGGAGATACCGCCGGAGCTGGGCAGCCTCTCCAACCTGAAAACGCTGGACCTCAGCTGGAACAGGTTGAGCGGGATACCGCCGGAGCTGGGCAGCCTCTCCAACCTGAAAACGCTGGACCTCAGCTGGAACAGGTTGAGCGGGATACCGCCGGAGCTGGGCAGCCTCTCCAACCTGGAAGCGCTGGCCCTCCGCTACAACGAGTTGAGCGGGGAGATACCGCCGGAGCTGGGCAGCCTCTCCAACCTGGAAACGCTGTCCCTCAGCAGGAATGAGTTGAGCGGGGAGCTGCCGCCGGAGTTGGGCAGCCTTTCCAACCTGAAAACGCTGTCCCTCAGCAGGAATGAGTTGAGCGGGGAGCTGCCGCCGGAGCTGGGCAGCCTCTCCAACCTGGAATCGCTGGGCCTCGGCGGGAACCAGTTGAGCGGGAAGATACCGGCGGAGCTGGGCAGCCTCGCCAACCTGATAGGGCTGTCCCTCGGCGGGAACCAGTTGAGCGGGGAGATACCGGCGGAGCTGGGCAGCCTCGCCAACCTGACACAGCTGGACCTCGGCGGGAACCAGTTGAGCGGGGAGATACCGGCGGAGCTGGGCAGCCTCGCCAACCTGATAGGGCTGTCCCTCGGCGGGAACCAGTTGAGCGGGGAGATACCGCCGGAGTTGGGCAGCCTCGCCAACCTGGAATATCTCTACCTCAACAGCAATCAGTTGAGCGGGGAGATACCGCCGGAGCTGGGCAGCCTCGCCAACCTGGAACGGCTGGACCTCAGCGACAACGAGTTGAGCGGGTGCGTACCAAGCAGCTTGCAAGGCCAATTGGTTATGAGCTGGTCCGACCTTGGAGACCTGCCGTTCTGCTGAGGCCCCGGCGCCTCAGCAGGCGGAAACGGCGTCAGGGGCGCGCCTTCTTCCCCGGACGCTCCGCGCGAAGCAAAGATAGGAGGTCACGATAATGACGAGTTCAGGAACGACGAGATGGCTTACCCTGCTGGGCATTCTCCTTGCCCTGGCCCTTACGGCAACGCTCGCGGCCTGCGGCGGCGATTCGCCGGACGACGGCGGAGAGCGGGCCGCGACGCCCCGGACGGAGGCCACGGAGACCGGGGACGGGGACGCGGCCACCGCTGCGCCGCGACCGACGGCTACGAGAACGCCACTGCGCACCATTGGGCGGACCTCGGCGGCAACGGACCGGGAAGCCCTGGTTGCCCTCTACAACGCAACGGACGGTGAGAACTGGGAGCACAATGAAAACTGGCTGAGTGACGCGCCCCTGGGCGAATGGCCCCGCGTCGAAACTGACGACAATGGGCGCGTTACAGAGCTGGACCTCGACTGGAACGAGTTGAGCGGGGAGATACCGCCGGAGCTGGGCAGCCTCGCCAACCTGATACTGCTGAACCTCAACCACAACGATTTGAGCGGGGAGCTGCCGCCGGAGCTGGGCAACCTCTCCAACCTGACAGAGCTGGACCTCGGCGACAATCATCAGTTGAGCGGGGAGATACCGCCGGAGCTGGGCAGCCTCGCCAACCTGATAGAGCTGAACCTCAACAACAACGATTTGAGCGGGGAGCTGCCGCCGGAGCTGGGCAACCTCTCCAACCTGACAGAGCTGGACCTCAGCGACAACGAGTTGAGCGGGGAGATACCGCCGGAGCTGGGCAGCCTCGCCAACCTGATAGGGCTGCGCCTCAACAACAACGAGTTGAGCGGGGAGCTGCCGCCGGAGTTGGGCAGCCTCTCCAAGCTGTTATCGCTGTCCCTCAGCAGCAATGAGTTGAGCGGAGAGCTGCCGCCGGAGCTGGGCAGCCTCTCCAACCTAGTAGAGTTGCACCTCAGCTACAACGAGTTGAGCGGGGAGATACCGGCGGAGCTGGGCAGCCTCGCCAACCTGACAGGGCTGTCCCTCGGCTGGAACCAGTTGAGCGGGGAGATACCGCCGGAGTTGGGCAGCCTCTCCAACCTGACACGGCTGTCCCTCGGCGGGAACCAGTTGAGCGGGGAGATACCGCCGGAGTTGGGCAGCCTCTCCAACCTGACACAGCTGGACCTCGGCGGGAACCAGTTGAGCGGGGAGATACCGCCGGAGTTGGGCAGCCTCTCCAACCTGACACGGCTGTCCCTCGGCGGGAACCAGTTGAGCGGGGAGATACCGCCGGAGTTGGGCAGCCTCTCCAACCTGACATGGCTGGACCTCACCGCCAACGAGTTGAGCGGGGAGATACCGGCGGAGTTGGGCGGCCTCTCCAACCTGACACGGCTGTTCCTCAACGACAACGAGTTGAGCGGGTGCGCTCCGGCCAGTTTGAACCGCAACAGCTTAAGCGTTCTCCTGCCGGATACCGTGGACGGCTATTGCCCGTAGAGGTCTGCGCGAAGCAAAGATAGGAGGTCACGATAATGACGAGTTCAGGAACGACGAGATGGCTTACCCTGCTGGGCATTGTCCTTGCGCTGGCGCTGCCCGCAGTCCTCATGGCCTGCGGCTCCGATGCGCCGGACGCCGACGGAGAGCGGGCTACGACGCCCCGGACGGAGGCCGCGTCCACGCCCGCGACGGAAGCGGCAGCTTCCACCCCCATGCCGGGAGACGCGCCCACGGCCACCTCTGCGCCGCGACCGACGGCTACCAAAGCGCCGCTGCTCACCATTGGGCGGACCTCCGCCGAAACGGACCGGGAAGCGCTGGTTGCCCTCTACAACGCCACGGACGGTGAGAACTGGGAGCACAATGAAAACTGGCTGAGTGACGCGCCCCTGGGCGAATGGCCCCGCGTCGAAACTGACGACAATGGGCGCGTTACAGAGCTGGACCTCGACTGGAACGAGTTGAGCGGGGAGATACCGCCGGAGCTGGGCAGCCTCGCCAACCTGATACTGCTGAACCTCAACCACAACGATTTGAGCGGGGAGCTGCCGCCGGAGCTGGGCAACCTCTCCAACCTGACAGAGCTGGACCTCGGCGCCAATCATCAGTTGAGCGGGGAGATACCGCCGGAGCTGGGCAGCCTCGCCAACCTGATACTGCTGAACCTCAACAACAACGATTTGAGCGGGGAGCTGCCGCCGGAGCTGGGCAACCTCTCCAACCTGACAGAGCTGGACCTCAGCGACAACGAGTTGAGCGGGGAGATACCGCCGGAGCTGGGCAGCCTCGCCAACCTGATAGGGCTGCGCCTCAACAACAACGAGTTGAGCGGGGAGCTGCCGCCGGAGTTGGGCAGCCTTTCCAACCTGAAAACGCTGTTCCTCAGCAGCAATGAGTTGAGCGGAGAGCTGCCGCCGGAGCTGGGCAGCCTCTCCAACCTGGAATCGCTGTCCCTCGGCTGGAACCAGTTGAGCGGGGAGATACCGCCGGAGCTGGGCAGCCTCGCCAACCTGAAAGGGCTGGGCCTCAACAACAACGAGTTGAGCGGGGAGATACCGCCGGAGCTGGGCAGCCTCGCCAACCTGATAGGGCTGTCCCTCGGCGGGAACCAGTTGAGCGGGGAGATACCGCCGGAGTTGGGCAGCCTCGCCAACCTGACACTGCTGTCCCTCGGCGGGAACCAGTTGAGCGGGGAGATACCGCCGGAGTTGGGCAGCCTCGCCAACCTGACACGGCTGTCCCTCGGCGGGAACCAGTTGAGCGGGGAGATACCGCCGGAGTTGGGCAGCCTCGCCAACCTGACACAGCTGTCCCTCGGCGGGAACCAGTTGAGCGGGGAGATACCGCCGGAGTTGGGCAGCCTCTCCAACCTGAATTGGTGGCTGAACCTCAACGACAATCAGTTGAGCGGGGAGATACCGCCGGAGTTGGGCAGCCTCGCCAACCTGACACAGCTGAACCTCAGCGCCAACGACTTGAGCGGGGAGATACCGGCGGAGCTGGGCAACCTCTCCCGCCTGAAAGAACTGCACCTCCAAGACAACCAGTTGAGCGGGGAGATACCGCCGGAGTTGGGCAGCCTCTCCAACCTGAGTTGGCGGCTGAACCTCAGCGACAATCAGTTGAGCGGGGAGATACCGGCGGAGTTGGGCAGCCTCGCCAACCTGACACAGCTGAACCTCAGCGCCAACGACTTGAGCGGGTGCGCTCCGGCCAGTTTGAACCGCAACAGCTTAAGCGTTCTCCTGCCGGATACCGTGGACGGCTATTGCCCGTAGAGGTCTGCGCGAAGCAAAGATAGGAGGTCACGATAATGACGAGTGCAGGAACGACAAGATGGCTTGCCTTGCTGGGCATTGTCCTTGCCGTCTCTTGAACGTGGCGATCACCCGTGCGCGCAAGCGACCGGTATTGGTCCTGCCACATGGGCCAGAGTGGACGGTAGGCAGAACCATCTTCGAGATGTGGATGGGCCTTTAGCCCTCTTGGGGTCTGCTTCGGCAATGGCAACGCGGAGAGGAACTTTAAGACATCACGGTCATCCGCCGAATAGCCCTCTACCGATTGATGGTCACCACGTCGGGGAAGAACGCCGTTCTCGTCGGCTACCTGACTCGCTCTATGGGTTGCCGTAGATTCAGCTCCTTCTACATACTGCGCAAGATCGATTCCTGAACGTCCTCAGCGCGTTGAATGGCTCCGCCAGTGGGTGTGGACCACCAAACTGGACTCCTTACAGCAGGACCTCCCACCGAAAGTTCGCAATACGGTACGCTCCGGCCCACCTACGGAGACTCGAACCGTCTTCAACTGGCTCCAAACCCACGGCCCACGAGTACCGCAACTCCCCGTTGCGATTGCCTCACACAGGGAGTCTGAGCGACGGCGCGCACCGCAGGTGCGCGGCTCCGCGCCCTACACCGCCAGGTTAAAAACCTTCGCGGCGTTCTCCACCAGCACCTTCCGGCGCTCCTCCTCCGGCCAGTCGCCCATGGCGCGCTCGATGTAGTAGTGCGAGTTCGGCCACGTGCACGTGGGGTGGGGAAAGTCCGACTCCCACATGATGTTGTCGATGCCGATCTCGTCGCGCGCCTTCAGTCCGAAGACCTCGAACCAGAAATTCACGTAGCACTGGCGGCGGAAGTAGGCGCTCGGCCGAAGCGGCATCCCCTCGCGGCTAAGCTTCTGGCGATCCCACTGGTGGTCGGCGACCTCAAGCAGGTACGGGGCCCAACCCAACCCGCTCTCTGAGGCGACGAAGCGCAGCGCGGGAAAGCGCTCCAGGATGCCCGAGAAGAGCAGGATGCTCATTACCTGCGTATTCGACGAGATGCTCCACGTGGAAAGCGCGGCGAGGCGGAACATATCGCTCTGACCCTCCCACAGCGCCGACTTGTCGAGCCCCATGCTCCCGCCCGTCCCGATGTGGAAGTTGATCGAGAGCCCGGCGTCCTGCGCCGCGGCCCAGAGCGGGTCCCAGCAAGGGTCGACGATGTGCGGATAGCCGAACTGGTGAGGGAAGACGAACGTGATCCCCTTGATCCCCCGCTTCGCGGTCCGCTCGACCTCCGCGACGGCCTCGGCCGGGTCCCAAAGCGGCAGGGCCGCGAGCGTGATGAAGCGCCCCGGGTACGGCTCCGCGTACTCCTCGATCTGGAAGTCGTTGTACGCCCGCAGGCACGCCAACCGAAAGTCGGCGGGATAGCCGGGGTCCTGGAAGGTGTTGCCCGCGACGCCGGAGACGTTGCCGAAGAAGGCGTGCACGTCCACCCGGTCGCGGTCCATCGCCTTCACACGCTCCGCGGGCACGTACGAGCTCACCGGCATGTCGGCCCAGACGCGAGGCGCGAACTGCGCCCGGTCCTCCAGCGCCCCGCTGACAACGCCCAGCTTCCCGCTATACCCGCCGGGCCGGGACCGACCGTAGATATGCCAGGAGTCCTCCCCATCGTCGTCGCGCTTCACCTGGGGAATCAGATCCCCCCACTCCCGCTTCGACATCCGCGCCGTCCACGTCTCCGGCCCCTCCTGCAAATGATCGTCCGTCGAAACCACGCCATACTTCACACGCGCCCCCTTACTCCCAGCCAGCCGAGTCTACCGGCCCCACAAACCCAGGGTCAACGCCAGCGCGCGGCGCGGGGTCTTAACTCCCCTCCCACCGATGACCTCTGCAAACCCCGCCCATACCCGTCATTCTCGCGCACGCGGGAATCTATCCCTCCCGTAGGGACGCCCCTCGTGGGCGCCCGCTCCCTCCGCGACGAGGGTTCGCAAAAGGTGACCGTGGGGGCGGGCATCCCTAAACCTCTCTCCCTGTGGGAGAGACTGAGAGAGGGGGGCGCCGCAGGCGCGGGGGCGCGGGGAGGTCTTACCCTCGCAAACTTCGTCGAAGGGAAGAACGCCGCCCGCTAGCCTTGGGAAAGGGAGGCGGCGCGGGGTCTTACCCCCTCTCCCGCTGGGAGAGGGTTGGGGTGCGGGCGGGGGGAGGCGGGGGCCGCGCGACCCTGCTAAAACCCACCACCCTCACGCCCACCGGCCCCTTCCGCCCTCTCCCCTCTGGAGACCTTTGCAAAGGGAATTATATACATGTGTACCCACGCGGCCCCTTAGTCCTGCTTCCCGCAGACCGGCCCGCCGGACTCCTCCTCAAATCGCCAGTGCGTCACCTTACACCCGCAGCCATCGTAGTAGCTCTTGCCGACAGGTCTGCGGTCGGGCGTGGGAGTGAACACAATCCCTCTCTCCGCAAGGTATTGAACGGGTCCGCCCGGCCCCCAGTCTTGATAGGAATACCACCGCGTGGGTTGGTGCGCTAGAGCATTCAGGCAGGCGTCAACGTAGTTACTTTGGCGGTGTGTCCATTCACTAACGGGCAGGGTTATGATGTCCTTTATTGCCGACACGCTGCCCATATTCAGTTTTCCTGAGTCGTTGGTCGTCATGGTTCCTCCGTTCATTAGGGAATGTTCGGGTACACACGTATATAATTCCCTTTGCAAAACCGACTGGGGTCCTGGCGGGGGGGCATTCCCTTAAACCTCTCCCCCTCTGGGGGAGACTGAGAGAGGGCGCGCGCCGCAGGCGCGCGGGCGCCCGCAGGGCGCCGCCGGTCTTGGAGCGAGACTGGGCGAAGACACGGCGCGCGGACGCCCACCGACCCCCGCCCCGCCTACGCATCCCCACGCCGCTCCGCCAGCTCCCTCCGCAGAGCCTTGACCTCGGAAAGCAACTCCGCCGAGCCCGCGCCCCCTCTCGGCTGGCCCCTCACCAGGGCCGCCGCGAAGTTCGCCGTGAGCGCGCTGAACAGCCCCACGCCGCCAAGGACAAGCACGTAGCCCATGGCCCTCCCCGCTTCGGACACCGGGACGAGGTCGCCATAGCCGATCGTCGTGATCGTGACGGTAGCCCACCACATCGCATCGGAGAATGAGGTGATCTGCGCGTTCTCACCCGTCTCCACCGTCGTCACCACGGTAGCGGACACCATCACCAACAGCACCGCGTACACCAGAAGATAGTCGACCTGCACCATGCGCCGGAGCCCCATGAAGATACGCGAGCCGTAGACTAAGAGGCGCACCAGCCTGAGCGGCCTGATCGGCGGCGCGACCAAGATGGCGAGGTCGATCCAATGCGCCTTGAGATAGGCGAGTTTTCGGGGCGCTATCGCCGTCTTGACCACGATATCCGCCACAAAGGCTGCCCAGATGAAGATGTCCAGCGCGACGAACACTTCCTCCTGACGCTCCGAGAGCTCCCACACAAACGGCCCAACAATCAACGGAATCATCACGGCCGCCAAGATCAGCAGCGGCGCCTCCGTGATGCGCTCCACGCGCTCCAAGAGCCGCTCCCGGCGGCTTCGGCGCTCCTCCGCCGCCCTCTCACGCTCGTCTACCCGCTCGTCCATGCCCGGCCTCCTGTACAAAGCTGTCGGATCGATTGCCGCCCCCAATCGTAACCCCAGGCGGCGCCGGCGCGGACGCGAGACGGCGCCCACGGGTGCAAAACTGGCGCCCACGGGTGCAAAAGTGGCGGAATTGGCGGGAACTGGCGCCGCTGGTGCAAAATTGGCGCCAATGCCTCCCTCCCCGCTCTCCTGTTGAAGGCCCTCGCCGGGCCGGAAAATCCCCGGACCGTCGAAATTCGGGCAAAAACCGCCGCTAACAAGCCTCCAGCCGGTAGGTAGCCGAGGGGTAACCCTAGAAAGAATCTAGCGAAACGCGGCGGCCGGAGCATGGGATAAACGGCATCTCTTCCAAGAAACGGACGCCCGCCGCCCGGCGGGACCCCCCAAGAGCCTGCGACGGCCCCGCTTTTGACTCCACGCGGCGCGCGCGTATCATGCGGGGCGGACCAGGCAGCCCGCCCTCGGAGGAGACCATGCCCCCAGTATGCGAAGGCATCACCGTCGTCGATTTCGGATCGGGCTTCGCCCCCAGCGTCGCCTCGATGATCCTCGCCGACAACGGCGCCGACGTCATCGAGATCGAGCCGCCCGGCGGCGACCCCCTCCGCTCGATGCCCGCTTGGCGCATGTGGAACCGCGGCAAGAAGAGCGTCGCCCTAAACCTGGAAAGCGGCGAGGGCCGCGACGCGGCGCGCCGCCTCACCCAGGCCGCCGACGTGGTTATCGAGAACGCGATCACCGGCGTCATGGACGGCCTCGGCCTCGGCTACGACGACCTCTCCAAGGCCAACCCCGGCCTCGTCTACTGCTCCATCACCGCCTTCGGCTCCAAGGGCGCCTACAAGGGCTACCCCGCCTACGACGGCGTGGTCGAGGCCAAGGGCGGCGGCTACCAGTCGCTGGCGGGCTGGACAGGGCTGAAGGGCCCGTTCTTCCGAGTGCGCCCCGACGCAAGCTGGAGCGCCGCCAACATCGCCGTGCAGAGCATCGTGGGCGCCCTGCGCGTGCGCCGCGCCACCGGCAAGGGCCAGCGCGTCGAGACCAGCCTCTATCAGGGCATGACGTGCTACGACGACGCCGCCGCCGTTGCCACCCAGGTCCGAATGGCATCGTCGACGACCCCGACGCCCTCGGCCCTTCGTCCAGGGGCGGCGGCATCCCAAACCACCTGCTGCTCAACTACATGGTGGCGCGGACGAAAGACGGCCAGTGGATGCAGATGACGAACAACACCACCCGCCTCTTCCCCATGTGGATGGAGACGATCGGCCTATCCCACATCTTCGAGGACGAGAAGTTCAAGGGCGCGCCCTTCACCTTTGCCAGCCGCGACGACTGCATCGAGCTCCGCCGCATCGTCCTAGCCAAGATGCAGGAAAAGACGCTCGACGACTGGATCGAGCTTTTCATCGAGCGCGGCCTCGCCGGCGACCGCTTCCAGACGACGCAGGAGTGCATGGACCACCCGCAGACCCGTTACAACGGCGGCGTGATCGAACTGGACGATTCAGAGGTGGGGCGCACCAAGCAGCTTGGCCCGCTGGTCCGGTTCGCCGAAACGCCCTCGGTGATTCGCGGCGGCGCGCCCCGCGTCGGCGAGCACAACGACGAGCTTCTAGCGAAGCCGCCCACTCCGGCAACCGCGCCGGCCCCCTCCGGCGGGCCGGCCCCCAAGCGCCCCTTCGACGGCGTAACCATCCTCGACTTCTCAACCTGGCTCGCCGCGCCCCTGGGCACGGCGCTCCTCGCCGACCTCGGCGCGCGCGTGATCAAGGTCGAGTCGCTGGCCGGCGACGAGTTCCGCACGCGAACGAAGGGCCGCAGCAAGACCTTCCACGGCAAGGAAAGCCTGTCCATCGACCTGCGTCGCAAGGAGGGGCGGGAGATCGCGCACCGGCTGGTGGAGAAGGCCGACGCCATCATGCACAACATGCGCGGCGACGCCCCGAAGCGGCTCGGCGTGGACTACGAGACGGTCCGCGAGATCAACCCCGAGATCATCTATCACTACGCGGGGTCCTACGGCTCCGGCGGACCGAGAGCGGGCCGCGCCGCGTTTCACCCCACCGCCGGCGCCTTGGCTGGGGGCGCTCTGTGGCAGCTTGGGCGGGGCAACGAGCCGCCGCCCGCCGACGAGCCCATGACCATCGACGAGATCGACGCCAAGAGCCTCGAACTCTACCGGGCGAACGAGGGTAGCCCCGACGTATCGGCGGCGGTGGCCGTGGGCACCGCGATGGCCCTCGCTCTCTTCGCCAAGGAGCGCACCGGCAAGGGCCAGTACCTGGAGACAACGATGCTCACTAGCAACTCCTACGTCACCTCCGACGACTTCATCCGCTACGAGGGGAAGCCGCCCCGTCGCGAGCCCGACCGGCTCCTCCGAGGACTCGGCGCGCTCCAGCGCCTCTACCGCACCGCCGACGGCTTCATCTCATTGACCTGCACGACGCAACAGGAGTGGGAGCGGCTGTGCGAGGCCATCGGCAGGCCCGCCCTCGCCACCGACCCCCGCTTCGCCGACCACGAGGCCCGCGCCACCCACGACGCGCAGCTCATGGCGGCGCTCGGTCTCGCGTTCAAGGAGCGGGGAGCCGACGAGTGGGAGTCCATTCTCACCGCCCAAGGAGTCGGCGGTGTGCGCGCCGAGGACACCTCGTCGGGCCGGTTCTTCCTCACCGACCCCGCGGTCAAGGAGAACGGCTTCATCGTCGAGACTAACCACCCAACGATCGGGCGCTTCATGCGCCACGGCCCCCCGGCCCACTTCTCCCTCACGCCATCGCGCGCGGAGCCCCCGCACGCCCTCGGCGAAGACAGCCCGCACATCCTCGCCGAACTGGGCTTCACTCCAGCGCAAATCGAAGCCATGCGCGCCGACCGCCTCGTCGCTTGGTGACGGAGTCGGAGTCCTATCAGCCGCACCGCCAAGGGCGCCCGTCCCGTAGAGGCCAGTCGCGACTCGCCCGCCCCAAAGGGCGCCACTCTCTCCGACGAGAGGGCCTTGCCTCCTCTCCCAACGCTGGGAAAGGGTGAGGACTACGACTCCTGGGCGGCCATCGACTCCTGGAGCTTCTGCACGAGATGCGCGGGCAGCTCCTCGTAGTGAGAGAACTCCATCGAGTAGGCGCCCCGGCCTTGGGCGATGGAGCGCAAGTCCTGGGCGTAGCGCTGCATCTCCGCCAGCGGGGCCTCGGCGTCGATGGTGGTGGTGCCGTTGCCGGGGTTCATGCCGAGCACCTTGGCCCGCTTACCGTTCAGGTCGCCCATGACGTCGCCGGTGTAGGCGTCGGGGACGGTGACGGCGACCTTCATCACGGGTTCGAGGATGACGGGGCCGGCCTCCTGCAACCCTTTCTTGAACGCCTGCGAGGCGGCGATCTGGAAGGCCATGCCGGAAGAATCGACGGAGTGCGAGCTGCCGTCGAAGAGCGTGACTTTGAGGTCTACCACGGGGTTGCCCGAGATGACGCCGGTGCGGGCCGCCTCCATGACGCCCTTCTCCACGGCGGGGAAATACTCCTTGGGCACGGAGCCTCCCACGACGCGGGTCGCGAACTCCAGGCCGCTCCCCTTGGGCAGCGGCTCGAGTTCGAGGTGGACGTGCCCGTACTGTCCATGCCCGCCGCTCTGCTTCTTATGCTTGTATTCGACGGCGGTCTTGGTCTTCACCGTCTCCCGGTACGGCACCCGCGGCGTGCCGACGATGACTTCGACGCCGAACTTGCGCTGTAGGCGCTTGATCGCCACGTCGATATGGGCGTCGCCGAGGCCGGAGAGCACGGTCTCCCCGGTGGCCTGCTCGCGCGTCATCCGCAGGCTGGGGTCTTCGTCCACGACGCGGACTATGGCCGCGCCCATCTTGTCCATGTCGGCCTTCGTCTTCGGCGCGAGCGAGACGCTGTACACGGGGTTGCCAAACTCAACGGTTTCGAGGCGCAGACCGCCGTCCTTGGCAGTGAGCGTGTCGCCGGTCGAGGTGTCCTGCAGCTTCGCCACCGCGCCGATGTCGCCGGGCGCGAGCGACGGTACGTTCTCCTGGCTCTTCCCCCTAGGGACGAAGACCTGACCGATGCGCTCCGTCTGGCCGGTTCGGACGTTCACCACCTGGGAGTCGCTCCGCAACGTATTGCGGCAGACTTTGAAGAAGGAGAGCTTGCCCACATAGGGGTCGGCGGTGGTCTTGAAGACAAGCGCCGCGAGGGGGCCGTCGTCACTGGGCGAGACCTCGACGGCGCCGCCGGCCGCGTCTTGCCCCCGGACCGGCGGCGCGTCGACGGGGCTGGGAGCATAGTCTTTGAGCAGGTCGAGAAGCTCGGCAACGCCAATCTCTTTGGTGGCCGACGTCGCGACGACCGGGAAGATCGTCCCCGAGGCGACGCCCTGCTTGAGACCCTGGCGTATTTCGTCGGGGGTCAGCTCGCCCTCTTCCAGGTACTTCTCGGTGAGGGCGTCCTCCGACTCGGCGGCGGCCTCGACGAGCTGCTCATGGAACTCGACGAAGCGCTCGACCGCTCCGTCGGCTTCGATCAGGCCCACTACGCCGCCGAACGCAGTCTCCGCTCCATCGGGGAGGTTGAAGGGTACGAAACGCCGGTCGAGGCGCTCCTTGATCTCGTCAAGCACCTGATAGAAGTCGGCATTCTCTCGGTCCATCTTGTTGATGACGATCATGCGGGGAAGGCCGCGGGCCTCGGCCTGCCGCCAGGTGGACTCCGCACCGACCTCGACGCCGTCGACGGCGCTGACGACGAGCGCGGCGAAGTCGGCGGCGGCAAGTGCCGAGCCGACCTCGCCGGAGAAGTCGGCGTACCCCGGGGTGTCGATCCAGTTGATCTTCACCCCGTTCCACTCCGTGGGGGCCAACGCCAGTTGGACGCTGCTCTTGCGGTCGATCTCCTCGGGCTCGTAGTCGCAGACGGTGTTGCCGTCGGCGATGGTGCCGAGGCGGCTGGCGGCACCCGATCCGTGGAGCATCGCCTCCGCAAGGGCGGTCTTTCCGGCGCCGCTATGCGACAGCGTCACCACGTTCCGGATAGCGTCGGTTGCGTAAGCGTCCAAGGCGAACACTCCTGCGGCAAGGTGGTGGGCGCTCATTGTAGTCACGCCGCCGAACAGAGGCAACCGGGCGCGCCCGCGGTCCGCGTCGTCACGCCGCGCGCGCCGCTACAATGCGGCTTCTAAACCATGAGAAACCGCATCCTCAAAGCCGGTTGGGTTCTTCTCTTGGCGCTCGCCGTTTTCTCCACCCCAGGGGACACGTTCGGCGTGGGCGACGGCGTCACGCAGCTCGCGAAGCCGCATCTCTACAGCATTCCGGGCTGGGAGATCGCCAACTTCCTGAGCAAGTGGACCGCCGGGCTGGGGCGGGCGCTTTCCGGCGAGGGCCCTTCACAAGAGGAGAAGGAAGCCAACGTACGGCGCTACTTCGAGATCGGCGGCGAGGTCGCCGCGCTGGCGGGCCGCGTCGACCGGGCCGACTTCGGCCTCGTCGAGGAGCCGGAGATCGAAGAGTTGCGGGCGCGGCTCGAGGAGTTGCGGGCGATACGCGAGGCGCTGGAGCCAGAGGTAGAGGAGACGCTGGAAGCGGCGATCAGCGAGACGCTGAGGACGGAAGGCGTATCGAGTAGCTTAATCGGCTTCGAGCTCCTGTGGCCGCCGGTCGACTTCCACTTCGACGACTTGCCCAAGCTCCTGGTCCTGTCGCGCCGGGACCACATCGCCACCATCCGCAGTACGTTGCTGGCACCCGGCATCACGACCGCAGAGCGGGAGGCGCTGGAGCAGGCGATGGCCCGCCGCGACTTGTCCGCGCTGATCGTCGGCATCGGCGGCGTGGCCACCTACCCCAGCCTCGTCCGCGAGGGGACGCCGCTGCGGTGGGCGCTTCGGACGGCGGCGCACGAGTGGACGCACCACTACCTGGCCTTCCATCCCCTTGGGCGGGCCTACTACGACAACGGTGACATGACCACGCTCAACGAGTCGGTCGCCGACGTGGTGGGCAACGAGATCGGCGATCTGGTATGGCGCCGGCACTTCGCCTCGCCGGAGGAGATCGCGGCGGCGGATGCCCAGGCGGCGGCTGAGGCCGAAGCCAAGCGTGCGGCGGAGGCAAGGGCGGCCGCTGAAGGCGAAGGCGAGGCCGAACCTGACCCCGAGCCGCCCCGGTTCGATTTCAACGTCTTCATGCGCGAGACGCGGGAAAAGACCGACGTGATGCTCGCCGAGGGCCGCATCGACGAGGCCGAGGCGTACATGGAAGCACGGCGTGTCGAACTCGCGGACCATGGCTACTTCATCCGCAAGATCAACCAGGCCTACTTCGCCTTCCATGGCAGTTACGCCATCCGGCCCGGCTCGGGTTCGGTGAGCCCGATCGGCGGCCAAGTAACGGCGGTCTGGGAGCGCGTCGGCAGCGTCGGCGAGTTCCTCCGCGCGGTCAACCGCTTCGGCGACTACGAGTCGTTCGTGGCCGGGGTCGGGGCGTAACGCTAGGGTGCTCCCCCTGAGGAGGTGGTTCCCCTCCGGCCTCTCCTCTGGAGGGAGGGCGCCCACAAGGGACGCCCCTACGGGGGAGGAAACCCGCCGGTGTATAGTATGGGGACGACTTCTGAAGAAGACGGAGGCGCGCATGGCGTCGACGGTCGAGCCGATTGAGGGCGGCGGCGTCACCTCGGCGGAGGGATTCTCCGCGGGGGCAACGTTCGCGGGGCTGAAGACATACGGGCAGGACAAGCTCGACTTTGGCCTTCTCGTCTCCGACCGCCCCTGCGCGGCCGCGGGCATGTTCACCCAGAGCACCATCGTCTCGCCGTCCGTTACGCTTACCCGCGAGCGCGTGGCCGGCGGGCTCGCCCAAGCCGTGGTGGCGAACAGCGGCTGCGCCAACGCTTGCGTGGGGCCGCAGGGCCTAATCGACGCGAAGGCGACCACGGCGTTGGCGGCGGCGAAGCTGGGCCTGCCGGAGGAGGACGTCCTCATCGCGAGCACCGGCATCATCGGCGTCGAGCTGCCGATGTCGCTGGTGCGGCTCGCGGTCGACAAGGTCGAGACCTCCGATGACGGCGGGACCCGATTCGCCCGCGCGATCATGACGACGGACAGTAAGCCCAAGGAAGCGGCGGTCTCGTTCGAGGCTGGTGGAAGGCGGTGCGCGGTCGGCGCCGCGGCCAAGGGCGTGGGGATGATTCACCCCGACATGGCGACGCACCTCAGCTTCATCGCCACCGACGCCGCCGTCGAGCCCAGCTTCCTACGGGAAGCCCTCCGCGACGCCGTCAACCGGTCGTTCAACATGGTGACGGTGGACGCGGACACCAGCACGAACGATACCGTACTGCTCCTGGCCAACGGCGCGGCGGGTAACGAGCCGATTCAGGCCGGTACGCCCGAAGCGGCGGAGTTCGTCGCCGCGCTCGACGCGGTGTGCGTCCCGCTTACGAAAATGATCGCGCGCGACGGGGAGGGGGCCACGAAACTCATCGAGGTCACTGTCGAGCGGGCGGCGTCGTATGACGACGCGAGGCGGGCGGCGCGGACGGTGGCGAGCTCGGCGCTGGTGAAGGCGGCGGTGCATGGGGCCGACCCCAATTGGGGACGGGTGATGATGGCCCTGGGACGGAGCGGCGCGCTCGTCGACGAGTCCAAGATCGCCCTTTATATGAACGAAATCTGCGTGTTCGACCAGGGCGCCCCGGTGCCGTTCTTCAAGGAGGCAGCCCAGGTGACCATGCGTGAAGACGTCGTGACGGTACGGGCCGATCTGGACGTGGGCACCGCCGCGGCGACGGCGTGGGGCTGCGATCTAACGGAAGAGTACGTGCGCTTCAATAGCGAGTACACTACCTAAGGCGGCGGCTTCCCGGCCGGCGCACAAAAGCGTGAGCAGAAGAATACTCATCAAGATCGGCGGCAACGCCATGGGCGAGGGCGATACAGCCATCGCCGACCTGGCGTGGCTGCAACAAGAAGGACACCTCCCCATCGTCGTCCACGGCGGCGGCGTGGCGGTCACTGGTTGGCTCGACCGCCTCGGCGCGCCGACCCGCTTCGTAGACGGGCTACGCGTCACCGGCGAAGAGAGCATCGACGTCGTGGTTGCCGTGCTCGCCGGGCTGGTGAACAAGCGGCTGACCGCCGCGATCAACGCGGCGGGAGGCCGGGCCGTCGGTGTCTCCGGCGCCGACGGGCCTATTGCATACGCGCGAGTCAAGGACGAAGCCCTCGGCCTCGTGGGCGAGATCGAGCGCATCGACCCCGGTCTGCTGGAGTGCCTGCTCGCCGGCGGTTTCCTTCCCGTCCTCTCCCCCGTCGGCTGCCTTGCCGGTGAGGACGGGCCGGCCGGCGGGTTGCTCAACATCAACGCCGACACCATGGCGGCCGCGGTGGGGGCGGCGCTCGGCGCCGACCAGTTCATTTTTCTGACCGATGTGCCCGGCGTGCTCGGCGCAGACGGCGCCTTGATCGAGGGTCTGACCGCCGAAGAGGCCCGGGGGCTCATCGCCGAAGGTGTCATCGCCGGTGGCATGATCCCCAAGGCGGAGGCGTGCTTGCGCGCGCTCGAGGGGGTTGATGAGTCGTTTATCCTGGACGGGAGAAGCCCCGGCATACTGCGTCAAGCGGTGAGCGGGGCCATCTGCGGAACACGGATCACCTAGCCCATGGCCCAACAACCACCAGACCGCCCACCAATTGATATCTTCGGCGAGTTCGGGCGTGGCGCGCCGGACCTGCCCTACCGCCGCATCGCACGGTGGGCCTTCGCCCTCGTGGCGGTCATCCTGCTCTTCGCTGCGTTGAGCGCCGCCAAGAATATCTGGACCGACTGGCTGTGGTTCGATTCCATCGGCTATCAGGAAGTCTTCAGCAAGCGGCTCTTCACCCGCATCTGGCTCTTCTTCGCCGGCGCAGGGGGCTTCCTGCTCTTCTTCTTGGCGAACGCGTGGATCGCCGAGCGTCTGGCCCGGAGCCGCGAGCCGGCGGTGCTGCCTCCGGAGACCGTCGTCCTCGTCCAAGGGTTCACGCGGATCGGGATAGCGGCCACGGCGGTGTTGTTTGCGATCGTGTTCGGCCTTACCGCCTCCGGCCAGTGGGAAAACATGCTGCTCTTCATCGAAGGCCAGCCGTTCACGGGCTCGTTGGGCGAGCTTTTGGCCGATCCGCTGTGGGGCCACAACCCCGCCTTCTACATCTTCGACCTGCCGTTCCTGCGCTTCTTCCAGACCTGGTCGTTGGGCGTCATCCTCATGATGATCCTGGGCGCGGTGGGGATCTACGGCGCCAGCATGGTCAGCCAGGGATTTCACTGGCGCTTCAGCCGCGGGGCCAAGCTGCACGCGGGAATTCTCCTTGGGCTGCTCGCCGCCAACATCGCGTCGAGCTACTGGTACGACATCAACGAGCTGGTCCTCTCGTCGCGTGGCCTCGACGGCACGCTGTTTGGGGCCAACGCTACGGACGCCAACGCCAAGCTGACCGCGCTGCGCATCATGATGGCCCTTACTTCGCTCCTGGCCGTAGGCGCCGTCGTCAGCGCCTTCTTCGATAACCCACGCGCACCCCTCGTGGGATTCGGCGTATGGGCGGTGGCCTCGATCGTAGTGTTGATGATCTACCCCGCCCTCTATCACCGGTTCGAGGTCCAGCCGAACGAGCTGGCCCGCGAGACCCCGTACATCGAATCGAATATCGCGATGACTCGCGAGGCGTACCAGTTGAACGAGATCGAGGTGCGCCCCTTCGCCGTCGAGGGCGGGCTCGAAGCCGAAGAGCTTTTGGGGAATAGCGCCACGGTGGACAACATCCGGTTATGGGACCACCGGCCCCTGCGCGACACCTACAACCAGATCCAGTTCCTGCGCCCCTACTACAACTTCCACGACGTGGACGTCGATCGGTACGAGATCGACGGACGGATCCAGCAGGTGATGCTCGCGGGCCGCGAGCTCGCGCCGGAGCGCCTGCCGGCGGAGGCGCAAAGCTGGGTCGCGCAGCGGCTCCAGTACACCCACGGCTACGGCGTGGCGATGAGCCCGGTCACCACCTTCACGCCGGAGGGTCGCCCTGATTTCTTCTTGAAGGACGTGCCGCCTCAAGGTGTGTTCGAGGTCGACCGGCCCGAGATTTACTACGGCGAGCGCTCGACCCCGTACGTATTGGTGAACACCAACACCGACGAGTTCGACTACCCCACGAAGCAGGACACACCCGCGTTCACCCAGTACGCGGGCGACAGCGGCGTGAGCATCGGCTCGTTCTGGCGCAAGGCCGCCTTCGCGTGGCGCTTCCTCGACTTCAACATCTTGATCAGCGGTGAAATGACCCCAGAGAGCCGCATCCTCTACTTCCGCGAGATCACCGACCGCACACACCGCGCCGCCCCCTTCCTCGAGTTCGACGACGACCCCTACATGGTCGTCGCCGACGGCAAGCTCTGGTGGATCCAGGACGCCTTCACCACCACGAACCGCTTCCCTTACTCCCAGCGCACCGGCGAAGCCTTCAACTACATCCGCAACAGTGTCAAGGTGGTGGTGGACGCCTATAACGGCGACGTCACCTATTACGTGATCGAGCCCGACGACGCCATCATCCAGACCTATTCGAAGATCTTCCCCAGCCTCTTCAAACCGTTTGAGGAAATGCCCGCGGAACTGCAGTCGCACATCCGTTACCCCGAAGAGCTGTTCAACGTCCAGGAATTCATGTTCCGCACCTACCACCTGACCGACGCCCGCGCCATCTTCACCAAGGAAGACCTGTGGGACCGGCCCTCGGAAATCTTCTACGACAACCCGCAGCCGATGGAGGCGTACTACGTCTCGATGCCGCTGCCGGGGGAGGTAGAGGCAGAGTTCCTCCTGCTCCTCCCGTTCACGCCGCTCAACAAGCCGAACATGATCGCTTGGCTGGCGGCGCGGAACGACGGCGAGAACTACGGCAAGCTCGTGGCGTTCACCTTCCCTAAGGACCAGCAAGTCGATGGGCCGCAGCAGGTCGAGGCACGCATCAACAACGATCCCCGCATTTCGCAGCAATTCACCCTGTGGGGTCAGCAAGGATCGCAGATCATCCGTGGGAACCTCCTCGTGATCCCGCTCGAAGAGTCGTTGATCTTTGTCGAGCCCGTCTATCTCCAGGCGTCGACGCTGAACTTCCCCGAACTGAAGCGCGTGGTGGTCGCCATCGACGACAAACGGCCGGTGATGGAGCCGACGCTGGAGCGCGCCCTGCTCGTGGCGTTCGGGCTCGCGCAGCCGACACCCATCGGCGGCAGTATCGACTCGATCCAGGCGCCGGAGACCACGCCGGCCCCCGAGCCCACACCGACCCCGAGGCCGGCCACGGCGGAAGAGGCGGACTTGAACAAGATCATCGAGGACATCGAGCGGCTGCTCGAAGACTTGCGCCGCCTGCGGGAAGACCGGAACTAGGCGGCGGCGCGTCTCGCGTCACGAACGGGAGCGAGACTCCTCGGCGCACCGCCGGAGCGCCCGACCAAGGCCGGCGACCCCGCGTTCGATGTCACCGAGCGGAAGGTGGCTGAACGCCAGACGGAGCGACCGCTCGCCTCCGTTGGCGTCGTAGAACGCGCCGCCGGCCACAAACCCCACGCCCTCGTCGGCCGCGTGCGCGCCCAGCTTGCGTGCCGTCACGCCGCTCGGGAGCGTCAACCACACGAAGAAGCCGCCCTCGGGACGCCGCCACGAGGCGTAGCCGGCGCAGTGCTCGTCGAGCGCGTCGAGCATCGCATCGCGCTTCCGCCGGTAGTGCCCGATGAGCCCCTCGACATGCGTGGCGAGCCGTCCGTCCTTGGCGAAGTGGTACACCGTCCGCGCGATGAAGGCCGAAGTCCCCATGTCGTGACGCACCGAGGTCAGCGCCGCGATGGCTTCCGCGTCGCCCGCCGCCCACCCCAGCCGCAGCCCGGGGGCGGCGATCTTGCTGAACGATCCCATCTTCACCACCAGCCCCGCCTCGTCGAGGCTCAGCAGCGAGGGTAGAGGCGCGCCATCGTAGCGCAGGTCGCCGTAGGCATCGTCCTCCACGATCAGGAAGCGGTAGCGTGCCGCCAGCGCGGCCAGCTTCTCGCGCCGCCGCAGGGACAGCGTCACGCCCGTCGGGTTGTGGAAGTTCGGGATCGTGTAGAGCAGCTTGGGACGCCGCTGCCGTTCCGTCAGGCGTTCTAGCAGATCTTCCAGATTGTCGACGTCGAGCCCGTGCTCGTCGACGGGGACCACGGCGAGGTCGGCGCCGTAGGAGCGAATCGCCCGCAGCGACCCGGCGAACGTCGGCGCCTCCACGATCACCACGTCGCGGGGCGCGAGGAAGGCGAAGCAGGCCAGCGAGAGCGCCTGGGCGCTTCCCGAGGTGAGCACGATCTGCTCCAACTCCAGCGGGACGCCGTCCGAGTCTTGAATCTTCTCGATCAGAAGGCCGCGCAGACCCTCGTACCCGTAGACGCCGCCGTACTGGAGCGCCCACTGGTCTTCCCGCAGCGCGGTCTCCGCCGCCCGCACGAGCTCTTCGATGGGGAAGGTCTCGGGATCGGGGAGTCCCCCGCCGAAGATGATGCCGGTCGTCCTTCCCGGCGCTGCCGACCACGACGAACTCCCAGCCTGCGCCGAAGGCGACAGGAGCGAGCGAATGTCGGCAGCGGACATCGGCTTGACGCCCCCGCTACAGCCGCACCGGAATCCCGCGCGACTCCAGATGCCGCTTCACGTCCTCAATGCGGAACTTCCCGTAGTGGAACACGCTCGCCGCCAGCACCGCGTCGGCCTTCCCCAGCTCGAACGCATCGACGAAGTGATCGAACTCGCCGGCACCCCCGCTCGCGATCACCGGCGCCGTCACGGCCTCCGACACTGCCCGCGTCAGTTCCAAGTCGTACCCATTCTTTTGGCCGTCCTCGTCCATGCTCGTCAGCAGGATCTCCCCCGCCCCGAGCTCGACGCCTCGCCGTGCCCAGAGCAGCGCGTCCATCCCCACCGGACGCCGCCCGCCGTGGGTGTAGACCTCCCACCGCGACTCCGGCCCCAACCCCGCGCCGTTGGTCCCGTTCCGCGCGCCGTTCTGAGGGCCGCCCTCCAACCGCTTGGCGTCGATGGCGAGCACGATGCACTGGCTTCCGAACTTCCGCGAAGCCTCCCGTATCAATTCCGGATCGGCCACCGCCGACGAGTTCACCGAGACCTTGTCAGCCCCCGCCTCCAACATCCGCCGCGCGTCCTCAACCGTCCGTATGCCGCCGCCTACGGTCAGGGGGATGAACACCTGGGACGAGACTCGCCGCACCACGTCGAGCATCGTGTCCCGCCCCTCGTGGCTCGCCGTGATGTCCAGGAAGACGAGCTCGTCCGCCGACTCCGCGTCGTAGAACGCCGCCAACTCGGCGGGGTCGCCGGCGTCGCGCAAGTCGACGAAGCTCGTGCCCTTCACCACGCGGCCCTGGTCTACGTCGAGACAAGGGATGATGCGCTTCGTCAACATAGGCTCGGCTCCTCCCGGCGGAACAGGGTTGATTATACGCGGCGTTGGAGGGCGTCCTCGCCCAGAGCTGCGCCCTGCCGTTGCTCCCCGGGGACTAGAGCCGCTGCGGCTTGGGATCGGGGGCGGCAGTTTGCCCGGCGCCGTTGGTGGGGGACGCGTTCGGGGCGCCAGCTTGGGCGGCGATTTCCAGCTCGTCGCGGAGGAGACGCGGGATGAGGAAATTGCGCCGGACGTGCTCCCTGCCCGACTTACCGAGGGCGGCACGCGCCTCGTCGTTCGAGAGGAGATAGTCGAGTTTCTCGGCGCACTCGGCAACACTGCCGACGAGGAAGCCACCCACGCCGCCGCCGAGCTGCAGCCTGATGCCTCCCACAGCTCCGCCGACCACTGGCACACCCTTCCAGAGCGCCTCGGTTACCGTCAGGGCAAAGCCCTCACGAATCGACTTCTGGATGACGGCGGCACTCAACGCCTGGAAGGGGCCAACGAGGTCGGTGAGGCCGGTAATGATAAAGACCCCGTCCTCGCCCTCGGCGGCTTCGAGCACCTTGGCGTACATCACCTCGCCCTCCGGATCGTCGGAGGCGAAGTTGCCGAGCAGGCAGAGCTGAAGATCGGGATGCCTGGGGCGGAGCATCCGAAAGGCCTCGATCACGCCGAGGGGGTCTTTCCAGGGATCGAAGCGCGAGATCTGGCTGACGAAGGGTTTGTCGGGGTCGACGCCGTGGGATGCGACGATCTCCCGCGCCTTCGCCTCCGGCCAAGAGCGGTTCTTAGGGACGAACGGGTCGATCGCGGGGGGCATGATGGCCACGTGGGGCAACTGGAGGCCGGGGCCGACGAAGTCATCGAGGCTGAAGACCGCCGCGTCGAAGCTCTCGACCTGCTCGGTGACGAAGCTCCAAGCCTGCATGTTCGGCGACGACGTATCGATGTGGCTGCGCCAGATCCACGTGTCGGCGGCATCGGGACGGAAGCGGCGGATGGCCGCGGGCTGCGGGTCGTGGACGAAGATAACGTCGAACGCGCCGTCGATCTCGCCTGCGTTCCGCTCGTTGAAGCGCAGGAAGGTATCCCACTCGCTCGTGGTGAACTCATACGGCTGCCCCTGCAGCGCGTTGTGCATCATCTTGGTGACGTCGAAGAATTCGGGGGCGCCGTCGAGGACGAGCCAGGATGCGTCAATCCCCAGATCGCGATAGAGAGGAATGATGGAATGCAGAATTTCGGCGACGCCGCCGCCCGAATCGGTGGCGTTGATATGCGCGATGCGGGCGCCCTTGAGCGCGTCCGCCAGCGAGCGAGCCTCTTCGATGAGGCTGTCGTCGCTGACGCCGCGGTATTCGGCGAGGGTGCGGGTCTGAAGACCTTGGACTGCGTGCATAAAAGGGGTCGTACCGCGGCGGGACGGTAACGATTATCGAGGCAATCGGAAGAATTATCCAGAGGGGGCGGGCTGTCACCGAAGTTTCGTGACAATCACGTTACATTCTCGCCGCGACCGCCAAGGCCGTGCCCTACCTTGCTATAATCGGCTTAGACCGCGCTGCAGATGTTCCCTTCCGAAGGGGACGCTCCTCCGGGGCTGAACGCCCTTTTCCGGCGACGGCCCTTCGGCCAAGCGCCCCTCCGGCGCGCGTGGAGGATCCATGGCGGTGAACCGATTGGCCTTGTTGCCCCCCGGCCCGAGCTTTTTCCGTCGGATCGCCGCGGCCCCGTTCCGCGTGCTGATGCTCGACTACGACGGCACGTTGGCCCCCTTCCGAGTCGAGCGTGACCGCGCCGCGCCATATCCCGGCGTGCTGGAACGCGTCGAGGCGCTGCTTGCGGGGGGACGGAGCCGCGTGGTCGTAGTGACCGGCCGCGCCCTCGGCGAGATCGACGCGCTGATCGGCGTCAGTCCGCCGCCCGAGGTCTGGGCCTCCCACGGCTGGGAGCACCGCGGGCGCGGCGGTGAGGTCCGCCGGTTCCCGGTTCCGGAAACGGCGGCGCGTGGGCTCGGGCTCGCCCGCGCCTTTGTCACGGAGCACGGGCTGGAGGCGGCGAGCGAAGTGAAGCCGGCGAGCGTCGCGCTGCACTGGCGAGGTGAGCCGGCGCACGTTGCGGCGGCTCGGGAGCGGGAGGCGCGGCGGGCGTGGACTCCCATCGCGGAGAGACATGGACTCGAATTGCGCCCTTTCGACGGCGGCATCGAACTCCGCGCATCGGGGCGCGACAAGGGTGCGGCGGTGCGCGAAATCCTAAGCGAGGCACCGCCGGGCACCGCCTCCGCTTACCTGGGGGACGACCTGACCGACGAGGACGCTTTCCAGGCACTGCCGGAAGACGCGCTGGGGGTGCTTGTGCGCGAAGAGTTGCGGTCCACCAAGGCAGGGGCCTGGGTGCGGCCCCCCGAGGGTCTGCTGGACTTTCTCGACCGCTGGCTCGCCGCCGAGGCAGACGCGGCAGCGGCGAGCGGGACGAAGGGAGCGGCGCGATGAGCGATGGGCGACGGCTCGTCATCGTCTCCAACCGTGTGCCGCCGGTCGCAGCGTTGGGGCGGGCGAAGACGCGGCGCGCCCACGCCGCCCTCGGCGGGCTGGTCACGGCGGTGCGCCCCGCCGTCGAAAACCGCGACACACTCTGGTTCGGTTGGAGCGGCGAGGCGGTGGAGGCAGAGCGCCTATCCAATACCCCGAAAGAGCAGACTTCGAGACGCCTGACCGTCGCTACGCTCGACCTAACGCAGCGGGAGAGCCACCTCTACTACTCGGGGTTCTCCAACCAAACGCTCTGGCCCTTGCTGCACAGCTTCCCCCACCACGTCAACCTCGACCAGGAAGCCTTCGAGGTGTACCAGGCGGTCAACAAGCGCTTCGCCGAAGCGCTCTATCCGATGCTGCGCCCCGACGACATTCTCTGGGTCCACGACTTCCACCTCTTCCTGCTGGGCCACGAGCTGCGCAAGCTCGGCTGGAAGCAGCGCATGGGCTTCTTCCTCCATGTGCCGTTTCCCCCGGTGGAAATCTTCACGCTGCTCCCCTGGGGATACGAGATACTCAACGGCCTCGCCGCCTTCGATCTCATCGGCGTCCACGCGCGGCGCTACGCGGCGAATCTCCTAGACTCCTTGAACGAGGAGCTCGACGGACGGCTCGACGGCGAGGCCTTCGTAGGGCCCGAGCGTTCGGTGCGCGTTGCGATGCACCCCATCGGCATCGACCCCGCCGCGTTCAAGACATGGGCCGAGCACGACGAGGGCAAAGAGCCAAGCCGTCTGCTCCAGCGCATCGCGCCGCATCAGCAGATTATCGTCGGCGTCGACCGGCTCGATTACACCAAGGGCGTCCCCGAGCGGCTGCTCTCGTTCGAGACGCTGCTCGATCGGCACAAGGAGCTGCACGAGAAGGTGGCGATGATCCAAATCTCGGCGCCGTCGCGGTCCGACCTGCCGCACTACGTCGAGGAGAAAGCGCGCGTCGAGCAGATCGTCGGGCGGGTCAACGGACGCTTCGCGACGGCGGACTGGATACCGCTCAACTACCTGTACCGGGCCTACGCCCAAGACGAGCTCGCGGCAATCTTCCGACGCGCCGACGTCTGCCTCGTCACCCCGCTGCGCGACGGAATGAACCTCGTGGCGAAGGAGTTCGTCGCCTCTCAAAGTGAACGTGATCCGGGAGTGGTCATCCTGTCGAAGTTCTGCGGCGCGGCGGAAACGATGCGCCAAGCGCTCATCGTGAACCCCTACGATCTCCCCGCGACGGCCCGCGCCATCAGCGAGGCGCTGAACATGCCCCTCTCGCAGCGCCAAGCGCACTGGGCCGACCTCTACGAGGACGTGAGCACGAACACGTCGGCGGTGTGGAGCGAGCGCTTCATCGAGTCCCTCTCCGCCGGCTAGGCCGGCCCCGCCCCTAACCCGCCGCGCGCGAGGTAGTGCCGCACCAGGTCGAAGAGGGCCTCCGCGGTGCGCTTCTTGAACTCGACGCGGCCCTGGTTGAAGACGTGGCGCTCGGCGAGCTCGTAGCCGTCGCGGGTCGAGATGGCGATGAAGACCGTGCCCAGGGGCCGCCCCGGGTTGCCGCCGGTCGGGCCGGCGATGCCGGACTCGCTCACACCGATGTCCGTGTCCATAAGCTCGCGGACGTTGCGCGCCATGGCGAGGACGGCCTGCGCGCTCACCGAGCCCACGTCGGCAAAGATATGCTCGGGCACGTTGAGCACCGTCCGCTTGGGACGCGTATGGTAGGCGACAACGCTGCCGATGTAATACTTCGAACTGCCCGGCGGGTTGTTGAGCAGGTGCCCGACGTAGCCGCCGGTCGTCGATTCGGCCGTCGCGATCGTCTTGCCGCTCTCGCTGAGGAGCCGGCCGACGGTCACCTCCAAGGGCTCTTCCGTATTCGCGGTCTCTTCGCTGCTCATAGCGGCCTCGCTAGCTCCGGCGCGCGGGCCGGATGTTCGACGGGCATCATAGCCCAGGGGCCCCGCGGACGGCGCGGTCAGCCCGCGCCGCGCGCGAAGACCGCCACGCTAGACTTCTCCGCCGGGTCGGAAAAGGTGGAGAGTCTGCCATCGGGGTAGAGGCGGCCAAGCTCCTCCGCCAGCGGCGGCGTCCTCGGATCCTCGGGGTCGATGAAGACCACGCAGCGCAGCGACACACCGTCGAGCGGCGCGGCCGACTCGGCTTCTTCAGGGGCTAGGAAACGGGGCAGTGCCGCGCCGGGGTCGTAGGAGGCTATGACGGCCTGGACGAGTCCGGCGTCGCGGCCGACGAAGACGGCCCCGTCTACGGCGGCGCCGCACGCTTCCGAGCGCCAAGCCCCGACCGCCACCGCCGCGCGGTGGTGATGAAAGACCTCCGGCGTCGTCGACCAGAACCGCACGGCGTTCAACGTCAGCACCGTCACGGCCAGTGCGGTAATTGAGGCGGCGATCACGCCGGTCCTGAACCTTGGCCCCCACTCGTATCGGGCAAGGAGCGGCGGGACCGCCTCTAGAAGGCGCGCCGTCAAGAGCCCGGCAAGCAGCACGAGGGGCAGGATCACGGGATGCAGGCGAGTGACCGCCACGTAGGGGTAGGGCGACAGCGCCCCGGAGGTGATGACGGCGGCGAGCAACCATACCAGCAGCAGCCTGGAGGAGGGGCGTGAGAACCGACCCAGGGCGAAGGCAATCCCCAGCACCGCCAGGACCGCGGTGACCGCGTCGAAGAGAGATCCCGATACGAAATGCGAGATCCGGGGGCTGAAGTTGAACGCGAGGGCGTTGACCTCAAGCGTGGTCAGGATGTGCGCGACCCTGCCGCCGGTCTCGTTATAGGCGGCCGTGGTGGTGTCGAGCATTCTCGAAAACAGCTCCCCGCGGTTGACGATCAACGCGGGCAGGCCCGCCATTGCGAACCCGAGGCCTACCGGCCAGGAACGTCGGAGCAGGGCGGGCCTCCCCGGCGACAGCACCAGGAAGGCCAGCATGACGGGAAAGAGGATGCGGGCCGAGAAGATGGTGTACAGGCCAAAGCCCGCCACGACGCCCGCGAGGTAAAGCCAGAGCGGGTTCCCCCTTCGCACGCCCAGCACAAAGAACGCCAGCGCCCACACGATCACGGGAAGGGCGTGGAGGGAGTTGTAGCCGAGGTGTGCGAAAGCGAAGAGGTAGTGACTGGAGCTGAAGAGTATGGCCGAGACGGCCGCCGCTTTCCGTCCGCCAAGCAGGTGGCCCAGCAGGTAGACGCCCGGAATGGCGAGGGCCGTGGCGAGCACGGAACTGAGCACCCAGCCGACGTGATCGCCGCCGAAGACCCGCATCACGGAGGCTTGGTAGGCGATGTCCATGACGGGGTGCCGGTCGTACACCCCATTCTGGTTGAACGGGCGGGTCAGGCCGCCCTCCAAAATCTCCGACGCGCCGAAGAAGAAAGCGTACTCGTCGCCGACGACCGCGTAGCGCCAACTCGCCAAGTCGTGCACGTTGACGCCGATGAAGACGCCCATCAGAACGATGACCACCGCCGCGTCGATCCAATAGGCGCGGACGGGAGCGAGCAGGAACGCGCGGAGGTCCGCCGCCTGCTCCTTCACGCGAACGCGCAAGAGCGCCGGCAGGATGAGGCGCGGCAGGAACAGCGTCCCGACCGCCGCCAGCGAAAACAGCCAGGGGAGCACGTCCCAGCCGGTATCGGCCCCGAAGGCTAAGCGGGTCAGCGTCATCGAGAGCGTGACGACGCCAAGGCCCGCGACCATGACCCGCCGGTCCTTACCCCCGTCTTCGGACTCGTTCGATTCCGGTGCGGCAGGAGCTACGTCGGTCCAGGTCTCTTCCTCGCCGCCGCCGCGGGCGAAGGAGCCCAGAGCGAAGAGCGCCCAGCCCAAGGCCAAGAGGAACACGCCGCCGCCGGGCGGCGTCTCAGCCTCTGATCGAACGAAGACGATCTGGCCGAGGATGACGAGCAGCGCCCCGAGTGCCAGGAACAGCCGCGGCCTTGCCGCCAACGCGCGGAGCGCCGGGCTCAACGCCCGCCTCGAACGGGGCTCTCGGAAGACGGCTTGGTCGCGGCGTGCATAGAGGAAAGACGGCCCGCACCGGGCGCGGCCCGGCTTCCATAGTACCGAACTCGGTGGCACGGGGCGCTGCCTCCCGTAGGAGCGGGGAAAAGTCTGCTATCCTAGCCCGCGCGAAGCGGGGCGTTATGACAGACGAACAAGACGGGGGTCCTGTGAACGGCGGCTATCTGGGCGGCGTCCGCGTAGTCGAGTTGGCGGACGAGACCGGCGAGTACGCCGGGAAGCTGCTCGCCGGACTCGGCGCGGACGTGGTGAAGCTCGAGCGTCCCGAAGGCAACGCCACGCGGAAGATCGGTCCGTTCTACGGCGGCGTTCCCCACCCCGACCGGAGCCTGCATTTCTGGCACTACAACTTCGGCAAGCGCGGGCTGACCATCGACCCCGCCTCGGAGCGCGAGCGGCTGCTCGACCTACTGGCGGGCAGCGACGTCTTCTTGGAGACGACCCCGCGCGGCTACCTCGACGGGCTCGGCGTCACCTACGAGGCGGCGCGGCAGGCGAACCCGGGGCTGGTCTGGGTGCGAATCACGCCGTTCGGCGATACCGGGCCGTGGAGCGAGTACAAAGGATCGGACCTCGTCCATCTCGCGCTGGGCGGGGTAATGATGAACTGCGGCTACGACCCGGACCCCATAACTGGTTCCTACGACACTCCGCCGATCGCGCCGCAGATGTGGCACGCCTACCACGTGACAGGCCAGATCACCGTCATGGCCGTCATCGGGGCGCTCTTCTACCGCCACGCCACTGGGAAGGGGCAAGCGCTGTCCACAGCGGTCCACGAGGCAATCGCCAAGAACTCGGAGCTCGACCATCCCCACTGGGTCTACACGCGGGAGCCGTTCCTGCGGCAGACCTGCCGGCACGCGTCGGCCTCGTACACCATGCGGAGCATCGCCCAGACCAAAGACGGGCGCTACGTGATGCCCCGGATGGACGCACGGACGCGAAACGTCTTCGACGGTGTCCTGGCTCTCCTGCGGAAGTACGGAGCCGAGGACGATCTGAACGACGAGAAATACCAGGACGAGGAGTACCGGGCGCGGCCCGAAGTTTCCGGGCACGTAAACGACTTGGCGCACCGGCTGATCGCCCAGTGCCGGATGGAGCAGGTCCCGTGGGAGGAGGCGCAGGCGTTGAACCTCCTGTGGGCGCCGCTCCGCCGCCCTGAAGAGAACCTCGCCGACCCGCACTGGGGAGCACGGAACACCTTCTTCGACGTGGAACACCCGGAACTGGGGAAGAGCTTCCGCTATACGGGCGCGCCGTGGGTGGACAACGCCGTGCCGTGGCGGCGCGGGCCGCGGGCGCCGCTGCTGGGAGATGGCTCGCAAAAGGATGGCTCCGCAGGGGAGCGCGCGGCGCCGCTCACCTCGAGCCCGCGAGGCTGCGATTCGGCCATCGCGGCCAGCGCGCGGGGGAAGCCCTTCGCGATCAACAACGTGCGCGTGCTCGACTTCACGTGGTGGCTGGCGAGCGGCGGCGGGCCGCGATTCCTGGCGTCGCAGGGCGCCCAGGTCATTAAGGTCGAGTGGCAGGGGCGGTGGGATCTGCGGTTCTCGGCGCCGGCGCCAGACGGAGGCCGAACGGCGCGGGACGCCGCCACGTCGCCGATTCCGCCCGCGATTCCGCCGACGGCGGCAAACGGGCGGGTCAACGAGGCGGGGCAGTTCAACGACATCAACGCGGGGAAGCGTGGCATATCGCTCAACATGCAGCATCCGAAGGGAAAGGAGCTGCTGCGGCGGCTCATCTCGGTCTGCGACATCGTGGCCGAGGGCTTCAGCCCGGACGTGATGCGGCGCTGGGGATTCCCCTACGAAGTCATGCGGGAGATCAACCCGACGATAATCTACGTGCAGCAGTCCGGGATGGGGCAGCAAGGGACGTACGGGAAGTTCCGCGCCGTGGGGCCCATCGCCCAGGCCCTTTCGGGCATCTCAGAGATGTCAGGCCTGCCGGAGCCTCACATGCCGGCGGGGATCGGCTACTCCTTCCTTGACTGGTTCGGGGCGTACAACATCGGGACCTCGATGCTGGCGGCGCTGTACCGACGGGAGCAGACCGGCCTGGGGACTTACATCGACGCGTCCCAGGTGGAAGTGGGCCTGATGCTGAGCGGCACGAGCATCCTAAACAATTCAGCGAACGGATCATCGTGGCGGCGGTACGGGAACCGCTCGCCGTGGAAGCCGGCCGCGCCCTCGGGGGCGTACCCCTGCGCGGGCGATGACCGCTGGATCGCGATTTCGTGCCATACCCAGCAGGAGTGGGAGGCGGCGGCACGGACTCTGGGACATGCGGAATGGAATGAGGACCCCCGCTTCGCCACGCTGGAGGCGCGGCTCGCCAACCAGGACGCGCTCGACGCGCTCGTCAACGAGGCGACCGCCGCACGGGACCGGTACGCGCTCATGGACGCACTGCAGGCGGCGGGCGTGCCCGCGGGCGTCTGCCAGAACGCGGAAGACCGCTACGAGGCGGACCCCCAGCTCAAGCACCTCAACTGGCTAACCGAGGTGGACCAGTCGACAATCGGGCGCTGGCCGCTCAAGGAGTTCCCCGTAAAGTTCAGCGAGACGCCGCCGTACATGGGCGGGCGACTCGACCGCGGGGGGCCGAACTACGCGGAGGACAACGACTTTGTGTTCCGCGACGTGCTCGGACTGGCGGCGGAAGAGATCGAGGATCTGCGCGTCGACGAGGTCATTTGAGGCGGTGACGTGCCCCCATGAGGCCTCCTGACGAGAGCAACGGGCCCCGCGGCCGCTATCAGGACGGCGAGCATGGGGCCGGCGGCCTGGATACGCCGCGGCCGTACCCCCCTCGGTGGGACGAAGACCCGTACCCGCCGGAAGATGCGCCGCTAGAGGACTTCGCCCCGGAAGACCTGCCCCCCGAGGAATACGACGAGGAGGAAGACGGCGCGCCAGAGCACGCCCCCTTCTTCAACTACATCGTCTACGGCTTCATCTTCTTGGCGGTGATCGGGGGCGTTCTCCTCATCTTTCCGTTCGCCAGCGCCGACGAAGGCTTCACCTCGCCGGTCGACGCGTTCTTCACCGCCACCTCGGCGGTGAGCGCCACGGGACTCGTGGCCGTCGACACCGGCGACCATTGGAGCCGGGCGGGCCAGGCCGTGATCATGGTGCTCATCCAGATCGGCGGCCTGGGCTACATGACCATCGGTGCTTTTCTTCTCCTGATGGTGAGGGGCCGGATCGACATGGGCGACGACATGGTCTCGGAGACCCTGGGGAGCGCCAGTACGGGAAAGTTCCTCCTCTTCGTGGCATGGGTGCTTGGGATCACACTGCTCATCGAAGCAGCCGGCATCATCGTCATTTCGTCGCGTTTCGCGGCGTCCTTCTCCGATAAGAGCACCTTCGATTCAATCTTCTACGGCGTTTCCGCGTTCAACAACGCGGGATTCGATCTCGAGGGCGGCATGCGGGGCATCGTCTCGTTCCAGCAGGACACACAGTTGTTGGGTGCGATTTCGGCGCTGTTCATCATCGGCGGCCTCGGCGTGCCGATGGTCACCGTGTTGCTTACGCGGTTGCCATGGGTGCAGTGGACGCTGGACTCGAAGATGGCCATCGTCTCCTCGCTCGCCCTGGTGGCGCTGGGCGCAGTGGCCATCGGATCGTTCGAGACGGCGGCCTCGTTCACCCAGGGCGGCGAAGCGCTGGGCGGCGAGGCGCTCAACTCGTTCTTCATCTCCGCCTCGGCGCGCACCGCGGGCTTTACGACGATTGACATCGGGGGGCTGACGGTCCAGACGCTGCTCCTGATCATGGCGCTGATGTTCGTGGGCGGTGTATCGGGGTCGACGGCGGGCGGGATCAAGATCAACACCTTCGCCACGCTGTTCGCCACCGCGGTCTCATACCTGCGCGGCTACAAGCGTGTCCACGCCTTCGGCAAGGTGCTGCCGGAGACGCAGGTGCACCGCGCCATCGCGATCGTCTTCCTCGGTGTGGTGATCGTCTTCCTCTTCATCCTCATCATGTCGGCGCTGGAGCCGTTCGACTTCATCCCTGTCGCCTTCGAGACCGTCTCGGCCTTCAGCACGACGGGGTTCTCAACGGGAATCACGCCCGACCTCTCGGCGGGGGGTAAGATCATGTTGATCTTCGCCATGTTCATCGGCAGGCTCGGGCCGCTGACCGTCGTGCTCGCACTGGCACGGCACCGGGGGCCGTCGGAGGAGATCGAGGCCGAGGAAGAGGCGATCCGCATCGGATAGGGGCACGCGGGAGGACAAGATGAACGCGGACACGATTCAGGAGCTGGCGGACCGGCAGGAGATCCGCGACCTCATGGCGCGGTACGCCCGCGGCCTCGACCGCCGCGACTTCGACGCCGTGGCGTCCTGTTTCGCGGAGGATGCCTACGCCGACTACGGCAGACCGGCCGGCCCCGCCCAAGGCCGTGACGCCATCCTCGCCGTGACCCGCGTCGTCGAGCGCTTCATCCTCACCATGCACTTCATGGGCGACCAGACCGTCGTCCTGCGCGGCGACGAGGCGGACGTCGAGACCTACGCCATCGACCAACTACGCTACGAGAAGGACGGCGTGCTCTACGACATGACCGGCGGCCTGCGGTACGCCGACAAAATGGCGCGCGAAGATGGGCGCTGGGTAATCAAGCACCGCGTGATGCATACTGATTGGCGGCGCTACGACCGCGTCGAGACCGGCCCGGGGCCGTTCTAGACAGGACTCCGCGAACATGGGCAAGAAACGAAAGAAGTTCCAGGCGATCGAGCCGCGGACGGAGACCCTCGACATCGAGGGGCCGTCCTTCATGGGCGAGGGTCTTGCCCGTAGCGACGGCGACCCCGTCTTCGTCCCCTACGCCATCCCCGGCGAGCGGGTCGAGGCGACGATCTTTCGCAAGAGCCGCCGCTATCTCGAAGCCCGCTTAGACAAGGTCATCGAGCCGTCCCCCCACCGCGTCGAAGCCGAGTGCCGCTACTACGGCGAGTGCACTGGTTGCCAATGGCAGCACGTCGCCTACGAGCACCAGCTCGACATGAAGACTCGCCTCGTGCGCGAGCAACTCGAACGGACGGGCGGCTTTGTCTCGCCCCCCGTCGCCCCCGCCATCGGCTCCGATGACCCCTGGGCCTACCGCAATCACGCCCGCTTCACCATCGGCCCCGAAGGACAGCTCGGCTTCGTCAACCGCACCCACCGCCGCTTCGTCCGCATCGACGAGTGCCTGATCATGGACCGCGGCGTCAACGATCTCCTGACGGAGCTTCAAGGCAAGGCGGGAGAGACCACGCAGCTCTCAATTCGCTACGGCCCCAAATCGGAAAGCTGGTTGATTCAGCCCACCCTGCAATCGCTCGAAATTGGCGTGAAATCGGGCCAGACGCACTACGAGGAGGAGATCCTGGGACGGCGGTTCCGCGTCGCCGCGGCCTCCTTCTTCCAGGTGAACGTGCGGCAGGCGGAGCGTCTGGTGGGGCTGGTGCGGGAGAGCCTCGATTTGCACCCCGGCGAGGTGCTGGTAGACGCTTACGCCGGCGTGGGCGTCTTTGCCGCGCTCCTAGCGCCGCACGTGCGGGAGGTGATCGCGGTCGAGGAGTCGGCGGCAGCGGTGGCCGACGCGCGGAAGAACGTGGAGGGCCTGGACAACGTCCGGCTCGTGGAGGCGAAGACGGAGCACGCGCTGGCCGAGCTCGACGCGGCGCCCGACGCCCTCATCCTTGACCCGCCGCGGGCGGGGTGCCACCCCGGCGCGCTGGACGCGCTGGTCCAGTTCCGACCCCGGAAGGTCGCCTACGTCTCGTGCGATCCGGCGACGCTGGCGCGCGACCTCAAACAACTGACCGCGGAAGCCTACGACCTGATCGGAGTGCAGCCGCTCGACATGTTTCCCCACACCCACCACATCGAGGCCGTCGCCACACTGCGGGCGCGGGCGGAAGCCCCATGACACAACAACGCGGAACCAATACTGTCTTCCTGGAATCGTTGGATGGCTTTGAATTCGAGGAGCTATGCGCTCGCATATACCGTCAACTCGGGTACCGCGTAGAGAACATCCAAAGTACGGGAGATGAAGGGCGGGACCTCGTTCTAAACTCGCCCGATGGAGAGACCATCGTGGTGGAGTGCAAGCACTGGTCGAAAGGCACGGTGGGCCGACCCGTGTTGCAGAAGCTGCATTCGGCCATGCTGACCTACCCCGCCAAACGTGGCGCCGTGATTACTACCGGCTCATTCGCAAAGCAGGCTCTGGGCTACATTGACAAGGTCGCCGAGGATATCCAACTCATAGACCTGCCCAAACTTCGAGCCCTAGCTCTTCAGGCAGGGATCAATGTCATTAGCGGGCCGGACTCGATGCCCTTGTTGGTCTGCCCCGTCAGCCCTGACAAAGCGCTTGAGGGAAGACTCGATCAAGCCCTTTTCAGCAAACTCGCCAGCAGCCCAGCGCAGGCTGCAAGCCTCTTCAACATCCGAGCCCGTCGCACCACATGGGATCCGGCGTATGTAGTCCGGTATAGCGTCAACCAGGACTTCTCAACGTCGGTGGGCTTGATACATAGCATCAACGTTCACGACGAGACTCTTCTACTTAGCGCCGAGGACGGAGAGGAATTCTTGGACCAGATCGTCGATCTTCTTGAGACAGCCAGTCTTCACGACGCCTTCGACGCCCATGAAGCTCGCGGACCATCAGACATGCCACCATTTGTTCTGGGCGCGACGGAGATCACAGAAACAGCCAAAGGGCATATTCGGAAGTTACACACCAGGATAGTTCGCTATCAGGGTCGCAATGGTCAGCAATATCGAAAGGAGTGCGTCCCCACTAAGAGGCACATCTCTCTAAACGACATCGCACAGGTCTACATCCCGCTACAGGAAGTCGAGTTTGCCGCACTGAAGACGCAGTACGAACTGGGCTTCATCGAAGGCGACGACGACTTCTTCTGCCTAGAGCATACCGACCTCCGGTGCCGACAGTGCAGTCAACCCACTTCCAGGACACCGCCCCAGGTGTCTGAATTCTTGTCCGCCCTCAGCCAAGGCGTCCGCGCGCAGATCTGCAACACCTGCGGCGCCATTACGCACTTGGCAGCATGGTGGTTCCCACACTCCTTCCTTTGTGCTTCCTGCCGGAAGACAATCTGCAGGAGTTGCGCCTACTGGGTACCGAAACTCGCCTTGTTCAAGCGCATCCTTTGTGACACATGCGCCGACTCGCTGCTATCAGGGGCCACGCGAAAGCTCACGAAGTAGCGCTAACCACCAGCACAAGGGCCACGCTGCGGGCGCGGCTCGCTTAGCGGGCCGGGATCAGGACGCGCTGAAGCCGCCGCCGGGCGCCCCGTCCTGCCACAGGGTGAAGAATTGGTCGGACTCACCGCGCACCGCGCGGCGCAACTCATCCTTATGTTGCTCTTGGATGTGCTGCTTCTCGACGGTCAGGAGGCGTTTGAAGGTGGCGTCGCACCTGGCGGCGAACCCGGCAGGCGTTACGTTACTGAAGAAGGCATCGAAGGCCAACGAAAGGTCGTCGTCGCTCATCTTGAGGACGGAGCCGGCGGCCAGGAAGAGTGCGATCCTGGGCGCGTCTTCCGCGGCGGAGTCGCCGCCAAGCACTTCGACAAGGCGGGCCACGCCGCGCTCGGCGACCATCTCCTGCACACGGGCCGCGAGCATCATCATGTTCACGAACGGGGGCCCACCGGCGCGCAGGAGCCCGCTAAACTCCCGCTCCAATTCGCTCAGGTACTCGTCGGTGAGAAGTTCCTTGACCGAGGCGAGCCGCAGATGAGGATCGCCGGGATCCCGCACGTCGATGACCATGAACTCTTCCAGGTTCGGAAAGATGCAGACGTGGATATCGGCCGAATCGACCGAGCTGGTCCCGCTGATGTCTTCGTCCATGACCCTTCTCCGCGCCGCGTCCCGTCCGGGCGTGCTTGGATTATAGGCTAGGGCGCTCCTAAGGGCGACAGGGCGTACGGCCCCCGCCGTAGTCCCCTCGCGGCGATGGGGTGGGAAAGGGGGGCTGCGCTAGGCGCCGTAGATCCTGGTGTTTGGCTTGAAGACGCCCCAGGCAAACCAGAAGTGGTCGCCGTGCACGATCTTTCTGAGGGCCTTGCCTTCCAGTGGCCCTGAGACCGCGTGGCCCTGGATATTCCAGACGCTCCCCGTCGCGTCGTCGACGATGTTCTCGCCGTCGAACGAGAACGTGAGGCGCTCGCCGTCGAGCACGGCGCTGAAGGCGCCGGTGGCCCCAACGTCGCGGGACTGCGCGATGATCGTGCCGTCCAGCGCCGAGCGCGTTCCCGGCTTGAAGAAGACGGCAATCGACTCGCCGCCCACCACGTCGTTGACGGCGCGCTCCACCTCGAGCAGGGTGAACGGGTAGGCCGCGTCCTCGCCGCCGATGCTCACGGCCACGACGCGCTCCTTGGGCGGAAGCCGGCCGTCGGTGGGGCCGTTGTAGAGGAACGGCGGGTTGTCGGCGCGGTCGTAGCCCAGGTAGGGGTTGATGCCGTAGTCCTGCTCGAAACCGGTGTTGCGGGAGAGAACCTTGCCGCCGGGGTAGGCGGCCTTGAAGTCGGCCCACGAGTTGATCGCCGAAGGTACCAGGGAGAGCCGTTTGCCGGAATGGACGCCGACGATGCCCTCGCCGGTGAACTGCTGCCACCAACTCTCCGTCTGGCGGTCCCACATCACCAGATCGCTGTTGCGGAGGTTGCCCGTGGTGCCGAAATCGAGGATTTCGCCCTCGAAATTGCGGTCGAACGCGATGGCGGAGTTGCACAAAGGGCAGAAAGTGATCGCCACCGGAAGGCCGCCCACGACGTCGTTGACGATCTCGTGCCAGATGAGAATCTGCAGGGGATAGGCCCGTGCGTCGCCGGCGTGCTCGAAGACGATCACGGGCTCATCGTCCCTGAGCCACTCGCCGGCCTCCTCGGACGTGGCGAACTGTGGCGAATCGATGGGCGGGATGCCGTCGCGTCCCGGCCCGCCGGACCGTATCTCGGAGTAGGGCACGGTGTGGAGCGTGAAGTCCGTCAACCATCGCCGTGTGCTGATGCCCGCCACGCGCAGCGCCGTCTCGTAGTCGGGGTCACGCTCCAGCCCCGGCGGCGGGGGCGGCAGGGTAGGTGTCGGCGAGGTGGCGGGCGACGGCGTGGCGCTCGGCGGCGGAGCCGTGGGTACGGGCGTGGCGGCGGGCGGCAAGGTGGGCGAAGAGCCGTCCGCAGGCGTGGGGAGCGGGGTCGCCGTGGGGGGCGCGACGGCCATGGGTGTGGGAGTCGCGGCGTCCTCGATCGCATCCGTGGCCGTGGGCGCGGCATCGGTTGGCGCCGTCGTGGACGTGGGCTCAAGTGAGGCGGTTGGGGACAGAGCGGCGGTGGGGGGAGCCTCGCCGTCGCCGCACGCACCCACGGCCAAGACCGCGGCGAGGGCCGCCGCCACGAGGCGCAACCGCGTTATCCGCAACGGATGGCTCCAGGAAGCAGGCAGGAATGGCATACAGGCGCGATGGGCATTTCCCAGAATCCGAAGTCGACGGGAGCCTAGCCGGCGCTGCCGTCGTCCTCCGCCAGCAGCCCCTTGAAGTTGGGATCGCGCTTCTCGGCGAAGGCGCGGCCCCCCTCGGCGATGTCGTGCGAGGCATGTTTCTGGTTCTTGGCAACGGCGATTGCGTGGGCGAACATGAGCTCGGCGTAGGAGCGGCGCGGCGGGGTCATGACCACGTTCTTGGTGAGCCGCAGGGCGACGGGCGGCCGCGAGGCGATACGTTCCGCGAGCTCGTAGGCGGCGGGCATCAGCTCGTCGTGGGGAACGACCCGGCTGACCAGGCCGACGCGCTCGCACTCGGCGGCGTTGAGGATATCGGCGGTGTAGAGCATCTCCAGGGCGCGGGAGAGTCCCACCGTCCTGGGCAGCAGGTCACCCAGGCCATCGAGCACGGGCATCCCGATGCGGGCGTAGATCGCCGACATCGTGGCGCGCTCGGAGGCGATGCGGATGTCACATTCGAGGGCCAGCGCCAGGCCGCCCCCGACGGCGGGACCGTTCACGGCGGCGATGGTGGGCTTGTCAACGTCGAGAATCTTGGCCACAACGGTGTAGGCAGGCTTGACTTCGAGGTGGTCGAGGCGGCTCTTGGTCATGTCGTTCCGCTTCAGGTCGATGCCCGAGCAGAAGCCGCGCCCCGCGCCGGTGAACACAGCAACCCGTATCTCGTCGTCGCGGTTAATCTCCTCACAGACGGCGGCCTGCGAGTCGAGCATGTCTTGCGACAGGGCGTTCAGCGCCTCGGGGCGGTTGAAGGTGACGGTCATGACATGACCGTTACGCTCCGCGATCAGGTCTTTGTACTCCACGGGCTGCAATCCTCCCATCGCCGCGCCCCGGCGCGCCGCCGCTACGCCAACTCTAAGGAGCCGCGACGCGCCGTGCAACCGCGGCGTTCTCTTGGTTGCGAGAGGAGCGCATGGGACTGGCCCTCCGCGATACGGCCCTGGCAGACCGGCTAGATATCCAGCCACATGCGGTCGTACATCCAGTTGTTCGTCCAGAGAGTGGTCGCGGGGAGGTCGCCGCCCGCCGGACGGCCCATGATCTCGGAGTGGTGCGCCCCGGAGCTCTTGGTCAGGTGTCCGATGATCCGGATGTGGTGGCGGAGCACCTCACGCTGCAGGGAATGAATCAGTTCCCGCCGCTTGGCGTCATCCCCGACGATCATATCTTGCTCCGCATTGAGTGAGTCGATAGAGGGGTTGGGATCATAGCCGTTCCACGGGATCGGACTTCCCTTCCCCCCGTACCAGAAGCCCGTGCTGACCCACCCGCCGTCTTCCGTCATGCCCTGGGGGTCGTCGAGACCCGCGCCGCCGTGATTCCCCCAGGCGATGCCTTCCCAGTCGCCCGAGAAGATGTGCTGCGTCCAGAACGTGGCGGCGTCGGTCGAGACCCGTATCTCCCACTCGGCCTCAAAGAGCTCGCTGAACTGCCGCACAATGACGGGGCCCACGCGGTCTTCCACGCCAGTGCGTTGGATGAGGAGCGTTCGCTTCACACTGCCGGGGACGATGCCGGCTTCGGCCAGCAGCTCCTTGGCCCGCGCGAGGTCATCGGAGTGCTTCTGCAGCTCATCGCTCTTGGCCCTCCACTCTTCGGAGGAGAGCACGGTCTTGCCCGAGGCGTCGACATAACGAAGCCCAGGCCAGTTGTAGATCTCCGCTTCGGGGAGACCCCACCTTCCGCCCAAGTCAGTCGGGATGACGCCGGAGCCGTACACGGACCCCGAGCCAGCCGTGTCAAGTTCAAGGATCTGCTTGCGATCGAGCCAGAGGAAGACCGCCTCCCGAACCCTGGGGTCGTCGAACGGTCTACTGGCGCCGAAGATCACGCCGAACTGCGTCGCGATGTAGTAGTCGAAGACGATGCCTGGGACAGAGTGCTCTAGTTCTTCACGGACCTCCGGAAGATCCAGGTACACCCCGTGAAAGTGATCCACCATCTGGGTCCGCCCCGTCTTCAGCGCGGCCAGCCAGAGCTCGAAGCCGGTGAACTGCATCCAGGTCAGTCCGTCGAGGAAGGGGAGCGCTCTACCTTCGGGGTCGGTCCGGAAGTAGTCGGGGTTCTTCACCAGCACCGTCTCGACGTCCACCTTGGTGCGGTCGTGCATCCACGGGCCGGTGCCGACGGGGCTGGCGATGAGTTGTTCCAGGTCGGGGATGTGTGCTGGGATGATCTGGAAACGGGAGTCGGTGAGGGAATCGAAGAAGTTGGCGCTGGGACGGTAGGTGGTGAAGACGACGGTGTGGTCGCCAACCGCCTCAGTGTTCGCCAACTGGGTCCAAAGAAATTCTCGGAAGGTCGACACCCACCTTAGAGGCGGGTTCGAGAAGGCGTTGACTGTGTGCACCACGTCCTCGGCGGTGAACGCCACCCCGTCGTGCCAGGTGACGCCTTCACGCAGTTCGAGCGTTGTCGTCGTCCCATCGCCGGAGATGCTCCACTCGACCGCTAGGTGTCCCTCCACATTGGTGTGGGGCGGGTCCCCGAATGGGTCCTTTATCATCAGGTTGTTGTAAACGTTATTGCTGATCGTTATGGAAGACGCGTAGTCCGCCGGCCTCAACGGATGAGGGGGTATCCGGCCCGTCGCGGAGTTGGTCGTCAGGCTTCCCAGGGTCACCGTGCCACCGTACCGGGGCTCGGTAACGGGAACCTTGGTCGGCACAGGTGTAGGCGTAGGCGTCGGCGCGACCATGGCTGTGGGCGTCGGCGCGACCGTAGCTGTGGGCGCGACCGTGGCCGTAGCCGTCGGCGCGACCGTGGCTGTGGGCGCGACCGTGGCTGTGGCCGTCGGCGCGGCCGTGGCGGTGGCCGTCGGCGCGACCATGGCGGTAGGCGTAGGGGCGACCGTGGCGGTAGGCGTCGGTCGTGGCGCCGGTCTCGGCGTGGCCGTAGGCGCAAGCCCCGCTGTGGGCGTGGGGGCAGGGGCGGGGCCGCCGCTATCGCAGCCTGCCACCACTAGTGTCAGGGTCGCCGCGAGGGCCGCCGCCGCGAGGCGGAACCGGGTCAAGCGCAAGGCCCGCCTCCGGCAAGCGGGCAGTTATATGAGAACACCATGGACATTGTGTCCACCAGCAGAACGGTGGTCACGTAGCCGCTGCGCTCCACGATCCGGCGCTCGTCGCCCACGGCTGCAAGCCCCCCGTCGCCGCGGTCCACGCTGGGCGCGCCGCCGCCACGCCAACTCTAAGGAGCCGCGACGCGCCGTGCAACCGCGGCCCTTTCGGTCATGCTAACTCTTTCGGTTGCGCTAGAGGTGGCGCATCTCTACTATTGCTGAGAGCAGGTCCCTTCGAGGGGACGGACCTGGAGGAGAAGTTCCACACCGTCTCCTGCACCCACTGCGGGTAAACCGAACTGCACCAGGGGAACAGCTCCGCCCTAGCCAACATCTTCGACTTCTTCACCGGCTAGACCACGCTCGTCGTCAGACCGGCGTCTCATGGAGAGCAAGCGATGGCGATACTGATCACCGGCGGGACGGGGTTCCTCGGCGCGCATCTGGCGCGCTATCTGCTCGATGTCGACGGCGAGACCGACATCGTCCTCTTCGATGCGGCGCTCAACATCGCTCGCGTCGCCGACATGACCGACCGGGTCACGCTGGTGCGGGGCGACGTCACCGAGCCCACCGAAGTGATCGAGGCGATGGACCGTCACGGCGTTGACCGCGTCGTGCACCTCGCCTTTCTGCTCACCACCGACAGCGAGGCGGGTCCCCTGCGCGCGGTTAAGGTCAATTGCGCCGGAACGGCGAACGTCTTCGAGGCGGCTCGGTTGCGCGGCGCGCGGCGCGTGGTCTACGCCTCCTCCGTCGCCGCCTACGGGCACCGCCTCTCGCTGGAAGATGAGGAACACGACGAAACAACGCCGCCGGTTCCCACGACCCTGTACGGGGCCGCAAAGCTCTTCATCGAGCAACTGGCCGAGACTTATCACCAGCAGTACGGCCTCGACGTGATCGGGCTCCGGCCCACCTCCGTCTTCGGGTTGGGCCGCGGCCAGCGCTACCGTGTGCCCCGGCAGCACTTCATGGTGCTGCCCGAGCTCGCCGCCCTGGGCGAGCCGATCGTCATGCCGCCGGACGAGACGATGACCGATTGGATCTACGTGAAGGACGCGGCGAAGGCGTGGAGCTGCGCCCTCAACGCCCCAACGCCGGAGCACAGGGTCTTCAACATGGCTGCCGAGCGCAGGCCGATTGGCGACTACACCGCCCACGCCCGCGCGCTCTTGCCGGATGCCTCCATCGAGGTGAGCGCCGAGCCCGAGAACTCCCTGCGCCTGGTCAGCGCGCGGCGCCTCAAAGAAAAGCTCGGCTTCGAGCCCTCGTTTACCCTGGAACAGGGCCTTGAAGACTATCTCGACGAGGTCAAGGCCGGAAGGGAGCGCGGCGAGCTCGGCTAGCGCCGGTCGCCATTGCCGTCATGCCACTCGAACCAAACCGCGTAGACTACCTGCCGATGATCGACCGGCCCATTGTCCGGTGGCCCAACGACGCGCGCGTCGCTCTGTGGATCGCACCGAACGTCGAGCACTACGAGTACCTGCCGCCGTCAGCCCCGTTCAACCCCTGGCCGCGCACGCCGCACCCCGACGTCCAGCAATACTCGCTGCGGGACTACGGCAACCGAGTCGGCTTCTGGCGCATGCTCGACGTGCTCGACCGCTATCAGGTCAAGTGCTCGACGACGCTCAACATCGGCGTGCTGTCGCATTTCCCCGAAGTCGCGGAGGCAATGCTCGAACGGGACTGGACCTTCGTGAACCACGGCTTCTATAACACCCGCGCCATCACCGACTTCAACGAAGGGGAGGAGCGGGAGTTCTACCAGGAGATCCGCGCAGCCTTCCGCCGCCTCACCAACGGGCGGGAAATCATTGCGCAGTCGGGACCTGGCGCGTCGAATACGGAGCGCACGCCCGATCTGCTGGCCGAGGCGGGGTTCCTCTATCAGACCGACTGGAAATTCGACGACCATCCCGTCCCGATCAAGGTGCGGAGCGGCGAGAAGTTCCTGTGCATCCCCTATACCGGCGAGCTGAACGACGTCCCGATGATGAGCGCTCACTTCGAGGCGGACTACTTCGCGGAGTCGTGCAAGGCGCAGTTCGATCAGCTTTACCGCGAGGGCGAGGCGAACGGGCGGCTGATGTGCATCGCCATTCACCCGTTCATGATCGGCAGGCCGCACCGCATCGGTTATCTGGACGAGATTTTCGATTACATCCTGTCGCACGACGGCGTGTGGCAAGCGACGACGGACGAGATCGCACGCTACTACCTGGAGCATTACTACGACGAGGCGGTCGAGCACGCGGCGCGGCTGAATAAAGGAGGGGCGTCATGAGCCCGGACCGCGGTTACATCGTGCCCGAGCTCGGCGCCGGCCCCGACCACGGGCACTACGACTACCGGCCGCTGAACGCCCGCAGCGCCGGCCTGCGCTGGCCCGAGGAGGCGCCTGTCGCTCTCTGCGTCATCGTCACGTTGGAGCATCTCGAATGGCGACGGTCGGAGGGCGCGTACATCTCGCCCACACTGTCGGGCGGCTACGGCAACCGGCCTCACCCCGACGTGACCCGCTGGTCGCACCGGGAGTACGGGCATCGCGTCGGCGTTTTCCGTATCTTGGAAGTCCTCCAGCGCCACGGGATCACGCCGACCGTGGCCATGGACGCATTGACGGCGCGCCACTATCCCTTCTTGGTGAAGCATTGCCTGGACTTGGGCGCCGAGCTCATCGGCCACGGCCTCTCGGTCGGCCGTATGATCACGAGCCGCATGCCCGAAGCCGAGGAGCGCGCCTATATCACCGAGTCGCTGGAGGCGCTGACCGAGGCGGCGGGCCGTCCGCCCGCGGGCTGGCTGAGCCCGGAGTACGGCGAATCGCAGCGCACGCCCTCGCTGCTCGCGGAGGCGGGCGTCCGCTACGTCTGCGATTGGGTCAACGACGAGCAGCCCTACCGGATGAACGTCCCCGAGGGCGAGCTCTACGCGTTACCGGTGACGTTTCCCCTCGACGACATCGAGGCCATGTGGGACCGGCGCATCGAAGTGGGGCGTTGGGCGCGCATGATCACGGAAGCGTTCGACCGGCTGCGTCAGGACGGGGAGCGCAACGGGCGGCTGCTCGTCCTCAACCTGCATCCCTGGCTCACCGGCCAGGCGTTCCGCATCGGGCGGCTGGACGCGGCGCTGGAGCACGTGATGTCCTCTGGCGGCGTCTGGGCGGCGACGGGCTCAGAAATCGTAGAATGGTACGCCGCAGCGCGTCGGTACGCAGCATTCTAGGACTCCGCCTTTGAAGTACGCCCTCTTTAATCACGTGCCCTGGCCCGAAGGTCACACCCACGAGCAGGTCTTCGAGGAGACCACGGAACAGGTCCAGCTGGCTGAAGAGCTCGGGTTCGAGGCTGCGTGGTTCGCCGAGCACCACTTCTCGCGCTACGGGCTGGCCGCGTCGTCGTTGATGCTGGCGACTCATATCGCGGCGCGCACGTCGCGGATCCGCCTCGGTACGGCGGTCACCGTTGCGCCTATTCGCCACCCGATCCACGTCGCCGAAGAGGCGGCAATGCTCGACGTTCTGAGCAATGGGCGGCTCGATTTCGGCGTGGGCAGCGGTGGAACTGTGGAACTCGACGGCTTCCGCATCTCTCGCGAAGAGAGCCGCGAGCGCATGAAAGAAGTGTTGGACATAGTGCTGGGCCTATGGACATCGAAGGACTACTCGCACAAGGGGGCCTTCTACGAGCTCGAAGGGATCAGCCTATCGCTGCGGCCGGTGCAGCAGCCCCACCCGCCCGTGTACGCGGCGGTGCGCAACCCGGCGAGTGTCCAGGCGGCTATAGACCGCGGCATCGGCTTCATGGTCGGCGTCCTTCCCGATACCAACGCCGCCCTAGACCAGCACCGCGGCTACCTTGACATGGCGCGGAAGGCCGGCAAGTCTGTCGACTCCGCCGACGTCCCCTTCTTCCGCTACGTCTACGTGGGGGAGTCGGAGGAGCAGGTGCGGCGGGACACGGAGGCCCAGCTGAACTGGGTGTGGTCGTCCCTCGAATGGCAGGTGGCACGCAACCAGGGCCGGGGCGGGTCCCTCGATGACTGGTTCGCGCAGGGACGCCCCCCGGAGACCCGCTACGAGGACTTCTACGAGCGGTGCGGCTTCTTCGGCACGCCGGAGCGGGTCTTGGCCCAGCTCCGCGAGCTACGCGACCAACACGGGGTCGCCTACTTCGGCGGGAACTTCTCCTTCGGCGGCCTCGACCAAGACAAGTCGTTGCGCTCCATGAAACTCTTCGCTGAAGAAGTCGCCGGCAAGCTCTAACCCCTCAACGCACCCTCCCGTAGCAGCGGTCCCCTTACGCGCAGCGGTAGTGGCGGTCCAGTTCCGAGGCGTAGCGGCGTCCCAGCGCGGCGCCCTCGGCTTCCAGCCATTCGGTGAACCGGGTGGAAGTGGTGGGCGGGTCAGCCGACGCCAGATGGCCCGCCAACAGGCCGTCGATTTCATCCCTGGTCAGCACCACATCCCGCACGAGCCAACTTGCCACTCGGGCAGCCAGCAGCGCCACGGAAGGCCCAACGTGAATCAGTCGGGCTCGGCTGCCCACTCGTTGGGCTATAAGCCTTACCATTTCCTCGAACGTGAATGTCTCAGGACCCACCGCGTCGAACACGACATTTTCGCTTCCCGATCCAGCATGCACGGCAAGCTTCGCAAGGTCGTCCACGGACACAGGCTGGATCGGATAGTCCCCGGACCCTCCAATGGGGACCACTGGAAACCGCCGCAGGAACCAGGCGATGTTGTTGATCAAGACATCCTCGGGGCTGAACAGCACTGTGGGCCGGATGATGGCGTAGGACAATCCAGACTGGTGAATTGCCTTCTCCACCAGCGCTTTGCCGCGGAAGTAAGGGAGCGGGGAGTCTTCCGAAGGGTTGGTGATGCTGATGTGGACGATGCGCTTGACGCCAGCTTCGACCGCCGCTGCTATAAGGATGCGGGAGTTCTGAACGGCGGTCTCATGCGTAACCGCGCCGTGTGCGAAGCGAATCCAGTACGTGTTTTGCAGTGTCACGGCTCCCTGAAGATGTTCCACCAAACTAGCGAAGTTGCCGAAGTCCAGCGGTAGCGCCTCCACTCGACTGCCGAAGGGGCTGCGGGAAGCGGGAGTGCGCGTTAGCGTCTTCACAATGCCGCCATGCTCCAGCAACTGGCGGGTGATGTACTTACCGGTGTGGCCAAAGGCCCCCGTGACGACGCTGAGATCAGATTGGCTCATCGCCGCTAGCCCCAGAGAAGCGCCTTGCGTTTCGTCCGTCTGCTACAAATAACGTAGAACCTCTGCGCAGCACGGTATACTCACCGACATCCCGGCGCAAGCTCCGACTCCAGGGAGGCCCCGATGATCAAGCGGCTCGACCACGTACACGTGGTCGCCAAGGACATGGACGCGAGCATCGAGTTTTACACCAAGGCCCTCGGTTTCCGGCTGCTGCGCCGGGTGCGGTTCGGCCCCGGCGGTGAGCGGCAGCTGAGCTACGTGGGCCTTGGCGACATGATGATCGAGCTGGTCCAGCCGGCCCACGACGGGGAGTTCCAAGGCACCGAGGCGCGCCCCATCGGGCTCGCGGTGGACGATCTTGACGAGGCGGTGGCGCGCTTCAGGGCGAACGGCGTCGAGGTGGTGAACGAGCCCGCGCGCGGCTTCTCGTTCGGCGGACGGCAGGCCGTGATACGCGACCCCAGCGGCCTCGTGATTGAGGTGCGTCAGTGGGACCCGTCCGACAGCCCCATGAGCCCCGACTGGAAGCCCTGGCGCGAGGACGTGACCAAGATCGTCTAGTCGAGGCACCGCCCGGCGGGGCGCGGGTAGACGGATGCGAGACAATGACCCCGGCCGCCGGAGGCGGCAAGCCGGAACGGAGCGCTCCATGCCCGACCTTGAAGTCTTTGCGACAGACCTCGAGTTTCCCGAAGGGCCCGCCTTCGACCGCGACGGCAACCTTTACGTCGTGGAGATCGCCGGCGAGCGGGTCTCGCGGATCCGGCCCGACGGAAGCGCGTCGACGTTGTGCGAGACGGGCGGCGTTCCGAACGGCGCCACCATCGGCCCGGACGGCGCGCTCTGGGTCACCAACAACGGGGGGCGCGACAACCCCGGCTGGGTGGAGCGCATCGACCTCGCCACGGGGACGACGGAGCGCGTCATCGAGAACCCGTCGTTCGGCGGCTGTAACGACCTGGTCTTCGACGCCGAGGGGAACCTCTACTTCACCGATCCGCACGGCAGCCTCCGCAGAAACCAGGAGCCGGGTCACGTCTATTTCTATTCGAGCGAGCGAGAGCTGACTCGCGTCGCCACTGATTACGCCTTCCCCAATGGCATCGGTATCACCGACGACGGCGGAACGCTGCTCGTCGCAGAGTCCATATCGGGGACTATGTGGGCGCACGAGATCACGGCGCCAGGGAAGATCGGAGAGCGGCGCAAGCACGCCCAATTGCCCGAGGGCCACGCCCCCGACGGCTTCGCCCTCGACGCGGCGGGCAACCTGCTCGTCTGCGGCCACTTCGGCGGGGCCGTCACCGTCTTCGACGCCGCCGGCAACCGTATCGACTCCATCGGGCCGCTCGACGAGCGGGTCACCAACCTAGCCTTCGGCGGCCCCGACTTTTCGACGCTCTACATCTGCGAGTCGCATCTGAAGCGCGTGAGCACGTTTGCGTGGCATACGCCGGGCATGAAGCTCTTTCCGGACCGGTAGGGCGGCGATGGCGACGTTCGAGTGGGAGCGCGGCGAGGCGACGCCGGAGATGCTCGACTTCTACCGGCGGCACGTGGGCCTCGAATACGAGTGCGAGGGCTGGATCACCGAGGCCTCCCGCGACGCCATCCGTCATTTCGCTGAGGGCGTGGGCGACGACAACCCGCTTTACCTCGACCCCTCCTACGCAGGGGCCTCGCCCTACGGCGGCCTGATCACGCCGCCTACCTTCCCCGACGTCTTCTCCAACAAGGGCTTCACCGCCGAGGACGGCTTCCATCGGGGGCCGCTGCCGGGCCTGTTCGGCTTGTGGGCGGCGGACCGCTGGGAGTTTCACCGGCCAGTGCGCTTGGGGGACACACTGCGCTCCACCTTCCGCATGGACTCAATCCGTGAGCGGCCCAGTGCGTTTGGCGGCACGGCCTACGAGCAAGTCGACCGCAACATCTACTACAACCAGGCGGGCGAGCTTGTCGCCTCCTACGTCATCCTCCGCTTCAACTACGAGCGCGAGGCCGCGCGGGGCCGGGGCAAGTACGACGAGATGCAGCCGCACCGCTACACCGACGCCGAGATCGAGGCGATCGAGCGCGGCTACGAAGAGGAGCGCATCCGCCGCCGCGGGGCCGAACCGCTCTACTGGGAAGACGTCACGGAGGGCGCCGCCGTCCCGCCCATCATCAAGGGGCCGCTCACCCTGACCCAACTCATTGGCTTCGTGCTTGGATGGGGCTCGGCCTATTGCCAGGCGAACCGCCTAGCCCACCAGTACGGCCAGGGAAACCCCCGCGCCGTCCTCATCAATCGCGAGTACAACATCAAGGACAACGTCGAAGGGGCGCACTGGGACGTGAGCCTGGCCCGCCAAAGCGGCTTCCCCGACGCCTACGACTTCGGCTGCATGCGCACCGCATGGGCGGCGCACCTCCTCACCGACTGGGCCAGCGATCACGGGCGCATCCGCCGCCTCGAAGTCCAAATACGCCGCCCCAACATCATCGGCGACACCCAGTGGTTCCAAGGCCGCGTCGCATCCAAGGGCCGCCCCAACGACGCATCGGACAGCGCGGCGCCCGTCGAAGTCGAGCTCTGGGCCGACAACCAGCGCGGCGAGACGACGACGGTGGGCTCGGCGACGGTGCTTCTACCGTTGAAGGCTTAACGCCGAGGCGCGACGGTCAACCCTGTTCGGCGAAGACTTCGCGGGCCAACTGCATGGCGTTGGCCGCCGCCGGCCATCCCGAGTAGAAGGCGAGCTGGAGCCAGACCTCGCCGAGCTCCTCCTGCGTCACGCCGTTGGTCAGTGCCCGACGAATGTGCCGCTTGAGCTGATCGCCGCGGTACTGGGCCGTCAGCGCCGATACAACGGCAATGCTGCGCTCGCGCGGCGAGAGAATAGGGCGCTCCCACACGTCGCCGAAGAGTACCTCGTCGGTGATTTCGCGGAACCGGGGGCTGATATCGGAACGGTCGGGCCTTTCCTGCGTGGTCATGGCGTCCTCCAAGAGTTCCCCTGAGCGGGGGTGTCGCCGCGCGCCGGTTGGGCCCACGGACGCGGGTCATTATGATGCCAGGGCCGGGAGAGGCAAGGAGGACGCCATGACCCGCAACTATCATGTCGTTTCAGTAGGGACGCACGTCAACCCACTTCCCTCGATGTGGGCGCGAAGTGATCGTCCCGAACGCCTAGGGCGTCCGCCTGCATCAGGCCGGAGCGGGGGCTAGGACTTCGCCGTGTGTAAAGGCTTTTCTGTTACAGTGCCCCAATCCGCCGCACCGAAAGCGAGACCGTGCATGGTAGGCAATCCGGTACAAGCCCCAGACGAATTCCTAGAGAACGCATACGTAGAGGAGCGCGAGAAACTCGCCTCCGTCATTTGCTACATAGAACAGGAGATGGCTGGCATAGAAGCAAAGATGCCAGCACGGGCGGCGTATATAGAGGCTGCGGAGGCGATCCAGACCGTGTTAGAGCAGAACCAGGCTACGCTCGACGCAGCCCTACTGCAGCCCTATTTCGGGCGCATCGATTACCTCGACCAAGACCCGGAGGAGGACTCCGGTAGCGAGGGGGCCTTCAGGACGATCTATATCGGTATCTCCCTTGTTCCGAAAAACGATGTCGTCAGCTGGACTACTCCCGTTGCGAAGCTTTGGTACACAGACAGTTACGAGGATGGTTATACGGCTCCCAAAGGCTACATACCCACGCGGGTTGATCTCAAGCGGTTCCTACGGATTCGCAACAAAGAGCTCACCGAGCTGAAGGACATCTTCAGAAGAGCCACTACCGCTGCCGTTCCTGGCGTCGATGACGATAAGCAACTGCTAGTCGAAGCGGTGAGCGGCGTCGGCAAGGGCGATGGGCATCTGCAGGTCATTGTCGAAACCATCGAGCCGCACCAATACGAAAGCATCGCCAACACTAGCGACAGGGTGCTCGTCATTCAGGGCTCCGCGGGGAGCGGGAAAAGCGAGATCGGCCTGCACCGGGTCGCCTACTTGCTCTCCCCTCACAACGACATTCCCGAGAACGAGCGGCCCACCCCCGATAGCACCCTGTTCATCGGACCGTCGAAGTCCTTCCTCGACTATGCGGCCGACATCCTTCCCAGTCTGGGTGTTCGAGAGAACATTGAGCAGACTACATTCCCAGAATGGGTGCGAAGCCGCCAATCAATACGCCTGGCAATCCAGCCACGCATATGGAACAACCTCCTGGACAAGGGTGCCGTGACTCGGTTCAACGAAAAGAGTGAGACGTTCAAGGGTTCGATGGACATGGCCGACGCTCTGGAAAGACACCTGCGAGGCCTGGCAAGCCGCGCGCGGAAGGAGTGTTTGCAGTTGGGGACGATTGTCGTCGAGGCAACGGCCACCGGCGCAGGTCGAGTAGAGATAGAAAAGACGGAAATCAAAAGGGAAGTGGACCGCGAATTGCCACGGTCCTTGTCTGAGGACTTCCGCCTCAACGATCGGCGGCGGCGATTTATCGAGCGGATGATCGATCTCGTCTGGGCGAAGAGCGGCTCGCAGGCGCGTGGCGACGCAGCGCAGCGCCAACGGCGAGAGATAGAGGACAAGCACATTCAGCCTTGGTGCGCCGCAGCGTGGAAGCATATCGACTTTCGAAGAGAATACGCCAGCCTGATGAACAGCCCCGGCGATATGCTCCAGCTTTCCAGAGCGGTGCTTGATTCGGAGGAAGCGGGGGCGCTCAACGAGACCTCCCGCCACGGTGCCGTTGGGGAGTTCGGCGACTCCGACGTTGGTGCGCTGACCTATCTCGACCACTTGCTCAACAGCGTGATAGCACGCCGGTACAGGCACATCGTCGTCGACGAAGCCCAAGACCTTTCTCCTATCGATTTCAAGCTGCTGAGCCTCAGCTCCTCCAACAACTGGTTCACCGTACTCGGCGACACGCCCCAACAACTCATTCCCTATCGAGGGGTCGGCAGGTGGTCGAGCCTCAACCGCGTTCTTGGGCGGTCGGACGTCCGCGTACAAAGCGCCCGGACTTCTTATAGGGCCAACAAGCACATCACTCGATTCAACAACCGGATACTCAGGCTTTTCGATCAGAACATCCTCGCTCCCATCCCCTTCGGCCGGGAGGGGCACAGGCCCGAATACCACCATCACCGCACGGTGCGCGAGATGTACCAGTCAGTGATCGACGAGATCGACCGGGTACGCTCGCTCGACGGACTCGATGTCGCCAAGGTCGCGATCCTGGTCAGAGACCGGCTGAATCTCAAGCGCTTCCAAGACTTTTGCGACGGTGTCGGGTTCGACGGCTTGGCCCTGGCCAGCCAAGAGTCCCTGAGCGAATCGAGCGTCATCCTCGCGCGCATCCCGGATGTGCGGGGGCTGGAATACGACGCCGTCATCGTTCTGGGTGTCAATGAAGCCTTCGCCAGCACCACCTTCAACCAGAAGCTGCTCTACCTGGCGGCCACCAGGGCCAAGCACTACCTAGGCTTGCATTGGTCCGGCAAGCAATCGCCGATACTGGGCTCGATCTATAGCGGCGGCGTGGTCTACAACGACCACCGCGCTTAGGCGTAGTCGGTATCAGGCCGGCGCCGGCGCGGGGGCCAGGACCTCGCCGTGGGTGAAGAGCCGGCGGAGGGAAACGTGGCCGAGACTGACGGCCAAGATGCCGAGGAAGGCGAGCGCCGCGATGGTGAGGAGCACCGGCGCGCCGACGTCATCGGCTAGGGCGCCGTTGACTAGGTTGAACAGGGCCATGACTCCGCCGAGGGAGACCAGGTAGACGCTCATCGCGCGGCCCCGGATGGCGTCGGGGATGATTTCCTGAAGGAACGAGGCGGTGAGCGCCATGAATGCCGCCTGGGACGCACCCATAAAGACCGCGCCGGTCAGCGCCGGCGCCAGACTCGTGGAGAACGCGAGTCCCAGGGGACTGATGCCGCTCACGACACCGGCAACAAGAAGCCAGCGCCCCCGCGGCGCCGCGCTTTTTAGACCAGAGAGTCCCATCACGCCAACGAGCGACCCGCCGCCTACCGCCATCATCAAATAGCTAAAGCCGCCGTCCGCACCGAGCTGTTCATCAGAAAGCACGGGGAGCATCGACTCGAAGGACATCGTCAGGGAGCAGTGGAAGAAGACGACGATCACCAGCGGCCGTACGAACGGGTGGCCGACGACGTACCGCAGGCCCGCGGTGAAGTTGCGCAGCCCGCTCTCCCCCGAGGCCATCTGCCCCGTGGAGACCGACTGGATACGGCTGCTGGAGAGCCAGGCCGCCGCGTAGAAGGCGGAACAGATAGCGAAGGCCGGCCCGGGGGCCTCGGCCGCGAGCAGGCCGGCGACGATTCCCGCCCCCAGGAGCCGCGACCCGTGTATTGTCGCCGAGTTCAATGCGATCGCGTTGAGGATATGCGTCTTGGGCACGAGGTTGGGCAGCAAGGCCTGGGTTATGGGCATCTGCGCGGCGCGCACGCCGCCGTTGAAAAAGGCCAGCACGACGAGATGCCACGGCTCGATAACGCCGGCGATAACTAGGGCGGCGAGCAGGAGGTTGTGGGCGAACTGCAGCGCATAGACGTAGCCCAGGAGCCGGCGGCGTTGGAACTTGTCGGCAAGAAACCCCGCGACCGGCGGCACGAGAAACAGCGGAATCATTGCCGCGAACGTCGTGAGACCGACCCACGCCGATGAGCCGGAGGTGAGATCGTAAACAAGCCAGGCCCGGGCCACGATGAGCGCCCACGCCGCGGCGCTCGCCGAGAGGCTGCTCATCCACAAGTTCCGATAGTCCCTGAACTGCAGCGAGGGCAGGAACCGTTCCGCGAAGCTTTGTGCGCCGGTCTCTTGCATATTCGCCGAACCTTACCCGCTCCGCCCTCTAAGCGCCAGCGTGGGTATACTGTCGGACGAGCCGGCGCTCCGTTCGCCGGGGGAGAGCTGCTTTGACTGAACTCGCGCCGCGCGCACTGCTCGACGGCATCGTCGATTCCGGCCGGGTGCGCCGGACGGTCCCCGACCCGATTATCCGCGGCGTCACCTACAAGACCATCCGCATCCCCGCCGAACTGAAGCAGACCGAGCCGATCACGCTCGTCGAGGTCGAGAGCGCCGCGGAGGTCGCCGCCATCCTGAAGCGGGCTAACGAGGCGCGCACGCCGGTCTACGTCCGCCAAGGGACGGGGTGGGTGGCCCTCGACATCACCAGGCCGGAGCCGCCGGGGGCGCTCGTGCTCGACCTGCGCCGCCTGAACTGGATACGCCCCTCGCTCGACTCAGGGTACGTCGAGATCGGCCCCGCCGTCACGGAGCAGGCGTTGAACGCGGCGCTCGCCCCGCATGGCTTCGGCTACCCCGAGTTCGTCGGGCCGGTGACCTGGGGCGGCCTGGCCAGCATGAACACCAGCGGCCGCTCCGTCGATCCGCACTCGGGCAAGCCCGGGGACTACTTGATGGGCCTCGAAGTCGTGCTGCCCACCGGCGAGATCATCGAGACCGGCACCCGCTCGCACCGCCGCCCCTGCGGCGTCGACCTCACCTGGCTCTTCGCCGGCTTCCAGGCCATGGCCGGCGTCATCACCAACCTCCGCCTCCGCCTCGTCCCCACGCCGCGCCACACCCGCTGGGGCGCCGCCTTCCTTCCCTCCGTGGAGTCAGCGGGGCGGACCGTCGGCCAACTCTACCGGCGCGGCGTCCCTCCTCCGCGGCTCATGGAGCTGCTCGACCAACAGTTCCTCGAGCTCGGCGGCTTCGACAATCCGTCGTCGAGCGTGGTGGTCCTCATCGGGACCGACGGCTTCACTTCCGAGGAGGCCGAGGCGAAACGCGAGGCGATCTTCGAGATCGCGCAAGAGCAGGGCGCGTCGCGGACGGACGCGATGACGCCCGACGAGTTCGAAGGGCTCATGAGCTTCCGCGACGACCAGAGCGGCGGCGGCAAGAGAAACCTCATCGAGGAGCTTAGCCTGTTCCCCCTGTTCGGCGGCGTCATGGACGGCCCCCTCGACGCGATGGTGCCGTGCATGGAGGCGGCGGGCCGCATGATCGACGAAGTCCGCGCCGAGGAGCCGGGTCTCTACGGCGTCCGGATCGGGCACATCGGCGCGGGCACGTTCCACCCGGTCTTCTTCGCCCCCGACTCGTGGGAGTTCGACCGACTCCGCTCGCTGGCAAAAGAAATCCGGGCGCGGATGCTCGCCATCCAGACCGAGTTCGGCTGCACCACGGGCGAGCAGGGCATCTTCCCGCAGCATTACGAGTGGTTCCACCGGTACTACGGCCCCGAATACACCGAGGCCGTCGCCCGCGTCCGCGCCGCCCTCGACCCCCACGACGTCCTGAACCCGGCGCGCTTCCAGCGCCCCGCCTATAACGGCTGAACGCGGCGCGCGGGTCTATAATCGACGAGACGCGCGACGCGCCGAGGTGGCGGAACGGCAGACGCGACGGACTTAAAATCCGTTGGGGCAACCCATGTGGGTTCGACTCCCACCCTCGGCACCACTACCCAACGCCGGCGTCGACCCGGCGGACCGCGCCTAGCGGGAGACGGTCATCGTCGACGAGTGTCGGCGCTTGACGTGCGCGGCGGCGCCCTCCTACCCTGCCTTTAGCCCGCGCTTGAGGAGACGACCGATGCCCGATCTCGCGATCTTCGATACCGATTCCCACGTCAACGAGCCGCCTAACGCATGGCAGGACCGCCTGCCGCAGCGGTTGAAGGAGAGGGGGCCGCGTATCGTCGAGCTGGAAGGCGGCGATCAGGGCTGGGTGGTCGACGGTAAGCCGCCGAAGAAGGTCGATTCGCCGGGGAGCACGCTGGCGAGCCTCGCCCTGAAGGTCGGCGGCATGAAGAACGTCACCGCCGAGATGGCCCAGAAGGAGCTGCACGGCAAGCCCAAGCGCTTCGAGAGCTATCGCAAGGGCAACTACGAGACCCAGGCGCGGCTCGATGACATGGACATCGACGGCGTCAGCGCGAGCGTGCTCTACCCCGGCTTCGGGTCCGGCATGTGGGACATCGACGACCCCGAGGTCCGCGTGGCCTCGATGCGGGCCTACAACGACTGGCTGATCGAGGAGATGGTGTCGGAAGCGGGCGGACGCCTCAACGGGCTGGCCTGCATTCCCACCGGCGACGGCATGGACGTCGCCGTCGCCGAGCTCACGCGCTGCGCCGAGGGAGGGCACCGCGGCGGTCTCATCGACTGCTACCCCACGATTCCCCTGCACGACGCCCACTACGACCCGCTGTGGGCAGCGGCCCAGGACCTTGGGATGCCGCTGCACTGGCACCGCGCCAGCGGGCCGAAGGCGAACATCCCCCGGGGCTTCCTGACCTTCGGCTCAGGCGAGGGCGAGCAGGCGGCCAGTGTCGCGGCCCGCTTCTTCTCGACCGTGATTCCGGTGACGTACATGCTCTTCCAGGGCGTCTTCCGCCGCTTTCCCGGCCTGCGCTTGGTGACGGCGGAGACCGACTTCGGCTGGCTCCCCTTCCTCATGCAGATCTGCGACGACCAGTGGGACCGCTACGCCGTCTGGTTCAAGACGGACGCCGACCGCAAGCCGAGCGAGTACATCCGCGAGCAGTTTTACTGCACCTTCATGGACGACGAGGTGGGCTGCTCGATGCTCGACTACATCGGCGCGGACAACATCATGTGGTCGTCCGACTACCCCCACGGGGTGACAACGTGGCCGCGCTCGCGGGACGTGATCGAGAAGAATCTCGGCAAGCGCTCAGGCGAAGAGCGCGAGAAGATACTCTCGGCGAACGCCCGCCGGCTCTACGGCATGAACTAGGGGCGCGGGCTAAGAGCGCGACGCGGCGGGCTCGGCAGTGAAGGAGGGCATGACATCTTTGCCGAACATCTCGATCGAGCGCAGGACCTTCTCGTGGGGCATGCCGGGGTAGCCGAACCAGCCGAAGATGTGGCGTATGCCGTCGTCCCGCAGCTTCTCGATCTGCTCGCAGACGACCTCCGGCGTGCCGCGTAGGACACGGCGTCCCACGGCCTTCCCCGCCTTCACGCGATCCTCTTGCCGCGTCGCCCACGACTCGTAGCCCTTGGGAAGAACGCCGTTGGCGTCGGCGGGCGACCCCACCTTCGCCATCACCTTTGGTGTGAAGTCCTGGAACTCGATGGGGTCTTGCTCCGCCTCTTCCATTGTCGGCGCGACGTAGACGTTCATGAGCACGGGCGGGTCCTTGCCGGCGTGGTCGTGGCCGAACTCCTCCATCTTGCGGCGCCACAGCGCGATGGCGTCGGGCACCTCGCCCATGGTGGCGGTCGGGCCGCCGAGCATGACGGTGAGGCCTCGCCGGGCGGCCACCTCGATGCTCGCGGGACTGGTGCTGACGGCGGTGTAGAGCGGCGGGTGCGGTTTCTGCACCGGCTTAGGGATCACCCACAGGTCGTCGACCTGGGTGTACTTACCGTGATAGGTGAGCCGCTCCTCGGTCCACGCCTTGACGAGCACGTCGAGGGCCTCGGCGAACCGTTCCTTGCCCTCCTCGATGGGCACGCCCAAGCCGCGGAACTCCTGGTTCTGGTAGCCCGCGCCGACGCCGAGTTCGAGACGCCCCCCGCTCAGCACGTCGAGCATGGCCGCTTCCTCGGCGACGTGCACCGCGTTGTGGAAGGGAAGGACCACCACGGCGGTGCCGATCCGCATGTTCCGCGTCCGTGCGGCGACATGGCCCGCGAAGGAGAAGACTCCCGAGATGATGCCATGGCGCGAGAAGTGGTGCTCGCCGATCCACACGGCGTTATAGCCAAGCCCATCGCCAAGCTCGACGCCTTCGAGCGCCTCGCCGAGCGCGTCTTCCTGACTCCGGCTTTCGTGCCACGGCACGAGACAGAATAGTCCGAACTTCATGGGCGCCTCCATGGGTCCCGGGTCTTGCGGCGAGCAAGCGAGCCGCTGGGGCCCATTCTAGAAAGGCCGCCTAGCGTGTCAAGGAAAGCCGTCCTGACGCCGAGCCCTGTCCCCTGAGGGTGCGCCCCTATTCGAGGGTCAGCAGGTAGGCGATGAGGTTGTCGAAGGCGGCTTGGTCGGGAACGAGCCCCGCCGGCATCAGGTTGTCGTAGTCTTCGACGAGGAACTCGGAGGGCTCCATGACCGACTGGCGCAGGTACTGCTCCGCCGTCAGGCCGTCGACACGGGAGCCCGCCGTCGACGCCACCACCGACAGGTTCGGCCCGATGTCGCCGACGGCCTCGGGCACGGAGTCGATGGTGTGGCAGGCGGTGCACCCCGCGTTGATGAACACGGTGAGGCCCGGGCCCGCGGCACCCTCTCCGCCGCCACCGTTGGTGATGGTCGTGGGATTGACGGGGCCTAGAGGGCCGGGCTCGGGTTTCGGTGTCACCGTCGGCGTGGGAGGCGGGGCTGCTGAGGGCGTGGGGGTGAAGCCGAACACCGTCGAGCCTCCACCGAGGGTGAAGATGGCGGTGGGCTCGCCGCCCTCGTATTCGCCGCAGGCCGTGATGATGAACACGGCTGCCGCCGTGGCGGCGAGGATTGGAAGGAGCTTCTTTCGTAGCAAGGACGGGTCCTTTAGAAGTTGTTGAACAGCGCGATCACCGAGAGCAGGATGGCGATAGCAAGCAGCAGCGGCCCTACGAAGAGCAGCTGGTAGAGCTTGTGGTCGCCCTTGAGGTGCATGAAGTACATCACGACGAGGGCGAATTTCAAGACCCCCAGGCCGATAAGAAGGAAGCGGTTGAGGGCGACCATCTCGACGACCGTCACGAACAGTTCGGCGACGGTAATGATGGCGAGCCAGATGAAGATCCAGAAGAAGAACCGGTCGGCATGGTGCTCCCCGCCGGGATGCAGCACGCTATTGAGGATGCGCTCGTCCTCGCTCCCGGGTTCGATACGCACCGGGGCTTCGTCGTGGTGGCCGTCGTGTCCGTCGCTCATGTGACGCTTCCGTTGAACGCAGGCTTAGGTGAACAGGTAGATGATGGCGAAGATGACGACCCAAACGACGTCGACGAAGTGCCAGTAGAGGCCGGCGATTTCGACGTTCAGGGAGCGCTCTTCCTTCAGGCGGCGGTACTCGAAGTCCTCGAAGGTCATGGTCCCCGCCGGCGGCGTGGGTGCTCCCGCGGAGAACTGCTCGCGGACGAAGGCCATGAACCTGCGGTGCCGGGGCCGGGGCTCCAAGCGCTCGTCAGGGCGCCGCTCGGGAACGCCGCGGACGGAGCTTATGACGTTCGACAACACGGGCTTGGCGTGCGGGTCGAGCCGGACCATGAATGCGAGCAGCAGGAGCCAGAGGATCCCCAGGGTAACGTGGGCGCCATGGAAGCCGGTGAGGATCATGAACGACGCCGCGAAGAGGTTGGTGCGCGGCGTGATGTGCTCGTGGTTGACGAAGGAGTGGAACTCGAAGCCCTGCGAGCCGATGAAGAAGAGGCCGCAGAAGGCGGTGGCGAGAATCCAGACCATGAACATCTTCTGGTCGCCGCGTTTGGCCGCGTTGAGGCCGAGCACCATGGTAAAACTGCTGAGCAGCAGCACAAAGGCCATGACGCTGACGAGGCCGAGGCTAGAGAGCACCTCTTCACGCGTGGCCCCGGCAGTGACGTTGTTCTGGTAGATGAGGAACGTCCCGATGAGGCCGCCGAAGAACATGCACTCCGAGCCAAGGAAGAGCCACATCGCGAGCTTGCGGTGGCTGAGTCCCGTGGTGGTGCGGTGGTGGTCGAGCGCGTCGTCAACCTGCGCATCGACGTAGAACGCTTCGGGCTGTTGGGCCGTTTGGTGCGCCATCGCCGCCGCCCTAGTGGGCGTCCTCCTCGGTCACCGGCTCCTTGATCCACGCCAGCGAGGCGATGAAGGCGATGCCCAAGCCAATGCCGATGGCGGGGATGCCGCCCTCGTGGGTGTAGATCAGGCCGAACCCCGCGACCGTCAGGCCGAACGCCATTACGATGGGCCAGTAGGAAGGATGCGGCATGTGGATGTGCCTGCGGCGCTTCGGCGCGGACTCTTCCGCCGGGGCCGGGGGGTACTCGGCCAACTCGGGGTGCTTCGCGTCCCAAAGCGGGCGCACGCTGCGCACCGTGGGGAGCTCATCAAAGTTGTGCTCCGCCGGCGGCGAGTCGGTCGTCCACTCCAAGGTCTGGGCGTCCCACGGGTCTTTGCCGGCCTCGCGCCCGCTGCGCAGGCTCTTGAAGATGTTGTAGACCAGGAACAGGAACGACGCGCCCATGATGAAGGCGCCAACCGTGCTAATCATGTTGATCAGCCCAAAGCCCAGATCGGCCTCGTAGGTGTAGACCCGGCGGGGGAGGCCGTTCAGTCCCACCCAGTGCATCGGGAAGAAGGTGAGGTTGAAGCCGATGAACATGAGCCAGAAGTGGACCAAGCCAAGGCCTTCGCTCAACATGCGGCCGGTGATCTTGGGGAACCAGAAATACAGGCCGCCCATCAGTCCGAAGATGGCGCCGCCGAACAGCACGTAGTGGAAGTGAGCGACGATGAAATAGGTGTCCGTCTGCTGGAGGTCGGAGGGCGGCGACGCGTGCATTACGCCGCTGATGCCGCCGATGGTGAACAGGGCGATGAAGGCCAGGGCGAAGAGCATCGGCGTCTGCAGCCGTATGTGGCCGCCCCAGGTGGTGGCGATCCAGTTGAATATCTTCACGCCGGTGGGAATGGCCACGATCATCGTCGCCGTGGCGAAATAGCCGTTGGCGATGGGGCCCAGGCCCACGGCGAACATGTGGTGGCTCCACACCGCGAAGCCGGTGACAGCGATGAAGATGCCCGACATTACGACGGCTTTGTAGCCGAAGAGCGGCTTCCGCGAGAAGACCGGCAGAATCTCGGAGACCATCCCCATGGCCGGCAAGATCAGAACGTAGACCTCAGGATGCCCGAATATCCAGAACAGGTGCTGCCAGAGAATCGGGTCGCCGCCCCCGCTGACGACAAAGAAGTTCGCTCCCGCAATACGGTCCACCAAGACGAGGATGATAGCGACGGTGATCGGGGGCAGCGCCAACACCAGCAGGAACGCGACGATCAGGGTCATCCACACGAAGACGGGCATGCGGAAGAGCGTCATGCCATGCGTCCGCAGGTTGAAGATGGTGACGATGAAGTTCACCGACGCCATGACGGAGGCGACGCCGAGGACCAGGATGGATACGAGCCAGTAGTCCACGCCGTGGCCCGGCGAATAGGCGCTCTCGGTGAGGTTGGCGTAGGAGAACCAGCCGGCGTCGGGCGCCCCGCCGGCGAGGAAGCTGAAGTGCAGCATGATTCCGCCGCCGAGGAACGTCCAGTAGCTCAGCGCGTTCAGCCTCGGGAAGGCCACGTCGCGCGCGCCGATCATCAACGGCACGAGGAAGTTGAAGAACGCCGCGCTCAACGGCATGATCACGAGGAAGACCATCGTGGTCCCGTGCATGGTGAAGAGCTGGTTGTACGTGCTCGGCGAGACGATGGTCAGGTCGGGCTGGGCCAACTGGACCCGGATCACCAGCGCTTCGATCCCGCCCGCGAGGAAGAAGATCAGCGCGGTGACTCCATAGAGCACACCGATGCGCTTGGCGTCGACGGTGGTGATCCACCCCCACAGCCCTACGCTCGTGGTGGGGCGGCGCAGTATCCCCGGCAGCGGAGCAGTTATCGTAGCCATCGGCGGGCTCCTCCCGACCGCATCGCTTCCATCTCTCTCGGCCCTGTCACAGCATCAACCATACGCCTAACTCGCCGCCGGCGTCCGGCTCTGCAGAAAGGCCACCAAGTCCTCGATCTCGTCCGAGGTCAGACGCATTGTCCGGTCGGTATACACCGACGCGAGCTGGGCCATGCGGTTGCCGGGCTTCAAATCGTTTGGATCGCGCAGCCACGTCCGCAGATTGTCATCGGTCCGGTCGGCGATCCCGCCGGCGAAGACATCGCGGGAGGCGAAGTGCGTGAGGTTCGGACCGGGGAAGACCTCCCCACCATCCTCGAAGGCCAGGGCGCGGCCTTCCTGCACCCCGTAGGAGTCCTGCGCCGTGTTGGTGTGGCACAACACGCAGCCCTTGGTGAGGAAGAGCGTCTGGCCGCGCAGCTCGGCGTCGCTCTCGGCGGTGGCCGGCGGCATGAGCTGCCCTTCTGCCCAACGCTCGTAGCCCGCCATGTCGTGCGCGACGACGACGAACTTCATTTGCCCATGGGCTACGCCGCACAGCTCGGCGCACTGGCCCTCAAAGACGCCTTCCTCGTGGGCGATAAACCACATCTTGTTGTCCCGCCCCGGCACGACGTCCGTCTTGCCCGCCAGTTTCGGCGTCCAGAAGCTGTGAATCACGTCGGTCGAGATCAGGTTCATCACCACCGCGGTGTTGGTGGGGATGTGCAGCTGGTTGGCCGTGGTGATACCGAGCGCGGGATAGCGGAACTCCCACCACCACTGATGGCCGATAACGTCGACTACGAGATGCGGGTTGTCGGCACCGGCCCACTCGACGAGCTCCGCCCCCGTGGGCGGGTTCTGTTGCTCGGCGATGGTGAGGTATGTCGGTATCGCGATAGCCAGGAGAATGAAGAAGGGGATGATCGTCCAAGTGAGCTCGAGCTTGGCGTTCCCGTGGATTTGCTCGGGCAGTTGGCTGTCGTCCTGGTCTTTCTTCCGGCGGAAGCGGAAGATCGAATAGATCAACGCGCCTTCGACGATGACGAAGACCGCGGCGGCGATCCAGAAGATCAGCCAGAAGAGGTTGAGCTGTTGCGCGGCAAGCGGCCCTTTGGGGTCGAACGTCGACTGCGGGGCCGTCGAGCACGCGGCGACGGCCACGACAAGGAGCAGGGCGATGGGGAGGAACTGGAGAAGCCGCCGTAGGACGGGCCTAAGGGACGCCCTGCGGGCGGGCGTGTCCGGTTCTGAGAGGAATGCGGGTTCTGGCAAGAATACGGGCCTGGGATGTCGCGGCTGAACCGTCGGTCGAAGGCCGGATTTACTTCTGGAATCCGTGCGGAATCCTACAACCGCCCAGCCTTCACTGTCAAGGGTTTGTACCTATTATCACAAATGGGAACGGGCCCGTCGAGGGCGGCTTGGAGCGGCGTCCTGAGCGCCGCGGCTAGAGCCCGAGACGCTCCGCGACGCGCTCGCGGTGGAGGTTCGCGCTCCCGAAGAGGACTTCCCCCATCTTGCCTCGCCGTGAATAAAGCGGCATGGGGTGCTCTTCCGAGAAGCCGATGGCGCCGTGGACCTGATGCCCGCCCGACATGACCGTCCGCGCGGCGTCGCTGACGTACGCCTTCGCCAAGGAGACCTCCATCTCGGCCGCAAGGCCTTGGGACAGCGTCCAGGAGGCCTCGTAGGTGATGTACTGGGCGCCGTCCACCTCCGCCGCCATGTCGGCGATGCGGTGCCGGACGGCCTGAAAGGTGGCAATGGGACGGCCGAACTGCACCCGTGTCTTGGCATACTCAGTGGTGAACTCCAAGACCTTCCGCATGGCCCCGGAGAGGTAGGCGCAGGTAGCGACCGCACCGCGGGCCAAGGTGTGTTCGAGTACGGGCCACGCGCCGGGACCCGTGCGCAGCGCGTTCCATTCCGGGACCCGTGCGCCGGCAAAGGTCACGTGACAATGGTGGTCCTCGGCGGTGGTGCGTAGATGCGTCGTCTCGACGCCCGGGGTCTTGGCGTCGACGACGAGCCAGACCGGCTCCCCGGCCTCCTCGTCGAACGCGAAGACGACGATGTCGTCGGCGGCATGGGCGTACTGGACAAAGTGCTTGACTCCATCAAGCACGAAGACGCCACCCTCACGCTTCGCGGTGACGGCGGGCAGCTCCCGCCGGTAGCCGATGTCGAGCTTGCCCGGCTCGGCGATCGCCGCCGTCAGCAACCGGTCGCCCTTCGCCGCCGAGCGGAGATAGCGCGCCTTCTGGTCCTTGCTCCCAGCTTCGAGAATGATCATGCCGCCGAGCAGGACGGCGGCGACGTAGGGCAGGGGCGCGACGCTGTAGCCGATCTGCTCGACGACGAGGTTCGCGTCGAACAGCGAGAGCCCTTCGCCGCCGTACTGCTTGGGGAAGGGGAGGCCCAGCCAGCCCAGGCCGGCGGCCTTGCGCCACAGATCGGGAGGATAGCCTCGTTCGTCGTCCTCCATGGCGCGCGCCAAGTCGAGCGGCGCCTCGCGGCTGAGGAAGTCCCGCGCCTGCTCGCTGAGCATGCGCTCGTGTTCGTTCAGCGTTACGTCCATGCCGGTAGTCTTGCTTCCTTGCCCAGGCGCGTTAGCGGGGCAGTCCGAGCCCGCGCACCGCGAGTTGGTCCTTCTGTATTTCGAGCGTGCCCGCGGCGATGGTCGAGGAGATGCCGTCGCGCCACGACGATTCCACCAGCCCGTCGAATGGCGCCGGGCCGGGCCCTTCCCCCGCGATGCGCCCGTAGGGGCCGAGGACTTCCATCGCAAGCTCCGTCGCGTGCTGCGTCATTGTCGAGTTGTGAATCCTTGTCAGCGACGAGATGGCCGGGCCGGGGACCTCCTCCCGCGCGACGAGCGAGGCGAGGCGGTAGTTGAGCGCGCGCGCCACCCGGTGGCGCACGTAGACGTCGGCGAAGCGTTGCCGCAGCACGGGGTCTTTCGCCAGCGGCTCGCCGCCGGCCTCCGTCGCCTTTGCGTAGCGCATGGCCCGTTCCAGGTCCCACCACGCCGACTGATAGCGTGGCTGGCCGATGCGCTCGAAGTTGAGCGCGGCGGTGATCACGCCCCAGCCCTGGTTCTCCTCGCCGAGCATGCAGGAGCGGGGGACGCGGACGTCGTCGTAGAACACCTCGTTCAGGTGCACGTTGCCGCCCATGCTCTCGATAGTGCGGATAGTGATGCCCGGCGTCGTCATGTCGATGAGGAACACGGATATCCCGCGGTGCTTGGGGGCCTCGGGGTCGGTGCGGGTAAGGAGGAAGACGTACTCGGCGCGGCGGGCGTAGCTCGTCCAGATCTTCTGGCCGTTGATCACGTAGTCGTCGCCGTCGCGCACGGCGCGGCATTGGAGGGAGGCGAGGTCGGATCCTGCGTCGGGCTCGCTGAACCCCTGGCACCACTCCACGTCGCCGGCGCTGATCTTGCCGAGGTGAAGCGCCTTCTGCTCCTCCGTGCCGAACAGCATGATGCTGGGGCCGATCCAGTTGAGGTTCATGTACTGGGAACCGCGCGGCTCACCGTACTTCGCCATCGCCTCCTTGAAGATCACCTGCGCCCAGATGGGAGCATCGGCGCCGCCGTACTCCTTGGGCCATGCCATGGTGAGCCAGCCGTTGGCGCCGAGCTTCTTGCAGAACTCGCGGGTATAGTCCCAGCCCCGCTCCCCGCTATGCCACATCCCCCGCCACCAGTCGGGGATCTCGTCCTGCAGGAAAGCCTCGAGTTCGTCTCGAAACGTCTCGTCCCCGTCAGTCCAAGAAAAGTCCATGGACAACCTAGCCTTGGACGGAAGGGCCGACGGCGCGCACGGATTCGGGGACGCGGGGGGCGAAGGACTCGAAGTTCTCCGCAAACATGCGGACGAGGCGGCGGGCCTGCTCGTCGTAGGCCCCTTTGTCGGCCCAGGTCGAGCGGGGGTTGAGCACGTCGGAGGGGACGTCGGGGCAAGTCGTGGGCGTTTCGAGCCCGAACATCGGATCAGCGACGCATTCGACGCTGTCGAGCCCGCCGTTGAGGATGGCGCGGAGCATGGCGCGCGTATTGTCGATGTCGAGGCGGCTGCCCACGCCATACGGGCCGCCGGTCCACCCCGTGTTCACCAGCCAGACGCTCGCGCCGTGCTTGATGATCTTCTCCCGCAGCATGTCGGCGTAGACCACCGGGTCTTGGGCCATAAAGGGCGCCCCGAAGCACGGGCTGAACGTGGCCTGCGGCTCGATGATGCCGCGTTCTGTCCCCGCCACCTTCGCGGTGTAGCCGGAGAGGAAGTAGTAGACCGCCTGATCGACGGAGAGCTTGGACAGCGGCGGCAGCACGCCGAAGGCGTCGGCCGTAAGCATGATGACGTTGGCGGGGCAGCCCGCCTCGCCCGAGGGCGCGACGTTGGACATGAAGGTGATGGGATAGGCGCCGCGGGTGTTCTCGGTGCGGGAGTCGTCGTCGAGGTCGAGGCGGCGGGTCTCAGGGTCGATGATGACGTTTTCGAGCACGGTGCCGAAGCGCCGCGTGGTGCCGTAGATCTCTGGCTCGGCCTTCTCCGAGAGCCGGATCACCTTGGCGTAGCAGCCGCCCTCGAAGTTGAACACGCCCTCGTCGCTCCACCCATGCTCGTCGTCGCCGACCAGGGCACGGTCGTGCGTCGTCGAGAGCGTCGTCTTGCCCGTGCCGGAGAGCCCGAAGAAGATCGCCACGTCGCCGCCCTCGCCTACGTTGGCGGAGCAGTGCATGGGAAGGACGCCCCGGCCGGGAAGGACGTAGTTCATGAAGCTGAACACCGACTTCTTGATCTCGCCGGCGTACTTGGTTCCGGCAATGAAGACCTCGCGCGAGCCGAAGTTGAGCGCGATACAGGCGTCGGACCGCGTACCGTCGATCTCCGGCTCCGTCTGGAAGTTCGGCGCGTGCACCACGGTGAGGGCGGGCTCGTGGGAACGCAGCTCCTCCTCGGACGGTGTGATGAAGAGGCTGCGGGCGAACATCGCGTGCCAGGCGTTCTCGGTGATCACGCGCAGGGCGACGCGGTAGCGCGCGTCGGCCCCGACGAACAGGTCTTGGACGAAGAGCTCACGCCCTTGTAAGTAGGCTAGGATGCGGCGCCGCAGCGCGCCGAACGTCTCCTCGCTCATCGCCACGTTGACGTCGCCCCACCACACCAGCTCGGTCGAGGAGGGCTCGTCGACGATGAACTTGTCGTTGGGCGACCGGCCGGTGTATTGGCCTGTGTTGACGACGAAGGGGCCTTCCTGCGCGACAATCCCTTCGCCGCGGCGAAGGGCGTGCTCGTACAGAGCGGGAACGGAGAGGTTGTAGTGGACCGCGCCGGGGTAGAGAACCCCCTGGCGTTCCAGGCCGTAGGTTTGTTCCTTGGTTGACATGGCGATGGTGGACTTCTCGATGCGGGCGCGCGGACAGCGCGGTACACAGTGCTCGCTAGGGTACCCCAACCAGCGCCAGCCGCCAACCGGAAAACCCGGCCTGCGCTATACTTCGGCCTGCTTCAGGTCCGCCGCCGGAGGCCCGGCGCAAGCCGCGGCCCGCGTCGCGCGGGAGGGGTAAGGAACGCGCTCATGCTCATCGTCGATTGCCACATGCACATCGGAGACCTTAGCGCCGCGCTCGCCGATGGCGCTTCACACGCCCTCACGATGAGCGTCGAGGAAGAGCGCGCGCAGCGCGTCGTCCGGCTCGTCGATTCGGGCGCCGACTGGGCGATCATTCAGCCGGCGCACTCCTACCTCAGGCCGGACGGGATCAAGGACACGATGCGCGTCAACGACGGCATGGCCGAATACCGCGCCGGCGACCCGGAGCATTTCCCGGTGGCGCTGGGAACGGTCGAGCCGCTGCACGGAGAGCGCAGCCTGGAGGAGATCGACCGCTGCAAGCACGAGCTCGGCCTCGACGGGCTGAGCTGGCACCCGCGGCTCCAAGGCGTCTTCCTCGACAATCCCTGGATGCGGCCTTATCTGAAGCGGATGTCCGAGCTGGGCCTGGTCCCCATCCTGCACTGCAACGCCGAGTCGAAAATGGAGGCCTCGTGGCGGCTCCAGAAACTGGCCTTCGAGTTCCCCGAGCTGACGTTCCTGGCGTTTGACTCCTTCTGGTCGTACGAGCGTTCCATGGAGACGCTGCACCTGGCGGCGCACACCCCGAACGTCCTCTGGGACACGGGGGGGCCGTTGGGCTTCCACATGATCGAGCGCTTCGTGCAGGAGCACGGCTCGGAAAAGTTCACCTACAGCGGCGAGGCGGCCTATGCCTCCCAGCCGGTGCGGGGCGGGGGCGGCAAGCCTCGCATCCTCCAGCAGATTCTTGACGCCAACATCAGCGATCAAGACAAGGCGAACATCCTCGGCGGGAACGCCGCGCGGCTCTTCGGCAAGGCGTAGCCCCTAGACGGCGCTAGTAGAACACGTTCGCCGCGTCGAGGCGGTCGATCTCTTCCTTGGGCATCCCGAGCACTTCGCGAAAGGCGAAGTCGTTGTACTGGCCGACCATCGTTCCCGGCAGGCGTATCTGTCCCGGCGTCTTGCTCAGCTTCCAAGGCATCCCGTAGATCTTCTGCTTGCCGAGGGGGTGGTCGACGTCGACCCAGTCCTCGCGGGCCTTGTAGTGCCGGTCGTCGAAGACCTCTTTTTGGTTGAGCGAGGGGAAGGCGGCGACCCCGGCCTTCTGCAGCGTCCGCGTGACTTGGAAGTGCGTCTTGCTCTTGGTCCACGCCGCGATGATCTCGTCGAGGGCGTCGTGGTTGTTTTGCCGCAAGTACTGATCGGCGAACCGGTCGTCATCAGCGAGCTCGGGGCGCTCTATCGCGGCGCAGAGAGCGCGCCACTCGTCCTCCGTCTTGACGGCGATGGTCACCCACTTGTCGGCGCCCTTGCTTGGATAGACGCCGTGGGGAGCCATCATCTCGTCGCGGTTGCCCAAGGGCGGGGAATGGCGCTTGTTGAAGACCCACTCCATCATCGGCCCGCCGACAATCGTGGCCGCCGCCTCCCACTGGGCGAAGTCGATGTGCTGGCCCTCGCCGGTGCGGGCGCGGTGGCGGATGGCGGCGAGGACCGCGAAGGCGCAGTAGATGCCCTGCAGCGGGTCCATGATGGTGGTGTTGGCCGCCTGGGGCCGGCCTAGCTCGGGGTAGCCCTGGTTAAAGTCGATGCCGGCCATGGCGGAGACGACGCCGCCGTAGGACACGAGATCGGAGCGGGGACCGTCCTTACCCGCCGCCGAGGCGGAGATCATGATGAGGTCGGGGCGCAGCGCGCGCAGTTCCTCGTAGCTCATCCCGAACTTGCCCATCACCTTGGGCGAGAAGTTCTCGATCACCACGTCGCAGCTCTTGATGAGCTCCTTGGCGAGCCGCTGACCCTCGCCGGTCGAGATGTCCAGGGTGATGCCGCGATAGTTGCGGAAAGTGTTCGCCGCGTAAAGGCTCTCCAGGGGCTGCTGCCCCCTCTCCTTTGCAAGCTCCTCGTCCATGTACGGGGGCAGGATACGGATCACGTCGGGGCGGTTGCGTGTCTCGACCTTGAACACCTCGGCGCCCATGTCGGCGAGGATGTGGCCCATGAGCGGGGCCACCCATACCCAGCCGAAGTTGGCGACGCGGAGGTTGCTGAGCGGTAGGACGGACATGCGATCGGCTCCGTTGGCGGCGGTCCCGCTAGATGATCCCTGTTCGCCGCAGGTCGGTGAGGTCTACGCCGCTGAAGCCGTAGCGCCCGCCGAGAATCTCGACGTTGTGCTCGCCGAGCGTAGGCGCGGGGCGGCGCAGAGCCCACGGCGTCTTGCTCATCACGAAGGGCCGCCCCGGGACCTTGACGGGGCCGACCTCTGGCTGGTCGTACTCGGCGAAGAAACCGCGGGCGTTGAGGTGCGGGTCGTTGGCCACGTCCTCGGCGTTGTTCACCGGGCCGGAGGGCACCTTGTTCGCCTGCAGCACCTCGAACAGCTCCTTCTTGGTACGTTCCTCGAACCAGGGCTCCGCCAACAGACGGATCTCTTGGGAATACTCGCGCAGGTTCCACATCGGGATGTCGAACATAGGGTTTGCGGCCCATTCCGGACTCCCCATCGCCTTGACGAAGCCCTGCCACTGGCTCTTCTCAAGCAGCATGAGCGCCATATGCCCGTCGGCGCAGGGATGGATCCCCGTGGGGAAGCTGGTCATCCGCGACTCACCGGCACGCACGCCCCACTCCCCCGTCATGTGATAGACCGAGATGAGCTGGTAGCCCATGATGTGGCAGGCGAGAACGTCGGCCTGGGAGAGATCGACGTGCTGCCCCTCGCCGATCATGTCGCGGGCGAGGACGGCGATCATCGTGGCCACGGCGGCGCAGAGCGCGCCCCAGTGGTCGGCGTGATACCACGCGGCGCGCAGCGGAGCGCGGTCCGGCTCGCCCATGTAGCGGTGCGCCACGCCCGAGGCATTCCACGCCGTCAGATCGTAGCCCTTGTACTTGCTATACGGCCCCGTCTCGCCGAAGACGGAGATCGACGTCATGACCAGGCCGGGGTTGATCTCGCTCAGCTTCTCGTAGGTGAGGCCCAGCGACTTCATGACGCCGGGCTGCTGGTTCTCGATCAAGATGTCCGCGTCGGCCACGAGCGCGTTGAATATGTCTTGCCCCGTGGCGGTCGAGGGGTCGAGTGTCACGCTCCGCTTGTTGGCGTTCATGTAGATGAACAGGCCGCTGCGGTCGACGTGGGGGAGGTCGTCGGGGAAGGGGCCGTAGCGGCGCGACTCGTCGCCCACCTTGGGCCGCTCGACCTTGATCACGTCGGCGCCAAGGTCGGCGAGCAGCTTCCCGCAGAACGGCGCGGAAACGAAGTCGCCGAACTCAACGACCTTCAGTCCGTCGAGCGCCATCGGGGTCATACGCTGCGCTCTCCTTCAGGCCAATGGCTGGCGTGGCCGGTGGTCATCATCACTACGTCAGCCTATGTCAGCGCCACGCCCGGCGCTGGATTAGGTCGGCCAGCTTATCGAGCTTGGCCTCCTTCGCGGCGCTGCCCGAGGCCTTCTTGCCCTTCTTGCCCTTTTTCTTCACTGTCTTCTTGGACTTCTTGCTCATAGGCCCTCAATTTTACCGGCCCCGGTATAGCACGACTGGCATTAGTTACGCTCTCGCGGGCCAATCGCCCGGCTTCCTTGATGGAGAAGCCCAACCGGCCGCACAGGATATCGAGGTTGTGCTTGCCGATCAGAGGGACCCGCCCCTCAGGCGCCGCGCCCAAGCCTGGCCTGCGCACCAGAATACTCCAGGCGTCCAGCGGCGGGGTGATCGACGGCCTCGAAGAAGCCCCGCCCCTCCTAGCGAACAGCCGCGCAATCGTCAATACTGACACGTCAACTCCGGCGGCAGGGACATTGTGACTGAAAGCAAGACCATCCAACTGAACGGCGGTGAGGCCCACTACTTCGAGGAGGGGGTAGGCGAGCCCCTCATTTTGCTACACGGCGTGCCCGGCGACTCACGTGTGTGGCGGTACAACCTCGACGTGCTGGCGCTGAACCTTCGGGTGCTCGCCCTCGATCTCCCCGGCTGGGGGCGCAGCGCGTGCGCCAACGGCTTCGAGAGCTCTTTGGAGGGGCTGGCGGGGCACGTCCTTGATTTCTTGGAGACGCTGGGGCTAGACGGGGCGGCGCTGGCGGGCAACGGCGCCAGCGCCTCGATCGCGCTCCAGTTCGCGCTCACTCACCCCACTAAGACACGCGCCCTAGTGATCTCCGGCGCGCCGGTAGCCTCGACGGCGACGCCGCTCAACCTGTCGCCGCCCTCCGGATTCGTCGCCCGCGAGGCGTTCAAGCGCGGTGCCAAGGGCACGATGAAGCGGCTGTTCCAGGAAGGCTACGGGGAGCCCAAGCACGTCGACTCCTCCATGGTCGGCACCTTCGCCCGCTCGCTCGGCACGGGTACCGCGGTCACCGCCCTCGCCCAACTGCACGAATCGCTGGTGGCGCGGCTCGGCGCGTTGGAGTCGGAGTTGCCGCGCGTCCAAGCACCGGCGCTGATCGTCCACGGAGGCAAGGACCGGTTCTGCTCCCGCGCCGACGCCGAGCGCCTCGCCTCGTTGCTCCCCGACGCCGTCATCGTCCCGGTCGAGCAGGCGGGCCACTTCTGCCACGAGGAGAACCCCGCGGGGTACAACAACGCGGCGCTCGGCTTCCTGCGCCGCGCGCTCCACGTGACGGACGGGGCCTAGCGCGTGCGGCTCGTAAGCTGGAACGTCAACGGCGTCCGGGCCGCCTACCGCAAGGGCTTCGCCGAGTGGCTCGGCGCCGAACGGGCCGACGTGATTTGCCTGCAGGAGACGAAGGCGCACCCCTCGCAGCTCGGCCCCGAAATCGTCCAGCCGGCGGGGTTTCATTCCTGCTGGAGCTCGGCGGAGCGCAAGGGGTACAGCGGCGTGGCGGTCTACTCCCGCGTGGAGCCACGGGCCTGGACACGCGGGCTGGGCGTCCCCCGATTCGACGCCGAGGGACGGCTCATCGAGGCCGACTTCGGCGCCTTCGTCCTCTTCAACGTCTACTACCCCAACGGCGGGATGGGGCCGGAGCGCCTGGCCTACAAGCTCGACTTCTACGACGCCTTTCTGGAACGGGCCGAGGCGCTGCGCGCGCAGGGGCGCGAGCTCGTGGTCTGCGGCGACTACAACACGGCCCACCACGAGATCGACCTCGCCCGGCCCAAGGAGAATGCGACGGTCTCCGGCTTCCTCCCTGAAGAACGCGTTTGGCTCGACAAGCTGGAGGGGCTGGGTTATGTCGATACGTTCCGGCGGTTCTGCGGCGACCCCGAACGGTACACCTTCTGGGACATGAAGTCCCGCGCCCGCGAGCGCAACGTGGGCTGGCGCATCGATTACTTCTGGGTGACTCCGGGCCTGGTTCCCGCCCTCGTCTCCGCGAGCATCGACGCGTCGGTGATGGGATCGGACCACTGCCCCATCGCCATCGAGCTCAACCTCGACGCCGCGTAACCGTTACGGACTAGGGCGCTCCTCGGTGTCAACCGCGGCCTCGTGCGGGGCGGCCTCGGCAGGCTCGACGCCCTCTCCGAAAAAGGTCCTGCCGAACGACGCTTCGAGCAGCCGGTGCGCTTTGAACGCCAGGCCCGTGGTCATGCCCGCCGCGGCCGCGATCACGAAGATCGGTATGACGATGGCGAGGCCGCCAAGCTTGAAGAGCTCGAAGAAGAAGGGCAGCATCCACAGCGCCAGGAAGACGATGACCAACACGGAGACCCCGCTACCGGCGGCGGCGAGCATCCGGTCCGTCGGCCCCGAACCAGGCGGCAGTACGCGGGTCGCCACGGCCACGCTGAGCGATTGCAGGGAACGCCAGATGGCGAGGACCGAGGGCACCGAGAACACCATGACGGCCGCGCCGGCGATCAGGCCCACCATGCCTCTGCCGATCCTCTCGCCAAAGAAGCTCGTTTCCACGGCGCCCTCGATCGAGTGCAGGACAAAGGCACCGACGGTGACGAGGACGATGATGATCGCCACGTTCAGCCCAAGATTGCGCAACGGCCCTCGCACCTCTTCCCTAGGGACGCCCGCCGTGCGGCGCGGCCGCACTCCCTCTCCGAAGACCTGGACACTGTTCACCAACGCCCTGACCCATGCCGGAGCGTAGCGCCTGAGGACATCCGCCGTCTTCTCCGAGGACTTAAAGATGAATGGATAGGCGACCGCCGTGAACGCCGTCGCTATAGTCACGACGGGAAAGAGCGCCGCCCCCACGACGCCTTGGGCCACACCAACGTTAGCGATAGCGAGGGAGAACTCGCCGATCTGCGGGGTACCCGTCCCCACCGCGAGAGCCTCGCGGCCCCGATAGCCCGCGAACAGCCCCCCAGCCGAGTTCGCGACGACTTTGCCGACGATGAACACTGCGGCCACTGCGGCAGCGGGTCCTATGTAGTCGGCCACGTCCCGCATGTCGACCAGCATGCCGATTGAGACGAAGAAGATGGCGGCGAACATGTCGCGGATCGGGTTGATAGCGACGCCGATTCGGTTCGCGTGTCTGGTGTCCCCGAGCACCGTGCCGATGAGGAAGGCCCCCGCCGCTGCCGAAACGCCGAGTTCCACGCCAAGCAGCGCCAGACCGAACATCATGCCCAGACTCGCGATGAGCAGTATTTCGCGGGACCCGAAGTCCGCCACGAGGTCGATGAGTCGCGGCGCGATGATCGCCCCGAACACCAGGGCAGCGATCGAGAAGAGAGCGAGCTTGCCGACCAGCAACCCAACGTCGCTGATCGTGCCTGCCCCAGTCGTGGCAACCCCCGAGAGAACCGCCAGCAGCAACACTGCCGCGAAGTCTTCGACTATGAGCAGGCCGACGATGAGACGCCCTCTCCTCCCGTGAAGCTGGCCCGCGCCCTCGAGCACCTTGATCAGGATGGCCGAGGAGCTAATCGCCATCGTCGCCCCAAGGAAGATGGCCTCCGTCCCATTCCACCCAAAGAGCAGCCCCAAGCCGTAGCCCAAGGAGATCATCACGCCGATCTCAAACGCGCCGATGAAGAGGATGATGATGCCCAGCCGCCGGATTCGCTCCCATCCGAACTCCAGGCCCAGCGAGAAGAGAATCAGGACCAGCCCGAGGTCGGCGAGCAGGCGGATCGTGTCGATATCGCCGATGGAGGGCCAGGCGAAGGTGTAGGGGCCGATGAGTACGCCCGCCAGCAGATACCCCAAGATCGGGGGAAGGCCGAGCCGCCGAAAGAGGACGAGCGCAGTTGCCGCCACCACCATGATGATGGCGAAATCTCGGACCAGACCGGCTTCGTGGACGACTTCAGTCATAGAGCTGGGCCGGCGGCCTCGCAGGTCCGGCCCTTCCATGATACGCGAACGGGCAGCCCACCGATTCCCCCGTCAACGACCCCTCCCGGCGCCGTTGGGCGAGGGCGTGCGAGGAAAAAAGAGAGGGCGTCCGAATGGACGCCCTCTCACTAAGGCCGTGTATCGTCTACGAAGTTAAGCGTCCTGGATCCCTTCAAGCACCTTCTCGGCGACGTCGTCCTCGACCCAAGCCTTCCACACGTCATTGTTCTGGAGCCACCATGCGGCGACGTCGGCGTATTCGGCATCGCTCTCACCGAGGTAGTTGGCCGCTTGGATGAAGGATGCCGCGCTGAATTCCCACTTCTCCAGTAGCGCGACGATGTCAGGAGCTTGCTCAGCGATATCGCTCCGCATCGCGATGAGAATCTCGCTGGTCGCATAGGCGCAACCCTTGCTAGCGCCCCAGCACGCCTCGCTGTATGCCGGCTCTTCGAGGACGTAGAAGCCGTCGAACTCTGTTTCCAACCGGTTGCTCAACGACGTCGGCCCCCAGTAGTAGAAGAGGATATCGTCGCCCTTCTCGTACGACCCGATAATCTCCGCGTCGAGCGCCGCGTTGGAGCCCGGGTCCTGGGTCTGGACGGAATCGCTCAACCCGTAGGCCTCGATCTTCTGCTCGTTCACGTCCGCGCACGACCACCCCGAGATGCAGCCCAGCGCCCGCGCCTTGCCGTTGCTGTCCGGCGTGACGAAGAGCTCCATGTACTCGGGTTTCTTCAGGTCTTCGACGCTTACCAAGCCCGGATTCGCGTCTTTCGTGTACTGCGGGATGATGAAGTTGCTCTGCCAGTTATCGGCCAGGCTCTTACCCAGGTTTTGGATGTTGCCCTCGGCAAGCGCCGCCGCCCAGGCTTCCGCCTGGTTGGGGAGCCAGATCTCCATGGTGATGTTCGTGTCACCTCTGTTGATGGCCTCGAACAACGGAATCGTGTCGCCGTAGACGGCTTCGGTCGTGTAGCCATAGCCGTACTCGGCGATCTGCCGCACGATCGCGTTCTGGATCTGTGCGCTGTCCCAGCTCAGGTCCGAGAAGATCAGCGTCGGCTTCTCTTCCTCGCTGCCGCACGCTGCCACAACCATGACAAGCGCCGCGGCAAGCCCCAGCAGCATTCCTCCGATTCTCATTCGTCTCTTACTCAATAGGTCCACCTTCCTCCTGTTGTGATTGCCACCGCTTTATCTTCTGCATGCGATGGCCCATGCACTATCGCCTCGTTGCTTGGTCCCGGACGGGCCTAGCCGTGTTCTCCCATCAGTGCGTCCTGCCGCTCCCTTGCCGCCGCTTGAGTAATCCGGTCGATGATGATCGCCAGCACCACGATGCCGGCGCCGCCGAGGAGGGCCGTTCCCGGCTGGAAGCGGTTCAGTGCACGGAGCACGTCCTCCCCCAGGCCGCCCGCACCGACCAGCGCGGCGATGACGACCATGGCCAGCGCCATCATCGTCGTCTGGTTAATGCCCGCCATGATCGTCGGAACGGCCATCGGTATCTGGACCTTCCACAGCAATTGACGCGGCGTCGTGCCGAAGGAGCGCGCCGCCTCCACCACGTCGCCGGACACCGTTCGAATCCCCAGGTTGGTCAAGCGGATCGCGGGCGCCACCGCGTAGATGATGGTCGCGAAGATGCCCGGTACGTTCCCGATGCCGAACAGCATTACCGCGGGCACCAGATAGACGAAGCTCGGCATCGTCTGCATCGCGTCGAGCACCGGTCGAATGATCGCGTCCAGCCGGTCGTTCCGGGCGGCAGTGACGCCCACCGGCACCGCGATGACGATCGAGAGAATCACCGCCAGCACAATGAGCGCCAGCGTCTCCATGGTGCTCTCCCACAGCCCCACGACGCCCATCAGGAAGAGCGTGGCCAGCGCGAAGATCGCGACCGCCCGGTCGGCCACTTTGTACGCGATCGCGGTGACCGCCAAAATCAGGACCGGCCAGGGCATCCAGAGGAAGAATTCCTCGATTTTGACCAGGAACCAAAGAACCGCGTCGGCGATCGGGTCCAGGATGAAGGCCCCCTCGCGGGTGACCCAACGGATCGCGTCGTCGATCTCGCCCCCAATCTGGTGCCCAACGTCGAAGGGAAACGCCATTTGGGCCCCCCAGATCGCGTTGAGCACGAAGGAAGCAATGATCACCGCGCCTAGCCCGCCAAAGGCTAGGCGCGCGCCGTAGCCGCCGTCGTCCTGCCGGAGCCTGGCGAACAGGCCGCCGTCCTTCTCCTCAGTTGGGGACGTCACTGCCACTGATCACCTCCTAGACCGCGCCCGCCGCGTCCGTGTCCGCCTCGTCCTCGTCCTGTCCTATGAGGTCCACCACCGCGGACCGAGTCACCTGTCCGACCAAACGCCCGTCCACGTCGATCACGGGAAGGGCGCCGGTCAAGAGATTCCGGACTGCGGGAAGGGCCGCCGAGACCGAGAGATCGTCCGTGATCGGCGCGACGTCATCGCAGAACGCGGAGCGCACCGTCTTGTCGCCGCGCTGGCTCGCCGCGGCAAGCCTCGCGAAACTAACGCAGCCGGCGTAACGCCCCCGCCCGTCGGTAACGAAGCCGGCCACCTCGCCATGTTGGCCGATGGCGCTCATCGCCTCTTGGGGCGACATCGTGGTCCAGAGATGCGCGGGCGGCCGCTCCATGAGGGATCGAATCGTAATGACCGTTGACTTGCGCACGTCCCGCACGAAATCCTCGATGTACTCGTCGGCCGGGTTCGCCAGAATGTCCTCGCCGACGCCCATCTGGACGATCACGCCATCGCGCAGGATAGCGATGCGGTCGCCGAGCTTCATCGCTTCGTTCAGATCGTGCGTGATGAAGATAATCGTCTTCTGGAGTCGCTCCTGAATGCTGCCCAGCTCGTTCTGCATCTCTCGCCGGATGAGTGGGTCGAGCGCGCTGAACGGCTCGTCCATCACAAGCACGCTGGGATCGTCGACCAGAGCACGCGCGATGCCCACCCGCTGCCGCATGCCGCCGCTAAGCGCCGAGGTCCGGTAATGCTCCCAGCCACCCAGCCCGACGAGTTCGAGCGTCTCGCGGGCGCGCTCGAGGCGTTCGGCCTTGGGAACGCCCTGTACTTCGAGTGCCCAGGCGGCGTTCTCCTCCACTGTCCGGTGGGGGAGGAGGCCGAAGTGCTGGAAGACCATCGCGATCTTCTCACGGCGGAACTGGATGAGTGTCTCGTCGTCGTACTGGAGAATGTCCTCGCCGTCAAACAGGATCTGGCCGAACGTCGGCTCGATCAAGCGGATCAGGGAGCGGGCGAGCGTGGACTTACCGCTGCCCGAGAGCCCCATAACCACGAAGGTCTCGCCGGGCAGGACGTCGAAGCTAATATCCTTGAGACCGAGCACGAGGCCAGTCTCTTCCTTGAGCTCGTCCCGGGACTTCTCCGCTAGCTCAGGGGTTAGCTCCGTAGGGGGGTTGTCGCCGAAGAGCTTCCATACACCCCGAACGCTGACTTTCGGCTCCACCGACTGTGCGGTACTCATAACGCTCTACTGTCCGTACTCCGACATGCCGCGCGAGACGAAGAGCGCGGGATCCACCGGCACCAAGGCAGATTTCTAGACCAAGAGGCTCGCCAGCCCTCCCCTCGCGAGCCTGTTCCGCCATGGGCGCAAACCTACCCTAGCCATATCGGGTAGTGCCGTCAACTTCGGTCCGGGCGCTACTCCCGTTGACGGCGAGTAAAGAAAGCGGTGGTGCTACCGGAACTTCTCGTCCCGCCACCTCACCGCCTCGCGCGGCCCGTCTTCGAGCAAGCGCCGTTTCCATTCCGCGGCAGCTCGCCCAGAGTAGGCGAAGCGGTCGGCCTGACGGGCGAATGCCTGCATCTGCTCGCGGCCCATCAGCTCAAGCGCCTTGTTACACAGCGCCTTGTTCACCGCCTGCAGCTCGTGGGGCACCAGGGCCATGCGCCGCGCGAGCTCGTGCGTCTCCGCCGCCAGATCGTTCGCGGCCACGGCTTTGGCCACCAGCCCGATCCGTTCCGCCGTCGCGCCATCGATCTGATCTCCGGTGAGCATGATGATCTTCGCCCACTGCGGCCCCACCAGGTAGTTCCACATGTACGTTTGAATCGAGCCTTGCGCCCGGACCGGCGGATACCCGATCTTCGCGTCATCGGCGGCGAAGACCACGTCGCAACTGAAGGCGAGCTCCATGCCACCGCCCAGGCAGTACCCGTGCACCTGCGCGATGGTCGGCTTCGAGACGTTCCACAGTTTGGCCCAGGGATCGGGGACCTTCTGCAAGGAGTTCAACAGATCGAGTGGAGTCGTGGCGTCGGGGTCGACGCCGCGCTGCGCGTCGGCGAGGTCGCCGAAGTCATGGCCCGCGCAGAACGACGGCCCGGCGCCGTCGATGACGATGGCGCCAACGCCCTCGTCCGCCTCGGCCTCATCGATGGCGGCGAACAGCTCTGCCTTTAGGCGTTCGCTCAAGGCGTTGCGCGCCTCGGGCCGGTTGAGCGTCACGCGTCGTACGCGGTCGCGCGTCTCCGTCAGGATCGTCTCGTAGGGCATAGCTGGTTCCTCCCTACCCGGTTAGTGGTAAACGGCCCAGGCGCAAAAAGCCCCCGGCACTCGCCGGGGGCCTTGGTCGGGCTACGCGAGGGCGTAGAAGGCGACGGCGTTATCGCAGGTGATCGCCTTCTTCTCGTCGGCGGGTACGTTCACGAACATCTCTTCCATGACCTGCCGGTCGTTCGGCCAATCGCAGCGATGGTGCGGGTAGTCGGTCGACCACATCATGTTCTTGATGCCGATGGCGTGCCGGTTGCGGACGGCGAAGTGCTCGCGGATAAAGGTCACCATCCAGTTGCGGTGGAAGTACTCGCTGGGCAGCAGCTTCAGGCTCGTCTTGGTCCACTTGCGGTTGCGGAAGTAGTGATCGTCCATGTGCTCCAGGAAGGAGGGCACCCATCCCGCGCCGACCTCGACGCCCGCCATCCTGAGTCCGGGGAAGCGGTCGAACGTTTCGGAAAGAATCAGGTCCGCCATGGGCTGGGATATCTGCGCGATACCGCCGCCCATTTGGGCCAGGCCGGCGGGCCTAGCCGCCGAGACCGCCGTCGCCTTCGCCGAGCCCTTGGCCCGCGCGCCGGTGTGAATCCCCGCGTGCAGGTGGAGGATCATGTTCTCGGCCTCGGCGGCCTCCCAGAAAGGATCGTCGGCAGCTGAGACATGGTCGTTGCCCGAAGGCCACGTCGAGCAGATCACGCCCTTGAAGCCGTGCGCCTTGGCCTGTTTCAGCGCCGCGATGTTGGTCTCGACGCCAAGGTTCGGCATCTGCGCGATACCGATCAGCCGGCCGTGGTCGGCGGCGCAGAAATCGTCGTAGAGCCAGGCGTTGTACGCCTCGACCCCCGCTTGGTGAAAGCCGTCGTCCTCGTTGAGCATGAAGTAGCGCACGGTGCGCTGCGGCGGGAAGAGCACCTCGGCGTCGACGCCATCGACGTCTTGCTCGTCGAGGCGGTCCTTGCCGGTGAAACAGCCGGGGTTGATCTGATCGTACTTGACGCCGTGCCAGCCGTTATCGTCGTAGCTCTTGCCGGCCCACATCGTGACGTTGCCGATGCCCGCCGGAGGTGTCCCCGGCTCGTACTGCCAGCCGTCGCCCCCCAGCGGGTCCTTCACCAGCTTCGGCGCGCGGTCGTGGTATTTCTTGGGCAAGAAGCGCTCCCACAAATCGGGCGCCTCGATCACATGCCCGTCCGCGTTGACGACGTGATACTCCCTAGCCATGGGTCTCCCCTCCTTACTACTACAAGGCCGTCCCGCGCCCCCAAGCGCCGGACGCGGCTACGGTATGCAGCGCCGCCCCGGGTGTCAAATCGCCCCGGACTCAACCTCGCCGCGCTTGCCTCGTAGCGTATAAAGGAGGCACGCGGAGCGCAGCGGGGAGGCATACGATGATCCAGGCCCACGACCACACCAGCATGACCGTCGGCGACATGGACGTGATGCTCGCTTTCTACCGCGACCACTTCAACATGAAAGTGTTGAAACTGATCGAAAACAAGAACGACGACGAGCGGGCCAAAGGTTCCGGCTTCGAGGGGCTGCACATGAAGATCGCGCACCTCGCACTCGGCGGCTTCGTCCTCGAAATGGTCGAGTACGTAAACAGGAAGGGCGCCAAGCTCGACATGCGCCCCACCAACATCGGCTCGCACCACATGGGGTTCGTCTGCGACGACATCCACGCCACCTATGAGGCGATGGTGGCCCAGGGCGTACGGTTCAAGTCGCCGCCCTACGGCTGGGGCGGGGACTCGGCGACGAACTGCTACGGCGTGGACCCCGAGGGCAACCGCTTCGAGCTCATGGACCGCCCCACGAATCGCTAACGAAGCGCGGGGAAGACCTCCTCGGACAGTCGGCGCATGAACGCCATCCTATCCGGGACGAGTTGGGTGACGATGAGGTTGGTCGCGCCGGCGGCGGCAATCTCGCGGAAGCGCTCGACCATGAACTCAGGCGGGCCACACACGCTGAAGCGCCGCCCTAGAAACTCGTAGAGGTCGTACTTCTCGACAAGTGCGCCGTTATGCGTCCCCCTCTTGGCGTGCTCGCTGGAATCGTATTCCCGCACCAGGCCGAGGACACGCTCCCGCAGGTCGTCGGGGACGAACTTGCCGTTGAGCCCATTGCGGAACGTCTTGTTGCCGCCGGCGAGTGTCCATCCCAGACCGCGCCACGCAGTCTCCTCCGACGAGGCGAAGTAGGGCTTCACCATCCACCACATCTCGACATCGGCGGGGTCACGCCCCGCCGCCTCGGCGCCCGCCCGTACCCGCGCAATGCTGTCCGCGATCACCTCCGGGGTCACCCCGTTGCCGATGATCACGCCGTCGGCGATACGGCCGGCGAGGTCGAGCATGCGCGGTCCTTCGGCGGAGAGCCAGAGCGGCACGGGATCCGTGGACCACTTCATGCTGATCGGTCGGCCGTTCCATTCGGCCTCCCCGCCGGCGCAGAGCGTCCTGAACGTTTCGCCGTAGGCGGCGAGCTCGGCGACGGTGGCGGCGCGCGTCCGATGTTGCGCAGGGCGCTGTCGCCCGTGCCCAAGCCGAAGAAGGCGCGGCCGCCCGAGATCTGCTGCACGCTGGCCATCCCCCCGGCAGCGACGGCGGGATGGCGAGTCATCGGATTCGTCACCATGGGGCCGATGCGGGCGCGGCTCGTGTGCTCCGCCGCCAAGGTGAGCGCGACGAACAGGTCGCCCCACAGGTTCTGCGAGTCGCCGTAGCCGATGGCGTCGAAGCCGAAGCCGTCGGCGGCGCGCACCCACTCCACGAACTCGCCGAAGTCCTCGGCGTAGCACACCGTGGCGAACTTGACGGGCGGCGCGACTACGGAATTGCTAGACATTAGGCGTTAGGCCAGGTGCTTGTAACGCTGGACAAGCTGACGCGCCATGACGGTGCGCTGGATCTCGTTGGTGCCCTCGCCGATGATCATCAGGGGGGCGTCACGGAAGTATCGCTCGACGCCGCCCTCCTTGATGTAGCCGACGCCACCGTGGACGCGGAGCGCCTCCAGCGAGACTTCCATCGCCGTCTCGCTGGCGAAGAGCTTGGCCGCGCCCGCTTCCAAGTCGCAGCGCTCGCCGGCGTCCTTCTTGGCGGCGGCCTGCTCGACAAGGAGTCGCGAGGCTTCGATCTTGGTGTACATGTCGGCGAGCTTGATCTGGATCGCCTGATGCTGCACGATGGGGACGCCGAAGGTGTGGCGCTGCTGGGCGTAGGCCATCGCCTTCTCGAAGGCGGCGCGCGCGACGCCCACGCCGCGGGCGGCCACGTTGATCCGGCCCAGTTCGAGGCCGGTCATCATCTGCTTGAAGCCCTGGCCCTCCTGCCTGCCGATCAGGTTGCCCGCCGGAACGTGGAAGTCGTCGAAAATGAGTTCGGTGGTGTCGATCCCCCGGTAGCCGAGTTTCTCCAGATGCCGCCCATGGGTGAAGCCGGAGCCGCCCTTCTGCATGATGAAGCAGCTGATGCCCTTGTAGGGGGGCTGGACCTCCTTGTCCGTCTTGGCCAGGACGGCAAAGGTGTCGCCGTGCTCCCCGTTCGTGATCAGCATCTTCGTGCCGTTGATCACGTAGTCGTCGCCGTCGCGCACCGCCGAGGTCTGGATCGCGGCCACGTCGGAGCCGCAGTTGGGCTCGGTGAGGGCGATGCCGCCGCGGAACTCGGCGGTGGCCATCTTGGGCAGGAGGTGGCGCTTCTGGTCTTCCTCGCCGAACAGCTCGACGATGTGGGCCATGATCAGGTGCGAGTTAATAATGCCCGCCACGCTCATCCAACCGGCGGTGATCTCCTCGATCACCTTGGCGTAGGTGAAAGAGTTCAGCCCCATCCCTCCGTACTCCTCGCCAATCGTGCAGCCGAAGAGCCCGAGTTCCTTCATCTTTTCCACGATCTCAAACGGGTAGGCGTCGGCGTGATCCATCTCGGAGGCCACGGGCTCGATGTCCCGCTTCACAAAGTCGCGCACCATCGTCACGACCTGTTTCTCTTCGTCCGTCATCACTTTCGTCGTCATGGAAAAGCCTCCCGTGGGTTGCGCGCCGTGAAGGAATCAGGCGCGGGGCTCAATGGTAGCAGCGCGGCTTTCCTGAACGCAACGGAAAGCGCGGCGTGGCGTCAGGCGAAGGGAAGCGCGGCGACTTCCACCTCGGCCCCCTCGGCGGCGGCGAGGCGCGCGCCGGGCTCGGCGTAGGCGCGACGCACGTATCCCAGCGCGATGGGGCCGAAGTCGGGGGAGACGACAGCGGAGGTGACCCGTCCGGCCTCCTTGCCGTCGCCGGCGAGCAGCTTGCTCCCTGCGGAGAGCGGACCGCCGTCGAGCGCCCGCAGGCCGCGCAGCCGCCGCTGCACCTTGTCGTAGGCATCGAGGCGCGCGATGACCTCCTGCCCGATGTAGCAGCCTTTGGTATAGCTGACATGGCGTTCGAGCCCCGCCTCGTGCGGGTTCCACTGCTCGTCCAACTCCGAGCCGAACGCGGGCAGCCCCGCCTCGACGCGCAGCAGCTCGAACGCCTCGCCGTCGATGGGGACGGCGCCGGCGTCGATAAGCGCCTGCCGCGCCGATGCCAGTTCGCCGAGCGGCATGGCGGCGTGGAACCCCCCGCCCGCGGGCGCCTCGGCCCTGGCGATGGTGACCTCGGCGCCGCCGAGCCGCGCCTCACGGTGGTGGTAGAGATCGAGGCCGCTGATGGCCGGGTCCGACGCGGCGGCGCTGGCGACCTCACCCGCCGCCGGCCCGAAGACGAGGAGCTGACCGTGCTCGCCGGTCTCGTCGCTCGCCGCCGAGTCCTCGAGGATGGTGTACGTGTCCAGCCAGTCGAGCACGCGGCCCTGGTTGCCCGGCGAGACGTGCAGCATCAAGGAATCCGAACGCCGCTGGACCACGATGACGTCGAGGATGCGTCCCTTGCTGGTGGTGAGCACCGTCGCCGCGCCCTCGCCCGGCTGCAGTGCATGGAGGTCTTGCGTGCTCAGACGATGCAGCAGGTCGAGCGCGTCTTCGCCCACCATCCGCAGCAGCCCGCGTTCGGATACGTCCGCGATGGCGGCGGCGCGCTTGGCCGCCTCGTAGCCGGATGCGGCGGTCATGCCCTCACCCCGCATACCGCGGCTAGGTGGAGAACGACGTCCCGCAGCCGCAGGTCTTGGCGGCATTGGGGTTGGAGAAGGTAAAGCCCTTGCCGTTGAGCCCGTCGGAGAAGTCGAGCTCGGTGCCGATGAGGTAGATCACGCTCTTCTTATCGATGAGCAGCCTGACCCCGTACTGGTCGTAGGACTTGTCGCCGTCTCGCTCGTCGTAGTCGTAGGTCAGCTTGTAGGTGAGGCCGCTGCAGCCGCCGCCTTGGACGGCGACACGGAGCGCGGCGCCGGGCTTGCCATCGGCCCCGGCGAGCTTCGCCACCTGCGTGGCCGCCTTCTCCGTAATGGTGATCGTCGGGCCCTGTGTCGTGGTTGCCTGCATTGTGTCTCTCCAAGAATCACTGCTGTCCATTCATTAGGATGCGCCAACGGGCCGGACAAATCAAGGCTGGGACGTTTTCCAGAGGCAGGCGCCGGCGCTGGCGAGGACGAAGGGGTTGAGGAAGGAGACCAGGATCCAGCCGACGTTTTGGGCATCGGACTGGGTGTCGCCCATGATGAGGGAGAACCAGAGGGGGAAGAAGATGATGGCGAGGGCGAGAGAGGCGTAGCAGCCGACCTTGGCGGTGAGGCGGCGGACGGGGTCGGCGTCGGTGGCGGTCATGCGCTTGTGGGCACAGGCGACGGCGATGGCGATAAGGATACCGGCGCCGGTGAAGTAGTTGAGTACGTCCCAAACTTCCTGCGGATCGAGCGCGTCCACGTAGAAACGGCTAAAGAGGACTTGCGCCGTGTAGACGATGGCATAGCCGAAGAGAAGGGCCCCGACGACTCGTTTGAGGCTGTACATCGCTGCACTCCCGCCGTGAACTCCCGCGCGTACGGGAGCGCAGTGTAGCAGGCGGGGGCAGCGATTGAGTAATGCAAGCAGCTTTTGCTATGCTTACTTCCTTACGGCGACGTAGCCAAGTGGTAAGGCGGAGGTCTGCAAAACCTCTATACACCGGTTCGATTCCGGTCGTCGCCTCCAACCAGCGCGCCCTCTGCGAAAGAGGAATCGGGCCGCTCAGTCTCAGACCCATCTAGGCCGTCGTACCGCGGCGTCGGGCGTCTCCTTAGCCGGCGTCTGACTTGGGCCTGGGCCGCATCTGGTGCTAGGGTTGGCGCGGCTATGAGCGCGGACACCGCAAGCGGACCGAGAGAAGCGCCACGCGGCGCGCCCCAACCGCGCAGGTTCTTCTACGGCTGGGTAATCCTGGGCGCGGGAGCCATCGCCCACGGGTTGAGCTCCGCCTTCGGGATGCTTGGGCTGGGAGTCTTCTTCCTCCCCGTCCAAGAGACGTTCGGCGTTTCCAAGACGGCCCTCTCCGGCGCCTTCTCGCTAGCGCGGCTCGAGACGGCCCTCCTCGGCCCGGTCCAAGGCTTCCTCGTAGACCGCCTGGGGGCGCGCCGGATCATGTTCGTTGGCGTGGGAATGCTGGGCGCGGGCTTCATGCTCCTCGGCTCCGCGCCCAACATCATCTGGTTCTACGTCATCTTCGTCGGACTCATCGCCGTCGGGCTGAACATGGGGCTCAGCTCGCCCGTCTTCGCCACGGTGGTCAACTGGTTCGTCCGCCGGCGGACGAAGGCGTTGGCCCTGGTGCTTTCCGGGACGGCGCTCGGCGCCCTCATCGTGCCCGGCATCGGTTGGTCCATCGGCGAGTTCGGCTGGGAGCGCACCGCCTTCATGTCCGGACTCTTCATCTGGGCCGTTGGATTCCCCCTTGCCGCGCTCATGCGATTCCGTCCCGAGCCCTACGGCTATCACCCCGACGGCTTGCCCCCGGAAGAGCCGGGGCCGGCTACGGCGAGCATCGGGACCAGTCTCGACGGCTTCACCGTCCGCGCGGCGCTGCGCAGCCCGGCGTTCTGGCTCATCAACGGCTGCTTCGCGCTAAGAATGGCGAGCACGTCGGCACTGCCGATCCATCTCGTCGCCTTCCTGGTGGAAGCTCTCGAATTCAGTCCCACGCGGGGCTCGTTCTACCTCGGGCTCATTGGACTGCTTGGCCTCGGGGGCCGGGTCGCCTTCGGGATGCTTGGGGATATCGTACCCAAGCGCTTTGCACTCTCGGCGGCGATCCTCGTGCAGGCGGCCGGCCTCGCCGTCCTCGCCGTCGCCGACGGAAACGTGCTCGTGCTGGTGGCGCTCACGCTCTTCGCCACGGGGCACGCCGGCGGCGGGCCGACCTATCTGGCCATCCAAGGCGAGTACTTCGGCACCCGAAACTACGCCACCATCTCGGGCTTCGGGTCGACCGTGATCCTCGTCGGCGCGGTCAGCGGCCCGCTCATCGCAGGCGCGCTCGCCGACAACATCGGCGACGGGTACCGCTACGCATGGGCGACGTTCGCGGTCATAGCCCTCGTCTCGGGGATCGGCCTCGCCCTCGTCCGCCCACCCACGCGGACGAGGGGGTGACGCGGCGCGGCGGCTACGCGTCGAGCTCCGCGCGAAGTTCGGCGAGCGGTCGCGTCCGCCCTTCCTTCGCCTCACGAATGCTCCCGCGGAGTTGGCCCATGAGCTCCTCGTCCTCCAGGATTTCGAAGGTCTCGGCGATAGCCTCGTACATGTCTATGATCCCTACCCGCAGCTTCGATGCGCCGCGCATTCTACACCCGGTGGCTCTCGGCAATTATCAACCACTTGGCGATAATCATCTAATGATCAAGCACCGCGACTACCGCGGCGGCACTTCGACGCGGCGGGAGACCGGCGGGCCTTGCTCGTGGTTGTTCACGAAGCCGCGCGACTGGTTCTTCTCGGGGTCGCCCGCGAGCATGAGGCCGATCCACTCCGGTTTGGAGAAGACGGGGACGAGCCGCTCGGGGTCGGTCGACTCGACGTAGGCGGGGGGCGCGGACCCTGCCGCCGCGAGCGTGGGCAGGTCGAAGTCATAGGTCGAGGCACGTCGGGCGTACTCCTGGAGCCGCCGCGCCGGAATCTTCGTCCGCTCGTAGAGGAACTCGCGCACGCCGTCCTTGGACACGCCTCCGCGCGCGATCACCCCAGCGGTCGCCGGGCTCATCGCCAGCAGCGGATGCCAGCGCCCGAAGATGGCGGCGTTGAACGACCAGTACTCGTTCTCGGGACCGAACACGTCGGCGAGCATGCCAAGCACCGCTTCGGGGCGGTCGCCGATGGTGTAGATCGGGGGGCTGATGCTGACCACGCTCTGTACGGTGACGACGCTTTCGTCGGGCGCGAAGCCACGGTCCAGGGCGAACGTGGGCCAGCCGAGGTCGCGGGCGGCCGCCTCGTTCTCCGCGATCGCTACGTTGAACGTCGCGCCGAAGGCCGCCTTGTCGCCGCTGCCCGGAGGCGTCCGTAGACCGGCGACGTTGCGCATGTAGAGACGGAGGAAGCGCCCCACGCTGGTGTTGGCACGGTTGCCGACGCGCAACAGTCCCGCGCCGGTGGCGAAGCCCAGGTCTTCGATCACCGGGCCGCCGATGATCGCCAGCGGCTCCCACCCCGGCGTGCTGCCCGCGTCCTCGATGCGGAACTCGGGGTCGGCGATAGCCTCGACCGCCGCGATGAGGACCGGCATGTACTCGGGGCGGCACCCCGCCATCACCCCGTTGACGGCGACGCTCCAGACCGTTGCAAGCCGATTGTCGGGAGCGAGTGTCCCAAGGGCCTCGTCGGGGTCGCGCCTAGTGCAGCGCAGGAACGCGCCGACCCGCTCGACCGTCGGCGGGACGATGGGGAGCCCGTCGGTCCACAGCAGGGACTCGAAGCGCTCCTGGACCGCGTCGAGCGGGCCGCGAAAGACGATGTCGCGGGGAGCGGGCTCGGCCTCCTCGCCCGCGAGACCCAACGGCTGCGAGAAGGCGTCGGTCAGGCCGTCGGCGAGGGCGAGGACCTTGCCGCGGAAGGCTTCGGGCGGGTCGGTGGCAATGACGCCGGGATACTCGACCGACGGCAGCGCCTCGACGCCGAGGCCGCGGGCTACCGTGGCCGCTTGCCCCATGAAAGCCGAAGCGACGACGGAGACCGAGGGCACGCCGGCGCGCTCCGCCTCGACGCTGGCCCGCACCACGGCGGGCGTGCAGCTCCCTCAGGAGCCCACGGCGGCGACGACGACGTCCACCCCCAACTCGCGGAGCGTGTCGGGCACGCGCGCCATCACCTCGCGCTCATCGGCGCCGTGGATATTGCCGAAGGCGTCCCAGTCCACGAAGCGCGCGTCGGGCGCCCGTTGGGCGAGGACTTCCTTCATCAGCTCGAACATGCGGTCGCCCTTGAACAGGCCGTTCCACAGAAAGCCGATGGTCTTGCCGTTCAGGCCGTCGGGCCGAGGCGCGGGACGCAACGCGCGGCGCTCCCGCGGCGCCAGCGGCCAGACGACGTCGTATGCCGGTTCGTTCGGCATGATGGCGTTAGGGCAAGTTGGTCCAGGCGCCGGCTTCCGAGCGGACCCAGCCGCTGCTGGCGGCGGTGCCGCCGTCGACGCTCAGGGTGGTCCCCGTGATGTATGAGGCCATCTCCGAGGCGAGGAAGACGCAGGCGCCGGCCACCTCATCGACGCTCCCCTGCCGCCGCATCGGAATGCCCCGGAAACGGTCGGGGCTCGGGTCCGCCTGCGCCCCGAACTCGGCCGTATGCGGCGTGTCGATGACGTCGGGAGCGATAGCGTTGATGCGGATACCGTGGTCGGCGAGTTCGAGCGCCAGCGTCCGCGTGAAGTTGATCATTCCCGCCTTGCACGCCGCGTAGACGGAGAAGTTTGGCGCCGCGCGTAGCCCTTCGATGCTCGATATGTTGATGATCGACCCCTTGCGGCCGCCCGCGATCATCGCCTGCACCGCCTGCTCCGTCGGGCCGAACAGCCCGTTAAAGTTCAGGTCGATGTGCTTCTTCCACGCCACCGGGCCGCCCAACTCCATGAACTGAGCGTAGCGCGTGCCGCCCGCGTTGTTGACCAGGATGTCGACGCCGCCCAGATCGCTCACCGTCTGCTCCACCAGCGCGGTCACCTGATCGTAGTCGCGGATGTCGGTGGTGATGGCCACTCCTTTACGGCCGAGGCCACAGACCTCGTCGGCGACCGCGTCGCCACGCTTGGCTATCTTGTCGGCGATCACCACATTAGCCCCGAAGCGGGCGAAGGTCAGGGCGATGCCCTTTCCGATACCGTCGCCACCCCCAGTAACGATCGCAACCTTGTCGGTCAACAGAATGCTCGAAGGGTCCATGCCGCGCCTCCTCTAGCCTGCCGGCTCCGCGCATAATACCGGACATGGGCACGGCGATGCGCATCGAGACCGAGCGGCTGGTGCTGCGCGACTTGAGGACGGGCGAGACGAACGGCCCTGGTGCATCGCCGACAACGCGGCGTCGGCGTGGGTGCTGAAAAAGGTCGGCTTCAAGCTCGAAGGCCGCCTTCGCCAAAACGAGCGTTTCAAAGGGCGTCGGTGGGACACGCTGCTCTACGGTCTGCTCAGGGAGGAGTGCGCGCACTGAGCACCCCCTTCCTTACCCTTCCCCCAACATCCTGCCGGTGCTATAGTGGGCTTTTCATGGAGGGATCGCATAGCCTGGTCTAGTGCGCCCGCCTGCTAAGCGGGAGGGGTTCGCGCCCCACATGGGTTCAAATCCCATTCCCTCCGCCAGTAGCTGGACCTCCATGGTTCCCGGTCGAAGATTGAGCCGCAGGGGTATTCGTGTACCCTAAAACAGGGCCGACTTTGTGACGTGAATCACAATGACGACGTATCACATCTGGACCATAGGTTGTCAGATGAACGTGGCCGACTCCGAGCGGCTGGCGAACGCGTTCGACCGCCTGGGATGCAAGCCGGAGCCGGTCATGGAGCGCGCCGACGTCATCGTGCTCAATAGCTGCGTGGTGCGGCAGGGCGCGGAGGACAAGGCCGCGGGTCGCCTCGGCTCGCTTCGAGGTCTGAAACGAGAGCACCCCGAGAAGCTGATCGGCCTGATGGGGTGCATGGTCGGCCCCGATACGAGCGACCTCGAACGCCGCTTCCCTCATGCCGATTGCTTCATGCGGCCTCAGGAGTTCGGCCCCATCATCCGCCTCGTCGAGGCCCAGGATGGGACGTGCCTCGACACCTCGGCGCCCCTCATTCCCAGCACCCCCTCGGTCGCCACCTTCATCCCGATCATCCACGGCTGCGACAAGTTCTGCACCTTCTGCATCATCCCCTACCGCCGTGGACGGGAGCGCAGCCGCCCCGTCGATGAGCTCGTCCGCGAGACCGAGATGCTGACGGCGCGCGGCGTCAAGGAAGTCACCCTGCTCGGGCAGAACGTGGACTCCTACGGCCACGACCTCCCCGGCGCGCCCGACCTCGCCGACCTCCTCGAAGCGGTCAACGAGGTCCGCGGTCTGAAGCGCATCCGCTTCCTCACCTCCCACCCCAACGATATGAGCGACCGCATCATCGACGCCGTGGCCGGGCTCGATAAGGTCTGCGAGTTCATCAACCTGCCCGTGCAGGCGGGGGACAACGCCGTGCTCGAAGCGATGCGGCGCGGCTACACCCGCGAGCAATACCTAGAGAAGGCGGACCGCATCCGGCAGGTCATGCCCAATGCCGGCCTGACGACGGACATCATCGTCGGCTTCCCAGCGGAGACCGAGGCCCAGTTCGAGCAAACCGTCGACCTCGTCCGGCGGGTGCGGTTCGACAAAGTGCATATCGCCTCGTATTCGGTGCGGCCGGGCACGATTGCCTCAAGGAAGCAGCCCGACGACGTGCCGGCGGAGGAGAAGAAGCGCCGCAACGCCGCGTTGGAGGCGGTGCAGAACGAGATCGGCCACGAGATCAACAAGGCGTACGTCGGGCGCGAGGAGGAGATCCTCATCGAGGACCGCAAGGGCGTTCGGTGGCATGGCCGCACGCGCTCCAACAAGCTGGTGTACGTGGACGGCGGCGAGCGGTATCACGGCGAGCTGGTCAACGTGACCATCCGCGAGGCGTCGCCGTTCTCGCTGACCGGCAGCACGCCGCGTCGCGGGGGCCTGCGCTTGGAACTCGCCGGCGCCGCCCGCTAACGCAAGGCAACGGGAGACAAGCAGAAGAAAGGGTCGGTGGCGATATGACCCTCAACGTCGCGCAGGAGAAGCTTACCGTCGGGAAGGGCTGCGATGCGGACCGCTCGCTGCAAGACCTCCTCTACCGCACGGAGCTCTCGACGAAGACCTCGTCGCGGCTTCCCGGCCGCTATCTCGGTATGCCGGAGGAGGAAACCCACCGGCGCATCGCGGAGGCGCGGGCGAAGCTCGGCGCGCGCCTCGCTATCTTGGGGCATCACTACCAGCGCGACGAGGTCATCCGCTACGCCGACTTCCGCGGCGATTCGTTCAAGCTGGCCCGCAGCGCCGCGGCCCACCCCGAGGCCGACTACATCATCTTCTGCGGCGTGCACTTCATGGCCGAGAGCGCCGACGTGCTCAGCGGCCCCCACCAGAAGGTCATTCTGCCCAATCTCTCCGCGGGCTGCTCGATGGCCGACATGGCCCCCACCGAAGACGTCTTCGAGTGCTGGGACCAGTTGCAGGCCATCGAGGGCGTCGCGGGCTCGGTTACGCCGGTGACCTACATGAACTCGACGGCGGCGCTGAAGGCGTTCTGCGGCGCCAACGGCGGCGTCGTCTGCACGTCGAGCAACGCCGAGGCCGTCGTCCAATGGGCGCTGGAACGCTCCCCCAAGGTGCTGTTCTTCCCCGACCAACACCTGGGCCGCAACACGGCGGTCAAGATGGGCTACTCCCCCGACGACACCGTCGTCTGGGACCCCTTCCAGCCGCTGGGCGGCAATACGGAAGACGCGCTCCGACGGGCGTCGTTCATCCTCTGGCGGGGCCATTGCTCGGTGCACAAGCGGTTTACCGTGGGGCAGATCGAAGAGGCCCGGAAACGCTTCCCCGGCCTCAACGTCATCGTCCACCCCGAGTGCGAGTTGGAGGTCGCGCAGGCCGCCGACTACATCGGTTCGACGGAATACATTATCGAGACGGTCTCTGCCGCGCCCGCCGGCGGCTGCTGGGCCGTGGGCACCGAGATCAACCTGGTGAACCGCCTCGCCGCCGAGCATCCCGACAAGACCATCTTCTGTCTCGATCCGGTCATCTGCCCCTGCTCGACGATGTACCGCATCCATCCCGCCTACCTCGCCTGGGTAATCGAGGCCCTCGCCGAGGGCGAGGTCGTCAACCAGGTATCGGTGGACGAGACGGTGACGCACTGGGCCAAAGTGGCCCTGGAACGGATGCTCGCCACCACCTAGCGAGCGCTGACCTGGAGCACGGCGTTTGGAAGCGCATTACGACTTCGTCATCGTCGGCTCCGGCATCGCCGGACTCTATACCGCGCTCCTTGCCTCGGAGTCGGCTAGCGTACTCGTCCTCACCAAGGGCAGCGTGCAGGACTGCAACACGCAGTACGCCCAGGGCGGCATCGCGGCGCCCATCGGCCCCGGCGACACGCCCCGGCGGCACGCCGACGACACCGCCCGCGCCGGCGCGGGCCTTTGCGATCCCGCCAACGTCGAGATTCTGACCCGCGACGCCCCCGACCGCATCGCCGATCTGATCCGGCTGGGCGTGCCGTTCGACTCAATGGAGGGCGCGATCGTCCTCGCGCGGGAGGGGGCGCACTCCATGCCCCGCGTCCTCCATGCCGGCGGTGACGCGACCGGCAGGCACATCGAGACCACGCTGCTCGACGCGGCCCACCTCCAGGGCATCCCCATCCGCGAGTTCGCGCTGGCGACCGACGCCGTCGTCGAAGACGGCGCGGTGCGCGGCCTGGACGTGCTCGACCTCGGAACCGGCACGCGGGAGCGGGTCTCCTGTGAGCACCTCGTCCTCGCCACGGGCGGAGCGGGCCGCATCTACCGCATCACCACCAACTCCAGCGTGGTGACCGGCGACGGCGCCGCCTTGGGGTTTCGGGCCGGCGCCGAGGTGATGGACATGGAGTTCTTCCAGTTCCACCCCACCGCCCTGCGGCTGCCCGGCGCGCCTCCCTTCCTCATCTCGGAGGCGGTGCGCGGCGAGGGCGGCATCTTGCTCGACGCCGGGGGGCGGCGGTTCATGGAGCGGTACGACGTGGACGGAGAGTTGGCGGCGCGCGATGTCGTGGCGCGGGCGATGGTGGCCGAGATGCGGGCGTCGGGCACCGACAACGTCCTGCTCGACGTACGCCACCTCGATCCCCTCACGGTCACCTCCCGTTTTCCTTCGATCTACCAGTTCTGCCTTCAGTACGGCCTCGACATCACCAAGGAGCCTATTCCCGTAGCCCCGGCGGCCCACTACATGATGGGCGGCCTGCGGGTGACTCCGGACGGACGCACCAACGTCCCCGGCCTCCTCGCGGCGGGAGAGACCGCATGCACCGGAGCGCACGGGGCGAACCGTCTCGCCAGCAACTCACTCCTCGAAACGCTGGTCTTCGCGCGGCGCATGGTGGACGAGGCCTTAGGGGCGGCTAGATCGGCCGTCGAAGAGCCACCCGTCCGCCGAGAGGAACGCCGCGTTCTGCCCGCCCGCGAGATCGACCCGCGCGCCTATCCCGTCCCCAGCCTGGAGGCACTTCAGGCGCTGATGTGGGACCACGTCGGCATCGAGCGCGACGCGGACGGGCTCACTCACGCGGTGAACACGCTAACGGCGTGGCAGACGGCGCTTCCCGAACCGGAGGACCGCCCCGGCTACGACCTTCGCAACGCCATCGTCACCGCTCGGCTCGTCGCCGAATCGGCGCTGGCCCGCGAAGAGAGCCGCGGCGCCCACACCCGAACGGACTTCCCCCACACGTCCCGCGCCTGGGAGCGCCGCCTCGTCTACACGGGGTAGGGAGCGTTAGTCCGCCGCGACGATCTGCGTGTTGTGGCGCACGACGACCTGAGGGTCGCCGTCCTGGTCGTGGAGGGGGCGTCCATCGTCGTCCAGCACGCGGAAGATTCTTGCGACCGTAGTCTTCACACGGACCGAGCCGCCGTCGAGAAGCCTGTACTCGTTCCAGTCCTCGCGGACGATCTCGAAGTCCTCTTCCCTGGCGTTGACTTCTCTATCGCCGACTTTGATCCTCTTCGTAGGTTTCACTCTCGTCTCCCATGAGCGGCCGGGTCGCGCCCGACGCCATTGTAGGCCGGCGGCCTGTGGCTACTTGAGGCGGGCGTAGTGCCCCAGGTGGCGGAGCTTGAGCGCCTCCGGGGCCGGCGACATCGCGGTGTTGGTCCTGGAGATTCGGTCCGCCTCGTCGGGGCCAAGCTCCGATTCGTAGACGGCGAGGAAGCGCCCGTAGTGCTCCACCGGCTCGCATATCTCGTAGCGGGTAGCGGTGTGGTAGGCCCCGCTCGACAGGAACTCCGAGATGTGCGTGGTGTTGTACCACTGGTTGAAATCGTCGGCGTAGTCGACGTTCACTAGCAGCACGCTCTTGGTGGGCTTGCCGCCGTGCGGCGAGGCGTACAGCAGCCGGAAGGTGCTCGCCAGCACGACGTCCGAAGCGGGCCGCGGGGCGTTAGGGTCGGCGTTCTTGGCCAAGGCCGCTCGGAGGTCGCCCCACGCTCCCTCGATGTCCTCGCGGGGGCACTCGTAGAGCGCCATGTGCGTCGCGTCGGAGGGGGCGCGTCCGCCGGTGCGCTCGAACCGCGCCCCTGCGGTGAAGACGCCGGGGTCGAGCACCTCAGGCATGTGAACGTCGATATACCACGCGCTCCACGCCGCGGCGTCCTCGCCCTCCGCCGGCGAATTCATCACCACGAATGCTCCCTCGTGCTTCCGTCCGTCCATACCGTCTCCTTCTTCTCTAACGCGCCGCGCGCGGCGGCGACCGTTTCTTCGTCGTTGCTCGAAACCCGCGCCGGTTCAGCCGCGCGGCAGACCGAGGCCGCGCGTCGCCACGATGTTGCGCTGCACCTCGGACGTTCCGCCGCGGAGGGTAAACGAGAGGTCGTTCACGTACTCCGCGGTCGGCCAGCCGTCTAGGACGGCGTACTTCGACCCACGGTGGACCTGGCCGGCGAGCCCCATGATGCGCATGCCCACTTGGGAGATCCGCTGCGCTATCTCCGTGCCGATGAGCTTGGACGCCGACGCCTCCTGGTTCGGTATCTTCCCCTGCGACTGCATGAAGCCGACGCGGTAGGCGAGCATCCTGCCGGCGTGGTTGGCGATGGCGGCGTCGGCGAGGGCGTTCTTGAGCGCGGCGGGCAGCACCGAGCCGCCGTTCGCGGCCATCTCGCCGGCAAGCTCGACGAGCTCGTCGATAGAACGCTGCCCCGAGGCGAACTTGGCGATCCCCGACCGCTCGAAGTCGAGCGTCGTCGCCGCCACGTACCAGCCGCGGTTCTCCTCTCCGATCATCATGTGCTTGGGCACGCGGACGTCGTCGAAGAAGACTTGGTTGAAGTAGTGCACACCGAGGGGGTTGACGATCGGGCGCACCGTAATGCCGGGCAGGTCCATCGGGATGAGGAAGACGGAAATGCCGCGGTGTTTTGGAGCTTCAGGGTCGGTACGGGTGAGGAGGATGCACCGGTTCGACCGGTGGGCGCCGCTCGTCCAAATCTTGGAGCCGTTGACCACGTAGTCGTCGCCGTCGGCCACGGCAGCGCATTGGAGCGAGGCTAAGTCCGACCCCGGCTCGCTGAAGCCCTGGCAGTAGACATGCTCGCCGGCCCTGATCGGGGGTAGGAGCGCCTGTCTCTGCTCCTCGGTACCGTGGACCATCACCGTCGGCGCGACGAGGTTGACGCCCGTGGAGAGATCGCGCTGCGGCGCGCGGTAGTACGACTGCTCCTCGTTGTAGACCATCTGGTCGAGGACGGAGAGGCCCTTGCCGCCGTACTCAACGGGCCACGCCATCGTCAGCCAACCCCGTTGGACGAGGCGAGCGGTGAACTCGCGGATCAGCCCCCAATACTCGTCCTCGAAGTACGAGTCGGGGTAGACGCCGTGCCACCCCTCGGGCAGGGCCTCGCGGAGGAAGCCCCGCACCTCTTGGCGGAACTCCTCCTGCTCCGGCGTGAAACGAAACTCCATGCGCGGCTCCGGGCGATGAGAATGGCCCCGATTCTAGGCGCGGGGGCGAAAGCCGTAAAGCGCCGCGACGGACGCGGCGATAGGCCTTGGGGCCGTCCCTTGAGACGCTGGCTCGACTCGGTAGGAGCGCGCTCGCTCCTAATGGCGGCGTGATACCCCCTGGTGTCCGTTCGGAGGTCTCCTCCAGAGGGCTTCTGCCCGGCGCGCGCAACCTTCAGGCCATCGGCCCGCGACGGAAGGGAAGCGCTTCTGCGGGAAGGCGTCCCTCTCTCTTAAGTGAGGACTGTGCTGCACCGTACCGCCATCCCCGTCGAGGGCGCCTATCCGGACCATGTCCTCAGGGACGAGTTCCAGGAAGCGCGCATAGACTTCGCCAAGCACTCGCCTCGATGAAGGATCGGATTTGGTGGTTATACCCCATCGACGATTATCGTGCTGCAGATGGTGCTCCTTGAGCGGACCTTCGCAAACTCCTGGTACTCCGATGAGTTGACAAAAGCCTGGACCTTGCCGAGGTCTCCGAACTCTATGACGACTACTCGGTCATGCGTCCGGTCGCCTTCTACGACCTCGATGGTCCCGCCGCGTACCAGATACCTACCGTTGTGGGTCTCCACGAGTTGCCCTATTCGATTGGAGAATCCAGCCAGCAGCTCCGGGTCGGTGATTTCCATATCGGCAATCAAATACGCTGCCATCTCGACACCTCTTTTCTGGCTTCTTTCTCGAACCGCGTACAGTCTCCTGCGGGAAAGTCAGTGCCATAGGGGGCCGTCACGAATGCGGTCATGCATCGACTGTGCCCGGAACCTTCACGACCTCCCCTACCGCCGACGGAGCCAGGCCACGCCGGCGAGGGCGGCGGTGGCGGGCGAGGACGTCGGCCTGGAACGCCGGGGCGCCCTTCCCGTCGATCACCGAGCCGCCTCGAATCAACCACTCGCCCGCGCCGTGTGCCTCCGAGAGCCGGGATGCCCCTACGATAGCACGCGCCGCCCTCCTACAGGTTTGGACAGCAACCAACATTGGCGCCGGCGTTGAAGCCGGTGACGAGGCCTTGGAACCCGTGACGGGGGCGTTGCGACTAGGGTGGACGGCCGTTGGACTCGGTGTTGGATGGATTGGAAGACACAACGCTGGGGACGCCGTGGGCGGCGGTGTGGCCGTCGGCGCGGGCCGCGGGTCGTCCAAGGCCGCATGCTGGACGCTCGCGCCGATGCTCGGCGACCCTGACCGCCGCACCCTCTACCTACTCTCCCCCGAGACCACCGGAACCGGCGTCGCCCTTGTCGACGCCGTGGGCTTCATCGAGACGCTGCGGGTGGAGACGGCGGGCGCGGGCCTGCCATAGGCGGGTTTGCGTCGGCGACCTACTCTGGGTTTAGTGTGCAAAGTGAAAGTAAAACTTTCACTTTGCACGGACTGGTGGTATATTGAGGCCATGATCGAGCGTGAAATCACGCCCCGTTTGACGGCGCTGTTCGAGCAGTATCCCTTCGTGACCGTGACCGGACCGCGGCAGTCCGGTAAGACCACGCTCTGCCGCGCCGCCTTCCCCGATCTTGCCTACGCCAACCTAGAGGCCCCCGACCAACGAGCTTTCGCCGAATCGGATCCACGGGGGTTCCTCGCGCAGCTCGGCGAGGGCGCCATCATCGACGAGATCCAGCATGTTCCCGAGCTGCTGTCCTACCTGCAGGTCCTCGCCGACGAACGGGGCCGCAATAGCCTCTTCGTACTCACGGGCAGCGAGCAGTTCAGGCTCTCCGACGCCATCAACCAGTCTCTGGCAGGACGGACCGCGCTACTCCGCCTGCTGCCATTTTCTTTGGCGGAACGGCAACGAACCGGCGCGAGCACTACGGTAGAGGATATTCTGTATTCGGGATTCTACCCCCGGATTCTCGATCAGGGACTTGATCCGACGCAAGCGCTGGGGGATTACTTCGAGACCTACGTCGAGCGCGACGTGCGCCGCTTGGGTGAGATCCGCAACCTTTCGAGCTTTCGGCGCTTCGTCCGCCTCTGCGCCGGGCGCGTCGGCCAGCTCGTCAATCTCACCTCGTTAGGTTCGGACGCCGGCGTATCCCACACGACGGCGCGAGAGTGGCTTACGGTGTTGGAAGCGAGCTACGTCATCTTCCAGCTACAACCGTTTCACGCCAACCTCCGAAAGCGTTTGGTCAAATCACCCAAGTTCTACTTCTACGACGTCGGGCTGGCCAGTTATCTCATCGGTATCGAACACGCCGGGCAGATCGCCACCCATCCCCTGCGCGGCGCCCTTTTCGAGAACGCAGTCGTCGCGGAGGCCCTCAAGCACCGTTTCAACAGGGGCCGCCAATCCAACCTCTCCTTCTTCCGGGACGCGCGGGGGCTGGAGTGCGACCTGCTGTATGAGACCGGCCACGGCATCGGCGCCATTGAGATCAAGGCCGGCGCCACCGTCGCCTCCGACTACTTCCATTCGCTCAACCGCGTCGCCGAACTCATCCCCGACATCTACGCGAAGGCGGTCGTCTACGGCGGCACGGCGCGTCAATCCCGAAGCGGTGGCGAGGTCGTTCCGCTGAGCGGCCTGGGCGGGGTCCTTGAAGGGTTTGAGGCGGGGCCTCTCTAGATCCCCTGCGGGCGCTCGCGGGCCTGTGGGTCACGCCCTCGCTCAGTCTCGTCAAACGGGGAGAGAGGGAAGGACGATTCGCGAATCGCCTCTACGGGAGCGGAGCGCGGCGCCAGGCCATGCCGGTAAGCGCCAGCGAGAAGCCGAACATGGTGATGCCGAGGGGGACGTGGAGAGCGGAGAACCAGCGGTAGTCGACGGTGCCTTCGCCGAGGGATTGCTGGACGGTCCAGAGGGCGGCGAGGGCCGCGGTGGCGGGGACGATGCGGGTGGCGGGGTCGAAGCCGGCGCGGAGTGCGGCGGGGAGGATGACGAGGAGGATGACGGCGAAGGAGATGCGCCCGAGCCAGAGGTGGATGTCGAGGAAGGCAGCGCCGCCGGAGTAGAAGCCGCCGAATAGGAAGCCCTGGAGCAGGATGACGAGCGGCGTGAGGATGATGAGGAGGCGGTAGAGCTTGGCGGCGGCGGGCCGCCGCGCGTCGAGGCTGGCGTCGGTCACGTGGGCCTCCGGCGGGTCGGCTTGGTCTCCTGTTCGGCGCCCGCGGCTTCGGCGGCTTGTTGCAGGAGACGGTGGGCGCGGTCTTCGAGGACGAGGGTTTGAGCTGCAGTGCGGCCTTCGGGGCTCATCTTGCGCCAGGTGCTAGCGAGGACTTCGATCATACGCGCGTCGTCGTCGAGGGTGGCGGCGAAGCCGGCGAGTTGGGTCTCTATGAAGACTAGGCAGAGGGCGTCCTCCATGGCCTGGGCGTCGGGGTCGCGGCCGAGGCCGCGCTTGCGGACCAAGTCCTGGGCGCGCTTGACGTCGGCGTCGTCGTAGCCGGCGGCGGTCATGATCTCGCCGAGGGCGTCGGCGTGGAAGCGCTGGAGCATGCCGCGCCACCGGAGGTAGCCCTCGCGGCCTGCGGGGAAGGAGTCGCGGGGCCGCTCCCAGCGCCGGATGTGGTGGGCACGGGCGGCGAGTAGGAGCGGCTCGCCGGCCTCGGGGTTCAGGGCGCGGACCCAGCGGGTCATCATCTCGGCGTGGGCGGCCTCTTTGGGATGGGGGACGCCGTCGACGTCGAGGGTGTTGGGGTCGGCGGCGTTGGCCTCGTCGATGCGGCGGATGGCTTCGTCGTAGCGGGGGGTCATGGGAGCGAGGTCCTGGGGATTGGAGGGAGTGGGAGCGGCGCCCTCTGGGCGCCCGCGCGCCTGCGGCGCGCGCCCTCTCTCATTCTCCCTCATGGTTGCAAGACAATCGCAACGGAAAGTTTCGGTACTCGATAGGCTGTGGGTTTGGAGCCAGTGGAATGCCGCTACGTTGCTGAGACTCGGCTCGAGTCTCCGGAAGGTGGGACTGGGGGGACTGTAGCCAGTACGACCTTTAGGCTCATAGTGGCTCTATAGGAGTGAGCGTTCAAACGTGTCGATCCAGGCCTGGGTCGAATTGGCTTGAGTCCCCGCGGACAAACGCTGCCGAATCGCCGAAGCGGCCCCGCCAGACGCCTAAAGTGCGTTTCAGCACGATGCCACGGCCAGCGACCAGACGTTATGGGAGCCCTTCCCAAAACTGCATCGCGCCCTCTGCCCGATCTTCCAGGAGCCCCACTTGCTTTGGCTAGGGAATCCCTGAGTTCTTATGTTACCTCTTCAATAGGCCTCGGAAAAGTTTTCATGTCGACCGATGTACGCGCCCAATACGAGACGGCCCAACTTCTCACGCTTACCGTCAAAATAGTGCCAGCGGTTCGCGTACCTCTTCGTCGGTCGCAAGCTGCGCTCCAACGACCGCCTGCCGGCAGCCAACCAGGACCTCGCATCCAACGCCGATGACGCGCTCCAGACAACCGCTCCCCCGCACCCAACGAGAACCAAGAGCCGGGCTCTCACCAAGCCAGTGCCTACGCGCCACTGGAGGACACCTCAACTAACATAGTCATTGAACAACTACAACTAATTTTCACTGGACAACGACACCCGTATTTTTGGACGCCCTTTACGCCGCGCCTGATTTCCCATTAGCATTGAGGAATACCTCGCGACGAGTCGATGCTGGAGCCTTTCCAGGATGCTGACCGGCACGAGCCCTGTAGTAGGACGGTCGCGGCGCGCTAGGAACTCGGCCACCTATGGACTTTCGGCTTAGCCCCCATCAGCAGGCTTTTCGCGACGAGGTACGGGAATTCCTCGCCCAAGAGGTGACGGAACCCCTCCGCGCCGAGGCCAGACGCCTCAACATCCCTGGCCCGGCAACGTCCGCCTTTCGAGACAAGCTGATCGAGCGAGGATGGCTCGGCTTGAGTTGGCCTCGCGAGTACGGGGGGGTGGGGCGCCCGTACCTCGAGCAATACATCCTGGCCGAGGAACTGGAGTACGCGGAAGCCCCGCCTCTTCCTTTGGCAATCACTTCGATAGGGCCAACACTGATGAAGGTCGGGAACGACGAACAGAAGCGGGAATTGCTTCCGGGCGTCCTCACCGGGCACGTCGATTTCGCTCTCGGTTACTCGGAGGTCGATGCAGGCAGCGACCTGGCGGCCATCGAGACTCGCGCCGTCCCTGAGGCCGACGGGTTTCGGCTCGAGGGCCACAAGGCCTTCACCAGCATAGCCCACCTAGCGAGCCATATTTGGCTCGCCGCCCGCACGAACCCCGACGCCCCTAGGCATCGAGGCATCTCAATCTTCCTCGTCCCCGTCGAAAGCCCGGGCGTGACCGTACGGCCGATATGGACCGTAGGAGAAGGAAGACTCAACGAAGTCTTCTTCGACAGTGTCGCAGTCCCGCACACCAGCCTCGTAGGGGAGGCCGACCGCGGATGGTATTACATGATGATGGCACTCGACTTCGAGCGAGGAAGCCTGGCTCCCTATTCGTTGCTACGAAAACTGCACGAGGATCTGGTAAAGCTCCTCAGGTCGAATTCGGCCGACGTTCCGGCGTGGGCCCGCCAACGCACACGCCACTTGCTGGCCAATTCGGCTATCGAGGTAAGCGTCGCCCGCTTGCTCGCGATGCGGACGGCGCTAATCGTTGACAAGGGCCAGGTACCACAGCACGAGGCCCACATTCAGAAGGTGTTCCGTTCGGAGGCACTTCGCCGAATCGCATCTGCGGGCCTCCGCATCCTCGGCCTACATGGTCAGTTCTTGGAAGGCGACTCCCGAGCCAAGTATTTCGGCAAATACGTTCGGCACGTCGAGCTTGGAATCCGGACCACCATCGGTGCGGGCACCAACGAGGTGCTTCGTTCATCCATTGCTACTCGCGGGCTGGGCCTGCCGCGTTGAATCGGACACGCCGTCGCCCTTCGCTATCTCTCTGATGGGTTCCCTTACCTGTGCTTGACTGATCGAGTACGATGTCGGCACTTCTCTCCTTGGTGCCCCGACAAAAACCTGTTGACTTGCAGGCGGCTCTAGCTTGAAGGGAGACACATGAAACGCTTCTGGGCTGTAGGTTTTTTGGCAATGGTTCTCTCACTGCTTGTCGTCGCTTGTGGCGGGGGTGACGATGAGGACTCCACGCTGAAAATTGGCCTAGCCTCATTCTTTAGGGAGACGCTGGACAAGAGTCAAGATACTGTCGGTGGCGTCGACTATTCGGGGCACATGTACGACTTTCTCGTGGGGATTGACGAGGATGGCGACCTCGATGCGGACTTCGGCCTCGCCACGGCGTGGCGAAGGATTGACCCGCAGACCTACGAACTGGATCTGAGAGAGGACGTTGAGTGGCACGACGGAGAGGACTTCACCGCCGCCGACGTCAAGTTCACCTTCGACGAGCTATTTGCTTCTGAAGGCTCGGCGTGTCAGGCGTGTCCCAAGGTGCGCGCCACCTTGGACAACGTCGAGGTCGTCGACGACCACAAGGTCCGGTTCCATCTAAAGAGCCCCGATCTGTTCTGGATCGAGTTCCTGTCGCCTCGTGGCTTCGGCGATGCTGCCATCATGGCAGAGCACCGCTGGCGCGACGTGGGAGGGACGACTGAGGGCTGGAACGAAAACCCCGTAGGCACGGGGCCTTGGGTTTTCGTGGAGCGGACCATTGGGCAGAGCATCCGGTTCGAGAGAAATGACGACTATTGGAACGAGGATCTTGTACCTGTATACAAGAACCTGATGATTACCCTAGTGGAAGAAGAGAGCGCGCGCCTGTCCCAGGTCGAGCGGGGCGAGCTAGACATGGCTCAATCGTCGCCCCAGTCCTTGGCAGATATTCGGGCGGCTGGTCTCACCATTAGGGGCCATGAGGACGGGGTTAACAACTTCTTCGCGTTCCTTCAGAGCGATGATCCGGGCCACCCAACGAACAATCCGGACGTTCGCAAGGCCTTGGCCCTCGCCGTCGATATGGACGCCGTCGTCGCAGCCATCTACCCGCCGCCAGTCGGCAAGCGGTCGCCGAACGCGCTAATCAGCCCGCTCCACGAAGGTTCCGATCCGGGCTTGCAGCCTTACCCATACAATCCCGACGAGGCTCGCAGGTTACTGCAGCAATCTGGACACGATGGCTTCAAACTGGTGATGTGGCAGTATGACTTCCCAGGCAGTCCCGAGCTTCCGGACCTCACCGAGGCCGTCGCCGGCTACTTCGTCAACATCGGGGTGGATGTCGAAGTTACTCCGGTGGACATCGGGACCGTAGGCGCCCGGTGGACGAACCGGACTCTCGGCGCCTCGGACGGGCCTGCCAGCATGGGGCCCTTTAACTCGGCTCTTGGCGACACCCTCAGCTCGAGTCTTCAGATCTTTGCCATAGGCCAAGACGCAGGTGGCTTCGTGGCTACCGGCCCAGACCTCGAGGGGATGTCGGCGCTTTACAACCGGTATCTCGGGGAAACGAACGACTCGGCTCGTCAGGCATTGGCGCTGGAGATCGCTGGGAAGATCTACAACGAATATCACTACATCCCTGTGGCGTACTCGGGCGATGTCTGGGCCTCCGGCTCCACCATTTGCGAGTGGCCCGCCACCCGCGGCTCGGTGCACTACCACCGGTTCGAGATGATCGTACCCTGCGGCTAGGCAGGCGAGTGCTGGTCTCGGCGGGAAGTGCGTCGGCGCGTATGCGTTCGGTCGCTAAGAGGAGGCCGTCATGTCCGTCTTCGAGCTCAGCCAAATGGAGGTGGTTCACCCGAACCTTCACGAGCCCGAAGGCGTCGCCATCGACCGGGAGGGGTATGCCTACTGCGGCGGTGCGGCGGACGGCGTCATTCGGCGCATCAGTCCCGACGGCAGCATCAAGGAAATTGCCAAGACCGGCGGTCACCCGTTGGGGATTACTCTCGACCTAGAGAACAACATCCTCGTCTGCGATCCCGGAGCCGGCGCCCTCTTGAAGGTGACCCAGGAGGGGGAAATCTCGACAGTTGCCGATCACGTCGGGAACGCTAGCCTCCACTTCCCTAACTTCTGCTCCTTCATGAACGATGGCACGCTCTTCGTGTCCAACTCTTCTCGCCGTGGCTGGGACGACGTTCTGGATCCGCCGATGCCCGACGGCACGCTTTTCGCCATCTACCCTGATGGCAGCGGCGAGGTCGTCGTGGACGATCTATGGCTAGCGAACGGCACCGCTATCGCCCCCGACGAATCCGCGGTTTATGTCATGGAGTCTACCCGGTACGACATCATGAAGGTCCCCATCCTTGGGCCGCGGAAGTATGGCACGCCGGAGATCGTCATCAGCGGACTCGACGGCCAGCCCGATGGTATGGCCTTCGACGCCTCGGGCAATCTCTTGGGGACGATATGGGAGACGAACAAAGTCATCCGCGTTTTCCCTGATGGCTCCCATGAGATCCTGCTCCACGACCCCGAAGGGACCACGATGAAGGCCCCCGCCAACCTGGCCTTCGGCGGGCCAGGCCTCCGCACCCTCTACGTGTCCCATGTCTTCTCCGATCCCCTCCTCAAGATCGATTACGGAGCGCCGGGCGCGCCCCTCCACCATCAGCGATAGTGGCAGGCCTCCCTGGAGAGCCGTCGTGACGCAACCTGATACGTCACTCCTCGAAGATTACCGGGCCATTGCGACGATCCGGCGTTTCGAGGAGCGTTGCGCCGAACTCCGCCACGAGGGATTGATCCAAGGATCATTGCAGCTGTGCAACGGCCAGGAAGCCATCCCTGTTGGAGCCTGCAGAGCCTTGGCCGAGCAAGACGTGCTCACCGCAACTTATCGAGGCCATGGTTGGACCATTGCTCGGGGCGTTCCTCTCGTTCACCTGTTCGCCGAGTTCATCGGGCGTGACTCGCCGCTGTCCGGTGGCAGAGGTGGCACGTCGTTCTTCTGCGCGCCGGAGCACGGCGTACTGGGGTTGAACTCGATTGTCGGCGGTGGAGCGGGCATGGCCGTGGGCGCCGCGCTGGCCTCTCGCTACGACGGCAGCGGCGCCGCAAGTCTGCTGTCGATCGGAGACGGCGCGATGAATCAAGGGCAGGTGCACGAGGCTCTGAACTTCGCTGCGGTCTACAACTTGCCCTTGATCATCGTCTTGGAAAACAACCGCTACTCCGAGTTGACCCCTACCGCATCGATGGTCAAGATCCATCAGTTGTCTACACGAGCCGCGGCCTACGGCTTCCCCGGCATAACCATCGATGGCAACGATATTGGGGCGGTAACCGAGGCCGTCGCCGAAGCTCGGGCCCGGGCCCTGAACGGCGACGGCCCCACCCTGATCGAAGCCATAACCGAACGCATCGTGGGCCACTACGTCGGGGATATTCAGCACTACCGGCCAAAGGGAGAAGTCGAGGCCGCCATGACCCGGGAGCCGCTGACTCTACTGCGGAAACGCGGAGAACAGCTAGGGCTCGCCGCTAACCTGGACGCCATCGAGGCGGAAGTGCAAGAGGAAATCGCCGCGGCGGAGTCGGAGGCCAAGACGTTTCCCATGTCATCGGTGGAGAGGGTTCATGACCACCTCTACGTCGACTAGGCTGACCTACGTCAAAGCAGTCAACGAAGCCCTTAGATGGGCGCTCGATACCTATCCTGAGGCTCTGATCTTCGGCGAAGACGTGGCCATTCCCGGCGGCGTCTGGGGCGCCACCCGCGGGCTTCGGGACGAGTTCGGCGATCGGGTGTTCGACACTCCCATCTCGGAATCGGCCATCGTCGGCGCTGCGATCGGGTCGGCGATGCGAGGCCGTCGCCCTATCGTCGAAATAATGTGGATCGACTTTGCGCCAGTCGCCATGGATCAACTGGTTAATCAACTACCCAACATCCACTACGGCTCCGCCGGCAAACTCAGGGCGCCGGTTACGATCCGGACCCAACAGGGGCATACTCCAGGCTCGACAGCGCAGCATTCTCAATGCCTTGAAGCCTTCTTTGCCCACGTACCCGGCCTTCGCGTCGGCCTCCCCGGTAACCCCCAAGATGCCTACGATATGTTGCGCAGCGCGATCGCCTCGGATGACCCAGTCATGATCATCGAGTGCCGAGGGATGTACCAAGAGGAAGGGGCGGTGGAGTTGGGACGACCGGTCGAGCCCATCGGAGGAGCCCGAGTCGTTCGGACAGGCGAGCATGTGACCCTCGTGAGCTGGTCCCGAATGGTGACGGAGGCGTTGGGGGCCGCGGACATTCTAATGGAGCAAGGCATCAGCGCCGAGATCATTGACCTCCGATGGGTGTCCCCGCTGGACTTCGACACTGTTGCCCAGTCACTAGAACGCACCGGCGTACTTGCTATCGCTCATGAGGCCACAATCACCGGCGGGTTCGGTGCGGAGTTAGCCGCCCGGGCGGCTGGTGACGGCTTCTGGAACCTGAACGCGCCTGTCCTTCGCATCGGCACTCCAGACATTCGCATCCCAAGCGCCGTCGCGCTGCAGCAAGCCGTGATTCCGAACGCAACAGCGATAGCCGCGGCAGTGCGGCAAGCCGTTGAGCCGACTCTTGGATAGTCGCGCCACGCTCAGGACATCGTGAGATCGTCGACAGGGAGGTGACCCATGGCTCTCAAGGAACTCATCCAACGCTTCACCGAGGCGAAGTTCGAAGACATCCCCCAGACTGCAATTGAAAGGGCCAAGCGTTGCTTCATCTCCGGCCAAGGTGTTGGTTTCCTCGGCTACCACGTCGGCGACGAGCCGTACTTGGCATACGCTAGAGACCTTGGCGGTGCCCCACAGTGCACGATCGTGGGCGACGGCAGCAAAGTGCCTCTGGAACTTGGCGCCGGGGTCAACGCCCAGATGGCCTGGAGCACCGACACCAAGGTAACGGCGTTCGGCGCGCATTTGATGGATCCCTACAGCCATGTTGCGTTAGCCATCGGCGAGTTTCTGGGCGCCAGCGGAAAGGATGTCCTTACCGCCTTTTCGGTAGCCTATGACGTAAACGGGCGCTTCCACCATGGTGTCAAGCGAAACGAAGCCGTGCCAATGCCGACGATCGGCAATGAAGGCGTTGGCTCGTACGGGGACGGGAACCGTCATGTCGCCGCGGTGATTGCCCTTGAGGCCGGCAAGATGCTGGGGCTGAATGAGACCCAGATGGAAAACGCCTTCGGCATAGCTTGGCAGTTTGCCCCCCTACCTGATGCAGTTCAGATGTACACCAGGCTGGTAAACATGACCTCGATCTTCTCCCTATGCCAGATAGGCATCCAGGCTGCCCTTCTGTCACAACGAGGTTGTGAAGGGCCCTTCGCCCAGACCGCTCACGGGTACCCCTGGCCCTATCGAGATCCGCTCGAGCGAGAGACGGGCCTGTATCACCTAGAGAACATCACGAACTTCAAGGATCCCTACCCCTACTACTACGTGGCCGAGCACCTCCAGATCAAGCCCTATATCGCCAGCGCCGGAGCCCTCGGCGCCATAGAGCTGGCCGCCGACATCGTCCGAGAAGAGAAGCTCGACCCAGATGCGATCGAGGCAGTGAACTTCTACGGCCGCGAGATGTATGCGACCCACTTCCCCTACAACTACCCGCAGCCGAAGAACTTCGCCGAGGCTAACCTTTCAATCCCTTGGGCGATGGCAAACAACATGTTGGGCATCCCGGTTGGACCGGACTGGGTCAGTGCAGAGCGGTTCCAAGATAGGAGAGTCCTAGACTTGGCGCAAAAGGTGCGGATCGTTTCGGACACACAAGCGACGCATCTTTGGGACACGGACAAGAAGTTCGACCCGTCCTTGGTGAATCGGGTAGAAGTAGTAGCCGGCGGGAAGACTCACGTACGTGAGACTCCGGCGGACAGCATTCTCGACACAGTGAAGCGCCCGATGCCGCAGGATATGGTGGACGGATACTTTGTGCGAGAGGCCAGCCCTGTCATTGGCGACGCTCAGGCGGCGCAACTCCTTAGCCTTCTGAAGGATCTGGACAATGTGAGCGACGTTCGCCGCGTGGGAGACCTATTGGGGCCCCAATGAGGCACACCGGTTTCTCGTGTCGGCCCCAGGAGTCGAACCAGTCCTGCTCACTGCTACCGACTGACGTCACGCCCGGGGATGATGTCTGGCAGAGTCCGTAGCTGTGACAAATGAAAGCGAAAATGTGCTGGAGGTCAAGGATCTCCGCACGTATTTTTTTACCCAACGGGGCCTAGGCAAGGCCGTCGATGGCGTTAGCTTTGTCCTGCGGCGCGGGGAGACCCTAGGGCTGGTTGGCGAGTCCGGCTCCGGCAAGTCCATAACAGCCCTCTCGATCATTGGCCTCAACCCCAGGCCTGCTTCCGAGGTCGTCGGCGGACAGGCGCTGTTCCATGGGGAAGACCTGCTACGAAAGCACCCCAGGGAGATGCCTTCCTATCGAGGGAAGCGCATTGCGATGGTCTTGCAAGATCCCGTGACGGCACTCAATCCCGTGCTTACCATCGGTAGCCAGATCGCTGAAACCATCAAGGCGCACCTGCAGATGAGAACGATGGCCATTAGGACGCGGGCGCAAGATCTGCTCAGGCTCTTGAGGGTGCCCGACCCCGAGGCGAGACTGGAAAGTTATCCTCACCAATTGAGTGGTGGCATGAGACAGAGAGCTGTCGGAGCGGTCGCGTTGTCCGCCAGTCCAGAGGTGCTGATCGCAGATGAGCCGACAACCTCGCTCGACGTCACGTTGCAGGCCGCATATCTCGACCTGCTCCAAGATCTCCAGGAAGAGCTCGGCTTGGCGATCCTCTTCATTACTCACGACTTTGGCATAGTCGGTCGTTTGTGCGACCGGGTCGCAGTCATGTACGCGGGCAAGATTGTCGAAACAACCGATGTCGAGACACTTTTCGACCGTCCGGCCCATCCCTACACGCAAGCCCTGCTGCGTTCCGTTCCGGACGCGAACAAGGATGTGGACGAGTTGGAGTCTATCGAGGGCCAGCCCCCCTCCATATACGACATCCCGGTCGGCTGCGCCTTCGCACCGCGCTGTCCCTACGTTCACGAGCCCTGCCTGAGCGAATATCCTCCAGCGTTCGTGCTGGAAGACGGGCATCTTGCATCGTGCTGGAAATACAACGGAACTCAACGGCAGGCCCCATGCTAGAGTTGAGTGGCCTAAAGAAGCACTTTCCCATTCAGAGTAGGCTTCCCTTCTTCGCGCCCAAGGCGTGGATCAAAGCCGTCGACGGTGTCTCGTTAGCTATTGATCAGGGCGAGACCTTGGGCCTTGTAGGCGAGTCAGGATGTGGCAAGACTACCATCGCCAAGATGGTGCTCCTGCTAGAAAAGCCAACGCAGGGGGTCGTCCGCTTCGAGGGTTTCGACACCGCCGCGATGAGAGGCGCGGCGCTCCAAGACTATCGACGCTCAGTTCAAGCGGTCTTCCAGGATCCCTGGAGTTCCCTCAGCCCTCGCATGAGGGCTTCGTCCATCATAACGGAGCCGTTAGTCACCAGCACCCAGCTTACTGCCACTGAGCGAAGAGAACGAGTAGCCGAGCTGCTGTCGAGTGTTGGCCTCCACGCCTCCATGGCCAACCACTTCCCCCATGAGTTCAGCGGGGGCCAGAGGCAACGGATCGCCATAGCAAGAGCGCTAGGACCTGAGCCGAAGCTCGTTGTCCTGGATGAGCCTGTGTCATCGCTGGACGTTTCTATCCGAGCCCAGATCATGAACCTTCTGAAATCGCTTCAGGCAGTTCGCGGGCTCAGTTACCTGCTTATAGCCCATGATCTGGCAACGGTTCGGTATCTGAGCGACCGCGTCGCTGTAATGTACTTGGGCCAAATAGTAGAAGAGGCAAGCTCCAGGGAACTGTTTCAGGAACCGCTTCACCCTTACAGCCAAGCTCTTTTGGCAGCGTCTCTGCCGATAGGAGTCGATAGGCGCCAAAGGAAAAGCACCTTGCCCGAGGAGGTCCCTTCGCCAGCGAATCCTCCGCCCGGATGCCGATTCAACACACGCTGCCCAAAGGCGTTTGAACGCTGCCCCGTGGAAGTGCCCCTGCTCCGCGAGCTCTCGCCCGGCCATAAGGTCGCCTGTCACCTCTACGAGGTCTGAAGATGACGCGGATTCTGATCATAGGAGGCCAAGGGTTAGTCACCCTCTGGCTCGTCACGGTCGTGATCTTTCTCATCCCTCGCCTGACCGGCAGCCCAGCAGATGCTTTGCTGCCGATTCAGAGCACTCGGGAGACCAGGGACCGAATCGAAGCGGAACTGGGACTGGACCGGCCACTTCCGGTTCAATACGGCAAGTTCATGGCAGGTGCCATTCGCGGTGACTTCGGCACCTCCATTCGGACCCAGGTCAAAGTAACGCCACTGATCATGGACCGGCTTCCTAACTCGATAGCGCTTGCCACCGCCGCAGTTGGGTTTGCCATCATCGTCGCGGTGCCGATAGGTGTGATAGCGGCGGTCAACGCGGGAAGCAAGCTCGATCGAGCACTGATGCTATTCCCGGTGCTGGGCCAGACGTTGCCTACGTTTTGGTCCGGGATTCTGGCCATCTTCATCTTTGGAACGACATTAGAGCTTCTCCCTAGTCAGTCCAACGATGTCGGAAACCCGACAATGTACGTACTGCCGGCGATCACTTTGGGCTGGTTCATGGGAGCTGGACTAGCGAGGCTCCTGCGGTCTGGGATGCTGGAAGTCTTGGATAGCGAGTACATCAAATTCGCTCGGTCAAAGGGCCTCAAGGAACGAGCCGTGATTTGGAACCATGCGTTCCGAAATGCTCTTATCCCTGTGGTGACGTTTATCGGCTTCATGTACGGCACGCTCATTGCTTCCGCAATTAGCACTGAGGCAGTGTTCGGTTGGCCGGGCATCGGCAGCCTCGCCTTCTCGAGTGTCGTGACTCGCGATTTCCCGCTGCTCCAGGGCGTGGTTATTGTCTCGGCTGCTTTGATCATCGCGATCAACATGCTGGTCGACGTCATCTACGGAGTCTTGGATCCGCGCATCCGGGTATAACAGTGGGTGGCCTGATCAACCAATCTGCTCCACCATCGGTCCGTTTGCTGGCTACACGACGTACCTGGCAGGTCTTGCGAGGGTTGCGAGGCGCTCCTTACTTTGCTGTCGCTGTCGTACTCTTGGTACTCGTTGCGGCACTGTTTGCCGACGCACTGACCCCCCACAACCCGGAAGGCAACGACCTCAGAAATACACACGCCGAACCCTGGTTTCTAGGTGGGGATGCAACCAACTTCCTTGGGACGGACCGCCTCGGGCGCGATGTTCTCAGCCGTCTTATCAAGGGAGCCCAACTCTCAATGATCGTAGCCTGTAGTTCTATTGGACTGGCCGCCTTGGTCGGAAGCACCCTGGGACTCTTGGCCGGCTACTATGGCTCCTGGGGAGACATCCTCATCACACGGCTGGTCGACCTCGCCATTGCCTTTCCTTCAATTCTCTTGGCCCTCGCTTTCGCTGTCACCGTAGGGCCTAGTCTGTGGGTCGTCATCGTCATTCTTGCCCTGGTGACTTGGGGGTATTATGCCCGGCTTATTCGGGCAGAAACTCTAGCCATCAAGGAGCGGGACTTTGTCGCCCTGGCAAAGGTCGCTGGAGTCTCCGGGCCGAAGATTATCATTACGCATGTCCTCCCAAACGTTCTCAACAGCATCATAGTCCTGTCAACCCTGCAGGTCGGATTCGTAGTAACGATAGCGGCGACGCTGAGCTTTCTTGGCGCCGGCGTTCCACCTCCGGCACCGACTTGGGGCGACATGATCGCCAAGGATCGAGACTTCATTCGAACCGCGTGGTGGGTTTCCGGATCTGCCGGGCTGGCCATCGCCATGACGATTCTGGCGTTCAATCAGATTGGTGACTGGCTTCGGGACAGGTTGGACCCGAAACTGAATACACTCTAACGAAGGCCAGTACTCCTCGATGTTTCAACACGGCAGGAAAGCCCCAAATCCGCAAGTTCGCAGAAACCTGTCCCGGTCGGCGTCTGATTCGGTCAATGGATAAAGGCTGGGACGATGGCTTGCCATCATGCCCCTGACCGAAGAGCGCGTCCTCTCAATGCTAACTAGTTGACCCGTTCAAGGTCTCGACCTTGATTCGGTATCCAGCACACGGTGCAGCTGCCCTCCATCGTGCTAATCCCGGTGGGAACCCTCCACCTACGTTGGAGCGTACCGGTGGACAAATGGGACGCCAGAGTGTGGCCGTGTGGCCGTTCACAATTACAAACACCCTACAACCGCATCAGGCCCCATAGCTCCCTGGCTTCAGGCCGTCTGCACCGACGGTCGTGCTGCCTGCCGATGCGCTACCTGTCCTTGCAGGACTAATATGACCGGTGGTACAACCCTGGGGGCAGGTCAATTGGTGCGGCCCACCCGATCAACAGCCCTCCCAATGAGCTTTGGCTCGGGGCACACAGCGTGAAAAGGGAGCCTTGATGAGGCTGACGGGGCGTGTGGCGGTCGTAACAGGTGCTAGTCGTGGTCTCGGTCGAATGATTGCCCTGGCGCTGGCTGAAGAAGGGGCCGACCTTGTTCTGGTGGCCCGTCGACCCGGTTCGCTTACCAAAGTGGAGTCCGAGCTGCGTTCGCAGAATGCCAGGTTCACGAGCTTGACGGCAGACCTTTCGCAGGAGACGGAGGTAGCAACGGTTGCTTCCTCCATCCTCCAAGAGTTCGGCAAGGCGGACATACTCATCAACAACGCCGCCGTCCAGGGCCCAACGAAGCCAGTCCATGAGATATCGGTAGCGAGCTGGCAAGAGGTATTGGCGGTGGATTTGACGGGACCGTTCCTGTGCATTCGCGCCTTCGCTCCCTCGATGATGGCGCAAAAAAGGGGCAGCATTGTGAACGTCTCCTCTACCGCAGCTATGAAAGGCGTCGCCCTGAGGAGTCCATACTGCTCGGCGAAAATGGGCATGATCGGGCTCACCAAGGCATTGGCGCAAGAACTGGGACCCAGCGGCGTCCGCGTCAACGCAATCTGCCCTGGGCCGATGCCGAGCACCGCGGTCGAAGAAGTGGTGCGTGATAGGAGCCGGCAAACAGGCAGCCCCTACGACCAGCTGCTTGAGCGCACGTTGCGCTCGCCTTCACTAGTACGGCCTATCGCGATGAACGAAGTGGCCTCGGCTGTCGTTTTCCTTGCGTCGGATGATTCCAGCGCCATCACGGGGCAAGTCATCACCGCAGCGGGAGGAGCTTGAGAAGCCATGCTGCCTTTCGTGATTAGACGGCTCCTCCTAGTCATTCCAGTAGTGCTTGGCGCAACCATCATTGTCTTCTTTGCCATCCGACTGGTGCCGGGAGACGCCATCGACGCCCAGATCTCCGGGTCGCAGTGGCTAAGCACTGAGCAGCAGCAGCAGATGCGCGCCGATCTGGGCATCGATGAGCCGGCGGTCACCCAGTACTTCCGCTGGCTGAACGACCTAGTTGTCGGAGACCTGGGCACTTCGTTCCGCACCGGCGAGGGGGCCGCCGTTGAGATCATCGACCGGCTGCCGATGAGCATGGAGCTGGCCTTTCTCGCCGTGCTGTTCTCCATTCTGGTCTCTGTGCCAGTTGGTGTGATTGCTGCGGTCTATCGGGACCGGTGGTTCGACTACCTCATTCGTGGCTTCTCCATTCTCGGCGTTGCCATTCCCCATTTCATTCTGGCCACGGCGGCAGTGACGTTCGCCGCATCCTGGTTCGGATGGTCGGCGCCACTCGGGTACGCGCAATTTAGCGAAGATCCCTGGAAAAACCTTCAGCAGATCTTGCCCGCCGCCATCGTCCTTGGGTTGAGCCAGACCGCGATGTCTATGCGTCTGGTGCGCTCGTCCATGCTAGAGGTATTGCAGGAAGACTACATTCGGACCGCCAAGGCGAAGGGGCTGTCCTCTCGAACCGTGCTATTCACCCACGCCCTTCGTAACGCAATGATTCCCGTAGTTACGGTTTGGGGCACGTCGTTCGGCTACCTGATGGCGGGCCAAGTGATCGTAGAGCACATTTTCCGTCTCCCCGGGATTGGTAGCTTGATGATCGAGTCGTTAGGCCAGCGAGACTACCCTGTTCTTCAAGCGAGCGTGTTATTCATGGCCCTCTCGTTCGCGAGTGTCAACCTTCTCGTCGACATCTCCTATGGGTTCCTCGATCCACGCATTCGGCTCGGCAGAGCATAACCATGGCTATCTCCGGAACCATTGGCCACGCAGTGAACTACCGCGAACGTGCTTGGGAATACGTGGCCACCTTGGCGCGCTTCGCTCAGCGCAAGCCGGTGGGATTCGCGTCCATGACGCTCATAGTCTTGATCGTTTTCGCGGCTATCTTTGCGAACCTCATCTCCCTCCACGATCCCCTGAGCCAATTCGGCAATATGGCCTTCGCATCACCATTCAGCATCTCGCCGGATGGCAAACCTTACATCTTGGGCGGCGACCCGCTGGGTCGGGACCTGTTCGCCCGGATCTTGTACGGAGCACGGATATCGCTGTACGTGGGGCTAGCTTCGGTTGGCCTCGGCGTCGCCGTCGGGTCAGTCATTGGCTTGACCAGCGGTTATCTGGGTGGCTGGCTGGACAATGGAATTCAGCGGATCATGGACGGCTCGATGGCGCTACCACCCCTAATCCTCGCGTTGCTGATCGCCTCGGTGCTGGGACCCAGTACCTTCAACACCACGGTGGCGATTGCCATCGTGTGGGTGCCGACTACGAACAGGGTGGTGCGCGGCTCCGTCCTCTCTGCGAAGGAAAACAACTATGTCGAGGCGGCGCACGCCATCGGGTGTTCAGACGTGCGAGTCGCGGTGCGACACATCCTGCCGAACATCCTGGCCCCGCTAACGGTCCTTGCCACACTCATGATCGCCCAGGCGATCTTGCTGGAGGCATCGCTAAGCTTCCTCGGCGTAGGCACGCCTCCACCCACCCCTTCTTGGGGCGCCATGGTGAGCGGCCCCGCACGGGACTACATCGCACACGAACCCCTGCTGCTGATCTTCCCTGGAGGCGCGCTTGCCCTGACAGTCCTAGCGTTCAGCCTTGCAGGCGATACGCTCAGGGATCTGTGGGACCCCAAGTTAAAGGGGATCTGATCGGGAAGATACCGGGGTAGGAATGGCCGACGCTTTCACGATGATCCGGGTCAGTCGGAGCGGACGGGCCAGACGCGATCGTACGTCCGCTTCGTCGTCTTCAGTATCCGAAATGTCTCGATGCGAGCGACGCCGGGTATCTGGCCCACCTTTTCGGTCAACAACTCGAAGAGGGCTTCATCGGACTCGAGTGCGGAAGAAAACACCACGTCGAATCGGCCACTCAGGATAGCTACATAGCGTACTTCTTCCAGCTTGCCTAGCTCTTCGACAACCGACTTGGTCTTAGCGGGATCGGTCTGCACCGTTATGAAGACGTCAACGGGCAGGCCGATTTTGTCCGGGTTGGTTATAGCTACGATCTGCAAGACCTCATCTCCGATAAGTTTGTTCACGCGGCTACGAGTCGCCGTCGGGGAGACACCAACGGTGTTGGAAAGCTCAGCGATGGTCCGCCGCCCGTCTTCCCGCAATAAGTCTATGATTTTGCTGTCTATTTCGTCGAATAGCGCCGTTGCTTTGCGTGCTCGGCGCTGGCCGTTGTGGGAAGATCTGCTCATGTGTGACACATCCTTATTTGCTGCACGACCGGCCCCATGAGTCGCCGGGAGCATGAGGGGTCAGAGATCGAACACCCTCATCGCGTTATCGCCCCCGAGCTCCGATCTATGGTCCGAGCGGAAGCCTCGCGCACAACACGCCCGCTGAACCCCGTCGCTCATAGACCTGGCCTTTTGAGATTGATCATGTAGCGGTGCTTATAGCCAGGCAGGGTAGCGGCCCCTACGGTATCTCGAGGTCGAACGCCACGCCGATGTGGCCGTCTCCGTATAGCGCCTGGTATCGCTCGTCGCCATAGCTCAGCAATTCCCGGTAGACGTACCCGTTATGCTCGCCAAGCCGACAGGGGGGCAAGTGCTCATCTCTGCGGGCTGTGCCGTTCGAGCGCCAGACCATCCCCGGGTAGTCATGTTTCCCAGTATCGTCTTGTTCTAATTCCAGCCAGAACTCCCGCTGGCGGAGATGTTGGTCGCAAAAGACGTCGGCCTCATTCAGCACACCGCCCGCCGTGATCCCGTTCTGCTGGAGAAGCGGCACCAGTTCCTCAAGGACGCAATGCCTGCTCCACTCGCCGATGATGCTGTCAATCTCGTCCTGATGCCTCAGCCTCCCGTACACTGTTTCGAAGTGAGGGGCGGTTAGCCTGGCGTCTGCGATCAGCGCGACGAGGGCTTCCCACGCAGTGTCGCTCTGGACGGTTAGCGCGAGCCATCGATCTTCTCCCTTGCATGGGTAGACGCCTTGGGGGGCGAAGAAAGGGTGCCGGTTCCCCATGGGCTTCTGATCCCGGCCGTTCATGGCGGCGTCTAACAGCGCCGGCGCGAGGTAAGGCAGGAAGTTCTCAACGAGCGAAAGGTCGACGAACTGGCCCTCCCCGGTCTCCAATCGCTGGTAGAGCGCCATGAGCGTTGCGGCAGCTATCGAGGCGCCCGCGGCCCCGTCGGAAGGCATGGCGACGGTGACGTGGGACGGGTCCTCGTCGGGGTATCCTCGGAGCCACGTGTGGCCGCAACTCGCCTCGAAATGCTGGCCGAAGCCACGGTATTGCGCATGGGGGCCCCAAGCGCCCAACCCTGAAGCGGCGACGAAGATCAGGTCGGGCCTCACCTGACGGAGAGACTCGTACCCGACTCCGAGCTTGTCCAGCGTGCCGGGGGTGTTGTTCTCCACCACCACGTCGCTGATGGAAGTTAGCTCCTTGAGGACCTCCACGCCCGAGGCGGTTGTCAGGTCCAACGTCATCGCCAGTTTGTTGCGGGCATGGCAGTTGAACATCGCGTGGCGGTTCCAGGGCCGTTCCCCCGGCGACTGGTCTGGGTATCCTCGTCCGAGATAGTTTTGGCTATTGACGAAGGCCTGGCTGGGGCGTGCTTGGTGTCCCCTCGTCGAGGGTTGCCACCGATGATGGCTTTCCACCCGAATCACCTCGGCGCCAAGATCCCCCAGCAGCATGGCGCCATAGGGGCCGGCCCAAACCAAGGTAAGGTCCAAGACCCGCATCCCATGCAGGGGAGGCGCTTGACCCATCATAGATAGCCCAGCGCCTTTGCCTGTTGTAGCTCTTGGGAGGACAGCTGCAGCACATCGTCGTAAACCTCGGCGTTATGCTGGCCCAAGGTCGGCGCCGGCCGAGCCTGCCAGGCGCCCTTGGAAAAGCGAAACGGAGGACCGGGTACCTTGACTTGGCCGTGCGGCGCCCGCTCGACCGAGACGAAGGAGTCTCGGGCCAGGAGATGATCGTCTTTCAGCACATCCGACGGGGCCGCTACGGGCGCGCATGGGACTTTCGCCTGCTGACCAGCCTCGGTGGCCTCGGCCCGCGTACGGTCCAACAGCCATGGGACAAATATCGCCTCGAACTCCTCCCGCCGGTGCGGATCGGTCAATGCCGATGGACCACGAAATCGAGGGTCCTCCGCCAGCTCCGGCATGCCGATCATGCCGCATACGCGATCGAAGAACTGTACGCCGCCCGTGATGTGGAAGTACCCATCCTTACAGGGGTATATGCCGTTGGGAAAGCTCCCGCTGGCGGCGGGCTCTCTCGATGCTACCTGGCCGTGATACGCGTAGCCCACCAGTAATGGCGACCGGCGATCAATATTGCCTACCTGGGTCTCGAATAGAGAGATGTCGATGTGTTGGCCTGCTCCTCGTAGCTTCGCTCCCATCACCGCTCCGAGCGTAGCCATGCAGGCCACGTTGCCGCCATGGAACTGCACGATCGACCCCGCCAGCTTCACCGGGGGCCGTTCAGGCTCGCCCGTCGCGTGCATGGCGCCACCCATGGCGTAAAGCGTGATCTCAGACGCCTTCCAGTCGCGGTAGGCGCCGGTTTGTCCAAAATTGCTGATGGACGTCATAACTAGCCCTGGGTTGATCTCCCTGAGCTGACTGTAGGAATAACCAAGCCGCTCCATGAACCCCGGCTTGAAGCTTTCGACGACGACGTCAACCTCTGCGACGAAGGAGGGGACTGCGCGCCGAGCGAAGGCGCCTTTCAGGTCCAACGTTATCCCCAGCTTGCTGGTGTTAAGGAAGGTAAAGAGAGCGCTTGTCTCATGCCCCGGATTGTCGTTGGGGAATGGTCCGAGTCTGCGGCATGGATCACCCCATGGTGGCTCCACCTTGATTACGGTGGCTCCGTAGTCCGCCAAGAGCTTGGTGCAGTAGGGCCCTGCAATCCACTGCGTGAAGTCGAGGACTCGCAGTCCAGCTAAAGGGGAAGGCATGGAACCCCTAAGCCTAAAGGCCCATCTCCCGCGATTGCCGAAGCAGAAGGTTGTAGTCGCTCAGGTAAATACCGTGGAGTTTGCGTTGCTCCGGCGAAACCTCGCCCTTAATCACGCCGGGCACCCCAACGACCAAGCTGTTGGGCGGAATCTTTTGTCCTGGACGCACGAGGGCGCCGGCGGCGATCACGCATCCATCCCCCACCTCTACGTCGTCTAGGAGCGTGGCATGGCTCGCCACGAGCACATTGTTCCCGATCTTCGCGGAATGAACGACGACGCTATGTCCGATTATCACGTTGTCGCCGATCTCGGACAGGATGCCGCTATGGACAACACAGTTGTCCTCAATGTAGGTATCCCTGCCGATGCGGATCGTGCCGTAATCACCGCGGATGACCGCCCCTGGCCACACGCCGGAGTTTTCACCGATGGTGACTTTGCCGATGACGAGGGCGGTCTCGCACACATAGGAGGAAGCCGCTATTTGGGGGGAATCATTGAGCCATGGTTTGATCATGTATTTTCCGCCTTTCGAGGGCTAGAGGATGGAACGGTCCGAAGGTCTGACGAAATGCCGCACTCCTTGGCCAGCCGTTGGAGGTTGCGGCGGACGTTGGCGGGAAGCGGCAATCGGTCCTGACGTTTCAGCTTGGCCTGCATGGCTTGGGAGCGCTGGCCCGGATAATAGAGCCGGTCCACGCCAGTCCGACGGCGGCTCCGCACCGTGCGGCGCAACTCCTTGTCCACGCCTCGCTCGAACGCTTCCAAGTCACAGAAGAGCGAGGGGTCGATGGCGATAAGCAGTGAGCTGGGGCGCTTGTGATACCATTCGCCATCCCAGCGATCCTCCGGCGGGTGCTCACCCACCAGGACATTGGTCAGCAGGCCAAACGCGAGCGCCAAGGCATAGCCTTTGAACCCGCCGATAGGCAGCAGGGAACCGCCGCCGACAAACGCTCCCGGCTGAGAGGCGAGGTATTGGGAAGCCTTCCCTCGTCTCGCCTGCTCTGGAGGTTTTGCGAAAGCCCTCGGATCGGTGGTCGGAAAGCCGGTGCTATCCAAGAGAAGCCCCGGTGCTACCTGCAGGCCTTGCGCCGCTGCGGAGAAAACGGGCGTCGCAGACGTTTGGCTGAACGCGGTGTCAAGAATCAAGGGATCGAGCGTGTCGGCAGGGATGCCGAGCCCCGTTGGGTTGTTGCCTATCAGCGGCTGTGTGCCGCCGGTCGGGGCGATTGACGGCGGCCCCTGGATTGTCCCGAACGCGATGAGGTCCTCGGCCGCCGCCATCTTGAACAGAGGGGCCAGCGTGCCCAGATTCTTCCGCACGCCGACGATGGCCATGCCCTCCCGCTTCGCCTTATGGATGCACATCTCCATGCTCTGGCGTCCGAGCGAAAGGTAAAACCCCTTCGCATCGCCCGCAATCAAGCCGCTTATCCCCGTCTCTTTGAGGATCTTCAGCTTCGGATTCGGTTCGACCTCTCCACTTCGGAACAGGGACACCCATCGAGGAACGTCAGCGATTCCCCGCAAGTGGTCACCTTGCAGGTCCTTATCCAGCAGGGTATCGACGGTGAACGCCGCATCGATGTCGTTGAGTCCCGCCCCCCGCAAAGCCGTGATGCAGAGGTTCCTCACTTCGGACAGCCGCACCGAGCGATGGCCAGGTTTCGACCACCACTGCCCTTTGAAATCACGTTGCTCCAAGAGGTCCGGCGAGGCTGTCGCTCGCTGGGGGGAGGCTGTCACGCAGAACTCCTGTCTGGTGTTTTAAGGGGAAGGGAAATCGCGCAAGTCCCGGCTACGATGACGTCGTCGCGTTGGCTGCGCAATTCAACGGCGCACTCGACAAGCCCTTCGCCGTCCTGCATCCATTTCTTGGCGACCGTCCCGGTGACGGTCAGCGTGTCGCCCGGGTATGCCATGTTTTGATTGCGCCAGGTGTAGCGCCGAATGCGCCCTACGTGGCCCGCCCACTCCTCAACGGCTTGGCCAAGGAACGACCCGAGCAGCGGCCCCTGCAGGATCACGTCTTCGAGCCCGCTGGCCTTAGCATAGTCGCGGTCGTAGTGCGTTTCCCCGAGATTGCCCTGGGCATTGGCCCACTTCACCAGTTGAACGTAGCCCGGATTCTTCACCAACGGCGTAATACCAGAGCCTTCCTTCACGTCCTCGTACGTTAGCTCCACCACGTTGCCTCACTTTCGATAGATGTAGGTGTAACGTTCTTTTGCCGCAAGCCGGCCATGCTGGTTTGTGAACGTAGATTCGTACACGCAAAAGGCGAGGCTGCCAGACCTACCCTCGCGTTCGTAGAGGTCGACAATCCGGTTGCGGATGGTGAGGACGTCGCCTACTCGTATGGGCTCGTGGAGATCGATCTCGGTGCCGCCGTACAACTCCACCTCGAAATTCAGCCCCTCGATGAGCGCGTAGTTCAGCGGGTCTCGCGGCACTACGCTATACCGGCTGTCTTCACCGATGGCGTAGCTGAAGGCGTGGTGGATAAACGTCGGAGGGGCAATGAGCGTCCCATAGGGCCCTTCCTTCCCCTTCTCCATATCCAGGTAATGGGGATGTGGATGTTCAAGGGCCTGGGCGTAGCCTCGCACGGCTTCTTCTGTGACTTCATAGGTTGCTATCGGCGATTCGTGGCCCTTGAAGGCCAGTGCCTCGGGCGTCAGGATGTTGTACTTTTGGGATACCAAACGACCTCCTCAGGGTGACAGGATGGGATGCGGCCTAGGCCGCATCCCATCCTGTTTGAGCCCCTTAAGCTCTCAGAATCATTTCTTTGACGGGTCGATCCAAACGCGCTCTCGGTGATAGTTGCCCGAGATCCGGTTCTGCTCGAGTCCATTGACCCACTCGGCATCGGCGCGGAACGCCAAGGGCGTCACGTTCGGAATCGAGTAGAAGTTAGTGGCGATGATTTCTACGATCTGGACAACTATTTTGCTCCGCTCATCAGCGTCCACCGTAGCCTGTTCCTGGTCCAGCAGTGCATCCAAGGCTGGATCGTTAACCCGTAACCAATTGGTGGGTGACGACGAGTGGTACCAGGAGTAAAGCTGATTTCCCGTCGTGTGGCCATAGGATGCGTTGAGGTTCACAGGGGCCTGACCCGCGTTCATACGGGCGGACATCGCCGCATAGTCAGGGACTACGTCAGTCTCGACGTTGAAGCCCACTTGCCGCATGAATTCTATGACTATCTCGGCGGTTTGCTGGTCGAAGCCTGGGGAAGCTCCCTGGTAAAACACGAACTGCACTGGCTGATCGTCGTAGCCGGCTTCCGCCAAGAGAGCCTTCGCTCTGTCGGGGTCGTACGGGAACCGCTCCGCGATCTGTTCCTGCGTCCACGCCCATTCTTGGCGGGCAGGATTCACGTAGAAGCTTAGTAGTGCCTCGCCTTTGAAGCGCACGTCAATGATCTGTTGCCGGTTCACGGCGTACGCTAGCGCCTGCCGTACGCGGATATCGTCGAAAGGCGGCAACTGCACGTTGACGGATAGGTTGGGCGCGACTACGAACAGGTCTTTCTTTATCACCCAACCGCTATCGCTCGCTTCCAAGTCCTTGGCATCGTCGACGCTGATGCCACCGGGCCAGTACCACCGATCGACCTGCTTCGTCCTCAGGGCCGCCAGGCGGGCTGCGTAATCTTTCATCGTGAAGCTCTCCCACCCGTCAAGGTAGGGAAGAGCCTCGCCATCTGCCGAAGCCTGCCAATAGTTCGGATTACTCTCGGCCGCAACACTAACGCCCCGATCCAGGGAGCCGAACACGAAGGGGCCGGTGCCAATCGCGAGCCGTTGGGACAGGGTGACGTCTCCCTCTTGCTGCTCCAGCAACTCTCTCGGAAGCATCTTCGTCTCCGGCGAAGCTAGCTGCGGCAAGAATTCAGCCAGCGGCTTCTCTGCCTTGATAACGATGGTGTAGTCATCCGGAGCATCCCAACTGACGATGTTCTTGTAGAAGTTGAAGGTCTTCCCAGGTTCATTCGCCTTGCTCCAGTCGATAAGCCATCCAACGTCAGCTGACGTGAAAGCCCGCCCGTTGACGGGCTCGACCTTTTGCCAATTGACGTTCTCCTGCAGTTGGAATGTGTACTCCGTTCCGTCTGCCGAGACCGTCCAGGACTTCGCAAGCTGCCCGGTCACGGCGAAGTCGTTGTAGTCGTTCGCTCGCATCGTTAACAGACCATCGTAGATAACATCTAAGAAGTTGGCCTGTCCGGAGACGTCAATGATCGTGGGGTCGAGATGTGGGATCCCCACATCCTGTGTTCTGAACACGCCTCCGCGGTTAGGTGAAGGTGGCGCGGGTGTGGCCGTCGGCTGAGGCACGGGCGTGGCCGTGGGCACGGGCGTGGCCGTTGCCTGAGGCACGGGCGTGGCCGTCGCCTGAGGCACGGGCGTGGCCGTCGCCGGGGGCACGGGCGTGGCCGTGGGATCGCTGCCTCCGCAGGCAGTAACCAGGATGGCGAGCACGATTGCCGCGCTGAACGCAGCCATGAATCGTTCTTTCCGTATTCTACCGATGAGTTGCATAGTTTTTACTCCGTTGTTGCCTTCCCGATCTCAGCAAGGTGTCGGCTTGCCTTTCTTTGATCTGCGCTGTTTTCCCGTACCCCTGAATGGACCTCCTTAAGTTTTTCCTCGTAGTCCGCATCAATGCATTCAATCTGTCGCGACTCCAGCAACGCCTCCAAGGGGACGGTCTCGAACGGGCTTCCTACGCCGACAGGGGCATTCCCCGCTACCCCCGAGCGATAGAGGGTCTGGATCGATCCGGGGCCGAAGCCCAAGAGGTCCCCGAGAATCTCAGAGTTGTGCTCCCCAACTCCAGGAGGTGGAGTGGACGGTTTTGGCTCCCTATCGCGAAAGAGAAAGGGAGGACGCGGGTAAAGTCGACGTCCAAGCCCGGTGTGCTCCAGATGCTGGACCTGCTGATAGTAACCCCTCTGCGCCAAGTGCGGGTGAGTCAACAGGTCTCGATTATTGAAAACCCGGCTTGCCGGAACACCCGCAGCTTGCAACGCCTCCATCACAGATCGAGCCTCCCGCTCCTTCGTCCACTCCTGCATGACCTTGCGTAACTCCGCCCGATTCCGCCACCGAACCAAGCCATCCCCATACCTGATGTCCTCGGCCAAGTCTGAGCGCTCCATGGCGGTGCATAAGCTGAGCCACTGCTCGTCATCGGAGACGCTGATCGCGACCCATTGGTCGTGTCCAAGACATGGGAAGCAGCCGTGCGGTGCTGCCCAGGGGTGATCGTTGCCCGTGCGTTGCTGCTGAATGCCTGTCGCCTGGTATTCGAGCAACGCGTCGCCTAGGAAAGAGACCCCGCATTCATACATGGAGACATCGAGCCACTGGCCTTGCCCGGTCCGTGACCGTTGCTCGAGTGCGGCGGCCAAGGCGAGAGCGCAGTACCAACATGCAATCAGGTCTACGTAAGCGTAACCAGCCTTCATGGGAGGGCCATCCGTATAGCCGGTAACCTCGCAGAAGCCACATGTGGCTTCCATAGCATCACCGACGGCGGAGTATTGGCTCCACGGCCCCGTATGCCCATAGCCTGTGAACGAGAGCATGATCAGGTCAGGTCGAATCTCTCGTAGGGCCGCGTAATCGAGGCCGAACTGCTGCATGACTCGCGGCGTATAGTTCTCCACTACGACATCGCTGATGCGTACCAGGTCCTTGAACAGGTCGATCCCGGCCTCCTCCCGAAGATTGAGCGTCACGCCAAGCTTGTTCCGATGGAGGAAATTGAACGTACCCGACCTTTCCCAGTACCGTTCGCCCGGCGCATCATCTGCGAAGGGGCCGAAGAGGCGAAAGTCCGGCCGGGTTACATGCTCCACCTTGATGACGTCGGCCCCATTGCCAGCCAGGAGTTGTACGGCATACGGCGCCGCCCAAACGCTTGATAGGTCGAGCACCCGCACACCCTCGAAAGGCTGGGCCGCCATTCAAATCACTCCTTGCGCCCGCAGAGCCAGCAACTCATGCCTACCAAGCCCCAGACCGTCGCAATACACATCGGCGTTGTGCTGACCGAGATCAGGCGCCGGAACACGCTGTGCCGTCCGTGGAGCGGATGAACGAAAAGGAAGCTGCGCCACCGAGCCATAGGGAGTGATCGCAAAGAAATTGCGGGCGTCGAGCTGCGGGCAGTCCAGCAGCTCGTCCATTTTTTGGGAGCACCCCCACGGGAATCTCCAAGTATTTGCCTCGTCGAAAAGCGCGCGCTTCGGCTTGTCTTGCACCGCCGACTTCATCGCGGCGACAAGATCATCGGTATGCCGAATCCGTGTGGAGTGAGTATGGAAGCGAGGCTGGTTGAGATCCGGCGCTTCGAGCATACTGGTCATGCTCTCCCACGACACCGCGCCGTCACTGACACCCAGAGATGGGTGGGTACACCCATCCGCCGCAGGGATAAGGCCTACGCGGCCATCAATATTGACCTCGGGCCGCCGCTGCCGGGACTGTACGGCGCCCAGATAGGCGTAATAAGAGTGATTAGCAACAAGCTCGGATGCGAGGGTCTCCATGATCGAGACATCCACCCATTCGCCCTGGCCGGACCTCCGTCTCGCAGCCAGCGCCGTGAGCGTCGCGAAGGCGGCCATAGTTCCCGCGGCGAACTGGGCTTGAGTGAACAGACCATGTTTCAAGGGCTCTTGGTCCAGCAAGCCCGAAATCGACATCAGCCCGCCGGCGGCATAGAGCACCAACTCTGACGCCCGGTAGTCCCGGTACGGCCCCGTCTGCCCGAAGTTTGTAATCGACGTTACGATGATGGCCGGATTTCGCTGCCTCAATACCTCAAAGCCCAACCCGAGGCGAGGCAGCACCCCAGGAGAGAAGTTGTCGACGACTATATCCGCGTTCCCCACCATCTCAAGGAACAGCGCCTTCCCCGTCCGTGTCTTCAAATTCAACGTGATCCCACGTTTATCAGTATTCACATAGCGGAAGGAAGGATTCCCCTCGGAGCCATCAGGCGAAACCACCCACGGCGCCGTTCGGCGTTGAGGATCCCCCTCAGGCCGCTCGATTTTTGTGACCTCAGCCCCCAATCGCGCAAGAATCCCCGCACACCAGGGCCCGGCCAAGTAATGGCCGACGTCTAAAACGCGAATGCCTGACAAGGGAGCCGATTCCACCATAATCACGGTAAGTTATAGCTGTTTCATCTAGTTTGGCAGCAGAATACTATCTATATCCGCTGAATGCAACGGCGTAGCCGAGTCGGCTGCTCACTGACTGTCGTCTGAGAATTGCCTATCGCCACCGGCCATCGCTGCGGGCGAGAGCCGGACCCGCAGTCGTGGGTCGCCGATGTAACCACAAGGCTATGAGAATGGCCAGCGGCTCCATCGAGTACACGAGGAGTCGAGGCGCATCGGAATCTGCCAAAGCCGAGGGATAGATCCATCCTCTGTGGCTTGGCCCACCAGTAGATCGACGCGCGTCCGGGCCTCGCAGCCGATAGGGGCACAACGTAGTCGTAGCACCCCAACGTGAGACATCAGTCCGCTAAGACTGATTGCACCGCGTCCACAACATCTTCTTGGCTTGGGACGGAAGCCATCTCAAGGTGCCGGGCGAACGGTGTTGGCACGTCGGCGCCGGCCACCCGCACTATCTCGCCGTCGAGATAGTCGAAGGCGCAGCTATAGACCTGCTCTGCCACTTCCGCACCAAAGGCCCCGGTGCGGTTTGTCTCTTCGACGATGATGCAACGGCCCGTCCGTTTGACCGAACTCCCCACTGTATCGATATCTAGTGGGCTGAGACTGCGCAGGTCTACAACCTCGCATTGGATCCCTTGCCTCGCCAGCTGCTCCGCCGCTTCCAGCGCGACCGGAACCATACGTAGGTATGCGACGATAGTAACGTCATCGCCCTGGCGCTTGACCTCCGCTTGCCCCAGCGGGATTTCGTAATACTGGTCAGGCACCTCGCCCTCGGTCTTGTAGAGCAGCGCATGTTCCACGAAGATCACCGGGTTTTTGTCCTTGATGGCGCTACGAAACAGACCCACGGCATCGTAGGGCGTGGCGGGGCAAGCAACCTTGAGGCCGGGGACGGAGGCGAACCAACTTTCGACACCGACCGAATGGGGGGCGCCCGCTTGGCTGCCGACCGCATTGACCATCCGAATCACCACGGGGACTGCTATTTGCCCAGCTGACATGTAGTGAAGCTTCGCGGCGTTGTTGACGATCTGGTCTATGGCCAGCAGGCTGAAGGCGCTGATCATGACCTCCACCACAGGGCGCATTCCGGCCATGGCGGCTCCGATGCCGCACCCTACGAATCCGGATTCCGAGATAGGAGTGTCGCGAACCCGATCTTCGCCGTAGACGTCCTGGAAGCCTCCCGTGACTGCATATGGGCCACCGTAGCGTCCAACATCCTCCCCCAATAGAAAGACCTTGGGATCATTATCGAGCGCTTCCCGCAGCGCCTTGCCCATCGCTTCTCTATAAGTAACCACTGGCATGCCAGCCCTCTCCTATTCCGCGAACACGTGGTCGTAAAGGGTTTGCTTGGGCGCCCACTGGCTCGTTTCCGCGAACGCCGCCGCCTCGTCCACGACTTTGGCGACTTCTTGCGCGATGTCATCGACCTCTACGTTCATTCCGGCATCCTCAAGCTGCTTGCCCAGCTTCGCGATGGGGTCCCGCAATTTCCATTGCTCTTCCTCAGCCCGTTCTCGATAGAGCAGCTGGTCGGTGATCGAATGCCCCCGAAACCGGTAGCAAACCGCCTCGATGAAGACAGGGCCTTTGCCGGACCTCGCCTGGCTAACCGCTCGCAGTGCGGCCTCTCGCACCGCCAAAGCGTCCATGCCATCCACGACCTCTGTCTTGATGCCGTACAGCTCTGGCGCACGGCGGACTTCCTGCAGCGCGCATGCCCGCTTCGTCGCGGTCCCCATCCCGTATCCATTGTTTTCTAACAGAAAGACGACCGGCAACTCCCAAAGGCTGGCAAGGTTCATCGATTCCCAGAACTCTCCTTCGTTCAAAGCGCCATCCCCGAATATTGCAAGGGTGACGCGATCCTCACCTGCGAGCTTAGCCCCGAGGGCTAGACCTGTGGCAATGGGGAGCATACCACCAACGATCGCGTAGCCCCCCAGGAATCCCTTGGAAGCATCGAAGATGTGCATGGACCCGCCTTTGCCATGGCTAGTGCCCGTCTCCTTGCCGAACAGCTCCGCCATGAGCTTGTTGGGGTCCACCCCCCGAGCCAGGGCGTGGCCATGCTCCCGGTAATGCGAGACGATGTAATCCTGCGGCGCAAGAGCCGAGAAGATGCCGCTGGCAACGGCCTCTTCCCCAATGTAGAGGTGAAGGAAGCCGCTGATTTTCCCTTGCATATAGAGTTCGCCTACCCGTTCCTCGAACCGGCGAATGAGCGCCATGCGGCGGTACAGGTCCAGGGCTATCGGAATATCAAGTGACGTCGAGTTGGTCACAGCTTCTGCTCCTTCGTCATTGTTCAGCGGGGAAAGTCCTCGCATCGGCTACGTCGTCTACCCAAGCTTGAACCATGACCTTCTAAAATTCAAAGCAGGTTCTCTCCTATCTGCGCTACGGCTGCGTTAGGGTGGGCTAGCGGGCCGTCCACCGGGCGGGGCGCCTCCGCGAACGCCAACGGCCCTTCTTTGGCGTTTTCCGTTTGGCTGATCTGGGTATAGACCACGTCGCTGAATTTCTGCAACTCCTCCTTGGCCAAGCGGCGCCAGAAGTGCATCATCTCAGTACATGGCTTCTCCGAAGTGCGTCACGCTAGCGAAGTGCTGAATGCCGTAGATGGCAAGGATACCCCGTTTGACCTCCGGCAGGCCGAATGTAGCCTCCGTAGAGGCGCTGCGGATGTCGCAGTCCATCGCCTCCTCCATGTCGCCCCCCTAGCAAGCCCGTTAACCGCCGCGATGATGGGCTTCGGGAGAAGATGCCCGGCCCCCCTGGGATGGCCCGACGCCTCGACGCGCTCCCTGCACTTGCCGGCTGAATCGTCCTCTTGGTCGCGCTGAGCCACTTCCTTTAAGTCCGCTCCCCCGGAAAAGGCGCGGCCCGCGCCAGTCACGATGGGCACCCGCACGTTGGGGTCGTCGTTGAAGTCGGCCATGGCCTCCCGCTGCTCGATAATCATCTGCCGGCGGAAGGCATTGAGACGGTCGGGCCCGTCGGTTGCGGCTCGGTGGGGCGAGGCTGGAGGCCCGCCACCGTCCGGACAGTTTCACCGACGCGTGCCCGGGCGCTGCGGCGTCCGACTGGCGCGCCAAGGCAGCTTTCACGCCGCCTTGGCGATGCCGCTAACACCCCGGGCCGTGGCGCCACCTGCGGGCACAGGTGATGCGAATGGATTGTACTACTCGCAGACCCGCTCCCGGCAGGAGGCGGGCCTTTTTCATTTCGGCCGATAGGAACGAGAGGAGGGAATCATGGCGAGAACCACTATGAGAAATACAGAGGCGAATCGCGCGGCGATCTACGCCCACGTCTCGGACAAGAGCTAAGCGAGGAGGACAAGACCCTCCATCTCTGAGCAGATCGGCGACATGGAGGCCTACTGCGAGCGCAGTGGGCTGACCATCGTGGCGCGTTACCAGGAGGTAGGCCGGGGCTGGTCCGAGAAGCTCCCGGAATTCCAGCGGATGCTCTCCGATGCCAGGACGGTGACGACGGAGGAGGGGACGCGGATCTACGCGCAGCCGAAGGAGACGTGGATCGAGGTCGTGGTCCCGTCCCTGGTGAACGAGGCGACCTGGGAGCGAGCACAGCAGTTGAAGAAGCAGTGGCTCGCCGTGTCCAAACGGAACACCAAGGTGTCCTACCGGCTCCAGCATCTCCTCAGATGCACCGGGTGCGGGCTGCGGCTCAGGTCGAAGGCCAAGTGGCATTCCACCAACCGGCACAATGGGAAGGTTACCGGTACGAGGCGGCCGCACCGCTGAGGTACTACCACTGCCACGGCCTTAGCCGCCGTCTGCGCTGCCGGGAGCGCCCCTACATCCGAGCCGAGCGGCTGGAACCTGGTGTGGAGCGAGGTGAAGCGGGTGCTGCAGAACCCCGGGCTCATCGTCCAAGGCGGAGCCCGAGCCTCGGAGCGTCCAGATGGAGGAGGATCGGGCCATCCGCCTGTGCGTGTCGGGAAAGATCACCGAAGAACAGTGGGATCTTCAGCGGGAATTCACTACGGAACGGCTGGAGAGCCTGAGAGCGAGGGTGGACGACTATCACGCGCGGGAGGCGAGCGAGGCCAGGAAGCGGGAGTTGGCGGAGGTGGTGCTGGCGTGGGCAAGGGCCGTTGATCAGGGTCTCGACGAACTGTCCCCCGGGCAGCGCAAGGAGGTCCTCCAGATGGTAGTGGACGAGGTCACGGTGGACCGGGAGAACAATCTGGATATCACCTTGGCGATATCCATCGACGATGAGCCAGTAGCGATTGCATCGCAACCATCCCCCAGAGGGGGAGAGGCCGGCGGGCACCCAAAAGAGGCGCCCCTACGGGGCAGGCACCGGAGGGAGGCGAGTCGCGGCTCGCCCCTACAGGGAGGGGCCAGCGGGAGTGAGGTTGGTGCCCTTCGATGGGCTTTGGTGGCCGTCACGGGGCCCCTCACCTCAGTTCTCTCCCGGTGGGAGAGGAGGCAAGACCCCACGTCCATCCGGCGGCGGCGACTTCGCGGGCCACGACGGTGCCGAGGGCGTCGATGAAGGGGGGCCAGGCGTTGAAGGTCTCGATGCGGGAGAGGGCCAGGCCCGCCTCGGTAGCCTGTTCCGCCGCCGCCACGTCGATGTCGTAGAGCACTTCGAGGTGGTCGGAGAGGAACTGGACGGGGACGATGAGGACGCGGTCGTGGCCCGCGGCGCGGAGGCCGGGGAAGAGGTCCTTGATGTCGGGCTTGAGCCATTCGACGGGCTGGTGTCCCGCGCTCTGGTAGGCGAGCCGCCAACGGTCCTCGGCGAGGCCGCAGCGCTCGGCGGCGAGGCGCGCCGTCTCTTCGAGCATGGCGATGTAGCCGGGCTCGCGGTCGACGACGGCCTTGGGCATGCTGTGGGCCGTCATTAGGACGGGGACGCGGTCGCGTTCTTCAGGCGGTAGGCGTTCCAGAGCCTGCGTGACGCGGCGGGCCAGCGCGTCGATAAAGAGGGGCAGGGTGTGCCACGAACCGGCGACGCGCAGGTCGGAGCCATCGGGGAGCGACGCCTTGGCCGCCTCAACGGCGTTGAGATAGCCGCCCATGATGATAGGCGAGTACTGGGGCGAGAGGATGAGGCACACGGTGCGCCGGACTCCTCCGGCGGCGAGCTCTTCTAGGGCTTCGGCGATGAATGGCGGCGCGTTCCGCATGCCGACGGCGACGCGGTACGCGCCGGGCTCGTTTTCGTTGAGGCGGGTCTCGAGGGCCTGGGCTTGCTCGCCGGTGATGCGGGTCAGCGGCGATCCGCCGATGACTCGGTAGCGGCGCTGCATTTCCTCGACGACCTCGGGGGGCGCAGGGGCTCCGCGGATGCGTTCGAGGTAGGCGGGCACGTCGTCGATGGTGGCCGCCGAGCCGAAGCTCATGAGGACGACGCCAATCGGCGCGCCGTTCCCGCCGTCGTCCGTCACCGGCGGCTCTCCTCGTGCACCAGGTCGACGATGCGCTTGAGGTCGTCGGGGTTGGTGTCGGGCAGAACGCCGTGGCCGAGGTTGAAGACGTGGCCGGGGCGGCCGTCGGCGCGGCGCAGGACGTCGCGGACGCCGTCGCGTATGGTCTCCCAGGGCGCGAGGAGGAGGGCGGGGTCGAGGTTGCCCTGCACCCCCTTGTCGTAGCCGATCCGCGCCCAGGCAGCGTCGAGATCGACGCGCCAGTCGAGGCTCATGATGTCGCTGCCCGCGTCGCGCATCAGGTCGAGCAGCGACGCGTTCCCCGTGCCGAAGTGGACGCTGGGCACGCCGGTGTCGCGGAGGGCGTCGAAGATGCGGGTCACGTAGGGCAGCACCGACGTTTCGTACTGCCCCGGACTGAGGACGCCGACCCAGCTATCGAAGATCTGGATGACCTCGGCGCCGGCGGCGACCTGCTCGCGGAGGTAGCGGACGACCACTTGCGTGGTCTTCTCCATCAGCGTGGCCCAGAGGTCGGGGCGGGCGAGCATGAGTCCTTTGGCCTTGTCATAGTTGCGGGAGGGGCGGCCCTCGATCATGTAGCAGGCGAGGGTGAAGGGAGAGCCGGAGAAGCCGACGAGGGCGGCGCGACCATCGAGCTGCCGGTGGATCAGGCGAATGGCGTCGAAGAGGTAGGGGGTCGCCTCGGCGGCATCGATGACGCGGATGGCGTCGATCTGGGCCTCGGTGCGTATGGGGTCGTGGATGATGGGGCCGGTGTCGGGCTCGATGTGGAAGGGAATGCCCATGCCCTCGAGGGGCAGCATGATGTCGGCGAACATCACCGCAGCGTCGACGCCGAGCCGGTCGACGGGCAGGAGGGTGACCTGGGCGCAGAGCTCGGGGGTCTTGGCGATCGTCAGGATCTCGTACTTCTTGCGGAGGTCGCGGTACTCCTGGAAGCAGCGGCCCGCCTGGCGCATGAACCACACCGGTGTGGCGTCCACCTCACGCAGGCGGCAGGCGTCGAGCATGCGCCGCGAGCCCGCCGTGGAATCCGATGTCATCGTGGCGTCCCCCTCTTCAAGGCCTGCCGCAGGCCGCGGCCCATTGTAGTGCAATGCAGCGCACGGGGCGCGGGGGCGGGCGGACGGAGCGAGGGGCCCACCGACACTTGCTTATCGCACCCTAAGGTGCGATTATCGTGCCATGAACGGTCGAGGGTTTGTCAGGCGCGCTAGGAGGTACGCCCGTAACACCGGACAGGAATTCCGCTTTGATCCAGCTCATGGCAAGGGGAGTCATGGCCGACTCTACATCGGCTCCCGGTTCGCTACCGTGCAGCGGGGTGAGATGTCAAAGGCCGTGCTGGCCGTGGTCCTGCGGCAACTGGGAATCAACAGACAGGAGTTCTGAGCGATGATGTATGCCTACCCATGTGAACTTACCCCTGATGAAGACGGGGGACTGGTCGTCACCTTTCCCGATGTTCTGGAGGCCATCACCGGCGGGAGAGACCGGTCCGAAGCCTTACTCATGGCGGAAGATGCCCTTGCCACCGCCCTAGCCGGATACGTCCACGAGAAATGGGACATCCCCACTCCCAGCCAGGCAGTCGATGGTCAGGAGATCGTCGCCGTACCGGCCGTGGTTGCGGCCAAGCTCGCGCTCTACTCGGCGATGCGCGACCAACGCATCACCAAAGTAGAGGTCGCCCGCAGGCTGGGCATCAGCGAGTCGGCCGTGCGCAAACTGACCGACCCCGACCACCGCTCACATATCAGTCAGGTCCAGAAGGCCCTCCGGGCCGTTGGGCGCGGCCTGGTAGTCGGGGACAGCAGGACGCCAGTCCACCAACGGACGTGATCGAGGGGGTCAGGGTCGATTGTGATCGCGCAACTTCCGTTAAACGGCTGTGCTTCCCCACCCCTCGTGCGTGGTATCCTGCGGCCATGCATGACCTGCTGATTCGCAACGCGCGGATTGTGGATGGGAGCGGCGGGCCTTCACGCCATGGGGCGGTCGCGGTGTCCGATGGTCGGGTGACCGAGACCGGCGACGTCAACGGCTTGGCGCGGCGCATCGTCGACGCCGAGGGGCTCGTCGTCGCGCCGGGGTTCGTCGACATCCACACGCATTACGACGCGCAGCTTGCCTGGGACCCGCTCTGCACGCCCTCCTGCTACCACGGGACGACGAGCATCGTGATGAGTAACTGCGGCTATGGCATGGCGCCGGTGCGCGCCGAGGACCGCGACTACACGATGGGGACGTTCAGCTGCGTCGAGGGCGTCTCCAAGGAGACGCTGATCAACGGCCTCCCCTGGGAATGGGAGACCCTGCCGGAGTATCTGTCGTGGCTGGAACGGCGGGGGCTGGGGATCAACGTCGCGGCGCAGGTGGGACACTCGGCGGTGCGACGGTGGGTGCTCGGGCCCGAGGCCCACGAGCGCGAGGCAACGCCAGACGAGATCGCGACGATGCGGTCGATGGTGCGCGAGGGGATGGACGCCGGCGGGATCGGGTTCACCACGTCGCGGGTCGCCCACCAGAAGGGCGAATTCGGCGAGCCGATCCCCTCCTTCGTGGCGCACGAAGACGAGATCTTCGAGTTGGCCGGCGTCCTCCGAGATCTGGGGCGCGGCATTATCGGGATCAATCCGCGGACCAAGTCGCTCGAGTTCGTCCAGGAGGACAAAGACCAGCTCTACACGCTGGCGGCTCGGACGGGCCGGCCGGTGAACTGGAACGAGTTCAACCAGCGCGACGCCTACCCCGGCCAGTGGCGGGTCCTTCTCGACTATATGGAGCACGCCCAAGAGCTCGGCGCGATGGTCTACGCGGTAATGCGCTGCCAGCGGATGGACATGCACTTCAACCTGCGGGAAACGCACGCGTTCAATAGATCGCAGCTGTGGCGCGACTTCATGGCGCGGCCTACGGAGACCAAGCTCCGCGAGCTCGAAGACGCGGACCTCCGGCGCCGGCTGATCGAGGAGATGCGGCCTCGCTTCTCGCAAGGCGGGGCCGGGTCCGAGCGCCTCGCCGTCGCCATCGCGGCCACGGACCGCCACCGCGGGCTCGACGGCCGGCTGGTAAACGACGCGGCGGCGGAGACGGGCGAGGAACCCGGCGAGCTCTTCTTCCGCATCGCCCGCGAGGAGCAACTGGAGACCGAGTTCGCCTACCACGGCGTGACCAACGGCGACGACGAGGCGGTCGCGGCGATGATCGCGAGCCCGGGCACGATCGTCGGCATCTCCGACGCGGGCGCCCATCTGCACACCATGAGCGGCGTCGACTATCCCACCTATTTCCTTGGCCGGTGGGTGCGCGACAAGCAGTTGATGTCCTTGGAAGCGGGCGTCGCCGCGCTCACCTCGACACCGGCGCGGCTGGCGGGGCTCGAAGGGCGCGGCGTCATCGCCCCCGGCTCCTGCGCCGATCTCTGCATCTTCGACCCCGACACCGTCGGCCCCAGGCCCATGGAGATATGGAACGACCTGCCCGGCGGCGAGTCCCGCCACGTGAAGCAGGCCGCCGGCGTCCGCGAGGTCATCGTCAACGGCGAGGCGCTGCTGATCGGCGGCGAGCCGACCGAGACCCTGCCCGGCCGCGTCCTGCGTCACGGTCGTTAGGGGCGCGCCGCCGCCGTTCCCGCTACGGAGCGGAGAAAGGACGGGGGATGTCATGCGTCCGAATAAGCTCAGGCAGATGTGGCGCGACGACCAGCCCGCCAACATGGGCTGGATGAGCACGGCGGACCCGCTGATGGCCGAGACGATGGCCTTCGCCGGGTTCGACGCGGTGACGCTGGACATGCAGCACGGCATGGGCATCGGCCCCGACCGCGCCGCCACCTGGCTCCAGGCCATCAGCCAGACCGACACCGTTCCGCTGGTCCGGGTGCCGTGGAACGATCCCAGCTACATGCAGTGGGTCCTCGACGCGGGGGCCTACGGGGTGATCGTGCCGCTGATCAGCACGCGCGAGCAGGCGGAGCGGGCCGGCGGCGCCTGCCGCTATCCGCCCATCGGCTACCGCAGCGTCGGCCCCAACCGCGTGCGCAACTACGCGGGCGCCGACTACATCGAGAAGGCGAACGACGAAATCGTCTGCCTGGTGATGATCGAGCACATCGACACCATCGGGCGGCTCGACGACATCGCGCAGGCGCCGGGAATCGACGGCTTCTACATCGGCCCCATGGACTTGGCCCAGACGATGGGCCTCGCCAACCCCGGCCGGTACGCCGCGTCGAAAGAGCACGCCGAGGCCTGCCAAGCCGTCCTCGACGCCGCCAACCGCGCCGGCCTAGTCGCCGGCGTGCACTGCGGCGGCCCCCAGGAGGCACTGGAACGCTTCGAGCAAGGCTTCCGTCTGTGCCCGGTCCTGTCGGACACCCGCGCCGTCGGCTCGGCTGCCTCCGCCGCGCTCAAGGCGATTGGGCGGCGGTAGGCGGCGGGCTAGCGCAGAAAGATTACTAATGCAACCCCGCGCCCCACGCGCGGGTGCCCCGCTGAGTCCAGTTATAGCGAGCTTTGCTACTTTATGGTTTTCTTATAAGTCATAGTAAGTTTTCTATACTTGGCCTTCTCGGCGATGCCTATTAGAGCAAGTTTAGCCATCTTATAATTACTCTATAAGTTTGGATAAGCTTGCTATAAGATGGCTGTATGGACCCGATTCGCAACCCCTTTGCTCCCGGAGCGGGGACGCAGCCTCCGGAACTGGCCGGCCGCGATGATATCCGGGAGAGAGCGCGGATCGCATTGGAGCGCACCAAGCTTGGGCGCCCAAGCAAAAGCAGCATGCTGGTCGGATTGCGGGGTGTGGGGAAAACGGTGCTGCTGGACCGAATCCGGGAGGACGCCGAGGCGTCCGGCGTCCGCGCCCTCCGAATCGAAGCGCCGGAAAACCGCTCCCTTCCCTCCACGCTGGCGCCGCAGCTGCGTCTGGCCTTGCTCAAACTTTCGAATAGAGAGGCCGCAAAGCTGCTGGCGCAACGCGCGCTGCGGGTACTTACGGGGTTTGTCCGGTCCCTGAAGGTGCAGTACCAGGACATCGAGATCGGCTTGGATTTCGACCCTGAACCCGGAGTGGCGGACAACGGAGACTTGGAAGCCGACTTACAGGACCTCCTCGAAGCCGTCGGCGCCGCCGCCAAGGCGGATGCGAGCTGCGTGGCGATCTTCGCCGATGAGCTCCAATACGTGCAGGAGGAGGAGCTCTCGGCGTTGATCATGGCGCTGCACCGGACGGCGCAGCGGAGGCTGCCCGTGACCATGATCGGGGCGGGCCTGCCCCAGGTGCGAGGCCGCATGGGGAAGGCGAAGTCTTACGCCGAGCGGCTCTTCGACTTCCATGAAATCGGCGCGCTGCCGCCTGAAGACGCCAAGCGCGCGGTCGCCAAACCCGCGCAAGACGAAGGCGTGGCGATAGAATCTCCCGCACTCGACGCCATCATCGCCAAAACACAAGGCTACCCCTACTTCCTGCAGGAGTGGGGGAAACACGTTTGGGACGTCGCCGAACGCTCTCCCATCACGGTTTCCAACGTTGAAGACGCTTCTAGGCAGGCTATCGCCGGTCTCGATGAGAGCTTCTTCCTAGTCAGGTTCGAGCGGCTGACGCCGGTCGAAAAGCGATACCTACGGGCGATGGCCCAACTCGGTCCGGGTCCGCATCGTTCCGGCGTCATCGCCCATGTCCTGGACCGTCCCGTGACCTCTTTGGCCCCGACGCGCAGCCAAGTGATCAACAAAGGCATGGCGTGGAGTCCGAGCCACGGAGATACCGCCTTTACCGTCCCGCTCTTCAACGACTTCATGCGGCGCATCATGCCCGGCGACGCGTGGCTCAGCGCCTAGGGGCCAAGGGCACCGCAAACCTGCGTCGACGAAGGGACTCCCAAAAGATAGTCTACCTTTGGACTATCTCGCCTTGCCCCACTGGGAATGTAGCTCGTGTCTCAATCGAAACACAACCGCGTCTGGACCGTAGCCGAGGCCAAGGCTCGGTTGTCTGAGATCTTGCGGCTCGCCGAAGAAGAGGGGCCGCAACGCATCGGCGTGCGGAAATCCTTCGTCGTCGTGCCCGTCTCGGTGTGGGAGGCGAAGGCATCAGAGCGAAAACCCCTTGGGCAGTGGCTGATCGAAAACGTGCCGCGGGGTGTCGAACTGGAGTTACCCGACCGGAGTTCGACCCGCCCCATCCCTTTCATCGAGGAGCAAGAGGGCAAGTGATGCGGCTAGCTCTCGGAATCACCCATGACGCAAGGCACAGCAGCCCGGCGTTGCTATAATGGCGGGTGCGGGAGGGGCCGACGGCGGGCGCTCCCGCGTGGCTTATGCGTACCTGGCTCCGAATTCTCGGCTATCTGCGCCCTTATAGGAAGGACGTCCTAGCCGCTTACGCGGCCCTGCTTGGGAGTACGGCCCTCTTCCTGGCGCTGCCTTTTCTCATCGGCGAGTCGATCGACCGGATCGTGGAGGCCGACGACCGCGACGTCTTGGTGGTCATCGGGGCGCTGCTCCTGAGCGTGGCGGTACTGCGGGGCGTCTTCGCCTACTTCGAGACCTACCTTCGGGAGAAGCTGGCGCAGCTTGTCGCCTACGACATGCGTAACCAGATCTTCGTCCACCTGCAGCGGCTGAGCTTCGCCTACCACGACCGGCAGCAGACGGGGCAGCTGATGTCCCGGGCCACGGCGGACGTCGAGGGCATCCGGTGGTTCATCAACCTCGGCGTGGTGCGGATGTCGTACCTCGTGCTTCTCGTGATCGGCGCCTCCGTGCTGCTGCTCACCATCGATTGGCTGCTGGCCCTGATGTGCCTGAGCTTCGTGCCGTTCATCATCGTCCGGGGGTGGAGCATCAGCCGGACACTGCGGGGCATCTGGACGCGGGCGCAGGAGTACATGGGCGAGCTCGGTATGCTGCTCCAGGAGAGCCTGAGCGGTGTGAAGGTGGTGAAGGTGTTCACCGCGGAGGGGCGGGAGGAGGCGAAGTTCGCCGCCAAGGCGCAGGACCTCGCCGACGAGAACCTCGCCGCGGTCCGAGTGCAGGCGACGAACGCCCCGGTACTGGTCTTCACCTTCACCGGGCTTACCGTCCTCATCCTCTGGTTCGGCGGACACCGGGTGATCGACGGTGTGATGTCGCCGGGCGACCTCACGAAGTTCATCCTGTACATGGCGATGCTCCAGATGCCGGTGCGGATGAGCGGCTTCCTGCTCAACCTGCAGTCGAGGGCGATCTCGTCGGGTGAGCGCATCTTCGAGATATTGGACGCCGACTCGCCGGTGAAAGACGGGCCCGGCGCGGTCGACCTCAACGGCGCGCGTGGGCGCGTGGTCATGGACAAGGTCGCGTTCGGCTACTCCGCGGCGAGTCCGGTGCTGGAAGAGATCAGCTTCGAGGCGGAACCGGGCGAGATCGTCGCACTGCTCGGCAAGACGGGCAGCGGCAAGAGCACCATCGTCCATCTGATCCCGCGCTTCTACGACGCGACCTCCGGGGCAGTCACCATCGACGGCCAGGACGTGCGCGACCTCACGTTGGAGTCGCTGCGCGGCAGCATCGGCATCGTGCAGCAGGACGTCTTTCTATTCTCCGACACCATCGAGGGGAACATCGCCTACGGGGTCCCCGGGGCGAACCGCGAACGGGTGGAATGGGCGGCGAAGATCGCCAACATCCACGAGTTCATCCTGAGCCTGCCCAACGGCTACGACACGTGGGTCGGCGAGCGGGGCATCACGCTGTCGGGGGGCCAGAAACAGCGGATCGCCATCGCGCGGACGCTGCTCATCGACCCGCGCATCCTGATCTTCGACGACTCGACTTCGAGCGTGGATACGCGCACCGAGTTCGAGATCCGCCGCGCTCTGGAGCGGCTCATCAAGGGACGGACGACGTTCGTCATCGCGCAGCGCCTCTCGACGGTGAAGAGCGCCGACCAGATTCTGGTGCTCGACCGGGGGCGCATCGTGCAGCGGGGGACGCACGAGGAGCTGGTCGAAGAGGAGGACGGCATCTACCGCGAGATCTACGACATGCAGCTTCGGGCCCAGGAAGAAGCGGGGCGGCCGGTCGCGGACGGGGAGGCGGCACCGTAATGCGCGGCGGAATGGGCGGCGGCGTCTCGGCCATGCGCCAGGCGATCGGCCCGGGCCGGCTCGGCGACGACGAGGAGATCCTCGCTAAGCCGTTCGACAACCGGGTCATCATGCGGCTGATCCGGTACGGCGGGCCGTTCAAAAAGCTGGCGGTCATCGCCGCGGTGACGATGCTCGTCTACACCGCGGCGCTCGTCGCCGCGCCTTGGCTGGTGGCGATCGGAATCGCGCAGATCCAGGACGGGGACGGCGGGGCGTTGGACCGCACCGCGATTATCTTCATCTCCGTCGCGCTCGTTGGATGGGGGGCGCAGTACATCCACCTGCGAGCCATGGCGCGGGTGACCCAAGGCGTGCTCTACATCCTGCGCATCGATCTGTTCCGCCACCTGCAACGCCTGTCGATGCGCTTCTACGACCGGAACGAGATCGGGCGCGTCATGTCGCGCGTCCAGAACGACGTGCTCAACCTTCAGGAGTTCCTCTCGACCGCCATCCTCGGGATCGCCGACCTCTTGGCGCTGGTGGGGATCCTCGCCGCCATGTTCCTGATGGATCCCCGGCTGGCCGCGGCGACGCTCTCCGTGGTGCCCGTGCTCTTCATCGGCATCGCGATCTGGCAGAGCCGGGCGCGCCTCGCCTTCATCCGGGTGCGGCAGGCGATCGCGCTGGTGAACGCCCATTTGCAGGAGAGCATCTCCGGCGTCCGCGTGGTCCAGAGCCTCAACCGGCAGGACCGTAACTTCTCTGACTTCGACAACCTGAACGACAGGCACCTCCAGCGCAACCTGGAGGCGGGTCGCCTCTCCGCGCTGATCCTGCCCAAAGTCGAGACGCTCATGGCGACCGCACTCACGGTCGTCGTGATCTTCGGCGGCAACCTCGTCCTCGGCGGGGACCTCGAAATTCCCGTACTCGTGGCCTTCGCGCTGTACATCCAACGCTTCTTCGACCCCATCCGCAACCTGACGATGCAGTACACCGAGATGCAGCGCGCCATGGCGTCGGGCGTCCGCATCTTCGAGGTGCTCGACACCAAGCCCGACATCGTCGACGCGCCGGACGCCGTCGAACTTACCGAGGTCAAGGGCGAGATCACGTTCGTGCGGGTCAACCACCACTACACCTCCGACGTCCAGGTGCTCCACGACATCAACCTGCGGGTGCGGCCCGGCGAGACGGTGGCCCTTGTGGGCCAGACCGGCGCGGGCAAGACGACGATCACCTCGCTGATCGCCCGGTTGTACGAGGTCTCCAGCGGGACGATCTTGATCGACGGCCACGACGTGCGCGGAGTGACGGCATCGTCGCTGCGAGACCAGATGAGCATGGTGCTGCAAGACCCGTTCCTGTTTTCGATGTCGGTGCGCGACAACATCCGCTACGGACGGCCCGAGGCGACGGTCGAGGAGATCGAGCGCGCGGCGCGGGTCGTGGGCGCCCACGACTTCATTCTCGCGTTGGAGCACGGCTACGACACCGTGCTCCAGGAGCGCGGCGGCAATCTGAGCGTGGGGCAACGCCAGCTCGTGAGCTACGCCCGCGCCATCGTCCGCGACCCGGCGATCCTCATACTCGACGAGGCCACCGCGAACATCGACACGCAGACCGAGGTGCTGATCCAGAACGCCCTCGGCAAGCTGCTCAAAGGGCGAACGTCGGTGGTCATCGCGCACCGCCTCTCGACCATCCGCAACGCGGACCAGATCGTGGTGCTGGAGCGAGGGCGCGTCGTCGAGTCGGGCCCGCACGAGGCGCTGATGGCGCTGGGCGGCGTCTACCACCGGCTCTACACGATGAACTACCAGCTCGAGTCCAGCGGCGGCGCTGCGCGGGTGGACTAGGCGCGGGTGTAGTTGGTCAAGTCAGCGACGGTATGGTAGTCGGTCAGTTTCAACCAATGGCACCAAACCCCGGAACCCGGTCGAGATAGCGACCGACTGCCACCCTTCGGACTACGCCAAGCCGCGCACGCCGCATGCCGAACACCCGCGTATCTCGTTCGCACGAACTCGAGCGCGGGCACCATGTCGGTATCCGTCGACATGATGACGCCGATGTCATAAGCCTCTTCGCTCGCCAGCGTGACGAAGTCGATGGCCAAGGCGACATCGATTCCCTTCTCTTCCGCCTTCACACGAGGCCATTCCCGCAGGTATCGCAGCTGACGCCAGATGACCTGCGCACCGCTCGCTTCCCACTTAGCGCACTGCCTCATGTGCGCGGCGTACGACTTCGGATCCCTGCTCCAGTCGGGGCGCCCTGTATAGACCCGCACCCCGACCAGAGCACACGCAGCCTCATTGGGACCTCCACGTGATTCTATGAGCCCCCCCAGCTTCACTGGGTCGACCTGTCCGCTAGGTGAAGGATCGTTTCTAGAGAAGAAATGCTCGCGCGCGCCCTTATACGCGTTCTGTGCGTCAATAAACAGCACGAGTTTCAGCGGATCGGCCACGACTTGAGTCCTATACGACAAAATAAACCCCGCCGTTCACCTGCCGCAGTAGGCAAGGTGGACCGACGGGGAACATTGCAGTGATTCTATGAAACCTCCCCCAACTTGTCAACGGCTTGGTTGCCAGGGTCATCGTCACAATCGGGCATTCGCAGGGGAGTGGTTGGCAGCCTGCGGCGCGCCGTTGTGCCGCTCTCTCAACAAAGACAGAGACCGCCCGGAGGCGGTCTCGACCCTACCGTCGAAGCGATAGGGGGAGTATGTCCAATCTTCGCAATTCCTGTGAGCAAAGTCAACAGCCACTTGTCACCAGCCCGCCTGCTGGCCGCTCTCTCAACAAAGACAGAGACCGCCCGGGGGCGGTCTCGACCCTACCGTCGAAGCGATAGGGGGTATGGCTTGAATATAGGAGCCTGGCCCCATCGTGTCAACGCAAGGGTGTCAGGACCGGTTAGGCGCGGTCGGCGATGAGCCAGTAGGCGTTGGGCATGCCTTCGTAGACCTCGGGTTTGCCGAAGCCGGCGGCGGCGAGCATCCGCTCGTAGTCCTCGCGGTAGCGGCACTCGCCCCCGACGGTCCCCATCATTAGACCGAGCGAGTACGCCGTCGAGAACCAGCCCCGGCCACCCATCGGCGGGTCGTCGAGGAGGAAGGCGTGGACGGCGACCCGCCCGTCGTCGGCGAGCGCGTCACGTACCCTCCGCAGCAGCGCCGTTGCCCGCTCGACGGAGAACAGGTCGAGCACCATGCTGACGATGGCGAGGTCGTGCGGCCCGCCGAGGTCGATCTCGAAGGCGTCGCCGGGGAGGTAGACGACGCGCTCCAAGACGTCGAGGCGCGCCGCCTCCTTCTTCGCCTCTTCGAGGACCGCCGCACCGTCGTTGGCCCAGACCCTGGCGCCGGGGTGGGCGCGCGCCATGTAGAAGCCGTAGGAGCCGGCGCCGCAGCCCACGTCGAGGACGTGGAGGCGCTCTCGCCCGCGCGCCCACTCGCCGAGGACACCGAGGAGGGACTTGGCGGCGGGACCGGCAAACATCAGGCTCGACGCGGCCTGCAAGGCCCACTCGTCGGTGTCCGGGTTGTCTTCGAGGTCGTCGTCGATAGGGCCGCCGGCGCGGACCCCGTCGGCGAGCCGCCCCAAGCGGGCCCACAGCCGGTCGCCGGTGAAGATGCGCCGCACGCCGCCGACGTAGCCGGGTCTGCCGCTGACGAGGTGGGCCTGCGCCGACGGAGTCAGCCGGTATTTCCCATCCTCGACGATCAGGGTTTCGAGGGCGGCGAGGCCCTGGAGGAGGAGACGCGTGGCCCGCGGGTCGGTCCCCGCGGCGGCGGCGATGGTCTCGGCGTCGGCGGGGCCTTTGGCCATGTGATCGAAGATGCGGAGCTCGAGTCCGGCGCGCAGGACGGCGCTCCGCAGGAAGCCGAGCGACATGGTGACGTAGTCGTCGGCGCGCTGCGGCTTGGCGAAGAACGTGCGCTGAAGCTCGTCGCCGGGCTTGTCCGTTTCAGGCGGAGGCATGGAATCCAGACTATGAGCGCGCCACGCGTTCCGCAAGGGCCGGGGCCTTACACAAGACCTGGGCAACCAAAGGCCATCTTACGAGAGCGCCACCTGTAGCCGATGGCCTTGAGCCCTTGGCATTCCCTAAGGCAATGCACTAGAATTCGCATTGTGGATGGAACGCTTGGCACCACGAAGGGCAACATCAATGGATGATCGGCAGTTGTTGGACGAGCTATTGCACCAGCAGGAATCCGATATTTTAGACTTCAAATCCGCCCAATATTGCTTGGATGATGCCAAAGGCAAGTCGAAGTTTATTAAGGACATCGCTGCCATGGTTAATACGCCCAGAGATGGACCTGCATATATCCTCGTAGGGGTTCAGGAGCAATCTGGTAGGGTCACGGCCACGCCTGGCGTAGCCTATCATCCAGATGAGTCAGAGTTAGGCCGCATTATTCAGAGTAGGTTAGAGCCCGCTCCCCGATTCAGCTACCGCCGAGTACAACATGATCACCTGGATATAGGCTTGATCGAAATCCCCTGTGATCAGACTGTTGCTGTTCTCCCTCGCAATGACTACGGCGTTTTGCGACGCAAGGCTCTTTACACTCGAAGAAATACTCAAAACACTGAGGCTGACACCGAGGATATCCGTCGTATCACTGAATGGAGTCTAGACAAGCCATCACCTGACCTTATTGTTCCAACTGGGACCTGGGAGCAACTTTATCGCGCTTGCGATGGCTTTGACTCCAGGAAAATATATCTTGCGGTTCTCGGTAAAGAGTCGAAGCTGAGTGAGCGGGATTGGACGGCAATGGCCAGTGTGCGCTGGAACATTATCGTCGATTTCGACACCGACACCGACACTGATGGCAACTATGCCTCAGCTCAGCAGACCCTTAGCGAACGTCAAGCTTTGCATGCTCTCCGCCTTGGATCAGCCATCTCCCATCACCGCACGGTCCACCGTGTGGCTAGCCGCGGCGGGCCTAGCCTCGCGACCGACGACTGACCCATCAGCGAATTGGCGGGACTGGAACCGGTCCAAGGGTCCAAAATTAGAACAGATCATGAATGAGTTGGCGAGAATCACAGAGCCAGCACCCGTGACTCTTGTTGTTTTCGGTGGGGGCTCACGTCATGTATCTACCACTTGTGAGGCCGTCGACAGAGCCTTCGCCCACAGAGCCGAGTACGTGTTTGCGAATCCGGACCTGAAGCAATATCAAGAGATTGCAGAGCGCCTCGACGCATCCACTGTAGCTATTGCTCTGCCAGATATGTGTCAAGGGCTGAGAGAACTTCGGCAAGATTCCGGAGCGCCTCAGGAAATCCTGTTCCCCCAACTTGTAGGAGGAACGGTAGCTATAACTCCCAATAGGTGCAGATGGGTGGAAGAACAACTCGAACTGGTTCATTGGAACGTTGGCTTAGTTCTCGATGACCAAATTCATGAAGACGCATTTCTCAGAGGAGCTACCGTTTCTTGGAACAACTTGAGCGCTGGAGTCGATGCAGATAGAGATATCACGACCAAGCTTGAAAGGCAGATTCGCCAAGAGCTTCAGGAAAGAGCAACTCGACGCGTAAACCTCTGGCATTGGCCCGGCGCTGGTGCCACGACCGTCGCCCGCCGGATTGCTTGGAACATCCAACGCGAATTCCCGACTCTTGTGGCAATTGATGTCCAGCCCCAAGAAACTGCAGCACGGGTGCAGTACTTGTTCAGTATTTGCAGATTACCTGTCTTCATAATCATTGACTTGCCCGGAGTCACCAAGGAAGTCGTTGACCGCTTCTACGATGTCCTTAGAGGCTCGCATGTTCCCGCCGTCTTGCTCAATGTCGAACGTCGATTCGATGTTCTCGTTGGTTCCAGCGGTCACTATCTTGACGCCATGTTGACAACGAAGGAGGCTTTCGGGTTAGCCACAGCTTTGGCTGTCCGTGTCCCTAATCGCCGTCCCGACCTTGAGTCCCTTATCGAGGAACCGGACCGCCGAAGAAGGAGCCCGTTCTATTTTGGGCTCGTCGCTTACGGTCGAGACTTTCGCGGGCTCAATTCCTACGTGGCGGCTCGATTGTCAAAGTCCTCTCAGCCGATTGCTGATGCCGTCCTACTCATGGCCTTCGCCTATTATTACGGACAGATTCCTCTTTCTCTTCAAACCTTTGGACCGATATTCAACATTCCCGCATCAAGGCTCGTCGCCATTTCCAACGTAATCCCCGACTACATGCGAGAGTTGTTGATGGAGGCCAATGGCAAGGTCAGGCCTGCTCACCACCTAATCGCTGAGGAGATTCTCGAGCAAGAATTAGGTCGCACAGTTGGGAACAGACACAACTGGCGCATCGGGTTAGCTGATCTGGCTATCAGATTTATTGACCTCTTGGCCGATTTGCCTCACCGTGATCGTGGGACCATTAGCGGTATTCTCAGGGCTGTCCTAATCGAACGAGGATCCGCGCAGTCACCAGCAGGGCCATGGGAGGTTGAATTCTCTCAATGCCTCACCGATATTCCGAGTATTGAGGGAAGACAGCGCGTCCTTGAACACTTAACAGAAGCCTTTCCAGAGGAGTCTCATTTCTGGGCTCATTTGGGACGCTTTTACAGTCGAGCAGTTCGAGATCACAAGAACGCGCATGCCGCTCACAGCAGAGCAATTCACCTACTGCCAGACGATACCTTGCTCCATCATATGGCTGGCATGGGATGGCGCGCTGAGCTTTACGATCTGCTCGCTATGGTCAAGGCCGATATCACCGAAGATCAAGAGTCGCGAATGCATGCGATTCTTGAGGAAGCAACAAGGGAATTCGCAACGGCACGCGCATTAGACAGACGAAGCGAGTATAACTACATCTCCCAAGTACAAATGATCCAGCGATTCGTCGGCACGGTTAGCAAGGCCAAGGGATATAGCGACCAAGCCGTGCAGTTTCTCACCCGTCGTGGCAACGATGCTTACCGCGAGTTGATTGACCAAGCTCAGAATCTATTGTCAGACTTGGCGTTGATAAAGGGTGGTGAAGCACCGAGTCAACTCCAAATAAGGCTTCAAGCCGATTTGGAGGGACTACACGGAAGGCATTCAGAAGCGATCCTGCATCTCACGAATGTCCTTGACCGAAAGGAGTCCTATAGACCACCAGTGAGGCGGGCTATAATTAGAACATACATCGCCAAGTACGGGAGCGATTGGAATCAACTCAATGACCGCGAACTGGCGCGAGTGGTCGAACTTGCGAGAGATAATATCGAAGAAGAACCCGCGTCCGATCACAACCTGCGGCTTTGGCTTCGAGCTGTAAGGGCCGAAAACGCCCTAACGGTGGACCGCGTCGCCGAGCGGCTTGCATACAAACGGTTACAGAATCCAAGCGCAGATACAACATACTATCTTTATATAATGAAGTTTCTCCAACTTGAATCGGGCGATTTGGCAGCTGCAAGTGAGGTCCCTGACCTCATTACAGAGTGCGGTCAGCTTGCCCGAGATTTGGCGAGAACCACGACATCCTTTGAGTGGCTAGGAAAGGAAGCGGGGTTATCCGCTCTTGTACACGTTTCAACGTTAGGTTCGTGGGATGTGAAGAGGAATTTCTGGCCCAACACTAAGCACCTCAGAGCAATCCGTGGCCGCATCGCTCAGATACGGCATCATGGGAGCGGTGAGATCGAATTGTCGTCAGGCCTTCGTGTGTTCTTTATCCCCTCCCGCGGTGCCGTCCCAGGTGGATACGTCGCCGGGCAGGACACTGGAAGGGAAGTTGAATTCTTCTTGGGTTTCAGCTATGACGGTCTTCGGGCTTGGTCGGTTCGCGAGCCTGGGGAATAGGCACTCGACGGATTCATTCGCGTCTCAACGCTCCCCATGACCCTTCTACCGTCCGGAGCTTGCCCGACGTAACCTCGACTCTGCCCTTCGTCGTCTCGAGCGGAGCCATTCTCGAGAACCGTTTAGCCACAGGGATTGCCTTTTCCCATTTGAACCGCCGGAGGCGATTGGGTACACTGAAGGACGGCGTTGCAACAGAAGCGCCGAACGCTCGGCGCGGCCCGGCAGGCGGCCCGCGCGGCGTTGGAGGTGGCCCCCATGCCCGCGAGACGTAAGGCTGAGGCCGAGTGGCGCGAGAAGACGTACGACCCGGCGGTGAAGCGCTTCGGGGAACGTAAGGAGTTCGCGAGCACGTCGGGCTATCCCATCGAGCCGTTGTACGGCCCCGACGGCGAGGCGAACGGGGGCTACGACGAGGACGTCGGCTACCCCGGCCAGTATCCCTACACCCGGGGCGTCCAGCCCACGATGTACCGGGGCCGGCTCTGGACGATGCGCCAGTACGCCGGCTTCGCCTCCGCCGAGGAGTCGAACCGGCGCTACCGCTACCTGCTCGAACAGGGGCAGACGGGCCTGAGCGTCGCCTTCGACCTGCCCACGCAGACGGGCTACGACTCCGACGCCGAGATGGCGCGCGGCGAGGTGGGCAAGGTCGGCGTCCCCATCTGTAGCCTGGCCGACATGGAGACCCTGTTCGACCAGATCCCGCTGGACAAGGTCACCACGTCGATGACGATCAACGCGACGGCGCCGATTCTGCTCGCCCTCTACATCGCCGTGGGAAGGAAGCAGGGCGTCCCCGCCGAGAAGCTCGGCGGCACGGTGCAGAACGACATCCTGAAGGAGTACATCGCGCGGGGCACCTACATCTTCCCGCCCAAGCCCTCGCTGCGGCTGATCACCGACGTCTTCAAGTACTGCGCGGAGAGCGTGCCGCAGTGGAACACGATCAGCATCAGCGGCTATCACATGAGCGAGGCCGGCGCGACGGCGGCGCAGGAGCTCGCCTTCACCATCGCCAACGGAATCGCGTACGTGGACGCGGCGCTCGAATCGGGCCTCGGGATCGACGAGTTCGCGCCGCGCCTCTCGTTCTTCTTCGTGGCGCAGAAGAACTTCTTCGAGGAGGTCGCCAAGTACCGCGCCGCCCGCCGGATCTGGGCGCGGATCATGAAGGAACGGTACGGGGCGAAGAATCCCCGCTCCTGGCCGATGCGCTTCCATACGCAGACCGCCGGCGTGAGCCTCACCGCGCAGCAGGTCGAGAACAACGTCGTGCGCACCACGGTGCAGGCGCTCGCCGCCGTGCTCGGCGGCACGCAGTCGCTGCACACGAACTCTATGGACGAGGCGCTGGCCCTGCCCACGGACAAGGCGGTCACCATCGCGCTGCGCACCCAGCAGATACTCGCCGAGGAGTGCGGCGTCGCCGACACCGTCGACCCGCTGGCCGGCTCCTACTACGTCGAGCATCTCACCGACACCGTCGAGGAGAAGGCGAACCAGTACCTGCAGGCCATCGAGGACATGGGCGGTGCGCTCGCCGCCATCGACCGCGGGTACATCCAGCGCGAGATCCAGGAATCGGCGTATCAGTACCAGAAGAGCGTCGAGGCCGGGGACACCGTCATCGTCGGCGTCAACCGCTACGTGAGCGAGGAGAAGGACACCCGCGACATCCTGCGCGTCGACCAAGAGGCGGCGGCTCGCCAGCTCGCCCGCCTCAACGAGGCGCGGGCGAAACGCGACTCCGCCGCCGTCGCGCGCTCGCTGGCAAAGGTCCGCTCCGTGGCCCGCGGCTCGGACAACGCCATGCCCGTGCTCATCGAGGCCGTCGAGAACTACGTGACCCTCGGCGAGATCTGCGACGCCCTGCGCGAAGAGTGGGGCGTCTACCGGGAGGCGATCGTCTTCTAGCCGGGCCCGCAGGCCCGCCGGACGAGGAGGCCGCCATGCCGAAGCTATCGTCCCTGGGCCACGTTGGTCTGTACGTGCGCGATCTGCCCCGCATGCGGGACTTCTACACGCGCGTGCTTGGGCTCGAAGTGACCGACGAGAGCGCGGAGCGGCGCATGGTTTTCCTTTCCTCACGGCCCGCCGAGGAGCATCACGAGGTGCTGCTGATCGAGCGGCAGGAGGACTCCGGCGGCCCGCCGCGACCGTCCCTCCTGCAGCAGGTCGCCTTCAACGTAGACAGCCTCGCCGAACTGCGCCGCTTCAAGCAGACGTTCGAGGACGAGGGCGTCGAGATCACCCAGACGGTCACCCACGGGAACACGGCGAGCATCTATTTCAAGGACCCCGAGGGCAACGTCCTCGAGGCGTACTACACCGTCGCGCCGTCGTGGCCGCAGCCTTTCTCCGTTGCCATCGACCTCGACGGGGACGACGCGTCGGTCCTCCGCCAAATCGAGGAGGCCAAGCGGGCGGGGTAACAGCCGTCCTAACCATCCCAACCCTTAGTAGTGGAAGCGGGGCGGAAGGGGCGAACGGGAGCACCGATGCACTTTACCTATTCTGAGTCCGACCAGCTTCTCCGCCGCGCCATCCGCGACTTTTCGGTGCGCGAGCTCGAGCCCGGCGCGCGCGAGCGCGACGCCGCGGAGTCGTTCGACGCCGCGCTCTACCGCAAGGTGGGTGACCTGGGCCTCACCGGCCTCGGCATTGCCCCCGAGCGCGACGGCGGGGGCGGCGGCCTCCTGCAGACCGCCATCGCCACTGAGGAGCTCGCCCGCTTCGATCCGAGCATGAGCCTGACCCTGCTCGCCAGCCTCTCGCTCGCCACCATCGGCATCGAACGGTTCGGGACCGACGCCCAGAAGGAGCAGTACGTGCCTCCCCTGGCACGCGGCGAGTCCGTCGGCGCCTTCTGTCTCACCGAGCCCAACGCGGGCAGCGACGCCGCCAGCGGCAGCACCCACGCCGCGCCCAAGGACGGCGGCTACCTCCTCAACGGGGCCAAGACCTATATCACCAACGGCGACGTAGCCGATACCCTCCTCGTCTTCGCCACCGCCGAGCCGGGGTCGCGCGCCAAGGGCATGGTCAGCCTGATCGTGGAGGCGGGCACGCCGGGCCTCGAAGCCCGGAAGCAGCACGGCAAGCTGGGGATGCGGGCCTCTACGACTTCGGACATCTACTTCGACGACGTATTCGTTCCCGAGGAGAACCTCGTGGCCCCCGCGGGCGACGGCTTCAAGGTCGCCATGCAGATTCTCGACGCCAGCCGGCCCATCATCGGGGCGCAGGCCGTGGGCATCGCGCAGGGCGCCTTCGACCTCGCGATGAAGCACGTGAACCAGCGGAAGCAGTTCGGCCAGACCATCGCCGGCTTCCAGGGCGTGCAGTGGATGCTCGCCGACATGGCGACGCAACTCGAAGCGGCGCGCTTACTGACTTACCAAGCCGCTTCACTCCACGACGACGGGCTGCCCTTCGCCAAGCAGGCCTCGATGGCGAAGCTCTTCGCCAGCGAGACGGCGACCCGGGTCGCCGACATGGCGCTCCAGCTTCACGGCGGCATCGGCTACTTCAAGGAGAGCCCCGTCGAGCGCTACTACCGCGACGCCAAGGTCACCGAGATCTACGAGGGCACGTCCCAGATCCAGCGCCTGGTGATCTCACGGCACATTCTCGCCGAGGCGGGGCGCTAGCCCGTAGGGGCGTCCCTTGTGGGCGCCCTCCGGCCTCTCCCCCTCTGAGACCTTTGCGAAATGCGGGTGCGGCAGGGTTCTCCCGTAGGGGCGCCCCTTGTGGGCGCCCTCCGGCCTCTCCCCTCTGGCGGAGACCGAGAGAGGTCCGGGGTGGTGGGCGGCCCCCTCCGGCCTCTCCCCCTCTGGGGGAGACTGAGAGAGGGCGCGCGCCGCAAGGCGCGCCGGCGCCCAACCGGCGCCGCTCCCCCTACAGCCCGTACAGCCCGCGCGCGTTCGACGAGACGAGCATCTCGACCTCGTCCTCGGGCACGCCCTCGAAGTCCTTCTCGATGGCCTTCATCGAATGGGGCCACGTGCTGTCGCTGTGCGGGTAGTCGTTGGACCACATGATGTTGCCCAGGCCGATGGTGTGGCGCTCCCGCACGCCGACAGGGTCTTCGATGAAGGTGCCATAGACCTGGCGCTGGAAGTAGGTGCTGGGGAGGTCGCCGAGGTCGAGGTGCTGCCAGTGCCGGTGCCGCTCGTAGACGTTGTCCATCCACGGCACCATGAACGCCATCCAGCCCACGCCGCTCTCGACGGAGACGAGCTTGAGCTTGGGGTGGCGGCCCAGCGCGCCGGAGAAGATGAGCGAGGTGATGGGCTCGGCCATCATGGCCTTGTTGCACACGATGGACGCAAAGAGGTTCTGTGAGAGGCCCGGCGTCAGCGGCTGCGCGCCGAGGTGCATATGCGCCGGCATGTCCAGGTCGACCAAGGCCTCCCAGAGGGAGTCCCACCAAGGGTGGGTGTAGTTCTTGTCGGCGGGTGCCGACCACGGCCCTTCGATGTTGGGGATCGCGGGGATGAGGACGCCCATCAGTCCCTTGTCGCGGGCGCGCTTTGCCTCGGCCGCCGCCAACTCGGCGTCCCAGGTCGGAATTTCCGCGATGCCGATGAGCCGGTCGGGTGCCACGGCGCAGAAGTCGGCCAGCCAGTCGTTGTAGGCCCGCATCATGGCGAACCGCAGGGGGCGGTCTGGGGTCTTGAAGGTGAGGACGCCGCCGAACAGCACTTCGGCATCGACGTTGTCGACGTCTTGATCGACGATGCGCGCCTCGGCGTCGAAGCCGCCGCGCCGTCCGTCCTCGAAGCTCTTCGAGTCGGACTCGTAGTCTTCGTACTTGCGGCCCGCGACGGTGGAGATCAGCGAGTGTTTGCTCTCTTCGCCCTCGAAGATCATGACCTCGTATTCGCCCCGGATCTCCGTCCGAGGGGCTCTGTCACGGAACTCGGGGTCGGTGTACTCCTGCCATATCGAGGGGAGGGGATTCACGTGCGAGTCCGCCGAAATGATCTTGTACGACATGTGCCAGCCGCCTTTCTCTCGTCTTGCCCGCCGGCCCGCGCCCGCGGCGCCCAAAAGCCTACCACGGCGGGGCATCCTTTGCTCGTTAGAGCGCGTCGTAGAGCGCCCGGAGGACCGTGGAGCGGCGGGGGTCGTCGCCCAGGCCCGCGAGGTATTGGTTCGGCGTGTAGCCGAAACCGAGCCGGGCCTCGGGGTCGGCGAAGCCGAGGGACCCGCCGTAGCCCGCGTGCCCAAAAGCGCGCGGGTTAGGGCCGTGGTTGGGCGGGCGGTTGAGCTGGAAGCCGAGGCCGAACCGCATCTCCCCGCCGAGGGTCGCCTCGACGCCGTCGGAGCGTTCGACGATGGCCCGCTCGATGGCCTCCGCGCTCACGACACGGACGCCGTCGAGCTCGCCGCCCTGGGCTAAGGCCGCGTACATCCGTGCCGCGGCGCGGGCGTTGGTGTGCCCGTTGGCGGCGGGAATCTCGGCGGCACGCCACTCCCGCGTATTCAGCATTCTGAAGATTCCCGGCGGGTTTCCCACGGCCTTGCCCGCGAGCGATTTGGGATCCGGGCGCGCCGCGCTGGGCTCGTAGGGTGGCGAGAGGACCTGGGCGACGCGGGCGTCCTGCTCGGGGCCGAAGCCGATCAGCCAATCGAGGCCCAGCGGGCCGGCGATCTCGTCGCGGAAGTAGGTCCCCAGGCCGCGCCCGTCGATCCGGCGCACGAGTTCGCCGACGAGCCAGCCGAAGGTGAAGGCGTGGTAGCCGTGCATCGTCCCCGGCTCCCACCAGGGCTCGGCCCTGGCGAGGGCCGTCGTCATCGCCTCCCAGTCGAAGAGCGCCTCGGCGGCGAGCGGTTCGCGCACCGCGGCGAGGCCGGATCGGTGGCTCAACAGCATGTGGACGGGGATGGACGCCTTGCCGCCCGCGGCGAACTCGGGCCAGTAGCGGGCCACCGGCGCGTCGAAGTCGAGCTTGCCCTCATCGGCGAGCCGGTGGGCGCACAGCGACGCCGCGCCCTTCGTCGTGGACATGACGCAGACGATGGTGTCGCGCTCCCACGGGCGCGAGCGCTCCCTGTCGGCGTACCCGCCCCAAAGATCGACGACAAGCTCGCCTTCAAGATAGACGGCCAGAGCGGCGCCGCACTCGCTGGGGCCGGGCCCTTGCTGGTCGAAATTCGCCGCGAAGGCGTCGGCGACGGCGCGAAAGCGCGCGTCGGCATTGCCGTGGACCGTGACGTCGGACATGGCGGTTAGGAGGGCAGGGCGGGCGGCATCGTGCCCTTCGACCACGCCGCTTGCTCGACCCGTTCAACGATGCGCCAGCCGGCCTCGGTGCGCGTAAGCTTGTCCTCGTAGTAGCCGCCGACGAAGAAGAGCTGCAGCTCGCCGGCCTCCTCCTGCCAGCCCATGGGATTGAAGAACATGGTGCGGGTGGCGGCCCGGTCGCCGTCGATCTCGAACTCGGTGTTGCTGACGAGGTGTTGCGTCACGGGGAAGAAGGCCAGCACCTCGGAGAGCCACTGCTTCATCTCGGCCCGCGTCCCCCGCACGTCCGGCGCGGAGGAACTGTAGTCGATCATGGCGTCCTCGGTAAAGACCTCGTCAAGCAGGTCGAAGCGCTTCGAGTCGATGGCAGTGCAGTAGCGGGTGAGCACTCCGCTGATTTCAACGCGGTCGGCAACTTCCTGGGCGTCGAGCATGGCGTTCCCTCCTCTAGCGCGTCGGGGGTCAAGGTACCCGCTTTCGCGCTCCGCGTCACCCCTCCGGGCCTTGGGGCACCGGGCGCGCGTCCTCGGCGAAGGCGGCGGCGTTGGGACGCGCCAGGGTGATCGCCGCGATCGCGAGCGCCGGCATGACCGCCATCACAATGACGGCGATGCGGAAGCTGTCGAATAGGGCCTGGAGGGCGGCGAGGGGCAGCGGCCCGAGGGCCGCCGCGGAGATCATGATCATCACCGCCGATCCCTGCACCCGGCCCAACCGGTGGCGTCCGTAGAAGTGGGCCCAGATCACCCCCATGACGATCTGCGCCATGCCGGCCGATACCCCCAGCAGCGCCGCGTAGCCCGCCGCGGCCGCCGGCGACGACATGAACAGCCCCAGCGTGACCGCGGCCGCCATCACCGCCATGGCCAGGGAGAAGAGCCGCGCCGGGCCGATGCGTTCGATCAGGAAGCCGCCGACGCCCGTGCCGGACGCGGAGGAGATGGCGAACGCCACGAAGACGCCCGCGGCAACGGCCTCGCTCAAGCCGCGCTCCTTGAAGATCGAGGTCTGGTGAAAGATCAGCCCGGTCACCACGAACGCGGGGACGGCCAGGGGCAGTGCGAGCCGCCAGAAGGCGGGCGAGGTGAAGACCCTGCGCCGGTCGGGGCCTTCGTCCCGCTCGGCCGGCGACGGTTCTCCGGGGGGCGGTCCGTTCGCGCCGTCAGGGTGGAGCCCCACCTCCTCGGGCGTGTTGCGGACCAAGAGGAGTGCGGCGGGAATCACCAGGACCCACACCGCGACGCCGAGCACGTAGTAGGTCTCCCGCCAGCCCACGCTTTCGATGAGCGCCCGCGACACCGCCGGGACTACCGCGTTCGAGGCGGAGAAGCCCAGCGACATGAGCGCGATGGCGCGGCCCCGCTTGGCCACGAACCACTGCGCCACGAGCAGCGTCGAGTTGACGAACATCGACCCCTGCCCCAGCGCCCGCAGCGCGGCCAGAGCGAAGAAGAAGCCCACGATCCCCGACGACAGCGCCATCCCGAAGCAGGCGACCCCCAGCGCGGCGGCCACCAGCGCGAGGATGCGCCGCGCGCCGTACCGGTCGGACAGGCGGCTGACCGTCGCCGCCATCACCGCGCTCACGCCCGTGCTGATCGCGAACAGCAGCGAGATCGTGGTGCGGGAGATGCCGGTGTCTTCGATGATCGGGTCGATGAACGACGAGATCCCGAACGACTGTCCCGGCCCCGAGCTAAACGCGACCAAGAAGCCGACGGCGACGATGATCCAGCCCCGGTAGAGCTTGGGCTGCGCGGGCCGGAGCGGCCTAGCGGCGCGAGGCCGGGACCTGCGCGGGTTGGACTTGAACGGGGTGGGCAGAGCGGCTCTCTCGCTACGACTCGCCGAGGTAGTCGAGCGCCGTGGCGGCGAGGAGGCGCGCCGCGGTGGGCAGGACGGACTCGTCGAAGTCGAAGGCGGCGTTGTGGTGGCCTTGCGTGAGGCCGCGGGCCTCGTTGCGCGATCCCATCATGACGTAGCAGCCGGGGACGCGGTCGAGGAAGAAGGCCATGTCGTCGCCGAGCGCTGCCTGCTCGACGGAGGCGATGGACTCGGGGCCAAGCTCGCGGGCGGCAACGCCGCGCACCAACTCGGTCATCGCCTCGTCGTTCACCACGGGCGGCGCCAGGTACTCCGACGTGAACTCGTACTCCGCCCGCGCGGCGAGGCAGATGCCGCGCACCACGTCTTCGGCGCGCTCCACCAGCGCGTCGCGCTGGGCGTGGTCGAAAGTGCGCAGGGTTCCCTGGAGCACCGCCTCGCCGGGTATGACGTTCCACGTCGTCCCCGCCTGGAGCGAGGTGATGCTCAGGACGACGGGACTGCCGAGTCGCGACTCGCGGCTCACCAAGGTCTGCAGCGCGAGGACGACCTGTGACGCCGTGGGGATGGGGTCGATGGTCTGATGCGGGGTCGCGGCGTGGCCGCCACGCCCCACAATCTTGATCCGCATCCGGTCCACGGAGGCCCAGAGAGGGCCTGGACGCAGCCCGACGGTTCCGGCGGGCAGGGAGTTCCAGAGGTGGAAGGCGAAGATGGCGTCGACCGGCGGGTCGTCAAGGACGCCGTCCTCGATCATCGCCGGCGCGCCGGCGGCCATCTCCTCGGCGGGCTGGAAGATGAACTTGACGTTGCCCGCTAGGGTGTCGCGGCGACGGGCGAGCATTTCGGCCGCGGCCAAGACTGCCGCGGTGTGGCCGTCGTGCCCTCAGGCATGCATCACGCCCGGATTGACCGATCGGAAGCCGGCGTCGTTCGCTTCCTCGATGGGGAGAGCGTCGATGTCTGCCCGAAGGGCGACCGTCTTGCCCGGCCTCGCGCCGCGCAGCAGCCCGACGACGCCGGTCTGCCCCACGCCGGTCCGCACCTCAAGGCCCAGGGCTACGAGCCGCTCCGCCACAATCCCAGCAGTGCGCGTCTCCTTAAAGGCAAGCTCAGGGTGCGCGTGGAAGTCACGGCGGAGAGCCACGATCTGCGGGGCGAGGGCGGCGGCCTCTTCGGCGAGGGTGGTAGCCATGAGCGGTCCTTTCCGGGGGTGAGAAAAAGGCGGGCGCGGGCCGGAACAGCGCCCCCATTATGATAGAGTTAGAACCCGGTTAGGCAAGCCGGAATTGGCCCGCGGGCCGGCGGCGCAAACTTGGAGGCATCATGACGACCAAAGTGGGGATCAACGGGTTCGGGCGTATTGGCAGGAACGTCTTCCGCGCCATGCACGCCAACTACCAGGACAAGCTGGAGGTCGTCGCCCTCAACGACCTGACCGACGGCGCGACCAATGCCCACCTCCTCAAGTACGACACCAACTACGGCCCCTTCCCCGGCAAGGTCGACGTGCAGGATGGCCACCTCCTCGTCGACGAGCGTCCCATCCGCGTCTTCAGCGAGCGCGACCCCGGCAAGATCCCGTGGGGCGGCGAAGGCGTGGACGTGGTCATCGAGTCCACCGGCTTCTTCACCGACGCGTCGAAGGCCGCGGCCCACACCAACGGCGGCGCAAAGAAGGTGATCATCTCCGCCCCGGCCAAGGGCGAGGACGGCACCTTCGTCCTCGGAGTCAACGAGTCGACCTACGACCCCGCCAAGCACAAGGTGATCTCCAACGCCTCCTGCACCACGAACTGCGTGGCGCCGCTGGCCAAGGTGCTCGACGACAGCGTCGGCATCGAGCACGGCCTTATGTCTACCGTCCACGCCTACACCAACGACCAGTCGATCCTCGACGTCGTCCACGACGACCTCCGCCGCGCCCGCGCCGCCGCGATGAACATCATCCCCACCTCCACCGGCGCCGCCAAGGCCGTGGGCCTCGTCCTGCCCCATCTCAACGGCAAGCTGCACGGGATGGCCTTCCGCGTCCCCACCTCGACGGTCTCGCTGATCGACCTCGTGGTGAAGACGGGCCGCTCGACGACCGTGGAAGAGGTCAACGATATCTTCAAGCAGGCGGCGGACGGCCCGCTCAAGGGCATCCTCCAGTACTGCGACGAGCCGCTGGTAAGCTCCGACTTCAAGGAGAACCCCCACAGCTGCATCTTCGACTCGCTCTCCACGATGGTCATGGAGGGCGACATGGTGAAGGTCCTCGGCTGGTACGACAACGAGTGGGGCTACAGCAACCGCATCGCCGACCTCACGTCCTTCATCGCCGCCAAGGGCTTGTAGCGCGCACCTTGTCGCGAAGGCGGGTTGTCTCCTCCGGCCTCTCCCCCTCTGGGGGAGAATGAGAGAGGGCACGCGCCGCCAGGCGCGTCGGAGGTGTGGGGCCGGGAGGTCTTGCCTCTTCTCCCTAGGGGAGAAGATTGAGATGAGGGGCCGTCTCGCAACCACCACCGGTTTTCGAAACCCACAAACCCTGCCCCGTCATTCCCGCGCAACCGCCAATCCAATCCCCTCCCGTAGGGGCGCCCCTTGTGGGCGCCCTCCGGCCTCTCCCCCTCTGGGGAGACTGAGAGAGGGCGCGCGCCGCAGGCGCGTCGGAGGTGTGGGGCCGGGAGGTCTTGCCTCTTCTCCCCACAAGGGAAGATTGAGATGAGGGTGTCGCCGTAGGAACTCCTACGAGGGCTTGCGCCGGTAGGACGGAACCTGAGCGCGTCCGAGACTAGGGAGCGCCTGAGCGCCGAGCGGACGGCGACGGCCTCGGCCCTTCGTTCCTTAGCATCCCGCATCCTCCATGTGGCGATTGGCCTCTGGGCTCCAGCTCACGGCCTCCGCACGCTCCAATGCGGCCACGACGTCCGGATGCTCTCGGTACGTCGGGCCGTCGGCGAGCTCATGGGCTGGCATCGACCGAAAGACCCTGAGAGTGGTCGCGATGACCCCGATCCATGCCTCATGATACGCCTCGGCCTCAGGCGGAGGGTCGACGCTCACGAGGTGGTCACGCATGACCTCCAAGAGCTCGGCCCCGTTACCCCAGGTTCCGTCGGCCGGTGTGAACTCGACGCACACGGCCTCGGCGTACGCCTGAAGCGCCGGCCAGGGCTCGGCCGTGGCCGTGGGGGGCGAGTGCGTTGGGACGGGCGTAGCGGTCGGCCATGGCGTAACGGTCGGCCAAGGCGTCGCCGTGGGGGGCATCTCGCTGGCGCACGCCGCCAGAACCGCGAGCGACATCATCAGACAGATCAGGATCTTCATTGAATCAAAAGGTTTCCTCTGGCGGGGCCAACTCGCCGTAGGCCCGTACTACTCTACCCCGCCAATCTTCCAACCCTTCCGCCTCGGTCAAGCCGTCGTCGTCGCTCGCTAGGTAGTTCTCGATTCTCAGTAAGTCGTTCTGACTTCTCGAATGAATCTTCGCGCCTCCACCTTCAGTAAGTCACGGTCGGCCATCGTTTCCCTTCCGGCTATGGTTCGGCTCATGCTACCATGCGCTCCGGCCGCTCCCGCCGAGTGTGGGTAATCGTGGGAAAACAGCTTAAAGGCGCCGCGCTACTTCAGTAAGTCCCCCTCTGGATGCGACTGAGGGAGGACCGCGGCCCCGCACCGATGGACGCGCTACCTATACACCCTAAACATTAGTAACGATTTACGTTAGCATTGGCGGCGGCGGATCGGTTCCGAGATAGGGACGCCCAGCGCCTCTTCGACGGGCAACGCGTTCGGCTCCCGCCGACCTTCGCCCACCCCCATCTAGACGAATCGGGGCGCAATGGAGATCGAGGTCACCGACTACCATTGAGGAGGAAGCCTATGACCGCCGCGGAACCAATCCATCCAGGAGAACATCTGGCTGAGGTGTTGCAAGAACTGGGCATCACCCAATACCGCCTCGCCAAGACGATAGGCGTGCCCCAGATACGCATTCACGACATCGTCCACTGCCGCCGGTCCATCACGGCGGACACCGCGCTTCGCATCGGGCAGGCACTGGGAATGACTCCCGACTACTGGCTGAACCTGCAGCGGATGTACGATCTCGACGTGGCCCGCACCAAGACCGACGTCAGCGCCATCGAACCGCTCGTCGAGGCGTCCGCCTGAACCCTAGTGCTTCTTCTCCAGACTCAGGTCAGGTCTCGCAAAACCCCTTCTGCGAGTTCCTCTAGCCCTGTCAATCTGTCTTGAAGATGGCCTGTCAATGTTGTGTAGTCGGTTACGCGCCGAGTCGTATTACTCAGTGACTTCGCGGTCTGAAATTCAAGCGACAGCTCACCTGCGTCGTGAGCAATGCCGACCGGCAGAAGTGGTACCGCGGGCAATGGTAGGCGCGAGTCAGTCACTACTGCGGCTTCTCCAAAGGTAGGGTGAACCTCATTGTTCGCAATACGGTGGAAGAGCATGTCAGAGTTGGTGGCTTGCGCTATCGCTTTGAAAGTCTTGTGGCTAGGTTCATTAGTCCACGCGTAGTCTTCTCTCTACTTCCCAATTAGCTCTCCGTACAGGTCCTTCCGGCGCTTAATCTCTTTTGCAGAGTAGTATGCTGGCTTTCCACGGCGGCGGCAGGCTTCGTTGAATTCCTCCCAGCGCCGAACAGTTGGCCGTACTATCGACTGGATCGCATAGCGGCAAGGCAAATGATGGTCTTTGGACAGCCTGTCTCCAACATATTGGCTGACTACATCCGTTTCAAATAGCGACCTCCACAGGTTGATGGCTTGGTTCGGAAGACTCTTACTTCTCAGCAAAGCCACCGCGTTGGCGTCTTGGACTGCCTTCCGCAATAGGTTCACATATACCCATGCCCCGACCTTAGTGGGGTCGCAGGTACCGCTCGCGTGCTCCTCGATAATGGAATCACAGTCAAGGATCGATGGCGGAGCCAAGTGATTGTCTAGCTCGACACTAAATTGAGCAGTTGGCTTGATTAGCGATTCCAACAATTGGACGCGCTTCAAGTCCCACGAGGGAACAGCTTTCTTCTGCTTCAACACACATTCAAGCCAATAGTTCTTCACGCTGGACTCCTGGTTTCGTTTGAAACAAATGCGCATAGCGTTCGCTCCCTCCTGATAGTCCCACGGTACGCTTCCGGCCCTAGCTCTACCCATGCCGGTCCGGCGGTGCGGGCGCAGGGCGTCGGAGCCACCAGGAACGGCGAGACGTGGACCATCGACCCCCCTGGAAGGCCGCCGCCTCCTTAGATGGGGTCGCATTCCGCCCCCACCACTCCACCTAATGCTTGAAGTGGCGCGTGCCGGTGAAGACCATGGCGAGGCCCGCCGCGTCGGCGGCGGCGATGACCTCTTCGTCGCGGATGGAGCCGCCCGGCTGGACGATCGTGGTGACGCCGCCCTCGGCGGCGGCTTCGACGCCGTCGGCGAAGGGGAAGAAGGCGTCAGACGCCACCACGCATCCCTTGGCCTCGTCGCCGGCGGCCCGCAGCGCGAGTTGCACACTCGTCACCCGGTTGGGCTGGCCCGCGCCCATGCCGCGCAGCGCCCGCTCCTTGGTGAGGACGATGGCGTTGGACTTGACGTGCTTCACCGCCCTCCACGCGAAGGCGAGCTCGGCAAGCTCGTCGGAGGAGGGCACCCGGCCAGTGACGACCCGCCACGACTTCGGGTTTTCGGCGAGTTCGTCGGGGGTCTGCACCAGCATGCCGCCCGACACGCGACGGTAGTCGAGCGGCGGCGGGCCGTCCGCGCCTCCGCTGATTTCCAGGATGCGTAGGTCGCGCTTCTTCCGCAGCAACGCCAACGCATCGGCCTGGAACGCTGGGGCAATGACGATCTCGAAGAAGATCTTGCGCATCTCCTCGGCGGCGGCGAGGGTCAACTCGCGGTTGCAGGCGGCGATCCCGCCGAAGGCCGAGACGGGGTCGCCGGCGAAGGCGAGCCGGTAGGCCTCGGCCTGATCGGTGCGTGCGGCGAGACCGCAGGGATTGGTGTGCTTGACGATGGCGAAGGTCTGCTCATCGAAGTCGCGCGCGACGGACCAGGCCGCGTCGGCGTCGATGATGTTGTTGTGGGAGAGCTCCTTGCCGTGCAGCTGCCTCGCCGCGGCGATGACGCCGGCACGGGCGGGGAGCTCCTGGTAGAACGCCGACTTCTGATGCGGGTTCTCTCCGTAGCGGAGGCTTTGGAGCCGCCGCAGCCCGATGACCAGGTCGGGGCCCAGCGTCGGGTCGGAGGGGTCCTCGTCGCCGCGCAGGGAGGCGGCCACCGAGGCGTCGTAGGCCGAGACGTGCTGGAACGCCTTGTGTGCCAGCGTGCGCCGCTGGCCGAGCGAAAGACCGCCGCCGGTGAGCGCTGCCGCGACCCAGGGGTAGTCGTCGGGGTCGACGACTACGGCGACGGCGGCGAAGCGCTTCGCCGCGGCGCGTAAGAGCGCCGTCCCGCCGATGTCGATGTCTTCGACCGTGCCGGGGAAGGGACGGAGGTTCATCACCACGAGGCCGGAACCTTCGATTTCCTTCACGCCGACGGCCCTTCCGGCGGGGACCACGTCGAACCCGCCGGCCATCCGCAGGCGGTCGAGGAAAACGGAGAGTCCACGGTCATCCCAAACGCCGACGATTGCCTTCACGCCACGCTCCTGCTTTTCAAACTAGCCTCTCCTGTAGGGGCGCCCCTTGTGGGCGCCCGGTCCCGTGGGGGCCATCCCCGTATCGCGCTAGTCGAGCAAAACCCGCTCGCTGCCGCGCTGTTCGACGACTTCACCGATGGGGAAAGCTTCCGGGACCCGTTCGAGGATCGCGCCCACGTGTTCCGGCGCGGTGAAGACCGCCATGCCGATCCCCATGTTGAAGGCGCGCCACATTTCTTCTTCGGGAACACCGCCCGCCCGCTGAATCATACGGAAGATCTCGGGGACCTCCCACGCCGAGCGGTCGAACCGCGCGGCGAGTCCGGCGGGAAGGACGCGCGGAACGTTGCCCGGCAAGCCGCCGCCGGTTATGTGCGCCATGCCGCGGATCCACTCCAGCGCGGGCCGCAACGGCTTCATGTAGGAGCGGTGCGGTTCGAGGAGCGCCTCGCCCAGCGTCCCGCCGAGGGCATCGTGGTGCTCGGCGAGCCGTACCGGGTCGTCGTCGGTGCCGAGGGCACGCCGCGCCAGCGTGTAGCCGTTGGTGTGCAGGCCGCTGGACGGGAGGCCCAGGATCGCGTCGCCGCGTTGGATGGCGCTGCCGTCGATGACGCGTTCCCGCTCCACGGCGCCGACGATGAAGCCGACGAGGTCGAAGTCGCCTCGCTTGTAGAGGTCGGGCAGCTCGGCCGTCTCTCCGCCGACAAGGGAGCAGTTGTTGTCGCGGCAGGCCGAGGCCACGCCCATGACGAGGCGCTCGACCTGCTCAGGATCGAGCTTGCCGAGGCCGATGTAGTCGAGGAAGAAGAGGGGCTCCGCGCCGCCGACGAAGATGTCGTTGACGCAGTGGTTCACCAGGTCGACCCCAATGGTGTCGAAGCGGCCCATTTGGATGGCGAGCAGCACCTTGGTGCCCACAGAGTCGGTGCTGGAAACGAGGACGGGGTTGGCGTAGCCGCCGAGCTGGAAGAGGCCGCCGAAGAATCCGACGCCGCCGACGACTTCAGGGCGGCGCGTCGAGGCCGCGAGGGGCTTGATGAGCGCGGCGGCCCGTTCGCCTGCGTCGATGTCGACGCCGGCGTCGGTGTAGGTCAGCGCGCCGGCGCTGCTCCGGGACCCCTTCCCCATCACCGGTTACACCGTTTCCAGCGCGAACTTGTCGAGCTCAAGCTGGACTGGGATGGGGTACTTGCCGGTGAAGCAGGCCTTGCAGAAGCTCGAGCCGTTGGGCGTCGCGCCCTCGCCCTCGACGACCTTCGAGAGCCTTTCGACGCTGAGGTAGCCCAGCGAGTCGGCGCCGATGATCCGGCGTATCTGCTCGACCGACGTCTTCGCGGCGATCAGCTCGCCCCGGGTCGCCATGTCGACCCCGAAGTGACACGGCCAGCGGATGGGCGGGGCGCAGACGCGCACGTGCACCTCGGAGGCGCCGGAGCGCCTCACCAGGTTCACCACATGGGGCGTCGTCGTGCCGCGCACGATGCTGTCGTCAACGAGGATGATGCGCTTGCCGCGCACCACCTCCGGCAAGGGGTTGAACTTGAGCGCGACGCCGCGGTCGCGCAGCCCTTGGTCGGGCTGGATGAAGGTCCGCCCCACGTACCGGTTCTTGACCAGTATGTCGCTGTAGGGGATGCCGGACTCGCGGGCGTAGCCGAAGCCGGCGGCGGTGGCGGAGTCGGGGACGCCGGTCACCAAGTCGGCTTCGACGGGGTGCTCTCTGGCGAGCTCCGCGCCCATCGCCTCGCGTTGCTGGTAGATCAGCGCCTCGCCGGCCATGCTGTCGGGGCGGGAGAAGTAGATGTTCTCGAAGACGCAGGAGGCGCGCTTCTTGCTCTGGGCCGCCTGCCACAAGTGGAGCCCGTTCTGGTCGATGACCAGCGCCTCGCCTGGATGGATCTCCCGCTCTAGCTTGGCGCCCAAATGATCGAGCGCGCACGTCTCGGATGCGACGACCCAGCCGTCCTTATAGCGCCCAAAGCACAGGGGCCGCACGCCCAAGGGGTCGCGGCAGGCGATCAAGACATCGGGGGTGGCGATGGCGAGGCTGTACGCCCCGCGAAGCCGCCCCATGGCGTAGCGGACGCGCTCCTGCCAATCACGGCCGGGGGCCGTGGCGATCAGCCACGCGATCACCTCGGAGTCGGTCGTTGTCTGGAAGACAATGCCTTCTTTTTCGAGGCCGCGCCGCAACTCGAGGGCGTTGACGACGTTCCCGTTGTGGGCCAGGGCCAGCGGCCCCCACGGCCCTTCGACGAGGCAGGGCTGCGCGTTTTGCGCCCGGCTGGAACCGGTCGTCGAGTAGCGGGTGTGGCCGATCGCGAGGTGGCCGGTGAGGCGCTCAAGGTCGTGTTCCTCGAAGGCCTGGTTCACCAGCCCCATGCGGGTGTGGAGGTGGAGACGCGAGCCGTCGCCGGTCGCGATGCCCGCGCTCTCCTGCCCACGGTGCTGGAGAGCGTAGATGCCGAAGAAGGTGATGCGTGATACGTCTTCGCCAGGGGCGTAGACGCCGAAAACGCCGCAACTCTCCTTGAGACTTTCGAGCACGTGTTCCTTAAGCTGCGCCGCAGCCGAGCGTTCGGGAGAATCGAAGCCACCAAGGAACGGGGGTCTCAGTATAGACGCCCTTATCAGCAAGGGTCAAACGCACGGGGGCGTTGCCGAGGCGCTCCGCGAGCGAGACGAGACGCTGGCCGAGGTCGAGGTCTTGCGGCGACGCGATCCGATCACCCATCTCCTCGATGCAGGCAAGAGGCTCAGCAACACCTGTGCTTCAGCCCGGAACCGACCCGCTCCAGGAGGGGTTCACAAGGGCCGCGGAGTGCACCGGCGGCACATGCCGCCGGGATTCAGGCGGAACCGGAGCGGGTGCGTGATGTGCAGGCACAGCCATCTGCCGAGCGCCATGGCCTGCCAGAAAGTCCCGAGGCCATCGACGTAGAACCCGGAGGGCGTCGGCGTCCGGCTGACGCCGCCGTGCTTCCGCAGGTGGGTGCAGCCGGCCCGGTGGACCCGCACGGAGGGGGCGGAGCGGTTGACGTACAGGACGTAGGCCATGGGTTCCTCCTGGCAGCTATGCGCCCGGCTCCACGAGCTTGTCCGTGTGGGACGCCCTCAGGTAGATGCCGCCCCAGATCGGTCCTGCCACGAGGACCGGCAGGATCAGGAGGCCCACGCCGGAAAGCCCCGCCGACGACAACGCCAAGAGGAGCACCACGAATACCGCGCCCGCCGTGACCGTCGCGCCGCCGGTAATCCTCTCCCGCGGGCTCAGGTACTTGGACTTGCGGAACTGCTTGATCCGTTGGCTCTCGGTCGTGCGCTTCGTCACGGCCCTGAACCTCTCCTGCGCGATGGGCTCGCGCGGAATCCTTTGGTCGGCGGGCAACAGGGACTTATGGCGCTGGCGGAACTCGGCATCGCTCTGAAACCCCTTGCGCTGGTTGCACGGGGGGCATAGGAGCTGGAGGTTCTCGTACGCGTTGCTCCCGCCCATGACGACCGGCTCGACGTGGTCGACCTGGAGGCCGGTCTTACGCCTTCTGATCCCGCAATACCGACACTTCCCGCCCTGGCGCTTGTACAGCCTCGGCTTGTGCTTCCCGAGGCTGATGCGTTGCGTTGGCCTGATCTTGCGGTCTCCCTCGCCCAGGAGGAGCAGGAGGTCGATGAAGAGGTCAAGGGCGGCCAGGATCAACTCCCTCGAGGTGCTCATGAGGTTGCTCATCATTCCGGCCACTCCATGCCGCAGACGCGGCAGGTGTCAAAGAAAAAGGCGGCCGGGCGAGAACCATGTCTCAACGGACCGCTAAGGCAGCCCTCCCAACCGCATAGCGTGATCTTGGCACCCCTGCTAGAAAACGTCAAGTAGATAATGATTTGTTTGATGCCGCCAAGCGGGTCACGCACGCGTGTCCCAAAGGAGAGGGGCAACGGCAAAACAAGGGTGCCGCGATCGGGGCGCCCTCGAAGGTGCCGTACGTGGAATGCGCGTCTAGACGCGGTGGCAGGCGACGAAGTGGTTCTTGCCCATCTCGCGCCACTCCGGTATCTGCTCCTTGCAGACATCGACGGCGATGGGGCAGCGCGTGTGGAAGACGCAGCCGCTGGGGGGGTTGAGCGGGCTCGGCACGTCGCCTTGCAGGACGATGCGCTCGCGCTTGGCCTCGACCACGGGGTCGGGGACCGGGACGGCGGAGAGCAACGCCTTGGTGTAGGGGTGCAGCGGATTCTCGTAGAGCTCGTTGCGGTCGGCGAGCTCCATGACCTTGCCGAGGTACATGACGGCAATGCGGTCGCTGATGTGACGGACAACGGCGAGGTCGTGGGCGATGAACAGGTAGGTCAGGCCGAACTGCTCTTGAAGCTCTTCGAGCAGGTTGATGATCTGGGCTTGAATCGAGACGTCCAGCGCCGAGACCGGCTCGTCGCAGACGATCAGGTCGGGCTGCACCGCGAGCGCCCGGGCGACGCCGATGCGCTGGCGCTGACCGCCGGAGAACTCGTGGGGGTAGCGGTCCTTCATGTGGGGGTTGAGCCCCACAATGGTGAGCAGTTCTTCGACCCGCGCGTTGCGCTCTTCCTTAGTGGCGGCGAGGTGATGGATCACCAGCGGCTCGCCGATGATGCCGCCCGCGGTCATGCGGGGGTTCAGGGAGCCGTAGGGGTCTTGGAAGATGATCTGCATCCGCTGCCGCATGGTCCGCATCTCGGCCGGCCGCATCGCGGTGAGGTCGCGGCCATCGTAGGTCACCGAGCCGTCGGTGGGCTGGTAGAGCTGGAGAATGGCCCTGCCCGTGGTGGTCTTGCCGCATCCGCTCTCGCCGACGAGGCCCAAGGTCTCGCCGCGGTTGATGTGGAAACTGACGCCGTCTACGGCTTTGATATCGGCGACCTTCCGCTGGAAGATGATCCCCTGGGTCACGGGGAAGTACATCTTGAGGTTGCGGACCTCAAGCAGGACTTCGCCGTGGGCGGCGGCCCGGCCGCCACCGGCGGCGGCGTCTCGTGCGGCCTCTCGTGCGTCTCGTGTGGTGTCTCGGGTGGCGGCTTCCTGCGTCATACGGCCCTCGGCTTTCCTTCCTCCATGTCGTACCAGCAGGCGGTCCAGTGGTCATCGGCCACGGGGAACAGAGGCGGGTTCTCTTCCTTGCATCGGTCGAACGCGTAGCGGCAGCGGGGGGCGAAGGGGCAGCCCACGGGCAGGTTCGAGAGGTCGGGCGGCTGCCCTTCGATGGGCACCAGCCGCTGCCTGACCGTCTCGTCGAGGCGGGGCACCGACTGCAGCAGGCCCTCGGTGTAGGGATGGCGGGGCTGGCCGTAGACCTTCAACGCTGTGGAGGTCTCCACGATGTGCCCCGCGTACATCACGTTCACCCGGTCGGCGTGGCGGGCCACGACGCCCAGATTGTGGGTGATGATCATGATCGAGGTGTTGAACTGCTGCGCGAGCTCGTTGATGACCTCGAGCACCTGCGCCTGAATCGTCACGTCGAGCGCCGTCGTGGGCTCGTCGGCGATGATCAGCTTGGGGTCGCACGACAGCGCCATGGCGATCATCACGCGCTGGCGCATCCCGCCGCTGAACTGGTGGGGGTAGTCGTCGACCCGTCGGCCCGCGTCGGGAATGCCGACGATGTCGAGCAGCTCGATGGCGCGGTCCTTGGCGGCTCTCTTGTCCAGGTCCAGGTGCAGCTCCAAGGTCTCGGTGAGCTGGCGGCTGATGGTCAGCACCGGGTTCAACGAGGTCATGGGCTCCTGGAAGACCATCGAGATCTGGTTGCCCCGGATCTTCCGAATCTGGTCCGCCGGCATCTGGACCATGTCCTTGCCCTGGAACAGGATCTTCCCGCTGACGATCTTGCCCGGCGGCTCCGGAATCAAGCGCATCACGGAGAGGGCGCTCACGCTCTTGCCCGAGCCGCTTTCGCCCACGAGGGCGAGGGTCTCGCCTTCCTTCAGGTTCCAGTTCACGCCATCGACGGCTTTGACGACGCCGGTGTGGGTGTAGAAGTAGGTCCTGAGATCCTGGACGTCGAGAAGAAACTCGTTGGAACCGGACGACGCTCCGTTGGAACCGGTCGCAGCTTCTGCGGCGGCGTCTTCGACGGCGCCTGCGGCTTCGTTGTCGGCCACTTCCGACCTCCTCGCCTGGACCTAATCTGTCGGCGGGTGCATCCGGCGGCCCGCCCGACCCAGCTTACCTTATACCATGTTCGCGCGTAACGTGCTCGGCGTGTGTAATTTTTTGGAAGTGGGGAAGAGGAGACTCGAACTCCTACGCCTTTCGGCACATGATCCTAAATCATGCTCGTCTGCCAATTCCGACACTTCCCCATCGCGGCCGGGCCAGCGTCCGAACCTGCTGCGATGGTGAGCCGCACAGGAATCGAACCTGTAACCTACTGATTAAGAGTCAGTTGCTCTACCAATTGAGCTAGCGGCCCCGGACCCACCCGATGGAGCGCGGAGCGTAGCACACGCCCCCGAACCGGTCAATCGTCCCGCAACCCCTGTGCGGGGCTACGTCTCCCAAGACGTAGCCCGCCGAAGGCTCCCGTAGGGGCAACCCTTGTGGTTGCCCTGGAGCGGTTTCCGGCGGTGGCGTTCCCCGACCGGGAGCGGGCGCCCACAAGGGGCGCCCCTACGGGAGGCGGCGCCCTTGTGCGGCGGCTACGGCGGGGTTTTCGCTGTCCAGGTCCCATTTCAAGGGATTGTCGTGAATGTAGGCCCGGATACGCTCCATGTCATCTTCGCCACGGACGATGTGCTCGTAGTAGTTGCGCTGCCATAGGCGTCCAAGGAACGACGGCCATCCGTCAGCCATCACGCGCCGGGCATACTCGGCCGTGGTCAAAGACTTGTACGCGCCGATCACGTCGCTCAAGGCATAGCCGCCGCCCCCTCCCGTAGGGGCAACCCTTGTGGTTGCCCTGGGGCGGTCCCCGGGGGCGGCGTTCCCCGACCGGGGACGGGCGCCCACAAGGGGCGCCCCTACGGGAGGGTCAATCGCGATGACCCCGTGGATGTGGTTTGGCATCACGACGAATAGGTCGAGGGCGATCCCGGCAAAGCGATCAGGCAGCGACTCCCAGAACTTGCCGATCAACCGGCCCGCCTCGTTGAGGCGTACCTCGCCGTCGGCCATTTCGCCGAAGAGGCAGAGGCGGTCCTGGGTGACTACGGTGACGAAGTAGGCCCCGGGCTGGGCGTAGTCGTATGCCTTCAGGCGGACCGAGCGGCGGCGGGGCAGGCCGGGGTCGTAGTCCGTGGGCGGTCCTCCCGTAGGGGCAACCCTTGTGGTTGCCCTAGAGCTGTCTCCGGCGGTGGCGTTCTTCGACCGGGGACGGGCGCCCACAAGGGGCGCCCCTACGGGAGGGAAGGGCGCCGGTGCCGGAGGGGTGGGCAGGGAGTAAGGGGACGGGCGCCCGCGAGGGCCGCGCCTAGAACTCGGAGGCGAGCTTGCCGCCTTCGGCCCAGTCCTCTTTGTCGATGTCTTGGAAGATGACGATGGTGTGGTCGGCGGAGGTGTTGCCGATGCGGACCATGGCGTCGGTGAGGGCTTCGGCGAGCTCGGCTTTTTGTTCTTTGGAGCGGCCGCTCCACATTTCGACTCGGATGATGGGCATTGGGGGTCTCCTTCGAGAAGCCGCGGTCGGCGCGGCGGATTTTCTGTCTCCATGATACTTGACGGATTCCCCGCGAAAACGGATTTCGGGGCGAAATGATACTTGACAGGGCTTGTCAAGGGGGTTTATCGTTACCTTAGCGAACGTATGTTCTTTACCGCGGACGGCCCAAACCGGCCCTCCGCGAGCCCGTCGAAGACCCGCTCCCCGCGAGCGGGTCTTCGCGTTTAAGGGTGTCGCGGAGGGGGAGGTTGGGTGGATGCCCCACCCCCGCCCTCTCTCAGTCTCCCCCAGAGGGGGAGAGTTTGCGGTGGCTCCCCCTGCGGGGGAGGTTTAGGTATTGCCCCGCCCCCGCCGTTCGTCAGTCTTCCACAAAGGGGAGAGCCGGAGGGGAGGGCGATTCTCGAATCGCCCCTACGGGAGGGGGAGTGGATTCCCGCTTTCGCGGGAATGACGGGTGCGGGCGGGAAGGACGGGGAGGAGAGAAGAGGTATGTCGAGCGAGGAGCAGGTGGAGGCGACGACGGAGGCGGGGGCGGTGGAGGCGGCGCCGGAGGTGCGGCGGCGGCGAAAGAACCGGGGTTGGCACCTCACGGCGGAGCGGAAGCAGGTTTTTCTGGAGACGTTCGTGCGGACGGGGGACAAGATTGCCGGACTGGACGCAGTGGGGGTCTCGCGTTGGACGTTGTCGCGTTGGCGGCTTGATGACGAGGCGTTCCGCAAGTTGTTCAACGAGGCGAAGCAGATGGTCGATGCACGGGCGGCGGCGGCGGCCGCGCCCACGCCGCCGCCCAGCGTCACGGCGGGAGAGCGGAAGCGGCTCTTCTTCGACGAGTTCGCACGGGTCGGGACGGTGACGGGGGCGTGCGACAGGGCAGGGATCACGCTGCAGAAGTTTGAGCAGTGGACCAAGTCGAGCAAGCGGTTCCGGGCGCGTTACGAAGAGGCCAAGCTCCGTTTCCACGACCGGATCGAGCAGAAGATCATGGAACAGATCAACAAGGGTAAGAACCTGGGGCTGCTCCGGTTCAAGGCGCAGGGGGAGCTTCCCGAGAAGTACGGGCGCGCGGGGAAGCAGATGCCGGCCAAGGGGAAGTCCGGGATGACGTGGGACGACCTGGAGCGGATCGTCGAGGAGTCGAATGACGAAGCAACGCGACACTGAAAAGACGGGCATCTTCCTGAGCCGTTCGCAGCACGAGCCGGAGCGCTTCTTCCATGAAGCGCTGGGTTGGACGCCGTGGGCGAAGCAGGCGGAAGTGGCGCGGGCCATAGCGGCGGCGGTGCGCGGCGAGGGGCCGCGGCGGGTGGCGGTGCGGAGCGGCAACGGGGTGGGCAAGACGGCGCTGGCGGCGCGGCTGATGCTGTGGGCGCTGCGCTGCCATCCATCGAGCGTGGTGGTGACGACCGCGCCGACGCAGCGGCAGGTGACGGAGCTTCTGTGGCGCGAGGCGCGGTCGGCGTATTACCGGGCACGGGTGCCGCTTGGCGGGGTCTTCTACGAGGGTCAGCCGCGGTGGGACCTGGGGCCGCGGCGGTACGCCATCGGGGTCAGTCCGGAGCACACGCGGCCCGAGGGGTTCCAAGGCTTCCACGCCGACCTGATCGTCTTTCTGCTCGACGAGGCGAGCGGCATCCCGCCGGCGCACTGGGAGGCGATCAAGGGGTCGCTGCTGGCGGGGAACGCGGCGGTGCTGGCGATCGGGAACCCGACGCGGCTGGAGGGGGAGTTCCACGACGCCTTCCACGGTCAGGCGGCGCTGTGGCGGCGGCTCCACATCTCGGCGTTCGACACGCCGAACCTGACGGGCGGCGACGTCCCCGGTCTGGTGACCCCCGACGCGGTGGAAGAGGCGTCGCGGGACTGGGGCGAGGGCAGCCCGCTCTATCAGATACGGGTGCTCGGCGAGTTCCCCTCGGCGGCGAGCCATCAGCTTATCCGCTACGAGTGGACCGAGCGCGCGGCGGAGGTCGAGCCCACGGGCGACGGCTTCGCCCTGGGCGTGGACGTGGCGCGGAGCGGCGAGGACGAGACGGCGGCGGTGCTGCTGGAAGGCAACCGTTTGGTGCGGCTGCAACGCTGGCTGGGCCAGGACACGATGCGCACCGTGGCCGAGATCAAGGGGATCGTGGACGAGCTCGGCGAGGTGGCGGTCGCGGTGGACGACGGCGGGGTCGGGGGCGGCGTGGTGGACCGGCTGCGGGAGCTCGACGTGCGGGTCTACGCGGTCAAGTTCGGGGCGTCGCCGGACGGCAGGTCGTCGGTCCACTTCAAGAACAAGCTGGCCGAGATGTACTGGCGGCTGCGGGAGCGGCTGGAGGCGGGGGCGCTCTGTCTCCCACGGGGCGCGGCGCTGACGGCGGGCGGCAAGCTCGCGGCGCAGCTCGCGCAGATCGAGTGGGAGGTCGAGAGCGACCGGGTGATCCGCGTGCACAAGCGGGGTCTGGGGGGCCATGCGCCGAGCCCCGACGTCGCCGACGCGCTCGCGCTGGCGCTGGAGGCGCAGGTGCGCGCGGAGCGGGGCGCTGGGGTTTGGTTTTAGGCGGGGCGGCGGAGGCGGTTCTTCTTCTCCGACGGGAATGGCGTTGAAAGAGCCGCAGCTTTCAATTAGGGCAAACCGCACGTCCATCCGGAAAGCGACGTTATGGCGTTCCGAAGGCCCCCCATATCGAACGACGTGACGACAGAGACCCTGGAAGCGGTTTCATCGGTACCGATGGAGAATTCCCGCGCTTGTAACATTTGGCTCAGCATCAAGTAAGGATAGGGCGTGAAGTGCGCATACTCTGAGACAGAGATTATCCAATCCTCGTATTCCACATCTCCGTCGTCAAAAGTGAAGACGACTTCCTCGGCCACGACCTCGGTTCCCCAATCGACCCAAATATCTAGCGCCTCGCTCGTGGCCAGCCCGGTACTGCAGCGAACGTAGATGTCGATGATGCGGGCCGTGGGCTCCCACATTTGGGTAGAGGAGTTCCAGTCAGTTGATTGCGAAGCTTCCCGCCAAACCCCCTGAGCCGGTCCGGTTTCAAGGTCAAGGGTAAAGAGCTCCCAACCCTGTACAGACCCCGGCGTCGGCGTTGCCCTGGGTACCGGCGTGGCCGTGGGTACCGGCGTGGCCGTGGCCTGAGGTGCCGGCGTGGGGGTGGGCGTGGGTGTAGGCGTCCACGTGGGCACCGGCGTCCACGTGGGTACCGGCGTCCACGTGGGTACCGGCGTTGCCGTGGGTATCGGTGTAGGCGTCGCCGTAGGTACTGGCGTCGCCGTGGGTACCGGTGTCGCCGTAGGCGTCTCTGTAGGTGTCGGTTTCGGCGTAGGTGTCGCCGTCGGGGTCACCGTGGGGAACGGCGTCGGCGTGGGTACCGGCGAGGCCGTGGGCCAAGGCGTGGGGGTCTCGGTCGCCGTGGGGGTCTCGGTCGCCGCGGGAGTCTCGGTCGGCGTGGGGGTCGGGGTCTCCGTCGATACGTCTGGAATCGCGCTCGGTGTCGCGGTGACGACAATGGTAGTCGAACAGGCCCCGACAACAAGAACCATCGCCGCCAGAGCCGCCACGCTGACTAATCTCAATGTTCCCTCCGAGCCGGGCGGAGTATAGCAGAGGAGGGCAGCGGCGCTGCCTCGTTCCGCGCCGGTGTGGGAAACCGTGGGAAAACGTGCTGAAAACGGCGCCCCACTTCAGTAACTCCCGTAGACGCGGGAGACGGAGGTGGGCGGGAACGACGGATGAAGGAGTAGCGATGAGTTTGATTGATGGGGTTGTTGCGCGGGCGGGGCGGTTGGTGGGACGGGGGACGCGGGGGCATCCCTTGGGCGGGGTGTTGAGCGACGCGTTTCAGCGGCGGGCCGGGCTGGGGGACGATTGGGCGCCGGGGGCGTATGCCGATTATCTGGCGGTGGCGCCGGCGGTCTATGCCTGTGTGAATCTGCGGGCGCGGAACCTGGCTCGGATTCCGTTGCGGGTGCACCGGGCGGGGGCGAACGGCGAGGTGTCTGCGCCGGTGGGGGCGGCGCACCCGGCGCAGCGGCTGTTCGACGGGCCGAACCCGTTCTGGTCGCGGCAGCGGTTCTGGCACGTGATCGAGGCGAGCCTGTGCCTGTGGGGGTCGGCGCCGGCGGCGGTGTTCCGCGACGGGCGGGGCGCCGTCCGCGAGCTGTGGTGGCTGCGTCCCAACCGGTTCCGGGTCGTCCCCGACCCCGCGGGCTACATCTCGGGCTATCTGTACGTGAAGGACGGCCGGGAGATCGCCCTGGGGCGCGACGAGGTGGTGTGGTTCCGTTATCCCAACCCGATCGAGGAGTATGCGGGGCTCTCGCCCATCGCCGCGCTCCGCATGACGGTGGACATGAACGTGGAGGCGATCCGGTTCAACCGGCGCTTCTTCCAGAACGACGCCTCGCCGGGGCGGGTCTACCTCAAGGCGGACGCCGAGCTGACGAGCGCGCAGGTCGACGAACTGCGGCGGCGCTGGGAGCAGTCGTTCGCGGGGCGGGACAAGGCGCACACGATCGCGGTGCTCGACAAGTCGGCGGACCTGAAGACGATGGCGATCTCGCAGCGGGAGATGGAGTTCATCGAGGCGCAGCGGTACACGAAGGAAGAGATCTGCGGCGCCTACGGGGTGCCGCCGGTACTGGTGGGCGACCTGCGGCAGTCGACGTTCAACAACTTCCAGCAGGCCAAGGCGAGCTTCTGGGACGAGACGCTGATCCCGGAGCTGGAGCTGATCGAGGCGGAGATCAACGATTCCTTGATGCCGCAGCTTGGCGATCTGGGAGAGGGGCGCCTGGTCGCCCGCTTCGACCTGTCGGGGGTGTCGTCGCTGCGCGAGGACGCGGGGGCGCGGGCGCGGCGTCACCTGCAACTGGTGCAGGCGGGGATTCTGACGATCAACGAGGTGCGGGCGAAGGAGGGGTTGGAGCCGGTGCCGTGGGGCGACGGGCCGAACGCTGCCGAGTAAGACGGCGCTTTCGTCCGCAGGGTTGGGAGACGCGATGTGGGCGGCTGCGCCGCGGTTGCTCTTCCGCCCTCACCCCAACCCTCTCCCTCGCGGGAGAGGGGGCAAGACCTCTCCGCCGACGCGCCTGTGGCGCGTGCCCTCTCTCAGAGGGGACGGGCGCCCACAAGGGGCGGCCCCTACGGGGAGGCGGCGGCGGCGGGCTTCGATGGCCTTTGGTGGTTGTTGGGGGGGCCCCTCATCTCAATCTTCTCCCGTGGGGAGAAGAGGCCCGGAGGGGACCGCCCCACCCCCGGCCCTCTCTCAGTCTCTCCCAAAGGGAGAGAGGCTTAAGGGCGGCTCTCCCAGAGAGAGGGGTCGGAGGGGATGGATTCCCGCTTTCGTGGGGATGACGGTGGCGGGAATGACGAAAGGAGATCTTTATGGCGCGGGTTTCTTCGGCGGCGGTGCATGGGTGTTTTCCGATTGAGGCGGTGGGGAGTTCGGGGCGGTCGCGGCACGTTCGGATCATGACGGGGGCGGCGGCGCGGGACGGGGACGTCGTGGACCCCGAGGGGATGGACGTGACGAACTATCTTCGGAACCCGGTGGTGATGTGGGCCCACGATTACGCGGGGCGGACGCCGTCGGCGGGGCTGCCTATCGGGCGGACGCTGCGGCTGGACCGGAGCGCGTCGGGGATCGACGCGGAGTTTGAGTTCCTGCCGGACGACGAGTTCGCGCGGCGGGTGGAGAACGCCTGGGACCGGGGATTTCTCCGCGCGGCGTCGATTGGCTGGGAGAGCCTGGAGGCGGAGCCGCTGGGCCGGGGCCGGGGGGTGCGTCACCGGCGCACGGAGCTCCTGGAGTGGAGTCTGGTGCCGGTGCCCGCCGATCCGGGGGCGAGCCGCGAGCTCTACGCCGCGGGAATGCGGTCGCTGGGGTTCGACGACTTGCTCGACGGGCCGGAGGGGGCGCGGCGCGAGGGCGTCCGGCATCCCACGGTCCACGTCTTGGCGCAGGAGTTGGACGACCAGTGGGACTACTTGCGGTCGCGGTTGGAGCCGCGGGGGGCGGAGTCGCCGCGTCTACGGCGGCGTCTGGAGCGGATCGCGGCGGAGATCGGGGAGACCCTCGGCGGCGAGCCGGGGCGCGTCGACGGCGGCGACACGGCCGATGACGACTGGGGGGAGGCGCTGGCGCGGGCGGCGTCGGCGGCCCGGGAGCTTACGGGGTAGGCGGCGCCCTCTCTCAGTCTCTCCCAGTAGGGAGAGGGGTTTAAGGACGCGGTGGGCGGCCGGTGCCGCCGTTGCTCTTCCGCCCTCACCCCAACCCTCTCCCTCGCGGGAGAGGGGGTAAGAACCGACGCGCCTGGCGGCGCGTGCCCTCTCTCAGTCTCTCCCAGAGGGAGAGAGGTTTAAGGTGGTCTCTCCCAGAGAGGGAGAGGCGTTTAAGGGAGGCGGCGAGGGGGGCGGAGAGACGCGCGGGGGCGGCCGGTGCCGCCGTTGCTCTTCCGCCCTCACCCCAACCCTCTCCCTCGCGGGAGAGGGGGTAAGAACCGACGCGCCTGTCGGCGCATTCAATTCTCAAACAGTAAAGGAGCATGAGGATGGCTTATAGCACGGCGCAGATTGAGGAGGCGATCCGGGGGATCGCCGAGGCGAGGGACTTTCTTCGGGAGCGGGCGTCTTCTTTCGTGACGCGGGAGGAGATGGACCGGCTGGCGGAGTCGGTGCGGAAGGACTTGGGGCGGATGGACGAGGTGCGGCGGCGTCCGCTGTTCGGCGAGGACGAGCGGGGCGCGGTCCGCGGCGGCAGGTACGACGGGCTGACGCACTTCGACCTCTCGATCGTGAAGGCACTGCGGGAGGCGTCGGAGGATGGCAAGGGCCGGGCGGTGTTCATGATGGACACACGGCACGACCCGCAAGAGGGGCCGACTCTGTGGCTGGGGAGCCACCGCTCGGCGAACCGGATCACCGCGGCGCGTCCCGGCTGGGAGGGGATGAAGCGGGCGCTGGACAGCGTGACGGCGGGGACGGGCGACGAGGTGGTGCCCACGGGCATGGCGTCGGAGATCTGGCGGGACGTGCACCTGAGCACGGTGATCTCGTCGTTCCTGCCCCGGATCAACATGCCGACGAACCCGTTCGACATCCCGTTGGAGCTGGGCGACGTGACCTTCTACAAGGCCACGGAGAACGCGACGGGGACGGCGACGGACCTGTCGACGAACAAGAGCACCCTGAGCGCGGGCGGCGTCAAGGCGATGACGGCGTGGTCGTACGAGCTGGACGAGGACGCGGTGCTGGCGATGCTGCCGGCGGTGCGCGAGGTCTTCGCTCGGAATACGGCGGAGACCATCGACGACCTGCTGCTGCAGGCCGACTCGACGCAGACGAACTCGATCGTGGCGGACGGGGCGTCGCTGCCGGCGAGCAGCCGCTACCTGTACGGCGGGGGCGACGGCCTCCTCCACCTGCCGCTGAAGGACAACACGGGGCAGGCGATCAACGTGAACGGGGCACTCACGGCGACGGTCTTCAAGAACGTCCTAGCGAAGATGGAGCGGTACGCGCTGAACCCCTCCGGGGGCAACAACGCGGTCAGCCCGGACGTGGTCTTCATCAGCGACACGCGGACGTGGCTGCAGGCCATCGCGCTGCCGGAGGTGGTGACGGTGGACAAGCTCGGGCCGGCGGCGTCGATCCGGTCGGGTCAGCTCGCGCAAGTCTACGGCGTGCCGTACCTGGTCAGCGGCGTCATGGGCGTGGCGGACACGGACGGCAAGGTGACGGGGGCGGGCAACACGTCGGATCGGGGCCGGGTGCTGGCGGTGAACCGTCAGGGCTGGTTCCACGGCTTCCGGCGGGAGATGCTCATCGAGACGGAGCGGGATATCGACCGGACGCAGATCAAGATGGTGGTGAGCTTCCGCATGGCGCTCACGGCGCGCGCGGCGCGGGCGTCGGCGAAGCATGCGGCGCTGGCGTACAACATCACCGGGGTGTAGGCGCGGGTCTCTTTCAGCGGGGGAGGGGAGCGCCTGAGGGCGCGGGGGTGGCGGGCTTCCATCGGCCTTTGGTGGTTGAAAGGGGGCCCCTCACCCCGGCCCCCTCTCCCGCTGGGAGAGGAGGCCGGACCTCCCCGCCGACGCGCCTCCGGCGCGTGCCCTCTTTCAGAGGGGACGGGCACCCACAAGGGGCGCCCCTACGGGAGGGGACGGCCGGTGGCGCGGACTCGTGGACTTCGATGGCCCGCGGTGGTTGTGAGGAGCCCCCTCATCTCAGTCTTCTCCCGGGGGAGAAGAGGCCGGAGGGCGATTCGCGAATCGCCCGTACGGGAGGGATGGATTCCCGCGTTCGCGGGAATGACGGATACGACAGGTAGGAAGGTTGTTTCAATGGCGAACGTTTACTGCGATCTGGATACGTTCAAGCGGCGGCTGAGTATTACGGGCGGCGACGGGGACGCGTTGATCTTGGCGCTCCTGGAGCATGCGAGCCGGGCTATCGACGCGTACGCCGACCGGTCCTTCTACACGCGGGCGGAGACGCGGTACTTCGACGGCTCGCCGAGTCCGTTGTTACTGGACGCGGACTTGTTGTCGGTCGGCGCGCTGCACACCGGAGGGAACGGGGCGGGCTGGGGCGAGCCGTGGGGGCCGGGCGACTTCGAGCTCCTGCCCTACAACGGCTTTCCCAAGCACGCGGTGGCGGCGACGCCGTGGGGAGCGAAGCGCGACTTCGCCAACGGCGTCCTGGGCCACGGCGGGATGAAGGCGGTGCGGATCGAGGGGTCGTGGGGGTTCTCGCAGGAGCTGGAGGACACCGGCGCGGTGCTCGACGGCGCGCTGGGGGCGGAGGACGCCGCGCTCGCCCTGAACGGCGGCGGCGAGATCGGCCCGGGCCGGACGCTGCTGATCGGCGAGGAGCAGGTCTACGTCGAGGCCGTGTCGGACGCCGGCGCCGACGTCGAGCGTGGGGTCAACGGCACGGAGGCCGCGGCGCACGACGGCGGGGTCAAGGTGCGCGTCTTCCGCTACCCGCGGCCCATCGTCGAGGCGTGTTTCATCCAGGCGTCGCGGCTGTGGCGGCGTCGGGACTTTGCCTTGGCCGACGGTCCCGGCGAGGGCGCGGTCAGCGCCGGTCTGGACCCCGACGCGCGGATGCTGGCGCGGCCGTTCCGTCGCATCCCGCTAGCGGCGGTGTGAGGGGAGGGTTAAGGGGGATGCCCCACCCCGGCCCTCTTTCAGTTTCCCCCTGAGGGGGAAAGGCTTGTGGTGCTTCCCCTTCGGGGGAGGGTTAAGGAATGCCCCACCCCGGCCCTCTTTCAGTTTCCCCCAGTAGGAGAAGAGGATTGGGCGGCGCACTACGAGGAAGGCGGTCGGGGGAGGGGACGGGCGCCCACAAGGGGCGCCCCTACGGGATGGCCGAGGGCGCCGGCGGGGTTCGATGACCGTTGGCGGTTGTTGGGGGGCCCCTCATCTCAATCTTCTCCCGCTGGGAGAAGAGGCAAGACCTCCCGGCCACACCCACACCTCAGCCGGCGGGCGGGCTGCGTAAAGGTCTCTCTGAGGGGGAAAGGCTTGTGGTGCTCCCCCTTTTGGGGAGGGGTTAAGGAATGCCCCGCCCCGGCTCTCTCGGTCTCGCCTAGCGGGGAGAGGGATGGGAACGGCTTGAGGAGGAATCGATGTCGTTGGCGGATGTGTTGACTGGGATCGAGGGACGGTTGGGGGGCATCACGGGGCTGCGGGTGCACCGGTCGATGCCGGAGCGGGTGAATGAGCTGCCCGCCGTGGCGGTGGCGGGCGTGGACGGGGAGTACGGGCGGTCGTACGCGGCGGCGGGGGCGGCGTGGACGCTGCGTCTGACGCTGCTGGTCCACGGGTGGGACGCGCCGGAGGCGATGGAGCGGCTGAGCGCGTTCCTGGAGGGCGGCGGCAAGTCGTCGGTGCGGGCCGCCATCGACGGGGACCTGGACGGGGCGGCGGACTATGCACGGGTCGTCCGGGTAGAGCAGGTGGGACGGCGGAAGGTCGCGGGCGGGGTCTACGCCGCGGCCGATTTCATCGTCGTGGTGCGGGAGGCTGGGGCTTAGGGGCAGAGGGGCGCCCTGCGGGCGCCCGCGCGCCTGTCGGCGCGTGCCCTCTCTCAGTCTCTCCCAAAGGGAGAGAGGCTTACGGGGGAGCGGTGCGCGCTCTCAATCTCTCCATTGGGCGAGAGGCTTGGGCGGTGCCTGCGGAGGGGGGCGGCCACTGGAGTAGAGAGGGGCTACGCGTCGAGGGTGGTGAGGAAGGTGGGGGCGTTGAGGATCTTCACGCCCCTGTGTTGCTTCAGGGGCAGGAGGTGGCGGCGGTCGCCGGTGACGAGGTGGTCGGCGGTGGCTTCGACGGCGCACTCGAGGATGCGGTTGTCGGCCTCGTTGCCGTGGATGGCACGGGGGAGGCGGGCGGGTTCGATGATAGTGGCCGCGCCGGGGAGGACCTCCAGGGCGTGGTCCGCCATGTCGTCTTGCCAGCCGAACTTTGCCGTCAGGACGCCGGCGGTCTCTTCGAGGATGAAGGGCGAAAGGCACAACTCGAAGCGGCCTCTGCGGGCGAGGTCGAGGACGATCCGTTCGTTGCCGGGGAAGTTGAGGCCGGAGACGATGACGTTGGTGTCGAGGACGACTCTCATGCCTGGGCGGCGTCAGCCCCGGCCCGGTATTCGTCCACCAAGGGCTCAACGTCGGCCGGGCCGATGCCCCGCTCTCTAGCCCGCCGCTCTCCGTAGTGGAGCACGCGCCGCCACTCCGACTCCTCGATGTAGCGGAGCAGCGCGTCGCGGAGAAGCTCGCTTCGGGTGCGGCCCTCTTGCTCCATCAATTTGTTCAGGCGGTCCGCCATGTCGGGCGGCAGGGAGAAGGTGATGGTGGTCCTGGCCATGGTGGCCTCCGGGTGGTTTCTTACGTTGTCTTACAGGGTACTGTCCAACGGTGGCGGGGTGCAAGGGTGGGCCCTCTCTCAGTTTCTCCCAGGGGGGAGAGACCGGAGCAGAGGGGACGGGCGCCCACAAGGGGCGCCCCTACGGGAGGCGGGAGGTTACGGAACGGTCTTCCCCTCTGGGAAAAGGAGTATTTGATGAGCAAGGCGCATGGGCAGGGGGCGGTGTTTCGGATCGGTGACGGCGGCGGGGTGGTGCGGGATATCTCGGCGTCGGTGGCCGGGGTGCGGGGACTGCCTGGGGCGGCGGCGGTGGTGGACGTGACGTCGTTGACGCAGGGGCCGGCGTTGGCGCGGGGCGAGGAGCGGGTGCGGTTCGTCGTCGAGGGGGACTGGGACGACACTCCCGGCGTGGGGTCGGCGGCGGTGCTGGGGGAGATCAGGACGAAGGGGGCGTCGGTGGCGTTCGAGTTCGGCCCGGCGGGCGGCGTCGCGGGGGCGGTCAGGTATTCGGGGGTGGCGTGGTGCGCGCGGCTGGAGGTGGACGCGCCGGCGGCGCGGGAGGCGCGGTTCCGGGCGGAGTTCGCGGTCGAGGGCGTGGTGGATGTTGGGGTGTTTGCGTAGGGGGAGGTTGGAAGGGGCGGGCGCGGAGCCGTGGGATTCGATGGCCTCTGGCGGTTGCTGGGGGACCCCTCACCACGATCCTCTCCCGCGGGGAGACCATTGCGTAACTGTGGCCGCAGGCTCCGGCAAGGTCGCGCGGCCCCCGCCTCCCCCCGCCCTCACCCCAACCCTCTCCCAGCGGGAGAGGGGGCAAGACCTCCCACCGCCAACCCCCTCGCTCCCAAGGCTGGGTTATGCAAGGGTCTCCGTGGGGAGAGGAGGTTAAGACCTCCACCCCGGCGCGGCCGGCGGCCCGCGCCCGCGCTCAGTCTCCACCAGAGGAGACCTTTGCGTGACTGTCGGCCTCGGCGCAGGGCCGATGGGCTTCGATGAGCTTTGGTGGTTGCTGGGGGGGGGCCCCTCACCTCGATCCTCTCCCGTTGGGAGAGGAGGGGGAAGGCGCCCTGCGGGCGCCGACGCGCCTTCGGCGCGTGCCCTCTCTCAGTCTCTCCCAGAGGGAGAGAGGTTTAAGGGGCTCTCCCAGGGGAGACCTTTGCGTAGCGGTCGGTGTCGGCCACGTGGGCGCTCAGGGAGGGCGATTCGCGAATCGCCCCTACGGGAGGGAGGGCGCCCACAAGGGACGCCCCTACGGGATGCGCCGTTACGCGGCGTGGGTTGTGCAAAAGTCTCCAGAGGGAAAGGTCCGGGTCGGGGACCGGTGGGCGCCCACGAGGGGCGCCCCTACGGGAGGAGGTATTTCATGGACAACGCAGAGGATGCGGTTTCCGAACAAGAAGGGATGGGCTTGGACCGGAGCGGGGCGGGCGTTCCCGCGGTGAACGTGACGATCAACGTGAGCGGGGTGGTGACGGAGGAGGCGCTGGCGGTGATCGCGGAGCGGGTGGAGGAGAGCGTGGCGGCGGCGATCGACGAGGCGCGGCGTTTTCGGACGGATGCGGCGACGTAGTCAAGGCGTGAGGGAGGAAGAGTATGGCTTACAAGGTTGAGTTGGGCGACGGCGCGGCGGCGGTGGACCTGGCCGGCGGCGTCCACTACCGGGTGTTGCCGAACGGGGTGCTCCACGGGCCGCCGCCGTCGCGGCGGGTGTTCGGCGGCGGGCCGCCGTCGGCGCACGGCGGGCGGCTGATCGAGGAGCGTTTCGGGAACCGGCAGGTGGTGATCCGGCTGCAGATCGTGGGGGCGTCGAAGGACGATCTGATCGCCGCGGTGCGGAAGGTGCAGGATTTGCTCGACCGGGCGCGGGAACGGGAGACGAGCGGCTTCGGCAGCCCGGTCAGGCTCACGCTGCGGTGGGACGGCGCGACGAACGACTTCGCGCTGCGGGTGCTCGACGGCCGGCTGGTCTACCCGGCGACGTTGTGGTCGCGGACCTTTCTGGGGCTCAACACGCGCATCGAGGACGCACGGCTCGAGCTCGTGTGCGCGCCGTTCGCCGAGGCTGGGGCCGTCCATCTCGCCGCCGCGACGCTGACGAACGATCCCGCCGCGACGCCGCCGAACTACGTGGACGCGCTCGCGGTGCGGGGCGACGTGGGCGCGCCCGCGGCGGTGAAGTTGACGCCCTCGGGGGCCTCGGGCGAGAAGAAGACGTTCGTGGGGACGCGCTCGGGGGTCCGCCGCGGCGATACGCTGTGGCGTCAGGGCGAGTCCATCGACCGCGAGGACCAGGTCGGCGGCGAGCAGCGGTGGACCTACGCCGCCGCCGCCGTATCGCTGACCGAGGCGAGCGGGGGCTCGTTCCGGCGCTTCACGCTGACGCGGGGGCTGGGCGCGGGTCAGCATCCCGCCGGCGACCTCTGGACGTTCGCGTTCGATCTCGGCGCGTCGTTTCCCCAGGGGCTGTTCCACGTGCTGGCACGGGTCCGCGCGGGGGCATCGCGGTTCAGCGAACCGGCGGCGGGGTCGATGGGCTTCGGCGTTGGGTGGCAGTTCGGCGCGGCGTCCAAGCCGCCGGCGACGTACGCGAGCCCGGACGCCTTGGACACGTTCCAGCTTCTCGATCTCGGCGAGCTTCGACTGCCGCCGTTCCCGCAGCCGGACGAGGACTACGCCTTCGCGGCGCGGGAGCTCCGGGTGAGCGTCAACCTCAGGGACTCGTGGAATCCAGCGCAACGGTCGGCGGCGACATGGGACCTCGACTACGTCTTCCTGCTGCCCGCCGACGAGTTCGTGGCCATCGTCGCCGACGCCGGGGCGGACGACCGGATCCTGCTCGACGCCCGCAGCGCGCGCGGGCAGGTCTATCTGCTCGACGGCGATGACAACGTGCGACGGGTCGCCGACTACGTGGGGCGCCCGCCCGAGCTTTCGCCGCGGGGCGCCCGCGTCTACGTGCTGCGCGACGACGCGCCGGGCGTCTCGTTCGGCTTCAGCGGGGCCTATACGCCGAGGTACTGGGACGTTGCCTAACCGACCACCACTCACCCTGCTGCTGTTCGACGGGCCGACGACCTCGACGGTGTTGGAAGACCTCACCTCGGCGGCGAACGACGTGCGGTTCTCGACGGCGCTCCACGGGGGCTTCGCGTCGTGCACCGTGGTCATGGGAATGGACCGGGCGCGAGCGTGGGCCTCGTGGCTCACCGACCGGTTCGGGTTCCGGCTCGGCGTCTACGAGGGGGCGCGGCTGATCTGGGAGGGACGCAAGGAGGACGTCACGCTCGGCGAGGCCGGGGTGGAGGTCCGTTTCGCAGGGTTCTGGGCCAACCTCGGCGATTTTCCTCACCTGGACTACTCGTTCGACCCGCCGCGGCGGGTGACCTATCAGAGCGCAGTACGGGCGGACGACGTGTTCAAGGACGTGCTGGCCAAGCTCCCGGCGTCGCAGATCGACGGCGACGTGTCGAACGTCCGCCGGCCCGCCGTGGCCGTCGCGGGCGCGCAGGAGCCGCTGACCTTCGACCGGAACGAGACGGGGCAGGAGGCCGTGCTGGCCGCGGCCTCGTGGTCGGGGTCCGGGGGCGCGCCGTGGTACGCGGCGATCTGGGACGGGCGGAAGCCGCATCTGGCGGCGCGCGACCTCGGGTCGGTGACGTGGCGCGCGTCGGTTGCCGATCTCGCGCCGGGGTGGCGGTTCCATCTTTCGTTTTCGGACTACGCCTCCGACGTCTACGCGGACTATCTCGCCGCCGGGGTCTCGACGCTGACGAGTCTGGCCGCCGACGCGGAGGCGCGTCGGCGGTACGGTCGCCGCGCCTCCGTGGTGCGTCTGGGGCGGGAAGTCGCCGCGGCGGCGGCCTCGCGGGTGCGGGACGCGCGGCTGGCGGCGTCGGTGCGTCCGCGCCAGTTCGGCGGCTTCACGCTGCGGGGCTTTGTCTCGGACGCCGACCGCGCCGAGACCCCGCTGTGGCGGGTGCGGGCCGGGGACGTGATCCGGTTCGACGACCTCGTCCCCGCCGCCGTCGATCTCGATAGGGTCACGCTCGATGGGCTGCGCACGTTCTACGTGGTCGAGACGGAGTACCGTCGGCGGGACAATACGCTGCGCGTCCGGCCCGACGCGGCGTCGCGCACGCTGCCGCGCATCCTTCAGCGGGAAGGGATTGGAGGCTAGGCCATGCTCTCGGACGTGCTCATCAACGTGGGGGCGGCGCTGGGCGGGGCGGCCGCCGCGGGAGGCGCGGGGTTCCAGCTGGCGCGGCGCAACCAGGAGGGGGCGGCGGCGTACGTGCGGCTCAGCGCGGAGGACAGCGACCGGGTCGAGAAGCTGGAGGCGCTGATCGAGCGGCTGGTGGCGCTGGAGCAGACGACGCACGAGATGCTGGGGGCGCTGCACGCGGAGGTGTCGTCGGTGCGCCGCGACCTGGCGTGGCAGCGGGGATTCGAGAGCGCGCTGCGCGGCGGCGGGGCGGAGCGCGAGGGGGCGTGAGGGGAGCGGCGGCGATCGGCGGGTGCTCTCTCTTAGTCTCTCCCGTGGGGAGAGGTTGGGATGGATGGGCGCCTTTAGTAGAACCCCTATCCAATCAAGCGGCGTATAATCAGAGTGTGGTTCATCTGCCGTGGTGAGGCTCCGGCATTGACTCACATGGATAGGCATGGCAACCTACCGGCCTAGAATCGTGGAGGCGCCGATATGGCCAAGAAAAGAGAAAGTCTGCTACCCCGCACGCTAGGGGAAGCGTACGCTCGTCAGCCGGCGCGAATCCTAATCGCCAATCCGAATAAGAGTGAGTCAAATACTCGCAGCATCCCCTACGCCGAGTATTATCAGAGTCGGACCGGCGTTATCGAAACGCCCATTCAGCGTCTTGCCGGGCTTGCGGGAAATCCGTCGCCTCAATAGGCCGTCCACTGATCCGCGAGCGATTCGACGCGCCCATCATCGCCTTGGCGCTGCTTTGCTACCGCTCTGAGCGTCATTTCGGTCGAGTCGAGCCACCCGATATGAGCATCGTAAACCTGCTTCGGGGATGGTTGAGCGGAAGGTAGTGCCGGCCGCGCCGAGTAGAACCGGAGTATTTTGTCCATGGCTACAGCTACCGCGCCGTCGGCATCCTTAACCTTCAGCCCGATCTGCCGAGCCTCTTGACGCCCGATCTGATACGCGTGCGATTTGTATTCGTCGCATAGCGTATCTACGATCTTTCCAATCTGCTCCGCTTGGGTAATGGGGTTCATGTGCGTCTCCAAGCAGCGGCGGCCGACGAGTTTCGCCAAGGCATAGGACTGTTCGATCGCACCGATGGCGAGCGGGTGTATCTTCTCGAAAAGCGCGGTGACGATCTGGGCCATCGTCTCCGCCGCGTAGCCGCCGCTACCCCAGGGTTTAGCCGTCTCCCTGATGAATTGCATGGCGTGTCGCATGTCTTGAACGGAGATCGGCTCCGCCTCCGGGGCGCCTTCCCGCTTTGGCAGCAGCGGATGGCTTCTGGTGGGATCGATCGGGCCGAGCACGGAGAGGGGCGTCATGATGATCTCGTCCGCGCCCATGGCGATCATCGTGCCCGCGCTTGAACACTTGAACGGGGCAAGGACGGTAAGCTCGGAGCAGAACTCGCGAAGCAAGGTGATGATGCGAGACGGCGCCTCAACATCGCCTCCCAGCGTGAAGATGACCAGGTCCAGCTTCTTTGTGGTTCCGATGGCGACCAACTGATCGTAAAGGTATGCCGATACGGCGTCCGCTATGCGGGCCATCGGCGTTAACCAGTAGACGATGACCCTTGATCCTCTTGCTTGTTCGAGCTCCTTGATCAAGGCAAGGAGTTCCGTTTTTTCGTCGGGGCTTGGCTGCGGTTGAAGCATGGTCGATGCCTGTGCTCCCCTCGATGGTTTGGGCGAGGTCTTCTGAGACTTACGGTTCTTGGGGCTCATACGACGAGATCCGGCTGCCTTTCAAATGGGATAGATGACTACGGGCTGGCGCTCGACGCCGTGCCGGACAACGTTCCGCCTGAGGCTGAAGGGCTTCCTTAGTGGGATCCTTACGCGAAGGGCTCTTCCTACATTGGGTATTCGGCAGTTCAAGGGGCGCGGCGGTTAGTAGAGGACCATTTCGCGGAGGCGGCGGACGCGGTCTTCGACTTTGGGGTGGGTGGAGAACATGCCCACGAACCGGCCGTCGACTTCGCTGGCGTGCTGGGAGCGGGCGCCGAGGGGGTTGACGATGTACATGTGGGACATCGCCTCGGTGGTCTTGCTGGCGGGCATGGCGCGCATGCGGACGCCGGACTCGAGCTTTTCGAGGGCGTTGGCGAGCGGGAGGGGGTTGTTGAGGATGCGCGCGCCGGTGGCGTCGGCGGCGAACTCGCGGGTGCGGGAGATGGCGAAGCGGATGACGGCGGCGGCGATGGGGACGAGGATGATGATGAGCAGCGTGACGATGAGGCCGGGGAGCGAGCCGCGTCCGCCGCGCATGCCGCCGAAGATGAGGCCGAACTGGGCGATCCAGGCCATCATGGAGATGGCGCCGGCGAGGATGGCGACGATGGTCATGATGAGCATGTCGCGGTTCTTGATGTGGGCCATCTCGTGGGCGATCACGCCGCGGAGCTCCTCCTCGTCGAGGAGGCGGCGGATGCCGGTGGTGACGGCCACGACGGCGTTCTTGGGGTTGCGGCCCGTGGCGAAGGCGTTCGGCGAGTCGTTATCGATGACGAAGACCTTGGGCTTGGGCATGTCGGCGAGGCGGGCCACCTCGGCAACCATGAAGTGCAGCCGGGGCTCGTTCTCCTCCGACACCTCGGTGGCGTGGGCCATGCGGAGGGCGATGTTGCCGCTGAACCAGAAGCTGAAGATGTTCATCACGGCGGCGATGACGAAGAAGATGATGGCGCCCCACATGCCGAAGAGCAGGGCGCCGGCCATGACCAAGAGGGCGGTCAGGATGATCAGTAAGCTGAAGGTCTTGAGCCAACTCATTGCGCTCGCTCCTTTGCTAGCAGCGCGTTCCTACTTCTGTTGATGGGGATTATAGCACGCGGCTTTGCGTGTTCTGAAGAGGGTGCCATGGCTGTCGGCGCGCGCGCTCTCTCAGTCTCCGCCAGGGGGGAGAGCTAAGCGTCCGCCATCGAGGGGAGCGCACTTCGTCTACCCTGGCGCGGCCCCGCCTCCCCCCGCCCTCGCCCCAACCCTCTCCCAGCGGGAGAGGGAGTAAGACCCCGCGCCCTCTCTCAGTCTCCGCCAGGGGGGAGAGCTAAGCGTCCGCCATCGAGGGGAGCGCGCTTCGTCTACCCTGGCGCGCCCCGCCTCCCCCCGCCCTCACCCCAACCCTCTCCCAGCGGGAGAGGGAGTAAGACCCCGCGCCCTCTCTCAGTCTCCGCCAGGGGGAGAGTAAGCGTCCGCCGTCGAGGGGAGCGCGCTTCTACCCTGGCGCGGCCCCGCCTCCCCCAGCGGAGACCTTTGCGTAACTTGGCGGGCGGGGAGGGAGCAGCGCCCTTCGGGCGCTTGCGCGCCTAGCGGCGCGCGCCCTCTCTCAATCTCCCCCAGAGGGGGAGAGGTTTAAGTGAATGCCGCCTCCGCTTCCCCCGCCAGGACCGCAGTCGGTTTTGCAAAGGTCTCCAGCGGGAGAGGGTAAGACCCGCACCGCCTCCCGTTCCCAAGGCCAGCGGGCGGCGTTCTTCCCCCCGGCCCACGAGGCCCGTCAGGGCGGCGTGCTACCATTGATGTAACAGAAGTGCGTCTGAACGGGGCCGAGCAATCAGACGCCAAGGGATGTGACGTGAAAAAGGGCTTCTTGGTCATCGCGATAGCTCTGGCATGCGCGGTACTGGCCGCCTGTGGCGACGACTCCCCAGCGACGGAGCGGCCAGCCGTCACAGAACCCGCTGCAACGATCGTACCGATCTCCACGCCGACGGCCGTTCCCACGCCGGCGCCCACTTCGACGCCGACCGTCACGCCCGCACCAACCGCGACGGCAACGGCCCCAGCAACGCCTACACCCGAGACGGGAGCCCCCGCCGGCCTTCCGGCGGACTGTTTGCCCGGCGGCGCGCTCGACGACGCCGCAACGGTTTCTTCGTGCAACGCGCAGGCGATGCAACAGACCGAAAGCTTCTCCTTCGAAGGCGATTTCAATCTGTTGGCTATCTTCCCCGTTGAAGGCGCCGGCGCTGGGGAGAGCTTCATCCGGCTCAGCGGCTCTACCATCCTGCCGGACAGGGTCCGATTCAAGATCTCCTTGGGTCCCGAGGGGGAGATGATCGACCTGAACGGAGTGGTCATCGGAAACGATACCTATGTCCAAGATCCCGAGTCGCGCGTGTGGCTCAAGGGAACTCCACCTGGAGCCGACTTCTTGACGGTGGCGCAGATGGTTGGATTGCTTGACCTGCCCAGCGACGCCAACGCGACCTTGGAGGAATCCATCGACCTTGGCGATGGGAGCAGAGGCTACGTGCTGGTCTCCGATCAGACCGGAATAGAAGGCGGGATGGGGGGACCTGGGACAGACGGCAGTCTGACCAGAATCGTGAGCGTCAACGACTTTCTGACCAGGGAGGTCAGGGTTGCCGTCGAAGGCTTGGACGGCGAGACGCGGGACATCATCACCATCAACTACGTCGGCTATAACGAGCCGCTTGAGATAGAACCGCCCACGCAGTGGTTCAACCTCCCAGACCTGCCGGTGGAGTCCGGAAGCATGGACAAGCTGACCGTTGTGGGGCTTGCAAGGAACGAGGCGGGCGACATTGAAGTGACCTTCAGTGAGCCCGTCTTCGTTCAGGGCAAGGTCGAGTTGTATGTCCTCGACCCTCAGACCGGAGGCTGGGGACTTCCGCTTCTCAGCGGGAGCGGCACCGACACGCTCACCTTCGACGGGGGCGCAGTGGATGGACAGGAGTTGATCGTCGGCGAAAGCCAGATCGGCGGGATCGCCTTCCCAGGGCAAGGCTCTGAGATAGCGGACTCCGACGGCAACTGGCCTATCCTGGACTTCGAGCCGTGGACGTACGAATAGGAGCGTCCCGCCTGAGGCCGGAGGGGAGGGCGAGTCGCGACTCGCCCCTACGGGAGTGCGGCGGCGGGGAGGGCGGTCAGCGGCTGAGCCAGACGAAGTCGAAGTCGCTGAGGCGGTCGATGGCGTAGTCGGCGGCGGAGATGTCCATGCCCGCGGTGGACTCGGTGCGGACGGCGACGGCGTCCATGGCGGCGGCCTTGGCGGAGGCGATGCCCCGCGGCGTGTCCTCGATGGCGAGGCAGCGCTCGGGCGCGACGCCGAGCTTGTCGGCCGCGAGCAGGTAGAGGTCGGGGGCCGGCTTGGCGGCCTCGACCATGTCCGACGTGGCGATGGCCTCGAAGGCAGCGGCGACACCGAGGCGTTTGAGAACCGCGTCGGCCCAGTTGCTCTGCGACGACGTGGCGAGACCGATACGCACGCCCCGCTCCTTGAGCCCATCCAGTAGCCATTCGAGGCCCTCGGCGGCGACGGCGTTGGCGCCGAGCACCTCGGCGACGACGATATCGTAGGCGGGGGTCCAGTCGTCGACGCCGCCGGCGAGCCCGAACCGGTCGATGACGTAGCGCCAGGTGTACCTGATGCTGCTGCCCATGATGGCGCGGTGGTCGTCGTCGGTGAGGGCGAGGCCCTCACGGGCGAGCACGACGTTCACCGCCTCGCCGTACAGCGGCTCGCTGTCGGTGATCACCCCGTCCATGTCGAAGATGACGGCTTGTTTGGTCAAAGGTTTCTCCGGCGGCGCTGCGGTTTGGGCGCCGCATCTATTGTACCGGCGGGCCTCCAGGCGCTCGTTGGCGACGGCGGGCCTGCGAGCGGGCGACCGTGCAGAGGGAACTCTTTCGGGGGGAATTATATATAAAGCTCCCCAAGCCTCTGAAGCCGGGGCCGCCGAAACGGACTTAAGCACAGCCCCGTGACCGGTTGCCCGACTGAAGTGGTGCCGCGAAGCTCAACGCCAACGCCCTGTGCACAGTCTTGACGACGCGAGTGCGGAAGTCTACGCTTTTGACACCGGTTGTAGTGGTAGGGATACTTCGAGAGGGTGCGGCATGACACCTACATTCCATCTTCGGCTGAAGAGACAGGACGGCAAGAAGGACGGGAAGCTAACGTGGACGCTCCCCGAGTTCGGCGTGGTCCTCGAAGGTGACACGGAACAAGAGTTGCAAGAGCAGGCCAACATATTCCTCGGGGGCCTTGTCAAGTACAAGAAGGAATATGGTTCGGCCACCTTTCGGAAGTTCCTCGACTCAAGAGGCATTAGGTACGACGTCGTCACCAGCACGAACGAATGCCTAGTGTACGTCTAACCCCTGAGCAAGTTGAGCAGGGCCTTGGGCCTGAGTTCTTCCCCTTATGGGAAGACCGCGGTGCGGTCTGGTATGTACAGCAGTCCAGCCCCTTGAAGGTCGTGACCGTCGTGTACGTCACGGGCCACATCGCTAAGGACAGGCTCGAATCGATCCTGCTCGTGTCAGGGATTGACTCGCGGGATTTCTGGGCTCGGCTTCCTTGAGCATGGGAGTGCGGTACCCGCACGTGGACGTCAGGCTCGTGGGACAGGACGGGGTCGTCTTGGACCCGCCCTCGTGCGAAGGGAGAATGGGTGCTAGCATGGAGTACGCCCAAGGGGAGTCCGCGAGATGACCACTCGGAAGCATCCTAGAGCTGCGACAGATGTCCGGGCTGCGACAGAGCTTCAGACAGAGTTCGAACAGCGGGCCACCAAGTGGAAGCGGGACACGGCGCACCTCTCTTCGCCCAGCATGATTGCGGAGCATCGTGCTTACCAGGAGATCATTGGAATGGGGAAGGAAGCCATTCCGCTGATCCTGCGGGACTTGGAGGAGACGCGAGCGCCATGGTTCTGGGCGCTCAATTCGATCGCCGGAGAGTCTCCCGTACGGCCTGAAGACCGTGGCGACGTTGACGCTATGACCGCCGCTTGGCTCGACTGGGGAAGACGTCTAAGCGAGCGCGTCTCGCCGCTAGGGTCTGCGCGACGGGTCTGATCCGGCCTCGCGTTCTCGCGTCTTATTGAACCGGACACGTGCGGTTTCCTTTACGCCCCTGCCTGCGGTTTGCTATTCTTGCGGCCTATCCCTTAGCGCTTTTGGTGACAACGTATGCCGGTGATTCATCGCGACGGCCTTGAGATTCGGAAGATCACGACGGGGTCTTCCGACAACAACACGTACATCCTGGTGGACCCCGCGACGAATGACGCGGCGATCATCGACACGCCGGCGGAGCCGGAGAAGATTCTGGCCGAGGCGGCGGACGTGAACGTGAAGATGATCCTGATGACGCATTGCCACGGGGACCATATCGTCGGCCACCGGGAGATCAAGGAGGCGACGGGCGCGCCGGTGTGGGTGCATGAGAGCGAGGCCCGCATCCTGCCGCTGGAGGCCGATCACTTCTTCGAGCAGGACGGCGAGCTCACCGTCGGGAGCGTGACGCTGCGGACGGTTCACGTGCCGGGCCACACCACGGGGGGTACGTCGATCGTGTGGCGCGACCATCTGTTCTCGGGCGACACGCTCTTCCCCAACGGCCCGGGGCGCACCAGCTCGCCGGCTAACTTCAAGCAGCTCGTCGCGGGGCTGAAAGAGCGTATCTTCGTCCTGGACGACGGCGTCGCCGTTCACCCCGGCCACGGAGGCGACACCGTGTTGGGCCGGGAGAAGGCGCTCTTCCAGGCGTTCGAGTCCCGCCCGCATCCGTCCGACCTCTGCGGCAACGTGGAGTGGGCGAAGGACTAGCGGCGGCGGTGCAGAGTCCCGTTAGCGCAGAGGGCGGCGGCGCGCCGGTCTTCCCCGACTCCACGTTGGACAACGGGCTGCGGATCGTCTCCGCGCCGATGCCCCACGTGCGCTCGGTGACCACCGTCTTCTTCCTGGGAGCGGGCTCGCGGTACGAGACGGACGCCGAAGCCGGGCTCTCCCACTTCGTCGAGCACATGGTGTTCAAGGGGACGAAGCGGCGACCCCTGGCCAAGAAGATATCCGAAACCATTGAGGGTGTCGGCGGCTATCTGAACGCCAGCACCGACCGCGAGGCGACGGTCTATTGGGCCAAGGTCGCCGCATCGCACTTCGACCTTAGTCTCGACCTGCTCGTCGACATGCTGCGCAACTCGCTGTACAAGCCCAGCGAGATCGAACGGGAGCGCAAGGTCATCCTCGAAGAGCTCGCCGCCACGTACGACTCCCCGGCGCAACTTGTCGACCTGCTGATCGACGAGACGATGTGGCCGGGGGAGGCCCTGGGGCGGGACATCGGCGGCGACCGCGAGTCGGTGAGCGGGATCATGCGTCCGCACCTCGTCGATTACGTTGCCGACCAGTACGCGCCTGACAACTGCGTCGTCGCCGTGGCCGGACAGATCGAGCACGAGCAGGTCGTTGCGGCGGTCGAGGCGCAGCTTGGCTCGTGGGGCCGGCGGCGGGGGCACGGCAAGCCGCGCGCCTGGGAGCGCTCGGTCAACGGCGGGGGCGCCGGCCAAGGCGGGCCGCGCGTCAGCCTGAAGAGCCGTCGCACCGAGCAGGCCCACCTCTGCATCGCCTACCCCGGCCTCAGCAGCTCCGACCCGGAGCGCTACGCCCTCGACCTGCTCAACGTCGTCCTCGGCGAGGGGATGAGCAGCCGCCTGTTCCTGCGCGTGCGGGAGGAGCTCGGCCTGGCCTACGACGTGCACAGCTACGCGGCGCACTTCCTCGACGACGGCGCGGTGACGGTCTACGCGGGGGTCGAGCCCAAGCAGATCAACGGGGCGATCAAGGCGATCCTCGGCGAGATACGCGGCGTCATGGAGCCCATCGGCAAGGCCGAGCTCCGCAAGGCGAAGGAGATGATCAAGGGGCGCCTGCTGCTGCGGACGGAGGACACGCGGAGCATGGCGGCGTGGGCGGGCGGCCAACTGCTCCTGCTCGGCGAGCTGCGCTCCATCGACGAAGTGGTGGAGATCGTCGAGGCGCTGACGGCGGAGGACCTGCGGCGGGCAGCGGAGCGCGTCTTCTCGCCGGAGAAGGTGAACCTGGCCGTGGTCGGACCGTACCGGAGCGAGGCGCGGTTCGAGCGTCTGGCGGGAGCGGCGTAGGGGGGCGGCGATCTAACGGCTAAGGGGCACCCTGCGGGCGCCCACGCGCGTCGGCGCGTACCCTCTCTCAGTCTCCCCCAGAGGGGGAGAGGCCGGAGGGCGCACACGGGGTGGCCGGGCTTCGATGGCCCTTGGTGGTTGTCGGGGGGCCCCGCACCCCAGCCCTCTCCCGTTGGACACCTTTGCGTAACTCGGCGGGCGGGCTTCAGCAAGGTCGCGCGGCCCCCGCCTCCCCCCGCCCTCACCCCAACCCTCTCCCAGCGGGAGAGGGGGGAAGACCCCGCGCCTCCTCCCTCCTTTCAACGAGTCGGAGGCCGGCGGTCTGTCCCTTGGCTGGGTTTAGGTGGAGGGAGGGCGAGTCGCGACTCGCCCCTACGGGGGGCCGCGCCGTTACGCGGCGCGAGTGCGGGCTAGGGGGAGGAGGTGAGGAGGTAGGCGAGGATGCCGATGCCGATGGCGGCGAGGATAGCGGCGATGGCGCAGCCGCAGCCAAGGCTCAGAGTATCGGCGGGGTCCTTTCGGGCGCCCTCCCGCATTTTCGCCCCCCTCCGCCGTCTCGCCGTATGCGGCCGGGGGAGGTGTTACGCCGGCTCGAAGAGCGGGATGGAGACGTCGTCGTTGATGTCGCGGAAGGTGACTTTAACCTTTTGGCCGATCTTCAGCTTGAAGGGGTCTTCGACGTTGACTATGTTGCTGAAGATCTGGACGCCAGGGCCGTCGAGGGTGACGTAGCCGATGGCGTAGGGGACGTCGTCGGCCCAGGCCCGCGACTTGTTCTGGTTGACGATGGCGAAGGTGTAGATCTCGCCGGTTCCCGGGGCCTTCTCGAACGTGACGTTGTCACGCGTCCAGCAGCGGGGGCAGACGCTCTGCGGGGGAAAGAAGCTCTCGCCGCAATCGGTACACCTGGGGATGCGGAGCTCGTGCTCCTTGCAGCCGTCCCAGAACGGCTTCGAGTCGGTGTCGGCGGTGGGGATCGGCTTCAGGTACTCGGTGGTCATGATTACACTCCCAGGACCAGCGTCTCGGAGGCGTGGCGCGACCCCAGCATGCCGCCGGTGCCGTGGGCGATGGATATCTTGGGATCGCCCGGGACCTGCCGCTCCGTGCCCGCGAAGTCCTGCCGCAACTGCTTGACCGCCTCGACGATGAGGAAGAGGCCGCGCATACCGGGGTGGTTAGAGGAGAGGCCGCCGCCGTCGGTGTTCATCGGCATGTCGCCGTCGATGGCGAGGCGATTGCCCTCGACGAAGGCGCCGCCCTCGCCCTTGGCGCAGAAGCCGAGGTCTTCGAGGGCGGTGAGGACGGTGATGGTGAAGGAGTCGTAGATCATGGCGTGGTCGATGTCGGCGTGGGTGACGCCGGCCTGAGCGAAGGCCGTCTTGCCGGACTGGGCCGCGCCGGTGGTGACCCAGTCGCGCTTGCCGTTGGCGAGGTGGGCGTAGCCCTCGCCCTCGCCGAGCACCCAGACGGGCTTCTTCTTGATGGAGCGGGCCAGCTCGGGGCTGACGACGACGACGGCGCCGCCACCGTCGCTGACGATGCAGCACTCGAGGAGGTGCAGCGGGTAGGCGATGATGCGCGAGCTGAGGACGTCGTCGATGGTGATGGGGTCGCGGAACATCGCCTCGGGGTTCAAGCCGGCGTGGCGGCGGGTGATGACCGAGATGTTGGCGAACTGCTCGTCCTTGGTGCCGAACTCGTACATGTGGCGGTTCTTCACCATGGCGTACATACCGGCGAGGATGCCGCCGTAGGGGACCTCGAAGCTCTCGATGGGGTTGGGGTTGGCCATGTTGCGGCCGCCAGTCCCGATGGCGCGGGCGCTGGAGCGCGCGGTACTGCCGTAGGTGACGACAACGCAGTTGGCCTGACCCGCGGCGATGGCCGCGGTAGCCCGGGCGACGTGCAACTGGTACGAGGAGCCGCCGACCTGGGTGCTGTCCACGAGGTCGGGGTTGAGCCCCATGTACTCGGCGACCTGCAAGAGTCCCATGCCCACGGGCGACATGAGGCCGTCGACGTCCTTGATTTCCAAGCCCGCGTCTTCGAGCGCCCGCTTGGCGCTGAGCGCTTGGATCGCGTTCTCGGAAACGGTGGGGTCTCTGCGGCTTGGGTACTCGTGGACGCCGGCGATCGCCGCCTTACGCGTGAGCCCTCCCATGGATGCCTCCTCTAGGGGTGTCGCGCCGGATGGGCGCGTCTGTCGGAACCGGCCCGGCGCGCTAGTCCAAGAGCGGAATGGAGCCCCAGGTCACGTCGTCGGGGGTGTCGACGAGCTTCTTCTCACCGATCATCTCGCGGATCTTGAGGAGCGTCGCGTTCACCTCGTTGGTGATCATCACCCAGTCCGGCTCCGGGGGGAACCAGTAGGGGGAGTTGATGCGGACGACCTTCATTTCCTGCGGGTTGAGGTAGATACCGAATTTCTTGATGTTCTCCTGGACCATGCCGCCTCCTAGACCAACCGGATGGGGCGCGGCGTTACCCGGTTGAGATGTTCGGATGTGGGCGCGCCGCGCCTCGCTGCTTCACTTCAAGCGCGCCGTGTATAGTAGTCGCCCGCCGCGACTTATTCAACGGTGACGGTTTTGGCGAGGTTGCGCGGCTGGTCGACGTCGCAGCCGCGGCGCACCGCGATATGGTAGGCGAGGAGCTGCAGGGGCGCCGCCGCTAGGACTGGCGCGAGCAGGGCTGGGGCCTCGGGGATGAAGATCGCGTGGTCGGCCTTTTCCGCGGTCCGGCTATCGCCCTCCGCCGCGACCACGATCACGCGTCCGCCGCGGGCGCGGACCTCCTCGATGTTCCCCAAGATTTTGTCGTGCAGCCGGCCGTTCCCCGGCGCGTGGGGGCCGTTGGGGGGCTCTCGGACGGCGAGGGCGAGCACGGGCATGTCCTCGTCGATGAGCGCGATGGGGCCGTGCTTCATCTCGCCAGCCTGGCAGCCTTCGGCGTGGATGTAGCTCACTTCCTTGAGCTTGAGGGCGCCCTCCAGGGCGATGGGGTAGAGCGGGCCGCGGCCAAGGAGCAGGAAGTCCTTGCTGTGCGCGTACCGCCTCGCCACATCGTCGAAGCCGCCGGCGGCGAGCGCCAGGCCGAGCTGCTCGGGCAGCCGCGCCAGGGCGTGGACGGCCTTGGCGGCCTCGTCAGCGTCCAGTGTCCCGCGAAGCTCCCCCAGCCGTAGGGCGAGGAGATAGAGGCAGACCATCGAGCCGGTGAAGGTCTTCGTCGACGCGACGGCGATTTCGGGGCCGGCGTTGATGAGGAGGGCGTAATCGGCGAGGCTCGCCGCCTCCGATGCGGCGACGTTGGTAACGGCGATCTGGGCCGCGCCCCGCTGGGCCGCCTCGTGCATCGCGACGAGGCTATCGACAGTCTCGCCCGACTGGGTGACAGTCACGACGAGCGTGTTCTTCGTCAGCACGGGATCGCGGTAGCGGAACTCGCCGGCGTGCTCCGCCTCGGCGGGGAGGCGGGCCATGCGCTCGATCATCAGCCGCCCCACCTGCGCGGCGTGGTAGCTGGTGCCCATGCCCAAGAGCACGACGCGATCGAAGGCGCGGGCGCGTGAGGCGTCGTAGGGAAAACCGGGGAGGCTCACCCGCATCTCGTTGAAGTCGATCCGGTCGCGCATGGCGCTCACCAGCGACTCGGGTTGCTCCATGATTTCCTTGAGCATGAAGTGCTTGTAGGGCCCCTTGGCGGCGGCGGTGGGATCATGCCGCCCCACCCGCCATGCCTTCTCGATAGGACGGCCCTTGAGATCGGAGTAGGCCGCTCCCTCGGGCGTCACCACCGCCATCTCGCCGTCGGCGAGGTAGGCGACGCGGTCCACGGCGGCGGCGATGGCGGGGAGGTCGCTGGCGAGGAAGCTCTCGCCGCCGCCGCGCCCGACGACAAGGCCGCCGGCGTGCCCAATGCGGAGGCCGATGACGGCGTTGGGGGCGTCGGCGCCGATGACGGCGATGGCGTGGCCGCCTTCCAGCAGCTTCGCGGTCTCGCGCACCGCCTCCTCGAGGGATGCGCCGCGTTCGAGGAACCGTTCGATCAAGAGAGGGATCACTTCCGTGTCCGTCTCCGAACGGAAGACGCGGCCTTCGCGGAGCAGGCTCGCCCGCAGCGCCTCATAGTTCTCGACGATGCCGTTGTGAACGACGGCGACCTTGCCCGAGCCGTCGGTGTGGGGATGGGCGTTGTGGAGCGTCGGCTTGCCGTGGGTGGCCCAACGGGTGTGGGCGATGGCCGTCACGCCGGCGTGGTCGAGGCCGGCGAGGGGGAGGTCGGCGATCTTCCCCGCCGTCTTCCGCACCTGCAGCGGCCCGTTTCCATCGAGCACCGCGACGCCCGCGCTATCGTAGCCGCGGTATTCCAGCCGCTTCAGCGACTCGACCACGATGGGGAAGGCGGGTCTCGATCCGGCGTAGCCAATGATGCCGCACATCGCGGGTTACTCCGTTTCGGCGGGGCGTTTGGGCCGGTAGTGGCCCTGGTAGAACTCGGGTAGGAGCGCGGCGACGCGTTCCATCATCATGTCGGCCAGCCCCTGCATCTGGAGCTTGGCCACCTTTCCTTCGATAACCGGTAGCGAGAACGGCGCGCCGATGACGACCCTGACCCGGGGCCGCTCCCAAACGCTCCGCCATCCGAGCTTCTCGGTGCCGGTGATCGCGACGGGGAGGATCGGGGCGTTCGACTTCACGGCAAGCAGCGCCGCACCGCGTTTGGCCCTCGCCATGCCGCCCGTACGCGAGCGCGTACCCTCGGGAAACAAGCCGATGACGTGGTCGGTGGAGAGGAGCTCCAGCACCGCGCCGATCGCATCGCGCTTGCCCCGTCCGCGGCGGTCGAGCGCTACCGCGCCGAAGTTCTTGGCGAGGAAGCCTACCAGGGGCTGCCGCATGAGCTCGATCTTCGCCAAGTAATGCGTCTGGCGGCCCAGCGAGGCGGGCACGAGCCCGGGATCGGTGAAGTGCAGGTGGTTCGAAACGACGATGAGCGGCCCGCGGGGCGGGACGTTCTCCTTACCGACCACCGTGCAGCGTGCCAACACGCGGAAAACGAAGTGCGTGAAGACTATAAAGAAGGCGTAGTGGAATCGCTGGTAGAGTCGAGTCACGGTCCCGCCGCGATGCGGCCCTCGGCGATGCGCGCGATCTCGTCTACGACGTCCTCGACGCCGTGCCGCGTGGTGTCGATGCGGCGGGCGTCCGGGGCAGCGGTCAGCGGCGAGAGGTCCCGCCCGCTATCGAGGCCGTCGCGGCGGATGAGATCGGCGAGCACGCGTTCGTAGGATGCGGATTCGCCGCGCCGCCGGCGCTCCTCGAAACGACGGCGGGCACGCTCTTCGGGGGAGGCGTCCAGGTAGATCTTCAACGGAGCGTCGGGGAGCACCACGGTGCCGATGTCCCGCCCTACCATGACGACGTGTCCTTCGGCGGCGAAGCGGCGCTGGAGCGCGACGAGCTCGCGGCGCACGCCGGCGACGGCAGAGACCCGCGACACGGCGCGGTCGACCTCCGGCCGGGTGATCGCCTCGGTGAGGTCACGGTCACCGGCGTAGATCCGGGGCGATGCCCCGTGGCCGGGCCCCGGTCGCAGGTCGAGGCCGGCATTTTTCGCGAGGTCGGTGAGCGCATCGTCGTCGTTCGTGTCCACTCCCGCCTCCAGAGCGAGCACCGTCACCGCGCGGTACATGACGCCCGTGTCGATGAAGCGGTACCCCAGGCGCTCGGCGAGCGCGCGCCCGACGGTCGTCTTACCCACGGCCCCCGGGCCGTCGACGGCAATGACGCCGACCAGAGTCGGTCGCGTTTGCGGCGAGTCCATTGCGGACATTATAAGGAAAGGCCGAAAGGGGAGGGGGGGAGCGTCTTGATCTCTCGGAGGAGATAGTTTCGAGGAGAGGGTGAGTCTCGCCCTACGGAGACCTTTGCGTGACTTGGCGGGCGGGCTTCGGCAAGGTCGCGCGGCCCCCCTCCCCCCGCCCTCACCCCAACCCTCTCCCAGCGGAGGACTTTGCGTAACCGGCGCTTCCGGCTCCATGGACGTCGGCGCACCCCTCCGCACCCCTGCCCCTCCGACGCGCCCTTCGGGCGCGTGCCCTCTTTCAGTTTCCCCCAGAGGGGGAAAGGCCGGAGGGGAGGGCGCCGCCGTTCGGCAGGGCCCGGTCGGTTTTGCAAAGGTCTCCAGCGGGAGAGGGGGTCAACCCCCCCGCCGCCCGGCGATGACAAAGTCGTGCAAAGGTCTCCTGCGGGAAGCGGGCGCGTAGAGCACCCCCGAGCGTTTCGACTGGCGCATGACCCGCCATGCTACGACGCCTGGTACGTCGCGCTGGCCGAGGCGCTCGACTGCCCCCTGACAACGCTTGACCGTAGGCTCAGCCGCGCCGCAGGTCCTCGGTGCGCGGTCATCACGCCGTTCCGGTCATAGGCGAAGGCGGCGCAGGATGGCGCCCAACCCCGATTCGCGGCAAGCGCGTATACTTTTAACGAGCGTCACGAGCGCGCCGGGACAACCGGCGGTCGCCGCAACCCCTTTCGATTGAACATTTAAGGAATCGCATGCGCATCTTCCGAGCTCGTTCCCTGGTCTCCATCGCCGTGCTTGGCGTCATTGTCGCAACCACCGTTGGGGCCTGCGGGGGAGGATCGTCCCCCTGCCGCAACGACGACCCCTTTGAGGTGCCTCCCGCTCAACGCGGTAACCAGATGTCGGTGCAGGCGCACAGCCTGACGCTGACCGACGAGGTCTACTACCTCGCCGACAACGTCTCGTACGTCGTGCGGCAGCCCGACCCCGAACGGACCATCGCCGTCCTCGAGATCACGGCGCGCAACGACCGGTCGGACCAGGTGCGGGTGAACGTCGGCCCCGACGCGTTCCGGCTGCTGGACGAGGACTCGGACGAATACCGCCCCATCGACCCGTTCGATACGGAAGGGGGGTTCGTGCATCTTGCCCCGAACGTGCCCGCGACTCAGCCGTACTATTACTGCAACCCGGCGCCCCCGCGGGACGTGACGTTCATCTGGGGTCCGTTCGACCTGGAGCGGACCTTCGGGATTCGGGGGCTAACGATGTTCGACGTACCGCGGGGGTTGGAGTACTCGCAGCTTCGCTGGCGGGCGATCGAAGCCGTCTTCGTGCGGTTCGAGGGCGCGTTCGACGGGAGCAGCGAGTATCTCGGACGGTAGCGATGGCGCCTGGGCCGCACATCCGCTCTGAAACACGGGGCGGGGTGCGCCGCATCACGCTGGCACGTCCCGACTCGGGAAACCGCATCACCGAGCCGCTGGCGCTGGCCTTCATCGACGCCGTGCGCCGCGCGGTCGAGGACGACGAAGTCTCGGTGGTTGTCGTCGCGGGGTCGGGCGGGGTGTTCAGCCTAGGGGCCGAGGCGACGCTGGCCGAAATCGGAGCCGAGAGCGCGGCGCGGCGCGGCGTCGCGGCCGCCGCCGCGAGCCTGGCGAAACCGGTGATCGCCGCCATCAACGGCGACGCGATCGGGCAGGGCCTGGAGCTCGCGCTCGCCTGCGACCTACGCGTGATGTCGGAGGAGGCGCGGCTGGCGCTCGACCAGGTCGGTCGAGGCGAACTGCCGTGGGACGGCGGAACCCAGCGGCTGCCGCGCCTCGTTCCCAGAACCGTGGCCTCGGAGATGGTGCTGCTAGGCCGCACCCTCACTGCCGATGAGGCGCTGCGGTGCGGCCTCGTCTCCCAAGTCGCGCCCCCCGCCGAGGTGGAGGCGCGGGCGATGGAGCTCGCCGAGCGGCTGGCCAGCGCGGCCCCCATCGCCAACGCCTACGCCAAGGAAGCGATTCTCGCGGGCATGGACCTGCCGCTCGAACAGGGGCTGCGCCTGGAAGCCGACCTCGCCGTGCTGCTGCATGCCTCCCGCGACCGGGACGAGGGCATCCGCGCGTTCCTCGAAAAGCGGCCCCCGAAGTTCACCGGCGGGTAGCGATGGCTTTCGAGACGGTGCTCCTGGAGATCGACGGCCCCGTGGCCCGGCTCACGCTCAACCGGCCCCGGGTCCTCAATGCCTATAACGTCCAGATGCGGGACGAGCTCTATCAGGCGCTCGGCGTTCTGGAGGAGAACTCCGACATCCGGGCCGCGGTGGTGCGCGGCGCGGGCGAGCGGGCGTTCTGCGCGGGAGCCGACCTCACCGAGTTCGGCTCCGCGCCGTCGCAGTTCATCGCGCGGCAAGTGCGATTCGAGCGCGACGTCTGGGCTCGCCTCTTCGGGCTACGCACGCCGCTGGTGGCCGCGGTCCGGGGGTTCTGCTTCGGGTCGGGCCTCGAGATCGCCCTGGGCTGCGACCTGATTCTCGCCGCGCCGGACGCGAAGTTCGGCCTGCCCGAGACGAACCTGGGTATGATTCCCGCCGCCGGCGGGACGCAGACCATGCCGAGGGCGGTGGGGACGGCCCGGGGCCTCGACGCGCTGCTGACCGGCCGCGTGATCGAGGCGGAGGAGGCCGCGGCCATCGGGCTGGTCAACGGCATCGAGCCCGCCGAGTCGTTGTTCGACCGCGCCGGGGAGACCGCCCACGCGTTGGCCGCGCTCGACACGCGGGCCGTCCGCGCCGCCAAGACCGCGCTGGCCCACGCCGCCGACGCCGGCCTTACCGAGGGGCTCGCCTCCGAGGCACGCTTGGCCTCTCGCCTAGCCTTCGGTCCGTGAGCCGGCTCACGTCCTTCCGCTCCCGTACACCAAAAGGACACCGCTAGCTATAATGCTCGGGCGTGCGCGGCACGCTCCCACAGGACTAGGAGGCCCTATGAACACGAGCGAATTTCTCATGGTGACCTCGGCCGTCGCGCCGGACCGCCCCGCCATCGTCTTCGAAGACGCCACGACGACCTACGAGCAGCTCCAGGCGCGCTCCTCGAAGCTGGCCAACGCGCTGACCGACATGGGAATTCAAAAGGGCGACAAGGTCGCAATGATGGAGGTCAACAGCCCCAACTTCATCGAGACCTACTTCGCCTGCGCCAAGATAGGCGCCATCTTCGTCCCACTCAACTTCCGGGCGCGCCCCGACGAGGTCGCCTACATGCTCCAGGACTCGGACGCGGTCGGGATCGTCGCGGGCGAGCGCTACACCTCGCTGGTGGACGAGATCCGAGGCGAGGCCCCGAGCGTCCGGCTTTTCGTGTCCCTGGGCGCCGCCCCCGAGGGGTGGTCGAGCTTCGCCGACGTGCTCGCCGCCGGCGCGGACGAAGACCCGTTCACCGAGATCGAAGACGCCGACCTCGCGATCCTCATGTTCACCGCGGGCACGACGGGACGGCCCAAGGGCGTCATGCTCGCCCACAAGAACTTCTCCGAATACGTACTGAACAACGTCTCCCCCGTGGACCTCGATATGGAGGAGAAGAACATCCTCACCGTGCCCATGTACCACATCGCCGGAATCCAGGCGGTGATGGCGTCGGTGTACGGCGGGCGGACGCTCGTGCTCCAGCGCCAGTTCGACGCCGAGGAGTGGATGCAACTGGTGCAGCAGCACGCCGTCGACCGGGCCATGATGGTGCCGACGATGATCAAGCAGCTGATGGACCACGAGAAGTTCCAGGAGTACAACCTCACCAGCCTCCAGGTCATCACCTACGGCGCGGCGCCCATGCCGCTTGAAGTGGTCAAGCGCGCCATCGAGCAGTTCCCCGGGACGCACTTCATCAACGCGTTCGGTCAGACGGAGTCGGCGGCGACGATCACGATGCTCGGCCCCGAAGACCATATCATCGAGGGGACCGAGGAAGAGAAGGAAATCAAGCTCAAGCGGCTAGGGTCGATCGGCAAGCCGCTGCCCGACGTCGAGGTCCGCATCATGGACGAGGACGGCACGCTCCTCCCCGCCGAGGTCGTGGGCGAGATCGTGGCCCGCGGCGAGCGGATCATGAAGGGCTACTGGAAGCAGGAAGAAGCCACGAGCGCCACGATCGATAAAGACGGCTGGCTCCACACCGGCGACCTCGGCTACGCCGACGAAGGCGGCTACATCTTCCTCGCCGGCCGGGCCAAGGACATCATCAAGCGCGGCGGCGAGATGATCTCGCCCGAAGAGCTCGAGAACATCATTCTCTCCCACCCCAAGGTCGAGGACATCGCGATCATCGGCGTGCCGGATCAGGAATGGGGCGAACGCGTGCGTGCGGTCGTCGTACCCGCGGACGAGGGCGACAAGCCATCGCTAGACGAGATCGCGGATCTGGTGCGCTCACGGACCGCCAGCTTCAAGAAGCCGGAGTCGGTGGTGTTCGTCGACGAACTGCCCCGGAACCCCATGGGCAAGATCCTCAAGCGCGTCCTGCGAGAGCAGTTCGCCGAGCCGATCACCACGTAGTCGAGCGGCCTCCGGCCTTAGCCGTCGAACTCGCAGGCGTAGACTTCCGCGAGCTGCTTGTCGAAGGTGACGAGCGGGAGGGCCATCGCCCTGGCGACGTGAAGGTAGGCGGCGTCGTAGGTGCTGAGGCCGGTATCGAGCGCGGTCTTGAACACCTCGGCGTGGTCGACTTCGATCCACGTGAACCGCAGCCTCAGGCCGAGATCGAGGGCGAGGGCGATGCTCTCGCGCTGATCGGGATACCGCCGCGACTTCTTGCGGGCGACGCTGGTGATCTCGTAACCAAGCAGCGGCGGAGCGTAGAGGTCGTGGCCTTCGATCAGGGCCAACGCCTCGCCCGCCTCCTCTTCGCCGAAGATCACGGCGGCGAGAACGGAGGCATCGACGACCTTAGCGGGCATCCCGGTCTTCGCGAATCAGGCGCGTCGAATCGGAGCCCGTGCGCAGGTTGAGGCTCCGCACCATGCGATGGACGTCGGACGCGTCCAGCCCCGTGCGATAGACGGCGCGCGTCTCCATGATGGCGCTAGACTCCAGCGACTCCTCGAGGATCATCATGAGCTCCCCTTGCATCGACCGGTGGTTGCGCTTGGCGCGTTCGCGCAGCCGCTCCACCAAGGACTCGGGTACGTTCTTGATCGATAGGTTTACCGACGCGTCCATAATGGAGCCATTATAGCGCCTATATAGTTTGGTTGCAACTCCATGACGGCGTCATTTTACATCCCGTCCTCTTCCGATTTAGGGGCACGAGCCATAAGCTCCTTGACGGCACGTTCGGGCTCCAAGCCTTCAAACATGACGCGGTAGGTGTAGGTCGCTATCGGCATCTCGACGCCGAGCGCCTTCGCCATGCGCAGCGCGGCCACGGTCGTGTCGACCCCCTCGGCAACGTTGCGCATCCCTTCGAGGATGACCTTCAGCGGCCTCCCCTTGGCGAGTTGCTCGCCGACGAAGTAGTTGCGGCTCAAACGGCTCGCGCTCGTGGCGATGAGGTCGCCCAGTCCGGCGAGCCCGGCGAAGGTCAGCGGGCGCGCCCCCGCCGCCACGCCCAAGCGCGCGATCTCGGCGAGGCCGCGCGTCATCAGCCCCGCTTTCGCGTTGTCGCCGAATCCCAGCCCGTCGCTCATCGCCGCGCCGATCGCCACGATATTCTTGAGCGCTCCGCCGAGCTCAACGCCCACGACATCGGCGTTGGTGTAGGCGCGGAAGCGCGGCGACATGAGCGCCGACACCGTCCGCTCCGCGACCGTCTCGTCCACGGAGGCGATCACCGCCGAGGCCGGCTGCCCGTCGAGAATCTCCCGCGCCAGGTTGGGGCCCGAAAGCACGGCGACACGCCCCACCGCCGCCGGGACCTCTTCCTCGATCACTTGGCTCATGCGCTTCGACGTTTCGCGTTCGAGCCCCTTCGACGCGCTGACGACAATCATGTCCGGGCCCACCACACCCGCCAGCGCACGCGCGGTCGTCCGCATCGACCACGAGGGGACGGCGGCGATCAGGAACTCGGCGCCGGCCAGCTCGCCAAGGTCGGCCGTCACTCGCATGGAGGCGGGGAGCTGATAGCCGGGCAGCCGCGCGTCGTTGCTCCGGGCCGCGTTGATGCGTTCGGCCTCGTCCGCGGAGCGCGCCCACAGGACTACTTCGACGTCTTTTCGGGCGAGGAGGATGCCGAGCGTCGTTCCCCACGTCGTCGTGCCCGCGATGCCGACCCTCACGCCTCGTTCCCCTCCGCCACGCGGTTTTCCGGAGGGTCGCCTATCCTCCGTTCGGTCCTATTTAGCAGCCGGACGATGTTGTCATGGTGCTGAATCCAGATCAGCGGACCGGCGATGGCCGCGTAAGCGAAGTACTCCCACGGCTCATGTCCCTGGAGCGCAGCCACCAAGACCATGACCATCGCGGCAGCGGTCCCCAGAAGCGACCCTAGGGAGATATACCGGAACACTAGCACTACGGTCAGCCCAAAGCCGAGCGCAACAAGGCCCCAGAGCGGCGCCATGATGAAGAGCGCGCCCAGTCCGGTGCTCACGCCGCGGCCGCCGGAAAAGCGAATGAAGGCCGACCAGTTGTGCCCTACCAGCGCCGCGAACGCCGCCGCGGCTTCCGCCCACACCGCGTCGCCCATTGCCTTGACCAGCAGGATCGCGATGATCCCCTTCCCGGCGTCGAACGCGAACACCAGCACCGCCGCCGGCACTCCAAGCAACCGCAGCACGTTCGAGGCGCCGATCTTCCCGCTGCCATAGTCACGAATGTCCACGCCCTTGATGACGCGCACCAAAACCAGTCCCAACGGGACCGCCCCGATCAGGTAGCTAAGGACAATGGCGAGAACGTTACCGGGCATTAGACTCGGCGCGGGCCCGGAAGACGAACTTCAACGGCGTCCCCATGAACCCGAACACCTCCCGGATGCGGTTTTCCAAGTAGCGGTGATACGAAAAATGCACCAACTTCGCGTCGTTGACGAAGAAGACGAAGGTTGGCGGGTTCACGCTGGACTGCGTGGCGTACAGAATATGGAGCCGCTTGCGCCCCACCAAACGGGGAAGGTGCTCGCCCGCCGCCCGGTCGACAATCTTGTTGAGAGCGGCGGTCCCGACTCTGGTCTGCCGCTGCTCGTAAACTTCGAGCACCGCCCGCAGCAGTTTCGCCAGACCCTCGCCTTTCATCGCGGAGATGAACACCAGGGGCAGATAGCTGGCGAACCTGAACCTGCGCCGCACGATTCCCTCGGCCTCGGCCTGATCGATTTCGAGGCCGCGCGCGAGGTCCCACTTGTTTACCGCGATCACCACGCCCTTGTAGGCGTCTAGCGCGAAGCCCGCGATGTGGGCGTCCTGCGCCGCGTCCAGCTCCGACGCATCGAGCAGGAGCACCGTCACGTCGGCGCGCTCCACGGCACGCAGAGCCCGGAGCACGCTGAAGCGCTCCACGCCGCGGGAGACGCGGCCCCGCTTGCGCACACCGGCGGTGTCGATCACCGTGATCGGCTGTCCTTTGTACTCGATCACCGTGTCCACGGCGTCCCGCGTGGTGCCCGGGATGTCGCTCACGATGGCGCGCTCCTCGCCGAGTAAGGCATTGAGCAGGCTCGATTTGCCGGTGTTGGGCCGCCCCACGATCGCGAGGCCCACGCCCTGGACCGGCGGCGGCGCCTCCGCTTCGGGCAGCGTTTCGAGCACCGCGTCGAGCAGCGGGCCGACACCTTGGTTGTGGTGCGCGCTGACCGGCAGCGGCTCGCCGAGGCCGAGGCTGTAGAACTCCGGCGTCTGCAACTCGCGCTTGCCCGAATCGACCTTGTTCACGCCCAGCGCGACCGGCTTGCCGCACCTTCGCAGCACCTCTGCGACGTCCTCGTCGGCGGGGGTGATCCCCGTGGTCACGTCGGTCAGGAAGATCACCGCGTCCGCCTCGTCGATGGCCGCGTGCACCTGCGCGCGTATCGCCCTGCCGATCGAGGCCTCCGGGTTCGCCTCCAGGCCTCCGGTGTCCACAAGCATGAAGGCCCGGTCGTCCCATTCCGCAGAGGCAAAGAGGCGGTCGCGGGTCGTACCCGGTTCGTCGGCGGTGATCGCGATACGCTCGCCCGCGATCCGGTTGAAGAGCGTCGACTTCCCCACGTTGGGGCGGCCAACGATCACCACGATGGGTGGGGTGGCCGTGGATGGCGTGTCGTTCGGTGGCGTCATGGGACCCGGCCCGCGCGAGGGTCAGCCCCCGTAGATCTCCATCAGCACGGCCTTCTGCCCGTGCAAGCGGTTCTCCGCCTGCTCGAAGACGACCGACTTCGGATGGTCGAGGAGACCCGGCGACACTTCCTCCCCTGCATGGGCCGGCAGGGGGTGCATGAAAATTGCATCTTTTGCCGAGAGCTCGAGCAGCTCCGGCGTCACGCGATAGGGCTCGAAGACGGCGCGCCGTTGGTTGGCCTCGTCCTCCTGGCCCATGCTCGTCCATACGTCCGTGTAGACCACGTCGGCGCCCGACACGGCCTCGCGGGGATCCTCAAGCAACTCCACGACGGTCTCGGTCTCGGTGCCGGCTCTGTTCGCCCCGGCGACCGCCGCCGGGGGCAGCTCGTAGCCTTTGGGCGAGGCCGCCCGCATCCGGGCGCCGCACATGGCCGACGCCAAGGCCAGGCTCACCGCCACGTTATTGCCATCGCCCACGTAGGCGATGGTGAGCCCATCGACGCCGCCCTTCTTCTCTCGCGCGGTCAGCAGATCGGCGACGGCCTGGCAGGGATGCTCCCCGTCGGAGAGCCCGTTGATCACGGGGACCCGCGCGTAGCGCGCCAGCGCCTCGACCACGTCGTGCCCGAAGGTCCGCGCCACGATACCGTCCACCAAGCGGCCCAACACCCGCGCCACGTCCTCGACCGGCTCGCGGCGACCTATTCCCACCTCGTCCGGGGAAAGATAGATCGGGTGGCCCCCCATCTGGTGCACCGCCAAGTCGAAGCTCACCCGCGTCCGAAGCGACGGCTTTTGGAAGAGGAGCGCGATGCTCTTGCCTTCCAACGGCCTCGGGCCGGCCGACGGCCCCGCCGCTTTCAGCGACAAGCCGGTCTCCAGGATGCGCCGCAGACGCTCCGCGCCGAGGTCTAGGATGGAAACAAGGTCGAGCTTGTTCATGTGAGCGGTGGACCCGGCGGCGTCCGAAGACAGAGAGCGGCGCGCCGGAGAATGGGGCTTTCGTCAGTATAGCACTCGAAGGGTGGGGCCTTGGCTCCGGCTTCCTCTGGAGGCTTTTGCGCGCTCGGGGGCGGGCGCCCTCTCTCAGTTTCCCCCAGAGGGGACCTTTGCGTAACTCGGCGGGCGGGCTTCAGCAAGGTCGCGCAGCCCCCGCCTCCCCCCGCCCTCACCCAGCGGGAGAGGGGGGTAGACCCCGCGCCGCCTCCCTTTCCCAAGGCCAGCAGGCGGCGTTCTTCCCTTCGACGGAGTTTTGCAAAGGGAATTATATACAATCGTACCCAAACCTTTGACATTACTTCAGTTGCAGGGTATAATTCTTCCGTAATAGGGAGGGTTGATATGGCGAAGAAAGCACCAGGCAAGCACTACCGAATCGGCATCTCGCTGGTGGACGCCGTGAAGCGATTCTCCGATGAGGTCGAGGCCGAGCGCCTGTTCGTCGATGCTCGTTGGCCGGACGGCGTGCGTTGCGTCAAGTGCGACTCGGCGAACGTGTCGCCACGCCCTACGCGCAAGCCTGCGCCCTTCCGCTGCAACGATTGCCGGTTCGATTTCTCGGTGAAGGTCGGGACGGTCATGGAGGGCTCGAATCTTCCCCTGAGCAAGTGGGCTATCGCGGCCTACCTCATGACTACGAACCTCAAGGGTGTGTCCAGCATGAAGCTACACCGCGACCTTGGCATCACGCAAAAGACCGCATGGCATCTGGCGCACCGCATCCGCAAGGCGTGGGAGGGTAACACCGGCTTCTTCGGCGGGCCGGTTGAAGCCGACGAGACGTTTGTCGGCGGCAAGGGAAAAAACAAGCACCGCTCGAAGCGCGGCAACGTGGGGAGCGGAACGGGCGGTAAGGTACCGGTCGCTGGCGTGAAGGATCGCACCACGGGCCAAGTGAGCGCCGCCGTCGTGTTGGCTACGAACAAGCCGACGCTTGACCGATTTGTGCGCAACCGCATCGAGCCGGGCGCGAAGGTCTACACCGACGAGGCCACCATGTACGCGGACCTCCCGAACCATGTAGCCGTCAGGCATAGCGTCGGCGAGTACGTCCGCGGGCAGGCCCACACGAACGGCATGGAGAGCTCTGGGCGACGCTAAAGCGCGGCTTCGATGGAACCTACCACCAGATGAGTCCTAAGCACCTCGACCGCTATGTCGCGGAGTTCGAGGGGCGGCACAACGCTAGGCCACAGGACACCGAGGGACAGATTCGCCGGATGGCGTCAGGGATGGAAGGCAAGCGGCTCAGGTACCGAGACTTTGTGGGCTAGGCCGATTTCGATTTGTCGTATTTGGGTGGCAGTGGCTCGTTGAAAGGGATTTGCTTGCGCTCTGCATCCTTACGACGCTCATTCCAGCCCTCCCAAGCCTTACGCTCTTCGTCACGGCCCTCGGTGTATCGCCTCTTCAAATACTTTTCGGCCAGCATTGCGCTCCCTTCAACAATGATAGCGGTCGATGCGGCAATCGAGATCACGAGCGGCCCCATGCCCTGACCAATCCCGATGGCAGTGCCCATCAGAGTGTCCGATGTTACATCCGTCGTTTCATGCCAACTCACCAATCCAAGGCACAAAGAGAACTGAAACGAGAAGAGAATGAGGTAACGCCCTTCCCGCGTTTTGCCTATAGCGGGGATCGCCAAACTTAGCCCTTAGGGCGGTCAGTGCAAGTTCTTTGGCGATGGTGGGGTTTCGACGATGGCCTTGATCACGTTCGAGAACGTGTCGGGTATCGGCTCCGGCATCGGCTTCGGCGGTCGTCCTGCCATGATCCCCCTCCGTTTGCGTCGCAGTAATACACGCGCACGTTGGTATAGTTACCCTAGCGGGCGCGCTAGTGGGTGTCAATACGTTACGTTTTTCCGTCAACGAAACTGAGGCGGCGTGGGTAGGATTGTATGTAACTCCCTTTGCAAAGGTCTCCAGATGGGGGAGAGGCCGGAAGGGAGGGCGCCGTTGCGCGGCGCGGGGCTTCTATAATGCCCCGCATGTACGACGACACCATCGTGGCGGTGGCGACGGCGCCGGGGGAGGCCGCCCTTGGGATCGTGCGGCTCAGCGGGCCCGACGCGCACCGGATCCTGCGCGACCTCTTCGAGGGAACGGTCGAGGACCGCATGGCCTGCGTGGGGCGCATACGAGACCCGCGCGACGGGTCGGTGGTCGACGAGGCCGTCGCCGTTGCGATGACCGCCCCGCGCACCTACACCCGCGAGGACACCGCCGAGATCACCTGTCACGGCAGCCCCATGGCCCTGGAACGCATCGTCTCCCTCGCCATCGGGGCGGGGGCGCGCCCCGCCAACCCCGGCGAGTTCACCCTCCGCGCCTTCCTCAATGGGCGCATCGACCTCGCCCAAGCCGAGTCCGTCCTCGGCATCATCGAGGCGCAGACCGACGCCGGGCTGCGCCATGCGGTCGCCGGGCTACGGGGGCGACTCTCCGAGCCGATACGCGAGGTGCGCGAGCGGCTGCTCCACCTGCAGGCCTACCTGACCGCGTGCATCGACTTCCCCGAAGACGAGGTCGAGTCGCAAATTGAGATCGAGCCCGCCCGCATCGTCGCGGACGCCGAGCAGCGCATCACGGGACTGCTCGACCTCGCCGACGCGGGGATGGTCTACCGCCACGGCGTCGCCACCGCCATCGTGGGCCGTCCCAACGTGGGCAAGTCGAGCCTGCTCAACCGGCTGCTCGGCGAGGAGCGGTCCATCGTCACCGACGTTCCCGGCACGACCCGCGACACCGTCGAGGAGGTTGCGCGGGTCGAGGGCATCCCCTTCCGGCTCATCGACACCGCGGGGATGCACGGCGCCCGGGGGCGCATCGAGCGCCTGGGCATCGAGCGGAGCCGCGCCGCCGCGCAGCGCGCCGACCTGCTGCTCGCCGTGATCGACACCAGCCGCCCCCTCACCGAGGAAGACCTGCGGATCGCCGCCGCCAACGGTAAGCCGGTTGTCATCGTCGCCAACAAGGCCGACCTCCCGCCCGCCGCCGATCTCGGCGCTCTCGGCACCCCCGCGGTGCGATTCTCCGCCGTCACCGGCGAGGGAATGGCCGACCTCCACCGCGCCATGGCCCGCGCCGCACTCGGCGGCAAGGTCGTCACGCCGGACGACGTGCTGGTCACCAACGCGCGTCACAAGGACGCGCTGGAACGCGCCCTGGCCCACGCGCGGGCCGCCGGCGAAGCCCTGGCCGAAGGTACCCCCGAGGACTTCGTGACCATCGACCTCGCCGCCGCCCTCGGCGCCCTCGGCGAGATCACCGGCGAGAACGCCGGCGAGGACCTGCTCGACCGCATCTTCAGCCAGTTCTGCATCGGGAAGTAGCCGCCCGCCTCTGATATAATTCAGGGCGGCCCTGCCCAACGCGCCGGCCCACGGGCCGGCCGCCACGCTCCCGGATAGCTCAGTTGGTAGAGCGATCGGCTGTTAACCGATTTGTCGCAGGTTCGAGTCCTGCTCCGGGAGCCAACTCCCCACCACTACGTACTTCGGCTGCTCTTAGAAGCGTGTTGCGGTCTCGGCCCGGAGAGGCGTAGCGCTGTCTTTGGACTGCCGCAGCCCCCTCTTCTCGATTGTGCCCAACCGCCTCAAGCCCGGAATCCTCGGCCTCCTCCTCCTCCTCGAAGCCGTGGATCGAGAACGTCTCTGAGCGCGTCGCCGAAGAGGTTTAGGGAGTAGATAGCGCCGGCTAGGGCCAGGCCGGGGAAGACGGCCAGCCACCAGGCAGTCTCCAGGTAGGACCTCCCTGGGCCGGCGATCATGCCGCCCCATGTGGGTCTTTCGATGGAGCCGGCGACCCCAAGGAAGGACAGGGAGGCCTCCACGATGATGGCGGAGCCCAAGAAGACTGAAACCAGCACGATGATGGGGGCGGCGATGTTCGGTACAACGTGCCGAAAGATGATGCGAAGGTCGCCGGCTCCCAGGGCCCTGGATGCTTCGATGTAGACGTTTTGCTTAACGCTCATTGTGGCGCCCCGGACCACACGGGAAGAGGTCGGGGTGAAGACGATGCCGATGATAATCAGGGTGTTGACATCGCTCGGCTCCCGGATGGAGATGAGGGCAAGCGCCAGGATCAACGCGGGGAAGGCCATGACCGCGTCAACGACGCGCTGAAGCACCATGTCCAGTTTGCCTCTGAAGTAGCCGCTGACGACGCCAATGGTGGCGCCGGCAGTCGCCCCGATCAGAATGCCCAGGAAGCCTATCTTGAAGGTCACCCGGGCCCCGAAGATGACCCTTGTCAGAAGGTCGCGGCCCAACTCGTCGGTGCCGAACGGATGCGCGAACGTGGGACCTTCCCGGATCCTATCGAGGTCTTGCTGTAGGGGGCCGTAGGGGCTTAGGTCGGCGAAGATGGCCGCGAGCCCCATCACGATGATGAAGGTCGCGCCAGCCGCGCCCAGGGGTTTCCGCCTGGCGAAATCCCATATCCGCCCATACCAGCGCCGGACGCCAAGCGCCAGCCTTTCCTTATCCGCTATTGCCATAGCGCCCGGTTGTCATGTCGACTCGTTATGCCAGTGCTCTGCTAGCTTGAGGCGCTTCCGTAGTGGATTCGCGGGTCGAGCCAGGCGTAGGAGATGTCCACCAACAAATTCATGAAGATCATCACCGAAGCTACAAGGAGGACGTTGGCCTGGACCTGGGGATAGTCTCTGTTGAGGATCGATTCCAGAGTCAGCTGTCCCACGCCTGGTAGATTGAAGATGGTCTCAATGATGACCGCTCCGCCCATCAGATAGCTGAACTCCGTGCCGAAGATGGTTACTACGGGGATGAAGGCGTTCTTCAGGGCGTGGCGGGTAACGACGGTCCGCTCGCGCAGTCCCTTGGCCCAGGCTGTACGGATGTAGTCCTCGCGTAGGACCTCAAGCATGGTGGAGCGCACCATCCGCATGCCCGTGGCCGAGAATCTCAACCCCAGGATAGACGCGGGGATGAACGTCCCTTTCAAGTTCTGAACAGGGTCTTCGAAGAAGCCGCTATGGGTAATTGGCGGGGACCACTTGAACCAGATGCCGACGAAGACGATCACGAGGGTGGCTGCCAAGAAATCGGGGATCGAAAGGCCTGTGATGCTCACCATCCTCCCGGCGTAGTCGGGTATGGAGTCTTGCCGGATGGCGGAGATTATCCCTATGGGAACGGCGATGAGCATGGTGAGCAGTATCGTCATGATCGCCAGCTGCACCGTCACGGGGATCGCTCTGCGGAGCTGCCCGGCCACGGTCTCGTTGCGCAGGAGCGAAACCCCGAGATCGCCCTGGAAGATACCGCCCATCCAAGATGCGTACTGGGCGAAGTATGACTTGTCCAGGCCCAGGGCCGCTCGGAGCTCCTCCTCGGCTTCCTCTCCGACAAAGCCGGCCTCCGCCGTCAGCGCGAGCAGCGCGTCTCCCGGCAACACGCGAACCAGAGAAAACACGGCAAGGGATACAAGGAAGATGACTGGAATGGCGACAAGCAATCGCCGGAGAATGTAGGCTTGCATGGGCCCTCAGCCTTGCGGTCGCGGAGCCGTATTTGAATACAAGGAGGGAACCGTAGTTCCCTCCTTGTATTCAGCCGGGTTACTTTCCGGTTAGGCGTCTTGCGAGAGCCACATCACTTCCCAAGTCTGGGAGCCCGTGTATGGCCATATCTCGCGCCTGTTGTTGTCGAAGTTGTGGAACTTCGGATCCCACATGGACAGGGACCGCCCAAGGGGGATCGGAATTCTGAAGAGGAAGTCGTTGTCGAAATCGACCAGCTCTTTGACCAAGGCTTGCCTCTGGGCTGGGTCGGCGGTACCTCGCAGCTCGTCCACGATCCGGTCGATGGTTGGATGCTTAATCCTCCAGGAATTCCTCACCGCGGTGGAGCGAAGCGTCTGATAGGCGTAGCCGTCGATTCCGGAGTGGGTCCTGACGTAGGTCATCGTCGACTGCTCGTACGTGCCCGTGTTCAGGGCCTCCTGGTACTGGCCGTAGGGCACCTGGTTGATCTGGAAGTCGATGTCGACCTCTCTGAACATCTCCTTCATGGCCTGCATGATGAGGCCTTGGGCCGGGCCGAACAGGTAGGTGTTGACCGACAATTCTAAAGGCAGGTCTACCCCTGACGAGGCCAGAAGCTGCCTCGCCCGGTCCGGGTTGTACTGGAAGTGGGGGCCCATGTCCTCGATGGTGGGGATGTCGTCCGACCAGAAAATCCAGGGGATGTTGGGCAAGAGGTCACCGCGCCCCTCGAATATCGTGTCGATGATCCTCTGCCAATCGATAGCGGAGGCGAAAGCCTTCCTCACGTCGTGGTTGTCAAAGGGTGGCGTTTCGATATCGAGAGCGATCTGGAAGACGCCACTATCGGCCGGAGACTCGACGGACACCGAGTCCGGGCGGCTCCTCAACAGTGCGGCCAGCTCCGCGTTGTTCGCGGGCTGAGTGGCCGAGAAGCTGAAGAGGATCTGGCCGGCCCTGTAGGCCGCTTGTTGCAGGGCCCGGTCACGGCTGACGATGCTCTCTACGCGGTCAAGGTAGGGCCGTCCCTCAAAGTAGTAGTCGGGGTTTCTCTCCCAGACGATCCTCTCTTGGGGTGTGAACTCCTTGAGGATAAAAGCCCCGGTGCCGACGGCCGTCGACTTGAAATCGCCGTCCTGCTCCTTAATCTCGCGCGGGACTACCCGAACACCAGTGTACGCGAGGAGCCCGGCCACGATGTCGTAGAACGGCGAGCCCAGGGTCAGCTCCACCGTCTGGGGGTCGGGGGAGGAGACGTCCTCGATGATCGCCCAGTCCCGCTCGAACACCGGTGAGTTCCGGTATTCGTTTACCGAGTAGACGATGTCGTCGGCGGTGAGGGCCCGTCCGTTGACCGGCGGCAGATTCTGCCAGTTCACGCCCTGGCGCACCTTCATGGTTAGGCTCTGCCCATCCGCCCCGATGGTCCAGGATTCGATCAGGTCCCCGGTCAGGTCGCAGGCGAAGAAGTCCGCGACCTCCCTTTCCGCGGCGAACTTACAGCGGATCATGCGGCTGTAGACCGGCCCCACCGCTGTGTAGATGGACGAGTCCGTGATTAGCGTGGGGTCGAAATGCGCGGGGTTGTAGCTGCTGCTGATCGTCGCCGTGCCGCCGTACTGAGCGGGCAAGGAGAAGTCCGGCTCATTCGTCACCCAGCTCATGAAGCGGGTTTGCTGAATTGCCGCACCCGCCTTCGGGACCGCCGTTGGAGTGGGAGTGACTATTTGGACGATCGGAGTCGCCGTGGGGCCTGGAGTGGACGTGGGCTCGGCGCCTCCGCAGGCGGCCACTACGAGGGCAGTGATCATCGCCAACGAAAACAGGCTTAACAGCTTCTTATAGGTAACCCTCATTGCGTTTGCCGCCTCCCGCATTGCTAGATTGTGTCGAGTCGTCCGACAACCAGGGGACTTGACGACGAACATCGTCGGTAGGTGTGCCTGGGGCGGCGAGCCTAGCATTCGCTATTATGTTGTGTCAATCAGTACATGCGGCCCTGTTGACACCGGTATGCTCGCGGCGGGCGGCGCACGGTTCATCGCACAGACGGAGGAGATTCGGCTGGGGAAAGGCGCCGCGGGGGTGCGACCGCGGAGGCCGGTGATGTCCACTATCCCTGTCGCCACACTGCGTAGGCGGGCGGAAATCTCCGGCGTGGATTGTCGGCCCTCGCCGCGCCCCGCTCCTGCGGGAGCACGCCGTACACGGCGCGGCTAGAGCAGGCTGAGCTGTTGGTCGCCGGTGGGGAAGGCGGAAACGCCGATGCCAAGGAGGCGGAAGCGGCGGCCGTGGGCAAGCTCGCGGCGGAGGAGCTCTTTGGCCGTGGCGGCGAGGTCGTCGGCGCCGCCGATGGGGGCGGGACGAGTGGCGCTGCGGGTGAATGTGGTGAAATCGGCGAGGCGGAGCTTGATGGTGACGGTCCGGCCCCAGTGACCGTGCTTCTCCAGGCGTTCGGCGACGCGCCGGCTGAGACGCTCGGCGGCGGCGAACAACGCGCCGGCGTCGTCGAGGTCGGCGGCGAAGGTTGTCTCGGCGCTGACGGACTTGGCGCCGGACCGAGGAGCGACCTCGCGGGGGTCTTCGCCACGCGCCTGCCTCGCCAACTCGGGGCCACGCCGCCCTAGGCGGCGCTCGATCCAGACGTCGGACTTGCCGGCGAGCTCGCCCAAGGTGGCCACGCCCTCGTCTTCGAGAAGCTTGCTCGTCTTGGGGCCAATGCCGGGCAGCTTGCGGGTGGGGAGGGGCGCGAGGAAGGCGCGCTCGGCGCCGGGCGGCACGACGCAGAGGCCATCGGGCTTGTCCATGTCACTGGCGATCTTGGCGACCGACTTGGAGGCCGCGAGGCCGATGGAAACGTTGAGGCCGGTGACGCGCTTGACCTCGGCCTTAAGACTCTCAGCGACGGCGCGGGGGGAGGAGCGGCCGGCGGCGGCGGTGATGTCGAGGTAGGCCTCGTCGAGGGAGGCGGGCTCGACGACAGAGGCCGTGGCGCGAAAGATAGCCATGACGCGGCGGGAGACCTCGGCGTAGCGGTCGAACCTTGGCGGGACGACGATGGCGCGGGGGCAGCGGGCCACCGCGGTCCGCATGGGCATGGCGGAGTGGACGCCGAAGGCGCGGGCCTCGTAGGAGCAGGCGGCGACGACGCCCCGGCGCTCGGGCGAACCGCCGACGAGGACGGGTTTACCCCGTAGCTCCGGGTTGTCCAACTGCTCGACGGAGGCGTAGAAGGCGTCGAGGTCGGCGTGGATGATGACGCTCGGCCACGGCGGGGGCGCCGTCGGGGGCTGCGGCGATGGGCTGGTCATGTCGCACGCGCCGGAGCGCGGCCTTGACGTCCGCGGCTCGGCTCTAGCGGCGACTATAGCACCACGCCGCCGGCGGGAGGGAGCGGGCAGTGTCGCACGGGTGGGGGCAGAGGCGCCTACACGCCTACGCGCGGGCCTTCTTCTTAGTCTCCCAGAGGAGACCTTTGCGTAACCGGGGCCGGGGAGGGAGCAGCGCCCTTCGGGCGCTCGCGCGCCTAGTGGCGCGCGCCCTCTCTCAAATCTCCCCCAGAGGGGGAGAGGCCAGAGGGCAGGGCGGCTACGCGCCGGTGGCGGTGGCGGGCTCCGGTTCGTCGCCTTGGAGGAGCATGTTGAGTTGGTCGCCGTCCAAGGTCTCGACTTCGAGGAGGCGGCCGGCGAGGCGGTCGAGGCGCGCGCGGTTCTTCGTGAGGATGCGCATGGCGGTGGCCTTGCTCCGGTTGAGCAGCTTGCCGATCTCGGAGTCGATCTGCTTGGCGACGGCGTCGCTGTAGTTGCGGCCTTGGGTGAGCTCCTTGCCGAGGAAGACCATACTTCCGCTCTCATCAAAGGCGCGGGGGCCCAGGGTCTCGCTCATGCCGAACTCGGTGACCATGCGCCGCGCGACCTTCGAGGCGCGCTGGAGGTCGTCGGATGCGCCGGTGGTGGCCTCGCCGAAGACGATCTCCTCGGCGGTCTTGCCGCCCATCATCACGGCCATCATGGCCTCGAACTGGGCCTTGCTATAGAGGCCGCGGTCCTCTTCGGGAAGGAAGCGGGTATAGCCGCCCGCCGCGCCCCGGGAGACGATGGTGACCTTATGGACGGCGTCGGCGCCGGGAATGTGGGCGGCGACGAGGGCGTGGCCGGCCTCGTGGTAAGCGATGATCTTCTTCTCTTTATCGGAGACGCGGCGGCTGCGTCGGGCCGGGCCTGCGATGACGCGGTCGACGGACTCTTCGAAGTCGCCGGCGCCGATGCTGTCCTTGTTCTCGCGGGCGGCCATGATCGCCGCCTCGTTGACCAAGTTGGCGAGGTCGGCGCCGCTGAAGCCGGCGGTCTCCTTCGCCACAATACCGGCGTCCACAGTGTCATCGAGGGGCTTGCCCTTGAGGTGGACGGCAAGGATCGCCTCGCGGCCCTTGACGTCGGGGAGGTCGAGGACGACGCGCCGATCGAAGCGGCCGGGCCGCAGGAGGGCGGGATCGAGGACGTCGGGGCGGTTGGTGGCGGCGATGACGATGACGTTGGTGCGCTCGTCGAAGCCATCCAGCTCGACGAGTATCTGGTTCAGCGTCTGCTCGCGCTCGTCGTTGCCGCCACCGACGCCGGCGCCGCGGTGCCGGCCTACGGCGTCGATCTCATCGACGAAGAGGATGGCGGGGGCGTGCTCCTTGGCGCGGCGGAAGAGGTCGCGGACGCGGCTCGCGCCGACGCCGACGAACATTTCGACGAACTCGCTGCCGCTGATGGAGAAGAAGGCGACGCCGGCCTCGCCCGCGACGGCCTTGCTAATCAGGGTCTTGCCGGTGCCGGGAGGACCGACGAGGAGGACGCCGCGGGGGATGCGCGCGCCCACGCGAGCGAACTTCTCGGGGTTCTTGAGGAACTCGACGATTTCGGCGAGCTCGACCTTGGCCTCGTCGACACCGGCAACGTCTTGGAAGGTGATGGTGGGCCTATCGTCGGTGACCTGGCGCGCCTGGCTTCGGCTGAAGTTCATCGTTTGGTTCAGGCTGCCGCGCGTACGACGGAAGAGGTAGATGAGCAGGGCGCCGAAGAGGATGAGGGGCAGGAAGGAGATGAGGAGCCCGCCGAAGTTGAAGCCCGCGCTCTTGACGGTAACCTCGACGCCGTTCGAGCCGGTCTCGACACCGGCCTCGCGGAGTATCTCGTAGACGGAGGTGCCCGACTCTTTCCTAGACTCGAACTCCTGGCCGGCGGCGGTGAGAACGATGAGCTTGTCGCCCTCGACCTGGACGGCGGTGACTTCGCCGGCCTGGGCCATCTCGATGACCTGGCTGAGCTCAAGTTCGTCGGTGGCACTGGGAGAGCGCAGAAGGAACAGCAAGATGATCGCGATCGCAGCGATCATCAGGATCCATCCTATGGGGTTAGGACGAACCGGCGTCTTCAAGGCTCTGTCCCTCCTATGCTGGGACGCCGGGGGCCGGCCCGCCCGTCGGCTGACGCCTCGGACGCGCCCTTACTCCCGTACCGGCCCACTCCGGCGACCGGTGAGCGTCCTACGGGTCATTGTAGCACTTAGGCGCCGGTAACACCGGCTCTACAGCGTCGTACGCGCCGGACGAGGGAGCGGCTTCGCGGCGCAAAGAAAAGTCCACCCGGGCACGACGCAGACCTTGATTTCGGCAACCACATCATGTAGTGTTTTTGTTATCTTCCGGCACATGTGCTCGTGATTGGAGATATATGTATCCGCGGTGCATCGCCCTCTTGGTGGTTCTTTCGGCACTCGTGGCCCTTGGCATTGCGCCGGCGCTTGTCTCGGCCCAAGGCGGCATCGCCGTCTTTACCGGCCGGGTCACGATTGACGGCGACCCAGCCCCGGCGGGCACCGTGGTGCAGTTGACCTTGCAGTCGTCCGGCGACCGGTTGGGGCTGAGCCGCACAGGAAACGGAGGGCTTGCCCCCGATCAATACCGCATCGACGTGCAGGCCTCCGCGGTGAGCGGATCGGGGGTCATCGTCGAGTTCTCCCTCGTCGACGCCGCCACGGGCGACGTGCGGCCGACGGCGGAGAAGCCCACGGCGATGTACCGGGCCAACTTCGTGATCACCACCAATCTCAGCTTTACTCTCAGCGCGCCGGCCACCCCCACGGCCACGGCTGCGCCGACCTCCACGGCGACGCCGGTCCCCACGGCCACACCGGTCCCCACAGCAACGACGGCGCCGACCGCCACGGCAGTCCCCACGGCCACGCCGGTTCCCACGGCCACTCCGTTCCCCAGGTCCACACCGGTTCCCACGGCCGTTCCGCCCACGGCAACGACGGCTCCTGAGCCCACGGCCATTCCGCCCACGAGAGCGCCCACGGCGACACCCGTACCCCCTACGGTGACGCCCACGCCCACGCCGACGTCGATACCGCCTACGGCAGCGCCGACGTCCACATCCCCGCCCACGGCGACGCCTACGGCCACGCCAGCCCCAGCCGGCGGCGGTGGGTGCACCGCCCCCCTCAGTTCGGGCGGGGCCCCCTTGGACGCCGGCTGGATCATCATCGGTGCGATTGCACCCGGCCTAGCCCTCTTCGGCTGGAGAACTCGCCGCAAGTAGCTCCCGTCGACTCCCGCCCTTACTCAATCCTCTCCTAGGGGAGGCCTTTGCGTAACTGGGCGCGAGTGCCGCGCGAGTGGCGGGCTTCGATGGCTTGTCAGGAGGCCCCTCACCTCCAACCTCTCCCGTTGGAGACCCTTGCCTAACCCTCGTCGCGGAGGGAGCGGGCGCCCACGAGGGGCGCCCCTACGGGAGGGGATGGATATGGGCGGGTTTTGCAGAGGTCTCCGTTGGGAGAGGGGCGTACAGAAGGGACCGGGCGGGCGCTCATAGAGGCCCGCCGCCACGGCTGAGTGAGGCGAAGGGAGCGGCTTCGAAGCCATCGCCGGTTTGTGGGGGCCTCTCCCCTCGATCTTCTCCCGCTCGGGAGGGGGGAGGGCGCAAAAAGAGGGGGCTCGAATCGAGCCCCCTCTTTACAGTCAGGAGAACGTCGGTTGGGCTACTCGTCGAGCCAGATGATCTCGGCGAGCTGCCCGCCTTGGTGGAAGGCCCGTCCGCCAGCTAACTGCTGGTAGCTGTTGCGGACGCGGGCGCCCTGCACGTCGTAGCTCGCCTGGGTGATGGCCGGCATGTAGATCAGCTCCTTCACCGTCTCGGCGTAGTACTCCGTAGCGATTTCCTTCTCGCGCTCGAACTCGGGGGCAAGCGCCCACTCGACGGCGAGCTCGTCCATGCGGGGGTTGTTGAACCCCATGTAGTTCTGGGGAGCGAAGCTGCGGTTCGCGAGCGGCACGAAGGCGTTATGCGCACCGAGCGCTCTGGTGTGGCTGATCAGGAACTCGTGGTTCTGAATGTCTTCCGGATTCACGAACCCCGACATGGAGTAGAGGATCGAGATGTCGGGCACCTTGAGGACCTCGACTTCGATGTCGAGGGATTCGGCAATCGAGGCCCCGAGCGCGACGTGGTACGTGGTGTCGGGCGCGGAGTACTGGTGATAGTAGAGCGTAATCTTCTCGCCCGCCTTCTTCCCGGCCATGGCCCAGAGCTCCTTGGCCTGATCAGGGTCGTAGATGAACGGGTTCTCGTCGTCGGGGAGATCGAGGCCCATCTGCCGCAACGTCGGCGGGGTGTCCCAAGCCAGGCCCCAAGGCATGGCGACCGGAGTCATGATCCACGCCCCTTCGTAGATGTTCTCGCCGAGGCTCTCGTAGTCGATGGACTTGGCGATGGCGAGGCGGGCGTTACGATCGCCGAAGTAGGGGTCGGGGAAGCTCTCGGTGGGGAGGTGCTTGAAGCCGAGGATCCTCGAGGTGTTCGAGGAGAGGAAGTACTCGATGACCTGGCACTGAGGGCAACTCCGTCCGAAGGTGATCGCGGAGGACGGGCCGCTGACCCCCACACTCAATCCGTTGTCGATCTGGCCGGTGATGAAGCCGGACCGGGTGAGGTCGCCGCCGATTACCTTGACCTGATGCCGGTCGACGTAGGGGAGCGCCTCGCCGTCGGCGCCGGTCTTGAAGTAGTCGGGGTTGGCGTTGCCGCCCCATCCGATCTGGCGGTCGTAATCGTCGAGCCGGAAGGCGCCGGAGCCGACGGTCCGATGCGTGTAGTCACCGTCCATATTGAATATCTCGGGCGGGACGACGCGGGCGTTGAACTGCGAGAAGGTCGCTATGAAGAACGGGTCGGTCGTAACCAAGTTGAACCGCAGGGTCTTGTCGTCGATGACGTCCGCGCTCACCACCGTCTGGGAGTGGGCCTGCGCCGAGGGGGTGCTCTGGGGTTCGCCATTGGGCTTGGTGAGGTTGCCCTGCCAGTAGTTCAGGGTATGGACCACGTCGTCGGCGACGACGGGCCTCCCGTAGAGGCCGGAAAGCTCCGTGGTGTAACCGCGGGAGTCGGACGGCATGTCATGCCACACCGCGTCGGGGTGGATCGTTATGGTCCACGAGGTGGCGTCCGCGTTGGACTCCCACTCGGAGATGAGGTCACCAACGGGGAAGCAGCTTCCCGGGTCGGCCTCGACCATGAGGGGAGAGAACTGGCAGGTGAACAGCTTGCTATAGACGAAGCTGATCGCCGTGGACACGGTGTAGGAGCGGTTGAGGATCTGATCCGTGCCGCTGCTAGGGCTCGGGAAGGCATAGGTGTGCGTGCCGCCGCGCTTGGGGGCCTGACGCCAACTCTCGAGGCCGGGCCCTTGAAGCCACCGGAAGCCTTTGAGCACTTCGGTGATGCCGGCCAAGCCGGGCACGGGTGTGGAGGTGGGGACCTGCACGACTAACCGAGGCGTCGGCGTCGGTGCCGCCGTCGCCGCTTCTTGCGGGGCCGCCGTCTGCACGACGATCTGCGGCGCTTGGGTCGACGCGGGGGCCGCCGTGGCCTGGGGAGCCGCCGTCTGCACGACGATCTGCGGCGCCTGGGTCGGCGCGGGCGTCGCCGTAGGGACAACGATCACCGGCGCCCGGGTCGGCGACGGCGCTGGGTCATCGCTTCCGCCACAGGCCGCCACGACGAGCGCGGTGATCACCGTAGCGGCAACAAGGCCGGCTAACTTTCGACCTTTCGTAATCCACATGGTCTTTGTTTTCCTCCAACTCTGGTCTGGCGGCGGTCGTTGATGGCAAGCAAAACAGAACGCCGCTAGGCGCGTCGCGTAAGAGTAGCGCCTCCCTACGGCGTTGGCAAGAGGCGCGGCCTTCGAGGGTTGCGCCTCTTCCTGAGCAGAGGGTTAGGGTAGAGTACACACGCGCGATAACTACTACCTTGGAAGGAAAAAGGGTACCTTGGAGGGAGAAGGGGTCATGCGCACGGCGTCGGTGACGGACCGGGAGCGCCGCGAGATGCTGACGGCGCTGCTACGCGGGGTCTCCCGGTCGTTCTATCTGACGATGCGGGCGTTGCCGGGGCCGGTGCGCGGCCAGATCGGCCTGGCCTACCTGCTCGCGCGCACCGCCGACACGATCGCCGACACGGCGACGCTCCCGCCCGACGAGCGGCTGGCGAGGCTCCTCGCGTTCCGCGCGCAGGTCGAAGGAGCGGAAGGGTCGTGGACAGCGCCGGAGGCCGAGGACCCCGCGGAGCGGCGGCTGCTCGAAGCCGCGCCGCGCGCCCTGGCCCTGCTCGACCAGACCGCGGAGGCGGACCGCGCGCGCATCCGCTCCGTCGTCATCACCCTCAGCGAGGGTATGGAAATGGACCTGCGGACGTTTCCGACAGTGGAGTCGAGCGACATTGGCGCCCTGGCCGACCGCGCCGCCCTCGACCGCTACATCTACCTGGTCGCGGGCTGCGTCGGCGAGTTTTGGACGGAGATGACTATGGCCCACGATCGGGCGCTGCGGCATTGGGACCCCGAGGCGTCCGCGGCGGCGGGAGTTCGCTTCGGCAAGGCGCTACAGCTGACCAACGTGCTCCGGGACACGCCCCGCGACCTGCGAAAGGGTCGGTGCTACCTGCCCGCGGATGAACTCGCCGCCCTGGGACTCGCTCCGTCGGACCTGCTGCGGCCGGAGAGCTCGGAGCGGGCGTGGCCCGCCGCGGCCTCGCTGGTCCGGCTGGCACTGGAACACTATGCCGCAGCGGAGTCCTACATCCTCGCGATCCCCCGGCGCGCGTTGCGTCTGCGGCTAGCGGCGCTGTGGCCCGCGCTCATCGGCCTGCGCACGCTGGAGGTGCTGGCCCGCAACTCCCGCTGGCTCGACCCGGCACGTCCGGCGAAGATCAGCCGGGGCGCCGTCTACCGGATCATGGCGCGGTCGTTCGTCGTGGCGCCATCGAACAGGGCGGTTCACGGATGGATGCGCGGACTGCGGCGGAACGTCGAGCGCGCCCTCGCGGCGCGGGGGGCATGACGGCGCATTGACGCCTTTCGAGGGCGTCGATATGCTCGCCGCATCCCAGCCCCAGGAATGAGGAAGCCATGCGCGCCGCCGCCGCCATTACCGGCATCGGAGAGACCGAGTACTCGAAGAATTCGGGGATGTCGGACAAGGCGCTCCAGCTTCAGGCCATCACGCGGGCGGTGGCCGACGCGGGCCTGAAGCCACACGACATCGACGGCTTCATCCCCAGTTCAATCGGGCCCGGCCTCACCGCCGAGGACTTTGTCGACAACATGGGGACGCCCGACCTGCGCTTCTCGGTCACGTTGCACATTGGCGGCGCGAGCGGGATCGCGGGGATCCAGGACGCCGCCATGGCCGTGGCCTCGGGGGTGGCGAACAACGTGGTGGTCGTGTCGGGGCGCAACGGCTCGTCGATGCACCGGGTCTCGCAGGCGCAGGCGGCGCGGGGGATCCAGGCGCCGCACCGTCAGCAAATGATTTCAATGGAGTTCGAGGGCGTCTACGGCGCGAACGTGCCGATGCAGTTCTACGCGCTGATCGCACAGCGGCACATGCACCTCTACGGGACGACGAGCGAGCAGCTCGGGGCGGTGGCGGTGACGATGCGCCGTCACGCGGGCATGAACGAGAAGGCGATCATGACGGCGCCGATCACGATCGAGGACCATCAGGCCTCGCGGATGATCACCACGCCGTTCCACTTATTCGATTGCTGCATCGAGACCGACGGCTCGACGGCGGTGGTGGTCTCGTCGGCGGGGCGGGCGGCGGACGCCAAACGCACACCGGCGCGCATTCTGGGCATCGCGGAGGGCCACCCCGACTCGCCGAGCTCGACGGCCACGCGAGTCGACCACACCCGCATCGGCATCAGCAAAGCGGCGCCCCGGGCGTTCGCCATGGCGGGGCTGTCGCCGCAAGACCTGAAGCTGGCCATGCTCTACGATCCGTTCACGTTCATCCCCATCTACACGCTGGAGAACCTTGGCGTGGTAGGGCCGGGCGAGGGCGGCCCGTTCGCCGCCGAGGGGAACATCGGCCTGGGCGGGCGGCTGCCGGTGAACACGCACGGCGGTCTGCATTCGCAGGCCCATTCGCAGTCGGGGCTCAACCACGTGGCCGAGGCGGTGAAGCAACTGCGCGGCATCGCGGGGCGAGCGCAGGTCGCCGACCCTGACCCGTGCGTCGTCACCGGCATGGGCGATTTCGGGAACGGCGGCGTCATGCTGCTCTCAGCGCGCTAGCGAGCGGAGGAACCGCCTCATGGCCGACACCTATCAGAAGCCCCTTCCGGCGCCGAGCGCGGAGTCGGCGCCCTATTGGGAATATTGCAAGCAAGGCGAGCTCCGCATCCAGCGCTGCGCCTCGTGCGGGGAGTTCGTACACTACCCCCGCGTCCTGTGCCCCCACGACGGGAGCCCCGACCTGGAATGGACGCAAGTCAGCGGGCGGGGGGCAATCTTCTCGTTCACCGTCTCGCACCGCGCCTTCCACCCCGGCTTCTCCGACGATGTCCCCTACGTGATCGCCATCGTTGCGTTGGAGGAGGGGCCGCGTCTGATGTGCCGTATCCGCGGCGTGGAGCCGGAGGAGGTCCGCGTGGGCCTGCCCGTCGAGGTGTTCTTCGAGGCGGTGACGCCGGAGGTCACGCTGCCGTTCTTCCGTCCTTCCGCCCAAGGATAGGAGTCCGTCATGTGCAGGCTGACACAAAAGCAGGTCTGCCGGATGTACGTCGAGCAGATCCTGAGCGCGGGCAACATGGACATGCTCGAGATGGTGATCGCCCGGAGCTTCGTGGGCCACAATCCGATCCAGCCGGAAGGCATTCAGGGGCGGGACGGCGTACGCCGCCGCCGCGCCCGCGCCAAGACCGCCTTCCCCGACGGGCGCTTCGAGATCGAGGAGATGATCGAGGAGGGGGACCGCGTGGCGGTCCGCTACCGGTTCACCGGAACGCACGCCGGGCCGTTCGCCGGCGTGGCCGCCACCGGCCAGGTGGTCACCGGCGAGGGCATCGAGATCTACCGCCTGCACGACGGCCAGATCGTGGAGTCATGGTCGCAGGGTAACTACCTGGGGATGCTGCAAGCGATCGGGGCCGTCGAGGCCCCCGTCTTCGGGGAACCGTAGGGTCGGGAGCTGTCGGGGCGGGTTACTCCGGCAGGGCGAACGGCGGACGCTGTCTTCTAAAGCGCCCGGAGGAAGCGGACCGCATGTGGGGACGCGTTCCTGACCTTCGCCGGGTCCAGTTGCGCCAGTATCCCGAAGCTGTGCGAACTCTTGCTATAGCCGCCCTTCTTCGTGCCACGAGTGGCTTGGGCAAGCCCACTAAGGACATCCTGCTTAGGGACTTGCTCGATATTCGGATTCCGTGGAAGCGCCTGCTTATGGAAGCCGTGGCCGTAGAACGATTCAAGCGAGTCAGGGTCGGCTAGAAACCAGGACTCCATGATTTGCACCATTAGATGGCATTGGTTAACCGTCGAGGAGGCGGGGCGGGCCCAGCCGTCGTTGGCTTGGAGGTGTTGCCAGGGATCACGCGCGGTGACCGGCCCTTCCGCATCCACGAGAAGCATTGCCGTTCCACCCGCGTCGTGTGTTCTCTTGAAACTCTGGTAGGCATCTCCGCGGCTGCCACAGGCCACGATGTGCACCCGTCCACCGAGCCCGGCACTCTCGATGAATTCGCCCAGTCCTCTTCGACACTCTCTGCTCAGGGCTCTACGCCCGCCGCCCTCTACGTAGAGTGCGACGGTCACCACCGATTCCCTCCAATCTGACCTTGGGTCCAGAGCTCCCCAAGCCGGTATTCGCCAAGCCGGTACTCCTCAAGCCATGACTCTAGCTCCGCAGCTTCCAGGCGGCGGAGTTGCGTGCCCTCTTCGGACTTCTCACAGACGATTACGGACTCCGGTGTATCCGTGAGCGCGTCAACGAGGATGTCAGAGTGTGTCGTGACAAAGATTTGGCTGTGCAACGACGCCTTGACGAGAAGGTCGGCGACCTCGGGAATAACGTCTGGGTGTAGGCCCATCTCCGGCTCCTCGATGCAGATGACCGGCGCTGGGTCAGGATGGCAGAGCACTGCGAGCAGACATAGGTAGCGCAGACTCCCGTCGGACAACCGCGTGGCGGGCACGGGATGGCGCAAGCCCTTTTCGTGAAAGAATATCTGCAATACGCCGCCGCTCACTGGGGTGGACACGTCTTCCACCATGGGATAGAAACTTCTCAGGCGCTCCAGCAGCAGATGCTTTACATCGGGCACGTTTAGCATATTGCTCAGCACGACGCCGAGATTCGAGGCGTCCTGCAAGAGGCTGTCCTGTTGAAGGTCGGTTTTCTGCGGGAGGCGGGCCGGCGCGTCGCGTCCGATGAGGAACTCCGGGTAGAAACGCATGCTCTCGAACCAGTTGGCAAGGTACGTCAATTCCGGGTAGGAATCGGGGTCGCGCCGCTGCGACAGAATCGACTGATCGGCCTTCATCTCCTCCCGCATGAGGCGCCTAGGGGACGAGGGCTCTCCCTTGACGTTGAGCAAGGGACGGCCGTCGTGGAAACGGTAGAAATGCGGCTGTTCGTCATACCGATCCGTTGGCTTTTCGTTCTCTGCCCCTTCGTCCCGAAGGTCAAAGCGTCCCCCGGTCTCAGTGAACGACAGCCAATACCGTATGGGCGTCGACCCATACGGGGGCTCGACGGTTACCTCCACGGTCGCAGCGGAAGCGACGGCCTCGGCAGCGCCCTTCCAGAGCCAATCACGAACGCCTCCTCCTTCGCGAATTGGCCTTTGAATATCCTTGGGTGCGGCCGCAAGGAGCGACAGCGCCGCCAATAGGTTCGACTTCCCAGAAGCGTTCGGTCCGATGAGGACATTCAGCGGCTCCAGCGTCAGCGCGGCGCCGCTTGGTCCATAGGAGAGGACGTTGTCGAGACGGACCGTCCGTATGAACGGTTTCCGCCAATAGTCTAGAAACTCTCGGATTTGGGAAAGGAGCCGTTCGGCATCGGCCAGACTGACCTGGATATGGCCGGGCAGCAGCGTTACGTATGGCGTGCGTGCGGCGATTCGCTCGGGCAGCCTCTCCGCTAGAGCCTCTACCACGTCGAGCCGCAGCTCGAGAAAATGGCTATGAAGTCTGGGGCGGCACGGCGGCTCGCAAGCGTCGTCACCGCGGATGCGGACAACTCTCGTCTCTACGTTGAAGTTGTACTTGTGCGCCCTTACCGCGTGACTGAAGTCTGGTTGCGATAGGAGATGGGCACCCCGTTCACGGTCCATCTCTTTCCTCCTGCCCGGGCTTGGAACCGAGCCGCAGCAGGCGATAGGCTATCAGTGTACACCGGCCCCGTGCCCGAAGGGCTCGGCTACCCCTCTCCGTTAGCCCACGGCACCTTCGGCGGATGTTTCCGAAGGCGCGGCTTCGCGCTGGCGGAGGGCTTCGTAGAGGGCGAGGGCGGCGGCGACGGAGGCGTTTAGGGAGGCGACGCGGCCCCGCATGGGGATAGAGACCACCGCGTCGCAGGCCTCGCGCACGACCCGTGAGAGGCCCTTGCCTTCGGCGCCGATGACGATAGCAGTGGGGACGGTGTAGTCGGCCTCGCGGAAGTCGCGCTCGGCCTCGGGGTCGATGCCGACGCTCCACACGCCCGCCTTACCGAGATCGCGGAGGGCCCGCGCCAGGTTGGTGACGCGGGCGACGGGCGTGAACTCCAGCGCCCCCGACGAGCTCTTGGCGACGACGGCGGTCAGGCCGACGGCGCGCCGCCTGGGAATGACGACGCCGTGGCCGCCGGCGCCTTCGACGGTGCGGATGATCGCGCCGAGATTCTGCGGGTCGGTGATGCCGTCGAGCACGGCGATGAGGGCGGGGGCGGCGGCGGCGCGCGCCGCCTCGAGCAGTTCGTGGAGGCCGGCGTAGTCCTTGGCGGCGGCAAAGGCGACGACGCCCTGATGCTTACCGCGAGGGCTCAGCCGGTCCATCGCGACGGCGTCCACGCGGTCGACGACGACGCCGGCGCGCTGCGCCAAGTGTAGGATCTCCGCGGTCCCTGAGTGTCGCCCCGCGCCGGCGATGACGATGCGGTTGATCGGCCGCCCCGCGCGCAGCGCCTCCAAGACGGGGTGACGCCCCTCGATAAACTCCGATGTGGGCGGCGCCGGCGCGGGCGGGGGCGTGGACTCCGCGGGCCGGGGCGCCGACGATGCCCGCGCCTGCGGCCTTGGCTTGAACGGCGCGGCCTTGGACGTCGACCGGCGCGGTCTTGGCTTGGGTGACCCAGGCCCGGGTGTGGACTCCGCGGGCGGGCGCGCCGCCGCAGGTCGGCGCGGCGTTGGCTTGGACGGCGCGACCGGCGACCGGCGCGGTCCTGGCTTGGACGACGCGGATGCGGACCGGCGCGGTCTTGGCTTGGGTGACCCAGGCCCGGGTGTGGACTCCGCGGGCGGGGGCGTGGACGCCGGCCAGCGCGGCCTCGCCGTGGACTCCGCGGGCGGGCGCGCCGCCGCCCGCGCCTGCGGCCTTGGCTTGACCCGCGCGGGCCGCCGCGTCGCCTTCGTCGTTCGGGGCTTGGGCATGGTGTGGAAGTCCTCTACGCGGGTCTCTGGAGAAAAGGGCGGCGCGGGAGTTTAGGGACCTACGAATTGTAGCAGGCGCGCATTCCGGGCCCGCCGTCTGTGGCGCCGGAATCGCGCTTCGGGTACGCTGTGCGCGGCGGCCCTCACCCCAACCCTGTCCCAGTAGGGAGAGGAGGAGAAGGCCGCCGCCAATTTCGGCAAAGGAGTCCGAAGGCCATGCTCGACTACGAGCCGAACGTCGTTCTCTCGAATATCAGCTACAAGGTCGTGGGCACCCGGCCCATCCGTCACGACGGCGTGGAGAAGGTCACCGGCCACGCCCGCTACGGGGCCGACGTGTCGATGCCGGACTTGCTGCACGGCAAGATCCTCCGCAGCCCGCACGCCCACGCCAGGATCAAGCGCATCGACGCCTCGAAGGCACTCGCGCTGCCCGGCGTGAAGGCAGTGGCTACTTCGGCCGACTTTCACGCGGTCTCCGACCGCGCCAGCGACGTCGAGCCCGGCGAGATCCGGAACTTCGGCATCCTCAGCGCGAACTGCCTGGCACGGGACAAGGCGTTGTACAAAGGCCACGCCGTCGCCGCCGTCGCCGCCACAAGCCCACACGCCGCCGAGGAGGCCCTCGCGACCATCGAGGTGGAGTACGAGCCGCTGCCCGCGGTCTTTACGGCAGAGGAGGCCCTGGCCGACGGCGCGCCGATCCTGCACGAGCGGCTCGCCACCCTCGACTCGCCGATGGGCCCCGGCGGGATGCTCGACGACGATGACGCCGCTCCGCCCACCAACGTGGCGCGCCGCTTCGTCCACGAGCTCGGCGATCCGGACGCCGGTTTCGGCGAAGCCGACGTGATCGTGGAGCGGCGCTACCGCACCGAGGCGGTGCATCAGGGGTACATCGAGCCGCACTCGGCGACGGTGTACTGGGACAAGGACAAGATCACGGTCTGGACGAGCACGCAGGGGCACTTCGGCATCCGCGAGCAGGTGGCCAAGGTCGTGGGGGTCCCGGTCTCGAAGATCAAGGTGATCCCGATGGAGATCGGCGGCGGCTTCGGGGGGAAGACGATCATCTACGTCGAGCCGGTGGCGGCGGTGTTGTCGCGAAAGACGGGGCAGCCGGTGAAGATCACGATGTCGCGCACCGAGGTCTTCTTCGGGACGGGGCCGACGTCGGGGACCGACATCACAATGAAGATCGGGGCGACGAACGCCGGGCGGATCACCGCCGCCACGGCGGACATGGTGTACGAGGGCGGGGCCTATCCCGGGTCGCCGCTGGCGTCGGGGTCCCGCTGCATCTTCGCGGCCTACGACGTCGCCAACTTGCGGGTCGACGCCCGCGACGTGGTGGTGAACAAGCCGAAGGTCGCCGCCTACCGCGCGCCGGGGGCGCCCGCCGCGGCCTTCGCGGGGGAACAGGCGGTCGATGAGCTCGCCCGCGCCCTGAAGATGGACCCCATCGAGCTTCGCCTCGCCAACGCGGCGAGGGAGGGCACGCGGCAGGTCATCGGCCCCAAGTTCGGCTCGATCGGGTGCGTCGAAACGCTGGAAGCGGCGAAGGAGCACGCGCACTACGCCGCGCCGGTCGGCGGCGGCGGCAGCCCATCGAAGGGAAAGCGGCGCGGTCGCGGCTTCGCCATCGGCTTCTGGGGTAACAACGGAGGCCCGTCGGCCTGCGTGGCCAGCGTAAACCAGGACGGCAGGGTGAGCCTCATCGAGGGCTCGCCCGACATCGGCGGGAGCCGCGCCGCTATCGCCATGCAGTTCGCCGAGGTCCTCGGCCTCCGGGCGGAGGACGTGAACCCCGCCGTGGTAGACACTGACTCGATCGGCTTCACCTCGCAGACCGGCGGCAGCAGCGTGGCGTACAAGACCGGCTGGGCGGCGTACGAGGCGGCGCAGGACATCAAGAGCCAGATGATCGAGCGCGCCGCCCTGGTCTGGGGCGCCGCGCCGGAGGACGTGGAGTACGAGGACGGCGGCCTGCGCCACAAGTCGGACCCCGAGCTCAAGACCACGTTCGCCGAAATCGCGGCGCGCCAGATGAAGACCGGCGGGCCCATCGTGGGCAAGGCGGCGACGAACATGCTGCGGCACGGCGGCGCCTACTCGGCCCACGTCGCCGACGTGGAGGTGGACCTGGAGACGGGCAAGGTCGACGTGCTCCGCTACACCGTGGCGCAGGACGCGGGCAAAGCCGTCCATCCCAGCTACGTGGAGAGCCAGATGCAGGGCGGCGCCGTCGCGGGCATCGGCTGGGCGCTCAGCGAGGAGTATTACTTCGACGAGGCGGGGGAGCTGCGGAACCCGACGTTCCTCGACTACCGCATGCCCACGAGCCTCGACGTGCCCATGATCGACACGGTCATCGTGGAGAAGCCGCACGACGGGCACCCCTTCGCGGTGCGCGGGGCGGGCGAGGTCCCCCTCGTGCCGCCGATGGCGGCGGTGGCCAACGCCGTCTACGACGCGACGGATGTCCGCATGGCGAGTCTGCCAATGTCGCCGGCCAAGGTTCTGGAAGCCCTTTGGGAGCACGAGCGGGCGAACGGGAAGGCGTAGACGTGCCGGAGGCGTGGATTCCGACCCAGCTCCAGCCGCTGACCGGCGGCGTCCGGCAGGTGCAGGCGCCGGGCGGCACGGTGGGCGAGGTGGTCGCCGAGCTTGAGCGGCGCTTCCCCGGCATCGAGGCGCGCCTGGTGCTTGAGGGGGACGTGATGCCGGGGATGTCGGTGGTCGTGGACGGCGATCAGACCCACCTCGGCCTACTGCAGCCAGTGGCGGAATCGAGCGAAGTGCATTTCATCCCCGCCGTGGGCGGCGGCTCGCCGCGGCGGCTGAGCGGGAGGTTGCGATGAAGGTCGAGTACCCGGTGCAGGTGGGGTCGATGCTGTACACGATGGTGGAGCCCCACGTGGGGTTCGAGAAGGAGTACAACCGCTGGTACGAGCGGGACCACTTCTACGCGGGCTGCATGATCGGCCCCTACCTCTTCGCCGGCCGCCGGTGGGTGGCCACCCGCGACCTCAAAGACCTGCGTTTCCCCCAAGACAGCCCCTTCGCCAAGCCGGCGGACGCGGGCTCCTATCTTTCGATCTACTGGCACCTGAAGGGCTACCACGCCGAGAAGTCGGCGTGGTCGAGGCCGCAGGTGCACTGGCTCTACGCCAACGACCGGGGGTTCAAGGAGCGGACGCACGTCCACACGTCGAACTATTGGTACGACTGGCGCTTCTACCGCGACGAGGACCCCGTGCCCATCGAGCTCGCGCTCGATCACCGGTACAAGGGGCTGGTGTCCATCGCGACGATGCCCAACGACGAGGTCGCCCGCGAGGAAGTCGACCAATGGTTCCAGGGCCGCTATCTAACGGACTTCATGAAGGACTCGCCCGTGGCCTCCTGCGCGGCATGGTCGGCGGTCCTACCCAAGAAGAGCGAGCGCGGGGCGCCGATGGAGATTCCGTCGGTGGAGAATCCGGAGCTCGCGACCTTGCAGCTCTATTTCCTGGAAGCCGACCCGCGGGAGTGCTGGGACAAGTTCCTCAAGCTGAGCGCTGACCTCGGCGAATCGGGGTTGGGGCGGGTGGTCTTCGCCGCGCCGTTCATCCCGACCGTCGTCGGCACGGATACGTATACCGACCAGCTCTGGTAGGAGACCGCAATCATGGCCGACAACCCCACCGTTAACACGATGCGCGGGCCGAAGCCCACGGCCGACCTCGGCTTCACGCTGATGCACGAGCACGTGTTCGTGCACTCGGCGGGCGTGCTCGACAACTGGCCGCACCTCTGGGACCGCGACGCCGAGATCCAGAATGCCATCACCGCGCTCAACGAGGCGAAGGCGAACGGGGTCGATACGATCCTCGACCTCACCACCATCGACTTGGGGCGCGACATCGCGCGGCTCAAGGAGGTCGCCGACCACGTCGACCTGAACATGATCGTGGCCACGGGTCTCTGGCTCGACGCGCCGCGCTCCATCTCCGGGATGAGCCCCGCAGAGATGGCCGATCTCTTCATTCACGACATCGAGGAGGGGATCGGCGACACGGGGGTCAAGGCGGGGGCGATTAAGGTCGCCTCCGAGCCCGTCGTGGACGGGCCGAACGCGCAGATCCTGAAGGCGGCGGCGATCGCGCACCGGAAGACGGGTGTCCCAATCTCGACGCATACCTTCGTCCGCAACGCCAGCGGCCTCGCGCAGCAGAACGTCTTCGAGCGGGCCGGCGTCGATCTCAGCCGTGTGGTGATTGGGCACACCGGCGACAGCGAAGACCTGGAGTACGTCGAGGCCATCGTGAAGCGCGGGAGCTACATCGGCATGGACCGGTTCGGGCTTGGGCTCTCGACGGAGCGGCGCGCGGCGGTGGTGGCGAAGCTGTGCGAGCGCGGCCACACCAACCGGATGGTCCTTTCCCACGACTCGAGCTGCTACATGGCGTTGGCCGCGCCGGACCCCGACCGTCCGTGGCAGGTCAACTACGGCCTCGTGCGCCGCGAGGTGCTTCCGCTCCTGCTCGACCTCGGCGTAACGGAGGCGCAGGTCGTGGAGATGACGGTGGAGAACCCGCGGCGCATCTTCGAGGCGCAGGGCGGATACTAGCCCCAAGCAACGGTCCCGAAGGAGGACGAGATGCCCAACGAGCAGCCCTTGTCGCTTCTGCTGCCGACGCCTGAGCCCCGCACGGGCGGCGCGCCCCCCGCGCCCCGCCTGACGAACCTTCGCGGGAAGACCATCGGCGTCATCAATAATCAGTGGTGGTCGTTTAACGTAACGTTGGAGCAGTTCGAGGAGCTGCTGTACGAGCGGTATGAGATTGGGGGCGTCGTCACCAAGCTCACCGAGCCCGGTATCCCCCTCACCGCCGAAGAGATGGAGGACCTCACCGCGAAGGCGGACGCGGTCGTCATCGGACTGGGCAACTGAGGCTCCTGCACTGCGTGGTGTATCCACGACAGCATCGAGATCGAGAAGCAGGGCATCCCGACGGTCACCTTGAGCACGAAGGTCTTTCAGGGGCTGGCGGCGGCCTCGGCGAAGGGGCGGGGCATGCCGGCCCTTCCCCAAGTCATCGTCCCGTCGCCCTACGACACCCTCGAAGAAGAGAAGGTCCGCGAGATCGCCTACCGCGCGTTGGACGACACGGTCGCCGCGCTGCTGGTCCCTAACCGGGGCGTCGTAACCGTACCGGCCTCCGCCGACGACGCGGGCGAAGGATAGACGGCATGGACGGCGTACCTCTCACCTCCGCTCGGGTCTCCGCGGACGGCTACGACGAAGCCCAAGAGTACTTCTACGCCCAAGGCATGACCGACGGGCTGCCCATCACGCCGCCGACGGAGGAGCGGGTGGCGGCGATGGTAGCCGCGTCGGGGCGGGCAGCGGACGAGTCGCTGGGCACGGTACACCCCGCGGTGGCCGAGGCCACCGTCGAGAAGGTGGCGGTGAACGCGGTGATGGCGGGCTGCCTTCCCGAGTATATGCCGGTGGTCGCCGCTGCCGTCGAGGCGATGACGGAGGAAGAGTTCCTGCTCTACAGCATCCAGACCACCACCAACCCCGTGGGCGTGGGGGTGATCGTGAACGGCCCCATCCGTAACGAGATCGGCATCAACAGCGGCGCAAGCTGCCTGGGGCCGGGGAACCGGGCGAACGCCTCGATAGGGCGGGCCGTCCGCCTCGTCCTTCTTAACATCGGGGGCGCCGCGCCGGGCGAGATCGACAAGGCCACGCAGGGCTTCCCCGGCAAGTTCACGCTGTGCTTCGGCGAGAACGAGGAGGCCAGCCCCTGGGCGCCGCTGCACGTCGAGCGCGGGTTCGCCGCCGAAGAGAGCTGCGTCACCGTGATCGCCCCCAATGCGACGCTGAACTGCACCTACGGCGACCGCACGATCGCCGAGGATGGGATGGCCGCCTTCGCGGCGACGATGACCGCGCCGGCGATCACGCAGTTTTCGCTGTTCACCGGCGAGCCGCTGTTCCTCCTAAACCCCGGCCACGCCCGCGCTCTGGCGGTGGGGGGCTGGTCGAAGGACGACGTCAAGCGCTACTTCCACGAGCACACCCGCCTGCCCGGCGAACGGATCTCGTCGGTGGCGCGGAGTCGTCGCGATACCCGCCCCGACCTGATCGTGGACGGCCTCTATCCCATGGTTCCCACGCCGGAGCATTGGATGATCGCCGTGGCCGGCGGCGACGGCGGCCTTCACTCGACCTATATGCCGTCGTTCGGGTCGCCCAAGTCGGTCACGAAGCCGATCCGGCGCTGATCGAGAAGGGCGGGGCGCGACGGCGATGCTGCTTCCCTTTTCCACGGCGCGGCGGCTGGCGCGAAGCCACTCCATCGCCGACCTGCGCCGGCTCGCCAAGCGCCGCCTGCCCCGCGCCGTGTTCGACTACGCCGACGGCGCCGCCGAGGACGAGGTCACCGCGCGGCGCAACGAGGCGGCGTTCGAGGACTACGAGTTGCTCCCCCGCGTGCTCAGGGACGTGTCGTCGGTCGATCTCTCCACCACCGTCTTGGGCACGCCGGTCTCGATGCCGGTCATGCTCGCGCCGACGGGCATGACGCGGCTCTTCCATCACGACGGCGAGACCGCCGCGGCGCGGGCCGCCCACCGGGCCGGCGTGGTCTACACCCTCTCCTCGTTGAGCACGGTGTCGATCGAGGACCTCGCCGCGGCGTCGGACGGCCCGCGCTGGTTCCAAATTTACGTGTGGAAGGACCGCGGACTCGTCCGCGAGTTCTTCGACCGGTGCCGCGCCGCGGGCTACGACGCGCTGATGCTCACCGTGGACATGCCCGTGTTGGGCCAGCGGGAGCGCGATCTGCGCAACGGCATGACGATCCCGCCGGCGCTCACCTTGGGGTCGGCGCTCGACGCCGCGCTGCATCCGTCTTGGTGGTGGAACTTCCTCACCAAGCCGCGCATCGGGTTCGCCAACGTGGCGGGCAAGGGCGACGCGGGCCGCGGCGACCTCACCGCGCTGTGGACGTACATCAATACGCAGTTCGACCCCTCGGTCACGTGGCGCGACCTCGAATGGATGATCGGGGAGTGGAACGGGGCGTTCGCGGTGAAGGGCGTGCTCGACCCTGAGGACGCGGCCCGGGCTGCGTCGCTGGGCGCGCGCGGGATCGTGGTGTCGAACCACGGCGGGCGGCAGCTCGACCATTCACCCGCCTCGCTCGACGCGCTGCCGGCGGTCGTCGAAGCGGTGGCGGGGCGCGCCGAGGTCATCCTCGACGGCGGCGTCCGGCGCGGCACGGACGTGGCGAAGGCGCTGGCCCTCGGCGCGCGCGCCTGCGCCATCGGGCGCGCCTACCTCTACGGCATCGGCGCCGGCGGCGAGCAGGGAGTCGACCGCGCCCTCGAACTCCTGCGCGCCGAGCTCCGCCGCGCCCTGGCGCTCCTGGGGTGCGCCAGCGTCACCGCCCTGGGGCCGGAGCACGTGCGGCGTCGGGGGACGTAGGGGGCAGCGGCTCGGAATAGCCATGACTTCTAGCAACGATGAGTACCAGGTCCGACAGGTCCGGCACGTCATCTTGAGACACCGGCTTGAAGGGTGAACATGATGCACAAGTACGAGATCATCATCTATTGGAGCAATGAAGACGGCGCTTTTGTGGCCGAAGCGCCCGAGCTGGCAGGATGCGCGGCCCACGGCGACACCCAAGAGGCGGCGTTGCAGCATATCAACCAGGCCGTGGACCTGTGGCTTGAAACGGCGCGGGAGTTCGGCGACCCCATCCCGGAGCCGAAGGGCGAACGCCTGATGCTGGCATGACGCCCCGTCCGGCGGGCTAGCCCTCAGGCTCTTTGCAAATTGCCCCTTTCGTCGCGGGTTACGCCGTCGGCTGCGGCGGCGGCGTACATAGCGATGAGACCGCCGGCGGCACCTTCACCGCCGATGCGGTAGACTTGGGCGGCAGTGGGCCCCTACCGCTGCGGGACTGGGCCACGCCAGGTACGGAGGTCGCCGCTATGGTGCAGACGCTAAAGCGAGAGATCGTCGTCGTCGACCCGTCGGGGCATGTTTGGCGCGAGCCGACTTCCTTGGCGAAACGGGTTGAGTCCTTCGAGGGGAAAACCGTTGGCTTGCTTGACGACGGTGTCTCCGCGAGCCACATCGTACTCGAGCGCATCGGCGAGCTCTTGCAGGAGCGGAACGGAGTCGGGCGGGTCATCCTGATGCGCAAGCCCAATCTATCGGCGCGGGTACCCCAGGACATGTACGAGGAGCTGAAGTCGCAGGTCGACTTCATGGTCATCGGGGTGGGGGCCTGAGGCTCCTGCACGTCGTGCTGTATGCACGACGGGATCACCTTCGAGACCGATGGCATCCCCGCCGCCGTCGTCATCCTCGACGTGTTTCGGCAGTTGGCGTTCATGAAGCGCCGCCACTTCGGCTGTGAGGAGTTCGAGCCCGTCATCCTCCCCGGCTATATCGGCGTCCCCGAGGTAAACCGGGCCAAGGGCGAAGAGGCCTATCCCGGCGTGGTCCAATGGCTGACCGAAGGGACGTTGGCCCCGAAAGCGGGCCAACCCGCGACGGCCGCGGCCAGCCTCTAGCAACCATGGCTGAACTCGGCGAAGCGGCGGTCACCTTCACCACGTCCGATAGCTGGGACTCCTGCATCGACACGATCGAGGAGTTCTACCGCAAAGGCTGGACCGACGGCCTGCCCGTGATTCCGCCCACGCCGGACCTCATCGAGCGCATGGTCGAGCGCTGCGGGCGCGACCCGCAGGAAGTCCTTGGGCCCGTGCCGCCTCGAATGGGGCTGGCCACCGTCGAGACCGTCGCCGCCAACGCCGTGATGGCGGGCTGCCGGCCCGACTACTTCCCGGTGGTCCTGGCCGTCGTGGAAGCGGCCCTCGACGCGCGTTTCAACCTGAACGGGCTGCAAGCGACGACGCATCCCGCGGGGCCGCTCGTGATAATCAGCGGCCCTGTCGTGAAGGACCTCGACATCAATTTCGGCACCAGCGCGTTCGGGCCCGGCTTTCGCTCCAACGCCACCATTGGACGGGCGCTGCGCCTCGTCATGATGGTCCTCGGCGGCGGCTACCCCGAGACCGGGGACAAGTCCGTCCTGGGGTCACCAGGGAAGTACATCTATTGCATCGGCGAGTCGCCCGACGCGCCCTGGGGACCGCTCCACGGGGACTTCGGCGGCGATAGCCCCAGCGGCGTCACCTTGCTCGGCTGCGACAGCCCCGTTCAGTACGGCGGGGCCAGGAACGCCGACGAGTCCCTGTTGGACATGGTCGACCAGGTCCAGGTCTGCTGGCACACGATCCGCCGCGGAGGCGAAGTGCTTTTCGTCCTCAACCCTCTTGTGGCGAAGGGCCTGCACGACGCCGGCTGGTCGAAGCGGGCCATCGGCGAGCACGTTCACGAGCAGGCACGGGTACCGCTGAAGCGCATGCTGGACCGCAGCCGCATACAGTGGGACGCCGGGGCGCCTGAGGACGTCTGGTCCGGCAGCCCCGACGACGTTGACGAGGCCGCGACGCTCTCGGTGCTGCGTAAGCCGGAGCACCTGCTCATCACCGTGGCGGGCGGGCTCCAAGCCACGTTCTGCGCCTGCATTCAGGCTTGGGGCTACATGGGCGGCTGGGCCACGAGCCGGCCGATCAGGACGCCCTCCGCCTAGACGTCAGTCCTTGCGCAGGTTGCCCGCCTCGTCGCGGCTTACCCCGCTCTCCGCGGCAGTGGCGAGAACCTCCGGCGACCAGGTGACCTTGCCGGGGTCGGCCCCGCCGACCACGGTGAGGAGGACGGCCTCGTCGACGCCTACGTTGCGGAAACCGCGCATCACGCCGGGCGGCACGGAGAAGGTGTCGAGCGGCCCCAGCGTCACGCTTTCGGCGCCGTCCTCGCCCCAGTAGATCTCCCATTGACCGGAGAAGGGAATGAAGACCTCGACGGTCTCGTGGCTGTGGAGGGCCGCGCCGTGGCCCGGCTTGGCTCGGATACTGCCGACGTTGAAGTCGTGCGGCGCGGCGATGGCGGGGCGGTCGGCGGGGTCTTCGGTGACGCCCTTGCCGATGATACGGAAGTTCTCCCGCTCGTGGCCGGGGAGCTTGCTATCCACGAAGGCCTGGCGGTTGGCGCGCAGGTCGTCGAACCGGGCGATGCGGTCGGTCATGTCGTGGCTCATCATTACCTCCTTGTGTCTGTCCCGCCGGGGCGGTGCGGCACTGCCGCCGCCGTCGCGGGTGCCGCCTGCTGCGCCGCCGCACCCCGACCGGAGCGTCGGCCGGGCATGCCGGTGACGATGGCGAGCCCGGCCGCGGCAATGATACCGGCGGCGACGAGGTAGACGTTGCTCAGGCCTGCGACGAAGCCGTCGACGAGGCGCGGGTCGGGGACGGCGCCCTCCTCGCGGAAGACGCCGATGTCGGGCTCGACCCCCATGCTCGTGATGCCGAGGGTCACGACGATGGTCGCGATGGCGATGCCTACGTTCAGGCCGGTGGCCCGCGCCAGGTTGGCGAAGCTGGTGGCCACGCCCATCCGCGCGGCCCCGACCGAACTGACGATGCCGCTGTTGTTGGCGGGGCCCAAGAGTCCGTTGCCCATCCCCTGCAGCATGAGCGGAATGATGAGGAGCACGAGGGACGTCTCGGGATCCAACCGCGTGAAGATGAGGTAGGACGCCAGCATCAACGAGGCGCCCGCGGCGGCGGGCCAGCGCGATCCTATCCGGTCGGCGATGCGTCCGCCGACGAGGCCGAAGAGGCCGAGCATCATCATTTGCGGGGCCAGGATGAGGCCGGTGGCGCGCGGCGAGTAGCCGAGGACGCCCTGCAGGTAGAAGGGCAGCATAACGGGCGTGATCGCCAGGGTAATGAAGGTGAGGAACATCCCCAGGCTGCCCATGGAAAAGGCCCGGTTGCGAAAGAGGCGCAGGTCGATCATGGGCGAGGGATGCCGAAGCTCGACGAGCACCAGGGCGGCGAAGGCGCACCCGGCAGCCGTGCCGGGCACGATCACCATGGGGGAGCCCCAGCCCGTCCTGGGCCCCGAGGTCAGCATGAGTATCGCGCCGACGATGGCTCCGGCGGCGAAAATCATTCCCAGCCAATCGAGGCGTCGCACACCGGGCGCGCCGTCGGGCGTGTCCTTTTGGAGCCGTAGCTGAACAAACACGGTGCCGACCACGGCGATCGCGGCGGTGAAAAGGAAGACGCTGCGCCAGCCGAAGGCGTCGACGAGCAGGCCGCCGAAGACCGGCCCCGACACCATGCCCACGGCCACCGTGCCGGTGAGGAATCCCAGGGTGCGGCCGCGTTGTTCCGGCGGCGCGGCGTTGACGAGTGATGCCCAGCCGACCCCGGTGATCACACCGCTGCCCACGCCCTGGAGGCCGCGCGCCACGAGCAGCTGAGGCAGGCTCCCGGAGGCAGCGCAAAGGAGAGCGCCGACGGCGAAGAAGACGAACCCGGCTACGAAGAGGCGCTTCCTGCCCAGCGCGTCGCCCACCGCCCCCGCGGGGAGCAGGAAGGCCGCCGAGGCGAGGACGTGCACGATGACGACCCACTGGATGGACGGCAGGTCGGCGTCGAAGTGGTTGGCGATGGTGGGAACGGCGATATTGGTGAGGCCGAAGTCGGCCGCGGTGACGTAGACGCCCGCCCCCACGATGAGGTAGACCGCCCACATGCTGACGCGGCGCTGCGCGCCGGGGGCCTGATTCAACCGTCGCCTGCCTTTTCCACGCTCGCACGAGGGTACCCGAAACCTGAGGGCGGCGGCTAGCGGCAGCGCTTCGAGACAGGCTTCGCCGGGGTGTCGTACAATAGCGCCGCCCGCATCAGTAGGAGCAAAGGCCGGCCGCACTATGAACTTGAAGAAGCTGCATCACATCGCCCTGGCGGTCCACAACATCGACGAGGCGCTCGGCGACTACGCCGACGTGCTGGGGCTGCCCCGCACCGACGTCGTCTACGTGGAGTCGCAGCAGGTGAAGGCGACGCTGATTCCCGTGGGGGACGCGGAGATCGAGCTCATCGAGCCGACCGACCCCGAGGGCGGGGTGGCGAAATTCCTGGAGCGGCGGGGCGAGGCGCTGCACCACGTGTGCTTCGAAGTGCATGACGTGGACGCAGAGCTCGCCGACCTCGACAGCAAGGGCGTCCGGCTCATCGACAAGACCTCGCGGCCCGGGCTCGCCGGCATGGTCGGCTTCCTGCACCCCAAGGCCACGAGGGGCCTGCTGACCGAGCTTTGCACGCCGGTCGAGGGCGACTAGTCCGCGGCGGCGGACGCCGGAGGTGACACGATGGTGAGCGCGCCAAAGGATACGATTCGCGTGCTGGTGGCGAAGCCGGGCCTCGACGGCCACGACCGCGGCGCCAAGGTGATCGCCCGCGCCCTGCGCGACGCCGGCATGGAGGTCATCTACACCGGCATCCGCCAGACTCCGGAGATGATCGTCGAGGCGGCAATCCAGGAAGACGTGGACGTCGTCGGGCTGAGCATCCTGTCCGGCGCGCACCTCGAGCTGTTCCCGCTGATCGTCGGTGGGCTGAAGGCGCAGGGCAAGGACGACGCGCTGATCGTGGCGGGGGGAATCATCCCCGAGGACGACTACGAGCGCCTGCGCGAGATGGGCGTCCACGGCATCTTTGGCCCCGGCAGCACCACCCACGCGATCGCCGACTTCATCAAACAGGCGATGGCCGAGCGCGCCTAGCCCGGTCCGCTTCATCAGGCCCGTCCGCCTCTACGCGCGGGTGGTTACGGCGGAGGAGCCATGCCCCAAGCCAAGGCCGTCAACTTCACCATGCCCGTCTTCCCCTACGACCGCTGGGGCGGCATCGAGCCGCTGGCGCGGTCGGTAAAGGCGGCGGAGGAACTTGGGTTCTGGGGCGTCCGGCTGCCCGAGCACATCATCATGCCGGTGCGGCCCGGCGCGCCCTCGGTGAGCACCGTCTGGTACGACAACTTCGTGCTCGGCGCGCACCTGGCGACACTGACGGAGCGGATCAAGATCGTGTTCAGCGTCATGGTGATCCCGTACCGTCCGCCGGTGCAGACGGCGAAGCTGATCGCGACGCTGGACCAGGTGTCCAAGGGCCGGCTGATCGTGGGGACGGGGGCCGGCTGGATGCGCGGCGAGTTCCGCGTCCTCGGGCTATCGCACGCCGAGCGGGGCGCGGTGACCGACGACTACCTGGCGGCGATGCGCGAGCTGTGGACCAGCGACGCGCCGTCGTACGAGGGCAAGTACGCCCGCTTCGGGGACATCGCGTTCGAGCCGAAGTGCTATCAGCAGCCCCACGTCCCGCTATGGATCGGGGGCAGCGGGCCGGCGGCGGAGCGCCGCGTGGCGGAGTTCGGCGACGGCTGGATCCCGATGGTCGGGGAACTGCCGGGGCTGGCGGACGACGTGGCCCGCATCAAGGCGGCGACGACGGCGCGGGGCCGCGACGGGGAAGCCCTCGACTTCGCCTACGAGGTCTTTTTCGGCGAGCCCGACCCCACGTCGCTAGTGGCCCGAGCGCACGTCACCGGCAAGCAGGCGGCGGAGCGCCCCGCGGCGCCGAGTCCGCAGGAGACGCCGGAGGCGGTGCGCGAGCAGGTCCACCGCTACGCCGAGGCCGGCTTCACCAACCTCGGCGTCAACTTCGCCTGGGAGACCCCCGACGACCACCTGCGCCGCCTCGACGCCTTCGCCAACCAGGTGCTGGCGCGCCTGTAGAGCGGGGCGGGAGCTCTCCGCCTGGCCGGCCATGGCCTCGACGCCGGCGTTGGGGCACAGCAGGTGGACGGCGCCGCCCTCGCGGAAGTCGTGGAAGTTCGTGGAAGTTGTGAGCGGCCTTCCAGGTGTGCGGGACGTGAGCGTCATGAGCGTCGTGAGCGCCCACCAGGTTTGGACGTGAGCGCTCGTGAGCGTTGGTGAGCGCTTTTGAGCGCCTGGCGGGACGAGAACGCTCGCAAGGCGCGGCTTTGTCCCCGAAATGGCAACGATTTCCCACGGTTTGACCGGGAGACGTGCACCGCTGCACCATCCCCGGGCACGTCCTCACCACGTTTTGCGCAGTTTCGCGCACCGCCCGCCGGGAACCGCCCCTACGGGAGCGCGTCGCGGTTGGCGCGGGGCCCCTCATCTCAATCTTCTCCCGAGGAGAGAAGAGGCCGGAGCGCGCCGGTGTCTATGGCCATCGAAGCCCACACGTCCCGCGTCAGCATCCTAAACCTCCCTCTCGGAGGACTGAAGGCGGGTCGCCATGGTGTGTGACATTTCGGTCTTGTTCAACCTGATATGGTAGTGCGGCAGGCCCAACAATGGGCCGGGAGTCAGGCCCCATGACAGGAGCATTGGCCTTTCCTAGGGTTGCGGCGGCGCCCCGTAACGCGGGCGTGCCGCGGATCGCGGAGTTTTTCGCCGGGATCGGGCTTGTGCGGCTCGCGCTTGAGCGAGCCGGCTTTTCTGTCGTCTTCGCCCACGATGTCGATCCCGTTAAGCGCGCGATGTACGCCGCGAACTTCGACTCAACCGACTTTGTACTCGGCGATATCCGCGCCTTGTCCGGCCGCCACGTCCCCGATGTCGAATTGGCGACGGCTTCCTTTCCTTGCACCGATCTCTCGCTAGCTGGTGGTCGACGAGGGCTGAGCGGTGAGCAGTCCGGTATGTTCTGGGAGTTTGCGCGGGTTCTTGAAGAAATGGGGCTGCGCAGACCTCCCGCCGTCCTCATTGAAAACGTGCCTGGCTTCGGAACTTCGCGGGGCGGTCGGGATTTGACCGCTGCGATAGCGCGGCTCAACAGTCTCGGCTACTGGTGCGACCTCATGGTGATCAATGCCAAGACGTTTACTCCCCAGAGTCGGCCTCGCCTCTTCATGGTCGGCAGCCGAGAGGCCATCGACAGCCCCGACGATTGGTGGCCCTCCGCGGTGCGCCCCGCCTGGATTGGCCGTGTCGCCCGCGAGCATCCCGCCCTTCGGCTGCGCGCCCTTCCCTTGACGTTGCCTACAGCGACGACGGCGAGGCTCGATGATGTTGTCGGGTCGGCACCATACTCCCGCCCAACGTGGTGGGACGAAGAACGGTTAGAGCGATTCCTCTCGTCCCTCTCTCCGTTACAGGCCGAGCGCCTCCAACGCCTACGGGAGGGGGAACGTGTAACCTGGACCGCCGCCTATCGCCGGACACGTGCCGGTAGACCGGTGTGGGAGCTGCGGCGCGATGAGATCAGTGGCTGTCTACGTGCGGTGCGGGGCGGATCCAGTAAACAGGCGCTGGTCCGTGCCGGCAGGGGAAACGTGCGCGTGCGTTGGATGACCCCGAGGGAGTACGCCAGGCTCCAAGGAGCGGACGAATTCCGCGTTGACGGCGTCACAGTGAGCCAGGCGCTCTTTGGACTCGGCGACGCCGTCTGCGTGCCGGCCGTGCAATGGCTCGCGAAGTGCTACCTTGCGCCACTTCTCCGTGGCGAGTTAGCGCAACGGTGATGTGAGATGCCAGACCCGCCGCACGATGTTCGCGCGATCCGCAAGGAGCTCAGCCGTGCTCTCAATGTCACGGACGATGAGGGTCGGCGGGTCGGCGCCGCGAACTTCGGAGTCTATGCCTTCTACGACTATGACGGCGAGCCAATCTACGTGGGGCAGACTGCGGAGAAGCTCAGGGTCAGGATCCGCCGCCACTTGACCAATCAGCGCACGGACGCGGTGGCGATGAATGTCCTCGATCCATTCGAAGTCGCAGACATTGAAATGTGGCCATACTGGAACCTCGAAGGGCGGCAACTAAGTGATCCCGAAGTCAAACAAATTCTTAATGCCGCTGAGTACACGGTGTTCCAAAAAGTGCTCAAACGATCGACGTTTGGGGCCGTGCTCAACGAGGGCCAGATAGCGGAAGCTCCAGTCGTTTCACTTCCTCTGTCGGTGAGGGAACGCATAGTGCCCGGCGATCTTTACGAATTGCGCCGTCATGCCGATGTGAGAATCGCCCGCCGGGCAAGCGTGATTGCTAAGTTGGCGCAGGTGATAAGCGAGCGTCAAGTGAGTCCGGGGCTTAGGAAGGTATTGCACACGCAAGCCCGGAGGTTGGAGCATTTGGCAGAGCAGCGGATGGAGGAGAGTTAACGGGGCTCTGAACCGCATGGATACGGTTGACCAGGCGAAGCGAAGTTGGATCATGAGCCGTGTTCGGGGGAAGGACACCACGCCGGAGCGCCGCGTTCGTTCGTTGGTCCACCGCTTAGGTTACCGGTTCAGACTTCACCGGCGCTCCCTACCCGGCTGCCCCGACCTCGTGTTCCCGGCGCGACGGGTCGCATTATTCGTCCATGGGTGCTTCTGGCACGGGCACCCCTGTGCCCGCGGGGATCGACTGCCGAGCACCAATGCTGCGTACTGGAAGAACAAGATCGACAGCAACAAGGCGCGCCACCAGCGTCACGTCCGCGACCTTTCCGAACTCGGCTGGCAGGTGCTTGTCGTGTGGGAGTGCGAGACGAAGGACCTCGATGCGTTGCGCTCGCGCCTTGACTTGGACTTGAGACGCCACTAGCGCCGGACGCCGTCACCATCGCCCGCCGCGAGCTGCGCAAGTGGCTCCGCGAGTCGGCGGAGGGGAAGGCGGTGGAGGATGCCGTGGGTAGGCTGCTGGGCGCAGGGTCTTAGCCTCCTCTCGGCGGGGCCGCTAGTCCTCGGTTTGCTCGGTCTGTCGGCTTATGCGCCTCACCCAACCCATATGCGCGAGGAGCAGGACAACCACGACCAGGACAATGAAGAGGGACAAGTCCAGGGTCACGATGACCGCAATAAGGAGGGCCACGAGGATGACAAGCAGGAGCGTTCGAGGGTCTCGCACTACGTCTTGATCGGCGTCGTTTCCTTCAGGGATTCCGGCGACAACAGGTCGCCCTTCCGGTCCATGAGTATCCTCACGACGATGAACGTCAAAACGGCGCTTGAGGCTATGATCATGGGCAGGAGCGGCCCCATCTCGGCGTATACGTAAATGAAGACATCGTAGTGGCCGGCGTCGGCATCGCCCTCATACCGTGAGGCGATATGGATGCCAAGCACCACCGTCTGTAAGGTGGAGACCCATATGCCCCCCAGCACGGCGGTCTTGAAGGCCGGGCCGGAGAGGAGTCGGCGGAGTACGTCCATCGGGGCCCCCTACTAGAGATTGTTCGCTGCCCAGGCCGCGAGGCCGACAAGCAGGACGAAGATGATTACGATACGGGTGAACGCTGACGGTCTTTCCGTGCCCGTCCTCGAAAACGGCAAGCGGAGGCCGAATGTGGTGCCCGGCGGGTGATACCAGGCACTACTTTTCTCTTACCATTTTCCCCGCCGGCCCGGCAAGCTCCCACGGGCTCGTGCCGGGCGTGGACGGCGTGGTACGATTTCGGCATGCATAGCGGGGCGCGAGGAAATCCGACGAGCGAGTGGCCATCGGAGGCGAGGCTAGAGCAGACGCGCCTCTGGCGGGCGAAGATGCATCTCTTCGCCCTTATCGGCTACCCAGTCGAGTGCCCGCCGCTCCGCCCGCGCTCCTGGGGCTAGCCGAGGCGGACCTTTACTTGCAGAGCGGGCGGTAGGTCGTCCGCAGGAAGAGCCACCCGCGCTGCCGAAACAGCCTACGAGCTAGGCATCGAGCCAGCCTTTGCCGCGCCGGAGGCGTTCGGCGTCACGGACGACGCGGGCCGCGCCACGCGTTGGGCCCTGCGTGCGCCCTGTGGCCTTGTTTTTCGGCCAGACGCTGGTACCACCTTGCCCGTTTGTGCCTCTGGGGGAGACTGAGAGAGGGCGCGCGCCGCTAGGTGCGCGGGCGCCCGAAGGCCCCCCCCCGTGACATCCGCCCCTTCCCCATCCGCACCGCCGCCCCCTACTATGTCCTTGCATGTCTTAGGCGTTCTCAGCCACCGGCGCACGCTCAGAGGGAAGAGCCGCGCCCGTGGCGCGGAGCGGCGCCCTCCCTCCGGGAACTCCTGCGCTCCTCCCAAGCGCGAGGAGTTTCAAGCGAGGCCGAAGCCGGCCTTGAATCGGGCGGCCGAGGCCGCGGATGAGACCCCGGACATGCCGGAGCTGCAACGTGACGTATGGGAAGATCGCTCGCTACCATAACCTTTAGTCGAGCCCGCATGAGCGCCTCGCGGCGCGGCCATGCTCCCCATCCGCCGCCCCCCAGCCCCGTGATCGGTAAAAGGTTACCCCCTTACCCCCCGTGCGCCCGTCGCCGCCCCCAACGGCCCCGGCGACAGTGACGAGACGCCGCGCCACACCCACCGTCTCCCCCAGAGAGGAAGGCCGGCGGGCGCTAGCTAGAGCAGGCGCCGACTGCCGGGGCGGCGGCTCGGCGGGTGCGATGCAGGACGGGCCGTCGTTCTTCACGTAGTTGACAGTGGGGGAGACGACGTAGCATTCCATGGAATGGGCCGGGATTGGCTTCAAGAGCGCGCGCAGGGCGGCGACGTCGCGCGGCGCGGGATCGAGCCAGGCGTCCTCGGCCTCTTCGGGCAGAATGACCGGCATGCGGTCGTGGACGGGGGCCATCAGCTCGTTGGGCGCGGTCGTGATGACGGCGCAGGACTGAACGCGCTCGCCCTCCGGCCCACGCCACGACTCCCAGACGCCGGCGAAGGCAAAGAGACCGCCGCCCTTGAGGGTGAACCTCAGCGGTACTTTCAAGGCGTTCTTCCCACTCCCGGTCTTGCGCCATTCGTAGAAACCGTCGGCGGGTATTAGGCAGCGGCGGCGCTCGAAGGCCGTGGCAAACATCCGCGACGTCTCGATCTTGTCGTCGCGGGCGTTGATCGCGGGCGGGCCTTTGGGCCCCGTCTTGGACCAGTAGGGGACGAGCCCCCAGCGCATGACCTCGCCGTGGTTGCGGGCGCCTCCGTCCGAGGCGCGCCGGCGCACCGCGACGACGGCGTCGGTGGGGGCGATGTTGTACCGGCGCGAGACGACGAGGTCGCGCTCGGGGAAGTCGAAGCGCTGCTGCACCTCGTCGAGGTCGGCGGTGAGGGTGAAGCGGCCGCACATCGTGGCGTCTCGGCTTCCGGTCCCGCTACGCGGTCTCGGCGCTGATGAGGATGAAGGCCATGGTGCAGGGAACATCGCCGTTGTTGTGCCAGGCGTGGCCCGTGCCGCGCTGCACGACGCAGTCGCCGGCCCGCAGGTGGACGGCGCCGTCGTCGAGCACCATGTCGATCTCCCCCGAGACGACAATGCCGTAGTCGATGGTGTTGGTGGTGTGGAAGCCGGCGCGGTCGGGGTCGTACTCCCCGCCGGTGCGGTCGAAGCGCCGCGCCATGTCGGCCTGGACTTCGGGGGTGATGCGCTCGTAGCCGTGGGGGGCGAAGGTGACGAGGCGGCAGACGGAGCCGCCCTTGGGAGGCACGAGGGCGCTGCCGGCGGAGTCAAGCTGATCGGGGCGGGTGAGGTCGGGTTTGGGCCCAGGCTCCTCCCACACCTCGCTGATTACGAGCGGCCCGAAGTCGAAGTGGGCCGCGGTCGGCTCGTCGAGCATGACGCGGGACTGGCCATCCTCGCCGTTCACGGTTACGACACGTCTGGCTTGCATAGTGGACTCCTTCTCATAGGTCGAGCTTGACACGCTCGGCGAGGCGGCGGGTCATGCCGGGGACGGCGGCGATCTCCTCCAGCGTGGCGTCGCGGACTGCCTGGACAGAGCCGAAGCGCCGCAGGAGGGCCTTCTTCCGGCGGGGGCCGATTCCGCGCACGTCGTCCATCGCCGAGCGGACGCTTTTCTTCGAGCGCAGGTTGCGGTGGTAGGTGATGGCGAAGCGGTGGGCCTCGTCGCGCATGCGCTGGACGAGATAGAGCGCCTGGGAGTTGCGGGGCAGCGCGACGGGTTCGGCCATCTCGGGGATGTGCACCAGTTCCTCTTTCTTGGCGATGCTCGCGAGGGGCACGCCGCCGAGCCCCGACTCCAGCAGGACCTCCAAGGCGGCGTTGAGGTGCCCCCGCCCCCCGTCGATGAGGACGAGCTCGGGCATGACGCCCCAGCCCTTAGGGTCGGGCGCGGCCTCCGCCTCCTCGCCGCCGTTCGAGGCGGCGCGGCGTTTTCCGGCGCGCGCGAAGCGGCGGCGCAGCATCTCGCGCATCATGGCGTAGTCGTCGGAGCCCTTGACGGTCTTGATCTTGAAGCGCCGGTAGCGGGATGGGCTGGGGCGGCCGTCCTCAAACACCGCCATGCTGCCCACGGCGTTGGCCCCCTGGATGTTGGAGATGTCGTAGGTCTCGATGCGGCGCGGCGGCGCGGGAAGGCTCAGAGCCTCTTCGAGCTCGTCGAGGGCGGCGGAGACCTTCTCGGTGTCGGCGAGCCAGCGGGCGCGGCGGTGATCGAGCCCCTCGCGGGCGTTGCTGGCGACGAGCTCGACGAGGCGCCGCTTGTCGCCGCGCAGCGGCTTGTGGAGCCGGACGCGGCGGCCCCGGCGCGATTCCAGCGCCTCGATCAGCGCCTCGCGCTCCGGCGGGTCGTGCTCGACGAGTACCTCGCCGGGCACGTGGGCGGCGGTGGGGTAGTACTGATTGGCGAACTCGCCGACGATCGTCGCGGGCGACTCGCCGCGCGCGCCGACCAAGATGAAGTGGTCGCGGCCGGTGAGCTTGCCTTCGCGGATAAAGAAGACCTCGACCCACGCCTCGTCGTCGCTCTGGGCCACGGCGATGACGTCCTGATCCTTGGCGCCGACGGTCACCGCCTTCTGCTCCTGGGAGACCTTCTCGATGGCCCGCAGCTGATCGCGCAGGGAGGCGGCGCGCTCGAACTTCAGTCCCTCGGCGGCGTCATGCATCTGGCGGTTGAGAGCGCGGAGCACGTCGTCGTGCTTCCCTTCCAGGAAGAGCATGACTTGGTCGATAACCTCGCGGTACTCCCCGTGCGATGCGTAACCGACGCATGGGGCGACGCAGCGCTTGATGTGGTATTCGAGGCAGGGACGGGGATCGTCGCCGGTGATCTTCTTGGTGCAGGAGCGGTAGGGGAAAAGGCGCTTGAGGAGCGCCATCGTCTTCCGCATCGAACTCGCGCTGGCGAAGGGGCCGAAGTAGCGGGCGCCGTCGTTGACCACTCGCCGTGTGATGTCGAGGCGGGGAAAGTCGTCGTTGAGGTCGATCTTGATGTAGGGGTAGTTCTTATCGTCCTTGAGGCGGACGTTGAAGCGCGGCTGGTGGCGCTTGATGAGGTTGTTTTCGAGGAGCAGGGCCTCGGCTTCGGAGTCGGTGACGATGTACTCGAAGTCCTCGACGCGGGGCATCATTTCGCCGAGCTTGATGGTGAGGGCGAAGGAGGCGTCGGCGTTCGAGGCGAAATAGGAGCGCAGCCGGCTGCGCAGGCTGGCGGCCTTGCCGACGTAGAGGACACCGCCACCGGCGTCCTTCATGAGGTAAACGCCGGGCTTGACGGGAACGGCGGCGAGAAGCTGAACGGCGCGTTGGGAATCCATAGCGACCTGCGTCCTATCCTACCAGCCGCAGGCGGGGCGAGGACGCAGGCGCGCGGCTAGAGGACGAAAGCAAGCACGATGAGCGCCGCCACGAGCACCGTTCCAGCCTTTACCGTCAGGGTGAGGTCGGACCGGAGATAGGGCATACGGAGAGCGGCGGCGCGCCGGGCCGGCGCAGGGGCGGCACGAGCCGCCGGCTGGGGCACGGAGGCGGGAGCTTCCGCCTGGGGCGCCGAGAACTCGGGGAGGTCCTCGGCGGAGGCGGGGGCGGCGGCAGGCCTGGGCGCGGCGGTCTGTCCGGCGGGGGGCGTCATTGGCGACCCCTCGGGCGCGCGGTAGACGGACGTCCTGGATGTCTTCTTCTTCTTGGAGAGCGCCGCCTGTCTGGCAGCTACGCGTTTCGATTTTCTCGGCATGGAATGTACCCCCGAAGCTCAATTATAGGGATCGCGCCTCCGGGGCGGCAAGCGAGAGGCTAGGCCTCGACAAGCTGGCGCTGGACCTCCTCGGCAGAGTCGACCACGATGCGGGCGGTGTGGGCGATGCCGAGGCGGTCGGCGTTGAGGAAGAGATGGTACAAGTCGGGCTCTTCGGTATCGACCTTGAAGAACTTCTTGTACCACTTGACTCGGCTCTCTTCGAAGTCCTGCACGTATTTGTGGGCGTCGGCTTCGGAGAGGCGCTCGCGCTGCATGATCGCGGCGACGCGCGATTCGAGGCTGGCGACGACGTAGACGTGCAGCGAGTTCGGCAGGTCGTGGAGAATGACGTTGCTGCCCCGTCCGATCATGACCACATTGCCGGTCCGCGCCTCGTCCTCGATCACGGAGGTGATCGCCTCGACGTAGCGCTCGTCGTTGAGGCGCTCTCGCTGGTTGTGGGAGGGCTCGGCGGCTTCGGCCATGGTCCGCGACATGAGAACCTCGATGCCGGTGGGGCCGAGGAAGGGGTCGCCGGCGGAGCCCGCCGCCGCCGACTTTTCGAGGAAGTTCTGGAAGAACTGCGCCAAGCGCTCGCGGCCCTTGATCGCGCGTTCGTCTTTCTGGGCGATCTCCTGAATCGGGGCGCCACTGCGCCGCGCCGCTTGGGCGATGATCTGGTTGTCTACGTAGTCGGCGCCGAGGGACCGGGCGACTTCGAGACCGATCTTCTTGATGGGGCTACCTTGACGTCCCGCGATCGTGACTACCGGCATGGGACCCTCCTCCCGTCGGCCAGCTTACGCCGCCGCCAGCTTGTCTCGCATCAGTCCGCCTCTGGTCTATGAGTTCTTGTAGCACACAGGCCCGTAAGCTACAAGCGCACGAAAACAGCGGTTGCGCGCTGATTACGTCCTGAAATGCGTCTCATACGGCGTCTTTCGTCGATTATATTATGTTAAATCGCGCGTATTAGCCACCACCGCCCGCGTCGATGGCTTTGACCTTATCGATATTGGCACGCTCGCTTTCGTCGATTTCCGCGGCGAGCCAGGCGTCGATGATCTCTTCGGCGACGGTGGGGGCGGTGAGGCGCAGGCTCATGCAGAGCACGTTGGCGTCGTTCCAGCGGCGGGCGCCGCGGGCCGTCTCGGCGTCGGCGCAAAGGGCGGCGCGGATGCCGGAGACTTTGTTGGCGGCGATGGAGACGCCGGTGCCCGTCCAGCAGAAGAGGAGGCCCTGATCGGCGTCGCCCCGGGCGACGCGGGCGCCGACCTCGGCCGCGACGTCGGGCCATTGCGGGCTGGACGCACCCAACGCCCCAAAGAGATCGACGTTCAGCCCGCGGCGTTCAAGCGCGGCGACAACGCCGTCGGTGAGGGTGGTGCGCTCGTCGCTGCCGACGGCGATGGTCCCGCGGCGGGGGGCCGCGTTCACGGCCCGGCCCCAGGCTGGAATGGCGCGGCGCTAGCTGGCGCGGGGGTGGGCCTTGGCGTATTCCTCGCGCACGTGGTCGGAGGTGAGGTGGGTGTAGACCTGCGTCGTGGAGATGTTGGCATGGCCGAGCAACTCCTGGACGTTCCTCAAGGGGGCGCCGCCGCGCAGCATATGCGTGGCGAAGCTGTGACGCAAGACGTGCGGTGTGATGTGGGCTTTGATGCCGGCGCGCTCGGCGTAGTTCTTGAGGATGAGCCAGAAGCCCTGACGGGTGAGGCGCTGGCCGCGGCGGTTGAGGAAGAGGGCTCGATCGTCGATCGAGCGGGCGAGCCGGACGCGTCCGCTTTCCAGATAGGTGGTGAGGCTCTTGAGGGCCTCCCGATGAATGGGCAGGATACGCTCCTTCGCCCCCTTACCCATGCACCGCACCATGCGCCCCTCGATGTTGACGTTCTCGACGTTCAGCGACACGAGCTCGGTGACCCGCATGCCGGTCGCGTAGAGCAGTTGGAGGAGCGCTTCGTCGCGGACGGTCTCGGCGGCCCACCCACGGCGGCGGGGCTGGGCGAGGATCAGGTCGACCTCCTGCCGGGAGAGCACCTTGGGAAGAGGACGACCGATTTTGGGAGAGGAGAGCTGCTCGGAGGGGTCTTCTTTCACGACGCCCTCATCGACCAAGAAGCTAAAGAAGGACTTGAGCGCGGCGATCTTGCGGGCGATGGTGGTGGAGGCATAACCGCGGTCGCGGAGGCTGACGACGTAGTCGGAGAGCAGGGCGGGGGTGACGCTGGGCCAGCCGGCGAAACCGACCTTGGGCTCGGTGAACTGGCAGAGTTGGGACAAGTCGTTCTGGTAAGCCTGGCGGGTATTTTGGGAGAATCCCTTCTCTGCAGTGAGAAATTCAAGATAGTCGCGAAGCTGATCCTTCATGGAGCCCTCCCGCGCCGCCGCGCCAACCCGAGGCCGGGTCAAACGCTTCACTTACTTAAACAAAGTTTAGAACCAATTTAACGTAAAGTCAAACCTGACGGCGGCGCTCGGCGGCCCCTCGCCTTCTTGCGAAGGGAGCCTCGCGCGACGGCATATTCGGGCGGGCCTGGTGCGAGGATGCACCGGCCGACCCGCACATCCTCATTCGCCGGCGAAGAGCCCGCCCTAGCGGCGCGGCTATGGACGCATGGCCGGACGCTATGGCAAGCGCGCGTACCCTGGATACAGATGATCCCCGGAGTGGAGCGGCCGCCGGGCCGGCCGTGGGAGCGTCCAGAATGGGGCGAGCGAGACGCGCTTTCGCGCCGCCGCGTCCAGGCGCCGCTTACCGGCGAGCCCTTGCCGCTGGACGATCCGGCCGGCTTCGATCTGGACGTGTACGGGCTTGGCCCGGTGCGCACCTTGGAGCAATGGCTAGAGTACGCGGGCCTTGACTAGCGGGACGGTTTAGTAAAAACTCCCTGGCCATGATGCCGCGCCTTCGGCCTCCCCCGATGCGATTCGCGGGCTTAGCTGCCACTGCTGTTTTAGTCCTATTGAGTGGATGTCAGAGTCCGTCGGCGGGCGATGTGGGCGCTACCCCGTTGCCGACTCCAACGGCTACCCCGCTGCCGACTCCAACGGCTACCCCGTTGCCGACTCCAACGGCTACCCCGTTGCCGACTCCAGCGGCTACCCCGTTGCCGACTCCAACGGCTACCCCGTTGCCGACTCCAGCGGCTACCCCGTTGCCGACTCCAACGGCTACCCCGTTGCCGACTCCAGCGGTGCGAATTGTGTATGCCGTGCCCGCCGACCGCGAGTTCCATGCGCCCTACGCGGCGGCAATCGAGGCCGCCATTCACGGGGCTCAAGTCTGGTATGCGGAACAGCTTGAAGGCCGTACGTTTGCTATCGAAGGACCAACCCCTCAGATTTGCGTTCTCAAGAACCCGGCGGCCCACTATGAAGGCGCGGATGGATGGGGCAGGGTGCTTCGTGGACTTCAACACTGCGCTCCGGTCGAGCACTATTCAAGCCAATACGTGTGGGTGATCTATCCCGACGTCTCCTTTACCTGCGAACTGTCGGAGCTCGGCAGAGGGGGCGCGGGAGTCACAATCCTACATAGGAGCGACCTGGACGGATTGATCAGCCCGGAAACCCACAGTCAGTGCGGGGCTCCACCACGCGGCACCTTTGGCTGGATAGGCGGACTCGCCCATGAGCTCGGCCATGCCTTCGGGCTCGATCATCCTCCTGGCTGTGATGAGGGCCTCGACTCTTGCGACTACGATGCCCTGATGTGGGCTGGCTTCTATTGGGACTATCCCGACACTTATCTCACGGAGATTGACTTGCACACGTTGCGGTCCTCGCCGTTTCTCCTGGGTGCGACTACTCGGATCGACGCGAGCGCGTCCCCCCCCGCCCCCACAATGGCCCCCAGGCGAGGAAAAAGAAGAACGCCCCCGGCCGGGGGCGTTCTTGTCGAGCGCGGACGATTTCGCGGCGGGCCTCGCGGCTAGCGGAACCTCCCCGCGTGGGCCATGCCGTTGCTAATTGGCTCGTTGAGGTACACGTCGCCGTTCCTGATCTTCAGGTTGTACCCACAGTCGGGGTTGGTACACACCCAGGCCTTATAGTGAATCGCCGCTCCTTGGCTCCCGAAATCGGAGAGCGGCACCAGATCGCCCAAGTCGCACTTCTGACACTTTGGGAACTCCATGACGAACGCCACCTCCCACCTTTCGCGCTTTGGTGATTCGCGCGATGTGGGAGTATAGCGGGGTTGCGAGCAAGGTCAAGGGGGGAGCCGGGCTAGGAAATAAGGTCGGCGGCGTGGAGGCGCGAGTAGCGCGCGCCGCCGGGGCCGAGCTCGCTCTTCATAAGCACGACTTGGCGCACCGTCTGGCGGACGGCGGGGCTTTCGATCCCCGCCGCGGCCCAGCGCTCGGGAGCGATGCGGACCTCGCCTGCGGCCCGCCCCAGCGTAAGGTGGGGGCGGAAGGCGCGTTGCTCGGTGGGAAAGCCGAGGGGCGCGACCATCTCCTCGACGTTCTGCCGGAGGTCCGCCAGCGCGTCGAGGTCGCCGCGCACGGCGGCCCAGAGGACGCGGGGACGGTGCGGGTTGGGGAAACCGCCAGACTCACCGAGCTCGATAGCAAAGGGACGGCTCCTTCGGGCGGCGGCAGCGAGAGCGTCCGCGATCGACGAGAGCAGGTCTTCCGGCGTCTGGCCGAGGAACTTGAGAGTGAGGTGCATGCCTTCCGGTTTCACCCAGCGCATCGGCGGGCCGAGCTCGCGGCGAATACGCTCCTGGAGCGCGGCGAGGGCCTCCCGAATCGGGCCATCGAGCTCGACGGCGATGAAGGTCCGCACCCCGCTCATGGCGCCGCTTGCTCCCGCGCCGCCCGCTCGCTCGTGGCGAGCGCCTTGACCTCCCGCATCGCCTCGACGATCCGGTCGAGGCCTACCGCGGCGTTGGCGGGGCTCGTGGAGGGGAGCACGTAGACGCGGGAGGTTCCGATGCGGGTGGAATGGAGGCCGATTCCGGCGTCGGCGGGGCCGCCGGTGTAGCGGGCGTAGTGCTTGTAGCCGGTGAGGCCGTTGAAGCAGATCACGAGCGGCTGACACGCGAGGAGCTTTTCGCGGAGCAGCGGCGCGCCGAGCCGGTAGTCGGCGGCGCGGAGCTCCGACATCTGGCGGGTGGGCCGCTTGACGACGTCGGTGAAGCCGACGCCGTAGTCGAGGGCGCGCGCGTCGGTCTCCGGCCCCAGCGGCTCGGGAGCGAGTCCGGCGGCGTTGAAGGCGGTCCAGAAGCGGTTGCGCGGGTTGAAGAAGTAGTGCCCCGCCTTGGCCGAGGTTAACCCCGGATTGATCCCGACGAAGACGACGTCGAGCCCCGGCCGCAGGTAGTCGGGGAGCGTGTCCACCTGGGCGCCCATGCGCTAGAAGGGCTTGAACTTGTTGACGATGGGCAGCCGCCGGTCGCGGCCGAAGGCGCGGCTGGTGATCTTGACGCCGGGTGGGGCCTGGCGGCGCTTATATTCGTTGCGGTCGACGCCGCGGATTACCTGCTTCACCGTCTCGGCGTCGAGCCCCATGCCAATGAGGTCGTCGAAGGTGCGGTCCTTCTCCACGTAGGCTTCGAGGATGGGGTCGAGCAGCTCGTAGGGGGGCAGCGAGTCCTCGTCCTTCTGATCGGGGCGGAGCTCGGCGGACGGCGGCTTTTCCAGGATGCGCGCCGGTATGAGGTCCTTGCCCGCGGCCTTGTTCCGGTGCCGGCAGAGGTCGTAGACCAGCACCTTGGGCACGTCCTTGATTACGGCGAAGCCGCCCGCCATGTCGCCGTAGAGCGTGGCGTAGCCCATGGACATCTCGCTCTTGTTGCCGGTGGTGAGTACGAGCCAGCCGAACTTGTTCGAGATCGCCATGAGGATGTTGCCCCGGATGCGGGCCTGGACGTTCTCCTCGGCAACGTTCGGCTGCGTTCCCTCGAACATGCCGCCCAGCGTCGAGAGCATCGCTTCGAAGACCGGCTCGATGGAGATGACGTGGTAGTCGATACCGAGGTTCTGGGCGAGCGCGCGGGCGTCCTCTTCGCTCTCCGACGCGTTGTAGCGCGACGGCATGGCGACGCCGACGACCTTGCCGCCGCCGAGCGCGTCGGCGGCGACGGCGGCGACGAGCGCCGAGTCCACGCCGCCGGAGAGACCGACGAGCACACGTTCGAAACCGTTCTTGATCACGTAGTCGCGGGTGCCCACCACCAGTGCGCGGTAGACCTCCTCCGGTTCGGAGAGCGGCGCGGCGACGGTGGCCTCGATTGGCTCGCGCCGCAGGCCACCGTCTGCCCCTTGTCGGTCTTCACGCGAGGAGACCTCGACGCGGGGTGTTTCGACGCCGGGGAGGACCCGCGTAGCCCGCTGCTTGCGGGGGAGCGGGTTGTGGAGCCGGTTGCGCAGTACGAGGTCGATGTCGAGGTCGGCGAGGAGGAGGGCTTCGTCGAAGCGCTCGGCCCGGGCGAGCAGCTTGCCCGAGGGGTCGAAGACCATGCTGCCGCCATCGAAGACCAGCTCGTCCTGGCCGCCGACGAGATTGACGTAGCAGACGAAGACGCCCTGGTCGGTGGCGCGGGTGGCGAGGAGCTTGTCGCGGTACTCCGCCTTGCCGGCGTTGAACGGAGAGCCGTTGATATTCACGATCACCTGGGCGCCGGCCTCGGCCTGCAGGACGGTGGGGCCGACGGGGCGCCAGATGTCCTCGCAGACGTTCACGCCGACCCGCGCGCCGCCTTCCCGCCCGCCGATAACGTAGACGGGCGCCTCATTGCCGGCACGGAAGTAACGCTCCTCGTCGAAGACGCTGTAGTTGGGCAGGTACATCTTGCGGTAGACGCCGGCCACCACGCCGTCGTGGGCGATGGCGGCGGCGTTGTAGATGTCCTCGTCGGCGTCGACGAAGCCGATGACCGCGGTGATCCCGCGCGTCGCCTCGACGATACGGTCGAGGGCGGCGAGGTTGGCTCGGAGGAACTGCTGCTTGAAGAGCAGGTCTTCCGGGGGATAGCCGGTCGTGGTGAGCTCGGGGAAAGCGACGAGATCGGCGCCGACCGCCTTCGCCTGCTCGATAGACTCGACGGCCTTGGCGGCGTTGCCGTCGAGATCGCCGACGGTGGTGTTGATCTGGGCGAGCGCCACCCGAAAGGTGTGCATCTTCGGCCCCTCGCGCCAAGGTCTGAGACCCTATTCTACTGAAGCCGAGTATAGCATAGCGCCGGATTAGGACCCCTGACGGTCACGCATTAGGCAAGAGGCGCTTGGAGCCTTCCCCCAGAATTGACACGCGCTGATTGACAAGTGGCCGCCCCGTGGCTACTTTTGGGACACTACCCTTATCGCTTCGGCGGTAGGGTCGAGACCGCCCTCGCGGCGGTCTCTGTCTTTCTCCGAGGGGGCCATTGATCACCAACATCTACGTCGATGGCTTCAACCTATACTATCGCGCTCTCAGGGACACCCCTTTCAGATGGCTCGACCTGCGCAAGCTTGCCGAGAATCTCTTTCCTCATGACACGATTCACCAGGTCTGCTATTTCACCGCTCGAATCAACGCGCGGCCCGAAGACCCCACACAACCTCAGCGGCAACAGGCATACCTGAGAGCCCTTGCAACTCTGTCGGGCTTCGGCGCCTACTACGGGGCTTTCCGAAACAGAACCAATGTCCGTCCACTGGCCAAGCCGATACCGGGACTTCCGACCCACGTGCTCGTCAGGGATTCGGAAGAGAAGGGGTCGGACGTCAACCTGGCTACGCGCTTACTGGTTGATGGCTTCAACCGCGAGTACGAGCAGGCGGTGCTCGTTTCCAATGACGCGGATTTCTCCGGTGCAATGCGGTACGTGCGGGACCATCTGGGACTTCGCGTCACCTTGGTCAACCCCGATCCAAGGAACATGAGTCCCAGGGACCTGTCCAACGCTGCGACCTACGTAAAGCGCCTCCGGAAGAGCCATCTTAGGCGGAGCCAGCTCCCCGACACACTGACGGACGCCGTTGGCACCATAAACAAGCCGACCAACTGGTGATGCACGCCGGACCGGCGATTGGTGTTTCGGGCGCACACTGTGTAGAATCTTGACGAACCAATAGAAGTCAGGAGCGCGACATGCCATCCAAAGAGCAGGTACTGGAAGCGCTGAAAGACGTGTACGACCCCGAGATCCCGTACAACATCGTGGACTTGGGGCTGGTGTACAACGTGACCGTCGACGGCAGCAACGTGGACGTGCTGATGACCCTCACGTTCCCCGGCTGCGGCATGGGCGCCTACATCGCGAACAACGTCCGTGAACGGATCCTCGACCTCGACGACGTGGAGGACGCGAACGTCGAGATGACGTTCGACCCGCCGTGGTCGCCGGAGAAGATTTCGGAAGCGGTGCGCGAAGAGCTCGGGATCGACTAGGAGTCACCGGCATGGCCCAACCAGCGCACGTCCACGGACCGGGCGGCGGCCCAGAGGCCGCGGCCAAGATTGAGGCGATGAAGCGCCAGTGGGCGCAGAAGAAGCGGATCGGCGACCGCCTCGGCAAGATACGGAACAAGATCGCCGTCTACAGCGGCAAGGGCGGCGTGGGGAAGAGCACGGTGGCGGCGAACTTGGCGGTCACCCTCGCCGCCCAGGGCGCCAAGGTCGGCCTGTTCGACGCCGACATCGATTGCCCCAACATCATCAAGCTGCTCAAGACCGCGGCCCAGCCCAAGATGATCGACGGCAAGATTATCCCGGCGATGATGCACGGGGTGCAGGTCATCTCGATGGGCTCGTTCCAGGAGAAAGAGGACGAGGCGATCATCTTCCGCGGCCCGATGATCCACAACGCGCTGACCCAGTTCGTCGAGATGACCGACTGGGGCGAGATGGACTACCTGATCGTCGACATGCCGCCGGGCACGTCGGACGCCGCGCTCACCGTGATGCAAACGCTCCAGCTCGACGGCTTCGTGGTGGTCACCACGCCGCAGGAGCTTGCCGTACTCGACGCGCGGCGCTCGATCAACATGATCCGCAAGCTCAATCTGCCCGTCCTAGGCGTCGTCGAGACGATGTCGGGCGCCATCTTCGGCGAAGGCGGAGGCGAGCGCCTCGCCGGCGATATCGACGCCCCCTTCCTCGGCTCGGTTCCTCTGAATGCGGCCTTCCGCGAGCCGGACGCCCCTCCGGCGATCATCGACGCCGTCGTCCGCGCCCAGTTCGAGGCCATCGCCGCGAAGCTCGGAGCGCCCGCACCGGCCGCACGATAGCAGCGCGGGCGGTTCACTAGCCTCAGCCCTCACCCCGCGGGAGCGGAGGCAAGACCCCGCATGCCGTCCTTGTTCGGGCCACCGGGCGGGTGCTATTATTGTCAACCTTCCTTATGGACGCCGACCCCGCATCCGTCATCGCCGCATCCCTGAGACGACGCGCGTCCGAGGCCGCGGGGATGCTCTCTCCCTACGCCGCGCTGCCGTCACGGTCGCGGGGCCGCGAGGCCGCCGAGCCGGGGAACGAGCGAGCCGCTGCAGCGCCGTACCAGGTCGACCGCGAGCGCATCGTGCGCACCAAGACGTTCCGGCGCCTGATGCACAAGACCCAGGTCTTCATGGCGCCCACGGGAGACCACTACCTCACGCGCTTAACGCACACGATGGAGGTCTCGCTGCTGGCCCGAGCCGTGGCGCGCCCGCTGCGTCTGAACGAAGACCTGACCGAGGCAGTCTGCATGGGCCACGACTTGGGGCACGCGCCCTTCGGGCACCTGGGCGAGTCGACGCTGGCGGAGGCGCACCCCGGCGGCTTCCGCCACAACCGCCAGAGCGTCCGTGTCGTAGAAATGCTGGAGAACGAGGGGCGGGGGCTCAACCTGACCTGGGAGGTGCGGCAGGGCATCCTGCGGCACTCCAAAGGAAGGTCGGGCATCGAGGGTCAGGCGAATCCGGACCTCGATACGCTGGAGGGGCAGACGGCGAAGATCGCGGACGCCTTGGCTTATATAAACCATGACACCGACGACGCCGTGCGAGCGAAGGCCATCGCCGACGGCGATATTCCCGCGGAGGTCGTCGAGGGGCTTGGCCCGGATCGCGCGGCCTGGGCACAGCGCATGGCGGCAGACATCGTCGAGGCGTCGTGGGACGCCTCCGGCGAGACGGGACCCACCGGCGGCGCGACGCCGATCATCCGCATGAGCGCCGGGATGAGCCGCGCGGCGAACCGGATGCGCGACTTCCTCTTCGAGCGGGTCTACGAACCGGCAAGCGCCACGGCGCAGGCGGAGCGGGCGCGCGAGATCATTCGGCTCCTCTACGGCTACTTCTCGCGGTTCCCCGACCGCATCCCCGAGGAGTACCGCCGGCGCGACGACGCGCCGGAGCGCATGGCCCTCGACTACGTATCGGGAATGACAGACAGCTACGCGCTGCGCGTGGCCGAGGCGATCAGCCCCTCGATTACGAGAGGCTTCCAGGAAGAGGGCGTGCGGGTCTCCTTCCCCGCCGTGCCTGCGTAGGCCCGCCCCTCGCGGCGAACCGAGGGCGTTGAATCGAGTGAGGCATGGCGTCGGCTGAAGAAATCAAGCGGCGGATCGACATCGTCGAGTTCATCGGCGAGACGGTCGCCCTGAAGAAGGCGGGGCGCAACTTCACCGCTCCCTGCCCCTTTCACAACGAGCGCACCCCGTCGTTCATCGTCACCCCCGAACGGCAGACGTGGCACTGCTTTGGGGCTTGCTCCACCGGCGGGGACGTCTTCACGTTTGTCATGCGCCGCGACAGCGTCGAGTTCGGCGAAGCCCTGCGGACGCTCGCCGCGCGCGCCGGCGTCGAGCTCCAGGCGCCGGGCGCGGCGCGGGGCCGCCAGGAGCGGTCGAAGGCGCTGAAGGAGATCAACCGCGACGCCGCCATCTACTTCCACGACGCGCTGCTCCGACATCCCGCCGCCGGGCCCGCCCGCGAGTACCTGGGGCGGCGAGGCTTGGACCAGGCCGCCATCGAGGACTTCCGGCTCGGTTTCATGCCCCCGTCGAGCGAGGACCTTGAGCGCCGGCTGCGGGAGGCGGGCCGCGACGAGCGCCTCTGGCTGGCCGCGGGCCTGTTCCGCAAGCGCGACGACGGCTCGATTGGGGCGATGTTCCGGGGCCGGCTGATCATCCCAATCCAGGACGAGCGCTCCGACTACATCGGGTTCGGCGCGCGGGCGCTTGACGACTCGACGCCCAAATATCTCAACACGCCCCAGACGGAAATCTTCGAGAAGCGCGCCGTCCTCTACGCGATCAACCGCGCCCGCGACGCGATACGCGAGCAGGGCCAGGCAGTGATCGTCGAGGGCTACATGGACGTGATCGCGGCCCACCAGCATGGCTTCAGCAACGTCGTCGCCTCAATGGGGACTGCGCTGACTGAAGACCAGGTCGCGGCGCTGACGAGGCTGGCGGGGCGGTTCGTCCTCGCCCTCGACGCCGACGCCGCCGGCGACGAGGCCACATTGCGAAGCCTCGAAGGCTCGTGGCGCATCCTCGATAGGCCCCGCCGTCCGCGGGCGGCAGGGCCGCAACTGACGGACGTGGAGGAGCGCGGCCAGCCCGAGCTTCGGGTCATGGACCTGCCCCGCGGCAAGGACCCCGATGACATCGTTCGCGAGTCGCCGGAGCTATGGGAGCAACTCGTGGTCGGCGCGCGGCCCGTGATCGACTACGTGTTCGAGGCCGTGGCGGCTCGGTTCGACGCTTCGACGGCGACGGGCAAGCAGGCGGTAACCCAGCGCCTCGCGCCCCTGGTGCGGAACGCGCCGAACGTCTACGAACAGAGCGCGCGGGTCGCCCGCCTTGCGCAGATGCTGCGCGTGGAGGAAAATGTAATACGCCTCGCCATTGGCGAGGGGTTGACTTCCCGCGGGGGGCGTCGCGCTCAAAAAAGTCCGCCCCGGCGGCGTTACGACCCCTTTAAGGAAGCAGGGGAGGAGACGATCGAGGAGTATTGCCTCGCATCGCTGCTCCAATTTCCGGAGTTGTGGGAGTCCGCCCGAGGTCTTGCGCCAGAGCACTTTTTCAAGGGTTACACCCGCGAAATATTCGGAACGGCTTCGAGGGGCATCCCGACGGAGAGTCTGCGGGACTACTTCGACGAGGCGCTTCAGGAGGAGTTCGAGCGCATTCGGCGCTACGACGTCCAGCTTGCGCCCTCCCGGGAGCGCGAGGAGGGACTCGAAGAGTGCGTGCGGAGGCTCGAACGCAGGTTGGTATTGACGGAGTTGGAGGCGGTCCAATCACAGTACGGGCCGGAAATGCCGGAGTTGGACATCCAGGCGCTCTCGGCCCGCACCCAAGATCTCAACGCACGCCTTAAGTCGATAGACCAGCGCGGCCGCCGTCCGGCGTAGCCGCCCAGAGGAGGAAGTCCTGGAAAGAAAAAAACGCGGCGGCGACCAGATTCTAGGCATCGCCGACCGCGACGAAAGCAATAGCAAGAGCGCCCTCTCCGAGGCGCTCGCCGAGAGCGGCATCACCATCGCCCGGCGGGAGAAGGGCGGCGACTCGGACGACTGGCAGGCCGAGCTGCCCGCGGTGCTGCGGCGCTTGGCCGTCGCCGCGGGCCAGGACCGCCTTCCCGGCGACGGCGACGGCGAGCAGACGGCGACCGTTCCGTACGAGGACAGCGAAATGCTGGACGACCCGGTGCGCATGTACTTGCGCGAGATCGGGCGCGTCAATCTGCTCACCGCCCAGGATGAACGCGTCCTCGCGCGCAAGATGGAGGCGGGGCGCCACATCAAGCGCATGGCGGACTATTTCGAGGAACGCGAGGGGCGCAAGGCAGAGGCGCACGAGATCGTCATGATGATGCTCGAACGCCTCGCTCACGGGCAGAAGGTGCTCACCGAGTTCGCCGCGGCCCTCGACACGCCGAAGAACCCCGCGCTCGGCGTCTTCTGCCACGAGGATCTCGGCATGGCGGCGAAGCTGCCCGGAGAGCCCGACCCCGAGGTGCTGGCGGAGGTCACCGCCAAACTCGAAGGAGATCCGGAGGGAAGGGTCGCCACCGCCGTCTCGGAGCTTTCCCGCCGTCCACGCGAAGCGTCCCCACGGGACATCACCCCGCAGAACGTTCGCGACGCACTCGTCGAGCTCGCCGTCCACGCGCGCATCCTGCCGCGGGAGGCGGTACGCATCGTCGGCGAGGAGATCCCGATCATCTCGCTCCCCGAGCGGCTCGCCGACGAGGGCTTGCGCGACGAGCTCCGCAACCACCAACTCGTCTTCCGCAAGGAATTCCGCCGCTACGGCGACGACGGCGCCCGTGCGCAGCGCCATCTCACCGAAGCGAACCTGCGTCTCGTCGTCAGCGTCGCCAAGAAGTACATCGGGCGGGGCATGTCGCTGCTCGACCTGATCCAGGAAGGCAACATCGGGCTGATTCGCGCCGTCGAGAAGTTCGAATACCGCAAGGGCTACAAGTTCTCCACCTACGCCACCTGGTGGATTCGCCAGGCCATCACGCGGGCCATCGCCGACCAGGCCCGCACCATCCGCATCCCGGTGCACATGGTCGAGACGATCAACAAGCTGCTCCGCGTGAGCCGGCGGCTGGTGCAAGAGTATGGCCGCGAGCCCACGTCCGAGGAAATCAGCCAGGGCATGGAGATCCCGCCGGAGAAGGTGCGCGAGATCATCAAGATCTCCCAGGAGCCGGTCTCCCTCGAAACCCCCATCGGCGAGGAGGAAGACAGCCACCTGGGCGACTTCATCGAGGACCGCAGCGCCCTCGCCCCCGCCGACGCCGCGTCGCACCAGTTGCTCAAGGAGCAGGTTGAGCGCGTCCTCGACACGCTCAACGATCGTGAGCGGCGCGTGCTCCAGCTCCGGTTCGGGCTCGAGGACGGGCGAAGCCGCACGCTCGAAGAGGTAGGCCGCGAGTTCGCGGTCACCCGCGAGCGCATCCGGCAGATCGAGGCGAAGGCCCTCCGCAAGCTGCGCCACCCCAGCCGCAGCAAGAAGCTCAAGGACTTCCTCGAATAGCCCCTAGCGTGTTGGGTCAGCAGACCAGGCGGCGCAGGAGTTCCCGGATGGCGGGGGCTCCGTCCAATGCCGCCCGCATGTCGGCGACGTCGTCCTCGCCGAGGATGAGCGGGCTCCGGTTGAAGCGCCCGCCCGTGTAGAAGCAGAACCGTACCGCCTGGCCGCCGTCGTCATAGTCCATGAGCTGGAACGTCGGCTCCCAGTGATCGCGCGCGATGGCGGCTTCCTCGGTGATCTTGCCCTTCCCCCAGGGCATGGCGAAGGGACGGGGGAGCGGTCGCTGAATCGTGCTCAATTCGGCCTCCTCTGCGGCCTAGCCGCCGCCGATGCGCTGGAGGGCGCTCGACACCTGTTCTTCCAGCGAGAGCGACTGCAGGTCGTCGACGGCGGCGAGCGCGGCCTGGGCCTCGGCCCGACTGTAGCCCAGGGCGGAGAGCGCCTCGATGGCCTCGCCGCCGGCCGCTGCTCCCGGGGCGGGCATCGCCGCCCATTCTTTTTCCAAGACCGGCTTGAGCTCTAGGATGATGCGCGCAGCCGTCCTCTTGCCGACGCCGGGGGCCTCGGCGAGCGTGGCGGCGTCTTCATGGGCGATGGCGGCGGCGATGTCGTCGGCCTCCCGGATGGAGAGCAGACGCACCGCGTGACGCGGGCCGACGCCGCTTACGTTGGTGAGCAGGTTAAAGAGGCGCAGGTCGGCGGCGGCGGCGAAGCCGTAGAGTGTCATCTCGTCCTCGCGCACCACGAGCTGGGTGTGCACGAAGACCTCGGCGCCCACGGTGCCCAGCGCGTCGAGGGTCCGCGTGGGAGCGAATACACGGTAGCCGACGCCCCCCGCCGAGATGACGGCGTAGTCGGCGCCGCTAGACTCGAGGACGCCGCGGAGCGACGCGATCATCTCGCTGTCTCCGGGGGCGGCGCGGCCGCCATCGCGAGCAGCGTGGCCTCCTGACTGTGGCAGAGCGCGACGGCGATCGCGTCGGAGACGTCGAGCGGGTGCTCCGAGAGGTCGGCCCCGGTGATCATCTCGACCATGCGCCGCACCTGCTCCTTATCGCCTCCGCCGTAGCCGGCGACAGCCTGTTTCACCTTGGCGGGCGGATACTGGAATATGGGGGCGCCGGCTTCCGCCGCCGCGATCATCACGGCGGCCCGCGCCTCGCCGACGGCGAGCGCGGCACGGCGCGGCGCGCGGACGACGAACGGCTCCTCGATCGCGATAACGTCGGGGCGCGCCCGTTGGATGATGGCCCGCATGCCGGTGTGGACCAGCCACAGACGGCGCTCGATGGGATTTTTGGCCGGGGCGCGGACCGCGCCGCACTCGATGAGAACCGTCTCGCCGTCGCCGCACTCGACGAGGCCGTAGCCGGTGATGATGGTGCCGGGGTCGACGCCGAGGACGAGCACCGCCTAGTCGTCCATACCGGCGAAGACCTCGTCGGGAAAGTCGGCGTTGGTGTAGACCTTCTGGACGTCGTCGAGGTCTTCGAGGCTGTCGATGAGGCGGAGAGCCTGCTTAGCGGCACCGGTGTCGATGGGGATCGACGTTTTGGCGACCATTTCAAGCTCGGCGGAGAGGATGACGGCATTCTCGGACTGGAGGCCCTCGCGCACCGCTTCGAGTTTGTCGATAGGTGCGTAGACTTCCATGGCCGCCCCTTCGGTCTTGACGTCGTCGGCGCCGGCGTCGATGGCGGCCAGCGCGAGGTCTTCGAGGCGCTCTTCGGGGGCCTCGGCGGAGACGACGCCCTTCTGCTCGAAGAGCCAGGCGACGGAGCCGGCCTCGCCCATGTTGCCGCCGATCCTGTTGAAGACGCTGCGCACCTCGGCAACGGTGCGGTGGCGGTTGTCGGTGAGCCCTTGGACGTAGATCGCGGCGCCGCCCGGCCCGTAGCCCTCGTAGCTCACCTGCTCGTAGTCGACCTGCTCGCCGCCGACGCCTGCCCCGCGCTTGATGGCGCGCTCGATGTTGTCGAGCGGCATGTTGCCCTCGCGGGCCTTCTGAATGGCGAGGCGGAGCCGGAAGTTCGCCGCCGGATCGCCGCCGCCCTCGCGGGCCGAGACCGTGATCTCACGCGTCAGCTTGGTGAAAAGCTGGCCCCGGCGGGCGTCGGTAACGCCCTTCTTGTGCTTGATCTGCTTCCACTTGGAATGGCCGGCCATGTCCGCCCTATTGTACGGCGCGGCGCCCACTTCGTCATTTCCGGGGCGGGAGCGTAGCGCGGCGCGCCCCATCAGGCGCATACTTTGAGACGAGAATCCGAAGCTCCGGGAGGTCCGCCTTGCCGCATGTACTCGTGCGCCACCGCGTCGATGATTACTCGAAGTGGAACGCCCAGCTTCACCGCGACGCCGATGTCCGCAAGTTCAACGGCTCCATCGGCGGGCGCGTCTACCGCCTCGCCGACGACCCGCACGAGGTGGTGACGCTGTTCACGTGGGACAGCCTGGACCAAGCGCGCGATTTCATGCGTTCGTGGGACTTCAGAGCGCTGATCGAGCAGGCGGGTCAGAAAGAACCGGTGGAGGCGCTGCTCCTCGACGAGGTCGAGGAACTCCTCGCCTAGACGGCCGGCCCGCTTAGAGCAGGCCGAGCGGCGGCTCGATGACGATGCGGCGGGCGCCGGTATCGACGCCCTTGACGACGTCGGCGATGAGGGGCATAAGGACCTCGCCGCGTTCACCTTCGATGACGAGCACGTCGTTGGCGCCCGTCGTGACGATCTCGGTAACCTCGCCAAGCTCGGCGCCGTCGACGGTCGCCACGGCCATGCCGACAAGGTCGTAGTGATAGTAGACGCCTTCGGGCAAGGGCTGAAGCTCGGCGGCGGCAACGTGGATCTCCTGATTCGCGAGCGCCGCCGCCGCCTCGCGGGTGTCGACCCCTTCAAACTTGAGGACGCGCATCCCTTTCATGTGGCGGCTTCGCGCAATGACCAGGCCGCGTCCACCGATGGTGATCGCGGCGCCCGGAGCGAAGCGCTCGGGGTAGTCGCTCAGCACTTCGACGCGGACCTCGCCGCCCTGGCCAAACGGACGGTGGACGACGCCGACGAGGACGGGGGCGGGAGAGGATGGGGCGGCCTTCGGCACAGCCTGATCTTTCGGGCCGGGGAGGGCCGGCGGCCCCGTCGCAGCGGGGGCTAGGGAATCTCCAGCGTAACGCGGACGCCGCGCTTGACGGCGGCGACCCTGAGGAGCGTGCGCATGGCTTGGACGACGCGGCCCTGGCGGCCTATGATCTTACCCTTATCGTCGGTCGCCACCTCGAGTCGGATGACGACGCGGTCTTCTTCCTCTATCTCGGTAACGGTAACCTCATCGGGCAGGTCGGCGATCGTCTTCGCGATGTACTCAATCAGCTCCTTCATTGGATGTCACCGCCGTGAGCAGATTACGCTTTTTGAGGAGGCGCGCGACGGTATCGGAAGGTTGGGCGCCCCGTTGTATCCAATAGGAGACCTTTTCCTCATCGATCACCACCACGGGCGGGTCTGGAAGGGGATTGTAGAATCCGATGACTTCCTTGAAGGCCCCGTCTCGCGGCGCCGCCGAGTCCGCGATGACGATACGGTAGTTCGGCGCCTTCTTTGCGCCGACACGGCGAAGCCTAATCTTGAGCATGTGTGAAGGGTCCCTCAGTCCGATTGGCGGTTACGCGAAACCAGGAAAGCAACGCAGCCCGCGCGTTGCTTCCTAGGATTGTACCGATGCCTCTTTCCCATTGTCAAACATGGCGGCGCGCGGCGCGGACCTTCGTCCGATGCCTGCCGCCCGCGGCGCTGGCGCTGGCGGCGGCCGCGTGCGGCACTGCCGCGGTGGCCCCGGCTTCTCCACCGCCGCCCACGCCGGAGGCAATCACCGTAGCCGACGCGGGGAGGCTCTTCAGCCTCGTGATCCCATCGAACTGGCGCGGCGAGCGCATCTCCGACCCCACGGGGAAGTCGTTCACGGCGCGACAGGCGATCGAGGGCGGCACACCGCTCGCCGAGGGGCTGCTCCTTTTCTCGGCGGGCTTCCCCGCGAGAGAGGGCGTCCTCGAACCACGCGTTGGGGTCACGGCGGAGCCCGCCGCCGCGGGCGGACTCGACGCCTTCGCCGACGCCGCGATGGCCCGCACGCGGGAGGCGTTCGTCTCGTTCACGCTACTCGAACGCCATGGCGAGCAAGACGCCTCCGGTTTGGCCTCGGTGCGCACCGAGCATCGGGGCGGCGTCGAGGGCGCCCAAGAAGTTCGGTTCCTCCAGCGGTTCGTCGCCCAAGCGGACGTGGTGTGGACGGTGGCCTGCGGCGGCCCCGCGGCGGACTGGGACGACTACGCCGCCAACTGCGAGCGCGCGGTGGAGAGTTTCGAGATTCTTGGCCCCTAAAGCTCGAAGGTGAGGGGCTCTTCGCCGATGACGCGCTCGGCGCGCAGGACGTCAACGGCGGCGCGGTCGAGGCCGAGTAGCTCGCTGAACGCGTAGTCGTTGTGCTTGCCCAGCGGGGGCGGCGGCTCGCGCACCTCCATGCGTTGGCCGTCGTAGATCCACGGCGAGGTCGGCAGCGGCCACACGCCGTGGGGACCGAGATCCACGTCCTGGAAGAGACCGCGCTCGCGGAAGTGCTCATCGTCGAACATCTCCCGTTGCGTGCGGACGACGCCGGCGGGGACGCCCGCGGCCTGGAGACGGCGCATGAGGGCCGGGCCGTCCTCGTCGGCGACGGCGGCGCCGAGGGCGGCGTCCACGGCATCGCGGTCGGCGGCGCGCCCCGCGTTCCGCGCCCAGCTTTCGCCGGCGAGGGCCGCCGGGCGGCCCAACGCCTCGACGAGGCGCCCCCAAGCGTCGTCGCTCGCAATCGAGACCGCTATCCAGGAATCGTCGCCTCGGCAGCGGTAGGCGCCGTGCGGGACCTCGTCCCGTTTCGCGTTGCCCACGGAAACGGCGGAGCGTCCGTTCATAGCAAGGTCGATGATGATCTCGCCCAGGTGAGCGATTGAGGCCTCGACGCCGGAGATTTCGAGAAAGAGACCCTTGCCGTCGCCGGCGCGCTTGTAGAGCCCCATCACGGCGGCCATGGCGGCGGTTATAGCGGTCACGGTATCGGTATGGGTGCTGTAGCTGGCGGTGTCGGGCGTCGAGTCCGGGTAGTGACGCAGCCAGGAGTAGCCCGCGAACCCGTCCATGGCCCCGCCCATGGTGACGCGGTGCCGGTAGGGGCCGGTGACCCCGAACCCGGAGACGCTGGTGTACACCAGGTCGGGGCGCACCTTCCGCAATTGCTCGTAGCCGACGCCGAGTTTCTCGGGGACACCGGTCACCATGTTGGTGTGCACCACGTCGCTGACTTCGACGAGACGATAGAAGGCGTCGAGGCCGCGCGGGTTGCCGAGGTCAATGGTGGCGCTGCGCTTGTTTCGGTTGGCGCCGACGAAGGCCGCGTTGACGTCGTAGGGGCGCTCGGGGGACCGCTTGCCGGGGTAGCTATCGAGCCCGGGCGGGGCCACGATCGGCCCGCGGGTATGGTCCATGCGCTGGATCGCCTCGACCTTAATGACCTCCGCGCCAAGAAAGCCGAGTATCTCGGCGGCGAAGGGCCCCGCCCAGCCTTCCGCCAGTTCGAGGACGCGAAAACCCGTGAGTGGAGGTCTGTCCATTCGCCCGCTCCACGGCCCCTAGGCCCGCGCGGCCATTGTACACAGCGGCAGGACTCGGAGCGGACGGTGCCGGAGAGCGCATATCGGGTATAACTATGGCGAGATGCGGCGCGGTTCGAACGAGGGCCGCGTCCGGCGAGCGGGAGGAGTCGAAGATGCCCGGCGTGGTGAGCCTATCGTGGGATGATATCGACGAACGTCTCGACCGTCTGCTGCCCTCGGGGACGCGGACGGTCTATGGCATCCCGCGGGGCGGCGCGATCGTCGCCGGGCTCCTGCGGCAGCGGGGCGTGCGGGTGACCGACGCCGACGAGGCTGACGTGATCGTCGACGACATCATCGATAGCGGCGACACCGCCAGGCGCTACGCCGCGCGGTACGGCAAGCCCATCGCCGCCCTGATCGACAAGGAGCGCGAGGGGCTGGCGGGCGTCTGGGTCGAGTTCCCCTGGGAGGGCGGACGACACGGCGACCTGCGGGACGGCCTCCGGCGGATCATCCAGACCATCGGCGACGATCCGGACCGGGAAGGGCTCGCCGAGACGCCGGACCGCCTCATTGCGGTCTGGGACAACCTCTTTTCGGGCTACCACGAGCAGCTCGACGACGCGATCGAGTGGGCCCCGAGCAGCGACGGCGAGATGGTCGTCGTCCGCGGCACGCCCTTCCGCTCGACCTGCGAACACCACTTGCTGCCGTTCTGGGGACACGTCGACGCCGCCTACCTGCCGGCGGAGCGCGCGCTCACGCCCGCGAGCCTCATTCGCCTGGTGGGCGTGTGCTCGCGGCGGCTCCAGACGCAGGAGGCCATGACGCGCCGGATAGGGCAGGCGCTGGACGAGAGCGGGGCGGCCGGCGCCGCCGTGGCCGTCCGCGCCCGCCGCGCGTGCGCGGCGCCCCAAGCCTCGGCCCCCGACGACGCGTACCGCACGACCACCTACGTCTCCGGCATGTTCGAGACGGACGCGGCGGCAAGGGCGGAGTTCCTACGCGGCTTGGCTTGAGCGCGTGGCGGGGCGCACTCCACTATTATATCTTTTCTTATGAAGTATAATAGATGGCAGCGTTATTATACCGGAGTATCATAACGCCAGCCACACATATATCTTTAAGCTCAAAGTATAATAATTCACGCGGTTATGATACCTTCTCAGTTCAAAGTAGCATCTCTTGCCTGCGGCGACGCTTCCGCCGTCGAGGGCGGGTGGGGCGATGAACCCTAACGACTTTACTGAACGGAGTCCCGGACGGCTCACGCCTATTGGCGGCGGGGTCTCTGCGTTCGTGCCCGGCCCCATGCCGACCTCAATGGAGCTCACTCCCGCCACGATTCGATTGCTTGATCGGGCAAGCCGGTCGCTCGGGGAGCTATCGGGGCTGGGGGCCATGCTCCCCAATGCCAATCTCTTGATCAGGCCGCACCTGCGGAGGGAGGCGATACTCTCGAGCCGGATCGAGGAGAAGTTCGCCACGGTGCAGCAACTGGCGACGTTCGAGGCCGGCGCCGCCGAGGAGACGCCCGACGTTCGGGAGGTGGGAAACTACGCCGCCGCGCTAGAGTACGGCCTCTCCCGCACCCAGGAACTCCCACTAAGCCTGCGGCTCGTCAGAGAATTGCACGAGCGCCTCCTCAGCGGCGTGCGCGGTGAAGACCAGCGCCCCGGAGAGTTTCGGAGGACTCAGAACTACATCGGGCGGCCGGGGCAGCCCATCGAGAACGCCCGCTACGTTCCGCCTCCCCCGCCCATGATGCTGGACGCGCTCTACGTTCTTGAGCGCAGCATCTATGACGACTCCGAGCTGCCCCCACTGATCAAGATCGCGCTCATGCACTATCAGTTCGAGGCTATCCACCCATTCAACGACGGCAACGGCCGGGTCGGCAGGCTGCTAATAACGCTCCAATTACATCACGAAGGCCTGTTGTCCCAGCCGCTGCTCTACTTGAGTGCCTTCTTCAGCGCCCATCAGCGCGGCTACTACGACCGGCTGCTGGCGGTATCGCGTAACGCGGAGTGGACTTCGTGGGTGGACTACTTTCTCGAAGGGGTGGCCGAGCAGTCCCGCGACGCAGGCTTGCGGGCGCGCCGGCTCCTCGACCTGAGGGAGGATTTTCGCCACCGCGTCCGGAGGCTGCGAAGCCCGCGGTTCCCGCTCCAGCTTATCGACGAGCTGTTTCAAGCGCCGCTGGTGACGGCGGGGCACGTCGCGAGGCTGCTGAACGTCACGCCGCGTTCCGCTCAGCAGATCATTGGTAAGCTCACCACGGCGGGCATACTGCGAGAAGTCACCGGGCAGCGCCGCAACCGGCGCTATGCGGCGCCGGAGATCATCGAGGTTTTGGAGGCGCCGACGGCGTAAGCCTAGAGGCCTTTGTCCGACGCTACGCCGGCTTCGGCGAGGACTTGCGCGGTGTGCTCGCCGAGGAGCGGGGCGCGGCCCGGCGGTCTTTCTCCACCCTCGCCGCCGCGCTCGGCCGGGACGTGGGGCCGGAAAGGTAGCCCCGGCGCGACGATTCCGCCGGCCTCGGGATGGTCCGTCCGCTGGAAGAAGCCGCGCTCTTTCAGGTGCGGGTCTTTGAGCATGTCGGCGGCATCGTAGACCGGCGCGACGGGGAAGCGCGCCGCCGCCGCCGCGTCGAATATCTCGACCCGTGTGTGCTCCGCGAGCCACTCGTACCAGATCACGCGGAACTCGTCGAAGTGGGCGACGCGCGACTCCCGGTCGGCGAACTTGGGCGAGCCGATGAGCTCAGGACGGCCGATCATCTCAAAGATCCGCGGCCACCACGCCTCGCCGCGCCCCACGCCCTGCACGGCGATATAGCCGTCCTTGCAGGGGTAGCCGCCGACGAGGTAGGGGCCGAAGACATCGTTGCCCACACGCTTCGAGGGTTCGCCGCTGTAAGCGAAGTTCGGGAAGCGCACCTCGGGATTGCACGCCAGCGCCTCGGCGATGGAGAAGTCGATGTACGAGCCGCGCCCGGTCAGCCGCGCCGAGAGCGCCGCGGCGGCGAGCCCCACCGCGGCGACGCCGCCCGCATAGTAAAGTCCCTGGTTCTCGGCGAGCTTGAGCGGCTCGCGCGCGGGGTCGCCGAGGTTGTACATCGGGCCGCACATGGCCTGGAAGACGAGGTCGGAGCCACGCCAGGCGCGCTGCGGCCCCGTCTTGCCGAAGGGACTCATCGACAGCATGACGAGGCGCGGGTTCGACGCCGCGAGCGATTCGTAGGAGAGCCCGAGGCCGTCGAGGACGCCCGGCCCTTCGCTCTCGACGAGCGCGCCGGCCCGCTCCGCGAGCCGGCGGAGGGCGGCGCGTCCTTGTTCGTCGTGAATATCGAGGACGACGCTGCGTTTGCCGGCGTTGAGATAGAGGAAGAGGGCGCTCGTCTCGGGGTGGGGACGGTCGCCGGCGAAGGGTCCGGCGCGGCGGGCCTCGTCGCCCTCAGGCGGCTCGATCTTGATAACGTCGGCCCCGAACTGAGCGAGTTGTTTCGTGCAGAAGGGGCCGGCGGCCCCCTGCGTGAGGTCGAGGACCGTGAGGCCGTCCATCAGCATGGCCGAATCCTTGTGGCGGCTATACGGAGGCGGGCTCCGGCGTCTTGAACTCGCCGAGGGTGAAGTACTTGGTGAGGGTGTCCTCCATGTACTTCGGGGCCTCCCACGTCTCCATGAACCAACCCGTGGGGCACATGGTCATGATCTCGATGTAGGAGAAGCCTCGGCCCTCGATCTGGGCCTCGAACGCGCGGCGGAGCATCTTCTTGGTGCGGTTGATCGCCACCGGCGAATGGACCGAGCCGCGGGCGGAATACGCCGTGCCGTCGAGCTGGGCTAGGAGCTCGGCCATCTTCACCGGATGGCCGTGGATCTCGGCGTCGCGCCCCTGGAGCGTGCTTTTCGTCTTCTGCCCCACGATCGTGGCCGCCGTCATGTGGCCGCCGGTCTCACCGTTCACCGTGTTGTTCAGACAGATGACGGTGAACTTCTCGCCGCGGGCGGCGCAGTGGACCGCCTCCGCGATTCCCTCGCTGATCAGGTCGCCGTCGCCCTGAATCGTGATCACGAAGCGGTCGGGGAGCATACGCTTCACGCCCGTGGCCACCGAGGGGGCGCGTCCATGCAGCGCGTTGACGCGGTCGACGTTCAGAAGGCCGTCGAGCGCGCCGTAGCAGCCGATCCCGGCAACATGGACGGTGTCCTCGCGCAGGTCCAGCTCCTCCATGACCTCCGCGATCATGCGGTAGGCCATCGGCTCGCCGCACCCGGGGCACATGTGGTGCGGCGTCGAAGTGTCGAGCGTCTCCAGCCGGGGAAGCGACCAGACGCGCCGCAGCTTCTCCTTGATCGCTTCTTTCGCCGGGTCTTTCTCGTCCATGGCCGCTCCTAGGCGCCCACCGGCGCCATCTGTTCGTAGGTCTCGCGAATCTTCGCGGTCAGCTCGGGTATCTCGATCGCCTTGCCCATGCCGAACCCCGACGAGTCCTGGCTGATGCGTCCAATGAAATCGACGGGGACCTTCCCCAGCACGGTCAGCCGGACGTCGTCCACCATCTGCCCCGCGTTGAGCTCGAAGACGGCGATGCGTTTCGCCTTCTCCGCCGCCTCGGCGACGGCGTCCTTGGGGAACGGCCAGAGCGTGATGGGGCGGACGAAGCCGATCTTCATCCCCTCGTCCCGCAGCAACTTGATGGCGTACTTCATGAAGCGCGCCGCGTAGCCGAAGCCGACCACGACGAGATCGGCGTCATCAAGATGGCCCGTCTCCACCATCGTGGGGACCGACGCTTCGAGGTAGGCGATGCGGTCGAGAGAACGCTCCTGATGCCCTCCGTAGCCGCCCTCCTCGTCGCGCGCCTTACGGAGCTCGTCGCGGCTGCGCGTACCGAAGAGGAACGAGTTAATCCGGGGCGAGCGCCCCCGCGCCCCGTCGACCGCTCGGCCCGAGAGGTCGGGCAGGTCCGATTCGTCGAGGCCTTGAAAATCGACGGCTTCGACGGTGTGGGAGAGCACGTAGTCGGACTGCACCAGGACGGGCGTGGTGTACTTGTGGGCGGTGTAGAAGGCGAGGCGGGTCAAGTCGTAGGCTTCCTGGACGGTGTGGGGCGCGTAGGCGATGTAGCGGTACTCGCCATGCCCGCCGCCGCGCGTCCCGATGCGGTATTCGGTCTGCCCCCGCGACATGTGCACGAACACGTAGGGGATCTGCGCCGCGAACATCTCCGACATTGCCTCTTGCATCAAGCTCATGCCGGTGGCGGTGGTCGAGCACATCGCCCGCGCTCCGGTGGCGGCGGCGCCCCACACCATGCTGATCGCCTCACCCTCGCTCTCCGCGTTGATATGAACTCCGCCGGCCTTACCGATCTCCTTCGCCATGGCCTCGATCAGGTGCGTATTCGGCTGAATCGGGTAGCTCGCGTAGAAGCGGCAACCGGCATCGATTGCCGCCTGTGCGATCGCTTCGCTTCCGTCAGAGAGCCGCCGTTCTTGCTGGTCACTCATAGCGGCACATCAGGCGCGCGCGGCGCCGGGGACGTTGCGATAGACCTCGGTGATACAGAAGTCGGGGCAGATGAGGGCGCACATCTCGCAACCGGTGCAGCCGTCGAGAAGGATGGGGTAACGGAAGCCGAGGCGGTTCAGGTCCGTCGACATCTCCAGCACGTCGACGGGGCACACCTGCACGCACAGGTCGCAGCCCTTGCAGAGCTCGATGTCGATCTCGATGGACCCGACGGCCTTGGCCATCTCCGCCTCCCCCTACACCAGCGCCGGCGCCCACGCCGCGGCGCCCAGCGACGCCAGATGCTCCCGGGCGTAGGCCGCCCCCGCCTCCATAACCGCAACGTTCCTCGGAATCGTGCCGCGGCGATAGGACGGCGTGAGCGTTTCGAGCGCGCCAGCCAGCCGCTCGACGGAGACGAGGCCCGTGGCCTCGCTCACGGCCGCGAGCATCGCCATCGCCGCGCCCTGGAGGTTGCCCGTTTCCTCCGCGAGCTTCGCCGCCGGAATCGCGACGAGCCCGACGCCCTCCGGAGCCCCCTCGCCCGTCACCACGCCGCCGTTGACTACGAAGAGGCCGCCGACGCGCGTCTTAGGCCGCACCACCGGGACGACGTTGGGGTGCATCGCGATCGCCATCCACGCGCTGGGAATGATGGGCGGCGAGGCGAGGGCCTCCGTGCCGGCCACGACGGTGCACTCGACGTTGCCGCCGCGCATCGTGCCGCCGAACGCGGCGAAATGCATGACGTGCTTGGCCTCGGCGTTGAGCGCCTGCGCGAGGAGCTTGGTGGCGAGTTGGACCCCCTGCCCACCGATGCCCCCCATCACGATCTCCCGCTCCATAGGGCCCCCTCCCGAAGCGGGTTCACTCTAGCATCGGCCCCAGGGAGCGTCAAACGAGGAGCCGGGTGTGTTCACCCGTCGGTCCGTTGCGAGCAGCCCCGTGGGAGAATACGCGCCAGCGAGCGGGCCCAGCTAGGGCACGGGGGATGGGGAATGAGTCTCAAGGCAGTCGGTCTGTGGACCGCGGCCCTGGTCCTAACAGCGGGATGCTTCTTTGGGCTCTTCGCCGCCTTCGACTTCTTCGGCTCCGATACGGTCCCTGCCCTCGTGGGCCTGGCGTTCTTCCTTGCGCTTGTCGCCGTCCCCTTTTCGACAGGGCTCTTCCTGCCGTCGATACGGGGCGAGATACCGGCCCTCGGCTATTTTGCCGGGTTCTTCCTCTGGCACACCACGGCCGGAGACTTCGGCAACCTCACCTACGACATCGGCTGGGGAGGCATGGCCTTCTACGTCGTCCTCTACGACCTAGGGATCTACCTGCTCTTCCGGTTGGGCCGGGCGCTCCGGTGACGGGGCGGTGTTAGTTGTACGTTTGGCGGCATAGACCTCTGTAAAAGGCGTAGAAATAGCGCAAAACAGCTTCAAAAGTTGCTATTTATCACGCTATTTATCTGCTATAGTGGCGTCAATAAGGCAATGACACAAGAGCATCGCATTGTCATCCTTCCCGAGGCCCAGGCGCATATCCGCGGGATCATGGATCGGCGAGCCGCGGGGCAGATCGCGAATCGAATCCGGGGCTTGCGTGAAAGTCCAGAATTGCAAGGAAAGATGCTCTTGGGCGAATTGGCGGGGTACCGGCGCGTACGCGCGGCGGGCCGCTACCGGATCATCTATTGGGTCGAGCGTCACCCCACTGAGGTGTACATCTTGGTTGTCGGAATACGGCGCGACAGGAGCAAGCATGACGTGTACCGGGTGGCCTACCGCATGGTACAAAGAGGGCTGCTCTAGGTAGCGAGGACCGCTGCGCGCACTAGGAGGAGCAGTATGGGCACGAAGAGCGGGCAAGCAATTCGTGAGATGGGGATTCACGACGCCGGGAGGTCGCTGGGCCAGCTTGTTGCAGAGCTTGAGGAAGCTCCGGGCGTTGTGGCGGTGCGACGCTACCGCAAGCCCGTTCTCGCGATCATGGCATGGGACGACTACGAGGGCTTGATGGAGACGTTGGAGATCATGAAAGACCCCGAGTTGATGGAGTCGTTCCGGCGTGCGGTGAAGCAATACGAGGCCGACGAGGGCCGGGACTTCGAGGAGTTCGCCGCCGAACTCGGCATCTAACCGTCGCCCCGCGCGCTACTCGCCGGTGAAGTGGGGCTCGCGCTTGGTGAGGTAGGCGGCGAGGGCTTCTTTGTGGTCCTTGGTGGTGAGCGTGAAGGCTTCGGCGTAGGCCGAGCCGACGAGGTGTTCGGCGAGGTCCTGCTTCAGCCCCTTGTAGACCATCTCCTTGACGAGGCGGTTGGGGACGGGGGGCTTGGAGGCGATCTTGCGGGCCAGCGCCATCGTCTCCTCCCCCAGCTTGTCGGCGGGGACGAGCTTGTTGAGCACGCCCAGCTCGCGGGCCTCTTCCGCCCCGAGCCAGTCGCCGGTGTAGAGCAATTCCAGCGCCTTGCCGACGCCGAGCGCCCGCGGGTAGAACCAGGTCGCCCCGGTGTTGGATACCAGCCCCATCTGGAGGAAGGCGTTCATGAAGCGGGCCTTCTCGCTCCCAACGCGGAGGTCGCAGGCCAGGGCCCAGTCGAAGCCGTCGGCGACGGCGGGACCGTTGACCATCGCGATCGTGGGCATGGGCAGGTTCTGCAGGCCAAGCGTCACCTGCTGGGGATAGTCGCGGATGTAGGTCAGGATCTCGAGTTCCGTTAGGTCGCCTAAGAGCCGGTCGGTCGTGCCGCGCTCCTCCTTGATGTCGGTGGCCGCGGTGAAGGCGCGGCCAGCGCCGGTCAGGATAAAGACCCGCACGTCCCTGTCTTGGGCGACGGCGCGCAGGGCGTGCGTCATCTCCTTGAACATCTGCTCGTTGATGGCGTTGAGGACGTCGGGCCGGTTGAGCGTCAGCTTGGCGACGTGGTCTTTGGTTTCGAGGATGATGGTCGTGTAGTCCATAGATGCTCCCTAACGGAACGGCGCCGCGCCCCGCCCTAGACGACGGCGACGGCGACGACTTGGAAGGCCTGCTCCGGCCGCGCGTTCTGATGGATCATGAGCCCGGTGGCCGCGGGGAAGTCGTCGCCGAACACGTCGCGGCGGACCGCGGCGAGGCCGCGGATATCGTTCTGCATTGTCGGCGGGGTGCATTCCAGCGTGTACATGATGTCGTCCAAGCCAACGCCGGCCTCCGCGCAGATCTCGGCCACGTTGCGGTAGGCCTGTCGGGCCTGCTCGGCGAGGTCGTACTTGTACACCAAGCTTTCCCCCGTCTTGTGGTCGACCGACGCCTGGCCCGAGATATAGAGCAGGTTGCCCTTCTTGACCGCCGGCGCCGCCGTCATCTCGCGCCAGGAGTCTTCCCACCCAGAGGGCACGATCTCCTCTCGCCCGCCGCCGAGCACGGCGGTGGCTTCAATTTCCAGGTGGCCGTGGGGCGAGAGCATGCGGTGGAAGTGGACGCTGCTCGAGGCGGGATAGACGCCGCCGAAGCGCTGCTCCCGCAGCTTCCTCACGTCGGGGTAGGTCACGGTGGCCTGCGGGTCGACGTAGTTCATCGTATTGATGACGTCGCCGAACGAGGCGCCGGCGGCGGTTAGGATCGTCTCCATGCGGTCGTAGCACCACTCGGCCTGCGCCACCGTGTCGTTCGGCTCCAGCGTGATGACGCCGGTGAGCCAGACTTTGTTGTCCACCTTGACGGCGGGCGCATAGGTCAGCTCCTTGAAGCGCTCGAACTCGGGGCCGGGGGGGATAACGGCTTCCTTCTTCCCCTTGGCGGCGATGACGTTGATCTCGATCAGGGCGTCGGGCCGGAGCAGGCTGTGCACCAGCACGCCGGTCGAGGCCACGGGACTCTTGCCCATGTACTCCTCGCGGACCGCCCCGGTGTGACGGAACTTGGCGAGGCCGGGCGGCGTGATGTAGTCCACCGTGCGCACGATGTTGTCGTAGGTCATTCCCGCCGCTTCCAGGATGACGCCGATCTTTTCCCACGCCACCTTGGACTGCTCCACGATGTCGCCCGCGCAGCAGACGCGCCGCTGCTCCTTGTCGTAGGTGCTCGCGGTGTGGCCCGATACGTAGGCGACGCCGTCCTTCTCCGTCCCCAGAGAGAACGTGTAGCGGCGAAGGTCGAGCCAGGGGAACTTGTCGGGGTCGACTTGGATGACATTTCTGGGCATGCAGCTTGCTCCTGCGAAAGTATCGGGGCGCGAGTTAGTCTACCGCACCGCTCAACGTGTCCGATGCGGGCAGCTATTGCAGCGGCGCCCGCCGCGTATGCCATCCAGCGGCCTGCTCGTAGGCGAACGCCAGGTTGAGGACTCCAGCGTCGTCGAACGCCCGTCCGACGATCTGCAGCCCCACCGGAAGGCCATTGGCGGAGAATCCGCAGGGGACGGAGACCGTGGGCAGGCCGCCGGGGTTGAACATCCGGGTGATCCTGGAAAGGAGCATCCTCGAGGCGAACTCCTGGCCGCCGAGCGTCACCACCGGCGCCTCGTAGGAGGGCGCGGTCACCGGAGAGGTCGGCGTCATGAGGAAGTCGACGCGTTCCAAGACCTCCGTGATGTCGCGGTTGATCGAGGCCCGCAGCTGGTTGGCCTTCGAATAGTCCGCCCCCGTTACGAACAGCCCCGACTCGATGTGGTTCCGGGTCACCGGGTCGTAGTCGGCCCCGCGCCGCAAGATCGTCTCCCGATGGACCGCCGCCGCGTCGGCGGGGATGATCGTGCTCATCGCCAGTCCGAGGTCTTCCAGGCGTGGGACTGAGACTTCCTCGACCTCCACGCCCAGGCCCGCCACCTGATCGAAGGCCACGCGAGCAAGGCGCTCGACTTCTGGGTCGATCATGTCCCACACATACTCCCGGAGTACACCGATCCGCAGACCGCGCACCTCTCCCGTCAGGCGCTCGGTGTAGTTCGGGACGGGGGCGTCCGCCGAGGTCGGGTCGCGCGGGTCGTGGCCCGCGATGGCCTGCAGCGTCGCCGCCGCGCCCTCGACGGTGCGGGCGAGCGGTCCGGCGTGGTCGAGCGACCACGAGAGCGGCGTCATCCCCCGCCGGCTCACCAGCCCATAGGTCGGCTTGAGTCCAACGAGGCCGCAAAGCGCCGCCGGTACGCGGATCGAACCTCCCGTGTCGCTCCCGAGGGAAGCGGCGCACTCGCTCGCCGCGACGGACGCAGCCGACCCCGTGCTCGATCCGCCGGGCATCCTTGAGAGGTCCCAGGGATTACGGACGTCGCCGTAGTGGGCGTTACGCCCCTGCTCCCCGAAGGCGAACTCGGTCATCATCAGCTTGCCGATGATGACCGCGCCGGCGCCCTTCAGCCCCTCGACGACGGCGCTGTCGGCGGTGGGGACGCGGTCGCCTTCGATCTTCGAGCCGGAGGTCGTGCGGATGCCGGCCGTGTCGTAGAGGTCTTTAATACCGACGGGGATGCCGTGCATCGTGCCGCGGTACTCCCCACGCGCCATCTCCGCCTCGGCCTGCTCTGCGGCCAGCGTCGCCTCGTCGCGGGCGACGGTGATGAAGGCGTTGACCGAGGGCTCGACCCGCTCGATGCGGTCGAGGAAGGACGCCGCGACCTCGACAGGCGAGACCTGCCGCGAGCGCAGCAGCGCGCTCAGCTCGGGAATCGGACGATGGCAGAGGTCGTCGGTGCTCATGACGGCGTCCCGGGCCGGAACACCAGCGCCGGCTCTTCATCTTCGAGTTCGACCGCGCGGAGCTTATGCAGCACACCCCGCAGGGTCACGACGCTCGGGTAGAGGTCGGCCAGGTGCGGGTCGTTGGCGTCGAGTCCGGCGTCCGCGGCCAAGGTCCGGAAGGTGTCTAGCGTCATCTCGTCAGGGGTCATCTCGTCCTCCGTATTCATGACGCTGCTATAGTAGCGTCTACACTCCGGCCCGCCCAATCATCTCGGCCCAGTCATGCAACGACCTCTCGCGGAACTGTTACAAGGCGTCCGTGTAATAGACCTGTCACGGGGGCTAGCGGGCCCAAGCTGCACCAGGCTCATGGCCGACTTGGGGGCCGAGATCATCAAGATCGAGCCCCCCGGCGGCGATCACACCCGTTCCTTTCAGCACCAGCGCGACGGCCGCAGCGGCTACTTCATTCAGCAGAACGCGGGCAAGCGGGACATCGCCCTCGACCTCCGGACCGCCGAGGGGAAAGCCGTCCTCGACGAACTGGTGTCGATCGGGGACATCGTCGTCGAGAACTTCCGCCCCGGCGTCATGGCGAACCTGGGGTTCGCCTATGCGGATCTCAGACGGCTGAACCCTTCCGTAATCCTCTGCTCCATATCGGCGTTCGGCCAGTACGGGCCTTACTCCGAGCGTCGCGGCGGCGACTACAACATTCAGGCCCTCAGCGGCATGATGTGGATTAACGGCGACCCCGACGGCCCGCCCACCTGGACGGGGAACGCCTATTGCGACACGACCACTGGACTGCACGCCTACGGGGCCACGGTCTCCGCGCTCTACAACCGGCTCCTCACCGGGCGCGGCGAGCATGTCGACGTGGCGCTCATGGACTGCGCCATCTGGCAGCAGGAGATCACCTTTCAGCAATACCTTCTCAGCGACGGCGCCATCGAACCGACACGGTCGGGCAGCGCCCGCACCGACAACGCGCCGGTGAACGTCTACCGCGGCAGGGACGGGTTCATGGTACTCGCTGCCATGAGCGACAGTGCCTGGACCTTGTTGACGAACACGATGGGGATGCCCGATCTCGAGCACGATCAGCGGTTCGCCACCCGCATGGACCGCGTGGAGAATCAGCGGGAGCTCGACCGCGTCATCGAAGGCTGGGTGTCGAGCTTCGACTCCATCCAAGACGTCATCGAACTGCTGCTATCGAAGGGACTGGTCTGCGGCAAGGTCCGCGACATCCCCGAGATTGTCGCCGACCCCAACACGAACGACCGCGAGATGCTCGTGGGCATCGACGATCCGGTCATTGAAGGGCCGGTCCGCGTGATGAACTCGCCGATGCGTTTTCACGCGTCAACGGCGCGTGCGCGCGGCGCCGCACCCCTGTTGGGGCAGGACTGGGACGACGTCGTGTGCGGGCTCCTCGGGAGAAGCCGCGATGACGCGGTGGCGCTCATCGGCAACGGCGCGGCGCTCGTCGAAGACCGCGCGCTGCGGCCGATGCTGGCCCGTCTCGAAGCCGACGCGGAGCCGTCCTGATCCAGTGCGAGGACCTATGGAGGACGGCGGCGAGGGCATAACCATGGACGACGCACCGCGGCCGTTGGCGGGCCTCCGCGTAGTGGAGTTCGCCGAGCAGATCTCGGCGCCGTTCTGCGGCAAGCTCCTCGCCGGGCTTGGGGCCGACGTCATCAAGGTGGAGCCGGTCGTCGGCGACGCACTGCGCGACTACGGCCCATTTCCAGACGACCTCCCTCATGCAGAGCGCGGCGGGCTCTTTCACTACCTCAACGGCGGGAAGCGGAGCGTCACCCTCGACCTTGCGCCCCGCTCCGGCGAACGGCTGGCTCTGGCGCTCGCGCGGCGCGCCGACGTCGTCGTCACCGACGGAACCCTGCCGGCGTCCCTCCGCGACATGCTAGCCGGCGAGGCGGCGCGCGATCCCGCCCTGATCTGGACGCAGGTAAGCGTCTTCGGAAACGACGGCCCCCACGCCTCGTTCTTGGGCGGCGGACTGCAAGCGGCCGCCGGTTCGGTCGCCTACCACCTCGGCGACCCCGGCAGGGCGCCGCTCACGCCGCCGGCCCGCGAGGCCGAGTATTGGGGCGGTCTGCAGGGGTGCGCCGCGACGCTCGCCGCAGTCCACAGCCGGGAGCGAGACGGCCTGGGCCAAGGCATCGACATCTCGTCGCTCGAATCGATCTCGACGCTGGTCGGCGCGCACCGCGACCTCCGCGCGGTGCGGTTCGGCGGGGCCATCACCGTCGGGTTCGGCGGCGACACGCCGCGCCAGGGGTATCACGGCTGGCTGCTGCCCTGGGTCACCCTGCCGTGCAAGGACGGCTACGTGGTCATCATTTCGTCCTCGGTGCGTCACTGGCAGCGGTATCTCGACGAGATGGAGGGGCAGGACTGGACGAGCGACCCACGCATCTACAACCTAGACCGGCCGTACATTGAGGAAGACCTCGGCTTCGACACGCTCGACGCCCTGCAGATGCAATGGCTTGAGACCAAGACGAAGGCGGAGCTCTTCGACCTCTTCGGACGTCTACCGGTCCCCTTCCAACCGGTGCAGACCATCGCCGAAGTTCTGGAGTCGGACCACCTACGGGACCGGAATTCCCTGGCGACGCTGCGCTATCCGGGCGGCGAGGCCTACGCTCCGGGCCTGCCGTTCCGCCTTCCCGCCTGCGGGCTGAACTCAGGACCGGCGCCGCGCCTTGGGGCCGACAACCGGCCCGTCTATTGCGGGATGCTTGGCCTCAGCCCGCACGAGCTTGGCGTTCTGAGCAGGGCGGGAGTGGTATGAGGACCGGCGCGCTGGAGGGCCTGCGGGTGCTCGACCTCGGCCAGATCTGGGCGGGGCCGCTGTGCGTCCATATGCTCGGCGACATGGGCGCGGAGGTCGTTCGCGTCGAGACGCGGGGGCGCGCCATCATGGCGGGCCGTCCCGAGTTCGGCCCCGACGACCCGCCCGAGCACGCGGCGTCGTACTACCTGCGCAACCGCATCTGCCTCAGCGCCGACCTGTCCCATGAAGCAGGCGTCGAGCTCGTTCGCGAGCTTGCCCGGATCGTCGACGTCGTGGTGGAGAACTTCGCTCCTCGCACCCTTCCGGGGCTGGGGCTCGGTTACGAGACCCTCCGCCGGACCAATCCGTCGCTGATCATGCTCTCCCTCCCCGCCGCGGGCCTGAATGGCCCCTGGCGCGACCGCCTGACGCAGGGGCCGTCGCTCTCCGGCCTCTACGGCCGTGCGAGCCTGATCGGCTACCCGGGAGAGGCCTGGCCGCGCGCCGACACCGCCGAGGGCGACCCCTTGGCGGCATCCTTCGGCTTCATCGCCGTCATGTCCGCGCTAGCCCACCGCGAAAAGACCGGCGAGGGGCAGCAGATCGACCTCGCGCAGGGCGAAGCGCTGCTCGCGCTCGACGCCGAGGCCGTGCTCGAATACTCCATGAATGGGCGGACGATGGGCTTCCGCGGCAACCGGTCCCCCACCACCGCGCCCCACGGCATCTATCCCTGCGCGGGCGAGGACCACTGGATCGCCCTCTCCGCCGAAAACGAAGGCCAGTATCAAGCCTTGTTGGGGTGCATGGGCCCGGCGGGGACCTCCCTGCGCCGCTACCGCGACGCCTTCCAACGGCTCCGTGCCTGGGAGGAGATCGACGCGGCGGTTGCCGCCTGGACGGTTGGCTTCGACCGCTGGCAGCTCACCCATCGGCTGCAAGCCGCCGGCGTGCCCGCCTATCCGGTGCTCGACGCCCGCGGCCAGCTCGACAATCCGCACCTTCAGTACCGCAGGCCGCTCGCCGTCGAGTCCGACGTACCTATGGACGTCGGCAACGTGGCATTCACGAATCCATGGAAACTCGAACGAACGCCGGCTCGAATTCGCCGCACCGTGGCGAACATCGGGGCCGATAACGCGTTCGTTCTGCGAGACTTGCTCGGCAAGAGCGAGGCGAAACTGGCAAGATTGACGAAAGACGAAGTCCTCGTCTAGCGTGGCCCGGTTGGAGTGAGCCTGGTTGGAGTGAAGGGGAGGGGCATGTCCTACGAAAACATTCTCTACGAGATCGACGGGCCCGTGGCGGTCGTGACGCTCAACCGTCCCGAACTGCTCAACGCCCAGAACGAGGCGCTGAAAGAGGAGGTGGATCACGCCCTCCATACGGCGGACGAGGACGACGATGTCCGTGTCGTCATCATCAAGGGCGCCGGGCGCGCCTTCTCCGCCGGCCACGATATGAAGCAACTGCCGCGGGACCCCACGGCGTTCGGCGCCGAGGATCCCCGCAAATGGTTCGAGGGCGACACCGAGAAGGTCGCCGAGTTCGTCCACAAGATCCTGCGGCTCTTCCTCAACATCCACTACACCAAGAAGCCGAACATCGCCCAGGTGCACGGGCACGTGATCGCCGGCGGCTGGGCGATGGCCGCGATGTGCGACCTCATCGTCGCCGCCGACGACACCTCGATCGCCGACCCCGTCGTGCGCATGGGCTCCACGGCAGTCGAGGTGCTCATGGAGCCGTGGGACCTGGGAGTGCGGAAGGCCAAGGAAGTCCTATGGCTCGGCGAACCGATGACAGCGGAGGAGGCGTGGCGGCTCGGCGCGGTGAACAAGGTCGTCCCCCGCGACCGGCTCGACGAGGAGACGATGCGGCTGGCGCAGAAGATCGCGCTGACCCCGCCCGCCACGCTCCAAGCCACGAAGCGCTCCATCAACCGCATGCTCGACGGCATGGGCTGGCGCGCGAGCCACGAGCAGCACACCGAGGTATGGATTGCGAACCACTTTGGGGACGAGCATAAGCAGCTGCACCGCGAGCGCGAGGGCTTGGGCCTGCGTGAGTTCATCCGCCGACGCGACGAGCCGTTTAGGTAGGTACCTATGACGTACGAAACGATCACCTATGCCATAGACGAGCGCGCCGCCGTCATCACGCTGAACCGGCCGGAGGTCCTTAACGCGCAGAACGAGGCGATGAAGGACGAGTTGGCCGACGCTTTTCGCGCCGCCGACGCCGACGAAGACGTCCGGGTCGTGGTGCTGCGCGGCGCGGGTCGCGCCTTCTCATCGGGCCACGACCTAAAAGCCTTTCCGCGCGACCCCCTCGCCTTCGGCGGCCCCTCGGCGGACAAGTGGTTCGAGGGGAACACCGAGATGGTGCGCCGCATCTTCCACGAGGCAATCTACGAGAAGTGCATGGCGATCCACTACACGCGCAAGCCAACGATCGCGCAGGTCCACGGCTACTGCGTGGCCGGCGGCTGGCTGCTGGCCTCGATGTGCGACCTGATCGTCGCGTCCGATGACGCCAGGTTCAGGGACCCCGTCGTCCTCATGGCGGCGGGAGGGCTCGAGTTGCTCGTCGAGCCCTGGGACGTGGGGGTACGTAAGGCGAAGGAACTGATGTGGACGGGGGAGTACCTCGAGGCGGACGAGGCACACCGGCTCGGCCTGGTCAATCGGGTCGTGCCCCGCGACCGGCTCGAAGAGGAGACGATGCGGATCGCGGGGAAGATCGCGCTGACGCCCCCAGCGACACTCCAAGCCACGAAACGCTCCATCAACCGAATGCTCGACGGCATGGGCTGGCGCACGAGCCACGAGCAGCACTTCGAGACTTGGACCCAGGCGATGTTCACCGACGAGCACAAGGCCAGCCACGAGGGCATGAGCGCGAAGGACCTCAAGGGGTTCATCCGCAAGCGCGACGCGCCGTACGAGAAGGCCTAGCCGCGCGGGGCCCCGCCGTGGGACCCCATCCACTGCAGCACCTCGTCCATCGGGGCCACGCTGGCCACGTAGCGCCAGAGGTCGAAGAGCGACGCCTTGTGTGCCCACTGGTTCTTGTCGCACACGGCCTCTTCGACCACGACAGCGCGGAAGTTCGAGGACACGGCGTCCGTGACGGATGCGCGGACGCAGCCGCTGGTAGCTGCACCCACAAAGACCAGGGTATCGACGCCGCGGTGCTGGAGCACGGGGACAAGGTAGGTGTTGGCGAAGGCCGAGCTCGCCTTCTTCCAGATGATCGGCTCACCGGGACGGGGGTCCACGCGGGGGTCAATCTCGACCCACGGCTCCCCGTCGCACATGTACTCGGCCAGGCTGGGGAATTTCTCGCCCCGCACGCCGCAGTCGCCGCCTCCCGCGGCGTATCGGTCGCCGGTGAAGACGACCGGCATCCCGCACGCCCGTGCCGCGCCGATAACACGGGCCGCCGCCGCGATGGCGCCGTCGGTGATTTCCTGCACGTGCTCGGACACGCCACGCACCCAGGGCTTCGGCTCGGGCGAGACATAGCCGCGTTGGAGATCGATGACGATGACGGCCGGACGTTCACCGCCGCGGTAGAAGTCGGCCCCGACCCCGCCGCGAAGCTCTTCGGGAGTCACGGACTCATGGATATAGCGGACCATGGGGTCCGGCTTCAGAAAGTCGAGGCTCATTGCCCGGCCGTCCGGCTCCGCTCGCCCCATTCGGCGATCCAGTCGAGGACGTCGCGCAGGGAGGCGACGGTGGCGATGTAGCGCCAGAGGTCGAACAGGGTCGCCTTGTGCGCCCAGAGGCTCTTGTCGCAGACGGCCTCCTCGACGACGACGGTGCGGAAGTTGGCTGCGATCGCGTCCACCGCCGCGGCCCGCACGCAGCCGCTGGTGGCCGTCCCCGCGATGATGCAGGTGTCGATCTTTCGGTGGATGAGCAGCGGGGCCAGGTGGGTACCGAAGAACCCGGAAGCGGCTTGCTTCCAGACGACCACCTCGCCGTCCCTCGGGGCGAGGCGCTCGTCGATCTCCACCCAGGGGAGGCCCTCCCGCATATGCGCCGCTAGGTGGGGAAACTTCTCCCCGCGGACGCCGCAGTCGCTGCCGTCGGGCAGGTAGCGCGTACCGGTGTAGAGCACGGGCAGCCCCACCTCTCGCGCCGCGACGATCAGTTGTCCAGTGGCGGCGGTCGCGCCGTCGATCAGCTCGGCGATCCCATCGGGGAGGCCCTTCACCCAGGGCTTCGGCTCAGGCGAGACGTAGCCCCGCTGCATGTCGATGACCAACAGCGCGGGACGCTCGCCCCTGCGGTAGAAGTCGTGGTCCGGCTCACCGGAGGACTCTTCCGGCGTCAGCGAGGCGCCGATGTAAGCGATCTTCGGATCCGGTTCGAGGAACTTGAGCGTCATTCACGAGGCCTGCTGGGCAGAAGACTACACGCGAGTATACGCTTCAAGCGAGGTGGCACAGTAGAATCGTCTAAGTGCTATAATTCCACGTCTTGGTGGCTTACGCGCTAGTGGCGGCTTACGCACCCGTTGATCAGAGGGTGTTGCGGCCAGCGGATGGCGTCGGCGAGCCGCGCAAACGTCATTAAGGAGTCGAAGCACATAGCCATGCGAAGGAAACTATTTACGATCCCTATACTGCTGCTCGTCGTCGTGCTGGCGGTAGCCGCGTGCGGCGACGCAGAGCCGACGTCGGCCCCGGCGCCGACCGCCGCCCCTCCCGTCGAGGTGGTGGTCACCGCCACCCCTGGGCCGACCTCAACGCCGGCGCCAACCTCGGCTCCCGTGCTGGTGGTCGTCACCGCCACACCCGATCCGAACGCAATGGCGGGGCCGACCGCCGCGCCCGTCGAGGTGGTGGTCACCGCCACCCCTGGGCCGACCCCGACCCCGGCGCCGACCCCCGAACCCGTGCAAGTGGTGGTCACCGCCACGCCGGCTCCTGCCACCGCCGCCCCAGCGCCGGTGGCGGCCAACATCGTGGTGGTCCTCGACACGCTCGAACGCGAGCTGTGGCTTCACCACTACGGCGGCTCGACGATGTTCAACCCGCGCCACACCATGAACGAGCAACTCGCCGTCTGGACGCCCGGGTACACAGAAAACCAGCTGGCGGAGTCGTGGGAGCTTTCCGGTGACTCCACCGTCCTCACGATGAAGCTGCGCCAGAACATACCGTTCCATGACGGCGACACGTTCGTCGCGGAAGACGTGGTCCGGACCTACTCGCTCATCTACGAGGAGGAGGCGAGCCACCAGGGCCTACGGACGATCATGCCGCTGTTCGGCGACACAAAGGAATCCCTTCTTGAGCACGTCCGGGCCATCGACGACAACACGGTCGAGATGCGGTCGGAGAAACCCTACGGTCAGTGGCTGGAATCGATCTTCGGCTCCACGAACACGCCGTACCTCGTGGTCAACGCCAGCTACATAGAGGCGGTGGGAACCGACGAGGCCGCGGCGAACCCCGTGGGCACCGGGCCGTTCGAATTCGACGAGCACAAACTCGGCGAGTCGATTCGCGTCCGTGCCGTCGAGAACCACTGGCGGCAGACGCCGTCGGTCGCGACGGTCGAGTTCCTGATCGTTCCCCAGTACGCCACGCAGTTGGCGCTCATCGCCTCGGGACGGGCCGACATCATGAGCCTGTCGGCCCTCCAGGTGGCGCAGGCCCGAAACGTCGGGGCGCAACTGAAGATCGACGACACCGGCTATAACGTCTGGTACGCCTTCCGCGGCCTGATCCCGCCGGAGCACGACAACTACGATGGCAGCCTGCCTTGGGTCGACGGCGACGACCCCGAACGGGCGAGGAAGGTCCGCCTAGCGCTGAACCTGGCGGTCGACCGCCAGTCGATCATCGACAACCTCTATGGCGGCATCGGAACGCAGAACGGGCTCGGCGCCTGCACGTTCCCCGGTCAGACGCACTGGTCCGGCACCTCCGAGCCTTACGCCTATGACCTAGAGCAGGCGAAGGCGCTCCTGGCAGAAGCCGGATACGTGGACGGGTTCGACATCTCGATCCCCATCTACGATCAACCCAGCGGGCCGGTAGGCCTAGCCCTGCATGAAGCAGTCGCCGACTCCTGGCGGCAGCTGGGCCTGAACGTTGAGACCGTTCCCGGCGAGTGGACGAACTTCCGGGAAATCCTGATCAACATCACGGATCCGGAGCTGACCTACTACTGGTACTGCAACGCCAACTACCCCGACCCGATGGGGTACTACAACTTGTTCTACCACACGAGGTTCCCGCTCTGGTTTGGGAGCGACGAGTTGCAAGTGAAGCTCGACGCGGCTAACGCGGCCCTGCTTCCTGAAGAACGCGCGCCCCTCATCACGGCGGTCAACCAGCACATGTACGACGGCCACTACTGGGTCCCCATGTTCGTCCTGCCCAAGCTGTACGCAGCTTCCGAGCGAGTCGACGAATGGCCCTTGATCCCAGGACACTTGCGGGTGCATAACCTCGAATTCCTGACGGTCAAGCAGTAGCGGCCACCTCCGCGACAGGCTGCGATTCATTGGAGATGCATACGGAACGCCCCCGTGCACGGGGGCGTTCCGGCATTTCTAAAGGCCCGCTTGCGGGCACCCGCGTCCTCGACCTGACGGGCCCTCCAGGTCAACTGTGCGTCAAGATGCTGGCCGACGCCGGGGCGGACGTTATCGGGGTCGAGCCCCCCGGCGGCGCTTCGGTGCGGGAGCGCCCTCCGTTCATCGGCGGCTCTTCCGGCCCGAATTCAAGCCTCTACTTCCTGCACTACAACGGGAACAAACGGGGCGTGACGTTGAACCTGGACTCGCGCGATGGTCAGGCCTTGTTTCGCCGCCTGGCGCGCACCGCCGACGTCTTGGTCGAGTCTTTCCCCCCGGGCTATCTCGACGACCTCGGGTTAACGCACGAGTCACTTCGTGAGGAGAACCCAGGCCTCGTCCACACCAGCATCACGCACTTCGGACTATCGGGGCCCTACGCCGACCATCAGGGCTCTGACATGGTCTGCTTCGCCCTTGGCGGCGTGATGTCGCAGGCGGGCGAGCCGGGGTCGCCTCCTATCACAGCGCCGGGAGAGCTTGCGTACGCGCTGGCGAGCGCTTACGCCGCCGTCGGGACCAACGTGGCGCTCTTTCGCAGCCTCATGAGCGGGCGCGGCCAGATGGTCGAAGTCGCGGTCCACGAAGCCGCGGCGCACGTGGCGGGATACGCGATTCCGGTGTTCAGCGCCACGGGACGGAAGCCGTTCCGTCAAAGTTGGAAGGAGCGGCTGTTCGACCTCTACGACCTGTACCCGTGCCGCGACGGCTACGCCCGCATCTTCATCATGCCCAGGAAACATTGGCGCTCCCTCCTCGATTGGCTGGGAAACCCGGAGGAGCTCGGCTCCGAGCTCTTCGAGGACCAGCAGCTCCGGTGGGAGAACAGCGAACTCATCGATCCCTTCGTGGAGGCATTGACGAAGCGCTACGATAAGGCAGACCTCTTTCGAGAAGGTCAACGCCGGCGCGTCACCGTCTCCCCGGTGAACACCCCGCGCGAGTTCGTCGAGAACGAGCAGACGAGGGAGCGAGGTTTGTTCCGCAAGACGACGCACCCTGAAGCCGGAGAATGCGAGCAGTTGGGCCCGATGCATCGCTACAGCGGGATGGTCGCCCCCCCTCCAACTCCGGCGCCCACGGTGGGCGAGCACAACAGGCAGGTCTATTGCGAAGAACTCGGCCTGGCAGGAGCGGAACTCCGAAGACTCGAGCAGGCCGGAGTGGTATGAGCGCAGCGGCTGCTCGGTGTGAGGACACGGAACGCCCGTTGGCGAATATTCGGGTGCTTTCCTTCACCACGGGCGCGGCGGGCCCGACGTGCGCGAGTTGCCTGGCCTTCTTCGGCGCGGAGGTACTGCACGTCGAGTCGCGGATGCGCCCCGACGGCCATCGCGGCGGCCACAATCCTGAGGCATGGAACAAAACCCCGACCTTCGTCAAGCTGCACCGCAACCAGAAGAGCATCACGATCAACTTGCGGGAAGCAGAAGGCGTCGCGCTCGCCAGAGAACTGGTGCGGATTAGCGACGTCGTCGTCGAGAACTTCTCGCTTGGCGTCCTCGCCAACTGGGGCCTCGGCTATGAGGACCTTCGGCGGATCAGGCCGGACGTCGTGGCGGTGGGCCTCCGCGGCTTCGGCTCCACCGGCCCCTACGCCGGATATGCGAGCTGGGGCCCCAACCTGGGCGCCTTCCTGGGGCACTCCTATCTTTGGAATTACGCCGAGGGCGTCGCCCCGACGGCCGAGGCGCGCGTGCAGCACCCCGACTTCATGTCGGGTGTGTGCGCCGCGTTCGCCGTTATGTCCGCGTTGATTCACCGGGCTCGGAGCGGAGAGGGGCAATGGATCGACGCGGGAGAGATCGACGTGGGAGCCCAGCCCCTCGGGCCCGCCTACCTCGACTATCTCGTCAACGGCCGTGACGCGCATCCCCAAGGCAACCGAACGCCGGGGGCCCGGCATTCGGGCGTCTACCCCTGCCTTGGCGAGGACCAGTGGTGTGCCATTTCAGCCGAGACGGATGAACAGCGAAGAGAGTTGGTCGAGAGCATTGCGGGCGGCGCGGAAGGCGGGGATCAACTCGACGAGCGCATAGAATCCTGGACGCGGGAGCGCAGCAAGTTCGAAGTCATGGAACAACTACAGGCGCGGGGCGTGCCCGCGGCGGCGGTCCAAGACGTGGAAGAGGTGCTCGCAGACCCCCACCTGCGGGCGCGGGACTTCTTCGTTGGGCTGAACGAGCCCGAGATGGGATTTGTCGAGGCCGAAGGGTCGCCGGCGCGGCTCTCGGAGACTCCGGGCTGTTACGATGAGCCCGCTCCCCTGCTGGGCCAGCACACCGAAGAGGTCTGCGTCGCCCACCTTGGCATGGACCCCGTTGAGGTAGGCAGGCTGATACGGGAGCAGAAGCTGCATTAGGCGGCGGGCGCGGAGTTGACGACATGACTGAATCCCCGGTGCTGTACGAGAAATCAGACCACGTGGTTACGATCACGATGAACCGGCCTGAGAAGAAGAACGCCATCAATATGGCGATGCGCGAGCGGTTGCTCGAGGCTTGGGGCACTTTCCGCGACGACGACGACGCCTGGGTGGTGATCCTGACCGGGACGGGCGACGCCTTCTCCTCCGGCGGGGACCTCAAAGAAAACCTGGACAAGGCCGAAGGAAGGATGAGGGAACCCTGGCCCAGCGGGCGGGCGGTCAAGGCGCCGAGCGTCTATAGCGACTTCGTTTGGGAGGAAGGCGTCTACAAACCCGTCATCGCCGCGGTCAACGGCTACGCCGGCGGCGGCGGCTTCGCGATGGCGTTGGGCTCCGACATCCGGATCGCGTCCGAGAACGCAACGTTCGGCTGCGCCGCCGTGCGCTGGTCGCACATGGCCGGGGGCCAGGCCCACATGCTGCCGCGCGTCGTGCCGCTGGGTTGGGCCTTCTGGCTCCTGTACACCGGCCAGATGATCGACGCGGCGCAGGCGCTCAGCATCGGCCTCGTGCAGCAAGTGACGTCTCGAGACGAGCTACTGCCTGCGGCGCGCAACCTCGCCGATGTGATCTGCGCCAACGGGCCCCTCGTCGCCCAGTACCACAAGGAGTTCATCTACAAGAGCATGGACCAACCCCTCAGCTCCGCCCGCTTCATGGAGCGCGTCCTCTACGAGCAGCTCCGCGGACGGCCAGACTACAACGAGGGGACTAGGGCCTTCCTGCAGAAGCGGCCGCCCGACTACGGCGGCAGTTAGGACGTCACTGTGGGCAAGTTCGTAGCCGGACGGCTGCTCCAATCGGTGATTGCGCTGTGGGTGGTCACGCTCGCCGTTTTCATATTGGTCCGCCAGGCCGGCGACCCAACGGTAAGCCTCCTTCCGCTGAATGCGCTGCCCGAGCAGCGTGAGCAGCTTCGCGAAAGGATCGGCTTGGACAAGTCCTACGTCGAGCAGTACTTCATTTACATGGGAGACCTGCTCCAAGCCGACTTCGGCGAGTCGAGATTCCTGAGGCAGGACGCATTGGATACGGCGTTGAGCAAGTTCCCCGCGACATTGGAACTTGCCGGGCTCAGCATGGCGGTGCTTTTGGTTATAGCCGTGCCGGCCGGCGTCTATTCCGCGATGAATCGGGGGACGCTAGGCGACCTGATCGTGCGGTTCATCGCGGTCCTCGGAAACGCCTTCCCTTCGTTTTGGCTCGGGATCGTGTTCATCTTGGTGTTCGCCGTTTGGCTTAACTGGCTACCGCCGGCGGGGAGAGGGGAGCCGGAGAACCTCGTGCTGCCCGTGCTCACGCTGTCGTGGTATCTCGCCGGCGGGCTCATGCGCGTCGTGCGGTCCAGCATGTTGGAAGTCATGGGACGGGACTACGTCCGAACGGCGCGCGCCAAGGGCCTCTCAGATCGGGCGGTGACGTGGCGGCACGTCTTCCGCAACGCGCTGCTCCCCATCACAACCTACGGCGGAATCATGTTCCTGAACCTCCTGACGGGCACGATCATCGTCGAGACAGTCTTCGGCTGGCCGGGCATGGGGCGGGAGGTCATCACGTCGGTGACCCGGGCGGACTACCCGATGGTGCAGACCATCGCACTGCTGCTGGGATCCATCTACATCTTCGGGAATATGTTCATCGACATCGCGTATTTCTATATCGATCCGAGACTACGCAGGGCCTGACTTGGGGAAGTAATGTCAACGACGGCCGCGACATTTTCTCCAGATAGTCCCTCTCTATGGGATCGGACGCGCAGCGTCGCGCGCTGGTGGCAGACCTGGTGGGCCGCGGTCGTCATCGTGGCGCTGGTGGTTGTTGCCATTTTCGCCCCGCTCATCGCCACGCACGATCCCATCAGGAACGCGCTTCCCGACGCGTTGCAGGCGCCTTGGGGGCTGGAAGGCGGCGGCTCGGATCACCTTTTGGGCGCGGACCAGAACGGACGGGACCTGTTCAGCCGCATCGTGTTCGGCTCGCGGATCACCCTGGGCGTCGCACTTCTCACGCTCAGCCTGAGCGCCACGCTTGGCAGCCTGCTGGGGCTCCTGGCCGGCTATCGGGGCGGGCTCACCGACACGCTCGTCATGCGGCTTGCCGACATCCTGCTCTCGCTGCCGATCTTCCTGCTTGCCATCGTGGTCGCGGCGGCGCTGGGGCCAAGCCTCGGCAACGTGATCGGGATCATCGCGGTCTTGCTCTGGCCGTACTTCGCGCGGCAGATACGGGGCGAGACTCTCGCCCTCAAGAACCTTGAATACGTCGAAGCGTCGCGGGCCCTGGGAGCTTCGGACGTACGAATCATGCTCCGGCACATCCTCCCCAACCTCGTGCCCAGCATCATCGTCTTCGCGACCCTGCAGGCGAACCTCGTCATCGTCGCAGAGGCCTCGTTGAGCTTCCTGGGCGTCGGCGTGCCGCCGCCGGCGGTCAGCTGGGGACGCATGGTCTCCGAAGGCATCGACGTGGTGTACATCGCGTGGTGGGCAGCGGCGCTCCCCGGCATCGCGATTTCGCTCGTCGTCCTGAGCGTCGCGTTCCTCGGCGACACGATGCGGGACCGGCTCGATCCAACCCTCCGCGGCCGCTAGCCGGCCTGCTCCAATCCGAATTTTCTGTGAGGTGAGAACCAATGGTTGAAGAGAACGTGCTGCTGGTTGACAAGGTGGAAGACGGCAAGATCTGGGTGCTCACCATGAACCGCCCGCACCGTCTCAACGCGGTCGGCGGCGGGATGATGGGGAAACTGACGGAGACCTGGAAGGCGTTCCGTGACGACCCGGAGGCGCGCGTCGCCATTCTGGCGGCGAACGGGCGGGCGTACTCGGCAGGAATCGACCTGAAGGAGGCCGCCGAGAACCAGGAGAAGCGCGAGCGCGGCGAGTACGTGCCGCCGCCCGACGAGCGATGGATCCCGCTCAGCGAGCGGTTCGAGCTGTGGAAGCCGACGATCGCCGCCGTGAACGGTGTCGCGGTGGCCGGCGGCTTCATGTTCGCCCTGCAATGCGACATTCGAATCGCCGCGGAGGACGCGGAGTTCGGCGTGCCCGAGGTCCGATGGAACCGGGCAGGCGGGCAATGGATGACCTCGCTCACCCGCGTCATCGGCCTCGGCCACGCGCTGGAGCTCTGCCTCTGGGGCGACGGGCGCATCAGCGCGCAGCGGGCCTACGAGATGGGCTTCGTGAACAAAGTCGTGCCCCGGGAGCAGGTCATGGACGAGGCGATGGCGTGGGCCCGGCGCATGCTGAAGCTGGCGCCGCAGGCCGTGTCCAACGTCAAGGAATGCATCTACCGCGGCTACTACCTCTCGCCCCTGGATGGCGAGGCACTGGGGAAGGCGATCGAGCAGAACCTGGAGGGGATGGAAGACAGCATCGAGGGGCCCAAGGCCTTCACGGAGAAACGCGACCCGGTGTTCAAGAACCGGTAACAGTCCTAGCGGCACCACCTCTCGAAGGACGGCGGTCGATATGCCAATCGATCCACAAGCACAGGCCGCGGAAGATGCGTGGGACACCCTTGGGATCCCTCCGCTGGAGACGCTGCCGCCTGCCGAGGCCCGGGCTCGGTTCGAGGCGCTTCCGGCACTCGAAGGGCCCCCTGTGGGACGCGTCGAGGACCGGGAGGCGGCGGGGACGGACGCGACCGTTCCCATACGCATCTATTGGCCCGAAGGCGAAGGCCCGTGGGGCGCGTTCATGTACTTCCACGGCGGCGGCTGGGTGGTCGGCTCCGTCGCCAATCAGGACGGCACGGTGCGCCGCCTGGTACGGGAGTCGGGCTGCGTTGGCGTCTCGGTCGAGTACCGCCTTGCGCCGGAGCACCGATTCCCCGCGGCGGCCGAGGACTGCTACGCCGCGACGAAGTGGGTCGCGGACAACGCAGCGGCGCTCGGCGCTCGGCCGGGAAGGCTCGCGGTGGTGGGCGTAAGCTCGGGCGGCAACCTAGCCGCAGCGGTCGCGTTGATGGCGCGAGACCGGGCCGCGCCCGACCTGGCCCAACAGACACTGGTCGTGCCGGTCCTCGCCCGCAACTTCAGCACAGCGTCGTACACAGAAAGGGCCGACGGGCCCGGCCTCACCAGCCGGCGCATGCAGTGGTACTGGGACCTGTACCTTCGGGACGAGTCGGACGCCTCGAACCCTTACGCCGCACCCGGAGCGGCGGACAGCCTCGCCAGCCTGCCTCCGTCCCTCGTGCTCACCGCCGAATACGACGTGCTGCGGGACGAAGGGCGGCGCTACGCGGAACGACTCCAGGCGGCGGGCGTCCCCACAACGCATCGGGACTACCCGGGCATGACGCACCTCTTCTTCAACCGCTGGAACGCCATTGATCGAGCGCGGGAAGCCATCGCGCTCGTGGGCTCGGAGCTTGCCGAGCGCCTCGCCGCGTGATGTCGGTAACGCGGCGGCGGGCCGTCGCGTTGTGTCGGTTTTCGTTACGTGACACAATTCACAAGACGATTACCAGTACTTTTCGCTTGACACTCGTGGCCGAAGTCTATAGGTTGCACTCATCGGGCGGGTTGCGCGCCCGATAGATTCGGTCCGGCCTCGGTACAAGGAGGCTTCTCTCTCGCAGGCCGGGAATTCCCGGCCGCGGTATCACCCAACCTCCTCGCGCCGTCGCATTGCCCCCAGGAGGGTTGCGCATGAGAACGAGATTTGCCCGTGTCGTGGCGCTGGCGCATGTCGCCGTGGCCATCGCCCTCATCGTCGCGGCGTGCGGCGGCGCCGACCCCACGGCGACCCCGCAGCTGACAGCCACGCCACAGCCGCAGGCCACCGCCACCCCCGTCCCTACTCCCGAGCCAACGGTCGATCCCCGTCAAGGCGGGACCCTACGAATGGGCAAGCCGTGCGCCATCAACGACTTGGAGCCCCTGTACGCCACCACCTGCATGCAGAACATCAGCTGGCCGATGTACGACTCGCTGATCAGCCGAGGGACAACCGAGGAAACGCTCGAGGAATTCGAGCCGGGCCTCGCCAACTCTTGGGACATCGCCGAGGGCGGTACACGGATTACGTTAGATCTCGTCGCAGGCGCGACTTGGCATGACGGCCAGCCCTTCACCGCCGCCGACGCCGAGTACAGCTTCGACGCGGTCATCAACCCGCCGGAAGGAAGCGCGAGCCAGTACAAGGCGCGGATCTCCGACGTGGAGAGCGTAACGGCGACGGCCGACGGAACGGTCGTGATCACCACGAAGCGCCCCACGGCTGCGATCGTCGAGGCGATCAGCATCGTCCGCATGGCGCCCAAGCACGCGCATGAGACGCAGCGGCCCTTCACCACAGTCGCCGTGGGCACCGGGCCCTTCATGCTCGACGACCTAGCCGCCGACGAGTCCAGGGTGCGGGAAGTCAAGAACCCGGACTACTGGCGCGGCGGGGAGCCGTTCCTCGACGCGGTGGAGTTCATCTTCCTATCGGACCCGGCGCTGCAACTGGCGGCGCTGCGCTCCGAGCGGATCGACGCTTGGATGAGCGACTTCGCGAAAGGCCAGATCCCCATCATCAAAGGTGAGTCTCGGATCAATCTACGCGTCTTCCCTAAGCTCCAGTACGCCACACTCTGGTTCAAGCTGGGTGAAGGGCATCCGTGGGACGACCTTCGCGTGCGCCAAGCGATGAGCCTCGCCATCGACCGTCCGTCGCACCTGCAGGCGGCCTGGCTGGAGACCGACGAGATCGGCCAGTTCGCTCTGCCGGGCCCGTGGGCGCTCCCGGCGTCGGAAGTCCAGACCTACCCGGGCTGGGGCCCCGACTTCGCTGCCAATCTCGCCCAAGCCAAGCAGTTGATGGAAGAGGCGGGGTACGCAGACGGCTTCAGCACCGAGATCAAGTTCCCCAACTCAGGGAACTGGGCGCCGTCGTCGGCCACCCTCCAGCAGATGCTCCGCGAGATCAACATAGACATAACGCTCCGAGGTGTAGAGGTCGCCGCCGCAAGCGCCGCCCGGCGTAGCGGCGACTTCGAGCTACTCAACTGGCCGAACGTGCCCGCACTCTCGGACCCGAACGACATTCTGTTCGTGTTCACCTCCACGAACACCTACGTGGGCCACGGGTACGGCAACACCATGGTGGACGAGATGTTTGACCGCGCCTTGGGCACGTTCGACATCGGCGAACGTAAGCAGCTCATCAACGACATCGAACGGGAGCTCTTCAGAGAGATGCCGGCGCTGCCCACCGTATCCCGGTCGGGGACGATGGGAAGCTGGGACTACGTGATGGGCTTCGCGCCGCACGGCCTGTGGTACCACGGCGGCACGTGGCAATTCCGGACGATTTGGATCGACCAGTCGAAGAAGTAGCCCGCGAAGCGATCAGTTCAGGTTGCGGAGAAGGGCGCGCACGGCGTGGAGTCACGCCGTGCGTCTTTCTGTCGAGGAGGCGTTGACCGGCGCCTGCGAGCCGGGTCTGTAGGCACAGCTCGAAGACACATGGGGCATAGGGACCTATGAGGGCGTACATACTTCGGCGGATTGCCCTGCTCGTTCCCGTGCTCCTGGGCATCTCGATCCTCGTCTTCGCCTTGACGCGCGTCCTTCCCGGCGACGCCGCAATCACTCGCGCCGCGCTCGACGGGGGCCGGTTGACGGAGCAGGAAGTCAAGGCCCTGCGCGAACACTGGGGACTGGACAAGGGCGTCCACGTCCAATACGTCCAGTGGCTGGGGGACGTATCCCAAGGGGACTTAGGCATGTCGTGGACGGTCGGGCGCTCCGTTTCGAGCCTCGTCTGGAGCCGAATCCCGGCTACCGTGAACCTGGTGGTGTTCTCCATGTTCTTCGCCCTCATTCTGGGAATACCGCTGGGGATCGTGTCGGCATACCGGCGAAACACGCCCTTGGACTACGCGTCGCGCATCGTCGCGATACTGGGTCTGGCCATCCCCAACTTCTGGCTTGGGGTCATGCTCATCATCGCTCTGGTGCTCGCGTTCAACTGGACGCCGCCCCTTGGATACATCAATTTCTTCAGCGACCCGGTGGGGAATCTCGAGAAGATGGTCCTTCCGTCGTTCGTCTTGGGCTACACGCTGGCGGCGTTGATCGCGCGCATGACCCGGACCGCCATCCTCGAAGTGCAACGCGAGGACTACGTGCGGACCGCCTACGCGAAGGGGTTGAAGTCCGCAGTGATCGCGCGCCGGCACGTCTTTCGGAATGCGGCGCTCCCCGTGGTCACGGTGGTGGGCGTCTACCTCGCACTCATGATGGGCGGCGTGGTCGTCATTGAGAAGGTCTTCAACATCCAGGGGTTGGGGTCGCTCTTGGTCCAAGCCGTCGCCGATCGGGACTATCCCATCGTGCAGGCGGAGTTGCTGCTAGTGGGGTTCCTGGTATCCATCGTGAACCTTTCGATCGACCTCGCTTACGGTCTGATCGACCCTAGGATTCGCTATGGCTAAGCGGCACAAGCCAGGCTGGCCTGCGGCCAGTTGGGCCCACACCGGGCGGCTGTTGATTGGGCGCTTCGTCCGGGGGCAACCGATCGGGGCGCTGAGCGTCGCGATCATCCTGGTGTTGGCCGTCGCCGCCGTGTTCGCCCCGCTGCTGGCGCCGTACGATCCGAGGGTCATCCGCCCCGCCGAGATCGCCGCGGCGCCGTCACTCGAGTTCTGGTTCGGGACCGACCATCTGGGCCGCGACATGCTGAGCATGGTGCTCTACGGTGGACAAATCGCCCTGCTGGTGGGGTTCACCACGTCGATCTTAGGCAGCGTGATCGGCGGCGCGTTCGGTTTGGTCGGCGCATTCTTTGGCGGCGCGGCGGACAACGTCGTTCAACGCATCTCCGATGTGCTCATGTCGTTCCCGAGCCTGATCCTGGCCCTCGCCGCCGTGGCCGTCCTGGGGCCTACCCTGTTCAACGTGATCATCGCGATCGCGATCCCGATCATCCCGCGGGCGGCGCGCGTGGTGCGGTCGTCCGTGCTCAGCGTCAAGGAACAGCAGTACATCGAGGCCGCGAAGGCCGTGGGATGCGGCCCGGCGCGGATGATGGGCGTGCACATCCTGCCCAATGTTATGGCGCCGTTCCTGATCATCCTGACGGCGCAACTGGGCGGCGCGATCCTAGCCGAGGCGTCGCTGAGCTTCCTGGGTGTGGGCGTCCCGCCGCCGAACTTCAGTTGGGGCGGCGTGCTCGCGGGACACGCATCGCTGTATTTCGAGACCGCTCCTTGGACGGCCGTCTTCCCAGGCGCCGCGATCGCGCTGGCGGTCTTCGCCTTCAACCTGCTGGGCGACGCGCTCCGCGACTACTGGGACCCGAAGCTGCGCGGCGCGGGCTAGGAGTGGTACCCCTGGCGCGACTCGAACGCGCGACACACGGTTTAGGAAACCGTTGCTCTGTCCACCTGAGCTACAGGGGCACGCGCGGACCTAGGGGATTTTACCACCGGTACGGCGCGGCTACGCCGGTGGGGTCATCCCGCGCTCTATCATCATGTTCTTGATGAACGGGATGAGGCCGCCCGCCTCGAGGATCTGCATGGGCGGGCTGCCTTCAGGCCACGGCTCGGCCTGCAAGGCAGAGCCCTTCGTCAGGTTCTTGGTCTCGCCGGTGACGAGATTCACTTCGGCCTCGTCGCCCTCTTCAAAGGCGTCCGACACGCCGGCGCACCACATGGTGGGCATGCCGATATTGACCGAGCTGCGCATGAAGATGCGCGAAGTCGATTCGGCGACCACTGCGGCAATGCCATTGAGCTGCAGCATGCGTGCGCCGTTGCGGCTCGAACCGCACCCGAAGTTACGTCCCGCCACGATGATGTCGCCTGGCTGGACCTCGTCGACCCAACCGGGACGGTTGCTCGAAAAGCAGTACGGAGCGGCGTCCTCGTCGCTCAGCTTCCTCGCCAAGACAATGTGACCCGGCATCATGAGGTCCGTAGCAACATTGTTGCCGAACTTCCACACCCGGCCCGTGAAGATCGTTTTCATCGAGAGCGCCCCTAGAGGAATTTCCGAGGGTCGGTGATGTAACCGGTCACCGCGGAAGCCGCCACAACCGCGGGATTCGAGAGATAGACGAAGGACTCCGGGCTCCCCTGCCGGCCTGCGAAGTTCCGGTTCGTCGATGAAATCGAGACCTCGCCGTCGCCGAGGACGCCCATGTGGCCGCCGAAGCACGGACCGCAGGTCGAATGCTCGATATTCGCGCCCGCGTCCGCGAAGACCTCCCAGAGGCCCTCCTTGAGGCACTCCCGCCAAATCGCCTGGGAGGCGGGGCTGCAAAGTAGGCGTACCTCGGGATGCACCTCCCGCCCCTTGAGGATCTTCGCCGCCGCGCGGAAGTCTTCCATGCGGGCGTTGGTGCATGACCCGATCAGGGCCTGGTCGACCTTGATTTTCTCGGACTCCACCTCGCTGATCGGCTTGACGTTGGACGGGTCGTGCGGACAGGCGACCTGCGGCTCGAGGCCCGTCACATCTAAGGTGAGGCGCTCGGCGTACTGGGCATCCTCGTCGGGGAACACGCGCTCATAGGGGCGGTCAACCCGGCCCTCCAGGAATTCGTCCACCTTCTCGTCAGCCTCGAATACAGCGAACTTTGCGCCCATCTCGACGCCCATGTTGGAGATCGTCCACCGGCTCGAAAGCGACATCGCTTCGGCGGCGGGGCCTCGGAACTCCATGGACCTGTAGAGGCCGACGTCGCTGCCCCACGTGCCCAGGATCTTCAGCACGATGTCCTTGCCGAAGATGAAGTCGTCGACCCCCGCATAGGTCCCCTCGAGGCGAATTTCCATGCTCTCGGGGACGCGGAACCAGTACTCGCCAAAGATCAGGCAGAGCAGGCTGTCCATCGCGGCGTTGGTGACGCAGGCGTTGAAGACGCCCCCGGACGTCGAGTGGGAGTCCGGCATGGCGATAAGGTCGCCTGGGGCGATCATCCCGTTCTCCGGATAGAGCTGATGCAGGATGCCGTGGCGCCCGTACTCCCAGAAGTTCTTGAGCCCGAACTCCTTCACGGCCTGGCGCAGCTTGATGACTTTGTTGGCCGCCACAACCGAGGGCGGCGGCGCGAGGTGGTCTTCGACCACGTACACGCCGTCGGGGTTGGCGAGCTCCGTCACGCCGAGCTCATAGAGCTGTTCCAATTGGGAGTTCGCCGTCGTCGCCGTCGCGTCGACGCGGCACCAGAGGAAATCCCCGGGCTTCACCTGATCGCGGTCGGCGTGCGCGGCGAGTATCTTCTCCGCTATGGTCATTCCCATGGGCCGTTCCTCTATTTCTTTTTCTTGCGCCGGGCGCGGCGCGCGTGCATCTTAGGCTATCCGGAGCCTGGGCAGGTGTAAGATACCGGCCTGACGCTCCGTTCGGAATTTGAACAGTTTAGCAACAAGAGCGAAAGACCACCAACTTGGGAAACGGCGAGGTAGGGAAGTGAAGCAGACGACGAAGTTACAGGAGCTCTTCCACGGCGGCGAGACCTTTGTCATACCCGGCGGGGCGTGCGCGCTCCACGCGCGGATCTACGAGGCAGCCGGGTACGCCTGCGCGTACATGTCGGGCGCGCAGACCAGTGCCCACATCCTGGGAATCCCCGACGCGGGCCTGATCACGATGACGGAGATGGTGGAGAACGCGGGGCGGATGGCCGCCGCGGTCGAGATACCCATCATCTCCGACGCCGACCAAGGATTTGGCAATGCGATTAACGTCAGGAGGACCGTGGCGTCGTTCATCCGGGCCGGCGTCGCCGGTATCCATATCGAAGACCAGCCGATGCCCAAGCGGTGCGGCAACGTCATGGGCAAGACGGTCGTACCGGTTGAAGAGGCCGTGGGGAAATACCAGGCCGCCGTGGATGCGAAGAACGCCCTCGACCCCGACTTCGTCATCATCGCGCGATGCGACGCGCGGGGAGCCGCCGGCGGAACGGTGGACGAGGCCATCCGGAGGCTCCAGGCCTACAAGCAGACCGGCGTGGACGTGCTCTACTTCGAACAGCCGCTGAGCCTCGACGAGATCCGGACAGTGCGGGCGGCGGTCGACGGCCCCCTGATGGCGACCACGCACCTCATCGAGCCTCCCCCTAGTACCGACGAGCTCGGGGAGGCCGGGCTCTCGGCGGCGTTCATCCCCGGCCTCATTCTGGAGCCGTCCTTGAAGGCGGCGTGGGAGTACGCCCACGACTTCAAGGCCCGGGGGTATGCGGCGCAGCGGGAATTGGCCGAGAAGGAGTGGCGCTACCCCATGCCTCATATCTTTGACATCGTCGGCTTCCCGACGATATTCGAATGGGAGGAGAAGTACCTGCCGGCGGAAGACGTCCGCCAGCGGTACGAGGGGTCGGTGGGAGGATACGACCCGCGGGCCTCGGCGCGCGCCGGCGGGGCCTAGCCCAAGAGCGAAACGACGGCTGCGGGCAGGTCGGCGGCGCTGCGCTCAACGGGCGGCATCTGCTCGCCGTCCTTGGCGGCCTCGTCGAGTCCTTTGTCGAGAGCCGCGAGCATCCTATCGAGGCTTTCCAATTCCTGGCCATCCAAGTAGCGGGTAACCGTCCGGACGCGGTTGAGCGTGCGCAGATGGACGCGCTCCTGCAGCGCCTGGCCCTCAGCGGTCAGCCGGACCAGCACGAGCCGCCGGTTGGTAGGGTCTTCGAGCCGCGCCGTGAGCTCCATCGATACGAGCTTGTCCACCATGCCGGTGGCCGCCCCTCGCGTGACCCCGGTGAGGCGCGCGATCTGCGTCATGAACATCGGCCCATTGCTCAACTCGCGCAGGACCTTCAATTGGCTGACCGTTAGGGAGTCAACGGCTTTCTGCCCCTCGAACTCGGCGGTGAGGTAGCTGACGAGCCTGCTGACCGTGGCCCGGAGCCGTTCGTCGATGTCGTGGTGAATGGCGAGACCCTCCGGCGAATGCTCGCGGGATTATACAACGGTTGTGCTATTCATCACAAAACGGCCGGAACCTTTAGATAATAAACGCTTCAGTATCTTGACAGTGCAATTTCCCTGCGGTAGGTTTGCACGGCCCGTATCGGGGGCCGAATGATGGTGGCTCCCGTCCCGCTGGCTGACGGGCTTTCGATCAAGAGAAAGGTAGGTAGGGTTGACATGAAAGCTCTACGACGCAGGTGGACTCGTCGATTCGCTAGTCTCGCGTTCTTGACCGTGGTCGTGGCCCTTGTAGTGGCCGCGTGCGCGGGTGCGGAAGGACCGGCAGGGCCGGCAGGCCCTCAAGGACCGGCGGGCGCCCAAGGACCGGCAGGCGCCCAAGGACCGGCAGGCCCCGAAGGGCCGGCGGGTGGCGAGGCGATGGCGCCGCAGCCGACGGCCGCACCAACGGCGGTGCCGCCCACCCCGACCCCCGAGCCCGCAATGGCGATGTTCATGACGCCCGACGAGCTGATACCGGAGGGTCTGGCGGAAGCGCATCCACTCATCCACAAGTACCACTGGAGCCGGTTGGCGCCGCCCGCCGCGGGTCCGCCGGACACCGGCGGAACGCTCCGGCTGCACATCTCGTTCGAGCCGAACAACTGGTCGTCCCTGGAAGGCAACTTCGGGACGCTGATCTACGGCACCCTGGTCTACAACGGGCTCGTCCGCGCCGACATGCGGCTGTCCGAGGCGCTGAAGGGCACCGACAACCTCCGCGCCCTCGTCGTCGCCTGCGACCTCTGCGAGAGCTTCGATGTGCGGTCGCCGTCCGAATACGCGTTCAACCTGCGGGAGAACGCCCAGTGGCACGACACGGCGCCGCTGAACGGCCGGAGCGTAACGGCGCAAGACGTCAAGGCAGCCTACGATCGGTACCTCGACGAGGGCGCTCTTCGGCAGTACGGCCAGTTCCAGACTGTTGAGAGCATCGAGGCTCCCGACGACAGCACGGTGGTCATCAAACTGAAGTTCCCGCGCTCCGGCTTCCTGGAAGCGATTACCGCTCCGGCTTTCATGATCCTGCCTCCCGAGGCCTTCGACAGAGAGGGCGGGGCAGCGGTTGAGCCGCCGCTTGGTTCCGGTTCGTTCACCTTGGGCGAGCACCAGCGCGGCGCTCGACTTGTATTCGAGAGCAATCCGAACTACTTCAAGACGGACGATTTCGGCGTCCAGCTCCCGTACCTGGACCAGATCGAAGTCACCGCTATGGACTCGGCGGCGCGCTCGGCGGCCTGGAGGACGGGCCAGATCGACCAGATCCTGGCGCTCAACAATTCGACGGTGACATCCCTCCTGGCGGACGAGACCGTGCCCGACACGGCCAACCTGCGCCTCGAAGAGGCGAACACCGCTGGCGCCTCGTTCTTCCAGATGCAGCTACGCGAACCGCCCTTCAACGATGTCCGGGTCCGCCGGGCGCTGTCGATGGCGATTGACCGCGAGCTCATGATCGAGCTCGCCCACCAAGTCGGCTACTGCCAGCCGCAGCCGATTCCCACTTGGTGGCAAGGCCTAGGCTATCCGCCGGCCTGCGGTGATGCCGCATGGACCGAGTACTCCCCCGACACCGCCCGTCAACTCCTAGCCCAGGCGGGGTTCGGTCCAGACAACCCACTGGAATTCACCCTTACGGGGCATGGCACGGGCGGCTCGATCGATCCTCGCTTCATCGCCATGTTCGAGGTCGCCCAGCAGTCTTGGGAAGACATCGGCGTCAATGTCGACATCGTGACGATCGAGCGGACCTTGTTGGAGAGCCAACTCCGTAGCAGGGAATTCACCGGCATGATCGGCGGCACCGGCGTCGGCGGCGGCAACGACCTGGACTCCTACGCCCAGAAGGTCAGGAGCGATGGGCCCGAGAACTTCTCCGGCATCAACGACGCCGAGATCGACCGCTTGGTCGACCTGCAGCAGCGGAGCGTTGACCAAGCGGAGCGCCGCGGCGCGGCCACCGCTCTGGCGCAACGTTTGGACGACCAGGTCTACCTGCTGGCATTGACCTCAGGGTACTTTGGCGAGTTCACGCGCCCGTACCTCCAGAACTGGGCCACGCACGCCCTGTACCTCTGGATGCATGGGTTCGGATCGCACTCAATGGAGAACGTCTGGATTCTTGAGGAAGCTCGCTAACGTAGGCCACCATGCGGTAGCGGCAAAGGACCACAAGGATCATGATTTTGGGTACAGGGCGCCGTCCTCCCGGCGCCCTGTACCATTTGTAGGCCCAACGGGGCCTTGGCTTGACCGGTCCCCGGTAGGGGGTCGGCCACGAAGCGCGAGGGGACGCATGGACATCCCGCCGCCGACACAACAAGACTGCGCTCAGTTCGACTTCATCGAGGGACTCAAGGTCCACAACTACGCTAAGTACGTGCGCTCGATTCTGGACGACTATCCCAATCGCGCGCGAGCTTACGAGGAGGAACGGGGCTACGCCCCGAGGAGCATCGAAGAGGCGGGGATTCTGATTGAACAAGATCCCCTGTACCCCTTCGCCGCCTCGATCGCGCACTACTCGCAGGCGTACATGTGGCTCGCCGTGCGCGACTCGTTGACCCCGCATGAGGGGATGTTGACGTCGCAGGTCGATGAGCTCCTGCCACCCAACCCCAGGGGCAAGCTCGAGCTAGACCCCGACCTGAAACTGCCGCAGTGGTACACCGAGGTCGACACGCATCTGCAACTCGGCGGCTATGGGGGCGACCCGCTGGTCGCGTTCATCTACACCCGGGGGCTCCCCATCTTCCGCACCCGCTGGCGCAAGCACGGCTACCCCAAGGAGACCTTCCTGGCCTTCGCCCACATGGCCCCCCGGCGGGACTACAAGCGCATCCTCGACATGGGCTGCGCCGCCGGGGGCAGCACGATGATCCTCCGGGAGGCCTTCCCCGACGCCGAAGAGGTGATCGGCATCGATTTCGCCGAGCAGGCCCTCAAGTGGGGCCACATCGGGGCGGAAGACAAAGGGTTCGAGATCACGCTCGCCCAACGGGACGCCGCCGATACCGGGTACGAGAATGAGAGCTTCGACCTCGTCTCGTCGCACTTCCTCTATCACGAGACGCCGCCGGACGTGATGCTGCGGTCGCTGAGCGAATGCTACCGCCTTCTCGAACCCGGAGGGCATCTCCTCATGATGGAGCTGCCATGGTATCACGCCATCGAGCCTCAGTACGGGTTCATGCTCGAATTCGATACAAGAGGCAACGCGGAACCCTTCCTCGGCCCGACGCACTCCATGAACGTGCCGGCCATTCTCCACAACATCGGGTTCGAAAACGTCCGCGAGGGTCCCAACCCCTATCACGACGAGACTTACTTCGGCGGCGTTGGCCTGATGCGGGACGGGCGTTTCCACGATTGGCAGCGCTGGGTGACACAAGCGGACAAACCCCTCTAGAAAGCGAGCAAGGAGTCCCATGCCGAAGGACTGGACCGTCGTCCCGACGTATCACGGACTGAAAGACCCCGAAGCGGACAAGCTCTTCGGCGTGATCCTCTCGCTGGGCGCGGAGGTCTGGACGCTGCGGGACCGCATGAACCTCCTCGAAGAGGTCCTCGAGTCCAAGGGGATCGACGTCAAAGCGGCAATCGACGAACGCGCCCGTGACAACGACCGCGTTCCTGAGCTGGAACGGGACCGCGACGCCTTCATGGAACGATTCCTGCGGGCGTTGAACCTCCGATTCCGGGCCTAGAGAACTGGGTTAGCGAAGCCAGGTGCCAATGAGGGACCAGCATCTCCGCCAGTCCATGAAGGAACAGGGCATCGACGGCATGGTCGTGACCATGCCGCAGAACGTGTTCTATTTCACCGGCTTTCGCGCCTACGGCTTCACTCACTACGAAGCCTTCGCCGTAGTCCCCGCCGACGGGACCGAGGCCGCCCTGGTTATCGGGCACTTCGGCGTGCTGCAAGTGGGCGCCTCCGGCGACCGGGCGCTGCGGGTCTTCACCTTCGACGATACGCACTTCAACACGGTCTTTCCGAGCGATTGCTCGTCGCCCATCGTCCCCTGGCCCACCGCCCCCGGCGCAGAGGAGCGTCTGGCGGCAGTTCTGTCGCGGACGCAGCGGACGGGCGCCGTCGATCCGGTGGAGGCACTTGCGACCGCCTTGGGCTCCATGGGCCTCAGCGGCGCGCGTCTCGCCTTCGACGACCTCAACCTCGCACTCCGGCTAGAGCAGGACACCCGGCTGGCCCTGCGCCCCGAGGACGCGCGAGGGCTCCTGCAATCGGTCCGGCTGGTCAAGACGTCGGATGAGCTCGCCGCCATGAAGAAGGCGGCGACACTCACCCAGGAGGCCTTCCGCGAGGCGGTGGCGTCGGCCCGGCCCGGCGCGCCGACGGCTGAGATGGCCAGGGTCTTCGGAACGGCGCTCGCTAGGCGCGGCGCCACGACGCCCATCGGCGCCAAGGGCTTCGGCATGGCCCAGATGCTGCACCCGACGCTCGAACACGGCGCCCTGGTTCCGTGCGCCGCCATAGCCGTGCACGACTGGTACAACACCGACATGGGCCGGACGTTGGTCGTAGGCCCGCCCACCGACGACCAACGCCGCATACACGGGCTCCTCGAATCGGCCTTCGACGCCGTGGACGAACGCCTCCGCCCGGGCGCGTCCACGGACGAAGTGTTCGGCGTCATCGAGGACAGCGTGCGGCGGGACGGCGGCGACCCCGAGCGCCTGGCGCTTTACGTTCACGCCATCGGCCTCGATAGCTACGACTACGGTCACAACGCCCGCCAACCAGGATTTTTGCTCGAACCGAACGTGACGCTCTGTGTCTACGCCTTGTACATGGCGCCGGAGGCAGGCGGCGCGGCGTTCATCGAAGAGGAATACGTTATGGGCGAGTCGGGGCCGGAGGCCCTGTACTCCGTTCCCCGGAGTCTCATCCAAGCGCCGGCGGACGGCGTTGCCGCCGGCGCCATCGTCGCCGGAATGGCGGGGCGGTCATGATCCCAATTCGAAAAGGGTACGCCGCCCTCAACCACGGCCACGTCCACTACCGAGAGGCCGGTAACGGCCCGTGCCTTGTCTTCCTCCATCAGGCCGCCGGGGACTCGCGCACGTTCGAGCCGGTCATCGACCTGCTGGCCGACGGTTATCGATGCGTCGCGCTCGACCTTCCCGGCTTCGGGATGTCGGACTACGCGTCGCAGGGGCTCTCGGTACCCGGCTATGCGGCCATCGTGGTCGAGACCCTAGACTCCCTCGGTGTCGAGCACGCCAGCATCTTCGGGCAGCACGGCGGGGCCGCCGTCGCGGCCGAGCTCGCCGCAGCCCACGCCACGCGGGTGGACCGCCTGATTCTCTCCGGCGCTCCCCTGTACACCAAGGAGCAGGGAGAGACGAACCTCGCGGGCTTCCCGCGGCTCGTCCTCAAGGAGGACGGCAGCCACCTCATCGACTTTTGGAGCTATATGGCCACGTGGACCCCGCCGAAGGACGACACCGAGGCGCGGGCAATGACTTACGAGCTTGTAGGCCGTCTCAGGCCAGGCCCGAGAAACGTGGAGGCGTACGCCGCGGCGTTCACCTACGATCTCGAGGGCAGCCTACGCCGGATTACCGCGCCGACGCTGGTGCTTGCGGGAGAGAATGCGCCCGGTGTGAAAGACCTAGTCCCGGTCTGCTCCTTCCTGGCCAACGCCAAGAGCGCCATCGTGCCCAACGTCGGCAACTGGCTGGAGGTAGAGCCGCGGATCTTGGTGGATATTTTGAAAGACTTTCTGAAAGCAGAGCGATAAGGATAGGAGGTTCGCGATGCCCCAGTGGGACGACGTGATGACGGACAACGACAGAACGCTCATGGGCATGGGCTTCGACATGCGCAAGCCGACCGGCTTCGGGGAGAACCCCGCGCTGGTCGTGATCGACATGAATATGGGCGCCGTCGGCGAGGACATGCCCGTTTACGAGCAGTTCGACCGGTACCCCCGCACCTGCGGCGAGTACGGTTGGCGCGCCCTCCCCTACATCCAGCGCCTCATCGACAAGGCGCGCGAGACCAAGATCCCTATCGTCTACAGCCGGCACGTCTTCCGGGCCGGCCACGGTTTGCCCCGGCACGACGATCCAACATTTGCCTACAGCGAACTCAGCCCCCAGTCGGAGATCGTTCCCGAAATAGCCCCAGAGCCGGGGGAGCTGATGATCGAAAAGACGCGGGCCAGCGTCTTCTTCAGCACGCCCCTCCTGTACGTGCTGATGAACAAGAAGGTCGACACCCTGATCATCGTGGGCAACTCGACGAGCGGCTGCGTCCGTGCGACGGTCGTCGACGCCTCCTACTACTCCCCCATGTTCAAGGTCGTCCTGGCCGAGGAAGCGATCTTCGACCGGATCGAGCTCTCCCACAAGGCGGGCCTGTTCGACATGCAGCTCAAGTACGCGGACCTGAAGACGACCGACGACGTCATCACCTACTTGGACCAGATTCAGGCGATCAGGGCCGAGACGGCGACGGCGTAACGCTCCGGCCCCATTGGAGGCTCCACCATGCCGCTTCCACCCGACCGATTCGACTACGTCCCACTGAACGACCGGCCCGTGATCAAGTGGCCCGACGGCGCCCGGGTCGCGTTTTGGATTGCTCCAAACGTCGAGCACTACGAGTACCTCCCGCCGCCGAACGATTTCCGCAACCCCTGGCCGCGCACGCCGCACCCCGACGCCATGTCGTACGCGTTGCGCGACTACGGGAACCGGGTCGGAATCTGGCGCATGATCGAGGTGACGGACAAACACGATATGCGCTGCACCGTCTCCCTCAACGAGGCGGTGCTGGAGCACTATCCCGAGATACGCGACGCCATGGTGGAGCGGAACTGGGACTACATGACCCACGGGATCTACAACACGACGTACATCACGGACTACGACGAAGAGCAGGAGCGGGAGTTCTACCGCGACTGCCGCGACACGCTGCTGAAGCAGACAGGCAAGCCGCTCAAGGGAATGCTGGGGCCGTCGCTTTCGACGACGGTCCGTACGCCTGACCTCATGGCCGAGGCGGGGCTCACCTATCACACCGACTGGTTCCACGACGATCAGCCGTTCCCGCTCAAAGTGAAGTCGGGCAGGTTGATCTCAATGCCGTACTCGATCGAATTGAACGACGCGCCGTACTTCAACGCGCGGTCGGCGTGGGAAGCTGACGAATTCGCCAGCATGTGCAAGCGGCAATTCGACCGGCTCTACGCTGAAGGGGAGTCCAACGGCCGGGTGATGTGCATCGCGCTCCACCCCTTCCAGATCGGCCAGCCGCACCGGATCAAGTATCTGGACGAGATCCTTTCCTACATCCTGTCGCATGAGGGCGTTTGGAAGACGACAGCCGACGACATCACGGACTACTACCTCGACAACTGCTACGACGAGGCCGTGGCCTTCATCGAAGAACGGAAGAAGGCGGCGTCCCGGTAGATCGGACCCCCCAGCGGGGAAGGAGGCAGGCCAATGCCCGGCATGCGCAAACCAGGAATGGACAACGACTACTACGATTGGTCGCCGATCTCCACACGGAAGCCGTTGGCGTGGCCCGGCGGCGCGCGCATAGCTTTCTGCCTCATCGTCGCCCTGGAGCACTACGAGTACCAGTTCGCCGAAGGCGCATTCGTTCCTGCGGACGTGCCCGGTGGCGGTCTCGGAAGGCGCCCGTTCCCAGATCTGGCCGCCTACTCCCACCGAGAATACGGCAACCGAGTCGGCCTCTACCGAGTCCTAGAAGTCCTGGACAAGCACGGGATCAAAGCGACCGCGGCCATCGACGCCTCCGTCGCGGAGCACTACCCCGACGTGGTCGCCGAATGCAAGCGCCGCGACTGGGAATTCATCGGCCACGGAAAGGCCCTGACCCAGATCATCACGAGCAACATGACCGAAGAGCAGGAGCGGGACTATATCAAGAGCGCGCTGGACACCGTCGAACGCGCGACGGGATCGCGTCCCCGTGGATGGTGGGGCGCCGAATCCGGAGAGAGCGCGAGGACGCCCGCGATCCTCGCCGACGAGGGCGTCAACTACGTCTGCGATTGGCCGAACGACGAACAGCCCTATCCGATGAAAGTCCCCCGCGGCTCCATGTATTCGCTGCCCACCATGATCGAGTTCGACGACGTCTACGCCCACTGGAACCGGCACGTCCCCATCGAACGGTGGTCGCGCTTGGTGACGGAGGGCTTCGACGTGATGTACGACGACGGGGCGAAGCAGCCCCGTCTTTTGACGTGGACTATCCACCCCTGGCTCATCGGGCAGCCGTTCCGCATCCACCACCTCGACCGCATCCTGGGCCACATCCTGGGCCGAGCGGGAATCTGGCAGGCTACGGGCGGCGAGATCATCGATTGGTACGCCAAGAACGCATGAGGCGAAAGCAATGCTGATGCCGCGAGGCCATCGGTTGTGAGCAGCCAGTATCCGCACTTGATGTCGCCGTTACGCATCGGCCCCGTCGAGGTGCGTAATCGGATGGTCAGCACGGCGCACGCCACGTGGCTAGGCTCCGACTACCGCCCTACGCCGGCGCTCGCCGCCTATCACGCGGCGCGGGCCCGCGGCGGTATCGGCCTCATCATCATGGAGAACTCGCGCGTGCACCCCACCGCCCGGGGAGGCCGGGCGGCGCTCGAGGCGTGGCATGAGGAGTCGATCCCCCACTATCGCCGGGTCGCCGAGGCTGTCCAAGAGCACGGCGCCAAGATCTTTGCCCAGCTGATCCACACCGGCTTGCGGACCGCGAGTATGGACACTGAAGCCCCCATCTGGGCCCCCTCCGGCGTCCGGCTCCCCTGGTTCACCGAAGTCCCCCATCAGATGACGAAGGATGAAATCCGCGAGCTGATCGAGTGGTGGACGCGCTGCGCGGTCAACATGAAACGCGCCGGCATGGACGGCGTCGAAATTCACGGCGCCCACGGTTTCCTGGTTGCACAGTTCATATCGCCGGCGACGAATTTCCGAACGGACGAGTACGGCGGCAGCCTGGAGAACCGCGCCCGTCTCCCGCTAGAGCTCACCGCGGCGGTGCGCGAAGCCATAGGACGCGACATGGCCCTCGGCTTCCGCTTGAGCGCCGACGAGCTTATCCCCACCGGGCTGAAACCCGAGGAGTCGAGCCAAGTCGCGCGCTGGTTGGAGGAGTCGGGCGACCTCGACTATCTGAGCATCTCCCACAGCGTCGAGTACGACTACATGAGCGTGGCCCAGCAATTCGCCGACATGACCTGGGGCCCTGCCCCCTTTGTTCATCTGGCCGAAGGGATCAAACGCGCCGTGGGCGACATACCCATTGTGGCCGCGTGCAGGATCATCGAGCCCGCCCAGGCCGAAGGCATCCTGCGTGACGGCAAGGCCGACCTCGTCGCCATGACGAGGGCACACCTGGCCGATCCCGACATCGCAGTCAAGATCCTGGAAGGACGCGACGGCGAGATCCGCCAGTGCATCGGCAGCAACCAGGCATGCGTCGGCCGAAGCAACGGAGAACGGCACACGGGCTGCGTCATCAACCCCGAGGCCGGGCGGGAGCTTGAGCTCGGGGAAATCCAGCCTACGGCGGAGCCGAGAGCGGTGGTCGTCGTGGGCGGAGGCCCCGCGGGGATGGAGGCGGCGCGCGTCGCCGCGTTGCGCGGGCATCTCGTGGCGCTCTACGAGCGCGGCGAACGACTCGGCGGCCAAGTCACCACGCTCACCAAGGCGCCGCTGCGCCACGAGTTTGGCAACATCGTCGCCTGGATGGAGCTGCAGCTTCGCCGCCTCGGCGTCGTCGTCAAGCTCAACAGCGAGGCGACCTCGGCGTCCATCCGCGACGAGGGCGCCGACTGCGTGATCGTGGCAACGGGTTCCCTCCCGCACCAGCCCGAGATCGCGGGGGCCAATGGTCACGGGCCACGCATGGCGACGGTCGAAGATGTGCTCGAACGCCGGACGCCTTTGGGGAAACGGGCCTTGCTCCTGGACGACGACAACACCTTCCGCGCCGCCAGCGCCGTCGAGTTTCTGGTGGACGCCGGCGTGGAGACCCACTACGTGGTGCGCGCCGAAGGGGCGTGCTCAATCATGCACCCCTCGATGAAGCCGCCGATCAATCGGCGCCTGTCGGACAAGGGCGTGGTATACCACCGCTTCTCGCGGGTCCAGGAACTGCGGGGCGGGGACGTCGTCCTCGTCGACAACCATGAAGGCAGGGAGCGTGTCATCGAGGGCGTCGACACCATCGTGACGACCGCGCCCAACCGGCCCGACACGGCGCTCTACGAGGCCCTGACCGCCGAGGACGGCGCGTTGACGGTGGTCATGGCGGGCGACTGCGTCGCGCCGCGTCAGGTCGCCGAAGCAATACGAGAAGGACATCTAGCGGGCCGTTCGGTCTAGGCCCGAGGGAGACGCGCTTTGCCGGTTCAGATTCGCCGCGGCTACGCTGACGCGCCCCAGGGCCAGGTTCACTACCGCGCCGCCGGCTCCGGGCCGCCGCTGCTTCTTCTCCACCAGAACGGCATGGCGTCGGAGTGTTTCGAGTTGCTGATGCCGCTCCTAGGGGAAAGCCATTCGGTCTTCGCCCTCGACCTACCGGGGCTTGGCGCATCTAACCCGCCGTCAAGGTCGTACGAGGTCGTGGACTATGCCGCCCACGTCGTCGCCGCGGCGGACGCTCTCGGCTTGGAAAGGATGTCGGTCTTCGGCCACCACACAGGGGTCTTGGTAGGAGTGGAGATCGCCGCGGCGCACCCCGCACGCGTCGAGGCACTCGTCCTCGAGGGGATTCCCGTGTTCGAAACCAGCTTCGATGAGTTCGCCGAGCGCGATCCGGTTCTCTATGAGCCGATGTCGTTTGAACAGGACGGGCGCCACTTCCAGCGGCTCTGGGACAGGATCGCCGCCTTGGGCGAGAAGGCCTTCCCTCGCCCGTTCGACGCGGCCGCTCTGGCAATCATTCAGGACGAGGTCCTATCGAGGCTGGTGGCGGGCGATAGTTACCGCGAGGTCTACCGCGCTGTCTTCGCCTACGACACGCTCGCCCGGCTGCCGTTGGTCGAGGCGCCGACACTCCTTTTGGCCGGCGACAGCGACGCCTTGGCCGAGAACAACGCGCCGGCCGCCGCCAAGCTGCGGCGCAGCAGCGTCAAGGAGTTCTCCGGCGGCTCCTACTACACGACCTACGTGGACGCCGAGGTATTGGCCAAGGAGATTCTTGCGTTCCTCGCCGACCCAGGAGTCTGAGCCGCCGCCCGGCCCCTCAGGCGCCCGGACCGCTGAACACGCCGATCTGCCGGTAGACCGCCAGCAGGTCGAAGGAGTCCCACGTCTCGACGATGCGTCCGCCCGCATAGCGGTCGATCGTAGTTCCGCCCGCCTCGATCCGCTTGCCTGTTGGCGCCACTCCTTGGAACGTTCCGAGGTGCGTGCCTCTGGCCGTGTACCGGGTGACGACACGGTCCCCGTCGACCAGCACCTCTTCTACGGTGGAGGTCAGGTCGGGGAACCCCGTCCGCAGCGTCACGATGGCACGCTTGTAGCCCTCCCGCCCCGCGGGCTGGTCCGATTCCAGGGGCGAATGATTGACGTAGTCCGGCGCCAACATCTCGTCGACGATGGCGAGGTTCCCCTTCGACCAGGCCTCCTCGATGAAGGCGCGGGCCCGCTCTTTGATCGAGTCGGTCATTGGTTCATCGGCCTGTAATCACGGCGGGGTAGACGCCCCGTTTCGCGGAGGAAGCATGAGCCATCCAAGCCGTTCCCCGGTCACCGGCGCCCTGAGCGCCTATATCGCAGGCACCCTGGAGCGAGACCTCCCGCCAGACGTGATCGAAAAAGCGAAGCACCACGTACTGGACACGGTCGCGGCCATGATATCAGGAACTCGCCTCCCTCCTGGTCGTCTGGCCATCCGGTACGCGGCGGCGCAAGGCGGACGAAGGCAGGCGTGCGTCGCTGGGAGCCGCACGATCACGACGGCGGTGAACGCGGCCTTGGCCAACGGGATGCTGGCCCACGCCGACGAGACCGACGATTCCCACGCGCCGTCATTCACCCATCCGGGGTGCGCCATCGTGCCCGCCGCGCTGGCCGCGGGCGAGGCGTACGGACGCTCCGGTCTGGACCTGCTCAGGGCCGTGGTCGTCGGCTACGACGTAGGCTGCCGCGCGACCATCGCCGCCGGGCCCATGACGCTCGACGGGGCCTTCCGCAGCACCCACAGTATCGGCGGCCTCTTTGGCGCGGCGGCGGCGGCGGGCCCGCTCTGCGGCCTGACCGAACATCAGACGCCCTATCTGCTGTCGTACACGGTGCAGCAGGCATCGGGCGTCACCTCCTGGGCGCGCGACGGCGAGCACATCGAGAAAGCGTTCGACTTCGGCGGGATGCCCGCCCGGAACGGCGTGACGGCGGCGACCATGGTCGCCGCCGGTTTCACCGGCGTCGAAGACGCCATCGACGGCAGCCCCGGCTTCTGGGACGCCTTCAGCCCAACCGCCACCGGGGAGGCCATGGTGGCGGGGCTCGGCGACGACTTCGAGATCATGCGCGCCAACATCAAGAAATGGCCCGTCGGTTCCCCCATCCAGGCCGCGCTGGACTCCCTGGAGGCGCTGATGGCGGAGCACGGGATCGCGGCGAAGGACGTCAAGCGCGTCGTGGCCCGGCTGCCGGACGACCTCGCCCACATCGTCGACAACCGGAGCATGCCCGATATCAATATGCAGCACATGCTGGCCCTTCTGCTCGTCGACGGCGCGATCACCTTCGCGAACGCGCACGACACGGCGCGCATGACCGACCCCCGCGTCGCCGCCGTGCGAGACCTCGTCGAGCTCGCGCCCAGCGCGGAGCTCACCGAGGCCAGGCCACGGCGTCAGGCGATCGTGGAGATAGAGATTGGTGATGGGACCACGCTGAGCCATCGCACCTACGCGGTCCGTGGCACGTCTGACAACCCGATGACGCGGGAAGAGGTCACGGCCAAGGCCCAAGACCTCCTCGACTCCGTGCTGGGGGAGGACCGGGCCGGCGGTCTCATCGAGGCGCTGTGGGCCCTCGACCGGCTCGCCGACGTTCGGGACCTTCGTCCGCTGCTGCGCGCTTGACCTACTAGGCCCCGCGCAGCCGGGGATCGAGCACGTCGCGAATCGTGTCGCCGGCCAGATTGAAGGCCAGCACCGCGATGCTGATTGCCAAGCCGGGGAATAGGGCGAGGTACGGGGCCTCTTCCAGGAACGTCTGCGACAGGTTGAGCATGCCTCCCCACGACGGGGTCGGCGGCGGCGTCCCCAGCCCCAAGAAGCTCAGGGAAGCTTCTACCAGAATCGCGTAGCCGAATCCCAGGGACGCCAAGATAATGATGGGCGCGACGACGTTGGGGAAGATGTGCCGCAACACGATTCTCGGCCCGCTACAGCCAATCGCCCGCGCCGCCTCGATGTACGTGTTCTCCTTCGCCGATAGCACGGCGCTTCGGATGACCCGCGAGTTCGCCGGCGTCGCCACAATGGAGATAGCGATGACCGTATTGGTCGAGCTGGGCTCCAAGGCCGCCACGAGGGCTAACGCCAAGACGAGGCCGGGGAGCGCCTGCACGCCGTCGACGATGCGCTGCGTCACGAGATCGAAGACGCCGCCCATGTAGCCGCTGACGAGGCCGATGACCGCGCCCGCCCCCGTGGAGATCAGGACCGATAGGATCCCCACCCGCAGCGAGACGCGCGATCCGTGAACGATCCGACTGAACGTGTCGCGCCCGATGTTGTCCGTTCCCAGGAGGTGAGACCAACTGGGCCCTTCCAGGGGGTCCCTGCTGATGTCAAAGGCGTCGTGGGTCGACACGAAGCCGGCGAACAGGGCCCCGAAGGCCATGAGAAGCACGGCGAGCATGGACAGCGCCCCAATCGGATGGCGACGGGCGAACCGGCCGGTCACGAGCGCCCAACGCTTGGCGACGGGCAGCCATGCCCTCCTGGTGTCCATTCCGTTCAAAGAAGTCATTGGTAACGGACTCGCGGATCCAGCCAGGTGTAGCAGAGATCGACAATCAAGTTCATCAAGACGAGCGCGAGCGCGAGGAACAGCACCGCCGCCTGTAGCTGAATGTAGTCGCGCCGGATGATGGAGACGAAGACCAGGTTGCCGAGACCGGGCAGCGAGTAAATGCTTTCCAATACGACGGCCCCACCCAAGAGGAACCCCAACTGCGCGCCGACGAGAGTGACCACGGGTAGGACCGCGTTCCGCAGGGCGTGCCGGAAGAGCACCACGCGCTCGCCCAGGCCCTTCGACCGGGCGGTGCGTACGTAGTCCTCCCGCATCACTTCAAGCAGCGTCGAGCGGGTCATCCGGGCCGTCGCCGCCACCAGCCGCACGCCAAGAATCGCCATGGGGATAGAGAACTGTTCCAAGTTGCGCAAAGGGTCGTCGACAAACGGGGTGTAGCCGACGGGAGAGGAGTAGCCCAACCACAGCGACGCGTAGAGGATCACCATCGTAGCGATCCAGAAATCGGGAACCGCGAGCCCGATAACGGAGAGAATCCGCGCGCCGGTATCGACCGGCTGGTTCTGTCTCATCGCGGAGATGACGCCCAGCGGAATACCCGCCAGCACACCGATGACCATGCCGCCAAGCACCAGCTCGAGGCTCACGGGGATGGCGGACCAAAGCTGTTTCGTGGCCGGCTCGAGCGTCCATAGCGAGCGGCCCAGGTCTGCCTGGAACAAGCGGCCAAACCATTCGCCCAAACGGATGAAGAACGGGCGGTCGATGCCCAGCTCGGCCCGCAGGGCGTCGATTGTTTCGGGGGTCGCATCGCCTATCTGGGTGAGGCGAGCGAGGACGACGTCGCCTGGGACGAGGTCGATGAGCGTGAAGACGACGACGCAGACGACCAGCACCGTTGGGCCCAGCAGCAGCACCCGTCGGATGAGATAGTTACGCACGGTCCCCCCGAGCGGTGCCGGGATCACGCATAGCGAGAGTCCCTTTGCCGAAGGAAGTCACGAAGGCCGAGCTGGGAGCGGGCTTGGTGGGCCTCCTTGTGTTCGTCGCTGCGCATGGCGGCGATCCAAGCTTCGGTATGTTGCTCGTGCGATAGGCGCCAGCCCATGAGGTCGAGCATCTGGTTGATCGACCGTTTCGTCGCCCGCACCGCGCCGGGCGGGGTCAGCGCGACCTTCCCAGCGAGCTCAGACACCGCTTGGTCGAGTTCCTCTCTCGGAACGACCTTGTTAACCATGCCCATTTGGAGCGCGTCCGCGGCTCCAATCGCCTCGCCGGTCCACATAAGCTCCTTGGCTTTCCGGGGGCCTAAGTCCCAGGGCTCGATCAAGACTTCGACACCCGCCGTCGCCATTCTAAGGACAGGATCATAGAAACTGGCGTCCTCCGACGCCACGATAAGGTCGCACATCGAGGCAAGCACCCACGCCCCCGCCGGACAAGGCCCGTGTACCTGGGCCACCGTGGGCTTGGACAAGTAATGGATGGTGAAGAAGTAGCCGAGCACCTTCATGGTGAACTCGCGGAAGGCCTGCTCGTCGCCCTCGAACCAGGGCCGGCCTTCGGGGGCGCGGAACGCTTCCGGATCCCGCGGTAGTTGCTTGAGATCGTGCCCCGCCGAGAAACATTGCCCCGCCCCGCGCAGCACTACGACCCGGACGGCGTCGTCGGCTTCCGCGGCGCGGAAGGCCGCGTCAAGCTCGTCCTTCATCACCTCGTTCTGGGCGTTCCTGACCTCGGGACGGTTCAGGGTTATGAAGGCAACCGTGCCGTCGAGTTCATACAATATCGTGTCGTAGGGCATACTCCCCATCCATCAACTCGACGGGCCGATCACGCCCGCGGCGGCGAGCTCGGCGACCGCCTCCGGCGCCATCCCCAGCACCCGCCCGAACACGACGTCGTTATGTTGGCCGGTGGCGGGTCCGGGGCCCCGCACCGCTCCCGGCGTCTTCTCCAGCTTCCACGGAATACCGAGGTATATCTGGTCCGGCGCGACTCGCTCGTCGGCGACGGCGAGCGCCGACCGCACCGCGTCGTAGTTCGGATCGTTGACCAGTTCCATGAGACCCTGGACAGCATACGAGGCCACGCCGGCGGCCTGCAGCCGCCGGGCTACATCCTCGGAGGTCTGGCCACGGGTCCAGCGCTCGATGACCGCGTCGAGGTCGCCTTGGTTGGCGAGGCGTCCTTCCAGAGTCTGGAACCGTTCTTCCGCGATCTCGGGGCAGTCCTGCCGGGCGAGCTCGCGCAGCGCGGTCCACTCGTCGTCGTTCCACGCCTCAATGGCGACCCACCGGTCAAGCTCGCGAGACTCCTCGTCTTCCGAGTCACGGCAGCGGTAGATGCCGTGCGGCGCCACACCCTCATAGCGGTTGCCATGCGGGACGGGGACGGCGCCGTTGAAAAAGTAGTCCATGAGCGGCTCCGCGGCCCGCTGGAGCGCGGCCTCGCCCTGCGCTATATCGACGTGCTGCCCCTCGCCGCTGCGGTCGCGGTAGCGCAGCGCGGCAAGAATAGCGACGAGGGCATGACTGGCCGAGGCCGGGTCCACGTCGGCGGTGTCCTCCCGAGGGTGGGGATCGTCCACGTAGCCGAGGAAGCTCTTGAGCCCGTAAAGAGCCGAGACGGACGGCCCATACGTCTTGCTGTCGCGCCAGGGGCCGGGCGTGGCCCCCGCCGCCGACAGCGACGCGACGATGATGCCCGGATTGACCTTACTCAGCTCGGCATACCCCAGCCCAAGACGGTCGAGGACCCCGGGCGAGAAGTTCTCGATCACGATGTCGCTCACCGCGGCCAAGTCCTTGTACAAGGCCTTACCTTTGGGGTCGGAGAGATCGAGGGTAATGCTCAGCTTGCCCCTGTCGTAGCTGTGGTAGGCGATGGGGTGGTCGTCGGCGAGCGCCATGTCCGCCTTGAGCGCATCCTCATACGTCCCGTGGCCGCTCATAGCGATCCCCGACCGCCGCCGCGGCGCCTGCACCTTGATGACCTCCGCCCCCATGTCGCCGAGCATCATGCCCAGCACGGGGCCGGCCCAGACATGGCCGTGGTCGAGCACCCGCAGCCCGGTCAACGGCGCGGCGCGGCCATCCCTCGGTGGCCGGCCGAGGCTTGGGAGTTGGGCGGCTTGCGCGGCCTCCTTGCGGACCTCGTCGTCGTGCTGGCCTAGCAAAGGGGCGGGGCGGCGAATCGACCACGGGCTGGCGGAGAGACGGTACGGCGCCCCCGGTGCGACGAACGGACCAACCTTGGGATGGGTGGTCTCAGCCCAGAATCCGCGGCTCTGCAGGTGCTCGGACTCCGCCACTTCGTCGAGGTTGTTGATAGGGTGAAACGACAGGCCCTGCTCGCGGAAGAGCCGGGTCAGGTAGGCCTTGTCGTGCTGTTGGAGCCAGGGGTGCCAGAGTGCGTCGAGTTCCTCCGCCCAGCGGGGCGCCAGCCAGCGGTTCCGCAGGCGCTCGTCCGTCTTGAGCTCCGGCCTGCCCGCCATGTCCAGGAACATGTCCCATTGGCTATCCACCATGGTGATGATTTGGAAGTAGCCGTCGCGGCAGGGAGCAATCTGCCAGGGGTAGAAGGGGTCGGCATGGAAGCCGGTGCGGTTCCGGTTAGTTCCCAGATAGGCGAACTCTCCCAGCGGCGCGCCCTTCATCACCGTGCCCAGCACCTCCACGCCCGCAAGCCAGACATGCTGGCCCTCCCCGATCACGTCCCGGCCCTGGACGCCGAGCAGCGCCGCGATGGCGCCGTGCGTGCCGACCCAATAGTCCGCAGCCTCGTATGGCGGGGCGAGCGGCGACTTCCCCGGGTCACCCATACGATGGGCGAGACCGGACGCAGCGCTCTGCGTCAGGGCACCGCCTTTCCATTCCGCCCGTGGAGACCCCAAGCCGAAGTTGGTGATGGACACGTAGACGAGCCCCTCGTTCTCCCGCGCGGCGGTCTCCGCGTCCACCCTTTGCCGCTTCAGCAGCGCCACCGGGTGATTCGTGATAAAGACATCCGCCCAGCGGAGCAGCGCCGCGAGGTCCGCCTTGCCGGCCCCGGTCGATGCGTCGAGCGACACGCCCCGCTTGTTGGCGTTGAGGAAGAGGAAGATGCCGCTCTTCTCAGGGTCGGCGATGTTCGAGGGGAATGGCCCGCGACGGCGGCAGGAGTCCCCGCCCGGCGGCTCGACCTTGACCACGTCGGCCCCGAGATCCCCAAGAAGCTTCGCGGCGTAGGCGGCAGAGATGAAGTCGCCGTACTCGACTACGCGCAGGCCGGCCAGAGCCCCGGAAGACGACTCGTTACCGGATGAAGGCATGGCGTAATCTTGGGTTGAGGGAGCGGCCTTTGTCCCGGATGCTAAACTCTTCAGAACCTAAAGCATCGGGCCAGCATCCTAGCATCGGCTTCTGAGAAACGTCAACGAAGCGACCGTTGGGGAGGCATCACGTGTCGGTCGAAGAGAACAAACGGATTCTGCGGCGGCTTGGCGAAGAGCTGATCAACCGGGGCGATCAGGAGACGGCGGACGAGTTCTACAGCAGCGACAGCCTCGACCACATGCCGGCTCCCGGCCAGGTCGCGGGGCCGGAAGGCGTCAAACGGGACTTCGCCAGGATCCGGGCCTCCTTCCCCGATTGGCACCAGGAGATCGAAGACGTCATCGCCGAAGGGGACAAGGTAGTCGTCCGCTGGCGATCGGCGGGCACCCATAGCGGCGACTTCATGGGGCTGCCCGCGACAGGGATACGCGCATCCTGGACCGGCGTAGGAATCTTCCGGCTCGAGGACGGTAAGATCGTGGAGCGGTGGAGCAACTGGGACGCTCTTGGTCTGATGCAGCAGCTCTCCAAGGAGTAAGGAACGGCGGCTGGACCACGGTCGTTCCTTGACCGTCAGCGAGGGCGGCCCCTAGAGTTAGGCCCGCCGCTTATCCGAGCCCGAGGTCTCTCCGCGCCGCGCGATGCCATCCGACCCTTCCTCAGCCGACGCCCAGCGTGCGCAGAGACTCTACTACGGCTGGATCATCGTCGCCGTGATCTCGCTGATCGGGATGGTGCAGGCGGGCCAGTTCAACACGACCGTCGGCGTCTTCGTCAAACCCGTCACCGAAGAGTTCGACTGGAGCCGTTCCACCTTCATCGGCGCGATCAGCATCGGCACGCTCACCGGCGGCGCGCTGGCCCCGCTGAGCGGCGTCCTCCTCGACCGCCTGGGTGGGCGCTGGGTGATATCGCTCGGCCTGCTGCTGCTGGGCGGCTCGCTCATCCTCCTCTCCTTCGTCAACGGGGCGTGGCAGTTCTACGTGGCCATGATCGTGGGCCGGGCGGGACTACAGGGCGCGACCAATCTCTCGCTGGGCGTGGTGGTGAGCAAGTGGTTCGTCCGCAAGCGGGGCCGGGCAATGGCGCTGGCGGAAGTCGGCCAGCGGGCGGGGAGCGGCCTCGTCCCCGTCTTCGCGCAGGCCATCGTCAGCACCGCCGGTTGGCGCACCGCGGCGTGGTCGACGGGCGCGCTGGCGTGGGTGCTGGGCCTGCTCCCCGCGCTATTCTTCCTGCGCCGCCAGCCTGAAGACTTGGGGCTGAGGCCCGATGGCGACGAGGACGACGGCCCTATCGCCGCGCTGGCGCCGTCGCCGTCGGCGAGAGGCTACGAGCCTCCCGGCGTCACCCTGCGCGAAGCCCTGCGGTCGCCAGTGTTCTGGCTCATCGCGCTCGCCATCGCCGCGATGTTCGCCGCGATAAGCGGGATCAGCCTGAACCTGCTCCCATACCTGAGCGATCAGGGCCTCTCCGACGGCGCGGCGGTCTCCGTCCTCGCCGTCTACGCCGCCTCCTCTGGGTTCTCGGCGGTGGGCGCGGGGTTGCTCTCCGAGCGGGTGGCGGTGACGCGGCTGCTCCAGACGACCTATGTCGTACTGGCGGCCTCGACGCTGTTCCTGACGCTCGTCGACACTACCGTCCTTGGCATAGTGTTCGGCGTCGCCGCGGGCATCGCATTCGGAACGATCTCGACGGCGTTTCAGTTGGTGCTGCCGGCCTTCTTCGGGCGTACGCACCTCGGCGCGATACGCGGCTTCTCACAGACGTTGAACATGGGCGCGGTCGCGACCGGACCGTTCCTCATGGCGTTTGTGTTCGACGCGACCGGCAGCTACGACCCGATCCTGTTCGCCTTCGCCGGGCTGCTCGCCGCCGGCTTCGTCATGCTCGCCCTTGTCCCCAAGCCCAGACGCGCGGCCCCGATGCGGTAACGCTCGCGGGCGCGCCGGGGGGCGGCTCAGGAAGGATCGATCTTCTCGATGCGGTAGCGGAGATTGCCGGCTGGCGCCTTGACGATCACCACTTGGCCGGCGCCCTTCCCAAGGAAGGCCTTGCCCGCCGGCGATTCGACGGAGATGCGCCCCTGCCTCGGATCGACTTCGGACGGATCAACGAGGACGTAGACCAACTCCTCGTCGTACGTCATGTCGGTTACGGCGAGGCGGCTGCCGATCTCGGCCTTGCCGGACCCATTCGCGGCCCTGCCGTTTTCGCCCAAGATTTCGGCGTTGTTGAGCGTATGTTCAAGCTCGCGGATGCGGGCCTCCACGTGCGCCTGCTTGTCGCGGGCAGCGTCGAGGGGCGCGTTCTCGCGATAGTCCTTGTCCGCCATCGCCTTCTTCACGTCGTCCGCGATGCCCACGCGTTGGGCGCGGAGGTCGTCGAGCTCGGCCAAGGCCTTGGCGTGCCCCTCCTTCGTCATCTTCGGCCCCGCCGAGGACCTTAGGGCCGCGCTCACCGACGCGGTCGACCTCTTGGCCGAGCGCTTCACCTTGAGGTGCGTCGCGAGCTTGAAGGCGGAGTGTCCCTCGCTGTGCAGATAGCCGAGGAAGGCCTTGACCGGGGCCAGCGTCTTGATCGAGTCGGCGGAGCGCTTGCCGGAGTAGTCCTCGATCTTGTAGGGCGTGATGTCCGCGACCATCTGGTCACGCCCTGCCTCGCGGACAAACCGCTGCACTTCCTGTTGTTCTGGTACGGATATTCCCTTGCTCCCGGCCTTCCCCGTGTTGTTCGTCGAGGAGATGAAGCGGGTGACAGCCTCGCCGAGGGTCAGCGAATCGGAAGGGGACATACGCGGCCTCCGTGATCGATTAACGCGAAAGAACGAGCGTCGAAGGTTGGGGTCGGAGTGATGATAGCACAGCCGAGAGCGCAAGGGGGTGCGGCCCATCCACCTGCTTCTGTTATAATCCGGCCTGCCGTAACAGGGTAAACGGACCGCGAACGTCCTCGGCGGCCCCCGCTCCGCCGGCGCGGGGCGGCCCGTTTTCACCGCGAACGCGGAACGCGCATATGAACCAGCGCTGGGTGCGGAACAGCTTCGTCTACCTGCTCATCCTCGGGGCGGTCGTCGCGATCTTCTACGTCGTCTTCCGCTCACCGTCGAGCGGCCAAGACGTCGACATCACCGAGATCATCACCCGAGCCCAGGCCCGCGACCTCGTGCAAATCCAGGTCGACGGCAATTCCATCGAGGCGGAGACGCGCGAGGGCGCGAGGCTGCGGTCCCTCAAGGAAGAGAACGTCAGCATCCTCGAATTGCTCAACGACGCGGGCGTCGATACCGGCTCGATACCGGTCGAGGTCAAGCAGTCGAGCTCTTTCGGCAGGGTGTTCGGAACGCTCCTCGGCTTCCTTCCCCTGCTCCTGTTCGGCGGGCTCATCCTATTTATGATGCGCCAGGCCCAGGGAAGCAACAATCAGGCGATGAGCTTCGGAAGAAGCAAGGCCCGCTTGTTCGTGGGCAACCGGCCCGCCGTCACGTTCTCCGACGTCGCGGGGGTCGAGGAGGCCAAGACGGAGCTGCAAGAGGTCGTCGAATTCCTGATGTACCCCGAGCGCTTCGCCTCGCTCGGCGCGCGCATCCCCAAGGGCGTGCTGCTCGTGGGCCCGCCGGGAACGGGCAAGACGCTGCTCGCCAGAGCGGTGGCCGGCGAGGCCGGCGTGCCCTTCTTCAACATCAGCGGCAGCGAGTTCGTCGAGATGTTCGTCGGCGTCGGCGCGAGCCGTGTGCGCGACCTCTTCAACCAGGCCCGCCGCAACGCCCCGTGCATCATCTTCGTCGATGAGATCGACGCCGTGGGCCGCCACCGCGGCGCCGGGCTCGGCGGCGGCCACGACGAGCGCGAGCAGACCCTGAACCAGATTCTGGTCGAAATGGACGGCTTCGACGCGACCACGAACATCATCATTCTCGCCGCGACGAACCGCCCCGACATTCTCGACCCCGCGCTGCTCAGGCCGGGCCGGTTCGACCGGCGCGTCATCCTCGACGCCCCCGACATCGCCGGCCGCAAGGCGATCCTCGGCGTCCACGCCAAGGGCAAGCCGCTGGAAAGCGGCTTGGACCTAGAGGTCGTCGCCAAGCAGAGCGCAGGCATGAGCGGCGCCGATCTGGCGAACTTGGTGAATGAAGCGGCCTTGCTCGCCGCACGCCGCGCCAAGAAACTCATCGGCCCCGACGAGTTCGAGGAGGCCATCGACCGCGTAATCGCTGGGCCGGAACGCAAGAGCCGCGTCGTGACTCAGCAGGATAAGGAGGTCACCGCCTACCACGAGGCGGGGCATGCACTCGTCGCGCACAAGACGGAGCACGCCGACCCCGTCCACAAGATCACCATCATTCCCCGGGGCATTGCCGGCGGCTACACCCGCTTCCTGCCGCCCGAGCGCCGCATGGCGAGTCGCGATCAGCTCAAGGCGTGGATGCGCGTCGCCATGGGTGGACGGGTGGCCGAAGAGATCACCTTCGGCGACATCACCAGCGGCGCCTCGGACGACCTTCAACGCGCCACGGGCATCGCCCGCAAGATGGTCACGGAGTGGGGCATGAGCGAGTCGCTCGGCCCGCGCACGTTTGGGCAGCGTCAGGAGATGGTCTTCCTTGGGCGCGAGATCTCGGAACAGCGGGACTACGGCGACAAGATCGCGGACCAGATCGACGCCGAGATCAACGCGCTGATGGAGGAAGCCCACACCGAGGCGCTCGATCTGCTCACCACGCACCGGCCCAAGCTGGCCCAGATGGCGCGGCACCTCCTCGCCGAGGAGGCCATCGACGGCGAGGCGCTGGGGCGCCTATTCGAGGCCGAGGCCCCGCCCCTTGACGAGGTAGACATCGCTCCGCACGCCCCAGGGTCGGAGAAGCCGCGGCGCGCTGATTTAGGGCTGCCGACGCCTGAGCCGCCGCCGATCCCTCGACTAGACCGGCTGAACCCCGCGCTCGGCGAGTCCTAGCCGCCAAGCGCGATCTTCTTGTTGTCCCAGGTGGCGGGGCGCTTTTCGGGCGTGATCTTCCAAATAATAAACGGCGTCGAATAGTGGGACCGCGTCGCCTTGGGAAGGTTCGTTTGGGACTCGCGGAAGCTGTCGTACTTCTCCGCGTTCGCCCGCTGGAAGCGCTCCTGCTCTGCCGGGTCGGTGACCTCTTCGGCCCGGCCCCGGATCATCACTGCCTTGAGCTCGCGCCAGCGTTCACCCTCCTCGACGAGGCAGCTCACCTTGGGGTTGCGCCGGATGTTGGCCGTCTTCTGGCTCCTGCGGCGTCCGCGCGTGTAGATCGCGCCGTCGGTGTAGACGTACCAGATCGGCGTCGAATGAGGATAGCCGTCCTTGTCGACCGTCGTCAGGATTAGCGTGTGGCCATTTCCCAGGAACTCATCGATCTCTTGCTGGTCGAGTCGAACGCCCATGTGGCCCCCTCGGCGGCGGTGACGCCGGCGCGATGACCCGATTATAGGCGCGCCGCCCTGGGTCAGCCACGGTTCTCGCCGCGAGATGCTGCGCTTGGTTTGCCGCCCCGAAAACGGCGTCGCTATAATGGCGTGCCCCTGAACGCCGCTCGCCGCCTCGCCGCGCCCTAGGAGGAAGAGGATGCCCGCTGACTTCTCGAAGCTTGACAAGGCCTTCAACCCGGAAGTTGTCGTCGTCTTCGGCGACAAGAAGGCCAGCGGCTTCATGTGGCTCAACAGCATGAAGAACTTCAAGGGCAAGCTCTACTCGGTGCAGCTCGACCCGAATGAGATCGCCGAGATCGAGAAGATGGGGATCACCAACTTCACCAGCCTCGCCGACGTGCCCGAGCACGTGGACTATGCCGTATGCGCCGTGCCGAGAAAGGTCGCGCCCTTCATCGTGGCCGATTGCGTGAAATACGGCGTCAACGCCGTGACGCTCTTCACCGCGGGCTTCGCCGAGACGGGGACGGAGGATGGGCGCGAGGCCCAAGACCAGATCTTCAAACTGGCCCGCGAAGGCGGTCTGACGCTCATCGGCCCCAACTGCATGGGCCTGCATAACCCCTCACGGGGTGTTTGTTTCTTCCCCGGCCAGCCGACCTACGAGGGCGGCGCTGTCGGCTTCGCCAGTCAGAGCGGCTCCCACGGCAACTCGTTTTCCGTAGCCGCGCCCGACAACGGGCTCCCCATCAGCAAGATGGTCAGCTTCGGCAACGGCATCATCCTCGAAAATGCCGACTATCTTGAATACTTCGCGCGGGACGACGAGACCAAGGTCATCGCGATGTACGTCGAGGGGCTCCAGGACGGGCGTCGCTTCTTCTCGCTGCTCCGCGAAGTGACCAAGAAGAAGCCCGTCGTCATCTGGAAGGGCGGCCAGACCGACGATGGCAAGCGCGCCACCGCCTCCCACACCGCCTCTTTGGCCGAGTCGATGGCCGTCTGGGAAGCTGCGGCGCGGCAGACGGGCTGCGTCTTGGTCGGGTCGCTCGAAGAGGCCATCGACGCGGTCAAGGCACTCGTCTACCTGCCGCCATTCACCGGCGGCGGCTGCGGCCTCACCGGCGGCGCCGGCGGGCAGTCCGTCTCGATCACCGACGCCTTCGCGAAGGCCGGTCTCCAAGTCCCGCGGCTCTCAGACGCCTCGTACCAAAAGCTGGCCGACTTCTTCAGCCTTGTCGGCGCCAGCTTCAGCAACCCTATCGACATGGGGTCGAACCGGACCGAGATCGATACCATCCTCAACATCCTCGCCGAAGACGACAAGATCGACGTCATCGTGATGCAGATGGCGCTGACCAGCATGGGGCGCAGCCGCTCCGCCGTCGATACGCAACTCGACGCGCTGTTCCGCCTGCAGGAGCGGACGTCAAAGCCCCTGGTCGCCGTGCCCGTCTCGCCGACGCCGCTCGACCAGGCCGCCGAGATCAAGGAGATCAACGCCAAGCTCGTCGCGGCGGGCATTCCCTACTATCCCAGTTACGAGCGGGCCGCCGCGGGCCTGAAGAACGCCCTCGACTTCCACCGCTCCCAGGCGGAACTTCGCTAGTCCGCCTTGTCCGGCCCATCCACGGGCCGCGCGGGAACGCCCACCGCCGCCAGCGCACGGACCGCCTCGGCGGGCGTGACCGTCTCCGTCCACTCCCGGACGTGGGCGTCCACCGCGGCGCGGTTCTTGACGCGAAGCTCGGCGCGCACGTAGTCGGGGTAAGCCATGAGCTCGGGGTGCCCCATGGCAACGGTCAAGTATTGCCACTGCTCGTCGGTCGACGCCTCGATGGCGCACCAGCCCCCGCGGCAAGGGTAGACACCCCAGGGGGCGCTATCGTCGGCGTTGGGCATCAGTCGCCGCCTTCCTACGTCATGGCGTTGGCGAGGCCGTCGCGGAAGTCGGGGTGCGCGACGCCGATCAGGGCCTCTGCCCGTTGGCGCATCGTCCGGCCCTTGAGCGACGCGGCGCCGAACTCGGTGACCACGTAATCGGCGCAGTAGCGCGGCGTGCTCACCGCGGCGCCGGCGGCGAGCCGGGGCGTGATACGCGAGATCTTGCCGCGCCCCGCCGTCGACGGCATCGCGAAGATGGACACCCCGCCCTTCGAGTGCAGGACGCCCTCGATGAAGTCGAACTGCCCGCCCAGGCCGCTTATCTGGCGGGCGCCGATCGTCTCGGCGTTAATCTGCCCCGAGAGATCGATCTCCACCGCCGAGTTAATCGAAATGAAGTTGTCGAGCTGCGCTAGAACCAATGGATTGTGGGTGTAGGACACCGCGTCCATGTGCACCGTTTCGTTCTCGTGGACGAATCGGTAGAGGTCAGGGCCCCCCATTACCTCGCCGCAGACCACCTTCCCCGGCGAAAGCGCCTTGCGGCGGCCGTTCACCACGCCTTTCTCGATCAGGGGGACGAAGCCGTCCGAGATCATCCCGGAATGTACGCCGAGGTCTTTCTTGTCGTCGAGCATGAACATCAGGGCCTCGGGAATCGCGCCGATCCCCATTTGGATCGTCGCGCCGTCGGGGATCAGCTCCGCCACATGCTCCGCGATGGCGCGTTCGAGGTCGCCGATATTCGACTGGCGATGCTGGAGGACAGGGTAGTCGGCATCGACGAGGTAGTCGATCTCGTCGAGGTGGACCATCGAGTTGCCCAAGGTGCGCGGCATCTGCCGATTCACCTCGGCGATCACCAGCGGCGCGGAACGGGCGATGTCGATCATGGTGCATACCGAGACGCCCAGGCTCACGTAGCCGCGCTCGTCGGGCGGCGACACCTGGAGCAGTGCCGCGTCCACCGGCAACATCCCTCCCGGCGTCAGTAGCTCCGGGACTTGGGAGAGCCGCAGCGGCATGAAATCGGCCGCGCCGGAATCGACCAGCTTTTGGGTCGGGCCGGTGACCTGCCACGTCGTCACGTGGATGTTCTCGGACGGCTCGCGGAGCAAGTCGAGGTCGGCGAACACGAGGCCGACATAGACGTCGAGCGCCTCGAAGCGCTCGCGCTCGTCGTGCAGCGCCTGCAGCAGCGACAGCGGCGCGCCCGTGCCCTGCTGGAAGGTCAGCCTGCCCCGAACGGGCAGGGCGCGAATCGCCTCCCGTGCCGAGAGGCGGGCAGGCGGGCCGCCGCGCCTCATTTCGCCTCCCCGCTTTCGCCGCGCCGCATAACCCCACGCTTCCGCGCCGCCGCTCCCGCGGCGCATTCTCGGCGACGCATGATAGCAGGCCGCCGGCGCGGCGGCTCTTGCACCATCCCTTTCCACGACGGCTACGCGGAGGCCGCGCCGAAGGGGCCTCGTTGCCGCTTCTGAAGCACGTATGGTATTCTTGCCGAGAAATCTGGCGGCGCTGTACGCGTCGTCTATGGGTGAGGTTAATCGAAGAGCGTATGGTGCAACAACTCGCCGAGGCAGGCCCCGGCAACGACGAACTCGTCAGCATGAAACTCCTGCTCGAAACAGGAGTGCACTTCGGGCACAAGACGCGGCGCTGGAACCCGAAGATGAAGCAGTACATCTTCACCCAGCGCAACGGCATCCACATTCTCGACCTCCAACAGACGTTGGGGATGCTGGCCGCGGGCTATAACTTCATCAAGGAGACTGCCGCCGCCGGCAAGAAAATCCTCTTCGTCGGCACCAAGAAGCAGGCCCAAGGCGCCATCGAGACCGAGGCGCAGCGCTGCGGCATGTACTACGTTAACGTGCGTTGGCTCGGCGGCACGCTGACCAACTTCGACACGATCCACGCCCGCATCAAGCACCTCGAAGTGCTTGAACGGCTGCAGGAGACCGGCGGTTTCTCCAATCTCATCAAGAAAGAGGCGCTCCGCCGCACCAACGAAATCGAAAAGTTGAACCGCCAGATGGGCGGCATCAAGGAGATGCGCGGCCTCCCCGACGCTCTTTTCATCGTCGATCCGGGGAAGGAAAGCATCGCCGTCACCGAGGCCCGCCGCCTCGACATCCCCATTGTCGCCGTCAACGACACGGACTCCGACCCTAACCTAATCGACTACCCCATTCCCGCAAACGACGACGCGATCCGCTCCGTGCGGCTGATCACCGGCAAGATGGCTGACGCCGTCCTCGAAGGCGTCGCCCTGCGCGAGCAGCGGCTCCTCGAGGAGATGAAAGCCGCCGAGGCCGACGAGGATGAGGACGGCGCAGGAGACGAGCCGGAGTACGCCGTCGCCGCGGCCGCGGGGCCGTCGGCTGGGCCCTCCGCCGGACAGGGCTAGCGTCCCCAATCGTCATGCCGATTCCCGGACGGCCCGCCCTGCGGGCCGCATCGTAAGGAGCGCAAGGTGGCTGTCACCGCCGAAACCGTCAAGATTGTTCGCCAGCGCACCGGCGCGGGCATCCTCGAATCCAAGAACGCTCTCGTGGAAGCCGCGGGCGACATGGACAAGGCCATCGAGTCGCTGCGGGAACAGGGCATCGCCAAGGGCGTTAAGCTCTCCGGCAGGCGGAGCGCCAACGAGCTCAACCAGGGCGTCGTCGAAAGCTACATCCATACCGGCGGGCGCGTCGGCGTGCTGCTCGAATTGAACTGCGAGACGGACTTCGTGGCGCGCACCGACGACTTCAAGAACCTGGCGCACAACCTCGCGCTGCAGATCGCCGCGATGAACCCGGCCTACGTTGGCATCGACGACCTTCCCGAGAACCCCACCGAGCAGGACATGGAAGCCAGCCTGTGGAACCAGCCGTTCATCCGGGACGGCTCGGTCCGCGTCAAAGATCTGGTCACGGAGTCCATCGGCAAGCTCGGCGAGAACATCAAACTCACCCGGTTCGTCCGCTACGAGCTCGGGTCCGAGTAGAGCCGCGCTCCGGCCCCGGAGCGGAACAGGGGCGGCCATGGCGACTCCTCGATACCGGCGGGCGGTGCTCAAAGTGAGCGGCGAAGCGCTGCGCGGCGAGGCCGGCTCCGGTATCGACCCCCCGACGCTGCGCTACGTCGCGGACTCGATCAAGCAGGCCATCGAATCCGGCGTTCAACTCGCCACCGTGGTCGGGGGCGGAAACATCTGGCGTGGCGCCCAAGCCGCGGCCGCAGGCATGGACCGCACCACCGCCGACTACGCCGGTATGCTCGCCACCGTCATCAACGCCCTCGCCCTCCAGGACGCCCTGGAGCACATCGGCGTGGACACCCGCATGCAGACCGCCATCCCGATCCACAATGTCGCCGAGCCGTTCATCCAGCGCCGCTCCGTGCGGCACCTCGAGAAGGGTCGCGCCGTCATCTTCGCCGCCGGCACCGGCAACCCATTCGTCACCACCGACACCGCCGCGGCGCTGCGCTGCATGGAGATGAGCGCCGAGGTGTTGCTGATGGCCAAGAACGGCGCCGACGGCGTCTATAGCGCCGATCCCAGGAAAGACCCCAACGCCAAGCGTTATGATGAGATAACCTACCTCGACGCACTGAATCGGCGGCTCGCGGTGATGGACTCCACCGCGCTCTCCATGTGCATGGATAACAGCGTCCCCATCGTCGTCTTCGATCTCCTCGACCCGGACGGGCTCGCCAGCGCCCTGAACGGCGACAAGATCGGGACGCTCATCCACTGAGTCCGGTTGCGAACGAGGGCGGCGCAAACCGGGCGTCGGCCGATTGGAGCGGTGCGATGATAGAAGAAACGCTGAAGAACGCCGAAGAACGCATGAGCAAGAGCGTGGAAGCGCTCGAACGGGATCTCGCCGGACTCCGCACAGGGCGGCCGAATCCCGGACTCCTTGAGCACCTCCCCGTCGACTACTACGGAGCGCCCACGCCGCTCAACCAGCTCGCTACGATCTCCGTCCTAGAGGGGCGCGCGCTGTCCGTGCAGGTGTGGGACAAAGGCGCGGCCTCCGGGGTCGAAAAGGCGATTCTGAAAAGCTCTCTGGGGCTCGTTCCCATCGTCGAAGGCCAGACCTTGCGTGTGCCCATACCGCCGCTCACCGAGGAGCGCCGGCGCGACATGGTCAAGCAGGTGCGTCGGCGCCTCGAAGAGGGCCGCGTCTCCGTCCGTAACGTGCGGCGCGACGCCATGGACGAGCTCAAGAAAGCGGAGCGGGGCAAGGAGATTTCGCAAGACGAGCAGCACCGAGCCCAAGAGCGCCTACAGAAGGCCACGGACGTCAACATCGCGAACGCGGACAAGATCGGCGCGCAAAAGGAAGAGGAGTTGATGGAGGTCTAACGCAGGCCCCCACCCCATGACTACCGAAGTCGAGGTACGCGCCGAAGCGCCCGGGGAGCGCCCCGCCGCGCCGCGCCACGTCGCCCTCATCATGGACGGCAACGGGCGCTGGGCGAAGCGCCGCGGCCTTCCCCGGCTGGCCGGACACCGCGCCGGCGTCAAGATCATCCGCGACGTCGTCGGCGGCTTCGCCGAGCGCGGCGTTGAGGTCCTCACCCTCTACGCTTTTTCCAGCGAGAACTGGACACGGCCGGACGCCGAGGTCCGCGGCCTCCTCGACCTTCTCGCGCAGGCGGTCCCCCGCGAGGTCCCCTACTTCCACGAACGGAACATCCGGCTGATGAACATCGGCCGGGAGGACCGCCTCTCGCCCGGCCTTCGCGACAAGCTGGTCCGCGCCCGCGAGCGGACTGCCGGCAACACCGGCCTGACCCTCGTCGTCGCACTGGACTACGGCAGCCGCTCCGAGTTGGTCCGGGCGGCGCGGCGCTTGGTCGCCTCCGGCGCCTCCCCCGAAGACGTGACCGAGGAGGCCATCGCCCGCGAGCTCTATACCGGCGGCCTTCCCGACCCCGATCTCATCATCCGCACCGGCGGCGAGATGCGCCTGAGCAACTTCCTGCTCTGGCAAGCGGCGTACGCCGAGATCTATACAACCCAGGCCTGCTGGCCGGACTTCGACGAGTCCGAGCTCGACCGCGCCCTCGCCGACTACGCAAGCCGTCAGCGCCGCTACGGCGGCCTCTAATCTCCGCCCGCTGATGCTAAAGAGCCGCATATACTCCGGCATTGTCGGCGTGCCGATTGTGGCCGCGCTCATCTGGCTGAGCACGCCGTCCACGGCGGCCCTCGTGGCCGCCGCCGCCGTCATCGGAACCTACGAGTTCCATCGGCTCACGATGCGCGCCGGCGGCACGGTGATCTTCCTCTTCGGCGCCATCGCGGCGACGCTCTTCGTAGTCGACGCCACGATACGCACCGACATCAGCGGGCCGCTGCTCGCCGGAACGATCCTCGTTCCGCTCTTCGTGCTGATCTTCCTCCAACCCAAGGAACGGCTCTTCTCGGACTGGGCATGGACCCTGGCCGGCGTCCTCTTCGTGGCATGGACCCTGAGCCACGCCGTGCTCCTGCGGCGGCAGCCCGACGGCACAGAGTGGCTCCTCACCGCCATCATTCTGACGTTTGTGGTCGATTCGAGCGCCTACAGCGTCGGCCGCTTGGTCGGACGGCGCCCCATGGCCCCGGCGATCAGCCCGGGAAAGACGTGGGAAGGCGCGGCGGGCGGCTTCCTTCTCGTCATTCCCGCCGCCGTGCTGCTTTCCTACCTTTTCGGCCTGGAGCTCCACCCCGCCGAGGCCTGCGGGCTCGGCATGCTCGTGGGCGTCGTGGCACAAGCGGGCGACCTCGTCGAGTCGATGATCAAGCGCATCGCCGGGGCCAAGGACGCAGGTTCGCTCATCCCCGGCCACGGCGGCCTGCTCGACCGATTGGACAGCCTTATCCCTGTAGTCGTTGTGGTATATTACTATCTGGTTTACGGTCTTCGGTGAGGGCTATGAAAAACCTGGTTGTCCTCGGCTCTACGGGCTCTATCGGTCGCCAGACACTGGACGTCGTGCGCGCACTGCCCGACCGGTTCAAGGTCGTCGGCCTCGCCGCCGGCGGCAACATCGAGTTGCTCGACCGGCAAGTGCAGGAGTTCAAGCCCGAACTTCTCTACCACATGAAGGGCGTCGGCGACGCCTACCTCCATGCGAACGGCTGGAAACACGCCTCGATGGAGGAGATGGTCCGCCGTGAGGACGTCAACGCCATCATGGTGGGGACGGTGGGCCGCGAGGGGCTCAAGCCGACGTTGGAGGCGATCAACGCGCGCAAGAACGTCGCCCTCGCCAACAAAGAAGTCATCGTCATGGCGGGCAACATCGTCATGGCGCAGGCGCACCGCAACGGCGTCGAGATCCTGCCCGTGGACAGTGAGCCCAGCGCCATGTGGCAGTGCATGCGCGGCGAGGACAAGTCCGTCCGGCGCATCTTCCTCACCGCCTCGGGCGGCCCCTTCCGCCACACCCCGCTCAAGGACATTCCAAGCGTGACGCCGGAACAGGCGCTCAACCACCCCACTTGGCGCATGGGCAAGAAGATCACCGTCGATTCCGCCACCCTGATGAACAAGGGCATGGAGGTGATCGAAGCGAACTGGCTCTTCGGCGTGCCCATCGACGACATCAACGTCATCATTCACCCCCAGAGCATCGTCCACTCGATGGTCGAGTTCTCCGACGGCTCGGTGAAGGCGCAGCTCGGCCCTCCCGACATGCGCCTGCCCATCCAGTACGCGCTTTCTTATCCCGAGCGCTGGGGAAACCCGACGCTTCCCCAACTCAACCCGATCGAGGTGGGGACGCTGAACTTCGAGGAGATGAACCTGGAGCGCTACCCGTGCTTCAAGCTCGCGCTCGAAGCGGGACGAAAAGGGGGCACCTACCCCGCGGTGTTGGCGGCCGCCGACGAAATCGCCGTCGGGATGTTCCTTGCGCACCAAATCGGCTTCGCAGACATCCCGAAGGTCGTCGACGCCGTACTGAGCGCCCACGACTGCCTCGACTACCCCTCCATGGAGGACGTTCTCGACGCGGACTCGTGGGCCCGCGACTACGCGAGGCGTCAACGCGCCGAGTAGGGGCCGGGCTTCGTAGTACCGGTCATGGGCTTCCTTTCCTTCATCATCATTTTCGGCGCGCTCGTTTCCTTACACGAGCTCGGACACTTCGCTACGGCTCGGCTGTTCAAGGTTAAAGTCCTTGAGTTCGGCATCGGAATACCGCCCCGGGTCTGGGGATTCAAGCGCGGCGAGACACAGTACTCGCTGAACGCGCTCCCCATCGGCGGCTTCGTCAAGATGCTCGGCGAGGAAGACCCTTCCGACCCTCGCAGCCTCGCCGCGAAACCGGCCTGGCAGCGCGCCGCCGTGATCGGCGCCGGCGCCTTCATGAACGCGCTGCTCGCCGTCGTCCTCTTCGTGATCGTGTTCATGGTCCCGCAGGACATCCGCGTCGGCGACGTCACCATCCTCGGCGTCGCCCCCGGCTCACCGGCCGCACTGGCCGGCATCCGCGAAGGCGACGTCATCCGCGAGGTCAACGGCCGCTCCGTCGAGAACTTCCGCGACCTTCAGTACCAGTACCAGCTTCGCCGCGGTGCCACCGCCACTACCGTGGTCGAGCGCGGCGGCGAACTGCTGCCCTACGACGTCATCCCACGGTGGAAGGTCCCGGCCGGGGAGGGCCTCACCGGCATCCGCGTCGATCTCTTCAACGACCGTACCGTATCGCGTTCCGAGCCCCTCTGGGACGCCGTTCCCATGGCCGGCAAGCAGATCGCCGACTCCGTCGTGCTGATGAAGAACGGCATCTCGTCGTGGTTTGTCGGCGCCAGCGACCCGTTGGACGAGGTGAGCGGCCCCGTAGGCATCGTCCAGATCACCGGCGAGGTGGCGGGGCTGGGAATCGTCCCGCTGCTGACCCTCGCCGCGCTGCTCAGCCTCAATCTCGCGATCGTGAACGTCCTGCCCTTTCCGGCCCTAGATGGCGGCAGACTCTTCTTCATCGCGATTGAGGTGGTCCGCGGAGGGAAGCGCATCCCGCCCCACAAGGAGGCCCTCGCCCACGCGACGGGCTTCGCCCTCCTTATGCTGGTCTTCCTCGCCGTGACCTACAACGACATCCTTCGTTGGGCCGGCGGCGGCAGCCCGCTTGGCGGCTAGCGCGCCGACGCGCAAGTCGAGAGGCTTCGCGTTGGAGGAGGGGCCGGACAAGGCCGACGCCCTCGCGCCCTACGCGGGCGGGATGCCCAGGAACTCGCGGACGACCTTGTCGAACTCGACGGGATTGTCGCCTTGCACCAAGTGCCCCGCCTTCGAGACTTCGACGAGCCGGCCGTCCTGGAGCGTGTTCATCATGCGTTGGGCGGTCTCTACGGAGAGAATGTTGCTCTCCGCGCCCCGCACCACGAGCGTCGTCGCGCGCACCGTGGCGAGGTCGCTCCACGCGCTTCCGGTCATTTCGCCGCCCCGGTCGCGGCGTATGCCTCGGCGACGATCATGCTTCCACGTCCAGCGCCCATCGTCCATACGCTTGAGGTTGTTGAGCAGGCTACCCCGGATCTGCTCTTCGGGGCGGCGCGGGTTGTACCGGCGCACCCGCTCGACCAGCCAGTCGAACGACTCGAAGACCTCGGTGTCTTCGAGGAATTCGCGAATGTAGGCGCTGCCCTCGCGCTGCACGTCGGGGCCTACGTCCACGATCACCAGGCGCTCGACCTTCTCCGGATGCGCGGCGGCGAAGGCATACGAGTTCCGTCCGCCCATCGAAAGCCCCACCAGCGTGAACCGGTCGTAGCCGACGACGTCGGTGAAGGCGTCCACGTCGGCGACATGGAACGGCGCGTCGTAGTTCCCCTCTTCCGACCAGCCGCTGTCGCCGTGGCCCCGCTGATCGAGCGCGATCACGTGGAAATGGTCGCGAATGCCCAGGGCGAAGAAGTCCCAGCTATGCGCCTGCTGCGCGCCGCCGTGCAGCAGGAGCATCTTCGGCTTGTCGGCATTGCCCCAATCAAGGTAGTGCAGGGACATGCCGTTCGCTTCGACGAACTTGTCCTCGGGGACGCACTCCTCCGAGAAAGCGATGCCGGCGGCCCGTGCCGCGTCGAACAGGTCCATTCCGCCATGGGATTCGGCCGTGGTCATGAAAATCGGTCTCCTCAGTCTGGACTAGGTTATCCGGGGACGTGGGGCGTTCCCCCGCCGCGCGACGCGGCTCGCTACCTGCCGAGCGGCCCCTCCCAATTCGCGGGGTCTTGGTTGTAGCGATGGGTGAGATACATGTTCAACGCCGTGGCGAGCACAACGAACGTGAGGAAGCCCCCAATGGCGCCCCAACCGGTATTGCGCGCGAGCCACATCACGAGGAGGGCCACCGCGACCGCCACCACCGTGGTGGCTATGCGATGCGGCAAGGGGAGCTTCTTGAGCTCGGCGCGGGGGGGAGGCTTGCGCGCCGCCATCACGAACGCCCTCGCATCGCCTTCAGCGTATCGACGCTGCGCTTGTCGGGGCCGTTGCCCTCGAAGCCGGGCACTTCCAGCAGGAACGTCGTGTCTTGGAAGGCGGGATGCGCCATGATGACCTCGAACCCGTCGGTCCCGATGTGGCCCTCGCCAATGTTCTCGTGCCGGTCGAGCCCACCCTCGAACGGGACCTTCGAGTCGTTGGCGTGCACCGCGACGAGGTTGTCGAGGCCGATATGCTCGTCGAACTCCGTCATCACGCCATCGAGGCCCTCCTTCGTAGCCACGTCATAGCCGTTGGCGAAGGAGTGCTGCGTGTCGAGGCAGACCTTGACCCGGTCGCTATCCACGGCCCGCATGATCTCGCCGATCTCGCTCCATGCCGAGCCGATCGACTGTCCCATGCCGGCGCTGTTCTCGATGATCAGCCAGGGGCCTTCCGGAGCGGCGTCGAGGACGCGGTGGAAGCATTCGACGATCTGGGGAAGCACCGTCTCGAAACCGCGCCCCTTGTGGCTCCCGACGTGAAAGATGGTGCCCTTGCAGCCGATCTTGTCCGCCGCCGTCTGGTACTTGATCAACGAATCGACGCCCTTATCCACGAGCTCCGGATTGGGCGAGCCGAGGTTGATCAGATAGACGCCGTGGAAGAACGCGGTGTCGATCTCAGTCGCTTCGACCCGCTCCCGGTACTTCGCCACGACTGCGTCGTCGGGCGTCTTCACCCGCCACGTCGTGGGCCCCGAGACGAAGACTTGGATCGCCTCCGCGCCGATCTCCTCGGCCCGGTCGATGGCCTTGTAGACCCCGCCCGATGACGACACGTGCGCACCGATCTTCATGCGTCTCGCTTCCAAGCTATTCCAGGAGCATCTAGCCCGCCGCTCCTGCGTCGAAACGGCCCTATGTTATCACGGCGCGGCTTCGAGAGCTGCCCGAAACCCTTGACGGCCTCGCCCCTGGTACACATAATCCCTTCACCCTGTGAAACACGTCGCTCTTGAGCACACGAAAAGAGGCTTTCGATGCCGACATATCTGCTGCTGACCAAGCTGACCCCGGAAGGCCGCCAACGGATAGCGCAGCAACCGGAGCGCCTGGAGCAAGTCAATCTCGAAGTAAACGACTTCGGCTGCAAGATTGTGGGGCAGTACGCCGTCATGGGCCAGTACGACTTCCTCACGGTAATCGAGGCCCCCGACAACGAAACGATCGCCCATCTTTCCGTCGATCTCGGCTCGCGGGGCACCATACACATCACGTCGCTCCCCGCGATCCCCATCGATCAGTTCATCGAGAAGCTCAAAGAGCCGATCCACATGGGCAAGAAGTAGGCGGGGACTGGGCCTCCCGCCGGCTAGCCGCCTTTCACTTGGGCCAAGACCGCCTCGGCGTGGCCCTTGACCCTCACCTGCGGCCAGATCTTCTCGATAGCGCCCTGCTCGTCGATCAGGAAGGTCATGCGCTTCATGCCCATGTACGTCTTCCCGTAGTTCTTCTTCTCTCCCCACGCGCCGTACGACTCCGCCATCGTCTTGTCCGCGTCGGATAGCAGCGGGAAGTTGAGCTCATACTTGCCCACGAAGTTTTCGTGGGACTTCAGGCTATCGGCGCTGACGCCCAGCACCGCCGCGCCCGTACCCTCGAGCTCGCCGTGGAGATCGCGGAAGGCACATGCCTCCGTCGTGCAGCCCGGCGTGTTGTCCTTGGGGTAGAAATAGACCACGACCTTCTTGCCGGCGAGGTCCGCCAGCGAGATCGTCTCCCCCGTCGACGCGGGCAGGGAGAAGTCGGGGGCCTTGTCGCCTTCCTTCAGTTCCACGGCGCTCCTCCAGTGTGGCGGTTGCGAAATCCGCCATAGGATAGCCCCGCCCCGCCGCCTCTGTCGAGGCTACAATAGCCCATGCCCTCCGACCGGCACGCCACGGTCGCCGGCGTCGATGTCGGCGGCACCTTCACCGACTTCTACATCGTCGACGATGCGGGGACACGCGTTCACAAGACGCCCTCGACGCCCCACGACCCTTCGGAAGGCGTGCTCCGCGGGCTGCGCGAGATCGGCGGCATGGACGCGGCCATCGTCGTCCACGGCTCGACGGTGGCGACGAACGCGGTGCTCGAAGGGAAAGGCGCGAAGACGGCGCTGATCACCACCGCCGGCTTCGAGGACGTTCTGGAGATCGGGCGGCAGGCCCGTCCATCGCTCTACGACGTGCGGGTCCGCCGCCCGCCGCCGCTCGTGCCCACGGAGCGCCGCTTCGGGGCGCCGGAACGCGTCGCCGCCGATGGCTCAATCATCGAGCCGCTTACGCCGGAGGCGGCCCGCGAGATCGCCGCCCGCGTACGGGCCTCCGGCGCGGAGGCCGTCGCCGTCTGCTGCCTCTTCTCCTTCCTGCGCCCCGAGCACGAGCGCATGCTGCGCGACGCCTTGACCGAGGACGGCGGCCCCTTGGTCTACGTCTCGCACGAGGTGCTGCCCGAATATCGCGAGTACGAGCGCACCGCCACGACGGTGATCAACGCCTTCGTCGCGCCCGTCACGCAGCGCTACCTGGCCCGCCTCTCCGGAGCGCTCCGTTCCGGCCTGCGCGTCGTGCAATCGTCGGGCGGCTCCGTGACCGCGAGCGCGGCGATGCGGCGGCCCATCGAGACGATTTCGGGCGGGCCCGCCGGCGGCGTCGCCGGGGCCTACCGGCTCGCCAAAGACGCCGGCTACGAGCGGGCCATCTGCTTCGACATGGGCGGCACCTCGACCGACGTGTGCCTCTGCGACGGCGGCATCCCCCGCACCAACGACTGGTCTCTCGCCGGACTCCCCATCGGCACGCCGTCCATCGACATCTACAGCGTGGGCGCGGGCGGCGGCTCGATCGCCCGCGTCGACGCCGGCGGCGCGCTGGTCGTGGGGCCGGAATCGGCGGGCGCCGACCCCGGCCCCGCCGCCTACGGGCGCGGCGACGCGCCAACGGTGACCGACGCGAACCTCGCGCTCGGCCGCCTCGGTGCGAGCGACTTTACCGTCGCGGGACGCCCTCTCGACCTCGAACGCGCCCGCGCCGCGCTGGCCCGCCTCGGCGCAGCGATGGGCGCCACGCCGGAAGGGGCGGCGGCGGGCGTCGTCCGCGTCGCCAACGCCAACATGGCCCGCGCCATTCGAGTTATCTCGGTCGAGCGGGGCCACGACCCCCGCGGCTTCATCCTGACGGCGTTCGGCGGGGCCGGCCCGCTCCACGCCTGCGAGGTAGCCGAGAGCCTCGGCATCCCGCGCGTGCTCGTTCCGGCGCGACCCGGGGTTCTCTCGGCGATGGGCATGACCGTCGCCGAGGTGAGCCGCGACTACTCGATGACCCTGATGCTCTCGGGCAGCCCGCTGCCGCTCGCCGACGCCCGGCGGGCCGCCGACGGCCTCATCGAGCAGGGCCGCGCCGACATGGAGGCGATGGGAGCGGGCGACGGCGTCGAGGTCGTCACCAGCCTCGACCTGCGCTATCGAGGGCAGTCCTTCGAGCTCACGATTCCCTACGACCGCGATGGCCACGGCCAAGAGACGGCGGCGGGCCTCGCGGCGGCCTTCCACGAAGCCCACCGCGCGCGCTTCGGCCACGCCCACGACGACCGTGCCATCGAGGTCGTCACCGCGCGCGTGCGGCTCGAAGCGCCCGGCGCGGCAGACCTCGGCGCCGACGCCCCGGCCCCGCCGCCCGCGGGCGGCGCGCCGAGGGAGCGGCGCGGCGTCTACTTCAGCGGCGCCATGCGGGACACCCCGATCTTCGACCGCTCCGCGCTAAGCGCCGAGCCCATCGACGGCCCCGCCATCGTGACGCAGTACGACAGCACGGTTGTCATTCCACCGGGATGGTCCGCCCGCTACGGCCCGCGCGCGAACATGATCATCGAGAGGACGCCCTGATGGATGCCGTCTCGCTCGAAATCTTCAAGGGTCTGCTCTCCTCGGTCGCCGAGGAGATGGGAGCGGCGCTGGGCCGCTCCGCCTTCTCGGCGAACATCAAGGAGCGCCGGGACTACTCCTGCGCCGTCTTCGACCCCGCGGGGCGCCTCGCGGCGCAGGCGGCCCATCTGCCCGTCCACCTGGGATCGATGCCGGCGTCGGTCTCCGCCGTGATGAGCGCCCTGACCCTCGGGCCGGGCGACATCGCCATCCTCAACGACCCCTACCTCGGCGGGACGCACCTGCCCGACATCACGCTCGTCGCGCCGGTCCACGCGCCCGGCGGCGAGCTCGCCGGCTACGTCGCCAACCGCGCCCACCACGCCGACGTCGGCGGCGCCTCCCCCGGCTCGATGCCCCTAGCCACCGAGCTCATAGAGGAAGGTCTCATTATCCCGCCGGTGAAGCTCGTCGAGGCGGGCGTCCCCAACCGGGGCGTCTTCGAGATCATCTGCCGCAACGTCCGCACGCCGGACGAACGCCGCGGCGACCTAGCGGCGCAGGCGGCGTGCATCGGCCTAGGCTCTGAACGGCTGCTGGAGATCGTCGAAGCCTACGGGCTCGACACCGTCCACGAACACATGGCGGAACTGCTGCGCTACTCCGAACGGCTCACCCGCGCCGCCATCGAGCGCATCCCCGACGGCGTGTACCGCTTCGAAGACGTGCTCGACGGCGACGGGTTCACCGACGACCCCATCACCATCGCGGTGACGATCACCGTCCGCGGCGACGCGCTCACCGCCGACTTCACCGGCTCCTCGCCCGAGGTCCGCGGCCCCGTCAACGCCGTCGAGTCGGTCACGTCGTCGGCGCTGCTCTACGTGCTCCTGTGCGCCGCCGGCGGCGGCATACCGCCGAACCAGGGCTCGCTGGCGGCGGCCCGCCTAGTCGCCCCGCCCGGGAGCATCGTCGCGGCGCGCTCACCCCGCGCCGTCTCCGCGGGCAACGTCGAGACCTCGCAGCGCATCGTCGACGTGCTCTTCGGCGCGCTGGCGCAGGCCGTCCCCGACCTCATCCCGGCAGCGAGTCAGGGCACCATGAACAACCTCGCGTTCGGCGGCTACGACCCCGTCCGCGGCCGCCCCTTCGCCTACTACGAGACCATCGGCGGCGGCATGGGCGCCCGCCACGGGCTGGACGGTCTCTCCGCCGTGCAGACCCACATGACGAATACCCTGAATACGCCGGTCGAGGCGATGGAGTTCGACATGCCCCTCCGCGTACGGGAGTACGCCATCCGGCGCGGCTCCGGGGGCGACGGTGCGGCGCGCGGCGGCGACGGGATACGGCGCGGCATCGAGTTCCTCGCCCCTGCCCGCCTGAGCGTGATCTCCGACCGCCGCTCCTCTCGTCCTTACGGCCTAGCCGGCGGCGGACCCGGCGCGCCGGGCCGCAACACCCTCCGCCACGCGAGCGGAGAGAGCGAGTCCCTGCCCTCCAAGGCGCAAGTCGAAGTAGGGCCGGGCGACGTGCTCACCATAGAGACCCCCGGCGGCGGCGGCCACGGCGCGCCAGAAGGCGGCTAGCTTCGCGCTAGGCTTCGTCGATCGTGTCGACGAGGTCGAATGATATCTCGCCGAGGCCGGCGACGGTAAAGCCCATCGTAACCGTATGGGCCCCCGCCGGCAGCGTGCGGCCGGCGACGCTGACGATAGCCTCACGGTTCATGGCCAGAGAGGCGGGGTTGTCCTTGTCGACTTCGGGGAAGGCTAGCGTCTTGTCGCCCACCGAGAACGAAGCCTGCTCCGCCGGAAACTCTTCACCGTCCACGCGTACCGGGCTCAGGCCATAGGCGTAGCCCGAGCCCAGGTTGTTGCGCAGCCGGAACTCGAAGCCGTTGTCGGTGTTGCACAGGCTCCCCTTCACGTAGAGCCGCTTGAGGAGAAAGGCGGGGACTTTCATTGGGCGCTTAACCTTCCTGGGATGCGTCGCGCATCATTCTAAAGAGCGCCATCTCGGTGTCAACGACATCGGGGGGCAGGGGATGCGCGCCGCCGAGCAGGGTGGCGAGCACGTAGACTTTCGCGGCTCGCTCGACCAGCTCGCAGGCGGTCAGCGCCGCGCGGGGGTCCTTCCCCAGGCCCACGACCCCGTGGTTGGCGATGAGGACGGCGTTGCGCTCGGCGACGCCCTCCGCGACCCGCTCCGCGAGCTCCTCGGTGCTGGGGAAGGCGTACTCGGTGACCGGTATCTCGCCGCCGAGCGACGTGATCATCTCGTCGATTACCGGCGGCAGCAAGCGGTGGGCCACGGCCAACGCACTGGCGTAGACCGAGTGGGTGTGCACCACCGCGCCGGCGTCGGCCCGGGCGCGATAGACACCAATATGGACCAGGCTCTCGACGGAGGGCAAGGCGTCGCCCTCCACGGGGCCGGCCTCGAAGTCGATGACCTGGATGTCCTCAGCGCCGAGGTCGTGGTACGCCTTACGGCTCGGCGTAATAGCGAGCATCTCTTCGCCCCGGATGCGCATGCTCACGTTGCCCGCGGCCCCGACGACAAGCCCCTTCTCCGCCATCTCGCGGGCGGTCTCGACCACCGCCCGCCGCTCGGCGCGAAACCGGCCGGTTACGATGTATTCGCTCATGTTTGCCTCCCCCTCACACAGAAAGAACGCCCCCTCGTGGGCGCCATCTCCTCCGACGCTCTCTCCCTCTAGGGGAGACTGAGAGAGGGCGCACCGCAGGCGCATCGGACGCTTCCGCAGGGGCACCCTCGTAAAAGAACATACGTTCGCTACGGTAACGATAAACCCCCTTGACAAGCCCTGTCAAGGGTCATGGACACCCAAAATCCGCCGCGCCATCCGCGGCCTCTCGAAGAAGACCCCCGCGCCTATCATCCGAGTCGACTGTGGAGGCGGCGGGAGTCAAGTTATTCAAGGGTCTTCTCTGAGGGAGACTGAGCGAGGGCGGGCGCCCAAGGGGCGCGCCTCCCTCCACGAGACCTTCTCGTCGTTCGTACGATCATCACCCTCACAGCAGATCGCCCGCCTCTTCGAGGCGGTGGGCCATGCCGAGCCATCGCCGGTAGTGCTCGTTGTATTCGAGGGCGGTGCCGGCGTCGGGCTTGAGCGTCCGCCCCCGGGCCGCCATGCGGCGCGCCGCCGCAGGAAGACTGGCGTACCAGCCCGCGCCGGCGGCGGCGCAGATGGCCGCGCCCAAGGCGCTCGACTCCGCCGCCGTGACGCGCACCGGCGACCCAAGCACGTCGGTAAGAATACGACAGAATGTCCGGCTCGCGGTCAGCCCGCCGGAGACGGCGATGGAGGCCGGCGCCCGGCCGGCAACGCGCTCGATCTGCTCGACATTGGCGCGGATGGCGTAGGCGACGTTCTCCAAGGCGGCGCGGAAGAGCGCCCCTCGGTCTATCGACGAGGCCGCCAGCGGAGTGGCGAAGAGCAGCCCGCCCCAGCGCGGGCCGAGGTCCGACGCGTCGGCTTGGCGCGGCCCCAAGAAGGCCAGCGCGCCGCCGCTCCCCGCCGGCGCCTTCGAGGCAACGCGGTCGAACGCCCGTGCCGCGCCGGGCCCGCCGCCGAGCACGAGATCGGCCAGCCACGCCACCGCGCCGCCGGCGTCGGTCGCTCCGCTTTCGATCACCCAGCGGTCTTCGAGCACATGGGCTCCGGTCCACGTGCGCCGCTCGGCGTCGAGTACGGGCCGGTCGAGCACCATCTGGACGGGTGCGGTGCTGCCCGCGAGGATGCCCGCCGCTCCCGGCGCGGCGGCTCCCATACCGAGCAGTCCGCACTGCGTATCGGGGCCGGCGGCGACCACCGGCGTCCCCACGGCGAGGCTCGTCTCGCGCGCCGCCCGCGGCGACACCTCGCCGATCACCGACGCGGGTGTGGCGAGCCGGGGTAACAGGCCCCGCGGGAATCCGATACGGTCGAGGAGGTCGTCGGCCCATTCGAGACTCCGTAAGTCGACGAGGCCAAGTACGACGCCCCCCACCGGTGTCATGACGGCTTCGCCGCTCAGACGGTGTGCGAGCCAGCCGTCGAGGGTGAGGACACGCGTCGCTTGGTCGAAATCGGGCAGCGCCTCCGCCAGCCAACGCAGCTTGGCGGGAGCGCCGAGCAGCGCGGGCAGATGGCCTGTCGCGGCGTAGATCTCGGCGCCGAACTCCTCCTCGATCACCTGACCGTGGAAGAAGGCCCGTGCCTCCGAGGTCGGCCCCACATAGAGCGTCCGCCCCTCGTCCGTTATGAGCGCAAGGCCGTGACGCTGGCCCGCCGCCGCCACGGCCTCGACCTCATCGGAGCGGACGCCCGCGTCGCGCATCGCGCCGCGAATGCAGGCGGCGACGGCGCGCCACGTGGCCTCCGCGTCGAGCTCGCGGGTGAACGGGGCGCCGTCCTCCCCTTGGATGAAACGGTGGGGGCGGGAGCGCAGGGCCAGGAGCCGCCCCCGCTCGTCGAACAGACCGGCGCGAACCGACGAGCCGCCCAAGTCGATGGCGGCGACGCGGCGTGCCCTTCCGGCGGCGCGTGTCGCCGGAGCGCGTCTTAGGAGCGCCGCCGGTCCCATGCTTCGGAGTTTACCAGCCGCTCGGGCCGCTCGCCGGCCTCGACGCGCAGGATATCCTCCGTGATCATCGCCGACTGGCGCTCGATGGTCTCGCGGGTCGCTCCGCCGATGTGCGGGGTGAGAATCACGTTGTCCAGATCGAGGAGCGGGCTCGACTCCGGCAGCGGGTGGCCGTCGAAAACGTCGAGGGCGGCACCACCGATGACGCCCTCGCGCAGGGCGCCCGCCAACGCGGCCTCATCGACCACGCCGGCTGCGGAGACGTTCACCAGGAAGGCCGTCCGCTTCATCGCGCCGAGGGCGCGCCCGTCGATGAGGCCGTGCGTCGACTCGCCGGCGGGCACGTGAACCAGCACGTAGTCCGAGACCGCAAGCAGCTCGTCGAGCGGGACGAGTCGCACGCCGAGCCGGGCCGCCGCCTTGGGGTCCACGTAGGGATCGGTGGCGACGAGGGCCGCGCCGAAGCCGGACAAGCGCTCGATAACCATGCGCCCGATGGCCCCGAGGCCGATGACACCGACAGTCTTGCCCTGTATCTCGGTGCCCCGGAACTCGGCATAGCCCCCAGCGGGATCGGACCACTTGCGGCCGTGCACCCAGGCATCGGCGGCGGAAATGCGGCGCGCCAGGCCCAGCATCAGCCCGACGGTGATTTCGGCGACGGCGGCCCCGTTGCGGCCCGGCGTGTTGACCACGAGCACGCCTCGCTCCGTTGCGGCCTCGATATCGACATGGTTGAGCGCGTTGCGGCAGATGCCCACGAGCTTGAGGTCGGGGGCCAGGTCCATCGTCTCCTCGAAAACGAAGTCGGCTTCGACGATGACGTACCCGTCGCCCTCCGCGGCGAGCCTGCGGCCCAACACCTCGGGGTCGTGCAGCTCGCCGGTGTTGAGCCAGCTCTCGTAGGTGACGGCGAGGCCCGCGGCACGGAGCCGGTCAAGGCCCGCGGCGTCGAACGGCGCGAGGACCAGTGCCCCGTTTACCCCCACGGAAGCAGGCTCCTGGCCACGACACCGCTCCAGGTCTGCAAGACCGTGAGCAGCTTGCCGCCGGTGGAGAGCGCCGCCCGCTCCCCGAAGACGTCGTAGCCGTTCGCTTCGATCCGGCGCAGGACTTTCGAGTAGAGGGCGCGCAGGACGGCGGGACAGACCCGCGAGCGGGTCGGCACGAGCGGAAGCAGCATCCCGCCGCGCCGGAAGTGCTCCCGCGCCCGCTCGGCCTGGAACCGCATGAGATCGGTGAAGGGGCGATTGACCGCGCCGGCCATGAGGTCGGCCTCGCCGTAGCCGAAGCGCCGCAGGTCTTCCTGCGGCAGGTAGATGCGGTCCCGTTCGGCGTCCTCTTTCACGTCCCGCATGATGTTGACGAGTTGCATGGCGATACCGAGGTCGATGGCGTAGTCCTTGGCCTGTTCGCCGCGGTAGCCAAAGATTTCGATGCAGATCAGGCCCACCACCGACGCGACGTGATAACAATAACGGCGCAGGTCATCGAAAGTCTCATAGCGGTTGATGGTCAGGTCCATCACCACACCGTCGATCAGGCTGTCGAAGTATTCCCGCGGAATGGCGTAGCGCTGCGCCGCGTCCCAGAGCGCCACGAACGTGGCGTCGGAGGGTCGGCCCTCGTAGGTCTCGTGGAGGCGGCGGCGGTGCTCTTCGAGCAAGCTGCGCTTCTCCTCAAGCGGCAGGGGCTCGTCGGAGTAATCGTCGCAGGCGCGGCTGAAGGCGTAGGCGGCGTAGATCGCGCGCCGCTTGGGCGGGGGAAGGGGAAGGAAGGCGTAGTAGAAGTTGGTGGCGCGCTCCCGCACCAGCGTCCGGCAGGCCTCGTAGGCCTCGGGAACGGTGGGCAGGGAGTCGGCGGCCATGAAGTAACGCCCCCCGGTCTCCGGCGGGGCCGGACCGGCGGCTACGCGCCGCCCCAGCGCCGCTCCACGTAGTCCTCGACCATCTCGACGAAGTCATCGGCGATAGTCGCGCCTTCCAGGAAAAGGCGGCGCTCCCCGTCGACGAACACCGGCGCGCGAGGCGCCTCGCCGCTGCCCGGCAGGGAAATGCCGATGTCGGCCGCTCGGGACTCGCCGGGCCCGTTCACCACGCAGCCCATGACGGCGACTTTGAGGGTCTCCGCGCCAGCGTACTTGCCCCGCCAGACCGGCATCTTCTCGTCGAGGTGGACCTGGATGTCGCGCGCGAGCTCGCGGAAGAGCGTCGACGTCGTCCTGCCGCAGCCGGGGCAGGCGGTGACCGCGGGGCGGAAGGAACGGAGCTGCAGGGCTTGCAGGATTTCCTGACAGAGACGCACCTCGCGGGCGCGGTCGCCGCCGGGCTCGGGAGTCAGACTTGAGCGGATCGTGTCGCCAATGCCTTGATACAGAAGGATGGAGAGGGCGGCGGTGGTCGCCACGATCCCCTTGGTCCCCATACCGGCTTCGGTGAGGCCCAGGTGCAGGGGAAAGTCGCATTGCGCCGCGATCTCTCGATAAGCCTCGACCATTTGGGGCAACCGCGACACCTTACACGAGATGATGATGTTCTCTTCGGGCAGGCCGAGATCGACTGCCGCCGCCGCGCTCTCGATGGCGCTTTCGACGAGCGCCGCGCGTTCGACGGCATCGCCGTCGACGGGGTTGGGCAGCCGTGAGTTCTCGTCCATCCGGCGCGCCAGGATGTCGGGGTCGAGGCTGCCCGCGTTCACCCCGATGCGGACCGACTTATTCAGATCGCGGGCCACATCGATGAAGGCCCGGAAGTTGCCGTCATGGCGCGGGCCGCGCCCCACGTTTCCGGGGTTGATGCGGAACTTGGCCAGCGTCTTGGCGCAATCGCCGTGGTCGCGCAGCAGCCGGTGGCCGATGAAGTGAAAATCGCCGATGAGCGGGACGCCGCAGCCCTCGGCGTCGAGGCGCTTGCGGATTTCGGGCACGGCCCGGGCCGCGTCGTCATTGTTCACCGTCACGCGCACGAGCTCGCTGCCAGCCTCGGCGAGGAGCTTCACCTGCGCCGTCGTGGCCTCGATGTTGGCGGTGTCGGTGTCGGTCATCGACTGCACCACGATGGGGTTCATGCCGCCGACGGCCACACCGCCCACCATGGTGACTTTCGACAGCCTACGCCGTGCGATGGCATGGCCGTTCGCCGCACTCGGCGGCGCGGGGGCTTGCGCCATGGGCAGCGCGCGCTTCCCGCCGAATCGTGCTTCAGGCATAGCTACGGACGCCCCTTTGCGCGGCGCGGACGGCCTGGCGGTATTGCCCCAGCGCCATCAACGGCCAGTAGTAGCGGTAGAGATGGTAGTTGATCATGAAGTCGCGTGGGAAGCCAGTGCCGGTGAATTCGGGTTCGTCCCACGAGCCGTCTTCCTGCTGGTTGCGGAGCAGGTAGTCGACGCCGCGCTTGGCGCTCTCCGTCTCCGCCCGCCCGCCGGCGATCAAGCCAAGCAGGGCCCACGCCGTTTGCGACTTCGTGCTTGGGCCTTTGCCGCGCAGCGAGGGATCGATGTAGCTCTCCACGCCCTCGCCCCAGCCGCCGTCCTCGTGCTGGTGTTCCATGATCCAATCGAGCGCCCTCCGGATGTAGGGCTGGCCCATGTCCTCGCCGATGTGCTGCAACGCGGGGAGCACCGCCCCCAGTCCATAGATGTAGTTTACGCCCCACCGGCCCCACCACGAACCGTCGTTCTCCTGCGTCTCTTTCAGATAGTCGAGACCCTTGGTGACGCTCGTTCGAGAGGTGTTATAGCCCATGCGCCCCAGGATTTCCAGGACGTGGGCGGTCACGTCCTCGCTGGGGGGATCGACCACCTCGCCGAAGTCGCAGAACGGGATGGTGGAGACCCAGCGCTTGAAGTTGTCGACGTCGAAGGCGCCCCAGCCGCCGTTCTTGCTCTGCATGCCTTCGAGCCATTCCCGGCTGCGCTCCAGCGCCAAGTTCATGCGCGGATCGTCCTGCTGTCTCATCTTATGAAGCGCGATCATCACCATCGCCGTGTCGTCGATGTCGGGATAGGCGTCGTTGGCGAACTCGAAGGCCCAGCCCCCGGGTTTCAGCTCAGGACGCTTCACCCGCCAGTCGCCGGCATGCTCGAGAATCTGTGCGTCGAGCAGCCATTCCGCCGCCTTGGTCAAGCGGGGGTCGTCGGGCAGGACGTCGGCGTCCTGGAGGGCGATCATCGCGAGGCAGGTGTCCCACACCGGCGAAATGCACGGCTCGGTGCGGAACGTGTCCTCCGTCTCGCGCGCGAACCCATCGAACCCCTTGAGACCTTTCTTGATGACGGGATGGTCGTTGCTGTAGCCCATGGTGCGGAGGGCCATCAGCGAGTAGACCCACGGCGGCTGGATCCCGCCCCAAGACCCGTCGGCTTCCTGACGGTCGATGATCCATTCCTCGGCCTTCTTCAACGCCGAGACCCGGAAGGGCTGGCGCACCTTCCGGAATGGCCGACGGTCCAGCAGACGCAGGACGTGGTCGACGGCCCTGAAGAAGCTCTCCAACCCGAGCCGCTTTCCCTTCTTGCCGAAGGTGTACTCCGTGTTCTCCCGGCCGTTAGGGTAGAGGTCGTCAATGCGCGCCGACTCCGGCACGGGACACACCGGCTTTTCCGTCAGCAGGATGGTACAGGCGACGATCGTGCCCCGCGCCCAACTGGCGAACTCGTAGATGTTGAGCGGGAACCAGGAAGGGAGGTGCATGATCTCGACGGGGAGCACGGGCGTGGCCGCCCATTCCCACTGTCCGAACAGCGCAAGCCACATCTTGGTGAAGACGCGGGTGTTGGGAACGCCGCCTTGGGCGAGGATGAACTCGCGGGCCTTGGTCATGGCCGGGTCATCGGGGGGCTCGCCGGCGAGCTTCATCGCGAAGTAGCACTCGACGGCGATGCTGAGGTCGCTTGGCCCGCCGTACCAGATCGGCCAGCCGCCATCGTCGAGCTGCCTGGACTTCAGGTAGTTGACGACCTTGCGCCAACGCTCGGGATCCGGCACGTCCATGAAGTGGGTGAGCAGCAGGTACTCGGCGTGAATGGCGCAGTTCGCTTCGAGCTCCCCCCACCAATAGCCGTCGTCGTACTGCAGATCGAAGAGGCGCCCTACGGCGCGGTCGATCGCCGAGTCGAGTTTTTCGGCGAACGGGACGGCGCCAAAGCGCGGCCCCGTCCCATTCAGGTGCGGCCTGTGGCCATTGAGGTGCGGTCTATGGGTGGACGACGTCATACGTAGCCATGCTCCCGGAACCAGCCGACGGCCTCGGCGAGCCCGTCCTCGACTGAGGTTTGCGGAAGGCCGAGCTCGGCCCGCGCCTTGGCCGGATCGAAAAGCATCCGCTTCTTGGCGAGCCGCACCTCGGCGGTGGTGGCTCGCGGCACGCGGCGCAGCAAGCGGCCCTCGATGACCTCGTCGGCGTGGGCGAAGGCCAAGGCGAACCAGTAAGGGATGCGCACCTTCGGCGGCTTAAGGCCGGTGATGCGCGCCAGGGCCTGAAAGATTTCGCGCAGTGTCATGTTCCGGTTGCCCAGGATGTAGCGATGACCCGTCTTACCCTTCTCGAACGCCAAGACGTGCCCCTTGGCGACGTCGCCCACGTGGACGAGGTTGAGCCCAGTCTCCAAGTAGCCGAACATGCGTTGCTTCAGAAAGTCCACGATGATCCTGCCCGTCGGTGTGGGCTTCACGTCGCCCCGGCCAACAGGTGTAGTGGGGTTGACGATCACCGTCTCGAGGCCGCTCATTCCCGCCTTCAGCGCCTCCACCTCGGATAGGTACTTCGAGCGCTTGTAGCCGGCGAGGAGTGCGCGGGTGTCGACCGGCGTCTCCTCGGTTCCCGGCGCGCCGTCCTTCGGCAGACCGATGGCCGCCGACGAACTCGTGTGTACGGCGCGCTTGACGCCCGCTGTCCTCGCCGCGTTCAAGACCTTCTTCGTTCCCTCAACATTGGTGCGGTAGGCAAGGCTGTGGTCCGGCGGCCAGTAGGCGTAGAGCGCGCCGACGTGAAAGAGCGCGTCGCACCCGCTCATCGCCAGCCGTATCGCCTCCTCGTCGCCCAATAGATCAGCCTCGGCAATCTCCACGTTCAACCCTTCGATCGCTGTATGGTCGCTCCCCGGCCGGACCATCGCCCGGACCGCCGCTCCCTGGTCGAGAAGCTCTCGCACCAGGTTGCCTCCGATGAATCCGGTGGCCCCGGTGACGACGGCTTTCATTTCGCAACTGGGGCCGCCCGGTAGACCTTCTTGATGAAGGCTTCCCCGAACAAGGCGAGGCGTTGCGCTCCCCTCCTCGTATTCACCGCCAGCCGCGGCGCTTCGAAGATGTGCCAGGGATGGGTGACGTAGTACCTGGCCGCGGCGAAGGGGCGGACCTCGCCCATTTCGTCGAGGAAGCGGGGGTAGTTGGGGAGGGTGTCTTCTGTTTCGTCGGAGATGGCGCGGACGGCTAGGAAGGGTATGCGTGCCTCTTGCGCCAGTTTGCCAATCCAGTAACTCTCCATATCGACGGCTTTTGTGTGCGGGGACGAGGCGAATTGATCCTTTTCCTCGACGCTAAGCAGCGCTTCTTGCACGGTGACGACCTCTTCGGTGTGTACCGCGATGAACTCGTCTTCGAGGGCTTCGAGGGCCGAGTCGAAGAGGTAGGGGTCGGGGGTGATGGCGCCGTCCGGGGCGCCGGAGGAGTCGAGGCCGCGTATGGTCCGGGGCACGACGAGGTCGCCGCCGTAGACGTCGGGGGCGACGCCGCCGGCGAAGCCGACCGAGACGATGGCGCGGGGACGGACGCCGGCAAGCAGCAGGTCGCGGACCGTCGCCTCGGAGCGCTCGCGGCCGATGCCGCTGCGTACCAGCGCCACGGGGCGCCCGTCCGACATCCCCTGGACTGCGCTGGCCGACCCGTAGCGCTCCATCTTGGGGTTGCTTACAAGCGGTTCAAGGTCGGCAAGCTCGCGGCGCACCGCCCCGATAAAGACAAGCATGGTTAGCTGCCCTCCTCTTGTGCGGCCTTCTCCGCCGCCTTGCGCTTCACCCACGCCTCCCAGCTCTTTCCCGCGGCGGTGTCCTTGCCGGTGAACTTGATGGTGCGAATGTCGGCGTAGGGGATGGTGAAGGGGCCCTCGCCGGCTTCGTCGAAGACTTGGATGAACGGCTGGGGCGCCGCCGCGTCGCGGTTGGAGACGTAGGCGGTCCGCTCTTCCCCGTCGGCCAATACGAGGGTGGTGTTCCCCCGATAGTCGAAGGCGTAGTCGATCACCTGCTCAATCGTGAGCTCGGGCCCGATCTCCGGGGCCCATCCCTCTAGGTTCTTTTCACTCACCGCACCGCTCCGTTTCGTTGGACATGGGCGCTACAGCTTGCCCGTCACCGCGGCCATGACCGTGTCCTTCAATCCCTTCGGTGTGAACGTGGCGTTTACCGCGGTCGGCTCGTAGCCGGAATGCACCATGCAATCCTGGCACTTTGGATTGCCGCTGGCGCGCCCGTAGTCGTCCCAACCCGTGTCGTCCATGAGGTCCTGGAACGAGGCCGCGTAGCCCTCCTGGAGCAGGTAACACGGGCGTTGCCAGCCGAAGACGTTGTAGAGAGGATTCCCCCACGGCGTGCATTCGAAGTCCTGCTTGCCCATGAGGTATTGCAGGAAGAGCGGGGACTGGTTGAAGCTCCACTCGCGCTTCCGGTCTTTGAGGATGTCGCGGAAGAGGCTCTGGGTCCGTTCCCGCCGGAGGAAGTGCTCCTGATCGGGCGCCTTCGCGTAGCTGTAACCCGGCGAGAGCATCATGCCGTCCACGCCAAGGGTGGTCATCTCATCGAAGAAGTCGCGGACTCGCAGAGGGTCGGCATTGTCGAACAGCGTCGTATTGGTGGTGACGCGGAAGCCGCGGTCGATGGCGGCGCGAACGCCGGCGACGGCCTGGTCGTAGACCCCGTCACGGCAGACCGCCTCGTCGTGGTCCTCTTCGAGACCGTCCAGATGCACGCTGAAGCTGAAGTGGTCCGAGGGCGTGAAGATGCCCTCTTCGAGCCGCTGTTCGAGCAAGATCGCGTTGGTGCAGAGGTAGACGTATTTCTTGCGCTCGACGAGCCCGGCGGCAATCTCGCCGATCTCGGGGTGCATGAGCGGCTCGCCGCCGGCAATGCTCACCATCGGGGCGCCGCACTCATCGGCGGCGGCAAGCGCCTGCTCGACGGGCATGCTTTTCTTCAGCAGTTGCGGCGGATACTGGATCTTGCCGCACCCGGCGCAGGCCAGATTGCACCGGAAGAGCGGCTCGAGCATGAGCACCAGCGGATAGCGTTTTCTCCTCCGCAGCTTCTGCTTGAGGACGTACAACGAAACGGTTAGGGCCTGTGACGCGGGGACGCTCATATTTCCATTCCTAGTAGTCGCGTTCGAGCAAGAATTGGGTCAGCTCGCGGCACTCGGCGCGGGCCTCGGGACTGATTTCGATAGAGTCGACAGCCTGGTAGTTGCGCGCCGCGTGCACCTCGGCCAAGTCGCGGCAGAAGGCATCCGCTTTCAGGTCGCCGAGGACGCCGAAGACCTCGGCTACGTCGTCGTCGTTCAGCGGCCGGTCGGTGTCGTAGATCTGGCGGAGGCGCTCGCGGGACTCGCCCTCGGCGGCGTTGAGCGCGTAGACGATGGGCAGCGACTTCTTCCGCCGGTGGATGTCGCTCGCCTTGGGCTTGCCGGTGTCCTCTTCCTTGCCCCAAATGCCGAGCATGTCGTCGCGGACTTGGAAGAGCAGGCCGAGACCCTGGCCGAGGGAGCGCATCGCCTCGATGGTCTCCTCGTCGTCGGCGCCGATGACTGCGCCCATGTGGAGCGAGGCTTCGAGCAGCGCTCCCGTCTTCTTGCCGATCATGGTCAGATAGTCGTCGACGCTCACGCGCGGGCGTTGCTCGAAGCTCACGTCGAGCACCTGACCGGCAATCATCTCCGCGCAGGCGTGCGTCAGGATGCGGCTCACGCGTAGGGCGGTCTCGGCGGAGAGTCCGTCGGAGCACTGAAGCGCGGCGAGGTTGCCGACGACGTTCATGGCCGCACCGGCGTTGAGTCCGTGGCTCATACCCCAGAGGCTCCACACGGTCGCGCGGTGCCGGCGCTGCGTGTCGCCGTCCTGAATGTCGTCGTGAACGAGCGAGAAGTTGTGGACAAGCTCGATGGCGATGGCGGCGGGCAGAGCCTGTTCCACCGATCCGCCGACCGACTCCGCGCTAAACAGGCAGAGCGCGGGTCGCACCGCCTTGCCGCTGTTGGCCTCGATCGGACCGCCGAGCTCGTCGGTCCAGCCCATGTGATAGCGGAGCATGCCGAACAGCGGCGAGTCGTCGTCGAGGGCGCTGCGCAGCCCGGCATCCACCGCGGGACGGTAACGGGTGAAGACGTCGGGTACGCGCATGGCGGTGGGCATGTCGGTGTTCGTGGCCTCCTACCCTCTCGCCGCCGCGCCGTGGGCCGCGACCGCAGCCTTCGCCCCGCCGCTGAAGAAGACGGCGCGGACCTGCGCGGCGATCCCTTCGGCGTCGAGGTCCAGCCGGCGGCGCTGGGCATCGGCGGTGCCGTGCTCGACGAATGAGTCCGGTATCCCAATGCGATGAACGGCGACGTCCTCGACCCTCTCCGCGGCCAGAGCTTCGAGGACAGCAGCGCCAAACCCGCCGGCCAGCACGTTCTCCTCGACGGTCACGATGCGGGGTATGCGGCGGGCCATGTCGAGCAGCAGGTCTATGTCGAGAGGTTTCACGAACAGCGGGTTCACCACGGCGCACGAAATACCGTCGGCGGCGAGACGCTCCGCCGCCTCCAGGGCGGCGTGCGCCGATTTGCCGAGCCCGAAGATGACCACGTCGCGGCCCTCCCGGACTACGGCCCCCTTGCCCAACGGGAGCTCGCGCAGCTCCTTGTCCAAGGTCACGCCCACGCCGGCCCCGCGCGCGATCCGAATCGCAAACGGGCCCTCGTGCTTGTAGGCAGTATAGACCAGGTGCTGCAACTCGTTTTCGTCCATGGGCGCGGCGACGACGGCGTTGGGCAGACAGCGCAAGTAGGAGATGTCGAAGGCGCCGTGGTGTGTCTTGCCGTCCTCGCCGACGATGCCGGCGCGGTCGGCGATGAGCGTGACGGGCAGATTTTGCAAGCAGACATCGTGAACGATCTGATCGAACGCCCGCTGCAGGAACGTCGAGTAGATCGAGACGAAGGGCGAGAGCCCGCCGGCCGCCATGCCCGCCGCCATGCTAACGGCGTGCTGCTCGGCGATGCCCACGTCGAAGACGCGGTCGGGGAACTCGTCGCGTACCTCAATGAGGCCGGTGCCCTCAAGCATCGCCGCGCTGATACCGACCACGGACTTGTCGTCGCGCATGAGCCGGCTGAGCGTCTGGGCGAACACCTTCGAGTAGGTGGGTGCGCCCGATCCAGACCCCAGCGGCGAACTCGGCTGGTGGAACTTGATGGGATCGACCTCGGCGGGCTCGTAGCCGCGGCCCTTGTGCGTCACCACGTGGACGAGGGGCACGGCCCCCGTGGAGACCCTGGCCTGCCTGAGCGTCTGTTCGAGCTGGCGGAAGTCGTGGCCGTCGACGGGGCCCAGATAGTTGAAGCCCATCTCGGTCCAGAACGTCGTGGGCAGCATGAAGCCCTCGAGCCCGTCCCTGAACCGCTGGGCGATGCGGTAGAGCGCCTCGCCCGTGGGGAGCCGTTTCGAGAACTGCCGGGCGCGGTCGATCATCGCGCGGTACTCAGGATGGCTTACCACCCGCTTGCGCCAGTTGGTAAGGAAGCCGACGTTCTCGGAAATCGACATCCCGTTGTCGTTGAAGATGATGACCATGCGCTCCGGGTTGAGGTGCGCGATGTTGTTCAGCGCCTCGAAGCTCGATCCGGAGGTCATCGCGCCGTCGCCGACGACGGCGATGGTCCAAGACCTCTTCCGCCGGATCGTGGCGCTTTCCGCGATGCCAAGGGCGATCGAGAGGCCCGTGCCGGCGTGGCCCGCGGCGAGGGTGTCGTGCTCGCTTTCGCGGGGCTCCCCAAATCCCGACAGCCCGCCTTCGAGACGTATGTCCTTGAACTCCTCGCGGCGGCCCGTCACCAGCTTGTGGGTGTAGCACTGGTTGGTGGTGTCCCACACGATGCGGTCGACGGGACTGTCGAAGGCGCGGTGGAGCGCCAACGTGAGCTCGACGACCCCAAGGTTCGAGGCCAAGTGGCCCCCGCGCTCGGTGATCACAGAGATGATGGTGTCCCGCACCTCTTGCGCGACTTGGGAAAGTTCGTCGTGGGTGAGCGGCTTGAGGTCCTGCGGTGCGTCGATCCGTTCCAACAGGCTGGCCATTGAGACCTCCTTGCCGCGTCAGCCGCCCCGCCCAAGCACCACCGGCACCGGACGGGATACATCGGCTAACGAGGTAGAACCTAGCATAGGCCCCCAAACCTGTCAATTGGGGCGGCGCGGGGCTACGTATCAGTTTGGGCGCGCCCCAAAATCCGCTAGGGATGGGGCAAAGTGGGTTAGGTCGTCAGCGACCACCCGCGCCCGTCGAGGATGTCATGGATAGCCTGCTCAAGCCGACTGGCGATTTCCGGCCCGAACTTTGCGTGGGCGTCCCGGATGGCGAATTCCAGGTTGATGAACCCTGTTGGGGCTGGCTGCAGGATGGTCGACTTGTCGCCAAGCTTGAAAGCAAAGAACCCCCGTTTGAGCGCGACCCTCTTGCACCCTACCTGCTGGTAGGCGAGCGCAAGAACCTCAAACGAGAAGTTATCAAACACCTTACGCGGCTACCGTCCTTCTGTCGTTTGCCGCGTGCAAAACCCACTCGCCGTGTTCACCATGGTGGTCGTCATCGGCGAGGTCGGCCACGTCATCATATGCCCCATCGAAGTTCTCAACCCAGTGCCAGGTGACGCCTGCCTCTTTCAGTTCCTTTGCGAGTCGCCCCTCGGCTCGATAGTACGAGATCGCAACACTGAAGAGTTGCTTGAAAGCTTCCCACGCCTCGTCTTCAGAAGCGCCATAGGCTGTCAGGCCCATCTCTTCAAGTCTGATGGCGACGGCCTCGCGCGACGTATGCTTGTACACCTTCGCCGGTGTAGTGACGACGACTTTGCCTTCCGGCATGACCCCTCCTACGCAGCGCCGTGTCAAGAGCCAACGACGGCTGCTCCAGTGAGCGTAGTCCGTCGTTGTGGGGAGCGTCAATAGGATGATGATCCCATTAATGTCCCAGTTTGTACGTCAGCTATCGTTGGCTGGGGGTGCGCCTAGCCAAACCGATACGCTACCATTCTGCACGGTCAGTCAGTCAAAGGGGCGAGGCTACGGGACTGCGGCATCGTGCCTCCTCGCGGCTCCTTCGAAGATCTGTGGCTGGCGGGCATCACCAGAGTTCCGCCGCGGGGAGGCCCCATGCGCACCATGATTGCCGTTGCCCTGCTCATTGTCGCCACCGCCTGCACCATCGCACCATCCCCGACTGTCACGCCGTCCCCTGCTCCACCTATCACCTTGCCTCCTGCCCCGGTTCCGTGGTTATCGGTGTGGACCCCCCTAACATGGACGAACGGTGTTTGGACTGGCGTGGCGTCCGTCTCCGGCCGGACCGAGGAAGCATTCCTCCAGATCATTTGCGACGAGACCCTGCGCTCTACAGAAGTGCGGGTTCTCTTCGACCTAGACATAGGGGAACGCCCCGACCTATCACGATACTCTGCGCCTTACGCTACAGCAGAGGCTAAGAAGATCGTCACGCGTCGTGGGCAGGCAGCGAAAGCGGCGAACGACACCCTACACCAGATCCACATCGCCCGCCGTGAGATTGGCGAGACAGGGCGATGGATGAAAAGCGGGTGGAGACACTACCCAAGCACGGGAGGGTATCTAGTTCTCCGCCATGCCCCCGCCGCAGCCTTCATCGACGAGATCGCCGAAGTCGAGGAGTTCGCGGTTCTTATTACCCACGACCACGGGGCGGACACTGCTGCGGTCTTTGATGTCCGCAGCCTCAGCCGGGCACTCCGCTCAGCTATAGTTGGCTGGGGGTGCGCCTAGCCAAACTGAGACGCTACCGCTACGGCGGGCTTACCGCGCACGGGGGGCTACGCGCGCTTGAACTTGGGCAGCGTCCAGTCCTCGGTGACGTCGTCGAAGGCGATCTCGATGGGCATGCCGATCGAGAGGTCGTCCGGGGGCGTGCCGTCCATGAAGTTGCCCATGAGACGCACGCCGGGCGCCTCGTCCACGTCGGCAATCACGATGGCCAGCGGCATTTCGCCGGCGAAGCCGGGGTGGAAGGGGCGGTGCGCGGTGACCCACGAGTGCACGGTCGCCTTCGGGGCCACCTGGACCCAATCGAAGTTGAACGAAGCGCACTCGGGGCAGAGCGGGCGCGGATAGTGGCGGAACGCGCCGCAGTCGGAGCATCGCTGGAAACCGAGCTCGTGCTTCTTGCAGAAGTCCCAGAAGGGCTGGGTGTCCTCGGTGGGCTTGGGAAGCGGCTTCTTGTACTCGCTGGTCGGGATGGGCATCAGTTCCCCCTGAAGATGGCGAGCGCGCCGTCGCCGAAGTCGCCGTAGCCGCTCACGAGGCAGTGCACGGCCCCGTCGACCTGCACGTCGCTCGACCCGCGGACCTGCTTCGCGCCCTCGATCACGTGGTTCATTCCCATGATGTGACCCTGGGAGAGGAGGCCGCCGTGGGTGTTCACCGGCAGGTCGCCGCCGAGCTGGATCCGCCCGCCCTCGACGAAGCCGCCGCCCTCGCCCTTCTTGCAGAAGCCGATGTCCTCGATTTGATTAATGACCGTGAAGGTAAAGCAGTCGTAGATTTGCGCGACGTCGATGTCCTGGGGAGAAATGCCGGCCATGCCGAAGACGCGGGGCGCGAGCTTGGCGATGCCGAAGGTGGTCATGTCGGGCCGCTGGGTGATCGAGCTCGGCGAGTCCGGGTGCGCCTCGCCGAAGCCGCTGATGTAGACCGGCTTGTTGGGCAGATCCTTCGCCCGGTCGGCCCGCGCGATCACACAGGCCGCCGCGCCATCGGTCTGCAGACAGCAATCGAGCAGCCGGAACGGATCGGCGAGCATCGGCGAGTTCTGGTGGTCCTCCAACGTGATGGGGTCTTTCATCTGGGCGTTGCTCTGCATCGACGCGTGCTTGCGCATGGCGACGGAGACCTCGCCGAACTGCTCGCTGGTGGTGCCGTAGGTCTCCATGTGCTTCCGCGCCATGGGGCCGTACCACAGCATGGGTGCGACGAGGCCGTAGATGTACTCGAACTCGCCCATGGCCCGCATAGGCCCCTGGAGTCCGCCGCTGGCAAGCGACTGGGCCGTCCGCGCCCCCGAGTAGCCGTTGCGCCCCGAAACAAGCAGGACGTAGTCGCAGACGCCGGAGGTGACGGCGAGGACCCCGTTCTGCAGCGCCGCGCAGGGGCTGGCGCCTCCCATGTTGATCGCCGCGGAGAACTTCAGGTCCTTGACCCCGAGGTTCGTGGCGAAGTCTTCCGACGTCGCCCCCGCCGCCTGGGGCAGGATGCCGTCGATGTCGCTGGGTTTGATCCCCGCGTCCTCGATCGCCCGCATGCAGGCGGTCAACTGCAGGGAGAGATTGCTCATCCCGGACTTGCGCGAGTACGTCGTCTCGCCAATGCCGACGATCGCCGCCTTGTCACTCAACTCGCTGGTGTCGTACACCTGCTCCTCCTTATGGGAACCGGCCTCTGAATCCCGCGCTATCTTACAGGACGCGGCGATAAGGGGCGTCAACGAGCGGGCGGATGGTTGCCGGTATGATAGAAGTGGACTGCGCGCCATCGCGCCGTTGCTAGGTTTGGACAATTGAGTAGGAACTACAGCAGCAGGAAGCAAGGGGTCGCTCACGTATGCTAGTTTTCGTCGACGAGTCTGAATGGCCCAGACCCAAGACGCCCGGAGGGTACACCGTGTGGGCCGGGGCTGCGATTCACCATGGCAGGAGTCGGGAGTTCTTTCGGGAGTTGTTCAATCTTGAAAAGAAGTTCTGGAAAGTCGCCGAGCCGTACGACTTCGAGATGAAGGGACGCCTTCTGTTGAACAAGTCTGGGCTCACGAGCCCCAAGAAGAGAGAATTCGTGGAGGAAATCCTAAGCCTCTGTGTCCTGAACGATGTCATTGCATTTGCTATCGGCCTTCGATATCCCAATGCTGAACGCTTGACTGGGTTTCCCGAACCGAACACATTCATCGTCTTGAGCGCTCTCGCCGAACGCGTCGAGACGATGATGGCCGAGCAATTCCCTGGCGACACCGCAGTCCTTGTATTCGATTCCCAAGGCGACAAGAAGGATAAGGAGCGGGCGCTAGAGTTCGGGAACCATGCGTATGGCACGTCTCAGGGCCGAGCCATGGAGCATGTGGTTCATCCACCGCTCTTCGCAAGTTCGACAGTGACCAAGGGGCTGCAGGTGGCGGATCTGTTCGCCTATGCACTTGCCCAGCAGAATATGGGCCGTCAGGAGATCAAGCCCTACTGTGACCGGATCCGCGAGATGGAGTGGAAGAGTGCGGAGAAGCTTGAACAGCGCCCGTGGCGAGGCTTTCAGTTCAAAGACCTTCCACTGCCCGGGGCGGAATAAAGGAGAAGGATTGGCGATGCGCTGCCGTCGGAGACCGACTTAGGCGAATCTTCAGCTTTGCCTACGCGGCAAAGCGCCAATCCCTCATGTGGCTATTATACACATCACATCGCGCCTCGGCCACTTCCGTTGACATGGCTTCGGCGGGCCTATAGAATCGAAGGGTTGCAGTTCCGGCGCCCCCGAACAGGCTTTCCTATGTCCAGCTACGCCATAATCCAGACAGGCGGTAAACAGTACCGCGTGGTGCCCGGCGACGTCATCGACGTCGAGCGGATGAAGGACCACGAGCCTGGCGACACCGTCAACTTCGACGATGTGCTCGTCGTGAGCCACGAGGGCGACGTGTCTGTGGGCACCCCGTACGTGGACGGCGCCCGCGTGGTGGCCAAGGTGGAAGAGGAAGGCAGAGGAAAGAAGATCATCGTCTTCAAGTACAAGCCGAAGATCCGCTACCGGCGCAAGAGGGGGCACCGTCAGCGGTTCGCCAGGATTTCGATCCAAGAGATCGAGACCCCCGGCGGCGCCGTGGCGAAGGCCGAAAAAGCCTAGCGAGGCGAATACCCATGGCCCACAAAAAAGGCTCCGGCACCAGTCGCAACGGGCGCGACAGCCAGTCGCAGCGGCTCGGTGTGAAACGCTACGACGGCCAGATCGTCATCGCGGGCAACATCCTCGTCCGCCAGCGGGGCACCAGGATCCATCCCGGCGAGAACGTTGGCCTGGGCAGGGACTTCACACTGTGGGCCACGATCGACGGCAAAGTGAAATACGAACCTTTCAACAAGATGCGCCGCAAGGTCAGCGTCTATCCCGTCGGCTAAGGCCCGCGAATCGAGAGGCGCCAATCCGATGAAGACCGGCATCCATCCCGAATACGTCATAGCCCGAGTGGAATGCGCCTGCGGCAAGTCGTGGGAGACGCGTTCGACGAAACCCGTGCTGAAGATCGAGGTGTGCAGCTCCTGCCACCCCTACTTCACCGGCGAGCAGCGCATCATCGACACCGAGGGGCGCGTCGAGCGGTTCAAGCGGCGCTACGGCCTGAAATAGGCGCGGTGGACCGCACCGTATGAGGAAACCGAAGGAGCGGGCGAGCCTCGCTCCTTTTGCGTAGGGGCGATGCCCAAGACCTTCAACTACGGCGGCCAAGCGGTCATCGAGGGCGTGATGATCCGCGGCCGGGAGAGCGTCTCGGTGGCGGTGCGACGCCCCAACGGCGAGGTGCGCACCCTCTGCGAGCCGCTCGCGTCCTTCTACACCGGCAGGCTGCGCAACCTGCCCCTCGTGCGCGGCATCATCGTCCTCGCCGAAACGCTCACCCTCGGGCTCAAGGCCCTGATGTTCTCGGCCAACGCCGCGATGGAAGAGGAGGGTAAGGAAGACGAAGAGATGTCCGGCTGGGCGCAGGCCGCCATGCTCGGCCTCTCGATCTCTCTCGCCGTCGTCATCTTCTTCCTCATCCCGCTCTTCGCCTCCGTCGGCATCGACCGTCTTGTCGAGAGCGACATACTGAGCAACCTGATCGAGGGCGGGCTGCGGTTCGTCATTTTCTTGGGCTACGTCTGGGCGATCGGGCTGATGCCGGACATGCGGCGGGTCTACGCGTATCACGGCGCGGAGCACATGACCATCGCCGCCCACGAGCACGGCGACGCCTTGGAGATCGAGGCCATACGCAAGCACCCCAAGGAGCACCCTCGGTGCGGCACGGCGTTCCTGATGATCGTCATCATCGTGTCGATCTTGGCGTTCACCTTCCTGGGGCGGCCCGAGCTGTGGCTCCTGGTGCTGTCGCGGGTGTTGCTCGTGCCGGTGATCGCGGCGGTGAGCTACGAGATCATCCGCTTCAACGCCGCCTACGGCCACCTCGCCGTGGCGAGGATGCTGATCGCGCCGGGCGTCGCGCTGCAGAAGCTGACGACCCGCCGGCCCGACGACGACCAAATCGAGGTGGCCATCGCCGCGATGCGGAATGCCCTCAAGGCCGACGGCGTGGCGGTGGACGGCGTGAAGGAGCCGGAGGCGGCGGCTGAGGGAGCTAGCGGCTAGCCGAGGGTGTCGCTGATGCGGCCTTTCAGGTGCTCGCGGGGCTGGCGGCGCGGGCCCTCTCTCAGTCTCCCCCAGAGGGGGAGAAGCCGGAGGGATGGATTCCCGCTTGCGCGGGAATGACGGGTGGCGGGGATTCTGGGTTTCGATAACCCGTGCTGCCTGCGAGGGGGCCCCTCATCTCAATCTTCTCCCGTGGGGAGACCCTTACGTAACCCTCGTCGTGGAGGGAGCGGGCACCCACAAGGGGCGCCCCTACGGGAGGGATGGATTCCCGCGGGCGCGGGAATGACGGATATGGGCGGGGTTGCGCAAGGTCTCCGTAGGTGGTAGCGGCTAGGCCAGCGCGTCCCTGATGCGGTCGGAGATCGACTTGCCGTGCTTGCGCGTCAGGTCGGGCTTCTTCAATAAGCCGTCGAGGGTCTCGAACGCCTTCTTCTGCTTCGAGTCGAGCTTCGAGGGGACGACGACGTCGGCGTAGACGATCTGGTCGCCGCGTCCGCCGCCGCGCAGGCGCTGGATGCCCTTCCCCTTTAACCGGAACATCTGGCCCGGCTGCGTGCCCGGAGGCACCTTCAGGCGCGTCTCGCCGCCAAGGGTGGGGATCTCGAACTCGTCGCCGAGCACGGCCTGAGTGACGTTCAGCGGGAGGGTGTAGATCACGTCGTCGCGCTCGCGCTCGAAGATCTCGTGCTCCTTCACCTGCACGGTGATGTACAGATCGCCGGTGGGGCCGCCGTGGCGTCCCGCCTCGCCCTGCGACGAGAGCCGCACCTGGGAGCCGTGGCTGATCCCCGGGGGAATCTTCACCACGATGTTCGCTTGGTTCCGCGTGCGCCCCTGGCCACGGCACTCGATGCACGGATTCGGGATCGTCGTGCCCTCGCCGCGGCAGGCGGGACAGGTGGTCACGTTGACGAACTGGCCGAAGATGCTGCGCTGGGACTGGCGGACCTGCCCCTGCCCCTTGCACGTGGCGCAGGTATCGGAGCTGGTGCCGGGCTCCGAGCGCGCGCCGTGGCACCGAGAGCAAGTCTCCAGACGGGAGAAGTCGAACTGCTTCTCGGTCCCGAAGGCGGCCTCCTCGAACTCGATGGCGACGTTGGCGGCGAGGTCGTCGCCCCGCTGCGCGGGCGTCGCCCGCGAGCGGCGTCCGCCGAAGGCCCCGCCGCCGAAGAAGGCGTCGAAGATGTCCCCGATGTCGGAGAAGCCGCCGAAGCCCTCGAAGCCGACCCCGGCACCGTTCGGCCCCGCGTGCCCGAAGCGGTCGTACTTGGCCCGCTTCTCGCCGTCGCGGAGCACCTCGTAGGCCTCGGCGCACTCCTTGAACTTGGCCTCGGCCTCAGGCTCTTTGTTGCGGTCGGGGTGGTAGTCGAACGCCTTCTTGCGGAAAGACTTCCGAAGATCGTCCTCGGTCACGTCCCGGCTCACGCCGAGGACTTCGTAGTAGTCGCGCTTCGTCGTCGTCATAGGTGTCTAGCAGGAGCTCCCAACCTTCGGATTATAGGGAGCGGGGGCGCTAGGGACAAGGGAGCAGGGGGGCCAGGGGTTGCACTCTGGGCGACGCTTGTGTACCCGGGCGTTGATTGACTTGAGGGAGCCGGAGGGGCACCGTCCTACGGGCCGGGGCAATAGGAACGGGACACTGCCGTATTCGTGGGCTGTGGGGTTGAAGCCTATTGCAGACCGCAAGGGGTACCGGCGGCGTTCGAATCTCTGTAGAGAACCAATGTGGACGATAGACAGATCCATTTTCGAACAATGGCTTGGCCTGTGTACAATGGGGGCATTCGCCTGGATAGAACAGATACATGCTCGCGGGACCAATTCGGGCCTTGACAGCAGCCGCGCCGGGGCTCTGTGCAAGGGCAACGACGACAGTCCCGTCGTCCCATTGCCGTTCAGGGAATCGTTGGTCGAGCATCGCTGCCGCTCCAATCCTCCTTCTAAGGGAGCCCTGCTCAGCTCAGGGGTACGGACACGAGGATAAGGTAAGGAGACTCCATGCAGCTATGCAATGAGATACTCAGCCTGGCTGGCCAGAGGCATGCAATAACAGTTCGCGATGCGCGTGAACTCATTAAACTGATTGCTAAGCTCTTCAGGGAGCTGATGATTGCTGAAGGACACAATACCCGTGATGTAACCGGAGTCACAACAAAGTTCAGAGATGCCGGCCGACGCTCTCCGCCATGGAGAACATCCTCCTCGCTAGTTCCCGGACTACCACAGGATGGTTCTGACGGCAATCGCAGAAATCGTTGGCTGTTCGATCCCGACCATCGGTTCTACACCGACGAGGTCACGGCAACGCTCGTTGAAGTCAAATACTATCTCCAAGCGTTTTCTATGGACAATGCACCAACAGTCCCGTGCCCCGGCTTCAGTGACGCTTGGGGATGGCTTACAGACCATGAGGTATTACCTGCCGCATATCGCGACCCTATTCAGTTGGTGCCCATTGACCTTAACAAATTTGTCAGGGATAGGCGCTGGGTAGAATCTGGCCATCTCATTCCACTTGATCGAGGCGGGCGCCATACCCCGCGCAATTCCTTCTTGATGATCATTGGTTCCAACCGACTTCAAGGCAATCTGACGATTGATGAACTTCTAGCCCTGATGAACAGAATCGTTGAACGACATCGGGCGCTAGGATACGAAATCCAAGAGAATCTGGATATCGATTTCTCTGCGCAGCACAGCGGGGCTTAGTTAGAGGTGTCTGAGACTGCTTCTTCAATCATACCTACCGCTCGGTTGATACGTTCAATAGCGTCGTTTCGCACCTGACTAGCTAGTTGTGCTTCAGTCGTAATGCGATTTCTCAACTCTTGAGATTCTGGGATCAGAACTTCTATTTCGCTAATGAATTCAGGCGTTATTTCATCAATCACAGAACCAAACACGCCACGTTGCATGCTTGCTTTTGCAAATCTGGTCCTTAGGTAAGCCTCAAGATAGCTCGGATCAATCAATTCCCTATTCGGAACTATCCTGATTACATGCTCTGAAACGGTCCAACCTTCCCAGTGATGTGGGACTAAAGATACTATCCCAGTTGAGCCGCTTCGCGTGACAAGCAACCACTCTGGAAGAACTTGAAGCTTTTTCACGAGTGGGTCGTTCTTGCTAAGCCATTTATCGATAATGGGAACATGTTGCGATATGTTTGTGCCCCCTAAAAACGGCACTGCATCAACTGATTCCGGAACATACCGTCTCTTGAATCGCCCTGGAAGGAATACATGTTCAGCTAAGGAGCCTAGTTTCACTGATCTCCACTTTGGTGATTTCGAGATCGTGCTAACCGTGTCCAAGAGTTCATTCGGCTGGAAGAACCGAGCGTTGAATCGTAGCTGAGGGTCTCGAAAGACTTGGTTAGCATGTATTGCAAAGCTGCCACTATGGACCCCGTCTGGATTCCCTCCACTACGGAATTCGTGAAATGCTCGGGCGACTTCATCTATGTCCGACAGGATCGTTGTGGTCTGACTACCATCCAGCGCCGTAGCATATACGGGCTTACCGCGCCGGTCATGACCGATCCACTTGGGGACCGACATGAATATCAATTCATCATCGACGTGCTGTAGATCTTGAAGAGGTGTAGCTCGTCGACGAAGCATTACTAGGCAAGTCTTTGTGCCGGTATACGGCTGGAAGGTCTCAGCAGGCAAATCAACTACACTCTCCAATTCGGCATGCTTCAACAACCATTCCCTAATCGGACGAGCCTGAGGCCCCGACGTCAACTGATACGGAAGGACGATGGCTAGGCGTCCGTGACCCGGCTGGAGGATGTCCAAGTTGCGTTCCAAAAAAAGGATGTCAAGAGACGTCGGTGAAGGCACAGTTCCCTGTTTTCGAATGTGGGCTGTCTCATACTTCGCAAGAATGGAGGGATTACGAACACTGATCTTGGTCCCGAATGGAGGATTAGTAGCAGCACGTAGGTGTGTTGCATCCCGAATTCCTGCTTCAGAGAATTGGCGAGAGTTAGCAGGATGAAGAGAATCACCCACTGTGACCGGGCGAAAGTCGAACTTGGCAATTCTGGCCCCGAGCGCCATGTTGGCAACGTCAGCCAAAGACTGATCGATTTCTGCGCCCTTTAGTGATCTGCTTACTAGAGTTACGAATTCGCTATCTGTGGATAATGACTCATTAGGATTGCCTGTCAGTATGTTCCTGATATGATTGGCAGCGGCAAGTAGGAATCCACCGGTGCCCGCAGCAAGATCCACCAAGTCATGACCCTTGCGGGGATCAAAGTCCAGCATTTCAATGGCCAGCCGTGTGACCGCAGGATCCGTAAAGAACTGACCACCATTGCGTTTGGTCCAGTTATGGCGAAAGACTTCTAGTGCATCACCGATTACGTCCGTGTGCAGAGCCGACAAATGCACACCGGACAAGGTGTGGCATACCACTGCTATGTTCTCATCGAGAAGTAAGATACGGTTGGCTCGAGTAGGCTCAGACAGTTGGCTATTCATGCTGGTGAAATCCTGTCTGAGCCGGGAGACTACAGCGATTGTGATTGGTTCATCGAAGCGGGCAAGTTTGGCTAGCTCGCTTCGGCTGAAGCTGAAGGCGGGTCTGATTCCCAATACTTGCTCAATGAACACCCCAGTCTGCAGAACTTTCTGAACCTCTTCCCAAATGGCACTAGGGGTCCTGACCGGTGCATTGGCATATAGGTAGTCGAACAAGCCTTCTAGTCTGCTTTGTAGGTCACTCGTCTCCGTCATCGCTACTCTCCGCGGCCCGTGCGCATCTTGCATTAGGCATATTATGCCTAATGCAAGATATCGTCAAGGAGCCCGATGCAAACCTGTTCCTAGCTGGCGCAATATGGGGACACAGAGTACCGGGCCGCTCAACAAATGCCGTAGAGTCGAACGCATCGGGGGCCCGGTGGTGGCCTGAGCATGCGCTGATGCGCCTACCCGATCTCCAGCCCGCGGTTGGTGACGGCGACGTCCGCGAATTGGTGGCGCGCCCTGCCGGCGATCCGGCGGGCTGCGATGGCTTGGTCGTGGTGTCGCGGTGCGTGACTTGGAGACCGGCGACCGCAAGATCCTGTGCAGCGGTCTGTGGGGCGCCGCCCGCCACTTCAACTACTTGGGCGAGGGGTTCCTTGCCCTCTCAGTCGCCCTGGCATTCGGCCACTTCGGTATTCTCTGGGCCTGGACCTACTTCATCTTCGTCGTCACGTTCTTCACCTTCCGTCAACGTGGTGACGAAGCGTACTGCGCCGAGAAATACGGCGCCGAGAAGTGGGAAGAGTACAAGGCACGGGTCAAGTACCGGATTCTTCCCGGCGTCTACTAGGCGGGCTCCCGGCGCGGTCGATGCAGGGCGCCTGATAGAGCGCCCGCCGGCGTGACGCCTACCCGATCTCCAGCTCGCGGTCCGTGACGGAGACGTCTACGAAGTGATAGCGGGCCCTGCCGTCGATCCAGCGGGCGGCGATGGCTTGGCCGGTGATGTCGGGGTGGGTGATGAAGTAGAGGACGAGGCGGGCGATGTCGCTGGGGGCCATGAGCCCGAGGCCGGACCGGTCAGCGGGGACGGGCTGGGAGGCCCAGTCGAGGAGGGGGGTGTCGACGCCGCCGGGGCAGATGGCGTTGACGCGGATGCCGTCGCCGGCCCCGGCCTCGGCGAACGCGGTGGTGAGACTCAGTACGCCCGCCTTGGAAGCGGAGTAGGCCGGGCCGGGCGCGTAGGGATGGATCGCGGCCATCGAGGCCGTGTTCACGATTGCGCCGCCGCCGGCCCGCATCAAGGGCATGACCGCGCGCGACATGAGGAAGTAACCGGTCAGGTTGACGTCGATCACGCGGCGCCAGACGTCTTCAGAGTGCTCCTCGATGCTCGCGAAGGTGCGGAGGATGCCCGCGTTGTTGTGGAGCGCGTCAATGCGGCCGTAGGTTGAGAGGGCCGTGCCGACGATCTGCTGGACGTCCTTGTTCACCGACGTGTCGCCCACCACCGCTACGGCCTCGCCGCCCGCCGCCGCGATGAGGGAGACGGTCTCGGCGGCCCCGGTTTCGTCGATGTCCGCGACCACGACCTTGGCGCCCTCCGACGCGAGGAGCGCCGCGGTGGCGCGTCCCATTCCCGACCCCGCACCGGTGACGATAGCGGCCTTGCCGTCGAGTTTGCCCATCAGAATGCCTCCACGCCGCTCAGGCGCTCGAACTGGTTGGGGAGCACGAGGTCGTAGACGGGGCCGTCGTCGCCCAGGCTGGTGTAGACGAGGGCGGCCCGCATATCCTCGTTGACCGCGAGGTAGTAGACCGCGCGCGCCAGGTCCATGGGGTCGAGGAGGTTCTCCGGCTTCTGCAGGGCGGCGCGGCCCGTGTCGGAGAGCTCCAGCATCGGCGTCCGCGTCATGCCCGGCAGGACAGCGTTGACGCGGATACCGTCACCCTCGACGAGCTGTTGCAGGCCCTGGGTCAGACCCAGCACGCCGAACTTGGCGGCGGAATAGGCGAGGGCGACCCCGTAGGCCGCCACGCCCGCGCCCGACGAGGTGTTGACGATCGCGCCGCCGCCCTGCGTCCGCATCATCGGGATCACGGCCTTCGAGCAGATAAAGAGCGAGGACAGGTTGACGTCGATGATGCGACGCCACTCGTCGACGCCTACATCGTCGATGTCGCGGTGGTGGGCGATGATCGCGGCGTTGTTGTGGAGGAAGTCGACACGCCCGAACGCCGTCAACGTCTTGCCCACGAGGTCCTGGACTTGGGGCACGTCCGTGACGTCGGCGGCCGCGAAGATGGCGTCGCCGCCGCTCGTGGCGATCATGCGAGCGGTCTCGGCGCCCTCGGCCTCCTTCAGGTCGACCGCCACGACGCTCACGCCGCGCTCGGCAAAAAGCAGGGCCGAGGCGCGGCCGATGCCGCCGGCGGCCCCGGTCACGATGGCGACCTTGCCGTCGACGCGGTTCATTGCGGGCCTATGTCGTCGGCCATGCCGATGGAGGTCTGCGCCGGCGGGTCTTCGACCTGGAGGTACTCGATCCTTCCCTCATCGTCGCGCCGCACCACCATGAGGAAGCGGTCGAGGTCGTCGCGCTCGGCGAGGTACTGCACGGCGCGGGCGAGGTCTTCCGCCGCCATGGGGGCCATGGCCACGGTGCCCAGGTTGGCGCGCGCCCGCGTGTCTCGCGTCATGGGGGTATCGGTGAAGCCGGGGAGGATGGCGTTCACCCGGATGCCGGTGCCCCGGAGCATGTCGGGGAGCGTACGGGTGAGGGAGATCACCCCCGCCTTGGCCGCGGCGTAGCTGGGGGAGTAGGGCACCGAGACCAGCCCGCCCTGGGACGACATGTTGATGATGACTCCGCCGCCGCCGTCGCGCATGACGGGCGCCACCGCCTTGGCCACGAGGAACGGCGCGTTGAGATTCACGTCGATGACGCGGCGGAACTCCTCGATGGGCCATGCTTCGAGCGAGTCGTGGCGGCGCATGATCGCGGCGTTGTTGTGGAGCAGGTCGATGCGTCCGAAGGTGGAGACGGCCTTCTCCACCGCGGCGGCCACGTCGCTTTCGGAGGAGACGTCGGCCTGGACGAAGATGGCCTTGCTGTCGCCGTGGCCGATCTCGGCGATGGTCTCGCGGCCGGCCTCGTCGTTCACGTCGACGGCGACCACATTCGCGCCGATGCGGGCGAAACGGACCGCGGTGGCGCGTCCGATACCCAAGCCCGCGCCGGTGACGAACGCAACTTTTCCTGTCCACGAAGCCATGGGGGCCGCCTCCTGCCGTCCTGTCGTCAGACTGGGGCGCATGGTAGCTTCACCGCCGTCGAGGCGGCAACCCCCGGTCCAGGCCTTTGCGTTACCGGACTTCGATAACCCGCGGCGGTTGCGAGGCGGCCCTCATCTCGATCTTCTCCCGTGGGGAGAAGAGGCAAGACCTCCCGGCCCCACCTATGCCTGCCCGCGGGCGGGTTGCGCAAGGGTCTCCGTTGGGAGAGGGGAAGACTCCTCCACCCCGCCCCTCCCCTCCGACGCGCCCTTCGGGCGCGTGCCCTCTTTCAGTTTCCCCCAGAGGGGGAAAGGTTTATGGCGCTCCCCTTCGGGGAGGGGCGGACTTCGATAACTCGTGGCGGTTGCGAGGCGGCCCCTCATCTCGATCTTCTCTCGTGGGGAGAAGAGGCAAGAGGCTAGTCCTTGGCGAGGAGGACGAAGTTGCCGCCGCCGGTGGGCGGGCCCATGGTCACCGCCATGCCGATCTTGGGGTCTCTTACCGCGCGGCAGACGCCCTTCTCGTGAGTGTGCTCGCCCTGCTCCCAGCCGGGGCAGTCGTCCATGACCTCGCCGCGCAGTTGGCGGGCGGCCTCGATGGGCCGGAAGAGGGAGGGGGTGCCGTTGTGGCTGAACGCCATGCAGCCCCCGTCGGTGCAGGTGGGATAGCGCCCGTCGAGCTCCATGACGCCGCTCTCGACGAATGGCCCGCCCTCGCCGGGTTTACAGAAGCCGAGCATCTCCCACTGCGTCAGCATCCAGATGGCGAAGCCGTCGTAGAGTTCAACGAAGTCGACGTCGTCGCGGGTCACGCCGGCGCGGTGGAAGCCCTTGTCCACCCAGTCCGTGGCGAACTCGCCGCCAAGGTGATGTTCGAGTAGCGGCGCCTCCGTGTAGGCGGGATAGGAGAGTTGGTCGCCGCCGCCGAGGATGTGGACCGGCGGCTTCTTGAGGTCGCGCGCCCGCTCGGCGGTGGTGATGATCATCGCGCCGCCGCCGTCGTTGACCTGGGCGCACATCAGCACGGTAAGCGGCGTGGCGATCATGCGCGCGTTGACCACGCGCTCCACGTCGTAGGGGCCGCGACCGTACATCAGCCCCTGGGGATTCACGTGGCCATAGTTGCGCACCGTGGCCGAGGCCGCGGCGAGCTGCTCGGGAGTCGTGCCGTAGGCCGCCATGTGCCGCGAGGCGACAAGGGCAAACTGGACCGCGGTGTACGATCCCGTCCAGCCGGTGAACTCCTGGACGTGCCGCGTCCACGGAGCGGTGCGCCCGTCGGGGGGTTGCGTCATGCCCCGCCCCAGGATAATGGCGACGGTGTCGACGTTGCCGGTCTTGATGGCGGCGGCGGCGTCGATGATCGCCGGCGCGCCGGAATCGGCGGCGTTGACCGCGCCGGTTTGCCAGCGCAGCGGGATGCCCAACTGGTACGGCCAGTTCGCTTTCGCGCCGTAGGCGGGCGCCGCCGGGTTTTGGGGCCACCCATCGAGCTGAACGAACAGCCCTTCGACGTCCTGGATGGTCAGGCCCGCGTCGTCGAGGGCCCCGCGCAGCGACTCCATGGCGTGGGAGAACCCGCTCCGCCGCTCGCCGCGCGTCTGTTTGGTCGTGTAGAGGCCGACGATGGCCGCGTCGCGGGGGTCCGGCATCAGGATGCCGGCCTGAAGGGGTAGAGGGTGATTTCGTCGCTCACTTTCTCGAACGTGGCCTCGACGGGCATGCCGACGCGCACCTCTTCGGACGGGCAGCCCACGATGGTGCTGAGCATCGAGGGACCTTCCTCCAGCCGGATCACGGCGACGACGTAGGGGTCGGGGAAGACGATGGGGTCGGAGGAGCGGTGCACGACGCTGAAGCTATAGATCTCGCCCCGCCCGCTTACCTCGGCCCACTCGAAGTCTTCGGAGAGGCAGCGCGGGCACGCCGGCTGCGGCGTCCAGCGGTAGAAGGCGCAGTCGCCGCACTTGGGGACAAGCAGTCGGCCCGCTCGTGTCCCCTCCCAAAATGGACGCGAAAAGTCGGTGGGGACGGGCAGCGGCCGGGTGCGGGATGAAGAGGTCATAGGCTGGTAGGGCAACGGAAGGGGGGCGCCGCGAGTCTAGGAGACGGCTTCGCCCCTGTCAACGGCCTCTACCCACCCCGCCCCTCCGGCGCGCCCTTGGGGCGCGTGCCCTCTTTCAGTTTCCCCCAGAGGGGGAAAGGTTTAAGGCGCTCCCCTTCGGGGAGAGGCGGACTTCGATAACCCACGGTGGTTGCGAGGCGGCCCCTCATCTCAATCTTCTCCCGTTGGGAGAAGAGGTAAGACTTCCCGGCCCCCGCCCCTCCGACGCGCCCTTGGGGCGCGTGCCCTCTTTCAGTTTCCCCCAGAGGGGGAAGGGTTTAAGGCGCTCCCCTTCGGGGAGAGGCGGGCTTCGATGACCCGTGGTGGTTGCGAGGCGGGCCCTCATCTCAATCTTCTCCCGTGGGGAGAAGAGGTAAGACTTCCCGGCCCGGCCCCTCCGACGCGCCCTTGGGGCGCGTGCCCTCTTTCAGTTTCCCCCAGAGGGGGAAAGGTTTATGGCGCTCCCCTTCGGGGAGGGGCGGACTTCGATGACCCGCGGCGGTTGCGAGGCGGCCCCTCATCTCAATCTTCTCCCGTGGGGAGAAGAGGTAAGACTTCCCGGCCCCCACCCCTCCGACGCGCCCTTCGGGCGCGTGCCCTCTTTCAGTTTCCCCCAGAGGGGGGAAGGTTTGAGGCGCTCCTCTTCGGGGAGGGGCCGGCTTCGATAACCCGTGGCGGTTGCGAGGCGGCCCCTCATCTCAATCTTCTCCCGGGGGGAGAAGAGGTAAGACTTCCCGGCCCCGCCCCTCCGACGCGCCCTTGGGGCGCGTGCCCTCTTTCAGTTTCCCCCAGAGGGGGGAAGGGTTAGGGCGCTCCCCTTCGGGGAGGGGCGGACTTCGATGACCCGTGGTGGTTGCGAGGCGGCCCCTCATCTCAATCTTCTCCCGGGGGGAGAAGAGGTAAGACTTCCCGCCCCGCCCCGCGCGCAAGCGGCGCGGTCTACCCGACGGGGTTCATCGTCCGCAACCCCTCCTCCTCAGCGGCGAGGAGCAGAGGGGGGGCGGCGCAGGTGAACACCGGCGGTTCCGGGGCCGCCGGCCGGAGCGCGAGGCAGCCGGCGAGCTGCAGCGCGTCGTCGGCCCGCAGCGCGTGACGCTCTAGGAGCGCGCAGGCGAGGTCGATCACGGAGTCGTTCACGTTCTGCCGAAGGAAAAACGACTCTAGGTCCTCGCTGAATTGGTCGAGTAGGTCCGAGGCGTCGTCGTCGTCGAGGGCGCCCTCCCGCTGGCGGCGGCCCACCGCCGACCACACCTCGGCCTGCGCGATGGAGAGCACGGCGAACTGGTTGCCGTCGCGAGCGTCGGCGAGCTGCAACATGCGGTCAGTGCCGGGCTCGTCCACGTAGAGCTTGACCAACGCGCTCGTGTCGAGGTAGTAGAGCGCCACCGACTACCGTCTCTCGTCGAGCACCGTCTTGGAGAGCGGCTCGCCTCGGATGGAGACGGGGCGGAAACGCGGGCCGGAGGAGTCGTTCTCCCCGAGCACGCCGATGACCTCGGGATGCGCCCGGTTCACGCGAATCGCGGTAACGGGGAAGGCGGGGTTCTTGGGGTTCGGCACCTTGTTGGTCAGGATCACCCCGTCCTCGATCGCGCTCCGAACGGCCCGGTCGCGAAGCGGCCGCGACTCTGCCCAGTCCGGACACTCCGCCGGAAGGAAGAGGTCCCGGAACCACTTGAGGGCGACAAAATCGAAGCCCGGCCTCCGCTCGGCGATTTCAAGCGACTCGAGGAGGTCGCGCCGCAGATCTTCGGCGTCGAGCGGGGGGTCGGCGCTTTCGTTCCCAACCGCGTCGTAGTCGCGCGGCCGCGACTCCGCGCGAGCGGGAGCGGGAGCGCCGAAGTGGATCCTGATCTCGCCGTCCCTGGCGGGCTGCCAGCTCTCAACGGAGGTGTCGCCGCGTGTTCTCCGGTTTTCCTGCCGGATCTCCACCTCGATGCTCATTCCCCTAGCCTGGGGGAAGGCGTCGAGAATAGGCTTCAACAGGGACTGTTCGAGGTCGTCTAGGGCATCACGAACTTCAGACATTGCACCACTCCTATCTACGATAATGAAGCTATTCTACCCGTTCGCGGCGGTATTTTCGACACTACCCCGCCAGGGGGCGATGCTCAGTCCGAGCGCTGCGGGTGATGGCCAGCGCGTTTGCTCAACTCGGCGGGCGGGCTTCAGCAAGGTCGTGCGGCCCCCGCCTCCCCCCTCTCCGGTCTTTACACCCCCAGAGGGGGAGAGGCCGCAGAGGAGCGGGGTGATGGGCTTCGAGGGGCTTTGGTGGTTGAAAGGGGGCCCCTCACCCTGCCCTCTCCCGTTGGGAGAGGGTAAGACGCCCCCCTCCGCCCCACCCCTCCGACGCGCCCTTCGGGCGCGTGCCCTCTTTCAGTTTCCCCCAGAGGGGGAAAGGCTTAAGGTGCTCCCCCAGAGGGGGAGAGGTTTAAGTGAATGCCACCTCCGCTCCCCCCGCCAGGACCCCAGTCGGTTTTGCAAAGGTCTCCAGTGGGAGGCCGTGACGAGGCGCCCTTCCTGCAGATCGGCGCGCCCGCCGATTTCCTCCCAGAACCGGTCACCCACGGCAACCTCGGATGCCCCCGGCCCATCTTCGAGGTGGACGACGGTCTTGAAGAGACTGAACTCCCCCGCCGGCATGGGTCTCCTCCTTCGACGCGCCCCGCGGCGGTGACGTCATTGTATGGGGGAGTATCCGAGAAGACGGGTGCGCCACGTTATTGTACGGGGTTTGAGATTCCCCTAGACTGTTGCGGCAACGTTCGCGGACTCTTGGCCGATGGGAGGGCGTTATGGTCGTAGCGGGGCTGATGCGTCTGGCGGCTGTGTACATGCTGCTCGTGGCGCTGGCGGTAGCGGGGCACTTCGTCGCGACGCCCGTGTACGACCCCGACATCGAGGGGACCGCCCGCACCATCTGGGACATCCTCGACATCTGCATGGTCGTCGCCGGGGCCTTCGCCGTCATCGCGGGCTTCATGCGGGTACGCCTCGTGCACTCCCGGACCGACGTGAAGGAATTCGTGGCGGCGAACGTCAACTTCTACGCGGCGGCCGCGCTCCTCTTGCTGCTCCTGTGGAACTGGTTCGACTTGATGTGGGGCAACGGTGGCGATGGTCAGATATGGGCCGTCGTCGACGTTGGACTACCCCTCGTGCTGGGGACGAGTGCCGTCCACATGCTGCGGGAAGCCTAGACGGCTGGACTGGCGAGGCCGTCGTTCCGGCGTAAGAGCGGCGCCGGCGGCCTCGCGGCGGGGATGGGCGGCGCGCGAAGATGGCGAAGACGGTCTACCTGGCCAACCCCTACGGCTTCTCGGCCCAGCAGAGAGCGGCGCTGCTGCCGCCGCTGACGGCGGCCTTGGAGGCCCTGGGCCTGGAAGTCCGGGAGCCGTTCTCGCGGAACAACGCGCCGGAGAATCTCTCCACGCCCGGGTGGGCCTATCGCGTCGGCCAGGGCGACTTCCGCGACGTCGCGGAGTCCGACGCCATCTTCGCCGTGATCAACGGCGTGCCGCCCGATGAGGGAGTCATGGTCGAGCTCGGCATGGCCATCGCTTTAGGCAAGCCGACCTTTCTCTTCCGTGACGATTTTCGCCGCGCTACCGACAGCGAGGAGTATCCGCTGAACCTGATGCTGTTCACCGGCCTTCCCGAAAAGGGCTGGCAAGACTCCTACTACACCCTGCTGGAAGAGATCGCGGCGCCCGAGAAGGCGCTGGCGCGATGGGCTCAATCGTAAGCGGAGGTACGTCTTGAGCACGCTCACACGAGCCCTTTCGCATCACCGTCTCCCCGCGATTTTGGCCGCGACGGGCGTCGCGTCGATCATCCTCTTCCTGGCCCGCCCCACCGTCGCGTACGCGGCAGGGGTCGAAGAGGAGACCGCGTTCATCTTCAACACCTTCTCGTTCCTCGTCTGGGGAGCGTTGGTGATGTGGATGTGCGCCGGGTTCACCATGCTCGAGTCCGGGTCGGTGCGCACCAAGAACGCCTCGATGATCTGCCTGAAGAACATCGGCCTCTACTCCATCGCCGGGCTCGCCTATTTCTTCATCGGCTACAACCTCATGTACGTCGACGTGGGAAACGTGATCGGCTCGTTCAACCTCCTCTACGGGCCGACCGCGGAGGAGATCGCGCTGGTGGGAGGAGAAGGGGACGCGGCGGCTGTCCTCGCGGAGAGCAGCTACGCCACCATGTCGGACTGGTTCTTCCAGATGGTCTTCGTGGCGACCGCGGCCTCCATCGTCTCCGGCGCCCTGGCCGAACGGGTGAAGATGTGGTCCTTCTTCCTGTTCGTTCTGGTGCTCACCGCGATCATCTACCCCATCGTGGGGGCATGGACGTGGGGCGGCGGCTGGCTGGCCCAGGAAGGGTTCCAGGACTTCGCCGGCTCCTCCATCGTCCACGGCGTCGGCGGTTGGGCGGCCCTCGCGGGGATACTGGTCGCCGGGCCGAGGCTGGGCAAGTTCCGCCGCGACGGCACCCCCAGGCCCACGCCGCCCTCCAACATTCTGATAGTGACGCTCGGCGTCTTCATCCTCTGGTTCGGCTGGTTCGGCTTCAACGCTGGATCGCAGTTGGCCCTGGGAAGCGCCGCCGACGCGGTTGCGATGAGCCACATCCTCGTCAACACCAACCTGGCCGCGGCGGCCGGCGTCATGACAGCCCTCGTCGTCTCGCGCTACGTCCTCGGACGTATGGACCTCTTCGCCGGCCTCAACGGCGCAATCGCGGGGCTGGTCTCGATTACCGCCGGACCCGATTTCGTCGACCACTATTGGGCGGTCATCATCGGGGCCATCGGCGGACTCATCTGCACGCTTGGCATCAAGGTCCTGGAGCGGCTCCGGCTGGACGACGTGGTCGGCGCCGTGCCCGCCCACTTGTTCGCCGGTATCTGGGGCACCCTGGCGGTCTGCATCGCCGCCGGCGGCGACTTCGGCGTGCAACTGCTCGGCATCGTGACGATCGGCGCGTTCGTCTTCGCCGTCTCCTGGGTGGTCTGGCGCGTGCTGGACATGACGGTAGGCATCCGCGTGGCACCGCAGGTCGAGCGTCTAGGCCAGGACGCGGGCGAGCTGGGAATTGAAGCCTACCCCGAATTCGTCCTCATGCCGGAAGCCGACGACGATGACGAGGACTGATCTCTAGCGACCGCCGCGCGGCCGCCGTGGACATCTGACGCGTGGGCGTTACGCCTCAGCCTTCCTGAAGTGCGGGATGATGCGCTCGGCGAGGATCTCGACGACGCGGTAGGCGTGGTATGCCTCCATGCCCGGCCACCAGATCCGGAACAGGAAATAGTCGATGCCTAGCTGGTCGCGGTGCATCTCGATCTGCTGGATGACGTCCTCGACGCTGCCGATCATGAAGCGGCCTTCGGCGGAGAGCTCCTCGAAGGGGATGCGGAAGCTCTCCTTCCCCGGCAGCACCTTGTCCTGTCCCCAGTCCGCGTAGCGCTGGTACTTTCCTGCGAGATAGGGCTGCGCGATCCGTATCGCCTCTTCCCGCGTCTCCGCCACGTGCATCTCTTTCAGAATTGGGCGCGTTTCCGGCAGCGGCGTGCCCGCCTTCGTGGCGGCGCCTTCGTAGAGCTTGGCCTGGCGTTCCAGCGTCGGCAGCGCGGCGTGCGGATTAACGAACCAGGGGAAGCCCTGCGCGCCGGCACGCTCGGTGGCGCCGTCGCTGTTGGTGGCCACCCAGATGGGCGGGTGCGGCTTCTGGACCGGCCGAATCGTGCAGGTGGCGTCGGTGAGGTTGAAGAAGCGGCCCTGGAAGGTGACGTTCTCCTCAGTCCAGAGGCGCCGGATGAGGTCGAGGCCTTCGTTCATGCGGGCGACGCGGGTCTTCACGTCGACGCCGAAGGCCTGATACTCGATGTCGCGGTAGCCGAGGCCGACGCCGAAGACGGCCCTACCCTCCGTGATGACGTCCAGCGAGGCCACGTTCTCCGCCACCTCGACGGGGTTCAGGATCGCGAGGAGGACGATGGACAAGATCACGTCCATGTCCCCGGAATCGGCGGCCAAGCGGGCCAGCAAGGGCAGGTGCTGGAGATTCTGATAGGGGGGCGAGAGATAGTGATGGCCGGCGCAGATGCCGTCCAAGCCGGCGTCGCGCGCGATGCGCGTCAGCTCAACCGTCTCCCGAAACCGCTTGACCGGTGAGTCGGTCGCGGGATGCTGAGGCATGACCATGATGCCGAACCGCATGCGTATCCTCCGTTTCGGCCCTAGCGTCTAGGGCTTGGGTATCTCAACCGGCGCCGCGGCCGGCGCTCTTCTTGCGGAAGTGTGGGATGACGTGCTCGCCGAAGAGGCGAAGGCTCTTGAGGGAAAGCTCGAACGGGGTGCCCGACCAGTGCATGCGCAGGACGATGGGCCCCAGACCCAAGGCCTCCCACCGCGCGAGTTCAGCGGCGCAATCGTCGGGGCTGCCGATGATGAACCGGCCTTCCATGAGCTTGGCGAGTTCCCGGCGGAAGTCCTCTGTCGGGCTGATTGTCTTGTCCTGGCCCCAATCGGCGTAGGCGGCGTACTTGGCGCCCACGTAGGGCGCGGCCTCGAGGAGCGCCTGCTCGGTCGTCTCGGCGCAGTAGAGCTCGCGCATCGCCGGCAGAGAAATGTCGGCGGGATGCCCCGCCTCCCGCGCGGCCTTGCGGTATAACGCGACCTGGCGGGCGATGGTGTCGTAGTCGGCGTGCGGATTCACGAACCAGGGGACGCCGAGCCGGGCGGCGCGCTCGACGGCCACGTCGGCGTTGGCGGCCATCCAGAGCGGCGGGTGCGGCTTCTGGAGCGGCTTCGTGGTGGCGTGAACGTCGTCGAGCCGGAAGCGCCGGCCCTCGAACGTCACCGCCTCTTCGGTCCACAGCCGGCGCACCGCTTCGAGGCACTCGATGGTCCGCGAGACCTTGGTCTTGGGGTCGATGCCGAAGGCGGCGAATTCCTGCTCGCGGTATCCAGGGCCGGCGCAGACGGTGACGCGCCCTCCGGACAGGATGTCCAGAGTCGCCAACTGCTCGGCCAACTCCACCGGGCGGTGCAACGAGAACAGGATGGTGGCGCAGAGGCGGATCGATTGGGTCTCGCCGGCCAGGCGGGCGAGCGTCGGAATCGGCTGGAGGGCTTGGTAGGGATGGGCGACGTAGTGATGCCCGATGCTGAGGTGCTTGTATCCAAGGGCCTCGGCTTCGCGGGCCCAGCGGAGAATATTGGGGACACGGCCGCCCAGGTCCTCGCCGACGGGCACCTGATTCGACCACACCCAGATTCCAAATTCCACGTTTACCTCTAACCCTCGCTCACCGCAGCTGCGGGACGACCCGGTCGGCTACAAGGCGCATCCCCTTGAGCGACAGGTCCAGCGGCATACCGGCCCAAGTCATGCGGAGATTGACGAGTCCGACGCCCAGATCTTTCCAGGGCCGCAGTTGCTCGACGCAGTCCTCCGGGCTGCCCACCGTGAAGCGGTCGCGGAGCAAATCGCGGAATTCCTGGGTAAAGTCCTCTTCGCCGGGGAGGGCCTTGTCCTGACCCCACCCCGCGTAGGTCTTATATTTGAGGCCCAGGTACGGGGCCGCCTCTTCGAGCGCCTGCTCCGTCGTCTCCGCGCAATAGAGCTCGCGGTTCATGGGCAGTGCGATGTCCCAAGGCTGCCCCGCCTCCCGTGCGGTCTCACGGTACAGTCCCACCTGGCGGGCGATCGTCTCGAAATTCGCGTGAGGATTGATGTGCCAGGGGATCCCCAGCCGGGCCGCGCGCTGGACGGCGGCGTCGCCGTTGGCCGCGATCCACAGGAGCGGGTGCGGCTTTTGGACCGGCTTCGTGGGAACACGCACGCCGTCGAGGGCGACGTGGCGGCCATGCATCGTTACCGAGTCCTCGGTCCACAGCCGCCGCACCGCCTCCAGGCACTCCATCGTCCTGGAGACCCGCGTCTTGGGATCGACGCCGAACGCCGCGTATTCCTCCTCGCGATAGCCGATGGCCGCACCGACGGTCAGCCGGCCCCCGGTAATGACGTCGAGGGTGGCGAGGTGTTCCGCCAGCCCGACGGGATTGTGGAGGCAGAAGAGGATCGTCGTGTGGAGGCGCATCGAACCCGTCTCCGCGGCCAGCCGCGCCAGCAGCGGAATCGGCTGGAACGTCTGATAGGGGTGGGCCACGTAGTGCTGCCCGATGCTGACGTACTCGAAGCCCAGATCCCTCGCCTCGTGGACGAAGGCCAACACGTCGGCGAGGCGGCGTTCCATGTCCTCGCCGACCTGCACCTGCACCATCGAAGAGATCGACACGCCGAACTTCATACCGCGCCCCCTTCGGAGATGTTTGCACTGCCTTGGCCGGCGGAGGGAGAAGCGCCCTCTCTCAGTCTCCCCCAGAGGGGGCCTTTGCGTAACCGGGGCTTCCGGCTCCATGGACGTCGGCGCGCCCCGCTCCACCCCCCGCCCTCACCCCAACCCTCTCCCGGCGGGAGAGGGGGGCAAGACCTCCCCGCCCCGGCTGTATTCCAGTCCGCGGGTGGGTTGCACAAGGGTCTCCAGAGGGGGAGAGGCCGGAGGGAAGGGGAGCGGGCTCCCACGAGAGGCGCCCCTACGGGAGGGGATGGATTCCCGCTTTCGCGGGAATGACGGATACGGGCGGAGGGAGAAGCGCCCTCCGGGCGCTCGCACGCCTGTCGGCGCGCGCCCTCTCTCAGTCTCCCCCAGAGGGGGCCTTTGCGTAACCGGGGCTTCCGGCTCCATGGACGTCGGCGCGCCCCGCTCCACCCCCCGCCCTCTCCCAGCGGGAGAGGGGGGCAAGACCTCCCCGCCCCGGCTGTATTCCAGTCCGCGCGTGGGTTGCACAAGGGTCTCCAGAGGGGGAGAGGCCGGAGGGAAGGGGAGCGGGCGCCCACGAGAAGCGCCCCTACGGGAGGGGATGGATTCCCGCTTTCGCGGGAATGACGGATACGGGCGGGTTTCGCAAGGGTGTCCCCTTGAGCCACGCCGGCTGCCGATACTTTGCGTCCTACCGGCGCTGTCTGCGAGAATGACGCAGGTAGCAGCCGATCACTTCGTGGGAGTTTCATGAGCAAGCTTCGTTTATCTCTGGCCTGTTGGAACTACGATCGCACCCGCCCTATCCTCGACGGCACCGTCAGCGCGGAAGGTGTGGACATTGTCGGCGTCGTCATGGAGCCGGGCGAGCTTTTCGCGAGGATGTGGAAGTATCGGGAGTTCGACGTCAGCGAGATGTCGCTGGCGGACTACACCATCATGACCGCCAGAGGCGAGTCTCCCTTTATCGCGATTCCGGTCTTCCCGTCCCGCATCTTCCGCCATTCCTGTATCTACATCAACACGAAGGCCGGCGTCGATAGCCCTGAAGACCTCGCCGGGAAACGGATCGGCGCGCCGAACTACCAGATGACGGCCGCGGTGTGGGCCCGCGCCATGTTGCATCACGACCACGGCGTCCATCCGCGGTCCGTCGAGTGGTTGTGGGGCGGGCAGGAGAAGCCGGGCGGGAGCGCGCGCATCGCGCTCGACCTGCCCGAGGGCTTCAACGTCTCCTCGATTCCCGAAGGCAAGACGCTCTCCGGTATGTTGGACACGGGGGAGTTGGACGCCCTTATCACTCCGAACTTTCCCTCGCCGTTCCTCGCGGGCTCTCCGAACGTCGCCCGGCTCTTCCCCGAGTTTCGCTCCGTGGAAGAGGACTACTACCGGCGCACCCGCATCTTTCCAATCATGCACACCGTCGTCATACAGCGGGACGTCTACGAAGCCAACCGGTGGATCGCGTCCAGTCTCTTCGAGGCGTTCGTCGAGGCGAAGCGGCTGGCGTACCGGGAGCTATACGAGACCGATGCCCTGAAGATCACGCTGCCCTGGGCGGTTTCCGAGGTCGAAGCGATGCGGGCACTCATGGGTGAAGACTTCTGGCCCTACGGCGTCGAGGCGAACCGTGACCAACTCGAGACGTTCGGGACATGCCTGGTGGAGCAGGGGCTTCTGCCGAAGCCTCCGGCGGTCGCAGACCTGTTCGCCCCCAACGTCCTGGACACGTAGCGCGGGCCCTCTCTCATTCTCTCCCCATGGGAGAGAGGTGTAGGGCGCTCTCTCCCCGTGGAGACCTTTGCGTAACTCGGCGGGCGGGCTTCAGCAAGGTCGAGCGGCCCCCGCCTCCCCCCGCCCTCACCCCAACCCTCTCCCAGCGGGAGAGGGGGGCAAGACCCCGCGCCGCCTCCCTTTCCCAAGGCCAGCGGGCGGCATTCTCCCCCTCGACGCAGTGTTGCAAATGTCTCCCGTGGGAGAGAGGTGTAAGGCGGTCAGGAGCGGGCCCCGAACGCCTGCAGGAACGCGATGATCGCCTCGCACGTCGCCTCCGGCTGCTCGTAGCCGTAGAAGTGGCCGCAGTTGGAGATGATCTTCATAAGCGAACCGGGGACCGCCTTGTTCAGGTCCTCCGACTGGTTCACCGGCGTGCGCCCGTCGTGCTCGCCGGCGATGAAGAGCGTGGGGCAGGAGATCTCTCCGAGGCGCCCGCCGATTTTCGGGCGGTTCTCGTTGGCGATGATCATTTCCAGGTAGGACTTCGGGTTGTTCCTCAGATGTTCCTGCCGGATCATCTCGACCGCGTGAGGATTGTGCTCGACGCTATGCGGGCTGAAGGCCTTCTTCGTGAACTCGAACGTCTCGGCGACGATCTCTTCCGGTGTCGCTCCCCGCTCGATCAGAGCCCGCCTTCGATCGAACCCCGAACGGTCGGTGCGCTCCAGACGCGGGCTGCTCGCTCCCATGCACACCAACTGCGTGACGCGGCCGGGATACTTCAGCGTGAAGTCGAGCGCGATCCCCCCGCCAAGGGACCAGCCGCCCAGAGCGACCTTATCCAAGCCGAAGGCGTCGAGAATCGCACCTAAGTCCTCCCGCCAGAGATCGTGCGACAGGTTGGGCTCCGGCGGCCTCTCCGTCTCTCCAAAACCCCGATGGTCATAGGTGTAGACACGAAAGTGCTTCGAGAGTATCGGGGTCATCTCCTCGTAGCATTGTGATCGGGACCCCCCGCCGTGGAGCAGCACCAGAGGGTATCCCTCGCCCTGTACGTCGTAGTGAACGTTGAGATCGCCTACCTGCTTGAACATGTGCCCCTCCAACATGGGAAGACCCTGGCGCCCCGGATTTCTCCGAAGCGCCAGGGTCTATTCCTACCGAGACCGCTGTCGGTCTCGGTACCGTTTCGAACTAACCCTCGTACGACGCGTACAGACGGTTGATCGCCTCTTCGGCGTACTTGTTGAGGAAGATGTTGTACACGTCGATGGACGACGGGTCCAACTCGTCCGAGATGAGGCCGGCCTGCTGCGCCAGCGGGATGTACTCTTCGATGTCCGCCGGGTTGATGAATCCGTCGAGGCTCCGCGCGGGCCGGTTCGTTTTGACGGTGTTGATCCCCACCTCACGGTCCGTCGCCGCGACCTCGGGGATGTTCGCCTGTCCGAAGTCAACCGACAGCTCGGGGTACGTGACGTAGTACGTCAGCGTCTTCGCGACCATCATGTTGAACCCGATGACCGCTTCCTCGTTGGCTTCGACCCAACTCCGCTTGGCAAGGTACACGTCGCCTTGGTACAGGTCCGCAGGCAGAACCGTGAGGTTATCCCAAAGCTCGGTGTCGGGCCTGAACACGGTCTGGTTGGGCCCGAGCCAGGAGCCCACCGCGTCCACCGACTTGCTCTTCAGCGCTTCGACGTAGGCGCCGATGCCGCCCAGGCTCACGTATTCGACGCTATCGGGATCGACGCCGTTGGCGAACAGCATGAGGTCCGTGGAGAACTTCGTCGCGCTGCCAGGACCAAGGATGCCGAACTTCTTGCCTTCCAGGTCGGCCCAAGAGTTGATGCCCGCGTCCTTGCGCCCAAGGGCGAAGAAGACGGGGAACACTTTCGTCGGCGGATGCAGTTTGCGGATGGAGACCAGGTCTTCACCCTGCGCCACCGCGTTCAGGAGCGAATCCGGCACACCGCCGCCGATGTGGACCGCGCCGCCGACGACGAGCGCCGTTACCGCGCCGCCGCCAGTCGCCCGTTCGATCTCCAAGTCGATGCCGAACTCGTGGTCCCAGCCCTTCGCCTTGGCCAGATCGAACCACATGTTGCCCACGCTCGGCGGTGTCGGCAGGCCGATCTTCACCGTCGTGAGCTCCTTTACCGTCGGCGTCGGCGCCGGCGTCGCGGTCGGGTCGCCGCCGCCGCAGGCCACGGCTAGGAGCGACACGATAGCCATCAGGACGACAGCCACCCCTAGCCGCTGCATCACAGTCTTCTTCTTCATCATGACTCCTTTCAACTCTCCTTACCTCGCTTCTTTCTCTGGTATGCCACCGTTACGTAAGAGCCCCCGGCCGATCGCCGCGGCTCGATGTTGTCTAGTTTGATGGAGTGCTCAGATTGAACCATCGGAGCAGGATAAACTCAACGGCCACCGCCAGGGAATAGTAGGCCAACCCTATCACCGTGATGCCCAAGATCGCGGCGTAGACCAACGGCGTGTCGACCTGATCGTTGGCCAGTCTGATGGTCGCGCCCAGGCCGATACTGCCGGAGACCAGCTCCGCGACGACCACGGACACCGTCGCGAACACGACGCCGATGCGGACGCCGGTGAGCACATAGGGGAGCGCCGTAATCAACCGGAGCTTGTAGAAAATCTTCCATTGACTCGCGCCGAGGCCCCGGAACAGCCGCAGGCTGTCCTGATCTGGCCGTTCCACCCCCACGATCGTGTTCTCCAGCATCGGGAAGAACGAGGACATCCCGGCGAGCGCCGCCTTGGGCAAGATGCCGGTGCCGAGAAGGAGCAGCAGTATGGGCGCGAGCCCGACCTTCGGAACGGACTGGTACAGGATCAGGAACGGATGCAGCACGCCCTGCAGCGTCCGCGATTGACCGATGAGAGCACCGAGAATGATCCCGGAACTGGCCCCGATCCCAAAGCCGAAGGCGATGGAGATGATCGTGTCGATGGACTTCATTCGTATGAGGGTCCACCCCCGCCCCAGCGCATCCCAGGTCTCAGCGGGGCTGGGCACGAGATTAACGTTGTAGATACGGGACAGCATCTCCCACAGGCCCATGAACAAGATGAAGACGGCGAGCCGCGCCAGATTGTGAAGGATCCGCTCCCGCCGCGCCTTGACGGAGAGCTTAGCGGCCTCCAAGGCCGCGAGGTCCTCGGGGGTGACCTCGGGCGGTCTGACGGCGTCTTGGGTTGTGGTTGTCATGAGACGGACAACTGCCGATTACTCCTCGGCTTGCAGGTTGTTCTTCTCCAGCACTTTCCGTTCCAGATGGAGCGCGGAAACGTACACGGTGAACGCCAACATCGTCAGCACGACCATCGTGGCGTACATCAGCTTGCCGTTCAGCAGTCCAAGGGATATCGCCAACAGCGCGCCCAGCCCCTCGTTGCCCGCGAAGTACTCGGCCACGATCGCACCGAGCGTGGCGAGGACGGCCGCGATTCGAATCCCCGCGAATACAAGCGGAAGGGCGCTGTAGACGCGGAGCTTGAGGAATATCTTCCACGGGCTCGCCCCCAGCGATTGGAAGAGGCGCAGGCTGTCCGGATCGACCCGTGACAGGCCGGTGATCGTGTTCTCCAACAGCGGGAAGAAGCAGATGAGCGCGGCGATGGTGATCTTGGGTAAGATGCCGAAGCCCAGCAAGATGATCAGTATCGGCACCAGAACGACTTTAGGCACGGCCTGCGATATCACGAGGTACGGGCGGATGACGACTTCAGCCCATTTCGACTGAGCGATAAGGGCGCCGAGGCCCAGTCCGCCGACGACTCCCATCGTAAAGCCCAGCGCGATCTCGATGACGGTGGGCAAGAGGTTTTCCCATATTTCCTCTCTGCCCTTGACGAAACCTTGCCAGGTTTCGATCAGGTCAGGAACGATCAGGGGTGGGTAGAACGACGCGAGGAGGAACCATCCCCCAATGATCGCGCCAACCATGAACAGCCGCCCGACGAAGTTGATCACGGACTGCTGCCGCTTCCGCATTCGCTCGGCCTGGACTTCCACTTCGTAGAAGTGCCGGAAGAGGTCGTCGTCCGACCCGCGCAGCCGCTGGGACTGGGTGCTCACGCCGCCTGGTCTTCTCCCTGCTCCACGAGAAGCTCGCGGAGATGCCGCGTGATCTCGACGAACATATCCGAATAGAGCACGTCGGGCGTCCGGGGGTGGGGAATCGGCACGTCGACGATCTCTTGGATCGTCCCCGGCCGCGCGCTCATCACGACGACTCGGTTGGAGAGGAAGGCGGCCTCCTGCAGATCGTGCGTCACGAAGAGCACGGTCTTCGGCGTGGCCTCCCAAATCCGCATCAGTTCGACGTTCATCGACTCTCGGGTCTGCGCGTCGAGCGCGCCGAAGGGCTCGTCCATGAGCAACACCGAGGGGTCATGGATCAACGCCCGGGCGATGGCGGCGCGCTGCTGCATTCCCCCCGAAAGCTGGTTGGGGTACTGGCTCTCGAAACCTTCGAGCTCGACGAGGCGGAGGAGCTCGCGGGCGCGGCCCTCATAGTCGCGGCGCGACAGTCCGAACATCTCAATCGGTAGGAGCACATTCTCCAACGTGCTCCGCCAGCGCAAGAGCGCGCTGGTCTGGAAGACCAGCCCGATGTCCCGACTCCCCGGTTTCTTTACTTCCTCGCCGTTGATCCATATTTGGCCGTGGCTGACAGGCAGGAGTCCCGCGATGCAGTGCAAGAGTGTCGACTTGCCGCACCCGCTCTTGCCCACGATGCTGACGAACTCGCGCTCCCTCACCTCGAGGTCGATCCCCTTCAAGGCATAGACGGAACGCTCGCCGGCCAAGTAGAACTTGTGCACGTCATCGCACTTGATGACGTCCGCTCCCAAAGCGCCGTTGGTCACGGAAGTCTCCTAGTGTGGTCCTGAGGTTTCGAAGACGTCATAGCAGCCTAGGGGGACTCGGCGGCCCTCCGCGCGGTCCACTCAGCCACCTTCGTCGGGTCCGGCGGCGCTTTGACGCAGCCGTAGGCGCCGCCCAGGCGCTGGTGGTCCCTGGCCCGCTTGGCGAGATGACGACGGAAGTAGATCACGCCAAGGTCCAGGATGCCGAGCTTCTGCGGAATGAAGGGGTTGATCGCCTCTTTCGAGAAGATCGGGAAGTCCTCGTTTTCGTTGATGGCGATCACGCCGTAGCCCCGGCGGTAGCCGTAGTACCAGAGGTCCTGCCAGAGCTGCCGAATGGGGTTGCCCGGCTTGGGAGCGATGGTGAACGTCCACATCCGCGTCTCCCACTCGCTGACCGGGACGCCCCAGCGCATGTGGTTCGCGCCGCCAAGAGGCACCCGCACGATCGAGGGAAGCTGCACGTTGTGGTGGCTACCGAAACGGCCGCCCACCGGGGGAGCCTTGCCCAGCTTCCGCCACCAGTTGTGCTGCGGCCACTTGCCGATCTTGGGGTATTCCTTCTGGCCGAACTCGATGTTCTGCTGCGTCGTGGTCACGAAATTGTCGCCCTTCTCCACGATACGCACGCCGTTGGTCACGACCGGCTTCGGCCTGAAGAAGGGCTGCCGGAAGTTGATCAAGTGCCAGAACTTGGTGGTCCGGTGCAGGTAGAACTCGTGGTAGTCGATCCCCTGCCAGATCGGCTCCGTCCAGTTGGTCCCCCAGACCTTCACCCGGCTGAACCTCGTCACATTCAACGAGTCGTCCTGGAACTCCCACGGCAGGTCCTCATCCAGGGGCACGGGCGTTGTCTCGCCCATCCAGACGAAGACGACGCCGTGACGCTCCTCGGTCGGGTACTTCCGGGCGCGCATCTTCGGCGCGAGCGGCGACTCAACGCTTTCAATGAGTCCGGCGACGGATTGACCGTTTTCGTCGAAGACGTAGCCGTGATAGGGGCAGGTGATGGTGCCCTTGAAGTCGCACACGCCGAGGGAGAACCGCGCGCCGCGGTGGGGGCACCAGTCCGTCAGCGCGACGACGTTGTCATCCTTGCCGCGGAAGAAGACGATGTCCTCTTCGAGCATCTTGACCTTGACGGGCTTCTTGTGCCCGACCTTCTTGGCCCAGACGCCCGGGTACCAATACTCACGGAATCCCACCTTGGGGATGTAGTCGAACGGGCCTATCTGGGACGACCCGTAGGCCTCATCCTTCGTTTCCCTTTCCTCAGGGCTCACCGGACGTATGTCTGGCGCTACGCCAACCATTGCTGAGCTCCTCTCACCCCGGCGCGTCTAGAGACCGGGCTCCCTCGCTTCCGTCCTCTTCAGGCGGTCAGTCCGCCGTCGCCGTCATGAAGCACTTCGACGAATTAAAGATATGCGTGGTGATGAAGTCGTGGATCTTCGGCTTGAAGCCGAGCTCGTGCAAGGCGCCCCCGAGGCAGATCCAATTCAGGAATTCATGCTGCCCCGCATCTTCGATGGCGTCCATCGAAAGATCCGCCCACTTGTGGACCTGCCCATCGCGCAACTCTTCATAGCGTGCGACGTCGGCCTCCACGTCCGGGTAAAGGATGTGGTGCTTGGGAACGAGGAAGGCGTGGGACCAACTGGACGACCCCATGAGCACGGCTCGGTACTTACTGTCCTTGAACGCCCGCGCCGTCGCGGCCCCAACGTCGAAGCAGAGTTGCGCCGAGGGGGCGGGTGGGTCGGGCTCCGCGTCTTCTGCCGCCTGCAGCGGGCTCCCCCCCTTGTTCTTGACGAAGGAGCTTCCGTAGCAATTGACGTGAAAGGGGATCACCGGAAAGTCGAACCCCTTCCGGTCGTAGTCGAGGAAGAGCAGGGTGTTCAGAAAGGCGTGCGGCAGGCCCTGGTAGTGCAGGGTCTTGTAGGCGTACGGCATCGGGTACCCCATCTGGAGTAGCCGCGTGGCCAGGAGCTTCGCCGCTTCCGGGTGCCCGGCGTGCTTGAACACGTGGTCGAAGTCCTCGCCCCAAACGTTGGAGATCTCATCGCCATCCGCTGTGAAGCGGCGTTTGTGGAAGGGCTGGGTCTCGTATTGGTCGCAGAGGTAGACGCTGAAGGGCGGGACGAGGTCTTCGTGGAAGTTCTCGTACTGGTCGTCACCCCAGATGAGGACGAAGTCGGGTTTGAATGCCTCGATCTCCTCCCGGACTTTCCGAAAGCCGTCAACGAGCCGCTTCCGGTGCGCCGCCGCCGAGGCGGGTGCGTTCACGCCGTCGACGCCGTACTCCTCCTGCATCTGCGCGGGCCAGTTCTTCTGGTCCTTCCACTCGGGCGGCACCAAGTCGCTCTTCCAGTGACGCTCCATCTGCGCTGACATGAATTCGTCGGGGTACAGCAACAGCGGGTAGTGCGTCGTCCCCGCCAGCATGATTTCGCCCATATCTTACTCACTCCCTCCGGGCCACCAGCATAGTAGCCTAGGTGAGAAGCCTAGGGAGGTCAACCGCAAGGCGCCGCCTTGGCCCGCGAGGCCGGCGGCGCGTCATAACCGCCTTCGTCATCAAACACCGGCGATGGCGCTGATCTCCACAAGCAACTCCGGCTGGACCAGCCGGTCGACCACCAGCAGCGTGTTGGGCGGGTAGTCGCCGTTGGGATAGATTTCGCTGAAAACCTCGGTGCGGACCTCCATGAAGGCGGGGATGAAGTCCGCCGACGTCAGATACGTCGTAAACTCGACGACGTTCCCGAACCCGGCCCCCTGACTTTCGAGGATGGCGCCGATGTTGGCGAAGGTCTGCTTGGTCTGGGCCGCGACGTCGCCGGGGTTGATGAGCTTGCCATCGACGTTGAACCCGACCTGGCCGGCAACGAATAGGAGCTCGTCCGCCTTCAGCCGCGCGACGTGGGAGTACCGGCCTAGGTTCGGTGGGGCTGCGGCAGGGTCGAGGATCTTGCGGTCTATCGCCACGGGGTTGCACCTTCCAGTTCCAATGTTGGAAGGAGAAAGGATACCATGAGAACCAAGCGCAGTGGACGAAGAGGAGGCGCATGAAAGATGACTGGAAGCACAATTGCCGACCGGATCGCGGAGTACGCCGGGGGCGTTCTTTTCGAGGCGGTCCCGGAGGACGTGACGGCGCTGATGAAGCGACACCTCATCGACGCCCTCGGGTGCGCCGCGGCGGCCCTGGACTCGGAGCCGGCGCGCATCGCCCGGTCGCTTGCCGCGGACGCCCGTCCCGTCGGGGACGGCGCGACCCTGTTGGGCTCCGGAGTTCGCGCCACGGCTGAAATGGCAGCCTTCGCGAACGGCGTCGCGATCCGCTACCTCGACTTCAACGACACGTACACCGGCAAGGAATTGGGGCACCCCAGCGACATGTTCGCGCCGCTGCTCGCAGTGGGCGAGGCGGCCAACGCGGACGGCCGGCGGTTCATCGAGGCCGCGGTCGTCGCCTACGAGGTCTTCTGCCGTCTCGCCGACGCGGTGAACCTCCGCGAGCGGGGATACGACTACGTGATCTTCAAGGCGATAGCCACCGCCGCCGCGAGCGCGAAGCTGCTGGGGCTTTCCGCCCAGCAGACGCGCGAGGCGGTCAGCCTTGCGGCGGCGGCGAACGTCGCGCTGTTCCAGACCCGCCTAGGCGATGTGTCGATGTGGAAAGGATGCGCCTCGGCGAACGCCTGCCGGAACGCCGTCTTCGCGGCAAGATTGGCTGCCCTCGGCATGACGGGCCCAGCCCAGGTCTTCGAGGGAGAAGCCGGCTTCTTTCGCGCGGTAAGCGGCGCGCCCTTCGACCTCGATCTCACCGCCAACAACTATCGCTGCCGGGAGACGAGCCTCAAGCGCTTCCCACTCGGCTATCTCGGCCAGACTCCGTTGGAGGCGGCCTTGGAGGCTCGGAGCAAAGCCTCGCTAGAAGCCGGCATCGAATCAGTCCACATCGAGACGTGCCCGGCGGCGGTCGAGATCATGGCCGGCGACGACCAGAAGTGGGACCCGAGAGACCGCGAGACGGCGGACCACAGCATCCCCTACGGCGTCGCCGTCGCGCTGACCTTCGGAGAGGTCGGCGTGGCGCACTTCGACGAGCCCACCCTCAGCCACCCGCAAGTCCGCGAGACCCTCAAGAAGGTCCGCGTGACCGCTTCGGACGAGGCCGCAGCCCTGTGGCCGGAGGCAATGCTGTCGACGCTCACCCTGCGGACGAATGACGGCGTCGAGACGCAGACGAGGGTGACGTACAACAAGGGCCACTGGAAGAACCCGATGACCGACGCTGAAGTCGAGGAGAAGTTCTGGAGCCTGGCCGGGGGCGTACTCCCCCGGGCGCGGGGCGCGGCCCTGCTCGACGGCATTCGGCGCCTGGAGTCCCTGGAGTCGCTGGGGACGATAGCCGACGCGATGCGCGTCTAGCGGCTCGGCCCCGCCGCGCGCCGCCGGCTCAGATCACGTGCGGCGGATAGACGGAGGCGAGGTGCCCCGCTCGCTCCAGCGCCTCGATCTCGGACGCCTGTAGGCCCAGTAGCTCGCGGCAGGCCCAGTCGTTGTGCTGCCCCAGCACCGGCGCTACGGACCGTATCCGATTTGGCGTCTCTTCCATCCGCCAGACGATGCCCGGGTAGTCGTGCTCGCCGCATTCGGGGTGCCGAAGGGTCTCGAAGAATCCCCGGGCGCGGAGGTGGGGGTCGGCGAACGCCATCGCCTCGTCGTTGAGGACGCCGCAGGGCACGCCGTGCTGCTGAAGCGTCTCCATCACCCACCCGGCCTCATGCCGCGAGGTCCACTCGTCGACCAAGGCGTCGAGTTGCGCGCGATGCTCGTACCGCCCCGCCTTGGAGGCGAACGCGGGATCGTCCGCCCAGGCCGGCCCTCCCAACGCCTCAACCAACCCCGACCACTGGTCGTCGGAGCCAACCGCGATCGCTACCCATCGATGCTCCCCTTTGCATGGGTAGGTGTTGTGCGGGGCCATGCCGTACAGATCGTTCGCCTGGGCCTGGGCTATCCGGCCGTTCATCTGATAGTCCAGGATTATGTCTCCAAAGAATGGAATGAGGCTCTCCGCTTGCGCCACCTCGACGACGCCGCCTTCACCGGTGCGGCGCCGCCGGTAGAGCGCCATCAGAACGGCGGCGGCGCTGGTGGCCGCCGCGACCGCGTCGCCGAAATAGACGTCGTCGCGCTCGGAGGGGTCCGTGTCGGGGTAACCCCGCACGTAGGTATGTGCCGCTGTCCCTTCGAGGTGAGCGCCCAGGGAGCGGTAGCCCGCGTAAGGCCCATCGAGACCGTAGGCGGGCATCCGCATCATGACGAGATCGGGCCGGACCTTTCTCAACTCGTCATAGCCCAAGCGCAGCTTGTCGATCGTGGCAGGCACGTTGTTCTCGAAGACGACGTCGCTGATCGATACCAGTTCGCGAAAGACTCTGGCGCCCTCGGGTTCGTCGAGATTCAACGTCATACTGGACTTGTTCCGCCCGTGGGCGTTGAAGTGCGGCCACCGGTTCCACGGATGATCGCCGGGCTCCCAGCCGGGATAGGCCACGAGCCAGTTCCGGTTCGCGTCGACGAGCTCTTGGGTTGGCCGGGCGCGGTGCCCGCGGGTGATCGGCTGGAGCCGGCTGACCGGCTCGACGCGGATCACCTCCGCTCCCCAGTCGGCGAGCAGCGTCGTGGCGTTCGGCCCGGCCAGCACCACGGTGAGGTCGAGGACCCGGACGCCCTTCAGTGGTAGGCCTTCGGCCCGCGCGCGGGCCGGAGGCCGCGGCCGCGTTTCAAGCGCCGCCATTTCAGCCGCTACTTCCTCGGCGTGCTCGTCCAGCCGGGGCGCGGCGCGGCTGGGACGCCGGGGAACGCCCGGCGTGGAGAACGGCATCCCCGGATATTCGAAGGTCCCGGCGGCGGGATGGTCGATAGACTCCCAATAGCGCCGCGCTCGGAAGTGGGGGTCCTTCAGCAAGTCGGCCACGGAGTAGACCGGGCCCGAAATGACCCGCGCGCTTTGAGCGGCCTGCCAGACCTCCACCATGCTGCGGTCCATGAGCCAGCCGATGAGTATCCCCTCGAGCGCCTCCGTATTCTCGGGCCGCAGGACTTGCACCGGGTCTCCGAAGCGCGGGTCTTCCTTCAGCTCCGGCATCCCCATCATGTCGTAGATGTCCGCGAGGCGCGAAGGCGCGACGTAGACGTTGACGTGGCCGTCCTTGCACGGCCGCACCGGCGACACCGAGACCTCGCCCTGGCGGTTGACGTGTCCCGTGTACTGATACCCAACGAGCATCGGCGTCCGCCGGTCCGGGCTCCCCGCCTGCGTCTGCATGATCGATATGTCGACGTGATCGCCGCGGCCTCGGACCTCGCGGCCAAACACCGCCGCGATCGTGGCGCCGGCTGCCTGGGCGCCGGCGAGGAGTTGGACCACGTTGCCCCCCAGCTTCACGGGGCGGCGACCGGGAGCGCCGCTACAGTGATACGCCCCTCCCAGGGCATAGTCGACGATCTCCGACCCACGGAAGTCCCGGTATGGCCCCGTCTGGCCGAAATCGGTGATCGAGGTCATGACCAGACTGGGGTTGTGCCGCTTCAGCACCTCATACGAGAGGCCCAGCGAGGGCAGGACCGAGGGGCGAAAGTTCTCGACCAGAACGTCGGCGGAGGCGGCAAGGCGCAAGACCACGTCGCGGCCCTCAGCCGTCTTCAGGTCCACGGCCACGCTGCGCTTGTTGGTGTTGAGGTTGAGGAAGAGGGCGCTGCGTTCCGGGTCCGACTCATCGTTCGGAAACGGTCCGGCCCGGCGGGCCAAGTCTCCGCCACCGGGTCTTTCGACCTTGACGACGTCGGCCCCGTAGTCCGCCAGGAGTTTGGTGCAGTACGGCCCCGCGACGTATTGGGTCAGGTCAACGACGCGAAGCCCGCTGAGGGCGGTTTCGATCATGCTGGAAGTGTACCGGAAAGCATCGCAGGCCGACTGCGCCGAAGGGCCGCTCGCCCGAGGTTGCCCCGTGCCTAGCCGCGTCGTACATTGGAGCCTCCGCGCCGAGGCTCTCCACGGGCGCCCCGAAAGGACACCACTATGCTCAGTCCCGATTCCTCCGCCCGCTACGACGTCATCGTCGTCGGCGCGGGCAACGCGGCGCTGACCGCCGCCCTCTCCGCGAGCCAGAGCGGCGCCAACGTCCTGGTAGTCGAGAAAGCTCCGCAGGCGGAGCGCGGCGGCAACAGCCGCTTTAGCGGCGGCCTCTTCCGGTTCGCCTACGAAGGCGTGTCCGACCTTCGCCGAGTGCTTCCCGGCGTCCCCGACGATGAATGGAAGGGCATCGAGGCCCCGCCCTACGACGGCGGCCTCTTCGAAGACGACATCATGCGCGTCACCCTCGGCCAGGCCGACAAGGGCCTCACCAACACCCTGATCCAAAAGTCTCTCCCCACCATCCTCTGGATGACCGAGATGGGGATGCAGTGGCAGTGGTCTGTGCTCTGGCGTAACGAGGAGGAGGGCCGCCTGCGGTTCAGCCCCGGCGCCATCCTGGAGGCGAAGAACAAAGGCGTTGGACTGGTGGCGCAGCTCTTCTCGATGGTGGACAAGGCCGGCATTCGTATCGCCTACGGCGCGAAGGTGACCGGACTAGTCCAGGACGGCGCGGGCGCCGTGACCGGGGTCAGGGTCAGGGCCGGCGGGAGCACCGAGGACGTGCCCGCGAAGGCCGTCATCCTCGCTTCCGGCGGCTTCGAAGCCAACACGGAGATGCGGGCCCGGTACCTCGGCCCCGGCTGGGACCGCGTCAAGGTGCGCGGCTCCCGGTTCAATACCGGCGAGACGCTTCAGTTGGCCCTCGACATCGGCGCAAAGCCCTACGGGCATTGGCAGGGCTGCCACTCGACGCCCATCGACGCCAGCGCTCCCGACGTGGGCGATCTGCGTCTCACCGACCGGACGAACCGCCTCTCCTATCCCTTCGGGATCATGGTCAACGCCCTCGGCGAGCGCTTCGTCGACGAGGGCGCGGAGATCGGAAGCTACACCTACGCCAAGTACGGCCGGATCATCCTCACCCAGCCCGGCTCGGTCGCGTACCAGATCTTCGACGCGAAGACCGTCCACCTCCTCGAAGAACGCTATGAGACCGGGACCCCCGTCGTCGCCGACTCCATCGCCGAGGTCGCCCTAGGCATCGGCGTCCCGGAGCGGACGTTGACCTCCACCGTCCAGCGGTTCAACGATGGAGTGCGCCCCGGCGAGTTCAACCCCGCCGCGAAGGACGGCCTCGCCACGGAGGGCGTCGACCCGCCGAAGTCGAACTGGGCGCTGCCCCTCGATACGCCGCCGTTCACCGCCTACCCGGTAACGGGCGGCATCACCTTCACCTTCGGCGGCCTGCAGATCAACGGTCAGGCGAGCGTGCTCGATACGGAGGACGTGCCGATTCCCGGGCTCTACGCCACGGGCGAGATCACCGGCGGCTTCTTCTACGAGAACTACCCCGGAGGCACCGGCCTCATGCGGGGGGCCGTCTACGGACGCATCGCCGGCGCGGAAGCCGCCCGGCTGGTCGGGTAGGTCGAACACATGGCGCGGACCGCCGCCCAAGAGCTGGCCGCGTTCGTCGTCGGGACCGGCTTCGCCGACCTGCCCCCGTCCGTGGCCGACGCGGCGAAGGTCTACCTGCTCGATAACTTCGCGGCCGGCTTCGCGGGTGCGCCCCAGCCGTGGACGCTGATGGCGGGAGAGATGGCGCGGGAGCAGGGCAACGACGGCCCTTGCTCGGTCTTCGGCGCGTCCTGGCGGAGCTCGCCCTCCTACGCGGCCCTGGTCAACGGCATCGCCGTCGGCGGCTTCGAGTGCGACCACGCTCACGTTCCGGCTTCGGCGCATCCGGCGGGAGCGGTCTTTCCCGCCGTCCTCGCCCTCGGCGAGCGGCTGGGCCTCGACGGCGCGTCCTTCGCCGCCGCGATGGTCCTCGGCTACGAAGTCCTCTGCCGGGTGGGACTCGCCGCCACGAGGGCCGTCGAGGACGGAAGAGGGTTCCACGGGCCGGGGACGAACGCCGCGTTCGGCGCCGCCGCAGGAGCGGGAAAGGCGCTCGGCCTCGACGCCGCTCGTTTGACGCACGCCCTCGGCATCGCCGGTTCCCACGGAGGCGGACTGCTCGAGTTCGCCCCTGAAGGCGCCATGACCAAACGCCTCCACGTGGGCCGGGGCGGGCAGTTGGGACTCGAAAGCGCGTTGCTCGCGTCGCGGGGATTCACCGGGCCGTCCACCGTGCTCGAAGGCGAGCACGGCTTCCTCAACGTCTACTCGCCCGCGTCGCGGCCCGAGCTGCTCACCAAAGGTCTCGGCGACGGCTACGCCATGCTCGGCGTCACCGTCAAGGCCTATCCCTGTCACGTCTCATCGCACGCCGTGATAGAAGGCGTGAGCCGCCTGCGGAGAGAGCAGCCCTTCGACGCCAGGGACATCGAAGCCGTCCGAGTCACCGGCAACGCTTGGATGATGGAGCCGCGCTTCCTCCAACCGCGTCCCGAAACGCTCATGGGCGCTCAGTACAGCCTGCCCTTCACCCTGAGCGTCGCACTGACGCGCGGTCTCGACGACCCGCGCGCTATGTCGGACGAGGCCCTGGCCGACCCCCAGGTGCGCGCGTTGGCCGAACGCGTCGAGCTCGCCGAGGACGCATCGAGGTTCAGCAGGGCAGGCGGCCCGTCGGCTGAGTTGTCGATCACCGTAAACGGCGAGACTCGCACCATCGTCGTATCCGACTGGAAGGGCGCGCCCGGCAACCCCTCCACCCTCGACGACGCGGCGGAGAAACTGCGCCGCTACGCGGGGGGCGTCCCGCGGGAGCGGGTGGAGGAGATCATCGAGCGCGTCGCGGGGATCGAGCGTGAGCCGGACGCGGGGGCGTTGGCGCGGCTGATCGCCGGCTGAACGAAAGGGCGTGCGCCACGGGCGGAATTCGGACCGGTGCGACAGTCGCCCTTGACAAAGCCCGGCAAGCAGCCGTAGAGTATCCATAAAGAACATATGTTCCTCACCGGTACGGCCCCGGCGGGCCGTTAGGGACATCCACCGGGGTCGCTTGAACGGTGGATGGATTGCGGGAGAGCAGGCTCCTTGCCGGCAAAGGAGACGAGCCTCCTGCGGAATTAGGGACATCCACCGGAGTCGCCGGAACGGTGGGTGGATTGCGGGAGAGCAGGCCCCTTGCCGGCAAAGGAGACGAGCCTCCCGCGGAATTGCGGCACGGGACGAGTCCGAGTTACGCGTGGCCTCCGGCGGGGGAGGTCAGAGTGCTCCCCCGCCTCTCGCGTGCGGCGGTTAGGCGGAAGAGCCGAGCTTGGGGATGACCTCGGTGGTGAGCCTGCGGACGAGGGTGCTGCGGTACTCGGCGGCCCCGGTGATGTAGAACATCCAGTGGTCCATGCCGCCGGCGGCGAGCTCGTGGAGCCGCGCCACGATGGTGACGCCCTCGCGGCTGGCGGTTAGGCGGAAGCGCCGAGCTTGGGGATGACCTCGGTGGTGAGCCGGCGCACGAGGTCAGTGCGGTACTCGGCGGCCCCGGTGATGTAGAACATCCAGTGGTTCATGCCCCCCGCCGCAAGCTCTTGGAGCCGCGCCACGATGTCGTCGGGGGTGCCGAACAGCTTCGGCGACCTCTCGACGAGCCAATCGTAGATGCCGAGCTTCTTCGCCCGCTCCGCCAGCACCTTGTGCCGGTCGGGAGTCTTGTACACGGCGGCGATGCTGTGCTTGTCGGAGTTCAACTCCGCGAGTGCGCTCCGGTACTCCTCTGGGATTCCCTTCCCTTCCATCGTCGTCATCGTGAGCCAGCCCATCGGCCAGCCCAGGCTCCGGCTCATCGCCTCCTCGACGGACTCGCCGAAGACGATGTAGCCGTTCCACCAAATGTCCACCTCGCTGGGGTCGCGGCCTACCTCGGCGCAGCCCTCCGCGATGATGCCCCGCACGTAGCGCACGTCCTCGTCGGAGAACCCCATGGTCAAGATGACGCCGTCGGCGGTCTGCGCCGCCATCTTCAACACCTTCGGCCCTGAGCAAGCGACGTAGACCGGCACGTGGTCCGTGGGCGCCCAGGCGTCCCATTGCTGGCGGAAGGTGTTCCCGTCCCAGGAGACCTCCTCGCCGGCTAACAGGCCCTTCACCGCCAGGATGTACTGGCGTAGGCGCTCCACGCGGGCGGGCTTGAGCCCAACGCCCCAGATCGAGCTATCGCCGGTTGCGATCCCCAGCGCGATACGCCCCGGAGCGATGGCGCTCAGCGTCGCCATCCCGCAGGCCGTCACCGAGGGATGCCGCGTAATCGGGTTCGTCACGCAGGGCATGATCCGCATGCGGGACGTTCTGAGCGCGCACAGCGTGACCAGGCTGTACAACTCCGGGCTGCGGACCGCGGAATCGGGGATGCCGAACAGGTGGACGCCGCCGTCGTCGCAGGCTTTCCACAGGTCGACTGTCTTCTCTATCGGCCCGTCCTGGCCGCCGTTGATGCAGAATTCGATACCGTTGCTCATTGATGGGATCTCCTATGCGGAGCGGGAGTCGCCCCCACCGCCGCATGGGAAGCGTCGGCCGGAGTCGGGCGCTTGGGGATACTAGGGCCGAGTCGAGAGGGGGGTCAAGGCGGCGCCGCGCCGCGTGGCCATGGACGGCGACCGTCTTGTTAGAATGGGGAGCGATCGTCGTGGAGCCGCCGATCTCCGCGCGCTGCTCAGGAGGACTCCAATGGTCGTGACCGCAGCCGGTGTCACCAACAGACTCGCCGAACACGCCCTCACGTTGCAATTCGAGGCCCTGCCTCCAGAGGTCGTCCAACAGACGAAGGGGCTCTTCATGGACTTCCTCGCCGTCGCCCTCGGAGGGCGGCAGGTGGCCGAGTCGTCCGCGCCGATTATGCAAGGCATGGTCGATCTGACCGGCGGCGCGAAAGGAAAGAGCACGGTACTCGGCGAGGCCGACCTCTACCCCGCGCACTACGCCGCGATGATGAACGCCACCCTCGCCCACAGCATGGACTACGACGACACGCACCGCGTCGCGATCATGCACACCGGGGCCCCGATGTTCGCCACGCTGCTGGCCCTGGGGGAGGAGTACTCGGTCTCCGGCAAGGAGTTCCTCACCGCGGCCGTGGCCGGCTACGACATCGCCAACAAGATCGGCAAGGCCCACGGGCCTTCGATGCACCACCGCGGCTTCCATCCAACCGCCACCACCGGCATCTTCGCCTGTACGGCGGCGGGGGCCCGCCTCATGGACCTCACCGAAAAGCAGACGGCAAACGCGATGGGGCTGAACGGGAGCCAGACCGCCGGCTCGCAGCAGTTCCTCGTCGACGGCGCCTGGAACAAGCGGCTCCACACCGGGCTGACCGCCCACAACGCCATACTCAGCCTCGTCATGGCCCGCCACGGCTACTTCGGCGGAAGCGGACCGATTGAAGGCAAATTCGGGTACTTCAACCTCTACACCAACGACGACCGGGACCCGTCCGCCGCCTTGGTCGGTCTGGGCAGCGAGTGGGAGGTGATGAACATGGCGGTCAAACCCTACCCTTGCTGCCGCTACAACCACGCCACCATCGACGCCGTACGGGACATCGTGCAGGAGCAGGGCCTCGGCCCCTCCGATGTCTCCGCCATCAACATCGAGATGGGCCCGACGGGGTATAACCTCGTCGCAAGTCCCCCCAACGAGAAGAAGCGGCCGGGGAACATTGTCGAGGGCCAGTTCAGCGTCTACTTCGCCGCCGCGGCCGCCGTCCTCGATCCCTACACCTGGGACAGCTACGGGCTGCTCGGGTCCCCCGAGACGGAGCGGCTCATGGACGTCACCACCGTTGGCTTCGACGACTCGGACGACACGATGGGATCGCGGGTGGAAGTCGTAGCCGCCGACGGGCGCAGGACGCGGAGAGCCGTGCCGCTGCCCAAGGGAGAGCCTGAGAACCCCATGCCGTGGAGTGAGTTGGAGGCGAAGTTCGCCGAGTGGGCGAAGGGCGTCATCGGCCCCGAAAAGACCGCCGCGGTGGCGGCGTCGATCGCGGGGCTGGAAGGGCTCGGCTCAATCCGCGAGCTTACCAACGACTTGCGGCCAGCCTAGTCAGCGCCGGTCGGGTCTCAGCACTCGTCGGGTTCAATCCCCGGTGACGTCGGCGACGATCCGCGCGACCTGTTCGGGCGTGGCCCGCTCGATGGCGGTCAAGGCGACTTCGACTCTTGACGCCACGCCGTCCCACCGTTGGCGCAGCTTGGCCCCGATCTCCTCGTAGCGCCCGCTGACGGTGAACGCGGCGACGACCTCGTCGCTGATCAGGCCCGCCATCTCCTTCCACTTGCCCTCCCGCGACCTGGCGTGAAGGGCCGGGGTGAGATCCTCCCACCCGTGCACCTTGAGGATCGTCTGATAGGCGGGGGTGGAGGCGTAGAACGCGATGCGCTCCCTGATCGCCTCCCACCGCTCCCCGACCTCGGCATCGGTATCGCCCGCCGCGACGAAGCCGCTGGAGCTGAGCTCGAAGGCGTCGAGCGAGCGGTCGGCCGACTGGGCGCCCTCCTGCACGGCGGGCCACGCGACTTGACGCACGTACTCCGGGGAGGCCAAGGGGTGAAGCAGCAACCCTTCGCATGCCGAGCCGGCCAGCCTGCACATGCCCCTGTTCGCGCCGGCTACGAGGACCGGGATATCAGGATGGTCGATTGGGCCTGGGTTGAACTGGGGGGTCAACAGATTGAGCGAGTAGAACTCGCCGGCGACGTTCAGCCGTTCGCCCGTCTGGAAGCTGTGCCAGATCGAGCGCACCGCCCCGATGTATTCCCGCATTCGCCGCACCGGGGGCTCCCACGACGCTCCGAAGCGCCGCCGGATATGGCCGCGTACCTGGGTACCCAGACCCAGCTCGAACCTGCCGTTCGAGTAGCGTTGAAGCTCCCAGCCGAGTTGCGCCGTCATGAACGGGCTGCGGGGGAAGGCGATCGCCACCGACGGCCCGATCTTGATTCGGCTGGTGTGCTCCGCCGCCAGGACAAGGGGCAAGAAGGGGTCGAAGCGGTTCTCCGCGGTAAGCAGGGCGTGGCCCCCCGCCTGCTCGGCAAGCCGAGCCGCTTCCAGCAGCGGATCGAGGGGCATGCCCTCGGAGCGAAGCACCACCTTCAAGTCGGCCTCCTCGGCGCTCGGACGGCTACGCCAGATGCTCCCGGAGAAACGTGAGCGTCCCGCGCCAAGCGTCGCCCGCCGCCCGGTCGTTGTAGTTCGGCCTCGTGTCGTTGAAGAAGGCGTGGCCCGACCCGCGGTAGACCTTGACTTGGTGGTCGAGCGCCGACCCTCTGAGCCCGCCTCTGACCCGCCGCACGTGCTCCTCGTTGATGATGGGGTCGTCGCCGCCGAAAATGCCGAAGATCGGGCATTCCGCCTGCTTGAGCTGCGCCCCGGGGTCCGGCGCGTTCCCGTAGAACGCCACGGTCGCGTCGACGCCCGCGCCCCGGCAGGGGGCCAGGTAACACACCGTCCCTCCCAAGCAATACCCGACCATGCTCGACTTTCCGTTGCTGTAGGGCTGCGCTTTGAGATAGTCGCTGCACGAGATGCACTCGCGCACCGCCCCTTCCATGCTCATCGCGCCGTAGTAGGCGGCGGCTTCCTCGGACGTCTCCGCAACCTTTCCGTGGTACAAGTCGGGCGCGATGGCGGCGAAGCCCTCAGCCGCGAAGCGGTCCGCGACATCCTTGATGTGCGGCACCAGCCCCCACCACTCCATGATCACGACGACGCCGGGGTAGGTCCCAGGGGCCCGCGGCCTGACGAGGTACGCCGGAATCTTGCCAATCCCATGCGGGACCGATACGGAACGTCTGATCAACGCGGCGGCCATAGAGCCCTCCCACCTCGCGAGGCGCTGCGAGTATAGCAACAACCGCACCGGACGCTTCAACGAGCGTGCTACAGTTACCGGCGTGACCGTTGAGAGCGTTGCAGGGGGTGCAATGAAGGCGAAAGCGATCTTTCACACCGGCATCACGGTGAGCGACCTCGACCGTACGGCGTCGTTCCTCAAAGAGTGGTTCGGGATGGTCGAGGTGGAGCGGAAGTCGTTTGGCGACAAGAACGGCGAGCCTTGGGATAACCCGGTCACCGGCATCAAGAAGACCTGGACCGATGTCTGCTTCCTGAAGCTGGGCGAGGTCACCGTCGAGCTCTTGCAGTACCCGTCGCCGCCGGGGCAGCCCCAGTCCTACACCGGCCCCAACGACGTCGGCAACGCTCATCTCGCCTTCTTCGTCGACGATCTCGACGCCTACTACGAGCGCCTGACGGCGCAGGGCTACCAGTTCGCGGGGCCCATCCACTACAACGTCGACGCCGAAGGAAAACGGCGGGGCGCTATTTTCTTTTGGGACCATGACGGCATCAGCTACGAGCTCGTCTATAGGGAAGCCGACGGGCCGTAGCTGCCCTAGGGCTATCGAAAAGGCTATGATTTCGGGTAGGCTAGCACCGTCGCCGCTTGCCGGAACGCCGGCGGGCGGACAAGACGCGGATTCAGGAAGGAGTGCGGCATGGCGACACAATCGGAAAGCACGTATCGCGCCACGGGGACCCCTCGGCGCTTGACGCACCACAACTACTTTGTGGGCGACATCAACAAGACCATAGACTTCTACAACCAGGTCGTCGGGATCGAAGAGACCTTCCGCATGGAGAACCGGCCGGCCGGCTTTCTGAGCAATGGCAACACCCATCACGACCTCGGCTTCGTCGAGGTAGGGGAGCACACCCGTCATCGCGGGGAGGAGGCGCAGGCGAAGGGCCTCACGGAAGTCCCCTTGGAGTGGGGCACCAAGCCGGGTCTCAACCACTTCGCCTACGAGATGTACAACGAAGCCGAGCTCGTGGCCGCCTACGCGCGCCTGACCGACTACGGCGTGAAACCCTGGCTCCTAGAGGACCGCCTAGTCACCCGCAGCGTCTACTTCTCCGATCCCGAGGGCCACGGGGTCGAATACACTGTGGATATGTTGCGAAACTGGCGCGACTACAGAAAGCCCGGCGCCAAGGTCTTCCACCAGGAATATGCGCCGGGCCAAGAGGAGCCGAAGACCGAGTCGTTCATCACCTTCGACCCCGAAATCCGCCACGTGCCGGAAGCCCCGCTCCACGCCAAGCGCTCATCCCACGCCATGATCGTGGCGGAAGACTTCGTCCGGCTGCGCCACTTCTACATAGACGTCGTCGGCCTTAGGGAGCTCTACCACTCCCCCACCGGCGACTTCTCCGTGCTGCACGGCAAGGACTACCCCAGCTATTCGCTGGTACTCGTCGCCGAGACCCCCGGCCGCCCGGCCGGCGTGCATCAGATCGCCTTCGAGCTGGCGGGGGACGGCGACCTCGACGGCGCCGAAGAGGGGCTCGCGGCGAAGGGCGTCGATGTAGAGTTCAAGATCGAGCACCCGAAGAAGCGGGCGATCTACTTCCGCGACCCCGACCATAATCTCGTGCAGTGTTACCACGAGGAGCCCGACTTCCTCGAAGCCTTGCCTTCGCTAGACCCGGCCCTGGCTCTGGTGCTGCTCTAGGCCCCGGTACCGATTGAGGAGAGAACGCGCCTCCGCACAAGAACCATGACGCTACCCCTCGAAGGCATCCGGATCATCGGGTTCTCGCAGTTTGGGGCGGGGCCGTATGGGTCGCTGCAGATGGCGGACCTCGGGGCCGAGATCATCAAGATCGAGGACCCGACCACGGAAGGCGACGTCGCCCGTCGCGTGCCGCCGTACCTCGTGGACGGCGTCAACGACAGCATCTACTTCCAGGCGTTCAACCGGAACAAGAAGAGCGTGACGGTGAACCTCCGCACCCCCCGCGGCAAGGAGGTCGTCGAACGGCTGGTCAAGGTGTCGCACGGGGTCTACTCAAACTTCCGCGGCGATCTCCCGACGCGCTTGGGGCTTACCTACGCCGATCTCTGCCACGCCAACCCGGCCATCGTCTGCTGCCACCTGAGCGGCTACGGGATGAACAACGCGCGCTCGGCCGACCCCGCCTACGACTACCTCGTTCAGGGTGAAGTCGGGGCGATGTCGATCACCGGCGAGCCCGGCGGCCCGCCGGTGCGGTCGGGCATCCCCATCGTCGACCTGGCCGGCGCGCTCGCTTCCGCCTACGGAATGATGGCGGGAATCGTGAAGTCGTTGCGGACGGGCCAAGGCTGCGACATCGACGTCTCCCTGTTCGATACCATGGCCTCGATGATGAGCTACATGAGCGCCTGGCATCTCACCCAGGGCTTCGAGATGCAGCGGGAGCCCGCGTCGTCGCACCCCACGCTGGTGCCGTCACAGAACTTCCAGACCAGCGACGGCTGGATTGTGATCATGTGCGCCAAAGAGGTCTTCTTCCAGAACCTGGCCGACCTCCTCGGCCATCCCGAATGGAAGGAAGACCCGAGGTTCGAGACCTTCGCCGACCGGCTCGCCAACCGCGAGGAGCTCGTCGCGTTGCTCAACCCCGAGTTCCGCAAGCACACCAGCGAGCACCTGCTCACGATCTTCCGGGGCAAGGTGCCGAGCGCTCCCATCCTCGATTTTGCCCAGGCCATGACGAACCCGTTGCTCACTGAGCGCGGCATGATCCTTGACATCGAGCATCCCGTGTTCGGGACGATCAAGGAGATGCGGGGGGCCGTCATGGCACCGGGGGAGAAGACCCCCACACGCCCCGCGCCGCATGTCGGCGAGCACACCGACGAGGTGCTCCGCGATCTCGCCGGCTACACGCCGGGCGAGATCCGGGAACTCCGCAACGAGGGCGCCGTCTAGCGCCTCCGGGCTTACTCCGGTCCGCGCAGGAACTCGAGGACTTCCTTGTTGAACTCGTCGGGGTACTCGTAGAACGGGCGGTGCCCGCATTCGTCGTAGGCCACGAGCCGCGCGTTGGGGATGCGCTCCGTCCCTTCGACGACCCGCTGGAAGACCGCACGGGGATCGTCCTTGCCTGCGAAGACCAGCGTGGGCACCGTTATCTGCTCCAGCCGGTCGTAGACGCGGATGGGGCGCAGCGCCTCGAGGTTTGTTCTCGACGACGCCATGCGCTCGAAGAACTCCTTCATCCCCGGTTGCGCGTAGGAGGTCATGTGAGAGATAAGGATCTCCTCGGGGGGAGAGGCCTTGGGATGCACCGACGACATGTGGCGCTTCCGCATAGTCTCGATCGACAGGTCGGCGAAGGTCCTGGCGACGTTCTTCGCGTTCCCGTCCTGGCCCTTCGCGATCTCCTCCTCGGTATTGAAGCAGGAGCCGCTCGATATCAGGATCAGCTTGCGCGTCCGCTCCGGCATCCGGAAGTAGAGGAGGCTCACGAGGAGCGCCCCCATCGACCACCCCGCTAGGTGGAAGCGTTCGATCCCGAGGGTGTCGACGAAATTGGCGAGGTGTTCCACCATCGCCATGTAGGGAATGCCCTCGACCTCTACCGGCTCGGTGAAGCCGTGCCCGATGACGTCGGGGGCGTAGACGGTGTACTCAGTCCCCAGCGCGTCGATGTTCTTGTAGAAGTTCTCCGCCAAGCTCCCCGACCCATGCACGAGGAGCAGCGGTTCCCCCGAGCCCTCATACAGGTAGCGGGTGCGAACACCTTTGACATCAATGAATGCGGCTCTCATCTTCTCTCACTCCCTCGGGTCGGCCGGCGCCCTCGTGCTCGGGACATTGTAGCGGCTGCAGCGGCGCTGGACATGCGCCGATATCGGCAGACGCCCCACCACGGCGGACAGGGGCTTCGCTTGCGGCCCAGCGATACTCCGTACAGAATGGGGCCACACCCTTCCCTCAGGAGCGATCGCCATAGGCACCCGTCTTCAAGACCTCGCCACGATTATCACGGGCGGTGGTTCCGGTATCGGCCGGGCGACGGTCCTGTCGTTTGCCCGGGAAGGAGCGAACGTGCTTGCGGCGGACCGGAATGCACGGGGGCTTGAGGAGACCCGCAAGCTAGCCGATGACGAGGGGCTGGCGATAGAGACGATTACGGTTGACGTATCCAAGGCCGATATGGTCTCCGGCATGGTCGAGCAGGCACTTGCCTCTTTTCAGCGTTTGGACGTGCTCGTGAACGCCGCCGGGACACTGATGCGTACGCCGGCCGTCGCCGACGTCGACGAGCGGGACTGGGACCTCATGATGGCCACCAACCTGAAGGGCCCGTTCCTTTGCATACGCGCTTCGATCCCAGCGATGCTGCGAAACGGCGGCGGCGCCATCGTCAATATTTCTTCTATGGCGGGAGTTCAGGGGGCCAGCGCCTCGGTGCCCTACTCCATCGCTAAAGCAGGTCTGATCCATCTGACGACCATCGCCGCCAACCAGTACACGTCGCTCGGCATACGCGTCAACTGCATAGCCCCCGGCCCAGTGGACACGCCACAGTCACGAGGCGGCACCCAGAGCGCCGAGGCCCTTGGGGAGCTGGCCCGCCTGCATCCGTTGGGCCGCATCGGGCGACCAGAGGAGATAGCAAGCGTCATCGTCTTTTTGGCTTCGAGCGAAGCCTCGTACATGAGCGGGCATACCTTAATCGTCGATGGCGGACTATGGACCGTGAGTAGAGGCTGAGTTGGACAAGCTCATCGAGATAGCGAACCGAGCGGCGGAGGACTACGGGTTCCGCCAAATCGTCCAATGGAGCCCTGACGACATCGTTGACCAATGGGGTCTTTCTGAGAAGGAAGCGGACGTGCTCAAAGGGCCGGTCAAGCAGGCCCTCGATGGGCTCCCGATTCCTGTGGAGCCGAACGATCTGCCGCGCGAACGAGAGAGGCTGGCACGGATCATCCGGGACGGGTTGAACTAGGGAGGAAATCATGCGGCGCGCCTACGCGGACACGGCTTCAGGTCAGGTGCATTACATCACGGACGGCGACGGTGATGCGCTCGTTCTCCTGCACCAAGCGCCGTTGTCGGCGCGGACGTATCTTGGCGTCATCCCCGAGCTCTCATCGCGCTTTCGAGTCATCGCCGTCGACACTCCGGGCTGCGGCAACTCAGACCCTCCAGGCGCGGACGCAAAGATCGGCGCCCTTTCGGGGTCCGTTGTCCATGTGCTTGACGCGCTCGGTATCGAGCGGGCGCACGTCTTCGGTCTGCACACCGGAGCAAGCATCGGCGCCGAGCTCGCGGCCGGGTGGCCCTCCCGAGTAGACCGGCTGGTGTTGATGGGGTTTCCGCTCATAGAAGACCAGGCGGAGAGAGCGGCCTTGCTCGAAGGACTCGAAGCGCACTCGCAGGCGCTCGCAACAGTCGCGGCGGATGGGTCGCACCTGCCGAAGATATGGGGAGAGGCCACGATGGCCGTGTTGAAGCACTGGTGGTTCACCGGCAAAACGCCCACGCAGGCCGTACCCGAGCCCCTGTTGCGGTTCATGGCCCAGTACGCCGTGGACACGCAACTCGCGGGGGAGAGCATCTGGCCGATATACCGTGCGGTCTTCACCTATGACGCGGCTGAGCGGCTCCCGCTGATTCAGGCGCCGACGCTACACATCGAGGCGGGCAGCCCGTTCGAAGCCGACTTCTGCCGCCGGAGCGATCGCCTTCAGGAACTGGTCCCGAGCCTGGAGACCATGACGCTGGAGCGGGGAGACGCCAACGCCGCCGAGTTTGCGGCCGCTGACCTCGCAGGCGCGATCAGCGCGTTCTTGCAGGCGCCGTCCGCGAGCCCGTAGATCAATCGAAGCGGAAGAGGCGTGCGGTGTTCCCGCCGGCGACCTTCGCCTTCTCGTCTTCCGGCACTCCGTCCAGAATACGGGCGACGATCTCTCTCGACCGGGGGAAGGTCGACTCCGCGTGAGGATAGTCCGAACCCCAGCACAAGCTGTCGATGCCGATGTGGTCACGGAGGCGCACGGCTAGCGCGTCCTCCTGAAAGCTGATGAAGACGCTGTTGTGGAAGAGGTCGCTGGGGATGGCGTCGGTCTTGAAGCGCCGGACAAAGTGCACCGGCCTCTGGGTGTAGACGTTGTCCATCTTGTCCAGGAAATAGGCCGCCCAGGCGGCCTCGTACTCAATCGCGCCAACCCTGAGCTTGGGATAACGGTCGAACACGCCGGAGAACATCATCCAGACAATGGCGTTCCGCGCACGCATGTCGGAATTGGTCAGTTCATACGGATCGGATAAGACCTCCAGGGTCAACTCGGGGGCTTCGGGCCACCACCGCGCCGTGCCGACGTGGAAGGTCAAGGGCATCTCGAGGTCCTGGGCCGCGGCCCACAACGGCTCGTAGACCGGGTCGTAGTACGGAGGCTCAAGCGGCCCGACCGGGATCATGGCCCCGACCAGCCCCATGTTCGCCGCCCGCTGCAACTCCGCTACGGCCTCGGCGACGTCGTCCACGTTGAGCATCGCCAGCCCTCTGAGGCGGTTGGGGTACGGTTTGCAGTACTCGGCCAACCAATCGTTGTAGGCGCGAAACATCGCCGAAACCAGGTCGCCGGCAGGAATCATCCAGCCCGAGAGCGAAATGGATGGATACAGCACGTCGCCGGCGACGCCGTCGAGATCCATGTTCTTAACACGGACGTGAGGATCATATCCGGCTACGGGAACGTCTCCATACCGGCCCACCATGGAGAGACGCTCCCGCTCCTCGAACCGCAAGCCCGCCTGGGAGTTGCTCCCCATAAGACCGAACCTGATGTTTCCATCGGCATACCACTGGTCGGTGTCTTCCTCGTGGACGACGTACGGTGCCCGGTCTCTGAACCTGGCCTCAATGCGCGTCTGCCAAAGGTCCTGCGGTTCGAAGACGTGGGAGTCGGAAGAGAACAGCCGGTAAGAAGCCATGGCTCGCGGTCCTTAGCCTGTCCGGAGTGTGCGTCCTAGCTGATGTTGTAGAGACGCGCCGCGTTGAGCGCGGTGATCTTGAGCCTTTCGTCCTCGGGCACGCCGTTCAAGATTTCCTCGAGGATTTCGCGCGACCGGGGGAACGTCGATTCCGCATGCGGATAGTCAGAGCCCCAACAGAGGTTGTCGACGCCGATGATGTCCCGGTCGCGGACGCCGAGCCCGTCCTCTTGGAAGCTGTGATAGACGTTGCGGTGAATGAAATCGGTGGGAACGGCGCCGTCCTTGAAACGGTAGGGGGTCAACTGCTTGCGTTCGCGGTAGACGTAGTCGAGGCGCCCCATGAAGAAGGGGAGCCACCCCAACTCATGCTCCAGTTGGATGAACATGAGCTTCGGGTACCGTTCGCAGACGCCTGAGAAGACGATATGACAGAGGGTCATTCGCACCCAGTGCTCGTTGTTGGCCCGCGTAGCTCCCGAAGGGGTGATATTCGTCTGGTTCTTCCCTGGCGTCGGCAGAGAGCCTGGCCGGTTCGTCCCCACGTGGAGGCTTATCGGCAGGCCCACTTCTTCAGCCGCCGCCCAGAAAGACTCGTACACCGGCTGATCGTACGACTCGCCCGGCCTCGGGAAGACGCTGATCATGGCGCCGCCCAGACCATTCTTCGCGACGCGCTGGAGCTCTTGTATCCCGGCCTGGATGTCATCGTCCAGCACGAGCATGGCGACGCCCTTAAGGCGTTCGGGATCCGCGCCGCAGAAGTCGGCCAGCCAGTCGTTGTAGGCGGCGAATATTTCCCGCGTGAGACCGGCGTCCTCAACGGCGCTGTACATGTGCAGTCCGACTGAGGGGTAAATGAGGTCGGAGTGGATGCCGTCCTGGTCCATGTCGGCCAGGCGGGGAGCGGGCTCATAGGCCCCGGGTATGATCCCGGTGATCTTTCCCTCTAGCCGGATGTCCTCCGGTTTCTCGAACCGAAGACCCGCCGCGGTGAGACCGCCAAGGGTAGCCCCAATGGGCTTTTCATCCACGTAGAAGTCGTCGTTTTCGCCCTTGATCAGGACGGGAGCTCTGTCCTTGAACTTGCCCGTCATCCGTTCCGTCCAGAGACCGGGCGGCTCCACGATGTGAGAGTCTGAAGAAATGATCTTATGTTCGTCCATGTCACGAACTCCTTTCAGACCCTCCGGAGCGGCGATTATAGCATAGCGCCGCGGCTGCTCTCTCCCGTTGGCGGCATGACCCGCTCGCGAAAGGTCGCAGGCTATTGTGCACCGATGCGGACCGAGAGATTGATGAGGTTCCGGCGGACCGCCTGCCGCATGCGCGCGGCCTCCGGCCGGGCTCGTGCGGCAGCCAGCCGCGGGTTGTCTTCCCGGTAGACTTCGGGGCTCTCGACCTCCCACATGACCATGTAAGTCGGCTCAGCGGCAACGTGCCGATGTAGCTCGTCCGGCTCGAACTTGTCAACACGCCGCCCAACGCGGCCGGACACAAAGCCCGGGATCGAGGCCAGCTCCGGGAATACGTCGCGTTCCTGCCAGCGTAGATACTGGTCCTCCATGGACGGGTCCAGATCCATCCGTGCGGTGAACAGCGCGGGACTCCCCGCCAGGCTGGTAGACGAGCCTGCGTTGGTCGTAGCGAGGGTCTCGTACACCGCTCTGGAACTGTCGAGGAAGTAGTCCGCCATCGCCTGAGCCCCGGGTCGGCCGGGGTCTTGTTGCGCTAGGCAGCCGGGCCGGGGACACGGCGGGTCGCAGATGCATAGCTCTGCAAAGCCTGGCGAGTCGAAGACGTCCAAGTCGGGAATCTCGAACAGATGGAGATACTCAGGCTCCCCCTGAATGGACTTGAACGCGACGGCGTAGAGGAACCCGGCATCCAGCAGATCGGGGAAGTGCCTCGCGTCGCACCAACGCTCGAACCGTTCCGCGGGCCCTTCGGGAATGTTGAATCGAGACGTGAAGAGGTATTCCTTGCTGCGCATATGCGGTCCTTCAGGATGGGGAAGAGTCCGGCTCCGCTGGGGCGGGCGCTCTTCTGCGACGCGCGAGTCCAAGTCTCGCGGTCTTGGGATTGATCGTCTCGTTCAGACCGTCGCCGACAAGATTTAACGACAGCACCACGATCAGGATTGCGGCGCCAGGAAAGATGGCGGCCCACCAAGCGTAGCGGAGCACCCGCTGCGCGGTAAACACCATTCGGCCCCAGCTCGACGTATTGGGGTCGGCCAGACCGAGGAAGCTCAAACCGGCCTCGGACAGAATAGCCTGGCTCATCAGGAAGGTCGCCGTCACCAGGATGATCGGCATCGCCGAGGGGAGTATCTCCCGAAATATGATGGTGAGGTGCCCCGCGCCCACCGCCCTAGCCGCTTCAACAAACTGGCGCTGCTTGAACGCGATGTACTCGCCTCTCACCAAACGCGCCGTGACCGGCCAGAATGCGACGGTCAGCGCCAGCACGATGTTCCAGCTTGTCGAGCCCAACATGGCGACGAGCAGAATGGCCAAGAGGACCCGGGGGATCACGAAGAACATGTCGATGAACCGCGACAGGACAAAGTCCGGCCATCCGCCGAAGTACCCGGCTAGCGAGCCCACGACGATGCCGATAGCCGTCGATATGGCGATCGTGGTCAGCGCGAGGAGCAATGTCGTTCGGGCGCCCCAAAGAATCTCGCTGAGGATGTCCCTTCCGAGGATGTCGGTGCCGAACCAGTGGTCGGTGGAGGGCGCCTGGACTGATGCTTTCAGATTCGTCTGAAGGGAGGGGGACGGGGCGATCAGTGGAGCCAACAAGCCAACGATCACGAATGCCAGCACGCAGATGAGCCCCGCGAGCGCGAGCCGACGTTGACTGAACCTTCGCCAGAACAGGGCCATCAGCTCACGTGCCCCTTCTCACTCTGGGATCGGCGAACCCGTACACCACGTCGACCAGCAAGTTAATGGCGATCACCAGCATGGCGGTGATGAAGAAGATGCCCTGGACCAGCGGGTAGTCGCGGGCCAGGAGAGCATCGAACATCAAGCGTCCGATTCCGGGCCACGCGAACACGGTCTCGACCAGCACCGCCCCTCCGAGGAGATAGGTCAGGCTGATGCCCACCAGCGTGACCATCGGAAGAAGACTGTTCCGCAGGACGTGCCGGTTGAAGGTCCGCCGCTCTCCGAGCCCCTTGGCCCTGGCGGTCAGGACGTAGTTCTCGGTCGACTGCTCCAAGATGCTCGTCCGGCTGAACCGCGCGTAGGTGGCCATGCTGATAAGGCTGAGCGAGAAGACCGGCAGCACGGCGTGCTTGGCAACGGACCAGTAATAGGCCAGGGTTCCCGAGTCCAGCCTCGGGTCCACGAAGCCCCCCACGGGGAAAATCTCCAGGCGCACCGAGAAAAGGAAAATAAGCATGATCGCGACCCAAAACTCCGGGGTCGAATAGCCAACCAGCGAGATTAGCCGGAGCCCGTTGTCGCGCGCCGAGTTCGGCTTCCTGGCGGAGTAGATTCCCAGGAGCGTGCCGGCGACGATACCGATAATGAGCGCCGGCACCATGAGAATGAACGTCTCGGGCAAGGCGTCGAAGACCACGTTCAGCACACTGTCATTGAACCTGGATGATTGACCGAGATCGCCTTGGACAAGGTCGCGAACGTAGATGCCGTACTGCACCAAGATGGGCTCGTCCAAGCCGAGTTGGGCCCGGAATGCCTCGAGCTGATCGGCGGTAAAGGCGGAGCCGGAGCCGTATCGATAATTGATTGCGTCGCCCGGCGCGGCATGCAACAGGAAGAACAACAGGGTGATAACGAAGAGTACGGTTACCGCGACCGCAAAGAGGCGCAGGACGACGAGGCGGACGACACGCCGGTCGGGGGCGTTAAGCCGCATGGCGGGGAGCGGTGGTTTGAAGGCCCGTGGAATGACTGGCATGTCCCGCCAACAGGTCTTGGCTCGCGTTCGTAAGCCGCTCAAAGAGAAGTGTGGGCCTTGCCGACGGCAAGACCCACATCATTCTCTTGGCCTGCTAGGAGCCGACGAGGACCGTCTGCTCCCCTGAACGCGCTATCACTGTTTCGCCGACGCCGTTACTCCTCCCAGGAGATGTCGAACGGCTCGAGAGGCGGCTCGGTAAAGATGCCCCAGCCCAGCGGCAGATTCTGCACCCTCGCATCCGCGACCATGTTGGAGAGCACGGTCGTGATCGGGATCGTCGGCAGCTCGTCGGCGAGCACCTCTTGGACCTGGCGCATCGCGCCCACCTGCTCGTTTCCGGCCGTACTCAACACCTTCGCCATGTTCTCGTCGAAGACGGGACTATTGATGGTGAAGTTGTTGCTCCAGTAGGTCCCCGTGCCGGGAACGATGCGGGAGCTGTTGAAGTAGCCGTTCATGATGAACGGGATCGTCCACATGTTGAGCTGCAGGACGACGTTGTAGCCGCTCCAGGGGTCGTCGGCGGGCGCCTCGTAGATCTTGGCGAAGGGCGTGATCTCGTCGCCTTGGTCTATCGACACCTCGACGCCGACTTCCTTCCAGTAGCCGAACACGGCGTCAGCCAACTCCGGTGCCGGGAACGTCGGGTAGCCGATGAACTTGAGCTCGAAACGCGTGCCGTCCGACCCTCTGGGGTAGCCGGCTTCGTCGAGAAGCTGGTTCGCTCTCGCCGGGTCGAAGTTGTACCGGCCCAGGAAGTCACCCTGGAACCTAACGCCGTTGGGGCCCGCGTGCGAGATGTGCCCGCCGGCGACGGTCACGGTGTTCAGGTAGAGGGTGCTGACGATGGTGTCGCGGTCGATCGCATGGAAGAGTGCCTGCCTGACGCGTTTGTCGTCCAAGGGCGGGATGTTGTTGTTGAGCCAAAACGAGTCCTGGTCTCCGCTTACTGGCGCAAGCTGGATGACCTGGAATCGATCATCGGCGCGGAACCGTGCCACGTCCCGGGGCGGCAGAGGCGGGAAGGCCGGGCTCACGTGGATTTCGCCTCGGTCCAGCGCCGCCACCGTAGCGTCCGCGTCGGGGATGATCCGGTAGATGACCCGGTTGAAGTAGGGCTTGTCGCCCTCCCATTCCGGGTTCCTCACCAGCGTGACGTGGCTGCCCTGACTCCACTCCCCGAGCATGTAGGGGCCGGCCACCACGGGGTCATTGTTGGTCGGATGGTTGGCCATGTCCGTGCCTTCGTAGATGTGCTTCGGCACGATGGGGCCGTACTGCGGCGTCAGGAGACCCCACAGCTCTTGCGGGTTCTTCAGGTTGATGATCACCTCGTCGTCTTCCGGGGTCTCGATGCTGGCGATGTTGCTCCAGAAGATGCCGCCGAACGGGTGGTTGTTGAGCAGCGCGTCCTCAAGGCTGAACTTCACGTCCGCCGAGGTTACCGGTTCGCCGTCGCTCCAGACCCAGTCGTCGTCGAGCTGGAACTCATAGCGGGTCCGTTCGCCGTTCACTTCCCAAGATTCGGCTAGCCGCGGGAGCGGTTCTCCGTTCACGTCGGTCGTCACCAAAGACGTCGCCATAAACATGCCCGGCATGCTGAAGCCCTGCAGGGTGAAGGCCCACTGCAGCGTAGTGGGGTCGCTGGCGAGCCGGATCACCAAGTCTTCTTGCTCTGGCGCGTCCTCCCCGCACGACGCTACGACGAAAACAATCGCAAAAAGCATGCTAAGCAAAGCGAATACGCGGTTAGGCTTGCGTCTCATCTCCGAACTCCTTCCCGGACAGCCGTCTCCGGACGTGTTTGCACATTCTACGACCCCTGTAAAGATTCAATCCGCTTCCAGTGCGGGCAAGCGACGTAGTGACTCGCGGTCGTTGGCGCCAGCACCGGCTCGTTCGTCGAGCAATCGTCAACGGCATAACGACATCGAGTGTGGAAGCGGCAACCCGACGGCGGATTCGACGAGGACGGGACCTCGCCCTTAAGCGAGAGCTTGACGCGCTCTCGAGTCTTCTTGGGATCGGCTATGGGGTTCACCGAGAGTAGCGCTTGCGTATAGGGATGGCGGGGCTTGGAGAACACCTCTTCTTTGGTCCCGATCTCGACGATTTGCCCCAGATACATGATGGCGATTCTGGAGGCCATGGTCTGCAGAACGTTGAGATCGTGAGAAATCAGGACGATGCTGATCCCCAACTCGCGGTTGAGCTCCCGCAGGAGCATGAGAATCGCCCCGCGGATCGACATATCGAGCGAGGCGACGGGCTCGTCGGCGAGCACGAGGCTCGGCTCAAGCGCCAGAGCCCGCGCGATTGCGACGCGCTGCTTTGAGCCCCCGCTGAGCTCGTATGGAAACTTGCTCGCGTAGTACTCCGGCGGCGTGAGCTTGACGCGCTCCAAGAGCGCCAATACCTGCCGCCGCTGCTGTTGAGGGCTCCCGAGCTTGTGCACTTGAAAGGGTTGCTGCAGCACCGACCCAATCCGGCGTCGTGGATTCAAGGATCCTTCGGGGTCCTGGAAGACCATCTGGACCTGCCGGCGGAACTCCTTCTTGTCCCGGCCCGACAGGCCGCGGATGTCGCGGCCCCTGAACTCGATCTCCCCCGAGGTAGGGTTCGCCAGGCCGCAAATCAAGCGGGAGAGCGTACTCTTGCCACAACCGCTCTCCCCGGCCACACCCAAGATCTCGCCATCCTGAATATCCAGGCTGACGCCGTCGACGGCGCGGCTTACCCGCTCGCCGCGCAGAGAGAGTTGGCGGAAGTGCTTACGCACGTCCCGGACACGCAAGAGAACGCTGCCGTCCGGCCCGTCATTCATAGAGCCAGCAATTCACGTATTGCCTGTCTTGAAGATCGGTCCGGGGCGGCGCCTGCTCGCGGCAGCGGTCCATCGCCCGTTCGCACCGGGGATGAAAGCGGCAGCCCCGGGGAGGTTCGAGCATCGAGGGGACCTCGCCCGGGATGAACGGCAAGTCATCTGATTCGGACCGGGCCACCTTGGCCGAGTTGATCAACCCCTGCGTATAGGGATGCTTCGGGTCGTCGAAAATCGTGTAGATGTCCCCGGTCTCCACGATCTCGCCCGCGTACATGACGTAGATTCGATCGCAGACCTCCGCGGCCACGCCCAAGTCGTGGGTGATCAGGAGGCAGGAGAATTGCCGCTCGCGCTGCAAGCGCTTCAGGAGCTCGATGAGCTGGTCTTGTATGGACACGTCGACGGCGGTGAATGGCTCGTCGGCGATCAATATGGACGGATCGCATCCGAGCGCCATACCCATCAGCACACGTTGCTTCATCCCGCCGCTCAGTTCATGCGGATAGCTTTCCGCGACGTTGGCTGCATCTCCCAGCCCCATCGCCCGGAGGATGTCGATTGACTGGGCTTCGGCCTCGGCCTTGGAGAGCCCTTTGTGCAACGTGAGCGGCTCCGCCACCTGGGCCTTGATCTTCATGACGGGATTCAGATAGGTGAGCGGGTCCTGGAATACCATCGAAATCTTGCGGCCGCGTATCCGATCGAGTTCTTCGTCGTTCAGGGCCAGCAGGTCCTCGCCCTCGAACAGGACTTTGCCTGCTATGGTCTCCGCCTCCCTGGGCGGCAGCCGCACGATGGAGAGGGCCATCATGGACTTGCCGCAGCCCGACTCACCCACCAGACCCACGATCTCGCCCTCATTGACCACGAGGTTGACCCCATCGACGGCCTTGAGCACGCCCTCCTCAAGGTAGATATAGGTCTTGAGGTCCTGTATTTCTAGAATTGCCATAGCCGGTGAACCATCAGCCGTTGGGCTGCAACGATAACAGGTTTCTTCTTCTGTAGGGCCACAGGCTCTTTTCTTGACAGGGGTTCCGACTCGCGCCTAGGATGCGCCCACCCCAGCCACAGGTGTTTTGCATGCCGGAACCGGACGCCGCCAACCTGAGAGAAACCGCCAAGGCACATCTGTGGCCGACGTTTGGGAAGGACCCTTCGTTCTTCGACTCCGCCGCCTCGATCATCGTCTCGGGGCGAGGTTCGATGGTTACCGACATAGACGGCGGTCAGTACCTTGATGCCACCTCTTCCGCCTTCGCCTCGACGCTAGGCTTCAACCATCCCGTCGTCGTTGAAGCGATGATCCGGGAGATGTCGAATCTCGTGCAAAACCCGAGCGGTTGGCCCGCTCCCGTCTCTCAGGTGCGTTTGGCGGAAAAGCTCGCGTCGCTGTCCCCGGGCTCGCTCCAGTACACAATGTTCGCCTGCAACGGTACGGACGCGAACGAAACCGCCATCAAGATGGCGCGGCAATACCACAAGATGATGGGGAACGGGAGCAAGTACAAGGTCATCGGCCGCAAGTACAACTACCATGGGATGAGCCTCGCCACCCTCGCCGCGGGCGCGGTTACTCCCAGACGAAAGTACTTCGAGCCGCTGCCTGGCGGTTTCTATCACATCAATCCGCCCTACAGCTATCGCAATAGGTACGCCGACGACTACGAGGCGTCGGCGGAGAGGTACGCGAACGAGCTGCGGGAGCTTATCGAGCTGGAGGACCCGTCGACGGTAGCCTGTTACATCGGCGAGCAGACAATCACCGCTCGGGGCGTCATACCGCCGCCCAAGAGCTACATGCCGCGAATCCGCGAGATTTGCGATGAATACGACGTGCTGCTCATCGTGGACGAGGTCGTCACCGGCATCGGCCGGGCCGGGGCCTGGCTCGAGTGCGAAAAATACGACTACGTGCCGGATATCGTCACGATGGCCAAGGGAATAACGGCGGGGCACGCACCGCTTTCGGCGACGCATGTGAAGGAGGAGATCGCGAGCACCTTCTTCGGCGCGACGGAACGCTATCTGCAGCATGGCTACACCTACGGCGGCATGGCCGTCTCATGCGCCGCGGGGCTGGCCACTATTCAATTCATTGAGGAAACGGGCCTGCTCGAAATCGTCGCGTCGCGGAACGCAGAGATTACGCGCCGGTTGGAGCCTCTGGCGGCCAACAGCCCGGTCATCGGTGACCTTCGCTCGCACGGGATGCTCTTCGGCCTCGAACTAGTGAGCGACAAGGAGACCAAAGAGGTCTGGCCCGCGCCGCAGTTGGCGAAAATCGCCAAGAAGGTCGCCGCCGTGGGCAAGAATCTTGGCGTCATGCTCGCCGCCTACGAATACGAAGGCAAAATGGTCTTGGTCCTCGCGCCGCCGTTGAACGTGACCGACGGTGAGCTCGACGCCATGATCACAGCGCTCGAAGCCGCGGTCAAAGCAATTGAAGAGGACTTCGGCTAGGCTCCCGCAGACAGGGGCGGTCGAGGCGGTGATGTCGTGAAGCAAACAACTCGGTTGCGGCAGCTATTCGAACGTCCGGAGATCTTTGTGCTCCCGGGCTGCACCAACGCCTTCGAAGCCCAATTGGTCCAGTGGATAGGCTACGAGGCCTGTTATATGTCGGGCGCGGGCACGTCAGGCACGCTGGCGGGCCTCCCCGACGCCGGCCTTCTCTCCGGCAGCGAAATGGTGATGAATGCCGGGTACATGGCCCAAGCCGTCGATATCCCGTTGGTCTCCGACGCCGACACCGGCTACGGCAACGCCGTCAACGTACGCCGCACCGTCCACGCCTTCATCCGAGCCGGGGTCGCCGGAGTCCACATCGAGGACCAGGTCGCGCCCAAGCGGTGCGGCTTCGTCGCCGGGAAGCAGGTAATACCGATCGACGAGGCCGTCGGCAAGTACCGCGCCGCCGTCGACGCCCGCAACGAGCTCGACGAGGACTTCATCATCATCGCGAGGACCGATGCCCGCGGCGCCGTGGGCGGGAGCCTGGAAGACGCCCTAGCCAGGGCGAATGCGTACCGGAAGGCCGGCGCCGACATTGCCTATGTCGAGGGCCTACAGAGCATGGACGAGGTCAAGGAGGCCATCGCGGAGGTCGGCCCGCCGATCATGTTCACGCTCTTGGCGCTGCCTGACCCCCCGCCCCACGACGAAATGGAGGGGCTGGGCATCTCCTGCGCCTTCTATCCGGGCCTCGCCCGCCGGATGACGTATCGGATCAACTGGGAGTTCCTCCACGACTTCAAGGACCGCGGTCTCGACGCTCTGCGCGAGTGGGAGTCGTGGGAGGAGGATCACTCCTGGAAGTATCCCGAGCCGCCCCACCGCTTCGACCTCGCGGGATTCCCTAAGGTACGGGAGCTTGAGGAGAAGTACATGGCTCCCGAGGAGCTCGAGAAGTACGCCAACTCCATCGGGCTCTATACACCGGGCGAGGCCGCGCGCCCGTGGTCGATGACCACCAAGAAGCCGTAGGCCACCGGACTACGTTGTGACAGACGACATCCGCCAGTTCTGGGACCGCACGCTTGCGGAGCTAGCCGCCACTCCCATGGCCGAAGTCGTTGAGCCCGTGGAGCAGACCGGCTACATCCTGGAGGGTAACGCCAAGACGCTGGTCAACCATCGCGTCACCCTGACCAGCCTCGGCGGTGTCCCGATTCGTGCGTGGTACACCGTGCCTACCGGCGACGCCCCCTCCGGCGGCTGGCCGGCCGTCATGGTCATCCCCGGCTATATCGGCGTGATGGTGCTGCCCTTGCATCTGGTGCGGTACGGGTACGCAACGCTGACGCTCTATCCGAGAGGGCAGGGCGAGAGCCGGGAGGAATGGACCATTCCGGAAGGCTCGACGGCGCTCACCTATCAGTTGGAAGACAAAGAGGCCTACTATTACCGTGGCGGGTTCATGGACTGCATTCGCGGCCTGGACTTCCTGTTCGGACGCCCGGAGATCAACGCCCAACGCGTCGGAGTCCTAGGCTCCAGCCAGGGCGGAGGAATGACCCTCGCGACGGCTTCACTCGACCGGCGGATCGGGGCCGCCGTCGCCGAGATGCCCTGGCCGTGCAACTTCCCAGTCGCGGCGGAACGGACCTTCTTCCCCTATGACGAACTCCGCGTGTACCTCGAAAGGCACCCCGACCGCAAGGAAGGGGTTCTGGCGAACCTGGAGTTCTTCGACCCCATGAACCTGGTCGATGCCATCACGTGTCCGACCGCCGTCGGCGTCGCTTTGCGCGACGACTATCATCCCTACGCCACGTCGATGCCGGTCTTCGAGCGCATCCCGCCGATCAAGTCAATCCATGTCTACCCTGACATTCAGACCATGGACAAGAGCGACTTCGCGGTCCACACCAAGGCCTGGTTCGACCGGTATCTACGCTGACGCAGGATCTCGCCGTGCAAGGGAAGCATCCACGCAGCATCTACATCGTCCTCACCAACCCGCTTCCTGGTAAGGAGGCGGAGTTCAACTATTGGTACAACTATGTCCACATCCCCGACGGCCTGGGCTGGGGCATTTTTGATCGGGTGTACCGGTATAAGGCCGTCGAAGACAGGCCCGAGCGGTTTCTCGCAATCTGGGAGTCCGACTACACGGACCTCACGGACAGTTTGCGGCGGGCCGATCGAGAGACGGAAGAGCTAGTGGAGCGTGGGCGCCTTTGGCCCGTATTCGAGCGCGCGTGGTCTCGCCCCTATGCTTCCATAGGGCCGGTCGCGCCCCCGGGCCAAAGGCCCGTAACCCTGATCACGACCGTCCAGATGAGCTGTGCTAAGGAACACGCCGCGGCCTTTGCGCGGTGGCACGAGGACGTGCACCTTAGCCAGGCCCTGCGCGCCGGCTCCTACCATACGGCCTACCGGTTTCAACGAGCCGATCAGCCGCCGGGCGAAGCGACAGAGTTCCTAACGGTCTACGAAAGCGACGCCGACCCAGCGACGTTCCCGAAATCCGCCGACGACTGGTTCGAACAGGTTGACGAGACGCACGTGAGAGTGCGGGATGCCGGGGATCACCTGCCCCAGGACTTCGTAATCCAGGTGCAGCCGCACTGGACCGCAACCTGGCTCCCCGTGTGGCCCTGAAAAGGGCCTTCGAACTGACGGCCTACGCTTTGGCTCCCGCGGGCTTCAGCGCGTCGTAGCAAGCACGGCTCAGACTGCCGATGAGGCGCATCGCCGCCGTGTGTCCAGGGACGCCGTTCGGCAGATCCACCGGCACGTCGTCGGTATAGGCCGTCAGGATGAACAATGGTTCGTCGTCCAAGTAGACGATCCCCACGTCGTTGAAGTTACGCAGGCTCGTGCTGGTTCCGGTCTTGTGCGCGATTTTCGTCCGGTACGGCAGTTGAGAGGGCAGACGGTCGCGCAGGCGCTGCCAACTCATGATTTGCAAGGCGTCCTCGCAATCGCCCGGCGTGCATCCCAGCGCGCGGGCGGTCCGGGCGTCGGTTGATCCCTGGATCAAGCGTTCGAGCAGCAGCCCCATGTCGTTGGGCGTGGTTGTATTGACGGCTTCTATCGGACGGTACTGGCCGAGGCCAGGCGTCGGGACGCCGTGCCGGTGCTCGGTGTTCGTCATGCCGATGGACTTGCACAAGGCGCTTACGGCGTCCAGCCCCACCAGGTCCGCCACGATGCCCGTGCAGGTGTTGTCGCTGATGATGATCATCAGGATGACGGCGTCCCGGAGGCTGATGGAAAAGCCCGGCTTGAGGAATTGAAAGCAGCCCCAGTCTGTCTTCTGATGCTCGGCGTCAATCTCCACCGCTTGATCGAGGGAGAGGCGCCCTGCTCTCGCCGCTGCGAACGTCGCCGTCATGATCGCGACCTTGCGGGTGCTCGCGGACGGGACCACAACGTCGCCGTGGCGGCTGGCCGACCAGCCCGACGCCATGCTCTTGACGAACCAGCCGGTGTGGAACGGCTGCTCGTCGCATAGGCGGTTCAGCGTCGTTGCAAGCTCGTCCACGGTAAGGGCGCGTGACGCTATCAGGAGGTCAGCTTCAGGAACTGTTGCGCGTTCCCCCCAAGCAAGCCATCGACCTCTGTGTCGTCGAAATCGACTCCGTACTCAGCGCCGAGAGCGGGCAGGTCCCGAAACATGCCCACCGTCTCCTTCAGCGACAGCATCGGCCGGAAGACCGGGAAGTCCGTACCGAACAGTATTCGCTGCATCCCGATGACATCGCGCATCTTGCCAAGGGCGTGAAGCGCAGTGCTGGGGTCGTCGCGTATCCTGATCTGCCACGCCGAAAGGTCCACCACGACGTTCGGCCGACCGTAGAACACCGTCAGCGCCTCTTGCCACCAATCGCCGGCGGCATGGGCGATGATGATGCGCATGTTGGGGAAGTCAGTCGCCATCTGGTCAAACTCCATGGGGTGCGTGTGACGGCTGTAGAGGTGAGGATACGAGCATGGCCCTGCGTGGAAGATCACCGGAAGCCCGAAGGCCGCGCAGAGCTCATAGATCGAGTAACACGATCGCTCATTGGGGAAATAGCCTACCGAGGGGTGCAGCTTGATGCCCTTGACGTTCCATTCCCTGATCGCTTTCTCGAACAGGTCGGCGGCCCCGGGCCGGCGGGGATCGATCCCATAGAACGGGATGATCCGCTCCGGATACAACTCGTGTGCATCGACAATCAGCCGGTTCTCCTGATTGATGGGAAACGGCGGATCGCCTAGCCGCGCCGCAAAGTCGGCCACGAACAGCACCGTCTTGTCGACGCCGGCGTCATCCATCTCCTCGACGATTTCACGCGTCGTTTGCTCCCAGTCGAAGTCGGGCCGCTCCGCCCTCGCGCGGCCGGGTATCTCCATACCGCTGAACGTGTCGTGGTGCCGCTCGAGTACAGACCACATGTGGCGGTGGACGTCGACGATCATCGGGTCTACTCCGGCGCTGGGGAGGCTTGATGGAGGCCCTATTCTGCCCCGAAGTCAGGAGTGCGGCAAGCCGACCGTACCACTGATGCCGTTCGCGACAAGCCGGATGTACCACCGGGCCTTCTTGTCTGCTGCAACTAAGGCGACCTCTCCGCCCCTGGCTGCCCCGCCAGGATTCGAACCTGGGTCCAAGGATCCAAAGTCCTCTGTGTTACCACTACACCACGGGGCAGCGTGGGCGGCCCGGCGCTTAGCGTTTGAGGCGCAGCGCCCGGAGCAGCCGATCGAGCAGGCTGCCGCGTTGAACCTTCTGCACTCTAGCGGCGCTGCAAGCGACGCAGGTGCAGGCCGGCGGGTGGCCGCGCTCGTGGGCTTCGCGTTCGGTCATACCTTGAGTGTAACGCGGCAGGTGGTGTCCTAGAAGGGGGCGACGAGCTCCCCTTCCTTGGTCGGGATATAGCTGGGCCCGTGGTTGAGAGAGACCGGGGTGTTGGCCTCGAACGGGTCCTCGATGCCGAGCTCCTTACCGATATCCCGCAGCGCGGGCATGACCTCCTCGCCCAGCGCCTTGATGCAACTCATCGAGTTCTCGTGGTCGACCCGGCCGTCGTTGCCCCAAAGGCAGAGGATCGAGGCGCGTGTGCTCTCGAGGATCGTGCGAAGCTGCTTGATCACCATGTCGGGGTTGCCGGCGACGATCATGTTGCTCGCGAGTTGTTCCTCGAACGAGGCGATCTTGCGCCGGCCCACGCCGAGGCGCTGCTTTCGAGTCGTCGGCGAGCCGTAGCCGGAGGGGCTGCCCCACACGGGATGGCCCAAGCCGAGGAACTCGCCCTGCATCCACATGAACTGCCGCGCGTTCTCCAACGCCTTCTCCGCTGAGTCCTGGACGTGGCAGCGAATCAGGTAGCCGCGGTACGGCGAGCCGCCTTCGTACCCGACCTCCTTGGCGTTCCCGTCGTAGAGGTCCCAGATGCGAGCCGCGTCCTCCAGCGTCGGGTTCAGCGCGATGTAGGGATAGCGGTGGCGAGCCGCCCAGACGATGCTTTCCTTGCTCACCACGCCGGGGCACCAGATGCGGGGGAAGGGCTTCTGGAGGGGAAGCGCCCAGGGATTCACGCAGCGGAACTGATAATGGTCCTTCTCCCAACGGAAGGGGCCGGACTCGGTCCAAGTCTTGACGATGAGGTCGTGGGCCTCCTCGAAGCGCTCGCGCGTGAAGACGGGGTTGGCGTTGGTGGCGACGTACTCCTGGCCCGCGCCGCGGAGGATGCCGGCGATGATGCGCCCGCCCGAGATCATGTCGAGTTGCGCCACCTCCTCGGCGATGCGCACCGGGTTGTCGATGATGGGCAAGGGGTTGCCGTGCAGGATGATCTTGACGCGCTTGGTGGCCGCGGCGAGGACGGCGCCGAAGATGTTGATCTTGGCCTGCATGGTGAAGGGGGCGTTGTGATGCTCGTTGAGCATAATGCCGTCCACGCCCACTTCCTCGGCGTAGACGTACTCTTCGAGGCGCTCCTGGTAGAGCCGCGCGCCCGCCACCGGGTCGAAGTACTTGTTGGGGAAGAACGTCGCGGTGTAGCCCAGCTTGTCGCCGGCCTCCTTGGGATACGCCGACATCGGCTGCTCAGTGAAGTAGATCAGTTGCATCGGAACACTTCCTCCGTATCAGGACGTATCTAAGCCACTCCGTCTCCGCGGCCGTTAGAGGCCGGCCACGAGCTTGGCGAGCTCGGCGGGCTTCTCGAACTCAACGAAGTGTCCGCAGCCGGGGATGATCTCCAGGCGCGACCCCGGGATGAGGCTCTGGTAGCGCCTCCCCGCGCTCAGTGGAACGATGCGGTCGTCGTCGCCCCACACCAGCAGAGTCGCCGCCCTGACGCCGCCCACGAGCCGGACCAAAGGCAGGCTGAACATGTACGGCTTCCATGCGACGCGGGTCGTCATCTCACGGTTGATCTCCCAGATCTCCAGTTGGTCGATATCCGGGTTCTCGCCGAAGAGCCGGCCGAAGTGGGACTGGTCGGCGAAGCCCGCCCCGATGTACTCCGTCGCGCTGTAGACAAACTGGTCCGTGATCTCATCGCCCTCGGGGGGCTGGATGCCGGCCGCGCCGACGAGCACGAGCTTGCCGACGACTTGATGGGCCATGGTGGCCATCTCGGCGGCGACCCAGCCGCCGAACCCCAGCCCGCACAGGGTAATCGAGGTGAGCCCCAGATCACGGAGCGCCCAGAGGTGCATCACCGCGAGGTCGCGCGGGTGGCGCGCCCATTCGGGCACATCCTGCTTATCGAACCCGGGGTGCGTAGGCAGATAGACCGTGTTGGTCCGGGCCAGCGCTTGGACGAGCGGATCGTCGATGCCCGGGCTGCCGATGTCCTGGTGCAGCACGACGATGGGTTCGCCCGATCCCGCGATGGCGACGTGGAGCCGCGATCCGGCCACGTCCACGAACTCTTCCCGAGCGGTTGCCGAGGTAGTCACCCTGAGGCCTCCTTAAGTCACAGCGAAGCTAAGCATTATTCAGGCCGCGGACAGAGGGAAACCCGACTTCATCACGGCGCGTTTGTCTCCAAGGATGAAAGACGATGACTCCGGGTCGGGGGCACGTCAACGAGCCGCCCCAGACGCGGCGGGTAGCATACCACGGGGCTCGTGGCGCTGAAACGCGCGCGCGGGGTCGCCTGCGCAAGGGGCTTGGTTGCGATAAGGCCCCGACGCCCTAAGCCCTAAAGGCACGGGGCCTCGTCTAGGGAAGGGCTAGGCGGGACCTACGCCGCGGTGCGGGGGCCGTGCGTCGCGTTCTGGGCGGCGAACGCCTCCCAGCGGCCTTCCTCAGGCCTGGCACGGAGGCGGGGCTCCGGCGGCTCGTCCTGTTCCGCCGCCATGCGTTGGTCCAGGACCTGGCCCTGATTACGGTCGAAGCTCTTCGCCCTCTCGCGGTCTTCGGCGATTCTTTCGCGGGCGTAGTCCTCGACCCGCGCCGGGAACTGCTCAATGACCTCGGCAAGCAACTGGACGGCGATGAGCGGCATGGCGAGGAGGCCCACCGCCAACTGCGCCGCGAGCAGAGGGATGCGGACGAGACTCGCCAGGAGCTGGACCAGAAGCAGCGGCAGCCGAACGATGGCGGCATCGACTTGGTTGGCTAGCTGAGGGACTTGCGATGAATAGGACACCCGGCGCCTCCTCGACCACTACGCAAAGCCAGAACATAATTCTAAACCAATTTTAATATTACTTCAATCTTTGGGCGCGGGGCGGAGTCCGAGCCAGCGTGCTATTCTCCTCCCCCGCCGCGCGTCGCCCCACCTCTTTTCCCCTCACTCCGAGCTATGAGCACGCCCCCGGAGCCATCCACCACCGACCGCAAGTGGATCGTCATGGCCCCCATTGTGGTGGGCGTCTTCATGACGGCCCTCGACGTGGGCGCGGTGAACATCTCGCTCCCGTCGATCAGCACGCACTTCAAGACAGACCTCTCGACCATCCAGTGGCTCGTCTCCGTCTACCTGCTAGTCCTCGCGGCGACCTTGCTGCCGATGGGGCGCGCCGCCGACCTGCTGGGGCGCAAACGGATCTACGTCGCGGGATTCCTGGTGTTCGTGACCGGCTCGGTGCTCGCGGGGGCGGCGCAGGACGTCGGCTGGCTGTTGGGAGCGCGCGCCCTTCAGGCTCTGGGCACGGCGGCGGTCCAGGCCACGGGCATCGCCATCGCCGTGTCGATATTTCCCGAGAACGAGCGGGGCAAGGTGCTTGGCGTCGTAGTAACGACGGTGGGTCTCGGCATCGTGGCCGGACCGGTCATCGGCGGCGGCCTCATTGACCTCTTGGGCTGGCGAGCCGCCTTCTTCATGAATGGCGTGGTGGGGCCGGTTGGGCTGCTCCTCGCGCACTACGTCCTCGCCGAAGACCGCGATGACGAGCGGCCCGGGGGCAGGCTCGACTGGGTTGGCATGGCCTCCTCCGCCGTCCTGCTTGTGTCCACGGTCTTCTTCATGTCGCGCGGAAACGCCGCCGGGTGGACATCGCCCCCCATCGTGGCCGCCGCCGTCCTCGCGGCGACCGCCTTCGCGGTCTTCATCTTCCACGAGAGCCGGACCGCCGACCCCATGATCGACCTGCGGCTGTTCAAGCGCCGCGCCTTTGCCTTGGGCAGCTTCGCCAGCTTTCTCGCCTTCTCCGCGATCGTGTCCAACTCCTTCATCGTCACCTTCTACATCCAAGGAATCCTCGGTAACGGACCGGGGCGGACGGGTCTCATCCTGGCCCCGCAAGCGTTGATGCTCGCGGTCTCGGGCGCGTTCTTCGGCAGGCTTGCCGACAGGGTCGACGGCCGCATCCTGGCGGCGGGCGGGATGACGCTCGTGTCGCTCAACCTGCTAACCATGACGCGCCTCGGCACCGACTCCGGCTTGATCGAGATCATCCTGCCCCTTACGGGTGTGAGCTTGGGGATGGGAATGTTCGCGCCGGCTAACAACAGCTCCGTGGTGAGCTCGGTCGAGCCGGAGCGTTACGGACTCGTCGCGGGTTTCCTCGCCCTCATGCGGTCCACGGGGCAGGTCTACGGCATCGCGGTCGCGACGCTGGTCGTCTCAGTGGCCATCGCCGCGCTCGGAGTGGAGGCTGACATTGGCGCACTCCGCGACGAGGCGCGGGAGCCGAGCCCGCAGCTCATCGACGGCTTTGTCACCGGCATGCAACGCGTCTACTATTTCGGCGCGGCGATGTCGGGCGTGGCCGCGCTGCTCTCACTGACGCGGCGCCCCAACAGGCTGGCCAAGACACAGGAGGCAGAGACATGAACAAGGCGACTTCGGGGTTCTTCGCGTTGACCCAGATCACGGACCCCTCAAAGCACGTGGACTACAACTGGTGGCACGCCAGCGACCACCAAGCGGAGAACCTCGCCCTCGACGGCGTGGTCTACGCCGCACGCTGGGCCGCCACCAATCGGATGGCCGCGGCGCGGCGCGGGGCGCATCCTGCCTTGGCATCGAAGCAGTACCTGGGGCACTACATGATGCGCGACCCCGTCGACCGCGCCATCGAGGACTTCTCCGCGCTGTCGCGCCGGACGGCGGCGGAGGGACGCTCCTTCCCCAACCGGTCAATCGTCACCTTCGGCCACCACAAGTTCATGCAGGCGTACACGGCGGACCGTGTCGTCGTCTCCCCCGAAGGGCTGCCCTGGCGTCCCCACACCGGCGTGTTCTGCACGATCAAGCACCTGCGCGACGCGTCGTTCGACGAAGAGATCTCCCGCTGGCACGACGAGATACACGTCCCCGACATGCTCACCGTCCCCGGCGTCGCCGGCTGTTACTGGTTCCGCAACGAAGGACAGCCCGCCGCGTCGATACCTGACGCCGGCATCGCGGCCCCGCTCGGCGGCGCCGTCCGCCGCCACGTCTGGCTCTACTACCTCGACGGCGACCCCGTCGACGTCATGGGCGAGGTCGCGCGGCGCATCCCCGACTGGCGCGCCGCGGGACGCGGCTCCGACCCCAACTGGCCCCTCGAAGCCGTCCTCGCCGCCCCCTTCGAGACCATCCATCCCATCCACGCCTACGATCTACCGGCGCTCTAGCCGTGACGACACTGCCCTAACGCCCTTCGCCTAAGGGACAACCTCGTACTCGACCTCCGCCACCTTGCGCCCGTTCTCGTAGACGTACACCCAGTAGCGGCCCGGCGCCCACGGCTCCGCGGGCTCCACGCCGACCCGAAGCCGTGTAGCCTCGCCGATGAACTGCTCCTCGGCGGTCAGCGTCACGCTCTGGCGGCGGATGGCGAAGCCGTCCTCAAAGCGTTCCACGACCTCCAGGCGCGTTTCGTGCGGGCCACCCAAGACTCGGTAGGAGTACTCGAGGGTGAGCCACAGCAGGTCGTTCACCTCCGCGGCGGAGAAGCTGGACACCGGCGCCCCATCCTCGGTGGGCGAGACGAACGCCCGGTCGAGCCCGCCGTTGATCCCGGTCAGCCTGGCGTCGACCGGACTGGGGTCGAGACGGCTTTCGTCGTGGGGAACGATCCCGTCGTACCAACGGGCGGTGATGTTTGCGATAGCGGCAGCGTAGGACTGGAAGACCACCCTGAGCTCGTCAATCCCCACCGACACCTTTTCGCCATTGACGTCCTCGATCTCCGAGAGCAAGTACAGGTTCCGGAAGCCTTGCCGGAACGCGCCGTCTCCCAACGTGAGATACAGGTCGAGGAACAATCGCTCACCCAGCGCATCGGCGCAGTCGAAGGCGTCGTAGCCCCGCCCCGCGTTCAGCCGTTCCAGCGCGGCGATAGTCTGGACATGGGCGCAAGGAGGGTTGACGGGGTCTACCGGCTGGCCGGTGCGGTCGTTCTCGGCGATGGAAGCCATGAAGTCCGACGCCCCCTCGTCGACCCAATCGCGGTTGCCATTCCAGTAATAGCGGGTCGCCTGACGTGCGATGACCCGACGGGCGGCATTCGCCTCGGGGTCTTCGTCGCCGACGTCATACTCGGGACGGACCGCGATGTGGGAACCGAAGTAGGCTCCGCGCTCGGAATCGGAGACCGTCTCCTCAAAGAGCAACGTCACGTGGCGCCTGGGGAACGGTTCGGCCATGAACGTCTCGGCGCGGCGCACGGCTTGCTCCAGCAAATCCATGCTGCGCGACGCGCCCGGGCCGGTGCGAATGATGGCCAGCTCCACGTTGCCTGCTAAGGGCAGAGAGACCGTGCGCTGCTCGACATCGACCTGGCCTGGGTCCAGCAGGACGTCGATCAGTGGGGGGTTGGTCTGGCTCACGTCATTCAGCACCGCAACGATCTGCGCCCAGAAGTCCGAGATTCCGTCGCTCAGCGTCGGGTGCGACAGTATCCTCTGGAAGTCTCCACGCCTCCAATACGCCAGAAGGCGCAGGGAGTCCACCGCATCGGCGTCTGCGGGCCCGATAACCTCCAGGAAGGGCATGTCGAGGAGTCGTAAGGCCGCGGCTTGGTCTCCATAGGCGACCCAACGGAGGCCCTGAACGACTTCGGTCTCCGACTCATTGAGGCCGTCGCCTACCCATGGCCTGCCTATGACGGCGCCAAATACCGGCCGGTAGAACGTCGCGAGGTTCACCAGCCCTTGTACGCCTTCCCGTTCAGGACCGTCGATGCCGTCGGCGACCCACCGAAGCGACGTGATCGCCGACGCCAACGCGGGGTGGTTCTCCTGGAGCCACACGCTGTTTTCCAGGCCTATCCACACCGCGGCGTAGGGTGGCTCCGGCCCTGCCGTGGCGGTTGGCCCCGGCGGCGTCGGCGTGGGCGTCGCGACGCTGGGGGTTCGCGGCGGCGAGGAAGTGGGGCGCGGTATGGCGGTCGGCGTGGGCGTGCCAGTCGCCGCCGGGCCGGCGGTGGGCGACGGTAGCGGTCGCGGCGTCGGCGTCGGCAGCCCTTGCCACACCGCGAAGGCATGCGCCTCGGCAGTGATGGCGGCCTCGTACGCCACGAGCGCCGCCGCACGCTCCTCGCCCTCCGCCGCCTCGTAGGCAGCGAGTGCCTCCCTCACCGCCTTCTCCGCCGCCTGCCACGCCTCAGAGGCCGTCACCGTCGGCGTCGCGGTGGGCGCGGGCGCCGACGTGGGCATCGCCGCAACTGTGGGGATGGGGCTCGGAGCCGGGGTCGGTCCCAAGTCGGTCGGCGCCGGCGTCGGTGTCGGCGCCGACGTGGGCGTCGGCGTCGCGGTCGCAATAATGACCACGGGCGGCGGAGCGTCGTCCTGCCCAGAGAATGCCAGGTATACGATCACGCCGATGACGGCCAGCAGCGCCACGACCGCGACAAGCGGCCAAGCGGCGCGCGGCAGGTCGCCGGCGTTGGGCGTCCTCGGTGGGCCTCCTGGGGGCGGTGGACTGGGCGGCGTCCCTCCCGGCCCTTCTGGAGGCCCCCCCGCCCCCGGCGAGCTCGGCGGTACCCCAGGCGGGCTTTCCGGAGGCACCTGTTCCTGCCTCGGTGGCAACGCCGGTGGCCTCTCCAGAGGCAACTCGGTTTGCCTCGGCGGGCTTGGCGGCGCTGCCGGCGGCCTCTCCGCGGGGCGCTCCGCTCTCGGCGGACTCGGGGGCGCCTCGCGTGGCCTTTGGGGAGGCTGCTCTTGACGACTGCGGGGCTCCCGTTCCTCGCGCTCGGCCAACATGCGCTTCTCGCATGCTGGGCAGCGAGCCAGGCGCGCGGCCTCAGCAAGGAGGACGCGACCCTTGAGAAAACCGTGGGTGTCGCAGACCACGTTGAAGACTGCGGTCTGACCCGCGCGCCCGGCGGCATGGATCGTGGCGGTCAACGGCTGCGAGCACCACGGACACACCGTATATGGCGCGCTGCCCCGCGGCTCGGGGGACACGTGGACGCCGTAGCCGGAGTGTCCGCAAAAGCGGCATATCGCCCAGCCCCTGAAGGAGCCGGGCGACGGACGCTCGGGCGGCGACCCGTCGCCGTAGGCTTCTCGTTCGTCGCTCATAGATTGGCTACCGCCCGCGGGCGGTGCGCAGGGAAATCCTCACCCATCCAAGTGTACGCCCTGCCGTCGCGGCGGGGTTCGAATGGGGCGTGAGGGCTTGACTTGCTTTGGCTAGCCGTAGGTCTCCGGCGGCGTCACCTGGTAGAACATCGAGTACGTCGAAATGAGCACGTCTTCCTCACCGTCGACGCTTCCCCAGACCAGCACGGTATAGACCCCCGGGCCTTGGTTCAAGATGGAGCGCAGGTCACACTGAGCGCGCTTGCCGTCGTCGATGAGGACCTCGTAGGCCTCGTTGACCTCCTTGAGCCGATCCTCAGCGCCGGGCGACTTGTTCCGGTCGGGATGGTTGTCGAACGCCTTCTTACGGTAAGCCCGCCGAATCTCCTGCCGATTGGCGCTCGGGCCTACACCGAGGACTTCGTAATAGTCTCGCTTGGGCGCCATGGTGGCTAACGCTAGCGCTTAGGGCGGCGCGGGGGGCATTTGAATGACCGGCGCTCGCCGCCGTGACACGGAGCGTGCGGGCCTGCCTCCCGCCAAGTCTACGCCCTGCGCAGTGCGCTCGCGCCCTGGAATTGCGACCCTAGCTGGCGGCGCTGTACGTGTCCGGCGGCGTCACTTGATAGAACATCGAGTATTCCGAGATCACGACCTTCTCGCCGCCGATGGTTCCCCAGACAATAATCGAATAGACCCCGGGGCCGTGTTCATCGATTACGTCACTCAAGTCGACCGTGACTGAGAAGGAGTCCCCCGTGACGTTCCACGTCTCAGCGGTGATCCAGGGAACCGTGATGGATGTGCTCTGCACCGACAGACTCTCACGTACGGCTTCTAGGTGGAAACGCGATTGCTCAGCGAAGGAAGTGGGCGGTGGTGCACTCGGCGGAATGTCATACGGATCGGGGCAAGTCCTCGAAGCCGTGACCACATAGGAGTCTTCCGTCCAGGACCAGTCGCCGCTTAGCGGGTAGCGCAAGGAGGCTACGCGCACCCCGCGGTCGTAGCAGTATGTTCGCGCAATCTGCCCTCTAGTGAGTTCGTGCGGGGGAGGATCGTAGTTGACAACTACGGACAAGTCTTCGCTGTCCCGGAACCGCGCTCCATTCTTCACGCGTCCCGACAGGCTGAGTACCCCGTTCGCGTCAATCGTCGGAAGCCGGTCGTATTCGACGTAGTCCCCCTCGAAGTGCTGGTAGGCGGCGTAGTAGTGGCGATTCCAAGCCAAGCCGATGCTAACCTTCCGGTGCCAGGGATCAAGAATGTTGCGGCGATGTCCCGGGCTTCCCATCCACCCCTCCATCGCGTCTCGCACGACCTGCTCGATGTTTGTAAGGGGCCTAACGTTAGACGGGCAGTAGTCGAAACCCAAGCCATTCTCACCGTTCGACTGGTAGCCGCCCGCCAAGCTGTAGCGCATGTACGGCTTGAGCCCGTCGAGGCCCCAATGCGCGCCGAAACAGTCCGTTATAGAGGACTCGGCGTGTATCTGTGGGGCGCGGTTGTCGCCCAGCGTCACGGCAGGGACACTCGCCGCAGCCCTCGCTTCGTTGATGAGCTCGACCATGTACTCCTTGTAGGAGCGGAGCGTAGGGGCGGGCGTGGCAGTTGGCCGTGGTGTTGGCGTAGACGTCGGCCGCGGTGTGGGCGTGGCGGTCGGCCGTGGCGTGGGCGTAGATATTGGCCGCGGGGTCGGCGTGGCAGTTGGCTGCGGTGTTGGCGTAGCGGTCGGCGTGGCCGTCGGCGGCCCTGGCGTCGGTGTGGGTAGCCCATGTAATGCCGCGAACGCGTGCGCCTCCGCGGCTTGAGCTGTCTCGACCGCCGCGAACGCCGCCGTGCGCTCCTCGCCCTCCGCCGACTCATACGCCTCCAACGCCTGAGTGACGGCTTTCTCCGCCGCCTGCCACACCTTGAGCGGCGACACCGTGGGTGTCGGCGTAGGCCCGGCCGGCGTGGCCGTGGAAGTCGGCAACGCCGTAGGCGCGGGCGTGGGAGTCGGGGTGGCCGGGACGATTGCCGGCGTCGGGGTGGGATCCGGTGCCGGCGTCGGCGTCATGACGATGACTTCGGGCGGCAGATCCTCCTTCAAGTCAAGGAAGCCTCCGAAGTAAGCCACCGCGCCGATGGCCGCCACGAGGACGAGAACGAGGATGGCGGCGCGTGAGGCACAGCCGGACTTGGGCGGCTTTGGTGAAGCCGCAGGCGGCCTCGCCGGCTTTTCTGGGGGCGGCCTCGGAGGTGCCTCCGTTGGCTCTCTCGAGGGCTGCTTCGGTGGTGTTGGGGGCGCCGCCTTTGGCCTTTCTGCGGGCTTCGGCGGACTCGAAGGGGCCTCCCCTGGCTCTTCCGCGGGTTTCGACGGACTCGAAGGGGCCTCCCCTGGCTCTCCCGCGGGCTTCGGCGGACTCGGAGGCGCCTCCGCTGGTTCTTCTGCAGGCTTCGGCGGACTCGAAGGGGCCTCCCCTGGCTCTTCCGCGGGTTTCGGCGGACTCGAAGGGGCCTCCCCTGGCTCTCCCGCGGGCTTCGGCGGACTCGAAGGCGCCTCCCCTGGCTCTTCCGCGGGCTTCGGTGGACTCGAAGGGGCCTCCCCTGGCTCTTCCGCGGGTTTCGACGGACTCGAAGGGGCCTCCGCTGGTTCTTCTGCAGGCTTCGGCGGATTCGGCGACAACTCCGCTGGCTCTTCCGCGGGTTTCGGCGGACTCGAAGGGGCTTCCCCTGGCTCTCCCGCGGGCTTCGGCGGATTCGAAGGCGCCTCCCCTGGCTCTTCTGCAGACTTCAGCGGACTCGGCGACAACTCCGCTGGCTCTTCTAGGGGCTTCGACCGTCTTGGCTCCTTTGCGGACTCCGGCGGACGTCTGTGGCGCTCCCTTTCCGCTCGCTCAGCAAGCGTGAGCTTTTCACATGAGGGATCGCGGGCCAGGCGCAGAGCATTGTCAAGGCGGGCTCGCGGGGCGATAACACCATGATGAGCACAAACGACGCTATAGACAGGGGCCTGCCCGTCGTGGCCGTTGGCGTGGACGGTGGCTTGGAGCGGCCCGCGGCACCACGGGCACGCCGTGTAGGGAGGGTCCACTATCGGGGCGTCGGACACATGGAGATCGCGGCCCGAGTTAAGGCAGTAGCGGCATATCGCCCAGCCCTGGCCGGACTTGGGAGGCGGGCGCTCGGGTGGGGAGACCTCTCTGCGGCGGGCGGTGCAATCGACGCAGGTGCAATAGGGTGGGTGTTTACCCGTGCCGTACGCCTCGCGTTCGTCGCTCATGGGCCGGCTTAACGCTGGCGAGTCGGGACAAAGCTGGAGCGCAATTGGATGCCCCAGCGCCCCTCGACGTTGGTGACGACGTAGAAGGAGCGGTGCACTTCAAGGGCGTTACCCGCGGCATCGCGGCGGGTGAACTTCACCGCGAAGTGGACCTTGTCCGCCGAGCTCTGCACCACGCGGGCCTCGTCGAGCTCGGTGCGGGCCCAGCCCGGCGTGGTCTTGCGGAGACCGGCGCCGATGTCGCGGGGCGCGGGCGCTTGCTCCCAGTGGCGGATGCCGCCGCCGGCGAGCCGGGTATGCGGGTAGTGCAGCGTGGCGTGAAAGGCCGCACCGTCGCCGCCGTTGACCGCGTCGAAGTATGCCTGCACCGCCGCCAACGCGGGGCCTTCGCTCGCCGGATGTCGCTCTGGACTGTCGATAGGAGTCAAAGTCACCCGGATAATTTCTCTAGCTCAGCTTCATCTTCATCCGGTACTCGGGCGAAGTAGTCGATCAGCCGTTGTCGGAACAGACGGCGAGATTCGACGTTCAGTTGCAGTAGCTTTGGTCCGACCCTATTCTTGAGCTCGGCTGTACGAATTGGGAATATGGACCCAAGATCGGCAACGGATTCTTCAAGTGCTCCTTTGATAGCGCGATAGAAGAAATACTGGACAGGATCGTTCGCCTCATCGTCGGCACCATTCTTCTGCAGCGCCCTGTACTCAGGAGACCCTTTATCAAATGGGACTCCTCGCAATGGAGCCACGAGTATCTGTGGCCGCCGAGGAACGAGGTGCCCCTTCTCATTCGGGTACCACTGCAGTTCGCAGCATTGAGAGACAAGAGCAACCCGCGCAGATTCAACGAGTTGCTGGGGCACTTTGAACGAACCACCTCCGGCCCCGCAGAACTCGGATCGGACAAACTGAATTGGTGGTAGGACGTCTCCTTGCCGAAATGCGCTGTGATCCGGATTGACCTCGTACATTCAACTACTCGAACGGGTCTACCTCGAAATGCGGTGCCACAAAGCCCCGCTTCTTCGGTCGATGATGATAGCGTTTGATCTTCGCGCGATCCCCGGGCGTCACCAAGGTAGGGGAGGCGTCAGACTCTTCAGTGGTTTCGTTGGGCGGAGAGAGAGGCAAGCGCGCAATCAATGTCAGAATGAGCTCTTTCAACTCGCTCATATCGTGCTTGACGAAGGAAGTGTCGGACTCCAGGGCCGAAATTCTAGCCTGTAAGTCCGAACTCTTAGTCGGGCGCTCGAGCGTCGTCGGTCCGCTGTAAGCTTCAAGCGGTGGATTAACGAGCCGCCATTCATGAATTCTCTCGGGTGCCTGTCCGGCTATCAACTGCTCATAAACGTCGTGACCATCGGGCTCACGAGAGACGGGCCACAAGTTCGAAAAGGCGGTTGGGAATTTGGACCCTATTGCTTCCTTATCCATCGATTCACCTCGCTTCGCGGCGCTAGCACAGCTGCTGCTTGTTGCTTAGCTTCCTGGAACAATTCGACTGGCGAAGCCGAGCTAAGTGAGTCAACTTTCCTCCAGGAGACGGAGAGCTGAAGTTTCTTCGGGTCTCCAGTGTGGTCGAGAATGACATCCCGAACCGACTCACCTTGTTCCATTTTGCTTAGTCTGAAGCCAGTTAGATGGTCGAAAGTAGCACGGTCATCAAAAAGCTTCAATGGCATTGCAAAGAAGCTACTGAAGAAACTTCCGGGGAAGACAAAAGTTGCCCTAGAATGCAACTCGGTCTGTATCTTACGTTCGTTCAGTACCACAAGTAAAGTTTCGATCTTGCCTAGATCCGGATCCGCCTTTGGAGCACCGACGCTAAATCTTAGGAGGAGATGAAGCCTGTCGTCCTTTCTCCTCTTATGGACCAAGCCACGACCACTGTGCGCCCTGCGAGAGATAACATAACGAGTAGCGAACACAGCGCCGTCGATTTCTCGGTCCTTTTCGCCTCCACGTGCCCAAAGCTCGTTGAGTAGATCATCAGCCGCCGCTGTCTCCAGGGATAACAAGGCCGAGATTGAAAAGTCCACGGCGTGGCTAGACTTCAGGTTTGGCAGGCGTGGATTGCTCATGATGCCCTGTCTGGGCTATTTCAGGTTGGAACGGTGCTACTTACGCATGCACGCATGACCACTTAGGCTAATAGTACACACCCTAGCGCCCTCTCGCTATGCCAGCCGTCTGCAGCGGGCCTCTCTGAACCTAGCCATGTACTCCTGCCAGAAGTCGGATGGCCAACCGCGGCTGGGCAGAGTCTAGAGGGAAGCCGTTCCGAGCGTCAAACCGTGCGAGGGGGCGATGCCCGCTCGCTCCCCGCATCCACGCCCGCCTGCGGCTGCGTATCCTAGATGCACGGGCGGTTTTCGCGGATGTTGCACCTATGAACGGGTTCCTGACGTACGGGCGGGCGCTGGCCGCGGCTGTCGCCGTGACGCTGGTCGTGGCGGCTTGCGGCGCGGCGGGGACGGAGGGGACGGAGGCGCCGGTCGCGAGCCCATCGCCGACGCCGGTCGCGGTGACGCCTTCCCCGGAGCCCACGGCGGACCTCGCGGAGAACGCCCGGCTTGCCCGCCGCGGCGGGGTGCTCGTCCTCGCCAACCGGGGCGACCCGCCCGCCGCCTTCGACCCCATGCGCACCAGCAGCATCGCGCTGCACCACCCCGGCGGCGGACTCTACGGCCCAGGCAACCTCGTCTTCCGCTGCCGCGAGAACATCTACCTCGTCTGCCCCGGCCTCGCGAGCGACTGGACGGTCTCGCCCGACTTCACCGAGTGGACCTTCACCCTACGGAGCGGCGCCGTCTGGCACGACGGCGAGCCCTTCACCGGCGCCGACGTCGCATTCTGGTTCGAGTTGGCCGCGTTCGGGATCGACGACGAAGGCCGCGTGCGCGCGCCGGCGTACTTTCGGGGCGATCTCGGCCTCGCCGCCGGAGACCCGCCGGCGGTTGAGACGCTGCCGTTCCGGCAAGTGCGCGTCCGCCTCGCCGAGCCGAACCCCTACTACCTCGAAGTGCTGATGAATCCCCGCCTCAAGATCGCGCACCCCGAGCATCTGCTGCACCCCCTGATCGACGCCGGCGACCTGAGCGCGGGCCCGATCGACGTCGGGCTGGTGGGGACTGGCCCGTTCCTGCTCGACGGCTATGCGCCCAGCTCCGTGCTCCGGCTCCGCCGCTTCGACGGCTACTGGGAGCGCGACGCCCAGGGCGAGGCCCTCCCCTACCTCGACGGGATCGACTTCGTGATCACCCCCGACGCGGCGGCGATGGACGCGGCCTTCCGCACCGGCCGGCTCGACGGTGGCGCCCGCGGCGAGGGCCACTACCTCACCATCGAGCGCCAACGCGGCTACGAGCGAGACCTCGCCGGGGACGTCTGGTACGGCCACATGCAGGGCGGGCTCTTCCGGCTCGCCTTCAACGTGCTGAAGGAAGGGCCGTGGCAGGACGTTCGGGTCCGCCAGGCGATCTCGCTGTGGATTGACCGCGAGGCCGCGATCCCCGGCGTGCTGGGGGGGTTCGGCTACGTCTCGCCGATTCTCGGCCTCACCAACCCGTTCACCGGCAGCGACTTCGTGACCTGGCCCCGCTTCAGCTCCGGCGCGCTGGACGAGCGGCGCGCCGAGGCCAAGGGCCTGATGGCGGAAGCGGGCTTCGCCGGCGGCTTCTCGATGAATTACCTGTGCCGCGCCCGACTCGTGACGCGGTGCGAGTTCCTCCAGGGCCAGCTCGCCGGTCTCGGCGTCGACCTCGAGCTGCGCGTGGTCGACGAGGCGGAGTGGAACCGGGGCCGCGTCAGCCTCGAATACGACAGCCAGCCCGGCGCGCACTTCACGGCACCCGTCCCCGAGGGCACCGAGTCGGTCTTCGGCCGCTACGAGGAGAACCCCGACGCCTACAGCAAGCACGACGACCGGTTGGTGGACGACTTCTACGACCGGCTGCGCGCGGCGCGGGAGTTTAACCAGCGGGTGCGGGTGTGGCGCGAGTTCGAGCGCTACTTCATCCGCGAGCAGGCGTACGTGGTGCCGATCGCCGGGTCGGTCCAAGTCGTCCCGTACCGCACCCACGTCCGCGGGGTTATCATCCCCCCCGAGGACGGCCACACCCACACCGACTTCGCCACGGTGTGGCTCGATAGGTAGCCCCCAACGGGCACAGTCCCCATTAGCTCTGGGCGTCCTTCATGGCTGCGGGCCTCCGACCGCGCTTTTTACCAGGACCGCTCCGTCCATGCGGGCGAGCCGGCGGTCGAAGGTATAGAGCGGAGCGGCTCCAGCCCGCTCGGCCGCCGCTAGGACCATCAGGTCCGAGAAGCCGACCCCGCCCTGGCGGTAGCGGTACGCGGCCGCGGCGACGTCATCCGAATGCTCGACCACGAGGCTGTCCGAAGCCGTGAGGTCCAGCAGCACCTCTGCAATCTGGGCGCGCGTGAAGCGGTAGGCCCGCTCCAACACCCAGCCAACCTCCATCACGACCTCGCGGCAGATGAAGCCCGGGTTGCCGGGGATCAACCCCTCCAGCAGCACGCGGGCCGCTTCCGCCTGTTCAGGGTGGTCGCCGACGAGATAGCGTACGATCACGTTGGTGTCGAGGGCGGTCATCCTTCGGTCGCCCCATCTGCGATGGCGCGGTCCATGGCTTCCAAGCTCACGGCGGGGCCGTCATACTTCAAGCTGCCGTACAGGCGGCTGGTGGACCGCACCGGCATGAGCAGCACGCCCTCGTCCAGGATGACGTAGCGGACCTTGTCACCGGCCTTCACCGCCAGCGACTCCCTGACGGCCTTGGGCAGCGTGGTCTGCCCCTTCACGGTTATGCTGGATTCGATCAATGGGGGTGGCTCCTTCCACGGCGCAGGATGGTCTTTTTCCTTACAGAATGGATAGTAGCAGTGCGCTATGCAATATTACAAGGCTTAGTCATATTACGCCGCCCCAATTCCATTTACTCCTTCCCTACTCGCACTCTGCCTGCGGGCACACTTTCAGCCTGCGCGCCGCCGTCCAGACCCGCGGCCTACGCCCGTCGCACTGGCTGGCGCTTCTTGCGTGATCGGCGGCCCGCAACGTGACCCGCTATCTCGCCATACGGCTGGCCCTCTTCGTGCCGACGCTGCTGATCGCCTCCGCCGTCGTCTTCTTCATCATGCGGGTCGCGCCCGGCGACGTCGCGGAGGTCGTCCTTAGCGGCGCCGGCGAGTCGGCCCACGACGTCGAGCAGATCGCGCTCGTGCGCGAGGAGCTCGGTCTCGACCACCCCCTCTTCGTTCAGTACGGCAATTGGTTGTGGAGCCTGGTGAACGGCGACTTCGGGGGCCGATCATTCGTGTCGCGCGAGGGCATCCCCTCGATCATCGCGCGGCAGGCGCCGGTGACCATGCTGCTGACGCTGTACGCGGGCGCGGCGGCGCTGCTCGCGGCCATACCGCTAGGCGCGCTCGCGGCGCGGGCGCAGGACCGCTGGCCCGACTACCTGGCGCGGGCCGTCTCCATCGCGGGCCAGTCCGCGCCCGCCTTCGTGCTCGCGCTGGTGACGCTGCTCGCGCTGCTTATCGTCTTCGATTGGACCCCTCCCCTGGTCTACGCCGACCCCTGGGAAGACCCGTGGCGGCACGTCCGCATCATGGTAGTCCCCGCGCTCGTGCTGGGATTTGGGCTCGCCGGCGCGCTGGTCCGCATGACCCGAGCCTCGCTCCTGGAGACGCTGGGGCAGGACTACGTCCGCGCCGCCCGCGGAAAGGGGCTGAGCGAGCGCGTGGTGCTCTTCCGTCACGCCCTGCGCCCCGCCGCGATTCCCATCATCACCGTGGGCGCACTCCAGGCCGGCGCGCTGCTCAGCGGCGCGGTGGTCGTCGAGGTCGTCTTCGGCCTCCCCGGACTGGGCCGGGGCGTCGCCGACGCGGCGGCGGGCCGCGACTACCCCGTGGTCCAGGCGTTGGCCATGCTGCTCGTCTTCTTCGTCCTCTGCATCAACCTGATCGCGGATATGGCCTACGCGGTGATAGATCCAAGGGTTGTGTATCGTGCATAGGAGCGCGGCATGCGTCCGTCCTGGCTAACCGGCGCCTGGGCGCTGGCGCGGCGCAAGCCGCTGGGAACCGCCGGCGTGGCGGTGCTCGCCGCGCTCGCCACTGCCGCCGTCTTCGCCGACCTCATCGCGACGCACGATCCCGTGGCGCAGGATATCGCGGCGCGCCTGGAGGGGCCGTCCAGCGGGGCCTTCTTCGGGACCGACACGCTGGGGCGCGACGTCTTCAGCCGCGTCGTTCACGGAGCCCGCATCTCGCTCTACGTCGGCGTCGTCTCGGTGGCGATAGCCGTGGCGTTGGGCGGTGCTGTCGGACTCGTTTCGGGCTACGCGGGCGGCAAGCTCGACCTCGCCATCCAGCGGGTGGTCGACGCGCTGCTGGCCTTTCCTGTCCTTGTGCTCGCGCTCGTGTTGGTGACCGCGCTGACGCCGTCGACGAGCAGCGTGATCGCCGCCGTCGCCATCGCGGCGACGCCGCAGATGGTCCGCCTGGCCCGCGCCGAGGCCCTCAAGGCCCGCGGCGAGCTCTACGTCACCGCCGCCGAGGCCGCGGGCGCGGGGCCGCTCCGCATCCTCCTGCGCCACGTGCTCCCCAACGGCGCGGGGCCCATGGCGGTGCTCGCCGCCTCGCTCCTAGAGCAAGCGATCGTGGCCGAGGCGTCGCTCAGCTTCCTGGGGCTGGGCGCGCCGCCCCCCGACCCGTCCTGGGGCCGCATGCTCCGCGAGGGAACCGGTGGCTTCCTCGAGGCCTCCCCCTGGCTCACCCTCTTCCCCGCCGCCGCGCTCACCCTCGCCGTGTTCAGCTTCGCCGTCATCGGCGACGCCGCCCGCGACATCCTCGACCCACGCTTCTGGAGCCGCCGAGGCTGAGCGGAGCGACCGCTACGCGCAACCGGTCGCGATGGCGAGCGCGCGGCAGACTTGGCGCATCTTCGCCTCGCTCAGGGATCCGACGTACTGGCCGAGGCGGTGCTGTTCAACGGTCTGGACGTGGTCGAGGTTGATCGCCGACTCATGCTTCAGCCCTTCCTCTGATCCGACAAGCACTTCGCTCGGCAGGCCTCGAATCGTCGACGTAATCGGCGCCACGGTCGCGGTGCATAGCAGGGGGAGGACTTCCTGACGCGTTAGGATGACGACCGGCCGCTCTTTGTCAGGCGCGGCGAACTGATAGCGCCAGACTTCGCCCCGGCGAGGACTGACTAGCTCGGCCATACGCCCTCGGCGGTCCACCCCTCAAACTCATCGGGCGGAGCGGCACCATAGCCCTCCCGATACCGGCGTGCGGTCTCCTCGGCCTCCTTGCGGGTGAGAAAGTCGGCGACGGCCTCCCGGAGCACCGCTGAACGGCCCTGCTCCTGGACCGCCGGATATCGGTCGAGTCTATCAAGCAGCGCTTCGTCGAATGTGACCTGTATAGCCTTCATGCTCATTAGAATACTATACATATACACAACATACATACACCACATTCTTCTATTGACGAGCAGCGTGATCGCCGCCTTCGCCATCGCCGCGGCGCCGCAGATGGTCAGGCTGACCCGCGCCGAGGCCCTCAAGGCCCGCGGCGAGCTCTACGTCACCGGCCCTATGCCCGTGCTTTACGCCACGCTCACCCTCGCCGTGTTCGGCGACGCCGCCCGCGACATCCTCGACCCGCGGTTCCGCAGCCGCCGAGGCTGAGCGGAGCCGCGTGGTCCCGTCATCCACCGTTCCGCGGACGGCGGGGTAGAATGTCAAACAACGCATGCTGCGGGTCAGGGGAATGACGAACTGCGCCCCGTGGCGGAGCCAGGTTATGAGCGAGGAAATACGCTGGCGTTACCGCTTCACGAACTTCGCGCGCGCCTATGCGCTCTTGCGGGAGCCCCTAGAGCAGGACCCGGAGGCGCTGAGCGATCTGGAGCGTGAGGGCGTCGTTCAACGGTTCGAGTACACCTTCGAGCTGGCGTGGAAAACACTCAAGGACCGCTTGGAGCACGACGGGGCTACGCTCGCGACGGTGACGCCGCGCGCCGTTATCCGCGAAGCCTTCCAGGCCAAATTGATCGACGACGGCGAAACCTGGACCGATATGCTTGCCGACCGCAACAAGGTGTCCCACACCTACGACAATGAGACATTCCAAGAGCCCATTCGGAACATACGCCGCCGCTACCTGGCGGTCCTGGGTGACCTGTACGAGCGGTTGGGCCAGGAGTCGTCCGGTTCATGAACGCCCCCGATCTCTCCGCTGAAACGTTGGGGAAGCTGACCCGGATCTTCGCCGCCTATCCTGAGCTGACAGAGGTCATCCTGTTCGGCTCCCGCGCGACGGGCAAGGCGAGCGTGCGTTCAGACATCGATCTGGCCACGCGCGGGATCTTGGACGGCCGCCGCCTGGGGCGGCTGGCCCTCGACCTCGACGACGCCGCCATTCCGCAGAAGTGCGACGTGCAGGCCTACGAGCACATTCGTTACGCCCCGCTCAAACAGCATATCGACGCGTTCGGGACGACGATCTACGCACGGGCGGCCGCGACGCCGGCGGACCCGCCGCGCCGCGCACCGTGAACGGCCGGCCGCGCCCCGGTGTCTTCCTCGAACCCGTCGGGGAGCCAGCCTTCGAGCGCCTCCGGGCGCTGATCGAACGGGCCAAGGCCGGCGACGACCTCGCGCCGGTGACGGTGGTCACGCCGACGAGCTACGCCGGCCTGTCGCTGCGGCGGCGGCTCAGCCGTCCGGCGGGGCTGATCAACGTGCGGTTCATGGCGCTGCCGAGGCTCGCCGAGTATCTCGGCGCGCCGGAGGCCGCGAAGCGGGGCAAGACGCCGCTCACCCCCGCGCTGGCGCAGGCCGCCGTCAACGCCGCGGGCCGGCGTCTCGGCCCCGGCCCCCTCGCCGATGTTGCCGGGCACACCAAGACGCAACAGAGCGCGGCGCGGACCTTCCGGCTGCTCAACCGCCTCGACGGAACGCTCGGCGAGGTCGAGTCGTCCGACCGCCTGCGCCGCCAGCTCGTCGAGTGGTACCGCGCGTACCAGGGACTGCTCGGCGACTACTACGGCGCGGAGGAACTGGCGCGGCTCGCCGCCGGAGCCGTACACGGCGGCGGTGCGGTCGGCGCGTTGCGGGATATCGGGGCCGTCGTCTTCTACCTCATACACGACTTCTCCCCCGCGGAGGCCGCGCTCGCCGAAGCGCTGGGCAAGGTCGGATCGAGCTCGGTCGTGTTGGGCATGACCGGCGAGGAGCGGGTCGACGAACGGACGCGGCTCGCCGCAGCACTCTTGGCCGGGTCGGCGGTTGAAGACCGCGCCGAAGCGACCACGCGCGGCACCGTCGATCATCTGCTCAGCGCGCCCGACGCCCACGAGGAAATCCGCCAAGTCCTCCGCCGTATCGTCCGGCTGGCCGGAGAGGGGACGCCGTTCCACCGCATCGCCGTCCTCTACCGGCAGGCCGAGCCCTACGCCGCGCTGCTCCGGCTCCAGCTTGAAAATGCCGGCATCCCCATCGCCGGGCCGGACACGGCGCGGCTGAGAGACACGCCGGCGGGCAAGCTCGTCACGCTGCTCCTGCGCGGCTTCGAGACGGACTTGAGCCGCGAGGCGGTGATGACGCTGATCGCCGAGACGCCCTTCAGGACCGGCAAGGGCCAGGACCTCGCCTCACAAGCCCTGCCCGGTTGGGAACAGGTCTCCGCCGAGGCCGGCGTGGTCGGCGGCGCCGAGCAATGGGACGAGCGTCTCCGGCGCTACGAGCGGGAGCTCCTCGGCCAGGCCGAGCGCGCCGACGCGCGTGGGGAGCCGCCGTCCCGATCCCTCCGCTTGGAGACACTGCGCGTCACGGCGGAGCGGCTGCGTTCCTTCGTCCGCGAGCTCGCCCGCCGCGAGCCGCCGGAGTCCGGCTCGTGGGGAGAATACGCCAAATGGGCCGCCGATATGCTCGAAGACTACGCCCACGACCCCGGCCGGTGGCCCGCCTCGGAGCAAAGCTACGACAAGGTCAAGGAGGCCATCGACTCCCTCGCCGACGCCGACCGCGTCGATGCTTCCGCCGACATCGAGCGCTTCACCACACTGCTCGACGGGCTGCTCGACCAGCCCGCGGGCCGGGTCGGCGCGACGGGATCGGGCGTCTTCGCCGCATCCATCGCCGCGGCGCAGGGCATGACCTTCGACGCGGTCTTCATCGTCGGCATGGCCGATGGGTCGCTGCCCCCCAAGCAGCAGGAGGACGCCCTGCTCCCCGATGCCCTGCGGGAGCGGCTGGGCGGAAGCCTGGCCCCGCCCGCGGGCGAGCGGTCGCTCGAAGAACGGCGTCTCTACCTGCTCGCCCTTTCAGCGGCGCCCAAGCGCTTCCTCAGCTACCCGCGAACGGATCCCGGAGCGCAGCGTGGCCAGCATCCCTCGCCGTGGTTCTTGGAAGCGGCGGGCCGTCTCGCGGGGGTGCCCGTCTTCTCCTCCGGCCTTGCCCGACACAAGGACGAGCCGTGGCTATCCATGGTCGACTCTCCCGAAGCCGCCCTGGCCGAGCCCGGCGCCGCCGCCGACCTGCACGACTTCGACCTCGCCTCAGTGCGGGCGTGGCGCGCGGGCGGCGGGCGCCTCGACGACCACCCCCTGGCCGAGGGCGACGGCGCCCTGGGACGCGCCCTCCGCATGGAGGCCGGGCTACGGAGCCGCGACTTCACCGAGTGGGACGGGCGGCTCGAAGCGCTGGCGGAGTCGAGCCGCCTCTTCCAGCGCCAGATCGATCGCCCCTTCTCGCCTACCCGGCTCGAGCGCTGGGCGACCTGCCCCCGGCGCTATTTCTTCGGCGACGTTCTGGGCCTGTCGAAGCTGGAGCGGCCCGAGAGGGTCCTCACCATCTCGGCACTGGACCGAGGGAGCTTGGTCCATGCCATCCTGGAACGGTTCGTGGACGAGCAGATCAAGGGCGGCGCCCTGCCCGGCCATGGCAGGCCCTGGGGCCCGGAGCACCAGCGCCGTCTGGACGAGATCGCCGAGGAGGAGTTCGACCGCGCCGAGGCCGAAGGGGTCACCGGCCGACCTCTGCTCTGGGCGGTGGCGCGGGAGGACATTCTGGAGGATCTGGACACCTTCCTCGAAAAGGACTCCGAGCGGCTCGCCGAACAGGGCCTGACTCCCCTGGGGATCGAGCAGACGTTCGGGATGGCCGGCGGCACGGGAGCACGGCCCATGGACACGCCGGTGCACGGCGAGGGCTGGCCGCCCGTCGAGCTCACGCTCAAGGACGGCACGAGGCTCCGCTTCCACGGGGTGATCGACCGGATCGACGGCAATGCGGATGGCTCCCGGATTTGGGTGATCGATTACAAGACGGGGAGCGCCAATCCGTACAAGGATATGCGCGACGACCCACTGGACCGGGGGCACCGCCTCCAGCTTCCCATCTACGCGCTCGCCGCCCGCCTCCGCTACCCCGGCGCGCGCGAGATTCGCGCCGCCTACTGGTTCACCAGCGCACGCGGCAAGTTCGAGATGAAGCAGGTCACGCTACGTGACGTGGAGGACCGATTTACAGAGGTCGCCGCGATGATCGTCTCCGGCATCCAGCGGGGCGTCGTCCCCGCGCATCCGGGGAAACCGGGAAATCGTGGCCCCGAGAACTGCACCTACTGCGACTTCGACCGCATCTGCCCCTCCAACCGCGAGCGCCTATGGGAGCGCAAGCGCTCGGCCCCCGGCATGGAGCCCTACACCGCGCTCCTCGACAGCGGGGAGGACGGGCCATGACCGGCGAGTGGAAGCCGGCAGACCAGACCGCCCGAGACCGCATCGAGTCTGAGCTCGGCACGAGCCTCTTCGTCGAGGCCGGCGCGGGCGCGGGCAAGACGACGGCGCTCGTCTCGCGGGTCGTCGCGCTGATCGCCTCGGGCCGCGCGAAGGTCGAGGAGGTCGCCGCGATCACCTTCACCGAGGCCGCCGCCGCCGAGCTGCGCGAGCGCGTCCGCGAAGGTATGGAACAGAGGACCGCCGACGAGCGCGGCGCCGAGGCCGACCGTTGCCGCGCCGCCCTGGAAAACCTCGAGTCCGCCTCCATCCAGACGCTGCATAGCTTCGCCGGGGCGCTCCTCCGCGAGCGACCGCTGGAGGCCGGTCTTCCCCCCGGCTTCGAGGTCGCCGACCCCATCGCCTCCGACCTGGCCTTCGACGAAGCCTGGCAGGGCTGGCTCGACACCGCGCTCGACTCCGCCGAGGCGGCCGGGTCAATGCGGCAGGCCATCCGCCTCGGTCTTCGCCCGGACAATCTGCACGAGATGGCGAAGATCTTCCACGACAACTACGACCGTCTCAACAACCCCTTTCCGGCCCCGGCCTATCCCGAGCCACGCACTGCGGGGGAGCTGGCCGGCGCTCGGCACGAGATCAGCAGGCTACTGAAGCTGTCCATCCTCGGGGAGGACGACCCGCTCTTCCAGCACGGAAGTCAGGTCGCCGACCTGGCGGACCGGCTCGCGGGCGAGGGCGACGCGGGCGCGGCGTGGGCGCGGCTCTCCCGCTTCGGCAAGCTCTCCCAAGGGAGAGGCAAGCAGAGTGACTGGCGCTCGGGCGGCGACGGCGTAAACGGCTGCAAGGCGCTGAAAGGTATCCTCCAAGAGTTGGAGGCCACCCGGGCAGAGGAGCTTGGCGCGGCGAAAGCAGCGGTGCTCCTCGTCCTCGCGGAGCAGGTTCGCCGCTTCGTCATCGACTACGCGGAGCGACGACGCCGCGAGGGGCGGGCCGAGTTCCACGACCTCCTCGTCTGGGCCCGCGACCTCCTGCGAGACGACATCGATAGCCGCCGCCACTTCCAGCGCCGCTTCTCCCACATCCTCATCGACGAGTTCCAGGACACCGATCCCATCCAGGCGGAGATTGCCTTCCTCCTCGCCGGCGACCCCGACGGTCAATCCGCCGACGGGCAGGCCGCCGATTGGACGAGCCTAGCGGTCGTCCCTGGCAAGCTCTTCGTGGTGGGCGACCCCAAGCAGTCCATCTACCGGTTCCGGCGGGCCGACATCGCCGCCCTGGGCGAAGTCCGGGAGCGCTTCGGCCCGGACCACGTATCACTGACTCAGAACTTCCGGTCGCAGGAGCCGGTCATCCGGTGGGCCAACCATGTCTTCAGACAGTACATGACCGGCGCGGCTCAGGCGGCGTACGAAGACCTGGCCCCACGGTGGACGCCGCCCGAGGCCGACCCGCCGCTGGGCGTCCACCGCGTCGGGGACGCCGTCGGTGACGCCGAGGCGGCACGACAGGCGGAAGCGTCGGCGCTGGCCCGCCTGATCGCCGAGATCGAGCAGTCATGGCAGGTACGGGACAAGGACGCCGACAAAGACGGCCACGTCCTTCGTCCGGCGCGGCTCCTGGACGTCTGCATCCTGATGCCAACCCGGACCAACCTGCGGGCCATCGAGTACGCCCTCGAAGACGCTCGCATCGCCTACCGCGTCGAAAGCCAGACACTGGTCCTAGCCACGCAGGACGTGCGGGAAATCCTGAACTGCCTGCGCGCCATCGACAGCCCCGCCGACCAGGTGGCGATCGTCGCCGCCCTCCGCTCCACCATCTTCGGATGCAGCGACGTCGAGCTGCTGGAGTTCGCCGACGCGGGGGGCCGCTTCAACTACTTCAGCCCCGGCGACGGCGGAGGGCCGGTCCGCGAAGCCCTCGATATGCTGCTCGACTATCACCGCAAGCGGACGTGGACCCGCCCCGACGCGCTGATCGAATCGCTGGTGCGCGACCGGCAGGTCGTCGAGGCCGCGTTCGGACGTCCCAGGCCCCGCGAGCGCTGGCGGCGGCTGCGTTGGATCGCCGACCAAGCACGGGCTTACGTAGAGTCCAGCGGCAGCTCGCTGCGCGGCTTCCTCGATTGGATCGAGCGGCAGGCCGAGGAGGGCGCGGGGGCGGTCGAAGTCCCCGTCCCCGAAACCGACGAAGACGCCGTCCGCATCATGACCGTCCATGCCTCGAAGGGTCTGCAGTTCCCCATCGTCGTCCTCGCGGGCCTTGGCGCCGACCGACGCGGCCGCGTCGGCAACGTCGTCTTCCGTCGCGATGGCGGCCCGCCGGAGCTGAGCTTCGGAGGCGGCGCATTCCACACCGGCGGCTGGGACACCGCGAAGGATTCGGAGAGGGAGGCGGACGCCGCGGAGGGCGTGCGCCTTTCCTACGTGGCCGCGACCCGCGCCGAAGACCACCTCGTTGTCAGCCTCTTCCGGCGAGAGAACCGACCATCGCCCGCGGCGAGGATTGAGGAACTCTGCGCCGACAGCACGGACCTCTGGCGCGACATCGACCTCGACGCGCTGCCGGACGCCGTCGCTACGGAGCCCGACGCGGCGCCACTCGACCTGACGCCTCCAGATCGAGAGCGGTGGCGTGAGGAACGCGCCGCCCTGGTGCGGACGGCGTCGGCGGTGGACGCCGTCGCGGCGACGACGCTGGCCCAACAGGCCAAGGAGGAGCGCGACGAAGAGAACGCCCCCTACCGGCGGGGCCGCGGAGGGACGAACCTGGGCCGCGCCGTCCACGGCGTGCTCCAGAGCATCGACCTAGCGACCGGCGCCGACATTGAGGCGGTCAGCCAGGCCCAAGCCGCCGCCGAGGGCATCGCCGACCGGTGGCGCGAGGTCGCCTCGCTCACAAAGGCGGCGGTGGAGTCGCCCTTGGTCAGGCGCGCCGTGGCGTCGGGCAAGTACTACCGCGAACTGTACGTCAGCGCGCCCGCCGAAGGCCGGCTCCTCGAAGGCTTCGTCGACCTCCTCTTCGAGGAAGACGGCGAACTAGTGGTGGTGGACTACAAGACCGACGCGCTCGAAGCGGACGAAGACCCGCCCGAGCGCTACCGCCTACAGGGCGGCGCCTACGCCCTCGCCGCCGGCATCGCCGCGGGCCGGCCCATCAAAGAAGTCTCGCTCCTCTTCCTCCGCCCCGCCCGCGCCGAGACCTTCACCGACATCGAGGCCCTCGCCGCCGAAGCCCAAGCCGCCCTCGCCGCGGGGGGTAGGGCGGGGCCGTAGGCCGCGCGAGGCGTCAGTTCACCCTGAACACCTTCATCACCTCGTCGCCAAGGTGGTTAATGACCTTGACGGCGATGCGCCCCGACGCGGGCTTCTCGAAGGGACGCGAGGTGTCGCCGTGGAGTGTCGCCCACGCCTCCTCGTCGATCTCCGCCTTCAGCGTCGTTCTCAGCGCCTTGTCGGGATCGTTCGCGCCCATGAAATAGGCGTGGCGGACGAAGAAGCTCTCCGCGTTGTAGTCGGTGTCGATAAACCAGCAGGCGATCCCATCGGCGCCGTCGCTGCGGACTTCGCCGGTGTTGGGGTGGAAGACATCGACGCCGTTAACCTTCACCTGGATCTGCCCGTCATCGGCGTCGAGGATGTCGACGTCCGGTTCTCCGAAGATGACGAAGAGGTTGCCTTTGCCGGTGTTCTTCAGGTCGTTGGCCATGTGGAGGTCGGCATTCATCCGCGCCTTCAACACGGGAATACGACCCAGCTTCTCGAATTCCGTTGAGTGAGCGTCGTAGTTGAAGGCGCAGGCAATGAGCACGTCGAAGTTCGCGTCGGCGGCCTCCCTCGCCGCCTCCACCAGGTCGGGGCGGGAGACGGTGCCAAACTCTGGCCCCACGAAGATGGCGGCGCGGCGCTCCTTCCCAGAGTCCTCGTCTCCCGCAGCACCTCCCTCCACGTACCGCCCCTCGGCGCAGACGAGGCGGCCGGGCCAAGCCGTGAGCGAGGTGAATTCGATGCGGTCCTCCCGGTGCGCCTGCTGCACGCCAGCGAGCTTCAGGTTCTCCAGGATGGTCTGGCCGAAGTCGTACCCCTGACCGTAGGCCACCCCCTGCTCGGCAATACGATCAAACGTATCGCCGTTCTCGTCCACCTCCAGTGTTCGATGGGGGGAGATGCTCTCGACGGTGAAGGGGCCGGCGACGCGCACCTTGCCCGAGTCCTCGTAGGGCTTGTCGTAGAGGTATTCGTAGTCGGCTTTGGCGGCAATTGAGGCGTCGATTTCCTTCTGACGAGCGATGCGCCGCTCCCACCATTGGGCATGAAGACCTTTCGCATCGACCGGCCAAGTCTCATCGGCATCGCGGGGTATCTCCCACTCCTCCCACGACACGCCAAGAGTGGCCGTGAGCTTTTCTCGAAGGGGTTCGAGATGCTTCTGAGCGGCCTCCCAAATAACGTCGATCTCCGCGTTGTTGGCGATGGAACGCAGCGTGACGTGCGGCACGCGATCGTAGACGAACCCCTGCCGTATGTTCTCGTAATACCGTCGATTCTCGTCTGGAGGAGCCGTTCTCCCAAGTTCGGCTTCCTTCGCCTGCCCCTCGCGGCTGTCGGCGAGCAGGTGGTACGGATAGCGGGCACCCATGATGCGGGCGCGGGCCAGGGCCAGGGCGACGCGGGAGGTGTCGATGGTGATCCACCGCCGCCCCCACTGTTCCGCGACATAGGCCGTGGTGCCAGAGCCGCAGGTGGGGTCAAGCACGAGGTCTCCGGGATCGGTGGTCATCAGCATGCAACGTTGAATGACTTGCGTGGAAGTCTGGACGACGTATGCTCTTGGGTCTGACGCATAACCGACTCGTATGTCATTCCAAATATTATTGATGGGTGTGACGCGAAAATCATTAAGGAATCGCCGGTAGTTCAAACTACTCCCTCTCGGTATGAGACGATTCGATTGGAAAAGGCGAACCATCCCTTCGGGGGTAGTTTTCCAATGATTGGAACCGGATGGTCGGAAAACACGCCCAAAGAACCGAGTGGGTTGCGACAACCGCTCACTGTAGCCAGTTGAGGTAAGATTCTCGGTCTGGAATAAGCTATATCGTGAATCATCACCATAGGACGAGAGTGCTTTGTCTTGAATTTCTTCAAATGTAGTGGTGTCAAGGAGGCGGTTATAACCCTGAAAGACCTCTGGGTCTTTGTCGACGTAAAGTTGCCTGTACTTCAAGTTCTCTATAGATTTTGCATACCACAGCACATAGTCACAAATTGATGCGACAGCATTAACCTTCGCACTTGGGCTATTGGCCCCAGTTGTCTTGCGGAACACGATAACTGCAGAGAGATTATTCTCCCCAAACACTTCGTCCATGAGCGCGCGGACGCGATGGACGTTCTCATCGCCAATCTGCATGAAGATGGAGCCGCTGCCGGTCAACAGGTCACGGGCCACGGCGAGGCGGTCGCGCAGGTAGGTCAGATAAGAGTGGATGCCGTCGCGCCAGGTGTCACGGAAAGCCTTTACCTGCTCCGGCTCTCGCGTGATGTGTTCGCGGTTGCCGTCCTTCACGTCGCGGCTGGTCGTCGACCATTGGAAGTTGGAGTTGAACTTGATGCCGTAGGGCGGGTCGACGTAGATACATTGCACCTTGCCGCGCAGCCCCTCGCGCTCGGCGAGGGACGCCATCACTTGAAGGCTGTCGCCGAGGACCATGCGATTGGACCAGTTGGCGTCGTGCTGGTAGAACTCGGTCTTGGCGTCCTCGGAGGGCAGGCCGTTGAAGTCGGCGAACATGTCGGTCTGGTATTCGTCCGGCTTGTGGCCGTTCCGTGACTGGCGCATGAGGTCGTCGATGAGGACCTTCGGGTGGACCCGCTCCTGGATGAACAGGGGCGGCACGTTAACCACGAGGTCGGACCAGTCCTGCTCGTCCTTGCCGCGCCACACGAGCTGCGGGTCGAGGTCGCGGTTGCGCCGCTCATAGGCCACGCGGAGGGCGCTCTGCTCCTCCTCACGCATCAGGGGCTGGTGCTCGGCGCTGGGGAGGTTGCGCCGCCGGGCCTCCTCGTGCGTCAGGGCCTCGACCTGCTTGGGCTCAGGTGATACAGCAGGGTCGCGCGACGCAGACTGTCGGTATGGACGAGGTTGAGGTCGACGCCCTCGCCGATGATGCCCGCGACCGTCGTGCGCGTCGGGCCGACGAGGTCGGGGGTGAGTATGAGGGTCGAATCGTCGGTGAATTCCGCGGTCAACCGGTCGACGGGTAGCTCGACGCGGTAGCCGGAAACGCGGGGGAACCGGATTTCGAGGTGGTCGCGGTCGGGCCGAACGGCCTTGACTTGGATGGCGCGGCGGGGCGGTAGCGGCGGCGCCACCACGGGCTTGGCGGTGAAGTCGAAGGGTATGCCCAGCACGTCGGCGTACTCGACGCTGAAAAGGTCGTCTTCGTTGAGGTCGTACGACTGGCGGCGCAGGGCGCGTCCAATGACCTGCTCGCAGAGGAGCTGCGTGCCAAACGCGCGCACGCCCAGGACGTGGGTGACGGTGTTGGCGTCCCAGCCTTCGGTGAGCATGGCAACCGAGACGACACAGCGGATGGACTCGCCAAGCTGCCCCTCCTTGCCGACGGTGTTCATCACCTCGCGGAGTAGCTCCTCGTCGGTGATGTTCTCCGACTGTTGGCGGTCGCCGGTGCGCTGGAGCCGGTCGCGGCGGAAGCGCTCGATCTCGTCCGAGGCGGCGGAGCGGAACTGCCGGTCCAGTGCGTCGCCGCGCTCGATCTGCTCGCTATCGATAAGCAGCGTGCGGGGACGCGGGAGGGGGGCGCCGTCGTCGTGGAAGTTGCGAAAGAGGGGGAGGCGCCCATACTCGAACGTACCGTCCCCCCGCTTGAACCCCGAGATGTAGTCGTAGACCAGCTTGGAGGTGGCGGTGTTGTTGCAGACGACGATGAAGCAGGGAGGCGTGAGAATGCCTTCCTCGGCCCACAATTCGAACGTCTTGGCGTAGTGCCCGTAGAGGGCGTCAAGAGCCGCCTCGAGCATCGTGGGGAGGCTGAGCGGGTCGAGATCTCCGGCCTTGCCTCGTCCTTTCTTGGGCATATCGGGACGGATATGCTCCCAGAGGTTGCGGAACTTGGGCATGTCGCCGCCGGGAATGTTGTCGGCCACGGGGACCCGGGGCAGCTTGACGATGCCGCATTCGATCGCGTCCATGAGAGAGAAGTCGCTCATCGTCCAGGGGAAGAGCGTCCCCTCGGCGTAGCCTGAGCCGCGAAGGAAGAACGGCGTCGCCGAGAGATCGATAACGCGGTTGATCCCAAGCTTGCGCTTGACGATTTCGAGACCCGAGATCCAGAGGCGGGCGGCCTCGTTGTTCTTCTTCGCCTCCTCTCTATCGTCCCCTTTGAGGTCATCCTCCTCGAGCGCGCCGGGCTTCTTCCGGTAGCAGTGGTGTGCCTCGTCGTTGAGCACCATCACGTTCTTGACGCCCATGAGGTCCGGCATGACACGCTGCAGCATCTGTCCTTCGGTCTCGAGGGTGCGCGGCGGCTCGCCGCGGCGGCCCTGAAGTAGGGCGCGGCCTCCCTTGGAGATCTCCATGCGTTCGCGCAGCTTGAAGGCGTGGTAGTTCGTGATGACGATCTTGGCCTTCTTGAGATCGCCGAGCATGTCGGCGGGCACAAGCTCTCTGGATGCGTAGTAGCTCTCGGGGTCGTGAGGCTGGAGCACGCGAAGCCGGTCGCGGATGGTAAGTCCCGGCGCCACGACAAGGAATCCCCTGGTGAAGGTGGGGCTGTTACGGTGATGGACGGCGTTGATCGTCTGCCACGCGATGAGCATCGCCATCACGGTCGTCTTGCCAGCGCCGGTGGCGAGCTTAAGCGCGAGGCGGGCAAGCTCCGGATTCGCGTCGTTATTGGCGTTGGCCAGATGTTCGAGGAAACCCTTCTCCACGGGGCCGGACTTGGGAGCGACCTCGGTGAGCCAGATAACCGTCTCGACGGCTTCGACCTGGCAGAAGAAGGGCCTGAAGCCGCTGAACTCGTGATGCCGCCAGTGCTGAAGAAGGCGCTGGGTCTCCGGCGAGACACGCCAGTCAGCAGGGTTGCGCAAGTTGCGCCAGTGGTCTACCCGGCGGCGCAAATCGTCGATGCGCGGGGCCGGATCATATTGCTGCGCTTCCGACGAGAGCCCTTTGCCCTCGTCGAAAACCATCTGCTTCTGGCTGGTCTGCTTCCTCTGCCGCGGCAGTGGGACCGGCGTGAAAAACTTGGCGGTCCGCCGGCTCGGATTGATGCGTTGCGTAGGCTGGCCCTGCTCGTCCAGCTCCCATGCTTGTCCCGGGGGCGCGTAGGGGGAGTTCAAGACCGGCTGTGTGAAGAAATCGCTCAAGATCGTATTACCTAACCTGGTGGGGCTGGCCATGGTTTGGTGCCAGAGGTGAGAGTCGAACTCACACGGGGTTGCCCCCAACGGTTTTTGAGACCGTCGCGTCTGCCATTCCGCCACTCCGGCCAACGGAAGCGAGAGGGCTCATTATAGCGCGCCGTCCGGCGGCGGGCGGGGCTTAGCGGAGCCGCACCGTCCCGACACCGTCGCGGACTTCGACGTTCGTCCCGAAGGGCTTGGAGCGGGCGGCGAGTCCTTCCAGGACAGCGGTGGAGATTTCGCCGCCGGGCTCGGCCATCATGGGACGGCCCTGCTGCGGGCGCGTGCCGCCGGTCACTTCGAGGGGGTGGAACCGCACCGCCTCGGGCCGACCTTGGGTGTCGAAGACCACGTCGGCGATCGCTAGGCCGCCGGGGTTCGACGTGCCGACGCCGATCTGGCTGCGGCCGCCGGCCTCGGCGCGGTCGCGGGCTTCGAGGAACGCCGCCGCCGTTTCCGTCCGGGCGAAGCCCCAGCGTTCGAGCATTTCGGGCGGGACGTGGCGCACCTGGTTCACCTGCATGATGAAGCCGGGCAGCCCGTAGATGATCGCCTTCTCCTTGTAGACCTCCATACCGTTGAGGCGCCCCCGCCCGTGGGCGCAGAAGACGTCCGCGCCGGCGTCGATCGCCCCGTGAGCGAAGCGCAGCACGTGATCCGAGGGCTCGTCGAGGCGGCGCCCCGCGCCCTGCTGATGGAAGCCGACGATCACGACGTCGGCCTGGCGCCGCGCCTCCCGGATCATGGCGTAGTTCCGCTCCAAGTCCACCTCGTAGGGGACCGTCTCGAAGGTGAACGTGTCGTCGAGGATGAACTTGGTCCCCATGAAGTAGAACTCAGTCTCGGTGTCCACCTCGCGGTTGAGCATGGTGTAGCCCATGAGGGCGTCCGACCTGCCGCCGCCGGTGGCGCGGACGTGTTTCGCTTCATCCCACCCCATCGCGGCGCTGACGCGCCGGAGGGTGTCGAGGGTCGCGGCGTCGACGTGAATCTCGGCGTCGAACCGCACCAGGTTCGCGCCGGGCCGGTCCATGAACATGGGGCCTTGGTCCGCCGCGAGCGCCCCCAAAGGGATGGGAAAGGGCAGGTCGGCCTTGCCCCGCGGCCCCCAGTCGGAGGCCGAGATCACCGCGACCCGCCCCGCGCCGGTGTCCACGTAGGCCGGCATGCTTGCCTCGGTGAGGTTGTGCCCCGTGCCGGCGTGGGACATGCCGGCTTCTTCAAGGTAGCCGATGGTGGTCACCATGCCGCCCTCGCCGAAATCGGCGGAGTGGTTGTTAGCGCACCACACCGCCTCGATGCCGAACCACTGCAGTTCCTCCAGGCAGAATGGCGGCGTCGCCATGAATGTCGCGCCGTGCCCTCCGCCACCCCACATCGAGGGCGGGTCTTCGCCCTGCGTGATGTTGCACTCGAGGTTGGCGATGGCGAGGTCTGCGCCCCTAAGGTGCTCCGCCAACGCCAGAAAGCGCGGTTCCTTATAGCGCGAGACGCGATGCTGGATCAGGCAGTCTCCCGCCAAAGAAACGATCATCCCACGGTTCTCGTTCATGACGTACCCTCCGTCCGCTTCACCGCCCCATGCTAGGAGTTGAGCCCGTGCTCCGCAACACGCCGCCGGAGGACTCTTGTATACTTCGGCATCCGAGGTAAACCGACCCGGTGGCGACGCCGTGGGCGGGCAGGAGGACGTATGACACGGCACACGCTCTCGAAACCCATCGCCTTGAGCATCGCCTTCCTAGCCGCCGTCCTGGTGGTAGCCGCCTGCGGCGGCGGCGACCCTACGGCGACGCCGCTGGAGCCGGCGGTGATCGTACACACGCCCACGCCGGGACCGACGGCGACCGCGGCGGTCATCGTGCAGACCGCCGCCCCGGCACCGACCCCGACGCCGGCCCCGACCGCCGCGCCGGCGGTGATCGTGCAGACCGCCACCCCGACACCAATAGCCAACGTGGGCGCAATCACCGAAGAGATCGTGGGCTGGCGCGTCATCCAAGGCAACGGCCTCGACACCTGGCGGACGCCGCCCCAGCGCGGCGGCACCTACGTCTACGGCTTTCCGCTCCCCACCCGCGGCACCGACTTGGTTCTCAGCGACTCGTTCGCCACCGCTGTCGCCGTGACGCCGTCCTACAACTCCATCACGCGGTGCACCCCGGCCCCCTATCTGCGCGTGGGCGACGTCGGCTCCTGCACGTCGCAGGGCGACCTCGCGACCGAGTGGGCCATGATCGACGCGACGACACTGACATTCAAGCTCGCGGAAGGGGTGAAGTGGCACACCATCGACCCCAGCCATCCCTCCTACTCGGAAGAGCTCAAAGGCCTCTACGGACGAGAGATGACTGCCGACGATGTCGTCCATACGGTGATGTACTGGCTGGGGCGCCTGACCAAGCCGGACGGCGAGGCGCAAGGCACGCCCCAGAATAACCAACGGTTCACCACGCAGCTCGCCGGCGCACGTGCCATCGACCGGTATACCGTCGAGGTCAAGCTCAGCCTGCCGGACCCCAACTACCCCACCATGTTGTCGGAGTGGAACGCCCGCATCGTTCCGCCCGAGGTCTTCGCCCTCGACGGCCATTACAACGCCAGGGTCGTCGGCACCGGCCCCATGATCCAGGTCAGCCACGACCCGCAGGTCGAAATCTCATTCGTCGCTAACCCCGACTACTTCAAGGACGGGGCCGACGGCGCGCCGCTCCCCTACCTCGACGGCTATGAAGTGATCTTGGGCGTGACCCCCAACCTCACGCGCTCGGCGATGATCACCGGCCAGATCGATATGGACCAGCAGAACCTGGGAGTCAACACGCCGTCGGCGGCGGTGAACTACGGCCGGCTCTGCTCCGATTGCACCATTGTCGAGTCCTTCCAAACTTGGAGGATTTTCTCCGTCGGCTTCAAGACCGAAGGCGAGGGCGCGCCCTTCGCTGACAAGAAAGCCCGTTTGGCCATCTCCAAGGCGATCGACCAACAGGGCATCATCAACGACGTGTTCGAGGGGGCCGCGGCCCTGCTCCCCGTAACCGGCACGTGGAATACGTTCTTCGATGAATTCCCCGACCTGCGGGCCATGGGGAACAACCTCCCCGACGATGAGAACCCCTACGTCTTCGATCCCGAGGTCGCGAAACGCCTGTGGGCCGAGGCCGACCCCAGTCCGGGAGACAAACACGAGATCATCTATTGGCCCTACGTGCCGCTGATAACGGTCGCCGCCGAGGTGATCGCCTCGCACGTGTCGGCCAACCTCGGCATCCAGGTCGAGGCCAAGAAGGCGACCGACGTCGGCTCCTACTACAGCGCGATAGGACTCTTGGGCCCGCCGCGGCAGCAGTTCCCCAGCATGGCGATGTTCATTCAACTGCCCACCGTCTCCCCGGCGGCCTGGGCCGCGAGCTTCGTACTCGGCCCTCCGAATCTGGAGGACAGGAAGAACCCAGTCCTCCAAGGGCTGGCGTTCCAGTGGCTTCAGGAAACGGATCCAACCAAGGCCCGTGAGATTGCCCGCCGGTGGTACGCCGAAATCATCAACGACTTTCGCAGCGTCGGCACGGCAATACCCGCGATCTATCACATACAAAGCAAACGAACGCGGAACATGTACGAATTCCGGCTGGCGGGACTTCAATTGCACCAAGGCGGCTGGCACATCGAGTACGTCTGGGTAGACCAGAGTTAGCACCCCTCGGCAGCGAGCACTGAGCCGATGCGAGCGGCTTAAACCCACCTCAACGGTTGACACAACCCAGTCAAGCGTGGTTAGGTAATGCGTCCCGCGTTCTAGAGCGCGGGGCTGTGAGGCCATGTAGGAACGGCAGGAGGACGTCTATGCCCGGACGGATGCTATCGAAGATTGTGACGCTAACCGTCGTCTCGTTGGTCGCGACGCTGGTCGTCGCCGCCTGTGGCGGCGGCAGCGATCCGACGGCGGCACCATCGGCGCCGGAAACGATCGTGCACACCCCGACGCCGCTTCCAACCGCAACGGTGCAGGTCATCGTGCAGACCGCCACGCCCGTCCCCGCGGGGCCGGCGCAGCCGACGCCGACAGCGCAGGTCATCGTGCAAACGGCCACGCCCGGTCCCACGCCCACGCCCGCTCCGACGGCGGAGGCGATGACGATCGTGCAGACCGCCACGCCGACCCCCACCCCCAACATCGGGGCGATCACACAGGAGATCAAGGGCTGGCGGCCCATTCAGGGCAACGGCCTCGAAGCCTGGCGGGTGCCTCCGCAGCGCGGCGGGACCTTCGTCTACGGGTTCGCCGCTCCTAACCGCGGCACCGACCTGGTGCGCAGCCAGTCATTCACCGTGGCCATCGCGGCCACGCCGCCGTACAACTCCATCGCGCGCTGCACGCCCGCCATCTACCTCGAGGTGGGCGACATCGGCTTCTGCGAGGCCCAGGGCGACCTCGCCACCGCGTGGACCACCAGCGACGGCGGGAAGACCTGGAACTTCACAATCGCCGAGGGCGTCAAATGGCAGACGCCTCCCGCCTCCGCCCGCGGCTACACCGCAGAGCTCTCCGGCCTCTATGGGCGCGACCTCACCACCGACGACATCGTTCACTCGACGAAGTACTGGCGGAGCCTGCTGCCCGACCAGCCGACGGCGCAGGGCAACGCGCACTTCACCGCCCAGATCGAGGACGTGGTCGCCGTCGACGACAGCACCGTGTCCTTTATCCTCAATGCCATCGACCCCAACTACCCCACCCTGCTCGCCGACTGGAGAGCCCGCATCTTCCCGCCGGAAGTCTTCGAGATGGACGGCGACTACACGCAGCGCACCGTCGGCACCGGGCCCTTGGTCATCGATCAGTACGATGCGCAGGTCGAGGTCTCGTTCGTCGCCAATGCGGACTACTTCAAGGCTGGGGCCGACGGCGAGCCGCTCCCCTACCTCGATGGCTACAATCTGCTCCTTGGGATGTCGGCCAGCCTGGGCCGGTCGGCGATGATCACCGGCCAGATCGACTTCCACTCCCAGAACCTGGGCATCAGCACGCCGTCGTCGGCGGTGAACTTCGGACGGCAGTGCCCCGACTGCACCATCGTCGAGTCCTTCCAGCCGTGGCGGAACTTCTCGCTCGGCTTCAGGACTGAGGGGCCGGATGCGCCCTTCGCCGACCCGAAAGCCCGGCTCGCCATCGCCAAGGCGATCGATGTCCAAGGGATCATCGACAACGTCTTCGAAGGAGCCGCGCGCGTCGACCCCGTATTCGGCGCTTGGGGGACGTTCTTCGACGAACTCCCCGACCTGCGGGCGATAGGGAACAACCTCCCCGACGATGAGAACCCGTATGTCTTCGACCCGGACGTAGCGCAGCGGTTGTGGGCCGAGTCCGGCCACAGCACGGGCGAAGAGCACGAGATCATCTACTACCAATACGGGGTGGCGAACACCAACAACGTCCAGGCCGCCGCCAACGACCTCAGGAACAACCTCGGCATCGAAGTCAGCGTGAACCGGGCCGCCGACATCGGCACGTTCTACACCGCCATCGGCTACCTCGCGCCGCCGCATCAGCAGTTCTCCAGCATGACGTTGTACGTGCAAGGGCCGCGCGCCGCGCCGTCGGCATGGGCCGGCAACCTCCTGGGTCAGGGCGCGGCCAACCTCGAAGACCGGAGCAATCCGATCCTGGAAGGCTTGGTCGCCGAGTGGAAGACCGCCACCGACGAGGCGCGGATCAAGGAGATCACTCGCGAGTTCTACGCGGAGGTCATCAATGACTTCCGCAACTTCGGGCTGCCCACGCCAGCGGTCTACCACGTCGAGAGCCAACGCACCCGGAACCTGTACGAGTTCCGCCTAGCGGGCATTCAGTTGCACCAGGGCGGCTGGCACCTCGAGTACATCTGGCTGGCCCAGTAACCCAGCCGCGAGTTCCGAGAACCACGCGTAAAGCGAGAGGCCCGGCGCACGCCGGGCCTCTCTTTATGCTCTACCCCCGCCCGCGCGGCTCAATATTGACTCCCCCCCGCAAGCTGCTATGGTGTCGAGAATGCCGGGCGCGGGCGGCGCTCCAGGGGAGGCGGTTCACCGATGGACTTCGAGTACCGGTACACGGCGGAGCAGGAACGCTTTCGGCAGGAGGTGCGGGACTGGCTCGCCGAGACCGTCCCCGCCGACATCAGCGCCCCGGTCGATCCCGAGGTGATCTCCGACGAGCTCTTCGACTTCGCCATCGAACTGCGCCACAAGCTCGGCGATAAGGGCTGGCTCTACCCCGTCTACCCCAAAGAGTACGGCGGCGGCGGCCTCGCGGCGGAGTACGAGGTGATCCTCGAAGAGGAGCTGCAGAACCGCAAGATCCCCACGGTGTTCAGCAACGTGCTCGTCATCCCCGCGATACTGGTCTGGGGCACCGAGGAGCAAAAGCAACGCTGGCTCCCCGGCCTCCTGACGGGCCGCACCATCGCCTTCCAGAACTTCACCGAGCCCCAGAGCGGCTCCGACCTCGCCACCATCAAGAGCACCGCCGTCCGGGACGGCGACGACTGGATCATCAACGGGCAGAAGGTCTTCGTCAGCGGCGGCGGCCCCGCCAAGTGCGACATCCTCTTCGGCCCCGTCATGACCGACCCCGACGCGCCCCGCCACAGGAACCTGGGCTACTTCATCATCGAGGGCGACACGCCGGGCGTCACCCTCACTCCCATGGAGCTCCTCAACGGCAAGAACCAGAACACCGTGACGATGGACAACGTCCGCGTGCCCGGCGACCAGATCATCGGCGGCGACCACCAGGGCTGGCAGGTCACCCAGACCACGCTCGAACAGGAACACGGCGGCCGCGGCATGGCCTACGTCAAGGAAGAGGCCGTCGACGAGCTCGTCGAGTTCGTCAACGAGCGCAACCGCAACGGCGGCGTACTCGCCGACGACCCGTTCGCGGCCCAGCAGACCGTCGAGTGCGTGATCGACGCCCACGTCGGTCATCTCCTCAACGCCCGCAACTTCTCCATGTACCACAACAAGGAGGAGATGACCTACCACGGCTCCCAGAGCTCGCTCTACCGCAAGGAGTACCGGATCCGCAACTCGGACCGCATCCGCGAGGCGATGGGCCCCTTCTGCCTGCTCGGCATCGACGAGCCCCTGGCCCCCTTCAAGGGCGAGGCGGAAGTCCTCCAGCGCGCCGCGCTGTGGGGCTCGCACCCCGGCGGGACGCCCGAGGTGCAGCGGGTGATCATCGCCCGCCGCCTGGGCATCAGCAAGACGAAAGAGAAGGCCGCCCCCACGCCGGCCACCGCCACCGCCAACCTGCCGACGTTCGAGTCCAAGACGGCGGCGTCGTAGGCTCGCGGCGGCGATAGCCGGGACCCGTGGACTTCGAGTACCGCTACACCGAGGAGCAGCAGCGCCTCAGAGATGAGGCTGCCGGCTGGCTCGACGCCGCCCTCGCCGCGTTTGATGGCGAGCCGGTCCCCGGCTCCGGCGCGGCACGCGCCCTCCGGCGTAAGCTCGGCGAGGCCGGTTGGCTCGTCCCCACGCTCCCCAAGAAGTACGGCGGCGGCGGCCTCTCCCCCGACCTAGAGACCGCCCTCTTCGACGAGATCTACGCCCGCGGCCTCGACCACGTCCTCGACCGCCGCTCGAACGCGCTCTACGACACCCTCGATCGCTGGGGCACGCCGGAGCAGAGACGGCGCTGGCTGCCCGATGTCGCGGCAGGCGCGAGTATCGCCGTCCCCGCCCTCGCCGCGAACCCCGACCTCGACCCCGACGAAGTCACGGTCGAAGCGGCGCTCCGCGACGGCGAATGGGCCCTCGACGGAGCGCAGCGCTTCGAGAGCGCCGAGCCTTCCCCCGACTACTCATGGCTCCTCGCCCGAAACGCCGGACGCGGCCTCGTCATGCTGCTCGCGCCGCTCCCCTGGCCCGGCGTGACGGTACGGGCGACGGACTCCGAAGCCCTCGACTGCGTCGTCGTCATCGACTTCGACGGCGCCCGGCTCCCCGCTTCCTACGCCATTGGCGAGCCCGGCGAGGGCTGGGAGATGGCGCTCGGCGCCATGTTCGCATTCGAGCGCGCGCGCTCGCCGCAAGGCTCGGACGCGCTACTCGCCGAGCTCCTCGACTGGGCGCGCGGCGCGGAAACCGGCCCCGGCGCCGTGGACGACGAGCTCCTCCAAGAGCATCTAATCGACGCGCACACGGCCGCCGAGGTCGAGCGCCTGTTCAGGGCGCGCCTGTGGTGGGCCGAGCACACCGGCGCGGACACCCGCAACCTCGCGGCCCAGCATTCGATGCAAGCCAAGCGGGCCGCGGCGAAACTCGCCGATGCAGCCCGCGAGGTCTTCGGACCCCGCGCGTTCACCGAGCCCAAGCTCGCGGCGCTCCAACGCCGCACGCTGACCAACCACGTATTCCGCGAGCGAGCTGTGATGGCCTCCGCATTGGGGCTACCCGAGGCCTCCACCGCCGAGCCCGCCCACGACTGGGCGGAGCGGCCCGCCGAAGAACCGATCACCGCGGCCATATCCCGGGGAGGGACCGATGGACCTATCGCTTAACGAACAGCAGTTGATGCTCAAGACTATGGGCGCCGACTTCCTCAAGCAGCAGTTGCCCAAGGAGCGGGTGCGCCAGATCGACGAAAGCCCCACCGGCTTCGACCCAGACCTCTGGCGCGACATGGCCGAGCTCGGCTGGACGAGCATGGTCATCCCCGAGGAGTACGGCGGCATGGGCATGACCTTCGCCGACCTCGGCGTGCTCTACGAGGTCATGGGCGAGGTCGCATGCAGCAGCCCCAATCTCTCCTCTGCGGTGCTCAGCGCCCAGGCCATCCTCCACGCCGGCGACGCCGAGCAGAAGAACGACCTCCTCCCCGCCATCGCCTCCGGCGAGCAGATCTTCGCCTTCGCCTACACCGAGCCCGACTACTCCTGGGAGGCCGACGGGGTCAGGCTGAGCGCCGCCAAGCGCGACGGGAGTTGGACGCTCAACGGGACCAAGCTCTTCGTCCCCGACGCCCACGTCGCCGACCGCCTGCTCGTCGCGGCGCGGACGTCGGACAACGGCGCGCCGGAGCAGGGCATCACCCTGTTCCTCGTCGAGAAGGATGCCCCCGGCGTCTCGGTCCGGCTCCTCTCCGGCTGGATCGGCGACAAGGTCTGCGAGATCACCCTAGAGAACGCCGCGGCATCCGCCGTCATCGGCGCCGTCGACGAAGGCTGGGCGCCCATCGAGCACGCCCGCGACCGCGGGACCGCCGTCCTCTGCGCCTACATGGCGGGCGGGGCGCGTACTGCGACCCAAATGGCCCTCGAATACAGCAACACCCGCATCGCCTTCGGCGTCCCCATCGGCACCTTCCAGCGCGTCCAAGACCACGTCATCGAAGGCACCACGCACGTCGACTCAATCCAGTGGACGGCCTACGAGGCCCTCTGGAAGATCGACGAAGGCCGCGACGACGCCCCGCTCTCCGTCAGCATGGCGAAGGCCGTCGCCAGCGTCGCCTTCCCCGCGGCCTGCGAGGCCTCCCACCACGTCCACGCCGGCATCGGCACCGACCTCGACTTCGGCCTCGTCCACTACACCAAGCGCGCCCGCACCTTCCAGAGCTACCTCGGCGACGCCACCTACCACAAGAAACGCGCCGCCCGCCTCATGAACCTCGGCAGCGGCGGCGGGTAGCGCGGCATGGCTGAGCGAATCTACACCAGAGACGACCAGGGCAACCTCGAACCGCTTCCAGCAGTTGATTTCTCTTCAGAGGATGACCTGCAGGCGCTCCTCGCTGAGCACCCCGAGTTGATCGACGGGGAGCGGATCCGGCCCGACGATGCCAGGCGTTGGATTCTGATCAAACGCGAGAAGGGCATCGCGAAGACCCCGGACGCCGGGGACCATTGGGCGCTTGATCTCCTGCTCATCGATCAGGACGCCATACCCACGCTCGTCGAAGTGAAGCGGGGCTCGAATAGCGAGATCCGCCGCAAGGTCGTCGGGCAGATGCTCGAGTACGCGGCTCACGCGACGGGTAGTTGGGCAGTGGGGGCTATCCGGCGGGATTTCGAGGAGAGAACCGACGATCCCGAGACCGCGCTCCGCGAGTTGCTAGGCGACGATCCGGATGCGGAGGCCTTCTGGGAAAGTGTCCGATTGAACCTTTCGGCAAAGCGTATCCGTTTGCTGTTCGTGGCCGACCGGATTCCCAGCGAGCTTGAACGCATCGTGACGTTTCTCAATCAGCAGATGCAGAACGTCGAAGTGCTCGCGGTCGAGATCAAGCAGTTCTCCAGCGAGACGACGAAGGCCCTGGTGCCCCGCGTCATCGGGCTGACCGCAGCCGCCCCATCGAAGAGCGCGCCGCGCACTAAGCTAACGCGCGAATCGTTCTTGGCCGAGTTCACCGGCGACGAACGGGGCGCTGTGGAGCGGCTCCTCAACGTGACTTCGGAGTCTGGCGGCTCCCTCGGCTGGAATCCCTTCAGCGTCACTCTGCGAGTGATCTGCCCGCTTCATCCCAGGCCTGTCCCGGTCGCGCGGATCTATCTCCCATCGATGGGATCATCGATGGGATCGAGCCTCTACTTTGGGTGGGAAGGCCCCACTCTTGGGTACCCACGAGAACTAGAGCAGCGCCTTAGGGAATGGACATCGCAGTTCAAGGACGATGGTTTCACGACAACGGGGGGCACTCTGGGCTATTGGTGGACAATCACACCCTCCGATGCCGCGGAATACATCGACCTTCTGACGAGCCGGCTCGCGGTGGTTCTCCCCGACCTGAAGTCGCTGGGGGCCGGCGACGGCACCTAACGCAGGCCCCTAAAGAAAGCCCGGACATCCTCGACCAGCAGCCCCGGCTCCTCCATCGCGACGAAGTGGCCGCCGCGCGGCATCTCCGTCCACCGTTGGACGTTGTAGCCCCGCTCGACGAGGCCGCGCGGTGGGTGTGAGATCTCCTTGGGGAACATCGCGACGGCGGTGGGTGTTTCAATCCGCCCCGTCCGCCCGAACTCGCCGCGGTTCTCCCGGTACAGACGCACCGACGAGTTGATCGTCTGCGTCACCCAATAGATCATCACGTTCGTCAGCAGCTCGTCCTTGGTGTACGACCGCTCGACGTCGCCGCCGCAGTCGCTCCACGCGCGCCACTTCTCGACGATCCACCCCGCCAGCCCCACGGGGCTGTCGTTGAGTGCGTAGCCCAGCGTCTGCGGCTTCGTCCCCTGCATGATCGAGTAGGCCGACTCGTCGCGCACCCAGCGCGCCATCTCGGCGCGGTACGCCTCGACTTCGGGGGAGGCCGTCTCGCCGGCGAGGCGCGCCATCCTGCCAATCACCAAGTTCAGATGGATGCCCGCCACGTTCGCGGGGTACTGTTCCGCCAGACTCGACGTCACCGCCGACCCCCAGTCGCCGCCCTGCGCCCCGAACCGCTCGTAGCCCAGCGTATCGATCATCAGCCTGCCGAAGAGCTCGGCCATGCGGTGCGTCGTCATCCCCGGCTCGCGGGAGGCGTCGGAGAAGCCGTAGCCGATCAGCGAGGGCACGACGAGGTGGAAGGCGTCGGCGGGGTCGCCGCCGTGCGCCGCGGGGTCGGTGAGCGGCCCCGCGATCTTGTACATCTCGAAGAACGAGCCCGGCCAGCCGTGGCTGACGATGAGCGGGAACGGGTCGGGGCCCTTGCCTTCGATGTGGACGAAGTGGATGCCGAGCCCGTCGATCTCGGCGCGGAACTGCGGCAACGCGTTCAGACGCCGCTCCTGCTCCCGCCAGTCGTAGCCGTCGCGCCAGTACGCGCCCAGCTCCTTCATGTAGGCCAGATTCGACCCCATCGTCCAGCCCGCGCCGTCGACCTCATCGGGCCACCGCGTCGCGTCGAGCCGCGCGCGCAGGTCGTCGAGGACGGCGTCGTCAACGTGAATCTCGAACGGCTCGATCGCGACGGCCATGTCGGTGCTCCCTGGACGGCGGTCTAGGTGCGGAAGTCGCGGAAGAAGGCGCGGATGTCCTCGACGAGCAGGTCCGGCTCCTCCATGGCGGCGAAGTGGCCCCCGCTCGGCATCTCCGTCCACCGGGCGACGTTGTAGTTGCGCTCGGCGGCCTCCCGCGGCGGGTTCATGTCGTTGGCCGGGAAGATCGCTACCCCCGTCGGGACCGGCACGCGCGGCAGCGGACCCGCCGCCTGCGCCTTCCGGTTCTCGTAGTAGTAGCGCATCGACGAGTTAATCGTGTCGGTCACCCAGTAGATCATCACGTTCGTCAGCAGTTCGTCCTTGGTGTACGAGCGCTCGATGTCGCCGCCGCAGTCTGACCACCCCCACAACTTTTCGACGATCCACGCCATGAGGCCGGCGGGCGAGTCGTTCAGGCCGTAGGCCAGCGACTGGGGGCGCGTCTCCTGCATTTCGGCGTAGCCGCGCAGCTCGCGCCGCCACGACGTGACCTCTTCCACGTAGGCCTTCTCCGCCTCGGTCATCTGCTCCGGGTCGGGGTTGACCGTGCCGGACAGCATGTTCACGTGAATAGCGGGCACCCGGTCGGCGTGGCCGCGCCCCAGCGCCGCGCAGACGAGGCCGCCCCAGTCGCCGCCCTGGGCGACGAACCGCTCGTAGCCGAGGACCTCGGTCATAAGTTCGCGGAAGAGCGCGGCGGTGCGTTCGACGTTCATCCCAGGCTCCCGCGGCTGCTGCGAGAAGCCGTAGCCGGGGAGCGAGGGCGCGACGAGGTGGAAGGCGTCGGCGGGGTCGCCCCCGTGGGCCGCGGGGTCGGTGAGCGGCCCCGCGATCTTGTACATCTCGAAGAACGATCCCGGCCACCCGTGGGGGACGATGATGGGCAGAGGGTCCGGCCCCTTCCCCTCTAGGTGGACGAAGTGCAGCCCGAAGTCCTCGACCGTGGCCTTGAACTGCGGCAACGAATTGAGGAGCCGTTCCTGAGCGCGCCAGTCGTAGCCGTCGCGCCAATAGGCCGCCAGTTCCCGCATGTACGCGAGGTTCGAACCGTACGCCCACCCCGAGCCCTCGACCTCATCGGGCCAGCGGGTGCGGCCTAGCCGCGCGCGGAGGTCATCGAGGACAGCGTCGTCGACGTGGATCTCGAACGGCTCCGCGGTCCCCGTCCTCATGTGCGCCGCGCCGCCTCCGCCACCGCCGGACGCGGACCGCGCCGGGCGGGCGTTTCCTTGACTACACCAGAAGGGGGCGACTAGAATCGATGGGCGCCCTGGTCCCGGTGGTGTAGCCTGGCCTAACATACCACACTGTCAATGTGGAGATCGGGGGTTCGAATCCCCTCCGGGGCGCCACCCCTTCCGCTCCTTCCGTCGCGCGGCCCGGCGCGTCAAGCGTGCCGATGGCCTCCGAGATGGCGCGATGCGGCATACGCTCGCCGTGCTACCTCTGCTCGATAAGCCGGCCGGACAGGTATTTGTGGATAACGCTGGACAACAGCGTTTGATAGGGTATCCCCTCTTCTCTCGCCCGCGAGTGGGCCAAGATGAAGTCGCGCTCGGTCACCCGCAAATTCACTCGCCTGGACTTGTTAAACGCAGTGCGAGCCGCCTCAACGGCCACCTCAATCTCTCGCTCAGCGCCGGCAGCGGAGCGCAACTCGCCCCGCTCGAATCGGTCGATAATGTCCCGCTCTTCCCCGCTCATGCTTTCGTTCACGTTGGCCTCCTCCTCCTATAGTCTCTCGTCGCCTTCCGGCTTGGAATAATCGTCTTCAGAAAGCGGATGCCGTCGGCCTGTGTCACGAAGGGCACAAGATGCAGGTACTCGCCGATCTCCACGACATATATCTGTTGCCCCGGATACTGGTCCTGGTTGGGGTGCTCCAACACGTCCACCAAGCCGCCCTGCTCTATGGCGGAGACAACGCCCTCGAACGAGATGCCTCGCTGCGCAATGAGTTGTCGGTTCTTCTCTATGCTCCAGTCGAAGCCTATGCTCATGCGTCGATTGTCGCATGATGTGTGCACTTCGCCAACACGCCCGGGCAAGACTGGCCCCGCCCTGGAGACCTGGATGCCGGCCTTCTTGGCCTACAGCCGCGGCACGATCCGCTCCGCGATGCGCTCGGCGTGCTCCACGTGGTCGTAGACGGGGTTGAACATGATCATGTCGAGGTCTTCGCCGGCGAGACGCGCGACCTGTTCGGTCACCTCGTCTTCCGAGCCCCACGCCGCGACCTGGAGCCCAAGTTCGGCGCTCTGATAGTGGTGGTCGAAGAAACGGCGAAGCTCGCCGGCGGCGCGCTCCTTGTCGTCGTCGATGGCGATATAGAGCCGCTTCGCCACCGTGAACGACGCGGGGTCCCGCCCCGACGCGTCGAGATGCCTCCGCAGCGAGCCGAGCACGTCGAGGAAGGAGTCCATCCGCGACGCGCCCGCCCCCATGAACCCTTCGCCGAGCCGCACTGCCCGCTTGATGGCGGCCTCGGCGCGCCCCCCAAACCAGATCGGCGGGTGCGGCTGCTGCACCGGCTTCGGCCCCAGCCTCAGGCCGTCGACCCGCCACTCGCCATTGTCGAAGCTGACCTCATCCTCCGTCCAAAGCCGCTTGATGAGCTCGATGCTGTCGAGAAAGCGGCGGACGCGCCGTGCCGGGTCGATGCCGAAGATGGGGTACCGCGCCTCGTGGCCGCCCAAGCCGACCCCAAGGATGATCCTCCCTTGCGAGAGCTGATCGAGGCTGGCCACGGTTTTGGCGACGTGCAGAGGGTGAAAGAGTGGGAGGACGACGACAGAGACGCCGAGCCTCACCCGCGCCGTCGCCGTAGCCGCCGCCGCCAGCAGGACGAAGGGGTCGAGCGGCGTGCTGAACACGCCATGCTGCACCCAGAGGCTGTCGTAGCCCAGGGCCTCGGCTCTTGCCGCATGGCGGCTGATGAGCGCGGCGTCGGCGGGACCGTCGAGGAACGACTGGGGAATCGCGATGCCGGCCCTTGTACGAGTCCCGATGATCATGCGTTCTTCCTCCCCACGGGTCTCCCTTTTCTTCCCCCTCTTCACCCGGTAGAGGGCCGGAGTGAGGGCGCTCGCTAGACATGCATGGCGGGGTATAGTAGCACTACGGTCAGGCCGCCGGCGCGGGACGGCGGCTGGGGATGTGCAGCCATGCTCTTGCAGGACAGAGTCGCGATCGTGAACGGCGTCGGCCCCGGCCTGGGCCGGGCCCTCTGCGTCGAGATGGCCAAGCAAGGCGCCGACGTCGTGCTGGCCGCGCGCACCGAGTCGCGGCTTGAAGAGGTCGCCGCCGAGGTCCGCGGCGTGGGGCGGCGCGCCCTCGTCGTCCCCACCGACGCCACCGACGCCGAGCAGACCAAGCGCCTCGCCGAGGCCGCCGCCGCCGAGTTCGGCAGGATCGACATCCTGGTGAACAACGCCGCGAAGAACGAACCCTTCACCACCGTCGTCGATTCCTCCACGGAGGAATGGCGCGCCTGCCTCGATGACAACGTGATGGCCCACATGCAGGCGTGCAAGTACGCCGCCCCCTACATGATCGAGCAGCGGTCGGGGTCGATCGTCAACGTCTCGTCGACGTCGATGCGTAAGGGCGTCCAGACGCGGAGCGCCTACAGCGCCGCCAAGGCGGCCATCGCGGTCATGACCCAGAGCCTCGCCGACGAGCTCGGACCCCACCAGGTGCGGGTCAATTGCGTCGTCCCCGGCCATATCTGGGGCGGCCAGCTGGAGAGCTACTACCACAGACGCGCCGAGGAGCTCGGCGTCACGTACGACGAGGTCTACCAGAGCTTCGCCAACCAGATGGCGCTGCGGCGCATAGCCCTCGACACCGAGGTCGCCGCGGCCATCATCTTCCTCGCCTCCGACATGGCGAGCGCCATCACCGGCCAGTCCCTCGATGTGAACGCGGGTCTCTCCTACCACTAGAAACCCTACCCGGCCAGACCAACGCCCGGAGGAACCGTGCCCCTTCCCGAATCATCCGATCCCGCCGTCCAAGCGCTCGTCGACCGCGCCGCTATCCGCGACGTGATCATGCGCTACGCCCTCGCCGTGGACGGCCGCGACTTCGACGCCCTGCGCGACTGCTTCACCCCCGACGCCCACGCCAAGTACAGCGACTGGTTCGACGACAGCGGCGTCGATAAGATCATCCCGTTCGTCAGCGGCGTCGCGCATTTCGAGGTGACCCAGCACTTCTTCGGCCAGTCGCTGATCGAGGTGCGCGGCGACGAGGCCGACGCGCGGACCTATTCCAACAACCACCATTTCTACACGGGCGACGACGGCCAACGCTACGCGCGGGTGCAGGGCAATCTCTACACCGAGCGCTTCGTCCGCCGCGGCGGCGAGTGGCGCATCGCCGACCTCACCCTGACCATGCTCTGGGAGCGGGACGAGCCCGCCCCCCGCTCGCGCCCCCTCGCCTGACCGCTCGGCATCATCACCCCTGGGAGACACCCGCATGGACTTCACCTGGGACGAGAAAGACCTAGCCTTCCGCGAGGAGGCCGACACCTTCTGCCGCGAGAACATCCCCCCCTGGTTCCGCGGCCACTTCGCGTCCAGCGACGACGACGAAAAGCTCTTCGCCAAGGACTTCTGCAAGAAGCTCGGCGAGCGCGGCTGGCTCACCATGGCCTGGCCCAAGGAGTACGGCGGCGCCGACGCGCCGATCTGGACGCAGATGCAGCTCAAGGACCTCATGGAGTCCCACCGCGAGCCGCGCGGCCCCCAATACATGAACCTCAACTGGATCGGCCCCAGCATCATGCTGTTCGGGACCGATGAGCAGAAGGACTACCACCTCTCCCGCATGACCGCCGGCGACGTGGTCTGGTGTCAGGGCTTTAGCGAGCCCGACTCCGGCTCCGACCTCGCCTCGCTCCAGACGCGTGCAGTGCGCGACGGCGACGACTACGTGATCAACGGCCAGAAGATCTGGACGAGTAACGCGGAGAGCGCCGAGTTCTGCTTCCTCCTCGCCCGCACCGACCCCGACGTCCCCAAGCACGGCGGCATCTCCGTCTTCCTCATCCCCATGGACACCCCCGGCCTCACCGTGCGCAAGATCCGCAGCATGGTGGGCTACGGCAACATCAACGAAGTCTTCCTCGACGACGTCCGCGCCCCGCGCTCGACCATGCTAGGGAACGAGAACGAGGGCTGGCACGTTATCACCGCCGCGCTCAACTTCGAGCGCATCGGCCACGCCGCCCACGCCGTCCTCGACGACGTGATCGACTACGCCAAGCCCTCCGACGACGGCGCCCCCGCCGCCGGAAGCGACCCCGTACTCAGGCAGAAGATCGCCGAGGCCTACGTCCGCTACCGCGTCGCCCGCGTCATGACCTACCGCCTCGCCTCAATCGTCGCCACCGGCGACGACCCCGGCCCCCGCGACTCCTCCATCACCAGCATGCACACTCGGATGACCCACCAGCGCAACGCCGATCTCGCCATGGAGGTCATGGGCCCCTACGCCCGCGTTCAGACCGGCTCCCCGACCGCCCTCTACAACGGCATCCTCGAATCCCACTGGCGCCACAGCATCTCCGCCACCATAGCCGGCGGCACCATGGAAATCATGCGCGAACAAGTCGCCGTCCGCGGCCTCGGCCTCCCCCGCTAACCCCCCGCCGCCGCCCACGACTTCACCACGCCATCGCGTTCCAGGGCCGCGATTTCGGCGGCGGCGTAGCCCGCCTCGGCGAGCAGCTCGTGAGTGTGCTCGCCGAGGACCGGCGCGAAGCGGCGCAGCTCCACCTTCGAGCGCGAGAAGCCGATCGGGAAGCCAACCTGCCGCACCGTGCCCTGCGCGGGGTGCTCCGCCTCCCACATCATGCCCAGGTGACGGACTTGGGGGTCGTCCAGCGCCTCGGCGGGGTCGTTCACCGGCGCGGCGCATGTGTCCGCCGCCCACAGGTCGCGGAGCCAGTCGTCCCGGTCGCGGGTCCGGAAGATCTCGCGGACGTCCTCGACCATCGCCTCGACCTCCGGCCCCGACTCGCGGTGGAGCGGGATGTAGCCCTCCCGTCCGATCAGACGGCAGAAGCGCTCCCAGAACGGGACCTCGGCATTCGAGGTCGTCAGCCACCTGCCGTCGCGGCACTCGATGAAGGTGAGCGTGGACTGCGAGGTGGGCTCGGACTTCTGCCGGAGCGCCGCTTGGCGGTGATGGAGCTCGTAGGCCCCGAGGTTCGAGGACATCACGCTGCCGACCATCGAGACATCGAGGTACTGCCCCTCGCCGGTCTCGCCGCGTTCCAGCAACGCCGCCAGGATGCCGGCCGCCGCGTGAAGACCGGCCGTCACGTCGGCGAAGGCGACCCCGTGACCGAGCGGCTCCCCGGTCTCCGGATGCCGCGGGCCGACGCTCCCCGCCACCGCCGACATCTGGCGGTCGTGGCCTGGGAAGCCGGCGTACGGCCCCGACTGTCCGAACGCCGAGATACTGCAATAGACGATCTTGGGGTTACGGGCCCGCACCGCCTCGTAGTCGACCCCGAGCCATTCCACCACGCCGGGCCGGTAGCCTTCGAGGACGGCGTCGGCTCGCTCCACGAGTCGGAAGAAGACCTCGCGGGCCTTAGGCCGGGCCGCCTCATCCAGGAGATCCAAGGCGACGCTGCGCTTGTTCCGGGCGATGCTGTTGTACGCCGAGCACGCCACCTCTTCCTCGGGCGTGGGGTCGGGCGGCGTCAGGATGTCGCGCCCCATGCCGTAGCGCGGGCGCGGCTCCTCGATCTTGACCACGTCCATACCCATGTCGGCGAGCACGTGCGACGCCAGCGGCCCAGGGTAGAGCCGGGAGAGGTCGAGCATTCGATACTTGCCGAGCAGCATGGGGCCCTCCAGCGCAAGGCGCTCCATCGGCGCCGGGCACACCTTAGCACGCCATGCGCACGGGAAGCCCTGGAGCGAGGGGAGAATAGAAGGTGAGGGGAAGGCCCTGAATCAGGCGAAGTAGAGCCCGATGACGGCCCCGATCACAGTCACCCACGTACCGAACATAATGATGGTGAGCGTGTTAATCCGGCTGTTCATCTCGCTGCGCAGACCGCCCATCTCGCCGCGCATCTCGCTGCGGAGGCTGTCCATCTCACTGCGCAAGCCGCCGATGGACTGGTTTAAGTCGTCCAGCCGCTTGTCGACTTGCTCGTAGGCGCCTTCTAGCCTGCTGATTCGTTGCTCGGTCGTCATGCCACCCCTAGGGTCACCACTATATCGGAAGCGTTGGGGAGCCTCAACACCCGGTTGTCATAGCTGTCCCCCTCGCTCCCCACGACTGGCGGCGCTGCTATAATCCCGCCAGCCGAAGCAGGGGGCGCGCATGGACTACCAACGCTACGCAGACGAAAACCACCTTCTCGTGGAGATCAAGGATCGCGTCGCCGTGGTCACCATGAACCGTCCCGAAAAGCGCAACGCGGTCAACGCCGCGCTCCACCACGGGCTGGAGACCGTCTGGAGAGACCTGGGCACCGACCCCGACGTCGGGGCCATCGTCCTCACCGGCGCCGGGCCCGCCTTCTGCGCCGGCGGCGACATGAAAGACTTCGGCCCCAGCGGCGGAATGCTCATCCTGCGCGGCGCGAAATGGCTCGTGCAGGCGATGGTCAACTGCGAAGCTCCCCTCATCGCAGCCATCAACGGTCCGGCGGCCGGGCTCGGCGCCAGCGTCGCCCTGCTCTGCGACACCACCTTCATGGCCGACACCGCCCGCATCGGCGACACCCACGTCAACATGGGCCTCGTCGCCGGCGATGGCGGCTGCGTCATCTGGCCCCTGCTCGTCGGCCCGCACCGCGCCAAGGAGTACCTCATGAGCGGCAAGTACGTCTGGGGGCCCGAGGCCGAGCGAATCGGTCTCGTCAACCATTGCGTCCCCGCCGACAAGCTCATGGACGAGGCGATGTCCTTCGCCACCGAGCTGGCCAACGGGGCCAGCGCGGCGGTGCGGTGGACCAAGATGAGCATCAACCGGATGCTCTGGCAAAACGTGAACCTGGTGCTGGAGATGAGCCTCGCCGTCGAGGGGCTCACTTCGGGCAGCCCCGACCAACGGGAGGCCAACGCCGCCTTCCGCGAGAAGCGCCCGCCCACCTTCGGGTCGAGCTAGCATGCGCCGTGGTCGGCTCCGGTTGTCTCCTGGCGGCGGCCCATCGGGGCGGTCGTGGCGTTAGCCAAGATGGCGGCGGGACTGCCCTTCCGTATCCTCAACTCCATCCGAAAGAGTGGCCGCTGAGCACCCATGCTTCAGTCTAAGTGGACCGGCGACGGCATCGAGCTCGCCGAGGTCGAGCCCGGCCCGCTCGCGCCCGGCCACGTCCGCTTGAAGGTCGACGCCTGCGGCATCTGCGGCTCCGACCTCCACTCCTTCCGCCACTTTCTCCCCACCCGGCCTGGCGACACTCCGGGCCACGAAGTCGTCGGCACGGTTCTCGACGGCCCCGCCGGCCTCGCCGACGTCCTCTACGCCGTCGAGCCGCACACCCGCTGCGGCGTCTGCGACCTCTGCATCGCGGGCAAGCGGCATCTCTGCAACGAAGGCGCGCTCATCGGCACCCGCATCCCCGGCGGCATGAGCGAGTTCGTCGACGCCCCGGCCTACACCGTCCACCCCGTCGACCCCTCCGTCGCGCCCCTCCCCGCCTCATTCGCCGAGCCCCTCGCCGTCTGCGTGCGGGCGGTGAATATGGCACGGCTGGAGGCCGATAGCCGCGTACTCGTCATCGGCGCCGGCGCCATCGGGCTGCTCGCCGCCCTGCTCGCCCGCGACCGCTGCGCCCGCGTCGCCATCAGCGCGCGCTACGAGCACCAGCGCCGCGCCGCCGCCGACCTCGGCGTCGAGGCCGTCGCCGAAGCCGACCTCATGTCCTGGGCCAACGACAACGGGCCCGACGTCGTCTTCGAGACCGTCGGCGGCGAGGCCGACACCATCGGCCAGGCGGTCAAGGCCGTGCGCAAGTCGGGGCGCGTCATCGTCCTCGGCGTCTTCACCGGCGAGGTGTCCCTCAACGGCCTGCTCTTCGTCGTCAAAGAAGTCGAGATGCTCGGCTCGGTCCTCTACGGCCCCAGCCGCCGCGGCTCCGAGTTCGCGGCCGCCGTCTCCCTGCTGCCCCGTTACCAGCCCGACCTCGCCCCCCTCCAGACCCACCAATACCCCCTGCGCGCCATCCACCAAGCCTTCCAGACCGCCCTGGACAAGACGACCGGCGCAATCAAAGTAACTCTCCTCGCGGGGTAAACGGGGCGCCAAACCGGGCGGCGAGACCGCGCTTTCCTGTTGACACACCTTTTCCTTCCGTCGCAAGATTGGAGGCCGGAGGAGTTGCGGCATGCCCCGTTACCGCGTCGTCGATTCAGATGGTCACGTGCTCGAACCCGAGTCCATGTGGCCGCGTTACCTGGAAGAGCGCTTTCACGGCATGGCGCCCGGACTCGTCACCGACTCCCAGGGCCGTCTCCGCACCCTCCTCGAAGGCCGCATGCAGCCCTACATCCCCCGCAACCCGAACCCCGGCCCCTCCCGGCGGCGCAAGGGCGGCAGCGACGCTCGCGCCCGCCTCGAAGACATGGACGACGAGGGCATGGACGCCTCCGTGATGTTCCCCACCGCGGGCCTCCACTTCGCCGCCGTCCAAGACCCCGAGGTCGCCTCCGCTCTCTGCCGCGCCTACAACAACTGGCTCTGCGACTTCGCCAAAACCGACCCCAAACGGCTCATTACCGTCGCCGTCGTGCCTCAGGCCGACGTCTACGCGGCAATGAAAGAGACCCGCCGCGCCGTCGGCGAGCTCGGCGCAAAAGGCGTAATGTGGCGGCCCAACCCCGTCGGCGGGCGCAACCTCCACGAACCGTACTTCGATCCCATGTGGTCGCTGCTCGAAGAGCTCGGCGTTCCCCTGTGCCTGCACGAAGGCACCACCCAGAACGTGCCCCAATCGGGCCTCGACCGCTACGACAACTTCCTCTTCCGCCACGTCGTCTCGCACCCCCACGAGCAGCAGATGGGCGTGCTCAACCTCATCTGCGGCGGCGTCCTCGAGCGCCATCCCAACCTGCGCGTCGCCTCCCTCGAATCGGGGTGCGGCTGGATCGCGCACTGGATCGAGCGCATCAACCACCACCTCGAATACTGGGGCCACGCCAGCGCCCCCCTGCCCATGAAGGCCGACGAGTACTGGGACCGCCAGTGCTATATCTCCGCCGACCCCGACGAGGCCATCATTCCCGGCATCATCCAGGCCATGGGCGACGACACCATCATCTTCGCCTCCGACTATCCCCACCCCGACGGCATCTTCCCCGGTGTGGTGAAGGAGCTCGCCGACCGCGCCGACCTCTCCGAGACCTCGAAGGCGAAGATCCTCGGCGAGAACGCGGTCCGCTGCTACGGCTTGGAGAGAGACGGCGGCGCCTGAGCCGCGTATAAACCGATACGACGAGACGGATGCCGGAGACTAGGCCGCCGGCGCATGAGGAGGACTCGATGACCCAAGAGACGCCGCTCTCGAAAGAGGCGCTCGCCGAGATGGCGCGCTTCGTGGGCTTGCAGGTCGATGACGGCGACATCGAGCGGCTCGAAGGCGAGGCGCGCTCCGTGGCCCGCAACATGGCGAAGCTCGATGCGATCGACCTCGACGGCGTCGAACCCCTCCTCATCCACTTCCTCCCGCCGAGTCAGCCCCGATGAACGATCTCTGCGACCTTACTATCGAGGACACCTCCCGCATCATCCGGTCGCAGCGCGCCTCCTGCGCCGAGGTCCTCGACTCTTGCCTGCGCCGCATCGAGCGCGACGAGCCGGCGCTCAACGCCTTCATCTCCGTCATGGCCGGCCCGGCCTTCGAGGAGGCCGCCAAGGCTGACCGCCGCCTCGCTCGCGGCAGCATCGACGGCCCCCTGCACGGCATCCCCATCTCGCTCAAAGACCTCTACGACGTCGCCGGCCTCAAGACCACCGTCGGCTCGAAGATTTTCGCCGACAACGTAGCCACGCGGGACTCCGCCGTCGCCGAGCGGCTGCGCGCAGCGGGCGCGGTCATCGCCGGCAAGGCCAACATGACCGAGTTCGCCCTCGGCGGCGTCCAACCCGAGTACGGCCCCGCCGTGAATCCGTGGGACCACACCCGGACCGCCGGCGGGTCGAGCAGCGGCTCCGGCGTCGCCGTCGCCTCCGGTATGGTCTACGCCTCGATTGGTAGCGATACCGGCGGCTCTATCCGCATTCCGGCGTCCTTCTGCGGCGTCGTTGGTTTCAAGCCAACCTACGGGCGCGTGAGCCGCCGCGGGATGATGCCGCTCGCATGGTCGCTCGATCACGCCGGCCCACTGACCCGCACCGTCTACGACGCCGCCCTCGTCCTCCAGGACATCATCGGCCACGATCCCGCCGACCCCACGACCAACGCCGCACGTCCGCCCACCCTGACCGAGCGCCTGCGCCCCCGCCTCGACGGCGTGCGCATCGGCATACCCGAGAACTACTTCTTCGACGAGCTCGACCCGGAAGTCGGCCAAGCCATCGACGCCGCCCGCCGCGCCCTCGACCACCTCGGCGCCAGCTTCAAGAAGGTCGAGATCCCCCACGCCGAAGCGGCCGGTGCCGCCCTGATGACGACGATGCTCTGCGAGGGCGCCGCCGCGCACAGGAAGGCCCTCACTACCCGGCCCCACGACTTCAGCCAACCGGTGCGCTCGATGTTCGAACAGGGCTCAATCACTCCCGCCGTGACCTACATCCAGGCGCAGCAGATGCGGACCCTCCTCATTCAGGAGTACCTAGAAGCGCTCTCCGAAGTCGACGTCCTGCTCTATCCGACGACGCCGATGCCCGCGTTCCATCCCGACGAGTCGCCGTTGTCACCCGACGGCGTGTCCAGCGTGGGGCGCTGCACCGTATCCCTTCCCCTCACCGGCCTGCCCGGCGTCTCCGTCCCCTGCGGCTTCACCAGATCGGGCCTGCCCATCAGCATGCAGCTCGTGGCCCATCACTTCGACGAGGCGGCGCTGGTCAGAATCGGCCACGCCTACCAGAACGCCACCGACTGGCACACCCGCCGCCCGCCCGCCGCCGGCGACCGGAAATTCGGCAAGTAGTCTTCGACTCCGGAGACCTTGCGGAACCCTTTGGGGTAATTCAGCGGAGGGAGAACACGCCAGCCTCCGGCCTTGACGAGAAGAGGGTGGGGGTCTTACCTCCTCTCCCAACGGAGACCCTTGTACAACCCAGCCTCGGGAGCGAGGGGGTTGGCGGTGGGGAGGTCTTGCCCCCTCTCCCGCTGGGAGAGGGTTGGGGTGAGGGCGGGGGGAGGCGGGGGCCGCGCGACCTTGCCGGAGCCTGTCGCCCCAGTTACGCAAAGGTCTCCAACGGGAGAGGATTGAGGTGAGGCGACCCCTCGGCAACCACCAGCGGCCACCGAAGCCCATCGCCTCCGCGCCCTAACCTCGGCTACACAAGCCCCGCTACGGCTGCATCGGCTGCCGGCGGTCCTCGTCCTGCTCCACTAGGACCTCGTAGTCTTCCTTGTAGCGCTTGAGCAGGAAGTGCGTCACCGTGTCCGTGACGCCGGCGATCGTGGCCAGCTTGTCGGAGACGAAGCGCGACACCTCGTAGATGTCCGCCGCGGTGACCAGCACGGCAAGGTCGTACGTGCCGGAGACAAGGTAGACGGAGCGCGCCTCGGGAAAGCGGTAAATGCGCTCGGCGACGGCGTCGAAGCCGACCTCGCGCTCGGGGACGATCTGCACCTCGATGAGCGCCCAAACGTCCCGGCGCCCCAGCTTCTCCCAGTTCACCATGGTCCGGTGGCGGACGATGACGCCGGAGTCCTGGGCCTCCTTCACCACGCGTTCCACCTCGGCGGCGTCGCGGCCCGTCATCGTCGCAATGGTCTCGTAGGACGCGCGCGCGTCGGACTCGAGGATCTTGAGAATCTCTTCCATGGCTCTGCTCCGTGACCCTGCTGGGCGCGGCCATTGTACAGGCGCGGGGCCTGCGGCGCGGCCCTAGCCGGCGGGCGCGGGGTTGACCGGAGCGCGGAGCTTGCTCCAGCCCGACGCCTGCTCGTAGGCGTGGGCGATTTGGAAGAGCGTCGGCTCGCTGAACGCGGGCCCGATGATCTGCAAGCCGACGGGCAGCCCCTCAAGGAAGCCGGCGGGGACCGAGAGCGCGGGGACGCCGGCGATGTTGACCGGAATCGTCGCCACGTCGCTGCGGTACATTGCCACCGGGTCGCCGGTGCGCTCGCCGAACTTGAACGGCAGCGTCGGCGACGTGGGGGTCACCAGGGCGTCGAGCCGCTCGAACGCGGCCTCGAACTCCCGCCGTATCAGCGTCCGCACTCGCGCCGCCTTCAGGTAGTAGGCGTCGTAGTAGCCGGCGGAGAGCGCGTACGCCCCCAGCATGATCCGCCGTTTCACCTCGGGGCCGAAGCCGCGCTGCCGCGCCTTCTCCATCGCGTCCCACATGTTCTCCGCGTCGGTGACCTTGGGGCCGAAGCGCACCCCGTCGTACCGCGCCAGGTTCGTCGACGCCTCCGACGGCGCGACGATGTAATAGACCGCCAGCGCGTGCGGCGTGCTGGGCAGCGAGACGTCGTAGTCGATGACCGCGCCGAGATCTTCGAGCTTCTTGATGGCGCGCTGGAGCACCTGGCCCACCGCCTCGTCGATGCCCTCGATGTACTCGCGCGGCACGCCGAGTCGGAGCCCCGCGATCCCCTTGCCCAGGCCCGCCGAGAAGTCCGGAACGGGCCGGTTGGCTGAGGTCGAATCGTTCGGGTCGTGGCCCGCGATGGCCTGGAGGACCTCCGCCGCGTCGCGCACGTCCTTGGTCAGCGGGCCGATCTGGTCGAGCGAGCTCCCGAACGCGACGAGCCCGAAGCGGCTCACCAGCCCATACGTGGGTTTGACCCCGACGACGCCGCAGAAGGAGGCCGGCTGACGGATGCTGCCCCCGGTGTCGGAGCCCAGCGAGTAGAGCGCCTCGCCGGCGGCGACCGCGGCGGCGGGGCCGCCCGAGCTTCCCCCCGGCACCCGGTCGAGCCCCCACGGGTTGCGCGTGGGGTGAAAGGCCGAGTTCTCCGTTGACGAGCCCATCGCGAACTCGTCCATGTTGCCCTTGCCCAGCAGCACCGCGCCCGCTTCTTTCAGCCGCAGGCTCACCGTCGCGTCGTAGGGCGGGACGAACCCCTCCAGCATTCGCGACGCGCAGGTCGTCGCCACGCCTTCGGTCACAATGTTGTCCTTGAGTTGCATCGGCGCGCCGGTCAGCGGTCCGGCGTTCCCTGCGGCGATCCGCGCGTCGGCGGCCTCGGCGTCGGCGAGGGCCCGGTCGGCCGTGACGGCCACGAACGCCTCGACGCTGGGCTCGACGGCGGCGATGCGGTCGAGGTGCGCCTGCGTCAGCTCGACCGACGAGACCTCGCGGCGGCGCAGCAGGTCCGCCGCCTCGTGGGCCGTGAGGGAATGAAGCTCCACCGGCGCGCTACTCTTCCAGGACGGCCTTGACGCGGAAGAAGCCGTCCTCCCGCAGGGGAGCGTTGGAGAGGACCGCTTCCGCGTCCAGGCCCGAGGCGGGCTCGTCGTCGTCGAAGATGTTGCGCATGCCGCCGGGGTGCGCCGTCGGGGGTACGTCCGTGGTGTCCACCGCGCTCAACGTCTCGAACTGCTCCAGAATGTCGGAGATCTCGACGCGCAGCGTCTCAATCTCGTCCTCGGACATGCCGAGGCGCACCAAGCTAGCGATGTGAGCAACGTCGTCGCGGCTGAGCGGCACCGAAAGCCTCCGGAAGAAGTGGCGCGTCGGCCATTATACCAGCGCACCCTAAGCCTCTCTCCCTGCGGGAGAGACTGAGAGAGGGCACGCGCCGCAGGCGCGGGCGGGCGCGGGGCGCCCCTCCGGCTCGCCGATGTGCTCAGGCGGCGCGCCGAGCCGGCGCCCGTGCGTGAAACCTGACGCGGTCAGCGAGCCTGCCGACCTCAGCAAGAATAGCTTCCGGCGTGCCGCTAAGGTCAAGCGAGGCCACCTCAATGGTCTTGCCCGCGTGCTTGATCCGGTACGACCTCGGCTCGCCCTCGTCCGCCGCGTAGACCAGCAGGCCCGAGGGCAGGTCGGCTGCCGTGCAGTAGGCGAGCATCTGGTAGATGTCGGCGTGCTTGAATGCTTCTGATTCGAGCTTCTTGTACTTCGCATCGCCGACAAAGACCGGCCGAGATCCGGCCCACCAGGATAGATCCGGCTGCATCGTGATGTGCTTCCCCTCGTCGAGATGAAGGCCCGCTCCTCGCTTCCACTGGGTTCTAGAGAGGCCAAGCGCCTCTCTCAGCGCGACGTAGAGGAATTGCTCGAACACTTTGTTCATGTCGATGAGGAAGGCGGCGCCGACGACCTCGCCATGGAACAGCTCCAGGCTTGAGTTCTCGATGATGAGGCGCGCCAGCTCCACCGCCGGGCGGTAGTGCTCGTTCAGACGGGTGTAGCGGACCTCGGGCGGCGCCCCCCGACGGTACGAGCCGAGCCCGACGGTGGTGAAGGCGGGCCGAAGACGTCGGACCTCCTGTCTGGCGGCCCCGGAGCGGATGTAGGTGTAACCCAGCCGGTGAATCGCGGTCTTGAGCAGCCGGTTCTCCTCGATGTCCTCGGTAAACTCGTCGAAGGCGACCTCGATGGGCAGGGAGATACCGAAGCGCCGCCCGATTTGGTCGCCGAAGCGGATGCGTCCCCGCACCGTGTTGAGCGCCTCCTCCTCCCGCCGGTAGCCCTGGAGCAGGCCGCGGTGGATGGCCTGCCTCGTGCGATGTGCGAAGGCGAAGGCGATCGCTTCGAGCACGTCGGCGGCGCGTTCCAACTCGAAGGAATCCCGCCGCCAGTGCTTGGGGTCCATCGCGTAGGTGAGCAGGAACATGACACGATCCATGGAGACCTTCGGCCGCACAACGACGGCGAGGTCGCCGACGTTCACCGCACCGACGTAGGACGACGGCGTGAGGATGTACCCGCCGTCCTCGTCGGGCGAGGGCGCCACCCCGATATGCGCGTCCTTTAAGGCCCGCAGTTGGGTGCTGTCGAGCGGGGCGCTCCAGGAATGCTCCTTGTATTCCTTGAGCTCAAGCGTCGCCATCACTCGCCCGCTTGCTCAGACTGCTCGTTCTCCTCACCTGCCGCGCCGTCCGTCCCGGCGTTGCCCGCAGCAGGCTCGGCGGACGTTCCGTCGAGCTCCCCCATCAGCCGGTCGAAGTCAAACGCTTCGAGCCTAGCCTCGTCGCCGAAGCACTGCTCCTCGATGTAGGGGATGACCGCTTGCTCCCAGATGAAGCGAACCCGGTGTTCGTTGAGTTGCGGAGTATTCTTCATGAAGTAACTGGGGCCGATGCCCAGGTGCCGATCTTCCAGCTTGCGGTTCGCCAAGTCGACCAGGTCGGCGACCCACTTCGCCTCAGGCTTGTTCTCCGCGACCCAGTCGCGCAGCAGGTTCTTGATCGGAGGCTTGTCGGGGAAGAAGTTGAAGAAGTAAAACCGGCGGCGCAGAGCCGCGTCCACGAGGGCAATCGAGCGGTCCGTCGTGTTCATCGTACCGATGAACCAGAGGTTCTTGGGCAGGCTGAACGGCTCGTTGCTATATTGGAGCGCCACCTTCTCATCCCGGTACTCCAGAAGGAAGTAAAGCTCTCCAAGCACCTTGGAGAGGTTGCCGCGGTTGATCTCGTCGATCACGAGGATGAAGGTGGCGTCCGGCTTGGCGCGGGCCTGCTCGGCGATACGCCGCAGCGGGCCTTCGGTGAGCGTGAAGCCTGCTTGTCCTCCCTCGGTGAGCCTGGGCCGGAACCCCTCTATGAAGTCCTCGTAGGCATAGGAAGGGTGGAACTGAACAATGCGGTAGTCCCCGCCATGCTCCTTGCACCATTCGGCGATGCGCTTGGCCACGTAGGTCTTCCCTGTCCCCGGCGGCCCCTGGAAGATCACCTGCCGCTTGTCCTGCAGCCCGTCGATGATCTTCTGCAGGTGGACAGGCTCCCACAGGAGTTCCTTGGCAAGCTCCGCTACCTTGTCCGCCGTCCAAGGGTCGGTAGAGCCGGTATTGACCGGTTCCGACGGGTGGCCAGGTGGTGGCTCAGGGCCAGGTGGCGGCGTCGCACCGTCCTTGCGGTAGGCATCGTGGGCATCTGTGACCCTTTGCGGCCACTCCTCCGGCGTCTTGCTCGTCACGCACCAAATCAGCGACTGAGCGTCAAGGCGATCCTGAATCCGCAGCCCACTAGCAGCCGCCCGCTGAATGAACTCGTCGACAAAGCTGAGCGCATATCCATACCGATCCCAACTCTTGGTCCCGCGTCGAGGGGACGCAGACCCTGTCAGCCGGTACGCGTCCTTATAGGGCGTGGCTCGATATATCGGATATTGCGTACCATCGTCGGCCATCAACAGGAACGAAGCCAGAGTATCGGGCATCAGCCGGAAGCCGAGGCTCGCAACACCATCAGCGAACCCTCGCACGCGTTCCTCCGGGGAGACATCGGTTTCCACTTCCCAGAACCGGCGTAGGGTCGACTCAAACCCCTCACGGTTTGAGTCGAGCAGTTTCAAGAACGCAGAACGGTCATACCAATAGACTAGGTTGTTGGGCGGGCCGAAAGCCGCCTCTAGTTTTTCTCCCCAATCAGGGCTACTTTCTAGAAGGCTGTCCTTCGCTGCTTTGAGATTCGCCGCGATCTCTAACTTGTAGTCCCGCTCCTCTTCATCGAAGCGCTCCCATTCGTAGAATCGCCTCGCCCATTCGATGAACGTGTCCCACCGGGCGCTCGGCGCCATAGCGCCATCCTCCCCCACGACCTCCCTAAGCGTCTGGCCTGAAACCTTACGGTATGCCTCGTCAAGCACGTCGATGAGTTCTGGGGGTGCTGAGGTCAAGAAGCCACCCTGCTTCAATTGAAGGTTCTGATCATAGAAAACGTGATCTGTCTTATGAACGGCCAGGAGTCGTTCACGGAACTCCTCCTTGATGATTTCACTGTGTTGCAAGGGTGGGTTGAGCGCTTGATAGCCGTGGAGGCGGACGAGGTAGCCTTCATCGCTGGGGATGAGCACCTCCTCGAGGTCGAGGCCGACTTGGCTTGGAGAGAATTCCTCGCATGCACCAGCGATACGGCTTATCCCGGTGATCGCTGTGCGGTCGGTCAGGTGAATGCAAATGTCCCCATCCCGTACCTGGCGCATACTCGTGTAAATGTCTTTGCCACCCTTGTCGCGCCGTGGCGAAGTCAGAGCGCCCCCCACGGCATAGTCCCCGGATCTACGATGTGGGCGCCCCTTCACACGGGTCATCTCGACCCACCAACGGGGTTCGCGGCTTTCGGTGATGTCCTCTTGTGGAGACATGGGACCCCCTTCCATCACGGTGCGGAATGCGGGCTAGTATAGCCCCCACCCCCTACCCCCGCGACGGCGCGATCACCTCTTCCGCGAACCACTGCAGCTTCTCGATGAAGTGGTCGACGGTCTTGGTATGGCCGAGCGAGAGGCTGGTGGCGGTGGCGCCGGCGTCGCGGTTCGCGCCGACGGCCTCCAGCCACTCCTGCGCCGAGTCGGGGATGCGCGTCTCGCCGAGCTCCCGCTGCGTGCCCTCCTCGCGCTGAATGAAGACCGCCGGCATGACGACGTCGAAGGGGCGGGGGCGCTCGGCGAACTCGGGACGGCTCTTCAGGTAGTCCAGCGCCTCGGGGAGCTGGGCCGGCGTGATCTGCCACGGCACCCAGCCGTCGCCGTACTTGGCGGCGCGGCGCATCGCCGGCTTGGTGTTCCCCCCGATCCAGATGGGCGGGTGCGGCTTCGCCACCGGCCTCGGCTCGAAGACGATGTCGTCGAACTCGACGTACTTGCCGTGGAACTCGGGGCGCTCCTCCGTCCACAGAATCTTGATCGCCTCCAGGTACTCGTCGCTCATCGGCCCGCGCTCCGCCCGCGGCACCTTCAACACCTCGAACTCCTTCTCCAAGTGCCCGATGCCGATGCCCAGGATCGAGCGCCCGCCGGAGAGAAAGTCGAGCGTCGCCATCTGCTTGGCGAGGATGACCGGGTCGCGGTAGGGCAGCACCAGGACGCTGTTGTAGACCTGTATCCGCTTGGTGGCCCCTGCGAGGAAGGTGATCGTCGTCACCCCCTCGCACCACCGGCCCCCCATCAGCTTGGCCATCTCCACGCTCATGAAGATATGGTCGGAGACGCCGAGGTAGTCGAAGCCGACCTCCTCCGCCGTCCGGGCGATCCGCACCACGTCCGCCGGCGTCGCCGACTCCTCCCACGGCTGCACCGTCGGCGGGTACAACTTGATGATCGGAAATCCCAGGCCGAACTTCATCGTGTCCTCCTCTGTATCGGGTGCATCGCCAGCGTCATTCTAGGCCCCAGCATACGACCGCGCCGTTCACCCTGACCCCGCAGGTGTGTGCGGAACCGGCGCTGACTGAGATGAAGGAACCGCCGGGCGGCGTCGCCTGACCCTTGTAATTCCGGCCCCAGCATGCGACCGAACCGTCCGCCTTGATCCCACACGTGTGCTGGTACCCAGCGGTGACGGAGGCGAAGTGCACGTCGGGCGGCGTGGCTTGGCCGTCGGAGTTCAAGCCCCAGCACACGACCGCGCCGTCCGTCTTCACCCCGCATGCGTGGAGCCCCCCGGGATCCACGGAGACAAAGTCCCCATCCGGCGGCATGGCTTCACCGCGTAGGTCCAGTCCCCAACATGCGACCGCACCACCGGGCTTCACCCCACAGGCATATGCGCCTTCGGCCTCAATCATGGTAAAGGGACCGCCCGGCGGCACGGTCCGACCATCGTTGCGATCGCCCCAGCATACGACCACGCTCGCAGACGTCAGTCCGCACGTGTGCGTACGCCCGGCGGTGACGGAGGCGAACATGCCCTGTGGCGGCGTGGCTTGGTTCCGCGCATAGCCGGTCACGTCCGTGTTGGTGCCCCAGCAGGCGATCGAGCCGTCGGTCTTCACCCCGCACGTATGGAAGCCCCCGGCACTAACCGAGACAAATGAGCCCTCCGGCGGCGTGGACTCACCGTAACGGTCTCTGCCCCAGCAGGCGACCGAGCCGTCGGTCCGCACCCCGCACGTATGCCGCTGACCGGAGTTCACCGAAGTGAAAAAGCCACCGGGCGTGGTCCTAGCGGAGAAGCCCTTGCCCCAGCAGGCGACCGCGCCGTCTCTCTTCACACCACACGTATGCGCCTCGCCGGCGCTGACCGAGGTGAAGGAGCCGTCCGGCGGCATGGCCTGATTCCTCACATGCCCACTACCGTCCTTGTTGGACCCCCAACAGACGACCGATCCGCCGGTCTTTGCCCCGCATGTGTGGAAGAACCCGGCACTGACCGAGACATAGGAGCCCTCCGGCGGCATGGCCTGGCCCCGAGAGCCGTCGCCCCAGCATGCGACCGAACCGTCGGTCTTCACCCCGCACGTGTGCAACCACCCAGCACTGACCGACTCGAAGTCCTCATCCGGTGGCGTGGCTTGGCCCCGATTGTCCAAGCCCCAGCAATTGACGACTCCGTTGGGCTTCACCCCGCAGGTGTGTGCGGTACCTGCGCTCACCGAAGCGAAGATGCCGGTGGGCGGCGTGGACTCGCCGTATCGGTTCTCTCCCCAGCATGCAACGGTTCCGTTGGGCTTCACCCCGCAGCCGTGTGAATAAGCGACGCTGACGGAAGTGAAGAGACCGGCGGGTGGCGTTGCTTGGTCGTCGGGGTTGGAGCTCCAACATACCAGCGAGCCGCCCGTCCGCACCCCACATGTCTGAGCCCCGCCCGCGTTGACGGAAACAAAGCGACCACTCGGGACTGCCTCGGGCGTGGCGGTCGGTGTTGGGGTTGGCGTGGCGGGCGGCGCTGGTGTGGGCGTGGCGGTCGGCATCGGCATGGCCGTGGCGGTCGGCATCGGCGTGGCCGTTGCTGTCGCCTCGGTGACTACGGCTGGTGGCGTGGCTTGACCAAACACATCCAAGCCCCAGCACTCGACCCCCCCGTCCGTCTTCACGCCGCAACTGTGGAGCAGCCCGGCAGTCACGGTGACGAAAGACCCGCCGGGCGGCGTCGCCTGGCCTCGGAAGTCGCCACTATCGTCCTCATTGGAACCCCAGCACTCGACCCCGCCGCCCGGCCTCACGCCACAACTGTGGAGCCACCCCGCGCTCACGGTGACGAACGGGCCATCGGGCGGCCTGGCCTGACCCCGGAATTCGCCGGCGTCGCCCGCATTGGAACCCCAGCATGCGACGCTGCCATCGGTCTTAACGCCGCAATTGTGGAAGATCCCTGCGCTCACGGAGGCGAAATGACCATCGGGCGGCCTGGCCTGGCCTTGGAAGTCACCATTGTTGTCCTCATTGGAACCCCAGCACTCGACCCCACCGTCCGTCTTCACCCCGCAACTATGGAGCCACCCTGCGCTGACGGAAGTGAATAACCCGCCGGGCGGCGTGGCCTGCCCCGAGAAGTTGCCATCGAAGTCCTCATTAGAACCCCAACACAAAACCGCGCCGTCCGTCTTCACGCCACAACTGTGAAACGCTCCTGCGCTGACGGAAGCGAATGACCCGCCGGGCGGCGTGGCCTGCCCTTGGAAGTTGCCATCTAAGTCCTCATCAGAACCCCAGCACTCGACCGACCTGTCGGTCTTCACGCCGCAACTGTGGACCACCCCTGCGCTCACGGAAGCGAAAGATCCGGCGGGCGGCGTGGCCTGCCCTTGGAAGCCATCGAAGTCCTCATCAGAACCCCAGCATTGGACCGAGCCGTCGGGCTTCACGCCGCAAGTGTGGACCCACCCTCCGCTGACGGTGACGAATGCCCCGTCGGGCGTCGGCGTGGATGTAGCGGTCGGCGTCGGTGTGGCTGTGACCACAACGACGACCACCACAGGCGTCGGCGTGGGCATGGAGGTCGGCGTCGGGGTCGGGATGGCCGTAGCGGCTGGAGTCGGCGTAGGCGTAGCGGTGACCACGACGACTACAGGCATGGGCGTGGGCACGGCCGTCGGCGTTGGGGTGTAAGTTGGCGTCGGCGGAGGCGTGGGCGTGACCGTCGCCGTTGGCATGGGTGTGGTGGTCGACGCGGGAGGCGGCGTAGCCGTGGGGCCGAGCGTCGGCGAGGAATCCTCCCCGCACGCGGTCACGACGACGAGCAACACCACCAATAGGGTTGCCCATCGGAACGTCGCAGACGATCGGGGCATACCCCACTCCTTTGTGGCGGGCGTCTCGCCGCTTGCCGCTGCTTACCGGCACATCGCGTCGCCTACGCCGCGTCGAGGTTGAACAGCTTGACCGCGTTGTCGACGAGGATCTTGCGGCGCTCCGGCTCGGGCACGTCGGCGAGGGCGGCCTCGCGGGTCTCCTTGCTCCTGGGGTAGGTCGAGGTCGTGTGGGGGAAGTCGGTCTCCCGCCGCGAGCCCCCGGATTCTACACGAACCCGCCGCGGCCCCGGCCCGTCCGTTTGACACCCTAGGGGCCCCTCTCTAGACTTTCCCCCGGTTCCCACACCGCAACAGGAGCGCAACCCCTATGGCCCCAGGAGACGTCCTCTACGAAAAAGACGGGCAACTCGCCATCATCACCATCAACCGCCCCCATCGCATGAACGCCCTGACGATGGCCGGCTGGACCTACGAGATGGCCGAGATTTGGGAGGACTTCCAGAACGACCGCGCCCTACGTGTGGCGATCCTCACCGCCGTCGGCGACAGGGCCTTCTGCGCCGGCGTCGACGTGAAGGAGACGGCCGAGCGCAACGCCGCCGGCGAGAAGCGCGACCCCGACGCCCCCGGCGTCAAGGCTTCGCCGTGGCAGAACGGCGTCCGCAAGCCCGTGATCTGCGCCGTCAACGGCATCGTCGGCGGCGGCGGACTCATGCTCGTCGCCGATAGCGACATCGTCATCTGCAACGAGAACGCCGCCTTCTTCAACCCCGGCGTCGGCGTCGGCATCGCTGCGATGGTCGGCCAGGTCCTCTGGGCCAAGAGCATCTCCTTCCACGCCAACATGCGCATCGCCCTCATGGGCCCCCACGAGCGCATCGACGCCCAGCGCGCCTACGAGCTTGGCATCGTCACCGAGGTCGTCCGTGACAAGCCCCTCCTCGACCGCGCCAAGGAAATCGCCGAGACGATGCTCCGCAACTCGCCCGCGGCGATGATGGCCGCCAAGGCCATCCTCTGGAACGCCCTCGAACACGGCTACACCGCCGCCCAAGAGGGCCAGTCCACCATCGGCCGCACCCTCTCCGGCCACCACGACCAAATCGAAGGCCCCAAAGCCTTCGCCGAAAAGCGCAAGCCCAACTGGGCCGACCCCGACTAAGCCTCCACCTTAAACCTCTCCCCCAGTGGGGGAGACTCAGAGAGGGCACGCGCCGCAGGCGCGCGGGCGCCCCGGATGGGCGGCCCGTGTTGGAGATAGCGGGCGCGCACGCGCCGCAGGCGCGCGGGCGCCCCTCCCTTCTTACTCCCTCTCCCGCTGGGAGAGGGTTGGGGTGAGGGCGGGGGGAGGCGGGGGCCGCGCGATCTCGCCGGAGCCTGCCGCCGGGTTACGCAAAGGTCTCCAGCCCCTTGCCCCCGCGCGACACCGCCCCCTTCTGACCCGCCCGCGTCCGCGCTACAATGGCTTGCGCCCCTTCCCAAGCGCAACCTCCCCGGCTGGAACTGCGATGCCCCAGAACGAAATCTTCGTCAAAGGCGCACGCGAGCATAACCTCAAGAACATCGACGTCACGGTTCCCCGCGACAAGCTCGTGGTCATCACCGGGCTGTCCGGTTCTGGGAAGAGCTCGCTGGCCTTCGACACCATCTACGCCGAGGGCCAGCGCCGTTACGTCGAGTCCCTCTCCGCCTACGCCCGCCAGTTCCTCGGCCGCATGGAGAAGCCCGACGTCGATTACATCGAGGGCCTGAGCCCCGCGATCTCCATCGACCAGAAGGGCGTCTCCCACAACCCCCGCTCCATCGTGGGCACCGTCACCGAGATCTACGACTACCTCCGCCTGCTCTTCGCCAGAGTCGGCAAGCCCCACTGCCCCCGCTGCGGACGCCCCATCCAGAGCCAGACGGTGCAGCAGATCGCCGACGCCGTGCTCGCCTTCCCCGATGGGGCGCGCTTCATGGTCCTTGCCCCCATCGTCCGCCACAAGAAGGGCGAGCACCTCGGCGTCTTCGACACCCTCCGCAAGGGCGGCTACGCCCGCGCCAGGGTGAACGGCGAGGTCGCGGACCTCGCCGGGGAAATCACCCTAGGCAAGCAGAAGTGGCACGACGTCGAGGCCGTCGTCGACCGGCTCGCCATCCGCGAAGACGACCCCGACCTCCGCACCCGCCTCGCCGACAGCATCGAGACCGCCCTCAAGCTCGGCGAGGGCGTCGTCGTCATCGCCACCGTCCCGTCCGAAGGAAAAGGCGAAGACCACGTCTTCTCCGAGCTCGCCTCCTGCCCCGAGCACGGGGCCATCGGCCTCGCCGAGATCGAGCCGCGCACCTTCAGCTTCAACAGCCCCCACGGCGCGTGCAGCGAGTGCACCGGCATCGGGTCGCGGCTCGAAGTCGACCCCGAACTCGTCATCACCGACCGCGCTCTCTCCATTCGCGAGGGAGCCGTTGCGCCGTGGGCCCGCGCCGGCTCCATGTCGCCCTGGTATGCCAGCATCCTCGTTGCGGTGGCCGAGAAGTACGGCTTCTCCGTCGATACCCCGGTCGAGGATCTCTCCCCCGACCAGCTCGACATCGTCCTCTACGGCGTGGGCGGCGAGAAAGTGGACGTGCGCCACGTAGCCAAGAACGGCCGCGTCTTCCACTTCCCTCAGAACTTCGAGGGCGTGGTGCGCAGCCTCGAACGCCGCTACCGCGACACCGAGTCCGACTACGTCCGCAGCGAGCTCGAGCGGTACATGACCGCGCTCCCCTGCGTGAAATGCGACGGGCAGCGCCTGCGCCCCGAGGCGCTCTCGATCCTGATCGACGGGCTGCACATCATGCAGATTACCGCCATGTCCATCACCAGCGCCTCGGCGTGGGTGCGCGGGCTGATGGGCGGTGACGGCGCGGCTCCCGCCCTCAACGAGCGCGAGCGAACCATCGCCAACCAGATCGTCAAGGAGATCGACAGCCGCCTGAAGTTCCTCCTCGACATCGGCCTCGACTACCTCACCCTCGACCGGAGCGCGGGCACCCTCAGCGGCGGCGAGGCCCAGCGCATCCGCCTCGCCACCCAGATCGGCAGCGGGCTCATGGGCGTCCTCTACGTCTGCGACGAGCCCTCGATCGGCCTCCACCCCGCCGACGACGCCCGGCTCATCGGCACGCTGCTCCACCTGCGCGACCTCGGCAACACCGTCATCGTCGTCGAGCACGACGAGGCGATCATGCGCAACGCCGACTGGATCCTCGACCTCGGCCCCGGCGCCGGAGAGCACGGCGGCTATCTCGTCGCCGAAGGGCCCATCGACGTCATCAAGGAGACCGAGGCCTCGATCACCGGCGCCTATCTGAGCGGGCGCCGCACCATCCCCGTGCCCAAGACGCGGCGGCGGGGCAACGGCAACGCGATCAAGATCGAAGGCGCGAGAGAGAACAACCTCAAGCAGGTGGACGTGTCGATACCGCTCGGCACCCTCGTCTGCGTCACCGGCGTCTCCGGCAGCGGCAAGAGCACCCTCATCAACGAGGTGCTCTACAAACGGCTGGCCCAGGTCTTCTACCGCGCCAAGGACCGCCCCGGCGCCTTCGACCGCATCACCGGCCTCGAACACATCGACAAGGTCGTCGATATCGACCAGTCTCCCATCGGCCGCACCCCGCGCAGCAACCCCGCCACCTACACCGGCGCCTTCACCCCAATCCGCGAGCTCTTCGCCGCCGTCCCCGAGGCCCGCGCCCGCGGCTACATGCCCGGACGCTTCTCCTTCAACGTCAAGGGCGGCCGCTGCGAGTCCTGCGCCGGCGAGGGCTACGTCCGCATCGAGATGCAGTTCCTCCCCGACGTGACCGTCCCCTGCGAGGTCTGCGAGGGCAAGCGCTACAACCGCGAGGCGCTGGAGGTGCTCTTCAAGGGCAAGTCCATCGCCGAGGTCCTCAACATGACCGTCGCCGAGGCGTCGGACTTCTTCTCCGCCATCCCCAAGGTCAACAACAAGCTCTCCACCATGCGCGACGTGGGCCTGGGCTACATCCGCCTCGGCCAGCCGGCGACCACCCTCAGCGGCGGCGAGGCCCAGCGGGTCAAGTTGTCCACCGAGCTATCGAAGCGCTCGACGGGGCGGACCCTCTACATCCTCGACGAGCCCACCACCGGCCTCTCGTTCGAGGACGCCTACGCCCTCCTCCGCGTCCTCCACCGCCTCGTCGACGCGGGCAACACCGTCATCCTCATCGAACACCACCTCGACCTCATCAAGAACGCTGACTGGCTGATCGACCTCGGCCCCGGCGCCGGCGACAAGGGCGGCGAGATCGTCGCCATCGGCCCCCCCGAAGCCATCGCCGACGACGAGCACTCCATCACGGGGCAGTGGCTAGCCCCGCTCCTGCCCAATCGCCCCGCCAAGGCATCCCCCAACGGCCGCGTCAAGAAACCCGCCCGCGCCGCCGCCAACGGAGCCGCCCCCAAGCCCAAGGCCCGCGCCAAGCGCTAGGGGCCATCACTTGGGCCGCACGGCCCAATGCCTGCGCCTGCTTGACAGTGACCAACGACAGAATGATACTGAGCATAGTCGGCAGGGCTACTAGCTAAGCCCGTGGGGGTTCGCCCCCGCCGACTACGCTCCGTCTCTAAATGTACGTTCTCTATCTCGACGAATCAGGCACTCACGGCGAGGCCAGCTACTTTGTGTTAGCTGGCCTCGCTGCTTATGAACGAGACATCCATTGGTATAACCAAGACCTAGATGCGTTACAGCGTGACATCTTCCCTGAAGAAGATGCACCCGTTCCGTTCCATGCCACCAGGCTGCGCACTAGGACAAACGACCGAACAGAGGAGCCTTGGAGTCGGCTGACCGTGCAAGAGCGGCAAGACGTCAAGAACAAGGTCTATAGCATCATCCGCAGCAGAAACGCCACCCTCTTTGCTTGCGCCGTCGAGAAACGGTACGCTGAGATCAGGAAAGAGAACCCCTACGAGCGTGCGTTTGAGGATCTCGTCAGCCGCTTTGACCTATATTTGTCACGATTGAACCGTGTGGCTACGAGCGACGGGCGCGATGAACAACGCGGCTTGATCGTCCTAGCCCAATCCAGTTATCAGAAAGCCATCACAATCTTAGCCCGCCGAGTTCAGTCCGGCGGCACTCGTTGGCGGGCATTGCACAATATCGCGGATATCCCGCTCTTCGCTCCGGCTCACGACACCCGCATGCTTCAGTACGCGGATTTCTGTTCCAATGCTGTTTACGGGCGGTACCATGCAGGGCTGGCGAGGGACTTCGATCTCATCGCTCCCAAGTTCGACCGGGAAGGGAATGTCTTCCATGGGCTGGCACACTTGACGACTGATTCCGGTTGCGTGTGCCCGGCTTGTCTTTCCCGAGGGGGCCGTCAAGCGGGACTGCCGCTTTAGGCGCCCCACCCCAAATTGCCCGCGGTGCTATACTCCCGTTGGCGCGCCCGCGTCGAGCCCTTTTCGGGGTCCCCCACGCGGCGCATGGCCTGGCCCTAGCGGACGGAGCGTTACCGCGTGCTTGGCGAGTACTGGCAAGACTGGAGCGCGGTCCTCATCGCGTCGGTGGGGGGCGCCCTGCTCGTCACCGCCTCCTTCGCCGCCTCTCTGATCATCGCCCCCAAGGCCCGCTCCGCCCTCAAAGACCTCCCCTACGAGTGCGGCATCGTCCCCTCCGGCGAGAGCTACTCGCAGATGCACTTCCGCTACTACCTCTTCGCCATCCTCTTCCTGATCTTCGATGTCGAGGCTGTCTTCCTCTTCCCCTGGGCCGTCGTCTTCCTCGACCCCGGAATCGTCCAAGCCGTCTTCTACGAGATGCTCATCTTCATGGGCATCCTCCTCTTCGGCCTCGCCTACGCCTGGAAGAAGGGAGCGCTCGATTGGAGATAAGCGTCAACCCCAAGCGGCTCTGGCCGGGATCGAGCAACCTCCAGAAGAGCGGCGCGCCCGGTGTCGTCACCGCGACCATTGACCACTTCGTGGCGATGGCGCGGAAGTCGTCGCTCTGGCCGCTGCAGTTCGGCCTCGCCTGCTGCGCCATCGAGATGATGAGCACCTACATGGCGCACCACGACCTCGACCGCTTCGGCGTCGTCACCTGGCCCTCGCCCCGGCAGTCGGACGTGATGATCGTCGCCGGCACCGTCGTCAAGAAGATGGCCGAGCCCATCAAGCTCCTCTACGAGCAGATGCCGTCGCCCAAGTGGGTCATCGCGATGGGGAGTTGCGCCACCTGCGGCGGGCCCTACACCAAGTCGTACTCCGTCGTGATGGGCGTCGACAAGATCATCCCCGTCGACATCTACGTGCCGGGCTGCCCGCCGAGGCCCGAGGCCCTCATGGACGGCCTCATCAAGCTCCAAGACAAGATCATGAAGGAGACCGGCGGACGTGTCCGACCGAGCTCCTAAGGCCCCCGAAGCGCACCGCGTCGAGGACCCCGCGATGGAGGCCCGCCTCCGCGAGGTCTACGCCGGCTTCGATGCCGAGGTCGGCTACATGGTCGACCGCGTCGCCCTCACAATCCCCCGCGAGCGTATCGCCGACGCCGCCCGCGTCGCCAAGGACGACCCCCGGCTCCAGATCGACTACCTCGGCTGCCTCTCCGTCGCCGAATACGAAGACTCCTTCCAGGCCGTCTACATCCTCTGGTCCACCACCCTCCGTCACGGCTTCGTCCTGAAGACCAACGCCCCCAAGGACGATCCCGCCATCCCGTCCGTGACCCCCGTCTGGCGCGGCGCCGACTGGCACGAGCGCGAGGGCGCCGAGCTCTTCGGCGTCACCTTCACCGGCCACCCCAACCCCGGCTTCCTCCTCCTGTTCGACGAGTTCGAGGGCAAGTACCCCCTCCGGAAGGACTACCCCTTCGAGGAGACCTCCGAGTGGGACGAGGAAGCGTCGCCGCACTGGGAGACGCCGCTCGACGACGAAGCCTTGGAGGACCGCCCGCGATGACCTCCGACCGCGCCGGCGCACCTATCGCGGCGGGCCCCATCGACGACGACGCCCCCGACGGCCTCGAATGCGTCGACATGCTGCTCAACATGGGGCCGCAGCACCCCAGCACGCACGGCGTCTTCCGCATGATCCTCACCGTCGAGGGCGAGCGCATCGTCGACGCTGAGCCCGTCATCGGCTACCTCCACAGAGGTTCCGAGAAACTCTGCGAGCGCGAGAACTACCGGCAGATCATCACGCTCTTCGACCGCCTCGACTACGTGGCCAACTTCAACAACGAGCTCGTCTTCTGCCTGGCCGCCGAGAAGCTGATGGGCATTGCCGCCCCGGAACGGGCGCAACTGATCCGCATTATTCTCTGCGAACTGAATCGCATCTCCAGCCACATGCTCTTCTACGGCGCCTTCGGCACCGACATCGGCATCTTCGGCACCGCCTTCATGTACGGCTTCCGCGAGCGCGAGGAGCTTCAACAGATCTTCGAAAGCGTCAGCGGCGCCCGCATGATGCACAGCTACATCCGCGTCGGCGGCGTGGCCGAAGACCTGCCCGACGGCTTCCCCCAACGCGTCCGAGGCGCGCTCGACAGCATCCGCCGCGCCGTTGACGAGGCCGACCGCCTCCTCACCTACAGCGAGATCATGCTCGAACGCACCCGGAACGTCGGCGCAATCGCCGGCCCCGACGCCGTCGATTGGGGGCTCAGCGGGCCTTCCCTGCGGGCCAGCGGCGTCCTCCACGACATTCGCGTCGACGAGCCCTATGAGCTCTACGACCGCTTCACCTTCGACATTCCCCTCGGCGAGAACGGCGACTGCTGGGACCGCTACTGGGTCCACATGGAGGAGATGCGCCAGTCGGCGGCGATCATCGAGCAGGCCCTCGACATGCTCGAAGATGGCCCGGTCCAGACGCCAGTCGCCAAGTTCGGCTTCGTCAAGCCGCCCATAGGCGACGCCTACGCCCGCGGCGAGAATCCCCGCGGCGACTTCGGCGTCTACCTCGTCAGCCGGGGCGGCACCTCTCCCTACCGCGTCAAGATCAGAGGCCCCTCCTTCTCCAACCTCATGGCGCTGCGCGACCTCACCGTCGGCTCCTACATCGCCGACGCCGTGGTCATACTCGGCTCCCTCGACATCGTCCTCGGCGAGGTCGACCGATGACGTGGACTGACGCCGCCTGGCTCACCGCGTCGGTCGCGGTTTTCATCGCGTTCATCTCCGTCGCGGTGCTCGTCCTCACCTACGCCGAGCGCAAGGCGCTGGCCCGTATCCAGCAGCGCATCGGCCCCATGCGCACCGGGCCGTTCGGACTGCTCCAGCCAGTCGCCGACGCGATGAAGCTGCTCACCAAGGAAGACCTGCTCCCCGGGAAGTCGGACAAACTCTCATTCTGGATGGCGCCCCTCATCGTCTTCGTCCCGGCCTTCATGCTCTGGGTCACCGTCCCCTTCACCCGCGACCTGGCGATCCGCAACCTCGAACTCGGCGCCTTCTACTTCATCGCGGTGTCGGGCGTCTCCGTGACGGGACTGCTGATGGCGGGATGGGCCTCGTTCAACAAGTACGCCATGATCGGCGCGGCGCGGGCCGCCGCCCAGCTCATCAGCTACGAGCTACCCCTCATCATCGCCGTGATCAGCGTCGTAATGGTCGCGGGCACGACGGATCTCACCGCCATCGTCTTGGAGCAGGGGCCGCTCTGGTTCATCATCCTCCAGCCCGTCGCCTTCGTACTCTTCCTCCTCGCCGGCCTCGCCGAGGTCGGCCGCACCCCCTTCGACATCCCCGTCGCCGAGTCCGAGGTCATGGGCGGGCCGTTCATCGAGTACAGCGGCATCCGTTGGTCCATGTTCTTCTTCGCCGAATACGCCAATACCTTCGCCATCGCCGTCCTCGCCTCCCTCCTCTTCCTCGGCGGCTGGCACGGACCCGCACCGGCCGGGGGATGGGTCGAGGACTTCACCCAGGCCATGTGGATGCTCCTCAAGGTATCCGCGGTGATCTTCCTCATCTTCTGGATTCGCGCCAGCATCCCCCGCCTCCGCATCGATCAGCTCATGGCGCTCGCTTGGAAGCTGCTCCTCCCCCTCGCCTTCGCCAACCTGGTGCTAACCGCCTTCTATCTCTTCTACGGCTGGCCCGATTGGGTTATAGTCTTGCTGTCGCTGGCGATGCTCGCCGGGGCCGTCGGCCTCTACGACCGGAGGCGGCGCAACCAAGTCCTGCGCCCCCGGACCACTCGGGTCCGCGTCGAGAAGGGGCGTATCACGGGACGGGAGCAGACCGCGTAGATGATCGGCTTCCTCAAGGGGCTCGGCGTCACTTTGCTGACGATGGCTCGGAAGCCCGTCACCGTCCAATACCCCGGCAGGCCCACCGAGGGCGACGGCCCCTCCAGCGCCCGCGGCGGCGAGCACATCCCCCTCTCCCCCCGCAACCTCGGCTTTCCCGCCCTGCTCTGGGACAACGTCATCGACGAGCCCTCCTGCACCGGCTGCAAGGTCTGCGAGCGCTACTGTCCCACCGACTGCATGACCGTTTCGATGAAGGACAACCCCCTCTACGCCGAGGGCAAGAGCTCCCGCAAGAAGATCGTCGACAACTTCGAGATCCGCATGGAGCGCTGCATCCTCTGCGGCATCTGCGTCGAGGTCTGCAACTTCGAAGCCATCGCCATGACCGACTACCACGAGGAAGCCGACATCACGCGCGGGGGCCTCATCGCCTCCAAGCCCGACCTTTTCCGAATGGGGCGGGACTTCCAGGGCCGCGCCGGCATCGAGGTCAAGCCGGGAACGCCGAAGCCCAAGCCCCCACCGAAGGCCCCGCCCGCCGCCACCGCTGAGCCCTCCGGCGTCTCAAAGCCCTCCGGCATCTCAAAGGAAACCGACCCCACGTGAGCGTCGAGCTGGCCATGTTTATCGCGGTCTCCGCGCTCGCCATCGCCGGCGGCATCGGTGTCGTCATCGCCTCCAACGTGGTCTACGCCGCCCTCTTCCTTCTCCTCAGCCTCCTCGCCGTCGCCGGCATCTACATCCTGATTTTCTCGCCCTTCCTCGCCCTGGTGCAGGTCCTCATCTACGGCGGCGCCATCATCGTCGTCGTCCTCTTCTCCCTGATGCTCACCCGTCAATCGGGCGAAGCCGGAGACCTCGACGCCAAGCACAAGCCCATCGCCGCCATCGCCGGACTCGGCATGATGGGGGCGCTCATCGCGGCGGCGGTCACCACCGCCTGGCCCGACGACGTCGTCGCCGAGCCCGTCGGATTCCGCGAGCTCGGCGCCGAGCTCTTCACCCGCTGGGCCGTGCCCTTCGAGATCGCCTCCCTCCTCCTCCTCGTGGCGCTCATCGGCGCCATCGTGCTCGCCCGCCCCGGCGGCGGCGCGCCCTCAGCCGCGAGCACGGGCGACGACGCCCCCTCCGGCGACTCCCCTTCCGGAGACGCGCCGTGATCGAGCTCCCCCACGTGCTGGTCGTCAGCGCCGTCCTCTTCTCGCTCGGCGTCTTCGGCGTCCTCGCACGGCGCAACGCGATCATGATCCTGCTCGCCCTTGAGCTCATGCTCAACGCGGTCAATATCAACCTCGTCGCCTTTGCCGTCTACCTCGACCCCAACCTCATCGTCGGCGTCATCTTCGCCATCTTCGTCATCACCGTCGCGGCGGCGGAGGTCGGCCTCGCGCTGGCCATCGTCCTCCGGCTTTACCGGAGCCGTTCGTCCGTCAACATCGACGAGGTCAACCTCATGCGCTGGTAGCGCCGAACGGCAACGGGGACCTTCACGGGGAATAGCATGGGAATCGAGTGGGCCTGGCTTCCGCCCGCGCTCTCCGCCGGCGCCTTCGTCGGCATTTTGCTCTTGGGGCGGTACATGCCGCTCAAGGGCGCGCCGCTCGCCGTTGCCGCGATCGCGGCGGGATTCGTCCTGTTCTGGTTCTTCGCCGCCGACGTCGTAGACAACGGCTCGGCCAGCTTCGAGCGCCTCTGGTTTGAGGCGGGCGACATCAGCGTCTCCCTCGGCATGACCATCGACGAGCTCGCCCTCGTCATGATCGGCCTGGTGACGGCGGTCTCGCTGGCGGTGCAGGTCTACTCCCTCTCCTACATGCGCGGCGACCCCAAGCTCGGCTGGTTCTTTGCCGTGCTCGCCCTCTTCGCCGCGTCGATGCTCGCCCTCGTCGTCGTCGACAATCTGCTCGTCTTCTACGTGCTCTGGGAGCTGATCGGCCTCTGCTCCTATCTCTTAATCGGGTTCTACTCCGAGCGCCGGTCCGCCGCCGAGGCCGCCAAGAAAGCCTTCATCGTGACCCGCGTCGGCGACGTGGCCCTCCTCATCGGCGTCCTCGTCCTCTTCGAGGCCGCCGGCACCTTCTCCATGCACGAGATCTTCGCCCTCGCCGACGCCGGCGAGATCGGCCCAACGAGCCTCAACCTCTCCGCCGCGCTCATCTTCATCGGTGTGGCCGGCAAGTCCGCCCAGTTCCCCTTCCACGTCTGGCTCCCCGACGCGATGGAGGGCCCGACACCGGTGAGCGCGCTCATCCACGCCGCGACCCTCGTGATCGCCGGCATCTACTTCCTCGCCCGCCTCTCGCCCATGCTCATCCACACGCCGGGCGTCCTCGCCGCCATCGCCGCCGTCGGGCTCTTCACCGCCTTCCTCGGCGCTGTCCTTGCCCTCGCCCAGAACGACCTCAAACGCGCCCTCGCCTACTCCACCGTCAGCCAGCTCGGTTTCATGGTTCTCGCGATGGGCTCGTTCGGCTTCGCCGCGGGCATCTTCCACCTGCTCACCCACGGCTTCTTCAAGGCCCTCCTCTTCCTCGGATCGGGAGCGGTGATGCACGCCATGGACGACGAGCTCGACATGCGCAAGATGGGCGGCCTGCGACGCGCCATGCCCGTCACCTTCGTCCTCTTCGCCGTCGGGACGCTCGCCCTCGCCGGCCTCTTCCCCCTCAGCGGCTTCTTCAGCAAGGACGAGATACTCCTCGGCGTCCTCGACGGCCGCAACGGCTGGCTCCTGGCCGCCGGACTCGCCGCGTCGGGACTCACCGCCCTCTACGCCGCACGGATGCTGTTCATGGTCTTCGCCGGCGAGCCCCGCTCCGACGCCGCCCGCCACGCCCACGAAGCCGGCCCGCTCATGCTCGCCCCGATGGCGGCCCTGGCGATTCCCGCCGCCGGCCTCGGCCTCCTCGCCCTCAACTGGGGCGACTTCGGCGGCATCGGCTCGTTCCTCCACCTACCCCCCGGCGGCGCGCACCACTACGAGCTCAACCACGCCGTCTTCTGGCCGTCGCTGATCGTGGCCTTCGGACTCTTCATCGTGGGGCGCTTCATCTACGCCCCCCGCGGCGGCGAACCCGCCCCCTCCATCGTCGAGCGCCGCTATCCCCGCCTCTACGCCCTCGTGGTCAACAAGTTCTACCTCGACGAGCTCTACCAGTGGGCCGTCGATAACGTCGTGCTCGCTGCGTCGCGCTTCATCGCCGTATTCGATCGGCGCGTCGTCAACGACACCGGCGTCGACATCCCCGGTAAGGCCACCGCCCTCGCCGGACGGGCGCTGCGCTACCACGAGACCGGCCTGATCGGCACCTACATCCTCACCATCGCCGTCACCGCGGTGGCGGCCATCATCGTCTTGGTCTCGGTGAACTAGGGAGGCCGCCCTGGACGACGCGCTGCTCACCATCCTCATCGCCCTGCCCGCGGGAGCGGCCGGCCTGATCCTGCTCGCCCCCGCGTCGCGGCCCACCGCCATCAAGACCGTCGCCCTGCTGGCCGCGGTGGCCATGCTCGGCTTCTCCGTCTACGCCTTCATCGCCTACGACCACAACGCCGGGGGCTATCAGTTCCAGCGCCAATGGGAGTGGATCGAGAGCCTGGGCGTCACGGTGCACTGGGGCGCCGACGGCATCTCGGCGCTGATGGTTCTGCTCACCGGCATCGTCGCCTTCACCGGCGTGATCGTCTCCTGGCGCATCGACGACCGCCCCAAGGAGTACTTCGTCCTCTTCATGACGCTGCTGACCGGCGTCTACGGCACCTTCCTCTCCCTCGACATCTTCTTCCTCTTCTTCTTCTACGAGCTCGCCGTCCTGCCCATGTATCTGCTCATCGCCGTCTGGGGCAGCACCAACAAGGAATACGGCGCGATGAAGCTGGTGCTCTACCTCGTCGCGGGCAGCGTGCTCGTCTGGATCGCCATCATCGCGATCTACGTCGAAGCCGGCATCGGCTCCTTCGACTTACTCGCGCTCCAAGAAGCCGACTTCGCCCGCGACTTCCAGCAGATCTTCTTCCCCCTCATCATGATCGGCTTCGGCGTGCTCGCCGGACTCTGGCCCTTCCACACCTGGTCCCCCGATGGCCACGTCGCCGCCCCCACCGCGGTCAGCATGCTGCACGCCGGCGTCCTGATGAAGCTCGGCGCTTACGGCATCATCAGACTCGGCATGACCCTCCTCCCCGAGGGCCTCGACTGGTGGCAGATTCCCTTCATCTCCCTCGCCACCATCAACGTGGTCTACGGCGCCATGTCGGCGATGGCGCAGAAGGACCTCAAGTTCGTCATCGGCTACTCCAGCGTGGGCCACATGGGACTTGTTCTCATCGGACTCGCCACCATCGACAACGTCGGCGTCAGCGGCGCCGTGTTCCAGATGTTCTCCCACGGCCTCATGACGGCCCTCTTCTTCGCCATGGTCGGCGTGATCTACGAGCAGGCCCACACCCGCGACATCACCGAGCTCAACGGCCTCGCCAAGCGCATGCCCATCACCGTCTTCCTCTTCATCCTCGCGGGGCTCGCCTCGCTGGGGCTCCCCGGACTCAGCGGCTTCGTCGCCGAGGTCCTCGTCTTCATCGGCGCGTTCCGTACCTTCCCCGTCGTCGGCGTCCTTGGCGTGATCGCCGCCATGCTGACCGCCGTCTACATCCTCCGACTCGCCGCCCGCTCCTTCTTCGGCCCCGCCGACGACCGCTGGGCCGGCCTCAAGGACGCCCCCCTCAGCGACCGCTTCGCCGGCGCCGTGCTCGCCGCGATGCTCGTGCTCGCCGGCGTCTTCCCCCGCCCCTTCCTCGACGTCATCAATAGCGCCGCCAACCCCCTCGTCGAGCGCATCGCCGAAGTCCTATGAACGTCGACTACTCCCTCTTCCTCCCCGAGTTCATCCTGGCGGGCGCCGCCCTCCTCGTCATCGCCGTCGACCTCTTCCTCCCCGACGAGCGGAAGCACTGGATCCCCCTGCTCTCGCTGGCCGGCATCGCCGCCGCCGGAGGCTCGGCGTTCACCCTCATCGGCGAGTCCGAGGTCCTCTACGGCGGCCTCTTCCACGTCGACGGCTTCTCGACCTTCTTCAAGTTCTTCCTCCTAGCCGTCGCCGCCTTCATGGTCATCGCCTCGGCCGAATACGTGAAGCAAAACCTGAGCGGCCACGGCGAGTTCTACGGCATCCTCCTCTTCTCCGTCCTCGCCATGATGACGATGGTCTCGGCGGGCGAGCTCCTCACCGCCTACATCGCCCTCGAGCTCTTCAGCTTCAGCCTCTACGTGCTCGCCGGCTACGCCGTCCACCGGCGCCGCTCCATCGAAGCCGGCGTCAAGTACATCCTCATCGGAGCCTTCTCCTCGGCCCTGCTCCTCTACGGCCTGAGCCTCGTCTACGGCGCGACCGGGACCACGGTCTTCGCCGAGATCGCGGTGGCCCTGACCGGCGGCGTCTCCCCCGCCTTCCTCGCCGGCCTTGCCCTCGTCATCGTGGGCTTCGGCTTCAAGATCACCGCCGCCCCCTTCCACATGTGGGCCCCCGACGTCTACGAGGGCGCCCCGACTCCGGTCACCGCCTACCTCGCCGTCGCCTCCAAGGCCGTCGCATTCGCCCTCATGCTGCGCCTCTTCGCCGTCGCCTTCGCCCCCGCCATCGACGATTGGCGGGGCGTCCTCGCCGCGATGGCCGTCCTCACCATGGCGCTGGGCAACCTCGTCGCCATCGCCCAGACCAACATCAAGCGCATGCTCGCCTACTCCAGCATCGGCCAGGCCGGCTACCTGCTCATGGGGATCGTCGCCCTCTCCCCCCAGGCCTCGAACGGCCTCATCTTCCACCTCGTCGGCTACTCCGCCACCAACTTCGCCGCCTTCACCGCCGTCATCGCCTACCAGAACCTGACGGGCCGCGTGATGATCGAGGACTACGCAGGCCTCGGCAAGCGGCAGCCCTTCCTCGCCCTTGCCATCAGCGCCGCCTTCTTCTCCCTGGCCGGTCTCCCCATCTTCTCCGGCTTCACCACCAAGTTCTTCCTCTTCACCGCCGTCGCCCAAGAGGGGCTGCTCTGGCTCGTCATCATCGCCGCCACCGCCAGCCTCGTCTCCCTCTACTACTACCTCATGGTCATCAAACGCATGTACCTCAACGAGCCCGACGACCCCGAGCCCCTCCCCCTCGACCTCCCCCTCCGCGGCGCACTCCTCGGCCTCCTCGCCGCCGTCGTCCTCTTCGGCGTCTACCCCGGCCCCCTCATCCGCCTCATAGAACACGCCACCGCCGCCCTCCCCTTGTAGGGACGTCCCTCATCTCCCTCCCGTAGGGGCGATTCGCGAATCGCCCTCCCCTCTGCTCCGGCCTCTCCCCCTCTCGGGGAGCACCTCAACCCTCTCTCCCCTTGGGAGAGACTGAGAGAGGGCAGGGGAGGGGCATCCCACCTAACCTACCCCACGGAGGGGCACCTTAAACCTCTCTCCCCCTGGGAGAGACTGAGAGAGGGCACGCGCCGCAGGCGTGTCGGGGCGGGTGGCGGGGAGGTCTTAACCTCCTCTCCCAACGGAGACCTTTGCGCAACCCGCCCGCAGGCTCAAGCATGGGTGGGGCCGGGAGGTCTTGCCTCTTCTCCCCACGGGAGAAGATTGAGATGAGGGGCACCCTCGTAACCACCACGGGTCATCGAAGTCCGCCCCCCTCGCGGTCAGTCACCCCAGCTACGCAAAGGTCTCCAATGGGACAGGACCGAGGTGAGGGGCCCCCTCACACCCACCAAAGCCCATCGAAGCCCACCACCTCGCAGCTCACCCTCCCTCCACCCTCTCGGGCCTCCGATCCCTTCCCTTTGCCCCGCGCCGCGTTGGGCCCTACACTTCCCCCTACGAGTTGCGCTCGACGTACGGGACGGAGAGAGACGTGGCACCCATCGAGATCCTTGGTTTTACCGCTGCAGCCCTGGGAGCGGGAGCGCTCTACCCACAAGTGCGGCAGAGCTGGCGCACCCGGTCCACCGGCGACCTCAACCTCAGGGCGCTCTTGACCATTTCGCTCTCCATAGTCCTTTTCGTCTCATACGGCATAGCCCTCGGATCGCCCTCCGTCATCACGGCGAACATTGTTGCGGGCGTCATGATCCTGTCCTTGGCATACCTCAAGATCCGCCACGGCTAAGCGCCCGGATCAAACAAGCCCGCGAGTGATGCCGCCCGCCACGCCATCGAGGTCAGGCGCCGCCTCTACCGCAACCTCCTCCGCGCCGTCCCCGGCGTCTACCCCGGCCGCCACGTCCGCTTCTTCGAACACGACGACGCCCTAACCCTGTAGGGCAGGCACACCACGCCGCAGCTTTCCACCTAGGGGGCCTGAGAGAACAGCAGCCGACCAAGCAGTGGCCTGCGAACAAGCCGCCACTCGCCTGTCTCTGTAGGCGCGAAGCGCCGGGCCAGCGGTCACATGCCGGTTGCTGCGACTTCGGGTTCGAGCCAACCCTTTGCCCTGAGCTCCCTCAGCGCCAAGTCTATCTGGCGCTTTGAGAACTGCCGCTTGTGACGGCCCCACTCATACGTGAATGCGATGACCTCATCAAGGGTCGCGGATGGATGCCCAGCGGCGACCCAATGAACCGTGGCAAGCAACTCCAAGCCAAACGACGACTCGAAGCCGTCGACCAGATCATCAACCCTCGCCATGCGCTCCCGTGTCGCGGAGTGTCCTTCGACAAACGCCGTTGCGTCCTCGACGGCCCCCGGCACGAGTTCGAGACGCTTCCCCGGGGCGTCGACTCCATCGGAGTACCCAGAAATAAGGTGCCCCTCAATGGAACTCAGCACATGCCGCAAGTTCGTGGCGTAGGGACCATAGTGGTGCTTTTGGAAATCCAGCCTCAGCGGTTCGCCGGCCTCTTGCATGAAGTACAGCAGCTTGTGCACTTCCAGCAGCGTGACGAAGGGGTCGAGCAGGCCGTCGAGATACCGCCGCATTAGGCCAACCACGACGGCCCGCCCGGCCGTCATCTTCGGCGCGTCGGTGGAACGATTAGCCCGCCCGTCCGTCGGCGCGCTTCCAGGCTCGAAAACGACGACTCTGAGCTCGTCGAGCTCTCGCAGCGCCCCTTCTATGCGGGGACCCACTTCAGCCCATTCCAATTTACCCAAATCGCTTCCCAGCGGAGGGATAGCGATGGACGTGATGTTGCGCGCTCTGATTTCTTGGACCAGCGCCTCAAGGCCGGCCTCGATGTCCTCTATCCGGCTCTTGGCGCGCCAGTGCCGCTTCGTTGGAAAGTTGATGATGTAGCGGGGAGAGGTCAGCTTGCCCGTATCGAAGACGAACATGTGGCCGGGACTGACCTCCTCGCGCCTGCACGCTGCTTCATAGGCCTTGAAGTTGTCCGGGAAGCGCTTCTTGAACTGCAGAGCAATCCCGCGCCCCATGACGCCCACGCAGTTGACGCTGTTGACGAGGGCCTCGGCATCCTCCGCGAATAGGTCGCCGGTCTTGTACTCGATCATGCCGCGCCCCCTTCCCGGTAGATCAGTAGTACCAGCTTCGTTCGACTCTGACGCTCGGTCGATGACTGGACGCCTCCAGCGCCTTCACTACTTGGTCCCGCGTTGCGCTGGAATACACTCCTATGTGGGATGCCAACTCCCAGGGGAAGGAGCGTTCCAGTAGGAATTCCGCCTGCTTTTCCCCTCTGACGTCTGCCCAATAATAGGCTCGCACCGCGTTCCAGTCTACCTTGGCCAAATCGTTCAGATCGGCGTAGTCCTCAAAATAGAAGGAGCCAGCGTTGGATGTCGTAAAGGCCCAACGACGCCTGTTGGCACCCGCCCAGGCCACCGTTTGACGCAGATCTGCCTCCAGGTGGACGATTGGCGCTTGGCCGCCACGATACGTAAGGTCGGAATTGCGCACAGAGATTCGGTGGAGCATGACGGAGCGGGGGCAAAAGTAGAAGGGCACGCACTGGCCCACGTGAAGATCGGGATGGCTCTTGAGGGCTAGTCCGAGCCTCCGCTGCTTGATGTGGGGCATACCTATTGAAGTTCCGGGGCTGTTTTGCCGCGTTGTCTCTGCGTCGCACCAGAGCCAGCCATCTGCAACGATCGACGCTAGTTTGTCCACGTGCACAATGTGGTAGACCTTCGGCTGCATAGGTACGAGCATGGTCACGACTCAGCAAGAGCCAGCCCTTTGAGGCTGCCATGATACATCCCCTCCCCTCCTTCCCTAACCCCCGCCCGTCACTCCCCCAAGCTTCGTCATTGCTGGCACAACCGAGCGCTGTCCCCCCACCCCGCCATCCCCCCATTGCCCATGCCCGCCCCGACTCCCTACCATGACCGCATGCACATGCGCTTCAACAGTCCACCGCGCCAGCGAAACGAGGCCGCGCATGTCCCCTTTTCAAAAGGGCTGGCCTTGCTAGGTGGACGTGAGCCGGCTCCCCTCGCCGTGGGGCGTTCCGCCGCCCCCGGGAGCCCGGCCCATCGGCGCGCCGGGCGCAAGGCCCCGTTCGTTCGGGGGCGGACCGCGCTTTGTAGGAGGCGGCTGACCTTCAGCCATCGCCTTAAAGAGCTCCCCGCGCGGGCCGAGGCCCGCGCGGGAGCTTCGTAAGTTCCGAGGTAGCCTGCTCGCCAAGCTTGCCCTTTCGCGAGCGCGTCCCTCCTCCCTCACAGCGACCGCGGGGAAGGGACGGGGCCCCTCGAAATTTTCTGGGCACACCAAGGGACTCCGGCGCCCCGCACAGCCCCCCAGTCCGTCTCCCACCCCGCCCGTCGAGCCGGTACACTAGGCGCCACCACCGGCCCGGGCCGGCGCAAGGAGACAGCATGCGGTTCTCGCTAGGACTTCACACCGACAGAGTCGATCTGGGCGACGAGTTCATCCGCGCCGACAGCATCGCCGCCGTAGCCCGCGCCGCCGAGAAGGCCGGCTTCGACGCCGTCCACGTCACCGACCACCCCTTCCCCGCCGACGACTGGATGGCCCAGGGCGGGCACCACGCCCTCGACCCCTTCGTCCCCCTCTCCGCGGCGGCAACGGCCACTACCACCCTTCGCCTCATGACCAACATCTACGTCCTCCCCTACCGCAACCCCTTCCTCGCCGCCAAGTCCGTCACCAGCCTCGACGTGCTCTCCGGCGGCCGGCTCATCTTCGGCCTCGCCTCCGGCTACCTCGAAAAGGAGTTCCACGCCCTCGGCGCCGACTTCGACAACCGCAACGACCTCTGCGACGACGCCATCCTCGCCATGAAGGCCGCGTGGACCACCGCCGGCGTCACCATGGAAGGCCCCGGCTACTCCGCCCAGGGCCATACCATGCTGCCCCAGCCTATCCAGAAGCCGCACCCGCCCCTCTGGGTCGGCGGCAACGCCAAGCGGGCCATCCGGCGCGCCGTCGAGCTCTGCGACGGCTGGATCCCAATGCACAATCCCAGCCAGTTCGCCGGGATCCGCCGCTCGCCCGCCATCGACGACCTCTCCGACCTCGAGGACCGCATCAGCTACGCCCGCGACCACGCCGCCAAGGTCGGCCGCACCGCTCCCCTCGAGATCTCCTACGGCGCCCGCGGCACCCGCATGTTCAACAACCCCACCTTCGACCACTCCCGCCTGATCGACAACATCCACGCCTTGGCCGAGGTCGGCATCACCTACATGACCGTCGGCCTCCCCGGCGAGTCCACCAGTGAGCACGTCGAGACCGCGGAGAAGTTCGGCGACAAGGTCATCTCCCAGCTCGGCTAGCGGCGGCGAGGAGGCTCACATGGAACGCCCGCTCCACCTGTACGAACACGTCGACATCGTCGGCCAAGGCGCCTACGAGTACATGGAGCACCTGAAGGTCGACCCCACCGAGGCCATGCCGGGGATGACCAAGCTCCAGGGCACCTTCTACACCATCGGCATGACGGGACGCTGGCCCCAGGTCATCAACATCTGGGACATCCCCGGCGGATGGGAGGGCCTGCGCCTCAACATCGACCGGCTCAACCTCAAGCGCCGCAAGGCCTTCTACGAGGGCTGGTGGGACGAGGCCTCCAAGTGGCGCTCCGGCGGCTTCGACCGCATCTGCGTCGGCGTCGAGGGCAGCCCGACCACCGAAGAGATCCGCGAGCGCGGTATCAAGGGCTCCCTGTTCGTCAACGAGCTGACCCAAGTGCGGCCCGGCGCCGCCCCCGAGTACCTCGATGCCGTCCGCGAGGAGCGCCTGCCGCTGCTCGCCGAGTACGGCCACGCCGCCACCGGCCTCTACGAGGTGCTGATGAACGACACCGAGGTCGTCACCATCTGGGCCACCGACGTCGACGCACGGGCCCGCATGTGGGGCGCGTGGGCGGCCGCCCGCGGTCTGAGCCGCGAGTACGAGGCCGACGAACGGCTGACCGCCTGGGACCGCCGCGCCCGCGACTACGTCACCAGCCGCCGCGAGGAGCTCATGACACCCCGCCCCGGCTGCGTCTACTCCCCCGACGACTACGAGACCACCACCGAAGCCGACGCCTGGGCGAGGGAAATCCCGAAGTAGCCGCCCGCGTTCGCGGCGGACGGGAGACGCGGCGAGCGCGCCGCGCTAAACTACCGCCGACGGAGGTCTGCCATCCCGTTCGCGCTCGACAACGTCCGCATCGCCGATCTCACCTGGCTGCTCGCCGGAGCGGGCGGCCCGCGCATGCTCACCAGCCTGGGCGCCGAGGACCTTCGCATCGAGTGGAAGGGCCACCTCGACATGATCCGGGCCAGCCCTCCGATCATCCCCGTGGGCGAGGACCGCGACCGCATCCTCGGCGGTCAGCCCGGCCCCGGCAAGCGCGTCGACGGCGGCATCAACCAGGGCGGCCACTTCGCCGGCATCAACGCCGGCAAGCGGGGCATCAGCCTCAACCTGCGCCACCCCGAGGGCAAGGAGATCTTCAAGGAGATCGTCCGCATCAGCGACATCGTCGTCGAGTGCTTTACCGCGAACACCATGGAACGCCTCGGCCTCGGCTACGACGAGCTGCGCAAGGTCAACCCCTCGATCATCTACATCCAGCAGCCCGGCTTCGGCAAGCGCGGCGAGTACTCCGACTTCGTATCGACGGGCCCCGTCGCCCAAGCCATGAGCGGTCTCACTGAGCAATCGGGCCTGCCCGCGCCGTGGCCACCCGCCGGCTGGGGCTACTCCTACATGGACTGGAGCGGCGCCTACTACTGCGCCATGGCCATGCTCAGTGCCCTCTACTACCGCTCCCGCACCGGCGAGGGGCAGTACCTGGACTGCTCCCAGGCCGAGCCCGCCATCTACATGACGGGCACCGCGATCCTCGACTACGTCGCCAACGGCCGCGAGTCCCGGCGCACCGGCAACACCTCGCCCTACATCCCCGCCGCCCCCCACAACGTCTACCCCGTCCAGGGCGAGGACCGCTGGCTGGCCATCGCCGTCTTCGACGACGACGAATGGCGCGCTCTCGCCGGCGCGTTGGGAGACCCCACGTGGACCGCCGACGAGCGCTTCGCCTCCCTCGCCTCCCGCCTGCGCCACATGAAGGAGCTCGACGAACGCCTCGCCGATGAGACCAAGCAGTGCGACGGCTTCGAGTTGATGGAGCGCCTGCAGGCGGCGGGCGTCCGCGCCGGCCTCTGCCAGACCGCGGAGGACCGCATGTTCCACGACCCCCAGCTCCAGCACCGCGGCTTCCAGGTCGAGCTCACCAACTCATTCGTCGGAACGTGGCCCGTCAAGGACTTCCCCATGAAGCTGAGCGAAACCCCGGCCTACGTCGGCGGGACGCTCAACCGCCACTTCCCCGTCTACAGCGAAGACAACGCCTACGTCTACGGCGAGCTCCTCAACCTCCCCGACTCCGAAGTAACCCGCCTCCGCAACGACGATGTGATTTAGGGAATGTGACAGCGGGGCATGGCCCAAAGCCCCGCATACTTGTTACATAGGGAGCCAAGGAACCCACATGGCCCACGACCCTAGACTCATAGAGCGCGCCGAGGACGTGCTGACCCGCATCAAGCAAAACCAGCCGTCGGGGCCACTTTTTGTAGAGTTTGCCGGAACTCCAAAGAGTGGCAAGAGTTCGTGCATCGAGATCGTCAGGCACTTCTTTCGCCGGGTCAAATTCCATGTCCTTACGCCTGCCGAAGGCGCCTCTCGGCGTACTCCCTCCTACCTAAAGGACAACCTCCCCGCATTCAACACGTGGTCGGCATGCTATGCGTTGACGCACGTCATCGAAGGAAAGCACGACGCCCACGACAGGTATCATCTCGCCTTGCTCGACCGCGGCCTTTTCGACGCCCTTGCCTGGTTCGAAAAGCTTCGGGCCGACGACGAGATCAGCGACGACGAACTAGGCGCCATCCAGGGTTTCTTCTCGTTGGAGCGCTGGCGGTCCTCAATCGGCATCGTGTTCTTGTTCAAGACTGATGCCGCAACTGCAATGAAGCGGGAAAATGAGCACACGCTTATAGATACCCCGGGACAGGCCATGAACACCGACTTTTGCCGAAGCTGAACAATGCCTACGATAAGGTCTCTGAGAAGTTCAAAGACCACTACCGTCTGGAAATCATCGACACAAGCGATTCAAATGGGACGACCCCAAGGTCCACCGCGGAACAAGTCGTTACCACCATTCTCGATGTTCTCGATGGGAAGCCATCATGATCTCGAACGAACGCGAGATACTGGTGCTGCCGCGGCAATTGCTGTCGACCGAAACCAGATTTGTACACGCGGACCCCACAATGGAGCTCCTAGCTTCGTGGGAGTCCAATGTGGAATGGATATCCAGGACTATCGCGGAGACGCGTCCCGATCGGGTTCAGCCGATCCCTTGCGCCCTGATCGACTCAGCCGATGAGCGATTCTACATTTTCCGCCGGACGAGAGAGACTCGCGACGATCTGAAAGGCCGCCTCAGCTTTCTCATCGGAGGTCATGTAGATGGCCCACTGGCCGGACTGGAGTTGCAAGCCGTTCTAGAGGAAACGCTGCGACGTGAAGTCGAGGAAGAGATTGGCGTCACAGATATCCCCGAGCTACGGCTCTTAGGCCTAGTGGCCGACTACTCGACCATCGCATCGTCGCGCCATATCGGCGTAGTTTTCGGAGTAACGCTTCATGGCCGTCTGACTACACATGCCCCGGAAGAGTTCTCGACTAGGTCAAGATTGTCTGGAACAGCGCTCGGCTTAGACGAGATGTGTGGTCACAAAGCGAACCTAGACCCGTGGTCCTCTATCCTCTACGAGGAATACCTCACACCGCGTTACAACCTGGAACGGAATTTCCAGCGGCCCATGCCGCTCCTTATCCCGGACTAGGTGTGCGCTAGCATCCAACCCCCCATGAACCTCCCCGACATCGCCGACGCGAACCTAGCCCGGCTGCGCGCCAACCCCTACCCCGGACGGGGGATCGTCCTCGGACTCGACGAGGACGGCGCCCACTGGGTGCAGGTCTACTGGGTCATGGGCCGGAGTCCGAACTCGCGCAACCGCATACTCGAAGTCGAGGGCGCCGAGGTGGCGACCGCGCCCCACGATCCATCGAAGGTCGAAGACCCCAGCCTCATCATCTACCGCGCCATGTCCTCGTTCCACGGCTGGCACGTCGTCAGCAACGGCGACCATACCGATAGCGTGGTACAGCACGTCGCGGCGGGCTCGACGTTCGAGACGGCGCTCGAAGGCTGCCGCCACGAACCCGACGCCCCCAACTACACCCCCCGCATCGCGGGCCTCGTCCGACTCAACGGCGAGGACACCGAACTCAAGCTCGCCAAGATCGTCCGCGACCCCGGCGATGAGGAGCACTCAACCCACTGCTTCTACCGCTACGCCGGCTTCGTCAACGGCTTCGGCGCCTGCATCCACACCTATGCCGGCGACGGAGACCCCCTCCCGCCGTTCGACGGCGACCCCTACGCCGTACCTCTCGCCGGCAACATCGACGAGATCGCCGACGCCTATTGGGACGCCCTCGACGCTGACAACAAGGTCGCCCTCGCGGTCAAGACCATCCATTGCGATTCGGGAAGGACCGCGGTGACGGTGCGGAACCAGTTGGACTAGCCGCTACCCGACGGCGTCGGCCAGTATGGAGAGCCCGTTCAGCATCGCGGGGAAGCCGGCGTAGGGCCCGGTCTGCACCATCACCTCGGCCACCTCTTCCCGGGTGAGTCCGGCGCGGGCGTGCTCCTTGGCGTAGAGCGCGATCTGCGTATTGGCCCGCAGCGCCGTGAGCGCGGCCACCGTGCACACCACTCGCGACTTGGTATCGAGGCCGGGCCGGTGAAAGACCTCACCAAAGGGATAGCACCACAGAAGCTCGCGCATGCCCGGGACCGTGTCGTAGACCGTTCCGCTCGTGCCCGTCGGGCCGAGCAGCCGCTCGCGCGTCGCCCGGCCGCGGCGTTCGAGCTCCTCCAGGCTGACGTATGGGCGCACGGGCTGCTCCACCGCAACGCCCCGCTCCTCGAACACCTTTCGCATCGCCGCCGTTGCGTTCACCACCGCCGGCTGCCCCGCGTAGAGCGAGCAATGGACGACCGCCTCCTGGATTTCGAGCGGCGTGAGCAGACCGTTCAGAGCGGTGTTGATGTAGATGCGCAGCTCCACCAATTCACGGAGCACCGTCAGCACCGCGAGCGTCGCCAGCATCCGGTAGCGCCGGTCGAGGCCGGGTCGGCCCCACACCAAGGCAAAGATCGCCTCTGTCGAATACGTCCCCATCTCCGGCGAAGTCGGAATCGAGCCGTCGGGGGCGACGGCGTGCCCCATGCTCCGGCGTACCTCCTCGCCGATCTCTCGCAGCCCTTCCCGTGTCATCTTCGGCGTCGTCATCGTGCGCTCCTCCGGTGTGTGTTCTGGGCGGCGTGGCCTCTGGGAGTCGCGCCGCTCTCATATAATGCTCTAGAGGGGAAGCCCGCCGAGCGGGCTTCTTGGAGGGCCACGGTTCGATGACCGTGCGCGACCGCATCACGATCGTCGAGGGCGACATCACGCGAGAGAGCGTCGACGCCATCGTCAACGCCGCGAACACGACGCTGCTCGGCGACGGCGGAGTCGACGGGGCAATCCACCGCGCCGCCGGCCCCGAGCTTCTCGAAGCCTGCCGCGCCATCGGCGGCTGTCCCACCGGCGAGGCCCGCATCACCAAAGGCTACCGGCTGCCCGCGGCGTGGGTGCTGCACACCCCCGGCCCCGTCTGGGGCGGCGGACGCCGGGGTGAGGATGACGCCCTCGCCTCCTGCTACCGCTCCTGCTTCGCCATCGCCGAGGAGCGCCGCTTCGGCAGCATCGCCTTCCCCGCCATCAGCACCGGCGTCTACCGATTCCCTCTCGATCGCGCCACCCGCATCGCCCTGAAGGAGACGGCGGCGCATCTGGAGCGGAATCCCGCTCTTACCTCGGTGCGGTTCGTCTGCTTCGGTAGGCCCACCTTCGAGACCTACGAGCGGCTTATCGAGGAGACGGTTTCATGAAGACCCGCGACGCGACCGAGGCCGACCTGCCCCGCATCGTCGAGATCTACAACGTGGCGGTCGCCACGCGCATGTCCACCGCCGACACCGAGCCCGTCACCGTGGAGAGCCGGCTCTCCTGGTTCCGCGAGCGCAACCGCGAGATGCGGCCGGTCTGGGTCATGGAGACGGTCGGGGTGATTTGCGGGTGGCTCAGCTTCCAGCCCTTCCATGAGCGCCCCGCCTACTACATCACCGCCGAGATCAGCGTCTACGTCGCGCCGGAGCATCGGCAGCGGGGCGTCGGACGCAGCCTCCTGTGGGAAGCGGTCCACCGCGGCCCCGCCTTCGGCCTCCGCAACCTCGTCGGGCTCATCTTCAAGCACAACACCCCCAGCCTCCAACTGTTCGAAGGCGTCGGTTTCCAGGAATGGGGCCACCTCCCCGCCGTCGCCGATATGGACGGGATCGAGCGCGACCTCGTCATCATGGGGCGGCGGCTTTAGCGGGGAGCGGGCGCGAGGCCGGTGCTACAATGCCCGCGGACCACGCGGGCGCCGTATCCGGCGTCTCGCCTTAGGCGGCTTGGATGAATCGGCTCTCCTCAGAAAGCGCCGCGGAGGCGATCCAGAGCGGCAAGATCACGGGACACCGTCCGATCATGGCGGGGTATAACTCGACGTTCCTCGTGGAGATCGACGGCGGCAATGCGGCGTCGCGTCTGGGCGTCTACAAGCCCAGCCGTGGAGAGACCCCGCTGTGGGACTTTCCTTCAAACACGCTCTACATCCGCGAGCACCTCGCTTGGGCGGTGAGCGCGGCCCTCGAATGGGACCTCGTCCCGCCCACGGTCATCCGCGACGGCCCCTACGGCGTCGGATCGGTCCAGCTCTTCGTCCACGCCGAGCGGGGCCGCCACTATTTCAACCTCGTCGATGAACACAAGCCCGACATGGTGCGCATGGCCGTCCTCGACGTCCTCATCAACAACGCCGACCGCAAGAGCGGACACGTCCTCAAGGACACCGCCGGCGGCATCCACGGCATCGATCATGGACTGTCCTTCCTGGCCGAGAACAAGCTGCGCACCGTGATGTGGGACATCGAGGACGAGCCGATCGGCGACGACCTCAAGCGCGACATTGCCACCGCCGCCGAAGACGACTCCCTTCGCGCGTCGCTCGAACGGTACCTCTCACCCACCGAGGTCGACTCCTTTTATCATCGCTGCCGGCGCGTCATCGAAAGCGCGACCCTTCCCCTGCGCGCCTTTGCCGACGCCTGGCGGCCCTACCCCTGGCCCGCGATCTAGCGCGCGGCCCCGCCCGGAGGCCCTCCATGAACCGTTGCCAATACACCAAGTGCGACCGCGTCGTCCGCGACCCCAACAAGTACGGCCTCTGCCACGTGCATATCGACATGGCCGACTTCTTCCTCTGGTTCTCCGACACGCTCCAGCGGGCGGAACGGGCCGGAGGCCGCGGCGCCTCGGTGCGCGCTTCGGGCCTCGTCGTGCCGCCCGGTGCCTCGACGACGTGAACCGTTAGCGCCGCGCCGCTCTTGTCACTCCTTGCCTTCTCTTGCTACTATCGTTTCGTTAGCACTCCGCGCGGTCGGGCGCTAATCCTTTGTTCGAGGAGCCTCATGCCGATTTACGAGTACGCTTGCGACGGCGGCCACCGGTTTGAGCGCCGCCAAGGCTTCGACGCCACCCCCATCGACGTCTGCCCCACCTGCGAAGCGCCCTCGGCGCGCGTGATCCACGCGCCCACCGTGCATTACAAGGGGAGCGGCTTCTACACCACCGACTACGCCCGTTCCGGCTCGTACCAGGCCGACTCCAAGGGCGAGTCCGGCGACGCGAAGTCGGACTCCGGAGATTCCGGCGGCGGCGAGGACGCCGCGGAGTCGAAGAAGGATACGAGCGGTTCGAAGACGCCGGCGGCCACCGCTACCAAGGACGCCGACTAAACCGGCGCGGCCCCCGCGTGCGCGCCCTCATCCAACGCGTCGCCTCGGCCTCTGTAGCTGTTGACTCCACCGTCGTTGGCCGCATCGGCCGCGGCCTCGCGATCTTGGTCGGCGTCGCACGCGGCGACGACGAGGACGACGCCCGCTACCTCGTCGAGAAGACGGCAAACCTCCGCATCTTTCCCAGAGACGAAGGGTCCGACGAAACGAACCCTGGTCAGCGGAGCGGCGGCGGCGAGGGCGGCTTCGACGTCTCGGCGCTCGATTGCGGGGCCGAAATCCTGCTGGTGAGCCAGTTCACGCTCCACGCCGGCACCCGCAAGGGCCGCCGCCCCTCATTCACCGAGGCGGCCCCGCCGGAGCAGGCCGAAACCCTGTTCGGCAAGGTCGTCGAGCTCTTCCGCGAGACCGGCCTCACCGTCGCCACCGGCCGCTTCCGCGCGTACATGCGGGTCGACATCCACAACGATGGCCCCGTCACGATCATGATCGACAGTGCCGACCGCCGCCGCTCGCGGTCCGGCGGCGCGAAGGAGTAGCGCGTCGCTTCCGTGAGCGCCGCCTTTACGCTAAACTGCCCCCTGCGTTATGGCCAAGGACGAAGACAAGGTTCGCTTCCGCGCGTTGTGGAGCAATTTCCCCACCGGCGTCAGCGTCATTAGTTTCTTCACCCCCGACGGGGCCATCCACGGTATTACCGCCAACTCCGTCTGCTCCGTCTCCCTCGACCCCCTGCTTATCCTCGTTTGCGTGGACCACAAGGCACGCAGCTTCCCAATGCTGGACGCCAGCGACCGCTTCGTCATGAACTTCCTGGCGCAGGGGCAGGAGGAGCAGTCCAACTTCTTCGCCAGCAGCAAGACGGAGGGCGCGGGCCCCTTCGCGTGGGGAAGGACGGCGTCGGGGCTCCCGACGCTCGACGGCGCCCTCGGCTTCCTAGACTGCGCCGTGCACGCCAAGCACCAGGCCGGCGACCACACCATCTTCGTGGGCCGCGTCGATGACATGACCCTGCGTGAAGATGTGGAGCCGCTGGTCTATGTTCAGGGCAAGTACACCAAGGTCGTCAAGCCCGCCGGCTAAAGGCCGCGTATTGCGCAAAGAAGAGGGGCCCCGCGGGGCCCCTCTTGCTTATGCCGTGCGAACGGGACTACTCAGCCGGCGCCGCTGGCTCGTTGGCCTTGCTACTATCGAAGGAAGCGACCGACGCCACGGTGTCGTTGTTCTTGATCTCCATGATGCGCACGCCCTGCGCATTCCGTCCGGTCTTGCGGACCTGGTCGAGCCTGGTGCGCAGCATGATGCCCTTGCTGGAGATGATCACGAGCTCCTCTTCGGGGCGCACCACGCGGGCGGCGGCCACAGGGCCGGTGCGCTTCGTAATGTTCAGCGTGATCACGCCCTGCGTGCCGCGATGGTGAGGAGTGTAGTTTTCTAAGCGCGTCAGCTTGCCCAGCCCCTTCTCGCCGATGGCGAGCAGGTAACCGCCCTCGACCACCCGCTCGAAGTCCACGACGCGGTCCTCGCCTACGAGCTTGATGCCCCGCACTCCGCTGGCGTTGCGCAACTGAGGCCGCACGTCGGCCGCGGGAAAGCGGATCGCTTGACCCTGCTCCGTGATGCCGATCACGTCGTCACCGTCCTCGACGATCTTGGCGCTGACCAGCTCGTCGCCGTCGGCGAGGTTCATCGCGATGATTCCCGGCGTCCGTGCGACGACGTAGGAGAACTCCTTGACCCGCGTCCTCTTCACCTTGCCGCCGCGGGTGCACATGAAGAGATAGTTGTCGTGCTCGAAGTCGCTCGTCGCCACGATCGCGGTCACCCGCTCGTCGTTCTGCACGGGAATGATGTTGACCAGCGGCGTCCCCTTCGCGGCGCGCGTCGATTCTTGAGGCACGCGGTAGCACTTGGTGTGAAGCACACGCCCCCGGTTGGTGAAGAAGAGCAGGTGGTCGTGCGTATCCGCGATGAGCAGATGATCGACCACGTCCTGCTCCCGCGTCACCATCCCCTTCACGCCCTGCCCGCCCCGCCGCTGCACGCGGTAGGCTTCGATCGTGAGGCGTTTGGCGTAGTTGCGGTTACTGACGGAGACCACCACGTTCTGATGGGGGATCAAGTCTTCGTTGGTGAACTCGCGGGCCTCTTGGTCGCTGAGCTCGCTGCGGCGCTCGTCGCCAAAGTCCTCTTTCAACTTGACGGTCTCATCCTTGACGACGGTGAGAATCTTTCCGGGGTCGCCGAGCAGGTCTTCGAGATACTCGATCCGTTGGCGCAGCTCCTCGAACTCGTCGAGGATGCGCTGCCGCTCCAGCGCCGCCAGGCGCCGCAGCTGCATGTCGAGGATCGCCTGCGCTTGGACCTGGGTGAGGTCGAAGCCAGTCATAAGGGCGCCGCGCGCCGACTCGGCGTCGTCCGACTCTCGTATCGTCCGAATCACCTCGTCTAGGTTGTCGAGCGCCGTGATCAGGCCCTCTAAGATGTGCGCCCGCTCGCGGGCCTTGCGCAGGTCGAACTCGGAGCGCCGGATTACTACGATGCGCCGGTAGTCGACGTACTCGCGAAGGGCCTGGCGGATGTTGAGCACGCGTGGCTGACCGTCCACCAGCGCGAGCATGTTGATGTGGAACGCCGATTGCAGCGGCGTCATCTTGTACAGATTGTTGAGCACCTGCTCGGGCATCGCGTCCCGGCGGCACTCGACCACCATCCGCATCCCCTGCCGGTCCGACTCGTCCCGGACCTCGCTGATCCCTTCGATGCGCTTCTCTTTGATAAGGTCGGCGATCTTCTCGACGAGGCCCGCCTTGTTGATCTGGTAAGGCAGCTCGGTGACCACGATCTGGCGCCGCGAGCCCTTGCCCAACTCTTCGATCTCAGCGCGTGCCCGCACCACCACCTTGCCGCGGCCGGTGTGATAGGCGGAGTGAATCCCCTCGCGGCCCATGATGATCCCCGCCGTCGGGAAGTCCGGCCCACGCATGTGTTCCATCAGGTCGTCGATGGTCGCGTCGGGATGCTCGATCAAATGGACGACCGCGTCGCACACCTCGTTCAGGTTGTGCGGCGGAATATTCGTCGCCATGCCCACCGCGATCCCCGACGCGCCGTTCACCAGCAGGTTGGGTAGCCGAGCCGGGAGGACCGTCGGCTCACGGAGCGAGTCGTCGAAGTTCGTGGTGAAATCGACCGTGTCGCGGTCGATGTCGACCAGCATCTCCCCGGCGATACGGGCCAGTCGCGCCTCGGTGTAGCGCATAGCGGCGGGCGGGTCGTTGTCGACGCTGCCGAAGTTGCCCTGCCCGTCGATGAGCGGGTAGCGCATCGAGAAGTTCTGCGCCATGCGGACGAGCGCGTCGTAGACCGGCGCGTCGCCATGCGGATGGTACTTCCCCAGCACCTCGCCCACGATGCGGGCGCTCTTCTTGTACGGGGTGTTGGGGCGGACGCCCAGCTCCTCCATCGCGTAGAGGATGCGGCGGTGGACGGGTTTCAGGCCGTCCCGGACATCGGGAAGCGCCCGGGCCACGATCACGCTCATGGCGTAATCGAGGTACGAGCTCCGCATCTCCTCTTCGAGCTTGATGGGGCGGACGTTGCCGATGCTCTCTAGGACCATACGCTTACCTCAGAAGTGCCCGCGCTTACGGCCTTGGGGATACCCCAAGTTCGCGGGCTGCCTCGACGAACCCGGTGAAGAGCTTTCGGTGATGCCGCGGCACTTCCTCACGGCGCTCGGGATGCCACTGCACGCCGACCACCCACCGGTGGCTGCTTCTAGGGCTATCGAGGGCCTCTATTATACCATCACCTACTGAATAAGCCGATACTAAAAGCCCCGGCGCCTTTCCCTTGTGGGTGACGGCCTGGTGGTGCAGGCTGTTGACCTTCATAAACCCGCCGACGCCAACGATATTGGTTATGCGGCTCCCCGGCGGAACGAACACCTCGTGGTAGACCGGCTCCAGCCCCGGCGCGCCGGGACTGCGGTGATCGAGGACGTGCTGGTCCAACGAGCCGCCTAATGCCACGTTGATCGCCTGCATCCCGCGGCAGATGCCGAACACCGGCATGTCCCGCTCCATCGCAGCGCGAATCAGCGCGAGTTCTGTCTCATCGCGGCCCCGCTTCACTCGTGTCTCAGGGTGACGCTCCTGACCGTAGAGCGCGGGGTCCACGTCGCCTCCGCCGGTGAGCAGCAGCCCGTTGACCTCCGCGAGCACGTCCTCCGGTGCGCGTGCCGCGGCCAAGTCGATGACGACGGCGCCGCCGCCCGCATCCTCCACGGCTTCCGCGTAGAGCGCTGCGGGCTCCTCGCGGGACTCAGTAACGCCAATCACTGGGCGGGCCATGACGTCAGGATAACAGCCCCGCGCCCTGGTAAGTATCCCTGGCGCCTTCGGGGAAGCACGGTGCTACAATTGCGCCTCTTCGCGGGGGTGGGGATGCAGCGGGCGAAAGTGCTGATCGTTCTGACGCTGCTCGTGTTGGGGTTCGGGCTCGCCACCGGATTCCCCGTCTTCTTCCGCATGTTCTACGTGTTCGGCCTGCTGCTCGTCATCGGGCTGGGCTGGACGGCCTTCTTGGTCCGGGGTATGCGCGTCGACGTCGCCCGGGCCAACCTCCGCACCGTCGCCGGCCAATCGATAGCCGAGCACGTCCACGTGCGCCGGACCGGACGGTTGCTCCAAGGCTTCATCGAAGTGCGGGAGTCGACCGATATGCCGATCGAGCCGCCGGGAGCGGTCATCGGTCTCGGCGGCTCGACGGACATGCGGATCGGCCTCGACGTGCCCTGCCCCGTGCGCGGAGTCTTCCGCCTCGGCCCCATCCGTGTCACCGCCTCCGATCCTCTTGGCCTCTACAAGATGGAGCATGGAGCGGGGCGGGAGAACAGTGTGATCGTCCACCCCGAAACGGTGGACCTGCCCAACTTCGTGCTCTTGCCCGCCGACCTGCCCGCCGAAGGCTCGGTGCGGCGGCGCAGCCAGCACTCGACCACCAACGCCTACGGCATCCGCGACTATTACTGGGGCGACAGCCTCAACCGCATTTCGTGGAAGGCCACGGCGCGGCACAACCGCCTCATGGTCAAGGAATTCGAGGTCGAGCCGGCCAACAACATCTGGGTGCTCGCCGACATGGAGCGCCGCGCCAACGCCGGCCCCGCCGGCCGCGACATCGAAGAGACGGCCGTCCGTGTGGCCGCCTCGATCTGCCGCCGCTACTCCGAGGGCGGCTACCCAGTCGGCTTCATGGCCCACGGCGATGACCGCTTCGTCCTCGACGCGCAGCGCGGCGCCGATCACCTCATGCACATCATGGACGCACTCGCGGCGATTCGCGCCTTGGGCACCCGCCCCCTGCTCGACATGATCGCCGATCTCCATACGCGGGTAGGGCGCTACACCTCCGTGGCGCTTGTCACCGCCTCGCCCGATGACGAGTGGCTCGACGGCGTCCGCCATCTCTTACAGCGCCACGCGCGGGTGACCGCCGTGATCGTCGATGGCGACCCTGCGCGCGGCGGTTACCCCGACGCGGCGTACCGCACCGCCGCCACCAACACGCCCACCTACGTCATCAAGGCCGGCGCGCGCGCGCCGGAAGACCTCATCGCCGTTGCCCACGGCTCGGCGGGGCGGCCCTTCGGCGGATTCGCTCCCGGAAGGGCGGCCGTCTGATGGCCCAGTGGCTTCGCAAGACGCGGGCCAGCCCCAAGGCTGAAGAGGTCCGCTCCCTGCTCACGCCCTCCGAGGGCTGGCTCACCGTGCTCCTGCTGTTCGGCGTGCAAATCACCCCGGTGGTCGCGGTCCACACCTCGAACTGGGCCGATCCGTCGCCGCGGCTATGGCTCATCGCCATTGCGGGGTTCGTCATCGGTCTGTCCGCCGCAAAGGCTGGCGGGCGCGGTGCTTACCTCGCCGCCGCCCTGCTCGGCGCCGCCCTGGGGGCGGGCCTCGCCCTTTGGGAGACCGCGGGCACGCTCTCCGGCCCCCTTGGCGGGCGCTTTGGCGAGGTCTTCGACCGCGTAGACGCGTGGATCGGCGCCATTGGCGACGCGGGCGGCATCAGCAACGACAGACTGCCTTTCGGCTTCGGGCTGGCAGTCCTCTCCTTCGCCATGCCCTTCTTTTCGACCCTCCTCTACTTCCGCTACCACTGGGGCTGGCCCGCGGTGATCATCCCAGCCCTGGTGCTCCTCACCAACCAGACCTACCTCCCGAACTCCCACTACGTCGTCCCCACGTTCTTCTTCCTCCTCCTCTCGATCCTCTTCTTGGGCCGCATCTACTACCTGAGCCGGCTCGAACACTGGCGGCAGCAGGGGACCAAGCGCGTCGCGGGGCGCTACAGCTTCGTGATGAACGTCGCGGCGCTGACGGCGGTCGTCTTCGCCGCCGGCTGGTCCATCCCAAACACCGACGTCGTTATTCCCAAGCTGCGCGACGCTTACCAGGATGCGCGGGGCCCCTGGCGGGGCCTCGAAGACGAGTTCGAGCGCGTCTTCGCCGGCATTCCCTCGAAGCGCGGTTCACCCCTCCACAGCTTCGGCGGGGCGCTGCCGCTGCGGGGCGGGATCAATCCCGGCTACGGCCCCGTGTTCAGCGTCGTCACCGACGTCCCGGCCTACTGGCGCGGGCAGAGCTACGACTTCTATCAGGGCCGGGGCTGGATCGCCCTCGAAGAGTTGCGCGCGGAGAAAGACCTGCGCGACGTCGACCTGGTGCCGCGCTCCGACGCCTACCGCAAGCAAGAAATCGTCGCCCAACGGTTCGTGCTGCACGAAGAGACCGCCGTGCTGTTCGCCGCGGGCCGTCCCGTCGAGTTCAGCGTGAACGCGAAGGTCGAGCTCGCGTCGCCTCGGGTCTACGAGATCGACCTGCGCGGCGGCGAGTCGTCGCCCGACCTGCCGGCGGACATCGCCGCCGTCGTTGGCGAAGTCGCCGCCGTCCGCGGTGGGCGGGCCGAAACGCAGGCCCTGTTGCCCGAAGGCACCCGCATGATCGGGGAGAGCGGCGGTACCATCGAGGTGAGCCGCGATCCGCCGGACGTCCCCGACGTGCTCGCCGCGGAGGCGCGAGGACGCCTGAAGGTGGGCGACTCATACGAGGCGCTCTCCGTCATATCGATAGCCACGCCGGAAGACCTGCGCGGCGCGGGTGCGGCCTACCCCAAGTGGGTCACCGACAACTATCTCCAGCTCCCCGAAGACCTTCCGCCCCGCGTGATTGACCTCGCCAACACCCTCACCGCTGGAATCGAGAACCCCTTCGACAAAGGTTTGGCCATCGCCGCGCATCTCCGCAGCTATCAGCAGACCTACGCCATCCCCTCGCCGCCGCTAAACGTCGACGCCATCGACCACTTCCTGTTCACCCAGCAGGCCGGCTACAGCGACTACTTCGCCTCCGCTATGGCGGTGCTCTTGCGCGCTTCCGACGTCCCCGCCCGCCTCGCCAGCGGCTACGCCACCGGCGACTTCAACCAGGAGTCCTCCTCCTACACCGTGACCTTCGCCGACGCGCACAGTTGGCCGGAGGTCTTCTTCCCCGACTTCGGTTGGATTCCCTTCGAGCCGTCGCCCAGCCTTGAACCAATCGTGCACGGCCCGCCTCCGCCCCCCGACCTCCGATTCGACTCAAGCGGGGTCGATATCTACGATCCCTTCGACGAATTCCTCGACCTCTTCAGCGACCCCGAACTGTTCAACACGGGCCTGGACGCCATACGCCCGCCCGAGGACACCAGCGTCACCGGGGTCTTCCGCTCCGTGTTCATTCGGGTCGGTCTGGCCATCGCCGCGCTCACTGGGCTGATCGCCACCTTCCTACTGCTGGTCTTCCTGACCTGGGAGGCCAACTTCCTCGGACTCCCCTACGCCCACGGCGTCTACGCACGGATGGCCCGCCTTGGCGCCTACGCCGGCATCCGCCCCACGCGCGAGCAGACGCCGGTCGAGTACGCCGCGCGGCTCGCCGACCGCATGGCGCTCGATCCAGAAGATGCCACCGCGGTCGCGCACGGATTCGCGAAGGTGCGCTACGGCGCGCGCGAGCTCTCTGATGAAGAACGGATCCAACTCCAGGAGCGCTGGAGTTCGCTCCGTGGTGCGCTCATCGGCGCGCTCGTCCGGCGCATCGACCCCAGGCGGTGGGGGCGCTCCTAGCCGCCGCGCCCCTCGCGCACCAACGCGCCGTCCTCCAGCTCGAGGACGCGGTGGGCGAACTCCAAGGCGGCGCGGTCATGCGTCGCGATGACGACCGCGACGCGCTCGCGGTCCGCGATCTCGGCCAACAGTTCGAATATTGAGCGCGCCGTCCTCGAGTCCAGCTCCGCGGTCGGCTCGTCGGCCAGCACGAGCGGCGGCTCGTGCGCCAGCGCTCGCGCGATGGCGACTCGCTGCTGTTCGCCGCCCGAGAGCTCGTAGGGCCGGTGCCGGACGCGGTGACTGAGACCAACAGTGTCGAGCGCCTCGCTGGCGCGTGACTCTCGGACCTCCCGCGAAGCCCCGGCGATCCGCAGTGGCAACTCCACGTTCTCTTGGGCCGAAAGCAGTGGGAGCAGCCCGAAGCTCTGGAACACGAAGCCGATCTTCGACCCCCGGAACCGCGTCAACTCACCCGCCGTCATGGCGGCGGTGTCACGGCCTTCGAGATAGACGGCTCCATCGCTCGGCATGTCGAGCCCTCCAAGCAGATTCAGCAGCGTCGTCTTGCCCGATCCCGACCTCCCCAGCAGCACCACAAGCTCCCCGGGGAAGATGTCGACGCTGACGCCGCCGAGCGCCGCGACGGTACGCCCGGCCGCCTCGAACCGCCGCCCGGCTCCACGCGCCGACGCGACAGCATCTTCCGGTACACCCTGCTCCTGCTCCATCTCGCTCACCCTGTCCCCGCTCATTCTTCCCCGGGCCGCAGTACGACCCGGCCGTCCTCTACGGCCACGCGGGCGCGCTCGCCGATGCCGGCGCGGTCCAGCACCTCACGTGGAATCCGCACCCGTCCGCCGCTGTCGACGATGGCCGTCTCCTCGCGCTCGCCCTCGCGGGGGTCATCCGAGCGGAAGCTGTGATAGCGAACCGTTTCCGTCGAGGTCTTGCCGTCGGCGATGGCGACGACCCGGTCGGCGCGTTCCGCCACATGGGCATCGTGCGTCACGATGACGATGGTCGCGCCGTAGGTGCGGTTCACCGAGCGGAGCACGTCGAGTATCTCCAGGCTCGTCGCCGTGTCGAGCTCGCCGGTAGGCTCATCGGCGAGCAGGAGCGGCGGGTTGTTGGCCAGAGCCGTGGCGATGGCCACGCGCTGCTGCTCGCCGCCCGAGAGCCGGTCCACCGTGTGGTCGGCACGATCGCTCAAGCCCGTGAAGTCCAGCAGCTCAAGCGCCCGCTCGGCGCGCTCCTTCCCGCCACGGCCGGCCAGCAGCAACGGCAGTTCGACGTTCTGCTGCGCCGTCAGGTACGCCACCAGGTTGCGGCTCACCTGCTGCCACACGAAGCCAATGCCCGTCCGCCGGTAGTCGACGAGGTCCCCTTCCGACATCTTCAGCAGATTCTGCCGGTCGACGGTCACTCGGCCCGCCGACGGCGTCTCGTAGCCCGCCAGGATGTGGAGCAGCGTGCTCTTGCCGCTGCCGCTCGGCCCCACGACCGCCATGATCTCGCCCGTGCGTATCTTGAGGTCGAGACCGCGCAGTGCGACAACCTCGAGGTCCGCCACCTTATGAATCTTGAACAAGTCCTCGCAGACCACGTAGGGCTCGCCGCCCCGCGAGTCGCGCCGCCACGTGTCCCGCGCGTAGCGCTGTGTCATCATCCCACCTCCCCGAGCCGCAGGGCCCGGTGCATGCCGAACCGGATCAGCGCCGCGATCATACCGGCCCCCGCCGCCAGGAACCCCACCGCCATCGCGCCATAGGTTATCGCCAGGGCCACGGGGTTCATCTCCGCGGAGAACGGTGGCAGCACCCGCGCCCCTTCCTCGGTTAGACCCAAGAACGGCATCATCACCCCGATCAAGTAATACCCGATGACGCCCCCGAGCCCCAGACCGATCACGAGCATCAGCGTCTGTTCAATCAGCACGATCGTCGCCAGCCCGCCCGTCGAAAGGCCGATGCCGCGGAGCAGGGCGAATTCCACCCTGCGCCGCTGCGCCTGCACGTAGCCGTAGACGCCGACTCCGAGCAGCGACGCGAACAGCACCGCCGCGAGCGAGATGAAGAGTATGCCCTTCCAGCCCGCCGCCGTCAGCGGGTCGGCCTGGAGGTCCCCTTCGATAGCGTCGCGGTCAATTGCGCCCAGCCCCATCGACTGCTCGATGCCCGCGATGAAGCGCTCCCGCTCTGGGCCATCGAGCCCGGTCCTCACCCAGACCTCGTTCGGCTGCCAGTCCCGCGCGCGGTCGGCGCGGTTCAGACGCCTGAGAAGGCCGTCGAGATCGAGCACGAGGAACCCCTGCTCGAACGGATCGAGCGTGGGGAAGAACTCGGCGGTCTCAACGATCTCGATAGGAATACGGTGACTAGCGATGGAGAGAGCGATCCGGTCGCCGTGCTCAAGGCCCTCCTGCTCCAGCGCGGTCTTACTCGCCAGCGCGGGCATCGGCGCCGAGGCGGAACGGGTCTCACCAAAGCTGACTCCATGCGTTGACCCAAGCCCGGTCGTTCCCCACGTAAACGCCGCCGTGGGACTCTCGCCCGCCAGCCGCGCCGGTCCGGCCTCCAGATGCAGCGCGTCCGCCACCGCAATAAGCGCGTCCTCGATCACCGCCACCCCCACCGCCGCGCCAAATTCCTCGACCCGCACACGGCCCCCCGGCGTCACTGCGTGCACCTCGTCGAGGTAGAGCGCGCCGGGCTCGAGCCCCGCGCCGCCACTTTGCTCGATGGCCAACGACAACAGCGTGACCGGCGGCTCGGGTACAACCGAGCGCGCCCGGCCGAGTCCGGCCGAGGTTAACGCTGCCTCGTATAGCTGCCACTCGCCCGCTACCAAGCGGCCCATGTCGTAATCGACGTGTCGCCCGTTCGCGTCCCTCACTCGGGCACGCAGCATGACGTCCCGCCGTGGCGTCTCCGCCATGAGCCACACGCCAAAGCCCGATGCGGCGGCGGGAAGCAGGACGCCCCCCGCCGGAGCGTCCTCGCGCAAGGTACTCATCAGCAGGCCCAGCGGTTCACCCGCGAAGTCGTCCCGCCACCAGGCCACGTCGCCGAACGTATCGGGATCCACGCCCAGCACGTTAAAGCGGCCCCGCGAAAACAGCCCGAGTAAAGGCCGTGCGGTCGTCCGGAAAGCTGGCGTCGCCGCCTCCCCGATCCCACCAAACTCCTCCTCGAAGGCCGTCGAGGGACCGTCGCGGGAGAGATCGGCGCCCTGGAACAACACGTCCCCGCCAGAGGCGTAGAGCGCGCGGTCCGCGTAATTGCGGTCGAGCGTCGCGCCGAAGTTGATGGCGAACATCGCCACGGCGCCGGCGAGCAGGAGCAGCAGGAGCGGCCTCGTGAACGGTGCGGGTTCTCGGGACATCCGCCACAGCGCCAACGGCGCCGCGGCGCTGCGCAGACGGGAGACCGCCCAGCCAAGAACGGCCGTCATCATGGGGAAGAACCGCAGCAGGAGCAGCGCGGCGGCCAGCATGAAGAGCGCGGGCGCGGCCAGCAGGACTTCGTCCACCGCCTCGCCGGCGAAGAGCGCCTCCGTCACCACCGTACCCCGCGAGGCAAGCTCCCAGAACAGCAGGCCGGCGATGAGGCCCAGGAAGATATCGAGATAGTAGCGCGTAAAGAACGGCGCCCCGCGGGGCCGCGACAGCTCCGTGTGATGCGTGAGGGGGTTCAGCCCGGCCGAGCCGACCGCGGGCAGCAGCATCGCGGCGAGGGCCAACGCCGCCCCGCCCAGGGAAAGGCCATAGGCGGCGGGAGTCAGGCTCACCGGCAGCACGCCCTCGTTGAAGGCCGAAAACGCCGGCGTGAACCCCATCAAGCCGGTCACGGCGAACGCGATGGGCGGCCCCGCGAAGAACGCCGCAACCGCGATGAGCCCTGCCTCGCTCAGATACAACAGGAAGACCTGCCCCCCATCTGCACCCCGCGAGCGCAGAAGCGCAACCTCCTCCGCGTTCCGTTCAACCACGACGTTGGACGCCATGACCAGGTAATAGAGGACGACCCCCAACATCATCACGAGAAGCATCGAGAGCGGGATGCGCCCGAACAAGTCCCGCGTCTCGAAATTCGCCAGCGCCCCGTCGAGTCCGGTCACCGAGCGGTAGCTTGCAAGCCTGGCGCGGAGATGATCGTCTGTCCGGTCGAGGCCGAACCGCGCCAGGCCGGCGCTGTCGGCGTCGATGCGTGCCGGGTCGACGAACAGCCCCCACGCATAGTCCGACTTCATGCTGGGAAAGAGGCGCCCCACGCCCCGGAAGAACGTCTCTTCCGGCACGTACATGGCGATGAAGTTGTCCTCGCGCGTCGATTCTACGTACCGTTGCAGGTCCCTCCGCCAGAAGCGGGCCTCCGCGTCGACGGGCCGCACGACGCCTACGATCCGCGCCACTGCGTAGACGGTCACGTCTTCCCAGTAGGGCACAGCCATCAGCCGATCTCCGACGGAGAGGCCCTGCCGCTGCGCCGTCTGTTCCAGCACGACCACTGGTATCTCCGGGAAGCCGATCGGCTTCTCGTCGGCGTCCACCTCGACGCCGACGGTCTCGGGCCAGCCGCCCTCGATTAGCGAAACGTGCTCGTCGAACAGCGTCTGGTAGAAGAAGAAGGCGCGCAGCCGGGGATCGATGCGGTCCTGCTCGTCGCCGACAATGTTCTCCGGCGAGGCGTCCACCGGCGCCCCGCTGCGCCCGACGTCGTTCACGAAGAACGTCGAGCCCTCCAAGCTTCGAGTCGAGCCCTCGACGAACCACTCGACGTTCCGCGAGACGGCGAGGTCGACCTCGCTCTGGATGGTTCGGTACGACGACTCGCGCGACGGCGCGAAGCTCGATATCAGGTCCACGTCGAGCTCGTGCCGCGCCTCACCCTCGAACGAGCGGTCGAGACCGAGTTGGCGGACGGCATCGCCGTAGATCGACGAGCTCGAGAGGATCGCCGAGGCGATGACGGCGCCGGCGAGCAATGGCGCGAGCAGCCGCCAGCGGTGCCGGGCGCGCCGGGCCGCGAACCGCGTGATGCCGAGGAGCGCGCCCATCAAATGTCACTCCCCTCGCGCAGCGTCCGCCATGCCTGTGTCTTCGCATAGCGCCACGCCGCCCACACCAGTAGCACGATGGCGGCCCCGGCGGCGGCGAGCGCGACCCACGCTACCCCGCTCCAGTCCGTCTGCGCCGCGAACGGCGGCAGGACGTTCCGCCCCCGCTCGGTGTGCTCTAAGAACACGATCATCATCGCGTGGGCCCGGCTGCCAATCAGCCCCCCGATCAGCGCACCCGTGCCGATGATGACGGCGTGGACGCAGCCATGCGCCAGGAGATTCGCCCGTCCCGACAACCCAAGCGCGCGCAGCACGGCGAACTCGCGCCGCCATCGGTACGACGCCGCGTAGGTGTAGCCGAGGTACCCGCCGGCGGTCAGCACTACGAGCACGAGCAGGATCGAGAAGGACACGCCCCGGCTCCCCACGCCCACCAGCGGATCGGAGACCAAGTTGAGCAGCTCCGCGTCGCCCTCGATCACGACGTACTGGCGGAACGGCGAGGCGCGGACGTCGTTCAGGAAGGCAGCCCGCTCCGCCTCGTCGTCGCTCAACGACAACCACACCTCGTTGGGCCGGGCCTGCACCCCGCGAAACAGGTTCGCGTAATGCAGCAGCGTATCGAGGCTGCCCAGCACGAACGGACCCGACGGGTCCATCGTGGGGAAGAACTGGATCGAGTCCACGATGGTCACCGGCATCGGCACGCCGGCGACGCGCACGTCTACGGTATCGCCGGCGCGGCGGCCCGTCTGCGCCAGGAAACCCTCACTCCCGATCACGGGCAGCGGTTCGTGATAGTCGGCGGGATAGATACCCCGCCTCCCCACGCCCGAGACCGCTTGCCACGAGAGCTCGAGCGTCGGCGCGCCGCCACGCGTGACCTCCGTATCGGCCACGATCTCTTCGCCGACGAGCTGGCTCGTCCTCATCACGCCCCAGCGGGCCGTGGAATCAAGGGTGTCGACGACAACGCGCCCACCGCTGGCCGTGGCGGTCAGGTCCGACAAGTTGAACCGCCCCGAGCTACTGAACCCGTCCACCAGCACGTCCATCGGCGCGGGCTCGTCGGGAAAATCAAGCTCGAAGATGAAGAGTGAGTGCAGCGTGAGCGGGCCTTCGATCGGCCCGCGGCGCGTGCCGATCTCGGCTTCGAGGTAACGCCAATCAGTGAAGTCGAGCCTGCCGAGCCGGAACCGCCGGTCCACGCCCGCCTCGTCCCGGACGCGCACCCACAACGACTTGCTCAGGTACTCCTGATCGGGACGGATCCAGACGCCCAGCCGCGTCGTCCCTTCGGGAAGATCAAGGCCTCGCAGGATCGAACGCCCTGCCTCCACTTTCCTCAGCAGCGTGAAGAGATCGGTATCGGAGAAATCCTCGCGGTACCAACTCACACGGTGAAACTTGAGCGTGTCGACAGCGAGAAGCTGGTAATCGCGCGCCGAGGCGAGGTCGCCGGGGCCGCCCCGGTAGACAGCGCCCGCGACATCCACGCCGGCGCGGGACTCGAACTCTCCGGCGATGTCGGCGTCCGCGGTGAGCGCGCGTGGCAAGCCGACGAGGCGCGCATCGCTCCCCGCGAAGTACAGGCCGCGGTCGGCGAAGCTCCGCTCGATCGTCTCGTGGTAGCTCGCCGCGAACATCCCCATCCCCGCCGTCAGCGAGATGATCAGGACGGGGCGCAGAAAGGCCGCGGGACTCCGCGCCATTGTCCAGAGCCCAATGGCGGGCCACGCCCTTGTCGAGAAGCGTGACACTACGAACGAGACGGCGTCGAGCAGGTACGGTGCCGCCCGCAGAACGAGGAGGGCGAGCGAGGCCATGAGCAGCACGGGGGCCGCGAGAAGCAACTCATCGATGGAGTCCTCACCGAAGATGCGCTGCGTCACCAGCGAGCCGCGCTGGGTGAGCTCCCAATAGAGAAGCCCGGTCACGGCGAGCAGGAACACGTCGAGGTAGTAGCGGTGGAAGCCGAGGAGCCGGCCGGGCCGGCCCGCGGCCGAGCGGGCGTCGAGGACGTTGAACCTCGCCCCCTTCAGCGCGGGAGCCGCGAGCGCCGCGAAGGCCAGCGCCCCGCCAATGAGCGCGAAGACCCACACCGCCGCGGTCATATCGGCGGGCAGGGGCGCACCGCCGGTCACGTTCTCGAACGGCGGTGCCCGCCCCAGTTGCGGGACCAAGGCCCAAGCGAGCAACGGGCCCGCCGCCACCGCCGTCGCGCTCAGTACAAGCGCCTGCCAAAGATATATCCCAACCGCCTGCAGGCCGTTAGCCCCGCGCGACCGGAACAGTGCGATCTCGGAAAGCTGCCGCTCCACCGCCGCGTTGCCGATCACGACCAGGTAGAAGAGCGCCACCCCCGACACCGTGATCGCCATGATCAACACCGGGATGCGGCTGAAGAACAGCTTGTCCTCGTAACGCTCCAAGGTGCGCGTCAGCCCCGAAAGCACCGTAGCGCCGAGGAACCTGATCGGGACCTCGTCCTCGAAGGCCGTCATCGCATCGAGGAGCGCGCCGGCCTCGGTCGCTTCGATGTCGCCGCCGTCGAGGAAGAAGTAGAACCAGTAGTCGGCAAGCAGGCTCCTCCGCCCGCCGCCGGTGAGGTCGGTGAAGAACGCCTCGTGCGACGCCACCAGCGGGACCATCGGGAGCTCCTCGCCCGCCGTGAAATCGGTTTGGAGCGAGAACGGGTCGGCGACGAACTGCCAATAACGGTCAAGCCGGTTGAGCGGCTCGACGATACCGACGACCACCGTCTTGACACTCACGCCGGTGCCGTCCCGCCCCGTCGAGACCCCGATCTGGCCGCCGACGCCGACCCGCATCGAGTTCGCTGAGCTTGCCCCGAGGACCACTTCCACCGCCCCGCCGTCCGCCGCCGCTCCCGCGCGGGGCAACCGTCCTTCCAGCAGGCGCACCCGCGGCTCATAGGCATCGAACGACTGGATACGGCCGCGTATCGCGCCGCTGAAGAGGCTGGTCTCGGGAAGCGCGGCCCACAGCGGTGAAGTCGCCAGTTGCGACCCCTCGGCCTCGATGTATGGCCCCGCGACTTCGCCGATCCGCTCACGCAGCTCCGATTGCGTCGCCGTGAAGACGGTGCGGCCGGGAGGACGCGACGGCATGAGCACGGCCACGTCGATGACGCCGGTGCGCTCGTACTGCAGCGCATGCCGCAGCCCCAACTCGCTCAACGCGTTCAGATAGAGCGGCGAGCCCGCCAGCACCGCCGTGGCGAGCAGCACGCCGGCAAAGAGCACCGCCAAGAAGCGCGCGTCGGACCGGGCGCGCCTCCAGATCAGCACCAACGGCGCCGTGACGGCTGAGAGCATGCGGCCCATTCGCGCTCCTGAAAAGGCCAACAGTATAGGCGCTGCCTTCGCTGAGCGCGTTCCGCGCGGTCCTCCCCATCAACGGCGTCGATGGAGCGGCGGGCGCGCGTATAATCGGCACGGCGCTTTTTAGAGAACCTCCACCCAAGTCAGGAGTGCTCCATGGCGGATGTGTGGCCCTTCCCTGGTCTCCGGTTCGATCCGGCGCGCGCCCCCCTCGGCGCGGCGCTCTGCGGACCGTTCGACATGATCTCGCCCGGCGACCGCCGCCGCCTGCTCGATGCCGGCGGAGTCAACGCGGTCCGCCTCGAAGCGCCCGACCCCGCGGCCCTGCCCGACCCCTACACCAACGCGGCACAAACCCTCGACGCATGGCTCGCCGACGGCGTGCTCCGCCAGGACGAGGCCCCCGCCTACTACGCGGTGCGTTATAGGTTCGTCCACGAGGGCCGCTCCTATACGCGGACGGAACTCCTCGGCGCTGTGCGCCTCAGCCCACTGAGCGCCGACGGCCCGGTCCGCCCCCACGAAGGAACCCGCAGCGGCCCCAAGGAAGACCGCCTGAAGCTGATGCGGGCCACGAGCGCAAACTTCAGCCCCATCATGACGCTCCACGGCGGCTCCGCCGGCCTCGCAGACCTCCTCGACCGCGCCCTTGAAGCCCCCACTGACCGCGCCGACATTGGCGGCGGCGAGTCCTTCGAGATTGCCGCGCTGACCGCGCCCGAGCACACCGCCGCCGTCCACCAAGCCCTCGCCGACTCCCCGCTCTACGTCGCCGACGGCCATCACCGCTACGAGACGGCACTCCACTATGCGGAATCCTTGAACGGACGCGCGCCCGACGGCGAGACCGCCGACGCCGCCCACAACTTCCTCATGACGGCGATCGTCGCGATGGACGACCCCGGCCTGCTCAACCTGCCCTACCACCGCCTGCTCCGCGGCCTCGGCCCCGAGCAGATCGAGCGCCTTCGCTCTCGCATCGCCGAGTGCTACGCTGCCGAATCCCGCCCCGCGGACCCCGACCCCACCGCCATCGCCCGCGGCGCGCTGGCCGATCTCGAACAGGATGACGCGGTCTTCTCCGTTTGGGGCCTCGAACCGGGCGCCGTGGTGACCCTGCGTCTCCGGGACGACGCGCTCGTCGCCGATGTCGCGGCCCGCACCGGCCGGTCGCGCGCGGGGGCCGGCCTTGCGCCCGCCCTCTTCCGCGAGACGCTCCTCACCCCCGTGCTCGGCATGGACGAGGCGGCGGCGGAGCACGAGGGGCTATTCTCCTTCGAGACGAGCGCCGTCAAGGCCGTCGAGCGCGTCTCGCGCGGCGAGGCGCAGATCGCCTTTCTGCCCAAGGCCGTCCCCATGGACGTCTTCCGGCAGGTCTCCGACCTTGGCGAGCTGCTTCCCCCCAAGTCGACCTGCTTCTATCCCAAGCTGGCCACCGGGCTCGTCTTCCGCCGCCTTCAGGGAGAGTTGGCAAGCCCTAGCCGCTAGGCTATCGTGTCCGCGCCCTGGGCGAGCGCGAAGAGCGGCCCAAGGCGGGGGGAGGCGTTCCATGACCTCGAAACCGCAAGATTTCACCGATCACTACGTGCAGGTCGGCTCCCTGAAGATGCACTACCTGGATTGGGGAAATCGCGGCGCGCCCCAGATGCTGCTCCTCCACGGCGGCTCCCAATCGGCGCACAGTTGGGACGAGTTCTCCCGCAACATGCGGAGCGACTTCCACGTCATCGCCCTCGACCAGCGCGGCCACGGCGACACCGACTGGTCGCCCCGCTGCGTCTACACCCTGCGGGCGCACCTCCGCGATATCGCCTCCTTCGTCAAGCAGGTGGGCCTGAAGCAGTTCGTCCTCGTCGGCCTCTCGATGGGCGGAACGAACTCCTACGCCTATACCGCGATACACCCCAAGGAGGTCCGCCGCCTCGTCATCGTCGACGTCGGCCCGGAGATGATGAAGAAGGGCAGCGAAGCCATCCGCCGCTTCACCAAGGTTCAGCGCCTCCCCAGCTTCGAGGCGTTCGTGGAGCGCTCGCTCAAGTACAACCCCTTACGGACCGAAGAGCAGCTCCGCGACCGCCTCTTCTACCACCTGCGCGAGTACGCCGACGGCAATTGGGGCTGGAAGTGGGACCACCGCCGCTTCGGCAAGCAAGTCGGCCGGCGCGACCCCAAAGACCTATGGGCCTACGTCAACCGCATCCGCACGCCGACCCTGCTGGTGCGCGGAGCCAAGAGCGACAACTGGTCCGCCCGCGCCGCCGAGCGCGTCCGCGACGCGATCCCGGGCAGCTCACTCGTCACCGTCGAAAACGCCGGCCACACCGTCGCCGGCGACAACCCCCCGGCCTTCTACGCCGCCGTCAAAGGCTGGCTCCAACAAACCGGCGCCTGGCCGGGTTAGGAACCCCGCTCAGCGCCGGGCCCAACCCCGACCACCCCCGCAACCTGCCCACCGGCCGTGGCACGATTACCGCATGAGGGCGCCGGCGTTGGCGTCGACGCACACGCCGACGAGGCTCTTCGAGGCGTCGGTGGAGAGGAAGTAGATCACGTTGGCGATCTCCTCCGCCTCGATCAGCCGGTTCATCGGCGACTTCGCCGACATCCGCTGCCGGGCCGCCTTGACAGTGATGCCTTCCTGCACCGCCACCCGCTCAAAGTAGCCTTCAAGGGCGGTGGTGAGAATGGCCCCGGGGTGCACCGCGTTGACCCGCACGTTCTGAGGCCCAAGCTCTGTCGCCAGCGACTGCGTAAAGCCCCACAGCGCGAACTTCGAAGCCCCGTAGTGCGCCAGCCCCGGCGTCGCCCGCCGCCCCGTCTCCGAGGCGACGTTGACGATCACGCCCCCGCCGCTCTCGATCATGGGCGGCGCGAGCTCCCGCACGCAGAGGAACGTGCTCCGGCAGTTCAGGGCAAAGACGCCGTCCCACTCCTCCACCGATAGCCCGAGGATCGGGCCGCGGTAGCCGCCCCCGCCGCCCGCGTTATTGATCAGGATATCGACCCGGCCGAACCGCTCCACGACCGCGCGCGCCATCGCCTGCACCTGCGCCTCGTTCGTGACGTCAGTCGGGACCGCTAGGGCTTCGACACCCAGCGCCCGCGCCTCATCGGCCACGGCCTCGATCTCCGACGGCGTCCTCGCCGCCAGCGTCACCGACGCGCCGGCCCCTGCCAGCTTGAGCGCCGTCGCGCGCCCGATTCCTCGGCCTCCGCCGGTCACCACCGCCACCTTGCCCACCAGTTCTCCGTTGCTCATACGCTTCTCCTTCGCCTCAGCTAAGCGCGCCGCGCCGCTACGCCATGAACGTGCCGTAGTTGGGATCGATGGTCTGGCCGTTGATGGCGCTCGCCCGCTCCGACGCCAGGTAGAGCATCAGGTCGGCCACCTCACCGGGCTCGGCGATCTTGCCCTGCGGAGAACCGACGGCGCTCTGCCGCACGATCTCGTCGTAGGGAAGCCCCTGTTCCTTGGCGTGGCGGTTGAACATGTTGACGATCAGCTCAGTCATCGTCGCCCCGGGCACGACGCAGTTGACGCGGATATTGTGCGGCCCGCAGTCCCACGCCAGGGCCTGCGTGAAGCCGAACAGGGCCGCCTTTGACGAGCAGTAGTGCGTGCGCTTGGGCATCCCGCGCCGACCCGCCGTCGAGGAGACGACGATGATATTGCCGCCCTTGCCGCGTTCGATCATGTGCGGCAGGGCGTACTTACTGCACATCATCGTGCCGCGCACGTTGATGCCGTAGACGAAGTCCCAGTCATCCAGCTCCATCTCCCACAGGTGCAGCTCGCTGCGCCCCGGACGTCCCGGCATCGCCGCGTTGTTGATCAGCACGTCGATCTGGCCGAACTCCGTGATCACGCGGCCGATCATCGCCTGCACCGACTCGGCTTCCGAGATGTCGGTAGGGATGGCGATGGCCTTGCCGCCACCGGCGCGGATCTCCTCCGCCGTCCGCTCGATCTCGGCAGCGGTCCTCGACGCCACGGCGACCGACGCGCCCTCCGCGGCAAACTTCTCCGCCGCGATCTTGCCGATCCCCTTGCCCGCGCCGGTGATGACTACCACCTTGCCTTCGAATTCCATGCGACGCCTCCTTGGCGAGTCTCGGAGCGCGCTCATTATATCGGCGGCGTTCGGCGCGCGGGCGCCGTGCTACAATCGCTCGGATTTTGCCGCCCCGATAAGGAGTCACCCGTGGAATTTCAGGTGGGGTATCCGCATCGCATCGTGACCGGTTGGCCGGAATACACCGGGCCGGAATGGATCATGGACTACGCCCGCCTCGTCGGCGAGCTCGGCTACTGGGCCTTCCACGTCGGCGACCACCTCGCCGTGCCTAAGCAACACGACGACATCCCCACCCCCTACTGGTTCGACCCCGCCACCTTCCTCGCCTGGCTCACCACCGAGACCAAGATGGCGCCGGTGATCAACGTCTACGTGATCCCCTACCGCTCCCCCTTCCACACCGCCAAGCTGGTATCGACCCTCGACGTCGTCTCCGGGGGCCGTGCCATCATGTCCGCCGGCGTGGGCTACCTGAAGCCCGAGTTCGAGCAGCTCGGCGTGCCCTGGGAGACCCGCGGCAAGATGACCGACGACTACATCCGCGCCATGAAGGTCCTGTGGACGCAGGACGAGGCGGCCTACGACGGCGAATTCGTCAAGTTCAAAGAGATGCGGTTCTGGCCCAAGCCCATCCGCAAGCCGCATCCCCCGGTCTGGATCGGCGGGCAGACGAAGCTCTCCCTCTACCGGGCAGCGCGCCTCGGCGACGGTTGGAACCCCTTCATGTTCGACCTCAACGGCATGCGCGACGCTATCGGCTACCTCGAAGACTACTGGGCGCAAAAGGATACCCGCGAGCGCCCCGAGAACTTCCAGGTCGTCTACGGCGGCCTCGCCAAGATCACCGACAACAAGGTTCCCGAGAGCGGCCGCGCCCACTTCCACGGCACGCCCGAGCAGATACTCCTCGACATCGAGCGGTACGCCGACCACGGGATCACCTTCTGCTCCGTCGGCTTCGACGGCACCACCTGGCCTGAGCAGCGCGAGAACATGGAGCGCTTCGCCAAAGAGGTCATGCCCAAGGCGAAGGCCATCGGCCCCGGCGCCCCCTACTAGGAGGCCTTGCGCAGGAACGGAGGCAAGCCATGGAGTACCGCGTCATCTCCACCGACGACCACCTGCAGGAGGCGCCCGACGCCTGGACCTCCCGCATGTCGAAGAAGTGGGGCGACGACATCCCGCACCTCCGCCGCGACGACGACGGCACCGATAACTGGTATATCCACGGACACCTCCGCCGGCCCAACGGCATCGGCACCGTCAACGGGGCGATGCCCGACCGCACCGTCCACCCCAAGACCTGGGACGAAGTCCCCGTCTGCACCTACGTCCCCTCGGAGCGCATCAAGGCCATGGAGGCCGACGGCGTCGACGTCCACACCTTCTTCTCCAACATCAGCGGCGTGGCCGGCAACACCTTCAGCAACCCCGAGTTCGAAGAGGAGTACCGCATCGAGGCGATCCGCGCCTACAACGACTACCAGGTCGAGGAGTGGAGCACGCCCTATCCGGGGCGCTTCATCACCCTCACCCAGGTGCCCATGTGGGACGTCAACCTCGCCGTCGAGGAGGCCTACCGCGGCAAGCGGATGGGCATGAACGGCCTCACCTTCGCCTTCCCACAACAGTTCGGCTACCCCCACATCGCCGACCCCTACTGGGACCCTCTATGGGCCGCGGCTCAGGAGACCGGGCTGTCGGTGAACCTGCACATCGGCTCCGGCGGCAGCATGGGCATTACCGACACCGGGCGCTGGGAGGGTCAGCACCGCCTCTTCGGCAGCGCCGAGGGCTCGGTGAAGACCATCTCGGCCAACATCCAGGTGATGAGCACCATCCTCATTCTCCAACATCCTGGAGCGCTTCCCCGGCGTCAAGTTCGTCTCGTCGGAGAGCGGCATCGGCTGGGTGCCCTATCTGCTCGAAGTGTCGGACCACCAGCACCAGCAGCAAGCCCTAGCCCGCATCGGCATGCCCCTGAAGCCGAGCGAGTACTTCCACCGCCAGTGCTACGTCAACTTCTGGTTCGAGGAGAACGGCCCGGCCCAGCGCGACATCATCGGCGTCGAGAACATCATGTGGGAGTCCGACTTCCCCCATCCCACCTGCACCTACCCCAACTCGCAGATGTACATCGAGCGCGCCACCGCCGGCTGGAGCGAGGAAGACCGGTACAAGGTCCTCGTCGGCAACGCCCGCAACCTCTACCACCTCGGCGACTAGACCCCTCAACCTCCTCTCCCACCGGAGATCCTTGCAAAACTCCGTCGAGGGGAAGAACGCCGCCCGCTGGCCTTGGGAAAGGGAGGCGGCGCGGGGTCTTACTCCCTCTCCCGCTGGGAGAGGGTTGGGGTGAGGGTGGGGGGAGGCGGGGGCCGCGCGACCTTGCTGAAGCCCGCCCGCCGAGTTAACGCAAAGGTCTCCACCGGGAGAGGATTGAGGCGAGGGGCCGCCTGACAACCGCCAAGGGCGCTCAATGCCGACCAACCCCACGCCCGCCCACACACGGCGGGCGCCGCCCTACGCCATCTCGCCCCAGGAGCGGCCCTGCTTCAAGTCCACCTTGAGCGGCACGAGCAGGTCCATCGCTGCGGGCATGACTTCCAGCACCAGCCCGATCAGCGTCTCCATCTCGTCCGGCGGCGATTCGAAGATGAGTTCGTCGTGGACCTGCAGGAGCATGCGGGCCTCCAGCGTAGCCTCGTCCATCCGGCGCTGGAGGTTGACCATGCCGATCTTGATCACGTCGGCGGCGGCGCCCTGGATCGGGTGGTTGATCGCCATCCGCTCGCCCGCCTGCCGCAACTGGTGGTTGGGCGCGCTGATCTCGGGAATGTACCGGCGGCGGCCGAGTAGGGTCTCTACATAGCCCTGCTCGCGCACCTTCGCCCGCGCGTCGTCGAGATACTGCGCGATGCCGGGGTACTTCCTGAAGTACTCGCCCATGATCGCGTCCGCTTCCTCGCGGCTGATGTCGGCGCGGCTGGCCAGCCCGAACTCGCCCATGCCGTAGGCGAGGCCGAAGTTCACCACCTTGGCGAAGCGGCGCTGGTCCTCCGTCACCTCGCTCAGAGGTACGTCGAAGACGCGGGAGGCGGTCGAGGCGTGGATGTCTTCGTCGCGCCGGAACGCCTCGATCAGGCCGGCGTCCTCGGTCACGTGCGCCAGGATACGCAGCTCGATCTGCGAGTAGTCCGCCGACAGGAGCAGCCAGCCCGAGCCCGGCTCCGCGATGAAGGCGTCGCGCACCCGCTTGCCGAGGTCGGTGCGCACGGGGATGTTTTGCAGGTTGGGATCGCTCGACGAGAGTCGCCCCGTGGCGGCGACCGTCTGGCTATAGGTCGTATGCACCCGCCCAGTCGACGGCGCGACCATCTCGGGAAGAGCGTCCACGTAGGTGGACTTCAGCTTGCTGATCTGCCGGTACTCAAGGATGTGTTCGATGACGGGATGCTGCCCACGCAGCCACTCCAGCGTCGCCGCATCGGTCGAGTAGCCCTGCTTCGTCCGCTTTGTCCCCTTGAGCCCGATCTCCTCGAAGAGCAGCTTCGAAAGCTCCTTCGGCGAGTTGATCTTAAACGTATGGCCCACGCTGTCGTAGGCCCCGCGCTCGATGCCCTCGATCCACCCGCCCATCTCGCGCGACATACCATGCAGCAGGTCGACGTCGATGGCCACGCCGGCGCGCTCCATTCGGGCGAGCACGGGCAGAAGTTCGAGTTCCAAGTCGGTCAGCAGCCCCAACATGCCCTGCGCGGCGAGTTCCTGCTCGTAGACCGGCCACAGCCGTCCCGTGAAGTCCGCCGAGGCACAGGCGAGGTGGGCCGCGTCGGCGATCGGCGCGTTGCGCACCGGCGTGGCTTTCACCCCCGTGCCGAGCACGTCGGCGTCGCCGAGAATCTCGGCGCTGAGCCGCTCGAAGGCCTGCGCCTTCACCGTCAGCGCCTTCGAGCCGAGCAGGTACGCCGCGATAGTGACGTCCGACTTAAGACCCCGCAGCTCGACGCCATTCCGCGCCAGCAAGATCGTGTCGTATTTGCCGTTGTGGGTGATCTTGTCGATGTCCTCGTCCTCGAACACCGGACGCAAGCCCTCCAGCGCCCCGGCGGCGTCGAGCTGCTTCCCCGCGGCGTGCCCCAAGGGAATGTACGCCGCCTTCCCCTCCGCGGTGGCAACCGCCAGACCCACCAGGTCGGCCATCATGGGCGCGGGGCTCGTGCCGCGGACGTCGAGGGCAAAGCGGCCCGCCGCGGCGATCTCCGCGAGAAGCGCGCCCAGCGCCCCGTCGTCATCCACCAGGCGGTAGTCGGTATCACCGCCCGTCTCGCTTGGGGCGGCCTCGCCCATCGCGTTTTGCGGCAGCCCCGGCAGCCGTGCGATCAGGCTGTTGAACTCAAGCTCGCGGAAGGTTTCGATCACAGCATTCCGGTCGAAGTCGTGCGTCTTCGCTGCCTCGAAGTCGAACTCGATGGGCACGTTGGCCTCGATCTCGACAAGGGCCCGGCTCAACTCCAACTGCTCGCGGTTCTCCAGCAGCACTTCACGGATTTTCTTCATGCGGGGAACCTCGACCTCGTCGATGCGCTCGAAGATCCCCGCTACGCTGCCGTGCTTCTGCAGCAGCGCCGTCGCCGTCTTGCCGCCGACGCCGGGCACGCCGGGAATGTTGTCCGACGTGTCGCCGGTCAGCGCCTTGAAATCGACAATCTGCGGCGGTTCGAGACCGTACCGCTCACGGACCTTGGCCACGTCGTAGACCGAGGTGTCCGACCGACCGCGAAACGACTGATAGCGCAGCCGGACGTGCGGGGTCACAAGCTGCGTGAGATCGGTGTCACCGGTCACGATGACCGTGTCCATGCCCCGCTCCGTGGCCCGCCGGGCCAGTGTGCCGATGATGTCATCGGCCTCGAAGCCGTCGTACTCCAGCACCGGCACGCTGAGCGCCTTGACGACCTGCCGCACCCAGACGATCTGGCTCTGCAGCTCGTCGGGCATCTTGGCTCGCCCCGCCTTGTACGCGTCGTACATCTCGTCGCGGAAAGTGGGCTTCGACGTGTCGAACGCGATCGCCCAGTAGTCGGGGTCCACGTCGCGCCACGCCTTGATGAACATGTTGACGAAGTTGAAGACGGCCCCGGTCGGCTCACCCGTCGAACGCAGGCTCAAGTTGAGCTGCGCGCCCGCCAGCGCGAAATAGGCGCGGTAGACCACCGAGTGCCCATCGATGGCCATGAACACCGGCCGGTTGGGGATGAGGGCGGACTGCTCTTCCGTCACAGGTCTTCAGCGCGGCGCGCTCCGCCGTCCAGAGGAAGCGCGGGGCAAAGGGGAGTTGCGCGGATTATAGCAGCGGCGCGGCGCCTGGCAGGACGCCTCGCCAGCCTACAGAAGCCTCGGCATTAGGGCTCGGCCAGCAATTCACCCAGGCGGCGATTCCTCTCGACGCTGGCCTCGAAATGGGCCTTAACCGAGGCGCGGGGCCTTTGACGGGCGTGGTTCTCGATATATTGCTTCAGGGCATCTTCCAGCACTGCCTGGAAATGACGGCCTTCCCTGCGGGCGATGTCTCGCAGGGCGGCCAGCAACTCCGGCGAGGCGCGGCTGGAGAATTTCTGTCGCGGCGCAACCATATGCTTAGCCCCTGGCGTCGCTCCACTATTGAGAACCTTGCTGAGCGCACCGTCAATCGCCGACAGCGACCGCGCGCGCCCTACGCCCTCACCACTGCCAGCGTAACCTCGCGGCCCTCGACGGTTTGCGTCTCGGCGTGCGCGGCGGCGGGCGGGACGGCGCGCTCGATACGCTCCGACAGCGTCTCCGCTGCGATGTAGGCGCCCTGGGCCTCGAAGACCGCCGCGGTCTCGTCGGAGCCTTGATAGTAGGTGACGATGCGGTCGGCGATGTCGAAGCCGGCGTCCCGGCGGAGGTTCTGGATGCGGTGCGCCAGCTCCCGCACCAAGCCCTCCTCGGCGAGCGCGGGCGTGATCTCCGTCGTCACCGCCACCATCAGCGTATGGTCGCCGGCGGTCGAGAAGCCTTCGCGGTCGTTGACCCGGAGGTCGAGGTCGTCCCGCACTAGGACGTAACCCGCGACGTCAATCGCGTCGCCCCCGCGCGCCCGCCGCGTCAGATCGGCGGCGTCGGCCTGGGCGATGGCGCCCATCAACTTGCCCATCTCCTTCCCCAACTTCGGGCCAAGCGAGGCGGGGTTGCCCTTGACCTCGTAGGACACCAGGTCGGACTCGTCCGCGAAGCGGACCTCTTTGACGTTGAGCTCCTCCCGCGCGTGATGGCCCAGGCGGTCGAGCGCCGCTCGCGCCGCGTCACCGCGCGCCGCCACGACGGCGGCCCCGAGCGGCTGCCGTACCTTGGTCCGGCTCTTGGCGCGGGCGGCGCGGCCCAGCCGCACGATACGGATCACGAGGTCGTTGGCGGCGGCCAGCTCGTCGTCGATCAGAGAGACGTCGGCCTCGGGATAGTCCGTGAGGTGGACGCTCGGCGGCGCATCCGGTCTCGCGCCGCGCACCAGGTTCTGGTACATCTCCTCGGCCACGAACGGCGTGAACGGCGCGAGCAGCCGCGTCACCGTTTCGAGGCACTGGTAGAGCGTGTGGTAGGCGGCGTCCTTATCGGCGTCGTTCTCGCTCTTCCAGAAGCGCCGCCGACTGCGCCGCACGTACCAGTTCGACAGGTCGTCGACGAAGCCTTGAATGGCGCGGGCCCCGCCCGTCGCGTCGAAGTCGTCGAGGGCCCCCGTGACGTCCGACGTCAGCGTTTGGAGCTTGGAGAGCACCCACCGGTCTAGCTCGGGACGCTCGCTCACCGCCGGCGGGGGGCTTGCGGGATCGAAGCCGTCGATATTGGCGTAGGTGACGAAGAAGGAGTAAGTGTTCCACAGCGTGAGCAGAAACGTGCGGACCGCCTCCGCGACGAGGTCGACCGAGAACCGGCGGCTGTTCCCCGCCGGGGCCGCGGCGTAGAGATACCAGCGCAGCGCGTCCGCCCCGTGGGCGTCGATGATCTCGGCGGGCACGACGACGTTGCCCTTGCTCTTGCTCATCTTCTCGCCCTTCTCGTCTAGGATGTGCCCCAACGAGATGACGTTGCGGTAGCTGGGCGCTTCGATATCGCGCTCCGTCGCCGCCTCGAGCAGCGCGGCGGCGGCGTGGAGGCTGTAGAACCAGCCACGGGTCTGATCGACGCCCTCGCAGATAAAGTCGGCGGGATACCACGAGCCTCCGTCGATGAGCTCCTTGTTCTCGAAGGGATAGTGCCACTGCGCGAAGGGCATGATCCCCGAATCGAACCACACGTCCATCACGTCGGGGACGCGGCGCATCTCCCCGCCGCAGGCCCCGCAATCGAACGTGATCCGGTCGACGTAGGGGCGGTGCAGGTCGACGCCTTCATCGGCGCCCCGAACGCCAGGCTTCGAGCGAACGTCGTCTAGCCCGCCGACTGCCTCGGCCTCGCCGCAAGCGCCGCACCGCCACACCGGCCACGGCGTGCCCCAAAACCGCTCGCGGGAGATCGCCCAGTCCACGTTCCCCCGCAGCCATTCGCCGAAGCGGCCGTGCTTAATGTGCTCCGGACGCCAGTTGATCTCCTCGTTGGCGGAGAGCAGGCGCTCACGGACGCTCGTCGTCCGCAGGTACCACGAGCTCTTGGCGTAGTAAAGCAGCGGCGAATCGCACCGCCAACAGAAGGGATAGGTATGCTTGAGTGTCTCGCGGCGGTACAGCAGCCCACGGGCCTTCAGGTCCTCGATGATGGCGTTGTCCGCGTTCTTGACGAACTTGCCCGACCACGGGTATCCCTCGACAAACTCACCGCCCAACGTCACCGGCTGGACGAAGTAGAGATCGTTCTTCATGCCCGCCTGGTAGTCGTCCTCGCCGAACGGCGGCGCGGTGTGGACGATGCCCGCTCCGTCGTCCATCGAGACGAAGTCGGCGGTCACCACGGGGTAGCTGAGGTCGGCCGGCGGCGCGGCGCGGCGCACGGCGGCGGAGCCACCCCCCTCGAACTCGAAAACATCGACGCCCCGGCTCACCGGATCGAACAGGGGACGGTAGCGCGCACCGGCGAGCTCGGCCCCCCGGACCCTCGCCTCCTCGACGAACGGCTCCGTCAGGGCCGACGCCGCCAGCGGGGCGGCCAGGATGACGCGTTCCCCCGACCCCTCGAGGCGCGCCAGCACGTACTCCTCGCCGGGCGCGACGCACAGCCCCGAGTTCCCCGGCAGCGTCCAAGGCGTCGTGGTCCACGCGAGCAGATAGGCCGGGCCACCGTCGAGCCGCTCTCGTAGGACCTCCGGCGCGGTTTCGGTCAAGAGCTCGAACTTCACGTAGATCGACGGGTCGGGGGTGTCGTCCTTGTAGCCCAGCGCGACCTCGTGGGAGCTCAGCGTCGTGCCGCAGCGGGGGCAGTGCGGGGCCACGCGCCGGCCTTGGTAGACAAGGCCGTGGTCCCACAGCCGCTTGACGGTCCACCACGCCGTCTCGATATAGTCGTTCTCATACGGCACGTAGGCCGTGTCAAGGTCGATCCAGAAGCCGAGACGTTCGGTGAGCTCCTCCCAGTCCTTGACATAGCGGAAGACGCTCTCGCGGCAGCGGCGGTTGAACTCCTCGACCCCGAACTCCTCGATCTCCTGCTTCGAGGTGATGCCGAGCTCCTTCTCGACTTCAAGCTCGACGGGCAGGCCGTGGGTGTCCCAGCCGCCCTTGCGGGGCGCGTGGAAGCCCCGCATCGCCTTGTAGCGCGGGAAGATGTCCTTGAACGCGCGAGAAAGCGCGTGGTGAATCCCGGGCCGGCCGTTGGCGGTGGGTGGGCCCTCGAACAGGATGAAGCGAGGGCGCCCCTCCCGCTGCTCGACGCTCTTGCGGAAGATATCCTCGCGCTTCCAGAAGTCGAGGATAAGCCTCTCGATTTCGGGAAAGCTTACCCGGCTCGACACCGGACGGAACCGGGCCGTCCCAGCCGTTTGCTCTGCCATTCCTGACTCCGCGGTCTTCGGGGCCGACGCGCTAGTCCATCGGGTCAAGGGCCCGGTCGTGCGGGGGACGGCGACGGCCTCCGCCTCCTCCCCGCTTGGGCACGATGGTCACCTTCCGGGCATCGCCCTCGCCGACGCTCTCGGTGCTGACGCGGGGATGTTTGGACAGCGCTAGGTGCACGATGCGGCGCTCCCGGGCGGGCATTGGCTCCATCGAGAACGTGCGCCCCGTGGAGGCTACCCGCTCCGCGAGCCGGGCCCCCATGGCACGCAGCGTCTCGTAGCGCCGCTCGCGGTAGCCCTCGATGTCGATGGTGGCGTTGACCCGCGTCTTCACCTTCCGGCTCATCAGAGAGTTGAGCATGAGATGGAGAGCGTTCAGCGTTTCGCCGTGCCGCCCGATCAGCAGGCCAGCGTCCTCGCCGTCGATGGTGAACGCCGGGCCCGGGGTCTCGCCCTCCTCCATCTTGGGAGGCGTTTGGGGCAGGTCCACCGTCGCCTGCACTCCCATCCCCCGCAACAGAGTCTCTAACGTCTCCTTGGAGAGATCGACGACGTCTCCGTGGAGAAGTTCGACCCGGACCTTCGCCTCCGCCGAACCGATGCCGAGAATACCGCCACGGCCTTCATCGAGGACCTCGACCTCCACGTCGTCGCGGTCCACGCCGAGTTGATCGAGTGCTTTTTGGACGGCCTCCTCGACGGTTTTGCCCGTCGTTTCGATTTCCGCCATCTTGCACACTCCTTTCCGCCGCCGCCGGTCTCGCGGGCGGGGCGCTCTCGTCGGATCCCTCTTTCGGGTCCGGAGCGCCCGCCTCCGCCTGAGGTCCGGCGGCGGGTTGAGTTCCTAAGAAGACCTTCTTCAAGAATCCTCCGACACCCTCCCCACCATCCGCGGACGCCTCGCCGGCCCGGACGACGGTACCCTCGACGGCGGGGGTCGGCGCAGGTGCGGGCGAACTCGCCGGCGCGAGGCCGCCGAGACCCCCCATCGTGCGGATCTGAAGCACAAGGCTGACCAAGTTCGAGGCAATCCAGTAAACGGCCAGGCCGGCAGGGAAGCTCAGCGTGAAGAAGCCGAGCATGATCGGCATCATCCATTGCAGCATGCGCTGGGTGGACTGCTGTTGCGGGTCGACGGTGGGAGTCGTGGTGGCCTTCTGCACGAGCCACGTGCTCCCTCCCACCACCAGGGGCAGGATGAAGGCGTAGCCCGACGGGTTCGCCGAGACCAGTGCTCCCAAGTCCATCCCGAGAAATGCTTGCTCGATCGGCGCCGCTCCGTTTCCGAAGGGCAGGCCCGCATAGAGATTCTGCGACAGGTTGACAAGGCTCTCCGGCGTGTCGGCCAGCACGTTGCGCAAGGCATAGAACAGCGCAATGAAGATGGGCAGTTGGAGGAAGATTGGGCCCAGGCAGCCGAGCGGGTTGACGCCGGCTTCCTTGAACAGCTTCATCTGCTCGCGTTGGAGGCGCGTCTTGTCGTTCTTGTACCGCTCCTGCATCTCCTTCATCTTCGGCTGGAGCTGCGTCATTGCCCGCGTCGAACGCAGTTGCTTGATCGTGAGCGGATACAGAATGAGCCGCGTGATCAGCGTAATCGCCAGGATCGAGAGGCCGAGGTTGCCGAAGAGTAGCCCGTAGAACAAGACGAGGCCGTTCATCAACGGCCTGACCAGGCCTTCGTTCCATATGAAGCTGAAGATTTCCACGCCGGCTATTGCTCCCGGTCCAAGTCGAACCGGTGAAGGCGTTGATCATCGTCGCGCACGTAGAGCGCGCCCTCCGCCACTAAGAGGTCGGCCAGCACGCGCTTCCCGATCGCCGGAATCCTTGGCGAGACGAAGTTTCCACTCTCCATGTCCACGGTGGTGATCTGTCCGTTGCGCGCCGCGATGAAGAGCTTGTCTTCGTATACCGCCGCTTTCGACCGTACCGGCGCGGCGAGCTCGATGCGCCACTTCACCGAGAGGTCGGCGGCGGCGAGCGCGTAGAACATCCCACCCAAGTCCCCCACGAAGATCGTCCCGTCCACATGGATCGCGTCGTTCCAGAACCAGCCGCGCCCCTCTAAGGCATGCTTCATCCGGCCCGTGTGCCGGTCTATCGCATAGAACATGTTGTCGAACGCGCCGATATAGACCGTGTCGCCCACCACCAGCGGCGTCGACACGAACGCCCCCTCCGCCTCGTCGAATCGCCAGTTGAGCTCGCCGTTCTCCGCGTCGAGCGCGTACACCGACTGGTCCATGCCGCCGATGTAGACCACGCCGTCGGCTACGGCAGGCCCAGACCAGAAGCGCTCAGCGTCCGTAACGCTCTTCCAGATCTCGGCCCCGTCGTCCAAGCGCACCGCGTAGACATAGCCCTCCTCGTCGGCCACGAAGACGCGGCCGCCCTCAGCGTCCGCCGTGGCGAAGATCCGGCCCTCGTCGACTTCAAAGTCGGCGCCATGGGGCCGAGTCCGGAACCGCCACTCCTCGGCTAGGGCCTCGCGGGAGAGGGCGTAAAGGTTGCCGTTCAGGCCGCCGATGATCACGCGATTATCCACGATCAAAGCCGTGGCGTAGAAGCCGAGACTGTTCTCGCCCTCATCGTCAATGGCCTGAAAAAGTTCCTTGAACGCCTCGTAGTGCTCCGGCGCGTCCGGTTCGTCCAAGTTGACCGGCTGCGCTCCCGTTCGGAAGCCGTTGTCGAGCCGGGCCGCCTCAAAGGAGAGGACTTGCCCGTCACGGTTGCCCAAGTAGAGCCTACCGTCCAACACGATGGGGGCCGACCAGCCTTGCTCACTGGCGAGGCCTCCGCCCGCGCAAGCGGAGACGAGGAACAGGGTAACCAACGCCAAGGTCGCGAATCCCAAGATTCGCGGTCGGCGTCCCCCAGCGCGCGGGCCTTGGAGCGCCGCCCGCGCGGCAGCGCGTAGTTTGGTCATCAGCGTGGCAACGGAATCAGAATAGCAATCACTTGTAGCTCAGGGCACGGGGTCCGACCCGGCGCCCCCCCAAGGAGCGCAGCGGGAGAGGCGCCGCACCGTCAGCCAGCCTCCTCGAACAAAGCCGTGGCGCGTAATCGCCTCCTCCCCGTAGTGCGAGCACGTAGGAGAGTAGCGGCACGCGCCCGGATAGTAGGGCGAAAGGGCGGCGCGGTAGAACTTGATGCCCCAGAGCGCAATCGACTTCATGTTGTGTCTCTGCGTGGACCCGGCTCATACAGCCTGCCGCGCTTCAGGAGATGCTTCGCGGCGGCCTCAATCGCTTGAAAGGTGGCGTCGGCGGCTGCCGGGCGCGCAATGAAGACGAGGTCCCACCCCTTAGCAACCGGCGCGCGCCGCGCGATCTCTCTCAAGCGGCGCTTGACCCGATTCCTTACGACCGCCTTTCCCACGCGGCGGCTTACCAGAAAGCCGAAGCGGCTAAACTCTGTTTCGTTCGCGAGAGCCCGTAGTGTAAGGAGAGGCCCCGACCATCCGCGCCCTTGTCGGCGCACCCTCGCGTAGTCCGAGCCCTTTCTGAGCCGCGCCTCTTTGCGCATGCGGCTCCACGCTACACGGTCAGGCGCTCTCGGCCCTTCAGCCGACGCCGTTTCAGCACCTCACGGCCGTGTCGGTCACTCATCCGAGCCCGGAACCCATGCACGCGCTTTCTTCGGCGCGCCTTAGGTTGATATGTTCGTTTTGGCATAGAAGATTCCCCGGTAGAACCGACCCATTATAGATTCAGCCCACCCCTAGGGGCAAGCCTCACGGCTGCGACCGGCCCGTGCGCTCGCCCCACAGGATCTCGCAGATGAACTCGGCGGCTTCAAGCCGGTTGCGGGTCTGCTCAATGCTCTCGCCCCAGACCGTAAGCCCGTGGCCGGCGACGAGAAGGGCCGGGAGGGGCGCGTTGTCGTCATCGAGGAGAACCCACACATCCTCGGCGAGGGCCTCCATATCGGACCGGTTGGCGAGCACGGGAATCTCGGCCCGGAGGACGTCGTCCCTCCAAGAGACGCCCAGTCCCTTCAGCATCTCCAACCCCTCGGCCACGACTGGGCGGGGCTCGCCGGCGCCGGCCGCCGCCCGTGACAGCGCCGTCGACGCCACGGTGTGGACGTGAAAGACTGCCCCGGCCTCCGGCAGCCGTTCGTAGATCGTCCGGTGGATCGCCGCCTCCGCCGAAGGACTGCGGCGCGGCGCGCCCAGCGCGGGCAGAAGGGCGCGGCTTTCCTCGGGAATCACCGAGATGTCAGCGTAGCCCAGCGCCCCCTTACTAGCGCCGCTGCCCGTGATAGCGACCACCGGCTCGCCCTCCGCCGCGGCGCCGGAGTCGAGGCGCGCCGACAGGTTCCCCGACGTACCCAGCATCCAGCCCCGCTCGTAGAACGACCGCGCCGCTGCGATCAGCCCATCAATAGCGGCCATGGCCTCGGCGGCGGCGGCGGGCGTCATGGCGGGCCCTCACCCAGAGGGGGCGTCGTGGCCGGAAACGTGTAGGAGTCGCGCAGCGTGTCACGGACGTCCATCAGAGTGTCGAACGCATGATAAGGAAGCCCGCGCTCGCGCATGATCGTGGCGAGCCGGTCGCGGGCGAAGACGGCGTCTGCGGCCAGCGCGCCATGCTCGTCGGTGATGCTGTCGCCGACGACGATGCGGAAGGTGTCCTGAAAGCCCTCCATCGCCTTGGCCTTGCAAAGCGCACACGTCTCGCAGGCCATGTCGGTACGGGCGCGGATGACCTCGCCGGACAAGTCCGCCGGAATCGAGACGATGCGCGAGATGAGCCCGCGGTAGGGCTCTAGTACCGGCTCGACGAAGAAGTCGAGGGCGCCGGTCGTGACGGTGAACTCGATGGAGGCGGCGCGGCAATAGCGCAATAGGTCTTCGAACCCCGGCCGGAAGCGGACGATCCGATTGGCGAACGCAACGATCTCCGGCGCGCGGCTCGCGGGAATTCGAGCGAAGACTTCGGGCACCCCCTGAAGCAAACTCTTCCGCCCCGCAAGCATGGCCTCGACGTCGCGCTCCCAGCCCGGCGGCGCGAACGCGCGCCACACCTCGACGATCACCTCGTCCATCGTGATCGTGCCGTCGAAGTCGCAGAAGACCACGGGCCGCCGCTCGACGACCCGGACCTTCCCTGCCTCCCCGGGGTCTACGCCCATAGCTTCAGAGCCGCGTCGAGCTCGGGCGTATCGGCGCTGCTGGGGTCAGCCCCGCCGAGCGCGAGCTCGATGGACTGGCGAAAGGCCACCGCCCCGGCGCGGCTGCCCATAGGGTGACCGTGGACTCCGCCGCCGGCGTTGATCACCACGTCCCGCCCATAGTCGGCGACAATGCGGGGAGTCAGGCCGGGATGAATCCCCGCGGAGGGGCCGGGAAACGCCGTCGCCACTCCCGGCATGGGGCGGGTGAGACGGTCGCGGATCGCCTCCGTCTCATCGTGCCGCAGCGCGACCGTCCCATAGCTGGAAGGGAAGAGCACCACGTCGGCGCCGGCGGCGCGCATCAGCGTGCCAAGGATGACGTGGTAGGCGATGCCGTGGCGCGGCCCGCCGCCGAGCGCGCCCGACACCGCGGGATGGGCCACGATGGGCACGCCGACCTCTGGGTCCCGGGCCAGCGCCTCCAACGTCCCATACCCGTAGGCCAGCACGTTGAGCAGGAAGCACGACGCGCCCCGTCGCGCCAGGTCGCGGGCGCGCTCGACGATCTCACCGGCGCGGCCGGTCAAGTTGACCGCATAGAGTGTCTTGTGCCCCGTCGCGGACTCGACATCGCGGGCCGCTTCCAGGCAGCGCTCCAGCCGGCGCTCGGTGGGGCAGCTCTCCAGATCCGGCAGGATCTCGTCGTCCTTCACCACGTCGGCGCCACCCTCGGCCTGCTCTCGGAACATGGCGGCGAGGTCGTCGGGCGTGAGCCCGACGCAGGGTTTGAAGATCGACATCACCAGCGGACGGTCGGCGACGCCCAGCAACCGCCGCAGTCCTTCGACCCCGAACTGCGGACCGGGCAGACCGGCCGTGAACCTCGGCGGCAGCTCGAGGTCCGCCAGCCGTATCGCGCCGTCCATGCTGACCTTGCCGAAGACCATCACCAGCAGCGTCGCCACGTCGCCCTCGGTGTTCTCAGGGGGATAGCCGATGGTGACCTCGGCGGTGTACACGCCGTCGCGGACGGCGGCCTCGCCCGCGTCGAGCACGCGGCCCCGGTGGCGTTCCAGCCGCTCCAGCCCGCCGCGCTCCGTCGGCGTCCACGTATCGGTCGTCTGCCCCAAGGCAATCCCCAACGCCTTCTTCTCAGCGTCAAAAGGCTCGGGCGACGAGACGATGTAGGTCGCGCGGATGAGGTCGGCCATCTTGCTTCTCGTCGGAGGCGGAACGAAGAGCGGCGGAGCGGCTACGACTCGCGGTAGTGAGGCGCCCAGCCAGTGGTGTCTTTGAACAAACGGATGGCCTTCACGTGGCGGGCCTCGGTGAGCGTGAACCAGTGGTACGTCCCCGCGGGGACGATGATGTAGTCTCCCGCCGACACGGTGACGGCGAAAGGGTCGCCGTCCTCGGGCTCGAAGCCGAAGACGCCCTCGCCGGCAAAGATATAGCGCACCTCGTCATCGTCGTGGTAGTGCGCCTTATCGAACTTCGCCAGCATCTCGTCGAGGCCGGGCGTCTCAGGGCTCAGCACGACCATGTCGGCCATGATGTAGCCGCGGGCCTCGTTCTCAGACTCAAGGCGCGGGCGGAAGGCCGCCAGCACCGCCGCCTTCTCGTCATCGGAGAGCGCGGGCTTGGCCTGGAGGGCGGCCACTTCGGCGGGGATGGGCCACGTGTCGTAGGGGATGCCGCGCGCTTGCAAGAAGTCGAGGGCCGTCCCGGAGCCGCCGCCGGACGGCGCTTGGATCGCAACCATGTGAGCCTCCTCTACGCGCCCCATTCTACCGCCTCCCGCAGCTACGCGGGCTGTGGCGGCTCTCGAAGCGGCAGTGGTATAGTGACAGGAGCGCGGAGGGCGGCAGGCTATCCGCGCCCCGGTCGCCAACGTAGCTCAGCTGGTCAGAGCGGGCGCTTCATAAGCGCTAGGTCGCAGGTTCAAGTCCTGCCGTTGGCACCACAAAAAGTAACGACATTGGCGCCGCGCCGACGGCCCCGCCGCGGAACGGGCGCAACATTGAGCACGCGGGCGCTTAGCTCAGCCGGTTAGAGCGCATCCTTCACACGGATGAGGTCAGTGGTTCGAGTCCACTAGCGCCCACCAAACTGTACGGTAGACAGAACTATCTTCGAGATGTGGCTGGGAGACCTTTGAGGCTATAAGCTTTCTACCCCGACCTGTCGGAGGGGCTATATTAATACGTCATTCGCTTGGCCATTAACTCAAAGTAGGAACCGGACAGTTCCGGTCCATTCGTGGCACCGACGTTGGTCGGAGCAATGCTCGTCCAACTTATTGCGCTCCGATGAAAGTTCAAGACAGGAGGACTCGCTGTGAGCAAACTAAGGAGCGGGAGCCTACTGAACCTTGCCGCGATGGTGATCGTTCTGTTCTCTCTTCTCGCCTGTGGGGAGTAGACTACGCCGGCGGGGGATACGCCCACGGCCACTGCCGCGGGTGAAACATCTACCGCAGCTCCGCCCACGGCCGCCGCCGCTGGTGGTACTCCGGCAGCGACCTCTCCCACAGCGACGAAGGTTGGCGAGGCGCAAGGCACTTCCCGAGTGTCCCTTGACGAGTACCTCCGGACGGCATGTGGTCAGTCGGAGTTGGGTGTTTGGGAAGAAGGCGACTCCCTCAAGGAGATCTCTGCGGGTTTGGAGTTCATCAGCGAGCAAATGAGTGCGCTGGTGCCTCCCGCCGAAATCGCTGAATGGCATGACGCTCAGTTGGCGTATGCGAGTGCCTTCAAGAAGACTATAGACGACTTCTTCAAAGATCCAAAGGGTCGGTCAGAGGACGAATTCCTACTCTCGACGTTTTCGATCTTGGCGCCTCATTTCCAACCCGTTGAGCAGGCCATTGCCGACATGGGTCCGGATGTCCGGGATCGAATGATCGAATCCGGTTGCATCGACGAGGAGACGTCAGAGCCAATCCAAACCGAAGTCCAGAGGGAAGAGATACCAGTGGGTGCTAGCGTAGAAGGCGCGCTGGGGGAGTCTGAAGATACCGCCAACTTCCAGTTTCAGGCCGAGAGTGGACAGAAATACCTGATAGAGGTGTCTTGGGAAAGCCTAACGAGAATCCGTCTGCTCATCAAGGATCCTCCTGATCCAGTGGTTAGTTTCATAGACCAATCTAACTCCTCAGACTCCCCCTTTGTCCGCAGGTGGACGGCCCCGGAGTCGGGCACATTCCAAATTGAGCTTTACGCCCTCGAGGGCACGGGTTCCTTCACCGTTTCAGTTGCGATTGACCCTACCCCGGACAGACCCGCCGGCGTCAGCGCCGTCTGGGAAGGTTCCACGATGAAGATTAGCTGGGATCCCGTGGACGGGGCCGAGTACTACATCCTCTATCATGACGATCGCGGTCCCGGTTGCGAGCTGAATGACGAGGGGCATCCCAAGTTCTGTGACGAATTGGCGTCGGACATCGCCGGCACAAGCTACACGCATGCCTCCCCTGACCCCGATGACAATTTCTACTTCGTCGTCGCCTGCAATAGCGAGGGTTGCTCAGAGATCGACTCAAACAAACCGGCCAGCCCGTAGAGTCGGCCACGGCGGCCGTGTCACCGGAGGCCCCGTGACCTGTCAGGGCATTGGCGACGTCGCCCGGGCCTCGCCATCCGAGGCGACGCGGAATTATGGAAGAGACCAAGCAACGTGCTAGGTAACGGCATTAGGATGGCTTGGATTGGCGTCGCCGTTGCTCTATCGGCGGCCGCGTGGGGATGTTCCGTCCCTGCTCCGGCACTCGAGCCGGCCCTTGCTCCCGTACCCACCCTAGAGGCTACTCCGGAATGGCCTCCCGCATTCCCCCCTCGCAACCTGTACGTGGTCGACAGGACCGAATCCTCGCTGGCGGTCGTGTGGAACAACGTCAGGCGCGCGACGTTCTACGATGTCCAACGCAGCGATTCCGAGGCTGGCGATTATGCCGTCGTGGCCACTAAGGTAGCCGCCACCGGGCTTGTGGACGAAGGCCTGCAGGCAGACAGCGTCTACTATTACCTAGTGAGGGCGTGCAGCCACCTTGGATGCACTGAGTATTCTTACGACGCCGTGGCCGGCATCACCGAGTCCGAAGCCGATGTCAGCATCCCTGCAGCCCCCAAGGACGTTCGAGTCGTCCGGAAGGAAGTTAGTGTCTTCCCTGACGTTGATGAGGTGACCTGGACCGCGGTAGAGGGTGCAACCTACTACGGCGTGTATAGAGCAGGTGACCTGTTGACTGAGGTTAGTGCCCCCTTGAACATCAGCTCGCACACGGACCTGGGCCGCTCCTCCAACCTCTCATTCGGCACCTACTACCAGGTCCGTGCGTGCAACAAGGGCGGCTGCTCCCCATTGCAATAGCCCACATCGCTGACAATCCGCACTCCTTTTTGTAGCGTTTGAGTGCCTGGATGTGTCCTCCCTGGTAGAGTCACATAGGCGTTTCGCGTCTGACAGAACACATCCAATTCAGGCTCCCATACTATGACGAGAGCGCAAAGAGCAACTAGCCACAACCACACACGCGACACTTCAACAAGGTCGGAACGGCATCTGCGGGCTGGTGTGCTCATGGGACTGGTCTCAGGCTTCACTGGAATCACCTGCTGCGTTTCCCCCGTGGTACTGGCGCTGCTGGGGATTGCCACAACGGCGGAAGCCGTCTCCCTGGGCGATACCCTGTACTACACATACGGTTGGTATTTTCGCGGGGCCGGCATGATAGTAGCCACTATCGCCGTGGTCCTTTATCTTCGACGGCGCGGTGCATGCTCAATCGACGGTGGGTACCGGCATCGTTGGATGTTGTTCGTCCTGGGGTTCTCAGCAGTTTTGACCTACGCTGGCCTCTTCTGGTTCACAAAGTACCTTGGCATCTGGTTCGGCTAGCGCTCCAAGATGCTGCTTTATGGGGTAAGGTCAAGGTCACTCAAGGCTAGCCTTCCCCTGGGGGCGGCAAAGGGATGCTGGCACTCATGTTCAAGTGGGGAGCCTGCGCTGAGGGTGCTTCGGCAGGCCGGATGTCACGCACCGGCCCCAGCCACATCTCGAATATAGTTCTGTCTATCGTCAAAATAGGCCCACCAAACTCGACAAACCAAGAACCTTCACGCTGAGGTTCCGGTTTAGTGCCTTCCATTTGGGGCGCCCCAGCGTTCGCTGTTTGGTGCTCGGCTACAGCGTGCGTCCGGCGCGGGCGCCGTCGAGCATGGCGTGCATGATGCGCCGCGGGGCGAGGCTGTCCCCGATGAGGACAAGCTCTTTCGTCTTGCCCCGGAGCGTCTTCGCCAGGCGGTCGTCGGCCCTCGTGCCGCAGGCGAGGACCACGGTGTCGACGCCCCGCACCTTCCGCTCCTGGCGGGTGAACGTCTGCAACAGCGTCGCCCCAGGGGCGTCGAAGCTCTGGATGCGGGTCATCATCGAGATCGTCACACCCTTGGTGAGAAGCCGCTTGAACAACAGATATCGCGTCGGGTGCTCGGCCCCGAGAGACAGATCGACTTGCTCGGAAATAAGCTCGACCTCCTTGCCCTGGTCGGCGAGGAACTCGGCCGCCGTCGGAGCCCCGATGTGGTCGTCCATGCCGCCGACGACGATCACCTTCTCACCGGCCACGGCAGCCCCTGAGAAAAGGTCGATCGCGGTGATGACGTTAGGGCTCTCGACGCCGGGAAACTCGGGGATGTAGGGGCGACCGCCGGTGGCGACGACGACCGCGTCGGGGGCCATCTCGAGGACGACGTCGGCTTCTATCTCGTCGCCCAGGAGTAGCTCGACCTTGGCCTGGCGAAGCTCTCGTTGGAAGAAGACGATCATGTCGGCCAGGTTGCGGCGGTTGGGGTCCTGCGCCAGGATGCGGACCGTGCCGCCGAGCGCCTTCTCGCGGTCGCCCAGATAGACCTGGTGCCCGCGCAGGGCAGCCGCTCGGGCGGCCTCCATGCCCGCCGGCCCGGCGCCCACGACGAGGACCGTCTTCCTGACCTCTGCCGGCACGATCTCCATCTCGGCTTCCCGGCCCGCCGCCGGGTTCACTGCGCACATCACCGGCTTCCGGGCATGTCCAATGTAGTGGCACTCGTCCATGCCGATGCACATGCGGATGTCGTCGGGGCGTCCTTCTTTCGCCTTGATCGGCAGCTCGGGGTCGGCTATCAGGGCGCGGACCATGCCGACCATGTCGGCCGCGCCGTCGGCGAGGATGCTGTTCGCCATCGCGGGGTCGGTGATCTTACCGGTAACGAAGACGGGCACGTCGACGAGCTTTTTGACGGCGGCCGCAGCCTCCACGTTGTGGGCGGGCCGCACGTACCACGGGCTGACGTAGGCGATCTCGAGGCCGTCGGCGAGGCCGGTGTAGTTGCCGCCGCTGACGCTGATAAAGGCGACGTGGGGCGAGAGCGACTGGCCGATGCCGGCAAGCTCGTCGATGGTGAGGCCGCCGTGCCGGCCGTCGCCGTCCAGGCCGATCCGAATGCCGATGGGGTAGTCGGGACCGACGAGCTTGCGACCCGCCTCGATGATCTCCAACACGAAACGGACACGGTTCTCGCGGCTTCCGCCGTAGCGGTCCTCCCGCAGGTTGAACCGGGGCGAGAGGAACTCGGTGACCAGATATCCATGCGCGCCGTGGATCTCGGCGGCATCGAGGCCCGCCTCCTTGGCCCGCCGGATGCCGTGGGCAAAGGTGGTCACCAGGTCGGCGATCTCCTCTTCGGTCAGCTCGTGAGGGACAGCGGCGTCGAAGGGCTCGGGGACCGTCGAGGGGCCGAAGGCGGGCTGCAGGCTGTCGCGATGCATGCCGGCCCCGGCGTTGTAGACCTGGCCGAAGACCTTGGCCCCCTCATCGTGGATCACCTCGGCGCGCTTGCGCAGGCCCGGGATGCCTATCTTGTCGAAGAACTCGATGCCCTCGGGCGTCGCCGCATTGGGCAGGCGCACGTCGAAGTCGCGACCGTGATCCTCCTTCCAGCGTCCCGGCCCAAGGGGGAAATTCGTCGTGCCCGCGGAATGGATGCCGATGAGCGCCGCGCCGCCCCGGGCCCGCTCTTGGAGGTAGCGCAGATCGCGCTGCTCCGAGTGCCCCGTGCCATGGGTGGTCATCACGATGCGGTTCCGCACCGTGAAGTTGCCGATCTGCAGTGGTTCGAAGAGGCGTGGAAAGTCGGGCATGGTTTTCTCTTGGGGAAGGGTCGCTCTGTGGGCCGGGCGCTACTGCGAACACCGCCCGCTGACCCCGATGCCGCCGACCACCATCATAAAATGCTAGGTCGCAGGTTCAAGTCCTGCCCACCACCTCCAAGGTCATCGGTTCCACCTCTACCCATTCGCTCGGGGGTCGCGAGAAGCGAACGGCCGCCCGTCGTGGGAACAAACCTGCGCCGAGCCGCGTCTATAAATATGTAGACTCATCCCCACCACCGAGGCCGCCCGAATGAAGACCACGACCAAGACCGCCTTCCTCTCCTTCCTGACCGTGTCGACAATCCTGCTGGCCGCCGCCTGCCAGGGCGACCCCACCCCATCCAACGCGACGTGGGAAGCGCCGTCGGGACGAGACCCCAACGCCTCGGTAACCGGCAGCGTCTCCTACCGGGAGCGGTTGGGCCTGACGCCGGGCGCGGCCCTCGTCGTCGAGCTGCGGGACGTCTCCTACGCCGACGCCCCCGCTCCGCTCATCGCTCGCCAGACCATCTCCGGGCCCGGCCAAGTTCCCATCAAGTTCGAAGTGAGATACAACCGCCAGGACATCAACCCACGGAACACCTATGGACTGAGCGCCCGGATCGTTGAATCCGACGGCCGCCTCGCCTTCACCAACGACACCGCCTACGACGTGATCACCCGCGGCAATCCCGACAAGGTCGATATGCTCCTCGTCCTGGTGGAGCCTCCGCCCAACCAGGTAGGCGACAACGCGGACCGGCGCACCTGGGTCGAGGTCCCCGTCCCCATCGTTTGGGCCAACCTCATACCCAACGAGGCGCAACATCTGCTGCGGATCGCCTACTACCAGTCCACAATCGAAAACTGCGCCCGCCCTGGCAACCAGGAATTGGAGTTGGACGGCAACGACATCATCGTCCGGCTTACGCTGATGCAGCCGCCACCGACCTCCTGGGCGATTCCTTGCGATGAGCAGGTGGTGGAGCTTGACGCCGTAGAGCCCATCAGACAGCCGCTTCGATCTGGCCAGACCTACCGGGTGATAGCAAACGGCCGGGAAACCACCTCCTTTACCCTGCCACGGCCCGGCCTGCGGGACCCATTCATCGCCGAGTCGCCCATCGAGCGCGCGGAGATCATGATCCTGGAAAGCGACCCGCCCCAATACCAACTGCTCGTCGTCTCCGCTCTGCCCAAGGGCAGCAGTTGCTCGCAGTTCAACGGCTACGAAATCCGGCAAAGAGACGCCGGCCGCATCGAAGTGGTCATCACCTACCATCAGATCGCCGACCCTGTTGTCCCCTTTACCGCTGTCCCCTGTACCGCCGACCGCCCCATCGTAGAGACCGACGTCCCCTTGGGTTCCGATTTCGAGCCCGGCGTCGAATACACCGTCACCGTGAACACAGACACCACGACGTCATTCGTAGCCCAGTAGCGAAATCTGAACCGGCTACGCTTCATTCCCCGTCGGGTAGAATGTGACCGCACGGAACTTCTCTGCGCCTACTGGAAAGGACGAACGCCATGCTGAGATTCGTCGAGGAAATCACCCTGCTCCTGCTCCACGACGACGACGGGAGGTTCGCGCGCGTCCCCAGTTGGTCGCTCAGCTACGCCCTTGCCGGCGGCGTACTCATGGACCTCGCCATGGAGAACCGTATCGACACCGACCTCGAGCATCTGATCTTGGTGGACGCTACCCCCACCGGCGACAGCCTGCTCGACCCGACCCTGGCCGAGATCGCCGCGGGAGAAACGCACGACGCGCGCTACTGGGTCGAACAGACCGCGGAGCGTTCCGATGCCATCCAGGAGGAGGTGCTCTCCCGCCTCATCGCCCTCGGCATCCTGGAACGTCAGGAGGACCGCTTCCTCTGGGTCTTCCGGTCCAGGCGGTACCCCATGGTCGACGGCCAGGCCGAGCGCGAGGTGAAACTGCGCATCATGGGCGTACTGTTTAGCGACGACATCCCCGACCCCCGCGACGTCGTGATCATCTGCCTCGCCGATGCCTGCGGCATCTTCAAGGAGCTCCTGTCCAAGCGGGAGTTGGAACAAGCCGCCCCCCGCATTGAGCAGGTGCGCAAGCTAGACCTCATCGGCCAAGCGATGACCCAGGCCATCCAGGACATCGAACTCTCCGTCGCCGCCTCGGTGCAGGGCCACTACCTCTACTAGCGCGCCGCCCTCCCGTTCCCCCTCCCCGAATGCCGCTCTGCACCTCTCTCCGTCCGGAGACCTTTGCGTAACTCCGCCAACGGAGAGTTCGCAAACCTCCGGTCTTGGCGAGGGGAGCGGGTGAGGGATCTTACCTCCTCTCCCACCGGAGACCTTTGCAAAACTTCGTCGCGGGGAAGAACGCCGCCCGCAGCCTTGGAAAAGGGAGGCGGCGCTGGGTCTTACCCCCCTCTCCCGCTGGGAGAGGGTTGGGGTGAGGGCGGGGGGAGGCGGGGGCCGCGCGACCTTGCTGAAGCCGGCCCGCGTCAGTCGCTTCGGCTACACAGGGGTCCCCCCGGGGGAGAGAGGGCACGCCCCAGCGCCTGATACCGACGCCCGCCCGATCCCAAGGCCATCGACCCACCCACCCCCGCCCCCGCCGTTGACCGGCGCCCGGGGACGGTCTACGCTCCGCACCACGCGCGAGCCGCGCGGAGGAGGACGGCGATGCCCGGATCCACGGACGACGGCGACAGCCTCGCGGCGCGGTTAGACCGCCTCGACGCCTACCAGCAGATCAGGCAGTTGCCCCACCGCTACGGCTTGGCCCTCGACACCCGCAACATCGACGACCTCGTGGCGCTCTTCATCGACGACGTCCAGGTAGGGCGCGACAACTGGGGCCGCGCTGCGCTGCGCGAGTGGTTCGTCCGCTCGTTCAGCAAGTTCCAGACAAGCATCCACTTCGTCGGCAACCACGTCATCGACCTCGACGACGAAGACCACGCCCACGGCGTCGTCTACTGCCGCGACGAGATCGACCGCCCCGGCGAGTGGATGGTCGGCATGATCCAGTACTGGGACACCTACGAGCGTCGCGACGGCGTGTGGTTCTTCAAGCGCCGCCGCCTCATGCGCTGGTACGGCGTCGACGCTCTCACCCGCCCCACCGCCGGCGCCGGCATCGCCCGCGGCAGCGCGCCCGTGGGCCGCCTCCCGGAATCATGGCCAAGCTGGCAGCGCTACTGGGACGAAGTCGCCGCCCTCGGCGAGTGACGGCAAGCCCGCCTCGACACGCCGCCGAGCTGCGTTCGTTGACAGCGCCCAGAAGCCGCGCCTAGAATCGACTCTCCCGCGGGCGTAACTCAGTGGTAGAGTGTTTGCTTCCCAAGCAAAAGGTCGTGGGTTCGAATCCCATCGCCCGCTCCACCCCCACCGGCTTGCAGCGCCCCTGCCTGTATCGAGGCAGGAATCTATGGATTCCTAGCTCGGGCTGGCGATAGCGTCGGCAGCTTGCTCTATTCGGCCACCTTCCTTTATCCCTGCGAGGGCAGCTTCCCTGCTGATGTGCGGTTTGAGTTTCGTGATCCAGTTTGCTAGTCCATCGTCGTCCACGTCCGGGTATTCCCGCCTCAGGAAGAAAGCGGTGGCGATGCGTTCCAGCTCAGCGACGTCACGCTTGGCGATTCGCTGAGCGATGAAGTTGACCTGCTCCTCGTATCGGCTTCGCGTACGAGAAAATTTAGCCGCCACACCTTGGGCAAGCGATCCTGGTTTGAAGCGGGGGCCATACGGGGGGTTCGGCTCAAGCTCAACCAAAGTGTTCGCCCGCATAGCCGTCAGTTCATCGTGCAGATCAAACGAGTACGGCCCGTGCTTGTAGATCACGTAGTCGTAATCAAGCGGGGTCGCAAAAAGCGCTTGAAGAAAGAAGACGGACTTCTGTACGTGGGTCTCACCACACCAACTTTCGTTAGCGTTCATGCGTTCAATCAAATAGGCCAATAGGACTCGCCTCACGACATCGCTAGGCATCAGACTTCTCCTCCTCGGCTTGGCCCGCCGACTCCAGAACCCTTGGCCTGTTCCTTTCAATCCAGTCCGACGCCTCTGCCCTGAGGGTCGGCTCCACGAATACGTAGCCGAAAGACGCTAGGGGTATCACCCCTAAGGTTTCCGATAGGTCTTGAGAGTCGACTACTCTGCCGTTGTTGTCGATAACGGGAAAGCTGACCACAGCCCCGCGCTCCACGTACTCCGCGACCTTGACGTTCTCTGGTCCGAATTCTCCCTCAAGTGCATCCGCAAGGGCTCGTCCAGGGTTCTGGCAGTATTTGAGGTCGTCGGGGTTCCGAGTGTACACAACCTTGAAGTGTCGCCGTTCTGCGATCCTTCGCGCCCATGCGTGCGCGGGATGCTCCGAATCCCTCGCGGCTTTCAGCATGCCGGCAGTGACCTCTGTGTCAGTATATTGCATGAATTCTTCAACACCTAACGGGATCTTGCCTCCTGGGAGCCATTGGCGGAGGAAATCAACTAAGTGCTGGTCATACGCACGTCTCACCGGGTGAAAATAGACTTGGCTAAACATGAAGTATCGCGCCAACAGGAGGGCCTCCGCCGAGTGTAAGCCTCCTGACTCCAAGCCTAGTACGGGCGCGCCAGTGTCTTTGCTGGGGAGGATTCGGAGCGTGTCGATGAGCCGATGATGATCGAACCTGCCATACGCGACGCCGACGTGATGGGAGTCCCTGAGGAGGTAGTCGATTCGATCTACGCCGAACGCGTCGCCCACGACCAACTCGGACAAGAGCGCCTCCCAGTCAGAGAATGTCTGTCCACTCTTTTTGGGTCCAACGGCCAGCTTTACGATGTAGTCCGGGAGCAGTGGAGGAACAGCCTTATTCCAAAGCTCTGTCAGTTCCGGCGAGTTGATGAGCCGCACCGTCATGTCTTCATGCGTCCGGTCATCGGGCAACAGCTCCTTCTCTGCTGCGTGGGAAAATGGCAGATGTCCCAGATCGTGACAAAGGGCCGCCACCCTAAGGACTCTACGCCAGTAGGCGCGCTTCTCGGGATGAGCTAGGTCAGGGAGGCGTTGCCTGACCTGGGGATCTAGATTCTGCTCTTGCGTGATGACGTCATACGCACGCCCCGCCAACTCCATTGCCCCAAGTGCGTGCTCAAAGCGCCGATGTGTGGCGCCGGGGTACACGAGATAGGTGAGCGCCAACTGGTGAAGGTGTCGCAACCGCTGAACAGGCCGGGAATCCAAGACCGCCCGTTCGTCCGAATCGAGCCGAACGAACACATGGATCGGATCCCTGATTTCGTGAAAGGCCTTCAATGGTTCGCCCGAAGCAAGTCGCCCTCCGGTTCAGGGGTATAAGTCTTCGTCATGGCCGGGTGGTCCCGCAAGGCCCACATGGCGCGAACCCGCTCCTACACCGCCGCCGACTTCCTCTCCCGCTTCGCCAGCTCCGGGATCACGTACTTGCCCAGCAGGTCGATGCTCTTGAGGATGTCGGGGTGCTTGAGACCGCCGAACTGCATGAGGCAGATCAGGTTGTCCACGTCGATGTCCTCGTAGCTTTCCAGCTTGCGTAGGATCGTGTCGGGGTCGCCGACGACGACCATGTTCTGACGGTCGTACTCGCGGACATCGAACTCGCCCCGCGCCTGCTTCTCCATGTCGGCCAGACGCTCCTGGACTCCGCCGATGGCCGTCACCGTGCCCGAGGCCTCGGCCTGGGCCTTCATCAGCGGCCCCTCCCACTTCAGGGTCACCTCGGCTAGGTGCTGGTACCACCAGTGGCAGGCGTCCATGCCCCCGTTCTCTATCGCCTTGGCGTTGGTCTCGGCGCAATGGACCAGGGTGTAAGCGGCGAGGCGGTTGTTGACGAACTTCCCGATGGGCTTGGCCCGCTTCAGGGCGTCGCGGTAGGTCGCGATGCGCTGCCCCAGCTTTTCAAGCGGCACGAGGATCGACAGACTCAGCACGCCCAGCCCGCTCTCCCCCGCCTTGGGATAGCTGTCGTCGCTCGACGCCGCCACCCACAGCGCGGGATGGGGCTCCTGCACCGGCTTGGGGAGCACGGCGCGCTCGCGGACCCGCCAGTGTTTGCCCTCATGCGAGAAAGTATCCTGCGTCCAGATCTCGGGGAGCATCCGGATCGCCTCTTCCCACATCTCGCGGGACTCCTCGAACGGCACGTCGAAGCCATCCTGCTCGTACGGCGTCGAGCGCCCCGTGGCCAGCTCGACGCGGCCGTTCGACAGGATGTCGAGAACGGCGGCGCGCTCGGCGACCCGCACCGGGTGGTTGAACGGCTTGGGCAGCAGGACGACGCCGTGCCCCATGCGGATGTTCTTCGTCCGCATCGCCACCGCGCCCAGGAAGACCTCCGGCCCCGAGCAGTGCGACCGCTCCACTCGGAAGTGGTGCTCCACCATCCACACGATGTTGAAGCCCGCCTCGTCGGCCCGCTCAATCTGCTCCAGGGCCTCCCAGTAGGCCCGCTGCTCAGCCTTCCGCTGGCCCTCGGGCCAGGGCTTCCCCACCTCGATCTCGTACAGCAGGTCCAGTTTCATGCGCCGTTCCCTTTCTCAATCCTCGTTACTCGTCGGCGAACGCCTTGATGACCTTGCCGCCCCACTCGTCGCCCCCGACGGCGCGCCGGAGCCGGAGCGCGAGGCGCCATCGGCCGTCCTTCCGTTCGAACTTGAAGTGATTGTAGCCGCACGTCCAGGGATAGTACCCATCGTCGCCGCGCACGAAGACGATCGAGTACGCCTCGGCCCACGCGGTGTCGCCATCAACGCGAATGAAGTGGTTCACCACCGTGTGCTGGGATCGGTTCTCGATCGTCTTGTGCCCCTTGGGGTTGGTAATGATGTCGTACAACAGCCCGTCGGACCCCACCGCCTTGTCGTCCGGGCCCAGGTCGTAGACCCCATCCTCCGTCCACACGTCGACCCAGTCCTTCGAAAGCCCCAAGTCGGCGGTGAAGCCGTAGCGGGCGAGGACCTCCCGGATCGCCTCCTTGTCCTCCAGCTCTTGGACGCGCCGTTCCAACGCCTCGATCCTGCTCGTGTCGTCACTCATCGCACCATCCTCCAGTCCGCCGGGCCCACGCCGGCGCAGCGGCCCGAACCGTACCCCAATGCCGCACCATTGACCACCCGTCCCACTCAAGCCCCTCCCCTCTGGAGACCTTTGCACAACCGTCCGCGGGCAAGCATGGGTGGGGCCGGGAGGTCTCGCCTCTTCTCCCCACGGGAGAAGATTGAGATGAGGGGCCCCCTCGCAACCGCCACGGGTTATCGAAGTCCGCCACCTTCGCGGTCAGTCACCCCGGTTACGCAAAGGTCTCCTCGGGGGAAGAGTGAGAGCGGGACGCGCCGACCCTACCGTGGGGTACGCGGGTAGTCCACCACATCCAGCGGCTGCAGCGACTCCGGCTCGATCTCCTGGAACGAGTTCAGCGCCCCGACGGTGAGGAAATCGACGTGGCGGCCCTCGCCGAACGACGCGCGGGCGTGCGCCTTGAGGTCGGCGATCGAGGCCGCGATATCGTCGCTCTCGATCTCGTAGAGCGCCAGGTACTGCGACGGCCCCCGCCCCGGATTGAGATTGAAGAACCGCCGCGCGCTCACCACACCCTGCGCCTTTAGCAGGTCGGGCAGGTGCGTGTGCGTGTACCACCGGTTGAACTCCTCGTCCCGCTGCCGCTCGACGCAATTCGTGTACGCAAGAAAGATTCCCTTCGGCATGATCTCCTCCTGTCAGCTTGGCCTCATGGTGCTGCGGGCCGGCCCCGATCTTAGTGCAACACCCGCCCAGCGGGCGAGTTCCCTCCGGCCTCCCCCTATGGAGGCCTTTGCAAACCCGACTGGGGTCCTGGCGGGGGGAGCGGAGGTGGCATTCACTTAAACCTCTCCCCCTCTGGGGGAGACTGAGAGAGGGCGACCCCGCGCTCAATTGACGAACCGGAGCGCGACGCCTATCGTCAGCCCCGCCCGCCTGCGGGCCGAAGGAGAGCCGTCATGGACACCGCCATCATCTCCGCCGACGATCATCTCGACATGCACACGCTCCCGCCCGACCTCTGGGCGGAGCGCCTCCCCACCCGCTACCGCGAGCACGCCCCGCATGTCGTGGACGTCGGCGGAAGCAAGCAGTGGCGGATCGGCGGCGCGACGCTCGGCCCGAGCGGCAGCCTCGGCTGGCTCGACGGCAAGGCCGCGGGGCCTGACGACGACGGCCGCCGCCCGTCGACACCCTCCCTGCGCCTCGAAGACATGGACCTCGACGGCGTCCACACCCACGTCATCTACGGCCCGCTGCGTTGGCCCATCCCCGACCCCGAGCTCAAGTTCGCCGTCCTCGCCGCCTACAACGACTGGGCCGCGGAGTTCAACGCGGCGGCCCCGGAGCGCCTCTGCGCCCTGGGCTACCTCCCCTCCCACGACGGCGAGGCCGCCGCCAACGAGCTTCGCCGTCTGGCCTCGATGGGGGTGCGAGGCGCCCTGCTCAACTTCTTCGACTGGGTGCGGACCGATCCCTTCGACCACGCCTACGTCCAGAGTTGGGCGCCGCTGTGGCGGGCCGCCGATGAGACCGGCCTCCCCGTCAGCGTCCACCTCGGAGGCGGCACCGAGCGCCTCCGCGTCGAGCTCGGATCGTGGGTGACCTCGGCCTACACCTCGATCTGCCAGATGCAAATGGACGAGGCGCTCACCATCATGATCTTCAGCGATGCGCTAGCGGAGAATCCCGGGTTCAACCTCGTGCTCGGCGAGTCGGGGATCGGCTGGCTCCCCTACGTCGTGCAGCGGATGGACCAAGTGCAGGAGAAGCACGGGTTCCGCGTCCACGACTTCAAGCTGCAGGAGAAGCCCAGCGAGCTCTTCCGCCGCCAGGTCTACGCCACGTTCGAGGACGATTGGGTGGGGGTCAAGATGCTCGGCGACATCGGCACGGACAACGTCATGTGGGCCAGCGACTACCCCCACGGCGACGGCGTCTTCCCTCACTCCCGCGAGGCGGTGGCCGAGATGGAGACCATCATCGGGCCCGAGACGGGGCGCAAGGTGACTCGCGACAACGCCGCCCGGCTCTACAAGATCGCCGTCCCGGCGGCCTAGCCCCGCCGCAGCGTCTGGCCCGCCCGCGCGCCGGTGTACTCGCCGTGGTCCAGCGTGACCTCGCCGTTCACGACGGTGTACGCGACACCCTCGCCCCGCTGGATCAGACGGCGGCCGCCGTTGGGCAGATCGTCGGCGAACTCGGGGTCGCCGGCGGTGATGGTCTCGGGATCGAAAATGACGATGTCCGCCGCCATCCCCGGCCGTAGCGCGCCCCGGTCGGTCACCCCGAACTGCCCCGCGGGCACGGAGGTCATGCGCTGCACCGCCTCCTGGATGGTTAGTGCCTCGCGCTCCCGCACCCAATAGCCGAGCAAGTGGCTGGGGAAGCCGGTATTGTTCTCCGTAATGACGTGCGCGCCGGCGTCCGACTGCTCGGGGATCATGTCGGGCGCACGCAGAATCGCCATCTGCGCCGCCTCGTCCGGGTTGCGGTTCCCCGTCTGGCGGAACTGCGTGTCGAGGTCCTCGCTGACCGAGATGTCGAAGAGCGCCTCGGTCGGATGGAGGCCGAGGGCCTCGCCGATCTCCTGCAGGCTCATCCCCTCGAATCCCTTCCAGCGTGCCGTCTTGGCCTTCACCAGCGTGACCACGTCCCACTTGATCGGGTTCTGAAGGAAGAACGTATCCGTGACATTCTCCGTGTCCTCCCGCAGCCGCGTCCGATGCGCCGGATCGGCCAGCATGCGCATCTTCTCTTCGAACAGCTGCATCGAGAGCTTCAGCCACTGCGGGAAGCGGTCGAAGAAGTCCGTGTACCGCATGTTGAACTCGCGCCGGTTCGGGACTACGTTCCCCAGCCCGATGATCCGGCCCCCCTCGTCGCGCATCCGCGCCATCCAGTCCAGCACCAGTTTCCAGCCGTCCACGTTGGTGGTGGTCTGCGCCACGGAGTTGATGCAGACCGGCCGGCCGCTGACGCGCATCAGCTTGGCGAGCCGTTCGCGCCCCTCGTCCGTGTACTTGTTGAAGTCCGACCCAACGGCGAGCTGCACGATGCCCCTGTCCATCTCCCCCAGTGTCGCGGCGAGTTCGTAGATCTCGGAGAGCTCGGCCACGCGGCTCGGGACGGGATTACCGTCGCCGTCCCAATGCGTCGCGACCCGCGCCGTCGACAAGCCGAGAGCGCCGGCGGCGACCGACTCGCGCAGCAGTTGCTTCATACGCGCGACCTCATCATCGGTGGCCGCGCGCTCGGCGCATTCCGGCCCCATGACGTTGCGGCGCAGGGTCGAGTGCCCCACGAACGTGGCGGCGTTGAGCCCCAGCCGCGGCTCGAGGGCGCGCAGGAAGTCGGCGTAGTCGCCCCACTCCCAGGGCAGCGTGGTCGACACCACCCGCTCGTCCATCGCCTCGACATGGGCCAGCATCCGAATGAGATAGTCCTGGTCCTCCGGCTTGCACGGGGCGAGGGTTATACCGCAGTTGCCCATGATCACGCTGGTGACGCCGTGCCACGACGACGAGGTGGCGATGGGGTCCCACAGGAACTGCGCGTCGTAATGAGTATGCACGTCCCAGAAGCCGGGGGCGACGGCCTGACCGTCGGCGTCGATGACGCGGGCCGCGCTCCCATCGGCGGCGCCGGTCTCCACGATGCGCCCGCCGTGGACCGCCACGTCGCCGTGGTACGGCTCGCCGCCGGTCCCGTCGATGATGAGGCCGTTCTTGATCAGCAAATCGTTCGCCATGACATCCTCCCAGAGCCGCCCGTCGAAAGAGGCCGCTATTGTATCGGAACCCACCCAGTCGCGGGGCGGTTTGACTTGCCCCGCGGCGCACCCTAGATTCAGCGGGCGCTCATCTCCCTTTCACCCACTAGAGGAGTCACCCCATGGCGGCCGCCGACATCGCGAAACTCTTCGATCTCTCCGGACAGGTCGCCTGCCTCACCGGCGGCGCCAGCGGTATGGGACGCAGCACCGGCATCGTCCTCGCCCAAGCCGGCGCCACGATCATCCTCGCCGACGTCAACGAGGCGGGCTTGGAAGAGACCGCCCGCTTCATCGAGGATGCCGGCGGCAAGGCGTCCACGGTGCGCTGCGACGTCACCAACGAGGCCGAGGTCGAGGCCCTCGTGGCAAAGGCCGTCGCCGACCACGGCCGCATCGACATTATGGGCAACATCGCCGGGATTCCCCAGCAGAGCCTCATCGTGGACACCACCGAGCAGATGATGGACGACCTTTTCGCCATCAACCTCAAGGGCGTCTTCTTCGGGGTCAAGCACGCCTTGAATGCGATGATTCCCCAGAAGCGGGGCAACATCGTCAACGTCTCCTCGGGCATCATCGACTTCACCGGCACCGCGGGCTCGGCCCTCTACGGCATGTCGAAGGCCGCGGTCGCGATGCTGGGCAAGACTGCGGCGGCGGAAGGCGCGTCCCACGGCGTGCGCGTCAACACCATCGCTCCCGGCGTCGTGATCACCGGCTTCAGCGAGCATAACTGGCGGGACGCCGAGGGGCGGGAAATCCCGGGACGCAGGGAGGCCTATATCCAGGCCGCCAAGGAGTACACCCCCCTCGGCCTCGTCGGCCACCCCGACCACGTCGCCCACGCCATCCTCTACCTCGTCTCGCAGACCGGCGACTTCGTCACCGGCCAGATCATCCGCCCCAACGGCGGCCTCCAGATGCCCTGGTAACCCCTGGAGACCCCCCGCCCGTATCCGTCATTCCCGCGAACGCGGTATCTATCCCCTCCCGTAGGGGCGCCCCTCGTGGGCGCACTTTCCCATAGGCGCGATTCGCGAATCGCCCTCTCCTCCACCCTCAAAGCGGCCGCTGTAACTAGGCCCTGAGTTACGCAAAGATCTCCTCTGGGGCAGACCACCTTAAACCTCTCTCCCTCTGGGAGAGACTGAGAGAGGGCACGCGCCGCCAGGCGCGTCGGAGGGGAGGAGAGGGCGCGCGCCCTTGTCCGCGCAACGTGCGGAGACGCGGGCAGGCTTGACTTGCCGCGCGGCGCACCCTAGATTCAGCGGGCGCTCATTCCCCGCTCATCAGGTAAAGGAGTCCCCATGGCGGCCGCCGACATCGCGAAGCTCTTCGATCTTTCCGGGCAGGTCGCCTGCCTCACCGGCGGCGCCAGCGGCATGGGCCGCAGCACCGGCATCGTCCTCGCCCAAGCCGGCGCCACGGTCATCCTCGCCGACGTCAACGAGGCCGGCTTGGAAGAGACCGCCCGCTTCATCGAAGACACCGGCGGCAAGGCCTCCACGGTGCGCTGCGACGTCACCAACGAGGCTGAGGTCGAGGCCCTCGTGGCAAAGGCAGTCGCCGATCACGGCCGCATCGACATCATGGGCAACATCGCCGGCATTCCCCAGCAGAGCTTCATCGTGGACACCACCGAGCAGATGATGGACGACCTCTTCGCCATCAACCTCAAGGGGGTTTTCTTCGGCGTCAAGCACGCCCTGAAGGCGATGATTCCCCAGAAGCGGGGCAACATCGTCAACGTCTCCTCAGGCATCATCGACTCCCCCGGCACCGAGACTTGGGCCCTCTACGGAATGTCGAAGGCCGCGGTCGCGATGCTGGGCAAGACCGCGGCCAAGGAAGGCGCGCCCCACGGCGTGCGCGTCAACACCATCGCCCCCGGCATGGTGATCACCGGCTTCACCGAGCGGCACTGGCTAGATGCCGAGGGCCGGGAGGTCCCGGGACGCAAGGACGCCTTCATCCAGGCCACCCAGGAGCGCAGTCCCCTCGGACTGGCCGGCCACCCCGACCACATCGCCCATGCCATCCTCTACCTCGTCTCGCAGACCGGCGAGTTCGTCACGGGCCAGATCATCCACCCCAACGGCGGCGTCTCAATGCCCTGGTAGCCCCAAGCGGGGCATTTCCCTCCCCGTAGGGGCGTCCCTTGTGGGCGCCCGCTCCCGTAGGGGCGATTCGCGAATCGCCCTCCCCTCCGGCCTCTCCCCCTCTGGGGGAGACTGAGAGAGGGCACGCGCCGCAGGCGCGCGGGCGCCCGCAGGGCGCCTCTACCTCCGCGGTAAAGGAGCGGGGCCGGACCGCCGCCGGCTACACCCCGCCCTTGTTGAGCGAGGCCAGGAATGCGGCGTTGGTGGGGGTCTTCGTCAGGCGGTCGAGGATCTTCTCTGTGGCCTCGGTCTCCCGCTGGGCGTCGGCGCCGATCATGGCGACGATGCGGCGGAGGAGCCAGACCTGCTTCAGCTCCGTCTCGTTGAGCAGCAGTTCCTCGCGGCGCGTGCCGCTGCGCTGGATGTCGATCGCGGGGTAGATGCGGCGCTCGGCGAGCTTACGGTCAAGGTGCAGCTCCAGGTTGCCGGTGCCCTTGAACTCTTCGTAAATCACGTCGTCCATGCGGCTGCCGGTGTCGACCAAGCAGGTAGCGATCACCGTCAGGCTGCCGCCGCCCTCGCAGTTACGGGCCGCGCCGAAGAAGCGCTTCGGCGGATACAGCGCCACGGGGTCGATGCCGCCGGAGAGCGTGCGCCCGCTGGTGGGCACCGCGAGGTTGTAGGCGCGGGTAAGACGGGTGAGGCTGTCGAGCAACACGACGACGTCCTTCCCCCCCTCCACCAGCCGCTTCGAGCGTTCCAGCACCAGCTCGGCGACCCGCGTATGGTCCTCGACGGGCTCGTCGAAGGTCGAGCTGAACACCTCGCCCTCCACGGAGCGCTCCATGTCCGTGACCTCCTCGGGACGCTCCCCGACGAGGGCCACCATGAGCTCGACTTCGGGGGCATTGGCCGAGACGCCCTGGGCGATGTTCTTGAGGAGGATCGTCTTGCCGGCCTTGGGCGGCGAGACGATAAGGCCGCGCTGCCCCCGGCCGATGGGGGCCAGCATGTCGATGAGCCGGTTCGAGAGATTCTTGGGTCCGACCTCCAGCGTAATTCGTTCCTCGGGGAAGATGGGAGTGAGGCGCTCGAAGTTTGGGCGCTTCTTCGCCGTCTCGGGATCAAGGCCGTTGACCCCCTCGACGCGCAGCAGGCCGCGGTACTTCTCGCCTTCCTTCGGCGGGCGGACAAGCCCGATGGCGAGGTCGCCGGTGCGCAGCGCGAAGCGTCGTATCTGGGAGGGCGAGAGGTAGACGTCGTCGGGGCTGGGGCGGAGGCCGTTCCTACGAAGAAAGCCGTAGCCGTCGCCGATGATTTCAACGACGCCGGTGGCGACCTCGTGGCCCTGCTCCTGTGCCTTGATCTGAAGAAGCTCCTGGACGAGGCGGCTCTTCTTCATCCGCGTGACGCCCTGGATGCCGATTTCACCGGCCACGGTGACGAGGTCGTCCCGCGATTTCGAGTCGAGCACCGCCATCACGGCGGCCAAGTCGGTAGTCGGCCCTGAGTCGACCTCGGGCTCCATGACCTGGACCTGGCCGCCCCGGTTGCCCGAGCGGCGCCGCGATCCTCGCTGGTTTGACCTGCGTCCGTCCTCTCTCAACGCCCTTGCCTCCTGCCCGTCACTCATGCCTTTAGCTGATCGGGAGCTTGTGCTGACCGCCCTCGCGGACTATCTGTTTCGCCATGCCCACGAACGCCTGGAAAAGCGGGTGGGGCCGGTTGGGGCGCGACTTGAACTCGGGGTGGAACTGCGTCCCCAACATGAATGGATGCCCGCGCAGCTCGGCGATCTCGACTAAAGAGCCGTCGGGCGAAAGCCCGCTCGGCGCGAGCCCCGCCTCGCAGAGCTGCTTCCGGTAGTCATTGTTAAACTCATAGCGGTGGCGGTGCCGTTCGACGACCGTACGCTCGCCGTAGGCGTGGCGGGCCACCGTCCCCGCCTCGATATCGCACCGGTACTCGCCCAGGCGCATCGTCCCGCCCATGCCGTTGATCTCGCGTTGCCCGGGCAGCAGGTCGATCACGGGATAGGGCGTTTCGAGGTCGAATTCGGTCGAGTTGGCCTCGCCTCCCAGGGCGTGGCGGGCGAATTCGATCACCATGACCTGCATACCCAGGCAGAGGCCCAGATACGGGATGCCGCGTTCGCGCGCGTAGCGGGCGGCGCGCACCATGCCTTCGATGCCGCGCTCGCCGAACCCTCCGGGGACGACGATGCCGCACGCGTTGGCAAGCAGCGGCTCCCAGTCGCCTGACTCCAACGACTCCGCCGATATCCACTCCAGCTCGACTTCCCGCTCATGGTGGATCCCCGCGTGCTGCAGCGCCTCCCGCACCGAGATGTAGGAGTCGTGCAAGTCGACGTACTTCCCCACCACCGCGATGGCCAGCGGCTCGTACTCGGCGGTCATCTTCTCGACCATCACACGCCAGTCCTCGAGCCCGCCGGAGAACGCTTGCAGCCCCAGCCGCTCGATCACGAGGTCGCCGATACGCGCGTCTTCGAGGATCGCGGGGACCTCGTAAATGTTGTCCGCCGTCTCCAGCGGGACCACCGCGTCGGGCGGCACGTCGCAAAACAGCGCGATCTTGGCCCGGGCGCTCTCCGGGATCTCGTAGTCGCTGCGACACAGGATGATGTCGGGCTGGATGCCGATGCCGCGCAGCTCTTTCACCGAGTGCTGCGTCGGCTTCGTCTTCAGCTCCCGCGTCGCCATGATGTAGGGCAGAAAAGTCACGTGCACGTAGAGCGCGGCCCCGCGCTCTACCTCGTTCCGCATCTGCCGGATCGCCTCCAGGAAGGGCAGCCCCTCGATATCGCCGACGGTGCCGCCCACTTCGACGATGATCACGTCGGCGCCGCTCTTGTCCGCCAGGCGGAGGATGCGGTCCTTGATCTCGTTGGTGACGTGGGGGACGACCTGCATCGTCCCGCCCAGATAGTCGCCACGCCGCTCCTTGGCGATCACCGAGCTGTAGATGTCGCCGGCGGTGACGTTGCAGTCGCTGGTGAGCTCGACGTCGATGAAGCGCTCGTAGTGCCCCAGGTCGAGGTCGGTCTCGCAGCCGTCGGTGGTCACGAAGACCTCGCCGTGTTGATAGGGGGACATGGTGCCGGGATCGACGTTCAGGTAGGGGTCCAGCTTCTGCACCGAGACCGTCTGGCCTCGGCTTTTGAGGATGCGTCCGAGCGACGCGACGGCGATGCCTTTGCCGACGGAACTAACGACGCCGCCGGTTACGAAGATGAACTTCGCCGCGTGGCTCACGGGTTTCGGCTCATGTGGATCGCTGCCGTCCAGGGAGGGGTCGCGCCCAAGGGGGAAGCCGGAAAGCTCGCCCCGGCGGCACGGTAAGCCGCCGGACAGCCCAAGGGCGCGAATGGAGAGACCTGTGCTGGAACGAGAGGGCTGGTCCCTAACGGTGAAGGCCGCCTCGCTATGAGCGCCGCCACTGGCCGGACCCAAGCGGGCCGCAACCTCCACTTCTATAGCGATTATAGGAGTGTCCAAAATACGCTGTCAATCCCTCACCGCCGCAAGCCTCCCTCCGCCTAAGGAGGCTTTTGCGTAACCCGCGCCGCGTAACGGCGCATCCCGTAGGGGCGTCCCTTGTGGGCGCCCTCCCTCCCGTAGGGGCGATTCGCGAATCGCCCTCCTGCGCGCCCACGTGGCCGGGCCAGAGTTACGCAAAGGTCTCCTACGAGAGAAGGAGGGCGGGCCGGGGAGGGGACACTGACAAAGAGAAGGAGGGACCGCCCGCACGGACGGCCCCTCCTTTTGTCTTCCGTTAGCCGGCAGACGGCTAGAAGCCGCCCATGCCGCCCATGCCGCCGTCGGGTGGCATCGGAGGCATCGCCGGGGTCTTATCCGGCTTCTCCGTGATCATCGCCTCGGTGGTGAGGATCATCGACGCGATGCTGGCGGCATTCTCCACCGCCGCGCGCGCGACCTTGGCGGGGTCGACGATACCCATCTCGATCATGTCGCCCCACTTCTCGATCTCCGCGTCGTAGCCGTAGTTCTTCGCCTTGGACTCGCGGATGCCCTGAATGATGACCGATCCCTCAGCCCCGGAGTTGGCCGCGATCTGGCGCACCGGCTCTTCCAAGGCACGCCGGACGATCTGCACCCCGGTGGTCTCGTCGGGCTCGGCGCCCTTGACCTTGTCGAGGCCCTTCTGGATGCGGATGAGCGTCGTGCCGCCGCCGGCGACGATCCCCTCTTCCACAGCCGCCCGCGTGGCCGAAAGCGCGTCCTCGACCCGGGCCTTCTTCTCCTTGAGCTCGACCTCGGTGGCCGCGCCAACCTTGATCACCGCGACACCGCCGGCGAGCTTCGCCAGCCGCTCCTGCAGCTTCTCACGGTCGAAGTCGGAGGTGGTGGTGTCGATCTGCGACTTGATCTGGGTCATCCGGCTCTTGATCAACTCGTCGTCGCCGCGCCCCTCAATGACGGTGGTGTTGTCCTTGTCGGACGACACCTTGCGGGCACGGCCGAGGTCGGCGATGGTGGCGGAGTCGAGCTTACGCCCAACCTCTTCGCTGATCACCGTGCCGCCGGTGAGGATGGCCATGTCTTCCAGCATCGCCTTGCGGCGGTCGCCGAAGCCGGGCGCCTTCACCGCGAGGCAGTTGATCGTGCCGCGAAGCTTGTTGACCACCAGGGTGGCCAGGGCTTCGCCCTCGACGTCCTCGGCGATGAGCACGAAGTTCTTGGTCACCTGCAGGACCTTCTCCAGCACCGGGAGAATGTCGGAGACCGCGGAGACCTTCTTATCGGTGATCAGAATGTACGGGTCGTCCGTCTCCGACTCCATCCGCTCGGTGTTGGTGACGAAGTAGGGGCTGATGTAGCCGCGGTCGAACTCCATCCCGTCGACGTACTCGATCTCGTACTTGAGCCCCTTGGACTCCTCGACGGTGATGACGCCGTCCTTGCCCACCTTCTCCATAACCTCGGCGATCAGACCGCCGATCTCGGTGTCGTGGGCGGAGAGCGCCGCCACCTGGGCGATCTGCTCCTTACCCGATACCGGCGTGGCGACCTTCTTAATCTCGTCGCGGACGGCCGCCACGGCGATCTCGATGCCCCGCTTAATGGCCATGGGGTTGGCGCCGGCGGTCACGTTCTTGAAGCCTTCGTGGACGATCGCCTGGGCCAGCACGGTGGCGGTGGTGGTCCCGTCGCCGGCCACGTCGTTGGTCTTGGTGGCCGCTTCCTTCAGAAGCTGGGCTCCCATGTTCTCCAACTGGTCTTCGAGCTCGATCTCTTTGGCGATGGTGACGCCGTCGCTGTTGACCTGCGGCGGGCCGAACTTCTTGTCCAGAATGACGTTGCGCCCCTTGGGACCGAGCGTCACCTTGACCGTGTCGGCCAAGGCGTCCACGCCCCGGATGATGGAACGGCGCGCCTCTTCCGCGTGTGCGATCTGCTTTCCTGCCATAGCTCTCCTTGGACTCCTTCTGAATCCCGCGCTCCGGCGGGCCGAATGAGCAAAGGCGGCGCTAGCCGACCTTCGCCAGAATGTCGCTCTCTCTCAGGATGAGGAGATCGTCGTCGTCGTCCTTGATCTCGGTCCCGCCGTACTTGGCGTAGACGACCTTGTCGCCGACCTTAACTTCCATGGGGATCGTCTTGCCGTCTTCGGTGACCCGGCCCGGGCCGACGGCCAGCACTTCGCCCTCCTGGGGCTTTTCCTTGGCGGTATCGGGGATGATGATGCCGCCCTTGATCGTCTCCTGCGCATCGAGGACTTCACCAGGACACGATCCCCCATCGGTTTAATCTTTCTCGCCACGTACGCCTCCTTCGATAACGGTTAGCTCTTGTCCTTGCGTCGGTCGCGCCGCCGCACCGTCCGCGATTAGCACTCGGAGGATCCGACTGCTAATCCATCGGCCATAGTACCCCGCGAGGGGGCTCCGCGCAAGAGGTCGCGCTTGCCTTCTTACACGGAAACGTGTACGGTTCGGAGGCCGTGAGCGAAGAGCGAAGCGAGTGGAATTCGGAGGCGGTACGGGCGCTGCGGCGGCGCTTGGGCATGACGCAGCAGGAGATGGCCGATGAGCTCGGTGCGCGCCAGCAGACGGTCAGCGAATGGGAGACGGGAGTCTACAAGCCCCGCGGCGTCTCGGCGCGGGCCCTCCTCCGCATGGCCGAGGCCTCCGGTGCTCCATACCGGGCCGGAGGCGGGAAGCCGCTACCGGGCAACAGCGGCGGCGGAGCTCCTGCTAGCCGAGCATCCGGCAACGTACCGGACGAGCCCGCCGAAGCGGGCGAAGGCGCCGCGCGACACTAACGGCCCCCCGGAGTCCGCGGTCCACGACTGGTGGGCGGCCGCGGCGGGGCGCGAGGTTCCGCTCGCCGGCGGCGGATCGCGCCGCGTCGTCTTTCCGGGGTGGCCCAACGGCGGCGCGGGTCCCGACTTCCTCGGCGCGGTGCTCCGCGACGGCCGCGGGCGCCTGGCCCGCGGCGACGTCGAAATCCACGTAGACGGCGCCGATTGGCGCGCTCACGGCCATCACCGCGACCCGCGCTACCGCGGCGTCATCCTGCACGTCGCCCTCAAGGCGCCCGCCACACCCGTCGCGATGTCCGACGGCGCTAGCGCCCCCACCGCGGTCATCGAACTCGGCGGCTCCGCCTCCGGTGCGCCGGAGGAAGCCCGGCCCTGCATGCGCCCCGGCCCGACCCCCGAGTTGGCCGCCGTCCTCGAACACGAAGGACTGCGCCGCTTCGAGGCGCGCGCCACCGCCTACGCGCGACGCATCGCCGAAGACGGCGCTCCGCAAGCCCTCTACGCCGGCGTCCTAGAAGCCTTGGGCTACGCCCGGAACGTCGATCCCTTCCGCCGCCTCGCCGAGCTGGCCCCTTGGCCCGTGCTCGAAGCGGCGCTGCTCCGCGCGCCGGATGCCACCCGCGCCTACTGGGCCGAAGCCCTGCTGCTGGGAGCGGCGGGGCTGCTGCCCTCGCAGCGGGGCTGGGAGGCCGGGCCCGGCTATCCAAGCCTCTTGGAGGCCCTCTGGGAGCGCCGCCCTGCGGGCCTGCGGTCGGAGAGCCTGCCCTGGCGCTCCGACGGCGCGCGTCCGGCCAACGCGCCCGCGCGGCGGGCCGCGGCGGCGGGGACGGTCGCGGCCCGCCTGGCCGGCGGCCTCGCCGGACGCCTCGGTGGTCTCCTCCTCAACGAGGGCGCCCGCGGCCTCGCCGCCGCCTTCACCGTCGACGGCCCCGGCTACTGGCGCGCCCGCTGTGATTTTTCACCCCCGGAAAACGAGGGCCGCGCCATCCTCAAGAAGGAAACCGCGTTGGTGGGAGCGTCGCGCGCCGCCGACATCGTGGTCAACGTGGCGCTGCCCTGGCTGGCGGCGGCGGCGCGGCGCGAGGGCGATGCCGCCCTCGCCGAACGCTGCCTCGACGCCTTCCGCACGCACTCTCCGCTGGCCGCGAACCGCTTGACGCGGCGCATGGAAGCGATGCTGCGCCAACGTGGGGCCGCCGATGCGCCGCGCACCGCCGCCGTCCAGCAGGGGATGATCGGGCTCTACAAGCGGCGCTGCGACGCCCTGCTCTGCGAGGGCTGCGCCCTAGCCTAGCAACCTACGCCAGCGACAACCCCGGCGCGACGTCGAGGCTGAGCCCCACCTCCCGCCCTTCCGAGCTCCCCACCCTGGACCCCCGGCCCTCAGTCAGGTTAAAGAAAGCGGCGGCGGCGACCATCGCGGCGTTGTCGGTGCACAGCACCGGCGGGGGGATGTGGACCGGGACGGCGGCGCGGGCGGCGAGGCGCTCCCGCAGCGGCTTGTTGGCGGCCACGCCGCCGGCAAGCGCGATAGCGGCAGCCCCCACCGACTCCGCGGCGGCCACGGTCTTTTCGACCAAGACATCCACCACGGCCTCCTGGAAACCGGCGGCGACGTCGGCGATCACGGCCTCGCGTTCGGCCTCCGTTTCCCCTTCAGCGCCATCAGGGGCGGGCGGCGGGTACAGACCCAGGTCTTGCGCCATGTGGAGCGTGGCCGTCTTCAGACCGCTGAAGCTGAAGTCGTGGTTGCCGCGCAGCCAGGCCCGGGGCAGCCTCCGCGGCGCTTGGGCGCGCTCGGCGGTCCGTTGGATGACCGGGCCGCCGGGGTAGCCGAGACCGAGGATGCGGGCCGCCTTGTCGAACGCCTCGCCGGCGGCGTCGTCGCGGGTCCGGCCCAGCATCTCGTACGCGCCGTGCCCCCGCATGAGGACGAGGTCGGTATGGCCTCCCGAAGCAATGAGGCAGAGGAAGGGGAAGGGCGGCGGCTCGGCGCCGATCCAGTTGGCGTAGACGTGCGCCTCCAGGTGGTTCACGCCGACCAGGGGGAGACCTCCAGCCGCCGCGATCCCCTTGGCGGCGTTGACCCCCACCACCAGCGCGCCGGCGAGCCCCGGCCCGGCGGTCACCGCGACCGCGTCCAGGTCGGCCCAGCCCATGTCGGCGCCGTCCAGCGCCTCGCGGACCACCGGGCCGATCCGCAGCACGTGCTCTCGCGAGGCGAGCTCGGGGACCACGCCGCCGTAGCGGGCGTGCACGTCGATCTGGGAAGAGATGACGTTCGATCGCGCGTCGTGCCCGTCGACCACGACGGCGGCCGACGTCTCGTCGCAGGAAGTCTCGATGGCGAGGATAGCGGTCATGACGCGGCTTCCATTCTAGACGATAGACGGTTCCTCCGGCCTGCGGGCGAGATCACACCCGTCATTCCCGCGCACGCGCATTCCCGCGCACGCGGGAATCCATCCCTCCCGTAGGGGCGATTCGCGAATCGCCCTCCCCTCTGGCCTCTCCCCCTCTGGGGGAGACTGAGAGAGGGCGCGCGCCACCGGCGCGCGGGCGCCCAAGGGGCGCCGCTCCCGCCTACAGCTTCTCTAGCCGGGCGAAGCTGAGCAGAAGCCGCTTGACCCCGTGGTCTCCGGGGAAGGCGACGGTGATCTCGTGGTCGGCGCCGGAGGCAACGCAGCTGACCACCACGCCGTCGCCGAACTTCGCGTGGCGGACCCGGTCGCCGGCGTCGAAGCCGGCCGCGGCCCGCTCGGCGGCGGCGTCTCGCCGGGCGCGCACCCCGGACGGCGCGGGCCGCCTCGTCACTCGGCCCGGCGCGGGCGCAGGCCCATCGTAGACGCGGCGCGGCGGCTCATCCCCATCGTCCACATCGTCCCAGCCCCGGAGCCGCGCGGAGCCCCGCTCCGGCGTGCCGCCGCCGAAGCCGCCGTAGGCGCGGCGCGGGCCGCCACGCCCCCGATTGAGGGAACGGGTCAGTTCCGGCGGGATGTCGTCGAGGAAGCGCGACGGCGGGTTCGTCCCCCGCCTCCCCATGGACGACCGCCGGTAGGCGCGCATCAGATAGAGGCGCTCCTCGGCGCGGGTGACGCCCACGTAGGCGAGGCGGCGCTCCTCCTCCATCTGATCGGGGTCGTCGAACGAGCGGTTGTGAGGGAGGACCCCCTCCTCCATCCCCGCGATGAAGACCACGGGGAACTCGAGGCCCTTCGCCTGGTGCAGCGTGATGAAGGTGACGGTGTCCGGCTTCTCGCCCAGGTTGTCGGTATCGGAGACGAGCGCGACCTGTTCGAGGAAGGCGGTGAGCCCCTCCGGGGAGTCCATCCACTCGAACTCCTCGGCGACGCTGCGCAGCTCCATGACGTTCTCGACGCGCTCCTCCCCCATGTCGTCGCTCGTCACGAGATAGTCGCGGTAGCCCGTCATCTCGAAGACCAGCGTCACCAGCTCGGCCACCGAGACGCTCTTGCTCTCCTCGGCGAGGGCATCGATGAGCTCGCGGAAGCCGGTCAGCGCCTTCACCGCCCGCGGCGTGAGTTCGAGCTCCGCCGCGAGCTCGGGATCGCCGAGCGCTTGGACGGCGGCGTAGAGGGGGAGACCCCGGCCCGACGCCCACCGGCCCAGCTCGTCGAGCGTGCGCCCGCCAATCCCGCGGGCGGGGACGCTGATCACACGCTGCAGGCTGACGTCGTCGGCGGGGTTGCGGATAAGCCGCAGGTAGGCGACCACGTCCTTCACCTCGCGGCGTTCATAGAAGCGCGTCGCCCCCACCAGATGGTAGGGGAGCCCGTAGCGCATGAACGCCTCTTCGAAGGGGCGCGATTGGGCGTTGGTGCGGTACAAGATCGCCATGTCGGCGTGGCGCCGGCCCTCCTCGCTGACCAGGCGTCCGATCTCGGCGGCGGCGCGCGCCGCCTCGTCGTGCTCGTCGAGCGCGTCCACCAGCCCGATGCGGTCGCCGCGCCTGTTCTCCGTCCACAACTCCTTCACCGCGCGCCGACGGTTCGCCCCGATCACGCCGCCCGCCGCGTCGAGGATCACGCCCGTGGAGCGGTAGTTCTGCTCCAGCTTGATCACCGCCGCGCCGGGATAGTCATGATCGAAGCCGAGGATGTTGCCAATCTCCGCTTGGCGCCAGGAGTAGATCGACTGATCGGGGTCGCCCACGGCGAAGAGGTTCGCCGCCCCGCCGCTTCGCCCGGGGTCGGCGATGAGCCGGGCGATGCGGTACTGGGCCTCGTTGGTGTCCTGGAACTCGTCGATCATCACGTGGACGTAGCGCCCGCGGCAGCGTTCCAGGACATCCTCGTTGCGTTGGAGCAGGGTGACGAGGCGCATGAGCAGGTCGTCGAAGTCGAGGGCGTTGCTCTGCGCGAGCAGCGCCTCGTAGCGCTCATAGATGCGGTGGACTACCTCTTCGAAGTAGTTCGCCTTCTCCTCGGCGTACTCGGCGGGGCCGAGGAGCTTCGCCTTCGCCGCCGAGATCGCGTTGCGGACGGGCCCGGGCCCGAAGCGCTTGGAGTCGATCTCAAGATCGACCATGGCGCGCTTGACGAGCGAGCGTTGGTCATCGGCGTCGTAGATCACGAAGTCGCGGTCGAGGCCGGCGAACTCGTGCTCGATGCGGAGGATGCGCGCCGCGAGCGCGTGGAACGTGCCGAGGGTGATGCTCCCGGCGCGGTCGCCGAGGAGCCGCGCCGCGCGCTCGCGCATCTCCCGCGCCGCCTTGTTGGTGAAGGTGACCGCCATGATGCGGCGGGGGTTCACGCCGACGCGGTCGATGAGGTAGGCGAGCCGGTGGACGATGACGCGGGTCTTGCCGCTGCCCGGCCCCGCGATCACGAGAACCGGGCCCTCAATCGCCTCGACGGCGGCCCGTTGCGGGGGGTTCAGGCCTTCCAGGTAGTCCACGGCGGCATTGTAGCGCACGCCGCCTCTAGGCTGGACTCCCTCGCGTCGATTGACGGGAGAGGTTTGGCGCAATGACAATGGCGCTGGCAGCGATCGCGTTCGCCGGGTCTTTCGCGGCATGGCACTGAGGAGGCGGTTCGAATGATGACGGCACTCGCGGGCGCGGGCCGCTACCTCACCCTGCCGGTGGGGAGCACGCGGCCCGAGAACCTGTGGCTGGCGCGGGCCCTCACCGCCTTCGTCATGCTGGCGCTCCTCTTCGCCGGCTTCTGGCTCATCCCCCAGATGGCGCACGCGCAGGACGCCGGCGGCGCCGACACCCTAGCGGCAGACCCCGGCAGCGCGGTCAACTTCGCATGGACGCTGCTCGCCGGCGCCTTGGTCTTCTTCATGCAGGCGGGCTTCGCCCTCCTGGGCGCGGGACTCATCCGGTCCAAGAACACCGTCAGCTACATGACGAAGGGCTTCATGGGCTTCGCCGCCGCGAGCCTGGCCTACTGGGCCTTCGGCTTCGCGTTCATGTTCGGCGGAGCCGGCGGCTTCGGCCTCGAAACCGGCGGCGCCTTCATCGGCGGATCGGGCTTCTTCCTCGCCGGCGACGCCTACGACGTGAGCACCATCACGCGCTGGTTCTTCCAGGTGGTGCTCGCCGCCACCGCAGCCGCCATCGTCGCCGGGGCCGTGGCGGAGCGTATGAAGCTCACCGCCTACCTCGCCTTCAGCTTCGTCCTCGCCGCGCTCATCTATCCCATCTACGGCCACTGGGTCTGGGGCGGCGGCTGGCTAGGCAGCCTCGAGATCGGGGAGACCACGGGCCTGGCCGACTTCGCCGGCTCCGGCGTCGTCCACGCCGTCGCCGGCATCGCCGCCCTCATGGGCGCCGCCGCGGTCGGCCCCCGCCTCGGCAGGTTCAAGGCCGACGGCACCCCGAACCGGATCAGCGGGCACAACGTCCCCTTCGCCGTCATCGGCACCTTCATCCTCTTCTTCGGATGGTTCGGCTTCAACGCCGGCAACGCCGTCGCCGCGACCGACCTCCGCATCTCCGTGATCATCGCCAACACCCTGCTCGCCGGCGCTGCGGGCGCCCTCGTCGCGCTCTACTGGACCATCTTCAAGACCGGTAAGGCCGACCTCCCCACCGCCTGCAGAGGCGCCCTGGCCGGGCTCGTCGGCATCACCGCCGGCTGCGCCTTCGTGGCCCCCTGGGCCGCGGTCGTCATCGGCGCCCTAGCTATCCCGGTCATGTTCGGCACGACCTACGTCGTCGAGCGTATCCTCCGCGTCGACGACGTCATCGGCGCGGTCTCCGTCCACGGCGGTGCCGGCCTCTGGGGCGTCCTCGCCGTGGGCATCTTCGCCGACGGTAGCTACGGCGTCTCCGGCTTCGTCGACGGCAACGGCGAGCAGTTCATGATCCAGATCATCGGCGTGCTCGCCCTCGTCGGCTGGGTCGTCGTGACCGCCGGCGTGATGTTCTGGGCGCTGAACAAGACGATGGGCCTCCGGGCGAGCCGTGAAGAAGAACTCGGCGGGCTCGACGTTCCCGAGCACGGCATGGAAGCCTACCCCGCTGAGGAGTCGCTCACCGACCTGATGGCCGAGAAGGCGGGCTCCTAACCACTGACTTCTCCACCGGTTCCTGCCGCTCCGGTTGTATGACGCCTGGGAGGGGGACTCCCAGGCGTCATGCGTCCCGGAAGCCCGCGAAAGAGTCCCCCACCTCAAACCTCTCTCCCTCTGGGAGAGACTGAGAGAGGGCCGGGCGGGGCGTCACCCTTGACCTTCCCCCGCAGGAGGAGACCACCTTAAACCTCTCCCCCTCTGGGGGAGACTGAGAGAGGGCACGCGCCGCAGGCGCGTCGGCGGAGAGGAGGTCTTGCCTCTTCTCCCAACGGGAGAAGACTGAGATGAGGGGCCCCCTTACAACCACCACGGGGTATCGAAGTCCGTCACCCTCGCGGTCAGCTACCCCGGTTACGCAAAGGTCTCCTCTGGGGGAGACTTAGAGAGGGCCGGCGCGGGGCATCACTGCTACAATCGCCCCCGTGACCACAGCCGTCCTCACCGCCGCTCCCCCCACGCCGTTCGCGCCCCCCGCGCCGCGCGGCGGGGCGCACGGACTCAGCCACATGGGCCTGCGCGAGGGGCCGGGACGCTTCTTCTTCGACGGCGAGCCCCGTCTCGGCTTCCGCATCGCCGCCGGTGCCGCCGTCGCCCTGGGCCCACCCACCGGTCCGCCCGACACCGCGCCCTCCGTCCTCGGCGGCTTCCGCGACTGGTGCCGACGACGGGGACTGCGCGCCGTGGTCTGCGGACTCCCCGCCGAGCTCGCCGACGCCGCGAGGGCGGCGGGCTTCGGCCTGACTCCCGCCGGCGGCGAGGCGATCATCGACCCGCGCCGCGTCGAGCCGAGAGGCCGTCAGTGGCGCGAGGTCCGCGCCGCCCTCAACCGCGCCCGCGCCCGCGGCCTGCGCTTCCGTTGGATGACTTCCGAGGAGCGCGCCATCCGACGCCATGAGACCGACGCCGTCTCCGCAGCCTGGCTCCGCGGCAAGCGGCCTCCCGAGCTTCGCTTCGCCTTCGGAGGGGCCGGCGCGCTGCTCGACCCCGCCGCCCGCGCCGCCGCCGCCGAGGACGCCCACGGCCGCATCGCCGGCTTCATCACCTGGGTCCCCGCCCGCGACGGCTGGATGCTCGAGCTCCTGCGCTACCGCCCCGGCGTCATGGCCGGCCTCGCCGACTACCTCACCGCCTCGTCGCTTCTAGCCTTCCGCGACGAAGACTGCCCCTACGCCAGCCTCTCCGGCGCGCCCCTAACCAACCTCACCGCCTGCGCCCCCTGGACCAACGCCGCCCTCGCCGCCCTCCGCCGCGCCGCCCGCCCCCTCTACGACGCCGACGGCCTCCGCCGCTTCAAGCAAAAATTCAACCCCGCCTGGACCCCCCTCTACCTCGCCCACACCGGCCGCTTCGGCCTCCCTCGCGCCGCCCTAGCCATCCTCCGCGCCTCCCTCACATAGGGCGATTCACGAATCGCCCTCCCCTCCTGAGAGGACCGGTCACGGGGCGACACCTCAACCTCCCCCGCAAGGGGGCGACACCTCAACCTCCCCCGCAAGGGGGAGCACCTTAAACCTCTCCCCCTCTGGGGGAGACTGAGAGAGGGCACGCGCCACAGGCGCGTCGGCGGCGAGGGGTCTTAACCTCCTCTCCCAACGGAGACCTTTGCACAACCGCCCTCGGGCAAGCATGGGTGGGGCCGGGAGGTCTTGCCTCTTCTCCCCACGGGAGAAGATTGAGATGAGGGGCACCCTCGCAACCGCCACGGGTTATCGAAGTCAGCCACCTTCGCGGTCAGTCACCCCGATTACGCAAAGGTCTCCCAACGGGAGAGGACCGAGGTGAGGGGCCCCCTTTCAACCACCAAAGCCCCTCGAAGCCCATCCCCCCGCGGCGACCGCCCGCACCTCCCGTAGGGGCGATTCGCGAATCGCCCTCCCCTGGCCCCTCTCCCGCTGGGCGGGGGGACGGGCAAGTGCCGCGTGGAACCAAGCCCTGCAGGCTATTCCTCTTCGGGGAGTAGCACCACCCGCACATAGCGGTCGTCGGTGAGGTAGCGCTGCGCTGCCGCGGCGACCTGCTCCAGCGTCAACGCCTCCAACGAGTCATCGAAGCTTACAATCTCCGTGAACGACTCGCCCCGCTGCACCGAAACCTGGATCTGACTGAGCCAGAATCCGTTGACCCGCAGCTGCTCCTTCCGGGAGGTACGTAGAAGCTCCTTGACCGTGTCCAGGTATTTCTGCTCACCCCCCCGCGCGCAGCCAGTCCACTTCCTCCAGCACCTCTTCAAAGAGCTCATCGGCGCGTGCGGGGTCGCTGCCGAAAATTATTGAGATCAGGTACTCTTGGTCCAGAAGACTGGAGCCACTTGCGCCCACACCGATGCTATAGGTGCCGCCGAGCTCCTCACGCACTCGCTCGCGCAAACGAATCCCGAGCATCTCGCCGGCCACGGTAAGCGTCAGCGCCTCCTGGCGGCTCCACTCCATATCCCCGGCAAACACCACCACTGTCTGACTGCGCGGTTCGGCGCCGCTGCGGACGACATGGTCCTCCACTCCCATCGGCGGATCGATCCCGACATCCTGCCACTGCTCGGCGCGCCCGGTGGTTGGCAGGCTGGCCAAATACGTGGCGGTCAGTGAGCGCAGGGAATCCCAGTCGAACGCGCCCACGAAGACGAAGGTTGCGTCGCCCAAGTCCGCGAACCGGTCGGCATACACGGCCCCCGCTCGCTCCAGGCTTAGTTCCTCCAGAAGTTCGACGGTGAGGGGTCGAGCACGGAAGTGGTTCTGGTGCCGCACCGTATTCACGAGGTCGAAGAGAATCCCGTCCGGCTGGGCGGCCCGAGTCTCAGCGATGCTGCGCAGGCTTGATTCGTACCTCGAGAAGAAGACGGGGTCCAGCCGGGGCGCGGTCGCATACAGCGTAATCAGTTGGAACAGCGTCTCCATGTCCTCCGGCGAGGCGCTGCCCCCAAAGCCTTCGAACAGTTCCGTGATGTACGGGGACACCGAGACCCTCTTGCCGGCGAGCAGTTTGTCCAGGGCCACGTTATCGTGCGGACCGGCACCACTTCCGGAAACCAACTGCGCGGCGTAGAGAGCAGACACATGGTCCTCGTCTGCGACCAAGGAGTGCCCGCCAGGACTGAAGGCTCTGAATATCACTTCGTCATCGCGGAAGTCTGTCTGCTTGGCGATCACGGAAATACCGTTGGAGAGCGTCCACCTTAGAGCGTCGATAGACTCTATTCGCTCTTCACCGGTGATGCTCCCCGGAGTCGGAATTGTTGCCAGCAGCGGTACATCGCCGACGACGTCTGCGTAGGGACCTACCTCCAGCGCACTGGCACTCTCGAGTTGGGCCAGGGTCGCCGCGGCCAGATCGCCATCTGAGCTAGCCTCGGTCTCCTCCGGCCGCACGACCAAGAGCGCCGTGTCCTCAGACTGCGTCCAGGACTCCGCTAGGTCATCGAACTCCGCCAAGGAGATCTGCGGTAGCACCTCTTGGTACAACTCCCACTCAGCATCGATGCCGACAACCGGCGTCCCGCTGAGAAAGTGGTCTACGTACGAGTCGACCAGATATGCCGACGATGTTTGGTCCCGCTGTTTGTACGAGCTCTCCACCGAGCTCAACAGGTTGGCCTTCTCACGTGCCAGTTCGCTGTCTGTAAAGCCATGCCGTCGGATGCGCTGCAATTCCTCCAGCACCGCCGCCAAACCGTGCTCAATTCCGTCTGGCTCCACCCATGCCGAGAACGTGACGATGTCCAGGGGCTCCACATACGGCGAACGTCCGGCTCCAGCCGAGAGATACGGGGGATCGGCGGTCTGGCCTCGCTCGAAAAGTCGAGCGTTCAGCATCATGAAGGCAAGACTTTCCACGACGTGGCGGCGAAATCCCGCCAGGTCTTGATCCCTGTCGGGGGCAAGCTTTTGGACCAGGACGAACTGGGTGCCGGGCGACTCGGCATCGGTGAACACTTCGATGCGCGGCGCCTCATGACCCGGAATGTCGAAACGCGGCCTCTCCGTGGAAGGCGCCACGGCGGCGCGCTCCTGGTTTGCCTCGCCCTCGGGTGGCGGCGCGAAGTGCTGCTTCACCTTGGCCTCGATCAACGCAGTATCGAAGTCACCCACAGCGACGACGGCCATCAGGTCAGGCCTGTACCAACGCTCGTAGAACTCCCTGAGGAGCTCTACCGGAGCGTTCTCGATGACCTCCGTCAGGCCAATAGGATCCCGGTCGGAGTAGCGCGAGGAGCCGAAGAGCAGAGGGAGCAAGTTTTCTTGAAGGCGCGAGTTGAATCCCTGATAGAGGCGCCACTCCTCCAGAACGACGTCACGCTCCAGCTCAACCTCAACTGGGTCGAAGGTCACTGCGTAGGCCCAGTCACTGAGAATCTGAAACGCGGTCTCGGTGATTTCGGGATCGTCGGTCGGGATCTCCAGCCAATACAGGGTGTCATCGAAGCCGGTCCGGGCGTTCAGGTCGGCGCCAAACGTACTGCCGATGGACTCAAGGTATTCAACGATCTCCTGCTTGGCGAAGCGCTCGGTCCCATTGAAAGCCATGTGCTCTGCCAAGTGCGCCAGACCTCGCTGGTCCTCCTCTTCGTCGATAGAGCCGGCCTTTACCACCAGCGCTATCTGGGCACGGCTGCGCGGCTCTTCGTTATGCCTGATGTAGTAGCTTAGGCCGTTGCTCAGGGTGCCGCGGACCACCGAGGGATCAAAGTCCAGAGCTTCGGTGGGCTCTGGGGTTGCAGTAGCAGTGGGCTCCGGCGTTGGCGTCGCGGTGGGCGCCGGGGTCGCGGTAGCAGTGGGCTCCGGCGTTGGCGTCGCGGTGGGCGCCGGGGTCGCGGTAGCCGTGGGCTCCGGGCTTGGCGTCACAGTGGGCGCCGGGGTTGCAGTGGCCGTAGGCTCCGGACTTGGCGTCGCGGTGGGCGCCGGGGTCGCGGTAGCCGTGGGCTCCGGGCTTGGCGTCGCAGTGGGCGCCGGGGTTGCAGTGGGCGTAGGTACTACCGGCGCGGCAGTGGCCGTCGGTACCGGACTGGGAATTGGCGTGGGTGCTACTGGCGCGGCAGTGGCTGTGGGTTCAGGCCCTGCAGTGGGCGTGGGTTGGGACTCGCACGCTATCAACACCACAAGCATCAGCATGATGCCGATAACAGCTAACGCTGATAACCCTGACTTCACCTTTGCGCTCATCTATCTCGTCTCCCACTATTCATCCCAGAGTCCTTTCAAGAGGTTACGTCGACAGGGGTGTAGGCCAACCTGAGTCGGCGACCTTCTCAAGAGTTGCTTCAAGGGCTATTCCATCTACATCCCGTGAACACAAGCAGACATCCTACATCACACCGGGATCCGCAGACGACTGAAGCGCTGGTCAGCGGCCATGAGCATCTTCGCCCCCTCCCGTAGGGGCGCCCCTTGTGGGTGCCCGCTCCCCTAGCGGCGATTCGCGAATCGCCCTCCTCTCCGACCCTCCCTCCTTCCTTCCTTCATTCCCGCACAAGCGGGAATCCATCCCCTCCCGTAGCGACACCCCTTGTGGGCGCCCTCCCCTCTGACCTCTCCCCGTCTCGTGGGAGACCGCCAGAGGGTGCGCGCCCCTCCGCCATCCGCCCCTTCCCCATCCCCACCCCCGCCCCCTACCATGTCCTTGCATGTCTTACGCGTACTCAGCCACCGGCGCCGGCTCAGAGGGAAGAGCCGCGCCACGTGACGCGGAGGGGCGCCCTCCCTCCGGGAACTCCTGCGCTCCTCCCAAGCGCGAGGAGCTTCAAGCGAGGCCGAGACCCGGCCTTGAAGCGGGCGCCCCAAACGAACGCGAGATGAGATCGCCGGACATGCCGGAGCTGCAACGTGACGTATGGGAAGTTAGCTCGGCGCGGTAACCTTTAGTCGAGCCCGCATGGGCGCCGAACGGCGCGGCCATGCTCCCCATCCGCCACCGCCCAGCCTCGTGACTCTTAAGATGGTTACCCCCCTGGACCCGTTGCGTCCTCCGCGCCCAAAATCCCTTGACGCTGAGCGGCCCTTCCGGGTAGGCTGACAGAAGAAAAGGCCCCCTTACGGAGCCGCGGTCAACCCCCGGTGCGGGCGCGGCCCATCGCCGTATCCGGCGCGCACGACGCATGACGCAACCACAGACCATCGGCGTAGCGCCGCCGGCCCCCCGCACCCCGTCGACGGAGCTGATCACCGGCGAGTTCCTCGCCTTCTACCGCCCCCTCCACGTCGTGCTGGGCTAGGCGCGACGGCAGTGCCTACCCCCAAGAGCCTCCGCCGTCCCTTCGAGGGGATTCGCGTCGCCGACCTCTCCCTCGTGCTCGCCGGGCCCCACGCCACGAGCTACCTCGCCGATTGGGGCGCCGAAGTCATCCGCGTCGAGCCGCTTCAGTTGTTCCAGCCCAACACTCGCGGGCGCTTCGCCAGACCGACGCAGGCCTATATCGACTCGCTGCGCAACTGGCTCAACGCCTACCCCGGCTTCACCATGACCGGCCGCGACTTCAACTGCTGGCCATTCTTCCAGAGCCACGGCAAGAACAAGCTAAGCATGACCGTCGACCTCCAGCAGGAGGAGGGCGTCGAGGTCCTCAAGCAGCTCGTCGCCGTCTCCGACATCGTGATCGAGAACAACACTCCCGCCACCGTCGACAAGCTCGGTTTCGGCTACGAGGCGCTCCGCGCCGTCAAACCCGACATCGTGATGCTCCGCATGCCCGCCTACGGGCTCACCGGCCCCTACGCCTACTACCGGTCGCTGGGCTCGCACCTCGAAGGCACGTCGGGGCACACCTACCTCCGCGGCTACCGCGACACCGACCCGACGCAGACCGAGGACATCTTCCTCGCCGACGCCGTCGCCGCCCTCTGCGGGGCCTACGCCGCCGCCCTTGCCTTGCTCCAGCTCCGACGGCGGGGGAAGGGGCAGCTCGTCGAGCTCTCCCAGGCCGAGTGCATGGTGCCCTTCTTCGGCGAGCACCTGCTCGGCTATCAGATGACGGGCGAGTCGCCAGGCCCCCAGGGCAACGACTACTACCGCATGGCCCCCCACAATACCTACCCCTGCGCCGGCGACGAGCGCTGGGTGGCGATCGCCGTGGGGACCGGCGCCCAATGGGAGGGGCTCGTCGAGGCGATGGGGCGACCCGAGTGGGCCAAGGATCCCCGCTTCGCCACCCAGGAGTCGCGCTTCGAGCACCGCGACGAGCTCGACGAGCTCGTCGCCGAGTGGACGTCGGGCTTCAACGACCAGTGGGTGATGCGCCACCTCCAACGCCACGGCGTCCCCGCCGGCGCGCTCAACGACGACCGCGACCTCATGGCCGACCCCCAACTGAACGCCCGCGGCTTCTTCCACGCCATGGACCACGAGTGCATGCCCATCGAGTACCCCCGCAGCCCCTGGCTCATGGAGCGTACCGAAAGCCGCCTCGACTACCCGCCGCCGACCCTCGGCCAGCACAACGCCTACGTCTACGGCGACCTCCTCGGCTTCGGCGAAGACGAGCAACGGCGCCTCGAGGAAGCAGGCCACATCGGCGACGACTACCCGCCACACGTCCCGTAGGGGCAAGTCGCGACTCGCCCTCCCCTCTCTCCCTCTGGGGGTCGCCATACACCTCTCCTCCCTGGGAGACCCTAGCCAAAACCCGGTCGAGGGGAGAACGCCGCCCGCTGGCCTTGGGAAGGGGAGGCGGCGCGGGGTCTTACCCCCCTTGTATCTTGGGGAGGAGAGCGGTAGACCGATACCTCCCTGGTCCAAGAAAGACCGTGGGAGAGCGATGGTCGCCGCTCCTACTCCAAGGAAGAGCCCGAACAGTTGCCAGGGCATGCAAAGCCCGAATCTGCAAGGTAGGGCCAAAGGAGAGGGATTGTGGAGTCAGCGGAACGTTTCGTGGGGATCGACGTCTCCAAGAAGGTGCTGGACATCGCCGTCCTGCCGGACGGGACGCAGTGGAGCGTCCCCAACACGCCGCAGGGAATTGACGAATTGGTCGCCGCGCTCGGACCCCTGGCGCCGGTGCTGGTGGTGCTGGAATCGACGGGCGGACTGCAGCGGGCGGTCGTGGCGGGGCTCGCCGCGGCGCATATCCCGGCGGCGGTGGTCAATCCGCGCCAGGTGCGGGACTTCGCCAAGGCGAGCGGACGGCTGGCCAAGACGGACCGGCTGGACGCGGAGGTCATTGGCCACTTCGGCATGGCCATGCGGCCGCGGCCCACCCGTTTGCCCGACGCGGAAGCACAGGCGCTGGAGGCGCACGTGGAGCGAAGGCGGCAGGTGGTCACGATGATCACGGCGGAGAAGAACCGTCTGAGCAGCACCGTGGGGCCGGTCCGCAAGGACATCCAGCGCCACATCGCCTGGCTGGAAAAGGAGTTGCGCAAGCTGGACGAGGAGCTGAGCAAGCGCATCCAACGGAATCCGGTATGGCGGGAGCGAGAGGACCTGCTTCGGAGCGTCCCCGGGGTAGGGCCGGTGCTGGGCATGACGCTGCTGGCGGAGGTCCCCGAGCTCGGGGAGCTGGGCGGTAAGCAGATCGCGAGCCTGCTCGGGGTCGCCCCGTTCAACCGCGACAGCGGGATGCTGCGCGGGCGGCGCACCGTGTGGGGAGGTCGGGCGCCGGCTCGTCAGACCCTGTACATGGCCACGCTTACGGCCACGCGCCACAATCCGGTGATCCGGGACTTCTATCTGCGGCTCTGCGGGTCGGGCAAGGCAAAGAAGGTCGCGCTGACCGCCTGCATGCGCAAACTGCTGGTCATCCTCAACAGCATGCTCAAGCACGGCGCCGCGTGGGACCCGTCGTTCGCGAGAACGGAGGTCCCAGCCGTAGAGAACCCTTGACTTTCAACACAGTTGCTCTCCCGCCGGGTGTATACACCGGGAGAGGGGGGGTGAGGGCGGGGGGAGGCGGGGGCCGCGCGACCTCGCTGAAGCCCGCCCGCCGAGTTGCGCAAAGGTCTCCCCTAGGGAGAGATTGAGAGAGGGCTCTCGTTGACATGCCTGGCGGAGGCTGGCAAGATTTCGTGGTCTCATGAGCGGCGCCGGCTTCACCTGACCGACTCCGCCGGCCACTCCGGGCTGAGTGGCGGGCGCGGGGTCGTTGCGCCCTCCCAACGGGCTCACCTTGGCCGCTTTCCCCGCGCCGCGCTTCCTGCCACCGTAGCACCCCCTGTTACCCGCGCTTCCGTGCGATTCGTTTAGGAGACCGCCTTGCTAAGGCGATACTTTCGCCGACCACTGACCGCCTTCGCGGTCCTCGCCGCCGCGTTGCTCGCCGCGGGATGCGGCGGAGGCGATGAGCCCGCGCTCTACATCGGCGGCATCCCTGATCAGGACATCTCGGCTCTCGAGGCACGGTTCAAACTGCTCGCCGAGTATCTCTCCGAAGAAACCGGTGCCGACGTACGCTACCTGCCCTCCCACTCGTATGCCGCGCTGGTGACCGGCTGGCGCAACGACGAGGTCCAATTTGCCTGGTACGGCGGTCTCACCGGCGTTCAGGCACGTCTCGCCGTGCCCGGCTCCAACGCCGTGGCCCAACGCGTAACCGACGAGGACTTCAAGTCGGTCTTCGTCGCCGCTCCCGACTCCGGCATCGCGGGGTTCGACGACCTTCGCGGGCGCACCTTCACCTTCGGCAGCGAGAGCTCCACCTCGGGCCACCTCATGCCCCGCTACTTCCTGAGCGAAGCCGGAATCGACCCTGAGAGGGACTTCACCGGCGTGGCCTACAGCGGCTCCCACGACGCCACGTGGAAGCAGGTCGAGGCTGGCGCCGTCGAGGCCGGCGCGCTCAACGCCAACGTGTGGGACACCCGGGTCCGCGACGGTGCCGTCGACCGCACCAAGGTCGAGGTCTTCTTCATCACGCCCGGCTACGTCGACTACCACTGGGTCGTGCGGCCCGGGCTCGACGACGTCTACGGCGGCGGCTTTACGAAGCGCCTCGTCGACGCCATCCTCAAGCTCGACGCGGCGAACGGCGGCCGCGACCAGGAGATCATGGACGCCTTCCAAGCCGAACGCTTCATACCGACGACCAATGAGAACTACCGGCCCATTGAAACCATCGCCCGCAGCCTCGAACTCATCAAAGAGCAGTAGCCCGCCCGCCGTCCTCGTCGAGGCGGCCGGGAAACGCTACGGCGGCGTCGAGGCGGTGCGGCCGCTCTCGCTGTGCGTCGAGCAAGGCGAGTCGGTCGCGCTCCTCGGCCCCAGCGGCAGCGGCAAGACGACGCTGCTGGCCATGATCGCCGGCGAGATCGCGCCGAGCGAGGGAACGGTACGCCTGCGGGGCAAGGACCTCGCCCGCCTGCGTCCGGGGCGCGAGCTCGCCGAGGAGGTCGGCATGGTCCACCAGCAGTTCGACCTCGTGCCGAATCTCTCGGCGCTGCACAACGTCCTGGCGGGGCGGCTCGGGCGCTGGAGCCTCGCCGAGGCCATCGTCTCGCTGGTCTGGCCGCGGGAGCGCCATCTTGGCGTGGCGGCTCTCGACCAGGTCGGCGTCGCCGACCGGGCCCGGGTGCGCGCCGGCTTTCTCTCCGGCGGCGAGCAGCAGCGCGTCGCCGTGGCTCGCATCCTCGTCCAGGACCCCGCCGTCATCGTCGCCGACGAGCCCGTCTCCTCCCTCGACCCCGCTCGCGCCGAGGAGGTTCTGCGCATCCTCGCCGACGCCGCCAGGGGCGCCGGCAAGACCCTCGTCGCCGCCGTGCACTCTCCCGCTTTGGCCCGGGCCCACTTCAGGCGGCTCGTGGGACTGCGCAACGGCGCCGTCCACTTCGACGCGCCCGCCGACCGCGTCACCGCGGCGCAGCTCGACGACCTCTACGCCCTCGAGGGATTGCGCGAGGAGTGATGGACGAGCGAGAGGCGCGGCTGGGCGGGCGGTTCCTCGGCGGACGCGGCGCGCTGACCGCGATCCTCGCCGTCGCCTTCGTTCTCAGCCTCGCCGCCGTCGACTGGCGGGGTGGCGTCTTCAACACCGGCGGGCTCAGCGCGATGGGCGAGATCGCCGCCGCCGCGTTTCAGCCGGACCTCGCCCCCGACGTGCTCACCATCGGCGCCCGCTCCACCTGGACCACCATCACCTACGCCTTCGCGGGCATGACCGTCGCCCTCATTATTGGGGTGCCGTTCGGCATGGTGGCCTCTGGAGCGGTCTTCAGATCGGCGCGGAGACGGCGGGCAGGGGCGGCGGGGTCGCGCTTCGCCCTGGCGGGGTTTCGCGCCGTCCACGAGCTGGTGTGGGCCTGGCTGTTCGTCGCCGCGATCGGGCTGTCGCCGATGGCCGGCGTCCTCGCCCTGGGCATTCCCTACGGCGGCATCCTGGGGCGCATCTACGGCGAGCTGCTGCAGGACGTCCCCGAGGCGCCGCTGCGGGCCCTGCGGGGCGCCGGGGCTTCGGAGTGGCGTGTCTTCTGGTTCGGGCGGCTGCCCATGGCGCTGCCCGACATGCTGAGCTACACCTTCTACCGCCTCGAGTGCGGCATCAGGTCCGCCGCCGTGCTCAGCTTTGTCGGACTCGGTGGGCTGGGGCACAACATCCAGATCTCGCTCCAGGACATCGACTACTCGCGGATGTGGACCTTCGTCTACTTCCTCGTTGTCATTATCGTGATCGTGGATGTGTGGAGCTCGGTGGTGCGGCGGCGCGTGGCCGTGGAGCAGGGATGAGGGCGGGCTTCGGCACCTGGTCGGCGGCGGTTGCCGCTGCGCTCGCCGTGGCGGCGTGGGTGACGGTGTTCACCGGCGAGCTGTTCGACGCTGGGCGCTTCTTCTCCGGCGACACCTTCGAGCGGGGTTTCGACTTCGTGAAGGGGTTGCTGGGGTTCAACACCACGGCGACGCCGGCGTTCCTGGAGTCCGGCGAGTGGGCCGACAAGGCCAAGCTGGCCGGCGAGACCCTGGCGATGAGCGCCGCCGCCGCCGGACTGGCTGCTCTCGCCGCCCTGGCGCTGTTCATGTTCGGGGCCCGCAACGTGATGATGGGCAGCCTTGCTCCCTACGGCTCCTTGGTGTGGAAGGCGCTCTTCTTCCTGACCCGCGGGTGGTTCACCATTAGCCGGGCCGTGCCCGAGCTCGTCTGGGCGCTGATCTTCGTGTTCATCTTCACCCAGGGGGTGCTGCCCGGCATCCTCGCGCTTGCCGTGCATAACGCAGGCATCCTGGGGAAGCTGGGGGCCGAGATCGTGGAGGGGCTCGACACCCGGCCGGTGCGGGCGCTGAGATCGACGGGGGCGAGCCGCCTGCAGGTCCTCGTCTTCGGCGTGCTCCCGGAGGCGCTGCCGAAGTTCGTGACCATCCTCTGCTACCGGTGGGAGGTCATCATCCGCACGACCATTGTCGTCGGGTTCGTGGCCGCCGGGGGCCTCGGTTCGGACTTTCGGCTGGCGATGAGTTTGTTCAAGTTCACTGAGGTGGCGCTGATCCTCTTCTGGTACCTGCTGCTGGTCTTGTTCGTCGACCTGGCGGCGGCGCGGCTGCGGCGGCTGGCGCAGTAACCCCTTGGCCGGGGGTGGCTGCTTCCCCCGCTTGCCAGGACGGGACGTCATGGACGTCAGGCGCAGGTGCACCGTTTCTCCGTCTTTCGATCAAGGGCGGACGGAGCCGCCCGCATGGGGCGCCCCGGCCAGCTCCCGCGCGTCCACGGGCCACAGGCAGGGGGCCGGGCTCCCGCGCCTACGGGGGACGATTGGAGCGACGGCCGCGTAATGCAAACATTTGTTCCATAGGGTCATTCTAGGTTCCGTGCCGGGGCTGGTCAAGGCGTGGGTGTCGGAGGGCCGGGGATGGGAGGGGGGAGCGGGCGCCCACAAGGGGCGCCCCTACGGGAGGGATGGGCTTCGAGGGGGCTTGGTGGTTGTGGGGGTGGGGCGCCCTGAGGGCGCCTGCGCGCTTGGCGGCGCGCCCCTCTCTCAGTCTCTCCCAGGGGGAGAGAGGTTTAAGGTGTGCGCCCGGTAGCGGACGCGTACTTTCTTCTTTTGGGGCGGTGGTGGTTGTTGGGGTGGGGCGCCCTGAGGGCGCCTGCGCGCCTGACGGCGCGCCCCTCTCTCAGTCTCTCCCAGGGGGAGAGAGGTTTAAGGTGTGCGCCCTTCGCGGGAGGGTTGAGGTGGCGGCGCGCTAGGGATCTTTGGTGAGTTTGGTGAGGATGTAGTCGGCGGCGGCGTGTGGGTCTTCTAGGAGTTCGGTGTTCCAGAGGCGTAGGAGTTGGTAGCCGTTGGCGTGGAGCCAGGCGGTGCGTCTGGCCTCGTAGGGGATTGGATCCTGGTGCTGACCGCCGTCGAGCTCGATGATGAGGCGTTGGTTGGGGCAGAGGAAGTCGACGATGTAGCGGCCGAGGGGGACTTGGCGGCGGAACTTGTGGCCGCCGAGCCGCCGGGCGCGGAGGAGGGCCCAGAGGGCGCGTTCGGCGGCAGCGGAGCTCGCGGGCGCGGGTTGTTGGGGTGGTCATGGGGGGATTGTAGGGTTGGGGGGAAGGGGCGGGTGTCGCAGCCTCCCTGCGCGCCTGACGGCGCGCCCCTCTCTCAGTCTCTCCCGGGGGGAGAGAGGTTTAAGGGGTGCCCTCTTTCAGTTTCCCCCAGAGGGGGAAAGGCTTAAGTGAATGCCACCTCCGCTTCCCCCGCCAGGACCCCAGTCGGTTTTGCAAAGGTCTTCAGAGGGGGGAGAGGTTTGCGGGGCCGGCGCTAGGCCTGGCAGGCGAGGCAGTGGTAGGCGCTGCGGGCGCGGATGATGGAGCGGGCGACGGGGGCGCCACAGCGGCGGCAGGGGGCGCCGACTTGCCGGGGCATGAGGAAGTAGTCGCGGGTGTCTTCGCGGGCGGTGGGGGGCTTGCCGGAGGTGCCTAGGGACGTGAGCCTGGCGACGGCGAGCTCGAGGGCTTCGACGAGGCCGGCGTGCACCCCGGCGACGTCCGCGGCGCTCAGGGACTTGGCCGGCCGCAGCGGGCTGACGCCGGCGCGGATGAGGGCTTCGTCGGCGTAGATGTTGCCGACGCCGGCGATGAGCCGTTGGTCCATGAGCAGCGGCTTGACCGGCGCGGTGCGGCCCGCCAGCAGCCGCTCCAGGGCCTCGACGGTGAACGCGGGGCCCAGCGGCTCGACCCCGAGCCCGCCGGCGATCTCCTCGACGTCGCCCGCCAGCCAGAGGCCCCCGAGCTTGCGGGGGTCGACGAAGCGGAGCTCGCGCCCGTCGTCGAGGGCGAGCACGTTGTGGGCGAACTTGTGACGCGGCTCGGCGCCTTCGACGATGGGCACGGAGCCGGTCATGCCGAGGTGGATGCCGAGCCAGCCCTCCTCCAGCTCCGCCAGGATGTACTTGCCCCGCCGACCCAGACCTCGCACCGCCGCGCCGGTGATGCCGAGCACGAAGTCTTCGACGTCCCCCGACCGCACCGCCCTCGGCCAGCGGAGGTCGGCGCCGGTGAAGCGCCGTCCGACGAGCCCCTCGGACTCCAGGTAGCGCTTGGCGGCTTCGACTTCGGGCAGTTCGGGCAAGGGGGGTCTCCGGCGCCCCGGTCGGCGGGCACAAGCGCGCACTTTAGCAGGGCGTGGGGGCGGCGTCTAGGGTTAAGTGGTTAAAAGGAAGCGCCCCGGCCTTTCGGTCGGGGCGCTTCTTCTTGCGTCCTTCGATCAGGTACGCGTGGTTACTTCTTCTGCGCCATCATCACGCCTGCACCTGCGGCGATTGCCGCGATGATTGCGATGATGAGAGCGATCACCGCGAGCGCCGTGCCGCCATCTTCGCCAGCCGCGCCGGCAGGACCAACTGCGCCGTTCGCGCCGTTCGAGCCCGCAGCGCCTTGCGCGCCCTGCGGACCTTGCGCACCCGCGTTGCCCGTCTGGCCTCGCGGCCCGGCGACGCCGTTCGCGCCGTTAGCGCCGGCAGCGCCAACCTCGCCCTGCGGACCCTGCGGACCCTGGCCACCAGTCGCGCCCCGCGGACCCGGAGGTCCCGCAGCGCCCGGATCACCATCCGAGCCATCCTCGCCGTTGGTGCCGTTCGTGCCGTCGGTACCGTTGGTACCGTTCCGGCCCGGAGCGCCGCGCAACGAGATGTTGTTGTCCGCGATCACTTGCAGGACAAAGTCCTCGAGCTCAGCCGCCGAGATGCCACCAAGACCGGGACCCGGCGCAGCCGTGTCCGTCTCGATGTTCTGCATCACAACCGTGCCCGCGGTTATCTGGACCGTCACCGCGCCCGCGCCCGGAGCCCAGGTCTCTGCCTGGAGCCCCCCGCCGGTCAGGGCTTGGAGACTAACCGTCGCGCCCGTAAGCGGGTCGCCCGACGACAAGCTGATGTCGATCCGGTACTGGTTCGCCATCAGGCCGTCGCGCCCCGTCATCGATGATTCCACTACACTTCCGTCCGCATCCACCACGCGTACTTGCGTCCCCGCTGGGGCCGCCTCGCCGCTGAAGGTCACGTAACCCGTCAGGACGGTAGCGCCTTGCGCCGACACCGTGACCGCCGTGCCTAACAGACCCACCAGCAACGCGATCGCAGTAAGGACGCCTGCGAGTCGGAGCTTCGTCATGAGCTTCTCCTCTCTTTCTGCGGCTAGGGCCTCCCGGAACGTTCCGGGAGGCCCCCCGCGTCCTTATCTGCTGTTATTCGATTACTTCGACCGACACGTTCGCTCCGAGGGCGAAGAACGTCGGCGTGTTCGCCGCCACGTCCACCGCCGCCTGGCTGCTCACCGAGATGCGCGCATCCGCGTTGAGCGTCAGGACCAGCACGCCGTTCGGGTCGACCTGCACCAGCGTGTTGCCGGCGAGGCCAGGAACGAACGCGCCGAACTCGGTGCCGCCCGGAGCCGCCGCCGCGGCCAGTACGAGCAGACCGCGCGAGGTCAACGCCTGGAAGGCGATCTCGGGGGTCACGCCGCCCGCCGTCGCGCTCACGATGGTGATCGCATGGGTCGCCGTGAAAGCGGGATCCGTGCGCACCGTGATCGTGTACGCGCCGGGGTTAAGCGCCGGGACGAGCACGCTGGCGCTGAAGTTGCCCACCGCGTCGGTCAGCGGGTTCGGCGTCGGCGACTGGTTCTGCTGCCCAACGTTGATCGTGTCGACGTTGGCGTAGGCGCTGAAGTTCGTGCCGCTGACGCTGATCGTCGAACCCGGCGACGCCGAGCTGGCCGAGAGGGTGATGGAAGGCCCGGGGATGGTGAAGGAGGTCGTCCCCTGGATCTGTCCGACCTTCGCCGTGATGACCACCGCGCCAGGAGGCAGCGAGCCGCCCTGCGCCGCGGCGGGGACCGTCAGGGTAACCGTGAAGTTACCGGTGACGTCCGTCGCCGGGGCCGGCACGGGAAGCGCGTTTCCACCGCCGAAATGGAGCATCGACAGGTTGGTCTGCGCCGGGAAGCCGGCGCCGGTGACGGTGATGACCGAGCCGGTGGAGGCCGTGTCCGGGCTGACCGAGATCACGCCCGTCGGCACCGTCAGCGTCTTCGTCGCCGACTGGTTGCCCATCGACTTGTCGTCCGGGTCGGCCGTCAGCGGGCCGCTACCGTCCGGGTCTACGGCGGGGTCGGGGAACCCGTCCGTAAGTTCTGTTTCGGCGCCATCACTGCCGTTGTTGTCCGTCGCCGTCACCATGAGGTTCTTCGTGGGCACGTCCGCCGGCACCGTGATGGCGCCAGTGAACTCGCCGCTGGAACTGATGGGGAACGGGCCGAAGATGGCGTTGGTGTCCGTCACCGTGAGCGTCACCTGCGAGGTGGCGTTGCCCTTGGTCTTGACGCCCCAGCCGGAGCCGAAGACCTCGACCGTCGCGCCGGGGTTCGCCGTGCTCGGGCTCAGGCTGATCGCTCGCGCCTGGATGCTGAAGCCGGACGAGCTCGCGGCGCGGGAGCCGTCACCCGACGTCGCCGTGTACGTCTTCGAACCCGCCGAGGCGGTGTCCGCGGTGAACGGCACGCGACCGGTGTAGAGGAAGGTTCCATCGGTGTTGACCGTGATGTCGGTCGCGCGGGAATCCTTGATGCCGCCGGTCAGCGTCAGGTCGACCGTGCCGGGGGCGAAGCCGCTGCCCGACACCGTGACCGCCTGCCCCGGCACCGCCGACGAGGGCGATACCGTGATCGTGCGGCTCACGATGGTGATCAGGAAGCTCGAGGTCTGGGTCTGCGCCACGTCCGCGGCCTCGTCGATCGGGTCCTCTTCGGTTCCGGTGCCCTGGTCGTCTTGCATGCCACTCGGGACCATGATGGTACCCGTGATGGTCACGCGCTTCGTGCCCGTGGTCTCCTCGGTCTGGCCGATGGTGAGGTCACCTTTGGTCGCGTTAGCGTTCGGCTTGAACGGGCGGTCCATGCCCGCGATCGTGGCCTTGAACTTGCTGCCCGCGGCGAAGTCAACCAGCGCGACGCTGAGGGTCGAGCCAAGCGGGGCTTCCGTCGCGGCCGGCATCGCCGACGCCTTCTGCGAGTACGACGAACCCGTGACCACGACGCCGGTCCCCAGGTCGGTGACCTGGACCTTACCGCCGCCTGCCGTGTTCTTAGTGGCAACGAAGCTGCCGCTCAGCGCGCCGGACGAGTCCACCGTGTAGGTGCCGCCGGTGCCGGTGGTCTTCGGAGCAACGTCGGCGGCGTCGTTGCACGCCCGGTTCATCCCCGCGTCGTCATTGCCGGAGATGAGATTGGTGAGTTCCGTATCTTCAGAACACTCTCCATCAACCAGGTCCGGGTACTCACGCATCATGACGCCTCTGGCCACGTCCTCGTCGGACAACTGGATGCCCTGCGTGTCCATGTCGCCTTCGACATCGGCGACGTCATCCGCAGGCAACGGGATCGACTTGACGATGGTGGCGCCTTCCAATTCGGGTACGGGCGGGTCGCTCGTATCCAGGTTGGGACCGTCGTTGTCCTCGACGATGATGTAGTCCGAGACGCCCCGGATGCCGTCGTCGTAGAGGCCGATGTCGCCGCTGGTGCCAGCGGAGAAGCCGCCGCCGTTCACCGTGACCGTCGCGTTGCGGGCGGCGCTGCCCGGCCTACCGCTCAGGTACTGGTTGATCGCGTACGGGGTGCTCTTCTCCCCGTTCACCGTGATCGTCGCCATGCCCGGGGTGTTCCCGTGGGCGATGCCCGCCGTGCTGGAGATCGTGACCTGGGTCGGGTTTGCGACCGGCGTGAAGAACTCGAGGTTCTTGCCCGAAACCGTCGGCGCGACCGTCAGCAGTTCAGCGGCCGCGGCGCCGACCACACTGATGTCGGTGCGGTCGATGGTCGAGGGGATCGACGCATTCGAGAACGTCAGCTTGACCTTCTGCGCGTTCGCGTCAATGTCGGCATCCGCTATCGTGATGACAAACTCCGCCACCGCGCCCGCGCGGTTGTTGCTTGGCACAACTGTGACTTCACCAGTCACCGTCTGGCCCAGCGCCTTGGTGGGGAGGAGAGAACCAGCCATGGCCGCCACGAGAGCGGCGACCAAGAAGAATCTAAAGAATCGGGAGATTGTGTGTTTCATGAACACCCTTGCTCCTTTCGTAGTGTGACTCAGGTTGCTTCAAAGAGAAAGAAGCCGCGAGGGCCCATCCTGGCCCGTGCGCCTGAGCGCTTACCCGTCGGTCCAAGTAGCTGGCTTCCCGCGGCATCGTGGAGCCATCGCAACCTCCTTTTTGTTGACTTCGCCCAAATTTTCGCGCGGCATCATGCGAACATGTCCGCGTCGGGAGCGAGCCTACGTATGGAATCGGTGAAAACGACATAAAGAAATGACTGGTCTTACGGTTACTCAGGTTATCTGAAGTGTCAAGCGGTCGGAGAGAAGGAGAAATGAGCGGAGCGCGTACGCTGCCCCACACAATCCATTATCGGCTCCTGAGCGTAAGTGTCAACCCGTACGCGGCCCGCATTCGCATTCTCTCCATAAGAGCGAGCGGGCGCGGAATAAAAGAAAGCGGGGGTCACGATGGTCCGTGGGTTATGTAGGGATGCCAAAGGCATAAGACAATATGACCCCGCGCGTGCGAGACGACATAAGAGTAGCACAAGAAGTCAACGGGAGTCAACGGGAGCGGCGTCCACCTCTTAAACCTCTCTCCCCCCGGGAGAGACTGAGAGAGGGGCGCGCCGTCAGGCGCGCAGAGAGAGCGGCGCCGCCAGGCGCCCAACCTCAAACCTCTCTCCCCCCGGGAGAGACTGAGAGAGGGGCGTCCACCTCTTAAACCTCTCTCCCCCTGGGAGAGACTGAGAGAGGGGCGCGCCGTCAGGCGCGCAGAGAGAGCGGCGCCACCAGGCGCCCAACCTCAAACCTCTCTCCCCCCGGGAGAGACTGAGAGAGGGCTGCGACACCCGCCCCTTCCCCCCAACCCTACAATCCCCCCATGACCACCCTAACAACCCGCGCCCGCGACCTCCGCAGCCACTCGACCGCCGCCGAACGCGCCCTCTGGGCCCTCCTCCGCGCCCGGCGGCTCGGCGGCCACAAATTCCGCCGCCAAGTCCCCCTCGGCCGCTACATCGTCGACTTCCTCTGCCCCACCCAACGCCTGATCATCGAACTCGACGGCGGTCAGCACCAGGACCCAACCCCCTACGAGGCCAGACGCACCGCCTGGCTCAACGCCAACGGCTACCAAGTCCTACGCCTCTGGAACACCGAACTCCTAGAAGACCCACACGCCGCCGCCGACTACATCCTCACCAAACTCCCCAACGATCCCTAGCGCGTGCGTCCGCTATCGCTGCGCAGCCACGGGGAGGAGAGCCCGGAGGGGCGTCCACCTCTCAAACCTCTCCTTAAACCTCTCTCCCCCCGGGAGAGACTGAGAGAGGGGCGCGCCGTCAGGCGCGCAGAGAGAGAGCGGCGCAGCCGCCCACCATCAACCACCACCACCCCAAGAGAAGACTGCACGCGATCGCTATCGCTCCGCAGCCCTCTCTCAATCTCCCCCAAAGGGGGAGAGGCCGGACCCCTGGGAGAGACCGGAGGGGGCGTCCACCTCTCAAACCTCATCTCCCCCTGGGAGAGACTGAGAGAGGGGCGCGCCGTCAGGCGCGCAGGCGCCCTCTGGGCGCCCCACCCCCACAACCACCACCACCCCAAGAGAAGACTGCACGCGATCGCTATCGCTCCGCAGCCCTCTCTCAATCTCCCCCTAAGGGGGAGAGGCCGGACCCCTGGGAGAGGCCGGACGGCCATCCACCTCTCAAACCTCTCCTTAAACCTCTCTCCCCCTGGGAGAGACTGAGAGAGGGGCGCGCCGTCAGGCGCGCAGAGCAACCGGCGGCTCCGCCGCCCACCATCCACACCCCACCACATGTTAGAATGCCCCCTCACTCCCCCCGAGGCCCCCGCGAACGTGCCCACGCCGTTCACCCACCTCCACCTCCACAGCGAGTACAGCCTGCTCGACGGCCTCTGCCGCATCGATCAGCTCATCGAGCGGGCCCAGGCCCTCGGCATGGACTCCATCGGCCTCACCGACCACGGCGTCCTCCACGCCATCGTCGAGTTCTACCGCAAGGCCCGCGCCGCCGACATCAAGCCCATCATCGGCATGGAGGCCTACCTCGCCACCGCCAGCCGCCGCGACCGCCTGTCCGACGCCAAGAAGCCCTACCACCTCACCCTGCTCGCCAAGGACCAGACCGGCTACCGCAACCTGCTCAACCTCGCCACCAAGGCCCAGCTCGAGGGCTACTACTACAAGCCCCGCATCGACCGCGAGCTCTTGGAGGAGCACGGCGAGGGCGTGATCGCCTTCTCCGGCTGCCTCAACGGCGAGATCCCCCGCTTCCTCCGCGACGGCCGCGACGACGACGCCCGCAACGCCGCCCTGTGGTTCAAGGAGCGCATGGCCGGCTTCTACCTCGAGCTCCAGCGCCACGGCAACATGCCCGAGCTCGACCAGGTCAACGTCAAGCTCGTCGAGATGAGCCGCGCCCTCGACATCCCCATCGTCGCCACCAACGACGTCCACTACGTCCACGGCCACGAGCACGCCACCCAGGACGTCCTCCTCGCCATCCAGACCAACACCACCGTCGACCAAGAGGACCGTCTGAAGATGTCCGACGCCTCCTACTTCCTAAAGGACGGCGACGAGATGGCCGAGCTCTTCCGCGACCTCCCCGAGGCCATCGAGACGACGCGCCGCATCGCCGACGCCTGCGACGTCTCCATCGACTTCTCCACGGCGCACCTGCCCCGCTACCCCGTCCCCGGCGGCGGCGACGCCTTCGAGTACCTCTCCGGCCTCTGCCGCGAGGGCCTCGCCCGCCGCTACCCCAACGTCACCGACGAGCTCGAACGCCGCCTCGCCTACGAGCTCGACGTGATCCGCAAGACGAACTTCCCCGACTACTTCCTCGTCGTCTGGGACATCCTCGACTTCACCCGCAACAGCGGCATCCTCTACGGTGTCCGCGGCAGCGCCGCCGCCAGCCTCGTCCTCTACACCCTCGGCGTCACCAACATCGACCCCATGCGCTACCGCCTCGTCTTCGAGCGCTTCCTCAACATCGAGCGCAAGGAAATGCCCGATATCGACATGGACTTCCAGGACGACCGCCGCGACGAGGTCATCGACTACGTCGTCCGCCGCTACGGCGCCGACCGCGTCGCCCAGATCATCACCTTCGGCACCCTCGGCGCCAAGGCCGCCCTCCGCGACACCGGCCGCGTCCTCGGCATGCCCTACGGCGAGGTCGACAGCCTCGCCCGCCTTATTCCCCCCGGCTACCGCAAGGGCGAAAAAGGCGAAATAATGAGCTGGAGCATCGACCTCGCAATCGAGAACATCGACGAATTCCGCACCCGGTACGAGGAAGACGACCGGGTGCGCAAACTTGTCGAAACAGGCAGAAACCTCGAGGGCGTCAGCCGCAGCTACGGCACCCACGCCGCCGGCGTCGTCATCGCCGACGAACCCCTCATCGACTACGTCCCCCTCGCCCGCCCCAAGGACGGCACCGAGGGCGGCATCGCCATCACCCAGTTCGCCATGGACGACATCGCCAGGCTCGGCCTCCTCAAGATGGACTTCCTCGGCCTCGTCAACCTCCAGATCCTCCAGCGCGCCATCGCCTTCATCAAGGACGCCCGCGGCGAGGAGATCGATCTCCACGGCCTCACCCTGGAGGACGAGGCCACCTTCGCCCTCCTAGCCTCCGGCGAGACCACCGGCATCTTCCAGCTCGAAAGCACCGGCATGCGCCGCTACATCAAGGAGCTCAAGCCCTCGTCCCTCGGCGATCTCTCCGCCATGATCGCCCTCTACCGCCCCGGCCCCATCGAGCAGATCCCCAACTTCATCGACTCCAAGCGCGGCAAGCGCGCCGTCCAATACCCCCACCCCATCCTCGAAGACGTCCTCGAAGAGACCTACGGCATCATCGTCTACCAAGACCAGGTCCTCCTCATCCTCCAGCAATTCGCCGGCTACACCCTCGGCCAAGCCGACATCGTCCGCAAAGCCATGGGCAAGAAGATCGCCGCCCTCATGCAGGAAGAACAGTCCAACTTCCTCAAAGGCGCCCAAGCCCAAGGCTACGACAACGCCCTAGCCAACCAAGTGTGGGAACTCATCGAACCCTTCGCCGGATACGCCTTTAACAAGGCCCATAGCGTCAGTTATGCCCTAATTGCCTACTGGACCGCCTATTTTAAGGCCAACTACGGCGTTGAATATATGGCAGCATTGCTAACCTGCTTCAAGGACACCGAGAAAGTAACAACCACCATAGCCGAATGCCGCCGCCTAGAAATCGACGTCCTCCCTCCTGATATCAGCCAGCCGAGCACCGGCTTCTCCATCCAGCGCGACGAGGGAGGCCGCCCCGCGATCCGCTACGGCCTCGCCGCGGTGAAGAACGTGGGCGAGTCCGCCGTGGCCCCGCTGGTCGAGGAGCAGCGCGAGCACGGCGCCTTCGTCGACATCGCCGACTTCTGCCGCCGCGCGCCGGCCCGCTGCCTCAACCGCCGCACCGTCGAGTCGCTCATCAAGGTTGGCGCGCTCGACCGCTTCGGCGGGCGAGGCGCGCTCCTCGATAGCCTCGACCGCATCATCTCCATCGCCAACGAGCAGGCCCGCATACGCGACGAGGGCCAGTCCACCATGTTCGACCTCTTCGGCGACGAGGTCGCCATCCCGATACCCACCATCGAGCTTGAAGGCGACCAGATTGGCAAGCGGCAATGCGCCGAGTGGGAGCGCGAGGGGCTCGGCGTCGCGCTCAGCGAGGACCCGCTGCTCGACATCTACCGGGCGCTGGGCTCGTCGGTCGTCACCCCCTCACGGCAAGTCGACAACGAAATGGAGGGCGAGACGATCACTATCGCGGGCCGGGTCACGTCGGTGCGCATGATGACCACGCGGCGCGACAACCGTCCCTTCGCCATCGCCCTAGTGGAAGATTTCCAAGGAAGCCTAGAGGTCGCCGTCTGGCCCAACGTCTACGAAAAGACGGCGCACCTTTGGGAGATGGACGAGATGATCGTCGCCTCGGGCAAGGTCCGGGTGCGGGAGGACCGCGCCTCGATGTCGTGCGACACCGCCGAAAGCTTCGAAGCGGCCCGCGGCCGCTACGCGGGCCGTCCACGGGACGACGAGCCGGGGGACGAGCCTCCAGCGCCCATTGAGGAGGCCCCCTTCGACGTTGTGCGCGCGGCAGAGGACGTAGCGCGCCGCGCCGGCGAGTCCCCCACCGAGCGCGAAGAGAGCTCACCCGCCCACCCCGGCCCTGACCCCAACCCTCCCCCTCAGGGAGAGGGGGTAAGAGAGGCGCCGACCGAGCGCCTTCCGGGAGAGGGGGTCAATGGGGGGCAGCCCGAGCCCCCTCCCGCCGAGCCACCGCCCGTTGTCCTCGACGGCGAGTCCTTCGCGGGGCCGGCCGCCAGCCCCGAGCCGCCCGCGCCGATGGCCGAACCGCCATCCGTCGCCGAGCCCGATGCGCCCGCGCCGTTGCCGGCCATTGTCCGTACCCTGCAAGTCACGCTGGAAGAGACCGACGACGAGCGCGCCGACCTCGCCCGCTTCAACGCGCTCCTCGAGACCCTCAAGTCGCACAGCGGCAAGAGCCCCGTGCGCCTCTACGTGGCCAGCCGAGGTCGCCGCAGCGAACTCGAAATGCCGCTCACCGTCACCTGCGACGACTTGCTGCTCCAACGCCTCACGGCCCTGGTCGGCGAGCGCGCCGTCCGGCTGGTCTAGGGCATGCGTTGGGTCGAGGTCGGCGGAGAGGAGCCGGGGCACGAGTTCTTCTGCGTCGCGACGGTGCTGCGCCTCAACCGCTACCGCGAGATCTTCCCCTTCATCAAGCTCAACTATCGTATCGCCGAACAACTCGACCGGACTCCCGGACTCATCAGGTATGCGCTTACCGCGCGGTTCTTTACGCGGCGCTTCCGCACGCTGACGGTGTGGCGGGACCGCGAATCGATGCTCCCGTTCCTCACGGGCGAGGCCCACGCCGAGGCCATCCAACGCTTCGATGCGTGGGTGGAGTTCGGCGCCTTCACCGAGTGGTCGAGCGGCGACGCCCGCCCCGGTTGGGCGGAGGCGGCGCGGCAGCTCGAACATCCCACCGCCGTCCGACACGGCGGCGAAGGAGGCGGATAGATGGACTGGACCACCGTCACAACCGCGCCGAACGAGCCTATGGGCGAAGTGATCGCCCAGCTCCTGCGGAACAACGGCATCCCGGCACACGTGCGCACCGCGACGCTCGCGGTCTACGCTGGGTCAGGCGTCACACCGGTACGGGTCATGGTCCCCGACAACCGCGAGGCAGAGAGCCTCGCCCTCCTCGCCGAACTCACCGGCCCCTGGGACCCCGACGAGCCCTTGGAGTAGGGGAAGGGGCGGGTCAGCCCGGGGGCAGCGCGCCCTCCATCTCCAGCATACGGCGCTTCATGGATAAGCCGCCGCCGTAGCCGCCGAGCCCGCCGTCGGCAGCGACGACACGGTGGCAGGGGATGATCACACAGACGGGGTTGGCCGCCATCGTGGCGCCGACGGCGCGCGCCGCGGCGGGACGCCCCACCTCGGCAGCGACCTGCCCATAGCTGAGCACCTCGCCGCGCGGTATGTCGCGCACGCGCTCAAGCACCTGGGTCTGGAACTCGGTGTAACCGGCCAAGTCGAGCGTGAAGGGCGCGGCGTTGGCGGGGCGGCCGTCGAAGTAGGCTTTGAGAAAGGCGGTGAGCAGGCCGACGGCGGCGGCGTCTTCCACGCCGCCGGCTGCGAACACGTCCGCGCCCAGTTCATCGAACGCCTCTTGGCGGCTATCGCAGGGCAGCGTGAGCCGCGACAGGCCCCGTTCGGAGTACACATAGCCCATCCATCCATGATCGATTTCGATGACGCCAAAGCCCATGCGCGCGCGCTCCCTTCCGAGTTCGAGATGTGCGAGGGTGTAGTGTAGCCGTGGCGGGCGGCGGGTCAATGCCGCGGCGCCGCGGTTAATTCTGGGCGCGGTCCCGCGGCCTCGCGCCCGGCACCGGCACGCGGTCGAGGACGTCGGCGAGGATCGTCGAACCAGTGATGTCCTTCATCCGCGACGCCGGATTGACGATCAGCCGGTGGGCCAGCACCGCCTCGGCGAGGCCCTTCACATCGTCGGGCATCGTATAGTCCCGGCCTTCCAAAAGCGCCTTTGCCTGCGCGGCGCGGAAGAGCCCGAGGGAGCCCCGCGGGGAGGCCCCCAGGTAGATGGCCTCGTGCCGGCGGGTGGCGTCGCTCAAGCTCACGACGTATTCCTTAATCAGCCTGTCGACATAGACCTCGCGCGCCGCCGCCTGCAACTGGGCTACTTCGTCCACGGATACCACCTCGGCCACGGAATCGACGGGGTGCTCCGTCTGTTGCATCTCGATGATCGCGACCTCCTCGCTCCGGGTCGGGTAGCCGAGTGTGATGCGGAGCAGGAAGCGGTCGAGCTGCGCCTCGGGGAGCGGGAACGTGCCCTCGTACTCGATGGGGTTCTGTGTCGCCAGCACCAGGAACGGATCGGGCATCATGTGGGTGACGCCGTCGGCGGTGATTTGACGCTCCTCCATGGCCTCGAGGAGAGCGGACTGCGTCTTGGGCGTGGCGCGGTTGATCTCGTCGGCGAGGACGACCTGCGCCACGATCGGCCCCTCGCGGAACTCGAACGTGCCGTTGGCCTGGTTGTAGATGGAGACGCCGGTGATGTCGGCGGGCAGCAGGTCGGGAGTGAACTGGATGCGCTTGAAGGTGCAGCCCAGGGAGCGGGCCAGGGTCTTGGCGAGGGTCGTCTTGCCCACGCCAGGGATATCCTCGATGAGCGCGTGTCCCCGGCAGATGAGGGCGATCAGCGATAGCTCGACTTCACGCCGCTTGCCGACGATCACTCGCTCGACGTTCCCGATGACGCGGTCCGCTAACGCCTTCCCGTCGCTCAAACCCGCCCGCCTTTCCGGCCCGCCCGTCTACGCGACGCGCCGACTCAACGCCTTCACTCCGGTCGAATGCGGCTAAGGGACTTGGAGAACCAGCTTGCCGAAGACGTTGCGGTCCTCCATCGCCTCGTGGGCCTTGCGGGCCTCTTCGAGCGGAAAGACCTGGTCGACGACGCCGTGGAGCTTGCCCTGATTCACCAGGCGCATGACGTGCCGCATGTCGTCGTTGGTCCCCATGAAGGAGCCGTGGAGCGTGATCTGCTTGGTGAAAAGCTGACCGATGTGCAGCTCGGCCTTGTGGCCGCTGGTGACGCCGCAATTTACGTAGCGTCCGCCCATCGCCAGGCTGCGGACGTTGCCGGCGAATGTCGACGCGCCGATGTGGTCGAACACGACGTCCACGCCTTGACCGCCGGTGATCTCCTTCACCTCGGCGGCGAAGTCCTTCTCTTGGTAGTTGATGAGATGATCGGCGCCCATCTTCTTGGCGCGGTCCAACTTCGAGTCCATGCTGGCGGTGACGATGGTAGTCGCGCCGACGAGCTTCGCGATCTGCAGCGCCGCCGTGCCGACTCCGGAGCCGACGGCCTGGATCAGCACCGTCTCGCCCGCCTTGAGCTTGGTGAGGCCGATGAGCATGTGCCAGGCGGTGAGCATGGTGAGGGGAAGGGCCGCGAGCTCCTCCCAAGAGCCCTCGCGGGTCACCGCGTGCGCGTTCTCGGCGGGCACCTGGACGTACTGGGCGTAGCCGCCGTTGCGCGCAGCGCCGATCATGGCGTAGCGGGGAGACATGGTCTCGCGCCCCGCGTAGATCTTGTGGTCCTCGGGGGGGATGACCCCCGGATTCACCACCACGCGGTCGCCGGGGGAAAAACCGGTGGCGTTCGCGCCCGTTGCCGCAATCTCGCCGGCGATGTCGCAGCCGAGGATGAACGGCTCGTCGAGGGTGGACGTAGTGCCACGCTGACCGGCGCGGCGCCAGACGTCGAGGTGGTTCAGGGCGGTCGCCTTCACACGGACCAACACGTCACCGGCCCCGATCTCGGGATCGGCGACGTCGCCGTAGGTGAGGACTTCGGGGCCGCCGAACTCGGTGATGTAGGTCGCTTTCATATTTCCTCTCTTCGGTCGGCGGGCGCGGGGACGCCTAGCGGGCCCCGACAGGCATCTTGCGCACGTCGCTGCCCGGCGCCGCGGCGGCATGGTTGTTGTCGTGGGCCGTCTTCGGCACGACCTTCCAGAACGAACGCCGGTACTGCTCCCACTCGCCGAGTATCTCGCCGGCCCTCTGGCTGCCGGTCTCTTTCTGGTGCTCCTCGATCAGCGACCGCAGGAGCTCGGCGTCCTCGACGCGGCGCACGCGTTCGAGGGTGATCATTTCCGTGTTGTATCGCGTGGGGAACTGCTCGTCCTCGTCGAGGACGTAGGCCACGCCTTCCGACATGCCGGCGCCGAAGTTGCGGCCCGTTTCTCCGAGCACGACGACGAGCCCGGCCGTCATGTACTCGCAGCAATGATCGCCGGCGCCTTCGATCACCGCCGTCGCGCCGCTGTTTCGCACCGCGAAGCGCTCGCCGGCGCGGCCTGCCGCGAACAGGCGTCCGCCCGTCGCGCCGTAGAGGACGGTGTTGCCGATGATGATGTTCTTGTGCGGCGTGAAGCGGGCGTTCTCCGGCGGCTTGATGATGATCTCGCCACCGGCCATACCCTTGCCAACGTAGTCGTTCGCTTCGCCTTCGAGCACCAGCCGGAGGCCGCCGGAGCAGAACGCCCCGAAACTCTGGCCGGCGCTGCCCTTGAACCTTAGCTCGCCGATGTGCCGGTCCAGGGTCGAGGTCCGGTACTTCGTCGCGATGGCGCCCGCGACGCGCGCGCCTACGGTGCGGTCCGCGTTGCACACTGGGTAGTCGAGAGTGATAGGCTCCCCGCCATTGATCGCATCGGCGAGCGCTACGAGGATCTCGTCGTCGAGCGGCACGTTGTTGGGGCGGTCGTTCCGCGGCTGTACCCGCTTGCGCGGCTTCACGCCGGAGGGGTCGGGGTCGGCGAGCACGCGCGATAGGTTGAGCTGCTGGATGCGCGGATTGTCCGACTCGATCGGTTCGAGGAGCTCGGTGCGCCCGATGATCTCATCGATGGAGCGGACTCCTATGCTGGCCAAGACCTCACGCGTCTCCATGGCGACGTGGGTGAAGTAGATCACCGCCATCTCGGGGGTACCGAAGAACTTTTGCCGGAGTTCCTCTTTCTGGGTGGCGACGCCGACGGGGCAGGTGTTGAGGTGGCACTGGCGCGCCATCTTGCAGCCGATGGCGATAAGCGCCGCCGTGCCGAAGTTGTACTCCTCCGCGCCCAGGATCGCGGCGACGACCAAGTCGCGGGCCGTCTTGAGGCCGCCGTCCGTCCGGAGCAGCACGCGGCCCCGCAGGTCGTTGAGGACGAGAACCTGTTGGGTCTCGGCAAGGCCGAGCTCCCAGGAGCTCCCGGCGTTCTTGATCGAGCTGAGCGGCGAGGCGCCGGTGCCGCCGGAGTCGCCGCTGATCAAGATGTTGTCGGCATAGCCCTTGGCGACGCCAGCGGCGATGGTGCCCACGCCGGCCTCGGAGACAAGCTTCACCGTGACCCTGGCGCGCGGATTCACCATCTTGAGGTCGTAGATAAGCTGCGCGAGGTCTTCGATGCTATAGATGTCGTGATGCGGGGGCGGCGAGATCAGCGGCGTACCCGGCTTCGAATGCCGCAGCCGTGCGATGTGCTCCATGACCTTGTGGCCGGGAAGCTGGCCGCCTTCGCCGGGCTTCGACCCCTGCGCCATCTTGATCTCGATCTCGTCGCCGGAAGCCAGATACTCCGCGGTCACGCCGAAGCGGCCCGAGGCTATCTGCTTGATGCGGCTGTGGGGCGAGGGGCCGCTCTCGGCGGGCCAATAGCGCGCCGGTTCGTCGCCGCCTTCCCCCGTGTCGCTCTTGCCGCCGATCATATTGAGCGCCGTCGCAAGGGTGACGTGGGCCTCCGGGCTCAGCGCGCCGAGCGACATCGCCGCGCCGTTGAAGCGCTTCATGATGGCTTCGGCCGGCTCGACCTCTTCCAAGGGAACGGCGGGGCCGCGCGGCTTGAACTTGAGCAGGTCCCGGATATCCATGGGCGCGTGGTCTTGCACGAGGTCAGAGAAGACCTTGTAGTCTTCGTAGCTGTTCGACTTGACCGCGGCGTGGAGCGCGCGGACCATCTGCGGGCTGTTGGTATGGCGCTCACCGTCGTGGCGGAACCGGTAGTACCCCACGTCGTCGAGCTTGTGGAATTTGGTGGGGGCGAAGCCTCGCTCGTGTTTGGCGATCACGTCCTCGCCCAAGTCCTCCAGCGTGAGCCCGCCGATCCACGACGTGGTGCCGGTGAAGCACTTCTCGATAAGCGCCTCCGAGAGGCCGATGGCCTCGAATATCTGCGCGCCGTGGTAGCCGGTGACGGTGCTGATACCCATCTTGGACATGATCTTGAGGATGCCGCCGTTGAGCGCCTTGCGGTAGCTCGCCTTGGCCTCGTCCAGGCTCATGTCGTTGATGTCGCCCTCCTCGATAAGCTCGGCGAGGGTCTCGAGCCCAAGGTAGGGGTTGATCGCGCTGGCGCCGTAGCCCAACAGGCACGCGAAGTGATGCACTTCGCGGGGTTCGGCGGACTCGGCGATGAGGCTGGCGCGCATCCGCTTCCCCTGGCGTATCAGATGCTGGTGAAGTGAGCCCACGGCCAGCAGCATCGGAATCGGGGCGTGTGCGGCGTCGCACTTGCGGTCGCTGACGACGAGGATAGCCGCGCCGTCGTCGATGGCGGCCGAGGCGTCTTCGCACAGGGCGTCGATGGCCTGCTCCAGCCCCGCGCCGCCGCGCGACGCTTCGAACACCGCGTCGAGCGTGACCGACTTGAACGCCGTCTCCGTCCGGTCGCGGACGGCGGCGAGCTCTTCGTTGAAGAGGATGGGGGAGCTTTGATGGATCAGATTGCCGTGCTTGCCGATACCGGGCTCAAGAACGCTGTGCCGCGCGCCCAGATAGGTGTCGAGCGCCATCACCAGCTCCTCGCGGAGCGAGTCGATCGGCGGGTTGGTCACCTGCGCGAACCGCTGTTTGAAGAAGCTGTAGAGCAAGCGCGGCATCGTCGCGAGCACGCTCAGCGCCGTGTCGTCGCCCATCGAGAAGATGGGGTCTTTCGATTCGAGAACCATCGCCTTGATGACAAACGACAGGTCTTCCAGCGTATAACCGAACGCCCGCTGCTTCTGGAACAGGTCGAGGTCGCCGGGCCGACCACCGTTCTGGCTCACCTCCGGAACCGCGCCCAGGCTCACCATGCGGCGCGCGAGTTTGCCGTAGGACTGGCGCGAGGTGACCTCGTCCTTGATCTGCTCGTTGGAAAGGAAGCGCCGGTTCTTGGTGTCGACGGCGATCATCTGCCCCGGACCGAGCCGACCCTTCTCGATGACTCGTGCATCATTCAACTCGAGCACGCCGACTTCCGACCCCATCACCACGATGCCATCGTCGGTGTACTTGTAGCGGGCGGGGCGCAGGCCGTTCCGGTCGAGCGTCGCGCCGGCGATGTCGCCGTCGGTGAAGGCGATTGCGGCCGGGCCGTCCCACGGCTCCTGCAGGCAGGCGTGATACTGATAGAAATCGCGCCACCTCTGCTTCATGTGGGGCATGTTCTCCCACGCCTCGGGCATGAGCATCATCATGGTGTGCAGGATGTCGCGCCCCGACTGGGCGTAGAGCTCGGCGACGTTGTCCAACTGCGCGGAGTCGCTGCCCGTGGCATCGATGACGGGGACGAGCTTCCCGATCTTGTCGCCCCAAACGCTGCTTTCGAGCTCGGGCTCGCGGGCGCGCATCCAGTTGTAGTTCCCCCACAGCGTGTTGATCTCGCCGTTGTGCGCCAGATAGCGGAACGGCTGCGCCAGGAACCAGTTGGGGAACGTGTTGGTGCTATAGCGTTGGTGGAAGAGCGCGATGGCCGTCTCGAAGTCGGGGTCTTCCAGGTCCTGGTAGTAGTGGCTCAGCTGCGGCGCGACGAGCAGCCCTTTGTAGATGAGTGTCTTGTGGGAGAACGAGACGATGTACAGGTCCTCCAGACCGGCCTCGGCGGCGCGCGTCTCTATCTCTTTGCGCGCCAGGTAGAGCCGCCGGCCGAAGTCGGCATCGTCGCCGGCGTCGGCCCTGCCGAGCATGACCTGCCGGATGTCGGGCTCGGTCTCGGCAGCCGTTTCGCCCAAGGCAGAACGATCGACGGGAACGCGCCGCCAGCCCAGGTGTTCGAAGCCGTGTGTTTGGGCTACCTCGTCGATGAGCGCGATGGACTTGTCCCGCGCCGCGTCGTTCCCCCCGGGAAGGAAGATCATGCCGACCGCAAGGTCCTCGACGTCGAGGCTCCGCCCCAGTCTGGCGATCTCGCGGCGGAAGAAGGCGCGCGGGATTTGCGTCATCACGCCCGCGCCGTCGCCGGTCTTGGCGTCGGCGGACACCGCGCCACGGTGGGTGACGTTGCACACCGACTCGATGCCCTTGCGGAGCGTGGCGTGGCTCTGGCGTCCGCTTACGTCGGCCACGAAACCGACGCCACAGGCGTCATGCTCGAAACGGGGATCGTAGAGCAGACCGCGGTCGCGCGCGTCCTTTTGCTCGTTGGTCAACTTTCCCATGGCCGGCCCCTATCGTCCCATCTAAAGAACGGGCAAGTACCTGCGGCGCTCATACTCGTGGACGCGGCCGCGGTACTCCTCCCATTCGGTTTGCTTGTTGCGGAGAAAACTTTCGAACACGTGATCGCCCAATGCCTGGCGCACGAGGGCGCTATCCGAGGCGGCGTCGACGGCATCCATGAGGTTGCTGGGGAGCGACTCCACGGGGCCGCCTTGGCCGGCGGCGTGGTCGGAAGGCGGGGGTAACTCCAACTCGCGCTCCACCCCATCGAGCCCAGCGGCGAGCAGCAAGCTGAAGGTAAGGTAGGGATTGGCCGCCGAGTCCGGCGCGCGGTACTCGACGCGCGTACTCTCCCCACGGCCCGGGCGGTAGTCGGGGATCCGCACCAGATCGGAGCGGCTGCGCTGCGCCCAGGTCAGATTGACCGGGGCCTCGAACCCGGGCACGAGGCGCTTGTACGAGTTCACCCACTGGTTCGTCACCACGGATATCTCGCGGGCGTGGGCTAGCTGACCCGCAACGAAGTGCCTGGCCAAGTCCGACAGGTGGTAGTCGTCGTCCTTTCCAAAGAAGGCGTTCGCCTCGCCGCGGAACAGCGATTGCGAGACATGCATCCCGCTGCCGTTCACCCCGTTGATGGGCTTCGGCATGAACGTGGCATAAACCCCACGGCTGGTGGCGACTTCCTTCACCGCCAGCCGGTAGGTCATCACCGCGTCGGCCATCGTGAGCGCGTCGCCGTAGCGCAGGTCAATCTCGTGTTGGCTGGGCGCCACTTCGTGGTGGCTGTACTCCACCGGCAGGCCCATCTGCTCCAACGTGAGCACGGTCTCGCGGCGCAACTCCGACCCCACGTCCAGCGACGTTTGATCGAAGTAGCCGCTATGGTCGAGTACCTGCGTCGATTCGTTGTCCTTGAAGTAGAAGTACTCGATCTCCAGTCCGATGTAGTAGGTATAGCCCAAGTCCGACGCCCGGCGCAGGTTGCGCTGGAGCACCTGCCGGGGGTCCCCCCCGAATGGTTCGCCGTCCGGCATAAGCACGTCGCAGAACATCTTCGCGACCGCGTTCTGGCGAGGCCGCCACGGGAGCAGGGTGAACGTCGTCGGGTCGGGAAGGGCGATCAGGTCGCTCTCGGCGGGGTCCCACCGGTCGCCGCCGTCCGGGTCGGAACGGGCGTAGCCTTCGATCGACGAGCCGTCGAACGGCTTGCCGCGCTCCAACGCCTCGCGCAGCTCCTCGGCGGTGATGGCGAAGCCCTTGAGGCCGCCCAGGATGTCGGTGAACCAGAGGCGAATGAACTTGACGTCGTGCTCCTTCGTCGAGTGGAGAACGAACTCGATCGCCTCTTTACGCTCCCTAGACTGCACCACTTCCCATCCTCTTAAGACCCAGGATCTCCGGCGCGGGCCGCCTGTCCACTCGCCGCCTCACCGCGGCCTATGGACACCCGCCGCCCGACCCCCAGCCGCCCCGCACGTTCTCAAGGAACCGCCGGAAGTGGGGCCGGAGGTTGAAATGCGACTATATGAGATTGTGAAGAAAATGTCAAAGCGGTTTGCGCCCCATTTACTTCTGTTGGGCCGCCGCCGGAAGCCCACGCGCCGCTCGTTGACCCCCGCACCGCCACGATATAGAATCGTGGGCGCGGCGGGCCGCACGGAGGTGCAACGACGATGGATTCCAGCCTGATCGGAAAGGTCGAAAAGGCGAAGCGTTACGCGCGCGAGCGGGAGAGGATAAGCTTCAGCCGATTCACCCTCCGGTTTGCCGGCGAACATCGCACCCACGAGATCGGTTTCCGTGAAGGCGTTTTCCGCTGTACCTGCGACTACTTCTCGACCCACGACGCGTGCAGCCACAGCATGGCCATGGAACGCATCCTGGAAGGCATGCTCCCCGGCAAGATCGAGCCGCTCGAAGCGGCCACAAGCTAGCCGCCCTAGTCCGGCCGGGTCATCACGACGCAGGCGTTCTGCCCGCCGAATCCGAAGCTGTTCGTCATCGCGGCCCGCACGTCCCGCGGGCGCGCCTGGTTCGGCACGTAGTCTAGGTCGCAGTCAGGGTCCGACTCTTCCTGATTGATCGTCGGATGCATGACCCCGTCGACGATGGTCATCACCGTCGCGACCGCCTCCATACCGCCCGCGCCGCCGAGGGCGTGTCCCAGCATGGACTTCGTCGAGCTCACCGCGACGCCGTGGGCCGCCTCGCCGAAGAGCCGCTTGATCGCCAGTGTTTCGATGCGGTCGTTTAGCGGCGTCGAGGTGCCGTGCGCGTTGATGTAGTCGATCTCGTGGGGCGCGAGGCCGGCGTCGGCGATCGCGATCCGCATGGCGCGCATCGCGCCCGAGCCGTCTTCGTCAGGATGGACGACGTGATAGGCGTCCGACGTAGCGCCGTAGCCAGCGACCTCGACGAGGGGTTCCGCGCCGCGCTCGCGGGCGTGAGCCAGGCTTTCGAGCACGAGGACCCCTGCGCCTTCCGCCGGTACGAAGCCGTCTCTCCGCGCATCGAAGGGACGGCTTGCCCGCGCCGGTTCGTCGTTGAATGTCGTCGAGAGCGCCCGCATGACGGCGAAGCCGCCAAGACCGAGCTGGCTGATGCCCGCCTCGACGCCACCGGTGACGACGACATCCGCCGCGCCACGCCGGACCATCTCGGCGGCCTCGCCGATGGCCTGCGTCCCCGCGGCGCAGGCGGTCACGATCGTCGCACTGGGGCCCCGCAGGCCATACGTAAGGCTGACTTGGGCGGCGGCGATATTGGGCAGTGTCATCGGGAAGAAGAACGGGCTCATCCGCATGCCGCCCTTCGCCACAAGGGTCCGCGCGCCCTCCTCGATCTCGGGATAGCCGCCGTTGCCGTTGCCGAGCACGACCCCGATGCGGTCGAGGTCTTCGGCGCCGAGGTCGAGGCCGGCGTGCTCGACCGCCTCGCGCGCCGCGACGATAGCGAATTGCACGAACCGCGCCATGCGCCGGGCGGTCTTCGAGTCGAGGTAGTCCGACGCCTTGTAGCCCGTCACCTCACCGCCGACGGTGCAGGAGTACCCCGTGGGGTCGCACAGCGTGAGGCGGGCGATGCCGGAGCGCCCCGCTTTCAGCGCCTCCCACGTCGCGGGCACGCCGAGCCCGGCCGGCGTCAACGCGCCCAGCCCGGTCACCACGACCCGCCGTTCTTCGTCCCGTTCCCGCACGTTCTCCCCTCTTAGGCCCTCTCCCTCAGGGAGCGGGTTAGGGTAAGGGCTTCCCCGTCATATAGACCTCGGGGCTGATCCCCAGCACGCGCTCCCGGGCCTCCGCGGCAGCGAACAGCGAGCCCGTCACCGCGATTACGTCTCCGGGGCGGGCGAGCCGGCGGGCGGCGTCCATCGCGCCGGCGACGCCATCCGCCTCCTCGGCTTCCACGCCGCACCGGGAGAACGCCGCCAGAATAGCACGCGCCGGGGCCGATTTGGGATGCCGCGACTGCGCCGCGAGGACGCGCCAGGCCAACGGCGCGACCTCCGCGACCATTCCATCGAGGTCCTTCGACCGATTCGCGCCGAACACCAGCACGACGTCCGATTCGGGGAAGCGCTCCCGCAATGCCTCACGAAAGCACCGCATTGAATACGGGTTGTGCGCCCCGTCGATCACGGTGGGGGGCTCCCCCGGCAACATCTCCATCCGCGCCGGCCACCGCACCTTAGCGATGCCTTCCTGAATGGCTTCAGGCGTGAGGCCGAGACCGGCCTCGGCTAACGCCTCACACACGCCGACGGCGACCGCTGCGTTCTCCGCCTGATGTCGGCCTCCCAGCGGCACGTCCAGCGCGTGGCACCGGGAAGGCGTGGCGACTTCGACGCGCTGCGCACCGCCGCCGGTGGGCCACCGCTCCCACGTGATGTCGCGCCCCACCAGGAGCAGCGGGACGCCGGCGCGCTCCGCCGCCCGCTCCACGACGTCCAGCGCCTCCGGGGGCTGCTGCGCGCTCACGACCGGCGCGCCGGACTTGATGATTGCGGCCTTCTCCGCCGCGATCTGGGGGAGGCTGGCGCCGAGCACGTCGACGTGGTCGAGGCTCAGGCTCGTGACGGCGCAGGCCGACGGCACGACGACGTTTGTGGCATCGAGCCGCCCGCCGAGTCCCACCTCGATCACGCCGAGGTCGACGCCCTCCGCCGCAAAATGATGGAAGGCCAGTGCCGTCAGCGCCTCGAAGGTGCTGATCCGCCCCCAGACTTCTCGCGCGTTCACCGCCGCCACCGCCGGCCGGAGCGCCGCCGCCACCTCAGCGAACGCCGCCTCCGAGATCGGCTCGCCGTCTACTTGGATCCGTTCGCGGAGGGTGTGCAGATGCGGGGAGGTGTACAGCCCCGCCTTCAGGCCGGCGGCCTTGGCGGCGGAGGCCGTCATGGCGCAGACGCTGCCCTTCCCTTTGGTTCCCGCCACGTGCGCCGTCGGATAGCGCAGATGGGGGTCACCGAGGCGCCGCAACAACTCCGTCACCCGCGTGAGGTTGAAGTCGCGGTAGCGCAGCTTTTCGGGGCTCTCGACTTCGAAATTCGCGAAGCCGAGCACGTAGTCGAGGGCTTGGCGGTAGTCCATGAGAGGGGCGAGCGACAGACGCGGTCGGACGGGTGGGCGGTCATTCGGCAACGGCCATTCTAGCAAAGCCCCTCGCCCTGTTTCTCCTTGCCTCTCCCCCTCTCGGGAGACTACGAGAGGGCCCCGGCTCGGCTTTCTTGTGAGCCTTCCCTTTCCGTCCTAGAATGAGTTTATGGAACCTCGCCGCTTCCCTACTCCTTCAGGGCCTCACCTCACGCACGTGAGCAGCACCTCGCGCCGCGCCATATCCCGCCGAGTCCAAGCCGTCGCCCCGTCCGGCATCCGGCGCTTCTTCGACATGATCCTGACGATGGACGACGTGATCTCGCTTGGGGTCGGCGAGCCCGACTTCGCCACGCCTTGGGGCATCCGCGAGGCCGCCATTCATTCCGTCGAGCACGGCCACACCCATTACACCTCCAACCACGGTCTCTTCGAGCTGCGCCGGCTCCTTTCCGACGACCTCAAACGCCGCTACGGCCTTGAATACGACCCCCGCGACGAGCTGCTCATCACCGTTGGCGTGAGCGAGGGGCTCGACCTGACCATGCGGGCCATCCTTGATCCCGGCGACGAGGTCATCATCCCCGAGCCGAGCTACGTCTCGTACGGCCCTTGCGTAACGCTCGCCGGTGGGACCGTCGTCCCCGTCGCCACGACGGAGCGGAACGGCTTCCGCGTCACCGCGGAGCAGGTCGAGGCCGCCGTTGGCGACGCCACCAAGGCCCTCCTCCTTTCCTACCCCAACAATCCGACAGGCGCCGTCCTTTCCAAGGACGAGCTGCTCGCCATCGCCGAAGTGGCCGTGCGCCGTGACCTCATCGTCATCTCCGACGAAGTTTACGACCGGCTCGTCTACGGTCACACGCACACCAGCCTTCCCTCGCTGCCCGGTATGCGCGACCGGACCGTCCTGCTCGGCGGCTTTTCGAAGAGCCACGCCATGACCGGGTGGCGCGTCGCCTTCGCCGCGGCCCCACCGGAGATCCTCGGCGCCATGGTGAAGATCCACCAGTACACGATGCTCTGCGCCCCGGGCCCCAGCCAGGCGGCGGCCCTCGAGGCCCTCCGGACGGACGACAAGATCGTCGACGACATGGTGACCGCCTACAACCATCGCCGTCGGCTGCTGGTAAAGGGGCTGAACGACATGGGGCTGCGCTGCTTCGAGCCCCAGGGCGCCTTTTACGCCTTTCCTTGCATTGAGGTGACGGGGCTGCGCTCCGACGACTTCGCCGAACAGCTCCTCAAGGAGGAGCGGGTGGCCGTCGTACCAGGTTCGGCGTTCGGCGCGGCGGGCGAGGGCTACGTCCGCTGCTGCTACGCCGTATCGACCGGGGAGATCGAAGAGGCGCTCGAACGAATCGGCCGGTTCGTACGCCGCCGCGCCGGTTGACCATGACCGGGCCTCCGCGCGACGACGGCGACCTGGGCCTCGAAATCCGGCGCGTCGCCGCCGACCCGCAGCCCGACGGAACGCTGCTCGTCGAGATCGAGACCTCACGCGGGCCGATTCCGGCCATCTTTCATCCCCACGAGGGGAGCGACGGGGCGGTCGTCTGGCTCTCCGGCGCGATCGGCGGCTTCGACGGGCCCGCCGACGGCGTCTACGCCGACCTGGCGAGCGACCTCGCGGGCCACGGCATCACTTCCCTGCGCCTCAACTATCGGAGTCCCGGCGAACTCCGCGAGTGCGCTCTCGATGCCCTTGCCGGTGTTTCAATGCTGAAGGGGCTCGGCGCACGGCGGGTCGCTCTCGTGGGGCACTCCTTCGGCGGCGCCGTCGTGATCGTGGCGGGCGCGCTCAGCCCGCTGGTCGTCGCAGTCGCGGCGCTGAGCAGCCAGACCCACGGGTCGACAGGGGCCGCGAAGCTCGCTCCCCGGCCGCTGCTCCTCATCCACGGCGAGGACGACACGCGCCTTCCGGCGGCCTGCTCTAGAGCCCAAGGAACTCCTCCTTTACCCCGGCGCGGGCCATTCCCTTCGCGAATGCGGGGCTAAGCTTCGGGAGGCTTTGGCAAGATGGCTGCTGCGTCATGTCGGGCCCTCCTTAACCGCCTCTCCGTGAGCAGACTCGCATGACTCAGGAGTTCAGGCGGGGGAGCGGTCGGCGGGGACCCAACCCCGGCTTCCGCGCCGAACCCCGGCTAGGGAAGGCCCAGATTCGGAATGGTATCCTAGTCCTAGTCTGCATGAGGTCCTGACGTGTACCGAGCCCCTCGCGGCGCCAAAGACATTCTCCCCGACGAGCAGCCTTGGTGGGAGCATGTCGACCGGACCGCCGCCGACCTGCTCACGCTGTACGGCTTCCGGCGCATCGACACGCCCATCTTCGAGGAGGCGGACCTCTTCGTTCGCTCCGTCGGCGAGGCGACCGACGTGGCGGAGAAGGAAACGTACACCTTCGAGGACCGCGGGGGCGACCTGCTCTCGCTGCGCCCCGAAGGCACCGCCGGCGTCGCCCGCGCCTACGTCGAACATGGGATGCACGTGCTGCCGCAGCCGGTCCGGCTCTATTCGACGCGTCTCCCCATGTTCCGGTACGACCGTCCGCAGGCGGGCCGGCAGCGCCAGTTCCACCAGCTCAACGTCGAGATGCTGGGGTCGGCCGACCCTGAGGCGGACGTGGAAATCATCGAGATCGCGTGGCGTTTCTTCGCCAACCTAGGGCTGCGCGGCCTCACGATCTTCGTCAACAGCATGGGCGACGCCGCCTCGCGCCCCCGCTACATCGAAGCGCTGCGCGACTACTATGGGCCGCTCCTACCTCGGCTGGGCGCGGACGCCCAGCGGCGCTTCGAGGCGAATCCGCTACGGCTCCTCGACGGTAAGGACGAGGTGTCGGTAGGGCTCGCCGCGGAGGCCCCACGCTCGACGGACTTCCTCGAAGGGGACGCCGCGGATCACTGGGGCGCGGTGCTCGACGGCTTGGAGGCACTGCGAATCCCCTACTCCATCGATCACACGCTGGTGCGCGGCCTCGACTACTACACGCACACCGTTTTCGAGATCGCGCCGCCGGAGGAGGGGCAGCAGAGCACGCTGGGCGGCGGCGGGCGCTACGACGGCCTCATCGAACAGATCGGCGGAAAGCCGACACCCGCCGTCGGCTTCGCCTCGGGCATCGAGCGGATTATCCTCAACCTGAAACGTCAGGGCGTCGAAGCGCCCGGCGCGCCGCCGGTCACCGCTCTCGTGGCCTTCCTCGGCGACGACGCCCGGCGCGTCGCGTTGGCGCTCACCTCCAGCCTCCGCGCCGCCGCCGTCTCGGCGGTCATGGCTCCCGGCGGCAAGAGTCTGAAGGCGCAGCTTCGCTACGCCGGCTCTATCGGCGCGGAGCACGCACTCATCCTCGGCGGGGACGAGGTCCGCGACGGGACAGTCACGGTGAAGCGCCTGGCCGACGGCGAGCAACACACGCTTCCCACCGCCGAAGCCGTTGCCAGCCTCGGCGAGTAGCGGCGAGAGGGTCGGAGCAAGGAGGCGCTCCTTTATGCCCCACCGGCGCCGGTGGGCAGGGCGCGCACAACCGATCCAACGCGTTGTTCGGCGGCGGCGAGATCGAATTGCGTCTGGAGGTTCAGCCAGAATTGCGGTTCGACACCGAACCAGTGCCCGAGCCTCAGGGCGGTGTCGCCGGTCACTGAACGCTTGCCGGCGATGATCTGACTAACACGGTTCGGCGGCACGCCGATCTGACGCGCGAACGTCGTTGGGGCCACGCCCAACTCCGCAAGTTCATCCTTGAGAATCTCCCCTGGATGTACGACTCGCTTCAACATGCCTCAATCCCTCTTCGCTTCTAGTGATAGTCCGTAATCTCGACGCTGGTTGGACCCGGAGCATCGGACCAGGTGAAGCAGAGACGCCATTGCCGATTGATGCGGATAGAGTATTGCCCTTCTCTCGCACCTCTGAGCGCTTCTAGGCGATTGCTTGGCAAAGCACTCAGCGTAGCCAGCGACGGCGCCGCATTCAGGACCGAAAGCCGTTTCGCCGCCTGTCCTTCAAATCCCTGGAACGCCGCAACGAATGCCCCACCGGCGAACTGCTCGGTCCGCTTGTCCCGGTATCCGAGAATCATCGCTGACGTCCAGTCTAAGATCGTTGACGGTGGACGTCAAACGTCATTCCGCGTAGCGGAGCGGGGCCGTGCGGCACGGAGGCGCTTGCTATAATCGAGACACCGCCGACGTCTTCCTTGCCGAACAGGGCGCGGGCGCCAAATCATGATCGATCATCTCAGCGAACGGCTTGGCGGGCTCGACGAGCGCTACGAGGCGCTGACTCAGCGCATGGGCGACCCCGAGGTCGCCGCCGACTACGCGAGGGCCCAGGCGCTTGCCAAGGAACGGGCCTCGCTGGAGCGCGTGGTCGAACTCTACCGCGGCTACAAGCGCGCCGCGCGGGAACTGGGCGAGGCGAAGGCGCTGGCAGGCGCCGAGGCGGACGAGGAGCTGGCCGCACTCGCCCGCGAGGAGCAGGCCGCGCTCGAACGACGGATCCAGGGCCTGACTGACGACATCCAGATCGCCCTGCTTCCGAAAGACCCCAACGACGAGAAGTCGGTCATCGTCGAGATTCGCGCCGGGGCCGGCGGCGACGAGGCCGGCCTCTTCGCCGCGGATCTCTTCCGCATGTACACACGCTACGCCGACCGCCGCCGCTGGCGCGTCGAGGTCATCGATAAGCACGCGTCCGGCATCGGCAGTCTGAAGGAGATCACCTTCGAGGTCCATGGCGGCGGGGCCTACAGCCGCTTGAAGCACGAGAGCGGCGTCCACCGGGTGCAGCGCGTGCCGATGACGGAATCGAGCGGGCGCATCCACACCTCGACGGCGACGGTCGCCGTGCTTCCTGAAGTGGACGAGGTCGAGGTCGAGATCAACCAGGACGAGATCCGTATCGACATCTTTCACTCCGGCGGGCACGGCGGGCAGAACGTGCAGAAAGTCGCCACCGCGGTGCGCATCGTGCACCTGCCCACAGGGATCACCGCCATCTGCCAAGACGAGCGGTCGCAGCTCAAGAACAAGACGAAGGCGATGGCGGTGCTCCGCGCGCGCCTCTACGACGCGGAGCGCCGGCGGCAGGATGCGGAGATCACCGAAGCGCGGCGGGCGCAGGTGGGCACCGCGGACCGCTCCGAGAAGATCCGCACCTACAACTATCCCCAGAACCGTATCACCGACCACCGCCTCGAAGTGAGCGCGCACAACCTGCCACAGTTCATGGACGGCGACCTCGACGACATGCTCGACTCGCTCGTGGCGCACGAGCGGGCGCGGCAGCTCGAGGCGGCGGTGGGCGCGTGACGCTCGGCGCCGTCCTCGCCGGCGTGCGCGAGCGGCTCCGAACGGCAGGCGCCGACGAGGCGCCCCTCGAAGCCGAAGTGCTCGTTATGGCGGCGGCCGGTATCTCCCGCGCACGGCTCTACGCCTCGCTGCGCGAACCGCCGCCCCCCGGCTTCCACGAACGGTTGGACTCGATGCTGGTGCGGCGCCTCGACCGCGAGCCGCTGGCCTACATCCTGGGCCGCCGCGAGTTCTACGGCCTCGACTTTGAGGTCACGCCCGCCGTCCTCGTCCCGCGTCAGGAGACCGAGGCGCTGGTGGACCTCGTCATCAACCTAGCCCGGGAGCATTTCGGCGGCGAGGCCGTGATCGTCGACGTGGGGACAGGCAGCGGCGCGGTCTCGGTGAGCGCGGCGCTGGCGCTGCCCAAGTCGCGGGTCATCGCCACCGACATATCGCCCGCGGCCCTCGCGGTCGCCGCTTCGAACGCGTCGCGGCTGGGCGCCGCCGGAGGCATCGAGTTCCGGCGCGGCGACCTGCTCGACGCCGCGCCGCTGACACCGGAGGAGGCACAGGGCGCCATCGTCGCGGCCAACCTCCCCTACGTGACCGACGAGGAGATGGAGTTCCTTGCTCCTGAGGTTCGGCGGGAGCCCCGGCTGGCGCTGTCCGGCGGGTCCGACGGGCTCGACCTCGTGCGCCGCCTCCTAGCGCAGATTGAGCGGATGGCCGCCCCGCCACGCTTCGCCGCCCTCGAACTCGGCGACGGGCAGACCGACCGCCTCCTGCGGGAGACCCGCGACGTCCCCGCCCCTACCCGCGCGAAGGCCTACGCCGACCTCTCCGGCGCCGAGCGGGGGGCGCTCCTCGAGTTCACCCCCGCGCCCGCATCCGCGGGACTCGCTCCCGCCGGGCTTGGGGTGTAGGGCGTGGGCGTCCTCTTCCTGATCGGAACGCCGATCGGGAACCTCGAAGACATCTCGCTGCGCGCCATCCGCGTACTAGGCGAGGTCGATGTCATCGCGGCGGAGGACACGCGGCGAGCCAAGATTCTGCTGGGCCGGTATGACATCAAGACGCCGGTGATTAGCTACCACGAGCAAGGGGGGAGGGGGCGGACGGCGTCGCTGCTGGAGCGCCTGCGCGGGGCGGACGTGGCCCTGATCACCGAAGCGGGTATGCCTTCGATCAGCGACCCCGGCTATGGCATCGTGGCGGCGGCGATTGAGGCGGGGCTGCCCGTGGACGTCCTGCCCGGCGCCAGCGCCGTCAGCGCCGCCCTCGCGGTCTCGGGGCTGCCGTCGCACCAGTTCACCTTCGTCGGGTTCCCGCCGCGCAAGGCCGGCGAGCGAAAGCGCTTCCTCCAGAGCCTGAGCGGTGAGCCGCGGACCTTGGTGGTCTTCGAGGCGCCGCACAGGCTGCGGGCCACGCTGCGGGAGGCCGTCGGAGTCTTCGGCCCCCGCCGCATCGCCGTCTGCCGCGAGCTCACCAAGCTCCACCAAGAGGTCTTTCGCGGGACCATCGACGAGGCAGCGGCGCATTTCGACGAGCCCCGCGGCGAGTTTACCCTCGTCATCGAGGGTGCGGAGGAAGGCGAGGGCGCCGGTGACGACGCCGTCGAGGCGGCGCGGCGACTGCTGACGTCGTTAGCCAGGGCGGGCGCTACGGGCAAGGATTCCGTGGCCCAGGCCGTCGAAGCATTCGGCGTGCCGCGCCGGGCCGCTTACCGGCTATGGGTCGAGGCGAAGGACGCCGCCGCGAAGGCGGATAGCGGCTAGCCCAACGGCAGGCGCTTGCGCCGCCGGCCACCGCGGGCCGCGGGCCGTTTCGAACCCGCCCAGAGGCCCTTGAAGTAGTCGGTATCGAGGAAGTGGCGGTCGTCGACGGCGTTCGCTAGGTCCATAGCCAGATTGCTCGGGAAACCGGCGACCTCGACGTGCTTGCCGAGGCTCTTCACCGTCGAGACCGCGTAGATGAAGTCGGCGTCGCCGGAAACAAGGATCGCCACGTCGTACATGTCCTCCCAGGCAAAGCGAAGGAGGTCCGTCGCCAGCATGATGTCGACGCCCTTCTCGACGAGTTGGTCGCCGCGCATCTTCTGTGTGCCGAGGCGCAGGTCCATCCTCGGCACGGCGTAGAGGCTCGCCAGGAACTTTTGCTGCTCCTTGTGCTGCTCCGGCCTGCGTTCCGAGTCCTGCAAGATGTTGTAGTAGTACGTCCGGAAGAGGGTCCGTTCTCCGGCCAGCTTGTGGACGAACAACTCGAAGTCGAGATCGGCACGCCCGCAGTTCTCCTCCAGGCTGTGGTACAGATTACTTCCGTCGATGAACACGACGACCCTGGGGGCGTCCGGCGCTGAGCCGTTCTGATTATTCATGAATCACCTCTTCTCATTTTCATGATACCGCCTTACGCCGCCACCCGCCCGCGGGCGGCGCTTCCTTGACGGCCCCCGCGCCCCAGAATAGTATGAACTCAGACACGAGTCCCGGCGCGCGCCGCCGAGGAGGCACGGTATGTTTCGGAGCTTTGGATGGCCGGAGATTCTCCTCATCCTTGGCGTGCTCGTACTTGTCTTCGGCGCCGCCCGCCTGCCCCAGATGGGCCTCTCGCTGGGGAAGGGACTGCGCGAGTTCAAGCGGGGCATCACCAACGGCGACGGCGAGCAGGCCAAGATCGCCAGTGATGCCAAGTCCCCGAGCGAGCCGTCCGAGCGGCCCCCGGTACAGCACTAGCCCCGGCGCTCGCGGTTTTCCGGCGTAAGGCGGCCTTCCGTGGCCGCCTTTTTCGTGCCCCGCTCTAACCGTCGGCCTCGGCGGCCGCGGCCCGGCGGCCGCTTCCCGCGTACGGCGAGCCTAGAGAACAGGATCCCCACCTCGTAGAGGACGACGAACGGCGCCGCCACCATCAACTGGTTCACCGGATCGAACGTCGGGGTGATCAGGGCGCCGAGGATGACCGCGATCACCAGCCAGATGCGGCGCTGCCGCGCGTAGAATTCCGGCGTCAAGATCCCGAACCGGGCCAGGAAGTACATGAGGAACGGGGTCTCGAAGGCCACGCCCATCCAAAAGAGCAGGGCGAGCACGGTGCTGATATAGCTTTCAAGCGTGATCAGGGGCGCCGCGACGTCGTCGCCGAAGGTGAGGAGGAAGTCGATGATCGGCGGTATCAGGATGAAGTAGGCGAAGGCGAGTCCGCCGGCGAAGGCCAGGGCCACGCCGGGGAGCATGACAATAAAGTGGCGCCGCTCCGCCCGTGTCATGCCGGGTGCGAGGAAGCGAGCCGCTTGGTAGACGACGACGGGAAGCGCGGCGATGGCGCCCCCCAAGAGCGCGACCTTCATCGTGGGGCCGATGGCGCCAGTGAGCGTGGTGTAGACCAGCTCGATTGGCTGCCCGTCACGTTCGCCCGGGCGGAGCAGGATGTCGAAGATGAAGTCCCGGTAGATGAACGAGACGATGACGCCCGCGACCACCGCGACCATTGTGATGATAAGCCGGGTCCGCAACTCGGCGAGGTGGCCGGTGATCGGCAACTCGCCGCCACTGGACTGAGACGGGCCGGCCACGAGCGGCGCTTACCTCTCGATGCCGGACGCGGGTGAGCCGGGGCCGGCGCCTGGGGTGTCGTCGCTCTCCGCACGCTCCACGTTCTTCGTGGGCAGCGGCGAGGAATCCGGGGCTCCAGGCGGCGCGTTCAGATCCGCGTCGAAGGTGAACATTTGGCGCGCCTCGGCCACTTGGCGCCGCGCTTGGTGGAGCATCACGCCCAATTTCTGGGCCGTTTGAGGCAAGCGCTTGGGACCCAGCGCCACGAGCGCGACCATCAGGATGACGGCGATCTCCATCGCCCCGATGCCGAAGAAGTTCACGCGCGCCGTCCCTCCCTGCGATTCCGCCAACGAGAATAGCATACGGCGCGGCAGCGAAATCGAGGAATGGGGCCCTCGAGGGCCCCGTTCGAGGTGCTCGCGCCGCTGGTGGGAAGGCGTGGTTAGAGTCCCAGGCGCCTCCAGAAGGACCGATGGCCCCCGGATTCAGCGTCTTGGGAAGCGGCCGACGCCTGCGCGATGGAGGGCGTGGCGGCGAGCTCGCGCATCGCATCCGCGCCGTTCTTGGGATGCGGCGCCCCGTCGGACCAGGCCGCGTCCCACTGCTCCATCGCGTTGATCACCCCCGCCAGGCCGCGCCCCTTCTCCGTCAACGTGTACTCGACACGAACCGGAACTTCGGGGAACAGCCGCCGCTTCACGATCCCGCGCCCCTCCAGCTCCTTAAGCCGCTGAGAGAGCACCTTATCGTTGATCCTGCCCAGATCGCCGAGAATCTCGCGGAAGCGCCGCGGGCCTCCGATCAGATCCTGCACGATCAACGCCGACCAGCGCTTCCCTAGAAGGTCAAAGGATGTTTGCTCAACTTGGGTGGCCATAGCCCCCTCCTTTGGATGCCGCGCCTTCCAGAGCGCCGCTTTTGGTCAAGGCAACGTTACTAGACTTTTGCCCAAAAGGCAAGTAGTAACCGCAAGATACTGCATTCTTTACAATAGCTGACCCATCATCTTGTGTCTTTGATCCAACCCCCTCCCAGAGGGAGCGACAGGACGTCGCTTACTCGATGGGCAGCAGGCAGCGTAAAAGGAAAGCGGAGCGGACGTAGGCCGTCTTAGGCGCGGGCCGCGGCTCGTCCCAGGTGCGCCCAGGGGAGGGGATCGCCCTCGGCGGGGACGGCGAGCAGGCGCGTCCAATCGAAACCGGCACCCTCGCAGGCCGCCTCCCACGCGCGCCGGTCGATGGCCCCGTCGCGCTCGTCGTAGAGGGGGGATGCCTCGGCGGCGAAGACGCCGACGACGTCGCGGCCCGCCCGTGAGAGCGCCGCCTCGATCACCGCCGTGTCGGCGTCGGCGCTCGCCGTGTGGGCGCCGAGCTTTCGGAGCTGCTTCTTGATCTTGGCCGCCGTCTCCCGCGCCTGTTCGGGATCGATCGCGGGCAGCCGTTCGCCGGGGCCACCGGCGAGGGGTGTGAAGGGCGTGAGCTCGACGCGGAGCCGCGGCCGCCGCCCCAGCACCCGTTGCCCCACATCAAGGACGCGGCGGGCGGCGTCGATGACCGTTGAGCCGTCGTAGGCCGTGCCATTCACGCCTGGCGTGTCGGGCTGCCCCAGGAGAGCGGCGAGCGTGAGGCCTGGCCATCCGGCGCGAAAGGCCGTCTCGGCCGCTGCGGCGAGCTCATCGAGCGCGCCGGCGTCGATCGCCTCGGCGAAGCCGGCATCCAACGGCGGCAAGAGGAGGCGCAGATCGCTCGATGGGGCGGCGCGACGGAGGCAAGCGGCCGTCTCGGCGCAGAAGTCGTAGGCGCGCAGGGGCGGTGCGAGGAGCCGGACCTGTTGGTAGCCGCAGGCCTCCCCTAGCGCCAACGCCGCCTGGGCCGCCTCCTCGGCGGTGGTGCAGCGCGTGAGGTCGACGAGGCCGCCATCGCGGTCGATCTCGATGTGCGGGACGACCTGCCGCGCGGCGAACGACTGATAGTCGCAGTGGAGGCGGCGAAGCTCCGGCGGCTCGCCGGGCCCGATGTAGCGCGCTGTCCCGTCCGCGTCCGAGATCGTGTAGAACGACGGCGTGTAGACGCCAGGGACGCGGGCGATGCGAGCCAACCGCTCGTCTCGGGCGCCGCCGACGGACGCGGCTTCAAGCGCCGCAGGGAGCGACTCGTCAGGGTCGCCGAGCAGCGCGACGTCCACGAACGCCGCGATAGGCTCCCAGTTCACAATGCCCTCGCCCGCGGCCACGATGAGCGGTGCCGCGTCGGCCCGCTCCGCCGCGAAAGGCTCGATCTGGGAGAGCCGCAGCAGCGCGGCGGCATTCAGCAGGTGGGCGGGACACTGGGCCAGCAGCACGACGGCGTCGAAGACGTGCACGGGGCGCTTGCTCTCGACCGCGTAGAGCGCCACCCCGGCGGAGCCTAGCCGATCGGCCATGTCGCGGGCGGGAAGGAAGACGCGCTCGGCGCGGATTCCCGGGGCCTCGTTGAGGGCCACGTAGAGCCACTGAAGCTCACGGCTCCCCATGCCGGACTCGTAGCCGTCGAGGCAGCACAGCGCCACGTTCAACGCCTCCGGGCCGTGTTGATCCGGCACGGCGTTCCACTCGCCGCCAGAGTAGCGCGCGGGTTTTTGGACGCCTCTCAGCAGCAGATCAAGGTCGATTTCGGGCATGGCGAAGCCTCAAGGAGTCGGGGGCGGCTTATTATATGCCCTGAGCGCGTCCCCGATGCGCCCGGCCCGGGCCCCTTAATGCGCCTACCCTCGAACATCCTGAGACGATCGCTCGTAGCGGCGGGCGCGATGGCCGCCGCGGTGGCCATCGCCGCGTGCGGACGCGGCCCCAGTGAGGCACCGGTGGCCCTCCCCTCCCCCACGCCGCCCGCGGTTCAGATCAGGCCTGCCACGACGGATATCACCGTGGGCCCGAACCGGCTGCTCTTCGCCCTGCTCGACGAGGGAGGCGCACCGCTCGGCCCCGCCGAGGTCATCGTCCGCGTCCGCCGCACGGACGATGAGGGCGGCGCGCCGGTGGCGGAGACGGCCGCCCTTCACCTGGGCACGGAGACGCCTGCCGCCGCCGGCCTCTACTCCATCCGCCTCGACCTTACCGAGACCGGCGGCTATCTGGTCGAGGCCGAGGTCGAACGCGCAGGGCGCGAGCCCACCACCGCGGTCACCGGTTTCAGGGCCAAGACGCGCTACGACACGCCGGGCTTCGGACAGCCGGCACCCGCGAGCGTCCACCTCACGCTGGCGGACGCTCCCATCGAGCAGCTGACCTCGGCTCGGCCCGTGGGTGACCCGGAGTTCTACCGGCTGTCAATCGCCGACGCGCTGGCAGAGGGCAACCCGCTCATGATCGTCTTCTCGACGCCCGCCTTCTGTGGGACGCGGACGTGCGGGCCGCAGCTTGAAATCGCAGAGGCGCTGGCGGAGGTCTACGGCGGAGGCATGAACTTCGTCCACGTCGAGATCATGGAGCGCCCCGACCTCGTCCTCGCGGGCGAGGCCGAGCCGGTGGTCCGGGCGGTCGTCAGGGAGTGGCGCCTGGCCACCGAGCCGTGGGTCTTCCTCGTCGACGCCGACGGACTTGTCTTCGACCGCTTCGAGGGCTTCTCGCCCAGATTCGAGCTCGAAGCATCGGTGCGGCGCTTGCTGGGCGAGCCGCCCACCTAGGACGACCAGCCCATCGCCGCTGCTAGAATGAGCGCCTAGCCCACGGTAATCCGGAGGACACGCTGATGGCGAGCTACGACCGTACCACCGAAGACCTCGGGAACCTGGTCGCGATGGACCACCTGAACCTCACTATCGACGATCAGCCTCAAGCCACGCTGTTCTACATCATGGGCCTGGGGCTCACCCGCGATCCCTACATGTCGGTTGGGCTGGAGAACATGTGGGTGAACGCGGGACGACAGCAGTTCCACTTGCCGACCCGTTCCACCACCGCGCAGGTCGTGCGGGGGCGCATCGGCTTCGTGACTCCCGACCTGGAACAGCTGCGGGAGCGGCTAGAACGTATCCGGCCACGGCTCGACGGCACAAAATTTGCGTGCGTGGCCGAAGATGGGTATCTACTCGTGACCTGCCCCTGGGGGAACCGGTTCGACTGCGTCGGGGCCGGCGATGTGTTTCGGGCGCGCCTGGGCGTCCCCTACGTGGAGTTCAACGTTCCGGCGGGTGCGGCGAAGGGTATCGTGGCCTTCTACGACCAGGTGCTCGGCGCCAAGGCGGAGCTGCGCCCCGGCGGACGCCTCGCCGCCGTGGTCCGCGCCGGATATGACCAATCGTTGGTGTTCATCGAGAACCCGGCGGAGTGGCGCCCTTACGACGGACATCACGTCGCCGTCTACGTGACCGACTTCTCGGCAGCTCACACGGAGCTTGAGCGCCGGGGCCTCGTGACCGAAGAGTCCGACGCCCATCAGTTCCGGTTCAAGGACATCGTCGACCCGGAAACTGGGGACGTGCTGTACGAGTTGGAGCATGAGGTGCGGAGCCTTGGCCATCCGATGTTCGGGCGTCCGCTGGTGAACCGCGATCCCTCGGTCACTCTCCTGAATTACGCACGCGGAGCGGAGCAGCTGACCGTCGGGTAGGCACTAGTCGGCGAGGGCCGTCGCGACGAGGACGCCGTCGACGGCCTCGTACTCGACGCTGAGCGGCAGGCCCAAGGTCATGTGCTCGCGCAGGTGCGAGGCCCGCCAGAAGCGCAGGTCTATCTCCGCGCCGCGCGCAAACTCGAGGTCGCGGCCGTCATCGGTGCGGAGGACGATGCTCTCCCACTCGATGATATCGCCGGCACGCACCTCGATGACGCGTCCGCGTACGGACGGGTCGCCGCAGGCGGTTACGGCCACAGCGATGGTGATGGCTATAAGGGCCGCAGCGACCCCGGACCTGAGGGTTGCGCTCCTCACCGGCCCACCGGGACGCTAGGCGTCCTTCGAGGCGGCGCCGGCACCGACCTGCACCATGGCGGGGCGGACCACCCGCTCGTGGAAGCGGTAGCCCTTCTGCAGCTCCCCCACCACAACGCCTTCCTCGCCCTCGGCCTGCATCACGGCCTCGTGCATCGTTGGATCGAACCGCTCGCCCACCGTCGCGATCACGGTCAGGCCCTGGCCTTCCAGCGTTGAGAGCAGCTTGCGATAGACGAGTTTGAGGCCTTCCACCCAGTCGAGGCCGGCCGTGTCGGCGTCCAGCGAGTCGAAGGCCCGCTCCATGTCATCCAGGACAGGCAGCAGCGACGTCACGAGCATGGCGTTGGCGAACACGCTGAGTTCGCGGCGCTCCTGCTCGGTCTTCTTCTTGAAGTTGACTAAGTCGGCTTCGGCCCGCTTCCAGTTCTCGAGATACTGTTCGGCCTGGGCCGCCCGCTCTTCTAGGGACTCCTCGCCGGAGTCCTCGACACCGGCCTCGGTCTCGTCCGTTTCCTGCGCTTTCTCTTCGTCCAGCATGGCCTACTCGTCTATCCATAGGGGTTGAGTCCTTTCATTGTACGACATGCGCCCTTGCGCCTCGCGGCGCGTTTGGGGCGCGTTTGGGGCGCACTCCGCCCTTGTACCCTGACGTCGGCACGCACCCGGGGAGGGTGGGCCGACGCGCGCCGCTCCACGCTCCGCTGCGTGAACCGGCGCAGGCGCACGTTCCCCAACGGGGAGGCGCGCAATTGTGCATTCAGCCGAATAGCACGTATGTTCTTAACGCAAGAATAAACCCCCTTGACAAGGCCCGTCAAGGGTCATTGGCGGGGAAAATTGGCCGCGGAGGGGGCTAAACGAGGCTGGCGACCATGTCGCCCATGATGGTGGAGACCAGGCGGACGGAGGCCATGGAGCGGCGATAGTCCATGCGCTTAGGGCCCAGGGCAGCGACGACGCCCCCGACGCCCTCGGGGTCGCCGTAGCGTGACAGGACGACGCTGCAATCGTGCATCTCTTCGGCCTCGTTCTCACCGCCGATGACGATCCGCCAGTCGCTCCGCTCGATCGCCGCGGAGATCATCTCGCGGAGAAGCTGGCGGTTCTCCAGCAACCCAATGATGGTGACGGCGCGCGCGCCGTCTTCGGTGAACTCGGGCTGGCCCACTAGGTTCCGCAGGCCCGACACGTAGGGCTCTTCGATCCGGTCGAGCTCCTCTTCCAGCAAGAGCTCCCTGACGACGCCGAGCACCTGCCGCTCTATGGGGCCCAACCGCGGCGCGGCATCGACGCCGTCGTAGCTTGCGCCCGCGTAGATCGAGCTCAACCGGTTCGATAGTGTTTGCAGATCGTCCTGGGTCGTCATCTGCGTCATGGGGACGATTCGCTGCCGCGTTTTCGCCTCTTGGAGCACGAGGATGAGCATGACGGCGAACTCTTGGAGCCGCACCAACTCGAGGCGCCGGATCTTGCCCTGGGCCGCCTTGGGCGGGGTGACCAGCGCCATGTTGCCGATGAGCCCCGCCAGGGTCTGCGCGGCGGCCGCCGTCCAGTGCTCGACGTCCTCGCTCGCGCCGCTGAGGCTGTGGCGAGCAGTCGCCGCGTCGCCGGGAGGCAGTTCGGGGTCGTCGGGCAGGGTCTCGACGTAGGAGCGGTAACCCTTGTCGAGGGGGACGCTTCCCGCCGAGATGTGGGGCCGGTGGATGAAGCCGTCCTCAGCGAGCTCGGCCATTTCGTTGCGCGCCGTGGCCGGGCTGAGCCGCAGCGCCGAACTCTTGGCCACCGCTTGACTGGACACGGGAACCGCTTGGACCACGTACCGGCCCACGATGAAATTGAGGATATCCCGCTGACGACCCGTTAGCATGGCCACCCCCGCCGCCCGTAGAAGCGACGCCCCCTCTGGGGGCGCTCATTATAGCGCCGTCAACGCGTCTATGCGCGTCCGCGACGTCCTGCCCGTAATCCTTCGGCTAACGTCACATCGTGATAGCACTATATAGTGACATTCTTATGCTATGCTGCAGCGCGCTCCCTTCAACATGAGCCGGGCAGCCCGGCTAAGGGGCCGCCTGTGTCTAGTCCGCGCGCCCATCGCGCCGCGCCCGCTACCGCTCTTCTCGCGCTCCTCATTCTTGGCCTGGTTGCCACGGCCGTGCTTGCGGGGCCGGCCTTCGGTCAAAGCGCGGTGTCAGTACAGCTGACCGGCGGCGTGGACGACGGCGCTTACTTCTCGGTCAACTCCGGCTTCAACGTGGTGGGGGTCGAGGTCTCCGCCGCCGCGGGTTCTCCGGTGCAGCGGTTCACCGCCCGCGCCGACGGCGACGGGTCGAACACGGTGTTCGACCTCACCGACGCCCTGGCCGTGATATTTGAAGGCGACATTCTGGTCAGCGACGAGACGCCCACGGGCGCCGTCGATGGCATGAACCGGCTGTTTACCCCGCTCCAGACCATGGGCGATAGCGGCATCGCTCACGACAACCTGCCCGACGGCTACTGGGCCCGCGAGGATATCGTGGTCAGCATCGACGGCGCGCCGTTGCCGGTGGACCAGTACGCCATCCTGCCGGACTACGCGGCGGGCACGGTGATGGTGCAGGTGCAGACCGACTCAGCGCCGGCGGCGGGGGCCGACATACGGTTCACCTACAAGACGCCAATTTTCGACATCCACGACCCGGGCGCGACGCCTATTTCGGCGCTCGTTTCCGCCACTGACGGCGTCAACACATTCGCCGCGCAGAGCATCGACGCCGCCCTCGGAGTCGTGACGCTCGACGGCCCACCCCGCGAGGCCCTACCCACCGAGGACCCTCGGAACGTCGTGCTGACATTCGAGACAGGCGAGTTGGGGCGGATCGCCGGCGTGGCGGTGAGCACGGAGACGGCGCGGAGCACAGGGGAAACGCGCCGGTACTCGGTGATTGAGAGCCCGGCGGGGAGTGGCCGCTATCCGGTGGACGTGGGACTGGTGACGGCGGCGGACCTGCGGGCGGTGCGTGACCGCATCACGGCCCCGGACCGGACAGTGGGTGAGCTTCTCGCCGATCTCTATGTCGCCGGCGAGGGGGGCCTCGCGGCGCGGCTCACCGATCTGCGCGATGAGCTTGGCTTAGCCGACGCCGACGCCGCGCGCACGCTGGTAGACCGGCTCGTGCCCGCCGCCGATGGCGACACGTTCTTCGTGGGCTACGGATCGGCCGGAGCCTCGGCGACCATTGATCTCGCCCCTCCCACGCTGCAGGCGCTCAGTCCCGTCGAGGGTAGTTTCGTCACCAGCGCGACCGCCGAGCTGCGGGCAACGGCCACCGACGCCGGCGCAGGAGTCGACCTGAGCGGCCTCGGCACGGCGGTGAGTGCCGCACTCATGACCGTGGACGGCGTGGTGCTGGGCGGAGCCGGCGGTGGGCTTGGCGCCATAGCAGAAGGCGGCGGCGCCGTGACGTTCACGGCTTCGGTCCCAGCGTCGGACCGCGTGGTCTCATGGTCGATGGACGTGGGGGACCGGGTGGGGAACCGCATCTCCGCGGAGAGCGCGGGCGCAGCCGGCGCGCCGTTCACGTTCATCGTCGACCGGACGCCGCCGGTGATGACCAGCGCGTCGACCGGACTCTTCTACGACGCCGCGCTGCGCTCGGAGGTCGGCCCGGAAGTGGGCGCGGTGCGGATCGAATTCGACGGCGGCGTAGTCGCAGGGCTCGATGGGAGCGCCGCGGGCGCACTGTTGGACCCGGCCACCGTGAGCGCGGAGGACTTCTTGGTGAATGGCGTGGCGCCTTTGGCGGCGGCGGCCCGCGGACGGTATGTCTATCTGCGCACGGCAGACACTCGAACCGACGACACGCCGTTGGTGGAGATCGCGGGGCCGGTCGCCGATACGGCGGGTAACGCGATGCCGATGGGCGCGTCGATCCGGGCGTCGGACGCCACGGGGCCGTCAGTTACACTCGCCGTCGAGGGCGGCGGCCAGCGAACCAACCGAGCGGTACGAGTGGCGGCGCAGGCGTCGGAACCGCTCGGCGCGGCGCCACGGTTCTCAGTCGAGAACGGCTCGATCGTCGGCGGGCCATTCCTAGAAGGCGACGGCGTCTGGTCGGTCGTAGTCGCCGGCCACACGGACGGCGCGGTCGTGGTCACCGTCGAGGCGAGGGACGCCGGGGGCAACGCGATGCGGCGGACGGGCGAGGACGTGTCGTCGCAGGCGGACGGATCACGGATCGCCTTCTTGGTGAGCCAACGGCTTGCCGCCGGCGAGTCTGGGGAGCTAACCCTGGCTGTCGATAGCGATCCCGCCCGAGGCCCCTCCGTGGGCCCGCTCGCGACCACGCTCGCGGGGGGCGTCCCAGACAAGCCGCCGCGGCACATTGCGCTGGCGGACTTCGAGGCAGCGCCGAGGCAGGGCGATATCGTGACGGCGTCGTACGTGTTCGCCGCGACGGTCTCGTTCACGTGGGACGCGACGCCGCCATCGGCGTCACTCGACCCCCCGGCCGAAGGGTTGCCGCCCACGGCGCTGACCGTCGAGGGCCCGATATGGCTCCGGCTGGACTATGGAGAACCCGTGACCCTGAGCTTCCTATCGTTCGACGATTCGGAGCGGACGCACGAGGTCTTCACCGCCGACGGCAGGGTGTTCGTGCTCGCCATCGAGCATCTGGCATTGGGAACGCATACGCTGCGCGTACGCGCGGTCGACGCGGCGGGCAACGAGGGCGAGGGACAAGAGTTCATCATCGAGGCGGTCCACGGTCCGACGTTCGATCTCTTCCTCCAACCTGGGTGGAACCTCATCTCGCTGCCCGCCCGACCTGTGTCGCCGGCGCCGTCGGCGCTGTTCGCCAACACCACGGTTGAGGCGGTGGTGCGCTTCGATCCGGAGGTGGGGCTGAGGGCCTCGACCACCACGCTTGGCGTATGGTCCGGCGAGGTGACGGCACTTGTCGAAGGGGAAGCCTACTGGGTGTATGCGCGGCGGTTCGAGACGACGGGGGTGGAGCTGGCAGGGTCCCGCTCGCCTCTCATCTTCACGACGCAATCTCTCCGGCGGGGCGTGAACTACCTTGGTGTGGTCACACGGGACGTGGGGAACGCAGTGGTCGGCGTGGAGCCGGCGCCCGTCGAGGCCTCCGACTATCTGGAATCGATCGCGGGCAAGTGGGAGCGCATCGTCCGTTTCGACCCCGACCCCGCGCGTGGATTCGAGTGGCTGACGCCGTCGATGGCTGGATGGAATGGGGTCGATCCGTCGGGCCCAGACGACGAGATGGGCCTCGGCCCCGACGGAGTCGAAGGCACCGAAGACGACGTTGCGTCGGAGAAGGCCGACAACGTGCCCAGGGCCGCGCCGATGCTGGAGCCGGGCCGTGGCTACATCGTGATTATGAAAGAGGCGGACGACCTCTTTCTCTAGCGACCTCTGGTCGCGCCGATGGCGAGCCTAGTCTTCTCCGCCGGCGGAAAGCGCCGCGATTTGGGGCTCCGCGGGCAGCGACGCGCGGCTGACGGAGAGCTTCGCCGAGGGCGGCTGCATGGCGGCGCCGGTCTCCTTCGCTACGGCCGCGATCTCACTTTCGGTGGGCGCGCCGATGGGCACGATGAGGCGGGGCTCAAGGACGCCGACGGTCTCCGCCACGGCAGCGAGGTCGAGCCCGTCGTCGCCGACGGGAACGAGGAGCACGTCGACGTCGCCGAGCGCGGAGGCGTGGTCGGACGTGGGGGTGTGCCCGATGCGTCCCAGATAGCATATTCGTACGTTGTCCATTGAGATGGTGTAGGCGGTGTTGCGGCCTCGCGCGGCGCCCTTTTCGGCGTCGCGGTAGGTGCGGACGCCGTGGATGAAGACTCCCGAGATCTCGTACTCGCCAGGGCCGCGAATCAGGCGCTTCGCGGCGCTGTCCGAGACCGCCGCCGCCTCGCTTTCCTCGGCGCTCCAGACGATCACGTCGGCGGCGGGCGCATCGCACGCCCGTCCGTTCTCGACGGGGTCGGTAAGCACCGTGAGGTCGGACGATTTCAGATGGAAGCAGCGGGGACCGTGACGGGTGATTTCCAAAGGACGAGCCCTCGTGGAGTGAGATTTGCAGGTCGCGGGCGTTGAGTATAGGGAGCGGCGAGAACGGGGGTCAAGGATGCCCGGCGGCGCGGGCTGGTTCGAGCCCATGGCCATAGCCGCTATAGTAGGGGCGCTCCGCGCCGGCCTTGGAGGCGCGGGCGGCTGGGGAGAGGGCGTGACGCGGCGCGTTCTGTTCGTGTGCGTGCATAACAGCGGGCGCAGCCAGATGGCGGAGGCGTTCGCGCGGGAGCTCTCCGGGGGGCGGCTCGACGCCGAGTCGGCGGGGACGGAGCCGACGACGGCGCTGAACCCCGTGGTGGTCGAGGCGATGCGCGAGCGCGGCCTCGACATCACCGGGCAGCGCCCCAAGCTGCTCACGCCGGAGATGGCGCGACGCGCCGACCGCGTCTTCACGATGGGCTGCTACGACGCCGGGGCGTGCCCCGCGTTCATGCTCGACGCCGAGGACTGGGCGCTCGCCGATCCTCACGGCCAGCCCATCGAGCCCGTCCGGGCCATCAGGGACGACGTCGAGGCGCGCGTCCGCGGCCTCATCGCGGAGTCGTAGGGCGCTACGGGCGGCGCGGCGTGGCGCTAGAGGCTGGCGAGCCAGACGCCTTCGTGGGCGCGGACCCGGCCGCGGGCGGCCATGGTTCAGGCAGTGACGCGCTGGAGGTTCACTTCGGCGCGTAGCCGTCGACCCATACGGCTTGCTGAACGATTTGGTTGAGCCTTCCCTTTGTTTTTCTGCCCGTGATGACGCAATGGCCGGGGCCGCCTGAAGAGGAGTCGCGAATCAGCCCAAGCCCCAGTTGGCGCAAGACGCCTACCCTGATGGAGGCAAGGAATGGCTCCGGCCCCTCCTCGGCAACGACGTTTGGTGTGGTCTCAGCGTTTAGGTATACGGAGACAAGCCCGTCCGGCCCGTCCTGCAAGAAGGCCTGGGTTGAAGGTCGGATCCTGTTGAGCTTGTTGTCGGAGACTTTGGAGTCCTCGGGTACCCGGCGTAGCACGATTTCATCGCTGCTAATGCGAGCGTCATCTTCGATGTCCATTGTTGCGGACTTGCACGGAGGCCCCTAGCCTTGGTTCACCGCCCGCGCATATGCAGTTAGCTGGCTGGGATGCCCGACACGGCCCTCATGCTCTTCGAGAGGGCTCTTGAAGAAGTAGTCCACATGCCCTCTCGGGTCGACTTCGATCTCAAAGTCGACATCGTTGCAATGCCATTCGGCCTGCACGCCCCCGCGCCATGTAGGCACAACTTGGGGGGCTGGGCTCTGAACGTCCAGGATTTCTAGCAATACCTGCAGCAGCTTCGCAATCGCTGCGGGTTGTGTACGGGTGGCGCCGGAACTCCAATGGTCCGTGTTCCAGGGCAGTGCACCTAGCGCGTCGATCGTGCCTCGGAACCAGGCCGTCTCTTGCAGAGGCACGGCTTCTGCTTCGGGCCGTGAGCGAATCTCCAAGCGGAACTCCACGGTCTCTCGCGGGGCTTGCACGATAGACAATATATCGCTGGTAGCGACCATGTCGTTGTGCGGAGTCTCGTACATGGTTGCGCTGTCTGGTTCAAACCACCCCCTCGTTTTCCCGATTGGTGCAATCCCTATCGTTGTCATACCGTCCTCCCCCAAGCGCGGTGCATCTCGTTCGACGTTAGTGTAGCGAATCCTCGGACGATCCACTCATGGCCCATATCTAGCGTCTTGAGAATCCCCGCCGTGTCTGGGCTCCTAGGAGCGCCGCGAACCGTGAGCTTCATCAGGAACATCGGCGTTTTGTCAGGCCGATACCTTGGCTCGATGCTTACATACAGCCTGGCCAAGGGGTCGGCGCCTTCGTCCCGAATTACATAGCGCGAGACGTAGAGTGCCTCCTCTGGCGACGGCAGAAAGCCCTCAGCAAGCCGGTGAGCCGCCGAGGGAATCACTTTACCCAAGTCCGAATGTCCAGCCCAAGCCTCTCCAGGCAAGATGTGGTTGACGTAGGTCACCTCGCACTGATCTGGAGATAGGGGCGCTAGCCGCTCCTCACCGAGGAAATTCTGGAACTCGGCAAGTTCGCGCTCGAAATCTTCTCGTATCTTCTTGTATCGTGGATACTCGTCTTCCGGCCTAAGCTTCCGCCAACTGTACCCAAAGCGGTTTTCTTGAATCTGAACGACCGCTGTTCTGGCCTCATTCATCAAGAGAAGCCTCGGCGACGGAGGAGAACCGCTGAGTTGGATTTCAAGCCGCGGCTCTTGCGGCCCTTCGAACCCCTCGATTGTCGAGGGCAGGGGGGCGGCCTGATCAAAATGGGGGAGCCGATCTCGGACTTGGCTCCACCGGAGCATGATCAGCGGAGTGCTGAGAACCGGTGCGTCGAACTGCACCGACACCGCGACTTCAACAACGGGCGGCCGTTCGAACTCTGGGAACGGTATGCTCTCGCCCGTCGCTTCGCGACGTTCAATTGAGCTAGTCATCGCTTTGTGTGAAATATGCGTGAATTCACTGACTGCTCTGATACTAATGTACCACGAACTAGAGGCTGGTGAGCCAGACGCCTTCGTGGTCGCGGACCCAGCCGCGGGCGGCCATGGCGCCGCCGTCGACGGGGATGTTGATGCCGGTGACCCACTCCGACATGTCGGAGGCGAGGAAGGCGGCGACGCCGGCCATGTCCTCGATCGTGCCCAGGCGTTGCAGCGGGAGCGAGCGCTCGTAGGGGTTGTCGTCGCCCAGGGCGTGCTCGAAGGGGATGCCCGGCGTGATGATGTGCCCCGGCGAGATGCACGACACGCGTATCCGGTGCTTGGAGAGCTCGAGCGCCATCGTCTGGGTGAAGTTGATGATGCCCGCCTTGCAGGCCCCGTAGACGGCCCAGCCGGGGGCGGCGCGCAGGCCTTCGATGCTGGCGACGGAGATGATTGAGCCGCCGCGGCCCTGCTCGATCATCTGCTCGGAGACGGCCTTGGTGCAGTAGAAGGTTGCCTTGAGGTTGATGCGGAGGATCGCGTCCCAGCCGCGCTCGCTCATGTGGAGGAAGTCGGCGGGGAAGCCTCCGCCCACGTTGTTCACCAGCACGTCGACGCCGCCGAAGGTCTCGACGGCCTTGTCCACGGCGGCCTTCACCTGATCGAACTCGCGCACGTCGGTGGGCGCGGCCAGCGATTTGCCGCCCATGGCGGCGATCTCGGCGGCGCTCTCCTCGGCGAGATCGTGGTTGCGCTCAGCAACCACGACGTTAGCCCCGAAGGCGGCGAGCCCCAGGGCGAGTCCCTTGCCGATGCCCCGGCCGCCGCCGGTGACGATGGCCGTCTTGCCGTCCAGATCAGCGATGGAGCGGTCGATCACAGCGCCCTCCTGAGGCCCCGTACGTGTGGGCTGGCGGCATTATAGCGGGTGGCGATGGGGTCGGGGGTGGGGTGCTCGAGCCTCTAGCGGGATCAGCCATCGCCCTGGAGCAGGGCCTCACCCCAACCCTCTCCTTCTCCCGGTAGCGGGAGAAGGAGAGGGGGCCGGAGGGGTCTGGCCGCAACTTCCTTCCCTCCAAGACGGGAGGTATGCAGAGGTCTCCGCCCGCGGAGACCTTTGCGTAACTCTGGCCCCGGCCACGTGAGCGCTCAGGGAGGGCGATTCGCGAATCGCCCCTACGGGAGGGAGGGCGCCCACAAGGGACGCCCCTACGAGATGCGCCGTTACGCGGCGCGGGTTGTGCAAAGGTCTCCCGCGGGAGAGGGGCCAGGCCGCGCCCTCTTGCGCCGCCCCTCACGCCTCGAGGGCTTGGGCGACTTGCTCTTCGTGGTAGGCGCGGTCGCCTAGGTTGAATTCCCAGTGCTTGGCGCGGCGGGTGTAGAGCTGGAGGTCGTGCTCGAGCATGAAGGCGGCGCCGGCGTGGACTTCGTGGGCCTGGTGGGCCATGTGCTGCGCGGCCTTGCTGGCGTGGGCCTTGGCCATGGCGACTTCTTTGGCGTGGGGCTCGCCTTCGTCGATGAGCCAGGCGGCCTGGCGGGAGAGCAGCGACGTGAGGTGCATGTCGATGGCGATGTCGGAGCAGAGGTACTGCACCGCCTGGTACTGGCCGATGGGCCGCCCGAACTGGACGCGGTCCTTGGCGTAGCCGACGGAGAATTCGAGTATCTTCTCGCCCGCGCCGACGATCTCGGCGCACTGGAGTACGCGGGCACGGTCGAACACGGCCTTGGCGGGGCCGTAGACCTGGCCGGGGGCGCCCACCATCGCGCTGGCGGAGACACGCGCATCTTCGAGGATGACTGCGTAGAGCCGGTAGCCGGCGATGTTGTCCATCGCCTCGATGGTCACGCCGTCGGCCTGGGGATCGACGAGGAAGAGGGTGCCGTCGGTGCGGCCCGGGCCGGTGCGCGCCGGGACGAGGATCTGCTCGGCGGCCTCGGCGTAGGGGACGAGGGTCTTGGCACCGCGCAGCCGGTAGCCGTCGCCGTCCGGCGTCGCGGTGGTCTGGACGCCCTCGGGGCCGTACTCACCCGCCGCCTCCATGACGGCGAGGGGCAGGACGAGGTCGCCCCTGGCGATGCGGGGCAGGATGGTCTGCTTCTGCTCCTCGCTACCTAGGGCGAGAATCGTCTCGCCGGCGAGGACGACGGTCGAGAGATGGGGGCTGGGGAAGATCGAGCGGCCCATCTCGATATAGATCGGGTAGAGGTCGAGGAGCCCGGCCCCGGCGCCGCCGTACTGCTCGGGGTAGGTGAGGCCAAGCCAATCGAGGCCGGCCATCTCTTTCCACAACTCCTGGGAGTAGCCGGGCCCGCCCTCTTCGAGCTCTCGCACCGCCTCGGCGGTGGAGTTCGCGCTGAAGAAGTCGCGGGCCGTCTGATGGATAGCGCGCTGTTGTTCGTTGAACGTGAGATCCAAAGCCGTCCTCCTACCGCGGCAGCCCGAGGCCGCGGGTGGCCAGGACCATGCGTTTCACTTGCGAAGTGCCTCCGGCGTGGTTGGCGAACGAGCCGCGGTACCATTCCTCGGCGTGCCCCGCGAGGGGCGCCCACTTCCCCTTCTTCACCTGGCTCATCGGCCCCACGATGCGGGTAATCGCCTGGGCGAACAGGGGTTGGGCTTCTTTCGAGATGACCACACCCATCGCCCCGCCGAAGGCCGGAGGCTCGCTCGACTTGGCCGCCGACAGCCCTTCGTAGGTGAGCAGCTTGAGGGTCTCGACCGTAATCGCCAGATCGGCGAGCTCGTGGCGGACCGCCGGGTCCTTGATCAACGGCTTGCCGTAGCGGGTGGTCTCGTTGCAGTAGGCGACGACGTCGTCGAGCATGCGCTGGTACTTGGCGTGGCCGGCGTAGCCGCCGCCGCCGCCGTAGAAGGCGTTCATGATGTAGTACCAGCCCATCCCCTCCTCGCCGACCATCATGTCGTCGGGGATGCGGACGTTGTCGAGATAGGTGTGGTTCTGCCGCCCACCCCCCAGGTTGTAGAGCGGGGAGAAGCTGATGCCGGGGAGCTTCAAGTCGAGGCAGAAGACGCTGATGCCCTTGTGCTTGGGCACGTCGGGGTTGGTGCGCACCGCCAGATAGAGCACGTCGGCGTGCGTACCCCACGTCGTATACGTTTTTTGCCCGTTGATCACCCAGTAGTCGCCGTCGCGGACGGCGGAGGTCTGGAGCGAGGCGAGGTCGGAGCCGGCGTTGGGCTCGGTGAGGCCCTCGGCCCAGAAGGTCTCCATGTTGGCGATTGCGGGGAGGAACTTGAGCTTCTGCTCGTGGGAGCCGCCGACGAGGAGGCTCCCCGCAGCGAGGCCCCAGCCGATCATGTTGACCATCGGCGCCTCGCGGTAGGCGAACTCCTCCATCATGATCGTCTTCTCGATGGAGGTGCGTTCCAGGCCGCCGTATTCCTTGGGCCACGTCAGGCCGATCCAGCCCTTCTTCCCGATCTTGCGGGTGAAGTCCCGTGCGAAATCCCAGAGTTCGGGGTCTTCCTCGAACTCGTGGTTGAACTCCTTTTCGGGCGGAAGCTCCTTGTCGAGGAAGTCGCGGACTTCCCCGCGCCACGCCTCCTGCTCGGCGGTAAAACGAATCTCCATAGCCGTATCCTCCAAGGAGTCCCCTTCCGAACGCGGGGCCGGCGGGGATTATAGCACCGGCGCTCCTCGAGCCGCCCCTGCTACAATCCGTCTGCCCGCCGCAACGGGCGAGGAGAAGGAGTATGAGCCAGCGCGTGATCGTTTCCGCCGACGACCATCTGCAGGAGCCCCCGGACCTGTGGCAGGAGCGGTTGCCCACCCGCCTGCGCGACCAAGCGCCGCGCCTTGTGGACCTGCCGGACGGCGGGCAGGGCTTCGTCGTCGCCGATCAGGCGCCCCGCGCCCTGGGGATCCTGGTGATGGCGGGGCGCGACGCCTCGGAGTTCACCGATAAGGGACTGACGTGGGACGACGTGCCCGTGGGCAGCTACGACCCGGCGGGGCGGCTGCGGGACATGGAGACCGACGGAGTCTCGGCGTCGGTGTTGTACCCCAACATCTGCCTCGACATGATGATGGACCAGGTGCGGCTGAGCCCCGAGCTCGCCCGCGAGGTCTACAGGGTTTACAACGATCACATGTCGGAGTTCTGCTCGACGGCCCCGGACCGGCTCGTGGGCATCGGGCTACTGCCTCTGGATACGACGGAGGACGCCGTCGAGGAGCTGGAGCGCCTGGCGACACTGCCGGGCATCCGCGGGGCGCTAATCCCCTACATCCCGCCGGGGGGCCGCGACTGGAACGATCCCTACTTCGAGCCGTTCTGGGCGGCCGCGAACGAGGTCGGGATGCCGCTCAGCGTGCACTCGGGGCGGCCCCGTTCGCTGCCCCTGCGCGCCGAGACGATGCGGATGCCGGGCGGCGGCTCGATCTACATGCACATCGGCCCCATGGGGATGGCGGAGACGCTGGCGCGCATCATGTGGACCGGGGTCTTCGACCGCTACCCCAATCTCAAGCTCGTCTCCGTCGAAGGCGGCATCGGCTGGCTCGGCTTCTTCATCGAGCGCGGCGAGCACGTGCGGAAGCGTCACAGCGCATGGACGGGCGTGCATCTGGAGTCGGGGCCGCGCGACTGGTTTGGGCGCAATCTCTTCGCCACGTTCGAGGAGGACGTCACCGGGCTGCACGACCTGGACCTCATCGGCGCGGAGTCGGTGATGTGGGCCTCGGACTACCCCCACTCCGACACGACGTGGCCCAACTCGATGGCCACCATCGACCGCGTCTTTGCCGGCGTTGACGCGGCGGCCCGCGACAAGATTACGCGGGACAACGCCGCCAAGCTCTACGGCCTCGATCTTTAGCGTCCGACACGAGTGGAGGGATCCGTGGCGGAATCTTCAGACCAAACACGCTTCCTAGCGCTGTTGATCGACGGCGACAACGCCCAAGCCGCGCTGATCGGGCAGGTGCTCACCGAGACGGCCAAATACGGCATCGTCACCACCCGCCGCATCTACGGCGATTGGACGACGCCGGAGATGTCCAAGTGGAAGGAGACCCTCAACGCCCACGCCGTTCAACCGGTGCAGCAATTCCGCTACACCACCGGCAAGAACGCCACGGACAGCACCTTGATCATCGAGGCGATGGACCTCTTGCACTCCGGCACGGTCAACGGCTTCTGCATCGTTTCCAGCGATAGCGACTACACGCGGTTGGCGACGAGGATCCGCGAGCAGGGCCTGTTCGTGATGGCGATTGGGCAGGCAACCACCCCCAAGTCGCTGGTGAACGCATGTGAGGTGTTTGTCTATACCAAGAACCTCATCCCTCCAGAGAAGCCGAAGGTGCGGGTCCAGCGCGCCGCGGCGGGCGGCGGCGCGCCCGACGACGAGGAGCGGCCCGCAACGGAGACCGGCGGCGGAGACTGGGTCCAGACTATTGCCCAGGCGATGGAGATGGGGGCGCAGGAAAACGGCTGGGCTTTCCTGGGAACGGTCGGCCAGCGGGCGCGTCAACTCGACCCCGCCTTCGACTCTCGGACGTTCGGCTATAAGCAGTTGTCGCTGCTGATCAATTCCCGGCCCGACTTGTTCGAGACGCGCAAGCCGGAAGAGAGCGCCCCCTCGTTGATTTACGTGAGGCCCGCCGAGGGAGGGCCGCCGAAGGCTGCAAAGAAGCGGAGGAAACAGAAGGTCTCATGAAGTACCGACTCTTAGGCCGCACCGGCGTTCAGGTGAGCCAGCTTTGTCTGGGCTCGATGATGTTCGGCTCGTTCGGCAACCCCGACCGTGTCGCGTGCACGCGCATCATCCACGCCGCGCTCGACGCGGGGATCAACTTCATCGACACCGCCGACGTTTACTCCGGCGGCGAGTCGGAGCTGATCGTCGGGGAGGCACTGCGCGGGCGGCGGGACAACGTGATACTCGCCACCAAGATCCACCATCCGATGGGGGGCGACATCAACGAGCATGGGAGCTCGCGGCGGTGGATCGTCCGGGCGGTCGACGACAGCCTGCGCCGCCTGAAGACGGACTGGATCGACCTCTACCAACTGCACCGCCACGACCCGCTGACGGACCTGGAAGAAACGATGAGCGCGCTGACCGACTTGGTGCGAGCGGGGAAGGTACGGTATATCGGCAGTTGTACCTTTCCAGGCTCGCTGATCGCCGAGTCCCACTGGATCGCCGAGAAGCGGGGCTACGAGCGGTTCCGCTGTCAGCAGCCGCCCTATTCGATCTTCGCCCGCGGAGCCGAAAAGGACTCGCTGCCCACCAGCGCCCGCTACGGCATGGGCGTCATCACCTGGAGCCCGCTCGGCCAAGGCTGGCTGAGCGGGCGCTACCGCCGCGGCCAACCCTTCCCCGAGGCGCCGCGCAGCTCGATTCCGGCGATGCGGAAGCGCGCCGAGGGGTGGCAGGATGTCCCGCAGAAGTCGCTGCTGGGGAGGCCGGGCGCCGGCGACCCCATCGTCGAGCGCAAACTGGATATCATCGAGGAGCTGGTTCCCCTCGCCGAGCAGTCGGGCATACCCCTGGTGCACCTCGCGGTGGCGTTCGTGCTCAACCATCCGGCGGTGACGTCGGCGATCATCGGACCGCGCACCATGGAGCACCTGACGGGGCAACTCGGCGCGGTGGACGTCGATCTCAGCGCGGAAGTCCTGGATCGCATCGACGAGCTCGTCGCGCCGGGCTCCGACGTGAACCCGCTCGGCCCCGAGGTCGGCTACCAGCCACCCGAGATCACCGACGCGTGGCGGCGGCGGCGCAACGCCGCGCCGCCGCGCGTGTAGCGCCCGGCTTGCAAGAGACCACGCGGCGCGCGGGCGAAGCACGCCGTGAGTTATTAAGTTTTGTAGCGTTGGATTTGATACTGGCGCCATTGATTAAGTTCTACGAGCTAACTTTTGATTACATCATTGATTATTAAGTTTTATGGCGCTAGACTTAATTATGACGCTGGCTATTAAGTTTTACGCGCTGGATTTTCGGAGCCGAGCGAAGAGCGTAGCTACGATGCAACGCGGTGAAACCGGTCGCTACTGGGTTAGCAGGGATGGAGGCGAGCAGGTGCGCGCCTTCATTCCTGCTCCACTGCCTCCGGACCCTCCGCTCGTCATCGAGGGCGGCTTGCAGCAGGCGCTGTTCGACGCCGCGCTTGCCTTGGGCCGTCTTGACGGCGCCGCCTCCCAACTGCCGGACAGAGATCTGCTGATCTACGCCTCCATACGCAAGGAGGCGGTGCTGTCCTCCCGCATCGAAGGGACGCAGTCTTCCATTTCCGACCTCATGCTGTTCGAGCTCGACGAAGCGCCGGGCGTGCCGCTCGACGACGTAAGGGAGGTGTCGAACTACGTGGCCGCGATGGACCATGGCCTGCGGCGGATGCGGGAGGGATTTCCGCTGTCGAACCGGCTGATTCGAGAGATTCACGAAATCCTGCTGTCGAGCGGGCGGGGGAGCAGCAAGGCGCCGGGAGAGTTCCGCCGCTCGCAGAACTGGATCGGGGGCAGCCGCCCCGGTAACGCCGCCTTCGTCCCGCCGCCGCATACCGAGCTGACGGCATGCATGGGCGACCTCGAGCGCTTTCTTCATACCGAGGACGACGGAATACCGGCACTGGTGCGCGCCGCCCTTGCGCACGTGCAGTTCGAGACCATCCACCCGTTCCTCGACGGCAATGGGCGCGTTGGACGGCTCCTGATCACGTTTCTCCTCTGCCATGCCGACGTGCTGCGCGACCCAATCCTGTACCTGAGCCTCTACCTGAAGGAGCATCGCTCCGCCTACTACGAGCTGCTCGACCGCGTACGCCGAACCGGCGACTGGGAGGCGTGGCTCGCGTTCTTCCTGCAAGGGGTGCGGGAGACGGCCGACGGCGTCGTCTCCACCTCCGAGCGTCTGTCCCAGATGTTCGCGGAGGACCGCGGCCGGATCGAGTCCACGCGCAGGGCCGGCTCCGCGCTGCGCGCCCATCACGAGCTCATGGCGCGACCGATCCTCTCCATCCCCAATGTCAGCCGACGTACGGGGCTGTCGTTTCCCGCCGCCGCGTCGGCCATGTGGCTACTCGTCGATCTCGGTATCGCGCGGGAGATCACGGGGCGGAAGCGCAACCGCATCTACGCCTACGACCGCTATCTCGCGATCCTGAACGAGGGAACGGAGGCGTAGGCCCGCGGGGCGGCCGGCCCCGGCGCTTTCGGTTTGCGGGCAATCCCGTATAATCCCCCGCGAGATACCGCACCCTGGAGGCTCCCTTGGGCGACTACAGTAAATACGGCAAGGAACACCACCTCGACGTGGAGATGAAGGACCGCGTTGCGGTGGTGACGCTGAACCGGCCGGAGAAGCGCAACGCCATCGACGGTGCGCTGCACGAGGGCCTGGAGCTTATCCTCGACGACCTCAGCACCGATCCCGACGTGGGGGCGATCGTGCTCACCGGCGCGGGCAAGGCGTTCTGCGCCGGCGGCGACATCAGCACCATGGGGGGAAACGTCCAGGCACGGTCGCCGCTCAACCACACGCGGGGGCCGAAGTACCTTGTGCAGGCCTTCGCCAACTGTGAGGCGCCGATCATCGCCGCGGTTAACGGCCCCGCGGCAGGGCTCGGCGCGACGATCGCCCTCATGTGCGACGTGATTTACATGAGCGACCAAGCGCGCATCGGGGACACGCACGTGCAGGTGGGGCTGGTGGCCGGCGACGGCGGGGCGGTGATCTGGCCGCTCCTCGTCGGACCGCACCGCGCCAAGGAGTTCCTGATGGCGGGGGCCTACGTCGACGGCCCGACGGCGGAGAAGATCGGCCTGGTAAATCACGTGGTCCCGCACGACAAGCTGATGGACGAGGCGCTCGCCTATGCCACGGAGCTCGCCAACGGGGCCACGGCGGCGGTCCGCTGGACCAAGATGGCGATCAATCGGATTGTCTGGCAGAACCTCAACCTAGTGCTTGAGATGAGCCTCGCCGTCGAGGGGCTCTCCTTCCATACGAAGGACCACGTCGAGGCCGCCACCGCGTTCATGGAGAAGCGCCCGCCGAAGTTCACCGGCGAGTAGCCTCGCGCTCGGCGCCTTCCACATCGAGAGCGGGGTCTGGGGAGGGCGCCTTGGGCACCCGCGCGCCTACGGGCCGCGCCCTCTCTCAGTCTCCCCCAGCGGGGGAGAGTCCGGAGGGATCCACGTCCCGGCCCCCGGCGGCTTCCGCTTGAAAGCTCTACCCCATCGGGGTAGCATCGGGTCGTTGAAGCTGCGGCCGTCCTACTAGGGCGCTCGCCCTACGCCGATAACCATTTGAGGAGTACGAGCATGACGACGACAGCCGACCGTCCGTCCACCGAGTTCAAAGTGGTGGGAACGCGCCCGATCCGGCACGACGGTTACGACAAAGTGACGGGGCGGGCCAAGTATGGGGCCGACCTGCAGCTCGCCGACCTGCTGCATGGGGCGGTGCTCCGCAGCCCCCACGCCCACGCCCGCATCCGCTCGATCGACACTTCGAAGGCGGAGGCGCTGGACGGCGTGCGCGCCGTGGTGACGTCGAAGGACCTGCCCGAGACGACCACCCCACCCTCCAACTTCATGGAGACGCTGGCCGATCCGCAGGTCCTGACGGAGATCGTCCTAGCGCGAGGCAAGGCGCTGTACAAGGGGCACGCCGTCGCAGCCGTCGCCGCCACGGGCAAGCACATCGCCGAGGCCGCCATCGATCTCATCGAGGTCGACTATGAGGTGCTGCCCCACGTGCTCGACGTCGAGGCAGCCATGACGCCGGGCGCGCCGGTGCTCCATGAGGCGCTGCGCACGAAGGACGCCACGGCGCCGGGCGACTCCGGGCCCACGAACGTGGCGGCTCGCACGCAGTTCAAGCAGGGCGACCCCGAACAGGGCTTCGCCGAGGCCGACGTCATCGTCGAGCGCTCGTTCACCACCAAGGCGGTGCACCAGGGCTACATCGAGCCGCACAACTCGACGGCCCTGTGGAGCGCCGACGGCAGCGTCACGATCTGGAAGAGCACGCAGGGGCCGTTCATCGTCCGGCACCAGGTCGCGTCGATCCTGAACCTCCCGGTCTCTAGTGTGAAAGTCGTGCCGATGGAGATCGGCGGCGGCTTCGGGGGCAAGATCAGCACTTACCTCGACCCGGTGACGGCTATGCTCTCAAAGAAGAGCGGCCACCCGGTGAAGATCTCGATGAGCCGCAAGGAGGTCTTCGAAGGGACGGGTCCCGCGTCGGGCACCTCGATGCGCGTCAAGATGGGGGCGAAGCGCGACGGCTCGATCACGGCGGTCGAGGTCTACTTGGCCTATGAAGCGGGCGCCTTCCCCGGCTCGTCCGTCGGCTCCGGCGCCTCCACCTGCCTTGCGCCGTACAAGGTCGAGAACCTAGTGATCGACGGCTACGACGTCGTGGTGAACAAGCCGAAGACAGCGGCCTACCGCGCTCCCGGCTCGCCGCAGGCATCCTTCGCCGTCGAGCAGGTCGTCGACGAGCTCGCCCAGAAGCTGGGGATGGACCCGCTCAACCTGCGGCTCAAGAACGTCACCCAGACCGGCGACCGGCAGGCCACCGGCATGCCGTTCCCCAGCATCGGCGCGAAGCAGCTCGAAGAGACGATCAAGGCCCATCCCCACTACTCTTCGCCACTCGAAGGCCCGTACAAGGGCCGCGGCCTCGCCATGGGCTACTGGGGGAACGCCGGCATGAACTCGTCGGCCACTCTGAACGTCACCTCAAACGGCCAGGTCTTCCTGGTTACCGGCTCCGTGGACATCGGCGGCTCGCGGGCCGTCCTCGCCATGCAGGCGGCGGAGGTCTTGGGACTCAGGGCCGAGGACGTCCACCCCAGCGTCGGCGACACCGACTCGGTGGGCTACACCGGCGTGACCGGCGGCAGCCGCACCGCCTTCGCCACCGGCATCGCGGTGGTCAACGCGGCCCAGGACATCAAGGACCAGATGATTCGGCGGGCGGCGCTGCTCTGGGAGACGCAGCCCGAGGATATCGAATACATCGACGGCGTCTTCGTCTCGTCGAAGAACCCCGACGACCGGCTCACCTTCAAGGAGCTGGCCGGCCAACTGATGGCGACCGGCGGGCCCGTCACGGCCTCCGCCTCCGCCGACCCGAAGCAGGTCGGGCCGTCGTTCGCGGCGCTGCTCATCGACGTCGCGATCGATCCGGAGACGGGGAAGGCAGAGGTCGAGCGCGCCACCATCTTCCAGGACGTGGGGAAGGCGGCGCACCCGAGCTACGTCGAGGGGCAGATGCAGGGTGGAACGGTGCAGGGCATCGGGTGGGCGCTCAACGAGGAGTACTACTACCTCGACAGCGGGGTGATGGCGAACTCGAGCTTCCTCGACTACCGCATCCCCACGAGCCTCGACCTGCCGATGATCGAGCCTGTGCTCGTCGAGGCGCCGAACCCGGGCCATCCGTTCGGGCTGCGCGGCGTCGGCGAGGCCTCGCTGGTGCCGCCCATGGCCGCGATCGGCAACGCTATCAGCCGCGCCATCGGCAAGCGCATGACCGAGCTTCCCATGTCGCCGGGCGTCATCCTCGACTCCATGTCCAACGGCGGCTAAACCCGCCGGGCGGCGAGACGGACGCGGAAGAAGGGAGCGGCCTTGGCCGAGCTTCTGGCGGGGAAGACCGCCATCGTCACCGGCGGAGGCCGGGGCATCGGGCGCGGCATCGCGCTTTGCCTGGCCCAAGACGGCGCCGACGTTGCCGTCTGCGACCGCGACACGGAACCCGCGCACGAGACGGCGCGCGAAATCGAGGCTCTGGGGCGGCGCTCGGTGGCGATTCAGGCCGACGTAAGCTCGCGGGACGGCGCGGAGCGGATGGTGGCGGAGGCGCTGGCGGCGTTCGGCCATATCGACTTCCTAGTGAACAACGCGGGCGTCATGGGCGCGGCGGGCTGGAACGAGCGCGCGGAGCCCAACGACGACGATTGGGCGGCGGCGCTCCGGGTGAACCTCATGTCGCGGGTCTACTGCTCGGAAGCGGTCGTGGCGCACATGAAGGAGCGCGGCGGCGGCAAGATCGTGACCGTGGCGTCCAACGGCGGCTTCATGGGGAGCCGCGGCGCGGCGCACTACAGCGCATCGAAGGCCGCCGACATCAGCTATACCAAGTCGCTGGCGGTGGAGCTGGGCCGCCACAACATCAACGTCAACGCGATCTGCCCCGGCATCACCGAGGGCACCGACATGGCGCGCGGCATACAAAACCAGTTCCGCATCCGCGTTCCCGGCGCGGCCACGATGGACGACGAGGAGATGTTCCAGCGGGCCGCCTCGCGGCTGCCCCTGCGGCGGGGCAACACTCCGGAAGACCTGGGATGGATGGCCTCGTTCCTCGCCTCCGACCGCGCCCGAAACGTCCACGGCCAGGCCATCGCCGTCGACGGCGGCGCGACGATGCGCTAGCGCCCGGCGGCACGTCCCTCTTTCCCTCAACGTTAGGCCGTACACTGGTTGGCGGCCCGAGGCCCGCCGACGAACGTGAACCGAGCACCCTACGGACGCATTCCCGCGCTTCGCGCCTTCTACGGGCGGGGCTTTCGCTTGTTCTGGGCCGCCGCGCTGCTCAGCTTCGGCGCGATGCAGATGCAACAGCTGGCGCGGGGCTACCTCGCCAGCAAGCTCACCGAATCGCCGTTCCTGGTGACCTCCGTCTTCGCGGTGGGCCTGGCCCCGATGTTGATTATGCCATTCGTCGGCGGTCTCCTCGCCGACCGTTTCGACAAGCGACGGCTGCTGTTCGCGCTTGAGGTGGGCCAGATCGCCCTTGCCCTCGCCGTGGGGCTGCTCGTCGCCGCCGAAGGAGTCAGCATCGCCGGCCTGCTCCTGCTTTCGCTCGGGGCCGGCGTCCTTATGGGACTCTCCGTGCCGATTCGCCAATCGGCCATCCCCGACGTCGCCGAGCCCGGCACAGAGACGAACGCGCTGCTCCTCTACAGCACCATTTTCAGCCTGATGATGATCGCCGCGCCCGCCATCGGCGGGTTGCTGATCGATCTAGCGGGGCGGGAGGCGCCGTTCTTCGCCGCGTGCGGATCGTCGCTGGTCTCTATGGTCTTCCTCGCCCGCATGCCGGGCATTCCGTCGAAGCCGCGAGGGGAGAAGGCCCCACTGGCACGGGAGCTCACCGAGGGCGTGCGCGCAATCCGGGCGTCACGGCCGCTAATGCTGGTGATGATTTCGGGGGTCATCGGCACGGTATTCATCGTGCCCCACATGGCGCTCTTGCCGATCTACCAGCGGGACATCCTGGACGTCGGCCCCTCCGGTCTCGGCCTCATGTTCGCCGCTAGCGGCGTGGGGGCGCTGGTGGTGGCCTTCCTCCTTGCCCTCACGGGCTCGGAGCGCCCGTCGCTGCGCCTGAGCTTGCTGATGGGGGCGATGTCGGGACTGTGCATCGCCGCCTTCTCGCAATCGACCTCGTTCGCGGTGGCTCTGGGGGTTCTGGTAGTGGTAGGCGCGTTCTCTCAGGGGTTCTTTACGCTGAACATGGCCATGGTGCAGTGGCTCGCGCCGCCGGACGTCATGGGGCGCGTCATCGCGCTCCGGATCATGGTCTTCGGCATGGCGCCCGCAGCGCAGATCCTCCTCGGCGCCGCCGCCGACCTCACCACGCCGCAAGCCGCCCTCGGCGTGATGGGGCTCCTCGCCTTCGCGCCCCAGTTTCTCCTGATGCTCCGCCCCCGCGCGACCGCGCCGACCTAAAGACGAGGCCCCCTTCCCAAGAAGGGGGCCTTCAAAAGCCTTGCGGGGCGCGTGGGCCTAGCCGACGCGGGGGACGAGCGGACCGCCGGCGGCCTCGCGGTAGCGGACAGTGCTGTGCACAGGGTCTTTATCGAACTCGGGGATGACGTACTTGCCGAAGAGCTCGACGGACTCCGCCACCGCCTCGGGGGGCTGGTTGCCGCAGACGCTGAAGACGAGTTGATCGCAGCCAACGTCCTGATACGGCTGGATCTGCTGGATGATCTCGTCGGGGTCGCCGACGAGCGCGTAGCCGCCCTGGATCATCCCGTCGATCTGGTCGATCTGCGGCTCGGGGATCAGGTCGGGCCAGCGGGGGAGCCCCTCGGGCCTGGGGAAGGTGTCGTGATAGCGAAAGACCAGGGAACCCAAGTAGGAGGCGCCAGGGGAGCAGGCGAGCTCGCGGGCGCGGCGGCCGTCGCTCTGGCAGGTCATGCCGACGGTGACCATGACATTGTTGTTGACGAACTCGCCGATGGGGTCGGCGTCGCCGATGTACTTCTTGTAGGTCTGGATGTGCTCCTTCATGTCCCACACGGAGCCGATGTTGAAGCCCAGGAGGCCCAGACCATTCCGCGCGGCGCGCTCATAGGTACCCGGATTGCCGGCGGCAACCCACAGCGCGGGGTGGGTGTGGGCGTAGGGCTTGGGGAGGACGTTGAAGGCGCCCTCGCGGCCAGGCATCATCTGCGTGCCCTCGGAGGGAGTGACGAACGCCCTGCCGTCGGGGTGGGAGTAGCCCTTCTGGCGCCACATCTTGGGCAGCTCGCGGATGGTCTCGTCCCAGTTGGCCCGCGTCTCATCGTTGGTCAGGCCGAAGCCGCCGATCTCGTGGCTCCCCGCGCCGCGGCCCGTCCCGAACTCGAACCGCCCCTGGCTCAGCTGGTCGAGCATCGCGACACGCTCGGCGAGGCGGATGGGGTGGTTCACTGTGGGGTTCATGTTGAAGATGCCCGAGCCAATGTGAATGCGCTCGGTGAGCGCCAGCGCGTAGGCGCAGAACGAGGCGGAGTCGGAGAGATGCGAGTACTCCTCGAGGAAGTGATGCTCACTCACCCAGACGTACTTGAAGTTGTGCTTGTCGGCGAGGCGGATCATGTCCAGCTCGCGCCGCACCCAGTCCTGTTCGTAGACCGGGCTGTGGGCGTTCGCCTGACCCGGAGCATGTCCCTGCACGAAGATACCGAACTCCATCGTTCCTCCTAACGCCGCCCGCGCCTCAGCGACTCTCGCGGGCCGGTCCCAATGCCGGTTACGCCGATTCTCCGACGCCGGATTGTAGCAGGCTCGCGGCCCAGATGAGCCGCCCACCACGGGCCGCCGGCGGCGGCCTTTACCACGACGGCGAGAAGGCCCACACTTGGGGCGCCCGCGAGGGAGGCCTTCGGTGGACGATCCGCGCTTCTCGATTTGCACCATCACGACGCTGAACTGGGGCCTGGGCGAGTGCATCGAGGGGTGGCTGCGGCACGGCGTCCCCGCCATCGGCGTGACCCGCGCCGGCCTCGACGCATACGGGCGGCGCGAGGGCGTCCGCCTCCTGAAGGACTCCGGCCTGCGGGTGACGAACTATCAGGGGATCGGCCGGTATGGGCACGACGCCCCGCCCATCGGCGAGGTGGTCGATTCCTTCATGGGCGACCTGGACGCCGCCGCTGAGCTCGGCGTGGACTGCGTGTTCGTGATGAGCGGGCCTCGCGGCGACGTGTTGTGGGAGGAGGCGGCGAAGCGCTTCACCGAGGAGCTTCGGTTGCTGCTGCCCCACGCCAAGGAGCGCGGCGTCCGGCTCGCCATCGAGCCGATCCATCCCATGCGGCAGGACCTCACGTTCGTCAACACCGCCAAGGACGCCTACGACATCGTCACCGAGATCGGCGACCCGAGCTTGGGCTACGTTTTCGACTTTTGGCACCTGTGGTTCGCGCCGGACATCCTGGCCGAAATCGGGCGGTCCGCGGCGTCGATCTTCAACGTGCAGATCAGCGACCACAAGGCGATGACGCTGCGGACGCTCGACCGCACCGCACCGGGCGAGGGAATCGCGCCCTGCGCCGCCATGTTCCGGGCCCTGGAGGAATCGGGGTATGCCGGCTTCTACGAGATGGAGATCGTCAGCCCCGACCACGAGGAGATGGGCTACGACGCCGCCATCGAGCGCTCGATACGGAGCTACCAGCACTTGCGCGAAGCTGCGGCGGGCTGAGCCCGCCCGCGGCGCCGCCGCAAGAGAAACGTGACGAGGGAGGAGCCATGAGCGACGCCCACACCGACGGGATGGAGAGGGCCCGGGCGCGCTACTTCGCGGCGACGCCGAAGTCGCGGGCGCTAGCGGAGCGAGCGCGGGACTGCCTGCCCGACGGCGTAAGCCGCACCGGCCTCGTCTACTCCCACTACCCGCCGTTCATCGAGCGCGCCGAGGGGCAGTTCCTCTACGACGTCGACGGCAACGCCATCCTGGACCTGGCGAACGGCTTCAGCTCGCTGCCGTTGGGCCACGCGCACCCAGTGGTGGTCGAAGCGGTCCAAGCGCAGCTGGCCAAGGGCATGGGGCACGGGTTGATGTCGGCGGGCGAGGTGGAGTTGGCGTCGATGCTGCGGGAGCGCATCCCCTCGCTGGAGCGGGTGCGGTTCACCGCGTCGGGAACCGAGGCGACGATGTTCGCGGTGCGGCTGGCCCGCGCCTTCACCGGCAGGACCATGTTCGCCCGCATGGAAGGCAGCTATCACGGGCTGCACGACATGATGAGCTCGGGGATGGGGGCCAACATCGGCCAGCCCTGGCCGGGTATGGAGGACGACCCCGTCGGCAACGGCGTCCCTCCGCGCGTCCGCGACGAAGTCGCCTTCATGCCGTTCAACGACCTCGAGGGCTGCGCCGACGTGATCACGGAGCACGCCGACGACCTGGCCGCGGTCATCGTCGAGCCGTTCATGGGGGCGGGCGGCGGCATTCCCTCGGAGCCCGGCTTCCTCGCCGGCCTGCGCGAGCTGTGCGACCGGCACGGCGTCCTACTGATCTTTGACGAGATGATCTCAATCGGGATGTCGCGGGGCGGCGCTCAGGGGCACTACGGCGTCGCGCCCGATCTGACGGTGTGCGGGAAGCTCGTGGGCGGCGGGATGCCGATGGGTGTCTTCGGCGGGCGGGCCGATATCATGGCTCTCTGCGCGGGGGAGGGCGTCGCGCCGCCGGTGCTCCACACCGGCACATGGAACGCGCACCCCGTGGCGATGGCGGCCGGCCTCGCTCAGCTCGGGCAACTCACGCCCGCGGCGTACGACCACCTAGACGAGATCGGCGAGTACATGCGCGGGCGGGTGCGGGAGCTCGCCGCCTCCCGCGGCGTCGCGTTGCACGTGACCGGCGTGCGGCACTTCAGCGCGTTCCACTACACCGACGAGCCGGTGCGCGACCATCGCGACGCCCGCAAGGGCGACGCGGCGCTAGCGTGGCGGGTGGGCTTCTCGCTGCTCAGCCAGGGCTTCCATGTCCCCGGCGGCATCCGCACGAACCTCTCCACCGCGATTGAGGAGGGGGATATCGACCGCTTCGTCACGGCACTGGACACCGCGTTCGACGAAGGGGGCGCGACGGCCTAACCGCCGGAGGGCGCTACGGAGCGGAGGTCTCCAGCGGCAGCGAGGCGTCGGCGGCCCACTCGAACATCGAGCCGTCGTAGACGGCGATATCCTTGACGCCGAGGAGCGTAAGAGCGAGCGCCGCCGAACTGGCGGCAATGCCGCCGCCTCAGTAGGTGATGACGCGCTTGCCGTCGAGGGCTCCCGCCGCCGCGAACCGCGACTCGATGCCCTCCGCCGCGAGGAAGGCGCCCGTCGCCTCGTCGAACAGCGTGGTGACAGGGACGCTGACGCTCGACGGAATCCTGCCGCGCCGCCCGTAGCGGGGCGGGGCAGTTCCCTCGAAGTCCTCCCGGCTGAGCGTATTCACCAGGCAGGTCTCGGCGGCGCCGAGCGAGGCGAGCACTTCGCTCCGCGTGGCGGTGAGCTCGGGCCGGACCTTGGCCGTGAACCGCGCCGGCGGGTAGCGGGAGTCGTCCGTCGAGACCGCCCGCCCTTCCGACTTCCACTTCTCCCAGCCGCCGTTGAGGACCGCGGCGCCGTCGAAGCCGTGGGCGCGGAGCAGCCACCACACGCGCGCCGGCCAACTCTGGCCGGTCCTGTCGTAGAGGACGACGCGCACGCCTTCGCCGATCCCGTAGCCGGCGACGATCTCGGCGAAGCGCTGCGGCGGGGGGACGGGGAACATGAACCGCGTCTCCCCCTTGACCGTCAACTCTTCGACGAGGTCGATGAAGCCCGCTCCGGGGATATGGCCCCGGCGCCAGGCGCCCTTGCCGCTAACGAAGCGCATGGGGTGTTCCTCGGGGTCTTGGGCGGGGTCGCGGAAGACGGTGCAATCGAAGACGCGCAGATCGGGCTCGGCAAGGTTCGTGTCCAGCCAATCCGTCTCGACGAGGGGCCCCGGTAGTGTCACCATGCCCCGATAGTAGGGGCTGCAGCTAGCGGCGGCAATTCCGGCGGGGCGCTTCGACGTTGACCGTAGCCCTACACTGACAGCAATCATGAAGACGTACCGCATCGTGACCATCCCCGGCGACGGCATCGGCCCCGAGGTGGTCGGGGCGGCGCTCCGCGTGCTGCGCCGCACCCAAGAGATCGACGGTGGCTTCACCCTCGAGTTCGAGGAGCACGACGGCGGGGCGGGCTGCTACGCGCGCATCGGCGCGGCGTTGAGCGCCGACTCGATTCGGGCATGCAGCGAGGCGGACGCCGTACTGAAAGGCCCCGTAGGGCTCCCCTCCGCGCGCCTCGCCGACGGGACGGAAGCGGGGCTGCTCGGCGGGGTCCTGCGCCTCGGCCTCGACCTCTACGCCAACGTCCGCCCGATCCTGCTGTGGCCCGGCGTCCGCCCCGCCGTCGCCGCCGCCCCCGGCGACATCGACTACGTGATCGTCCGCGAGAACACAGAGGGCCTGTATCTCTCGCGGGGCCGCGGCGTGGGCAACGACGACGTGATGACCGACACCCTGATGGTGACGCGGCGGGGCGTCGAGCGGATCGCGCGCTTCGCCTTCGAGACGGCGTTGACGCGCGGCGGGGCGCCGTCGGACGGGCGCAGCCGCGTCACCTGCGTGGACAAGAGCAACGTCCTGAGGAGCTTCGGGCTCTTCCGCCGTGTCTTCCAGGAGATAGGCGAGGCGTACCCCAGCATCGAGAAGGACTTGCTCTACGCCGACGCCGCGGCGCAGGCGTTGGTACAGACGCCGCAGCGTTTCGACGTGCTGGTGATGGAGAACTTCCTCGGCGACATCCTGAGCGACCTCGGCGGCGGCACGGTCGGCGGGATCGGGATGTGCCCTTCGGGGAACATCGGCGTCGACGCGGCCTATTTCGAGCCGGTGCATGGGTCAGCGCCCGACATCGCGGGGCGGGACCTGGCCAATCCATGCGCGCAGATCCTTTCGGCGGCGATGTTGCTCGACCACATCGGCGAATCCGGGGCAGCGGGCCTGATTCGCCGCGCCGTCGGGGCGGCCCTCGGCGACGGGGCTCTCAGCATCGACGGCGCCGGCCGGCCGTCGGGAGGCGGGCTCGCCGCCGTCGAGGTGGTGCTCGACCGCTTAGGGCCGTGAAACTTCGGCTGGCCGCGCCGCGCCCAACGTGGCGGCGAATTGGCGTGGCTTTTTTGGCCGCCGCCGCCGCGCTCGTCCTCCTCTTCACGCTCACCCACGACGGGCGTACGGCGGCCAAGACGGCCCTGTTCATGGCGCATCTCATCCCCGACGCCCCGGCGCGCCCACTCAACTGGATGACGGGTGAGCCTACGCGCCTGCCGCTGCGCTTCGGCCCGTCCGAGGAGGGCTGGGAGGCCGATCTGTACCTCCCGGCGGGCGATGGGCCGCACCCCGGCATCATCGTCGCGCTGGGGGTCAACCCCGCGCCCCTCGACGACTACCGCGTGCGGCGCCTCGGCGACGGCCTCGCCCGCATGGGGGCCGCGGCGCTCATCCCCGTGAGCCCCACCCTGGTCGACCGGCGGGTCACCCCACGCGAGATCGACTTCATGGTCGAGGCCTTTGGCGCCTTGGCGGCACGTCCTGACGTCGACGAGTCGCGGATCGGCTATGTAGGAGTATGCGTGGGCTCGTCGCTCTCGTTCCTCGCCGCCGCCGACGCGCGCATCGCCGATAGGGTCGCGTTCGTAAGCTGGTTCGGCGGCTATTACCGGACGGACACGCTGATCGCCGCCACCCTCGGCGAAACTATCGTGGAGGACGGCGAGGCCACGCCTTGGCGGCCGGACTCGCTGACCCGCGACGTGGTGCGCCTACGGCTCCTTGACTTGATCAACGACCCCGCCGAGCGGGAAGCCGCGGCGCGGGCGGCCGACGCGGCGGAAGCGCCAGACGAGACCGCGCTCGGCGGGGAGGCCCTCACCGTCGTCCGACTGCTGCGCAGCGGGAGCGCGGCGGAGGCGGAGCGTCTAATCCGCGAGCTGCCCGCCGCGGCGCGGGACGAGCTCCGCCAGCTGTCGCCGGAGTCGGCCACAGCGGACTTGCGGGCGCGCCTGTACCTGATGGTCGACCGCGGCGACCGGCTCGTGCCCCACGTCGAGACGCAGGCGCTGGCCGCCGAGTTCGAGGGGCGCGTCGAGCGGTTCGGTCAGTTCGACTTGTTCAGCCACGTCAACCTCGACCGGCTTGCCAACCCCGCGGTCAGCGTCCCTCAGCTCGCACGGTTGTACGCTCACGTCCACGCCATCTTCAAAGACCTGCTTTCGCCGCCCGCGTAGGCGGCGAAGACCGGCTAGAATGTCGCCATCGCGGAGGGAGGCGGCTATGCCATTCGAGAACCTGCTTACCGAAACCCGGGACGGCGTGCGCTACATCACGTTGAACCGCCCGGAGAAGCTGAACGCGCTGACCAAGCAGTTGATGGACGAGCTGCTGGAGGCGGCCGGGGAGGCGCAGGGCGACGACGGCGTCGGCTGCCTCGTCATCCAGGGCGCGGGGCGGGCCTTCTGCGCCGGTTGGGACCTAACGCCGCGGACCGAGGAGAAGCAGGTCGAAGGCGCCCAGGCGCCCGCGGCGCTGAGTATCCGCGCCGACCTCGACAGCCTGACGGCGCGGTCGGGGCGCTGGTCGGTGTTGTGGAATCTGACCAAGCCGATCATCGTGAAGGTGCACGGCTACTGCCTGGCGGGGGGAACGGACCTCGCCCTGAACTGCGACATGGTCCTCGCCGCCGAGGACGCGCTGATCGGCTTTCCCGCGGTGCGCTCGATGGGCTCGCCCGCCACGCATATGTGGACGTACCTGGTGGGGCCGCAGTGGGCCAAGCGCATGTTGCTGACGGGCGACATGATCGACGGGCGAGCCGCGGAGCGGATCGGGCTCGTGATGCAGGCCCTGCCCGCCGGTAAGCTCGATGAGGAGACGCACCGCCTGGCCTCGAACATCGCCCTAGTCCCCTACGATCTGCTGGCGCAGAACAAGTCGATCTGCAACAAGGCCGTGGAGCTGATGGGGCGCGAGATGCTCCAGGAGCTGGCGCGGGAGTCGGACGCGATCGCCCACAAGTCGCCGGCGGCCCAGGAGTTCGGCCGCATCGCGAAGGAGCAGGGGCTGAAGGCGGCCCTCGCCTGGCAGAACGAGAAGTTCACCCGTTAATCGCGGCGCAGATGTCTCCCATGCGCCCTCTATCCTGCGGTGAGCGCCGCCCATGAGCGCGACCACCGGCGCGCCCCCACGGCGGCGCTTCTTCTACGGCTGGGTAATCGTCGCGGCCGGAACCGGCGCCAACGCACTCACGTCGGGCTTCTACCTCGCCGGCATGGGCGCGTACTTCCTGCCCGTGTCCGAGACGTTCGCCGCGTCGAAGACCGCGGTCTCCGGCGTCTTCTCCTTTGCCCGGCTGGAACATGGCATGCTCGGACCCGTCCAGGGGTTGCTCCTCGAGCGGTTCGGGGCGCGTCCGATCATGCTCTTCGGGATCACGATGATGGGCGCAGGGTTCATTCTGCTCAGCCAAGTCTCCTCACTCCTGTGGTTCTACGTCGTCTTCATTCTCTTCATCGCGATGGGGCAGAGCTTCGGATTGGGGCCGCCGGTCTTCGCCACGGTGGTCAACTGGTTCGTCCGTCAGCGCACGCGGGCGTTGGGGCTGGTGCTCTCGGGGTCGGCGATCGGCGGACTGATCGTGCTGGGGATCGCCTGGTCGATCGAGCATAGCGGCTGGCGGGACACGGCGTTCTACTCGGGCTTCGTGATCTGGGGCGTGGGTCTGCCCCTCGCGCTGCTCGTGCGCTACCGGCCTGAGCCCTACGGCTACGAACCGGACGGCGGGCCGGCTGCGGCGACGGCGGGAGCAAAAGAGCAGCCACGCTCCGACGAGGTCGACTTCACGCCCGGCGAGGCGATGCGGACCCGCCAATTCTGGGTGATGAACGTCGGCTTCCTGCTCCGGCTGATGGGCACCGCAGCGGTCCCGGTGCACCTGATCGCCTTCTTGGTGGAAGACGTCGGCTTCTCGACGGCGCGCGCCGCGCTACTGCTGGGCCTCATCGGCCCCGTGGGAGCGGCGGGACGGCTGGGGTTCGGCGTGCTCGGGGACGCCTTGACCAAGCGCTACGTGCTTGCAACCGCGGTGCTGATCCAGGCGGCCAGCCTGGTGGTACTCGCCTTCACCGAGTACTTCTGGCACGGCCTCATCTTTCTTGTCCTTTTCGCCGTCGGGCACGGCGGCGGCGCGCCCGTCTGGATAGCGACGCGCGCCGAGTACTTCGGCCGGAAGCACTACGCCACGATCTCGGGTTATGGGGCCGTCCTCATGCTGATCGGCAGCGTTGTGGGCCCGATCTTCGCCGGGGTGCTGAGCGACCACGTGGAGAACGGCTACGCGGTATCGTTCGTGACCATGGCCGCGCTGGCGGGGCTGGGGGCAGCCATGATCGTCTTTTCGCCGCCGCCCACGCCCAAACGCGCGGCCGCGCCGCGGTTGGGCGGGCCCTGAAGCTACTGCTATAGTTGGCATGTTCGGAAGTTGGCGCCCGCGCGCCGGAGACGCCGCGATACGGTTCGAGTTCACCAAAGAGCAGACGGCCTTCCGCGAGGAGGTCCGCGGCTGGCTGGGCGGCGTCCTGCCCCGGTTCCAAGTGGGCCGCGACTTCGCCGGCAAGAGCGAGGTCGAGGCCGAGGACACGCGGTATTCGCCCGCCTTCTCCCGCGAGTTGGGGAAGAAGGGCTGGATCGGGCGCGCATGGCCCGTCGAGTACGGCGGCCAGGGCCTGGGCTACATCGAGCAGATGATCTTCAACGAGGAGATGGCGCGGAACCGCGCGCCGTGCGGGTATCACATCCCGGCGGAGCGCCAGATGGGGCCGAGCATCCTCCAGTTCGGCTCCGAAGAACAGAAGGCCCACTTCGTGCGCGGGATCATCGCCGGCGAGATCGGCTTCGCCATCGGCTACACCGAGCCGAACACCGGCTCCGACCTCGCCGGTCTACAGACCGCGGCGGTGAAGGACGGCGACGACTACGTGATCAACGGCCAGAAGATGTGGGCGGGCGGCGCCCATTTCGTCGATTACCTGTGGACCGCGGTGCGCACCGACCCCGATGCCCCCAAGCACCGCGGCGTGAGCGTCTTCATCATCCCGCTGAAAGACACTCCGGGCCTCACCATGCGCCCCTTCTACACCATGGCGGGCTCGCGGATGAACGAGGTGTTCTTCGATAACGTCCGGGTGCCGGCCTCGGCCCTGGTGGGGGAGAGGGACCGCGGGTGGTACACGGTGGCGCACAACCTCGACTTTGAGCGTTCCGGCATCGAGCGCATCGTGCAGGCGGAGATGCTGCAAGAGGAGGTGGTCGCGGTGATGCGCGAGGCGCTGCCCGAGGCGCTCGCCAACCCGCTGGTGCGCCACCGGCTCGCCGAGACGGCTATCGAGATCAGGATGGAACGCAACCTGGCCTACCGGGTGGCCTCGATGCAGTCGCAGGGGCTGGTCCCCAACCGCGAGGCGTCGATCTCGAAGCTCGTCGGGTCCGAGGTGGGGCAGCGTCAGTGCCGGATGCTCGTCGACACGATGGGGTACTACGGCGTGCTGGCGCGGGGATCGAAGCACGCCTCGCTGCGGGGCAAGCTGCTGCGCAAGTATCTCGACTCGGTGGCGAATACGATCCGGGCGGGCACGTCCGAGATCCAACGCAACATCATCGCCACGCGCGGCCTGGGTCTGCCCCGCTAACGCTGCCGTATACTGGACGCCGAACTCTTTTCCACGGAATATCCATGCGCTTCTCCCAACTGTTTGGCAAGACGCACCGCGAAGATCCCGCCGACGCCGAGTCCGAGAGCCACCGCCTGCTGCTGAAGGCGGGGATGATCGCGCCGCTGACCTCGGGCGTCTATACGATCATGCCGCTGGGGTGGCGGGCGATCCGCAAGATCGAGCGCATCATCCGCGAGGAGATGGACGCCGCCGGCGGGCAGGAGTTGCACATGCCTGTGCTCCAGCCCGCCGAGATGTGGGAGGAGAGCGGCCGCCGCGCCATCTTCGGGGAGACGCTCTTCCAAACACGGGACCGCCGTGGGCGCGAGCTCGTGCTCGCCCCCACGCACGAGGAGGTCATCACCACCCTTGCGCGGCAAAACATGAACTCCTATCGGGACTTGCCCCTGCGGCTCTACCAGATTCAGACGAAGTTCCGCGACGAGCCGCGGCCGCGCGGGGGGCTGCTCCGCGTCCGGGAGTTCGACATGAAGGACATGTACAGCTTCGACGCCGGCGAAGAGGAGCTCGACGTAACGTACCGGCGGCTCGTCGAGGCCTACCGGAATATTTTCACGCGCTGCGGCCTTCCCTCGATGGCGGTCGCGGCGGACAGCGGCGCGATCGGCGGCAAGCACTCACACGAGTTCATCCTGCTCGCCGAGCACGGCGAGGACACCATCCTCCACTGCACCGCGTGCGGCTACGCCGCGAACCAAGAGCGCGCGTCGGGCCGCCGAGCGCCGGGCGCCACTGAGGACCCCCTGCCCCTGGAAACTATCGACACGCCGGGCATGAAGACCATCGAGCAGCTGACGGCTTTCCTCGACATCCCCGCTAAGAAGACCCTCAAGGCCGTCTTCTACACCATCGACGGCGCAGTCACGCTCGTCTTCATCCGCGGCGACCTCGACGTGAACGAGGTCAAGCTCAAAAACCTGCTCAAAGCCACAGAGGTGCGCCTCGCCTCCGACGAAGAGGTCGCGACAGCGGGACTGGTGGCCGGCTCGGCGTCGCCGGTCGGTCTCGAGGGACTCCCGGTGGTGGCCGACGAGTCGATCACCGACGGGGCGAACTTCGTCACCGGGGCCAACGCGCCCGATCGCCACTACCGCAACGCGAACTACCCCCGCGACTTCCGGGTCGACGCGCTCGCCGACATCGCGCTCGCGGAGTCGGAGCAGGGTTGCCCGTCGTGCGAGGCCGCGCTTCAGGCGTCGCGGGGCATCGAGGTGGGACACGTCTTCAAGCTGGGGACGGTCTTCAGCGCTTCGATCGGGGCGGAATTCCTCGACGCGTCGGGGGAGCGCAAGCCCGCCTTCATGGGCTGCTATGGCATCGGCGTGGGACGCCTGATGGCGGCGGCCGTCGAGCAGAACCACGACGAGAAGGGCATCGTGTGGCCGACGCCCATCGCCCCCTACGACGTGTCCATCGTCGCGCTCGGGGCGGACCGGTCGCCGGAGGTCGCGGAGGAGGCTGAGCGGCTCTACGAGGAACTGACCTCGGCGGGCGTCGAAACGCTCTACGACGACCGCGACGAGAGCCCCGGCGTGAAGTTCAACGACGCCGACCTGTTAGGGATGCCGGTGCGGTTGACGGTAAGCCCGCGCAATCTGAAGCAGGACGCGGTGGAGATGAAGCGGCGAGCCGGCGGCGAACCGGAGCTCTCACCGCGCGCCGAGGTGACCGCGCGCGTCAAGGCGGCGCTGCTCTAAGGACGGGACCCGGGCGGGCCGGAGCGGGCGCCTACTCGACCGAGAGGGCGGCGAACATGCCCGAGAGGTAATCCCCGGGCTCGTTGCTCAGGAGCACGTAGTCGCCGGGCTTCAGCTTGAACGTGTGGCTGTTCGATCCGCCGGGCAGCAGGTAGCGGGGCTGGATGCGCCCGCGCTCCGTGCCCGAAAGGTCCAGTTCCACTCGGTTGCCCGCGACGATCAGGTTCTCCGGCTCGAGGTCGGTCTCAAGCACGATGAAGTCGTGCTTGAAGGTGCCCTCGTTCTTCACCGCGAACGTGACCTCGCCCTCGGGGACGGAAGCGTAGTTGGTGTGGAGGAATCCCTCAGTCTCGCCGCCGCTCCATTCCTTGCCGAGCTCGACGTCGACCTCGGTGAACTCGGTGAACTGGCAGGCGGTGAACAGGAGGACGCCCGCGAGAATCGCGGACGCAAGGAACGCTATCGTTTTCAGCCGCGGCAAGGCTTCCCCCGTTGCGAGAGGTCGTCGCCAAGATTTTACACGTTCTTGAGGGAGTGTGCATCTTTTCACGAACGCTCAGTCAAACGCGGGGCGGGCCGCACCCGATGCTATACTCGCCGGGCCTCATTCGGAGGCCACGCGGCGCGCGCTTCAGTTTCGGAGAACCAGTCGGATGCCAGAGACCGTACGCGTTCAAAGAGCCCTGGACGGCGGCACGATGCAGTGCGATCCAGGCGGAGAGATCACCTTGGCGGACGTGTGCGCGCCCGCCGGCGGCGAGCCCGGCTTTCAGCTCGGCGTGCGCCGCCTCGCCAGGCTCGTCCGGGGCAAAGAGGTGCGATTAGAGAGGCGCGGCGAGGCCAACGGCAGGCCTTCGGCGGACGTTTACGTGGGCGGCGTCCATGTGAACGAGCAGATGCGCCAGTGGGGTTACGCCTGCAAATAGCGCCAATTCCCCAACGCGCCGAAGGCGCGCGGCGCGCCGGAAACGCTACCGGCCTATCCGCTCTACGGACCGCTTAGGCGGTGCTACGGACCGCTTAAGCGGCACTTTCCAAGAGCAACCGCGTCTCGGGCCGCGCCCAAGGGCTGCCTTCTTCGGCGAGCAGCTCGCGCATCCGCGCCTCGTAGAAGAACTCTCCGCCGTCGATGGGTTCGAGCTCGTCGAGCCAGGAGGCCTTGGCGTCGTACTTGGCGAAGAAGGGGCGTCCTACCCAATCGGGGTCGCGGCCCTGGAGGAAGTTCAGGGCGATCATGCGTTCGCCGGCGTGCTCGACGACGCCGAGCACTTGCACCTTGCCCGGGGTGGCCGACATGCTCGGGCCGCGGACGGTGCGGGCTAGGCCGCTGACGCGCTTGTAGGCCTGGCGGAAGGTTTCCCAGCACTCCACTAGGGGAATCTCGAAGTAGCGTTTGGCTCCGGTGTCGCGGGCGACGAACAGGTAGTAGGGCACGCAGCCGGTCTGCGTCTGCTCGACCCACATGTCGGAGAGCGTCGTCGGGTCGGCGTTGATGTGTTTGAGGAGGGGCGTCTGGGTGCGGATCTGGGCGCCGGTGGCGCGAATCCGCCGCACCGCCTCCAACGCTGCCTCTGTCCGCAACTCCGCGGGATGGTTGAAGTGGGCCATGAGAGCGAGCTGCAGCCCCGCGTTCGTGACCTCTTCAAAGAGGCGGAGCAGGTCGTCGGCGTCGTTGTCGTAGAGGAAGCGGTGAGGCCAGTAGGCGATGGCCTTCGAGCCGATGCGGATGGTGCGAAGTTGGTGCCCTACGCCGGGCTGCAGCAGGGGCTCGACGTACTGACGCAGGTTCTTCGTCTTCATGATCAGGGGGTCGCCGCCGGTGAAGAGCACATCGCTGATCTCCGGATGGGCCGCCGTGTAGTCGGCGAGGCGGTCGGCCTCGCGCATGGCGAACTTCTGGTCCTTCATGCCCACGAACTGGGGCCAGCGGAAGCAGAAGGTGCAATAGGCGTGGCACGTCTGGCCCTGACTGGGGAAGAAGAGCACGGTCTCGCGGTACTTGTGCTGCATCCCTTCCAGCATCACGCCTTCGAGCGCGGGCACGTTGTGCTCTTTCTGGCCGGCGGGGTGCGGATTCAACGTCATGCGGATGTCGTCGGCCACCGCCCGGATCTTGTCCGCCGGGAGGCCCTGGTCGAGCGCGGCGTCCATGCGGTCGAAATGCTCGGGGCTGATCATATCCCGCTGGGGAAAGGTGAGGCGGAACATGCCGTCGTCGGGGGCGGCGTCCCAATCGATGAGATGGTCGACAACGTAGCGGTTCGACTTGAACGGCAGCACGTTGCCAACGACGGTTACGGCGCGCCGGATTTCCTCCGGCATTGCCTGAATCTGGGGCAACTGCTCGAAGTTGTGGATGTTGACCGCGCGATACTTCTCGGAGGCGAAGTCCTCCGCTTTCCAATCGTGCGGGGCGTAGGTCTCGGAGCGGGGCTCGTTTTGCGGCGATGCGGCGGCTTGGGTCATGGGGCTCCTCCAGTATCAAACACCGCGAGGGGGGCCATCCTCTGGCGAGGGGCGCGCGCCCTAGTTATGCGGCGGGGGTCCGGCGTGCACACCAGCAACGTGGCATGGACCACACCTTACGTCTAGTATAGCGTGCGGCGTTTAAAGGGCAAACGCCGCTCCTGTCGAACGCCGCGCGGCACCGATCAGCGGCGGGCGTTGACAGCCGTTCGAGGGGAATTAAAACGCAATCTACGCCCCAGCGTGACACGAACCCCTTGATAGAATTCCTGTTGCTGGGGTAAATACCGTCATAACCCCCCACCAGGATAGACAGCGTGGCGACGGCGACAAAGGGCAAGAAACCAGTGAAAGCTCCGGGCAGGGCATACCGCAGGGGCATCTCGCTCGTTCGGGCGGCCGAGATGTTTTCCGACCCGGAGTTCACCGAGCAGTGGTTTGTTGACGCTCGTTGGCCGGACGGTATACCGTGCCCGCGCTGCGACCCCAAGAACATCCAGCACCGCACCAATCGTAAGCCGCAGCCCTTCCGCTGCAACGATTGCCGGTCCGATTTCTCGGTGAAGAAGGGCGTCTCCAGCATGAAGCTCCACCGAGACCTTGGCGTCTCTCAAAAGACCGCTTGGCATCTCGCGCATCGCATCCGCAAGGCGTGGGCCGCCGATCATCCGCTGTTCGAGGGACCAGTCGAAGTCGACGGGACCTACGTGGGCGGCAAGGAAAAGAACAAACACCGCCCAAGCACCTGGGGCGCTACGTCGCCAAGTTGGGGGGCGGCACAACGACCGCCCCCAGGACACAACGGAACAGATGCGCAACCTTGCGCACGGGCTCGCGGGCAAGCGCCTTTCTACGCCGAGCTTACGGCGTAGAAAGGAATGCGCCTCATGGTCACGGAGTCTGCAAGGGGAATTACATACAATCCTACCCACTGTGACGCAAACCAATTGACAGCCTATAGCGTTAACGCTACGGTGCTTGTACCCATACGCGACACAATTCCCTTGAAGGGGGGAGCAATGGCAGGGCGACCGCCGAAACCAATGCCTGAACCGATACCTGACACGTTCGAGAGCGTGATCAAGGCCATCGTCACAACCCCGCCGCCTACGCCAAGGAAGGGCGAATAATGACTACCTACGTCACGAAGGACGAACTGGCGGAAGCCCTGACCGCGTTGCGCTCCGACTTGGCCGAAATCCGCAAGGAGATGGTAACTAAGTCTGACTTCAACCACGGCCTTTCTGTTTTGGAGAAAGAAGTTCGGCAGGAAATCGCCAGCTTGCGCGAGCACCTAGAAGGCAAGATTGCAGACGTTCACGCTGATGTGAAGTGGCTGCGAGAGGAATCACCCTAAGCTGTGGGTGACTTCGGGAGCTCCTTTTGGGCTACGCTGGGCAAAATAGCGGCCCGCATCGTAGCCCTTGCCGTGGTCATTGGGGTGGGCTGGTGGATTTTCAGCTAGGCAATCAGGTCTTGATACCTGAGCCGCTTGCCTTCCATTCCTGACGCCATCCGGCGAATCTGTTCCTCGGTGTCCTGGGGCCGTGCGTTGTGTCGCCCCTCGAACTCGGCGACGTAGCGGTCTAGGTGCTTGGGGCTCATCTGGTGGTAGGTTCCATCGAAGCCGCGCTTTAGCGTCGCCCAAAAGGACTCCATGCCGTTCGTGTGCGCTTGGCCGCGTACGTACTCGCCGACGCTATGCCGTACGGCGGTATGGTTGGGAAGGTCCGCGTACATTGTGGCCTCATCGGTGTAGACCTTGGCCCCGTCCTGGATGCGGTTGCGGACAAAGCGGTCAAGCGTGGGCTTATTCGTCAGAGGTACCACGGCGGCGCTGACTTGACCCGTGGTGCGGTCTTTCACACCGGCAACGGGAACCTTGCCACCCGTTCCGCTGCCCACGTTGGCGCGCTTCGAGCGGTGCTTGTTCTTTTCCTTGCCGCCCACGAATGTCTCATCGGCCTCAACCGGCCCGCCGAAGAAGCCCGTGTGGTTACCGCAGTCCTACCGCAGCCGCACGCCTCCTCAGCGTCATATCCGCTGAGGAGCATGCCCAATGGTTCCGGCAGATATGGAACGACGTCCCCGGTGCTTCGACGCGAGACCATCCAGCGCCATACCCGGTAGAACTGGCGGAGCGCTTGGTCAGGATGTTCAGTTTCGTCGGCGATACGGTCCTCGACCCGTTCACCGGCACGGCATCCACGCAAGTCGCTGCCCGTCAGTGGGGACGGAATAGCATTGGGATAGAGATCGAGCCCAAGTATTACTCAATGGCAATGGCGCGCCTTGGGTCATGATCTCCCTGCAAGACGCTGTTGAAGACTTGTACCGTATTGCCGTCGTTGAGGGGAAAAGCCAGTCGACCAAACGGCTCGCAATGCTGGCACACATGTGTGTCGAGCAGCTTGCTGAGCGTGGCATTCTCGGGGCCGATACGGAGGTTCCCGTACCGGGCATAGGGCGCTCAAAGAATTGGGATGTAGTGTGGCCCCGCGATGGCAGGGTGCGTCTCGGCATTAGCCTGAAATCGATCCTGCGTAATGTCGCCGGGACAGTCCCAAAACCGTGTCGACGATCTGGCCGGAGAGATGGCGAACGTTCAACTGTTATCGCCAGAAATCGTCACAGGCTACATCATGGTCTTCGACACGACTGGGAGCGGCCTTCGGCAGGATGGAACGAGATGGGTTGATTTCTTCCGTGACGCCGTCAATCGACTGTCCGGTCGCGATGCGCCCGCATGGGCGGCTGGCATGGTGGAAGCATCGGCCATTGTGGAGGTCGCTTTCGCCGAGAATGCGCGTATTGTGACCGAACCCGACATGTCAGCATTCTCCGACAGACTCGCCCACTGCGTGCGAGATAGAAACCCCGACGCGTTCCGCGGAGGGCTGTCATGACGGACAAGAAGCCATGGCGCCCGCCGAAGGGTGCACCACAGCCGCTCCCCGCGCCGCCGAAGGACGTGGTTGATTCGTCCTAAAGACTCGCATGCCCAAGTAGGGCGACTTCAGGCCGCAGGGGTAAACTGCGTTATGATTCCCCCGTTCGAGGGCTCGCCTAGACTCCGCGCGCGCTCCGAAACCCGGAGGTCTCCCCTATGAAGAAGATCGGCGTCTCGTTCCCGCTCCCCCTGCCCCACGATCCCGACCGTGTGCTCGATCCGGCGCCGGTGGCGGAGGAGGCGGAGCGCCTCGGCTTTGACTCGATCTGGTTCGCCGAGCACGTCGTGGCACCCGCCGCGGTGACGAAGAGCGTCTCCGCCTTCTTCACCGACGGCCAGGTCCCCGGCTTCCAAGACCCGCTGATCATGATGTCCCGCGCCGGCGCGGTGACCAGCTCGCTCCGGCTGGGCACCGGCGTCCTGCTCATCCCCGAGCATCACCCGGTGCGCCTCGCCAAGATGCTGGCCACGCTCGACCGCCACACCGGCGGCCGCCTGATCCTCGGCGTCGGCGCAGGCTGGCTCGAAGAGGAAGCCGACATCATGGGCGTCGACTTCAGCCGGCGGTGGGGGCAGACGCTGGAGTCGCTGCGCGCGATGAAGGCGCTCTGGACCGGCGAAGCGGTAGCCCACGAAGGGCGCTTCTGGCGGTTCCCCGCGGCTCGGTCGATACCGCGGCCGGAGCGCCGGCCGCACCCGACGATCTACCTCGGCGGGGTGGCGAAGAAGGTGCTGGAGCGTGTTATTGCCTACGGCGACGGGTGGTCGCCGGAGAAGGTGACGCCGGAGGACCTACCGGAGCGGCGAGCTACCCTCCACGACCTCGCACGCGCGGCGGGGCGCGACCCGGCGTCTCTGCCGATTTCGATCTTCGGGAAGCCGCCGGAACCCGACATCGTGACGGCTTACCTGGAGGCAGGGGCGGACCGGGTCGTCGTCGGCCCCGGCTTCGCCGAGACCGAAGCGGACTGCATCGATCAGATGCGGATAGTCGCGGAGAAGATCCTTCCCCTCGCCGCGAAGCTGAGCGCCTAGGCGGTTCGCTGCATATCGGTCTGAGTCGAGATCACCCAGGACACCGTCGAGCACCAGCCGTCGCCCAGCGGGGCGGTCACGCACGACATGCTCAGCGGACGGTGCTGCGCCGTGAGCCGGGTGGAGCGCTACGGCATCGACTCTCCGGGGCGCCAGGAGATCCTCGCCAGGGCGGTGGAGCCGTTCGGTCTCGATGGGAACTACGTGCACGACCCGTTCAACATCTTCATGCGCACGGGGATCGACGAGAACGGCCGGACGTTCTGGGAGGAGCCGTTCGACGTGAAGGCAGGCGACCACATCGACCTGCGGGCGCTGATGCCGTGCATCGTCGCGGTCTCAGCCTGCCCCGGACGGTCGAGCGGGCCCGGCGAGCGAGCGTTGGGCCTCGAGATATACGAGGCCGAGTAGGCGAAAGCCTGAGTCCGCGTGGCCTAGTTGCAGCCGCACTGTATCTCGAGTCTGGCCCCCGCTTCCGACAGGTGGGTCGGGTAGCCGTCCCGCTTCCACCAGTCCAGCCCTCCGATGAGTTCACGCACCTGGAAACCCAGCGTCAGGAGCTTCAAAGCGGTCTTCGTCGACGCATTGCACCCGATGCCGTCGCAGTAGCAGACGTAGAGCTTCGACCTGTCAAACGAGGCGGTCGTTTCGGCGCTTATCTCCCTGTGAGGGAGACTGATCGCATCCGGGATGTGCTCGTGAGCATAGGCGCCCGCAGCACGGCCATCGACCACGACAACGGCTTCGCCGTTCTCGAGGGCGTCGTACAGGTCCGTGGAGTCCGTCTCATGCGCCAGTTTGCTCTGGTAGTAGCTAATGGTCCATGCTCACGATGCCTTCTCCGGTGGGCGGTACGACGCGGCAACAGTGGTTACCGGCGAAACACACACTTTACCTATGAGAAAACGGGTCCGGGGCAAGAGTTGGGGTTGCCGTTGCCTCCCCTGGGCAAAGGTCTAAGGCGCTCGCCTTCGGGGAGAGGCGGGCGGGCTTCGATGGCCTTTGGTGGTTGTTGGGGGGCCCCTCATCTCAATCTTCTCCCGGGGGGAGAAGAGGTAAGACCTCCCGGCCCCACCCCTCCGACGCCCCCGAAGGGCGCCCCTGCGGGAAGGGATGGATTCCCGCGTGCGCGGGAATGACGGGTGTGGGCGGGTTTTGCAGAGGTCTCGGTGGGGAGAAGAGGGAAGAGTCTGCCCCTCGCCGCGAAGCTGAGCGCGTAGGCGCTTAGCCCAGGGCTTTGCCGACGGCGCCGTTGAGGAAGTCGACGAGGATGTCGTTGACGGCCTTGGGGTTTTCGAGGGGGCCTAGGTGTCCGGCCTCGGGCAGCACCTCGCTGCGGACGATGGGGAGATGCTGGGCGAGGTACTTCGCGCCCTTCTGGAAGGCCCCGCCGTCGTGCTCGCCCACCGCCACGAGGGCGGGGACCTGAATCGCGCCGGACTCGATCCGTTCCTTCTGCGTCGGGCCGTCGTCCCGGGTCGTGCCGGTGAGGATGTGCCAACTCTTGCCCGACCACGCGTCGACCATGGCGCGAACTCTGGCCTCCTTGACGGCGTAGTCCGGCGTGCCTTCCCAGACCATGTTCTTCACCCGGCCCTCGACCCACTCGTCGGTCTTGCCCACCCTGCGGAAGCGCTCGGCCTGCTCTTTCATGTATTTCTGGAGGTTCGCCGAAATAGCGTCGCCGGAGACGCCGGCGGCCATGAATACGACCGTTGTGGCGCAGCCGGGGTTGTTGAAGAGGTGTTCCATGATGACGGTCGAGCCGACGGAGTGCCCGACGAGCGAGGGCTTTACGAGGCCCATCGTCTCGATGAAGGCGGAGAGGTCGCGTCCGAACGCTTTCCACGAATATTCGCCGTCGGGGGCCTCCGATCGCCCGTGCCCTCGGAGGTCGATGCGTATGGCGCGGTAGTACTTGGCGACCACGGGGACGACATCGTCGAAGATCCGACCGTCGAGGGTGTGGCCGTGGACGAAGACGACGGGATGCCCCGAGCCTTGCGACTCGTAGTACATCTTGAAGCCGTTGACTTCGACGTGCGGCATCCGGTGCTTCGCTTCGCCTAGGAGACGCGGCGCTGCGACCTGCCGGGCATCGTGCCGTAGCTGATCTCGGGGTCGGTGACGACGTCCAAGCAGGCGGGGAGGCCGGAGGCGAAGGCGCGTTCGAGGGCAGGGCGGATGTCCTCGGGCCTTTCGACGCGCTCGCCGTATCCGCCCATCGCCTCGACGATCTTGCCGTATTGGGTCTCCTGCGAGAGGTCGCAGCCGAGGGCGCGGCCATAGGCGCGCTTCACGCCGTGGATCGTCTGCGCCCAGCCGCCGTTGTTGGCGACGACGGAGACGACGGGCAGCTTGAAGCGGACCATGGTCTCCATGTCCATGCCGTTGAGGCCGAAGCCGCCGTCGCCGTTCAGGAGCAGGATTTGCTTGCCGGGCCGGGCGAGCTGGGCCGCCATGGCGAAGCCGGTGCCCACGCCGAGGCAGCCGAATTGGCCGGGGTCGAGCCAGTGACCGGGCTCGTGGATGGGGATGACGCGGGCGCCGAAGGTCACGATGTCGCCGCCGTCGCCGACGACGGTCGCGTCGCGGTCGAGGAACTTGCGTATCTCGCCGACGAGCCGCATGGGATGAATCGGCGACTGGTCGGTCTCCATCAGCTCGAGGTCGTGGGTGCGGAAGCCCATCTCGTCTTCATGGACCTTTTCCGCCCAGTCGCCCGACGCCTCGAAACCCGCGCCGGGCAGCGCGTCGAGTATCTGCTCCATGATGAGCCGGGCGTTGCCGACGAGGCCGACGTCGTTGCCGCGATTGCGGCCGATCTCCCGTGGATCGGACATGATGTGAATCAGCTTCGTCTCGTCGGGGATCAGGGTGTTGCGCCCGAAGCTCATGCGGAAGTCGATGGGCACGCCGATCAGCAGCACGAGGTCGGCCTGGGTGAGGGCGAAGCGGCGGGACTGCGCGCCGAACTGCGGGTGATCGGGCGAGATCGAGCCGCGGCCCATGCCGTTGAGGAAGACGGGGGCCTTGATCGTCTCGATGAACTCGCGGAGCGTGGCCGCGCCATCGGTCCACCACACGTCGCTCCCCGCCATGACGACGGGGCGCTTGGCGTCCTTCAGCAGCCGCGCCGCCTCATTGATGAGCTCGGGGTCGCCGGGGATGCGGGCACTGGTGCGGTAGTTGGTGGGGAAGTGGACCTTGTTCTCCTCGACCTTGGCGTTGAGCACGTCGTTGGGGAACTCGAGGTAGCTGGGCCCCATGCGTCCCGTGGTCGACCACCGGAAGGCGGTGGCCACGTAGTCGGGGATGCGGTTGGTGAGGGCGCAGCGCTCCGAGAAGTTGGAGACCGACCGCATGAGCGTCACGCTATCGAAGTCTTGGAGGCCGCCCATGAGCTGGTCTTTGACGCCGCTGTTGCTGCCGATGCAGATCATGGGGCTGGGGGCCTGGAAGGCGTTGGCCATCGCGGTCACGGTGTCGGTGACGCCGGGGCCGGCGGTTACGACGGCGACGCCGGGGGTGCGCGTGACGCGCGACCAGCCCTCGGCGGCGTGGCCGGCGACCTGCTCGTGGCGCACGTCGATGATGTCGATGCCTTCGTCGGCGCAGCCTTCGAAGATGTTGTAGATGTGGCCGCCGTTGAGGGTGAAGATGTACTTCACGCCCTCGGCCTTCAACGCTTTCGCCACCAAGCGGCCGCCGCTAACTTCGCCCATGCGCGAGCCTCGCTTTCTTTTCCGGGGGCTTGCCGCCGGACGCGCCGGCGGCGGACGCGGGCTATTGTAGTCGAGCGCCGCCGGAGTGGGAAGCTAGCGGGCCGTGCGCCACGCGGCGATGTAGACCGAGAGCGCAGCGGCGAGGATCGTCCAGATGTCGGGGCGCGCCCAAGCCTCGGCGATAAGCTGTCCCGACGGCGTGTGGGCCGACGCGTAGCGCTCGGCCCAGAAGTGGGTCAACGCCGTCATGATCGGCGCGTCGTCGAACCAGTATTGGGTGAGCACGTTGCCGGCGAAGAAGGCCAGGATGGCGGCGGCCCCCGCGGCGTACGGGAGATAAGCGGCGGGCTTCCGGTTGGTGGCGCGCATCAGCCCTTCGCTGATCATGTAGCCGACGCCCGCGGCGGCAAAGAAGCTGAGGAAGCCGCCAAGCGCGCCGTTCACCAGCGCCCAGACGACACCCCCGGCGAGGGCCAGCACCAGCGCGGCGGAGGCGGCCGTGGCGTGCTCCCCGGCGTTCATGACCAGCATGGGGTTCTTGCGCACCTGCGCGCACGGCTCGCAGCGAAAGCCTACCGGGGTTGCGACGGAGCAGCGCGGACAGATGGGCTTGCCGCACTTGCCGCAGCCGAGCATGGTCTCAACCTTTGGGTGCGTGGCGCACTGCATCCGCTTTACCTCGGCCTACGCCGAGGGTCCTCCGGCGGGTACGGGGCCGGGTACGGCGGCGATGGCGGCGGCGCCGGCGGCCGCGGCGGTGGCGGCGGTGGCGGCGGCGGAGCCGGGGGGAACGGTGGCGGCGGAGCCGGGGGCCGCGGCGGTGGTGGCGGAGCCGGCGGCCGCGGTGGCGGCGGAGCCGGCGGCCGCGGTGGCGGCGGAGCCGGAGGCTTCGGTGACGGCGGAGCCGGAGGCCGTGGCGGTCGCGGCCGGCGCGGCGATGGGGGCGGTGGAGACGAGTCATCCCCGGCGGGCTTGGTCTTGATCCCGCGGCGCACCCACTCGTCCCGATCTCTGACATCTCTGTCGAAGAACAGGCGGTAGAAAATGATGCGCTCGGACCACTTTTCGGGCAACTCGTTGCCCAAGAGCCGCTTGAGGACGACGACCAGGACCATGAGGCCAAGGCCCAGGATGTAGGCCTCGCTTCGCTCCAGGAGCCAGCTCCACATGGGAAGCAGCGCAGCGGAGAGTCCGAGGAAGAGCGGCACGCTGCCCCAGAAGGCGATGCCGAAGAGCCCGACGATGGTAAAGAGCAGCAGCTCGAGGCGGGCCACGGCGAGCATGACGCCGAAGAGGATGCTCATGCCCCGTCCGCCCTTAAAGCGCATCCATACCGACCAGTTGTGGCCCACAATGCAGGCGACACCGGCGGCCATCTGCTGGCCAATCTCTAAGTCGAGGGCCTGGGCCACCCAGATGGGCGTGGCGCCCTTGAGCACCTCGACGACTCCTGTCGCCACCGCGATCCGGCGCCCGACGACGTGGGCGGCGTTGCTGGACCCCACGGAGCCGGAGCCGTGGGCCCTGAGGTCAACGCCCCGCAGGCCCTTGACGACGAGGTACGCCACGGGAATCGCGCCCCAGAAGTAGGCGGCGATGACGAGGATAATCGCGCTGGCTGTCATAGCGTCGTGGCTCGGCGGCGCTGGGGAGAAGGCATCGGGCTAGGCCGCCGCGTCCGGGGCCTTGGGCCGGTCGACGAGGGCAAAGGTGAGCCGCCCCTCGGCGGCCGTTTCCCCATCGATGGACGCCCGCGCCGTCCCCTTGCCGATGGGGCCGCGCACCCGTTCGAGGATGACTTCAAGGTTGAGCGTGTCGCCGGGGACGACGGGACGCTTGAACCTGAACCCGTCGATGCCCGCGAAGTAGGCGACCTTTTCGCGGTTCTGGGGGAGGGAGAGAATCGCCACGGAGCCCACCTGGGCCAGCGCCTCGACGATGAGGACGCCGGGGACGATGGGATTGCCGGGGAAGTGCCCCTGGAAGAAGGGTTCGTTGATGGTGAACTGCTTGAGGCCCGTGGCGCTCTTCCCGGCCTCGACTTCGAGGATACGGTCCACCAACAGAAAGGGCGGCCGGTGGGGGATGATCTCCTGGATGGCGCGGGCGTCGAGCATGGGGGTCTAGCCGCCGGCGTTCCGGCTCATCGATCGCAGGGCCTCGACGGAGCTCGCCGGCGGGCCGGCGGCGCCGGGCAAGCGCTGGCCTTCGTAGTTGCCGTGATAGTCGGAGCCGCCGCACGGGACTAGTCCGTGGGCCGCGGCGAGATTCTTGAACCGCCGCTCGTCCTCCGGGCTATAGGTCCCGTAGTAGACCTCCATACCCTTGAGTCCCGCTTCCTTCATCGAGGGCAGCAGGCGCTCGACGCCCTTGGTGTAGACGGGGTGGGCGAGGACGGGAACGGCCCCGTTAGAGACGCCGAGTGCGATCGCCTCCTCGGGGATAAGCTTTTCGCGATCGACATAGGCGGGGCCATCGCGGCCGATATATTTGTCGAACGCCTCCTGGTTGGTAGCGACGTGGCCCGCCTCGATCAAGGCGCGGGCCACGTGGGGACGCCCCACGGAGGCGTCGCCGGCGATCTCGAGGACGCGCTCCCACGAGAGCGGCATGCCCAGGGCGGTGAGTTTCTCGACCATTCCTTTGCCACGGGCGTAGCGCCCTTCGCGGAACCGGGCGAGCTCGGACTGGAAGCGGGCGTCGGACTTATCGACGAAGTAGCAGAGGATGTGCACTTCCGAGCCTTCGATGTCGGTGCTCAACTCGACTCCGTCGATGAGGGTGAGGCCAGGATGCTTGGCGACTGCCTCGGCGGCCTCGGCGAGCCCCTCGGTCGTGTCATGATCGGTGACGGCGAAGGTCTTCACTCGTTGGGAGGCGACGAGGTCCACCAGCGCCGTCGGCGTCAGGCGCCCGTCCGACCTCGTGGTGTGCATGTGCAGGTCTACGTCGGCCATGCGTTCAGCTTACTCTCTGCGTGCGGGGCGATGTCCATGAGCGGGCCCTGGGGCGGCATGGGCTAGGCGACCTCTCTGTCGACGCGTTCGATGCTGCGGGCGAGGCCGGTCTCCTCGTCGACGTCGACGAGGACGGAGCTAAAGACGGCGGGACCGGTGGCCACCTGCAGCCGGACGTGCTGCTGGCCAAGGAACCGTTCGAGCACTTCTTCCACGGCGTTGCCGATGACGGAATCGCGCGGGCCGACCATGCCCACGTCGGAGACGAACGCGGTGCCCTTGGGGAGGACCTTGGCGTCGATGGTGCCCACGTGGGTATGCGTGCCCAGGACGGCGGTCACCCGGCCGTCGAGGTACCAGCCCAGCGCGCCGACTTCCGAGGTGGCCTCGGTGTGGCAATCGACGATGATGACCCTCGTGTCGGGGCCGACCTCCCCGAGGAGCTCGTCGATGGCGCGGAAGGGGTCGTCGACGTTGGCCAAGAAGACGCGGCCGATGATCTGCGTGACGAGTATGCCGTCTTGCAGCCAGTAGCCCTTGCCGGGGGCTCGTGGCGGGTAGTTCATGGGGCGGATGAGGGGGTAATCACCTTCGAGATAGGGGATGATTTCTTTTTTGGCCCACGCGTGGTTGCCCGTGGTGATGACGTCGACGCCTGCCGCGTACAGCTCCTCGGCAGTATCCGGCGTGAGGCCGACTCCGCCCGCGGCGTTCTCGCCGTTGACGATGACGAAGTCGAGGCTGAGGTCGCGGCGAAGCTCCGGGACGAGGGCGCGGACCGCGCGCCGGCCCGGCTTCCCTACGACGTCTCCGGCCATGAGGATACGCATGCTGGCGCGCCTACTCGGGGGCGATTTGGGGTATGGGGCCTCCCCGGCGCTTCAGTATACGGCCCGCCCTAGGCGCTGAAAAGGACGCGCCGCAAACGAAGGGGGCGCGGGAGCTAACCCCACGCCCCCTTCGGGACCGATGCGGACTCGGTTTACTTGGCGAGGCCGACAGCGCGGGTCTCGCGGACTACGGTCACCTTGATTTGCCCAGGGTAGATCATCGTGTCTTGGATCTTCTGGGCCACGTCGTGAGCGAGCTTCGCGGCTTGGACGTCGTCGATCCTCTTGGGCTGGACCATGACGCGAACTTCACGGCCGGCTTGGATCGCGTACGCCTTCTCGACGCCGTCGAAGCTGGTGGCGGTTGCCTCGAGGTCCTGGAGGCGCTTCACGTACATCTCGGCGGTGTCGCGGCGGGCGCCGGGCCGTCCGCCGCTTATGGCGTCGGCGGCGGCGACGATGAACGCCTCGACGTTGACGCGGTCGTCGTCGTGGTGCTCCTCGATGGCGGCGGCGACTTCAGGGTTGATGCCGTACTTGCGGGCGATTTCGCCGCCGATCTCGGCGTGGCCGCCCTCCACCTCGTGGGTGAGCGCCTTGCCGAGGTCGTGGAGCAAGGCGCCCGCCTTGCAGACCTGGGTGTTGGCGCCGATCTCGGAGGCCATCATGCCCGCGAGGTGCGCCGCTTCGACGCTGTGCTTGAGGACATTCTGGCCGTAGCTGGTGCGATAACGCAGCCGTCCGAGGAGCGCGGTGACCTCCGAGGAGAGGCCGAGCACGCCGGCGTCGATGACCGCCTTCTCGCCGGCCTTGCGCATGCCCGCTTCGACCTCTTCGCGGGCCTTGTTGACCATCTCCTCGATACGGGTGGGGTGGATCCGCCCGTCGAGCATAAGCTTCTGCACGGCGACCTTGGCCACCTCACGGCGGATGGGGTCGTAGCCGGAGAGCGTCACCGCTTCTGGCGTGTCGTCGATCACGAGGTCGACGCCCGTCGCCTGTTCTAGGGCGCGGATGTTGCGCCCCTCGCGCCCTATGAGGCGCCCCTTCATGTCGTCGCTGGGGAGGGGGACCACGGAGACTGTGGTCTCAGAGACCACGTCCGAGGTCAGCCGCTGGATCGACAACGCGATCGCCTTGCGGGCCTTCATGTCGGCCTCGTCGGCGATTCGGCGGTCGATCTCGTGGATCTTCTTGGCCGCTTCGAGCTCTAGCTCGTTCTCGACGCTCCTGAATAGCTCGGCAAGCGCATCTTCCTTGGAGAGACCGGAGACGCGTTCCAACTCGGCCACCTGTTGGCCACGCGATTTCTCTAGTTCCGTTCGCAGGTCTTCTAGCCCGCGGTCCTTCTCTCTGAGCTCTCGCTCTTTTCGGTCGGCGCCATCGATCTTGCGGTCGAGGGCGTCCTCTTTCTGGACGATGCGCCGTTCTTGTCGTTGAACGTCTTGTCTACGCTCTTTGTACTCGGCCTCGGCAGAGGAACGGGTCTTGCTCGCCTCGGCGCGCGCCTCTTTGACGAGTTGCTCGCGCCGGCCCTCCGCCTTGTTGATGATCCCTTCAGCCTGCCGTTCAGCGGCCTCGACTTTCTTAGCCAGCCCCCCGGTCACCAGCGCCACGAATCCTTCGATGACGCGGCTAATTGGGTTAGCCAACTTCTACCGTCCTTTCTTTACTGTCCCGTCGTTTCCTTCCGGTGTGGGCCTTTGGAAAGCCCAAAGTTTTCACCGCCATTATCAGCCCCGTCGATTTCGAGTGTCAAGTTGGCGGATTTCGTCGGAACGGTTTCGTTGACAGAAGTCAACCGCCCTTCCTACAATGCCCGCCTACTCAACCGATCCGGCGCGGCCCGCGAGGCGACCTGATGACCAACGCCCCGTTTCCCACCCCACTCCCCGACCCGTGGAGCGCCGAGTTCTGGGACGGTTGCAGGCGCGGCGAGCTCCTGCTCCAGCAGTGCTCCGGCTGCGGCAAGCCGCGCTACTACCCCAGGCTCACCTGCCCGTTCTGCGGCGACGAGCAGTACGATTGGACCAGGGCAAGCGGGAAGGGCGCGCTGTACAGCTACATCGTGGTGCATCCGCCCACGCTGCCCGCCTTCAAGGACGACGTCCCCTATCCCGTGGTCCTCGTTGAACTTGAAGAGGGGCCCCGCATGGTCAGCAACATGCTGGACTGCGCCATCGACGACCTTGAAATCGGCATGCCGCTCGAAGTCGCTTTCGATGCGGTGACCGACGACCTGACGCTGCCCAAGTTCCGACCGGCGGCCCGCTGAGTCCGGAAGGCGCCCGCGCTCCTCCTTAGGGGCAGTCGTCGAGCGCAACCTCGTCGAACCGTAGGCCGGGGGTCACGTTCTCCGTGATTGGGGCGACCCAATCGAGGGCGAAGAGGTCGGCCCACGTGTAGACGGCGCAGTGGCGCAGCTCGTCCTCGCAGCCACCGGCGGCGGTGCAGCCTTCGCGCTCGAAGTCGAGGGTGTAGGCCTGCACGACGTACCGGGGCGCGGCTTCGACCTCGTCGCTGGGGAAGAGGGCGAAGTTGCTGACCGTGGCTCCGGGGCCGGCGACGGCCTGCCCCTCTCCGTTCACGTAGATCACGAGGTCTTCGTCGATCTGGTTGGCGAACGAGGAGTCGACGAAGCCGCCGGGCACGACGGCGATGACCAGCGCCATCATGCCCACGCCCAGGACGACGGCCCCGGCCAACAGGCCGGCGACGCCGAGGATGATGCGCCGTTGGCGGCGCGCCTCTTCGAGTGGGTCGGGCGCGCTTTGGGGGTCGGGGAGCATGGGGAGAACGGTGGGTGAGGGGTCAGGCCTTCCTGTAGAAAACATCGAGGCCTGGGAAGCCGTCGAAATCGGAATCATCCGTCACGAGCGTGCAGCCGTAGACCTCGGCGCAGGCCGCGATCCAAGCGTCGTTGTCGCTGAGCGACCGCCCTCGTACAGACTTGAGTCTGGCCCAGGCTCGCGACACCGCCTCCGTGTGCGGCAGGACCACGACACTCGCAATGCGCTCTTCCAGTTTCGCACTCTTCTTCGCGCCCCAGCCACGTCCCCTAGCCCACCTAAAAAGCTCCGCTTGCGTGGCAAAGCTGATTGCGATGAAGCGGCCCTCAAGCAAGTCCGTATACGTCTCTCGCCTGGAGTCGTTCGGCTTCAGGAACAGCGAGAACACCATCGTGTCGAGGAGGAGCGGTTTGTCCAAAATCGGAGTCCGTTGCTATCCTTGTCGGCGCCATCGCATGACGGCCTCGCGGAATTCGTTTATATCCTCATCCTCCGGCCAGCCCCCGGCTAGTTCGCTCAAATCCTTCGTTGGCCGGACCCCTTGCCTGGCCGCGAGCTCAGTCACCGTCTCGGTCGCGCGCTCGGCCTCGAATCGCGCGAGCCGCCGTTCGAGACCGGCCACCTGCCCGGGCAGGGCGGTTATCTCGGCGAGGCTCGCGGTCTGCGCGTTCAAGATAAAGTCTCGTTGCGCTTCGGAGAACCCTTCCAGATCCTGAAAGTCGCCGGCGTACGGCGCCGTGGCGGGCGCGTCCAAACGTTGAAACTCGACGGTGAACATCCTCTGCCCGGCGTGCATCTCGATCGGCTCGGGGCCGGCGTTGAACAGGGAAATGGCGAGGCGCCCCTTGAATCCAGGGTCAACCTGTATGCCGCCGAAGGCCACGAGGCCGCAGCGCGTAAACTCGGAGCGCAGCCCGAATCGCGCCGACACGTCGAGGGGCATCGAGAGGGACTCCTCCGTCAAGACTCCAACGAACCGCCCCGTGTCCACGGCGTACTTGTTATCCGCCTCTTGAGTCAGCTCAACCATATGTCCCGACTCATAGCGTGTCGGGCTGACGAGGATGGTTGGGAACAGGCGCATATCGTAGGAGGCAGGTTGCAACCCATCTTCGTGGAAGCCCCGAATCACTCCATCTTCGGCCAACCGCCGTATTGTTTGGTCGGATAAAACCATCGCCTTGACCCTCCCAAGGAACGAGAGTATATTCTCCTTGGGAGTGGCCCGTCCTTGACCTGCTGGAACCAGGATGAAGACGAACCGCTCAGGCGATAACAAGTCTCTATGTATGGTCGGCGCTGAAGGGGAGGGACCACAAAGACTATCGCAAGCCTCTCGCCCCACCGTCGGCCTGTGCTTAATACCAGTTATTGTACCGCGCAGCCCCCACGAGCGCTAGCTCTTGTGGGGGCTTTCTTTTTCATTCGCCGTCTGGCAGGTACGGCCCGCGCCGCGCCGCGGTGCGTCGCGCTGGTTGCGGTGCTGTTGGGGCTCGGCGCGGGGCTGGTGCCCGTGGCGGTTGCGGCCCAGGACGAGGCGATCCCGGCATTTACCGAGACGGCGGGGGGGTACGAGGCCGCGTTTTTCATCGATCCGCTTCCCGCCGCCGCCGGCGCGTTGGGGCGGATCGAGGTCGCGGTCGCCGACGCGGCGACGGGGGCCCCCGTGGCCGGCGTGACGGCGGCGCTGGTGATCGTCGACCCGCTCGACGGCACGGAGTCGCGGGTGGAGTTGGAGCCGGACGGCGAGCGGCCGGGACGGTTCGAGGAGGCGGGGTTCTTCTTTGCGAGCGAGGGCGACTGGACGGCGCGCCTCATCCTCGACGGCCCGCTGGGGCACGAGACGATGGAGATCGTCATTCCGGCGACGATACGAGCCGTGGCCGACGAGATCGCCGAGGGCGTCGGCGGGCCCTATTCCATCAGCATCGGCGCCAACCCCGTGTCGCCGGTGGCCCATCTCGGGTCGCGGTTCACGACGTTGGTGCTCACGCACCCGGGCGGGGAGTCGGTGCCGGAGACGCGGCTCACCTACCGGTTCACCAAGCCACAGACGGGGGAGCGGCTCGACCTGGAAGGGACCAGGCGGCTCGACCAGCCCGACTTCTTCCAGAACCTGATCACGTTCCTCACCCCCGGCTCGTGGCGTTTCACCGCCACCGTCGAAAGCCCCTTGGGGACGGGGTCGATCGAGGGCGCGATCGTGGTGCGGGAGAACACCGACGCGGGGGCCAGCGGGACGGCGCTGTGGGCCGGGGTTATGGGGCTGCTGATCTTCGGCGGCGTTTTCCTGGCTTGGCGCTGGCGCAACGCCGCGAAGCGCGGCTAGGGCTTCTCGCCCTCCGGGGGGTGGAAGGGCGGCTGGTCGACGCCCCAGTAGACGGTCTGGTGGGGGAAGGGTATCTCGATGCCCAATTCGTCGAAGCGCCGCTTGACGCGCTTGCGGAACTCGCCGGCCACTTCCCACTGACGAATGGGCAGCGTCTGGCCCAGGCACCGAATGTCGATGGCGGAATCGGCGAAGTTGTTGACCCGCAGCACGGCGATCTTGGCCGTGATGATCGAGCCCCAGAGGTCGTCCTGCTGCATCTCCTCGCCGATGGCGTTGAGCGCCTCGATGCAGCGTTCGAGGTCTTCTTTGTAGGCCACGGGGATATCGATCACCATGCGGGATTTCTCTTTGGTGAGGTTGGAGACTACGTCGATCGAGCCGTTGGGAACCACGTGCACCACGAACTCAAGGTCCCTGATGACGGTCCGGCGGAGGTTGATGTCCTCGACGACGCCGCCCTTGCCCGCCACGTTCACCACGTCGCCGACGCGGTACTGGTCTTCGAGGATGATGAAGAGGCCGGCGAGCACGTCTTTCACGAGGCTTTGGGCACCGAACCCGACGGCGATGCCCACGACGCCGGCGGCGGCGAGGACGGGGGTGACGCTGATGCCGATCCCGCTCAGGATCATAAAGAGGACGATCAGGGAGACCAACACCCTGACCGCCCCGATGATGATCGCGGAGAGCGTCACCTCGCGCTTCTCGATTTCCCCGGGCGGCGTGTCGGGCCGCGAGCGGTCCTTGACCACGCCGCTCACGATCTGGGGCACGGCGCGCTCGGTCGCCTTCACCAGGACGTACGCGATGCCGACGATGATGGCTATCTGGACGAACTCTTCGGCGGCGAACGTGCCGACGGCGGCGCCGAAATCGAGAAGGTCAGCGTTGATCTGCGTGGTGTCAGCGCCGAGGCCGTTGGCGATGGAGACGGCGGCGCCGAAGAGAACCCAGCCAATGACGACGGCCGTGCCCAGGAAGGCCGTCGGCTTGTCCAAGACCGACAGGTCGCCGGGGATCCAGACGTCGAGTTTGTAGACGATCCGTTTCAGGAGCGGCGGCAGCCCGCGGAATGCCAGCCAGGCGAGGATGACGCCGAGGACGGCGGCGAGGATGACCTGCAGCCAGTTGATCTGGCTCTCCTGAGCGGCTTGGGCAAGAACGGCAAGTAGGGGCATGAAAGGGTGTCTGGAAGGCGCTGTAGTATGCCAGCGGCGGGGCGGGAAGGGAAGGCGGGCCGGGGCGGAGCCGAGCGGGGGCGGCGCTTAGCCTGGTTTCAAACCGCGTTTTGGCAATTACTCTGTAGAGAGGTTCCATTCACTTCTGTCGCGTGGTAGAATGTTATGGTAGCTTGGCCTTCGGCGAAGCCAGCCCTCCGGGACCGCGGAAACACCGGGGCCCATTCAGGAATTACACCTCATGCCCATGCAGGCACCGGGCGGCGCAGCGCCGCAAGATTACACCGCGGTAGACATCCAGGTACTCGAGGGCACGGATGCGGTCCGCCGCCGTCCCGGCATGTACATTGGGAGCACCGACGAGCGGGGGCTCCATCACCTGGTCTACGAGATCGTGGACAACGCCGTCGACGAGGCGATGGCCGGGTACTGCGACCGGATCACGATCAAGATCGCGAAGGACTCCACGGTCACCGTCCATGACAACGGGCGGGGCATTCCCATCGACGTCCACCCCACGACCGGGCTGACCGGCATGGAGACGGCGATGACGACGCTCCACGCAGGGGCCAAGTTCGGCGGCGCGGGCTACAAGGTTTCCGGCGGGCTGCACGGCGTCGGGGCCCACGTGGTGAACGCCCTCTCGGGCAAGATGCGCGTCGAGGTGCAGCGGGACGGGCGGCGCGTGTTCCAGGAGTACTCCCGGGGCCGGCCCACCGGACTGGTGACCGACATGCTGCCCATGGGCGGCCGCGGCACCACGGTCTCGTTCAAGTCCGACTCTCAGATCTTCGGCGAGCACGAGTACGACTTCCCCACGCTCGCCACCCGGCTGCGCGAGATGGCCTATCTGAACGCGGGCCTCGAAATTCAGATCATCGACGAGCGCTCCGACCGCGAGACGAGCTTCTACTTCGACGGGGGCATCGCCAGCTTCGTCCGGCACCTGAACGCCTCGCGTCGCACGGTGTTCGACAAGCCGCTGCACATCTCGAGGGTGGTCGAGGACGCGACGATCGAGGTCGCCCTGCAGTACAACGACGGCTTCGCCGAGACGGTGATGTGCTTCGCCAACTGCATCAACACGCGGGACGGCGGCACGCACCTGACGGGGTTCCGGTCGGCGCTGACCCGCGTGATCAACGACTACGCGCGCAAGCAGAAGTTCATCAAGGACGACATGCCGAACCTCCAGGGCGAAGACGTCCGCGAGGGGCTCACGGCGGTGATCAGCGTGCGGATCACCGATCCGCAGTTCGAGGGGCAGACGAAGGGCAAGCTCGGCAACCCCGAGGTGAAGGGGTACGTCGAGACGGTGATGAACGAGTCGCTGTCGGCGTGGCTCGAAGAGCACCCGGCGGACGGGCGGCGCATCATCGACAAGTGCCTCACCGCGGCCCGGGCCCGCGAGGCGGCGCGCAAGGCGCGCGACTTGGTGCAGCGCAAGACGGCCATGGAAGGCGGGACGCTTCCCGGCAAGTTGGCCGACTGCACCGAGCGGAACCCGGCGAACTGCGAGATCTACATCGTCGAGGGCGAGTCCGCGGGCGGCTCGGCGAAGATGGGGCGGGACCGGCGCTTCCAGGCGATCCTTCCCCTCAAGGGCAAGATTCTCAACGTGGAGAAGGCCAGGCTCGACCGGATGCTCAACCACGAGGAGATCCGGGCCCTGATCACCGCCTTGGGCGTCGGCATCGGCGAGACCTTCGACATCGAGAAGCTGCGCTACCACCGCGTCATCATCATGACCGACGCGGACGTGGACGGCTCCCACATCCGCACCCTCCTGCTGACGTTCTTCTTCCGGCACATGGACCAGCTGATCGAGAACGACAATCTGTACATCGCCCAGCCGCCGCTGTACCGCGTCGCCGCGGGCAGAGACGCGCACTGGGTGTTCAGCGAGCGTGAGAAGGACCGCGTGATCCTTGAACTGGCGCTCAGGGACGTCACCGCCAGCTCCGGCGGCGATGGCGACGCCGCGCCCCTCCGGCCCCGCGCCGAGCACATCCAGGCCTTGCGCACACTCCTGAGCGACCTTGAAGGCCGCGGCTACTCCCGCGACCTCCTGTTCGCGCTGCTGCGGAGCATCGACTTCGACTTCCTCGAAGGGGTCGACTTCACCGACCGCGACTCCGTGGACGAGCTCGGCCGGCGGCTCGAAGAGCTGGACCCGGTCAGCGCGGCCTACGTCCGGGGCGACGAGTACACCTCCTTCGAGCTGCACGTGCGCAACGGCGACCCCAACGCCGCCGCCGCGTTCGACTCCTCGTTCGTGGGCGGGACGCTGCGCCGGCTCTACGACGAGTACGCCACGCTGGCGGAGTACGACGGCGGCGCGACGTACTCGGTGAAGCGCCGCGACCGCGACCTTGGCGCGTTCGACTCGACGCCCGCCCTCATCGACATGGTGGGCGAGATCCTCGAAGGCGGGGTGCGGGGGCTGAGCCTGCAGCGCTACAAGGGCTTGGGCGAGATGAACCCGGAGCAACTCTGGGACAGCACCATGAACCCCGAGAGCCGGACGTTGCTGAAGGTGGACATCGCCAACCTCACGGACTGCGAGGACGTCTTCACCACCCTGATGGGGGAAGAGGTCGCCCCGCGCAAGGCGTTCATCCAGAGCCACGCGAAGTCGGTTAAGAACCTCGACGTGTAGGCGTCGGGGCGCCTGATCGGGCTTCCTTGGCGGTGGGCTTCGACGGCCTTTGGTGGCCGTGGCGTGGCCCTTCACCTACCTCCCCGCCGACGCGCCTGTGGCGCGTGCCCTCTCTCAGTCTCTCCCAGGGGGAGAGAGGTTTAAGGGTGCGCTCCCCCAGCGGGTGAGAGGGTTAGGGGGGTCTTCGTCGACGACCACCACCCAGCCACCCGCCTCCGACGCGCCTGTGGCGCGTGCCCTCTCTCAGTCTCTCCCAAAGGGAGAGAGGTTTAAGGGTGCGCTCCCCCACGGTCACCTTTGCGTAACTCGTTGCGTGGGGAGCGGGCGGCCACAAGGGCCGCCCCTACGGCCGGGTTTTGCAGAGGTCTCCAGTAGGAGTGGGGCGAGACCACCCCAGCCACCCGCCCCCGACGCGCCTGCGGCGCGTGCCCTCTCTCAGTCTCTCCCAGTCTCTCCCAGGGGGAGAGAGGTTTAAGGGAATGCCACCTCCGCTCCCCCCGACGGGACCCTAGTCGGTTTTGCAGAGGGTCTCCCAGGGGGAGTGAGGTTTAGGGGTGCGCTCCCCCACGGGCACCTTTGCGTAACTCGTTGCGTGGGGAGCGGGCGGCCACAAGGGCCGCCCCTACGGGAGGGGGATAGATTCCCGGGAAGGTGCTGGGGGGTCAGCTCAGATTGCCGTTGGCGTCGGCGTGGAAGAGGGCGGTGACTTGGTAGCCATGGGCGCGGAGGGCTTCGGCGCCGCCTTCGCCGCGGTCGACGACGACGATGACTCTGGCGATCTTGCAGCCCTCGGCTTCGACGGCCTCGATGGCATGGCTCAGGGAGCCGCCGGTGGTCATGGTGTCGTCGACGACGACCACCTCGGCGCCGGGGGCGGGCAGGTTGCCCTCGACGAGCCGCCGCGTTCCGTGCTCCTTGGCCTGGGAGCGCACGTAGAAGGCGTCGATGGGCCGGCCGGCGCGGGCCGAGGCGATCTGGGTCGAGGTGATGATGGGATTCGCCGCCGTGGCCGGACCGCCGATGGCCTGGACGCCGAGGTCGAGGAGCTCGGCGACAAGTTCGCCGATGAGACCCGCGCCCTCCGCGTCGTGGGTGGCGCGGCGGCCGTCGAAGTAGTAGGCGCTGGTCTTGCCCGACGCGAGGGTGAATGACCCGTGCATGACCGCCCGGGTCTCAATGATCCGTTTCAGGCGGTCGCGTGGGGAGTCGGGGGCCCCTTCGCCAGCGGGGCGGTAGAGGCCGTGGGCGGCGATGTAGTGCGCGACGGGCGGCGGGACGAGGTCGCGGATGGAGAGGCCGCGGCGGACTCGGTCGCGTATCGCGGTGGCGCCTATTTCGATCAGGGGGGCCTCTAGGGGCGAGGCGTCGAGGTTTGGGACATGGGTCTTGACTTCGTCCACGGTGGCCCCTGTGTCGTGGCCTGGACGGCCTAGGACGGCAATCCGGGCGAGGCGGGCGACCTCCTTGGGCTCGTGCCAGGCGGGGAAGTGCAAAAAGGCGTCGGCGCCGAGGATAAGGACGGGGCGTCCGCTCTCCGGCGGCAGCGCGCGCAGGGTGTCGAGGGTGTAGGTCTCGCCCTTGCGTTCGATCTCCAGGCGGGAGACGCGGAACTGGGGGTCGCCCGCGACGGCGAGCTCGGTCATGCGGGCGCGGTCCTCCGCCGAGGAGACGGCGCCGGCGTCCTTCATCCAGGGTCTGCCCGCGGGGACGAACAGGACTTCGTCTAAGCCCAGGGTTTCGAGGGCGGCCCGGGCCACGATGAGGTGGCCGGTGTGGATAGGGTCGAAGGTCCCGCCGAAGATGCCGAGGGGCATAGCGCGCCTACCACTCCAGCTCGATGTCGCCAAACCGCACGGTGTCGCCGTTGGAGACACCGGCGCGCTCCAGGGCGTCGGTGACCCCGAGGCGGTCGAGTTGGATCTTGAGCTGGGCGAGGGCTGCCCACTTGCGCAGGTCGCTGCCCCCGACGAGGCGCTCCGCCGCAGCGTGTTCGACGACGTACTCGCCCTCGGCTCCGACATGCACCTGGGGGCGTCCGCCGCCCACGGCGACCGGGGCGGGCTCCAACGACGCCAGAGGCTCCGGCGCGACCGGCACACGTTTCGCTTCGGCCACAGCGGCCTGCATGAGCGCGGGGACGCCCTCGCCGGATGCGCCGGAGATGAAAAAGAGCGGGCCGTCGAACGATGCGAGGGCGCTCCGAAGGTCAGTTTCGAGGGCCGCAACTTCGGGCATGTCGATCTTGTTGACCGCCAGAAGCTGTGGCTTGCGCTCCAGCCCCGCGCCGTAGGCCTCGATCTCGTCGTTCACCTCGCGGACCGCGGCGGCGATGTCGGGCTGGCCGCCATCCACCAGGTGCACGAGCGCCCGGGTACGCGTGGCATGGCGAAGGAACTCATGCCCCAGCCCAATGCCAAGGTGCGCCCCCTCGATGAGGCCGGGGATCTCGGCGAGGACGAAGCTCTCCCAGCCCAGGGTAACGACGCCAAGTTGGGGCTCGAGCGTGGTAAAGGGATACGGCGCGATTTTCGGCGACGCCATCGTCGCAGACCGCAGGAGCGTCGACTTGCCGGCATTGGGCTTCCCGATGACGCCCACATCGGCCATGAGCTTCAACTCCAGCCGATACGTCCGCTCCTCACCGCGCTCTCCCTTCTCGGCTATGTAGGGGGCCTGCTGCGTGGAGGAGACAAAGGCGGCGTTTCCTTTGCCACCCCTGCCGCCGACCGCGGCCACGTATTCCTGACCGGCAGACGTGAGATCAGCCACGCGCACCGACGACCGAGCGGCTTCCAGCCAGACCTCGGTGCCGACAGCGACCTCGACGAGCACGTCATGGCCCTTGCGGCCGTACATGTCTTTGCCGCGCCCGTTGACGCCCCGCTCCGCGGCGAAGTGCCTCCGCCGGCGAAAGGCACTCAGCGTGCTCAGCTGAGACTCGGCGCGCAGGAGCACGTTGCCACCGTCGCCGCCCCGGCCACCATCGGGGCCGCCCTTGGGAACACCCTTCTCGCGGCGAAAGCTGACGGCGCCCTTGCCACCGTCGCCGGAACGCACGGTGATAATGACCCGATCAAAGAATTTATCTAAAGGAACCATCTTCTAAGTATTAGCTTATCGGAATAGTCATAAGGGTGTGCGCTTGTGAGCGGCACGCTGGCCCGCTTCTGGTGGGCGCTGCGTGGCCCTGTGTTTGGCTGTGTGCGCGTAGGAGAGGGGCTGTCGCCGAGGTGTTTCCGACCGCGGCGGGCGGTGCACGGGTGACCCCGTTGACGCACAACAACCACTAGGTTACGCACAGGAAAGGCGACGTTATGCACGTCCTGGCGAGGAAAAGAGGGTGTTCAGGAGAGTGCCCGCGCGCTCCTGCGGTCGAGGGCGTCGCGGATTTCTCCGACCTGGCGGCGGAGCTCGGAGTTGACGTCGATCTCGGCGGCGATCTTCTCGTTGGCGCGGAGGATGGTGGAGTGGCCGCGGTCGCCGAGGAGGCGGCCGATGTCGGAGAGGGAACGTCGGGTCTCTTGGCGCAGAAGGTAGGCGGCGACCTGACGGGCGTGGGCGATGTTCTTCTTGCGGGTGGCGGCGGCGAGGTCGTCGGCGGTTAGGTCGTAGTAGGCCGCGACGATGTCGATGATGTCCATGGGGTGATAGTTGCGGGCGCTGGCGGGTGTTGAGTGAACGTCGCCGATGGCCTGCTCGGCGAGTGAGAGGTCAATGGAGAGGCGGCCCATCTGGGCCATGGCGAGGAGCTTGTTGAGGCCGCCTTCGAGCTCGCGGACGTTGCGGAGGAACTTGCGGGCGAGCACTTCGATGACGTCGTTTTTGAGGTGCACGCCAGCCTGGTCGGCTTTGGCGCCGACGATAGCCATGCGCATTTCGAGGTCGGGGGGGCTGATGTCGGCGGTGAGGCCGCCTTCGAAGCGGGAGCTGAGGCGCTCCTCGAGGAGGGGGATCGACTTGGGACGGCTGTCGCTGGTGATGACGATCTGCTTGCCGGAGGTGTGGAGGTCGTTGAAGGTGTGGAAGAAGCTCTCGCGGGAGTGCTCCTTGCCGGCGATGAACTGGATGTCGTCGATGAGGAGGACGTCGGTCTGGCGGTATTTGTCGCGGAAGTCCTCGACGCGGTTCTCGCGGAGGGCGGTGACGAAGTCGTTGGTGAAGTGCTCGGCGCTGGCGTAGAGGTAGCGCCGGCCCTGGGAGGCGACGGCGTGGCCGATGGCGTGGAGGAGGTGTGTCTTCCCCAGGCCGACGCCGGCGTGGATGAAGAGCGGGTTGTAGGCCTCGCCGGGCTGCTCGGCGACGGCGGTGGCGGCGGCGTGGGCGAAACGGTTGGTCTTCCCGACGACGAAGGCCGCGAAGGTGTAGCGCGGGTTGAGGGCGGCCCCCGCGCCTCGGACGCGTGCGGAGGGCGCGGGAGGCGGGGCGGAGTGCGCCGTGGCGGCCGTCTCGCCGAGGATGTCGTAGCGGAGGGTCCAGTCCCTGCCCGTTTGGCGCTGGAGGGCCTGGGCGATCAGCGGGGCCATGCGCTTTTCGAGGCACTCGGCGACGAAACCGCTGGGGACGCCGACGGTGAACTCGCCGCCGGCGGTGAGGAGGCCGACGGTGTCTTTGAGCCAGGTATCGAAGTTGTGGCGGGCCACCTCAAGCTGCAGGACGCCGAGGACCGCGGCCCATGTCTCTTTGGCCGACGGAGCGGAAGGGGACAAAAGGAGGACTCCTAGGGAGGGCCGTGGGGGTGGGGATTCCGCCAAGGAAAGTTACTGGCGGACCGTCCGGGGGCAACGCTATCAATGGGCGGCAAGCGCGGTCAAGGGCGCGGTGTGGCGAATTCGGGCCGATTTCGCGGGGTCTTACGAAACTACAAACAGGTTTGTATTCAGATAGCGTTCGCGACGGACGTGGGGCCTATAATCGCGTTATGGCAAGGATCGTGTTCATGGGCGCGCCGGCGTTCGCCCTGCCCACGCTGGAGGCGCTCAGCGACGGCCCGCACGACGTCGTGGCGGCCTATACGCAGCCCGACCGTCCGGCGGGCCGAGGCCGACGCGTGACGGAGAGCCCGGTGAAGCGACGGGCGCGCGAGTTGGGCATCGAGACGCGCACCCCCACGAGCCTGAAGGATCCGGAGGCCGTCGCGGCGCTCGCGGCGCTTCGGCCCGCCGCCGCCGCGGTTGTGGCCTACGGGAGGTTCCTGCCGGGGGCCGTCCTCGACCTCTTCCCAAAGGGGGCGCTCAACCTCCACCCGTCGCTGCTGCCCCGGTGGCGCGGGGCGTCACCGATTCCGGCCGCTATCCTCGCGGGCGACGCGATGACCGGCGTCACGGTGATGCTCGTCGACGAGGGTATGGACAGCGGTCCCGCGCTGAGTCAGGAAATGGAGCCTATCCGCGGCGAGGACACGGCTGAGACGTTGAGCGAGCGGCTCGCGGTCCGTGGCGCGGGGCTCATGGCGGCGACGCTGCAACGTTGGCTGGACGGAGAGATCGAGCCCGCACCGCAGGACGAGGGGGCGGTCACGTTCACCAAGCGGCTGTCGCGGGAGGACGGCCGCATCGATTGGGGGGACGGCGCGGACGAGATCGCGCGGCAAGTCCGCGCCTACCGACCTTGGCCGGGGAGCTTCACCTTTTGGCGCGGCGCGCGCGTCGAGATAGTGGAGGCCTCGCCGGCAGAGGGGGCGGGGGGCCCGCCGGGGACGGTGCACGGAAGCGTCGAGCGCCCCATCGTCATCGAAACGGGCCGCGGCGGCCTGGCGGTGACGGCGCTCAAGCCCGAAGGCAAGCGGGCCATGACGGCGGCGGAGTTCGCCGCGGGGCGGCGGGACTTCGCGGGCTCGGTCTTGCCGAGCTAGTCGCCGTCGCCGGGGGACTCGCCCTCGGCCGCTTCGCCCTCGGCCGCTTCGCCCTCGGCCGCGGCCGCCGCGCCTTCGTCTTCCTCTTCGGCCCGCTCGACTAGCTCGAAGACCTTGGCGACGAGGAGGTCGGGGTCGGTGAGGATGGTCACGCTGCCGCCGAAGTCGATCGCCGCGACCGTGATTTCGTCGTCGATCTCTCGGAGCGTGGCGCCGTCGAGGCGGATCTCCTCGGGCAGGTACATTGGCAGGGTCTCAACCTCGACCTCGCTCAGGAGCTGGTTGACGCGCTTCCCGAACTTATCGAGCTCGGGGTCGACGTTGTCGAGGTAGATGGGCACGGTGGCGCGCATCATGCGCGTCGCCGCGACGTGGAAGAAGTCGACGTGGACGACGTCCTCGGTGAGGGGGTCGCGCTGGACGCTCCAGATGAAGATGGTGCGGGGGGCGGCTTCGCCCTCGATCTGCAGGCTGACGGGGGTGTTCCTGGTGGTGTGGACGATGGTCCGGACCAGGGTCTTGGAGTCCACCTGCAGGGCGGTCGAGTCGATGCCCGCGCCGTAGAGGTTCGCGGGGGTGATGCCAGCGCGCCGGAGATAGCGGGACCGCTTGCCGAACAGAGCTCTAGGGCTCGCCGTGAGGGTCGTTATAGCCATGAAAAAATACCTGTGGAGCGTTGCTGGGGTAGGGGACGCCGGCCCGCGCCGGGCGACGGAAGGCGCACCGGAAGATGATACGAGAACGCGGCCCCGTCCGCAACTGAAGGGGCGAGCCTTTGCCAGCCCAGGGGCGCCCTCCGGGCGCCGCGCGCCTGACGGCGCGCGCCCTCTCTCAGTCTCTCCCAGGGGGAGAGAGGCTTCATGTGCTCCCCCAGGGGGAAAGGTAGGGCCTGCACGACAAAGGATGGCGGACTTCGATAACCCGTGGCGGTTGTGAGGGGGCCCCTCATCTCAATCTTCTCCCGTGGGGAGAAGAGGCAAGAGTCTCTCCCAAGGGGAGAGAGGCTTAAGGCTGGGGGAGGGCTTCGGCGAGGCGGTGGATGATGGGAACGGCTTGGCCGAGGCTGACGATCTCGGCGTCGGGGGGGATGGCGGGCTGGGAGTCGTTGCGGCGGAGCCAGATGGCGCGGAGGCCGGCGCGCTTGGCGCCCTCGACATCGTTGCGGTGGTGGTCGCCGACGTGAATTGTGCCCGCTGCCGTCGAGCCGATGCGTTCGAGGGTGCGGTCGAAGATCTCCTTGGCCGGCTTGGAGAGGCGCTCCTCGTCGGAGAAGGTGAGGGTGTCGAAGAAGCCGATGAGCCCCTCGCGTTCGAGGAAGACACGCTGCGTCACGCCCGGCGTCGCGCCGGTGTTGCAGATGAGCGCCACCTTCAGCCCCATCTCCCGCATCGCGGCGAGCACGTCGGCCGCCTCGGGGTCGACCTGTGGGGGATGGTCGAGGTAGGAGTCGGCGTAGTGGCGTTCGACCTCGGCGCGGGCCTCGGGGGAGAGCCGCGAGGCCAGCTCGCCGTCGATTGCGTTGAGGAAGATGCCGACCTGCTCGGCGAAGGTCACGTCGCCCTCGTTGGTGCGGACCTTGTCGCAGACCGCGTAGGTGGTGCGGGAGGCCTTGCGGAGGTGTTCGACGGGGAAGTCGAAGCCTTCGCCTGAGATGGTGGCGGCGACGCCGTCGAGGCGGGCCTGCATGCGGGGCGCGCCCAGCTCTCCCGAATCGATGATGAGCGTCTGCCAGAGGTCGAAGGTCACTGTGTCGAGGGGGCTCATGTCGTGTCGAGAGGTGGGGGCAAGTCGGCTAGTAACGGATGAGGGAGAAGACGTCGAGGCCGTCGAGCTTTTGGCGGCCGTTGAGGAAATCGAGCTCCATGAGCACGGCTGCGCCGACGACCTCGCCGCCGAGACGGAGGACCAGATCCCGTGCCGCCGCCATCGTCCCGCCGGTGGCAAGGACGTCGTCGGCGAGGAGTACACGGCTGCCGGGGGCTAGGGCGTCGGTGTGCAGCTCCATGAGGGCCGAGCCGTACTCCAGGGCGTACTCGGCGCTGACCGTCTCGCGCGGCAGCTTGCCCGCCTTGCGGGCCGGGGCGAAGGCCGCGCCCAACTCAAGGGCGAGGGGGACGCCAAAGATGAAGCCGCGGGACTCGATGCCGACCACGGCGTCGACGCCGCCGGGGCGGTAGTGCTCGGCCAGGAGGGAGACGGCATGGCGCACGGCGCCGGGGTCTTGGAGCAGCGGGGTGATGTCCTTGAATACGATTCCCGGGGAAGGGAAGTCGGGAACGTCGCGGATCAGGGCTTTGAGGTCCATGGGAGGCGGGCCGCCGGAGGGCCGGGGGGATTATACACGAGGGGGTTGGTGGGGCCTTCTGCGCCCCCACCCTCCCCCAGCGGAGACGTTTGCTTATCGAGGTGGCTGACCGCGAAGGTGGCGGACTTCGTTGACCCGTGGTGGTTGCGAGGCGGCCCTCATCTCAATCTTCTCCCGTGGGGAGAAGAGGTAAGACCTCTCGTCCCCGCCCAAGGGTCGCCGATGGCGAGTCCCCGGAGCGCTCTCGTACTACGCTATAGCGGCGATGCGTTCGGCAGACCGGGGACAAAGCGCCGGACGTTGAGGAGGACCGCCCGTGACCCAAGCCAAACAGGAGACGGTGGCGTGCAACCTGTGCGGGTCTGAGGAGTACTCGCAACGGCACGTGGTGCGCGGCTACACGATCGTGCGGTGCGACGACTGCGGCCTGACGTTCCTCAACCCGCGCCCGGTGGCTGGGGAGCTGGCGACCATCTACGACACGGCGGACTACTACGGCGGCGGCAGCGAGTACGAGGACGTCCGGCTGGGCTACCCCAACTACCTGGCCCTGGAGGCAAGTGCGCCGACAGAAACGGCGCGGAAAGCGAGCGTGACTACATGGCAACGAAAGCGAAGGTCAAGGCCGACGTGAAGCCGCCGCGGGCGAGGGCGCGCAAGGTGGTCTCGGGACTCATCCGCAAGGCGTTCGACGTGTTCGACGCCGAATCGACGGCGCCGGAAGGGCCGGAGCATCTGGCCGCGGTCGCAGCGTTCAACGCCGAATCGTCCAGCATCGGCACCGCGCTCTTCGACCTGGCGCGCGAGGCCTACGCGGTCGAGCGGAAAGCGGCCTAGCGATGGCCAACACTATGCGAATCATCGGCACGCTTGTCTTGGCCGTGCTCATCACTGCCTGCACAGTACCGACCCCGACCGAACCACCCGCTCCGACGCCCACAGCGAGCCCAACGCCCACGTTCACGCCAGCCCCGACCCCAAGCCCATCGTGGTGACGGCGACGCCCACAGTAACGCCCAGGCCGACGCAGACCCCGTGGATCATCACGGCCACGCCGCGACCTACGCCCCGCCCCAAGGCGACGCTCACCCCGACACCGTCGCCGTTCCCAACGAACACTCCAATCCCAACGGCGACGGCGACGCCCACCGCGACTCCGGTTCCCCCTACGCCAATCGTCGTCGAGGTAACCCGCGTGGTGGTCCAGGAGCGCATCGTGGAGCGTGTGGTGACGGCCACCCCAGCCCCAACGTGGCGGGCGCCAAACACCGCCACCCCTCGACCCACGCCAACCCCGCGGGCAACACCTACATCAACCCCGCGGCCCCAGGTGGGGCCCAGCCCAACACCGGCGCGCAACACGGCTGGGGACTGGGACATCACGCTTGTAGAAAATGGCAATGGGTACATCTCCACCGTTGCGTACGACGGTTTCCCAGCCGACGCCTTCAACCTGCTAATGTTCATCTGCTTTGAGGGGAGCATTGCGGCCCTCGTCTCGTGGGAGCTTCCCTTCAACGGCGGGCAGTACAACCAGCAGTACCGACTGACCCTTGGACACAGCGAAGAGGGCGGCGGGGTCGAGCAAAAGGTCGAGCAGTGGAGCCAGATCAGATCCTTGGAGAATGAAGGCGAACAAACCCTAACGACGTACTTCCAAGACGAGCAGGCCACGCTTCAAGAATTCCAGCGCTGGGGCATCGTCGGGGTCCAGGCGTTCGACCTTGAAGGCAACCGTGTCGGCAGTGGTGTTTTCAGGCTCGGAGGGCTGAGTGCAGCAATCGAGCAGGTACAGTGGGGATGTTGACCGCTCGGCGACTCCGAAGCCGTCGCACGGGGAAGGGCGGGGTTCTAGCCTGATTTGACACCGGCCAGAATGGTCAATACGGTTCAGGCAACAGGAGACACCTGGCCTTCGTGGTCGGCGAGTTGCTGCGTCCGTTGCGGGGCATGACTCCAGGGGTGGCGCTGGACGTTGGATGCAGCATGGGGATTGTGCTGGACCAGTTGCGCCGTCGGGGGTGGACACCCTGCGGCGTGGACGTTTCCGCCTACGCCACGGAGTACGCGCGGCGGGAGCTGGGGTTGGACGTCTTCACGGGGACGATTGAGCAACTCGAACGGCCTCCGGAGAGCGTGGACCTGGTCACCATGCTGCTGACGATAGAGCACCTGCCGGACCCGAAGGGCGTCTTGCAGGCCGCGCACCGGCTTCTGAGGCCCGGCGGGGTCTTGATCATCGCCACCCACGACGTCGAAGGACTCTGGCCGAAGATGGTTGGGGCTCGGTGGCGGCACTTCAACGTTCCGGAGCACGTCTATTACTTCTCCCGCCGCACCCTGACACGGCTGCTTTCCGACGTAGGCTTCGAGACGTTCAAGGTGGCGGAGACGCCGACCCTGGCGGCGGTGACCGAATCCGACGACACGGAGACGGGACTCTACGCGCCGATCCGGTTTCTCCATAAGACGAGGCTGCTCTCCCCGGCAGCGCCGGCGCTCCGGGCCTTGCATGGGGTCGCGCGGTGGCTGGACTTGTCGGACGGCATCACGACCTACGCGCGGAAGGTGTAGGCGGGGAGGGCGCGCCAGCGCGCCCACGCGCCGCAGGCGCGTGCCCTCTCTCAGTCTCCCCCAGAGGGGGAGAGGCTTAAGTCGGCCCCTCTCAGTCTCCCCCCAGAGGCTTGAGCCGCCCCCGCGGCGGCGGCGGTTCTCAGTTGACGGAAAGAGGGGGGCGCACGTATTATGGAAGCATCCCCTTGAACGCGGTTTTGGATTTTGTGTCGTGAGAGTTATTGCCGGACGCGTCAAGGGGGCGCGGCTCGAGGCCAAGGCCCCCGGGGTGCGGCCCACTTCTTCGCGCGTCCGCAGCGCCTTGTTTTCGGCGCTGGGGACGGAGATGCTCGAAGAGGCCCGGGTGCTCGACTTGTACTCGGGCACGGGCGCCCTTGGGATTGAGGGGCTCAGCCGCGGCGCGGCCTTCGCGCGCTTCGTGGAGCGGGACCGCCGCCAATGCGCGGCGATCCGGAACGCTCTCCGGGCCGCGGGGCTGTATGAGCGGGCCGCCGTTTCGTGCGCGACGGTTATGAAGTATCTACGAGCGACGGACGAGACCTTCGATCTGGCGATCGCCGATCCTCCCTACGCCGCCACCGAGGCCGCCGGGGCGCTCGGCGTGCTCGCGGAGCGGGGGCTTGTCCGCGCCGGCGGACGCGTCGTCCTTGAACACGCCTTCCGGGCCGCGGCCCCTGAGGCGCCGGGCCTGCAACTATTGACCACCCGCCGCTACGGTGACACCGCGCTATCGTTCTACGAGCCCTGCGAGGACGCCGGGGTCTAGGTATGACGATCGCGCTCTATCCGGGGAGTTTCGATCCCGTGACGAACGGCCACGTGGACATCGCGAAGCGGGCGGCGAGCATCTTTGATGAGCTTGTCATCGGGGTGTTCGACGCCCCACCGAAGAAGCTGTTGTTCGACACCGAGGAGCGCGTGCAGCTCTTCGAAGAGGCGATGGCCGGAGTCGGCAACGTCACCGTCCGAACGTACAAGGGCCTGACGATCGGGTTCGCCAAAGAGCTCTCGGCGAAGGCGATGGTCCGGGGCCTGCGCGCCAACTCGGACTTCGAGTACGAGTTCGAGATGGCGATGATGAACCGAAACATGGACCCCTCGATCGAGGTGGTCTGCATGATGACGCGGATCGATTACCAGTTCCTGAGTTCAAGCCTTCTCAAAGAGGTCTGCTCGCTTGGCGGGCGGATCGACAACTTGGTTCCCAAGCACGTCGAGAAGGCGCTGCGCGAAAAGCTCACACCGGCTTAGCGCGGCGTCGGCAGAAGGGGAGGAGTCGCATGAAGCAGGCGAACGGCCCCGCGGCCGCCAACCTCGAGGCCCTCAAGGTCCTTGAGAAACTCGAAGCACTGACCGCTTCGGCCACCAAGCTCCCCTTGACCAACCGCGCCGTACTCAACCCGGCCGACCTCACCGAGCTATGCAACGCCCTCAAGAAGGCGCTGCCGGCGGGGATCACCGAGGCGCAGCAGATCATACGGTTCAAAGACTCGATCCTGACGCAGGCGCACGCCGAGGCCAAGAAGATCCGCGCCGAAGCGGACGAACAGTCGCTGACCAAGGTGGGGGACACGCAGGTCGTCCGGGACGCGAGGGCCAACGCGGAGCGTATCATCGCCGAGGCGCGAGAGCAGGCCGGCGAGGTGCTGGAACGGGCGGAGGAGATCGCGCGGCAGCGGCTCCAGGGCGCCGACGAGTATGCGGACGAGGTGCTCGAAAAGCTCGAAGGGGAGCTCGGCGCACTGCTCGCCACGGCGCGGCGTGGGCGCGAGATACTCATGAGCAACCGGGAGAGCCCGACCAACAACGGCGTCGCCGAGGCGGTTGGCTAGCCACCCATCCCCACGGGCGCGTTCCCATGAGCGAGGGACCGGTTGCTGATTCGCCGGCTCCGCCTCGAACACTTTCGCAATATCCGCGAGCTTGACCTCGAGCTCGGGCCTGGGCGCACCGTCCTGCACGGGGAGAACGCCCAGGGCAAGACGAACATCCTCGAAGCGCTCTTCATGCTGGCCGCCGCCAAGTCGGTGCGGGCGCGCCATGAGCGCGAGCTGGTCGCCTGGACCTCCGACGCGGAGATCCCCTACGCGCGCATCGGAGCGGAGGTCGAGAAGGCGACCGGGGGCAACCCGCGTCTGACGATCGACATCGTTCTGCAACGCACGCCGAACGGCTCCGGCGGCGAGTCGGCGCATCTTCAGAAGCGGGTGCGGGTCAACGGCGTGAACCGCACCGTTGCCGGCCTCGTGGGCGAGGTGCAGGCCGTCCTCTTCGAGCCTCAGGACGTCGAGCTGGTCTTTGGGCCTCCCTCGGTGCGGCGACGCTACCTCGACCTGACGCTGTCGCAGGTCGACGCGCGGGTGTTTCGGAGCCTGCAGGAGTACAACCGCGTCCTCGTTCAGCGCAACTCGCTGCTGAAGGCGATTCGCGAGCGGCGCGCCGGCGTCGATGAACTGGCGTATTGGGACGAGGGGCTGGTGGCCGCGGGCACGGTGGTCATAGGGGCTCGGCGGACGGCGCTCGGGCGGATCGGCGAGCTCGCTTCGGAGACGCACGACGAGCTCACCGCGGGCGCGGAGCGGCTCGACCTGACCTACGCGCCCTCGCTCGCGGAGGCTTTGGACGCGGGGGAGGACGAGCTCGCGGCGTTGTTCTCGCGGGCGCTGGTCGAAGGGCGGGAGCGCGAGGTCGCGCAGGGGACGACGGTGGCCGGTCCGCACCGCGACGACTTCGTCTTCACCGTTGGCGGCGCGAACCTTGCCGTGTTCGGGTCGCGGGGGCAGCAGCGGCTGGCGACGCTGGCGCTGAAGCTCGCCGAGGCCCGCTTCATGGAGGAGCGGACGGGTGAGCCGCCGGTGCTGTTGCTCGACGACGTGCTCTCGGAGCTCGATCCGGCTCGGCGGCGGTATCTCACGGGGCGGGTCGAGCGGCATGCGCAGGCGATCATCACGACGGCCGACCTAGCCGCGTTCGAGCCGTCGTTCCTGGCGGAGGCGCAGGTGCTGCGCGTGGCGGGCGGCGCCGTCGACGGTTGCTAGGGCGCGGGGCGCTGACTAGCATAGGCGGGCCATGGCCATCGGCGACGACGACCGGCGCGCCTTCGACGAGGCGGCCCAGATACTCGCGCGCTCCCGTCATGCCATCGCGCTGGTGGGCGCGGGGATGTCGGCGGAGAGCGGCATCCCCACGTTCCGGGGGCCCGGCGGGCTGTGGACGAAGAAGGGCGAGCCCGACATGCGGATGTACGACGCCTTCATCCGCGACCCTAAGGAGTGGTGGGAGCAGCGTCTGCGGCCCCAGGACCCCGACATGGCGGCCTTCTCCGAGGCGCTGGAGAACGCCAAGCCCAACCCGGGTCACTACGCGCTTGCGGAGATGGAGCGCGAGGGCTTCATCCGCCATATCGTGACGCAGAACGTGGACAACCTGCATCAGGTGGCGGGGAGCGTCAACGTGGCGGAGATCCACGGGAACCGCTTCAAGTACCGCTGCGTCAACTGCGTGGCGCGCTTCGCGCCGGACGAGGTCTCCCTCGAAAAGCTGCCGGTGCGCTGTCCGCACTGCCAGGGACTGGTGAAGGGCGACGGGGTGATGTTCGGGGAGCCGATCCCGGTGGACGTGCTCGAAGTCTGCCAGACGCAGGCGCTGATGGCGGACTGCGTCGTGCTGATCGGGACGTCGGCGCTGGTGTACCCCGCCGCGGGGCTGCCGTCGATCGCGCAGCAGCGCGGGGCGCGGCTCATCGAGGTGAACCCGCTGGAGACGGCGCTGTCGCCGGCGTGCGACGTGCTCCTCCGCACGCCGTCGGGGGAGGGCCTGCCGTTCCTGCTCGAACGGGCCAGGGCCTTCCGCGAGGATACGGCGTAGGGAGGGCCGGAGGGGAGGCCGCCCACCGACCCGGGCCTCTGTCAATCTCCCCCAGAGAGGGAGAGGCAATCGCAACGGAAAGCTGCGGTACGCTTGGTCTGCGGGAGTAGAGGCCGTTGAAGACCGCGGAAGTTGACGGGGCTAGGTTCGAGTCTCTGTACGTCTAAGCCGCCCTATTTCCGATTGCGCCCTCTCCTTACGACGACGACGGCCCCTCCGCTGGCGATTGCGACGGCCACCACGATGATGAGCACAATAAGCCCTACATTCACCCCGCCATCGTCGGCTGGGGGCGCGGAAGCCGCCGGGGTTGTGGTCGGCGACGTAGCGGGTGTGGCCACAAACCCAGGTGTCGGACTCGCCGTTGCCGCTACCACAGGCGTCGCTGTGGTGACTGTGGCCCTCTCGTCGACCGCAACGGGCGCATCGCCCACCGGCCGCACCGTTGCCTCTGCTGCCGCAGGTGTCGCTGTCGCCACCGTGGCCCTCTCGTTGGCGGCAACCGGCGCATCGTCCACGGGCACTACTGTAATCGCCACGGTGGCGGTGGCAGTGTCGGCGCCGTCGCTGACGGTGTAAGAGAAGCTGCCCGTGGTCGTCTCGGAGCCGTCATGGGTGTAGGTGATGGTCGTGCCGTCCAGCGACACCGTACCGTTGACCGCGTTCCCGACCGTCGTGATGATCAGCGTGTCGTTCTCCGCGTCGGTGTCGTTGGCCAGGAGCGCCGACGCCTCGACGGAGAGCGTATGTCCCTCATCCACCTCGGCCGTGTCGGCTACCGCGATGGGCGGATCGTTGACCGGCGTCACCGTGATCGTCACCATCGCGGTGTCAGCATCCGTGCCGTCGCCGACGGTGTAGGTGAAGCTGCCCGTGTTTGTCTCAGACCCGTCATGGGTGTAGGTGATGGTCGTGCCATCCGGCGAGACCGTACCGCTGAGCGCATCGCCGACCGCCGTGATGCGCAACGTGTCGCTCTCCGCGTCGGTGTCGTTGTCCAGGACCCCTATCGAGAGCATGCCTCCCTCATCCACCGTGGCGGTGTCGGGGGCCGCGATGGGCGGGTCGTTGACGGGCCGCACCGTGATCATCACCGTCGCGGTGTCGATATCAGTGCCGTCGCTGATGGTGTAAGAGAAGGTGCCGGTGGTGGTCTCCGAGCCGTCGTGCGCATAGGTGATGGTCGTGCCGTCCAGCGAGACCGTGCCGTTGACCGCATCGCCGACAGCCGTGACGCTCAGGGCGTCAATTTCCGCGTCGGTGTCGTTGGCCAGGAGCGTCGAGGCCTCGATAGAGAGCGCATCTCCTTCATCGACCGCGGCTGTGTCGGCGCCCGCGATGGGCAGGTCATTGACTGGCCGCACCGTGATCATCACCGTCGCGGTGTCGATATCAGTGCCGTCGCTGATTACGTAGCTGAAGGTGTCGGTATCGCTCTCGGAGCCGTCGTGCTCATACCTAATCGACGTCCCCACCAGCCAGGCCCTTCCATTCACCGCATTCCCCACCGCCGTGATGGTCAGCGTGTCGTCCTCCGCGTCGCTGTCGTTGTCCATCGCTGCTATCGAGAGCATGCCTCCTTCATCGGCCGTGGCCGTGTCGGCGACCGCGATGGGTGGGTCGTTGACCGGCATCACGGTGACGGTCACCGTGACCGTGGAGGCACGGATACCGTCGATAACCGTATAGGTGAAGCTGTCAGTGGCCGTCTCGGAGCCGTCATGGGTGTAGACGATGGTGGTGCCGTCCAGCGAGACCTTCCCGTTGACCGCATCGCCGACCGCCACGATCGTCAGCCGCTCGTCGTCAAGGAGCCGTGACGCTTCAACGGAGAACATGCCTCCCTTGGCCACAGGAGGGGGGCACCTAGGCAGCCCGTCGTGGCTGATGTTGAGTGTGAGTTTGTGGGCCAGATGCCATGGCACGCATCCGGCTAGGTCGTTGCCGGCGACGTGCAGCTGTACCAGACTCGACAGCGCGGTTAACTCAGTCGGTAGAGAGCCCGTCAGGCTGTTGTGGTTGAGGTACAGGGCCTGGAGCTTGGCGAGGTTTCCCAACTCGGCTGGGATGGTGCCCGTCAGCCGGTTGCCGTGGAGATAGAGATCCAAAAGGTTGGAGAGATTCCCGAGGTCACGCGGGATGGCACCGGTCAGGTTGTTGTGGGAGAGAGCCAGACTCTCCAGCTTCGACAGATTGCCAAGCTCTGGTGGGATCTCGCCGGTCAGCGGATTGTTGCTGAGCAACAGGGCCGTCACCTGGGAGAGGTTGCCCAACCCTCTGGGGATGGTGCCGGTCAGGTTGTTATTGTGCAGGTACAAGTAGTCCAGTATCGACAGATTGCCAAGCTCTGGTGGGATCTCGCCGGTCAGCTGATTGTGACTGAGGTCCAGGACTTGGAGAGTGCGGATACCTGAAAGCCAGGAAGGGATCTGCCCGGTTAGCTGGTTACGACCAAGCCAGAGGTTATTAAGGTTCGAAAGGTTCGCCAGACTTTGAGGGATCGTCCCCGTCAGCATATTCTCTGAAAGATTCAGCGTGCGGAGAGTAGAGAGTTGGCCCAACTCCGGCGGAATGCTCCCTGTCAGCCTGTTAACTCGAAGCAAAAGCCGCTCCAGCCTGGGAAGCTCGGCCAATTCGGGAGGGATGGGGCCAGTCAGATCCGTCGCGTAGAGACTTAGGACCTTTAGGCTCGACAGGCTGGAGAGTTCTAGGGGGATACTTCCGTTCAGCCGATTCTGACCTAGCCGCAGCGATTCCAGATTGGACAGCTTACCGAGCTCCGGTGGAATGGCGCCCGTCAAGCCGGTCGCATTGAGGTCCAGCTGCTCCAGCTTCGAGAGTCTGCCTAGCTCTGGTGGAATGGTGCCACCCAACCTCTGGTTGCCGTGCAGATCCAACGAGCGCAGCTCTGAGAGGCCAGCCAATTCGGGCGGAATGCCGCCGAACAGGTCGTTGATGCGGAAGCTCAAGACTCTCAGATCAGAGAGACTTCCCAACTGCGGCGGGATCCGGCCAGAAAGGTTGGCAGAATCATGCCGAAGCTCGACGACCCGACGCGGAGAGCCGTCGACGGTAATGCCCTGCCACCGGTGGATGGGCAGGGCGGTACTCCAGTTCAGGGTGGCGCTGCCTGCGAGTGTGTCTCGCCCCGCCAACAAGACCTTGCAGTCGCCTACAAGGCCGGGGTTCTCTTGGGGGTTCTCCACCACGATCCCATTGCTGCACGACGGCGACGGTGGAGCAGGAGGGGGTTCGTCCATCTCGGGCTGTGGCAGCACCTCGGTTTCTGAGGGGGGAGGACCCACACCTCGCTGGATACCGAATTCCTCCCATGTCGCCTTTCCATCACCATCAACGTCCGCCCGCAGGGCTGGGTACTGGTCGTCCGTGCCGAAATGCCAGGGGTCGTCCGTGCCTGTTGTGTGAAAGCCGTCGCCATCGGCATCGTCGATGTCCGTATTCCAGTTGCGGTAGATCCCCGCATAGGAAGTTGGCGTCTGCAGCCCAGCGGTAGTCTTTCCCTCGGCACCGGAGGTGAATCCGCCACCCACACCATTCGCTTGGCCGGAGGCTTCAAAGTCCCAGTAGCTCGCGGAGATACCGTCCGATCTGTCATTCGAACCTGCCAGCCCACCGACGTTCGAAACCCCCGCCACGCTCCCTATCGCATAGCTGCCGATGACCACGCTATTGCCGTAGTTATGGCCTACCAGTCCGCCAATGCCACCGGTTCCCGAAACGGCGCCGATCGCATAGCTTGAGGTTACCGTGCCGTGAGCGTTAAGCCCGACCAGACCGCCCACGGTCGACCCCCCCCCGACACATTGCCGGTGGAGTAACTGCCTCTGATGGTCTCGAAGTTCTGTCCAACGAGACCACCGACTCTATGGCCATCACCGCCGCCCGACACATTGCTAGCGGCATAGCTCGAGATGATTACGCCCCCAAGACTGTTCTTGCCAACTAGCCCGCCGACCGAGAAACCTCCCGACACGTTGCCCGTAGCGTAGCTGGTACCAATCGGGCCACCATTCCACCCTGCCAGGCCGCCAACCGTGTTCGTCCCGGACACGGTGCCCGTTGCGTGGCTGCCGATGATCGTGCCGTGATTCGTTCCTGCAAACCCGCCGATGAAGCTATTGCCCGACACGTGAACGTCGGCATAGCTGCCAATGATCTTTCCATGGTGCTGATCGCCGTTCGCTCCGACCAACCCGCCGAGCGCGTCAATGCCCGACACGCTGCCGGTGGCGTAGCAGCCGATGATCGTGCCGTCGTTTCCTCCTGCCAGCGGGCCAACGTTCGCTTTTCCACCGACCTCGACCTCGAGCAACCCAAGGTGGTGAATGGCGCCCGTCGAGCTGATACCCCCGAACAAGCCCACATAGTCGACAGTACGGTCGATGAACAGGTTGGCGATGGTGTGGCCATTGCCGTCAAAGGTGGAACTGAACCTCTCGAAGTGGATGCCGATGGGGAGCCAGCCTTCGTCGCGTTCGCCCCTGCTCCAGCCCCGGTCGACCGAGCCGGACGCGTAGCTGCTCGGGTCGTTGAAGTCGAGGTCCCGCGTCAGCTCGTAGCCCTCGCAACCGTCGGCTGGGCAGCCCAGCCCGGAGACGAGACTGGGGAAGGCTTGAGAGTAGTCGGCCTGGTCATCACTAAGGTCGGGGACTCCGTCACCATCTAGGTCGTAGCGGACCGCGTCGAGTTGCTCTAGGGTCGATATCTCAATCAACCCGTCATCGTCGGTGTCGTAGTCGCCTGGCGACGCTGACTGCGCGCCGGCCGGGCTGCCGACTAGCAGCAGGCATGCGAGCACGCCCCCGAAGAGCGTGAGGGTTCTTGCTAGGATTTCATCGCCGCCAATAGGCTCACCCTGGAAATAAGCGGGGCTTGTGCCGTCCAGCGGACGCCAGGGCAGTTCTGTGCCTAGTATGGCGGCTGCGCCTCTCAGAGGACAGGGTCATGCCCAGTTGGGAGGCCGGTCGGGTTGACCGGTGGATTTGGGGGCTGCTAGGCTTGCGGGCGTCCCTTTCTGATTCGCTCCTCCGCCCAAGTCATTCTCCCGGAGGCCCTGCTGTGCCTAAGCGCGCTCCCCGTTTGCTTCATACGCCGAAACGGACCCTGCTGGGGCCCGGCCCCGCCAACGTCCACCCGCGGGTGTTGGAGGCGCTGGCCAGGCCGGTGATCGGGCACATGGACCCGCGGTTCGTGGACGTCCTGGAAGAGGTCTGCGCGATGCTGCGGGAGGTGTTCCGCACCGAGAACGACGCGACGATCGCGGTGTCGGGCACGGGGTCGGCGGGCATGGAGGCGGCGGTGTGCAACGTCGTCGAGCCCGGCGACAACGTGGTCATCGGGATGCACGGCTTCTTCGGCGGGCGCATCGGCGAGATGGTGGAGCGCTACGGCGGGAACGTGATCCGCGCCGAAGGGGAGTGGGGCGGCCCGCTCGACCCCAAGGCGGTGGAGTCCGCGTTGGATAGCGTGAGCCGGGTCAAGCTCGTCGCCGTCGTCCACGCCGAGACGTCGACGGGCGTGCTGCAGCCCCTCGAACCGCTCGCCGCCATGGCCCACGAGCGCGGCGCGCTCTTCCTGGCCGACTGCGTCACCTCGCTCGGCGGGGTGGAGGTCGACGTGGACGGCTGGGGGGTCGACATCGCCTACTCGGGGACACAGAAATGCCTCGGCGCGCCGCCGGGGCTGGCGCCGCTCACGTTCAACGAGCGGGCACTCGAGGTGGTCCGCGCCCGGAAGTCGACGGTCGCCAACTGGTATCTCGACATCCAATCGATCCTCAGGTACTGGCGGGGCGAGGGCGGCAAGCGCGGCTATCACCACACGGCGCCGATCTCGATGATCTACGGTCTGCATCAGGCCCTGGCGGTGGTCCTCGAGGAGGGGCTGGAGGCGCGGCAGGAGCGGCACCGGAGGAACTCCACGGCGCTGTACGCGGGGCTGGAGGCGATGGGGCTGGAGCTCATCGTCGACCCGGCGTACCGGGCCTACCCGCTCACGACGGTGCGTATACCCGAGGGCGCCTCCGACGCCGAGGTCCGCGGCGTGCTGCTCAACGAGCACGACATCGAGATCGGGGCGGGCCTGGGGCCGTTCGCGGGCAACGTCTGGCGCGTCGGTCTGATGGGCTATAGCTCGACGCCGGAGAACGTGCGTCTCTTCCTCGGTGCGCTCGAAGGGGTGCTGGCGGCCCAGGGCTGCGCGGTGGAGCGCGGCGCCGGCGTCGCGGCGGCGGAGCGCTCGCTGGCGGCGGTCGCGACGGGGTAGCGGTGGGGAAGCTGTTCCGATAGGCTCACCGGAGAACGGACAGAAGGAGACCACGATGACATTGAATATCTACCTGCACTTCAGCACGGGCTGCCGCGAGGCGTTCGAGTTCTACCGCTCGGTCTTCGGGGGCGAGTTCTCGGTCTTCCAGACCTTCGGCGAGGGGCCCCCTGATATGGGCGTTCCCGATGCGGAGCGGGACAATATCATGCACGTGTCCCTCCCCATCGGAGAGAGCACGCTGATGGGCAGCGATGTGCCGAGCACGTTCGGCTCTCCCGTAGAGAAGGGGAGCAGCTACTCGATCTCCTACTCGTCCCACAGCAGGAAGGAGAGCGACGAGATCTTCGCCAAGCTCTCGGAGGGCGGCACGGTAACGATGGCGCTTCAGGACATGTTCTGGGGTTCGTACTTCGGTTCCTGCACGGACCGGTTCGGCATCAGCTGGATGGTCGACTGCGAACACGAGGAGTAGGGCCGTCGAGGTGCGCGGCAGTCCTTACGCGCTATAACGACCGGAGCCTGTGAATCCTTGCCTCGACGCTGGGGTGACTATCCGACTCCAGCCCCCACCGTTCTATAGGCTTCAAGAACTTGAGCGCCCTGATCAGTATCTCGCGCTCGACCACCTTGCAGGCCAAGGCATCGGCATCGTGTTCCATTCTTCGTGATGCCAGGGGGACCACGAAAGCGCCCAGCGTAAAGAAGGCGAAATGCGTCATCGCCACTACCAACGCATCGCTGAATGCCGAAAACTGCACTCCGAACAGCAAGGAGATGGAGAACACAGCTGCGAATAGCAGCAGGTACGTGGTGCGGTGCTGTAGCTTCGCATGTGCAAGCTCATGAGCCAGGATAGCCTCGCCGACAGCCGTCTCAAGGTACGGCTCAAAGCCCCTGGTTATGAACAGGGCGGTCCCGTCAGTCCATGCGTTGGGCTTGTCTATATCGACCACCTTGGTTGGAGACAGGATGGGTGCACCCAGCGCCTTAGCAAGCCTCGCCAGACGCGGAGGGCTCGGTCGAGGCTGTGGCCGTGCCAACGACCAGCGCAAACCCCGTAGGATGCTGATCATGAAGGGCACTATGCTCCAAGGCGCAGTCAACATCCAGACAGCGGCGCAGACGACGACTAGGTCGGTCAGCCTGAGGGGAAGATAACGTTCCGCAAGGAGCAGACATAGCAGGAGTACCAGACTGAGGGCGCAAACGGCTCGCAGTGCTGTTAGCCAAGTGTAGGTCGGTTGAGTGAACACGTCTCTAAGAATATCACTTCTTTAGTCGGCGCTGCTGTCGGATAGCATGGGCGGTTTGCCCGAATCGGCAAGTTTCTGGTTGAGGGCTTCTCGCCTCCTTTTGATGTTATCGGGCCTGACAAAGTAGAAGTCGTGTAGCACCTCGATCACGTCGAGACACCATTCCGCCTCTCCAGGTTCAACAGGCACAATTTCGCCGGAGCTCGCACTCTTCGCTGGATGGGCCGCAAAATTCCCGAGGTTGCGAATATAGTCAACCGACTCGGCGATGTCAGAAGGGAGCCTATTGCTGTCGAGCACCTGTTGAATCTCATCGAATAGGGTCCCGGGTTTCACTCCAGCCTTTTCCCGCAGGATGTGTTGCAAACACCGGCGGCTGAGTGCTGCACTTGCCTTGGGGCTGTCGGCGAGTACGAGGCAGGCTTCCGCATAGTCCTCTGCAAACTCGCTGGGCACCTGCGGTGGAACAGGCGAGCGGCTTGATGCCCTAGGCCAGACCAAAACCGGTTCAGACCCTTTGTAGTTATAGAACTCCGGCCTTCCTTGACCGTCGGAACCAACTTCACCCCTTTCCAGATAAGTTGTTCATTCGCCGGACGGTCCCGGCGAACCGGTGACCTGAAGCCTGAACCTCAGGGCGTGTACCACTTTGAGCACGGTGGCGAACTCAGGGTTGCCGTTGGGAGACAGCGACTTGTAGAGGCTCTCCCGGCCCAGCCCCGTCTCCTGTGCAACCATCGTCATTCTCCGGGCGCGGGCGATGTCTCCCAGCGCGGCCATGATCAGGCTCAGATCACCCTCTTCCAGGGCGACGTTGAGGTAGGCGGCCATGTCCTCCTCGGTTTCCAGATGCTCTGCCGGGTCCCACGGCCTGGTCTGCGTCTTTGTCATCGCTGCTGCCTCCTAACCGCCGCTGGGGTTACTGGCCGGTCGTTTCCCTCGCGGCGGCACCAGCGAAGTCGATGGTCGTGTCTTGAACGGTACGGGCGTCGGTGTCGATGAGCAGGTGGAACGGCAGGGTGGCGGTGTAGGTCAGGGCTGACAGAATGGGAGGGTCGATCTCGATGTCGAGGCCAGCGGTCGCGGTCACTCGGTAGGTGACGTCGTCCTGAGGGCTGGGCGTCGAGAAAGTCCAGTCGATCTTGTCCCGTACCTGGTCTGCGACCGCGCCCGCCAGCAGTGTCTTGGCGGACGGGACGTTCTCCAAGAGGCCCCCGAGGGCAGGGGCCAAGGTGAGCACCTCGACCATTGCATCCGACACTGCGTCGATGTTCTCCTCCACCCACTCGTTGGCAACCTCGCTAGCGATTGCCGCTCTATCTTCTCCGCTTCTGAAACTCACTACGGCCACGACCACGGCCACGGCTAGGACTAGCGCTACCAGGACTGCGACTCTTGTCATCGAAAAGATACTCCTTCGGTAGGGTGAGCGCCCAGCCCTCCTCAGGCGTCGGGCGCGGGCGGGGCGGCGGCGTAGGAGGCGGCGAGGAGCTCGACGACGTGGACTACGCGGGTGGGCATGCCGCGGGCGCGGGCGCCGGCTTCGAGTTGGAGCATGCAGCCGGGGTTGGCGGTGGCGATGACGTCGGCGCCGGTGGCGGCGGCGTGGCGCATCTTGTTGTCGAGGAGTTGGTCGGACATGGTGCGGTGGGTGACGTTGTAGACGCCGGCGGCGCCGCAGCACATGTCGGAGCCTTCCATCTCGACGAGCTTCAGGCCGGGGATGGCGTTGAGGAGGCGCCGGGGGGCGTCGACGATGCCTTGGGCGTGGGCCAAGTGGCAGGAGTCCTGGTAGGTCACGCGGGCAGGCGTCTCGCCGGTGGGCGGGTCGAGGGGGAGGGCGTCGAGGAACTCGTGGACGTCTTGGACCATGGCGGCGAAGCGCTCGGCCTTCTCTCGATAGGCGGGGTCGTCCTTTAGAAGCTCGGGGTACTCCTTCATGGTGGAGCCGCAGCCGGCGGAGTTGACGACTATGGCCTCGACGCCGGCGCCGAGGAAGGCGTCGATGTTGCGACGGGCCAGGGCGCGGCCCGACTCGCGCTCGCCGATGTGGGTGCTGAGGGCGCCGCAGCAGCCCTGGTTGGGGACGACGACCTCGCAGCCGTTGCGGGCGAGCACGCTCGCCGTCGCCTCGTTCACGCGGCCGTAGACGAGGGGCATGACGCAGCCGTCGAGCATCCCCACGCGCCGCGCCGCCGTGCCCCGGGGCGCGACCGGCTTGCGGGGTCGCTTGTAGAACCGGCCCAGACGGGGGAGCTGCCGTTCGAGTCGGTCCAAGGCGCCTATGGGCCGGAGGACGCCCACTCCTCGGACGAGGGCCTGGAGTCCGCTGCGCTGGTACGCCTTCAACGTCAAGGCGAGCGTCCGCAGGAGGGCGGGGTGATGGAGGAGGAGTCGGACGCCGACGAAGACGCCGAGCCGTTGGGTCAGGGAGCGGGGGCGTTGCGTCGCCATCTGGGCGCGGGTCGCCTCCATCATGCGGCCGTAGGGGACGCCGGCGGGGCAGGCGGCCTCGCAGGCGCGGCATTGCAGGCAGAGGTCGAGGTGCGCGGCGACGCCGTCGGTGAGTCCGATGCGGCCTTGGTACACGCCCTTCATAAGGGCGATGCGGCCGCGGGGGGACTCGGTCTCGACGCCGAGCTCGACGTAGGTGGGGCAGACCTGCAGGCAGAGTCCGCAGTGGACGCACTTGTAGAGGTCTTCTTCGAGGGGCGCGTCGGGGCCGGCGAAGCCGGGGGCCGCCGGCGTGTGGACGTGGTCGGTTGGGGTCGTCATCGCGTCTAGAGCCCGCCGAGGAAGCGGCCCGGGCTCATCACCTCGTTGGGGTCGAACAGGTCTTTGATCCGCCGCATGATCTTGAAATCGGGCCCCGTCGGGCCCCAGACGTCCACCAGCTTCTTGACGCCGAGCGGCGCTGCCTCGACGACGAACGGGCCGCCGGCGATCTCCGCCGCCTTCCGCAGGGTGACGATAATCGCGGCCAGCTTCGCCGGCTCCGGCGGCGGGCTCTCGCCGAGCCACCAAGCGGCCCGTCCCAGCCCCACGCCGAGGTAGACCTCGATGGCCGCCTCGCACTCGTTGCTCTCCGCCAGGGCCTCGTGCCCCAGGAAGAGCTTTTCGAGGCCGTCCCACCGGCAGGAGAAGCGCGTGATCATTGTAGCGGGGCGCTGCGCGGTGCGTCCGAGGTCGATGACGGCGCGCCAGAAGCCCTCGCGCTGCGATGACTCCTCGACGAGCAGCGACTTGCCGCCGGCGTCGGTGATGGCGCGGTGGACCTGCATGGTCTGGCGCTCGACGGCTCCGGGGACGCCGGCGAGCTCGGCGGCGATGAAGTAGTCGCGGTCGGAGATGGAGGGCATTTGGACGCGCTTCGCGGCGGCCCGGTAGGCCGCGCCGTTGAGGAGGTCGAGGGCGGCGGGGCGGAGTCCGCTCTTGATGATGGCGAGGGCGGCGTCGAGGGCGGGCCCGATCTTGGAGAAGGCGCCGACGATCGCCGACCGCGCGGCGGGGAGCGGCGCGAGCTTGAACGTCGCTTCGGTGATAAGGCCGAGGGTGCCGTGTGCGCCGATGAAGAGCTTGGGGATGTCGTAGCCCGCTACGTTCTTCACCACCCGCCCGCCGCCCTTGATGGGCGTGCCGGCGGGGTCGAGCACCTTCAGGCCGATGACTCGGTCGCGGGCCGCGCCGTAGAAGCCGCGGCGGGGGCCGCTCACGTCGGCGGAGAGCAGGCCGCCGAGGGTGGTGCGTCCGGGGTTGGGCGCGTCGAGGGGGAGCATCTGGCCGTGCTCGGCGAGGGTCCGGTTGAGGGCTTCGAGGGTCATGCCGGCCTGGGCACCGGCGACGAGGTCGGCGGGTTCGTGGAGGGTGAGGGCGTTCAGCCGCCGGGTTTCCAGGATGACGTCGAGGCGGTCGGGCGGCATGCCGGCGGCGAGCGCGCCGCCTCCGCCGCGGGGAATCACGGCGAGGCCGGACTCGTTGGCGAGGCGGAGCAGGGCTGCCGCGGCGTCGACCGACTCGGGGGCGGCGGCGGCCTTGGGTACGGCGCCGTCGACGGCGAAGAGGGGGAGCTGCCCGTCGTGGGCCAGCGCGCCGGGGCCCACGGCGTCGGCCAGCGCGTCATGCAGCGCCGCGCCGGTCATGCCTTAGAGGTAGGCCCCGGGAATGGAGGGGAGTCGCGACAGCTTCCAGCCCTCGCCGCAGGCGATGCCGGTGGGGAGCACCTTGCAGGGGTTGAAGGTGTCGGTGGCGCCGAAGGCCGTCTTCACTTTCTCCATGGCGTGCAGGTCCTCGTCGGTGAAGATCAGGCGCATGAAGCTCTTCTTTTCGAGACCGACGCCGTGCTCGCCGGTGATGCTGCCGCCGACGTCGACGCAGACGCGCATGATCTCCTCGCCGGCGTCGAGGACGCGCTCGGCCTCGCCCTCGACGCGTTCGTCGAAGAGGAGGTTGGGGTGGAGGTTGCCGTCGCCGGCGTGGAAGACGTTGGAGACGCGGAAGCCGTGCCGGTCGCAGATGTCGTTGACGAGGCGCAGGACTTCGGGGAGGCGGGTGCGCGGCACGACGCCGTCGAGGATGTAGTAGTTGGGGGAGAGCCGCCCCAGCGCGCCGAGCGCGCCCTTGCGGGCGGCCCAGAGGCGCTCGCGGCGCTTGGGGTCTTCGGCGCTGCGGATCTCTTGCGCGCCGAGCTCGACGCAGATGGCCTCGACGGACGCGGCGTCGGCGTCCACGGCCTCGCGTGGGCCGTCGACCTCGATGAGGAGGACGGCGCCGGCGTCGGGCGGGTATTCGGCGCGGACGATGGGGCCGACGGCCTCGATGGTCATGCGGTCCATCATTTCGAGGGCGGCGGGGATGACGCCGCGGGCGATGATCTCAGAGACGGCGCGGCTGGCGTCGTCGATGTCCTTGAACGGGGCGACGAGGGTCTTGACGGCCTCGGGCTCAGGGGTGAGCTTGACCATGATCTTGGTGGCGACGCCGAGGGTGCCCTCGGAGCCGATGAAGAGGCCGAGGAGGTCGTAGCCGGGGCGGCCGGGCTCGTAGCCGCCGAGCCAGACCATGTCGCCGTCGGGCAGCACGACTTCGAGGCCGAGGACGTGGTTCGTCGTGACGCCGTAGGCCAGGCAGTGGGGCCCGCCCGAGTTCTCGGCGACGTTGCCGCCGATGGTGCAGGTCTTCTGGCTCGACGGGTCGGGGACGTACATCAGGCCGTACTCGGCGACGCGCTGGCTGACGTGCAGGTTGATGACGCCGGGCTCGACGACGGCGCAGCGGTTCACCGGATCGACTTCGAGGATACGGTTCATGCGGGTGGTGACGAGGAGGATGCCGCCCTCGATGGCGACCGCGCCGCCGCTGAGGCCCGTCCCGGCGCCGCGGGGGACGAGGGGGACGCCGTGATCGTGGGCGAGCCGGACGACGCGCGACACCTCCTCGGCGGTCGAGGGGAGCACGACGGCCTGGGGGAGCCGGCGGTCGATGGAGCCGTCGAACTCGAAGACGAGCATGTCCTCGGGGGTGTGGAGGACGTGTTCGTCGCCCACGATGCCTTTGAGGACGTCGATTAGGGACTGGTCGTGCGCGGCGCGCGGCATGGGGTCATGGTAGGGGAGCAGGGCCGGTCGCGCCAGTCTGCGGGCTCGGGGCGAACGGGAGGCAGCCCAGCGAGGCGGGGAGGACCCATCCTCCTTCTGAGACCTTTGCGCAACCCGGGGCTGACTGACGCCACGGTGGCGGACTTCGATGCCGCTTCGTTGTGGTCGGGGGGGGGCTCACCTCATTCCTCTCCCGTGGGAGGCCTCTCCATTATGGGCACTAGCGACTCCATGGATCTTGGCGCACCCCTCCCCACCCCCCACCCCCCGCCCTCACCCCGACCCTCTCCCCGCGGGAGAGGGGGCAAGACCTCCCCGCTCCCCCTGTTCCAGGCTGCGAGCGGGTTGTGCAAAGGTCTGGAGTAAAAGCAGGGAGGGGCGGAGGGACTTGAGGCCGCGCCGGATTAGGGCCTAGGCTTAGGGAACAAGGCCGCCGGAGCGGTCATCATGACGACAGTCAACATCCAGCAAGCGAAGACGCAGTTGTCGCGGTTGCTCGCGGCAGTCGAGGCCGGTGAGGAGGTCGTGATCGCGCGTAACGGCAGTCCGGTCGCACGGCTCGTGAGGTATGAGCGCCGGGGCAAGCGGTGCTTCGGCGCTCTGGCGGAGCGTATCGCCGTCGACGACAGCTTCTTTGACCCTCTTCCGGAGGCGAAGCTGTCCGCCTGGGAGGGATGAGCTCCGTTCGCCGCGTGTGGTGAGCCGCGGAGCGGCTGCTATACTGCGCCGCCTGGAGGGCGGTATGGGTGTGCTTGAAGGCAAGGCGGTCATCGTCACGGGAGCGGGGCGCGGCTTGGGGCGGGCGTACGCCATGGCCATGGCCGCCGAGGGCGCCCGGGTGCTGGTCAATGACATCGACGTTGAAGAGGCCGCGGGCGTGGCGCGTGAGATCCGCGATGCGGGCGGCGAGGCCGCCGCCGACGGCGGCAGCGTGGCGCGGTGGGACGAGACGCGCGGGGTCGTCGAGCACTGCGTCGAGGAGTACGGCGGGCTCGACGTGCTGGTGAACAACGCGGGGCTCTACCGCGTGGCGCCGATATGGGAGGCGACGGAGGAGGAGCTCGACGCGATCATCGCCGTCAACGTCAAAGGGGTTTTCGCCATGGGCCGTCACGCCGCCGAGGCGATGATTCCCCAGCGGCGGGGGTGCATCCTCAACGTCACGTCCGGGGCGCAGGCCGGCCTGGAAGGGCGCTCGATCTACTCCGCGAGCAAGGGGGGCGTCGCCGGGCTGACCTACGCGATGGCCCTCGATCTGGCCCGCCACGGGATCCGCGTCAACGGGATCTCACCGCTGGCGTATACACGGATGTCGGACATGTCGACCGCGGGCGGCTATCCGACCACCGCCCAGGTGCCGCCGGAGACGATCGCGCCGCTGGTCGTCTTTTTGGCCAGCGACGCGGCGACGAACGTGACCGGCCAGATCGTGCGGCTGCAGGGCAATACGCTGAGCCTGTTCTCGCACCCCAAGCCGATCCATCCGGCGGTGCACGCCGACGGGTGGGACGTCCGCGCCTTGGAGGAGTTTTTCGAGAGCACCCTGGGGCGGCATCTCGAACCCGTCGGAATCGGCGCCGAGACCTACGCGTTCTACGACGGCGTCGGGGGCGGCGCGGAGCAGGCGTAGAGCGGCGGCCTTGCGTATCCTGTGCATGCCGCAGGCGTTCAAGGGCAGCCTGAGCGCCCACGAGGCGGCCCGTGCCATGGCCCGAGGCTGCCGCGCCGCGCTTCCCCAAGCCGAGGCCGTCGCGCTGCCGATGGCCGACGGCGGCGACGACACCCTCGACGTGCTGGTGGGCGCGACCGGCGGGCAGTATTTCGAAGCGGAAGTCCGTGGGCCGCTTGGCGCCCCGGCGCGGGCGCGGTGGGGGGCGTTGGGCGGCGGGGGCACCGCCGTCGTCGAGATGGCGCGGGCGTCGGGCCTGCGCCTACTTGACCCGGCGCGTCTCGATCCCCGCGCCGCATCGACGTACGGGACGGGCGAGCTTATACGTGAGGCCCTTGACCGCGGCTACCGCGAGGTCCTGGTCGGCATGGGCGGCAGCGCGACGGTGGACGGCGGGGCCGGCGCGCTGAGCGCCCTGGGCGTGCGCTTCCTCGATGCTGTCGGCGGGCTTCTTCCGCCCGGCGGCGCGGCCCTGAGCGCACTGGCCACCATCGACGTCAGCGGTCTCGACCCACGCCTGGCCGAGGCCCGCGTGCGCGTCGCCTGCGACGTCGACATTCCGATGACGGGGCCGGAGGGCCCGCGCAAGTTCATGGCGCAGAAGGGGTGCGACGCCGACGACATGGACCTGCTCTCAGCCTGCCTCGACAAGTATTGCCGCGTGGTGCGCGTGGCGACCGGCGTCGACCTGCCGGCCACACCGCGCAGCGGGCCGGCCGGCGGCCTAGCCGGCGGTCTGTACGCTTTCTTGGGCGCGGAGCTCGTGGACGGCGGGTCGATCGTGCTCGACTTCATCGGCCCGACCGCCCGTTTCAACACTGCGGACCTGGTGCTTACCGGGGAAGGACGTCTCGATGCCGGCACGCTCGACGGGAAGGGCGTCCTGGCCGTCGCCCACGCCGCGCGGGACGCGGGTGCGCCCGTGATCGCGGTCTGTGGGCGGATCGACCTCACGCCGGAGGAGCTTCGGCCCCACGGCGTCGTGGCGAGCGAGGAGCTTGGCGGGGAGGACCCGCCGGACACACCGTCCGAGCGTACCGCCGCGCGGGTGGAGGCGGCGGCCAAGCGGGCCGTTCTGCGGTGGGCAGGGCGTCCGCCTTCGGGCGCCGCGGGGGTATAATCGGCGCGTGGACCCCACAGGCCAGCGCACCGTACTCGTCATCGAGGACGAAGACACTCTTCGCCGGGCCCTTTCCTACAATCTGGGCCGCGATGGGTTCAAGGTGCTCGTAGCCAGCGACGGCGCGGAGGGCCGCGACCTCGCGCTCACCTCGACGCCCGACCTCGTGATCTTGGACCTCATGTTGCCCAAGCTGGACGGCCTTGACGTCTGCCGCGCCATCCGGCGGGAGGCCACGACGCCGATTCTCATGCTCACGGCGAAGGTGGAGGAAGTCGACCGCATCGTCGGGCTCGAAGTCGGCGCCGACGACTACATGACGAAGCCCTTCAGCATGCGCGAGCTGCTCGCCCGGGTGGGCGCTCTACTGCGCCGGGTCGAGATGGACCGGCGGGCGAGCGACCAGAAGCAGGCCCACGAGGTGCTCACCGCGCACAATCTTGAGCTCGATCCGGCGGCGCGGCGCTTTGTCATCGGAGGGACGGAAACGCCGCTGCGTCCCAAGGAGTTCGACCTGCTGGCCTTCTTGCTGAAAAACCAGGACATCGTCTTCTCCCGCGACGCGCTCTTGGAGCGCATTTGGGGCTACGAGTACAGCGGCGACACGCGTACGGTCGACGTTCACGTGCGCTGGCTCCGGGAGAAGATCGAAGAGGACCCCAGCCGCCCCAAGCACCTGGTTACGATAAGGGGCATCGGCTACAAGTTCGAGGCGTAGGATGTTTCGAAGCCTGCGCTGGCGGATGCTGCTGTCGAGCCTTGTTCTCGTGGCGGCGATCACGATCGCGACGTCGGTCGTGCTCGGCGCGCGCGCGCGCGGCCAGGCGGCGGACGCACTGGACGCCAGGACAGCCGCCCAGGCCCACGGCCTGGCCGCGACCGCTCGCGGCGTCATCGAAGGGCGGCTCGGGCTAGACCGGCTCGACGCCGCGTCCGCCGCCGTCCTCGGCACCGGCGAGACGGTCACCGTCGTCGACGCGGCAGGCGAGGTGCGCTACAGCTCCGACCAGGTCGGCCTCACCACCGGCGACGCGCTCGAAATCCAGGCCGCCTTCGACGGCGGGACCGAGCGCATGAACCGCAACGACCCGGTGACGGGCGAGCCGCGGCTGCACGTCGCCGCGCCCGTAGCGGATGGCGGCATCGTGCTCGGCGTCGTCCGCGTCACCGTCGGTAAGGAGAGCTTGGGGGAGGCCTACTGGGGCGCGGTGCGGCCGGTCGTCATCGTCGGCGCGGCCGCCCTGGCCGCCCTCGTCGTCTTCAGTCTACTTTTCACGGGGAACTTGCAGCGGGCTCTCGGCGCGTTTACCGACGTGGCACGACGTCTGGCCGCCGGGCAACTCTATGAGCGGGCGGAGACGCCGCACATCAGCGAGGCGGACCCGCTGGCCGTCGCGATCAACGAGATGGCGACCGCGCTGGAAAACCAGGTTCAGACGAGCTACCACGAGCGCGACACCTTCGGCGCGGTGATCGACGGCATGACCGACGCGCTGCTGATGGTGGACGAGGCCGGGACGGTCGCCGTCGCCAATCCGGCGGCCCTCGCGGTCTTCGGCGTGTCCGCCAGCGAGGCGATCGGCCAACGCCTGATGCAAGTGGTCCGCGACCACGAGGTGGCGAGCCTCGTTACCGCCGCCCTCGCGGAGGGGCGCCACCGTTCCGCGCAGATCTCCTACGGCCACGACTTGCGGCTGCTGGAGGTGTCGGCGACGCCGATGGAGCGGCGCGGCGGCGCGGCGGTGTTGGTGATCGCGCGCGACCTCTCCGAGCTTCGCCGGCTCGAAAGCGTGCGCCGTGAGTTCGTCGCCAACGTCTCCCACGAGCTCCGCACGCCCCTCGCGTCGATCAAAGCGTCGGTGGAGACGCTGCAGGCCGCGGCCTCGGACGATCCGGCCGCCGCCGCCGAGTTCCTCCGCCTCATCAACGGCGAAGTGGACCAGATGACGACGCTGGTGCAGGAGCTGCTCGACCTCGCCACGCTGGAGGCCGGCAAGGCGCAGTTCGCCCCCGCGCCCATGAGCATCGCCGCCCTCGTCGAGGCCGCCGCCGACCGGGTGCGGTTGCGGGCGGCGAGCAAGCGGATCGACCTCGACGTGGAGCTTCCCCCTGGCCTGCCGGACGTCATCGCCGACCGGGACGCGGTGCACGGCGTGATGCAGAACCTGTTCGACAACGCACTCAAGTTCACTCCGGCGGACGGCATCGTGAAGGTGCGGGCGCGGGCGGCGGAGGACGCCGTCGAGGTGTCCGTGACCGACTCGGGGGCCGGCATCTTGCCGGAGCACCTGCCGCACGTCTTCGAGCGGTTCTACAAGGCGGACACCTCGCGGGCGAGCAGCGGCACGGGGCTGGGCCTGGCGCTGGCGAAACACACCATCCAGGCGCTAGGAGGCTCGATTAAGGCCGAAAGCGACCCCGGCGAGGGCGCGACGTTCCGCTTCACGCTTCCTATCAGTAACGGCCCCGCCGCTCCGCCCCCCGACGCCTAGCCCCCGGCCTTTCGCATGCCGCCCACACGAGCGCGAGAGCCGATCCGGGGCCTGCAGGCCTTCCACTACCGCGGCTACCGCTGGTTCTGGCTGACCGCGGTGATGACCTTCGCCTCGGTCCACATCCAGCAGTTGGGGCGGGCCTACCTGGCGCAGGACCTGACACAGTCGCCGTTCCTGGTGACGCTGAGCTTCGCCCTCTGGTCGCTCCCGATTCTGGTGCTGCCGCTGGTGGGCGGGACGCTGGCGGACCGGATCGACCGGCGGAAGATCCTGGTGGCCGCGGAGGTGTTCAACATCGTCTTGGTGCTGGCCACGGCCGTCGTTCTGGCATTTGGCGGCATGACGATCGTGCTGTTGATGGTCTTCTCGCTGTTAGGCGGCGCGGTGACGGGGGGCACGCTGCCGGTGCGGCAGGCGATGATCGCCGATCTGGTCCCGCGGCCCGCGGTCACGAACGCGGTGGTGCATTTCACGGTTGTGCTCAACGGCATGATGGCGACCGCGCCCGGAGCTGCGGGATTCATCTTGGAAGGGGGCGGCGTCGAGGCGGCCTTCTTCACGGCCCTCGGCTTCTCGGCGCTCGCATTGCTGACCGCGGTGCGGCTCTCGCCGCGTCCGCCCGCGGGCGACGCGACGGCGTCGGCGCGGGAGGCGTTCCTGGAGGGCCTGCGCTACATACGGAACTCGCACAGCCTGACGGTGGTCATCTCATCCGCCGCCCTGTTTACCGTGTTCGCCACGGCGTACATGGCGCTGCTCCCCATATTTCAGCGCGACGTGCTGGAGGTCGGCGGCGCGGAGCTTGGGCTGCTGTTCACCAGTGCCGGAATCGGCGGTCTGGCGGCGTCGCTGCTGCTGGCGGCGCTGAATGTCTCGCGCCCGCGGCCGGGGGTCATGATCGGCGCGGGCGTGGTGCAAGGACTGGTGCTGATCCTGTTCGCGCAGTCGGACACGTTTGCGCTCTCGCTCGGCATCATTGTCGTGGTGGGGATGACGCAGTCGATCTTTCTGGCGCTGAATATGGCGACGGTGCAGTTGCTCTCGCCGAGGGAGATTTCGGGGCGGGTCTTCGCCTTTCGGACCATCATCTGGGGCGTCGCCCCCTTCGGGCAGCTCATCCTGGGAGGGCTTGCCGAAGTCGTCGGGCCGCAGACGGCGCTCGTGGCCGTCGGCGCGGTGGCCGCCGCGACGCAAGTCGGAGTGTGGCTGTGGGTCCGTGCGGCGCCGATCCGCGCGCCGGGTGAGAGCGCGCCGTCCGTCACCGGTACCGGCGACGGCTAGCGGGGCAGGCCGAGGCCGCGGGTGGCGATGATGTTGCGCTGGATCTCCTGCGACCCGCCGCCGACGCTGCACATCGTCGAGAGGTAGTGCGAGAGCCGGTGGCCGTTCATGGGGGCGTGCCGCCCGCCGCCGTACAGTTGCCCGGTTAGGCCCAGGATCTCCATGGCGCGGATCGCCAGTCTGCCCGACACGTCGACGGAGAAGAGCTTGGCCAGCGAGGCTTCCATGTTCGGCACCTGCCCGTTGGCCTGTAGGGAGAGGACGCGGTAGGAGAGCATCCGCGCGACCTGGATCTCGACGGCGGCCTCGGAGAGGCGGTAGCGCACGTCGGGGCGGTCGATCAGACGCTCGCCGAGGCGGCTGGTCTCCGTGCAGTAGGCGACGAGGTCGTCGAGGCTGCGCTGGGCGCCGGCGGCGCCGGCGACGTTGGAGCGCTCGAAGTCGAGGGTGGTGGTGGCGACGTACCAGCCGCGGTTGAGCTCGCCGAAGATGGAGTCCTTGGGGATCCGGACGTTGTCGAAGTAGACCTCGTTGAAGCCCTCGCCGTCGTTGGCCTGGCGGATGGGCTTGACGGTGACGCCGGGCGTCTTCATCGAGAAGAGGAAGTAGGAGATGCCGCGGTGCTTGGGGGCCTCGGGGTCGGTGCGGGCGAGGAGGTGGATGTACTCGGCGAGGTGGGCGCCGGAGGTCCAGATCTTCTGGCCGTTGATGACGAACTCGTCGCCGTCGATCTCGGCGCGGGTCTGGAGGGAGGCGAGGTCGGAGCCGGCGTTGGGCTCGGAGAAGCCCTGGCACCAGACGTCCTCGGCGGAGGCGATGCCGGGGAGGTAGCGCTTCTTCTGCTCCTCGGTGCCGTGGACGATGAGCGAGGGGCCGAGCTGGTAGGCCTGAGCGTCGAGCATGGGGGCGCGCCAGTAGGAGAGCTCTTCCTTGAGGATGGCCTGCTTGACGAGGGACTCGCCGAGGCCGCCGTACTCCTTGGGCCACGAGATGCCGATCCAGCCGCGGGCGCCGAGCTTCCTGCGGAACTCCAGGGTGTGGGGCCAGTTCTGTGTGGAAAAGCTGCTCTCGCCGCCCCCGCTGTTGCGGAGCTGTTCGGGCGTCTCGGTGTGAATGAACTCGCGGACCTCGGCCCGGAACGAGTCTTCCTCGGGGGTGAAACGGAACTCCATGCGTAGCCTCCCGCGCGGCGCGCGCCCGAACAGTATAAGGGGCTCGCGGGGGAATCGGCAGCGCCCAGCGCCTGCCGTACGCCGGCGGTGTTTCCTTGACACCAACAGGTGTGGCGTCCTAGACTCGAAGACTCCCGTTCCCTCTGGGGCGATTAGCTCAGGCGGTCAGAGCACAGTCCTGATAAGACTGGGGTCCGTGGTTCGAGTCCACGATCGCCCACCAAACTGGACAAAATCAAGAACCTTTACGCTGAGGTTTGCCCTGGTCCTGTAATCCCTGGGGCTGCGGTGGGACTGAGGGCTGATGGCGAAGGTCTTGGCCGGAGGGCGGCGACTCCTTCCTGTCGCCACACTGTCACCAGCAAGCGGGGGCGGGACTACGATCGCTGGCGCACCTCCAGCAGACGAACAAGCTCGCGAACCCTGAGCTGTGGCTGGCCTTGTCGGGCTCGCCGAATTCTGCTACTGGGCGATCATGACAAGGGCGGAACGGGCGGCTAGAACGCCGGCCCGTCGCGAGGGCGAACGCGTTCAATCGATCCACCGCAGCCTCAACACATAGTGGCGGTCCAGTCCAGCCAAGGCTATTGTGGTGGTCGAGTCACCAGTACTCGCTGGGCCCTGTCGCTGTCTCCCGGTATTAGCCGCAAACTTGGCACTAACCCAGACTCTAGGGCTCGCTGAACTGCTCCCGGATCGGCGAGACGAGCGGACTCGACATGAGTTCGGATCCGACCTATGGGAATTGTTCCACCCTCCAACTCGAGCCAACTGTCTTGCTCACAGATGAATTGCTGAGGACGACCATTCAACAGATCCTCCAACTCCGGCCCCCACCGGTTCAAATTCAGGTTGAATGATTTCCATGTAAGCTCGATACTTTCTCCCCTTAGCAGGGTAGCGGCCGTCACGATCTCCTGTCCTTCCTCACCAATAAGGGATGGACTCATTTCCCAGTATCTGCCGCTAGCCTCCTGCAAATGGGCGAGGGACTCAACGACTTTGCCGATGCCCTCGTCTATTGGAGACGGTGTACGAACCTTGCTGCGCATCTCTAAGCCACTAGGCCAGCGAATCTTAAGGTCATGCGGTGGCTGCAATGCTTTTAGCCATCGGAAGAGTGGTACTAGAGTAGATGGCAGAGCTGGCCTAGGATCCAGCCGAAACTGGACTTCAAATTGGCCAGCCACTGCGTTCGCCGTTAGTCGAATTTGCAGCCAGCCGCTACTGTCGGTCCCGCTAAATATTGATCCTTTGGCGCCTCTGGTGCCTTCAGTGAGATGGACTGGACAGCTTGCTAGGGGCCTGTCGACATCCATAACTTCGAGCGCGAGGGTTACCGACTCTTCTAGCACTCTGCTGGTGGACAGAATGTCGATCTCTCCTCCAGTGAAACTCCCGCCGAGGCCAGACGGCGCATCAACGACAACGCTGCTAATCATGCGAGATGGTATTGTCGCCTCCAGGCCATAGTCCAGCGCGTTTTTGACCACGCTGTCGTCCGGCCCAACGATGACATCGACCTTGATGGTGATAGGTCTATCTTTGACAGCCCCTGAGTACTTCGGGTAGACGTCAACTCTCATGTCATTGAAGCTGACAGAGAGGACAACGTCCGCGGGCCTGGCATCCGCCGCGTTGGGTCCCGTAGATAGCTCGTAGCGATAATGGGGATCAATCTCATTCAACCGCTCCCGCAGCGTTCGTAATCGGGCTACTGCGTCGTGAACAACGGTGACTCTGGCTTGTTCTTGATGAAGTTCCCGAAGTAAGCCGACCACCTCATCGTTCGCCCCTTCCAAGAAATATCTCCGAATGTCCGGGAATGCCGACATCTTTTCGTCCAGCCATGTTCTTCCCAACCATGCGATTGGGAAACCGTAGATCCTTCCTAGCTGACGAAACCAACGGTCTTCCGCAGGAGTAGGGTCAATAGGCACGATAAGCGACCATCGCGCCGGGTCAAGGATCGCCGCCCGCTTTAGAGATTGCTCCACCTGCCTTCGCCGACCAGACGTCATTCGGCCGGTGAACGACTTCAGCTCGAAAGCGTCCGTGAGTCGGTTGTCTTGTCCGCGGACAATTTGCACATCCCGACCACCATCACCGCCCTTGCCATCGATCCGCTGGGCGTCTGGGTGCAGTCGACTGACCAAGACCGAGACGATGTCCTCGTACCTTTGTGGCCCAAGCTCTTCCCACCGAATCAACGTGTAACCACCTTTTCTCATTTGCATGATGGACTCTTGCACGTCCTTGGATACTTCATCAAGTTCCCGAGACACCTGTGGGTCTTGGCCGAGTTCTCTTCGCAACGCCACCATGATCGGTTGCAGGGGGTCGCTCGCACCGGCGCGTTGGATCAGGGCCAATGCCTCGGCCGGTTCAATCGTCGAAATGTACTGGAGCAGGACCTGCACACTCTGGGTGGGCAGCATGGTGAGACGTTGCTCTCTGATTTCTGAGAGCAAGTTCTCGGCATCTGTCTTCTCGATAGTACGCCCCACTGTCGCCGCCAGTAGTCCCTTCATGATGATGGCTATTCCCCGCACTTTGCGATCACTATCGTCAGTGGCGTCCTCGAGACGCCGCAAGGCGGACTCGGTCTCAATGATGGCCGCCTCGACCTTTCCGAACGTGAGCAATGTGAAGGCCCGGAAAACTATTCCAATAGGATGCGCAGCAACGTGATCAACGTCCAAGTGCATCCTGACTATTTCGTCCGCCATGTCAACATCCACCTGTTGGTCGTCGGCGAGATAGCTGACAGCAACGGTTCTGACCGCTTCGACGTTCCGGTCCAGCTTTTTCAGCAACCCGATCTTGCTCAACACCGCTGCGCCCTTGGCAACCGTCAAGTCTCCGCCTCCGACCTCGTCCGCCATACGGATAGCCTCTTCCCAGTAACCGAGTGCCTCCTCCAAACGCTCCTCGGCTTCCATGGTTCTCGCTTTGGCAATCAGTGCGTATACCATGGGTTCAACAAGGTCGGGTGTTTGAAGGGAACCAAATGCACCGATGACCGCATCCTGCGTCAACAGATTGACGAGCAGGCCGCCCAACTCCGGAAGCGCAAGCAATTGACGAAGCGCTGCGGACTGGACTTCCTGAAGTCGCGGATCATCTCGATCAAGGTCCTCGGCCATCCCCTTGCCTATTTGCATCAGTTCGTCAGGAGAGTAATAGATCGCCATGAATCGCACCAACGCGTCCACCACATGACTCTCGGCACCAGGACGCCTCAGCAAGTAGTAGATGTTGTACATCCTTTCGGCAACGTAGTACGTACGTCGTCGTGTGGCTCCGTCTTCAATCAGCGCCGCGCCGCGATCCACCAACCGGCCAAGCTGGGCGCTGCACTTGTTGACGTTCACACGAGCCTGGGAAGCAACCTCCTTGGCCGTCGCCGGTTTCCACAATCTCGCTAGGGCAAGGTAGACGCGTCTCTCTTGCGGAGGGAGCGCTTCGATATGGCTCCTAAAGTACTCGGTGTGGTCATCAACTAGTTCAAAGAGATTGGCCATGAGGTCCTTGAACGAGTACGTCTTGTCGAATCCGGCCAACACTGCGATGAGGCGCGGGTTCCCTCCGGTAAGGATTTGAAGCGGCCTTATTTGCTGACTTCCCTTAGGTTGTCCTGAAAGCGCCGACCAGAGGGTGTCACATTCCTCGGTTTCCAAGGCCTGCAACGTCAGCACCCTGAAGAGGTCGTAGAGCGCATGGTCGGGATGGTCAATCTCGTCAAACCGGCTGGTGGCGCTCCCAAGCAGGAATATCCGGGGCTCCGTCTGCAGCGTGTGGCGCAAGCGCCATCCGGCGTCGGGGTCCGCAATGTCGGCGAAGAGCATGTTCAGGTTCTCTACCAGCAGCAGCAGCCGCTTTCCATGTCGATCTGCAAAGTCCAGAATGGTCCCGAGGCAACGCCCCGCTAGATCGCGGTCGTCGGCCGTGGTCCGCAGGTCGTTGTAGGACAGTCTTAGATCGGCACGCTCAACTTCCGGGGCCTGCTCGGCCAGATGATTCAGGCATTCAAGCCAGAACTCCCCCACCGTCGCCACCTCATAGCTCTCCTCGGCGAATACGATGGGGTAGAATCCCGACAGCCGGGCATCGCGACGCACCTCTGCGGCCACCCGCAACAGCAGGTGGGTCTTCCCACTGCCCCGTGGACCGACTACGAGGGAGTGCGCATTGGCATTGCCATCGCTGGCGTGCAGGGATTCCAGGAGAGACGCGAACTCGGCGTTCCTGACGCAGAACGACGCCACGATCTCATCGTCGCTGAGGAAACCGGGATTGTACTTCTTTGTGCCGACGGCCACGCTGAGCCTCCCACTCCGACCTATCGATTGGTTATTGAGGTGAAGCTCTGGCCGTGCCTGGCACGCCACCAGTCCTCAAGCAGACCGGACACGAAAGCGTAGCCGCCTTCGCTCTCTTCGAGATACCCGTCGTGCTGCAGGACGTACAACACAGTAGCCAGGCTATCCTCATCACCCGTCTGGTCAGCCTCGTCACGATAAAGTTCGATCACCCGATAGGTCAGCAGTCCGCCGTTCACCACGGCCTCGGACAGAAGACTCAAGGCCTCGGTATACGCTTCGTCCCCCAGCACCATCCGCAGCCGCTCCTCGTAGTGGACCAGGCCGGCCTGGCCCCTCACGCTGAGAAGGTCCCGTCGGTACACGCGTTCCACGTCGTCCAGGGTGGCCTCGTTCCGCCGGTCTCTGATGAGGTGCTCGTAGAGGAGGTGGAAAAACAGCTGCACATGATGCGGCACACAGCAGCGTAGTCGGCGACACATTTCCCGGCGTATCTCATCGGGAAGACTTGTCCCGTGCCCCCGAGCTAACGCCGCCAGGCATTCCAGTGCAACGTCGTGGGGCCAGGGCCTCAGGTCAAGGGTTGTATAGACATTCGCATGGGCGCTGAGTCTGGCTTGACTGAGAACTGGTTCCAGCCCAACGCTGCCCGATATGATCAAACAGATCCTGCCCTGGTGGGTCTGACAGCACTTCCTCAACCATCCCATGAATGCGTCCGTAGCCGCCAGGCGTTCAGGGGTGACGCTGTACTCGTGTCCCTTAAGCAGGCGGTTGACCAAATATGGGCAACTCGTCGATGGCCAGCACGACCGGTCGATCATTGGCTGCCAAGACCTCGAATATCTGATCGCCGATCCGTTGCCAACTGCCGGCGTCCAAACCTGCTCGCAACCTCACGCGAAGCTCGGAGACGCCCAGTTCCTCAACATTGTCGCGGACGTCCCGAACACTGTTTCTCAGCCACGACGCTATCCGCCTGCGGACGCCCTGAAGCGACCGCGCCTGAGTAGCCAATTCGGCGACCGCGTCCGCAGGGTCCATCGCCCCCTCCCAGTCCACGAAGACCGTGGCGAACTTCCCATCTTCATCCAATTGGCGGAGCAGCTCCCGCACCAAGCTCGTCTTACCCATCCGGCGCTGCGCGGTCAACAGCGTGTGCGTACCGTTCTCCACCCGCTCCCGCAGCAACTGCAGTTCCGCCTCGCGGTCGAAGAACCGGTCTCCATCGACCCAGTTGCTGCTCATCCGTAGTATTGTCATCTCTCTTCCTGTTCCAGTGGCTCCCGGTGTTGACCGAAATATAATATACCAACAACAGTGTTGGCAACAACAACGTTGGCAACGAATGTGTTGACTGGTGTAGAGGGCAGTGAGGAACTATAAGTGGAATGCTTCGTCCACCGGACCGGGTACGACCCTATAGGGGCGCTCACGAATGAGCGCCCCTATAGCCCCACCAAACTGGACAAAATCAAGAACCTTCATGTTGAGGTTCGTTCTGGAAGTGTAGTCGGACCCTGGTCCCGCCCCGTCGAGGGCATCGACGCTCCTTGTTGCAACGTTTCACTCTTCGGCATCTGGTAGCTGACCCTACGTCGACGTCATCGAGGCCTCGAAGATTCTGGGTGTTCACCCCGAGACGGTGAAGCGCCTGATACGAGAGGGCAAGCTCACTGCCACCAAATTCGGGAACAAGTGGATCCTGGAGCGCGACCGGCTCCAAATGTTTGCCAACACCTATGACGGGAACCAGGGGAGGGCGAGGAGGCTGTTGTGAGTGACCTCAGTAGAATCGAGGGGCTAACACCGCCGTGACATCTCATCCACCAAGAACATGCCCGTCCCGATCCTCGGCGTTGAAGATTGGTCAACTCTCCATCGCGATTAGCAAAGGAAAACTTAAGTCTATGAAAATTCTTCAGCGTACCGCGATCCGGAGTGGTGCACCAGGCCCGTGAGCGCGTCACCGCAGCGGGCGTAGATGCCGTAAGGAAGAATTACCCCATGCTCACGGATTCGTTAATTAGACACATCGACAATGCCGTCGCACAGGCTGGGTTCGCCGACGTGCACAAGAATCGTCTCAACGCGTCCCACGTGCGGCACCTTTACGAGGGCAGGCAACAATGTCCGATTTCCTCGACGGACGCGATTACCGTGCGACGCCCCGAGCTGGAAGCCCTGACGTACGAACTGGGGCCCTTGCTTGGCACGTATAGATCGCCGTTTTCCGGTTTGGTCGGCAACGGCCTCTACGAGCTGACCGGTTCATTGGCTTCGCCGCGGCTGCCCTCTTGCCAGGACTTCGCCAAGATCCTCGTCCTTGCCGCCTCACGAATAGGCGCCGAACGAGTGGCGGAGTTGCTTGAGGGCTGGATTGAGGGCAGGGCCGTCCGTGTCTTCGCATGCGTTTTGCTCAAAGGCCTCCAGACCGAGGGGAAGCTGCGGCCGGTTGCAGGCATGGATCTCGACACACTATCCAACAACGGCGACCACTTGCCCAGATCGCTGCGCCTCCATCCACATGAGCATTGGCACGAACAGTTCACAGGGCGGCGATGTTATCCATTGAATGCGAAACCCTCCCTGCGCTTTACGACCCGGAAGTCGTGCGCGGCAACCCTCCTCTGCTTTCCAAACCTTCCAGCCCGTTGAATCCGGAGTTAGCCACCGTTTCGTTCGACAGCTTTTGCCGGGCGATGTCGCTTGAGACGAACAACCAGGTGGACTGGTTCATTCAATGGTATGACTACGGCGATGTGGAGGCTTTTTTCCTCAACCCGGGCTTCTCAAGTCAACGTAAGGATCCGAGCAACTCTTCCACCGTCTCGGTTTCAGAAGAGCAAGTGCGCAGGTGCTTGGACACACTCGCTTTGTTCCAACGGCGCCGTGAGTTGGACCTACCCATCGCCAGGTGGCGGAATTCTAAATCCTCACCAACCACAAACGAGCGGCTGATCGAGCTTCGCATCGCGCTGGAGTCGGTTCTATTGAGCGATGACACAGGAACGAGCGAAAAGCGGCACCGCCTTGCCACTCGGGGAGCTTGGCTCTTGGGCGAGACCTTCGACCAACGTCAGACCTACTTTAATACGCTTAGGCATGTCTACGACTATGCATCCAGTGTGATACACGGCGGGACACCCAAGGCAAGAGGAGAGCGCGATCTTGGGCGCGACATCGCCAGTGCTCAAGACCTTTGTCGCGACGCCATCTTTCGGTTGGCCGCTAACAGGATGCCGAACAGCGACGACTGGTCCGCTCTGACCCTCGGTGGGGGAGGGCTCCTAGGTTAGGTGTTGACCTGCCTCTACCCCAACGGTTTCGCCACGGTACCCGCTTCTGCCAGCACAGTCCAGGTGCTGTTCGCGTCCTCCGACACCTCGATCTTGTAGCCCGATGATGCCGCGCCGCCGCGACAGCACAGCAGAATCACCTACGGTTCACCCGACGACTTTCCGCATCGCCTCGAACGGATCCAGAGGGAGTCGGGTTCTTAGGGCCCGAGGGAACGATGGGACCAGCCTTGGCGCCTAAGCAGGTTGAAAGTGTCCAGCGCATGTACTTCTCCTGGGCCGCAAGCTGCTCGTGCTTCAGCTAGTACGCCGACGGGTTGCGACAGATTCCACAGGGGATGGATTACTAGGACTTCCCTGCCGCCAACCTCGAAACCGGACAAGGGGCCAAATTCACGAGGGGTAGTATTGAAGGAACGGCAGAACGAGTCTCTTAGCGTAGTCGCTAGGTCAAACCAACCATGTAGGTCTGGGAGCGAATGATCGCCGTCAAGCGCGCAATTGAAGGCGGGCGACTGCAGGGATCTCAACAAAGAAACCCCTAACCGCCAATCGAGCAGGCCATGAAATGCCATGTTCCTGTAGTTCTGCAGGCAATCGTAACCTGAAGAATCACACGTCATTCTGTGGTCATCTGAGAGGAGAGCGCCTATAAAGGTGTTCCGTGGTGCATTCACACTGGTCGCCGTTCCCAATATTTTTGCCAAGTTGCCTTCAATCCATGCGGTGAAGCCCGCTCCGTTAGCCAAGTGATCATTGATTATTATCTCTCCAGCCCTTGTCCCGTTCGCGAGTTCGATTTGCCTTACATAGCTGATATCAAGCTCGTCGGGATCTATGTCGAGCTCCTCTGCAGCAACGAACCGAAGGATGAATGCTGCCGAATAGTAAGCCGCCTTGATCCCAGCTGAAGCCAGCGGGTCGAGGAGAAGACCCGGCGATACAGTCGCCGGCCGTACGCGAAGCACGTCCGTCGTCTTGGGTGCGACTATTGCAACGGCTTCTGTCACCGCCTCTTGAGTGAAAGCCATTTCATCGTCGGCTTGGAATCGCTCGTCAATCCACTGGTGTTCGAGCCTGAGTCCCCTACGAACAGTCGTTCCCAGGGCACCCCGGAACAGTTGCCCGCGCCTACTATTGACCCTGTAGACTCGTCCGGCGGCGGAGTATGCAATAGCACTGTTAGTCTCTGAGACAGGCCAACATGGATTGGGGTCAGATTCGGCGACAGTGGATACACCAGTAGCCAAGAGCTCCCCCTCTTCAATGGAGTCGTCTCCCTTGCTCAAGATCGTCCGGAATGCGAGCGGAACAGCGAATTGGAAGAACCGGAAAGCAGGGTCATCGCTTGTCGCGCAACCACACTCGGGGCAAGTAGTGCCCTGTGGCTGCACATCAGTAGTTGTCGTGAAGTGGCATCTTTCGCACCGTGACATCCAGCGGCGGGCAGGCAATGGCTCACTTGAGCTTGGTTGCCACCGAGCACCGCGGTTTTGTAGGGGAGCTGTAAAGCCGATTGCTTGATGTACGCGCTTATCCTTTGTTCTTTGAGAACCGGGAGCGAATTCGGTGATTGCTAGGTCCAGGTCCCTATCGATTAGAGAGGCCTTGCTTCCAAAGAGTTCGTGGTAAAGAACCCTCACACGAGACGGCATCCCATACATTGGGAGAATTGCGGCCTCAGCTAGGCGCTCGGCGAGTCCGTCTCCAGTAAGTTCAGGATTTGCGCATGCTAGCTGGATCCTGTCATATAACTCCTGCCTCGCATAGCGTGCGAGGTCACCTGGAGTAATGCCACCAGACGGACCGGTGCACAAGGCGGACGCAATTTGATCTACTTCCGTGGCAGTTTCTAGCCAGTTCTTGACCGCGTCTCTTCTTGCGGTCTCATCAATCCAATTCGCCATCAGTCCGAATTCGCCGTGACTGTCCGGCGGGGTGGTGCTCTCCCACCAGCGAACACCGGCGTTGTAGAAGGCCCGACGAAGCGACTCTTTAACCACAAGCCGTTGGGCAATTTCTGGACGGGACATTGAAAGGAATGGAACTGGCGGCGGGTCTCCTGTAATCCGCTCAGGATACCGGTAGTAGAATTCGTCGTGGCTTCGGCCGCGGCAGACGGTTAGGACAGTTGCGAATGCCTGGCCTCGCCGACCTGCTCTACCTGCTCGCTGCTGGTAGTTGAAGCACATGGGTGGCATGTTCCCCAGAACGACTCCCTGGAGACTGCCTATGTCAATACCAACTTCCATCGTTGTGGTCACGCTCAGCATGTCGATTTCATCAACCACCGGCACGATCGGATGAGTCTCACTTCCCGTTAGATCTACGGTGATATTTCGAAATAACCTCTGGCGTTCGGGCTGGTTGTCGGACTGGGCGGACAGTTCTTCGGCATGCAGCCGGACAGGTTGCCGCAACCCTACCGCTTCCCTGCCGTAATAGTTTCGCGTGTGCAGGTCGTCGCAAGTGGAGTCAGGAGCTTCCCCCAGTTCGGCTTGGCAAAACAAGCTGGTGCAGATGCCAGGGTTGTATAGGTGCGGTCGCCTGCACGACGAGCAGGTCCACACAGGGTCCAGAGGGAGAGCGATGCGTACAAGCAGTCGACGCGGGTTGATTGTTAAGTGTGTGTGCCCCCCAGTGACGCATATGGCCTTCCACACGACCTCCAGAAGGTTGGTTTCGCTAATTCCATGAACCGATGCGCATTTTCGTACGAAGTTCCGGAGACCAGCGCGTGCAATGCCCCAATTGGGCCAGCTTGGAACTGGGAGTGCACCAGGGTCCTCCTGCGGGTATCTATATAGGTCACCCATCACTCGCAGCGTACCACGGAGGATATTACTCAGCTGCTCAACGGACAGACTACACTCCCCGGCCAAGTGCCCCATCGATTCCTCTTCGAGGTCAACCAAGGCGAAACCGAGACCGGCTGTCTCAAAGCCGAAGTACAACCGCGCAAATAGGACTGAGCAGATCTCACTCATTACCTTAGAGCGCAACCGTTCACGACCAAACTGGAGCCCTCTCGGGGAAAGGTCGGGCTGCCAACCCGCATTCACGCTAGAGAAGTCAAACACATTTGTCCATCTTCGCCACTCGTTGTCGTACCCGAATTCCTGGTACAGAACGTCTTGTCCACCGGGATTTACACCGAGAGCTTTCAGCTTGCGGATCAGCAGACCAGGACCGTCTCGGTCTTCATCCTCGAAAAGTGTACGAAGAGGTACGATACGGCCTACACCACGAGTGGCAATCTGGTCGAGCTCACTCTGTGCATCCGAGACAAACTTTGCCAAGTGAGAACGCATATCCGGGTCCGATACGTCAGGAACTGGTGTGAGCGCTCGTTGCAACAGCGCCTTGAAGCGTCCAACAAGCTCAGGGTTGCTTTCGGCGAACTCTCTTGCTTCTGCTCTAACTGGCTCCCCTCTACTTTCTAGCTCCGTGAGCAGTAGCGGTTCCCTGATTGCTATCTTGCTCAACTCGTTGTAACATGACCTCGCGTACTAGGTCGAGGTAGTGCGATCGTTCTATACCATTGGCGAGTTCAGCGGCGTCCTGGCGACTGTCCGAGAAAATGACAAGTTTCTTGGAACCCTCAGGCAGGAAATAGAAACATTTCTTTCGACAAGAGCTGGCTAACTTTTGAAAAGCCAGTCCTGAAGCCACGTACCGGAGACTTCCGTATTTTGCGTCTCGAGTAGTCTGCCGCGCACAAGGGGCAGACTGAGGGCAAGGCACCGAACTTTTCTTCGTTAATTGGATTCCGAATGACAAAGACATATCCTGAAACTAGCCCTGAGTTGGCGCCTGCAGTCCCCAGGCGGACACGGCCAGTAATCGGGTCAAGTGTGGCTGGCATCCATCTGCCTTCTTTCCCCGCTCACGGCGATTCCTGGTTGTCGCCATCTCTCGGCCTCGGAACTAAGAGCGGCTCCACCAGAAGGCCAGAAAACTGCAAATTCTCTATAGGTCCTTCTCTCAACAAAGCGAGCGGCATGCCGGTCCGGAATACCTTCGATGTCGGCATCCGCCGTCAATAGTTCCCACCCCTGGTTAGCAGGTAGCGTGAACCGGCTGCCTCCGAATAGGGTGATGCCACATACCTCGCAGTACAGCATCTCCAGAACTCTATGAGGGGTCATCTGGTTGTTGCAAAGAATTCGAGAATGCCGAAATAGTTGACCCGTCGTACGGTTAGCTTCCATGTCTCCAGAAGCGCAGCCGCATCCTGGACTAGTACAAGCCCAGAGCCCCTCTATGTTTCTGAAAAACCAATGCAATCTGAAGGACGGGAGACGCGAAGTCCGGCCACATAGCTCCCGGGCTATTAGAAGACCTCTCGTCGCTTGACATGCGGTTTCATCGTCGCATTCCCTACCGAATAGGCGGCGAGACAATTCCGACAGGGGGATAGCTCTTGTTACCTTGCCGTCAAAGCAAGCGGCAAGCATCTTTGCTCCAACATTCAGGCCTTCCGATTCCAAGAGGTCTTCTAAGTCTGTCGATTCAGTTTCGGGACTGATGCCGGTTGATCGGAGGAGCGTGTTAACCACGATAGCGGGGTCGTCAGCCCCATCGTCTACAAGCGTGGCGATGTTCGCGAATGCAGTGGGAGGAAGGGTTGCGGTCGGGTCGACTTCCGGGGTGGCGGCTGGGTAGCCGGGTATAATTTGGTCACTTGTCCAGTTCGATCCGAAAAAGTCCGATAAGAATTGAAGGCTCAGTTGATCGTCCTTCTCAAGCGAAGCGCTGGACCCCAGAACCCTAAGCTTTGGGCTATCAGGAGCTAACCCAAGCCTAAGGAGCAGGAGCTTCAACAGGTATGCAACCTCAGTCCCGGCCGTGCCCCGATGGAGGTGTATCTCGTCAACGATGAGGTGAAACACACTCCCGTCTTTTTCTAGCCACTGCCTAGTCTTCTCAAAGATGCTGTCGTCGGCGTCGCGCATTAGCATGATGCTGAGCATGCTGAAGTTCGTAATGAGGATATCTGGCGGGGCATCTTGCATATCCCATCGGGAGCGCATCTCAGAGCCATCTAGTCGGGGGAAGAAATAGGGGACGTCTGTGTCGGTAGTTCGTTGTGCATACTCTTCAGCGGCAATTGCCGCGCCTGCCATCTCTTTCAGCTTCTTCGCTAGTTCTTCAATTCTTTGCCTTTGGGGCGACCGTTTACCGGTCTTGGTAGGCCGCCCGAGCTCATGACCGGGCACAGGTGTCTCACCGTTGTAACGCCCAAAGTAAATCTTGTTTCCTTCCCGTTGCGAATTGAACCAGTCGCGAGCTTCCGCAGAATCCAGGGCTCGACGCAAGCGGCTTAACTGATCCTCAACTAGAGCATTCATCGGATAGAGGATGAGGCCTCGAACGGCAGCATCACGTGTTTCATGGGCCCTTTGGGATACTCGTAAGCTCTTTGTGATCCGGCGAGTATTGCCACGCAGGGGGACACACTGGTTGTACCAATCTTCGTCAACCCACCAATCGTCCTGGTGGGGTAGCTTGCTACCAGGCGTGCTCCATGATGCAGATTCATGGATCAAGTAGGCGAAAAGAGGTAACAGGAATGACTCGGTCTTCCCCGAACCGGTTCCGGCTGTTACCACCGCGCTACTTCCCGAGAGCGCCTTTCGCAGCATCTCAACCTGGTGCTGGTAGAGCTGGAAGTTCCCAACAAGTCCGCAAGCGGCTAGCTCCTTGAAGTCAGTTAGCGTGTGAGCATCCAACCCTGGGGCGTCCGGCGCGGCTAGGTCCCGGATAGTTTGCCCAGACAACTGGTACCGCGGCAGCGGCTCGATCCATGGCTCCTGGCAAAGGGCTCCAGGCTGTCTAAGCATCCGCTCGCGCTCCGCTTCCAGGCCAGGGTACTGGGTGCCGAAGGCGGTCTTAACGTAGTTGATGTAACTTTCCTTGACCTTGTCGAAGGCAGCTATAACGTCCACTCACACTCCTGTTCTTGGTCTTGTTGCCCAGCTTTGTCTGCGACCATACGGAAGATGCTTGGGGGCACGTCCCTAAAGATCTCGTAACGGATGGGAACCCCTTGGCCTCTTTCCCCACTACGCTGGCCCGTATGAGGGGCGTAGCCAGAGCACAGGCCGAGTGCCCTTGCGAGTAAGGCTGGCAATGGTGTTCCCAAGGGAACAAGCACATCCCTCTTCGCTTGATCGTATTGCAGGATTCGCTTTGAACAAGCGGACAAGATGGCGTACCTGCCCCAGTCAGGCTCAAGCTCTCCGAATTGTCCGTCGCGCCAGAGGCGATACCGCCAGATAGTAGTGCCAGGATCTTGATATCTGCTTAGTCTTGCATTAGGGGGCGTTGCGCCAGCTGCCTGGAATCTTAGACTACGGACATTGAAGTCTTGACGATGCCAGTTCAAGTCTTCATCTGTAGACCAGGAGAGGGTCCGGCAATATTCTTCCAGCGATGCTGCGATTTGTGCCATGGTTCGTGCAGGCGGTTGGTCCAGGTACGGTATCCCCATCCTCTCAGCGATAGCGCGGATACGCTCATCGCTATCTGCATTGACCTCGACGCGCGTTGGTGCATAGGGACTCAATGAGGTTTGAGAGTGCGTGGTCGTCACAGCACCCTCTAGCGCTGCGGCTCTTCGCAAGTCGCCTGAAGTGTCGGGAGACCTAGCACCGCAGAGTACGGCCCTGCGTATTCCAAAACCAGGAAGAGCAGCCAGTGCTGGCGGCGCTACGAAAATAGTAATGCCCTGAGCTTCGAATCTCACATCAACGTGCCCTAAGGAACTCAACAATCGAAGCGCACGCCATCGATAGTAGACTGCAGTTTCCTGTTCTTCGCGAATTGACGTGACAACGTGCCTGCGGTGAACTTCATCGAAGCACTTTTTGAAAGGTTGTCCAGGGGGTCTCCCCCCAAGCGGAAAGCGAGTAGAGAAGGATGTCGCCACCGTCATACATTGCGGGCGACCTCCCGGAACTCCTCCCATAGTCCACGCAATGTGGGCAGAGCAGGCGGCGTGATCCGCTTGCGCCAGTACCAGATGAGCCTTTTCCAGGTACGTACCTCACGAGGGCGTCCAGCGATTCCTGGACGCGGTGAGGCGCCATCGGGGCTCTCCCGGAGAAATATTGCGTCCCCATTCCGGCGATTCAACATCTTGATAGCCCAGACCGGCCGCCATGTTGCAGGGAGGTCTCCGTGAGGCCACTCAGCTACTTGGCCAGGCACCGGTCCCACAAGGAAGCACGTGGTGCTCCCTAGTTCGGACTTCATGTCCTCCAAGAGTTCGGCTGTCGAGGATGTATGCACGGGTAGTTCACCCAGAACGTGGGCACCCGCGATCGACGGCCGTTGCTATCTGTGCGTAAGGATGGCGAGACAGCTGAATCGAGAAGCCCTGCAGGCTCTATGGACGGCAGGCTAAAGTCGCCGGTCAGGAACATTGAATGCCGGGCCACGGTCGCAATACTGGTCTTGGCTTCTAGGGTAATCCTGGATTCTGTTGGGAGACCATTGGGCAGGACGAAAGCACCTCCTGCAACGCGGGTCTTCATAGGCACATCGTTACAGTACAAGCCTGCGTCTTTGCGTGCCGCCTTCGAGCGCGACATCAGGAGGAGCGAAGCTGAAGAAGTTGTTGCCCCTGCTACTTCGAATCTCCCCAACTAGCCGGAGGCGGCTGCTAGGAGGATATGATAGGAATGGGAATTCGTGCCTGACGCTTTCGTTGCCCGTGGCCTCGGAAATGTGGGCAAACTTCCATCCGGTCGGCAATCCCTTCAGCACATCCAGCTCTTGATACCCACTGCATTCGACTGTGGCCCACTCTTCCAGCCGTGACCAAAAGAGTTCTCTGTAAGCGAGGTAGAACGATTGCCCTCGCGGCAAAGCGTGAACCTCGATAAGACCGGGGATGCCCTCAGATGTGCCTTCGATGAATACCCGGACTGGGCGGCCAGGCAATCTCAGATGCAAGCCCGGCTGGCCAGTTTTCAATGCCACTCCTCTGTTCCAGTCCAAGCGGGAGGCATCGAACATCTCGCCTGTCCCCCCGGTCGACACAGGCAAGGACCAACCCTCCATGTACTCCTCAGCTAGGAACTGGCCAGGTATCCCCGGGATCTCTAAGTAGAGGCCATCCTCAGGGAATTCCCGCTTCAACCTACACCGGATGGATGCTGTGGCCATTCTCGCAACGAGATCAAAATCAAGGCCAATCCGGAGCCCTGCAGATGCGAGCCTTGTTGAGCGTCCACCCTGGCCTGTACCCTGTGTCTCCCCATCCCATTCGGCAAGTTCGTCGGCGACCGCATCGAGGATAGCCTTGTAGTGGTCGGCGTCATTCTGGCTTTCAACCAGGCGGATCGTTCTCGGCCCCAAGAGCTCCCTTGAAACAGGACTACGTAGTGCCCTGGCAAGCTCGTCCGCCGGTGGTGTGGTAGTCGGGTCGAGGTTCGCCTCATAGAATATTCGAGGAAGTGCTTTTCGCTCTTGTTCCGTCAGCAGCGACTGGGCTAGCGGATACCCTATGTGCACGTGCCCGCCGATAGTGCGCGCGTGAAATAGGCCTAGCTCACCCGCCCTATCGAGTCCAGACCAGGTCTCGAGGTCATCCCAGAGTTCCTGCATCCTATTGAACGAAGGAAACATGCCATCTCCCGGGTCACCTAGGAGTTCGCGCAAGCGCGGATAGTAGGCGTTAGGGTCAAAGTCCCCGTCCGTGCCTCCGGCAAGAACGAATAGACCGAGATAGGCAATATACGGAGGGTAGTCGAGCCCTCTGGCCCTCCAGCCTTGGCACGCCTGAAGGGCACGTTGGCAAATGCCCTGGCGAGTCGTCCAGAGTGGTCCTTCATGCACCGCATCAATGAATGAGCCTGCAATAGCACCAAGCTCTCCCTCCAGTTCGGAGATGAGCCTGCTATTGACATACAAGTTGACGCTGCGTCCAGCCATGTCTAGATTGAAGAAATGTTCCGCAATGGCGTTATTCCAGCGAAGGTACTGGTTCATGGGGCACCAGCCGTGATGTCCTGCCCTTCGATGCGTGCCAGGAGCCTGGCATGAGCGCAAATAGACGCTACCGGGCACTCGCCGCATAGAGGAGACCTGGCCTTGCACGTGTCCGCGGCGAAGTCCAGCAGACCGTAGTTGTGCTCCTTGACCTCCTTGTCAGGCAGCAGAGCCCACGCTATCTCCCACACCTCAGGAGCTCTCCTGATGTCCCTTGGCGGTTCGATTCCTGCCAGTCGCGCGAGGATGCGAACAATGCCCAGGTCCACTACTGGCACACGCCGACCAAACGCGAAGCAAGCAACCGCATGGGCAGAATATACGCCCACATGCGGGAGCTCCATCAGTTCTGAGGGCTTGGAGGGTAGCCCTCCGGCTTTGTTTATGCCTGCCGAAAGTTGACGCAGCGCTGTAGTCCTCTGGCGACCGAAGCCCAGGCAGGATATGTGCTGGAAAAGCACTTCCGGGTTTTCCGACTCCAAGCTGGAAGCGCAGGGGTACCTCCTAAACAGCGCCGGCCAAACCGCAGCAACCATCTCTGCCCGTGTCTGTTTCAACAAGACTTCTGCCAGTAGAATCCCGAATGGGCTTACTTCTTCTTCCCGCCAGGGAAACGAACGCCCACGCACCTTGAACCAGTTTGCAAAGAAGCCGTCCGGCACCCTCACACACGTCTCCTTTTGGCGAGCAGGATGGCAGCTAGGCATCTCTAGCCCCCCAGCCAGTAGCATGTGCATTTGCGGATTGGGACTGCGACGTGTAACCCAGTCCCTTGGCGATGGCCGTCGCGACCCCCTCGCCTAGAGGCGGAGGCAAGGCATCTGAGACGAGCTGCACTTGCTGGCTAAACGTTCCCTTCAGTTCATAAGAATGGGGAAACCCTTGAAGGCGCATCGCTTCGTAGATTGAAAGACGCCGATGCATGTCGGGATGCACGTGCACCTCTCGGTGGCCGTACGCTACTGTATGGCTGGGCCTGTCCCAGCTCAGAACCCTGAAACTCCTTCCACGGTTGTCTCCCGGCTCTAACATGCCGTTCGTGAACTTTCTTGACTTTGGAACCATGGCAACGTGGTTCGGGTGATGCGGCACCTCGGCTGGATCTAGGGCCCTGCGGCAGAAAGCCGGCTCCGGCAAACCCTCAAGTGCAACCCTGGCAGGCATAGGTTGCTTGTCGGAGGCGTTCATCCTCGACAAGATCAAGGAGCGCATCCTCACCGACGAGATCATCACCGAGCTCGTGACCCTGGTCGCCGAGGAGATCGACGCGATGGCCGGGGAGATGAATGGGAGGCTGCAGGCGATAGCGGCGGAGATCGAGGACGTGGAGCGCAGGCTGGAGCGGCTCTACGAGGCTCTGGAGACGCGTCATCTAACCCTGGAGGCCCTGTCGCCGCGCATCCTCTCGCTGCGTCACCGCCAGGACCAGCTCGGTGCAGCGCGGGACGAGGCGGCCGACCTGCTAGAGCAACGGCGCGTGGACTTGCCTACCACCGAGGAGATCAAGGGGTACGTGGCGGACTTCCGCGCCTTTCTGCAGGAGGGCACGTTCCCGGAGCGCAAGGCCCTCATCCGTAACTTCGTCAAGGGCGTCGAGGTTCTGGGCGACGAGGCCACCCTCACGTACACGATCCCCATGCCGTCGGACGGCGTGACCAGCGAGGGGGCCTCGGTTCTTGATTTCGTCCAGTCCGGCCCACCACGCCGGACAAAAGCGAGAACTTTCGTCTTGGGTTCGTTTTGGACCGGAGACAGCGCGCTCACTGATGGACACGCGGCCAGAGCTGGAACACTCGAGCTCGCCGCTGCCGGTTTCCGGCAATTCCAACATGACATGAGGGTAGGACAACCGAATGACCGTGTCCCCTTTTCGTATCGGCTGGCTCGCAGTCCTGACAGTTCTGGCCACCGCCGTCGTCCTAAGCGCCTGTAGCGACAGTCCCGCTCCCACACCGGACCCCACGGCTACTCCGACCGCCAAGTCAACGGTGGAGCCGACGGCAACGGCGACACCGCCGCCTGCGCGGGAGACAATTCCCACGCTCGCACCTACGTCTGAGCCACCGCTGACACCCACGGCTACTCCGACCGCCAAGTCAGCGCTGGAGCCGACGGCAACGGCGACACCCATGCCGACGCCTACACTCACTCCCGCAAGCGGCCCTACGCAGGAGCCAGTGGCAACTCCGACCACGACCCCGGAGAACACCCCAACGCCGGAACCGACTGCAACGGCGGCGCCAACGCCAATCTCGACCGCAACTTCATCGTCAGCGCGTGACCGAGATGGTGACGGTCTTATCGAAGTAGACAACCTGACGCAGCTTGATGCTATTCGGTGGGACACGGACGGCGACGGCATTTCTGACAATGCCGACTATGCAGCCGCTTTTTCCGATGCCGACACCGGCACGATGTGTTCTGTCGCAAGTTGTGCCGGGTATGAGTTGACAGCCAATCTGGACTTTGACACCAATGGGAACGGTGAAGCGGACGAGGGCGATGTCTATTGGAACGGCGGCGGCGGGTGGATTCCGATAGGTGAAAACGGCGACCCCTTTGATACCACCTTTGAAGGCGGAGGCCACACAATCTCCAATCTGTATATTCGTGGGGTGCCCAATGTCGGTCTGTTCGGAGTTCTCGGTTCTGGGAGCACAGTCTCAGGCATTGGATTGGTGGACGCAAGCGTAGAGGCTTCCGGATTCGGAGCTGCCGGTGCGCTGGCTGGAATTGGCCACGGCGTCATTGAGGACAGCTTTGCTGATGGTCTCATTGCTGGTTGTGTTGACCAGATCGGCGGACTGGTTGGCTTGAATCACGGTAGCATTGAGAACAGCCGCTCCGCCGTCGATGTAGATAGCGCCCGCAGAACCAGCAGCGGTGCATTAGGCTCCCGCTGGCGTACCTGCTATGCCAGTGGTGGTGGCCTGGTTGGGGAAAACAGCGGAACGATAGCTAACAGTCACTCCACCAGTGTCGTGTCCGGCTTCACGGACAAGTTTGGTGGTCTGGTCGGCGCAAACTCCGGCGCCATCACCGACAGTTACGCTACGGGAAATGTGTCCGGAAAGGGCTGTCCTGGCGAGTGCTTTGCCAAGGTTGGCGGGCTTGTGGGTCAAAACGAGGTCGAAGGCAAGATCACCACTAGCTACGCTACCGGTGGCGTATCGGGGCAAGGCGACAACTTCGGTGGTCTGGCCGGCGTGAACTCCGGCACTATCACCGACAGTTACGCTACGGGCAGCGTGTCCGGCAGCGGCTTTGCTGACGTTGGCGGGTTGGTGGGTGAAAACGAGATCGAAGGCAAGATCATCACTAGCTACGCCACTGGCGGCGTATCGGGGCAAGGTGACAACTTCGGCGGTCTGGCCGGCGTGAACTCCGGCGTCATTGCTGCCAGTTACGCTACGGGTAGCGTGTCCGGCAACGGCTATGCCGACATTGGCGGCCTTGTTGGGGACAATCGCTACACTGGTGTTATCACTGCCGCCTATGCTGAGGGATCAGTGTCCGGCAGAGCCGACCGTTACGGCGGTCTGCTTGGATCGAACCAAGGCGTCGTAACAGTTTGCTTCTCCACAGGCGGAGTGCCGCAACGTGGAGGCGGGCTGATTGGATCGAACGGCAACTATGGCACCGTAGCCAACTGCTACTGGGATACGGAGACCTCCGATCAATCCGATAGCGCCGGAGGCGACGGCAAGACCACCGCTGAGTTGCGATCGCCCACCGGGTACACGGGCGCTTACGCCGACTGGAACGTGGACCTGGACGGAGACGGATCAAGTGACGACCCGTGGAGATTCGGCTCGGCGACCGAATATCCCGTTCTCAACTTGGGAACTCTGGACATCGATCATGCCAATCTGAACGCTAGGGCCCCACTCGAACCCAAGTCGAACGCGGCATTGTGCTTAGCGGTAAGCAACGGACAGCTTGGAGAGGTGAATGCACAAATCGAAGCGGGTGTCGACGTAAACGACACATGCCAAACCACAACCCTTTGGTACAACGGCCTAACCCCGCTCGCCATCGCAATGGAACGCGGACGGACCGAAATCGAAGCGGTCTTGGTTGAAGCAGGGGCGGTCGACGCGGAGAGCTAGGCTGTCAAGGGCAGAGAGAAGCGGAGTGTTGAAACGCTGAATTTCGATGACAGCGGCTTCGAGACCGAGTAGCGGAGGTTTCCAATTCGAATAGGGTACAGTATGCCCCGGCCCACCACGCCGGAGGGTATCAACGAATCTCCGCGCCGTGCCCGCGCATTCCTGAGGTGATGGTTGATGAAGTGGGGGGGGGTGGGCGGTCCCGGCGTTCGCGGCGCTGTTGCTGGCGGTGGTCGGCGCCTGTGGCGGCGGGGAGGATGCAGCCGAGTCTAGTGTGAGTCTCGGGCAGGCCGCCGGTAGCCCCCGGTCGACCCCGACCGCGGCCCCGGCCGCGACTGCGGCCCCCGCCCCGACACCGGCTGCGGGCGCGCAGGAGGCGGATGGCGGCGTCGGCGGCAAGGTCCGGCCGGCGCCTTTGGCCCAGAGCCGCATCATCGTCCACACGGCGCGCATGTCGCTGGTGGTGGACGACGTGGCCCACACCGTCGACGGCATCGCCAACGTGGCCAATGGGCTGGGCGGTTGGGTGGTCAACTCCGACCGGTCGTCCAGGCACAGCGGGAGCATCGCCATTCGCGTGCCGGCCCAGTCCTTGGACGAAGCGTTCCTCCGCGTGGAGGCGCTCGCCCTCGAAGTTGAGTCGCGGGCGGTCACCAGCGAGGACGTGACCGACGAGTACGTCGACAGCCGGTCCCGGCTGGTCAGCCTCCGGGCCACCGAGGAGCGGCTGCTCTCTTTCCTGGACCGGGCGGGGAAGATCGAAGACGCGCTGCTCGTCCAGAAGGAGATATCCGAGCTCCAACAGCAGATCGAAGAGATCCAGGGCCGGCTGAACTTCCTGGAACAGACCGCGGCCTTCTCGTTGCTCGAAGTCAGCCTCAAGCTCACCTCCGAGACCTTATCGGTCGACGCGGGAGGCGACGTGTCGGTGCGGGTGGGGCAGGCGGCGCGGTTCCGGGCGTCCTTCAGGGCGCCGCGGGACGTCGACGAGGTCTCGTTCACCTGGGACTTCGGCGACGGGAACTCGGCGAGCGGCGGCGGCAGCATCCTGAGGCCGGACGGGAGCAGGATAACGGCCACGGTGAACCATACCTACACCGACGACCGCGATTCACCCTACATCGTGTCGATACACCTGACCGCCGCGGGCGAGGGCGGGCTCGGAGAGGGTTCCGACTCCCTGGAGGCGGCGGTCAGCCACGTGCCCACCATCGAGGTGTTCGCCGGAGAGAACCGGACGGTGGAGGAGGGCGACAAGCAGGACTACAGCGCGTCGTTCCTCCGCCACGCGGAGCTTTGGGACTACGACTATCAGTGGGACTTTGGCGACGGGTCGCCCACGGTGACCGGCGAGCCGGAGGAGGGGACCGCCCGTGTGGAGACGAGCCACACCTTCTCCGATCACCGGCCCGCGGCCTACACGGCGGTGCTCACGGTCAGCGCCATGAGCGATGCGGGCCGGGTGTCGGGCTCCGATTCGTTCTCGGTGCGGGTTACCGAGTCGCAGGGCTTCTTGGTCCTGGGATGGAACTTCGGCGGGACGGCCAAGGGCGCGGTCCGGGCGTTGTTGGCGATCGTATCGGTGGCGACCAGGGTCATCATCTGGGTCGGCATCCTCAGCCCGGTCATTATTGTGGTCGGCGCGGCTATCTACCTCTTGAACCGGTATGGGCAGAGGTTGAATCGCCCTCGCTATCGCCGCTGGCCGCCGCCGCCTGGCCCGATGGAGGGCGAAGCTCCCGCCACGGACGGGGAACCCTCCGCCAGCGGGGAGGAAGCGCCCGCATGGGAGGAAGAACCTCTCGCCACAGAGGAAGAGCCCTCCGCGGACGGGGAGCCTCCCGCTCGGTAGGGCGTTGCGGCGGGTAGAGCACGGCCCTGATAGGATTGAGGTTCGTGGTTCGAGTCAGCGATCGCCTGCTACGCTTGAATGCAGGGGGCTGTCGTGCAAATCGGCTGCGGAACAAGCCGCGCATCAGCAGTCATTCTGTCAAGACGGATTGAAAAAGGGTTCGAGACTATGCCTGACATTTCGCTTTTGAACGCTGGAGGACTGACAAGACCAGTGACCGTGTTGATCGAGAAAATCTCAAACGCGGTTGGGACTCTCTGGGAACCAAAGCAGATCCGTCGAGTCGCGCAAGCTAAAGCCGATGCGGCGATGACCATGGCGAAAAGCGATATCGAGATTGATGATGTCAAGCGTAGAGCAGCCCGCCGATTTGTAGAGGAGGAGACGAGGAAGCAGCTGAACATCGAAAGCATAGTTGAGAGGTCTATTCAGGACGTAGACCCGAATGCCCCAACCGAGAAGGTGGAAGAGGACTGGATCGCGAATTTCTTCGATAAGTGTAGATCCGTCTCCGATCATGACATGCAAGATCTGTGGGCTCGGATCCTTTCGGGTGAGGCCAACTCCCCGGGTTCATTTTCTAGAAAGACTGTTAACTTAGTGGCTGACTTGGACAAAGCAAGTGCGGAGTTATTCCATAGCCTGTGTAGTTTCGGATGGCAATTTGGCAATACCCTGTTCCCGCTCATCCTCGATTTCTTGGAGCCAATATACCAACAGCATAAAATTACGCTCTTCTCGCTCGGTCAACTAGACTCTATTGGGCTCATTCAGATATCAAGCTCCACAGGATTCCAGCTCTCTGACCAACCTAAGGAGATGACCGGCTCTTATCACGACCGATCGGTCCGCTTGACCTTCCCGGAGGAGAAGGGGAACAGCCTAAGCGTCGGTAAGGTGATAATGACCCCATCGGGGAGGCAACTCTCCCGCATTGTCAACCCGACTCCGATAGATGGATTCTTTGATTTTATTTACGATAAGTGGGCAGTGAAGTCCCTTGTTCCTTCTCGAGACAATCGAACCTGAGTGTAGAGGGGATGGACTCCACGCCCGCTGCCGCTGCTGCGGCGCGTAGATCTGGCCGCCCTTGGGGCAGTCGACGTCGGGGGCGTCGGCTCAGAGGGCGCCCACGACGCCTGGTGTCGTGCGCCTAAGTCGAGGTGCCAGCCTCTTCGGCGACCGGCGGCGGTGCTGGGTTCGCGGTGGCTGCGGCGGTGACGTGTAGGCGCCGGCCGATGGCTCCCAGGGCCGCGTCCATCTGGTCTAGCCGCGAGCGGTGCTGAACGTCGAGGACGCGGTCGACTTGCGGCAGGTGCCACCCCAGGCGGCGGGCCAACTCCGCCTTGCCGACCCCCTGGTCTCTCATGCCCTGATAGAGCATCACCTTTACTGAAGTCAGCGTCGGCAGTAGGGCGTAGGTCTCACCCTGCGAGGGTCTTGGGATGTCCTTGCGGTCGTGGATGCGGGCCGCTATCGCCTCTTCCAAGGCGTGGACGGCGCGGGCGACGGCCTCGTCGCGGTCCTCTCCGAAGGTGGTCAGCTCCGGGAAATCGGGGGACGTCGCCAGAACGGTCCCGTCGTCGTCTTCCAGTGCGATGGGATAGGCAAGCATCGGTCCAAGCCCCAGTCTACCAGCACCATCGCTACCGCAGCGGCGGGGCGTAGATCTGGCCGCCCTTGGGGCAGTCGGTGCAGGGGGCGTCGGCCCAGAGGGCGTTCCTGCCGTCTTCCTGCAGCAGTAGCCCTTCTGAGCGCAGATGCACCTACGGAGCCGACGTGCCCCCCAGGGGCGAGGCGAGGGCGTCAGGCGGGGCGCTTTCGTAGAGGGTGTAACCTGCGTCGCGGAGGCGAGCGCGGACTTCCTCGGCGTGGGCGTTGTTCCTTGTCTCCAGGGTGAGCTGGATCTCTACTTCGCCTAGGTGCACTGATGGGGCGTGCCTGAGGTGGCCTATGTCCAGGACGTTCGCTTCGGTGGCGGAGACGATGCTGAGCAGACGGCTCAGGCGGCCGGGGCGGTCATCCAGCATGACGCGCAGGACGAGGTAGCGGCCCGCGTGGGCGAGGCCGTGCTCTACCGTCCGCGCGATCAGGTGCGCGTCCACGTTGCCGCCGCTGAGGACCACCGCCACCTTCTTCCCGGCGACCTGGACCTTGCCTCCCAACACGGCGGCGAGACCGACCGCGCCGGCCCCTTCCACGAGCAGCTTGCCTCTCTCCAGGACGAGCATCATGGCCTGCGTGATCTCCTCCTCCTCGACCACCACCAGCTCGTCCACGTATTGCCTCACCAGGGGAAGGGTGAGCCTCCCCGGCGTCCCCACGGCGATGCCATCGGCCACGGTGGCCTTCCCCCGCACGGTGAGACGCCGGTTGGCCTTGTAGGAGTCGACAAGGGCGGTGGCCGCCTCGGCCTGCACGCCGATCACTTTGACGCCGGGCACGGTCTCCTTTATGGCTAGGCCGATACCCGAGATCAGGCCTCCCCCGCCCACGGGGACGACGACCACGTCTAGGTCCTCCGCCTGCTCGAGCATCTCCAAGCCGATGGTGCCCTGTCCCGCGATGATCGCGGGATCGTCGAAGGCGGGGATGAAGGTCGCGGCGTTCTCCCGCATGAGGTGGCGGGCATGCTTCTGGGCCTGGTCGAAGTCATCGCCTTGGAGGAGGACCGTCGCGCCGTAGCCCCGGGTGGCCTCCACCTTGGGGAGGGAAGCGCCCGAGGGCATGACGATGGTGCAGGGGATGCCGAGGTTGCCGGCCGCCAAGGCGACGCCCTGGGCGTGGTTGCCGGCGCTGGCGGCGATGACACCCGTGGCCTTCTGTTCGGGAGTCAGGGCGGCGATCTTGTTGGCGGCGCCCCGGACCTTGAAGGAGCCCGCTCGCTGGAGGTTCTCGGCTTTGAGGAGGAGGTCGCACCCCGCCAGCCCGCCGAGGGAGTGGGCGGGCAGCATGGGCGTCCGGAGCGCCAGATCAGCGATGACGCTCCGGGCCCGGTGGACGTCCTGCAAGGTTACAGACGGCCTCATCCTCGACCCCCTGTGCGTGCCGAAGGGTTCGCCAATAGCGTACACCTTGGTTAACGAACAGGGCGTCTCGCCGGTTGCCTCCCGATCTTTACACGGGGCGGAGGCGGTACGGCTACGCGGGCATGCTCGCTGTGGCGGGGTAGACTCTATGGAACGCGGCTGGGAGGGTTGTGGATGACGAGTGAGAAGGCGCGCACGGAGCGGATTCAGCGGGTTTATGCGTCGAAGGACTACGGCGAGCTGACGAGCGAGTACGACGGGTGGGCGTCGGAGTACGACGCGGACCTGAAAACGCTGAGGTTCAGCGCGCCGAGGGCCGGGGCCGCGCTCTTGGCGAAGTACGTGGCCGATAAGGGTGCGAAGGTGCTCGACGCGGGGGCCGGCACGGGGATGGTCGGGGAGGAGCTGGCCGGTCAGGGCTTCAAGCGGATCACGGCGCTGGACATGTCGCCGGGTATGCTGACGACGGCGAAGGAGAAGGGTGTCTACGAAGAGCTCGTGGTTGGGGAGCTTGGAAAGCCGCTGCCCTTCGAGACGGACGGCTTCGCCGGTACGACGTGCATCGGCGTGCTGACGATCGGCCACGCTCCGCCGGAGGCGCTGGACGAGTTGGTCCGGGTCACGAAGTCGGGCGGGCCGGTGGTGTTCTCGATGCGCACCGACTTCTACACGGAGGGCGGGTTCGAGGTGAAGCAGTCGGCGCTCGAAGCGGCGGGGACGTGGCGCTTGCTGGAGCGGGGCGCGCCGTTCCAGCCCATGCCGCACGGCGAGCCGGATATTTGGTACGAGATGTGGGCGTATGAGGTGTCGTGATGCGAGCCGGGCGGCGCGTGCCCTCTCTCAGTCGCCCCCAGAGGGGACCTTTGCGTAACTCGGCGGTCGGGCTTCAGCAAGGTCGCGCGGCCCCCGCCACCCCCCGCCCTCACCCCAACCCTCTCCCAGCGGGAGAGGGGGCAAGACCTCCCCGCGCCGCCTCCCTTTCCCAAGGCCAGCGGGCGGCGTTCTTCCCTTCGACGGAGTGCTGCAAAGGTCTTCAGCGGGAGCGGGGGCTGCATAGAGATGCCCGTGGAGGGAGAGGGCTCAGGTGGCGGGCCGGTCTTCTGCTTGGAGTGGTGCTCGCCATAGTCGCCGCCGGCGCCTGCTCGTCCCCGTCCGGCGGCAGCGGCACCGCGACGAGCGGCGCCGCCTCTCCGGCTCCCGCCACCCGAGCACCGGCACCCGTTTCCCGAACGGGCCCAGAGATCTTCGCCACGACCTGCGCCGTCTGCCATGGAGCTAACGGCGAGGGGCAACCCAACTGGCGCATCGCCAAAGAGGACGGGACACTCCCACCGCCGCCGCTTAATGGCGACGGCCATACCTGGCATCACGCGGACGGGCTCCTGTACCGCATCGTCAGTCGGGGCGGGGCGATACCGGGCTACAAGAGCGGTATGCCGGCGTTCGGGGACCAGCTGAGCCGCCAAGAGATCATCAACGTCCTGACGCATGTGAAAAGCCTCTGGGGCGACAAGGCCTTTCAAGGTCAGTCCATCCGGGAGACGCAGGCGCTGGTGAGTGAGAATGACCGGTTTCCGCCGACAGGCGGCTAGCCTCGCCCGGCGGCCTCTTTCTTGCCATTCGCTCCCACTGGGCGCGCTTGCAACGGGGGCGCTGCTGGTGGTACAAACTGGCGGTACAAGCATGCCGCGCTGGCGCGCGCGGGCGCGTTGGAAGCGCGGGATGGACCCAGGCTCGTTTTCGAGGGGGGGGTTGTCATGCGAGTATCGCCCAAGACGTGGATAGTTTCCCTAGGCTTGCTGTCGGTCTTAGCGTTGGCGGTGTCGGCCTGCGGAGACGCCACACCTACGGCCACATCAGTCCCTGCGTCCACGAGCACGCCGATCCCGTTGCCACCCCTCAAGAGCGGCGTGATGGAATCCCTTACCGGCCCCGGCGAGACGTACGGCACCGTCGCGGTGCAGGCCAAGCAGATGGCGGTGGACGAGATCAACGAGGCCGGCGGCGTCAATGGGCGCATGCTGGAGCTCATCGTCGAAGACTCCAAGTGCAATGCGCAGGACGCCATCACCGCCTACAGAAAGCTCACCGACGTGGACGGCGTCAAGATCATCCTCGGCACGTCGTGCAGCGGCGCGATGCTTGGGGCGGCGCCGCTGGCCGAGGCGGACGGCGTGGTCATGTTCTCCGGTCTGGCGACGAACCCGGACATCGCGAACGCCGGGGACTACATCTTCCGGACGTCCTTGAACGACGCCCAATTGGGTATCGACACCGGCAACCTGATGTGGGCCGACGGGATCCGCAACCTGGCCACGATTACGGAGGCAACCGACTACGCCGAGGGCGTGCGGGGCGCCACCGTAGCGCAGTTCGAGAAGCGGGGCGGCCGGCTGGTGGCCGAAGAGCGGTACGCCACGGAGGTCATCGACTTCCGGACCCAGTTGACCAAGCTGCTGAGCGCCAACCCTGACGGCCTGCACCTCGCCGCCCAAGGCGAGGCCTCCGGCGGAACCATCGTGAAACAGATCCGAGAGCTGGGATACGACGGCCCCATCTACACGGAAGTCGTGCCGGTAGGCTCGACGGCTTTGGAGGTCGCCGGCGAGGCCGCGACCGGCATGAAGGCGATCATCACGAACCTCGACCCTTCCAATACCACGGCCCAGGACGTGCTGAGGAACTTCCGGGAGCGCTACCAGTACGTGACGCTGCCGTGGTACATCGGTTCGGTCTACGACGACGTCTACATCACCGCCGAGTGCCTCGGGAAGACCGGTGACGATCAAGACGCCGACGGGTTGCGGGACTGCCTGTACGAGATCACGTGGAGCGGCGCAATCGGCGACAACTACAGCTTCGACGACAGGGGCGAGGTCGTCGGCCTCTCCAACCTCGTAGTAGAAGTCCTGCCGGTGGCGGAGCGAACGTCGGAGAACCAGGGGTACAAGGTCCTTGGCCCCGCTCCGAGCGGGTAAGAATCACACCCGCGGCGCCCGGTCTTGACCGTCGGGGCGCCGCGGGGACCATCGGCGGTCTGGAGCGCTGGGCTCCGCCGTTTACTGAAACCGATGGGAGCGGAAGCCGTTGCTTAGCAGCCTGGCCGACCATCGCAGGCTCCTCGCGGCCGCACTAACCGGCGCGGTCGTAGCGTACGTCGGATGGAAGATCGGCCAGTCGCCCGATCAGGCGCTGCAGTTCACGTTCAACGGGCTGTCCGTTGGGGCGGTGTACGCGCTGCTGGCGCTGGGCTTCACCATCGTCTACAGCACGGTCTGGTTCTTCGACCTGTACTACGGGGCCGCCGCCGCTCTGGGCGGCTACGGCGTCTTCTACCTGCGGTCGCAGGAGTCCCTGGGCGGGCTGCACGCGGTGAACTCGCCGTACGTCAACGGCGTCTTCGCCGCGGTCGTCGCCGCGGTCGTCGCGTGGGCCCTGTACGAGGCGTTCTACAGCCGGCTGCGGGCCCGGCCCGGGCCGACCGTCTTGCGCGCCGGCTGGGGCCTCCTAGCCGTGGGCGCCGGAGCCTACGCGGGAGTGGTCCTCAGCTATCCGGCGGACCTGCACGTCATGCTGAGCCCCGCCGTCGGCGTGCTGACGGCGTTAGCGGCGGCCTGGGCGCTTCGACAAGGCGGCCAGGCGCTTGTGGGAAGCGCGGCCGTGCGGCCGCGCGTCGTCCTCACCACCGTTGCCGGAGCGGTTATCGGGGCCTACTGCGGCCTCCTCGTCGCCGGCACCCCCGGAGCCAAGCTGTACCTGAGCTGGGCGGTGTCCTGCCTGCTGGCGGGGACCGTGGGGCTCGCTCTGTACCGGGGCCTGTACGTGTACATGCGGCAGCGGGCGAGGTCGCCGCTGGTGATGCTGGTCGCCACGCTCGGCATTCTGCTGGTCATCAGCGCGTTCATCGTCATTCTCTTTCAGAGCGCGCCGCGCCCGCTCCCGGAGCCCTTCGGCAGCGAGCCGTGGGCCATTGGCGGCGCCTACATCAAGGGGTTCAACGTCTTCACCATCGGGGTGGCGCTCGCCGGCTTCGTCGGGTTGTTGGTCTTCCTCAAGAAGACCGCCTTCGGGAGGACGGTGCGGGCCATCGGCGACGACGAAGAGGTATCGAAGGTGGTGGGGATCAACACGACGGTCGTCATCGCCATCGTGTTCTTCATCGGGGCGGTCTTCGCGGCGTTGGCCGGGCTGCTGAGCGGCCACGATACGGCTATCCAGCCGAGGATGGGGCTCCTGCTTCTGCTGAAGGGGTGGATCGCCTCGGTGGTCGGCGGCATCGGCAACCTCTACGGAGCTATCGTCGGCGGATTCGCCTTGGGTATGGTCGAGCAGTTTGGCATTTGGGACCTAGCCGGCGAATGGAAGGACGTCATCTCGTTCGGTATCCTCATCCTATTCCTGTCGTTCTGGCCCACGGGGCTGTTGCCGAGGAAGTAGGCGTGTCGTGATGCTATCGCGGGTGACTGCGCGCGACCCACGGGAGCTTCTGCGGCTCAACCGGGGGAACGTGGAGGTATGGGCGAACCTGCTCGTCATCTCCTGGGCGGTCGCGTTCGCGCTGTGGCAGGGCGTCGGCTTTGCGATCACCGTGGGCACGGTCTTCGCCATATGGGCGATCTTGGCGGTCAGCCTGAACCTGGTGGTGGGATTCACCGGGCTGCTCTCGATAGGGCATATCGGCTTCTTCGGCATCGGGGCCTACGCGATGGCTATCCTCACGTCGCAGACCTCGTACGAAACGCTGCGGACCGAGTCCATCCCCACCTTCGGCTGGCCCTTCTTCGCCGCGCTGCCGGTCTGCGTCCTCTTGGCCGGCTTGGTCGCGGTGGTGGTCGGCGTCGTCTTCAACCGGTTCAGGGACGACATCTACGTGCTGGTGTCCTTCGGCTTCGCCATCATCTCCTTCAACGTCTTCCTGAACTGGCGCGACCTGACCAGGGGAGCGTTCGGCATCCACGACATCGCCCGCCCGGAGATCGGCGGGTGGGTGTTCGACGGCGAGCTGGAGTTCCTGCTCTTCTGCCTAGCGGCGCTGGCGTTGGTGGTGGTAGTCGCCTGGTTCCTGGTGACGTCCTCTTTCGGGCGGGTGCTGACGGCGATCCGGGAGGACGAGCAGGCCGCCGAGGTCTTCGGCTACCAGGTGACCCGGTACAAGCTGGCTATCTGGGTCATCTCGGCCATGATGGCGGGGCTCGCCGGCGGCCTCTTCGGGAGTTGGACGACGTTCATCGACCCGAACTCTTTTGTCCTGTTAGAGTCCGTGCTCCTCGTGGCGATCGTGATCCTCGGGGGGCTGGCGACGATCTGGGGCTCGCTCCTAGGGGCCATGGCCTTCGTTCTGTTGGAGGAGGGGATGCGCTTCCTGCCTTTCCTGCCCACCGAGCACATCGGCCAAGCGCGGCAGGTGGTGTTGGGCATCCTGCTGGTGGCGCTTATGCTGTTCCGGCCGCAGGGCCTGACGGGGAGGTACAAGCTGTGAGCACGGACCGTCCCGACGCCGGCGACGACTACGCGCTGGAGACCGTCGAGATATCCAAGCACTTCGGCGCCGTGAAGGCGGTGGACGAGCTCAGCATCGTCATTCCCAAGACGGGGATCACCAGCATCGTCGGGCCCAACGGCTCGGGGAAGTCGACGCTGGTCAACCTGCTGAGCGGCGTGCTGCCTCTCGACGGCGGCATGGTGATCATCGGCGGAACCGGTTTCAAGGTGGTGAAGGCCTACGAGACGCCGTCCCACGGCCTCGCCAGGACCTTTCAGGAGGTGCGGCTCTTCGATCAGATCTCGGTGTGGGACAACATCATGGTGGTCCTCACCAACCGCAAGCTCTTCCCCGCCATGATCGAACGGACGAAGCCCAGTCACCGGGAGAAGGCGCAGAGGATTCTTGAGGACGTGGGGATGTGGGAGAAGCGGGACTCTCTCGCCATGGACCTGTCTTACGGCCAACGGAAGCTGCTGGAGATCGGCCGCGCCCTGGCCTTGGACGTCAACACCTATCTGTTCGACGAGCCCTTCGCCGGCCTCTTTCCGCAGATGATCGAGCGGGTCAAGGGCATCGTGAAGCGGCTGCGGGACGAAGGCCGCACCCTCATCTTCATCTCACACAACATGGACATCGTGCGGGAGCTTCCCGACCGCATCATCGTGCTCGACAGCGGGAGGCTGCTCACCGCGGGAGACGTCCAAGAGGTCCTGAGCCGCGCCGAAGTCATCGAGGCGTACCTCGGCGTCTAGCCCCCACACGGAAGACGTATGGATGCCACGGCGAAAATAGCGCAGCAGCCCGGCGATGAAGCAGCCGGCGGGGAGATGCTGCTTGAGCTGGTCGACATCTCCGTGCGGTACGGGGCGGTGCGGGCGCTGGAGGAAGTATCGCTCGGCGTCCGCAGGGGCGAGCTGGTGGCGGTGATGGGGCCCAACGGCGCGGGGAAGTCCACTGTGCTCAAGGCCATCATGGGGCTGGCCCCGGTCGTCGGGGGGACGGTCTACCTGCGGAGCGAGCCGCTGTCCGAGCCCACGCACGAAATCGTGAAGAAGGGCGTCGCGTTCGTTCCCCAAGGGAGGCGCGTCTTCACGCATCTCACCATCGAAGAGAACCTGGAGATGGGCTGCCTGTACCTGAACGACAAGGCGGAGCAAGCCCGCCGCATGGACTCGGTGATGGAGCTGTTCCCCGTCCTGCACGGGAAGCGCCGCGACGTGGCCAGCCAGATGTCGGGAGGGCAGCAGCAGATGTTGGCGCTCGGCCGGGGGCTCATGGCCACGCCGGAAGTCTTGCTGCTCGACGAACCGACGCTCGGCCTCGCGCCGATCATCGTCAAGGAAGTCTTCCAGAAGGTCGCGGAGATCAACGAGCGGCTCAAGATGACCACGTTCATCGTGGAGCACAACATCAAGGGCGTGCTCGAAATCGCCGACCGGGCCTACGTGCTGGACAAGGGCATGGTCGCGCATGACGGCACGCCGGAATCCGTCCGGCAAACCAACATCTTGACCGACGTCTTCCTAGGCAGGGTCAATCCCGATCGGGCGGAGGAGGCAGAGTAATGCTGCGATTACGTTGGCCCGCCGTGTTGGCGGCCCTCGCGATGGCGGCTGCCTCCTGCGGCGGCCCCGCCTTCGAGGCCGGCCCGCTCGGCGCCGTCGAGGTGGCCCCCGGCGAGGCCATCCAGATACGCTCGATGCAAGTCCTGACGGGGCTCGGCGATCTGGGAATCCCCATCCAGCGCGGCGCCGCGTTCGCGGTGGCGGACTACGGTTCCATCCATGGCCACGAGGTCTCGATGGGCGCGGGCCTCGACTCGCTGTGCACCGCGGAGGGCGGCCGCGCCGCCGCCGAGACGGTGATCGGCGACCCCCGGGTCGCCGGCGTCATCGGCACGTCGTGCTCCGTTGCCGCCGCCGCGGCCTCGCCGGTCATCAGCGAGGCCGGCCTGGTGATGGTCGCCGCCTCCACGACCTCCCCATCGCTGACCTCCGACCTTCAGGGCGCCGCCGGCTCGAACAACCACCCCGGCTACTACCGGACGGCGAACAACGACCTCTACCAGGCCCGCGCCGTCGCGCAGTTCGCCTACGGGGATCTCGGCCTACGCAAGGTGGCCGCCATCCACGACGGCGATCCGTACACGACCGGGCTCACCGGCGCCTTCGCCACCGCCTTCGAAGGGCTTGGCGGATCGGTCGAGGTCGCCTCAGTCAGTAGGGGCGACACGGACATGGTGCCCGTCCTCACCCAACTGGCCGCCGGCGGCCCCGACGGCCTTTTCTTTCCACTGTTCCGAGAAGAGGGCGCGGCCATCGTCCGGCAGGTGGGCCAAGTCGCCGGACTTGAGGAGGTCACGCTGATCGGCGGCGCCGCCTTGGTGGTCTCCGACTTCCTCGCCATCCCCGAGTCGGAAGGCGTCTATCTGCCCGCCCCGGACTTGCACTTCGACGCCAACGTCAACGAGGCGACCGGCAAGAGCGGCGCGGCGCTGGCCGCGGAGTACCGCGAGCGGTACGGCGAGGCTCCCACGTCGGCCTACATGCCCCACGGCTACGACGCCGCCACGATGCTCCTCCGGGCCATCGAGCAGGTCGCGGTCGTCGACGGGGATACGCTCTACATTGACCGGGCCAAGCTCCGGGAGGCCCTGACCGGCCTCAACGGCTTCGAGGGCGTCATCGGAACCATCTCCTGCGACGAGTTCGGCGACTGCGGCGTCGGCAGCGTGGAGATCGCCCACCACACCGACTCGATCGTCACCGACGTCGCCGAGCTACGGGTCGTGTACCGCTTCGCCCCGTAGCGGCGGGCGCTGGCGCAAATGGGGGCGGCTAGTCGCGCGCGGCCTCCCGACGCCGGTCCGCGATAAGCTCGTCCGACAGGCTCACGCCGGGGCGGGCGTGCCGACGGACTTCCTCTTGGAGCCACGCCAACGCCTGTTCTTGCGTGGTGATGCGCAGCCCGCCGTCCACGAAGGAGATGGTCATTCTGTCCCCGGGCTCGACCCCGAGCGCCCTGCGGTGCGCGGCGGGAATGACGATCCGGCCGCCGTCGCCTAAGCGAATCCGCGTGGTCCTGCGAGCCTTGGGGTTGAAGGGAGCAGACTTCTTGCGTGGGGTGGGCATGGCTCGGGGCTCCTAGCGGATAACGACGACCTCGACGCCGGCGACCTCACGCCAGAGCCGGTCGGCGGTCACCGCCGGGGCTTCCATCCATCGCGCGAGCGTGAGGCAGGCGCAGTCAGCGAGTGAGAGCCCCAGCCTCCGGGTGTCGCTGTGCAGCGCGCCGGCGGCGTAAGCAGCGGCCTCGCTAAAGGGAACCACCCGCAAGGCCAACTCATCAAGTCGGGCCCGTGCCGACGCGGAGAGGATCCCGTCATCCGCTAGCTTGGTGACGACCTCGCACAGATTGACGGCGCTGATGGCTGCCTCGGAAAGGAACTCCCGGACGCGCGTGGCTCCTGCTTCATCCCAAAGGAGTGTTAGCACCGCCGATGCGTCGAGTACGGTTCTACTCACGCGCGGCCTCGCGCCGCCGCTCCGCGATAAGTTCCTCTGACGGGCTCACGCCGGGGCGGGCGTGCCGACGGACTTCCTCTTGGAGCCACGCCAACGCCTGTTTCCAGGTCGTGATGCGCAGCCCCCCGTCCACGAAGGAGATGGTCATCCGGTCCCCAGGCTCGACCCCGAGGGCCTTGCGATGCGCGGCGGGGATAACGATCCGGCCCCCTGGTCCTAGGCGGATACGGGTTGTCATGCGTTCCGCAAAGGGTTTAGCTCGGACGGACTTCTTGCGCGCGATGGTCATGGCGTTCTCCTGAGATGTGGCGCCTAGATAATATTATGGCAGAAAGCATTTTCTATGGCAAATCGTTCCGTTCGTGGAGAACCCACGCCCTCACGCCCTACTCCGCGACCACCGAATAGTCCGTAGCCATCGCCGCCGGCGCGTACTCCCCGGTGTCGCCGGGGACGGTGACCGGACCCGCCTCGCGGGAGGGGAGGAGTACCGAGGCCTGGGCCGGCGCGGTGACCTCGCCGCGCTGGTTCTCGATCCAGACTTCGAGGTCGGCGATGCGGTGAACGCCGTCGACGCGCTTGCCGACGACCTTGCCGTGCACCCATGACGTGTCGCCGATGTAGTTGAACTTGCGGATCTGGTCGGAGTGGCGGAAGAGCCAGCCGTCGTCGCCGGCCCAGTTGCCCACCAGCTGCATCATCCACTGCGTACGCATGCGGCCGTAGTCGTAAGGGCGGGGGTTGCCGATGCGCTTGGCGCGGATGGGGTCCCAGTGGACCCGCTGGGCCGCGTCCCACGCGCCGTACTCGTTGTGCGTGTAGAAGTTGGGGGCCTTGACGCGGTTCCGGTAGGCGGCGCGGAGGGGGCCGACGTTGAACTGGCCGAAGCCGTTGCCGATGTGCCAGCAGATGATGTCGGTGACGCAGAGCGGGCCGCGCACGATCGAGGGCAGGCGGTCGCCCTCGGCGACGTCCTCCCAGTAGCGGGGCTCGGCCCCGCGGATGTACTCGTTGGCGTAGGCCTCGTCGATCTTGGCGAGGTAGGCCTCGTCGTAGGCCGGGTCGTCGATGGTCAGGTTCTTCCCCTTCTTCTCCGACGCCTCGCGCTCGACGTGGAAGAAGTAGTTCATCAGTACGCCGGTGAGCTCGCCGTGCTGGTTGACGTACTCGTTCTTGTGGTGCACGACCGCCGACTTGCCGCCGAAGCTCGTCTCCTTCTCCTCGACCTTGGAGAGATAAAAGCGGCGAGTGATGACGTCGCCGGGGTGGATGGGGCGGTAGAACTCCCAGGAATTGCCCGAGAGATAGTTGGGGACGCCGCTGAGCGCGCCGCGGCCCTTCTCACGGACGTCGGGCGGGATCGGCTTGGCGTTCACGATGCCGCAGGTGGTCATGTAGGCAGGCGGCGCGACGACCGAACCCCAGCGGGTCGTCGCGCCGTAGTCGGGGTCGGTGTGGAGTGGGTTGTCCTCGCCGTAGCCGTAGCAGTAGTGGCGGATGGAGTCCTCGGAGGCGACGGTGTTGAAGGGCTTGGGGCGAGGGGCGAGGATGCCGACGCGCGCCCGCATCCGGGCGATGCCGTCGGGCGTGATCTGCCCCCGCATTTCCTTGGGTCGGCTCTTCGCGGAATGGGTCTCGGCCATGGCGCAACCTCCTGAGTAACGGCGCGGTCCGAGTATAGCGTCCGGCGCGGTGGACGCCTCTGTTGGATAGCGGTAGACTACCTCTGGTCCGGCCTGATGGGCTAGGAGTAGGCCGGGGCCGACTGCAGACCACGGAGGGACCGATGACCACCCAAACGAAAGTAACCTACAAGTGCGTTTCCGCGGACTCGCACGTGAACCCGCCGCCCACCATCTACGCCGATCGCGTACCGGCGGGGTTGAAAGACCGCGCCCCGAGGGTCGAGAAGAAAGACGGCAAGGAAGTGCTGCGCTTCGAGGGCCGTGAGCAGAAGTTCATGTCCTTGGCCGGGGCCGCGGGCGCGGACTACTCCAAGCTCAAGGTCGAGAGCGACGTCGCCCAGAAGGGCCACGCCGGCGGCTGGGACCCCATCGCGCGCATCAAGGACATGGACACCGACGGCGTCGACGCCGAGGTGCTCTACGGCAGCGGCGACGGCGGCGGCGTCGAGATGAAGACGACCGACCGCGAGCTCCGCTTCGCGATGATGCAGGTCTACAACGATTGGCTGGCGGAGTACTGCTCCCCCAACCCGGCGCGCCTCGTGGGCATCGCCGAGATCCCGTTCTGGGACACCGATCTGGCCATCTCCGAGGCCACGCGCGCCAAGAAGATGGGCCTGCGCGGCGTCCTGCTTCCCTCGATCCCCGCCGTGGACACCTCCGACCCCGGCGACAAGTCGTACATCGATCCGATCTACGAGCCGCTGTGGTCGGCCCTCGAAGACCTCGAAATGCCGATCAACTTCCACCTGGGCGGCAAGCCCCGGACCCGCGGCCTAGAGCAGATGCTGCTGGTCAGCGTCACGGTGAACAAAGCCATGATGGCCGAGCCGATGACGAGCCTGATCTTCAGCGGCGTGCTCAAGAACCATCCCAAGCTCAAGCTGGTCTCGGTCGAGAGCGGCATCGGCTGGATGGCCTTCCTGGTGGACTGGATGGACCATAGTTGGGCGCGCCACCGCTATCACACCAAGAGCCTGTTGGATGAGCAGCCCAGCGAGATCTGGCGCCGCCATATCTACGGCACGTTCATCGAGGACTACGTTGGCGTCCGCGAGCGGCACACCATCGGCATCAACCGCATCATGTGGTCCAGCGACTACCCCCACATCAACAGCACGTGGCCCAAGTCGCAGGAGTACATCGCTAGGCACCTCGAAGACGTCCCCGAGGACGAGCGGCGCATGATCATCGCCGACAACTGCGTCGAGCTCTACAACCTCAACAGCTAGAGGTTTCCACCCCTGTTCCCATCCCCGCTCTCCCTCACGGGAGAAGGGGTTGGGGGCGAGGTGAGGCGCGCTCCGCCGGTGTACGGCCCGCCCTTGCGGGCGTCCTATCTTTCCACTGTAGGCTAGGCTATTCTTTCGGCCCGGCGGGCCATTTCATGCAACCCGCCCCAAGAGGAGACCGCTCATGCTGCAAGGTGAGAAGATTCTCGTGACCGGTCCCGCGGGCCAGGTCGCGTTTCCGGTGTGCGAGGCCCTGGCGAAGGATAACGAGGTCGTCGGGATCGCGCGCTTCAGCAACCCCGACGACCGGGCCCGCGTCGAGGCCGCCGGCGTCAAGGCGGTCAAACTGGACTTGGGCGTGGACTCGTTCGACGCGCTCGACGACGACTTCACCTACGTCCTCAACTTCGCCGTGGTGAAGAGTCCCGCCGCCGACTTCGACTACGACCTCGCGGTCAACGGTGAGGGGACCGGGCGGCTGATGTATCACACGAGAAAGGCGAAGGCCTTCCTGCACTGTTCCTCGACCGCCGTCTACAAGCCCACCGGCGGTCGGAAGCTGAAGGAGACGGACCCCCTCGGCGACAGCCACGTGGTGATGGGCATAGCGACGTACAGCATCTGCAAGATCGCCAGCGAGGTCGTCGCCCGCTTCGCCTGCGCGCAGTTCGGCGTCCCCACGGTGATCGCCCGCCTCAACGTGCCCTTCGGAGACAACGGCGGGTGGCCCTACTACCATCTGCTCGCGATGTCGCAGGGGATGGCGATCCCGGTCCATCCGTCGCTGGGCAACTACTATGCCCCGATCCATGAAGACGACGTCGTCGCTCATGTCGAGAAGCTGCTGGCGGCGGCGTCCGTGCCCGCCCTCACGTTGAACTGGGGCGGCAGCGATGAGGCGAGTATCGAGGAGTGGTGCGCCTACATGGGCGAGCTAACCGGCCTTGAACCCAAATTCGACTACACCGAGCAGGCCCTCGGCAGCATCTCGCCGGACCCCGACAGGATGCACGAATACCTGGGCCGTACCACGGTGCATTGGAAGGACGGCCTGCGGCGGATGATCGAGACCCGCAACCCGGAGCTGCTCCGCCGTTAAGCCCTGACGTTGACGACGCCGCGCCCCGACCGCGGCGGGAGGTCGGACTTGCCTGCCAAGATTCCTGCGAAGTGGGACCGCGAAGCGGACGTCGTCGTGCTTGGGTCGGGAGGGGCCGGCCTCGTGGCCGCGACGCTGGCGCACGACGGCGGGGCCGAGACGCTGCTGCTGGAGAAGGCCCCGCTGATCGGCGGGACGACGGGGGTCTCCGGGGGAATGCCCTGGGTCCCCCGCAACAAGCACATGGCCGCCGTGGGGGTCGAGGACTCCCGCGAGGACGCCCTGACCTACCTGCGCCGTCTCACGCTGGGCATCGAGCCCGATTCCTCGCTGCTCGAGGTCTACGTGGACACCGCGCACGAGATGATCGACTACCTCGAAGCGCATACGCCGCTGCGCATGTTCTCCACGAGTTGGTTCGCCGACTACTACAACAGGTTCCCCGGCGGCAAGCAGCGGGGGCGCTCCATCGAGAACCATCCTTTCGACGCCAAGCAGTTGGGCGAGTGGGCGGAGCGGCTCCGCATAAGCCCCATCTATCCGCGGATCACGATGGAGGAGGGCTCCGTCGCCACCGACCCGTCACAGATCAACTTCTCGTTGCTGGCGGAGCGGGCCGAGAACGACGTGCGCACCATGGGGGGCGCCCTCGTTGCGTCGCTGTTCAAGGGGCTCCTCGACCGCGGCGTCGAAGCGCTGACTGATGCGCCGGCCCGCGAGCTGGTGCTCGACGGCGATGGCGCGGTGGTCGGCGTGCGGGCCGAATACGAGGGCCGCGACTTCTACGTCGGTGCGCGGAAGGGCGTGGTGCTCGCCACCGGCGGCTTCGAGTGGAACAAGGAGCTGGTGAGCGCCTTCCTGCGGCAGGGCCTCACCCACCCGCTCAGCCCGCCGTACAACGATGGCGATGGCCTCGTGATGGCGATGGAGGCCGGGGCTGCGCTGGGGAACATGGGACAGGCCTGGTGGAGCCCGGCGGTGGTGGACCCCACGATGGAGTTCGAGGGCCATCCCCTCGCACACACCGGCAGCGGGATCCCGACGCTCCCCGGCGCGATGCTGGTCAACCGCGCCGGCAAGCGCTTCGTCAACGAGTGCACCACCTACATGGACCTACCCAAGACGTTCTACAACTTCGACCCGGTGGCGCAGGAGCACCCCAACTACCCCGCGTGGGCGATCTTCGATGACGCCTGCAAGAGCAAGAACATCATCTTCACCATGATGCCCGGCGAGCCCGCCCCGGACTGGGTCGACCAGGCGCCCACGATTCGCGAGATGGCGGAGAGGATCGGCATCGACTCCGACGGCCTTGAGGAGCAGGTGGATCGCTTCAACCGGTTCGCCGCAGAGGGGGTCGACCCCGACTTCGAGCGGGGGGCCAAGGCCTACGGGCCGCACACCGGCGGCGATTACGATCCGAAGAGGACGCTGTCCCCGCTGGAGACACCGCCGTTCTACGCCCTCCCCATCCTCTGGGGGGCGCTGGGGACCAACGGCGGGCCGCGCATCGACGCAGATGCGCGGGTGAGGAACAACCGCGGCGGCCACATCGAGGGGCTCTTTGCCGCGGGCAACGTGGCTGCGGGCGTCTTCGGCCCCACCTATCCGGGGGGCGGCGCGACGCTGGGCCCCGCGATGACGTTCGGCTACATCGCGGGGAAGGCGGCCGCGTCGCGGCCCTCGCGGGCCCTGCCGTTGGGAGGCTAAGCGGTGGCGGAGGGCGAGGCCGTCCGAGACGTCGGCGCGCCAATCGAGGCGGTGTGGCGCTTCATCAGCGACATGGACAACTGGGCCCCGCTGGTGACCGGCTATCAGTCGCACGAGCGGCTGTCGGAACGCGAGTCGCTGTGGACGCTGAAGGGCCAACTGGGACAGTTAAGCAAGGCCGTGACGTTCCACGTAGTCATCACCGAGTGGGTCGAGCCGTCGAAGGTCGCGTTCACCCTCAAAGGGACGAACGACAACGTCGCCGGATCGGGCAGCTTCAGCGTGGCGCCCGCCGATGGCGGCGCGACGAGGATGCACGTGCGCCTTGAACTCGTGCCGGGCGGGCTGCAAGGCCCCATGGTGAACGCGCTGCTGAAACCCGCCCTCCCCAAGGTCTGCGACGAGTTCGCCGCGACCCTCGCGGCCGCGATTGAGGAGTCGCACCGCGCCGCCGAGTGACGCGCGGGCTAGCGGAAGCGGCCGAAGCGGGGAAGCGGGCCGCCCATGAGGGGGCGGGCGTAGTCGCGGAAGAGGCGCGTGGGGAACTCGGTGACCGGCTCGGAGAAGCCTTCGGGGAGCAGGCGTTCCTTGCCTGCCACGGCTTCCAGTGGGGCGAGGCCGACGCCGCATTGGTACGGGCCTTCGGGGGCCCGCACCAGCGTCACCATCTTGCCGCTCTCGCCCTGTAGGGCGTAGCGCACCGCCGCCTCGCCGACCATCCGCGCCTCGCGGGCATCGACCCGAGAGACGGTCGGGGCCATCGACCGCGCCAGCATCCCAGGCTTAGTGAAATTGGCGCGTACCTTCAGACGCCGGCTCGCCAAGCGAGACAGATAGTGCGCCGGGCTGGGCCAGTAGGCGTGGCCGAACTCATCGACGAAGTCGGGCTCACCGCCGGCCCCCAGCGGCCCGTCGGGGCCCTTGGCATTCTCGGCGACGACGGCGACGGCGTGGCCGAACTTGGTCATCGCCTCCTCGAGCAGGGCCAGGAACCGGTCCTCGTGGACCACCCTCTCCGGGCTGACGATCGCGTGCGGTGCGTCGCGCTCCTCGTGCTTGCCCATGCCCGCCGATACCGCGAGCCACGCCGCGTTGCGCCCCATCGCCTCCATGACCAGGATCGGGCGGTCGACGCCCATAGCCTCGGCGTCCCGGGCGGTGCTCATCGTCGCGAGGGCGAGGTAGCGCGCCGCGCTGCCGAAGCCGGGGCAGTGGTCCGTCGCCGGGAGGTCGTTGTCGACGGTCTTGGGCACGGCCATCACGGTAAGCGGGTAGTCCCGCTTTTGCGCCTCGACAGAGAAGAGGCGGGCGTTCTCGGCGGAGTCGTTGCCGCCGATGCTCACCAGGCAGGTGACGTTGTGCGCCTGAAGCGCCTCGAAGACGGCGGGGAGGTCTTCGTCGGTGATCTTGCGGCGCGCCGTGCCCAACGCCGACCCGGGCGTACGCGCAACCGCGCGCCAGACGGCCTTCGACTGGGCGGAGAGGTCGATGAACTTCCCGTCGATGAGGCCGCGGGGCCCGTGGTCGGCCCCGAGGACGCGCTCGAACGCCCCGCTGCGCTCGGCCTCGTGGAATACGCCGGCCAGACTCTGGTTGATGACGTGCGTAGGCCCACCGGACTGCAGCACGAGCAGCGAGCCTTTGCGTCCTTTCGGCATCGGTAAGTTCTCCCTATTCCGTGCGCCGCCGCTATGGCATTGCCACTTCTATTCTACGATTGCCGTCACTAGGCCCCAGTCCGGCCGCGCCGCGGCGGATATCCGACAGGGGTGTGATAGACTTCACGTTCGGCGTGCCCCGTCCGAGGCCGCGGCGTCCCTTCATGGCGGATATTCCACGTTCCCGCAGCGGCAAACAGGTCGGCGATGTCGCCCTTCCCCTCCTCCGTGAGGCAGGCGCGCTGCTTCTCGACCGGTTCCACGACGAAAAGAACGTGCGCGAGAAGGGGCGCGCCAATATCGTCACCGACGTGGACTTCGAGGCCGAGGCGCTGATCCTGGAGCGCCTCCGCGCCGAGTACCCCGACTTCGGCGTACTCGCGGAGGAGTCGGGCGAGAGCGGGAGCGCGGCCTCCCCCTACGTGTGGATCGTCGATCCGCTGGACGGCACGCGGAACTACGCCATCGGCGTCCCCTACTTCGCCACAACCATTGCTCTGGCACACGGCGGCGAGGTGCTCTACGGCGCTACCTACGATCCCTCGCGCGACGAGATGTTCGAAGCGCATCGCGGCGGCGGCGCCGTCTGTAACGGGCGCCCTCTGTGCGTCTCCGATAGGACGAGCCTGAGCGCCGCCACGCTGGCCACCGACATGGGCTACGACGACGCCATGGCCGGCTTCGCGCTGCAGCTGCTCGACCGGCTCTGGCCGGGGATGCAGGCGGTCCGCATCATGGGGTCGGCGGCGCTCGGGCTGGCGTACGCCGCATCGGGGCGCGCCGACATCTACTTCCACCACTGCCTCGCGCCGTGGGACATCGCGGCGGGCGTGCTGATCGCCCAGGAGTCCGGCGCGGTGGTCACCGACCGCAACGGCGCGCCGATCTCGCTGGAAAGCCCCTCGATCATCGTGGCCAACGAGACCCTCAAGGCCGAGTTCCTGCGAATCACCGAGGGCCTGCCCTGGCGCGAGGGGCCGGGCGGCTAGCGGACGCCGCGACGGGGGCCTAGCAGCCGCGTCAGTTCCGCCATAGCTGGATGGATGGGCGCCGCGGAAGGCATACGTTCATAACGCTCGAGCAATTCCGACTCCGAGAATTGCCGTGGCCAGTCTAGGGCGGCAGCGACAGCGCCGTCGCCACTCACGACGATTGCGGAGAGGTTGAGCAGTCCGCTGAGGTCTCGCCCAAGCGCGCGTGAAGGGTGCTTCAGGCTCACGTAATGCACCCATACCTGTTGTACTAGATCGGACGCGCTCATAGATCCGGAATCCAGCAGGGTCTCGATGATCCGCAGTTGCCGCTCCGCCAGCGCTCGGCGGCGGGGGCTGCGTAGCCGCCCGAACAGTGAGCGCGCGAACTCGCGATAGAGCATCCGCTTGTTGTGGGTAAGGATCTCTGCGGCGAGTGCGTTGCACCGCTCCGCGACCGCCGGCAAGGCAAACCTCAGAAACGGCGTGAGGTTGTGCCCGCTGTTGCGGGAGTCGTACAGCGCCGCCAGGTACTCTTCCATGTGTTCGTAGTAATAGTTGGACAGGCTCACCATGACCATGTCATTGACTCTGGCCGCCCGTAGCATGAATGCCTCCAGTGCGCGTGCCGTGCGTCCGTTGCCGTCGTCGAAAGGGTGCATGGCGCCTATGTGGTAGTGGGCAGCCATGGCTTGGATGATGCGGTCGTGCCTCTGGAATTCCCCAGTGAAGGCTTGGCCGAGAGCGCCGAATGCGGCGGCGAGATCGGTCCCCCCTTCCGCGCCCCGGCAGCGCGAGCTCCCAAAGGTAACGTTCGCTCCAGCAAGCCGTAGCGCGCCGGGTGTGCAATGGTCAGCGTCGCAGCCTGTGACGATGTGCCGGTGGATGTTTAGGAGCAACTCGGCGGTAACCGGCCGGTTGGCCGGGATCTCGCGGAGCCAGCGGTAGGTTGTGTCGGCGGCCCGCAATTGCCGTTGCGAATGGGTCAGCGCGGTACGCGTCGGCGCGTCGGGGGCGAGGGCTTCATCCTGTTCGCGTTGGGTGAACTCGGCACCCTCGATGCGCGAGGTGCCGACTGCCTCCAACCGCAGTTGCTCCTCGTGGGCCTGCTCAATCCATCGAGGTAAGTACGGCAGCCGACTCAGGACGCCGGCGGCGGTCTTCGCTTCTACTAACACCCCGGCTATGGCCGCGGCATCATAGCGCAGCCACTGCTGGGGTAGAGAATAGCGACTGATGCGGACGGTTGTCATGTACGGTTCATTTCCCCGTGTATTTTAGCGTTCATTGCCAAGATAGACTCTGTAGCATAGTAACAGAGTCCTATTTCATTTCAACATTCATTTCCAAGTTCATTTCCAACCAAATGTCAGGGAGTGTGTCTCCCCTACGACCGCCCGGCCCACTTCTGTGCTGTAGCGGCCCCGCAGTTCGCTCAAGGTTCCAGAAGCGCGAAGTACTCGACGTTGCCCGCCGCGCCGGCGAGGACCGATGTCGAGAGGCCCCGGACGCGGATGCCGCGCTCTATGGCCCAGAGGCCGATCTTGGCGAGCGTGGAGGCGCGTGCCGCGGGGTCTCGCACGATGCCGCCGCGCCCGACCTGCTCCCGTCCGGCCTCGAATTGCGGCTTGACCAGGCCGAGGGCGCGGCCCCCGGGCGCGAGGTGGGGCAGGACGTTGGGCAGCACCTGCGTGAGCGAGATGAACGAGACGTCGACCGTGGCGAGGTCGGCGGGGCCGGGGAGGTCGAACGGGTGGTGGGCGTTGGTCTTGTCGAAGACCGTTACCCGGCCGTCGCGCGCGACGCGGTCGTGAAGCTGGCCGCGGCCCACGTCGACGGCGTAGACCTTCGCCGCACCGCGCTGGAGCAGGCAGTCGGTGAAGCCGCCGGTGGAGGCCCCCACGTCGAGGCAGACAAGGCCGTCGGGATCGACGCCGAAGTGGTCGAGCGCTCCTTCGAGCTTGAATCCGCCGCGGCTCACGAAGCGGGGCGGCCGGTTGAGGTCGATCTCAGCGTCGGGCGCGACGAGCGTTCCCGCCTTGTCGACGCGCTCGCCGCCGACGCGCACCCGGCCGGCCATGATGAGACCCCGCGCCTGGGCGCGGCTCTCGGCGAGGCCCCGCTCGACGAGCAGGACGTCGAGGCGCGGCTTGGGTGGGCGCGGGCTCACCGGCCCGCTCCGGCGCGGACGCCTACCGCTTTTGTTACCATGATGCCCGGCCGGTAGCTCGCATGTCCTCGTCCGACGATCATCCTACACATTCTGGGGCCGCCGCTCCCAGCCCGTGGTACTCCCAACTCTGGCTGCTGGGCGCGGCCATGCGCCCCCAACAGCTTGCCAAGAACCTGCTGGTCTACCTGGCGTTCTTCTTTACGCTGGGCGAGGGCGGCGCGGAGGGCTTCTCCGACCACCTGGGGCTCTTCGGCGAGGCCTCCATCGGCTTCGCTCTCTTCTCCATCGTCGCCGGCGCGACGTACGTCTTCAACGACTACCGCGACCTCGCCGCCGACCGCCTCCACCCGACGAAGCGGGACCGGCCCCTGGCCTCGGGACGGCTCGCCCGCGGCTTTGCGCTCCCCGCCGCCGCCGTGCTCGTGGCGGGGGGGCTGGCGGCGGCCTTCGTCGTCGACCTTGGCTTCGGGGCGCTCCTCGCGCTCTACCTGGGGATCACGGCGGCCTACAACATACGCCTCAAGGACGAGGTCATCCTCGACATCTTCGCCATCGCGGCGGGGTTCGTGATCCGCACCGCTGCGGGGGCGCAGATCATCGACGCGCCGATCTCGCCCTGGCTCTACGTCATGACGAGCCTGGGCGCGCTGCTCATCGCGTTGGGCAAACGGCGCGGCGAGCTCGCCACCCTCGGCGAGAACGGGTCGAGCCACCGCCCCGCGCTCGAACACTACTCGGTGGGCCTGCTCGACCACCTCCTCTCGGTGGTCGCGCCGGCGACGGTGCTCGCCTACACCCTCTACACCTTCACCGCCGACAACCTGCCCGACGACAACTCGATGATGCTCACTATCCCCTTCGTCCTCTACGGCGTGCTGCGCTATCTGTTCCTTGTCCACACGCGCAACATGGGGGGCAGTCCCGAAGAGATCTTCATGAAGGACCGTCCGCTGCTGCTCAACTTCGTCCTGTGGCTCGCGGCGTCGGCCGCCGTCTTGATCGTCGCCGCCTAGCCCGCGCCGGTTGACAGAGCGCCCCCCGGCGGTAGACTCGCCGAGGGCCTCACTCCGCCCCTGTATCTTGGGGAGAGGGAACGCCGAAGAGACTGGAACGGGAGCGGGCGGCGTGATCGAAGGCGAGAAAATCCTGATTACGGGCCCGACGGGGCAGGTCGCCTACGCCATCGCGGTGGAGTTGGCGAAGAAGAACGACGTCCACGCACTGGCGCGGTTCGGCAAACCGGGGAGCCGCGACCGGCTCGAACGCCACGGCATGCAGTGCATCGCCGGCGACTTTGTCTCAGACGACCTCGGATCCCTCATCGACGACGACTACGACCGTGTGCTCCACTTCGCCGTCTACCAGCAGGCGGGTAAGGCCGACTTCGAGTACGCCATCGAGGTCAATGCCGTGGGGACCGGCAAGCTGATGTATCACACCCGCAAGACGAAGTCGTTCCTCTACTGCTCGACGTGCTCCGTCTACAAGCCCCGGGGGCGCCTCCCCCGCGCCGAGGACGATCCTCTGGGGGAAGGCCTTCCCGCCTCGCCCACCTACGGCCCCTCGAAGCTGGCGGGCGAGGCCGTGGTCAAGTTCCTCTCGCAACAGTTCGGTGTCCCCGCAACTATCGGGAGGCTGAACGCGGCCTACGGCAACGCGGGCGGGCTGCCCGCGATGCACCTCGCCATGCTGCGCGCGGGGAAGCCAATTCCCCTCTCGGTCGACGCCCCGAACCTGTACAGCCCGCTGCATGAGGACGACTACGTGTGGCAGGCGGTCAAGCTCCTCGAGGCCGCGAGCGTTCCCCCCGTGGTGGTGAACTGGTGCGGCAGCCAGGCCGTTGCCGCCGAGGACTGGTGCGAGTTCATGGCCGGACTCATCGGTGTGAAGGCCGAGTTCGACCGCGTCGCGTGGCACGCGGGGAGCAACTTCTGCGACACCACCCGCATGCACGCGCTCGTCGGCGAGACGAAAGTCGATTGGCGCGACGGGATGCGCCGGCTTGTCGAAGCAACGCCCACCGAAGAGCGTTACCCCAGCGGTGCCGTTGAGCTAGAATAGAAGGCGGAGGCCCCTCCCATGCCAGTGTATGAGTACTACTGCGAGACGTGCCGGAGCGGCTTCGAAGTCCGGCGCGCGATGAACGACGCCGACTCCCCGTCGGCGTGCCCCGAAGGCCACTCCGGCGCCAGGCGCGCCCTTTCCCTCTTCGCCACGGTGACGAGCGGCGGCAGTGCTATGCCGATGGACGACGCCGGCTGCGGTCGCTGCGGCGCCCCCGAACCCGGCGCCTGCGCCTTCAACTAACGCTCAAGCCTCTCCCCCTCTGGGGGAGACTGAGAGAGGGCACGCGCCCTCTGCGCCGCAGCGCGTAGACGACGCCCCCGGTCAGCGCCGCCTGCCCCAAGGTCAGCCCCGCGATGGCGAGCGTCGCGTCGCGGAAGAAGGCCTCGGGGAAGATCATCACCAGGAAGTCCCGTCTAGGGTCGAGGAGCCAGAGGTCGTTGGCGAAGCTGATGACGTGGAACCGGGTGAAGAGCGCGTCGAAGCCGGCGGCTAACCCGATCCCCAGCGCGATGAGAATGGCGAAGCTCAGCGCCGCCCCATAGACGAGCCCGCGTCCCACGGTGAGCAAGGCGGAGCGCCGCCCCACGAGGGCGAGGAGCGCCAGCGCCAGCCCGGCCATCGTGTAGAAGCTCACCCGCTCGATCAGGGCCACCCCCCGCATCAGGCGCTTCACGTCGATCATGTGCAGGACCTCTCGCTCGCCGAAGAGGTCACGCTCGTCGCCGTAGACCGTGGCTCGGACGTCCAGGCGCTCCTCGCCGCTGCGGAAGTAGGCCTTGATCTCGTCGGCAACGCGCCGCAGCTCGCGCGGCTCGATGCCGGTGCGCTCCGAGACCTCGTAGCGGTCGAAGGCGTAGGTGTAGAACCAGCCGCTCTCGGTCACGATGCGCACGTTGGCAGCGATGAGGAACAACGGCATCGCGACGGCGATGACGAGGACCGCGATCAGCGGGAAGCGGCGGCGCGCCAGGGCGAGCAAGGTTTCCATCGGTGCATCATTCACGGCGTCCTATCCAAGTGTCAAGGCGGCGGACGGAGCGCTCCCGTTGTCAAGGCGGGGGCGCGGCGGCGATAATTGGTCGTCCCCGTGCCCCGTGCCGTGCCGCTATGAGCGACTTCGAAAACCTCGACACCTTCGATACCTTTCTCGCGATCGTGGCCAAGCTGCGCGGTCCCGACGGCTGTCCGTGGGACCGGGCGCAGTCGCACGAGACGCTCCGTCGTTACCTCATCGAGGAGTGCCACGAGGCGGTCGACGCCATCGACGAGGGCGACTGGGCACACCTCGCGGAGGAGCTCGGCGACGTGTTGCTCCAGGTCGGGCTCCACGCCCAGATCGGCGCCGACGAGGGAACGTTCACCATCGCCGACGTGCTCCGATCGATCAACGCCAAGCTCCTGCGCCGCCATCCCCACGTCTTCGGCGATGCCCACGCCTCGGATGCGGACGAGGTGGCGGCGAACTGGCAGACACTGAAGGAGCAAGAGCGCGGCGCGGCGCCCGAGTCGGTCCTCGACGGGGCGCCTAACTCGCTGTCCGCCCTGGCGCGGAGCCAGGAGTTGCAGCGCCGCGCCGGCAAGTCGGGGTTCGAATGGGAAGAGATCGAGGGCGTGCTCGACAAGCTGCGGGAGGAGATCGACGAGTTCAAGGAGGCGGCCTCGCCGAAAGAGCGCGAGCACGAGCTCGGCGACATCCTCGCTTCGGTGGTGAACGTGGCGCGTTGGGTCAGCGTAGACGCCGACACGGCGATGCGCCGCGCCAACGAGCGCTTCCAGAAGCGCTTCCGGCACATGGAGCGGGCCGCCGCCGAGGGGGGCGGGAGCTTGAGCGCGCTCCCCCTCGCCGAGCAAGAGGCGCTCTGGCAACAGGCGAAGCGCGAGCTGGGCTAGGCGCGCGGCGCGCTACTAGTCGCCGTTGCGGTCCGTGATGAAGTCCACCGCGTCTTGGACGGTGACGATCTTCTCGGCGTCTTCATCGGTGATTTCGAGCTTGCTCTCGCCCTCGCTGAACTCTTCCTCGAGGGCCATGATCAGCTCGACGAGGTCCAGCGAGTCGGCGTTCAGGTCTTCCACGAACGATGCGTTGGAAACGACCTGGTCTTCTTCCACGCCAAGCTGCTCGACAGTGACTTTGGTAACGCGCTCGAAAACGGTAGACAACGGAGCCTCCGGCAAGTGTAGTTACGGGTTCGTCGCCGCCATCACCGATCCAAGGACACCGTTGACGAACCGATGCAGATTGTCGCTTCCGAAAGCCTTGGCGATCTCGACGGCCTCGTTAATCGCCACCTTCGGCGGCGTATTATTGAACGAAATCTCGCAGACCGCAATACGCAGGATGTTCCGGTCGACCGCGGAGAGCTGGCTTACCGGGTACTGCGGCGCGTATTTGGCGATCTGCTCGTCCGCCGCATCGCGACGCTCCATGACGCAGGTGACGATCCCTCGCGCCAGCGCCTTCCCCTCCTTGTTCAACGACGATTCCTCGAGCGCGCGCTCCAGCGTGGACGCCCACGCGTGCGTCGAGCAGTCGACCTCGTAGAGGACCTGCAAGGCGAGGATTCGGGCTTTTCTTCGCGCGTCGGGCATGGCCTTTTGCTTTCCGCTCACCTTAGACGAGCGCCAGGCCCCCGTCCACGGGGAGCGTCTGGCCGGTGATGTAGGCGGCTTCGTCGCTGCAGAGGAAGAGTACGGCTTCGGCCACGTCCTCGGGCGTGCCCAAGCGGCCCGCGGGGATCATCTCGCGCACGGCGTTCAGACTGGTCTCGGCGACCTCGCGGGTCATGTCCGTCTCGATGTACCCGGGGGCGATGACGTTGGCGGTGACGCCCCGTGAGCCGACTTCCAGCGCGATGCTCCGGGTCATGCCGATCAGACCGGACTTCGACGCCGAGTAGTTCGCCTGCCCCGCGTTTCCCCGGTAGCCGACGACGCTGCCGATGTTCACGATCCTCCCCGCCCGCCGGCGGACCATGTGCTTGAGGGCGGCGCGGGCGCAGTTGAACGCGCCCGTCAAGTTGACCTCGATCACCCGGCGCCAGTCGTCGTCGGACATGCGGAGCGCCAGCGTGTCGCGGTTGACGCCGGCGTTGTTGATCAGGAAGTCGAGACCGCCGTGCCGCTCGATGACGCCTTGGACCATCGCGGCAGCCTCGCTGGCGTCGGCGACGTCGGCGATGTGGGCCGAGCAGACGCCGCCCGCGGACTCGATGGCGGCTTGGGTCTCGGAGACGTCTCTCGTGGCGTTGAGGGCTACGGCGGCGCCCGCGTCGGCGAGGCGGCGGGCGGCGGCGCGGCCGATTCCTCGGCTACTTCCGGTGACGAGCGCGACTTTGCCTGAAAGGTCCACGGAAAGACGCCTCTACGCCGGAGCGCATCGAAGGCGGCGCTACGACGCTAGGGCGTAGCTGCGCACCGTCGACATGTCGTTCACGCTGATGGCCTCGGCGCTCTTGGCGATGCGCTTGACGAGGCTGGTCAGCACTTTGCCGGGGCCCATCTCGACGAACCGGCGCACGCCGTGGCCGGTCATGTAGTCCACCGACCGGGACCACTGGACGGGGCGGCAGATCTGCTCGACGAGCTCGCCGTGGATGGCACCTTGGTTGTCGATAGGCTGGGCGGTGGTGTTGCAGACCACGGGGACGCGCGCGCTGGCGATGCGCGCGCCGCCGAGGGCGGTCATCATGCCGGGAACGGCGGGGCGCATGAGGCTGGAGTGGAAGGCGCCGCTTACTACCAGCGGCACCGCCTTCTTGGCGCCCATGGCCCGCGCTAGGTCGATAGCCTGCACCAGGGCGCCTTTGGCCCCGCTGATGACGATCTGCCCGTCGCTGTTCACGTTGCCGATCTCGGCGCCGGTCTGCTGGCAGAGTTGCTCGACGAGCGACTCGTCGAGTCCGAGGATCGCCGCCATGCCGCCTTCGCGGACTTGGCCGGCTTCCTGCATGAGACGGCCGCGCTCGCGGACGAGGCGCAGGGCGTCGTCGAAGCCGAGGGAGCCCGCCGCTACGAGGGCGGCGTACTCGCCGACGCTATGGCCGGCGACGTAGCGGGGCTCGACGCCGGGCTTACCGCCGCGGGCCTCTGCCACCGCCTCCATCGCGGCGATGCTCGTAGTGAGAATCGCCGGCTGGGCGTTGTGCGTCTGGCGCAGATCGTCCTCGTTCCCCCCGAAGCAGAGCTTCGACAGCGAGAATTCGAGGATCGCGTCGGCGGTGTCGAACACGGACCGCGCCGCCGCTGAATTTTCGTAGAGGTCCGCGCCCATGCCCACGTACTGCGAGCCTTGGCCTGGAAAGATAAAGGCAACGTCCTCGCTGCCGCTCCCGGCCTCTTGCTGTTCGGTGCTCACGATTCACCCCCTGGAGGTTCGAAGCCCTTGTGAAAAGGGCGCGACCGAGGACGTCTACTCGGTCGTTTCCGGCAGGACCTGGCGTCCGTCGTAGGTCCCGCAGGAGCGGCAAGCGATGTGTGGTGGCTTGGGCTCGCCGCATTGCGCGCACTTGCTCAGGCTGTGCAGCCTGAGCCCATGGTGCGCCCGATGAGTCCCTTGTCGGGACTTGGAGCGTTTGCGTTTCGGAAGTGGTGCCATACGTACCTTCTAGTTCACGCCCGTCTCGGAGTGCAGCGCTTCGAGCAACGCCCACCGCGGGTCCACGCCGCCCTGCGGACAGCCGCAGGCCTCGACGTTGCGGTTGACGCCGCATGTGGAGCATAAGCCGGAGCACTCTTGGGCGCAGAGGGGTTTCATGGGAAGGCTCAGCAGAGCGTATTGGCGGGAGGGCTCCCCGAGGTCAAGGATGTGACGCCGATCGATGGTGAAGGCGCCTTCATCTTCGGGGCGGTCGAGCTTGCCGCCGTGAATGATATCGATGCTTGGGTAAAAGACCTCGTCGATTGCAAAACTTACCGGCGCGGTGAAGGGGGCGAGGCACCGGCTGCATTCGGCGCGGACTCGGGCGTCAAGTTGCGCCCTGACCAGGATGCCCCGGTCCGTCCGCATCAGCCGTACGGCCCCTTTGATCTTGCCGGCTAGCTCCTCGTATCGGTCCTCCGCCTCATCTATCGCGTAGACGCGCTCCGAGCCTAGGGGGGATTGGAGAAGCTGGGCCACGTTCCACTGCACGACCAATCCCACCAGCCCGCTCGGGTCGCGTTCGAGGGATTATAGAGAGCGCCCGTCGCGAGCGTCAAGCGTCTCGTGGGCCATAGATTGCGAAATTTTTCTCAAACCGCCGTAGAGGGTACTCCCGTTAGGGGCAATTGACAAGGCTGCACACCTTAGCCCCCACCTCTAGAACCCGTACAGCTTGGCCGTATTCCTCCGAGTCATCCGATCCCGCTCGTCGGCGCTGGCCTCCGCCATCACCCGGTCGAGGATCTCCCGCGACCGCGGGAAGGTGGATTCCAAATGGGGGTAGTCCGAGCCCCAGAGCAGGTTGTCGACGCCGATGATCCCGCGGTCGCGCATCCCCAGCGCGTCCTCCTGGAAACTGTGATAGACGTTGCGGTGGAGATAGTCGGTGGGGACTGAGCCGTCGGCGAAGCGGTGGGTGATCATCATGGGCCGCTCACGGTAGACGTAGTCGATGCGGTCCATGAAGAACGGTATCCACCCTAGTTCATGCTCGAGCTGCACGAAGCGCAGGCCGGGGAAGCGTCCGAGCACGCCGGAGAAGATGAGGTGGCACAGGGTTTGGCGCACCCAGTTCTCGGCGTTCACCCGGTCCGGCGCGGTGAGCACGGCGCGGTCGTACGACACCTTGGGCGCGGTGAACGTCCCCGGCCGGTTCGTGGCCCGGTGCAGACTCAGCGGCATAGCTAGCGCCTCAGCCTCCGCCCAAAACGGGTCGTACTTGGGGGCATCGTAGAACTCGCCGGGCGTGGGGTAGACGGGGATGATAGCCCCCGCCAGTCCGAGCTTGGCGCAGCGCCGTAGCTCGGCGGCCGCGGCCTCGATCTCGTTGTCGAGCACGATCATCGCCAGGCCGCGCAGCCGATGAGGGTAGGCCCCGCAGAACTCCGCGATCCAATCGTTGTACACGGCGAGGATTGCGCCGAGCAGCGCGGCGTCGTGAATCTTGTGGTACATGTGCAGCGCCGTCGTGGGATAGACGACCTCGGCCTCGACGCCGTCGGCGTCCATGTCGAGGACGCGCGCGTGGGGGTCGTAGGCGCCGGGTCTCACGTCGCCGGTGCGCCCGTGCAGGCGCATCCCTTCCAGGCTCTCGAAGCGCTTCCCCGCCGCCGAGCCCCCGCGGAAGGTCGCCCCGATGGCGATGTCGCCCACGAAGATCTCGTCGGCCTCCGGCCCTTCCACCAGGCGGGGGATGAGCTCGCGGGGGACGCCGCCGGCGCCCGACATGCGCTCGGTCCACAGATCGCCGGGCTCGACGACGTGGGAGTCGGACGAAATCAGCATGGCGCTCATACCGGGTGTCCCGATCCTCGGCGCTGGGCGGCGCTCGGTCAGGCGCGCGGCGGCCGCCGTCAGAGGCGGCGAGTATAGCAAAAGGGGCGTTTGAAACCGCCCCCGCGTTGTGCCACCATACGTCCGTTCAGGAGGCCGCGAGGCGCGGCCCACGGGGGTGCGGCATGACGGCACGGGCGATCTCAGCCGATTCGCACATCCTAGAGCCGTGGGGGATGTGGGCCGAGCGCATCGACCCCGAGTTTCGGGAGCGAGCGCCGCGCGTCGAGGAGAGCCCCGACGGCAGCGGCCACCTCTTCGTCTGCGAGGGCCGCTCGAAGGGTGCGATCCGCGCCCTCGGCACCCCCTACGCCGCCCAGAAGCAGCAGACCGAGGAGGGACGCCGCGGCGGCTACGACCCGGCCGCCCGCATCGTAGACATGGACATGGACGGCATCGAGGCCGAGGTGCTCTATCCCAGCATGGGAGCGCGCGTCTACAGCATCCCCGACGGTGATCTCCAGGCGGCGTGCTTCCGGGCCTACAACGACTGGCTCGGCGACTTCTGCGCCACGAATCCCCAACGCCTCTACGGCGTCGCCCTCATCCCGACCTTCGACATCGAGGTCGGCGTGAAGGAGCTCCGCCGCGCCGCCAAGTTGGGCTACCGCGCTGCGGCGGTCTGGGGCACGCCGCCCGACCGGCTGCCTTTCGAGAGCGGTCACTACGACCCGCTCTGGGCCGAGGCGGAAGAGTTGGAGATACCCATCAGCTTGCACGCCTTCACCGGCCCCGAGCGCTCCGTCTCCAACTTCTTCCTCATCAGCTATACCAACTTCGTGCACCATATCCCCCAGACGCTGGTGACGATGGTCTTCTCCGGCGTCTTCGAACGCTTCCCCAAGCTGAAGGTGCTCTCCGTCGAGAACGACATCGGCTGGGTGCCCTATCTCATTCAGCGCATGGAGTACGGCTACGGGCGCAAGCGGGGCCGGCACGGCGGCGAGTTCCCTTCCGGCCTCACCCCGCGCGACATCTTCCACCGGAACGTGCGGCTCACCTTCATGACCGACCGCCTAGGCTTGGCCAACCTCGACGCGATGTCGCCCGACATGCCGATGTGGGCCACCGACTACCCCCACGACGACAGCACTTGGCCGGAGTCGCTGCGCCTGATGGAGGAGCAGTTCGAGGGCATCGACCCGGCGGTGCGGGACAAGATCGTCTTCGGCAACTGCAACGATCTCTACCGCATGGGGCTGTAGGCGGCGCGGGGCGGCGATGATCGACTTCGCGTTCACCGCCGAGGAGGAGGCGCTCCGCCGCGAGGTCCGCGCCTTCTGCGCCGAGCAACTCACGCCCGAAGTCCTGCGCCGCGCCTACCGCCACCCCGGCGGCGGCTACTTCTCCCGCGAAATCTGGGACTTGCTCCGCTCCCAGCGCTGGCTCTTTCCCCACTGGAGCGAGGCCGAGGGCGGCGCCGAGTTCGACCCGATGCAGCACGCCATCCTCATCGAGGAGTTGGCCTACGGTCTCGTCCAGTGCGGGTCGCATCATGCCTGCGACGTGGTGCGGGGCGCCGGCGACGAGGCCCAGAAGGCGGCCTACCTGCCCCGCTTCGCCTCCGGCGAATGGCTGGTGACCATCGGCATCTCCGAGCCCAACGCGGGATCCGACGCGGCGAATATCGAGATGCGGGCGCGACGCGACGGAGACGAGTGGGTGCTCAACGGCCAGAAGCTCTGGGGCGGCCACGGCATGACCGAGTTCCACGAGAACAACGTCCACATCTGCGTGGCCCGCACCGACCCCGACGCCGAGCGCCACCGCGGCCTCTCGATCTTCCTCGTCCCGCTGACCACGCCCGGCATCACCATCGCCCCCGTCCACATCATGCGCGGCGAGCCCTACGTCGCCTCCGTGGCCGCCATCTACTACGACGACGTCCGCGTCTCCGCCGACGCCGTCCTCGGCGGCGAGGTCAACAACGGCTGGTACCAGATGACCCGGGTCCTCAACGATGAGCGCGCCACCCTCCTCACCGCCAACACCGGCCGCGCCGCGCGGATGCACGACGACCTCGCGGCCTACGTTCGGTCGACGAAGGGAACGGACGGCGGCACGCAATGGATGCGGCACCTGCTCGCCGAGCTCTACATCGAGCTCGAAAGCGTGCGCTGCATGTCCTACGAGGCCGCGGCCCACGCCAAGCGCGGCGTCGGCATGGGCGGCGTGCCCCTGGGTGGAGCGAAGATCGCCGCCGCCGAGCTCTACCAGCGCATGAGTGAGGGCGGCATGAAGATACTCGGCTACCACGGGCTGCTGAACTTCAAGGAGGCCGCCCGCGACCTCCCCTTCGCCGACACCGTCCTGTGGTTCGCGATGGGAAGCCGCCAGGGGACGACGGCGGGCGGCTCGGCGGAGGTCATGCTCAACCGGATCGCCACCGACCGCCGCGGCCTGGGGTTGCCCCGAAGCTGACCTCCGAGGCGTACCTATGGACATCGTTCTCGGCGAAGACGACCAAATGCTGCGCGGCTCGTTCCGCGACTTCTTCACCAACGAGTGCCCCACCGCGCTGGCCCGCGAGGTCGAGGAGGCCGGCCTCGACTATTCCCGCGAGCTCTACGCCGCCATGGCCGGGCTCGGCATGCTCTCGCTGCCCTTCCACGAGACCTACGGCGGGCAGGACGGACATCTCTTCCACCTCGGCCTGCTCTACGAGGAGATGGGCCGCGCGCTCGCTCCCACGCCGCACCTCTCCGCGGTCGTGCTGTGCGGGATGCTGATCGCCGAGGTGGGGCGCGAGGAGCAGCGGCTCGGCTATCTGCCCGGCATCGGCGCGGGCGACCTCATCGGCGCGCTCGCGTTGACCGAGACCGCCGGCGGCGTGCGGGAGATCGCCGCGACCGCGTCGATCGAAGGTGAGGCGATTGCGCTGAACGGCGTCAAGCGCTTCGTCCGCGACGGGGCCGCCGCCGACTTCTTCATCGTCGCGGCGCGGGCCGAGGATTCGGCGGGAGAGGAAGGAATCTCACTGTTCATCGTCCCCGCCGGCGAGGAGGGAATGACCCTCGAAACGTACCGCATCATGAGCGGCGAGCGGCTCACCGACGTCACGCTCGACGGCGTGCGCCTGCCCGAGGAGTCGCTGCTGGGCGAGTGGCGGGGCGGTTGGCCCGCTTTGGCCCGCGTCCTCGACTATGGGCGGGCCATGCTCGCCTGCGAGATGACCGGCGGCGCCGAGGCGCTCCTCGAACGCACCGTCGAGCATTGCAAACAGCGCCACACGTTTGGGAGGCCCATCGGGACGAACCAGGCGCTCCAGCACCGCCTCGCGCGCATCAAGATGGACCTCGACCGCGTCCGCCTGCTCGCCCGCCGCGCCGCCTGGCGGCTCGGAGAAGGCGAAGCCGCCTCCCTCGACGCCGCGGCGGCCAAGGTTGGCGCGAGCGCCCTCTACCGCCTCGCCGCCAACGAGGCCGTCCAGATGCACGGCGGCTACGGCGTAGCCAAGGAGACCGACATCCAGCTCTACTGGCGCCGCCACAAGGCCCTGGAGGTCTACCTCGGCGACAGCCAGTCCCTCAAGGACGAGATGGCCGACGCCCTCGGCCTGTAAAGCCGAGCGTGGGAGACTCACCTTAAGCCTCTCTCCCTCTGGGAGAGACTGAGAGAGGGCACGCGCCGCAGGCGCGTGGGCGCCCAAAGGGCGCCCCTCACCCACCACAGCGCTACGCAGTAGCCGGACCGCCCAGGCTAAAAATCGAAGTCGTATTCGAAGGGGCGGACGGCGCGGAGCGGGGCCGTCACCAGCGGAGTCCAGGCGTCGGCGGGCGGGTCGAGCGCGGCGTCGAGGGCGGCGTTGAGCGCCGCGTCGGCGGGATCGGCCTCGACCAGCAGCATGTAGGCGAGCCGGCCCGCCTCCTCTTCTGCGTACCCCGCGAAGGCGACCGCGCCGTGGACGCCGTCGACGGCCAGCGCGGCGCGGAGCCCCGTCCCTTCCCACCATGCCTTCGCCGGGCCAACGTCCTTCGCGTCGCCTATGATCACGACGACGCCCCGGTGGGCGAGGTGGGGAACGGCTTCGGGCGCGACGAGGATGCCCTCCGCGGCGTAGGTCCCCGTCACGCGGTAGTTGCCCGCGTAGGGCACGTAGCCCTGCCGCCACATGCGTCCGGCGCGGTTGAGGCCGCGGTCGAGCTCCCTGCCCGACACGCGGTAGCTATCGAAGTCGGTGGTGCTGGTCAGGTAGGTAGTGAAGTAGGCGCCCTTGCCGTCCTGGAGGGACTCCATGCCCACGTTGCGGCGAAGCGCCTTGAGCGCCTTATCGGCGACGTAGCGGCGCCCCGCGATCACCTCGGGCCGCGAGATGTGCGTGGGCAGGTGGTCGAGGTCGTACCACCGGTTGTAGTCCCCGGTCAGCTCCGGAGCAACGTCGACGAATGCGAGCACCGCGCCTTTGATCTCCATACGGCCCCTCCTTGCGCGGGCTACCTTACATCGGCGCCGTTCGGCGGGTAAAGCCCGTCTTGGCGCGGTCTAGAACGTCGTGTCCAGGGTTGCCGAGGCGTCCAAGAACTCCTGGAAGGAGGGCGCCTGGCGGTGAAACCGGGCGACGCGGCCCTGATCGGCGCCGTAGAGGCGGAACGGCTGTTCGAGCAGGCTGAGGCCTTTGAGGGTGTGCTCGCTGTCGGCGCGCCCGTTGGCCTTGATGTTCTCGATCATCTCGCGCCAGCCGTCGAGATCGCCCTCGATTATCCAATCGGGGTTGAACCGCTCGATCTCGCCCGCCTCCAGCTCGCGCACCGAGCTGCAGCGATGAACCTCGAACACCAGGCTGTAGGCGAGGCCGCCGACCTTGAACACGCCCTTCGAGTCGGCGTAGCCCAGGGCCCGGTACTTCTCTTCGCTCTCGTTCATCAACGCTCTCAGCGATTGGAACCACTGGAGGCTAGGGAAATGGACGTTGGTTTGCGCGGTCACGGAGTCCTCCTGCAGGCTAGGGGCGCGGTTAGGGGTCTCGGAAGCGCAGCGGGGCGCGACGGCCTAGTCCGGCTTCCGAGAGGCGCGAATCTTCGGAAACGCGCCCTTGCCATCGTCCCGACTGATGCACACGCCGTCGACGATGGAGATGCTCATGCCGTCCTTGCGCGCCGCCCTGCCTGAAGCGGATACGCAGTGTCACTATACTCTACGCGGCCGTCGTCTGCCCCCGGGCCGTCAGTCCCGCCGGGCCGGACGGCGGCCGAGCCAGAGGGCGGGGATGAGGGCCGCGGCGGCCACCACCAGCGCCACGAAGAAGACGTCGCGGAACCACTCCAGCGTTGCGGTGAGAATGGTGTCCTCGTACGCCGCCGCGCGGGCCTCGAAAACCTCCAAGCTCTCGCCGGACAGCCGCAGCGGCAGGTCGAAGGTGCCCACCAGCGTCTCGAAGTGGCTCTGCCCCCAAGAACTCAGCACCGAGAGGCCCACGATCATCCCTAGCATCCGCATCACTGTCACCAGCCCCGATCCGGTCGCCTTCTGGTCGTCCGTCGTATTGTCCAAGACGGCGACGGTGATCGGCGCGATCACAAGCCCGAACCCCAGGCCGCCGACCATCAGATCGAGCGTGCCGCGGGGCTCGCCGATGTCCAGGGTCCACCGCCCCAGCAGACCGAATCCCAGCGCCATGAGGGCGACGCCGAGCAGGGCCGGCGGACGGTAGCCCAGGCGCTGGTAGAGGTAGCCACCGAGCACCGCGCCGATGGGGATCATCACCGTCAGGCGGAGTAGGCGCAGGCCGCCGTCGAGGGGCTCGCCGCCGAGCACCGTATCTGTCATCAGCGGGATGTTGACCAACGCGAGGATCAGCGCCGCCCCCACGAACAGGTTCGTCATGTTGGCCGCCACCAGCGGCGCCTTGCTCCACAGGCGCAGCGGGAGCATCGGGTCGCGGGCCGTGGCTTGACGCCACACGAACGCGGCGAAGAGCGTCACTGCGGCGGCGAGCAAACCCGCCTGCCAACCCGCCTTCGCGGGCAGGACCGCGTCGTCGGAGAGGCCCAGCGCCAGCGCCGTGATGCTCGCGCCGAGCAGCAGGCCGCCCAGGTAGTCGACGCGTAGACCGAGGCGGCGGCGGTTGGCGACGGCGGGCAGGACGACGGCGATGACCACCGCGCCCATGGGGATGTTTACCCAGAAGATCCAGCGCCAGTCCAGGAAGTGGATGAAGAGGCCGCCGTAGAGCGGGCCGAGCACCGCGCCGCCTTCGGCGATGGCCGCGATGGCCCCAATGGCGATGCCCCGCCGGTTCTCCGGGAAGGCGTCGTACACGATCGCGATGGCCGCCGGAACGAGCGCCCCGCCCCCCACCGCCTGCACCACGCGGGCCGCGACGATCCAGGTGAGCCCGTCAGCGATGGCGACCAGCGCCGAGCCGCCCATGAACACCAGCATCGCCGCGGTATAGACCCGGCCGTGCCCGTAGATGTCGGAGATGCGCCCCACCAGCGGCATGGCCGCGGTGAAGCCGATAAGGTAGCCGGTCACGATCCACGCGCCCTTGTCGAGGTCGCTAATCGGCAGGGCAATGTCGAGAAAGATGCCGGGTAGGGCCGTCACCACGACCGTCTGATCGAGCGAGGCCACGAAGACGCCGGACCCCGTGAGCAGCAACAGGGCGTAGGCCGACGTCTTGGCCGCGGGCCCGGCTTCGCCTCTTGCGCGCATCGGCTAGATGGGGGGCTCGATCTCGAACGCCGCGCCGAAGTCGGAGAACCGCAGCGTCCGCGACACACCCTCGGGCTCGTCGGCGGTGAGCCGCCCATCGAGCACGGCTTCGAGCAGTTCGTAGGTCTCCGCGTCGATGAGCAGATCGGCGTCGAGGATGGAGCCTTCGGCGAAGCTGCCCGCCATGAACTGCGCCGCCTCCGCGGGGACGCGGCCACTGATGGCGTAGGCCGCGCGGCCGTCAACCTCGGTAGGCTCGCCCAGAAGCAAGTCTTCTAGGCCCCGCAGCACGCGCGGGACGCCTTCCGCGGGATCGAAGAAGGCCAGCGGGTTCAGGTCCGTATCGAACACCTGCCACTCGCCGCTGATCGGGTTGGTCATGTAGGTCTTCCCGCCGGCGCCAACGACTTCGAGGCGCAGCACGAGACCGGCGAAGACGGCGTCGATCTCGGCCTCTAGTCGGTCGGGCGTGACCATAGCGCCCTCGGCTCGGCGCAGGCCCAGCCCGTTCGAGATCGGGGTCTCCCCGCCCTCGTTCTCTAGGAGGAAGCGAAAAGAGGTAACCTGTGTCATAGCGTCGATAGAGGCGGCGATGATCTCGCCGGGGCTGGGCACCGCTGTCGGGGTTGACGACGGTGTCGAGGTCGGCTCTTCGCCACCGCTGCAAGCCGCGAGCACGAGCAGCAACGTAAGAACAGGAAGAAGCCGCACCGCGGCCCGTCGGCCGAAGCCACGACCCCATGCAGGACCACGCCACGCCATGCTCATGGAGCGCATTATAGACTCGACCCCGCCGCATCCAAGCCGCCGGAGGTTGTCGCTGCTGGCCGCGGTGCTGGCGGCGGCGCTCGTCCTAGCGTCGTGCGACGGCGCCGCGCCGACTCCGGCGCCAACGGCTCCCACCCCGACCGCGACGCCCGTCCCCACTGCCGAGTTGACAACCCCGCCGTCGCCGTCGGCCCGCGCCGCCGAGCCCACGGCCCTGCCGACGGCGACGGCCCTCGCACCGACAAGCACGCCCACGCCGACCCTAACCCCCGTACACACACCGACGCCGGCCCCCATTCCCGCGCCGCCGGCAGACTTCCTCCCCATCCCCACGCCGCCTCGTGGCGACCCCATCGAGCTGGCGGAGCGCCTGAAGTTTGGCGGCGGCATGAAGATCGAGCCGCTCCAGCCCATCGAGACGGAGCTCGCCGTGGGCCACGTCGAGGAGTTCAACGTCCTGGACCCCGGGGCGCTGCGCCCCTTCACTGTCGAAGCGGAGCTTCGGGTGGTCAGCGAGCACGCCTACTTCTTCGTCGAGCGCGGGACCCGCGTGGGCGACAGCGCGATCGCCGCGTCGGCCCGCGAGCTCGAGGAGCGCATCATCCCCGCTATCCGGCGGCTGGTGAACCCCGGCTGGGACCCCGGCGCGGGCCTCGACTCGCGGCTCACCATCCTCCACGCCCGCATCCCCAACGTCGGCGGCTACTACAGCCTGCTCGACACACTTCCCCGCGCGGTGAACCGGCTCAGCAACGAGCGCCCCATGGTCTACCTCAGCCTCCTCGCCCTGCAGCCGGGGAACAGGCAATATTTCAGCGTTCTGGCCCACGAGCTCCAGCACGCCGCCCAGGCCGCCGCCGACCCCTTCGAGGCCGCCTGGGTCCATGAGGGCGCCTCGGAGTACGTCGCCTCGCTGGCGGGCTATCAAGGCGGGCCCGAGGCTTTCTACTTTGTTCCACCGAACACCCAGTTGACGCTCTGGCCCGACGAATTCGAAGCGGCCGGCCCCCACTACGCCGCGGCCTACAGCTTCGTGCGCTACCTCGGCGAGCGCGTCGGCGAGGCAGCCATCGTCTCGCTCTTATCCAGTCCGCTCACCGGCGTCGAGGGCGTCGAGGCCTTCCTCGTCGAGCAGGGAATCGACGGCGGCTTCGATGAGTTCTTCTACGATTGGACCGAGGACAACCTGAAAGCGGCCCTTGCCGCCGCCGGTGGGGCCTTCGGCTTCCGTCTTGGCCGCTCGATCGCCGGCGCTGGGGAAGTCGAGGCGCAGGCCAGTCAGTACGCCGCCGACTACATCCGGATCGAGCCGGACGACCGCGCCCGTCGACTCGTCTTCGAGGGTCGGGCCGAGACCGCGCTTCTCTCAACCACTCCGCGCTCCGGGCGGATGATGTGGTGGAGCAACCGCGGCGACGCCGTCGACGCGACCCTCACCCGCGCCTTCGACCTGACCGGCGTGCGCCAGGCATCGCTTGCCTTCGACCTCTGGTTCGACATCGAGGAGGGCTTCGACTTCGCCTACGTGCTCGCCTCCCGCGACGGAGGCGCCTCGTGGGACGTGCTCGAAGGCCGCCATTCGACCGTGCGCGACCCGCTCGACCTGAGCTTCGGCCCCGCCTATACCGCCAAGAGCGGCGGTGGACGCACCGCGCGGTGGATCGAGGAGGAGATCGACCTCACCGGCTACGTCGGCGGCGAGGTCCTACTTCGGTTCGAGTACGTCACCGATCAGGCGACGCATGCCGAGGGCATGCTCATCGACGACCTCCGCCTGGAAGCCGCCGGCTTCTTCGACGACGCCGAATCGGAGGCGGAGTGGACCGCCGAAGGCTTCTTCCGCACCGATAACCGCGTACCCCAGACCTACGGCGTCCGCCTCGTCGAGTTCGGCGGCGGGAGCGTCGTCGAGGTCCCGCTCGACGAGGCACTCCGGGGGGAGGTCTCGCTGCCCGCTAACGGCCCCGGCGTGGTCGTCCTGGTCGCCCCCACCGCCCCGGTGACCGGCGTGCCCGCGGCCTACCGCGTCGCCGTCGAGTACGTCGAGTAGCCCGCGGCTAGAGCCGCCACAGGTCGCGGCGGGTGAACATGAGCCACGTCACGGGCACGGCGAGGCACAGCCCGACCACGACGAATGAGATGCGTAGGTTGGTCCAATCGCCGATCGCGCCGGCGGCCATCGCTCCCAGCGGCGACAGGCTGAACGATAGGAAGTACAGCGACATCGCCCGGCCCCGGAATTCGTCCTTCACGTTAGTCTGGACGAGGGTGTTGCCGAGGGCGAGCGTGGAGGCCGTCGTGGCGCCAAGGGCCACCATCGCTGCGAACGAGAACGCCAGGTTCCCCACCGCGCCCATCGCCGCGATGATCAGCCCGGTCCCCACTGCGGCGCAGAAGTAGACCAGGCCCTTGAGTCGGATGTCGCCCTTCCACACCAGCATCACCGCGCCCGTGAGGCCGCCCACGCCGAGCATGATGAACAGGGCGGAGAAGCCGCCCTCCTCTTGCCCCAGCACGTCCTTGGCGAACGCCGCCAGGAGCTGCGTCATCGACATCCCCAGCAGCGCGGCGAGAAACGAAACGGTAAGCAGCGTCCTGATCGTGCGGTCGCCGCGGGCGTAGCGGATGCCGTCGGCGATGCTCTGGAAGAACGGCGCGACTGGCCCCCCCGCCGTGAATGTCCCCCGCATGAGCAGCACCGAGATCACGCCGCCGACGTAGCCCGCGGCCTGGAGGAAGAACGTCCCTTCCGTGCCGACGGCGATCAGCAGGACGCCCCCGACGGCGGGGCCGATCACCCGCATCGAGTTCATCACCACCGCGTTCAACGCCACCGCGTTCGTCAGGTCTTCCCTACCCACGATGTCGTGGATCGTCGCCATGCGGGCGGGGTTGTTGAGCGCGAAGAAGGACCCGCTAAGAAACGCGAGGATGTAGACGTGCCAGATCTCCACGACGTCCGTCATGACGATAAAGGCCAGCGCCAGCGCGACCAGCGCCAGCGACACCTGGCTGAACAGCATGAGATGCCGGCGGTTTAACCGGTCGGCGAGCGCCCCGCCGACCGGCGACATAACGAACATGCCCGCCCCCTGCGCGAAGGCGACGACCCCGAGCTGGAAGGCCGAGCCTCCGAGATCGTTGTAGACGAGCCAGCCCTTCCCCAGTTGCTGGGACCACTGCCCCATCTGGGTGAACAGGTTGCCGGAGAGGAGGAAGCGGAAGTCGGCGTGGCGCAGCGCGCCGAACCGCCCCGACGGCGCGGGCAGGGGCCGCCTCGGTGGCGCGGCGCGAGGTCGCCCAGGGTCGCGGGCCATCGCTACCGGCGCCCCCTCGTCCCGTGCCCGGCCGCGGCGAGCCGCGCCAACGCGCCGCGGGTTATCCCCGTGCACAGTCCACTAGCGGCGGTATCGCTGGCAAATATTGGCATTCGAGTATTTCGCGGCGGCGGCCGCGAGGCACCCAGCATACGATAGCAAACCGGCCTGAATGGCCCAAGCCCAGGGCCCAACAGGTTAGGAGTCGATGCTATAATGGTCGGCGGCATTGGACTGGGGGGGCGGTTCGGGATGCACATCGCGGTTCTCGGAAGATCCGACGGGTGCACCCCCGAAGTCTATGCGCTCGCTGAAGCCGTGGGCCGAGAGATCGGCGCTCGGGGCCACACCCTCGTCTGCGGCGGGGGCAACGGGGTGATGGAGGCGGCCTGCAAGGGCGCCAAGGCGGCGGGCGGCATCACCATCGGCATCCTTCCCGGAGGCGACCGCGCCACCGCGAACGCCTACGTTGACTACCCCATCGCGACCGGCATCGGCTACGCCCGGAATGCCCTCGTCGCGCTGAACGGCGACGTGTGCATCGCCGTAGGCGGCGAGTACGGCACCCTTTCCGAGATCGGCCACGCCCTTTCTTTCGAGAAGCCGGTCGTAGGGTTGAAGACTTGGACCCTCATCAGGGGCGACGGCGAGCCTGAGCGCCGGTTGAACGTCGCCGCCGACCCGTCTGACGCCGTGACTCAGGCCGAATCGTTGGGGCGGGGGAGGCTGGGGGGATGAGCATCATCGAGCGCGTTATCGGCCGGGAGATCCTCGACTCACGGGGCAATCCCACAATCGAGGTCCATGTCTCGCTGACCGACGGCTCCGTCGGTACCGCCGCGGTACCGTCCGGCGCCAGCACCGGCACCCACGAGGCCCTGGAGCTGCGCGACGGCGACCCCGAACGCTACGGCGGGAAGGGTGTCCTCAAGACGATCGCCAACGTCAACGGCCCCCTGGCGGGAGCCATACGCAGCCTCTCCGCCTTTGACCACGAGGCGCTGGACCGGCGGCTCCTCGAAGTCGACGGCACGCCCAATAAGAGCAAGCTGGGCGCCAACGCCATTCTCGGCGTCTCGCTGGCGGTGGCCCACGCCGCGGCCCAGAGCAAGGGCCTAGGCCTCTTCCGCTACCTCGGCGGCGACTCTGCCATCCGCTTGCCCGTTCCCATGTTCAACGTCCTCAACGGCGGGGCCCACGCCGACGGCTCCGTCGACTTCCAGGAGTTCATGATCATGCCCATCGGCGCGCCGTCGTTCGGCGACGCGATCCGCATGGGCTCCGAGACCTACCAGGCGCTGAAGAACGTGCTCAAGAAGCGCCGCCTGGGCACGAACGTGGGTGACGAGGGCGGCTTCGCCCCGCGCCTGAAGTCCAACGCCCTCGCCGTCGAGTTGATACTCGAAGCCATCGAGGAGGCCGGCTACACCGCCGGCGAGGATATCTACCTCGCCCTCGACGTGGCCGCCAGCGAGCTCTATAAGAACGGCAAGTACGCGCTCAGGAAAGACAAGCTGAGCCTGACCCCCTCCAAGATGATCGACTTTCTGGAGGGCTGGGTGCGGCAGTACCCCATCGTCAGCATCGAAGACGGCCTGCACGAGGACGACTGGGAGGGCTGGAAGGAGCTCACCGAGCGCCTCGGCGAGACCGTCCAGCTCGTGGGCGACGACCTCTTCGTCACCAACCCCGAACGCCTCGAACGCGGCATCGAGGAGGGCATCGCGAACTCCATCCTCATCAAAGTCAACCAGATCGGCTCGTTGACCGAGACGTTGGAGACGATCAAGCGGGCCAAGGACGCCGGCTACACCACCGTCATCAGTCACCGCTCGGGCGAGACCGAGGACACCACGATCGCCGACCTCGCGGTCGCGACGGGGTCGGGGCAGATCAAGGCCGGCGCGCCGGCCCGCGGCGAGCGCACCGCCAAGTACAACCGTCTGCTCCGCATCGAGGGCGAAGTCGGCGCCCGCACAAAGTACGCGGGCCGCGACACCTTCGCGCCGCTTACCATCCTCCCCGTAGAAGAGGCCCCGCCCAAGAAGAGGTAGGCCTGTGCGCGAACCCCGCGCCCGCTCGGTGCGCGGTCCCCAAGAGGAGGCGAACATGGCGGTCCCGGTCGACGTCATGACCGTGCTGGGCCCGATAAGCTCGGCCGACCTCGGCCCCACCCTGACCCACGAACACCTGATGGCCTCGGCCACCGGCGCCGACTACGACAGCACCCTCCATTTCGACTACGAGGGCCAGCTGATCAAGATCACCGAGGACATGAAGCGGCTGAAAGACGCCGGCGTCTCCTCCATCATCGACCCCATCCCCATGGAGCTTGGCCGCAAGGTCGACTTCATGCAGGACGTCTCCCGCGCCTCCGGCGTCAACGTGGTCTGCGCCACCGGCCTCTACACCGACCAAGGCCCGTTCCGCGGCTTCCCGCAATACTTCGCCGGCAAGAGTATCGACGAGCTCGAAGAGATCTTCGTCACCGAGATCACCGAGGGCGTCGGGCCGCGCAAGATCAGGCCCGGCGTCATCAAGTGCGCCACCGGCCCTCACAACGTCAGCGAGAACGAGGAGAAGGCCCTGCGCGCCTCGGCCCGCACCGCCAAGAAGACCGGCGTCCCCATCACCACCCACACCACCGACGGCACCATGGGGCCGCGGCAGCTCGACATCTTCGAGGATGAGGGGCTCGACCTCCGGCGCGTCACGGTGGGGCACTGCAGCGACTCCGCCGACCTCGGCTATCACGTCAGCATGCTCCGCCGCGGGGCCTATATCGGCTTCGACCGCCTGGGGCTTGAGAACTTTGTCGACGACGAGACGAAGATCGGCGTCATCGGAGCGCTCGTCGCCATGGGCTTCTCCTCCCAGATCGTCTTCTCGCACGATAACGTCGGCTGTATGCACGGGATGAAGACTCGCCCGATGAACCCCGAGAAGCGCCGCTTCACCTACCTCCTCGAATCGTTCGTCCCCGAGCTCAGGCGCAGCGGCGTGTCGCAGGACGACATCGACCGCATCCTCATCGAGAACCCCCGCCGCTACTTCGAAGGCGGCTAGCCCGTGGCCATCGACCTGACGGGCCAGGCCGCCGTCGTCACCGGCGCGGGCCGGGGCATCGGACGCGCCATCGCCATGACGCTCGCCGAGCTCGGCGCCGGCGTCGTGGTCAACGACCTCGGCGCGCCCGACGTGGACGGCCAGGCCGCGGACACTACCCCGGCGGACGAGGTCGTCGCCGAGATCGCCGCCGCCGGCGGCAAGGCCGTCGCCAGCTACGACTCCGTCGCCGACTTCGAAGGAGCGCGCCGCATCGTCGAGACCGCCATCGAGGCCTTCGGCCGCATCGACGCGCTGGTGAACAACGCCGGCATCACCGGCACCGCGCCCCTCTATGAGCTCGCCCCCGAGCGGTTCGACGCCGTGGTGCGGGTGCATACCCACGGCACGTTCTACTGCACCCGGCACGCCGGCGTCCACATGAAGGAGCAGGGCTACGGGCGGATTCTCAACGTCGTCTCCCGCGCCGGACTGATCGGGGCCTCCGGCGCGGCGGCCTACGGCGCGGGCAAGGGCGGCATCTACGGCTTCACCAACGTCGCTGCCCGCGACCTCGCCCCCTTCGGCATCACCGTCAACGCCATCAACCCCGCCGCGGCCCTCACCCGCATGGTCACCGGCGCCGCCGACCGCGCCCGCGAGCGCGGCCTCGACGAGGCCCGAGCCCGCCGCATGCTCGACGTGGCCCAAGACCCCCGTGACGTCGCAGTCGTAGCCGCCTACCTCTGCTCCAAAGAGTCCGGCGACATCAACGGCCGATTCTTCTTCGTCCAAGGCGGCCACGTCGGCCTCTTCGAGCCCCTCACCGTCGGCCAAAGCCTCGTCAAAGACGGTCGCTGGACCCCCGACGAGCTCGCCGCCGCCATCCCCAAGCTCCGCCTCCCCCCACTCGAAGGCATCTACTAGCCCCCGCCGAGGCCGCCCCCCTAAACCTCTCCCCCTCTGGAGGCCTTTGCAAACTCCGTCGATGGGAAGAGCGCCGCCCGCTGGCCTTGGGAAAGGGAAGCGGCGCGGGGTCTTACGCCCTCTCCCGCTGGGAGAGGGTTGGGGTGAGGGCGGGGGGCGGCGGGGGCCGCGCGACCTTGCTGAAGCCCGCCCGCCGAGTTACGCAAAGAATCCCCGACCGCCGCTCTTTACTCCCGGCCCCGGTGGGGGTAGCGTATGCCGCCGGACGCGGCACCAAGACCCATCCCGTCCACCGAGAGACTTTTATGCCCAACCGCCTCGCCGACGAGACCAGCCCCTACCTGTTGCAGCACCGCGATAACCCCGTCGATTGGTTCCCCTGGGGCCCCGAGGCGTTGGAGCGGGCCAAGAACGAGGACATGCCGATCTTCCTCAGCATCGGCTACTCGGCGTGTCACTGGTGCCACGTCATGGAGCACGAGTCGTTCGAGGACGAGGAGACCGCGGCGGTGATGAACGCCCTCTTCGTCAGCATCAAGGTCGACCGCGAGGAGCGCCCCGACCTCGATTCCATCTACATGCAGGCGGTGCAGTCGATGACGGGCCGCGGCGGCTGGCCCATGTCCGTCTTCCTCACACCCGACGAGCGCCCCTTCTACGGCGGCACCTACTACCCCAACACCCCGCGCCACGGAATGCCCTCGTTCACCGACGTGCTGAAGGCGGTGGCGGACTCCTATCACAACCGGCGCGGTGACGTGCTGGAGTCGGCGGACCGGATCGCGGGCCGGCTCGCCCCGCCTGCCGGGTCACCCAACGAGATGCTGACCGAGAGCATTCTCCAGCTTGGGACGCAGCGTCTGGGCTCCACCTTCGATTGGACCCACGGCGGCTTCGGCGGCGCGCCCAAGTTCCCCCAGCCGATGACCCTCGAACTGCTGCTCCGGGCCTACGCCCGCGACGACGACGACCGCGCCCTCCAGATGGTCGAGTTCACCCTCGAACGCATGGCCCGCGGTGGGATCTACGACCAGCTCGGCGGCGGCTTCCACCGCTACTCCGTCGACGCCCAGTGGCTCACCCCCCACTTCGAAAAGATGCTCTACGACAACGCACTGCTGTCGCGCGTCTACCTCCACGCCTTCCAGGTAACCAAGAAGCGACTCTACCGCCTGATCGTCGAAGAGACCTTGGACTACGTCCTCCGCGAGATGACCGACCCCGCCGGCGGCTTCTACTCGGCGCAGGACGCCGACAGCGAGGGCGTCGAGGGCAAGTTCTTCGTGTGGACGCCCGCCGAGATCGCCGCCGAGCTTGGCGTGGAGAAGGCCGCCGCCTTCGCCGCCTACTTCGACGTGACCCAGGCCGGCAACTTCGAGGGGAAGAACATCCTCAACGTCCCCGAACCCCCGGCCCGCGCCGCGGAAAGTCTGGGCATGGCCGAGAACGACCTCGCGCTCCTCATCCAGCGCGCCCGCAAGCGGCTCTACCAGGTCCGCGAGGGCCGCGTCCACCCCGGCCGCGACGACAAGGTCCTCACCGCGTGGAACGGCCTCATGCTCAAGAGCTTCGCGGAGGCGGCCACGGTGCTGAAGCGCGCCGACTACCTGAAAGCCGCAACCGCCAACGCCGGCTTCCTCCTCGACAACCTCCGCCAGGACGGGCGCGTGCTGCGGACGTGGAAGGACGGCCGCGCCAAGCTCCCCGGCTATCTCGAAGACTACGCCATGCTCATCGACGGCCTCCTCGCCGTCTACGAGGCGACGTTCGAGCCCCGCTGGCTCGACGAGGCCCGCTCCTTGGCCGATGCCATGATCGACCTCTTTTGGAGCGAGAGCGACGGCAGCTTCTACGACACCGGCTCGGACGCCGCGGCGCTGATCGTCCGCCCCCGTGACGTCTTCGACAACGCCATGCCCTGCGGCGGGTCCGCCGCCGCGGACGTGCTGCTCCGTCTCGCGTCCTTCACCGGCGACGCCGAATACTCGCGAAAGGCGGTCAACTCCATCCGCACCGTGGCCCGCTTCATGCAGGAGCACCCCGCCGGTTTCGGCCACTGGCTCGGCGCCCTCGACTTCTACCTCGGCAAGGTCCGCGAGGTCGTGCTCGTCGGCGAGCGAGGCGACGCCGGCTTCGCCCGCATGCGCGACGTGGTCTTCAGCGAATACCGGCCCAACAAAGTCGTCGCAGGCCTCGACTCTGCCGACGCCGCCCCCTTCGCCTCGCCGCTCTTCGAAGCCCGCGTCCCCCTCGGCGGCAGCGTCACGGCCTACGTCTGCGAGAACTTCGCCTGCCGCACCCCCACTACCGATCCCGAAGAGCTGGCCGGCCAACTGGCTTAGGCGGCCGATTTGACACGCGGGGGCGCGCCCCGCCACACTTCGGCGCGATCCCATGCCCCAGGAGGCGTGCCATGCCCGTCAAGGCCACCGAAGCCGAGGTCCTCAGCTACTTCGACAAGCTCAGCAACTGGGGCCGTTGGGGCGACGACGACGAGCTCGGCGCGGTCAACCTCATCACGCCGGAGAAGCGCCGGCAGGCCCTGGCGACCGTCGCCGAGGGCGTCACCGTCACCTGCGCGCGGCCCATCGGCAAGAACCTCGCCGCGCCCGGCGTGCAGCAGGCCTACATGCACTTCATGTCGAATAGCGGCGAGCGGTGGAGAGACGTGAAACAAGCGGAGGGGATTTTCCAGTTCTCGACCGACTTCATCGGCTTCAACTTCCACGGCCACTCGATCACGCACATGGACGCGCTGTCGCACATCTTCTGGAACGGCATGAGCTACAACGGCTTCTCCGCCGCCAAGTGCACCACCAACCTCGGCGCGCTCGTCGACTCCATCGCCGTGCTCCGCGAGGGCGTCACCACCCGCGGTGTGCTCCTCGACATCCCGCGCCTGAAGGGCGTGAAGTGGCTGGAGAAGGAGCCGGGCATCTTCCCCGAGGATCTCGACGCGGCGGAGGCGGCGGCCAACGTGCGCGTCGAGCCCGGCGACCTCCTCTTCGTACGCACGGGGAGCTACCGGCAGCACTTGGAGGAGGGCGTGGAGGCTGCCGACCCGAACCGCGGCGGCTTCCAGGCCGCCTGCCTTCCCTGGATCCGCGAGCGCGACATCGCCGTCCTCGGCAGCGATGTCGCCCAAGACATCGTGCCCAGCGGCTACCCCAGCGTAGCTATGCCGGTACACCAAGTCGCGATCACCGCCATGGGCGTCTGGATCATCGACAACGCCAACCTCGAAGAGCTCGCCGAAGCCTGCGCCGGCCGCAACCGCTGGGAGTTCCTCATCACCGTGAACCCCCTCCGCCTCGAAGGTGCCACCGGCTGCCCCGTCAACCCCATCGCCATCTTCTAGGCGGGGGCGCTCCCCTATTCCGCCACTAGCTCTCGCAGTTGGGGCAGCACAGCTTCATTCTCGTGCCCCACTAGGCAGGCTTGCGTTCGAAGCGCTTCTTTGCACAGGCGTTGCGTGGCTTCGCCGACCATCGAGCAGAATTGCTCCGCGCGGCTCACTGGAAGCACATAGAACTCAGCGTTCTCCCTAGTCGACATCTCTACGCTCCGAGCCTCTATTGTCTCCGCGAGATTCAGGAACGATTGCCTCCATGACCGCTCGATCTCCTGGTCGAGTGCCTGGTTGAGAAGCATGCGGGCCATCGTCGTAACGCCAACGCCCTGCTCCTTCGCGGCCAGTTTCAGCTTGTCGATGTGCTCCCTGTCCATGCGAAGGGAGAGAATCGTGGAGAGGTTTTTGCTGGTCTGGACCTCTACCTCTTCGTCGCCCGGCGACTCCTCGTCAATGCCGTGGCTGTCCCAGTACTCCCTCGCCTCCGTGTGACCCATTGTGGATCTCTTTTTCGGCATGCTACCCCTTTGACTGCGTCCGGCGCCGGATAAGCCGCTTCTCATTCGCTGTCGCGGACCGTGCCGTGACCGGATACCAAAAGCCGTCATTCTCCTCATCCAGGATGACCGTCAGATACCGCCCGGCCTCGGTCTGACCGATGACCTGGAGGTATCCCCTACTGCGTTTCGCGTATCTGATGTTCGCTACAGCCTCTTCGACTTCCGAAAAGACGACGCCGTGCCGAGCGATATGATCCTCGGCCTCCTCGTCCCACCGCAGGCCCCTGATATACACCATTGATTTCTCCCTACGCTCAGAACATTCAAGGCACGCCTCCTAGTAGCGGTGTAAATTCGATGGTTACGTGTTTCGTGCCCGCTTGTCCGAATCGTATTACAAATGTAATACATCGTCAACCTGATACTGCAACGCGTGTTGCACTTTGTAAGTCAATTGCAACAAATTGGCCGAAAAGTTTCGATTGGTGGGATGTTTGCAACGCGCGTTGCAATTGGACGCAGCCCCCCCTGCCATCCCCGCGTTCCGCGCCGCGGGGTGTCGGGCGTAGAATGGGCGCGCCCCGCCGGGGGCGTTCGTGATGGCCCGCACCCGCCGTAACACCAGCCCCGCACTCGAAGCGTTCCATCCTGCGGTGAAGCGCTGGTTCGCCTCGCGCTTCGAGACCGTGACCCCGCCGCAGGCGAAGGGCTGGCCCGCCATCCGCGAGGGCCGCGACACCCTCATCGCCGCCCCCACCGGCTCGGGCAAGACCCTCTCCGCCTTCCTCAACACCATCGACGCGCTGGTGCGCCAGGGCGTCGACGCGCCGCTGCCCGACCAGACCCAGGTGCTCTACGTCTCGCCCCTGAAGGCACTGAGCAACGACATTCGCAAGAACCTCAGCGAGCCGCTGGCCGGCATCCGCGAGGCGCTGGCGGCGATGGGCGTCGAGCCCCCAGAGATCCGCGTGCTGGTGCGCACCGGCGACACCAAGGCCTCCGAGCGCGCCGCCATGGTCAAGCGCCCCCCGCACATCCTCGTCACCACGCCGGAGTCGCTCTACATCCTGCTCACCTCCGCCGGCGGCCGGAAGATGCTGGAGACGGTGCGCACCGTCATCGTCGACGAAATCCACGCCGTCGCCAGAGATCGGCGCGGCGCGCACCTCGCCCTGAGCCTCGAACGCCTCGACGCCTTGGTGACGGTGAACGCGCCGTCGCGGCCCGTCCGTATCGGTCTCTCGGCGACACAGCGGCCCATCGAGGAGATGGCGCGCTTCCTCATCGGCGCGGGGCATACGACTCCGGATGGCGCACCCGACTGCGCCATCGTCGACGAAGGCCACGCACGCACCCTCGACCTCGGCCTCGAACTGCCCAGCGAGCCGATGAGTGCCGTGATGTCCAACGAGACGTGGGAGGAGGTCTACGACCGCCTCGCCGCGCTCGTCCGCGAGAACCGCACCACCCTCATCTTCACCAACACCCGCCGCCTCGCCGAGCGGCTCTCGATGCATCTGACCAAGCGCCTTGGCGAAGGGCTGGTCACCTCCCACCACGGCAGCCTCTCCCGCGAGCAGCGCCTCGACGCCGAGGAGCGGCTCAAGGCGGGGAGCCTGCGCGCCCTCGTGGCCACCGCCTCGCTGGAGTTGGGCATCGACATCGGCGACATCGATCTCGTCTGCCAGATCGGCTCGACGCGCGCCATCGCCACCCTGCTCCAGCGCGTGGGCCGGTCGGGGCACACGCTGGGCGGGACCCCCAAGGGACGCCTCTTTCCCACCACGCGCGACGACCTCATGGAATGCATTGCGCTGCTCCTCGCGGCCCGCCGGGGCAAGCTCGACCGGCTCACCGTCCCCGAGAAGCCCCTCGACGTGCTGGCCCAGCAGATCGTGGCCGCGGCGGCGATCGAAGAGTGGGACGAGACGGACGTCTTCGATCTCGCCCGCCGCGCCTACCCCTACCGCGGGCTGACCCGCGAGGAGTTCGACGACGTGGTGAAGATGCTCGCCGAGGGCTTCTCCACCCGCCTGGGCCGCGGCGGCGGGCGCATCCACTACGACGGCGTGAACCGGCGCATCCGCGCGCGGAAGGGGTCGCGGCTCGCCGCGGTGACCTCCGGCGGCGCGATCCCGGAGAACGCCGACTACCGCGTGCTACTCCAACCGCAGGGAGTCATGGTCGGCACCGTCAACGAAGACTTCGCCATCGAGAGCATGCCCGGCGACATCTTCCAGCTTGGCATCTCGGCGTGGCGGATCCTCAAGGTCTCGCAGGGTAAGGTGCTCGTCGAGGACGCCCACGGCCTGCCGCCGACGATTCCCTTCTGGCTCGGCGAGGCCCCGGCGCGCACCGCCGAGCTTTCCGAAGAGGTCTCCGCCCTGCGCGCCGAGATCGACCGGCGGCTCGGCGCCCAGCAGCCGCCTGACCTCGAGCGTGTCAAAGATACGGCGGCCTGGCTTGCCGCCGAGGCCGGCATCGAAGACTCGGCCGCCGAGCAGACCGTCGAGTACCTCGCCGCGTCCAAGGCCGCCCTCGGCGTGATTCCCACGCAGCGGAGCATCGTCCTCGAACGCTTCTTCGACGAGTCCGGCGGGATGCAGCTCGTGCTCCACGCCCCCTTCGGCGGGCGGGTGAACCGGGCCTGGGGCCTCGCCCTCCGCAAGAAGTTCTGCCGCACGTTCAACCAAGAGCTGCAGGCCGCCGCCACCGAGGACAACATCGTGCTCTCGCTGGGGCCGCAGCACAGCTTCCCGCTGGACGACGTCTTTCACTACCTGAGCTCGAAGTCGGCGCGCGAGGTGCTGACTCAAGCCCTCCTTGCCGCGCCCATGTTCGAGGTGCGTTGGCGGTGGAACGCCACCCGCTCCCTGGCCGTCCTGCGCCACGAGCGCGGCAAGAAGGTCCCGCCGCCGCTCCAGCGGATGCGCGCCGGCGACCTCCTCGCCGCCGTCTTTCCCTCCCAGGTGGCCTGCGCCGAGAACGTCGTCGGCGATATCGAAATCCCCGATCACCCCCTGGTGCGCCAGACGGTCGACGACTGCCTCCACGAGGCGATGGACGTCGACGCGTTCCTCGACATCCTGGACCGCATCGAGAACGGCGAACTCCAACCGACGGCGGTCGACACGGTCGAGCCGTCGCCGATGGCGCACGAGATCCTGAGTGCGAAGCCCTACGCCTTCCTCGACGACGCGCCCCTCGAAGAGCGCCGCGCCCAGGCGGTGATGATGCGCCGCACCATCGACATCGAGTCGGCGCGGGACCTCGGGGCGCTCGACGCCTCGGCGATCGCGCTGGTGCGCGAGCAGGCCTGGCCCGATCCCCGCGACGCCGACGAACTGCACGACGCCCTAGCCCTGTTGGGCTACGCGACCGAGGCCGAGGCCGGGCCGTGGGCCCCGCTGTTGGCGGCGCTGACCGGCGAGCGGCGAGCCGCGAAGGTCACGCCCGCGGACGGCACAGACACGCCACCGCTCTGGATCGCGGCGGAGCGCCTGCCCCTGTTCGAGGCCGTCTTTCCTTCGCTGGCCGGCGATGGCGGCCGGGTCGAGCCGCCCATCGAGGCCCCGGAGCGCGAGCGCGCCCACGTCTGGGAGCGCGGCGAGGCCCTGACCGAGCTGGTCCGCGGCCGCATGGAGAGCTTGGGGCCGATGACGGCGCGCGAGTTGGCCGCGTCGATTGGCCTCGACGTCCGCGAGATCGACGCCGCGCTGGCCGCGCTCGAAGCCGACGGCGCCGTGCTCCGCGGCTCGTTCACCCCACGCCCCGCCAACGGCGCGACCGCCCACGGCGGGGAGGAATGGTGCGACCGGCGCCTCCTCGCGCGTATCCACCGCTACACGCTGGACCGCTTGCGCAAGGAGATCGAGCCGGTCTCGCCGCAGCAATACATGCGCTTCCTCTTCGCCTGGCAGCACGCCGCGCCCGAGACCCGGCTCCAGGGCGTGTCGGGGCTGGCCAAGATTCTCGAAACGTTGCAGGGCTACCAGGCCCCCGCGGGCGCGTGGGAGAACCAGGTGCTCAGCGCCCGCATGGACCGCTACGCCCCGTCGTGGCTCGACGAGCTAAGCCTGACGGGGCAGGTCGTCTGGGGCCGGCTCTTCCCGCCGGCGGGCGGCGACCGCCGCGCCGCGGGCCCCACGCGCTCCTCACCCGTCGCGCTGCTCTTCCGCGCCCGCCTCGACGCGTGGCTCGCCGCCGCGCCCCAGCCCAACGGCTCGGTCCAAATCGGCTCGCTGGCCCAGGAGATCTTGGACTATGTGAAGTGGCGCGGGCCCAGCTTCGCCCAAGACCTCAGCAAGGCGACCCATCGGCTCAACTCCGAGGTACGGACCGCGCTCGGGCAGCTCGTCAACGCCGGACTGATCACCGGCGACGGCTTCGGCGGCCTTCGGGGCCTGATCTCGCCGCGGGCCGGCTCGAATCGCCGGGCGCGCCGCACGCCATGGACTGGGCCGGGTCAGCCCGTCGTTCCGCCCGACATGAGCGGGCGCTGGGCGCTCTTCCGCGACGAGCACGCCGCGCCGGATTCCGATGGTGCCCCCGGCCCGCTCGACATCGCCGAGCTCTGGGGCCGCCAGTTGCTCCAGCGCTACGGCGTCGTGTTTCACAAGGTCGCCCAGCGCGAGACCGGGTTGCCCCCCTGGCGCGACCTCCTGCGAGTCTGGCGCAGGATGGAGGCCCGAGGCGAGATTCGCGGCGGGCGCTTCGTCTCCGAGTTCTCCGGCGAGCAGTACGCCCTGCCCGAAGCCGTCGACGCGCTCCGCGCCGTCCGCCGCAAAGACGGCGACGGCGCCATGATCCCCCTCTCCGGCGCCGATCCGCTCAACCTCACCGGGATCATCACCCCTGGCGAGCGCGTCCCCTCCGTCGCCGGCAACCGCGTCGTCTACCAGGACGGCCTACCCGTCGCCACGCGCGTCGCCGGCGCCGTCACCCACCTCCACCAGCCCACCGACCCCGCCGAGCGCGACGCCATCATCCGCGCCCTGCGCGGCTAGCGCCTCAATGTGGGGTGGGGTCTTGACCTCACTCTCCCAACGGAAACCTCTGCAAAACCCGCACATATCCGTCATTCCCGCGAAAAGGAGAATCCATCCCTCCCGTAGGGGCGCCCCTTGTGGGCGCCCTCCCTTCTTACACCCTCTCCCGCCGAGAGAGGGTTGGGGTGAGGGCGGGGGGAGGTGGGGGCCGCGCGACCTTGCTGAAGCCCGCCCGCCGAGTTCCGCAAAGGTCTCCGCTGGGAGAGGGGGCGTGGTGGGGCGACGAGCATGCCGCGCGAAGGAAGCCGTCCCTAGAGGGCCGTCGCCCCTCCAATAGAGGCTCGACCCGCCCTCCCCACGCCAGGGGCGCGCGGTGCTCTACGCCCTGGGCCGCACGTAGACTTGCGCGGGATCCTGGCCAAAGGCCTTGAGGAGTTTGTGAGCGCGATTGACCACCCCGTGGGCGGAGCCGTGAGTCTCCAGATACGTCCCGGATTTGGGTAGGTGAACGGGGGATGCGAACTTATTCCCAGTAGGTTGAACCGGGCTGGGATGCAGGACGTAACGCTTGCGGCCCGAAGGAATGGAAGAGTCGGGAGGGATCAAGCCCCTGCGATCCAACCATAGTCCAGTTTCCACAAGCAGCGAACGCCACGACTTTGTAGTGGATGCTTCTTGCCCATCCGCAAATCGAATAGACAACGGGGCCGGAGCGCCCGCCGGAGTGTCTAGCTCCGTGAGCGCGACCCAGCCCGCCGACGACGGCGGAGAGACAGGCTCCGGCGAAGGTTCGGGAACGGACGGCGGCGGCTCCTGTCCCATCGAATCAGCAAGAACCGGCGCGCTCGGCTGAACAGGCTGGCCCGACGCCAAGTTCGGCCGCCAGAGCAAGAGAAGCTTCAACGCACACTCGTGGGGCGCGTCGTTCGCCACGGACACTTGTAACAAGCGGCGTTCTTCAAGCGGCTTGGGGTCAAATACCGTGTAAATCTCCCAGTGATTGCCGTCAGTCACGCCCGCGTAGCGGATCCCCGATCTATTGGCATAGTTGAGCATCTGGTCCAAGTAGTTCGCCAGCGGCGCCCCAAGCTTCTTGGCCTCGATGACTGCAGCCGGCTTGCTCTCGGCGCCCAGCAGCGCATAGTCGGCCCGCCGATTTGTATCTCTGCTTGTGTCGAGTTCGTACTCCGGCAGCACCAGCGCCGGGTCCTCTGTGTCCCAGCCCAGCGCTCGCAGCAGTGGATCAATCAGGGCCATCCGCGTGCGCGTCTCATTGGACTGTAGGCTCTGACGATGCGCTCCGATGCGCTCCTTCAGCGTTTCGATTACGTGTACCAGATCGTCAAACGGCATGCCGCCCTCCGCGGGCAGTATACAAGGCCCACTCCTGTGTCACGTTGAGTGAGCAGCAAGGCACCGCCTACTTGCCGGCAGAGTCCACGCGCGGGGCGCTGCTATAATTTGCGGCACGCACAATTCCGACCATCCTGGAGGTTCGCCCGATGGGCAATTTCGTGAAGGTGGCCAAGGTCGCCGATGTTCCTGAAGGAGAAGTGATCGGCGTCGATGTCGCCGGCGCGCGTGTCGCCATCGCCAACGTCGACGGCGCGTTCTACGCCTTCTCCGCGGTCTGCGAGCACATGGGCGGCCCGCTGGAGGAAGGTTTCCTCGAAGGGACCTCGCTCCAGTGTCCGTGGCACGCCGGAGACTACGACGTGACCACCGGCGAGGCGCTCATCCCCCCCGCCAGCGGCAGGCTCGCCTGCTTCAAGGTGCGCGTCGAGGGCGGCGACCTCGAAGTCGAGGAGCCGGCGTAACCCCCGGCGCGCCAGGTATGCGCGTCGCCCAGATCACCAGCACCTACCTCTCGGTGCCGCCCAGAAGCCACGGCGGCACCGAGCTCATGGTCTACCACCTCGTCGAGGGGCTCGTCGCGCGCGGACATCAGGTCGATCTCTTCGCCTCCGGCGACTCCCGCGTCAGCGCCGACCTCCACTCCGTCGTCGACGTCGCCACCTCCTACGACGAGGACTGCACCACCTACGTCGATAAGGAGATGGAGACCCGCAACACCTATAACCTCTACCGCCGTGGCGGCGACTTCGACGTCATCCACGGCCACTGGCCGACGCTGGCGGCGTACTTCTCGCCGTTCACCCGCACCCCGACGATTCTGACCTACGCCTACATCGAGCGGGAGCTGCACGACTACTACCGGGCCAACTTCCCTAACGTCCACCCCGTCTGCATCAGCCGGCGGCAGGCCGAGAACCTGGGCGAGCCCGGCCTCCCCGTCGTCCCCAACGGTATCGACGTGGACGCCACGCCATTCGGCGCGGAGGGGGAGGACTTCCTCGTCATCGTGGGGCGCATCGCCCCCAACAAGGGCATCGCCGACGCCATTCGCATCGCCAAGGCCGCCGGTGAGCGGCTCGTCATCGTGGGCCACGCCCCGCCGCAGCTTCCCTGGGCGGAGCGGTACTACCGCGAGGAGGTCGAGCCCCACGTCGACGGCGACCGCGTCAGCCACGCCGCGCACCTGTCCAACGACGAGGTGCTGAAGCTGGTAGGCCGAGCGAAGGGCTTCCTCTTCCCCTTGCAGTGGGAGGAGCCCTTCGGCCTCGCCGTGGCCGAGGCCATGGCCGTGGGCACGCCGGTCATCGCCTATCCAAAGGGTGCGATGCCCGAAGTGATCGCAGACGGCCGGAGCGGCTTCCTCGTCGAGACCGAGGACGAGGCCGTCCGGGCCATCGGGCGCTTGGGCGAGATCGACCGCCGCGCCTGCCGGGCCTGGGTCGAGGAGCAGTTCCCCATCCGCCGCATGGTGGAGGGCTACGAAGCGGTCTACCAAGCCGTGGCCGACGCGGCGGCGGCGTAGGCCAAAGAGGGACGGACCATCGACAGCGAGGAGCATCAGCCCGAAGCGCCGGATCGAAGCGGCCTGCCGTCACTCCTCTCGCCGGGGAGCCACTGGCGGCACAAGATCGTCACCACGGCGGTCAACCTGAACGTGTTCGGACGGCTCGCGCTGCGCCCCTCGACAGCGGCGCGCGCCGCTGAGGAAGCGGGCGGCGACGCCAGGGCCTTCCGCATCCTGCTTGACGCGCTGACCGCGCTCGGCCTCCTCGCCAAGCGTGGGCAGACCTACGTGAACACGGAGGACGCCGACCGCTATCTCGTGCCGGGACGGCCCGACTACGCGGGGGATCAACTCGTCGTCGACGACCTGTGCTGGGACATGTGGGGCCGGCTGGGGGAGACGCTGCTTCACGGCGAGCCCGCCGTCGGCGATTCCGTCTTCCAGGAAGGGCAGGGCGACGAGGTGGCCGAGCGGCTACTGCGCGGACTGCACCGCGACGCGGTCCTCATCGCGCCCGCCTTGGCGAAGGCGCTGCCGCTGACCGAGCACGGCGCGGTGCTCGACGTGGGCGGCGGCGCGGGGGCCTACGCGCTGAGCTTCGCCCGCGACAATCCCCACCTGCGCGCCTCGGTCTTCGAGCTGCCCAAGGCGGCGGCCCTGGCGCGCGAGAACGTCGAGGCGTGGGGCCTCGCGGACCGCGTCGCGGTCGTCGAAGGCGACTTCCTGCTCGACGAGCTTCCTCCCGGCCACGACTTCATCTTCATGTCCAACATCCTCCACGGGCAGCCGCCCGAGGAGAACGCGGTCCTCTTCCAGCGCGTCGCGCGGGCGGCCCCACCGGGAGGGCGCGTCGCGGTGCGCGATGTGATCATGGAGCCGGGCCTCGCCGGCCCTGAGTTCGGGGCCGTCTTCGCGGTCAACATGCTGCTACACACGCGGGGCGGGCGCTGCTACGCTCTGCGGGAGATCATGGACTGGATGACGGCGGCGGGACTCGAAGACATCTACCACGACGCGCCGAACTCACTCATCCTGGCCCGCAAGCCCGCCTAGAACGGCGCGGGAGCAACGAACAAGGAGGCGTCTGATGCGTATGAAGGACAAGGTGGCGCTGGTGACCGGCGGAGCGTCCGGCCTAGGCGCCGCAACCGCCGTCCGCTTGGCGGAGGAGGGCGCGAAGGTCTGCGTCTGCGACCTCGACGAGGTCGGCGGCCAGAAGACGGTCGCGCAGATCGGCGAGGCAGGCGGCGACGCATTCTTCTTCAAGAGCGACGTCTCCACGGCTGAGGGAGCGGAGGCCTGCGTCGCCGCCGCTGCGGAGCGCTTCGGCGCGCTCCACGTGCTCTTCAACAACGCGGGGATCAGCGGCGCCTACCGAGCGGGGCAGTCGAACCTCGACTCGATGGAGCCGGAGGAGTTCGACAAGGTCATCGCCGTCAACCTGCGCGGCGTCTTCCTCGTGGCCAAGTACGCGGCGCGGGCCATGCGCGAGGCCGGCGGCGGCGCGATCGTGAACACGGCGTCGATCGCGGGGCTCGTGGGCATGGCGAACCCCGGCTACAGCGGCTCCAAGGGCGGCGTCCACGTGATGACCAAGATGATGGCCCTCGAGCTCGCCAAGGACAACATCCGTGTCAACGCCGTCGCCCCGGGGTTCATCAACACCCCGATGCTCCGCGGCGTACACCGGGGGACCGACGAGGAGACGCAGCAGAAATCGTTGGAGCGCTACGCATCGGTCACCCCCATCGGACGGTATGGGGAACCCACCGACATCGCCAACGCCGTCCTCTATCTCGCCTCCGACGAGGCCTCGTTCGTTACCGGCCACAGCCTGGTCGTCGACGGCGGGTTCACCGCCCAGTAGCGAGCGCAAGGGGCCCGTTCCATGGGACGGTTGGAAGGGAAGGTCGCCTTCATCACCGGCGGGGCGTCGGGGTTCGGACGCGCCGCCGCGCTCCGCTTCGCCCGCGAGGGAGCGAAGGTCGGGCTGCTCGACGTTGCCGAGGAGGGCGGACTCGCCACGGTGCGCGCCGTCGAGGAGGCCGGCGGCGAGGCGCTCTTCGCCGCCGCCGACGTCCGGGATGAGGCGCGGGTGCGGGCCGCCGTCGACGCGGCGGCGGAGCGGTTCGGGCGCCTCGACATCCTGTTCAACAACGCGGGAAGGCCCTCGCCGCACCGCCAAACGCCCATCGAGGATGTTCCCCAGGAGGACTGGGACCACATCCTCGACACCAACCTGAAGGGGATGTTCCTCACCGCCAAGGCCGTCGTCCCCCACATGCGCGGCGGCGGCGGCGCGATCGTGAACACCGCCTCCTTCGCCGGACTCGTCGCCATCGGGGCCGTCTCCTACGCCGCGTCCAAGGGTGGGCTGGTCGCCTTCACCCGCACCCTTGCCTCGCAACTCGCGCCGGCGGGCATCCGCGTCAACGCCGTCGCCCCTGGATACACCAACGTCTTCACCGCCCAAGGCGAGGTCGCCCGGAGCGCGGAGGAAGACCGGCGGCGGCTCACCGCGAACATGGCGGCGGGCATCCCGCTGGGGCGGGTGGGGACCGCCGACGACATCGTCAACGCCGTGCTCTACCTCGCCTCCGACGAGGCCTCCTTCGTCACCGGCCACGTCCTCGTCGTCGACGGGGGCTATACCGCGCGTTGACCCCGTCCCATTGGAGCGCGGCGTCCCAATCTGGTACGATGCGGGGCGTACTCGAATCGGGGAGGGCTCCGGGGGCGCCGGGCCGCGAAAGCCCAGGCTGCGCCTGCGATGGAAATCGAAGTAACGGTCGTTCTGCTGGTCCTGTTTCTGGCCCTCTCCGCTTTCTTCTCTAGCTCAGAGACCGCCTTCTTCGCCCTGCAACGTATCCGCGTCGCCCAGCTCCGCGAGACCGGTGTTCCCCGCTCCGACCGTCTCGCCCGCCTGAAGGACAACCCGGAGCGCTTCCTTTCGACGGTCCTCCTGGGGAATAACTCGGTCAACCTGGCCCTCGCCTCCATCGCCACCGCCCTCGCCTTCGACCTGATCGGCGGCTCGCGCGGCCTCGGCGTCATCATTGCCACCGTCGTCACCACCGTGGGCATCGTGATCATCGGCGAGGCCGTCCCCAAGACCATCGCGGCCCGCTACCCCGAGCAGTTGCTCTTCCTCTTCCTGCGTCCGCTGGAAGTGGCGCAGTGGGTCCTCTTCCCGCTGGCGGCGGTCCTTCAGAAGGTTAGCGCGGGGATCACCCGCCCCTTCTCCACGCCCCGTGGCGAGGTCCCCTCCATTAGCGAGGAGGAACTGCGCACCCTAGTCCGCGTCGGGACCACCGAGGGCGAGGTCGAGCAGACGGAGGCGGAGTTCATCCACCGAGCGTTCGGGTTCGGCGACCTGCAGGCCCGCGAGATCATGACTCCGCGCCCCGATATCGTCTTCCTCTCCAAGGACGCGACCTTCGCGGACTTCCTGCAGGTCTACGCCGAGGAGTCCCACACCCGCTTCCCCATCTACGAATCGGAGCCGGACAACGTGGTGGGCACGCTCTCGTCCAAAGACGTGCTCCGGGCCTACAGCGAGCGCGCCTTAACCGACGACGACCCCATCGCGCCCCTAGTCCGCGAGCCCTATTTCTATCCCGAGACGAAGCACATCGACGACCTCTTCGTCGAGATGCGGGCCCAAGGCGCGCAGATGGTCATGCTGATCGACGAGTTCGGAGTCATCGCCGGCCTGCTCACCGTGAAGCAGATCGTCGGCGAGGTCGTGGGCAAGATCGTCGACGCGGACGAGGACTCGGAGCAGGAGGTCGAGACCATCGACGAGCGCACCTTCCAGGTCGACGCCGGCATGCGCGTCGACGAGGCCAACGAACGGCTGCACCTCGGCCTCCCCGACGAGGAAGGCTACGAGACGCTCGCCGGCTTCGTCCTCGCCACCTTGGGGCGCATCCCCCGCGATGGCGAGCAGGTCCGCGCCGGCGGCCTCCGCCTGACCGTCAGTGAGATGGACGGCGTGAAGATCGAGAAGATTCTAGTGACGAGGCCCCCCGATGGCAGTCCAACGCCTCAGAGTTAGCTACGGACGGTCGGGCGCGCTGCAATACCTGGCGCACTTGGACATGATCCGCCTGTGGCGCCTGCTCTTTAGGCGCGCCGGCGTCCCCATCGCCCACTCCGAAGGGCGCAGCCCGCGCCCCCGCATCTCCATCGCCGCGGCGCTCCCCGTCGGCGTCACCAGCGAGGGAGAGTTGCTCGACATATACCTGAAGCGCCGCCTCTCCGGCTTCTACTTACTGAAGCGCATCGAGCCCCAACTGCTCCCCGACCTCCACGTCTACGGGACCGAGGAGATCGGGATAGACTCCCCATCGCTCCAATCGCTGGTCCGCGAGTCCGAGTACCTCGTCACCGTGCCCTTCACGGAGAACGGCGGGCCCGGCTCCCCGGAGCAGTTGGAACAGGCCATCGACGGCCTATTGGAGGCGGAGACGCTGCCTTGGGAACACCAACGAGAGAAAGAGGTGCGGCGCTACGACCTCCGCAAGCAGGTCCACGACCTGTGGCTCGAGGAGACCGGCACCGGCGAGGCCACGATCGGGATGCTGCTGCAGACCGACCCCGAGGCGAGCGGACGCCCCGAGCAAGTGGCCGCCGCTCTTGGAGTCGGCGTGCCGACGGCCGTCCACCGCTCGCGGATCGTGCTCGCGCCGCCATCGAAGCGCCGCGGCAAGCGCGCCCGCAACTGACGAAGGCGGAGGACGCGATGAAGCAAGAGGGCGGCCCCGTCCGCCGCGTCCACCGCGCCTTGCGGGCGTTCTTTCACGAGCACGCCGCGCTCGCCGATAGCAGACGCGCGCTCGTTGGCGTCTCCGGCGGCCCCGATTCCGTCTGCCTCCTCGACGCCGTGGCGGCGCTGCAGGACGAGACCGGCGTCGAGGCGCGCGCTGCCCACCTCGACCACGGCCTGCGCGGTGAAGAGAGCCGCGCCGACGCGGCCTATGTGGCCGGCCTCTGCGAGCGGCTCGGCGTCGGCCTCGACGTCGAATGCGCCGACGTAGCCGCGCTGGCCAAGGAGTCGCGGCGCTCGCTGGAGGAGGCGGGCCGAGCCGCTCGCTACGACTTCTTCGCGCGGATTGCCCGCCGCCGCGGCGCGGGGCCCGTGCTCGTGGCCCACACCGCCGACGATCAGGTCGAGACGGTGCTGCTCCACTTGACGCGCGGGGCAGGCCTCGCCGGGCTCGGCGGCATGCGGCCGCTCACCTCGTGGCGGTCGCCCGAGGGCGAGGTCCGCGTGGGGCGCCCCCTGCTCGGCCTGACGCGTGCCGACACCGAAGCCTACTGCGCGGCGCGGGAGCTCAGGCCCCGCCTCGATAGCTCCAACGCTTCCCTCGACTTCGCGCGCAACCGCATCCGGCACGACGTGATCCCCGTCCTGCAGCAGATCAACGCGGGCGCGGGCGGGAACGCCGCCCGGTCCGCCGAACTTGCCGCGCAAGCCGTCGACTATCTGGAAAGCCAGGCCCGCGACTGGCTGACGGCGAACGCCTCGACTCGCGGCGACGCCGTCGCGCTGCCGCGGGCCGCGCTCGCGGCACAGCACCCCGCGCTGCGGGCCTACGTCCTCCGCGAGGCTCTGCGGGAGATCGTCCCCGATCTGCGGGGCATCGGTTCGCGGCATCTCGACGCCTTGGACACGCTGAGCGCGGGCGCTTCGGGGCGGCGGGCCGACCTCCCCGGCGGCGTGGCCGCCTACGCCGAAGCGGCGGATCTCGTGCTGCGCGCGGGGCCGCCCCCAGCGTCCGCGGCGCCGCTCGAACCGCGCTCCCTGACCCTGCCGGGCGCAAGCGCCGCCGGCCCTTGGCGTATCGAGGGGCACATCGTCCCGACGAGTGAACCCTTCCCCAACGGCCGCTACGCTGCCCACCTCGATCCCGACGCCGCCCGCGACCTCATCGTGCGCACCCGCCGGCGCGGCGACCGCTTCCAGCCTCTGGGCATGCGCGAGGCCAAGTCGCTGCAGGACTTCTTCGTCGACGCCAAGGTCCCGCGCGCCGAGCGCGACGGCGCGCCCCTGCTCGTGGCGGACGGCGAGATCATCTGGGTGGTGGGACACCGCATCGGCGAGCGGGCCAAGATCCGCGACGGCGCGCGGAAGGCCCTGCGCGTGGAGTTCAGCCTGAGGAACGGCGCGGACGACCGCGAGCTAAACCTCTCCCCCGCTGGAGACCTTTGCAAAACCGACTAGGGTCCTGGCGGGGGAGCGGAGGTGGCATTCACTTAAACCTCTCCCCCTCTGGGGGAGATTGAGAGAGGGCGGGGGAGGCGGGGGCCGCGCGACCTTGCTGAAGCCCGCCCGCCGGGTTACGCAAGGGTCTCCCTCTGGGAGAGACTGAGAGAGGGCCGCTAACCGGCCCGCGAGCCGCCGGTGACCATGATGGTCTCCCCCGTCATGAAGGAGGCCGCGTCGGAGGCCAGGAAGAGCACCGGGTGGGCGATCTCCTCGGGGCGTCCGGGACGGCCCATCGCGTTGCCGGCGACGGCCGCGTCGGGATCGAGCCCCGCGAGGACGCGCCCCCGGATGAAGCCTTCGGTCTTGGTGCTGCCCGCGGCCACGCAGTTCACCCGGATGCCGTACTCCGCCCACTCGGCGGCCAGCATCCGCGTCATCTGTTGAAGGCCGGCCTTGGCCGAACCGTAGGGCATAAACTCTCGCGCGCCGGAGTTGGCCGCCGACGACGAGATGTTGACAATGACCCCGCCGCCCTGCTTCGACATCACCGGGAAGGCTGTTTGGGAACAGAGGAACGGGCCGCGCAGGTTCAGGTTCACCATGCGGTCCCAAATCGAGTCGGTGACCTCCGCCGCGGCGACACGGTGGTTCCCTCCGGCGTTGTTCACCAGCACGTCGAGCCGCCCGTGGGCCTCGACGGTCCGCTCGACCATCCCCTCGACGGAGGCGCGGTCGCGCACGTCGGTGGGCACGACGAGCGCGGTGTGGCCCGCCTCCCGCAGCTCCGACGCCACGCGCTCCAGGTTCTCCACCTTGCGGCTCGCCAGGACGACACGCGCGCCGTGGGCGGCGAAGACGTGGGCGATGGCGCGGCCGATTCCCGTCCCGCCGCCGGTGACGATGGCGACGCGGCCCGTCATATCGAGGAGCGAGTCCGGCATGGGGCGAAGGCCCTCCTGAGCAAGCTGCGGCGAGTGTACAATGACGCTCCCAGAGCGGCAACAGGACGCCGCACACACCCAAGCAACCCCCCGCATTCGCGTGCCCCCAGCCCTCCGGCCCCTTTCCCGACTGCGAGTAAGGCTTCCCCAGAACCTTGGGGTGGGGAAGCCGCAGACACCACTTTAGAAGAGGAAGCACCAGTGGACACTACGAACACCGCCGACAGGCTGAACATGCCTCTGGGCGAAGCGATATTTACGCAGCGGGCGATACGCCGCCTGAGGCCGGACCCGATTCCCGACGAAGACCTGCGCGCCGTACTGGACGCGGCGATCAGGGCGCCCAGCGGCGGCAATACACAGCCGTGGCGTTTCCTCGTTGTGCGAGACCCCGCGCTGAGAAGCAGGCTCGGCGACCTGTACAGGGAAGCCTGGTGGGCCAAGCGTCGTGACGAAGGCATCATGGGGCCCCATGACATGCCGGACACCCCCGTTCGCCGCTCGGCGATGCGGCTCGCCGACGAATTCGGCGACTCGCCGGTTATGGTTCTGCTGTGCGCCACCGCTCGCGGCCCCGGCGCTTTGAACTCCGTGGTCCCGGCGGCCCAGAACCTGCTGCTCGCCGCCCGGTCCCTGGGCATCGGCGGGACGATCGCCACGCTGCACCCCACCGTGGAGGAGAGGGTGCACGCCCTGTTCGGCATCCCCGATAACGCGCAGGTCGTCTACTGCATACCTCTGGGCTACCCGCGCGGCAGGTTCGGACCGACGACGCGCAAGTCCCTCGGCGAAGTAAGCTCGATCGACCACTGGCACACCCCGTCAGGGTGGTAGCCATGACTTCGGATGCGCCCGCCGGCGTGACGGGCGGATTGCGAGACCGCGATCAGTCCGTGCGCTTGGGCCGCGTCATGCGCAGCCCGATCATCGCGACCAACGCGGCCAAGAGGGCAACGAGAAGATAGCCACCAGTGACATAGAAGGCCGCCATAGTCACTGCGAGCATGACGAGGTATTCGAAGGCCAGTCTCTTGAACGTGGGCAGGGAGCGCTTGCGTCTGTCCGGCTCTTGGTTCATGGTCTCCGCACTATACCCCAGGCTCGCGGGCGCCCAGGCTCTCCCGTAGGTGCTTGAGCCCGAAGGCGTGGTTCTCTTCGGTGAAGCTCGCCACGCATGCCTCGGGCGTCTCGATCCGGTAGCCGCGGTAGAAGGCGTCCGCCGCGGTGTGCAGGACGCAGACGTCGGTGCAGACGCCCACGATGGTCACGCGCCCGGGGTCGAGCGCGCGGACGCGGGCGTCGAGTGCCGGGTTGGTGAAGCCGCTGTAGGCGTGCTTCTCGAACACCTCGCCCCGCGGCACGAGGCCCTGCAATTCAGGGACGATCTCCGCTTCGACGGAGCCCTTCATGCAGTGTGCCGGAAAGACGCCAAGGGCGATCTCCGGGTCCGACGGCTCGTGGGCGTCGCAGGTGAAGAGGACGGTGTCGCCCTCGCCGAGCCTCTCCTCAATCAGCGCCCCGACGGGGTCGATCACACGGCGCGCTGCCTCGCCGCAGGAGAGCGGGTAGCCTTCTTCGAGGAAGCCCCGCACCATGTCCACCACGATCACGACGTCCGCCAAAACGCCGCCTCCGTTCCCGCCATCGAGAGTGGCGAAGTATAGCACGGCCCCGACGGAGCCTTGCCCCCTCTCCCTCTGGAGACCCTTGCCTGCCCTGTCCAAATCCGTCACTCCCGTGCTTGCGGGAATCTATCCCCTCCCGTAGGGGCGCCCCTTGTGGGCGCCCTCTGGCCTCTCCCCCTCTGGGGGAGACTGAGAGAGGGCGCGCGCCACCAGGCGCGCGAGCGCGCCGGAGGGCGCTGCTCCCTCCCGCGGCTCCCTTGTACAAAGGTCTCCGATGGTAAGATGCGGCCCATTCCAGATGGACGGCGGACGCGAGCTACAGGACAAGGGGAGACAGGCCGATGGCGGAGAGCGAATGGCGTCGGTAACGAGCGCCTACGCGCGTAAGGGCGCGAGGCCGCTCGTCGCGATGGACTGCTCGCCGCCGCGCTCCGGCGATCCGTCGTTCGCCGCCGCGCTGACGGGCATCGAGGCCGACTTCGTCTGCGCCGCCTACAGTCCAGGACGCTCGGTGCGCATGGACTCCGTAGCCGCCGCTGCCTCGGTCCGGCGCGTCGCGGGAATCGACGCCATCTTCAGCCTCGCCACTCGTGACATGAACCGCCTCGCCTTCCAGATGCACCTGCTCGGCGCGCAGGCCCTCGGCCTCGAGAACGTCCTGGTCCTCTACGGGGACGAGCTCACCGCCAAGGACTTGACGCGGACGCGGGCGGTTCGAGACATCACCCCCACCGGCCTGCTGGCCGACATCCGCGCCATGAACGAAGGCCGCGACTTTAAGGGCCTGAAGCTGGCCGCGCCGACGCAGCTCTGCGCGGGCGCGGCTATCGACCTGAGCAAGGGCGCCGAGGCCGAGGCGGCGCTGGCCCAACGGAAGGTCGAAGCAGGCGCGGAGTTCATCATCGCGCAGCCCATGTACGACCCCGCCCCGCGCCGCGACTTCCTCGACTGCTATGAATCGCTCGCGGGCGCGCCGTTGGCGCCTCCGGTATTCTGGGGAGTGCAATTGCTGACGCGGGACGGGCTGGTATTCGGCGACCCGCCGCCGCGCCTCGTGGATGAGATCGCGGAAGGTCGCCCGCCCGCTGACGCCGCGGTCGAGATCGCCGGCGCGCTGCGGGAAGCCGGCGCCGACGCCTTCTACGTCGTGCCGCCCATCCTCAAAGGCGGGGCGCGGGACTACGAAGCGGCCCGCGACGCGATTGCCGCCATCAAGAAGCTCTAGCGCGGCAGCCGAGCCGCCGGAAGACGCAGACACAATGAAGATTGCGGATAAGCTCGCACAGTCGGGCCACAGCTTCTCCTTCGAGTTCTTTCCCCCGAAGGACGATAAGTCGGCGGAGGCGCTGCTCCGTGCCGTCGAGCGCCTGCGAAGCCTCGAACCGGCCTACGTCTCGGTGACCTGGGGCGCGGGGGGGAGCACCCACCGCAAGACCCTCGACGTGGTCCAGATGGCCAAGTCGCGCTTCGGCCTGGAGAGCATGGCGCACCTGACCTGCGTCGGCGCGTCCAAGGCCAACATCGACGCGGTCCTGGACGACATCGACACGCGGGGCATCGAGAACGTCCTCGCGCTGCGCGGCGACCCGCCCCAGGGAGACGCGTCGTTTACACCGCACCCCGACGGCCTCGCCCACGCCGACGAGCTCGTGGCCCGCATCCGCGCCCGGTGGGGCTTCTCCATCGGCGTCGCGGGCTATCCCGAAGGCCACATCGAGTCGCCGAGCCTGGAGGCCGACCTCGACCACCTCAAGCGGAAGATCGACGCCGGGGCCGACTTCATCGTGACCCAGCTTTTCTTCGATAACGACGCCTTCTTCCGCTTCGTCGAGCGGGTGCGCGCCGCCGGCATCGAGGCGCCGGTCCTCCCCGGCATTATGCCCATCACCAACGTCAGCCAGATCAAGCGCTTCACCGAGCTCTGCGGCGCGTCGATCCCCCAACGCCTCCTCGACCGTATCGAACCCATCGCCGGCGACCGGGAGGCAGTCATCGCCGCGGGTATCGACTACTCGACCCAGCAGTGCCGCGAGCTGCTGGAGCAGGGAGCGAAGGGCGTGCATTTCTACACGCTCAACCTCTCCCGCTCCACGAAGACGATCCTCGAAAACCTCCGCGCCGCGGGCATAGCCCGCACCGTCTAGGCGCCGCCGAGGCTACATGCCGATGGCGGAGCCGGCGCGGGCGGCGGGGTCGGTGCGGACGTTGACGACGGCCGGCCCGTCGGCGGCGAAGGCGCGGTCGATGGCGGCGCGGATGTCCTCCGGCTTCTCCACCCACTCGCCGTGGCAGCCGATGGCGGCCATCATCTGATCGTAGCGCCGCCAGCCGAGCTCGCGCCCCACGCTGCCGTAGGAGCCCCGGCTGGTGAAGCCGGCGTTGTTGCAGATGACGACCTTGATGTTGAGGTTGTGGCGCACCGCCGTATCCATCTCCATGCCGTTCCACCCGAAGGCGCCGTCGCCGCTGAGCACGACGACGCGCTTGTCGGGATTGGCGGCCTGCGCGCCGAGTCCGAAGGGCACGCCGACGCCCATGACGCCGTGCGGGCCCGCGTTGAGCCGGTGGCGCGGCAGGAAGGTGGGGATCGAGTGGCGGGCGAAGCCGAGCGTCTCGTGGCCGTCCACCACCAGGATGTCGTCGGGGCTCATCGCCTCCCGAAGCTCCCTGCAGAGGCGCAGCGGGTGAATCGGGTCGGCGTCGGAGTGGAGCAGGTCTTGCGCGCGCTCCTCCCGCGCCGCGTCGGTGGCGCGGAGCGACTCCACCCACTCGCCGTAGGCGGCGGGGTCGATGCGCCCTGCGGCCTCTTGCGTCAGTTGTTCGAGGACGGCGCGGGCGTCGCCCAGGATTCCCACGTCGACGGCGCGGTTGTGGCCAAGCTCTTTGCCATCGACGTTGATCTCGATGATCTTGGCGTCGGCGTTGAATCGGGGAGCGCGCAGGTTGAACAGCATCGCGTTCGCCCGCGTGCCGACGACGCAGACCGCGTCGGCCTCCTTGAACGCGCCGCTGCGCGCGCCGGGGAAGAAGAGATCGTGGTCTTCGGAGATCGCACCCCGTCCCTGGGGCGTGGTGAAGAACGGGATCCCCGTGGCCTCGACGAAGGCCCGTAACTCGGCCTCCGCCTCCGACCAAAAGATGCCGCTGCCGGTGATGACGAGCGGCTTCTTCGCGCCGGCGAGCACGCCGACCGCGTCCCGCACCAGCGCGGGGTCGCCGTAGGCGCGGGCGTTCACCCGGTAGCGCTCGGGGAAGGCGACCTCCTCTTCCTCGACCTGGCGCGTCAGCACGTCGCCGGGAGCGTCCAAATAGACGGCACCCTTGCAGCCGTCTTGGGCATGGCGGAAGCCAATGCTCAGGTATTCGGGGATGCGGTGCGTGAGGTCCATCTTCATCGCCAGCTTGGTGACCGACTTGAACATCGGCACCTGGTCCATCTCCTGAAAGACCTCGACGCCGATCCCCTCGATCGAGGAGGAGCCGCCCACGCAGATCACGGGGCACGCGTCGGCCTGAGCGTTGGCGACGCCGGTGATGGCGTTGGCGGTGCCGGGGCCCGCCGTCGTCACGCAGACGCCGGTTTTGCCCGTAGCGCGCGCATAAGCGTGCGCCGCCATAGCCGCAGCCTGCTCGTGGCGGACGTAGTAGCAGGTCAGACCCAGCTTCTCCGCCTCTGAGATAATTGGCGAAATTGGCCCGCCCATCAGATAGAACAGCGTATCGACGCCCTCGTTCTGCAGCGCCTTCGCCACCAAATACGACCCACTCACCTTCGCCATGACGACCTCCTACCGCTATCGAAAACCGGCGCGCTCCGCCGGCGCCATACTACCTTATCGGGACGCCGCGCCCACGACGACCTAAAGTCCGGCGAGTACCTTCTCGGCAACGCCGGGAGCGACCCATTCCTTCCACTCGTCCGTGTTCCGCAGCCACCATACCGCGACCTTGTCTAGGAGGCGTCGGTCGCAGCTTGGTAATTCGCCGCCGCGATGAAGAGCGGCCCGGTGAAGTCCCAGTTGCGCAGCAATGCCACGATGTCGGGGGCCGCCTCGATTAGCTCGTGGCGCACCGCGATGTACACCTCGCTGATCGCGTAGGCGCAGCCCTTGTCGGCCGCCCAGCACGCGTCGGTGTATTCCGGCTCTTCAAGAATGTAATAGCCGCCGTATTCTCTCTCCAGCCTGTCGGTGAGCTTAGTGGGGCCCCAGTAGTAGAAGAGAACGTCCTCGCCCTCCTCGTAAGCGGCAATGATCTCGGCATCGAGCGCCGCGTTCGAGCCGGGGTCTTGGAACGAAACGAATTCAGATAGTCCGTAGGCCACGAGCTTCTCTTCGTTGACGTATGCGCACGACCACCCCCGGACGCAGCCCAGCGCCCGTGCCTTGCCAGCGCTTTCGGGCGTCACTAAAAGCTCCATGTATTCGGGCTTTTTCAAGTCTTCGACGCTGACCAAGCCCGGGTTCGCGTCCTTCGTGTACCGCGGGATGATGAAGGCACTCTGCCAGTTGTCCGCGAGGCTCTTGCCGAGGTCGACGATAGCTCCCGATGCGAGCGCCGCCTCATATGCCGCGCGCTGATTCGGGAGCCAGATCTCCATGGTGATGTTGGTGTCGCCTCGCACCAGGGCCTCGAACAGCGGAATCGTGTGGCCGTAGACGGAGTCGGTCTCGTAGCCGTAGCCAAGCTCGGCGATCTTCCGCACGATCGCGTTCTGGATCTGAACGCTGTCCCAGCTTACGTCTGAGAAGACTAGTCGTGGCTTAACCGGCGCAAGGGAAGGCGTCGGCGCGTTGGCGAGGCGATGCTCGAGGATACGGGCAAAGCGGACGAGGTCAGTGTCCGTCGGCTGATTGGGCAGGGACATCTTGAATATGTAGGCACCAATGTCGCCACGGCGGAAGCCGATCACGTCAAAGGCGATGTCCACTCCGTCAATGATGGTTTCAATGGTTAGGCGGGATGACAGATCGGCGATATCGGGATTCGATTTTTCCCAGGATTCGATGCTGGTGCCGGCCAGAGAGTCACCGGCCAATCCGAATTCAAAGCCACTCAGAAATAATTCAGGGTTTTTGATTTCGGCGTCAAAGCCAATGCGGTCGGTGGTGGTGGACAATATGGTAGTGAAGCCAAAGAGTACTTCGAAGGGTTCTGAGGAGCCGAAAGCGAATGAGTCGGCTATCACCAGCGTTTCGTCGATGGAGGACCCGGGTTGGAGATCGAGTTCATCCGGTGGTATGTATTCGAATCTTTCAGGAAGGTCGTCCGTGGTGATGAGAGCGCCCGATGGCGGGAGCGGGGCTGCAGTGGCCGCCGGTGGCCTTGGCGTGGGGGTGGCGGTGACCACCACTGTGATTACGACCGGTGTCGGCGTGGGCGTCGCGGTGACTACCACCGGTGTTGGTGTCGGGGTTGCGGTGACCACCACCGGTGTCGGTGTCGGGGTTGCGGTGACCACGACCGCCTCCGTGGCAGTCGGTTTGACCGCCGTCGGTGTCTGCGTGGGTACCGGGGTAGGTGAGGCTCCTTCGCACGCCGCGGCCGCCAACAGCACCGCTGCGAGCACCGCCGCCGTGGCAAGCAACTGTTTCCGCAAGGGCATGGGAAGGACCTCTCTCGAACAGGGGCCTGTCGCCGAGCGGCCACCGCCGGCGCCACCGTACCCCATCCACGACCCCGCCAGACGCCTAGTCGGGATCGACGGCGATGACGACCTTGCCGAACCCAAAGAGCGGTTCGAAGATGAAGGTAAGGCCGTCGGCGTCGTGGGGGATTTCGAAGACGATGAGTCCCCGTTTCACCTGCTCGGCGTCGAAGAAGCCGTTGACGGGCGAGCGGATGGCCGACCACGTCGCCGGGCTGATGGCGTAGATGTAGCCGAGCGAGTCCTTCAGCGTCATCTGGACCTCAGACTCGATCTGAATCCCCCCAGTCGAGAGGTTTTTGACCGATAGGTCGAGGACCACGAACCGGAACCCGGAGTCGGGGCGGACAGGCAGGCCCTCGGTGAGCGACTGGGCGCCGTGGAGGATCAACTCCACGTCCCCGGTCTGGACGGGCTCGCCGGCGGCGAAGATGGTGGGCGGCGTTTCGCCTGGGATGAGAGCGGGTGGCTCAATAGCCCTGGGCCGCGGCCCCAGCGCGATGAGGGCCTCTTGGCCGCCGAGGGTGCGCAGGGTAAAGCTAAGGAGGAGATCCTCCGCGTCGGCGGCGATCTGGAACGCGACCTCGCTGCGGATGCGCTCGCCGGGGCTGATGACGCCCTCGCCGGGAAGCTCGGCTCCCTTGGCGAACTCTCCCCACCTGCGGTCGGGGTCGTAGACCCGGTTTGCCGACGCCTTGAGCTGGATGGTGAAGAGCCTCGATATGTCCCGGTCCCCGGCATTCACCAAGGCGAGGTCGACGGCGACGTATTTGGTGTCGGGGTTGGGTCGGATGTGGACCGGCAGCTCCGGCTCTCTCCACCCGAGCACCACCGCGACCAGGTCCCCCAACCGGATGAGGTCGCCAAGGCCGAACTCCGTCACGCTCTGGGAGAGCGGATCGGGGATAGGGACGGGGGTGGCCGTCGGCCCCGCCGGCCTGGGAAGGGGTGCGGCGCTTCCCTCCCTGAGGAAGGGGAGGGTGTCCTGGACCGTGGCCGCCGAGACGACGAAGCCGGACGCCGCCGCCGCGCCGGGCTCGGAGACGTGCACCCCGGCGACGCGTCCGTCCAAGGTGAACAGGGGTCCGCCACGATGATCGGGATCGATCGGGGAGTCGGTGCGGACCAGCCACCGCGTCGTCGCAGAGTCGAACTCTATGCCGGTGACTTCCGTCTCGTCGACCGCCGCCCGGTCGCCGCCCAGCGAATACCCCATCGCAAACACCGTTTCGCCCGCGGCCGGCGCGATGTCGGCGCCAAGCGGCGTGGCGCGGAAGTCTTGCGAGCAGCAGATGCGGAGGAGCGCAAGGTTCTTGGTAGCGTCGACGCCGACGACCTCCCCGGTTTGCAGCGCGGCGTCGTTGACCAGCACCACAATGGCGGTGCCGTCTTCAACGACTTGGTGCGCGGTGAGGACGAGCGCCCCGCCGTCGGCGTCGGTCTCGATGATGACGCCGGAGCCGACACTGGACAGCGTCGATATCTTCACCACGCTCGACCGGACGGTGGCGACGGTGACTACCAGCGTCTGCTCGGTGGTGGGTGTGGGGCTGGGACGGGGCCTCGCCGTGGGGGTGATCGTGGGGGTCGCCGTCGGACGCGGCGTTGGCGTCGGCGTCGGACGCGGCGTTGGCGTCGGCGTCAAACGCCGCGTTGGCCTCGGCGCGGGTGTCCACGTCGGCGCGGGCGTCCATGTCGGTGCCGGCGTTGGCGTCCGCGTGGGGATCCTGGCTGGCGTCGGCGTGGCGGTGGACGTCGGTGTCGGCGTCAAGGTGGGCGTCGGTGTGGGCGTCGGGAGCGGCGTCGGCGTCGGTTTAGCCGTGGCCGTTGGTGTTGGGGTGGGAAGCGGCGTGATCGTGGGCACAGCCGTGGCCGTCGGGCGGGGAGTCGGCTCGACGGTCACGGGGTCTGCTTCAGGCGCGCCGCGGCACGCGGCCACGGCCAAGAGCGCGGCACAGACAGCTATGAACACGCGCGTCGTCATTGTAAGGCGTCTACCCCTCGGTGTCGGGAAGCTCAATGAAGAACTTTTCGGCCCAGTGCGGATCGAACACAAAGACGAGCCCCATCGCGTCTCGAGGGACTTCGAAGACGATCGAGCCGCGTTTCCGCTCTCCAGGCGCGAAATTACCTTCAGGGGCTGGGGAGCCTGTGAGTTCGTCGGCAAAGTAGGGCGTTCCGTAAACAAAGCCTAAGGAGTCCTTGATCCAGAGCGAGATCGAGAATAGGCCATAAGAGCCAACCGCTACCTCGATAGCTTCGCCTGAGATATTCCTGACAGAAAAGTCGACAACTGCGATCCGGAAGCCGGGATCAGCGTTCATGACCGAGAACGATACGCCATGGACGGTCAACGCCACGACACCGGTCTCCACAGTATCGCCCGCCACATGGACGGCGCTCTGGGTCTGGCCAGGGATATTCACCGGGGGAGCGACCGATTCGGATCCCGCGCCGAGGGCAAAGAATGCCTTACCTTGGTCTCCAGCGAAGGTGAATACCAGCCCTTCGGCGTCGAGGGGTATCGCAAATCCCGCCTCGCCGCTAATGCGTTCGCCGGGCGCAACCGCGTAATCATCGGCGAGACCTAACGCCCTCCGTGTCCCAAAGTCCCGGCTCTCAAGAAAGAACTCCTCGCGCGTGTAGGTGCGGTCCTCTGAATCTTTCAGCTCCATTTCAAAGGATCCTGAGACGCCGACTCTAGAAAGGTAATCTGTGACCCCGATCGGCTCATCACTCATGTTTACCAGTGTCAGGTCGACGATGACAAACGTATATCCCGGATCAGGCTTACGAGACTCTCCCCACAAAGACGACCTTAAGGCCCCTTCCCATTCGCGCCAACCAAGCACCCCCACGACCACGTCCCCTACCCGAACGAAGTCTCCCAACGCAAACTTCTCCGCCGCTAACTCTCGCACTGCCACCGGTGTCGGTGTCGGACTCGGTGTCGGGATTGTGGTGGGTGCTGGGACTGGAGTAGCAGTGGGCGGCGGACGTGGCGTCGCGGTAGGCCCGGTCGCTGCCGACCCCATCTGCGAACCTGGAATCGCTCCTCGGACCGTGTCAGCACCTACGGCAAAACCAAATCCCTCCACTGGTTGGCCTCTGGACTCCCTAACGGCGGAGGTGTTGATTCCGACGACTCTGCCGTCCGTGGTGAACAAGGGCCCGCCGCTGTTGCCGGGGTTGATCGGCGTATCAGTCTGGACCAGCCACCGCCTCACAGCGTCATCAAAGTAGACTCGGGAGACGATTCCCCTAGTCACCGACGCTTCGCTGATTCCTAGCGGGTATCCCATCGCGAACACGGTGGTGCCGGCTGGCAGTTCCCCTGATTCGGCCAGCCCGGCGGCTTGGAAACGTGCACAGCAGATCTTGAGGATGGCAAGGTCCTTCTCCCCGTCGGAGCTGAGGACGGCGGCTGTGTATCTATTCGTGTCTCCGACGATCACCGTGACGGCCCCACCGTCGTCGACGACATGGTGATTAGTAACGACCAACGCATTTCCACCAGAGTCGACCTGCACAATAACGCCGGAGCCGGATCCAGACCGGGTTGAGACCTTCACAACGGTTGGACGCACGCTAGCAACGACTGCTGCCAACTCCTTGTTCACTAGCGGCGTCGGCGTTGGAAGCGGCGCCGGCGTCGGTCGGGTTGAAGTGCTCGTCGGCATGGGGGACGCGGGGAGCGTAGTCGGCGTCGGTGGGGGCCGTACGATGGGCTCCGGCGTGTCATCACTTCCCCGGAGGAGAGTGAAGAGACCAGCGATTAGCAGAGCGGCTGCGATCATAAAGAAGCCGCCCTTGATGCCAAGCCCGCTTAGCAAGCCTATCTGGAATTCTCCAGGATTGTCGGTTGGGTCCCGCTTCGCCAAGTTACCTCTTCTGGTTATCCGGCCCGCCTAGCCAACGTCGGCGTCACGGACGCGGGGCAGCACTTCGTTGACTACGAGCTCCAGGCATTCCTGGCCAAGCTCGGCCGGCATCCCGCCCATCGTGGGGCGGAGGTTCAGCGAGGCATAGTCACCGAGCACTTGCCGCTGCCGGAGCAAGAACTCGGCGCACTCCTCCGGCGTCATCACGCGGTAGATGCCCCGCTCCTTCAAGATGTCGGCGTTCGGCGCGGTGAAGAACATCATGTTCGGGTCGTCGTCGTTGTACTTCGCGTAGGCGTTCCACTCGTGGAGCGCGTGCGGCGCGATGGCGTCCCAGGCGCGCTCGGGGTCGCGGGCCACGTGCAGGTGGAAGGGGTGCGGCTCCGGCGCACGGGGAAGCTCAGGGCCCGGGTCCTTGCCCAGCTTCACCATCTCGTCCCGATAGGGGGCCCACCACTTGGCGCCCACCGGCATGAAGCCGTCGGCGTAGCGTGCCGCGCGCCGCGCCGCGGCCTCGCTGTTGCCGCCGAGCATGATCTTGGGTCGCGGCTGCTGCACCGGCCTGGGACGCACCTTGATCCCCTTCAGCTTCCAGAAGCGGCCGTCGTAGTCGAACGGGCCCTCGTCCTCCCAGCAGCGGCGGATGATGTCGAGGGACTCGTCCATGCGCGCCGCTCGCTCGTTGCGGGGCACGCCGAAGCCGTCGAACTCCTTGCGGTGATAGCCGCCAGCGACGCCAAGGGTGAAGCGCCCCCCGCTCAGGCAATCGAGCACCGCGCCATCCTCGGCCACGCTCAACGGATGATGCAGCGGCAGCACCATGATGCCGAACCAGATCTCGATGTGCTTGGTCCGCGCCGCGATCGCTCCCGCCATCACGAACTGCGAGGGCAGGTAGCCGTCGTCCTCGAAGTGGTGCTCGGCGAGGCTGACCCGCACGACGCCGTTCTGGTCGGCGTACTCCATCATTTCGAGGAACTCGCCGTAGAGCTGCTGGTGCGAGCGCCCCGAGATCGGCGGGTTTCGGAGAAAGGCGTTGATTGAGACCTGCACGGCGCCTCCTTGGGTCAGCGTAGACGGACAGCGGCGGTAGACCACGAGATCGGCGGCGCGGAGCGCGGCCCACAGGAGCGGTCACCAGAAACGAGCGTACCAGCGGGACTAGGGGATGACAAGAAGCGCCGAGTCCTAGCCGAACGCGATGCGGAAGAGACGGCGCACCGAGTCGTCGGTCTCCACGCCCGCAAGGTCGCCCGGCGCGAACCAGCGCAGGTCGAGCGACTCTTCGCTCACGCGGGGCTCGGCTCCGGGACCGGCGCGGACGAGGAAGCGCGTGTCGAGGTGCAGGTGCTCCGGCTCGCCGGGGCGGGCCGGGATCACGTGAATGTCGAGGTCGACCGGCGCGGGGTCGATGGCGAGGTCGTCGATCCCGCTCTCTTCCACCGCCTCCCGCAGCGCGACGCCGGCGAGGTTGGCGTCGCCGTCGGCATGCCCGCCGAGCTGCAGCCAGCGCCCTAGTTTGCGGTGATAGGTGAGCAGGACGCGCCGCTCCTCATGGTCGAGTACCAAGGCGGAGCCGGTGAGGTGCCCCGGCAGGCACGTCCGGCGGTGGGCGTCCTCCGGGTGGGCGTCGATAAAGGCGAGCATCCGCTCGCGCACCGCCCGCTGCGCCTCGTCGGGCGCCTCGTACGCCAGCAGCACACGCCGCGCCGTGTCAAGATCATCGGTCGGCGGAAAAGGGCCCCGGACAAACCACATCGCGCGCCGCAGTCTACCAGCCGCCGACGTTCCCAACCCGCTGGGCCGGTCCGCATTGGAGTGGGCGGGCCAATGGGCGAGGGTGCGCCACCTCGTGTTGTACAATGCGCCATCATGCCCGTAGCCAAAGCCTCACAGCGAGACTAGCGATGGTAACAGAACCCGTCCAAATACCGTCCTTGGAGACTCAGCGCCTGGCCATTTATGAGGTCCCGCCTCCGGTCGCTGTTGACTCTTTGCCCCCAGCCGGGGCTGAGTCTCCTGAACCAAGTGGCGACCATAGCGTCCTGTTCGACGTGGCCCTGTCGTTTCACAAGGAGGAAGACTACAAAATAGCCATCATCCTCTATACCAAGGCCATTGAGATCCAGCCTCGGATGGTTGAAGCCTACGTAAACCGTGGTGCTGCATATGAAAGCACGGGCGATCTCGACCTAGCGCTTCACGACCTCAATAAGGCGCTGGATTTCAAGCCAAAATATGAGGCTTATAGCAATCGCGGCAATGTTTACTACAAAAAACAGGACTATGAGCGAGCTGTTCAGGACTACAGCAAGGCGCTGGAGCTGCATCCCCAAAGCACTAGCGCATACATGTGCCGCGGGCACGCCCTAAAGCACTTGGGCCTCTATGACCATGCCATCCGGGACTATGCGAAGTCGATTTCTCTAGATGCCAGCAACGCCAGCGCACACGTCAACATCGGTATCAGTTATTCTCTCAAAGGCGACCATGATAACGCCATTAAGTGCTACGGCGAGGCGTTGGCTCTTAACCCTGAAGATCCTCACATCTATTTCAATCGCGGTGCTTCTTACAGCGCTAAAGGTGAAACCGACAGCGCCGAGAGGGATTACGGGAAGGCGCTAGCACTAGACCCAAAGTTTGGGGATGCCTACGGGTTGCGGAGCTTGGTCCTCATCAAGAAGGGCAAGGTTGACCTCGCGCTCCGGGACTTGAACACAGCACTAGATCTGCAACCAGACTACGCGTATGGCCTGGCCGTCCGCGGCTCGCTCTACTTGGAGAGAGGCAACCTCGACTGGGCCATACGAGACTTCGACAAGGCTCTGGCCGTGGACCCTAACATCACCCACGCCTACAACGATCGCGGCGTTGCGTACGAGCGAAAGGGCGACTTGGCCCGTGCCATGCAAGACTATAGCCAAGCGTTGAGCATTAAACCCGACAAGGCAGCCTATGCCAATCGCGGCTTTGCCTTGTTGCGCCTATCCCAATGGGACAGAGCTAGGTCCGACCTCTTCAGTGCCCGCAATATGGGGATGGACCTTGTGGCGGCCTTTCGCGCTGACCACGGCGATGTCCCCGCCTTTGAGCGCAAGCACAATCTCAAACTGCCACCGGAAATCGCGGAGATGGTTAGCGTCGAAGAGCCCTCACTACCGGCGTTGACCGGAGAGTCCATTCTAGTAACCTTCAAGGAGATCTCCGAATCCGTGCCCGAGGCTGTCTACGATAGCCTACCGTCTGACGGGGCGCGGAACTACAAGCATTACTTTTACGGTTGGCCTAAGAACTAGCAGGCCAATGAGAACGCTATTTGCCGACACCGGCTACTGGCTAGCCCTGTCGAATCCCCACGATGGCCTCCATGGAAAGGCAACGGCCGTCACTGCACAACTGGGCACCTTTCGGATCGTGACCACTCAGATGGTGCTCGTGGAATTCCTAAACTTCGTGGGTGTAGGCGGCCAAGAGCTGCGCAGCAAAGCCCTTGCGGTCGTGCAAGAACTCACCGAGAACACCGCGGTGGAGATTGTTCCGCAATCGGCCGCCCAGTTTGATTCGGCAGTCGCTCTGTATTCTTCTCGATCAGATAAAGAATGGAGCCTGACCGACTGCGCGAGCTTCGTCCTGATGGAACAGTTGCACATTCCAGAAGCTCTGGCCCATGACCACAACTTCGAGCAAGCCGGTTTCACGGCTCTCCTGCGGTAGCCTTGACCTAGTTCCTCCAACCGGTGTGCCCGCCAACTCCCTGCCAACGCGAGCCTTGAAGACGTCACAAACTGGAGCTAAGGGCACTCGCGCGTGGCGCCGCAGTCTACCAGCCACCATCGCCGACCGCGACCCGTTACTGCGCCAGGAAGCCGCCGTCGAGGTAGAGGGTGTGGCCGGTGACGTAGGAGGCAGCGTCGGAGCAGAGCCAGAGGACGGCGTTGGCGACCTCGTCGGCGGTGCCCATGCGTCCGATGGGCTGCATGTTCTCCAGGAACTCGCGAGGAACGCTCTGCATGGTGCGCTCGTTCATCGGCGTGTCGATGGCGGCGGGACAGGTGGCGTTGACGCGGATGCCGTTGGCGATCTGCTCCAGGGCGACGCTGCGGGTGATGTTGGCGACGGCCGCCTTGGTGGCGGTGTAGGCGTGGGTGCCGGGGGCGCCGACGACGCCGAGGATCGAGGAGGCGTTGACGATGGCGCCGCTTCCCTGGCGGTTCATCTGCCGCACCTCGTGCTTCATGCAGAGCATCACGCCGGTGAGGTTAATGGCGAGGTAGCGGTCCCAGGTCCCGCGCTCCTGCTCGGTGATGGGGACGCCGCCCTGCTCGATGCCGGCGTTGTTGAAGGCGCAGTCGAGGCGCCCGTAGTGCTCCACGGCGGCGGCGACGGCGGCCTCGACCTGGGCCTCGTCGGACACGTCGCAGGCGACAAAGGCGGCCTTGCCGCCCTCGGCGGCGATAGCCGCGGCGGCGGCCTCCCCGCCCTCGACGTTGATGTCGGCGAGGATCACGGCGGCGCCCTCGCGCGCGAAGCCCCGCGCCGTGGCCAGCCCGATCCCCGACGCGGCCCCAGTCACCAGCGCCGCCTTGCCGTTGAAGTTGTAGTCCATGTCGTTGCTCCTTGGGCGTCGAGAGACGCGGGTCGCGCGGCCCGATGCGGCCAGACGCTACTGGGCGGTGAGGCCGCCGTCGACGGACATGCAGTGGCCCGTGACGAACGACGCCTGATCGGAGGCGAGCCAGGCCACCGCCTCGCCGATCTCGCTGGGCGCGCCGATTTGGCCCCGCGACAGGTGCGGCGGGAGCATCTCACGGAAGCTGGGCACCGCCTGCCCTGCGAGGCGGGCCACCATCGGCGTGTCCACGCCCCCGGGACAGACGGCGTTGATGCGAATTCCGCTGCGCGCGTACTCCACGGCTGCGGCCTTCGTTATCTGTAGGACGCCGCCCTTCGACGCGCTGTAGATAGCCAGACCGGGCACGCCGCTGATCCCCGCCGACGAGCCCGTGTTCACGATCGCGCCGCCGCCCTGCTCCAGCATCACCGGTAGTTCGTACTTCATGCACAGGAAGACGCCCTTCAGGTTGACGCCGATGACGCGGTCGAAGTTCTCGACCTCGTTGTCGGCGACGCGGAGGTAGGGGACCCCCTCGATGCCGGCGTTGTTGAAGGCGCAGTCGAGGCGTCCGTAGATCTCGACGACGCGCTTGACGAGCGCCTCGACGGAGGCGGGGTCGGTGACGTCGCAGCGCACGAACGAGGCCTCACCGCCGGCGTCCTCGATCATGCGGGCCGTCTCCGCGCCGCCGTCTTCGAGCACGTCGGCGACGACCACCTTGGCGCCCTCGCGGGCGAAGATCCCCGCCGTGGCGCGTCCGATGCCGCCGCCGCCGCCGGTGACGAGCGCGATCTTTCCTTCGAGTAGTGTGGGCACGTCTCTCCTCCGAACGGCGGGCGATTAGGGGCCATACAAGGGCGGCCCCACGAACGCAGCGCACTATAGGCGGCGGACTCGCGGGGGGCAACCGGCGTATCACGGTAGGCGGCATAGTACATAATGGAAGGTGGAGTTCAACGGAGCGGCAAGACCGCAAGACGCCGCCGCGCGGGGCGTCAAGGAGGACGCATGGAGTTCGAAATTCTGTACCGACCGTCGTACGCGATGGCCAAGATCGCGCTGCGGGGCGGCGAGTCGATCGTCGCCGAGTCCGGCGCCATGGTGGCGATGTCGGACAACGTGGAGATCAAGACGGAGGCGCGCGGCGGGCTGTTCGGCGGCCTGAAACGCTCCGTGGTGGGCGGCGAGAGCTTCTTCCAGAACACGTTCATGGCGCAGAACGGCCCTGGGGAGGTCATGCTCGCCCCCGCGCTGCCCGGCGACATCGCGCACCTGCGCCTCAACGGCGAGACGGTCTTCGTGCAATCGGGCTCCTACATGGCGTCGTCGCCGGACATCGAGATCGACACCAAGTGGAGCGGCGCCAAGGGCTTCTTCTCCAAAGAGGGGCTCTTCTTGCTCAAGGCTTCCGGCATGGGCGAGCTATTTCTGAGCAGCTATGGCGGTATCCACGAGGTCGCCCTGAACCCCGGACAGAGCTACACCATCGACACCGGCCACATGGTCGCCTTCGACTCGACCATCGACTACAACGTGCGGAAGGTCGGCGGGCTCAAGTCCACCCTGTTCAGCGGCGAGGGCCTCGTCGCCTCCTACAGCGGGACGGGACGGCTCTTCATGCAGACCCGCAGCGAAGACGCCTACCTTTCCTGGCTGATTCCGCAACTGCCAAAGCGCGGCTAAGGGCCGCGGCGGGGACGGCGTGGCAGGCGCGCTCGAAGGCGTCCGGTATCTCGACTTGGCCCGCGTGGGGCCCGGCGGGCACTGCTCGCGCATCCTCGCCGACATGGGCGCCGACGTCATACGCGTCGCCGAGCCCGCGCCGAGCGCGGCCCGCCGCGCCGCCCTACCCGCCAACGGCGCCCGGACCTACAGCCTGCGCCGCAACACCCGCGTCATCGGCCTCGACCTCAAGAGCGAGACCGGCCGCGCCGTCTTCTACCGCCTCGCCGCCACGGCGGACGCGATGGGCGTCGGCTTCCGTCCGGGCACGCCCAAGCGCCTCGGCATCGACTACGAGACGATGGCGAAGGTCAACCCGCGCCTCGTCTACTGCTCGATGACCGGCTACGGCGCGACGGGTCCCTACGCCGGTTACGCGGGCCACGACATCAACTACCAGGCGCTCGCCGGGCTCGCCGCGTTGAACGGCGACCCGGACCACAAGCCCCATCCCGCGGGCACCGTCGGCGACGCCGCCGGCGGGGGCATGCAGGGCGTCATCGGCATCCTGGCGGCGATCGTCGCCCGCGACCGAACCGGCCGCGGCCAGTTCGTCGACGCCGGCGCCACCGACGGCTTGCTCAATCTCGTCCACCGCTGGTTCGAAATGGAGCACGAGACCGGGGTCCCCGTCACGCGCGGCTCCGAGATGACGCTGCACAAGTACGCTTGGTACGACACCTACGAGACCAAGGACGGCAAGTACGTCAGCGTCGGCGCTGTCGAGCCGTATTCTATGCGAACCTGTGCCGCGCGCTGGGCCGCGAGGACTTCATCGACCATCAGTACGACGACGGCCGCATCGAGGAGATGCGCGCCGCCTTCGCCGCGACCTTCCGCACCCGCACCCGCGACGAGTGGACCGCGGACCTTATGCCCACCGACTGCTGCGTCGCGCCGGTCTACGAGATCGGCGAGCTCGCCGGCGACCCCCACTTCCAGAGCCGCGGCGCGTTCGCCGACTACGAGCGCCCCTCGGGCGGCCGTGCCCGCCAGGCCGCGCCGATGACCAAGTTCGGCGGCACGCCCTCCGTCATCGAGAGCCTGGAGCCAAAGCTCGGCGACTTCACCCACGACATCCTCGCCTCGGCGGGCTACGCGCCCCCCGAAATCGAGGCGCTGCTCGCCACCGGCTCGGTTACGTAGGGTCTCAGAGGGGTTCCGCGCCCGGCCCCCGCGTGCTACCATGCCCCCGTAAGAGAAAGAAGCTCCGCGCCTTTAAGTCGGTCCGGCGAGGCTGACAAGGGAAGCATGCGGCATCTGAAGCCCCGAGCGTTTAGCAGCGCTCCTCCATATCGGTTTGACAAAGGCCTCCGGCCTGGACCGGAGGCTTTTCTTTTTGAGGCGCGCCGTGCGTGAGAAGGAAGTCCTCGACGCGGAGGACATCCGCCGCGCCCTAGTGCGGATCGCGCACGAGATCGTCGAGCGGAACCACGGCGCCGAAGGGCTGCTCTTCGTGGGCGTGCTGACCCGCGGGCTGCCGTTGGCCCGCCGCCTCGCCGCTCATGTCGCGGACTTCGAGGGCGCGGAGGTTCCCGTCGGGGCCCTCGACATCGGGCTCTACCGCGACGATCTCTCCAGCCGCCGGTCTCCGCTACACAAGACCGACCTCCCCGCCGACCTCACCAACACCACCATCGTCCTCATCGACGACGTGCTCTACACCGGGCGCAGCATCCGCGCCGCCATGGACGCGTTGATGGACTTCGGACGCCCCAAGCAGATCCAGCTCGCGGTTCTGGTGGACCGCGGCCACCGAGAGCTGCCCATCCGCGCCGACTACGTGGGCAAGAACATCCCCACGTCGCGGGGCGAGGGCGTCCGCGTCCGTGTCCGCGAGGTGGACGGCGACGACGGTGTCGTCATCGCCGACACCCCCGAGCGGGGCCGCCACGGCGAGAGAGAAGGGAGCCCGGTATGACCATGACCGAAAGCCGCTCCGAGGTCCACGCCGCCGCCGAGCGGCCCCCACCGACGGCCGCCCCCCGCCGCCACGTGCTCGACCTCGACGACTTCACCCGCGCCGAGATCGAGGGCGTCATGGAGACGGCGGAGGCGATGCGCGAGGTGCTGGGGCGCGAGATCCGCAAGGTGCCGACGCTGCGGGGGCGCACCGTGGTGACGCTCTTCGCCGAGCCGAGCACACGGACGCGGGCCTCCTTCGAGCACGCCGGCAAAATCATGAGCGCCGACGTGATCAACATCTCGGCCTCGGAGAGCAGCCGCGCCAAGGGCGAGTCGCTCGTCGACACCGCCCGCACCCTGGAGGCGATGGGGGCCGATGTGCTGGTGATCCGCAGCGGCCTCTCCGGCGCGCCCCACCTCGTGGCCCGCAACACCACCGTCAAGGTCATCAACGGCGGCGACGGCGCCCACGCCCACCCCAGCCAGGCCCTCCTCGATCTGTTCACCATCCGCGAGCGCCTTGGCGCCGTCGATGGGCTCCGCGTCGCTATCGTCGGCGACGTGCTCCACAGCCGCGTCGCGCGCTCCAACGTGTGGGGCCTCCACAAGCTCGGCGCATCGGTCGCGCTCTGCGGCCCACCCACCCTCCTACCCACCGAGGCCACCGCCGCCTTCGACCCCGACGACACCGGCTTCCTCTCCGTCGAAACGGACATCGACCGCGCCCTCGACGGCGCGGACGTGGTGATGGCGCTCCGCGTCCAAAAGGAGCGCCAGACCGCGGGCCTCCTCCCCAGCCTGCGTGAGTACGTCCGCTTCTATCAGGTGAACGAAGAGCGGATGCTGCGGGCCAAGCCCGGCGCGATGGTGATGCACCCCGGCCCGATGAACGAAGGCGTCGAGATCAGCCACGGGCTGGCCCACGGGACGCGCTCCCTCATCGAGACCCAGGTCACCAACGGCGTCGCCGTCCGCATGGCGCTGCTCTACCTGCTCGCCTCCGGGGAGCGCGGCCAGTGAACGCCCCGCTCCTCATACGCGGCGGGCGGCTCATCGACCCGGCGAGCGGGCTCGACGGCGTCGGCGACCTGCTCATCGCGGGCGGGGTGATCGTCGAGGCCGCGCTTGGGGGCGTCGCCACCCCGCCGGAGGGCGCGGACGTGATCGACGCGGGCGGCCTCGTCGTCATGCCTGGCTTCGTCGATCTGCACGCCCATCTCCGCGAGCCGGGGTCCGAGGAGAAAGAGACTATCGCCACCGGCGCGCGGGCCGCGGCCAGGGGCGGCTTCACCACCATCTGTTGCATGCCGAACACCGACCCCGCCATCGACTCGCGGGCCACGCTCGACTTCGTGCTGGGGCGCGCCGCCGCCGCGCCGGTGCGCGTCCTGCCGGTGGCCGCCGTCTCGAAGGGGCGGAAGGGCGAGGATCTCGTCGAAATGGCGGAGCTCGCCGAGGGCGGTGCCGTGGCCTTCTCCGACGACGGAAGCCCGGTGCTCACATTGGGGCTGCTGCGCAGCGCCCTGGCCTACTCCAAGGTCCTCGGCGCTCCCATCATGGACCACTGCGAGGAGCCCTCCTACGTCGGCTGCGCCATGCACGAGGGGAGCGTCTCGACGCGCCTCGGCCTGCGCGGGCAGCCCGCCGCCGCCGAGGAGGCGATGGTCGCCCGCGGCGTCCAGCTCGCCGAGCTGACCGGCGGCCGCTTCCACGTGGCCCACATGAGCACCATCGGCGCCCTCGACATCGTCCGGCGCGCCAAGGAGCGCGGCCTCCCCGTCACCGCCGAGGTGACCCCCCACCATCTCACCCTCACCGACGAATGGGTCGGCGGCGACCGCACTCTCGCCGGTGCTCCTTTGGCGGGAACCTCCGACGCCGACGCGGCCTACGACACCAACACCAAGGTCAACCCGCCGCTGCGGCCCCGGCGCCACGTCGAGGCCATGATTGAAGGGCTCGCCGACGGCTCGATCGACGCCATCGCCACCGACCACGCCCCGCACGCGACGGTCGACAAGCTCTGCGAGTACGAGGCCGCCGCCTACGGCATCAGCGGCTTCGAGACGGCGTTCGGCGCCCTCATGACCCTGGCGCACTCCGGGCGCGTCCCGCTGTCGACGATCGTCGCGGCGCTCACCGAAGGCCCCGCCCGCGTCCTCGGCGCCCCCGGCGCGCGCTTGGGCCGGCTGGCCAAGGGCGCGCCCGCCGACGTGACCATCGCCGACCTCGAACGGGATTGGACGGTCGACCCGCAGGAGTTCGCGTCGCTGGGCAAGAACACCCCGCTCGCGGGGCAGCGGCTGAAGGGACGCGTGGTCGCGACGCTGCACGGCGGCGCAATCGTGCACGACGAACGGCAGGAGGCGGTGACGCGTGGCTGAGGCGTTCCTGGCGCTGGAAGACGGCGCGATCTTTCGAGGCGAGGCGTTCGGCGCGCGGGCGACGTCCGTCGGCGAGGTGGTGTTCAACACCAGCATGACGGGCTACCAGGAGATCCTGACCGACCCCTCGTATGCCGGCCAGATCGTCACCCCGACGTACCCCCTCATCGGCAACTACGGCGTCAACAAGGCAGACGGCGAATCGCGGCGCATCCAGGTCCGGGGCTTCGTCGTCCGGCAGCACTGCGACCGGCCCAGCCACCAGCGGAACGAGATGACGGTGCACGACTATCTCGCCGCCGAGGGGGTGCCCGGCCTCGCTGGCGTCGATACGCGGGCAATCACCCGCCGTCTGCGCAACCGGGGCGTGATGATGGGCGTGCTGACCTCCGAGGCCACACCCGACGAGGCTTTGAAGCTGCTGCGGGACAGCCCCGCCTATGGCGATCAGGACTACGTACGGTCGGTCACGGCGGAGCAGGGAGAGCCCTGGAGCGGCGGCGCCGGCCCGAGGCGGCGCATCACCGTCGTGGACATGGGGGTCAAGCACAACATCCTGCGCCTGCTCAGGGCGCGCGGCTGCGACGTCGCCACCGTCCCCGCCTCGACCTCCGCCGAGGACATCCTCGCCGCCAACCCCGACGGCATCCTGCTGTCGCCCGGCCCAGGCGACCCGGCCCCCCTCGACTACATGATCGCCAGCACGAAGACCCTGCTGGGGCGGCGGCCCATCATGGGCATCTGCCTGGGGCATCAGGTGGTCGCCCACGCCCTGGGCGGCACCACCTACAAGCTGAAGTTCGGGCACCGTGGCGGCAACCATCCCGTGCGCGACAACGCGACCGGGCGCGTCTACATCACGGCGCAGAACCACGGGTACGCCGTGGACGCCGACTCGCTTCCCCCCGAGGCCGAGGTGAGCCACGTGAACCTCCACGACGGCACCGTCGAGGGCTTTCGCCATACGTCGATGCCCCTCCTCACCATCCAGTACCACTCGGAGGCGGCGCCCGGCCCTCTCGACAACGTCGAGATGTTCGACCGCTTTCTCTCCATGGTCGACGAGGCCCGGTAGCCCACGGCTATGAACGGCGGATCCACCGAAGAGCAGTACATCTGGTTCGCCGACGTGGCGCAGCGCGCCTACGACTGCGAGTTCTGCCCTCGGATGGAGCGCAACACCGCCGTCCTCGGCCCCCTCAACGGGCGGATCGAGGCGCGCGTCTTCGTCATCGGCGAGGCCCCGGGGCGCTTCGGCTCCGCCGTCACCCGCGTCCCCTTCCAGGGCGACCGCAGCGGCGAGAACTTCGAGCGTCTCCTCGAACACGCCGAGCTCCGCCGCGGGGACCTCTTCATCGCCAACGCCGTCCAGTGCAATCCCAAGGACGCCGAGGGCCGCAACGACCGCCCCGCCACCGCCGAGCTCCGCAACTGCTCCAACTACCTGCGCGAGATGATCGACATCGTGCAGCCGCCGTATGTCGTCACCCTCGGCGTTCGCGCCCTCGACGCGCTCCACCTCATCGAGCCGCACGCGATCAAGCTCAAGGACGCCGTCGCCACCGCCATCCCCTGGCGCGAGGCCAAGGTCGTGCCCCTCTACCACCCCAGCGGGCGCGCCATGGCCAACCGCCCCTTCGAACAGCAGGCCAAGGACTACGAACGCCTCGGCCTCATCCTCCGCACCGACCCGGACTTCAGGCCCCTTGGGCCTCCCGCGCACCAGCCGCTTGACTTGTAGGGGCTCCGCCTTGCGCCTCGGCTAAGGCCGCTGCTATCATTCTTGGGCTGGCGTCCACGGCCCGTGGGCCGGCCCATAATTGCAGGGACGCAACACTCTTCGGAGGCTCCATGACCACAGACGACAAACCCACCGGCTACAACGGCCACGATTACTTCACCATCGACGACATCGCGGCGATGCTCCCCAGCCCCGCGCGGCTCATGCCGGAGGTCGGCGCGCGGTGGTGGAAGGCCTACTACGCCGCCAAGGAAGGGAACTGGCCCCTCGCGGAGTTCCAAGTCAAGGAAATCGAAGAGCTGATTGAGACCTGCGCGATCACGCGCCCCAAGTACGCCCAGTGGATGGATCCGTTCGTCAAGGACGACCTCGGCGGCGTCAAGAAAGCCATCAAGGCCGGCGACTGGGCCCAGTTCGAGACGCTCTTCAACGAGTCCACGAAGAACGCCAACGACTACCACAAGGCCGCCGATAAACCGCTTCTACAGTGGCGGCTCCCTGAGTACCCGCCCCCGGACCTCGACCTCTCCCCTCTGCCGGACGCCTAGCGTCCGCCCAACCAACGATTGCAGCCATCGCAAGAAGGCTCCGCCGCGTGGCCCGCGCGGCGGGGCCTTCAACTTTTTCTCGCCGCGCGCGCATCGGCGGACTATCATGGGAGCGGCGCCGTTGGGCGCCCGCGCGCCTGCGGCGCGCGCCCTCTCTCAGTCTCCCCCAGAGGGGGAGAGGCTTAATGTGCTGCCTCGATGGGGGAGAGCAGGGTTTTCGATGGACGCGACACTCAGACGTAACCTCCTCTCGCTCTACGACGCGCCCAGCCCCGGCGACTCGTCGCTCATCGCGCCCGGGTACGACAAGGCACACGCCGAGCGCGCCAGCCGCATCGTCCTCGCCCTCGCCGACGAGCTCGCCGTGCCCCGCGAGCGGCTCGCCGACCTGGAAGTCACTTGCCTGCTGCACGATCTGGGCCGTGCCGGCATGGACCCGTATTTCTTCGGGCGCATCTTCCGTCTCGCCGAGGAGCGGGGCGTCCCGGTCCGTCTTTCCGAGATGCGCGAGCGCTACCCCGATCTCGACGAGGCTCACGCCTGCGGGCACTTCCTCGACCTCATGGCGCCGGCCTTCCACGAAGAGGGGATCGAAATCACCCCGGCGGTCGCCGACCACGTCGCGATGAGGCTCGACTTTAAGGGACGGCTCCGGCGAGTGCTCGCCGAATGCGGGCCGAAGCTCGATGCTTGGGGCGTCGCCGTCCATCCCTGGATGGAGAAGGTCATGCTGTACTACTACTACCCCGCGCTCATCGAAGACGAGCCCGAGGAGACGCGGCGCATGGGCATGATGCTCGTGGCCGGGGAGAACTTCGAGGCTTACAACAACCGTGAGCGCGCCCGCGACTACTACCTCGGCCGCGACGCGAGCCTCGCCGCCGTCTTCGACGCCCTCGACCAATTCGAGCGGCGCGGCCTCGTCGACGCGGTGGTGATGGACGCCCTGCGGCGGCTCACCGCGTCGGGGCGTCTCGATGGCGTGATCAAGGAATCGCGCGGCATGGCCGACGACGACCCGCTGCCGCCCGAAGACCTCGCCTTCCAACGCGCTCTCTCCGCGTCCGGCTAGCCGGTGACGCGAGGCTCCGCAACTGGACTGGTAGACTAATCCACGATGGGGACCGACTTCGTGTTCATCCACGGCGGGGGCCGGGCGGGATGGTGCTGGACGCCGACGATTGAGGAGATGGCCCGTTCGGGGCATCCCAATCTGGGCCGGCTCGTCGCTTTGGACATGCCCGGCTGGGGAGCGAAGAAGGACGCCGAGGACTGCACGCTGGCCGGCTACGCCGCCTCGGCGATCCGCGACATCGAGGACGCCGGTCTGCGCGACATCGTCGTCGTGGGGCACTCCTTCGCCGGCCTCACCATCCCCTACGTGGTCACCGCCATTCCCGAGCGCTTCAAGCGGGTGGTCTTCATGGCCTGCGCCGTCCCCGACGAGGGCGACAGCCTGCGCGACCTCCTAGTGAGCATGGGCAAGATTGACATCGGGTCGCGGCTTGAACCGTCCGCGCCGAGGGAGCGCTTCAAGTCGGAGTGGGACCTCGACCGGTCGAGCCGGCGGCTGGGGCGGGAGCGCGCCGAATGGCTCCTGGCCTGCCTCGAAAAGGAGTTCGAACACGAGCGCCCCATGCCGGCGATGGAGAAGGTCGCGCGCGCCGGGTTCGTAGGGCTCAAGCCCGCCTCATGGATCGTTCTTACCCGCGACCGGTCGATGCCCCCTGACTGGCAGCGCAAGTTTGCCGCCAAGCTCGCGATACCGGAGACGGAGCACATCGAGCTTGGCGCGGAGCACGACGCGATGATCAGCAGCCCGAAGCGTGTTGCTGAAATCCTGCTGCGCTGGGCGTAGGCCGGGGCTTAGCTGCGGGCAGGCCGAGGCCGCGGCCCGCGATGACGTTGCGCTGGATCTCGTTGGCCCCGCCGATGAGGCTGTACATGAGCTGCATGCGGATGAGGTGCTCGACGCGGCCCTCGGCGAGGACGTAGCCGCGCTTGGCGGTGTGGCGCTCGATCTGGGCGTAGAGTCCAAGCATGGCGCCGGCGGTGTGGGCCATGCGCTGCGTCATCTCGCTGCCGAAGATTTTCACCTGCGAGGCCTCGTAGGTCGGCTGATGGCCGACGCTCTGCAGCCAGCCGATGCGGTAGGCCAGCATCAGGCAGACTTCAGCCTCGATGGCCATCTGGGCGAGGCGGTGACGGACGTTGGCGCGGACGGGGTCGGCGGCGCTCCATCCGAAGTCGCGCCACACCTTGATGAGGTCTTCGATCTGGCGCTTGGCGGTGGGGGCGTGCTCGACGACGGTGCGCTCGTGGTTCAGCACCGTCGTGGCGATGTACCAGCCCTGGTTCTCCTCGCCGATGAGGCAGTCGCGGGCGTTGACGCGGCAGTTGTCGTAGTAGACGACGTTCTGCATCCCGCCGGCGAGGTTGTCGAACTCCTCGTAGCGGATGCCGGGCGTGTCGGCGGGAATGACGAAGAAGCTGATGCCCTTGTGCTTGGGCGCGTCGGGGTCGGTGCGGGCGAGGAGGAAGCTGTAGTCGGCGAGGTGGAGGTGCCCGCCCCAGATCTTCTGGCCGTTGATGACGAAGTCGTCGCCGTCGCGGCGGGCCTGGGTGCGCAGGCCGGCGAGGTCGGAGCCGGCATCGGGTTCGGAGAACCCCTGGTGGAAAGCGACGTCGGCGCGCGAGATGGGGCCGAGGAAGCGCTCCTTCTGCTCCTCCGTGCCGTGCATCCAGATGGCGGGGCCGAGGAAGCCGACGCCCTGGTCGCGGGCGCTGAACCGGTAGTAGGCGCTCTCCTCGGCGAAGATGAGCTGGCGGGTGATTGGGGCGTCCTGCCCGCCGTACTCCTTAGGCCAGGCCATGGTGAGCCATTGCCGCTCGGCCTTCTTCTTGCGCACCGAGCGGATGTACTCGTGCATCGTGTCGCGCTCGTCGTAGCCGCCGTACCAGTCCGCGGGCAGCTCCTGCTCGTAGAAGTCGCGCAGTTCCTGGCGGAAGGCTTGGTCCTCGGCGGAGAAGGCGAAGTGCATGGAGGCTCCCGGCGATGAGGAAGGGGGCGCTGTGCGCGGGAAAGCGGGTGTAGCGACGCGCTTAAAATAGCGTCAAACTGGGGCGGTGTGCTATTCTCGCCCTAACGCGCGAGATGAACGCGAAACCGGCCCGCGGACCGACGGGGCGAATGGAGGAAAGCGATGAAATACAAGGTGGTTAACTCGGACGGGCACACCATCGAGCCCCCGGACATGTGGCTGCGGTATCTGCCGAAGAAATTCCACGACCGGGCCCCCCGCGTGGTGAAGGACCCCAAGGGCGGCGACGCCTGGGAGTTCTTCCCCGACGTGGCCCCCGCGGCGATCGGCATGGTCACCACCGCCGGCCAGAAGTACGAAGAGATGCACTGGTACGGATCGACCTATGAGACGATCAACAGGGGCTGCTTCGAGGGCGACGCCCGCGTCGAGGAGATGATGTTCGACGGGGTCGACGCCGAGGTGCTCTATCCCTCGCAGCGGATGATGACCTACTTCACCGGCTCGGACGACGAGGAGTTCCACAAGGCCGGCGTCGCCGCCTACAACGACTGGATCTACAACGAGTTCTCCGCCGCCGATCACCGCCGGCTGATACCGATGTACCAGATGCCGAACCTGGGTATCGAGAACAGTCTTGCCGAGTTGAAAAACGCGAAGAAGTCCGGCTACCGCGGCGTCATTCTGACCCACTGGCCGAGCGGCAATCCGGCGATGGGCAAGGAGGACGAGGCGTTCTGGGCCGAGGCGGAGAGCCTCGAAATGCCGGTCCACATCCACATCAACATCGGCGGCGGGAAACGGAACGCGAAAGAGGCCGCCATCTCCGCGGCGGCGGCTTCCGAGAACCTAAACACCATGCTCGGCGGTATGCCGTTCGGCAGCTTCCCTCAGACGATGTCGGACATCATCCACAAGGGCGTCTTCGACCGCTACCCCACGCTCAAGATGGTCGGCGTCGAAGTCCAGGCGGGGTGGGTTCCCGCCGTGCTGGCGTGGTGGGACGACCGCTACTGGCGGAACCGGTCGATGACCGGCTGCGACCTGAAGATGCTGCCCAGCGAATACTTCCGCCGCAACTGGCTCGTCACGTTCATCATCGACCGCTTCGCCGTCAAGAATCGCGAGGACGTCGGTGTGCGCAACATCATGTGGTCGAACGACTACCCGCACCACGGCAACGACTGGCCCTACAGCCGCAAGGTGATCTCCGACATGTTTGACGGCGTGCCCGAGCCTGAAAAGTACGCCATGACGTGCGGCAATGCGATGGACCTCTACGGCCTGAAGGACGACGAATAGCCGCGCAAGAGGCGCCCCTAACGTAGGGGCGCCTCTCGTGGACGCCCTCCCCTCCGGCATCTCCCCCTCTGGGGGAGACTGAGAGAGGGCGCGCGCCGATAGGCGCGCGGGCGCCCGAAGGGCGCCCCGCCCATCCCCCGCCGACCGCTTACGCGAAGTTCCCTCAAGAGAGCGGAGGCTGGCGTTCCCGCCGCTGCCCCTTCCCTCGTAACTCCCAAGGAAGGGTGAGCAGGTGGGGTGCCAATAGCCTATAAGGTATATGGCTGTCGGGTATACTGGTTGCTAGAGGTGTTCCGTGACCCCGAAGAGCGGCATGCGCATCGAGCGCGACACGATGGGCCCGATGGAGGTCCCCGAGGAGGCGTACTACGGCGCCTCGACGATGCGCGCGGTACTGAACTTTCCCATCTCCGACCTGCGCTTTCCGCGTTCCTTCATCCGGGCGCTTGGGCTGATCAAGCGCAGCGCCGCCGAGACCAACCAAGACTTGGGGCTGCTCGATGCGAAGATCGCCGGCGCCATCGTGGCGGCGGCGGACGAGGTCGCCGAGGGCAAGCTCGACGAACACTTCGTCGTCGATATCTTCCAGACGGGTTCGGGCACCTCGACGAACATGAACGCCAACGAGGTGATCGCGAACCGCGCCGGCGAGCTGCTCGGCGAGGGCCACGGCTCGAAAGCCGTCCATCCCAACGACCACGTGAATCTGGGGCAGTCGTCCAACGACGTCATCCCCACCGCGATTCATCTGGCGGCACTCATCGAAATCGAGGAACGGCTTGCGCCGGCTTTGGATGAGCTACACGCCGCCCTGCGGAAGAAGAGCGACGACTTCGCCGACATCGTCAAGACGGGGCGCACGCACCTCCAGGACGCCACCCCGGTCACGCTGGGCCAGGAGTTCGACGGCTACGCCGGCCAGATGGAGCGTGGGCTGCGCCGGCTCGACGCGGCGCGGGCCGACCTTCGCGAAGTCGCGTTGGGTGGCACCGCCGTGGGCAGCGGGGTGAACACCCACCCCGAATTTGCGAGCCGCGCCTGCGCCAAGATCTCCGCCGCCGCGGGCGTCGAGATTCGCGAGACCGATAGCCACTTCCAGGCGCAGGCCACCCTCGACGGCGTCGTGCAGGCGAGCGGCTGCCTCCGCACCGTCGCGGTCAGCCTGCTCAAGATCGCCAACGACGTCCGCTTCCTTGGATCGGGGCCGCGCGCCGGCATCGGCGAGCTCGCGCTGCCCGAGGTGCAGCCGGGAAGCTCGATCATGCCCGGCAAGGTGAACCCCGTGATCGCCGAGTCGCTCATACAGGTCTGCGCCCAGGTTATCGGCAACGACACGGCGGTGACCCAGAGCGGCGAGTGGAGCTTCTTCGAGCTCAACACGATGATGCCGCTCGCTGCCTATAACTTGCTCCAGAGCATCGACCTGCTCGCCGCCGGGGCCTCGAACTTCGCCACCCAGTGCGTCGACGGTCTGGAGGCGACGAGCCAGGGGCCGGACTCCGTCGTGCGTGGGCTCATGCTGGCCACCGCCCTCGCGCCCGTCGTCGGCTACGACAAGGCCGCCGCCATCGCCAAGGACGCCGCGAAGTCGGGGCGCACCATCGCTGAAGTCGCCCTGGAGCAGACGGACCTCAGCGCCGACGACCTCGCCCGCATTCTTGACCCCATCACCATGACCAAGCCAAGCGCGTGACCGAGACGACGCAACCCGTCCAAACGAAACATTCGTAGTAACGAAGGAGCGAGCAGAACGCAGGCGCGGGAGCGGCACGCAGTCCAAACTGCGCAAGGAGCCCAGACTATGTTCAAGCGAATCACATTGATGAGCGCCGCCCTCGCCGCGGTCTTGGCGGTCGCCGCATGTTCCGGCGCCGACCCCACGGCTACGCCGGTCCCGCCAACGGCCACCCCAATGCCCGCGCCAACCGCGACGTCGATTCCGCCGACGCCCACACCGGTGCCGCCAACCGCCACGCCGGTCCCCCCAACGGCTACACCGGTCCCGCCGACGGCCACACCAGTCCCCCCGACAGCCACGCAGCCGGCCGCACCGGTGGCTACGCAACCGCCCGCGCCGTCAGGGTCGCCGGTCGAGGCCTACGGGCAGCAGTGTGAGATGGACGTCGGGATCCAGTTCATCAACCAGTTGAGTTCGTTCGAGGGTGATCCCCTAACGCTCGATCCGACCGGCACCCTCAGTTGGGGGAGGCTCGCTGGCTTGTTCGATGGTGCCGTGAACAACCTCGGCCAACTCATGCCGCCGCCGGAGCTTCAGGCGTATCATGACGCCAGGCTGGGGACCCTGATGGCCTTCCGTGACGCTGCCCGGGCGCGTCCCAGTGGAGGTCTCTTCATCCAGGCCTTCCTGGAGGAGTTCTTGCAGGACGTCTTCCCGAAGGCGCTCGAGATCGGCCTCGATGCGACCAAGACCGATGAGGAGAAGGAACAGTTGATTCAGGAGCTCGCGGAGGAGAAACTAGGCGAGTTCTTTGGCCCGGACTTCGTCGTGGCGGTCAACGCCGAGACGGAAGCCTTGGAGGCGCTCCCCGAGGAGACCCGCGCCACCCTGGAACGCTACGAGTGCCTGAGCGGCTAAGTCATGTTCAAACGCGTCACATGGATAAGCATAGCCGTGGCGGCGGCGCTGACCGTCGCCGCGTGCTCCGGCGCCGAGCCCACGCCGACCCCAACGGCGACCCCGCCGCCGCCAACGGCGACGCCGACGCCCGCGCCGCCACCCACCCCCGGCCCGACCTACACGCCGGTGCCGACCTACACGCCGGCCCCGACGTACACCCCTGCCCCGACCTGGACGCCGCCCCCGCCAACGCCGACGCCGCCCGTGGGCCCGGAAGTAGAGGTCTACGCGCAGGCGTGCGGGTCGATCGCCGCCGTGCAGGTCTTCAACCGGGTTGGAACGTTCGACGGCGACCCAAGCACGCTTGAAGCACTCGGACCCCTGACCTGGGGCACGCTAGCGGAGTTGGCGGCCACCGGCGTCAGCTCCTTTGGCACCTTGGCCCCGCCGGCAGATCTTCCGGCCTACCACAACGCTCGGGTGCGAGTCCTGGAAGCCCTGCGCTTCGCGGCCGAGTCCCACCCTGCCGACGCCCTCTTCGTGGAGGACTTCTTGGGCCTGGTCCAGAATATGTTCCCCCGACTTCTCCAGATCGGCCTCGATGCGACCAAGACCGATGAAGAGAAAGACCGCCTAATCAATGAGGCGGTCCAGGAGGAAATGGGCGGGTTCTTCGGCCCAGACTTCGCAGCCGCCCTTCAGGCGGAGGGGGAAGCGAGAGCGGGGCTGTCCGAGGAGGTCCTAGCCATCCTCGACGGCTACGGCTGCTAGGCGCGGCGTTCCCTAGCCCGCCAGGGCGTCCTTGTAGAATCGGCCGCCCTTCATGATGCCGAGCAGCCGCTCGCGGTCTTGGAGTACCGTGATGTCGACGGTAGGGTCGCCGTCGACCACCAGCAGGTCGGCCAGTTTGCCCTTTTCGATGGTGCCTAAGTCGTCGCTCATGCCGAGCAGCGCGGCCCCGTTCACCGTGGCCCACCGGATCACGTCGAGGGGCGACGCCCCGGCGTGGCGCGTGTAGACCTCGAGCTCCTTGGCGTAGTCGCCGTGCGGCGTCACCGACGTCCCGAAGTCGTCGCCGACGCAGATCTTGACGCCCGCGGCGGAGGCCTCGGCGAGGATGCTACAGGTGTACTCGAAGTCCCGCTTCAACGCGCCCCACCAGCCGAAGGCGCTTTCGCCCCGCGCCTCGGCCTCCTCCATGATCCGCAGCGGGAGATAGAGGCTCGGCAGCACGAACGATCCCGCTCCGAGGAACGCCTCGATGCATTCCGCGTCCATCATGTCGGCGTGGTCGATGACGTCGACGCCGGAGTCGACGGCTTCGAGGATGACGCGCTTGGAGACGATATGCCCGCGCACCAGCTTTCCCAGCGCGTGGGCCGCGTCGACGGCGGCGTCCATCTCGGCGCGAGTGACGGTCATCGTGTCCTTGGGCAGCTTTACCCCGTGGCCCCCAGTGGGGTAGAGCTTGATGATCTCCGCGCCGCGCTTGATCTCGTCGCGCACCGCGTAGCGGAACTCGTCGGGGCCGTTGCAGATACGCACCGCGCCGAGCTCGCGGGCCTCCCACCACCACGGCGCGGAGTCGTTCGAGTCGGCGGTCGTGACCAGGTCGCGGCTCGACGGCATGAGCCGCGGCCCGGGGATGAGGTCGGCGTCGATAGCCTGCTTGAGCGAGGCGTCGATGTCGTAGGACACGCTGGCTCCCACGGCCCCGGTGAAGCCGCTCATCAGCACCGTCTCCACGTTCTTCGCGGCACGGATCGCCTGGAGCGCCGGCGGCGCCTCCATGCCGGGCGGAGCCGTCCCCGCGCCTACGTTCTGGTAAGCGGCGTGGAGATGGCACGTGATCATCCCGGGCATGACCGTCTTGCCGCCTAGCTCGATCACTCGGTCGTCGGGGAGGGCTGGGGGCGGCGGCCCGTCGCCCGCGGCGGCGATGCGCTTCCCTTCGACGACGACGACCGCGCCCCCGCGCGGCGGGCGCTCGCCGTCAACCAGATTGGCGTTCGTGAAGATCGTTCTGCCCATGCCAGCCCCCTAGTGCGCGTGGCGCTTGGCCCGCTTCCCTAGGGCCACCAGAAACGTCACGCTCTTGCCCGCCGCGTGCGGCGACAGGAAGTCGATGGTCTCGTCGTCGAAGAAGGTGAGCCCAGAAGCGCCGAACCCCTGCGCGTAGGCCGCCAGGTAGAGCCTGCCGCCCATCACGCCCGCCTCCAACTGCGCGGCGCGGTAGGCCCGGTCGCCGAACCGTTCGGTGAGCCGTTCAAGCTCGACGGTGAAGAAGACATCCGCGGCGGCGTCCTTGGGCAGGTCTTGCTCCAGGCCCAGAAAGCCGGCCTGATCGCGGAAGTCTCCCAGCATCAGCGGCTCCAGCGCACGCTCCTCACGGCGGTAGTGGTAGACGCCCGGCTCCAGCCCGTCGACGGCGTTGGCGATGACGTACATCTCGTTCACCGGCCTGGCCGCCGGGCCCAAGAAATCGGCGGCCAGGGGCGCGTCCGCCGAAGCCAGGCAGACGGAAAGCTGCTCGAAATCGATCGGCTCGCGGGAGAAGGCGCGCGGCGACCCGCGCCGCTGGATGATCTCCTCGATGATCCGCGGCCCGTCCTCGCCGTTTTCCTGCGAGGGAAGTGGCTTCAGCGCGACCGGCGTCCGCGCCGGTGGAGGGTCGTGGCGCGGGGGCGGGTCGCCCCGCCAAGCGGCAGCCTCTTCGGGCGTGACCAGCGACGAGGCCGCGTGCAGCTCGCGTATCTTCGGATAGTCCACCATCGAGCGGGACAACGGCGCGGTCTTCAGATCGAGCGGCGGCGTGTTGGGGGTCGTCGGCGTCGGGCCTGCGCCTTGCCCGATGGGGACCAGCGCCGCGGTGCCCTCCCACTGCGGGTCGAGTCCCAGCAGCGTCTCGATAGGCCCGTCGGCGAAGCCCGCCACGACCCCGGCGCGCAGCTCCGATGCCGCGGCCACGGCGAGGAGGTTCGCCAGCATGGTCCCGCTGTCCCAGCCCACGTGCCGGTAGGCCCGCGACTGGTATTTCCAGGAGTTGCGCCAGTAGGTGCTGGCGAAGACCAGCGTGGCCGGAGCGCCAACGATCCAAGGATGGCGCCCCGACGCCTCGGTCACGGTCTCCCGATAGTCCCCGGCCCGCAGCCGCCGCAGGGAGAAGTCGTGGGCGCCGAAGTGATAGACGCCCGCTTCCAGGCCTTCGATCTCGCCGCAGACAAGGTAGAGATCGACGTGGAAGAGCGCGCCGGTGCAGGCGGCGGCGCGAAAGTAGAGCTTGTGCCCGCCGTGGTCGTAGCTCTTGGTGATGCCGGCGGAGTAGTAGAGCAGCTTGGCGAGGTCGGCGAGCGCGGGGGCGCGTTCCGCCGCTGCGATGCCGCCGCCGATGGCGTCGAGGGCCGGGACCGAGGAGGGAGAGAGGCCGCGAGGCAGCTCGATAGGGTCGAGGTCCTCGTAGACCTTGAACGGCATCGGCTGGTTGGCCCAATCGAGGGAATGCCGGTTCGTCCGAATGCTGATCGGCGAGTGCTTGGTGGCGGCGTGGTAGTCGAGCGCGGCCCGCCCACCGCTGTCAGAAGGAGGATGCACGAGGGTCCCGCTCCTGCCGCGCCCTAAGGCGTCCGGCGGCTGAAGATGCCGAACGAGCTTGTGAAGCCGTGCAAGAAGGTGCTCGACCCCACCGGGCCGATCTCGCCGTTGCAGAAGAAGCCGCCCAGCGGGATGTCGCCGACCTTGCCGCGGAAGAGGTCCGTATCGTGGTCGGGCTTGCCGAAGAGGTGTTGGCCGCGGCCGAGGCAGGAGAAGAGAAGCGCGCCCGCGCCCGGCGATTCCTGGCGGGCCGCGGCGTGATTTCCCAGCATCGCGTCGAGATCCTCGGCGGCGCTCACCGAATCCCGGACGTGGAACTGCACCACCTGCCCCTCACGTAGCACCTCGCCGATAGCGAGGCCGTTGCTCTCGCGCTGGATCCCCATGACGTTGCGAATGAGGAAGTCGCCCTGGGCGAACTCCGTCTTCAGCGGGTCCATCACCACGCCCAAGTGCAGCGCGGAGTTGATCAGCCGCCGGTCGCGCTCGTCCGCGCCCTCGAACTCGCGCCGAAGGACCTGCATCGGCTGCTCCTCGTCAAGTTCGAGCAGGATGTTCCCCTGTGCCTTGGTGACGACGTGGGTGCTGCCGATGGGGCGGCAACCCTGGGCCACGATGGTATCGACTCTGATGTCGCCCGATATGGCGACGCCAACGGCCCCGCCGCGGTGGAGGTCTTCGTTGAGGAAGAGCGCGTTGCGGCCCGGCCCCTGGCCTCCGCTCGCCAGTCCGCCGATCTTGACCGCCGACGGGAAGGCGTAGTCGAGGCCCGCGATCAGCGCATCGGCGCGCAGCGAGAAGGGGTCGGCGAGCAGGACGAAGTGCGGTTCATCCGCGGCGGTGACGCCGACGGCGGTCTCCCACGTGGAGGGGCCGGCGTCGGGGTCCGGGAGGCGCTCGTCCTGAATGACGAAGGGAGTGACCTCGACGCCCGGAAGCGAGGCCACAGTCAGCGAGAACCCCGTACGGTCCTCGACCTCGCGGCCTCCGCCGATAACGCCCCCGCCCGAGCAGCCGATGAGGGTCTTTGGCCTCAGGCGCTCCCGCAGCGATGAGGCGACCATGTCGAAGTCCGGCGCGTGATGCGGCGAGACGAAGACAATGGCGAGGTCGGGAGGCTCACCTCCCAAGTCGGCCCGCGCGTTCCCCACGACTTCGGAGATGGCGTCCTTGACGTCGAACTCCTCGGAAACGCTGGAACTCCACTTCATCGAGTGACCGCCTTAGCCCGCCTGAAAGCGGGACAACCGCATTATGAAACCACCCGAACGGCGGCGCAACATCGCCGCCCCTAGGCGAGCCGGACCACCGCCTCGCCGGAGACGACTTCGGTCGCGCCGTTCTTCACGATAGACACCGCTATGACCGCCTCGCCGGTGCCGTCGTTGGAGACGACGGAGGCGACGGTCCCGCGGACGACGAGCTCCTCGCCCGCGAAGGCGGGGGCGTGGTTGCGGAGGGAGAGACGCTTCACCGCCGCCGCGTCGGCAGACCAGGCCGTGAGCATACGGACGAGATAGCCGCTCATGAGCGGCCCGGTGACAAGGACGTCGTCGTAGCCTTCCGAGCGCGCCCATTCCTTGTCGTAGTGCACGCGGTGCGGCGTCCAGAAAGCCACGCCGAAGAGGAAGATGGAGACGTTGGTGGGGGTGACGGCGAGCGGCGGAAGCTCATCGCCGACCCTGACGTCCTCGCGGGAGCGGAGCGTAGTCATGACGCAGTCTCGGCTTCGAGGGCCTGCGAGATGGCGGGATAGTCGAACGTGAACCCGAGCGCTTCGAGGCGCTTGGGGAGCGCTCGCGTGCTGGCTAATATCGTCTCGACGGCCATTTGGCCGAAGGCGAGCCGGACGGCGAAGGCCGGCGCGGGAAGGAGCGCGGGCCGGTGCAGCGCGCCGCCCAAGGCCTTGGCGAATTCCGCGTTGGTGACCGGGTTGGGGGCGACGGCGTTGAAGGCTCCTTCGACGGCGTCGTTGTCGAGCGCGAATCGGATCGACTTCACCGCGTCGTCGAGGTGAATCCAGCTCAGCCACTGGCGTCCGCCGCCGATCGCGCCTCCTAGGCCGAGGCGGAAAAGGGGAACAAGCCGCGAGAGGGGGTCGCTCCTCCGAAAGAGCACGACCCCGAAGCGGGCGCACGCGACGCGGACGCCCCGCGCCCTGGCGGGATCGAGTGACGCCTCCCAATCGGCGGTGAGCTCGGCGAGGAAGCCTAGGCCCACGCCGCTCTCCTCGTCGAGCGCCGTGTCGCCGCGGTCACCGTAGATTCCGACGGCGGAGGCGGAGACGAGCACGGCGGGCGGGCTGTCCATGGAAGCGATGGTCTCTGCTAGGAGCCTCCCCGAGTCGATCCGCGCCGCGCGGAGGGCCGCTTTCCGCGCCGCGGACCAACGCTTGGCGGCGACGCTAAGTCCGGAGAGGTGCACGACGCTGTCGACGCCCGCGAGCGCGGCGGGGTCGAGTTCGCCGTTCGCCGGGTCCCAGAAGGCCGCGCCGTCGCCGGTGGAGCGCCGGTCGCGTACGAGCCGCAGGACCTCGACGCCCGATTGGGCAAGCGACGCCGCGAGTGCGCCGCCGATGAGGCCGCTCGAACCGGTGACCGCGACTTTCACGACGCCTACCTGATTCGGTACCCGCCGTCGACGTTGATCGACTGGGCGTGGATGTTGCGCGCCCGCTCGGAGCAGAGGAAGACCACGAGGTCGCCGATGTCCTCCGGCGTCTGGCCGCGGCCCATCGGCACGCGGGAGACGGCGCGGCTGTAGATCTCAGCGTCGCCGAGTTCCTCGGGCGTCTCCCCGCGGACGCGGCCGATATCGTAGATGCCGCTCATCATGTCGGTCATCAGGAGGCCGGGGAGAATTGCGTTTACGTTGATGCCGTGACGCCCCAGCTTCAGCGCGAGCCCTTGGGTGTAGTTGATGTCGGCGGCCTTGCTGACGCAGTAGTGCGTGAGCATCGGGCTGCCCTGAATGCCGCCGATGGAGGCGATGTTGACGATCTTGCCGAAGCCGCGCTCGATCATGTGCTCGGCGGCGGCCTCGGAGCAGAACACCCTGGACATCAGGTTCACGCGCAGCACTGCCTCCCAGTCCTCGTCGCTGGGCTGGGACCGGCTCTGCCACCCGAGCGCGCCGACGACGCCGGCGTTATTGACCAGGATGTCGATCTTGTCCATCTCGTCTTTGGCAGCGGCGATGAGCCGGTTCGCCCCTGCGCGCGTCCCCACGTCGGCCTCGACGGCGAGGGAGCGTCGTCCCAGGGCGCGGGCCTCGGCGGCCACGGACTCGGCGTTGGACGGATCGAGGTCGCCGATCACGACGTCGGCCCCCGCCTCCGCCAGCTTCAAGGCGATGCCGCGCCCGATGCCGCGCCCGGCTCCCGTAACCGTCGCGGAGAGACCTTGCAGCTCCATCGATAGCTCCTCCCGCATGGATGACTCCATCGCTGAGTGGGTAGCCTAACAGGAGCGGGCCAACGCGTCATCTCTACCGGTGATTCCCGCGCATGCAGCAATCCATCCCCTCCCGCAGGGGAGAGTCGCGACTCTCCCCTGTCCCCAAACCTCTCGCCCTCTGGGAGAGACTGAGAGAGGACGCGCCATAGGCGAGGCGGGCGCCCGATGGGCGCCTCTCCCTCGCCTAGCGGCCTGTGAAGCGCCAGGACGCGATCTTGAGCGCGGGGACGCGGTTCACCGAGAAGAACTCCCGCACGAGCTTGGTCTCGGCGGCGATGGCGTCGACACGGTTGAGGGCTTCGAGGTAGCTCTCGGTGAAGCGCAGGTCGCGAACGGGCCCGGCGACCTCGCCGTCCTCGATGAGAAAGACGCCGTCCCGCGTCATTCCCGTCATGTGGACCGTCAGCGGATGGACGACCCGGGTGTACCAGAAGCGGGTGATGAGCAGTCCACGCCTGACGGAGGTGACGAGATCGCCTCTCGAAGCGCCGCCGGGGGCGAGAAACATGTTCCGTGGGATGGGGCCCATCGAATAGTGGGCGGGCAGCGCGTGACCGGTCGTGTCGGTGCCCGCCTTCGCCGCGGTGAACCGGTCGTGGACGGGCGATGCCGCGGCGCCGTCCCGCACCAGATCGGTCCGCCGCGCTGGGGCGCCCTCCGAGTCGAAAGGGCGCGGGATGCCCGCATCATCAAGCGGGTCGTCCCATATCGAGACATTGGGGCCCATCACGGCCTCGCCGAGCCTACCCGACATGAAACTGCGCCGCTCCTCGACGGCCAGACCCCCGAAGCCGACGCAGCCTAGGAAGTCGAGCATGTCGCTGACGGCGAATTCTTCGAGTACGACTTCGTAGTCGCCCGGCGGCAAGCTCCTAGGGGCACGGCCCGCGATGGCCTTGGCCGCGGCCTCATCGGCGACGGCCTCCGCGTCGATGTCGCCGACCCGCGTGGAAAGCTGGCCGGCATGGCCCGACGCGTCGTCGTCCATGACGACCGCCATGAGGTCGGCGGTCGTGCCGGCGTGGTAGACGAAGAGTCCCTCCGAGTTCGCCACGGCGGTGCCGTGCGCGCCGGTCCGAAAGGCTCCGGCGGCGGTGAGCCCCGCGTCCGCCGCCTTGCCGATGATCGTCCGTACCTCGGCGGCGCGCTGCATGGGGCCGTACTCGGCGGTGTCGATGTCGTAGCTCCCCACGGATGGCGTCGTCGCCGGAGCAAGCAGCGGCAGGTAGCGGTCGGAGTCGGGGAGAGCCTGCGCGATTTCGCTGGCCTGCGCCACCGCTTTCTGGACGCCGCCGTCGCTGAGGTCGTTGGTGGAGGCGGTGCCCCACCGCCGGCCCACGCCCACGCGCACCGAGACGGCGGCGGAGCGCGCGGCGACGTTCTGGTGGATCTCGTTGTTGGCGAACCGGGTCAGTGAGGCGTCGGTGAAGCGGACCGAGACCTCGGCGGGGCAGCCTGCGGCCGCGGCGAGCGCGCCGTTGGCGAGGCGCTTGGCCTCGGACTCCGTCGTCATGACCTTAGCGTCACCGCGCCCGGTCTAGGCGGAGCCCGGGGAGGCCGTCGATGCTCTCTCGGTTGTTCCCTTCGACGTAGGCCTGAAGGCCGGCGGCCCCCTTCTTGCCCGCCCAGCGGTAAAGTTGGTCGCGTTCTCCCTCGTAGGCGTAGCGTGGGATGCCGAAGCCGCAGGAGTCGGCGATGCGCTCGACGTGGATCCGCACGATGGCGCGGGCCCCGTCGAGGCCGGGAGGGAGCCGTCCGAGCAGATCGTCGAACCCCTCCTCGCCGGGCTCGACCCAATCGCCGCGCCCGTGCAGGCGCAGGATCTTCGGCGGCCCCTCGAAGGCGCAGAACATGACGACGATGCGCCCGTTCTCCCGAAGGTGGGCGACGGTCTCGATGCCGCTGCCCACGAGGTCGGCGTAGGCGACGGTCAGGGGGTCGAGAATGGCGAAGCTGTCGATCCCTTTCGGCGAGAGATTGACGGGCCCGTCGATACCCAGGGGCGCGGTCGCCACGAAGAAGAGATGCTGCCGCCGGATGAAGGCCGCGATGCGGTCGTCGATCTGGGGAAAGACATCGCCCATAGGGTTTGTCCGTCCTGCGGCCAAATGCGCCCGTGAGAGCGGGGCTGAAAAGAGGCGCCACCCCGGAGGGGGTGGCGCTGTCGAGAGCTATATTCGAGACGGCGGCCGAAGCGCCGCCGAGATGGGGCCTCGTTAGCCCTTCTTCAGGAGCGGCAGACCGGTACGTTCGTTCTCCACTACGATGTAACCTGTGGGCAGGGCGTCGATTGCGTTCGAGCCCGCGGCGCCGGCGAAGTAGAAGATCGTCTGCTTCTGCCCGCCCTTCAGCGTTACTTCTTTGGAGTGGAGGTAATAGGTCTTCCCTGATTTTTTGCTTATCGTGCTGTAGGCCATTTAGCCCCCCTCGTAGGCTTCATGAGTCTCCTAGGACTCAAGTTGGCCGTAATCCTAGCATACCGTGTCTATACCCGTAAATCTTCGAGTTATGACGACCAGGACCGTGTGCAGCGCTCTTACCCAACTGAAGACGGCTTGAGTGGCGACGCTTAGACGAGCAGGGTCACGGGATTTTCGAGCAGGCGGCGGACCTCGGCCAGGAACTCGGCTCCCTGCGCCCCGTCGGCGACCCGGTGGTCCAGCGAAAGGGTCACCCGCATTAGGTCGGCAACTTGCACTTCGCCGTCCCGCACCACAGGAGTCGGCGTCACCGCCCCGACCGCCAGCGCCGCCGCCTGCGGCGGGGTGATGATGGCGGTGAACTCCTCGACGCCGTACATCCCCAGGTTCGTGACGTTGAACGTCGCGCCGGTGTACTCGTCGGCGGAGAGCTTGCCCGCCCGGGCGCGCCCCGCCAGCGCCTTCGTCGCCCCGGCGACGTCTCGAAGCGTGAGCGTGTCGGTGTCCAGGAGGGCAGGCGCGATAAGGCCGGTTTCCAGCGCGATCGCCATGCCGACGTTGACCCGCTCCTTCACGTGAATGCCGGCCTCGGTGTAGCTCGCGTTCATCAACGGATGCTTGACCAGAGCCATGGCGCACGCCTTCAGCGCCATGTCGTTGAAGCTGATCTTGTCGTCGGGAAGCGCCGCGTTAAGCTGCGCGCGGAGGCGCGCCGCGTCGCTCATGTCGATGGCCGCGGTGAGGTAGACGTGCGGGATGTGCTGCTTGCTGTAGGTCATGCTCCGCGCGATGGCGTCCCGCATCTTGCTGAGCGCGACGACCTCGCCGCGCTTGGGCCCGGCGGCCGGCGCGGAAACCATCGTCGGCGGCGCGGCAGCGGGGGCCGCGGGAACGGGCGTCGCGGCCTGCGCGCCCCCGGCGGCGAAATCGGTGACGTCCTTCTTGGTCACGCGGCCGTTAGGGCCGGTGCCCGGGACGGCGGCGATGTCGATGCCGAGCTTCTGCGCCTCGCGCTTCGCCAGGGGCGACGCTTTCACCTCCCCCCGCATGGCCGGCGCGGGCGGAGACGGCGCCGGGGCGGGTGCCGCCATGGCGGGTGCCTTCACGGAGGCCGCCGACGGCGACGGCCGTTCCGCGACCTCTTCGTCCGCGGCGGCGATGACCGCGATGACCTCGCCGACGGGAACGGTGGTCCCCTCGTCGATCAGCGTCTGCCGAAGGACGCCGGAGTCGAAGGCTTCAATTTCAACGACTGCCTTGTCGGTCTCGATCTCGGCGATGATCTCACCCGACGCGACCTCGTCGCCCTCGCGCTTGATCCACCGCACAAGGGTCCCTTCCTTCATGTCGAAACCCATCTGCGGCATGATGACTTCACTGGCCATGCTTGCGGCTCCTACCGCCTCTGTCGAGGCGCCTTACAGGATAGAGTGGACGGCTTCCACGACCCGCCGGGCGTCGGGGATTGCGGCCCGTTCGAGCGTCTTGTTATACGGCATCGGCGTTTCTTCGCCGGCGACCCGCGCCACTGGCGCGTCGAGGTAATCGAAGGCATCCGTCATGATCGAGGCGGCGACCTCCGCGCCGAAGCCGCCGCTCTTCCAGCCTTCCTCGACGACAACGGCTCGGCTCGTCTTCATCACGGACTCGGCCACGGTCGCGGTGTCCAGCGGCCGGAGTGAACGCAGGTCCACGACCTCGGCTTCGACACCCTCCGCCGCCAGCATCTCGGCCGCTTCGAGCGCGATGGGGACCATGCGCAGATAGGCGGCGATGGTCACGTCGCTCCCGGCGCGCTTGACGTCGGCGGCGCCGAAGGGAACGGCGTACTCCTCTTTGGGCACGGGGCCCTTCTCGCCGTAGAGCAGCGAGTGCTCGACGAAAATGACGGGGTCGTTCCCCGCGATGGCGGTCCTGAGCATCCCGCAGGCGTCGTAGGGAGTCGCCGGAGCGACGACCTTGAGGCCGGGGACGTTGGCGTACCAGTTCTCCAGGTTCTGGGAGTGCGTCGCGGCAAGCTGGCTCCCCCCGCCGGTGACCGTCCGAATGATCAGGGGCACGGAGAGCTGGCCGCCCGACATATAGCGCAGCTTGGCGGCCACGTTCACGATCTGATCGGAAGCCAGCAGACTGAAGTTGATCGTCATGAGCTCGACGATGGGGCGCAGGCCTCCCAGCGCCGCCCCGATGCCCGCCCCGACGAGGACCGATTCCGCGATGGGCGAGTCTTTGACGCGGTCCTCGCCGAACTCGTCGATGAGGCCCTTGGTCACGCCGTAGGCGCCGCCGTAGAAGCCGATGTCTTCGCCCATCAGGAACACACGCTTGTCGTTGAGGAGCGCCTCGCGCAGCGTCTCTCGAATGGCGTCTCGGTAGGTTAGATCGGGCATGGCCCTGTTTCCTTCTCCGCGCCTGCCGCCCTAGCCGCCGTAGATGTCCCGGTAGAGTTCATCCAGGCCCGGTTCCGGGCTCTCGTTGGCGAAGGTGATCGCCGCGTTGACTTCCTCCTCGACGTCGCCCCTGATGGCGTCCAACTCGTCTTGGGAGGCCGTCCCGCTGCCAAGCAGCTCCGTGCCGTACCTCGTGATAGGGTCCTTCTTCTTCCACACCTCTTCCTCTGCCTTGTCGCGGTAGGCGACGGGGTCGGCCATGGAGTGCCCCCGGAAGCGGTAGGTGATGGCTTCGAGGAAGAATGGGCCGCCGCCCCGGGTGTGCTCGACGGCGCGCCCCATCGCCTCGTAGACCGCCAGCACGTCCATGCCGTCGACCCGTTCGCTGGGGATCGCGAAGGCGTCGGCGAGGCGGTGCATCGAATGCCCGGCATGGGCCCGCTCGACGCGCGTGCCCATCCCGAACCCGTTGTTTTCGAGCAGGAAGATGACGGGCAGTTGCCAGAGCGCGGCGAGGTTGAAGGACTCGTGGAACTCTCCCTCATTGACCGCGCCGTCGCCGAAGATGCAGAGGCACAACCGGTCTTCGCTCTTCCCCGCGAGGGCCAGCCCGGTGGCGATGGGCATCATCCCGCCGACGATCGCGTAGCCGCCGAGGAACCCCTTCGAGGCGTCGAACAGGTGCATCGAGCCGCCCTTGCCCTTGCTGGTGCCCGTGGCGCGCCCGAAGAGCTCCGCCATGATCCGCTTGGGGTCGAGGCCGCGGGCGAGAGCGTGCCCATGCTCTCGGTAGTGACTGACGATGTAGTCCTGGGGTGCGAGGCGGGCGAAGGCCCCGGCCGCGATGGCCTCCTCGCCGATGTAGAGGTGCAGGAAACCGCCGATCTTCGCCCGTCCATACCACTCCGCGCAGCGCTCCTCGAAGCGCCGGATGAGCGTCATCGTCCGGTAAAAGTCGAGGGCTAGCTCCTTACCTACGGCTAATTCTTTCAGCGTTGTCACCATGCCCCGGCCTCCGCGGGCAGCCGGCCTCGGAGGGCCGGCGCGTCGTCGTTGACTAGATGTGGATCGGCGACCCTGCCACGGCCAGCGACGCCTCCATCACGGCTTCCGACATCGAGGGGTGGGCGTGGACGGCCCGCCCCAGCTCGAGGCTGGATCCCTCGAGCACCTTGATCATCGAGACCTCCGGCAGCATCTCGGTCACGTCGTGGCCGAGCATGTGCGCGCCGAGCACCTCACCGTTCTCGGCTGCCACGATCTTAACAAACCCGGCGGTCGCCCCTGAGGCGACCGCCTTGCCGTTTGCCGTGAAGGGAAACTTCCCTACGCGGACGCTAAAGCCCCGCTCCGCCGCTTGATCTTCGGTGAGACCGAAGCTGGCCGCCTGGGGCTGGCAGTACGTGGCGCGGGGCATGTCCTCGTAGATAATCGGCTCGACGTCGAGGCCGGCGATGGCCTCAGCGGCGGCGATGCCCATATGCTGGGCGACGTGGGCCAAGGCCAGCTTGCCAGTGACGTCGCCGATGGCGTAGACGCCGGGCGCGCTGGTGCGCATCTGTTCGTTGATCTCGATCCAGCCGCCGCGGCCAAGCGTCACGCCGGCCTCTTCGAGTCCGAGCCCCTCGCTGTTCGGCAGGATTCCGACACCAAGGAGCACCTTCTCGGCCTCGACCACGCCTGCTGACCCGCCCGCGCCTAGCGAGAGCCGGACGCCGTCGGCGGAGAGATCCGCCGACTCGACGGCCACGCCCGTCTTGACGGTGATGCCCAGCTTCTTCAGCTCGCGGGCCAGTCCCTGGCCCACCTCGGCGTCCTCGGCGGGCAGGCAGCGGTCGAGCGCCTCGATGACGGTGACCTCGACGCCGTAGGCGCGGTAGAAATAGGCGAACTCCAGCCCCACGGGGCCGGCCCCGACGATGGCGATGGACTTCGGCGGCTCGCGAAGGTCGAGGGCCTCGCGGCTCGTGATCACGTGCTCGCCGTCGGGCTCCAGCGAGGGCAGGCCGCGCGCCCTTGCCCCGGTGGCGACGATGACGGCCTTTGCGTCAAGCCGCTCGCCCCCAGGCTCCACGGCGACGGTGTTGGGTCCGTCGAGGCGGGCGCACCCTTGCACGAGGTCGACCTTATTCTTCTTCAGGAGGAAGTGGACGCCCTTGGTCATCTGGTCGACGACGCGGCGGCTGCGGTCGATCGCGGCGCCCATGTCGTAGGAGGCGTTCTCGACGGAGACCCCGTAGTCGGCGGCGTTGCGCACGAGGTTGACGACTTCGGCGTTGCGAAGGAGCGCCTTGCTGGGGATGCAGCCCCAGTTGAGGCAGACGCCGCCGACCTGGTCGCGCTCGACGACGGCGGTCTTGAGCCCGAGCTGCGCGGCCCGGATCGCGGCCACATAGCCGCCGGGGCCGCCGCCGATCACGATTACGTCATACGCCGCTGGCAAGTAGCTCCCTTCGCCGCTGTTCGGGGGCGGCCGTGTGCTCGTGCGCGTGGTACGAGCTTCGCACCAGCGGGCCCGATTCCACGTGACTGAAGCCCATGGCGAGGCCGGCGGTCTTGAGTTCGTCGAACTCCTCGGGCCGGTAGAAGCGGGCGATCTTGATGTGCTTCTCGGTGGGGCGCAGGTACTGGCCGATGGTCAGCACGTCGACGTCCGCCTCCCGCAGGTCGGCCATGGTCTCGACGATCTCGTCCTTGGACTCGCCCATCCCGGCGATGACGCCCGACTTCGTGATCATCTCCGGCGCCCATTCCTTGGCCTGGGCGAGTAGCTCGATCGAGCGCCGGTAGTCTCCCTTGGGCCGGACCCGGGGGAAGAGCCGCTCGACGCTTTCGATGTTGTGGTTCAGAATGTCGGGCCGCTCGTCCACGACCGTCCGCAGGGCCGCGCCCTGGTAGTCGGGAATCAATGTTTCCACGCGGCAGCCGGGGGCACGCTCCCGGATGCGCCGGATCGTCTCCACGTAGACCGACGCGCCGCCGTCGTCGAGGTCGTCGCGGTTCACCGAGGTAACCACGGCGTGGCGCAGTCCCATCGCCTCGACAGCGGAGGCGACGCGCAGCGGTTCCAGGAGGTCGAGGGCTTGGGGCTTGCCGCTTGTGACGGCGCAGTAGGCGCAGGCCCGCGTGCAGATGTCGCCGAGAATGAGGAAGGTCGCGGCGCCGTTCTCCCAGCACTCGCCGATGTTGGGGCAGCGGGCCTCTTCGCAGATCGTGTGCAGTCGGCGCTCTCGCATGACGCCCACGATCCGCCGGTAGTTTTCGCCTCCGGGGAAGCGGACTTTGAACCAGGGCGGAAGCCTGCGCTCGGTCACGTGCTAGCGCCTCCAACGGACACGGCTAAGGCTGCGTGTAACAGTTGGCCGGAGTATAGCATGGCGGGTGGATTCGACCGGCCCGGGTGTGCCGCCGTCAACCTTCCCGAAGCCGAATGTAGCCGATGATCTCGGGGTGGACGCGCTCGATCTCGGCGAGCATGCCACGCGCGATGTCCTGGATCGTGAAATGCGCTTCCTTCGCGCTGCGCAGCTTCAGCAGATGGAAGCACTCGCGGAGGTTGATCTTCACCAGCAGCCGCCGGTTGTGGGCGTGGGTGACGACGTACTGCGCCGCGTGCGGGCTAACCTCCGCGACCGCCGCATATGCCTCCGCCGCGGCCGCCATCGCCGCCTCGAATTCGTCGGCGGCCCCGGCGTCAGCTACGACGAAGGGGACCACGTAGCCGAGGTCTGGGGTCAGCGGCTGCGCCAGATACGTCTGCATGCGGTGCCGCTTGTACTCCCGGTACGCCCCGTAGTCCATCGTGAGTTCGAAGAGATACTCGACCATCTCAAGGTCGCGCAGGGGAGGATCGAACGGCCCCAACCCGTCGAGGGCGTCGTCGAACAGGGCCCGGCGCGCCTCCGGTCCCATCAGGGCGCCGCGCCGCGCCGCCTCGGTGTAGGAGAGGCCCGAGTTCGAGAAGAGCAGCGAGGTGACCAGCTTGTCCTGGGCGTCCGGCGTGTGGTCGACCAGCTTCGCCTCAACGGGGCGGGCGTGGAGCGCCGTGCCGCGCTCCGCCGCGCCCGATTTGGCGGCGAGTGCCCGCCGCGCCGTCGTGAGGTACTCGCTGGCGTCGGCGTACTTGATCAGCGTCGGCGCGATGGCGCGGCCCTGTTCCTTCAGCGCCGCGCCGAGGTCGCGGGCCTCCGCCAGCTCCGACGAAAGCAGCTTGCTTATGGCGTGCTCCATCGAACGCGCGTTGAGGGTCACTCCGACGTTGGTCAGCGTCGCGGCGGGCAGCGTGAAGCGGCAGTGGTCGGTGGCGATGCGGCGCAGGCGCAGCCGGTAGGCGCCGTCCCGCTCCTTCTCACGCTGGGGGTGCGCCGTCCGCAGCCATGCCAGGGTGCGCTCGATGAGTGCGTGGTAGGCATCGAAGAGGCGGTCGCAGGCCGCGACGTACACGCTCTCGACCGCACGGCCCCGCACCTCAACAGGGATGTGGTAGCTGCCGCGATCGAGGATCTGGTAACGGGACGACTTCTCGGTGTACGAGGCGAGGCGGTTGTCTTCGAGGTCGTCGCACGCCAGCCGTGACAGGTCCTCCACCGCCATGTGAATGACGGCGTGCTCGGCGACGGAGGCGTGGCCGTAGCCCACCACCCACTTTTCGTTGAAGTCGGCCGCCTTCGTCTCCGAGACGACGCGGCTGATCTCATCGAACGGCTCGGGGCTGCGCGACGTCATCGCGAAGGTCACCGCGATCTGCTCCTGGCTGAGCTCTCGCGGGTCCAACGGATAGACGCGCATACGCCGCGCTGTGTGGGGAGTGGTGGTCACGGCGCGCATTGTAGCGCCCGCACGTGCGCGGCGAAAAGCCGCTTCCGGTCGCCGTGCTACCATCGCCGCAAGCCTAGGTTACGATATCCATGAATACTTCAGTCTCTCGCTTGCGTATCCTTGCGAGCATCGTAGCGCTGCTAGTAAGCGAATTAAGAATCGCGCGATAGTCATCTGCCAGACTAGACAGCAATTCAGCTTGCTTTGTCCCGGGTTTTGCAACGGGGATCAAAACCTGTCCCAATTCGGACGTACGAATACGGTTGTGTGATGCAGAAGTTCCGGACGTTAGACTCCGGATCTGGTTCTGGACCGTAACTGTTTGTAACAGATAAGCTATCAAATATACGTCGAGATGGGTCTTTGCCCGCATCACCTCAAACTCAGATGAGCAGAGAACCTTCACTCCCAGATCGGGCGTCACACACACACGAGGAATCCGAGGATTAATACGAGCAATCAAGAGTTCTCCTGGTTGAATCGGGATCCCTGGTGTTTTCGGAGCGTAGTCAAGTGCGCCACTAATATTCAGAAAACCTTCCCCGAAAATGTGTAGAATAGAAATGAAGGCACAGCCGCTACGCCAAAGTTCAACCTTTCTTTTGCCGGCACAAAACTCGACCATCTCGCGTAAAGGTACCAATTCATAGTCCGCGTGTTTCCTGACCGTAGCCACAGTCTGAATGCGTTCAGCGCTATAGTGCTTCGGAGTCCAGTTGCCTTTGAATACAGTCGCCTCCGGTATCAGCACGCATGAGGGGTCATAAGATAAGACCTGTGTGTCACCAGGATTTGCTTCGTCGAAAGACTTACTGTACGCAGATGCAACTCGAGGCAGGTCGTTCTCACCCTTTATTGTCTTGATTTGCATGCCCTTTCGAGAAGACACTTGAAATCCAAGACCACTTGATGCAGCCATAAATACCCGAGAGTTGCGGGCATCGCGTCCCTTCTGCAGATAGAGAATCACGGTTCTCGTTCTTGTTCCTGCCTGCGCAAAGGTCGATGCAGGCAACTCAATGATTGCGATGAGCCTACAGGTTCGAGCTAAGTGTTGTCGAAGTAATGCCGAAGTCCCTCTCGACGATACGACACCGTCAGGCACGATAATCAGCATACGACCGCCTTCCTTCAGAAGAGAGAGGTTGCGATCAATGAATAACTGTTCAGAAGATATCGAGTTCAGAGAGTACTTCAGACCTGAGAAGAAGGGGGTGTTGCCTCTGCAAGAGGCGTCAACATAGTCCTGGTTGAATCTTGCGCCAAAAGGTGGATTTGTAAGTATCACATCTACACTACCATTCAAGTCGTCAAGCGGCGATCCATGCTCGAGAGAGTTCCCAATCGTGATGTGATATTGTCCGACGTCGAATAGCTCAAGGTTCAGAGTAGACAGCCGAACCATCCGTTCAACCTTGTCCTGACCAAACAGCCGCAGAGCCTGAGGGTCAAGCCAACTTGCGGCACGTGCCTGTTGGTATATTGCTCCTAAGAATGAACCGACTCCGCAGGAGGGATCGAGAATGGTCAACGGCTGTGCGGGGTTGGCAGTCTGCCGATCCTTCTTCACGTCTTGCAAGACCAAGTCCACCATAAAGTTGGTGACTTCAGGAGGAGTCATGTACTGGGCATCCTCGATATTGCTGCGAAAATTGTCGCGGATGAAGTGCCCAAATGCCTCATTGAGTATGTCAAATGAACGACCGTCGGCGCGGCTATCGAACGTAAAGTCAACCGCTTGCCGAACTAACCGTACCAGGTCAGTTGCTATTGATTCATCCCCTTCCCGAATCGCAAGAGTAGGATTGCCACCAAAGACGGTAAGCGAATTGCCTAAAGCATATTGCGGCAATTTTGCTGTTTCGAAAAAGGCAGCTTGGAGCGCGGGGACGAGGGCACGGGACTCAGTTGTCGGGAATTCGGTGATTTGTCCGGTCTTGAAGGCAAGATACGTCGCGAAAAGCTTCGATACTTCGTCGAGTTTGGCGTTGGAGTCGTCGAGGCGCCCGGAGCGATGAAAACTCTCGCGTAGCTGAGAGAGCGCGGCGTATGTACGAGAGTAGGCCTCTTGGAATGGATCAGCGTGGGCGAACAGATCTAGGACCATGGCGTGTTCCGATGATGATCGATTTTGGTGACTATAGCATGCTGAACGCCATAGTGACAAGGGCCATAATGCGCAGATGACTGGTGTGTCAGACAGATTTGGGAGTGTGATCCGGGCCAAACGTAGGTCACGAGGCCTTTCCCAGGAGGCGCTAGCTGAACTTGCGGATCTGAACCGGAGCTATCTTGGCAAGATTGAGCGTGGTATAGCTATTCCTTCACTGGAGACAGTGGAAAAGTTGTCTCAAGCCTTCGGTGAGACGCTTGCAGCGCTTATCGCCGAGTGCGAGATTGGAAATGACTGAGCAACGAGTCGAAGATGCTCTAAGGGTGCTGGATTTGCATTATGAATCCTTCTATGCAGCTGAACCCTACGCCAGCAGTACCGGTCACCCTGTACCGACCGATACGAGAGGCTGGTCTCAAGTATTGGTCAGCGCCCTGACAGGCGTGAAGGGATTGGGTCGTAAGAAGGGCCCGGATTTGGAGGACGGATCAGATGTGAAGGGCGCGAACACATGGGAAGCTATTGACACTCCACGTTTCAACGGTGTGATCAAAGCTGGTACTCAGGCGAGTACCTCGGGTCAAATGAGCAGCCTTGACGCGATGCCTCATATTTATCTAGTGCTCTGGGATAAAACGAAGCGCGGCACTGCGCGCTGTAGAATATGGGTCGTCAGACCAAGACTTGATCAGGCATTCAGGAGTATGTGTCAAGCGTGGTATTCACAGCGTGCCAGTGATGAGATTAAGAGTGACAACTTTCAACTGCATCCACCGAGAGGAAATGACAGTAATGAAATCCGCAATAGCTGCGGCAACTTAAAATACCCTCTTTACTTTAGTGCTGAACGGGATCGGAGATACGGGTACAAGGTCACACATCACGATCAGCGAGTGCGTATATCAGGGGAATGCACGTAAGACGGCCGATCGCAAGCAGAGAGCATCCGGCTTGCGGTGCGCCGTATACTTGGCGCACTTTCGCCCGCCCCGCGGTCTAACTGAAGCGGGCGCGGCGAGCTAAGGCCGCCGATGCTCGACTCGCCCGTTGCAGAGACTCCCCTTTCCGGAGTCAGCGTCCTCGACCTTAGCCAAGGGATCGCCAGCGGCTACTGCACCAAGCTGCTCGCCGACCACGGGGCCGACGTCATCAAGATCGAGCCGCCGGGCGGCGACTCCCAGCGGGCCGCGCCGCCGTTCCATCTCGACGACGCCGACCCTGAGAAGAGCGGCTCGTTTCTGCACCTCAGTACGAACAAGCGCAGCGTGACGCTGGACGCGGCGTCGCGGGCGGGGCGGAAGATACTGCTCGCGCTCGCGGAGCAGGCCGATATGGTCGTCGAGAGCTTCGCGCCCAAGGGGAGAGAGGCGCTGGGCCTGGAGTACGCGAGTCTTTCGCGCCGCCGGCCCGGGCTCGTCGTCGTCTCGATCACCGGCTTCGGACGGAGCGGGCCTTACCGGGACTTCAAGACGTCGGAGATCGTCACCTACGCCATGGGGGGGCCGATGCACGCGACGGGGCTCCCCGGGCGCGAGCCGATGAAGCTGGGCGAGAACGTCCTGCAATATCACGCGGGGGCCTGCGCGTCGAGCGCGGCGATGATCGCGCTGTGGAAGGCGGAGATGACGGGCGAGGGCGACCACGTCGAGCTCTCGCTGTTCCGCGCCCAGGCCGCCAACCAAGACCGGCGCACCACGATGCTGGTGGGCTATCAGTACACGGGGGAGAACAACCTGCGCAAGATCGGAAGTTCCGTGCCGGGGACGGGTGTGCGCATCTGCGCCGACGGCTACGTCCATCTCATGGCGGGCGAGGCGAAGATCGCCGACGTGGCGCGCATGATGGGCCAGCCCGAGCTCCTGGAGGACCCGCGCTTCGCCACGGCGACGGCGCGGGCGCGGCCCACCGCGTCGGACGAGTTCGACGAGTACCTGCTGCCCTTCACCCTCCAGCACTCGAAGCGCGACCTCTTCCAGTTGGCGCAGGCGAACCAGATCCCGTCGGGGCCGCTGTACGACTCGTCGGACCTGCTCGGCGATCCCGTGTTCGAGCAGCGGGGGATGTGGGAGCGGGTGACGCATCCCGCCGCCGGAGCCCTGAAGCAGGTGGGGCGTCCCTTCATCATGCACGGCAGCCCGCGCCGGCCCCTGCGGCCTGCGCCGCTTCTGGGAGAGCACACCGCGGAGGTGCTGTGCGGACGGCTCGGCGTCGCGCCCCAGGAGATCGCGGCGCTGCGCCGCGAGGGGGTGGTGTAGATGCCGCTTCCCCTCGAAGGCATCCGCGTGCTCGATCTCACCATCGTGTGGGCGGGGCCGCACGCTACGATGCTCCTCGCCGACTGGGGTGCCGAGGTCATCCGCATCGAGTCCACCCAGTTAATGCAGCCGAACACCCGAGGACGCCTGGCCCATCCGCCGCCCGACCTGCCCCGCCTCCGCAAGGACTGGGGCCTCGCCTACCCCGATTGGGAGCCGGGCGAAAACTCGTGGAACCGGTATCCGATCTTCCAAAGCCACGCCCGCAACAAGCGGAGCATGACGGTGGACATGCTCCGCCCCGAGGGCCGCGCGGTGGTCGACGACCTCTTCCGTACCGCCGACATCTTCATCGAGAACAACGTGCCGAGCACCATCGAGAAGCTCGGCCTCACCTACGAGGAGCTCCGCAAGGTACGGCCCGATCTCATCGCGGTGCGCATGCCCGCCTACGGCCTCGACGGCCCATACAAGCAGTACCGCTCGTTCGGGGTGCAGGTGGAATCCACCGCGGGGCACACCCTGGTGCGCGGCTACCCCGACGAGGACTACTCGATCATCGACCAGACCTATCTGGGCGACGGCGCGGCGGGAGCGTCGGGGGCCTTCGCGGCGATCATGGCCTTGCGCCACCGCATGCGGACGGGCAAGGGGCAGATGGTCGAGGTCTCCTTGGGGGAGAACTTCGTCCCCTACCTCGGCGAGTCGATCATGGATTGGACGATGAACCGCCGGGTCCACGCTACGCTGGGGAACCGGCGCCCCGACGGCGCGCCGCAGGGCGCCTACCCCTGCGAGGGCGACGATAACTGGGTCGCGCTCTCCGTTACGTCGGACGACGAGTGGGTGGGGCTGTGCGAGGCGATGGGAGCGCCGGAGTTGCGCCGCGAGCTGCGCTTCTCGAACGTCCTCGCCCGGTTCAAGCACCACGACGCGCTCGACGAGCGGATCGCGCAGTGGTCGTCGGGGCTGAGCGCTTCGGAGGCCGCCGCCGCCCTGCAGCGCCATGGAGTGCCCGCCGGGACGGTGTTGCGCGACTCGGAGCTCTACGACGATCCGCAGCTCGCCCATGACGGCTTCTTCAAACGCTTCGAGCACGCCGACGCCGGAACACACGACTATCCAGGCCTGATGTGGACCATGGAACGCACGCCAAACGAGCTTCGGACACCCCCGGTCCGCTTGGGTGAACATAACGACTACGTTTATGGCGAGTTGCTTGCCTATTCTCGGGAGCGCCGCGCCGCCCTGGAACGGGACGGGCACATCGGGACGCGCCTCGCTTCCCACATTCCATAAGGAAGCGCGACAAGGCCGCCGCGATTGCCTATAATCACCACGCTCCGCTCGATGGTGGACTAGCAGCCGAGGCGGGCCTAGCGGGAGACGGTATGTCCGAGCGATACGAACGCGAAATCGAAGAGATCATCGGGGAGGCGGGCGACCTCCGCCCCCGGCGCCCCCTGCGCGAGCACTTGAAGGAGGCGCAGGAGCGTGCAGGGCAGTCGTTGCGTCTAGAGGCGGGGCACTGGCTCCGTTGGCTCACCCCGAAGAAGGTGGGCGGCCTTGGCGCCATTGTGCTGATCGCCTCCTTGTTCGCGCGGAGCCCGGCGGTCATCGGCGCGGCGATCGGGCTGTTGCTCTTCGCCTACCTACTCGTCATCGCCAGAGGTCAGAAGTCCTTCAAGGAGCAGACGGGCTACGAGAAGGCCTGGCGCGGCGAGCCGGTCAAGTATTCTAATAACGGGGGCGGCGCGGACTGGCGCGGGCGCTTCCGACGGTTCTTCGGCAAGAAAAAGTAGCCTGCGGGGCCGAACGGCCCGCGCGCTACTCCGCCATCTGTTCCAGGCGGTCGATCGTGGCGTCGAGCATCGCCTGACCTTCCGCCGCAGTCACCTTGCCCCGCGCGGCCTTGAGTTGGCCCGCGATGTTCAGGCAGAAGCCGCGCCATTCCTCGAAGGTCCCGCCGACGGGCGCCGCGACGCCGGCTTCGAGTACCTTCGCCTGGCTCTCCAACGCCTCGGCGCGGCGGGGGTCGGTTAACTCGAGCATGTCCACGAGGTGGAGCAGCCCTTCCTCGAAGTGCTCGGGGTCTTCGAATACGAAGTCGGTCTCGTTCGGCATGGCGTTCACCGGCTGCCCGATGGGTCGGGCTTGCAGCGGTCAATCCAAGTCTAGCACGCACGGCGGAGCCGAGTGCAGATCAATCGATGGCGTGGACGTCGAAGACGGCGCCGGCCTTTGCCAGACGCTCTGCGGCGATCTCGACTGCCGCCGCGCTGAGGTCGCAGCCCACCCACCGCCGCCCCAGCGCCTCAGCCGCCGCGAGCGTCGTCCCTGAGCCGCAGAAGAAGTCGGTGACTAGCCCGCCGGAGGGCGACGCCGCCTCGACGATGCGGCGCAGAAGCCGCTCCGGCTTCTGGGTGGGATAGTCGGTGCGCTCGGCGGCGGGGGCGTGCATCATGTCGGGGATATCGGACCACACGTCGCCGAGCGGGCGGCGGTCGACGACGAGGCCGTCCTCCTCCGGTAGGTAGTACTTGACCCGCGCGCTTCCCGTCCGCGTTCGATGGACGCGGCCCTCGGCGTCGAGCCGCGCCATGCTCTCGTCGCTGTAATCCCCGCGCGGCGCGGTCTTGAACCACCGTCCGTCGGCCCCACGCCGGTAGCCCCGCGCCCGCGCCGCCTCGGGACTGAGGCGGTCCTCGACGTGCGGAGTGGCGAACCGCGTCGCGGTCGACTTGGAGTAGAAGAGAATCGTGTCGTGGTTGCGAGGGAACTGCCCCGCGCCCGCCTTCGCGCCACGGCCGCCGTAGTGCCACACGATCTCGTTGCGGAAGTTCTCCGCGCCGAATATCTCGTCGAGCAGCAGCCGTCCGTGATGGCAGGCCCGCCAATCGAGGTGAAGGAAGAGGCCGCCCGACGGCGCGAGCAGACGCCGCATCGTCGTCAGCCGCTCCCGCAGCATGGCGGTGTAGGCCGCGATGCCGCCCTGCCACACGTCGCGGTAGGCCGGCTCGCCGTGGGTCCGTTCGCGGGCTTGCTTGCGCGTGCCGAAGCGCAGCGCCTCTCCGATAGCGAACGGCGGGTCGGCGTAGATCAGGTCGATCGCGTCGCCAAGCTCATTTTCGAGCAGCCGCATGACGCGCGCGTTGTCGCCATGGAAGAGTAGGCCGCGCCACGGCGTCCGAAGAAAGGGGCCGCCGGTGGAAGGTTCGGGCATCGCGCGGCGATTATACGCCGCAGGGCGGGCACGCCTTCCCTCAATCCAGCAGGAAGCAGGCGTTGCTCTTGATGACGAGCCAGACATTGCGGCCCGGGCGGAGGTCGAGTTGGGCCGCCGACCTTGGGGTTACCTCGGCGCGGAAGGTGACTCCGCCGCAATCGACGGAGAGCAGGCGCTCGAACCCGTCCTTCGCGACGTCTTCGATCACGCCAGGGATGACGTTTTGCGCCGAGAGGCCGACGGGCGGCTCGACGGCCACCAGCACGTCGCCGGCACGGACGCCGACGCGCGCCGTCTCGCCGGGTCGAAGGCCGGCGTGGACGGTCACGATAGAGACCGGGCCCAGGTCGCAGGTCATGATGCCGTCTTCCGCCGAGACGCTATCGACGCGGCCCTCGAAGACGTTCTGAATCTCGGTGACGCGGGAGAGGCCTCGCGCGCGCGGGCGCTCGATCACGTCGAGCGGACGGCCTTCGTCGACAACGCGTCCGTCTTCCAAGACGATGACGACGTCGGCCATGGCCACGGCGTCGGCAAGATCGTGGGTCACGAGGACGATGGGGACTCCCACCCGCTCCTTGATTCCAAGGACCTCTCGCCGTAACTCGCGCCGCAGCGGAACGTCGAGGGCGGCGAAGGGCTCGTCGAGGAGTAGCGCTTGAGGCTCCGGTGCAAGGGCGCGGGCCAGCGCCACCCGCTGCTGCTGCCCGCCGGAGAGCTTGCCAGGAGAGCGGTCGGCCACGTCGGCGATGCGGAACGTCTCCATGGCGCGCGCCGCCGCCCGCTCTCGTTCCTCGCGGGTCTTGCCCCGCGCGCCGAACGTCACGTTCCGCCGCACGCTGAGGTGAGGAAAGAGGGCGTACTGCTGGGGGACGTATCCCACGCCCCGCTCGTGGGGCTTTACCCAGACGCCGCGTTCGGAGCAGTGCAGCACACGCCCGCCGAGAGCGAGATAGCCCGCGTCGGGGCGCACCAGGCCGGCGATGGCGCGCAGGGTCATGGTCTTGCCCGCGCCCGACGAGCCGACGATGGCGAGCACGCGGCCGTCCTCGACGCGCCAGTGCGTGTCGAGGAAGAAGCCCCCCACAGAGTGGCGCACCCAGCCCTCAAGCATTGGCGCCGCTCCGTTCCGCCAGCCACCGCACGGCGAGAAGGACGCCGAGGGCCATGACGAGCATGACGGACGCCAAGGCGAGGGCCGCGCCGAGATCGGACTCAAGTGCGGCGAGGACGGCGAGGGGCATGGTCTGTGTCCGCCCCTGCAGGCTGCCGGCGAACATGATGGTGGCCCCGAACTCGGCGATGGCCCGCGCCCACGCGATGACCAGTCCGGTCACCAGTGCGCGGCCCGCCAACGGGACCGAGACACGCCAGAAGACGGCGAAGGGCGCGGCCCCGAGCGTCTGGGCGATCCCCTCGATCTCGTCGTCGATGGCCTCGAAGCCCACCCGCGCCGAGCGGATGAAGAAGGGTGCGGAAACGAAGATCTGGGACATCACGACGGCGGTGGTGGTGAAGGCGAGCGAGCCGCCCAGGCCGCCCAGCGGGCCGGTGCGCCCGAAGGCCATGAGCATGGCCAGGCCGGCGACGGCGGGCGGCAGGACGATGGGCAGCTCCAGCAGCGCGTCGACGACACGGTGGCCGGGGAAGCGGCTGCGCGCGAGGAAGAAGGCCGCGGGCGTGCCCAGCAGGGCTGTGATGGCGACGGCGATGCCGCTCGTCGCCAGCGAGAGACGGAGCGCGTCGAGGACGAAGCCCTCGCTGAGGCCGGCCCAGAAGCCCTCTTCGCCGACGCCCCGCGCGACCATGACGACGAGCGGCAACGATATGAAGAGCAGATAGACGCCGGCGAGCGCGCCCCCTGTGAGTAGCCAGCTTCGGCCCAAGCGCGCCCCTGCCTCCATCACGCGCCCCCGTCCGGCGGCAGGAAGCTGTGGCGCTGAAGGACGGCGCGTCCCTCCTCCGAGAGGACGAAGGCGATGAAGTCCGCCGCCAGGCCAGGGGAGGCTGCGCCGCGCACGACGCCGATGGGATAGCGGATCGGGCCGCTATACCGCTCGGGGACGGGGATGGCGGTGAGATCGCCGCGCCCGGCCCCGCCGGCGTCGGTTACGTAGGCGAGGGCGGCGTCGGCCTCGCCGATCTCGACCTTGGCGACGGCGCGCCGGACGTTTGCCTCCTTCGAGACAATGTTGCCCACGACGGCGTCGCGGTAGGCGGGGCCGAAGTCGGGATCGGCGGCCAGACGGTCGAGGGCGGTGAGGGTGTACCGCCCAAAAGGCGTCGCGTCGTCGCCGGCGACGACCCGCAGGCCGGGCTTCGCGAGGTCGCCGAGGTTGCGGACTTCGGCCGAATCATGCGGGACGATGACGGCGAGCCGGTTCCGCGCGAAGACCACGGGGTCGCCGGAGATGACCCCGGCCTCCGCCGCGAGGTCCATGTTGAACTCGTCGGCGGAGGCGTAGACGTCGGCGTCTGCTCCCTGTTCGAGCTGGATGCGCAGCGTGGAGCTTGCCTGGTAGGAGAGCCGGACCTCCACAACCTCGTTCCGCTGCTCGAACTCGTGGGCCATCTCGTTGAATGCCTCGGTGAGCGAAGCGGCGGCGAAGACGGTGACGGCGCGCTCGCCGCCAGACCCGCCGCACGCCGTCACGGCGATGACGGCGACGCACGCCGCGGTCAGCCAGCCGGCGAGGCGGGTTCTTCTATTCCGTTGATGGCGCACACACCGATGCTAGCGGCGCGGCGGGCTGGGGACACCGGCGAAGCGCACAAAGAACGCGGGACGCCGGGGCGGCTCTGCTACCATGGGCGGCGTGGAGGCGATTGAAGCGCTGGCGGGGGCCCTGGAATCGGTCGAGGGGCGGCGGGATGTCCGCGCGGCCCTGCGTCGCCTGCTGGCCCCGGTCGAGGAGTACGACGAGCGCACGCAGTCCGACTTGGCGGCCACGCTCCGCACCTTCATCGCCCTCGGGGGGAACGTCCATGCCACCGCTGAGGACCTCTTCCTCCACCGCAACAGTGTCGGCTACCGGTTGCAGCGTATTGAGGCGCTGACCGGCGTCGACCCGCGCGACCGGCAGGCGCGCCTCACGCTGACCGCCGCCTTCGCCATCGCCGATCCCGAAATCTTGCAGCCGCGCCCCGGAGAAAAGGACCAACGATGAAGAGCAGCGCACGCAACCGGCTTCCCGGCGTCGTGACCGGCGTCCACATCGAAGGGCTTCTGGCGCAGGTCGACCTCAAGGTCGGCGACAACCACGTTGTGGCGCTGATCAGTGCGGAGGCCGCCCGCGAACTCGGCCTGAAGGAGGGCGACCGCGCCGCCGCGATGGTGAAGGCCACCTCGGTCATGATCGTGAAGGACGGCTAACGCGGCCGGCCCGGGCGTTGGTAGACTACACGCGGAGACCGCGCCGATGATGACGAAGAGCCCGCCGACTATAGACGCGCTGCGCGTCCGCCTCGCGCCCGCCCTGGAACGGGCCGGCGTCCTGCGGGCGTACGTCATCGGATCGGTAGCGATGGGCAAGGCGACGGAAGAGAGCGATGTCGATCTCCTCGTAGTGGCGGAGTCGGACAAGCCGATGCGCCAGCGCTATGCGGACTTCGGCGAGGTCCGAAGGGCCTGCGAATGGCCCGCCGACATCTTCCCCTACACCCCCGAAGAGGTGCGGGAGGCAGTCGAGGCGCGGCGGCGGTTCGTCGTCCAAGCGCTGGCCGAGGGCGTTCAGATCTTCGAGCGCGGCTCGCAGCCATACGCCCTCGACGGCACGGTGCGGGAGGCGGTCATCGCCGAGGAGCGGGGCGAGTACGGGGCCGGTGAGGGAATCGAGTGGATCGAGGACGCCGGCGGCGACCTCGCCGCCGCCCGTCTGCTGCTCAGGAACGGGATGTTCGCCCTCGCCTGCTTCCACGCGCAACAGGTCGCGGAGAAGGCGCTGAAGGGGCTGGCTTACCACCGGGGCGACCGGCGCGAGCGCGAGCATTCGCTCGAAGTCTTGTTCGAGATGTTGGCCGGCGACTATCCGCAGCTCGAGCCGTTGCGGGACGCCATGGAGCGGATGGCTCCGTATTACACCAACACGCGCTATCCGAACGCCCCGGCACCGCGCCCTCGAGGCTCGTTCACGGAAGAGGAGGCGCGCGCCGCGCTCGCCGGGGCGGAGGCGCTGCTCCGCGCCGTGCGCGCTATCGCGGGGCCGAGAAGACAGGAATAGAGCAGCCGAGCGCAGCCATGCCCCCTTTCAAGATCGTCTCGGAATTCAAGATGACCGGCGACCAGCCGCAGGCGGTCGACCGGCTGGTCGAGGGCATCGAGCGGGGCGACCGGTATCAGACGCTGCTCGGGGTGACCGGATCGGGGAAGACGTTCACCATGGCCAACGTGGTCGAGCGAGTGCAGCGTCCCACCCTGGTCATCGCGCACAACAAGACGCTCGCGGCCCAGCTCTCCACCGAGTTCAAGGAGTTCTTCCCCGACAACGCCGTCGAGTACTTCGTCTCCTACTACGACTACTACCAGCCGGAAGCCTACATCCCGAGGTCGGACACCTATATCGAGAAGGATGCCGACATCAACGAGGAGATCGACAAACTGCGCCACGCGGCGACGCGGGCCCTCCTGACCCGCGAGGACGTCCTCATCGTCGCCTCGGTCTCGTGCATCTATGGGTTGGGCTCTCCTGAGGAGTACGCGAACTTCCGCGTGCGGCTCGAACGCGGCGGGACGGCGCGGCGCGGCAAGGTGGTGCGCCAGCTCATCGACATGCAGTACGAGCGTAACGACCTCGACCCCACCCGTGGCCGCTTCCGCGTTCGCGGCGACACGCTGGAGATCCAGCCCGCCTACGAAGATCTAGCGCTGCGCATCGAGTTCTGGGGCGACGAGGTCGAGCGCATCACCGAGCTCGAACCGCTGACCGGCGAGATCCTCGGTGACCGCGACACCGTCGAGATCTTCCCCGCGAAGCACTTCGTGACCCCGGCGGATAAGCTCGCCGCGGCGATGCAGGACGTCGAGTCGGAGCTGGAGGAGCGGCTCGCCGACCTGGAACGCCAGGGGAAGGTGCTCGAAGCGGCCCGGCTCGAACAACGCACCAAGTACGATCTCGAGATGCTGCGTGAGAGCGGCTACTGCTCGGGGATCGAGAACTATTCGCGGCACCTCGCTCGCCGCGCCGCCGGTAGCCGCCCCTCGACGCTCCTCGACTACTTTCCCGACGATTTCCTGCTGTTCGTCGATGAGTCGCACATGACGATTCCCCAGGTCCGCGGGATGTACCACGGTGATCAGTCGCGCAAGCGCACGCTCGTGGAGTTCGGCTTCCGTCTTCCCTCGGCGTTGGACAATCGGCCCTGGAACTATGACGAGTTCGACGAGAACATCGCGCAGGCGGTGTTCGTCTCCGCGACGCCGGCGCCCTACGAGTTCGAGGTGAGCCAGCAGGTCGTCGAACAAGTGATCCGGCCGACCGGCTTAGTCGATCCGACGGTCGAGGTGAAGCCGACGCAGGGACAGATCGACGACCTGATGCGCCAAGTTCAGGTCCGGGTCGAACGGCGGGAGCGCGTCCTCATCACAACCCTCACCAAGCGCATGGCTGAGGAACTGGCCGACTATCTGAAGGAGATGGGGATCAAAACGCAGTACCTGCACTCGGAGGTCGAGACACTGGAGCGGAGCGAGATTCTGCGCGACCTGCGCCTGGGCGTCTTCGACGTGGTGGTGGGGATCAACCTGCTGCGCGAGGGGCTCGACTTGCCCGAAGTCAGCCTCGTCGCCATCCTCGATGCCGATAAGGAGGGCTTCCTACGGTCGGGCAGCTCGCTGGTACAGACCATCGGGCGGGCCGCCCGCCACGAGGACGGCCACGTGATCATGTACGCCGACACCATCACCGACTCGATGCGCCACGCGATCGGCGAGACGGAGCGCCGCCGGCTGCTTCAGGAGGACCACAACCGCCGGCACGGGATCACGCCCCAGGGGATCAAGAAGTCGATCAAAGACATCACCGACCGCGTCCGCGCCATCGCCGAGGAGCGGGCGCCCTACGTAACGACGCGGGAAATGCCCCGCGACCAAGTGGCGCGGCTTATCAAGGACCTGGAACGCCGTATGAAAGAGGCGGCGCGCGATCTCGAATTCGAGAAGGCCGCGGCGCTGCGTGATCAGGTCGTCGACCTGCGCAAGGCTATGGTGCTGGACGACGAGGCGCAGATTCCCGAGCGCGGCGAAAAGGTCGGCGTCACCGTCACGTCGACAGAGCCGGTGGTGTACCGCGTGAACCCAACGCCGCGGCGGTCCAAGCGGCCGCAGCGATGAGTCCCCGCGGCTCATGGGGAGCGCGCTACTTTTGGTGGCCGATCCTTCGGGGCGCCGTCGCCCTTGGGCTCGGGCTCACCGGCCTCTTCCTCGCGGCCTTCGCGGCCTTGAGTGCAGCAGTCGGCTTGTTCCGGGGCGTCCCGCTCGCCGGCCCCATAGCCGTTCTTGCTTCCGTGCCGGTCTACGTGGCGCTCTTCTTCGTCTACGGCGTCGTATTCGTCGGCCTCGCCATCGTCAGCCTCATCGCCGTCCGCCAGGGACTCCTGACGGCGCGGCCCGAGTTCATACGCCCGCCGGGCTCCGGTCCTCGTCAGCGCCGCCATGTGGACGCTCGAGTCAGCGACGTCGACCCGCTCTAATCGAGGAAGAATTCGCCGACGCCGCACCCTACCGCAAACGGGCTTGCGGTGGCATACTCTGGGCGCACGTCAGGGATCGAGAGAGGCGGTCTCGGACCTGGGGCAGAGGCTTATGAACGCGTGACTGCCTTATCTTCCGTCCCTGCTCGACAGTTCGCCTTTCCCCTTGGCGGACTCCCGGAGCGGCTGCGCCCGATGCGCGCGGCCGTCGCCGCCGAGCCCTTCGATTCGCCGCGTTACATCTTTGAGGCGAAGTGGGGCTGCGTCCGCGTTATGGCCTCCATCGCGCGGGGGCGGGCGGTCCTCCGTACCGTCAGCGGCCGCGATGTCACCGGCGTCATGCCCGACCTGGCGCGGCGTTTGACCAAGGCCGTCGCCATGGACGGTGTCGTACTCGACGGAGAGATCGTCTTCCGCGATTCTGCGGGGCGCTCCGACCCCGCGCGGGCGATGCGGCTCCTTACCGGCGGTGAGGACCAGGCCAGCCTCGACCCGCCTGTCCTCCACGTCGGGGACATCCTCTACAACGGCTACCGGCCGGTCACCGAGCTTCCGCTTGTCAGCCGCAAGCGCATCCTGGAAGAGATCGTCGAGCCCGACGACGCGGTCCAACTGGCGTACTACCACGACGCGGAAGGGACCGTCTTCTTTGAAGCGGCGCGCGCCCTGGGTGTCGAGGGCGTGCTCGCCAAGGTTAAAACGAGCCGCTACCGGATGGGCGCGGTGAGCAAGGACTGGCTCGACATCAGCGACCGCCGCACCGTTGACGTCGTGATCGGCGGCTTCACCATGGGCGGCGCGGGTGCCAAGGAACCCTTCCAGACACTGCTCGTCGGCGCCTACGACGGCGGTGCGCTGCGCTATCTCGGAGGCGTGTCGGGCGGGTTCAATCCAGACGCCCGCGCCGTGCTCCAGCAGACGCTCGCCAGGGCCGCGTCCGAGGAGCCGCCCTTCGTTGACCCGCCGGAGCTAAATGAGCTGCTCTACTGGTGCGAACCGTCGGTCGTGGCGCACATCGAGTATGGCGAGACAGGGCCGGGCGGGCAGCTCCACTTCGGGCGCTACATCTGCCTGCGCCACGACATGACGCCCGCCGACAGCATTGCGCCGGTGCGCGTCCGCGCGCCTAAGTCGCGCGGCTAAAACCCGCGGGGGCGGTCTACGCGCCCCACGCCGCGGCTATCGACTCCGAACCCGTGACCACGGCGAGAGCCCGTATGGTGTGCTGGAGAACGGCGTCGCCGTAGTCCTCGGGGACCCCCGCGACGCAATCGACGGGGACGATGCACTTGTAGTTGCGGTTCACCGCCTCGATGGCGGCGCCCACGATGGCGACGTTGACCGAGACGCCGATGGGGATCACGGTCTCGATCCCCATGTTGCGGAGCAGGCTGTCCAGCCCCGAATCGTGGAATGAGGTCATCGCGCCGTGGGAGATTTCGTAGAAGAAGTCGCCGGGCTGAGGCGCGAGCTCGGGGATGATCTGGGTGGCCTTCGCGCCGTGAGTGAGATCGGGGCCGCCGCCGCGTTCGAGAGCCCTGCCCAGGGGCGTGTTGTGCATCGCGCCGGCGTTGCTGGGCCAGCGGGCCATGCGCCGGTAGAAGACCTTCGCGTCCGCCCGCCGCGCCGCGTCGATCAGCTTGGCCATCTTGGGAATGATGCCCCGGCGCAGGGCGACGTCGCGAAGCTCCGGGATGGCGACCGGCCTGCTCGTGGCCAGGTGATACTCGTCGGAGTCGCAGACGAGTATCGCGGTCCTCTTGGGATCGGTGTAGCTCTTAAGATCGATTGGCACGCGAGCGCCCTCCGTAGCCCCTGGTCGGAGGCAGCCTAGCGCCGTCTTCGGAAGGACGTCAACTGTGGCGCTGGTCGAGGGCTAGGCGGCGCACTGCTCTTCGAGGTCGAGGCCGCCGAAGCGCACTTCGTCGCCGATTTCAATGGTCAACGCCGCGGCTTCGCCCGCGTTGATTTCGAAGATGTAGCGTACCGGCTCCGAAGGCGAGTAAATGGGGAGCCCGGTGCGCTGCTCCGGGTCGGCGGGGGGCGGCACGTTCTCCGTTAGATCGGCGACGCGGCAATCGGCGCCGATCCAGACGAAGTCGAGGGGGATGAGCATTCCGCGCATCCAGAAGCTGGCGATGACGTCGCGGGACTGGGGGAAGAGCATGCCCGACTGCGTCGGCAGCTCGGCGCGCCCCGAGAGGCCGCGGGCTTGCTCTGCGCCGGTGCGTGCCACTTCCGCCACAAATCCAACGCCGCCGATGGTCACTAGCGGGCCGGTAGGGGTCGCGGTTGGGTCCGGTGGCGGGGTGGGAGAGGGCGGGATTTCGGTGGAAATCGGCGTTTTTGCGGTGGGTGTGGGGGACGGCGGCGGCGGCAGCGGAGTGGGGGTGGGGGTGGGGGTCGCGGTTGGCTCCGGCTGGGGTGTCGGAGTGGCGGAGGGCGCGGCCGTCGGCGGCGCCAGTGGGGTGGCGGTCGGCGTCGGCGCCGGTGGAGTGACGGTCGCGGTTTGGGCGGCGGTCACGGTCGAGGTGGGCGCGGGGGAGGGTGTCGCCGTGGGCTCGCCGCCCGCGCATGCCGCTACGGCCAATGCCGCGGCCAGCACGACGAACACGGCGGCGAGCGGCTGGACCTTTCCCCTCCCTCCGGTACGCATCATCTCGAATCGCCGGGGTTAGGGGACAAACTCGTTGGTCAACAGCTTGTCGAAGTCGATCTCGGCGTCGAGGAGGTCGTTGGCGCGCATGAAGGTGACGAAGCCGCTCCAGCGGGACTCGTCCATGTAGCCGAACCGGTCCCAATCGCGCCACACCTCGACGAGGAGGTAGACGCCGCGGGAGATGAGCTCGCGCTCCATTTCGGGGTTGGCCTCGGCGACGGCGTCGATGGCGGCCTCGGGGTTCTCGACGGTGTACTCGTGGCCGCGGACGACGGCACGCAGGAAGCGTTCGATGAGGTCGCCCTTCTCCCGCACGCCGGTCTCGCTGGCGATGAAGACGAGCTCGTCGTAGGCGGGCACGCCGTAGTCCTCGATGTGGAGCACGTTGACGGGGTAGCCCAACATCTCGCCCTGGACGGCCTCGACGTTCCAGTAGGTGCCGATCGTTGCGTCGACTTTTCCGGCGTACAACGACGGCCCCAAGTCGAAGCCGACATTGATAAGCTCCACGGCGTCGAGTCCTCCCTCGATGCCGGAGCGGCGCAGGATCGTCTCCAGGTAGACCTCGTTGCTGGGGATGCCGGGGTAGCCGATGCGCTTGCCGGCGAGCTGGGCGGGATCGGTGATCCCCGAACTCTCGAGGGTCTGAATCGAGTTGAGCGGGACGTTGACGATGGCGCCGACGGCGGTGATGGGGATGCCTTCGGCCTTGGCCAGGATCACGTCGGGCTGGTAGCTGATGGCGAGGTCGACGGTGTCCCTGGCGACGAACTTGGGCGGGTCTTCGGGGTTGCCGCCGAAGTTCAACTCGACGTCCAGCCCTTCGTCCTCGAAGAAGCCCTGGGCTTGGGCCGCGTAGAGCCCCGCGTGGTCGGCGTTGGGGAACCAGTCGAGGGAGACCACGAACCGGTCGGGGTCGTCCTCCCCGCAGGCGACGGTGAGCAGAGCCACGGCCACCAAGGCGCAGGCCGCGGCGAGCAGTCGGCTCCTACTCGTGATCGTATGGCGAACGTCGGTGAAGCGCATGGTCCCTCCTGCGGACTAACGGTCCGGAGCTTCGATCCGCTCGGCGCGGTGGGCCCAAGGGGTGGCCCAGCGCTCGACGCGGGAGACGGCGTAGAAGAGCACGATTCCCATCACGCAGAGGACGGCGATCGAGGCGAAGACGCGGGCGGTGAGGAATTGGGCCGAGGACCGGGTGATGAGATAGCCTAGCCCGTCGGCGGCCCCGACCCACTCGCCGAGCACCGCGCCGATGACGGCGACGGCGGCGGCCATCTTGGCGCCGGTGAAGAAGAGCGGTAGCGCTGAGGGCAGCCGCACCAGGCGGAATACCTGCCACCGGGAGGCGCCCATGGTGTGCATGAGGGTGAGCATCTCCGGATCGACGCGGCGCAGCCCGTCGACGGTGTTGATGGCGATGGGGAAGAAGGTGATGAGCACGATCACGACGACTTTGGGAAAGAGGCCGAAGCCGAACCAGACCACGAGCACCGGCGCGAGGGCGATGATAGGGATGGCCTGCGACGCGATCACGTAGGGGTAGAGGGCGCGGTCGAGGAGCGGAGAATAGGCGATGGCGACGGCGATCCCGAAGCCGATGACGACGGCGGCGGCGAAGCCGACGAGAGCCTCCTGCGTGGTGACCCAGGCGTGCCGGCTAATGAGGCCGAAGTCGTCGCGCAGGGCTTCGGCGATCTCCGTCGGTGCGGGCAGGAGCCAGTCCTGCACCGAGGTGAGGAAGGCAACGGCCTGCCAGATGACGAGCACGAGCAGCGCGAGCAGGACGGCGGCGGCGTAGCGGTTGGCCGCGGCGCCCGCGGTGCGAAGCGGCCCTCCCTGGACATCGGCGCCGGTCCGCGCGTCCATGACGGGCTCCCGTGTGGGGAGACGTCTCTGGAAGATCATGGGGCGACCACCGGCTGGGGCGCGCTCGCCCGAAGGGTGCGCAAAATATCGAGCTTGCGTTCCATAAAGGCTGGGGTGGCGGCGAGCTCGTAGGTGCGGGGCCGGGGCAGATCGACGGCGACCTCGGCCCTGATCTCGCCGGGGCGGCCCGACATGACGTAGACGCGGTCGGAGAGGAGGACGGCCTCCTCAACGTCGTGGGTCACGAGCAGGATGGTCAGCTTGAGCTTGGCCCAGAGGCCGAGCAGCCATTCCTGCATCGAGGCCCGGGTGAGGGCGTCGAGGGCGCCGAAGGGCTCGTCGAGGACAAGGACGCTCTTGTTGAACATGACGGTGCGCATGAAGGCGGCGCGCTGCCGCATGCCGCCGGAGAGAGCGTAGGGGTAGGCGGACTCGAAGCCGGCGAGGCCGAATTCGTCGAAGAGGGGCAGGGCCTCGGCGCGCGCCTCGGCGCGGGGGACGCCCATGATCTCGAGGCCGAGCACCACGTTGTCGAGGACGGTGCGCCAGGGGAGCAGCAGGTCTTTCTGCGGCATGTAGCCGACGAGCCCGACGCGGCCCGACACGTCTGCGCCGTCGATGAGGATGCGGCCGTGGTCGGGCCGCGTCACCCCGGAAATGACGTTGCACAGCGTGCTCTTGCCGCACCCGCTCGGCCCGACGATGCTCACGAACTCGCCGGCGCGGGCGTGGACGTGGACGCCGCGCAGCACGGGAAGCTCCCCGCCGTCCTCGCGCTCGAACGACGTACTGACGCCCAGGGCCTGCACGCGCGGCTGCGTCACGGCGCGCCGCCTTCGCCGGCCGCTAGGGCCCAGCGGCTTTCCAGGCCGGCCATGTGATAGGTGGGGCCGTGGCCCCCGCCAAGGTTGAGCGAGCGCCGCACCGCCTCCGTCACGTAGGACTTGGCCTTGCGGGCCGCCTCGATGGCAGGTAGGCCCTGGGCCAACCCCGCGGCGATGGCGGCGGAGAAGGTGCAGCCTGTCCCGTGGGTGTTGCGCGTTTCGAAGCGGGGCGCGGCGAGCTCGTGGACCGTCTCGCCGTCGAAGACAGAGTCGACGGCCTCGTCGGTGTCCGACAGATGGCCGCCCTTGACGACGACGAGCTGTCCGTCGGCGCACCGCAGCCGCCGGGCGGCGTCGCGGGCGTCTTCGAGACTGCTCACGGGCCGTCCGGTGAGTGCGCCGGCCTCGTGCAGATTGGGGGTGACGACCTTGGCGAGGGGCAGCAGCCGGTCGTGGACCGCCGCGACGGCGTCCTCCGCCAGCAGGGAGCGTCCGCCCTTGGCGATCATGACCGGATCGACGACGAGGTTGGGGAGGCGGAGTTCTTCGAGCAGATCGCACAGCCGGTGGACCAGCGGCGCGGAGGAGAGCATTCCCGTCTTGACCGCGTCGACGCCGATGTCGGAGGCCACGCCGCGCAACTGCGCCTCGATCAGGTCGAGGGGAAGCTCGTGGGCGGCCTGGACGCCGAGGGTGTTCTGCGCGGTCACCGCGGTCAGCACCGACATGCCGTAGACGCCGAAGGCGGTGAAGGTCTTCAGATCGGCCTGGATGCCGGCGCCGCCGCCGCTGTCCGAGCCGGCGATAGTGAGCGCCCGTGGAATGGCAGAGGGTGTGCCGTCGGCGGTCATGGCCCCGCTCCGGCGAAGTGGTCCCATCCCGCCGCGTCGAGCGGGCGCTCGTAGCCGTCGGGGTCCACGAGGCGCAGCCCGCGCGCTCCGGTGATCTCGCCCACGGCGGTTAGCGGCGTTCCCGCCGCGCGGCGCACCGCTTCGACTAAGACATCCGTATCCGCGGGGGCGCAGGTCACGATGAGTTCATAGTCTTCGCCCCCGCGCAGGGCGGCGAGGAGAGGGTCGAAGCCAAGTTCGGCGGCGACGGCGCGGGCGGCGGGATCCACGGGGACACGGACGGCGAAGACCCGCGCTCCAGCGCCGCTCGCCTCGCAGAGATGCTCCAGATCGGCGGCGAAGCCGTCGCTCACGTCAATCGCCGCGGTGGCGAGGCCCGACGCGGCGATGGCCAGGCCCTCGGCGACGCGGGCCGTGGGGACGAGGTGCGCGCGCGCCGCCGCGTCCGCCGCGCCGCCGGTCAGACCCGCGTCGAGGGCCAGCAGGCCGGCGCGCGCCGCGCCGAGCGCGCCGGTCACGAAGACCGTGTCGCCGGGGCGGGCGCCGGAGCGCCGGAGCAGCGCAGGTTCGTCGGCCTCGCCGTGCAGGGTGACGTCGATAACGGTCTCATGAGTGGAGCCGGAGAGGTTGCCGCCGATGACCACCGCGCCGTGCTCGGCGAACCCCTCCCGCAGGCCCTCGTAGAGGCGCTCGACCCACTCGACTTCCGTCGCGGCGGGCAGGGCGAGCGAGACGAGCGCGTGGGTGGGACGTCCCCCCATCGCGGCGATGTCGCTAAGGTTGACGGCGGCGGCGCGCCGTCCTAGCTGCTCGGGCGTGATGCGGGACTTGATGAAATGGCGCCCCTCGACCTGAATGTCACAGGTGGCGAGGAGCAGCTTGCCGGGGGTGGGCCGCACCGCCGCGGCGTCGTCGCCGATGCCCACGGCGACGTCCGGCGCGTCGCCGAGCGTCCGCCGGATACGTTCGATCAGCGCGAACTCGCCGAGTTCGCCGACCGTCGGCGTCTTGGCCGCGGCGCGGGTCATGAGCGCCGCGCCTCGTCGATCACACGGCGCATGCGCCGCGCCGCCTCGGCGACGTCGGGGGCGGCGATGATGGCGGTCATGACGGCGAGGCCGTCCGCGCCGGCGGCGACGACCTCCGCGGCGTTCTCGTGGTTGATTCCGCCGATAGCGACGACGGGCAGCGAGACGTGGCGCTTGATCTCGGCGACGGCGCCGGGGCCCACGGGCGGGCCGGCGTCGGCCTTGGAGCCGCGGGCCTCGTAGATGGGGCCGACGGCGACGTAGGTCGCGCCGTCTCGCTCCGCCTCTTGGGCTTGCTCGCCGTTTTCGACGGAGACGCCCACGATGGCGTCCTTGCCGAGAAGGCCGCGGGCCACCGCCGCCGGCATGTCGTCCTGCCCAACATGCGTGCCGTCCGCGCCGGTGGCCTGGGCCACGTCGAGGCGGTCGTTGACGACGAACGCCGCTCCGGCGCGCTTGGCAAGCTCCTGCATACGAAGCCCGGCGCGGTAGAGGGCCTCGGTGGACGCGCCCTTGTCTCTGAGCTGCACCACGCCCGCGCCGCCGGCGAAGGCGGCCTCGGCGATCTCGTCGTGGCCCCGGCCCTTCGAGAGGTGCGGGTCGGTGATGACGTAGAGGCTCAGGTCGAGGCGCGTCATGCGGCGCCTCGGGCGAAACGCCGCGCGGCCATCGGGCCGGTGTCGTCGCGGCCTTCGGTGATGAGGTCGGCGACGAGCCGGGCGGTGACGGGCGCGAGGACGATGCCGCTGGCGTAGTGGCCGGTGGCGAAGATAACGTTCTCGGCCTCAGGCGCGGGGCCGAGAACGGGGAGGTCGTCGGCGCACCAGGGGCGCAGTCCGGCGCGGGTGTGATGCACGCTCGCCTCGCCGGCCCCAGGGACGAGAGCTGCCACGCCGCTGAAGAACCCCCCCATGCCCGCGACGGTGGTCTCCTGGCGATAGCCCACGCCGTGCTCCCGTGTGCACCCGATCAGCGTCGTGCCGTCGTTCTTGGGCGACGCGTAGTGGATGCCGCGCAGCACGGTGTGCCGCAGCGGGCGGGCCAGCTTGTTCAGATAGGCGACCTGGCCGCGCACCGGATGGACGGGAACGTCCATGCCGAGCCATTCGCCCGCCTCGCAGCCCCAGGCCCCGACGGCGAGCACGACCGTTCCGGCGGCTGTCTCGCCGTCAGGGGTCATCACGCCGGTCACACGCCCGTTGGCGCGCGCGAGGGCGGTCACGGGGGTGTGCTCTCGGAACTCGGCTCCGTTCTCGATGGCGGCGCGCCGCAGCGCCTCGACGACGCGCGGCGGGGTGACGTTATGCTCGTCGGCGGAAAAGATTGCGCCGCGAATCTCGGGGGAGAGCGCCGGCTCCACCTCGAGGGCTTCCTTGGGCGAGAGCCAGGGCATATGAAGGCCGCGCTCCCCAGCCCACGCCGCTTGCTGTTTGAGGGCGGCCTCCTCCTCTTCTTCGCCGGCCACCCGGAGGATGCCCGAGCGGAAGTCTATGGAGAAGCCGCCCGCCTCCTCGATCTCGTCTTTGAAAAAGGACCACATGCCGTAGCTCTCGAAGCAGAGGTCGATGGCCGGCTCGCGGGCGAGGCTGTCGGATGCGGGGGCGAGCATCCCCGCCGAGGCGTAGGTGGCGCAGGAGGCGAGCGTGTTCCGTTCGATGAGGACCACGCCGAGCCCGCGTTTGGAAAGCTCATAGGCGACGACGGCGCCGATAATGCCCCCGCCGACAACTACCGCGTCGGCTGATTTGTTCATTGCTTAGCCACCTCCGACCATGTGCACGATATCTACTACGTCGCCGGCCCGGAGGGTGATCGAGGGCCAGGACTCCTTGTGGACCACCTCGCCGTTGTAGCCGACGGCGATGGGGCGGGGGCCGAGCTCGAGGCGCGCGATGAAGTCGGGGAGCGGCGTCGGCGCCTCCAACTCCCGCGGCTTGCCGTTGACGGTGAGCGCGACGGTCATCGGCGCCCCGCTCCCGACGCCGCGGGGCGGCGCAGCGCGGCCCGCAGCGCCTCGACGGCCTTGGCCGGATCGGCGGCAGCGAGCACGCCCGACATGACCGCGACGCCGGCCGCGCCCGCTTCGATCAGCTTCGGCGCGTTGCTTGGCGTTACTCCGCCAATCCCAAGCAGGGGCTTGTAGGTGACGCCCGCGATCCGGCGGAGCAGGTCGGGGCCTTCGGGGGTCTTGCCCGGCTTCGAGTTCGTCTCGAACATCGTGCCGGCGATGAGGTAGTCCGCGCCCTCGGCGTCGGCGGCCATGGCCGATTCGAGGCTATGGACGGAGCGCCCGATGAGGAGCGCGCCGCCCGAGATGCGCCGGGCCGCCCGTGGCGGGAGGGCGCGCTCGCCGAGGTGGACGCCGTCGGCGCCGCAGGCCAGCGCCACGTCGACGCGCTCGTTGACCATGAAGAGCGCTTTGCCGTCAACCGCCGCCTTGAGGCGCTCGGCCAGGGCGAGAAGCTCGCCGCCGGGGAGTTCCTTCTCGCGCAACTGCACCATGTCCACGCCCGCCTCGGCGGCGGCGGCGACGCGCGCGACAAGCTCGCCGGCGGGGGCGGCGCTCCGGCCGACGACGAGGCAGATACAGGGGGTGGGGAGGGTCAGCTCCTTACGGACCATGCGGGTATGTCTTCCTGGGGGCTGGAGGCCGAGGCATACGCCTTCTTGGGGATGCGCCCGGCGCGGAACGCCTTCCGGCCCGCCTCGACGCCTTGCTTCATCGCGTCGGCCATCATGACGGCGTCTTGGGCGAGGGCGATGGCGGAGTTGACGAGGACGGCGTCGGCCCCGAGCTCCATCGCCAACGACGCGTCGGAGGGTGCGCCGAGCCCGGCGTCGACCACCACGGGCACGTTGGCCTGCTCGATGATGATCTTGATCTGATCGAAGTTGACCATGCCCTTGCCCGACCCGATGGGCGAGGCGAGGGGCATGACGGTGGCGCAGCCGGCCTCTTCGAGACGCTTGGCGAGGATGGGGTCGTCGTTGATGTAGGGGAGCACGACGAAGCCCTCGGCGATCAGGATCTTGGCCGCTTCGAGGGTGCCGACGGGGTCGGGAAGGAGGTACTTGGGGTCGGGGATGACTTCGAGCTTCAACCAGTTGGAGATGCCCATCGTCTTCGCTAGGCGGGCGGTGTAGAGGGCCTCCTCGACGGTCTGACAGCCGGCGGTGTTGGGCAAGATGTGGTACTCGCCCCAATCGATGTGGTCGAGGATCGTCTTCTCGTTGCTCTCGAAGTCGATGCGCTTCAGGGCCACGGTGACCATGTCGGCGCCCGAGGCGGCGATGGCCTCGGTCATCTCGTCGTCGGTGCGGTACTTGCCGGTGCCGACGATCAGCCTGGACGCGAAGGGCTTGCCCGCGATCACCAGGTCGTCGCTCATGCTCCACCTCCACTTGCGCTGTAGCCGAGACCCCGTCCCGTCTCGGATTTCTCGCACACAAGAAAAGCACCGCCTTGGGAGCGGTGCTTGAGGCTTCGCAAATCCCTGCGCTGGCATTACCCAGATCAGGTTTTGGCGGTCGGTGAGCTGTCCCACCCTCTCAGCCTGGCAAGCCAAGCTCCCGCAGCGTTGAGACGACTATAGACCTATCGACGGGGGTACGTCAACGCGGGCCGTCCCCGCTCTTACAATGGCCACGGCATGATGTACGACTTGCCCAGAAAGACGAAGGCGTACGTCCTCGCGGGCGTCACGCTCGGCATGTTGTTCAACACGATGAACTTCACGCTGATCACGCCCGCGATCCCCGACATACTCGGCGACCTCGACGGCTTGGAGCTGTTCAGTTGGCTCTTCACCGCGCCGATGCTTACCTCGATCATTGCCATCCCCGTCGTGGGGCGGCTCTCCGACGGTTACGGCCGCGGGCCGTTCCTCATCGGAGGGATTGCCATCTACGTCACCGCGTCGCTGCTCTCCGGCGCGTCGCAGGACATGACGCAGCTCATCATCTCGCGGGGTATCGCCGGCATCGGGCAGGGCGCCACCGCGGCGACGGCGTTCGCCATCATCGCCGACCTCTTTCCGCCGGCGGAGCGGGGGAAGTGGATCGGGCTGAACTCGGCGGCGATCGCGGTGGCCGGAGCCGTCGGCCCGCTGCTGGGCGGCGTGCTCACCGACAGCTTCTCCTGGCGCTGGGTCTTCTTCGCCAACGTACCTTTGGGGCTCCTCACCATCGGCCTGCTGCTGGGACGGGTCCCCTCGCGGCGGATGCGAGGGACGCCGCGCATCGACTACGGCGGCATCGCGCTGCTGGCGGGGGCGCTGGTCCCGTTCCTGCTGGCGATTTCGTGGGGCGGGTCGCAGTATCCCTGGCTCTCGCCCACGGTGTTGGCTCTATTCGGCGGCGCGGCGGTGGTGGCCGCGGCCTTCTTCGTCCAAGAGCGCCGCGCGCCTGAGCCGCTAGTCCAACTAGAGCTCTTCGGCAACCGGGGGTTCCGCGGCTCCGCGCTTATCGCCTTGGTCCATGGCTTCCCCGTCTGGGCGGGAATGCTCTTCACCCCCCTGTTCGTGCAGGTTGTCTTGGGACATTCGGCCAGCGCCTCGGGAACGTTGATGCTCCCCATGATCCTAGGGGTGGTGATCGGCGGCTTTGCGGGGGGCCAGATCGTGGCCCGTACGGGCCGCTACCACACGATTGGCCTCGGTGGGTCCGTGGCGCTCGCGGTTTCGTACTTCCTGCTCGCGACGCTCGATCCGGGCACCGGTCTGGGCACGCTCGTCGGGCTCATGGTCCTTGCCGGGGTGGGGACCGGGGTGGTGATGCCCGTCTACATGATCTTCGCCCAGAATGTCATGCCCGTGGCGGCGCTTGGCGTGGTCACCTCCACCGTCGGCTTCTGCCGCAACGTCGGCGGGGCGATCGGGGTCGCCGTCGTGGGCACGGCGCTCAACGCCCGCCTCGCCTCCCAGATCGACCGCCTTACCCCGCCCGAGGTGGCCGCCGCCGTCCCCGCGGAGACCCTCGACCGGTTCCAGGACCCCCAGACGCTCCTCAACGACGGCGCGATCGCCGAGATCGAGACGGCGTTCGGCGCGCTGGGGGCGCAGGGCCCCGGTCTCTTCCAGCAGATGCTCGAGAACATGACGCTGGCCCTCTCCGACGCCATCACGTTGACCTATCTGCTCTCGGCGTTCGTGGCGCTGGCCGGGGTGGCCGTAGGGGTCGCGCTGAGCCGGACGCGGGTCGCCGAAGAGCCGGAGGACGCGGCGCGCGGGGCCGACCGCTAGTCGTCGATGGGCAGGCGGACGCGCTCGACGGTCACCCCGTCTTGCGGGTGCAGCGAGACGAGGTTGGCGCTGGCGAAGGAGCCGCCCGACTCGGAGGGCGAGCCGCAGTAGAAGGCGGGGACGCCCTTGGCGCTTACGTCGAGGAAGCGGTGCCAGTGGCCCAGCGCCAGATAGTCGCAGCCCAGGCCCGCGATCTCCCGCTCCCAGATTGGAGACGAGCGGTAGTTCGACTCGTCGTCGGGGACGTAGTGGCCGTGGGCCAGCGCCACGGTCCAGTAGCCGTCGCCGCCCCGCTCGAAGCCTTCGAGCGGCTTGTGCGCGGGGTGGTGCTCCAGCATCGCGCGCGCCCAGACGTTGAGGCGGAGGTCGTCGAAGCGGACGCTTTCGCCGTCGGGATCGTCGAGGAAGCGCACGTGACTGCCCGCGGCGACCATGTCGACGCGCTCGTAGATTGAGGGCCGGCTCAGGCAGTCGTGGTTGCCGACGGTGACGATGGTGGGGATGTCGAGGCGGCCGAGCTGCACCAGGGCCTCGTCGACCTCCGGCGGGCGCACCCGAGCGCTGTCGAACAGGTCGCCGACGATCAGCAGAGCGTCGACGCGGCGCTCGATGGCGGCGTCGACGACGGTGCTGAGCCCGAGGAGGCGCCGGGCGGGGTTGATGTCGTCGCCGATGTGCACATCGGACGTATGAAGGAGCCGGAGGTGGGGGCGGTCAACGCTCACGGATTGAGTCGTTGCCTTTCGAGTAGGTGCTGTACGCTTCCGTTGCTAGACCCCCCAATAGTAGCGATGCCCCGTTTCCACTGTCAACGCGGGGTAGTTGTATCAGTTTGACACTACCAGGCACATCTAAGCCTTGACAAGCGATTCTGACTAGGGTAGAGAGCCGTCGTGGTACACTTAACTGAGTTAGCCACGGGGGGTTGGACATGGCGGCGCTAAGCAGACAAACCGAGTGATTCGCAGTGGCTAGTCTTCTCGCGTAGTGCGTCGGGTCATAGGTTCACCGCCCCGCATCTCCCCGTTTCTTGCACTGGCGTACCTACGGTGTGCCTTGCCGTCTTCAGCGTCGCAACCCCAACAAGGAGGGAGTAGCATGGCTTCTGATCAGGTAATCGCTGCCCTTTGGAACGATCCTAAGAAAGTCGATGCTGACCTGCAGTCGTTCCGCGAGAGCGCCCAGATCCTTTCGCAAAAGTTCCCTCGGATGATCGATCTTTACCCTGACGAGTGGGTTGCCCTGTTTGACGGAGAGGTCCGCGCGCACGGCCCATCACTGGACGAGGTCTTGCAGAAGATCGACTTAGAGGGCATAGCCCGTGAGGGCGCCATCGTCCGGTTCATTCAGAGCAAGCCGAGGACGATGATCCTCTAAATGCTCATCGGGAGATTCGGCGCTACCTCCGGGGCGCCCTATTTGGAAGGACGCCTCTACATCCCTCAGCTAGGCATAGGCGGCAACATCTCGTTTCTTGTTGACACGGGAGCAGATGCTAGCCCTCGCTCACGCCGTCTCCTGATTGAACTTACTTCCGATTGAGACACTGTCAACGCGCCCCGCTTCATTGACCGGCCACCGGGTGCGGTGCTACACTGTTGGGCAGATGGTTCTCCACCTCTTTGGTTTGTCTTGCGCGAGGGGCGGCGCTCATGGGCGTTCGCCCCTTTTTCGTTTTCGCGTGAATCCTGTCGAGGGCCGTTGTAATCCCACGCCGCCGCCGCGCGGCCCAATCCGGATGTCGAAGACCCACTATGGCTGCTACCCGTATGTCGCCCCCAGAAGCAAACGACCGATCAACCAAGCCGAAAGGCCTCTCCCGATTCCTTCCCTGGCGTAAGTCAGGCGATAGCGAAAGTCCGGCCGGCGCGCCGCCGAAGGCCGAGTCCGCCGCGCCGCCCGCCGCCCGCCCTTCGCCGCCGGCCTCGGCGAGCGGAGACGAGACTCCGAAGCGCTCCAGGCCGCGCCGCCGCGGCGGACGGGGGCGGTCGGGACGCGACCGTGCGGAGCAGGACCGTCCCGAGCAGCGGCAGGCGGAACGCCAGCCGGTGCAGCGGCCCCAACGGGAAGAGTCGGCGCGGGAAGCCGAGCCAAGGCCAAGGCGCGAGCGACCCTCACCCCAACCCTCTCCCTCGAAGGGAGAGGGGGCAAAGTGGGCCCAGACGGGCAAACTTCCGAGAGACCGCAAGTTCGGCGACATCGGCGTGTCTGAGCCGGTGGCCAAGGCCCTCGAAGACATGGGCTACACCGAGCCCACGCCCATTCAGACGAACGTCGTCCCCGTCATGCTCAGCGGCAGGCACCTTGTTGGGCAGGCCCAGACCGGCACCGGCAAGACGGCGGCGTTCGCGATTCCGATCGCGGAAACGGTGGACGGCTCCCGCAACGAGGTCCAGGCCATCGTCCTGACGCCAACGCGGGAGCTTGCCCAGCAGGTGACGACCGAGGTCGCGAAGGTGGCGAAGTACCGGGGCATCCGGGCCGTCAGCATCTACGGCGGCCAGCCGATCAAGCGCCAGCTCGACGCGCTTGAAGAGGGGGCGCACGTCGTGGTCGGCACGCCGGGCCGTATCCAGGACCACATGGAGCGGGGAACACTCCATCTCGATAAGATCCGTATCGTGGTGCTCGACGAGGCCGATCAGATGCTGGATATCGGCTTCTTCCCCGACATCCGCCGCATCATGCGCCACACCCCCCGCAACTCCCAGCGCACCCTTTTCAGCGCCACCGTCCCCACGATAATCAAACGCTTGATCTACTCCTACTTCGAGGACCCGGAGTTCATCACCGTCGGCCCGGAGTCGGAGCCGGTCGAGCACGTGGACCAGTATTACTGCGAAGTGGCCGACCGCGACAAGTTCGACGGCCTGCTCGAACTGTTCACGGATGACTACGAGCAAGCGTTGATCTTCCGGCGCACGCAGATAGGCGTCGACAAGCTGGTAGCAGGGATGAAACGGCGGGGCCACGCCATTGAGGCGATCCACGGGGCGATGCCGCAGGCGAAGCGCGACGCCGCCATGCGCGGCTTTCGCGAGGGCCGTATCAAGCTGCTCGTGGCCACGAATCTGGCCTCCCGGGGCATCGACGTGCCGGCGGTGTCGAACGTCATCAATTACGACATGCCGGAGAACATCGAGGAGTACCTCCACCGGATCGGGCGCACCGCCCGCATGGGCCGCGGCGGGGTCGCCGTTACCTTCGTCGGCGAGTGGGACTTCGAGAACTTCGAGCCGATCAAAGAGCGTCTCGGCGACCGTCTCAAAAAACGCGACCTTAATCTCTACAAGCCCCGCGGCACCGGTTAACCCCGGCGCCAAAAGGGGAGGGGCGCCCTGCGGGCGCCCTCTCTCAATCTCTCCCCCAGAGGGGGAGAGGCCGGAGGGGGCTAACGCGCCCGCCTTGACACCGGGGCGGGGCCTTTCGAGAATGGGTGCGCGGCAGCTAAGCGCCGCGGAGGTCCGCCCTTGACCAAGCCGAGCAAGCCCAAGGGTTTCCTGTTCGACATTCGCGTCCTCGAGGTTGCCGATCACCGGGGCGAGTTCTTGGGGAAGCTGCTCGCCGGCGCCGGCGCCGACGTGGTCAAGGTCGAGCCGCCTCAGGGCGCTCCGACCCGGGGCATCGGACCCTTCTACGAAGACAGCGGCGACCCCGAGCAGAGCCTCCACTTCTGGCACTACAACCTCGGCAAGCGGGCGGTCACCCTCGATTTGGAGCAAGAAGAGGGGCGGCGCATCTTCAAGCAGCTTGCCGCGGGCGTCGACGTCATCGTCGAAACACGGCCGGCGGGCTCCATGGCGTCGCTGGGCCTAGGCTACGACGACCTCAAGGCGGAGAACCCCGGGCTCGTCTACGCTTCGATCACCGACTTCGGCCAGGACGGACCGCGGGGGGACTGGCAGGCGTCCGACCTGGTGCATCTCGCGCTCGGTGGGGTGATGATGAACTGCGGCTACGACTCCCGCCCCGACGGGGCGTACGACACGCCGCCCATCGCGCCGCAGATGTGGCATGCCAGCCACATCGCCTGCAACCAGACCTACATCGCCATCCTCGGCGCGCTCATGTACCGCGAGCGTTCCGGCCGGGGCCAGCACATCGACGCCTCGATCAATCACGCCATCAGCGTAAGCACGGAGATGGATATCCCGTTCTTCGTCTATAACCGTATGCCGCTGCGCCGCCAGACGGGCCGCCATGCGTCGACGTCGAGGTCGACGAACTCGCAGGCGATGACTAAGGATGGGCGCTACGTGAACGCGAGCCTCGGCATCGGGGTCGGGGCCAAGGTCCAGATCGACATGCTCCGCGAGCACGGCGTCGCCGATGACCTGGCCGACCCCAAGTACGACGACCCCGAGGCGTTGAGCGACCCCGCGGTGGGGCGGCACGTCAACGACCTCGTCAAGCGCTGGATCGGCTCCCACAAGCTGGACGAGGACCTGTGGAAGATCGGCCAGGGCTACAAGATGCACTGGGTGCCGATCCGCCGTCCCGAAGAGAACTTGGACGACGGCCATTGGCGCGCCCGCAAGACCTTCACCGAGGTCGAGCATGAGGACTTGGGGCACAGCTTTACCTATAACGGCGCTCCGTGGATGGCGGAGCATTGCCCATGGACGGTAGGCCCTCGCGCCCCGCACCTGGGGGAGCACAACGACGAGGTCCTCGGCGGCCTGGGGTTTGACGACACCGCGATCGAGGCGCTGCGCGCGCAAGGCGTGGTCTGAGGCTCGACGCCTCCAACAAGCGCGGCGTGTAGCCGCCCCTGCCCCCGCCTCTCCGGCGGTTTTGTTCGTTGACTTCTAAGAGGGCCGGGCTACACTACCTCCCATTCTGTCCCGGGCCTGTACCGGAGGTCGTGATGCGCTTCTACTGGTTCCACCTGATGCCCTATCAGGAGTTGCCCCCCGACTTCTCCACCAAGTACCCCAGCGTCTGGGTCGATCCTCCGAGCGACCTCTTCGACCCCGCAGCGGGGCACCGCATGTACAACGAGTACATGGACGAGCTCGAGTTCGCGGCGCAGGTGGGCTTCGACGGGGTCTGCGTGAACGAGCATCATCAGAACGCCTACGGCATGATGCCCTCGCCGAACATCATCGCCGCCTCGCTGGCGCGCAGCACGGCAAACTGCGCCGTGGTAGTGCTGGGGAACAGCATCGCGCTGTACAACCCGCCGATTCGCGTGGCGGAGGAGTTCGCCATGCTCGACGTGATCAGCGGCGGGCGGCTGGTGGCCGGCTTCCCGGTGGGCAGCTCGATGGACACGAACTACTGCTACGGGGCCACGCCGGCGACGCTCCGGGACAAGTACGACGAGGCCCACAACCTCATCATCAAGGCATGGACGGAGACCGAGCCCTTCCATTTCAACGGCAAGTACACCCAACTGCGCTACGTCAACACTTGGCCCAAGCCGATCCAGAAGCCGCACCCGCCAGTGTGGGTGCCCGGCGGGGGCAGCATCGAGACGTGGAAGTGGGTCACCGAGCGGGACTACATGTACTCGTACCTGAGCTACTCCGGCTACAAGCGCGGCGAGCAGGTCCTCGGCGGCTTCTGGAACACCGTGGACGAGCTCGGCGTCGAACGGAACCCCTACCGAGCCGGCTTCCTGCAGCTCGTGGCCGTGGCTAACTCCGACGCCGAGGCCGAGGAGCTTTACTGGCCCCACGCCAAGTACTTCTACGACAAGTGCCTGCACATCTCGGCGAAGTTCGCCGAGGCCCCCGGCTATCGGACCGTCGCCACAATCGAGGCGGGGCTCGAATCGCAGTTCTCGGCCCCCGTCAGGGACCGGCGCAAGGAGCTGACCTGGAAGGAGCTCATCGACGGCGGGTTCGTGGTCGCGGGGAGTCCGGCGACGGTGCGCGAGCAGCTCGAAGACGTGATCAAGCGCCTCAACGTCGGCCACCTCATGTTCCTGGCGCACTTCGGCGACATGACGCGCGAGAAGACGATGTTCAACACCGAGATGATCGCCAAGGAAGTGCTCCCGCACCTGCGGCCCATGTGGTCGGAGTGGGAGGACCGCTGGTATCCGAAGGGCCTCTCCCAGGAAGATCTCCGCACGCCCGCGGCGCTGGCGAGCGGCGGTTAGTCAAGAAGAGAGAAAGCAGGGACCAGGCGATGGCGGACCGGCAGCGGGTATCCGTTCGAGGAACGTTTGAGGTCGACGTGTGGACCGCGGGCAGTGGCCTGCCCTTGGTCTTCCTCCACGGCGTCGCGGGGCTGCCGGCATGGCCCGAGTGGCTCGACGCCTTCGCGGCTGACTACCGGATCGTCGCGCCAGTCCTGCCTGGCTTCGGCGAGTCCACCGGCCTCGACGATCTAACCGACTTTCTCGACCTCACGCTCTACCACCTTGACTTGTTCGATGCCCTCGGCATCGAGCGGCCCGTCATCGTCGGCCACTCGCTGGGCGGCGCGATCGCGGCGGAGATCGCGGCGATCGCCAATACGGCGGTGTCGAAGCTGGCGCTCGTGGACCCGTTCGGCCTGTGGGACGACGAGAACCCCGTGGCCGACATCTTCGCCACCACGGTGAAGGACACGGCGCAGCTTTCTTGGGCCGACCCCGAGGCGGCCCTGCAACGCGGCCTTTACTCGATTCCCGACGGCGTGGATGCGAAGAAGGTCGCGGTGATCGACCGCGCCAAGTCGCTTTCGACGGCGGGCAAGTTCCTCTGGCCGATACCAGACAAGGGGCTGCGCAAGCGCATCCACCGCATCGCCGCGCCCACGCTGCTGATCTGGGGCGAGTCCGACAAGATCGTGCCCCCGTCCTACGGCGGGCTCTTCCAAGACCGGATCGCGGGCTCGCGCCTCGTCACGATCCCCGACGCCGGCCACTACCCCATGCTGGAGCGGCCGGAAGCCTTCGTCGCGGCGCTGCGGGAGTTCTTGGGGTAGCGATGGGTGAATGCTGAGGGGGTGGTCGACCACCCGACGAAGGAGCAGCTTGAAGCCGGCTTTGGGCACGTCCTCCAGTCGCCGAAAGATAGCGGCCCGCTGGTAAAGCTTGTTCGGCGGCCTGACGTGAACCGGCGCGAGGTCCCCACGGAGGGTGAGCTCGACGTGGATCTGGGTCTTGTCGGCGACAACTGGAAGGTGCGAGCGAACCCCACTACTCCCGACGGCAAGGCGGACCCGGTCGCGCAAGTCACGGTGATGAACGCACGCTTTCTCTCGCTCATCGCGCAGTCGGAGGAACGGTGGGAGTTGTCAGGGGACCAGCTTCTGATAGACCTCGATCTGAGCATCGAGAACCTGCCGCCGGGAACGCGGCTCCGTGTAGGCTCCGCGGTGATCGAGGTTTCGAAGAAGCCGCACACCGGCTGCGCGAAGTTCGCCGCGCGATTCGGCCAAGACGCGCTGCGGTTCGTGAGTACCCCGGAGGGACGAGCGCTGAGGCTCCGCGGCGCCAATGCCAAGGTCGTGCAGTCGGGAGCCGTTCGCGTAGGGGATGAAGCGGTCAAGCTGCCCCCGGCGGGGTAACGGCGGACCATTTTCGCTCCGAACTAGAGCGCCTTCCGACGCTCGCCGACGTATACGCTTGGCCGTCGGAATACCATTTGGGGAGCCGCATGACGGCTCGTGAGGCATAGAGAGCCGTGGAGCCTTGACAAGGCTACCGCTGAGAAAATATCTTTTAGATATTCCTGCTGGTATTCCTCATGGCTCAACACTCCGAAGGGATCGTGGATGTAACTATGGGCGTAAAGACACGCATCTCGAAGTGGGGCGCCAGCCTCGCCGTCCGCATCCCCAAACCCATTGCCGAGCAATGGGGTGTGCGAGAAGGCTCCGAAATCGAGATGGCCTCGCTCGATGGCCAGCTCGTGCTGCGAAAGAAGACGCGGCCCCTGGCCGAGATGCTAGACCAGATCACGCCAGAGAATCTGCATCCCGAGCAAGACGCCGGCCCACCTGTGGGCAATGAGGAATGGTAGAGCGGTATACCCCCGCCAGGGGAGACATCGTGTGGCTGACTTTTGACCCGCAGGCCGGCCGTGAGCAGACCAAACGGCGTCCCGCCATCGTCCTAAGCCCGGCAAGCTACAACGAGAAAGTCGGCCTGGCCCTGTTTGGCCCGGTCACTTCCAAGGTGAAGGGGTACCCTTTCGAGGTGGTCCTCCCCGCGTCGAGCCCCATCAAGGGAGTCATCCTCGCCGACCAGGTTAAGAGCCTGGACTGGAGGGCGCGAGACACTCGCTTTGCGTGCCGGACCTCACCGCGGGTGGTGAGTGAAGTCCTCGAGAAGCTACAGACGCTCTTGGGACTGAACTCCGACCCCTAGTCCTGCTCCGGGGCGGTGATCGGGCCTGTGGGGTCGCCGGGGATTTGGACGAGCTCGAGGCGGATGCCGTCGGGGTCGTTGATGAAGACGGCGCCTGATTCAACGCCGTCGGGCCTAGCGTTCACGGTGCGCGAGGCGGTGAGCACGTCGGCGCCCGCGGCTACGAGCCGGTCGACTACCGTGTCCAGGTTGGAGACGCGGATTGCCACGTGGCTGTAGCCGATCTCGACGGTGTCGCGCTTGGGCTTTGCCAGGCCATCCACGTGGAGCTGCTGAAGCTGGAGGGTGAAGCCGTCGCGCTCCAGCCAGACGCCGGTGAGGCGGATGTCGGTCCGCCCCAGCAGGCGCGTCGAGGGGCTGCCCACGGTGTCGATCTCGTACAGCGGGCGGAAGCCGAGCACGTCTTCGTAGAACCGGCGGGAGCGCTCTAGGTCGGAGACGCGGAAGCAGAGGTGCGAGACGCGCTGAATGCTCATGGCGCGGGGCTAGAGGTCGATGTGGTAGAGCTCGGCGGCGTTCTCGAAGAGGATCTTGCGCGAGACCTGTTCGGGGAGGCCGTCGAAGCAGCGGTCGATCACGGCGCGGGAGTTGGGCCAGGTGGAATCGGTGTGGGGGTAGTCGTTGCCCCACATGTAGCTGTGCTCGCCGTACTCGCCGGCGTTTGCCGCCCCGACGGCGTCGTCGAGGAAGGTTACCCAGACCTGACGCTTCATGTACTCGGAGGGTTCCATGCTCAGGGGATTGCCGATCTTGGCGGCGAACTTGTGGTTGGCGTGATCCATGCGCTGCATGAAGTGGGGAAGCCAGCCCGTCTCGCACTCGGCGCCGATAATCTTGAGGCGGGGGAAGCGTTCGAGGACGCCGCCGAGGACGATGTCGGCGAGGGAGCGCTGTATCTCCTGGATCAGGTTCATGTATTTCGACGGACCGCCCTGCCCGGGATCCGTGCCGAGCGGGGGTATGCTGCTCTCGGGGCCCATGCCGGAGACGATGTGCAGCGAGAGCGGCAGGGAAAGCTCTTGGGCTGTCTCCCAGAGCGGGTCGTACATCCGGTGGAAATAGGGGCGGCTGAGCGGGGGCGAGGCCCAGATCATGCCGCCCTTCAGCCCCAAGTCGGCGGCGCGGCGCAACTCTTGGGCGCCCCGCTCAACGTCCCAAAGCGAGATCATGGCGACGCCGTGGAGACGATTGGGGGAGTAGGAACAGAACTCGCTCAACCAGTCGTTGTAGACCTGGAAGCAGGCGTGCTGCAGCTCGGGGTAGTCCATGGGGTAGAGCCGGAGGCCCAGCGTGCTGTAGAGGACTTCGGCCTCGACGCTGTCGGCGTCTTGGTCTTCGAGCCGGGCCGCGGGGTCCCAGCCGCCGGGCCGCGCGTCCTTCATCGTCGACTTGAGGAGATGCTCGGTGAGATCCTTGTCGTTCTTGCCTAGGGCCCAGGCTCCTGAGATCTGCTGTCTGCCGAGGCCGGGAATCGCGAAGGCGGAGCCTACCCCGTTCTCGTTATCGACCACGCGGGGGGCGTCATCGCGGAACGGCTTGTCGAGCCGTTCTGCCCAGAGTTCGCCCGGCTCCATCGTATGAGAATCACCTGAGATCGCTCGCCGCGCGGTCATGCGCCACCTCCGTTGGGCCGCGCCTCCAACGGCGTGACCGCAGGGCGACTATAGGCCAAGGCACGGAGGTTGCCAAGGAGGGAAGGCGGAAGCGGGGAGAGACCCGGTTAGAGGATGGCGTCCTCTCCGACTAGCGCCTCCGCTTGGGCGCGGTCGTCGGCGGTGAGGGCGATCATCGAGTAGCCGGTGTGGCGGCTTAGGATGTGCAGGCTGCGTATGTTTACGCCGGCCTGCTTGAAGCGTTCCGCCACTTTTGCCAGTGCGCCAGGCTCGTCGGGTAGCCGAAGGACGAGGGTATCGTCGGTGATTGAGCGGAATCCCGCGTCTTTTAGCACGTGGAGCGCGCGGTCATCGTCGTTTGTGGACAGGACGACGACGCCCCGTTCGTCGAGGCCGCCGACGGCGTCGATGGTCTCGATGTTGATGCCCGCATGGGCCAAGGCCGCGCTGATGTCGGCAATGACCCCGACCTCGTTTTTCACCGTGACGATGATGCGGCTCATCGATGTCTCCTTCGGGCGTAGCCGGGTCAGGCTGCTTGTGCCCTGACGCAATCATCGACGACCGCGTCGACGGTGGCGCGCGTCACGTGCGGCATGGTGATGATGTGGGCGATGTCCCCTTCGGCGGCCATCTGCCACTTTCGCTCGATATCCTTCGGCGGCCTGGGGAAGACGACCGTCACCGAGTTCTTGTGCCGCCATGCCGGAAGGCCCCGGCGGTTGAAGCGATCGACGGCGTACTGGGCGACCGCCAGCATCTCCGTCACGATGCTCTTGAAGCCCTCCAACCCGTGGCGCTGGAACGCGTACCAGAGAATGAGCGGCGTCAGGGCGTTACGCGACCCCGGCAGGGTGGTGTCGAGGACGCCCACGTATTCGACACCGCGCGCGATGCGGGCCACGTAGCTCTGCTTGGTCAGCACGACGCCGCAGGGTATCGGGGAGCCGATGAGCTTGTGTCCGCTGATCGAGACGCTGTCGGCGCCGGCATCGAAGCCGTAGGGCTGCGGGTCTTCGACGAACGGCAAGATCATGCCGCTCAGGGCGGCGTCGGCGTGGATGTAGGACTTGGTAATCGCCAGGTCGCGGAGGATGCCCCGCACCTTGTCGAGGTCGTCCACGGCGCCCTTCATCGTGGCCCCGATGTTCGCCATGAAGATCACCGGCGCGTCGCGGTAGACCCGTATCGTCTCGTAGAGGTCCTCGTACTCGATCTCCCCGTTGTCCTGGCTCCGGATCATGACTTGGCGCATGTTCAGTACGCGCAGAATCTTGAGGACGCTGTAGTGGGTGTCCTGCGAGAAGTAGACCACGCCGTCGGGGAAGATCTCTCGCGCCATGTACAGGCCGTACATGTTGCCCTCGGTCCCGCCGGTGGTGACGTAGCCCCACATCTCCTTGGGGTCTAGGCGCATGAAATCGGCGAACTGGGCGATGACCTCACGCTCGATCTCGTGGGTGTTGCTCTTGAAGTTGCTCTCGTGGAAGGGGTCGCCGACGTTGTTGGCGGCGTACCGCATGATGGGCAGCAGCGCGGAGTAGTCGAAGTCGAGGTTACACGGATAGCCCGTCAAGCGCGCCGCATGGGCCTCGAAGTCGTTCCACAGCGCGTCGAGGCGCGCTTTGACGTCCGGTCGTGGTTCGTCCATGGGCTGGAGATCCCTCACTGGAGGTCTCTCCATTGTAGTCCGCCCTTCGGTTTGGGTCTCTAGGGTCGGCGGCGTCAGCGGCCGGTCCACCGCGGGGGGCGCTTCTCCAGGAAGGCGTGGCGGCCTTCGGCGCGGTCTTCGGTCTTGGCGGTGACGAGGCCGCCGTAGGACTCGTATTCGAACGCGGCGGCGGCCTCGCGGTCGAGCGGACGGCGGAGGGCGCGCTTGCTCAGGCGCACCGCGACGGGGGCGGACTCGGTAATGAGCCGCGCCATGCCGTAGGCGGCGTCTTCCAGGCCATCCGTGGGGACCACGCGGTTCACGAGGCCCATCTTCAGCGCCTCGCGGGCGTCCACGAAGCGCGACGTGAGGATCATCTCGGCGGCCTTGGGGTAGCGGACGGCGGAGGGGAGCAGGAGGCTGACGCCGGAATCGGGAGTCAGGGCGCGCTTGGTGAACATCGCCGAGAAGCGGGCGTCCTCGGCGGCGATGCGGATGTCGCAGGCCAAGGCGAGTCCGAGGCCGCCGCCCACGGCGTTCCCTTGAATCGCGGCGATGGCCGGCTTATCGATTTGGAAGAGGTTGTAGGCGCACCAGCCCAGGTGGCCGGACCGTTGCAAGTTTGCCGCGGGGGTGTTGTTGTTGGCGGCGGCGACGTCGGTGGTGGCGCGCAGGTCGGCGCCGGCGCAGAAGCTCGTCCCCGCCCCGGCGAGGACCACGACATGCGCCTCGGGGTCGGTGGCGGCCTCGCGGCAGATGCGGTCGAAGAGCAATGCGGTCGCGCGGTCGACGGCGTTGAGCCGGCGGGGCCGGTTCAACGTGATCGTCGCGATGCCATTGGCGACACGGTAGAGGACGGGCGGCCCGCCGTCTCCTTCTGGCGAGGGCGGCGGCGGCGCGGCGGCGCTCATACGCCCTTCCAGTCGGGGGCGCGTTTCTCGAGGAAAGCGCGGCGGCCTTCGTCCATGTCCTGAGTCTTGAGGTTGACGGAGACCTCATAGAGCTCGAGCTCGTGGGCGGCGAGCGCCTCGCGGTCCATCGTCCGGCGGAGGGCGCGCTTGGAGAGCCGCGCCGCGACCGGGGCTTGTTGGGTCATCTCGCGGGCTAGCTCGTCGATAGCTCCGTCGAACTCGGCGGAGGCGACGACACGGTTCACGAGGCCGATTTCGAGGGCTTCCGCGGCGTCGATGAAGCGCGAGGTGAAGACGAGCTCGGCGGCCCGCGGGTAGCCCACGACGAGGGGGAGGAGCAGGCTCACGCCAGAGTCGACGGAGTAGCCGCGCTTGGCGAAGATCGTGGCGAAGCGGGCGTCCTCGGCGGCGACGCGGACATCACAGGCGAGGGCGAGTCCGAGGCCGCCGCCCACGGTGTTGCCGCGGAGCGCGCCGATCAGCGGCTTGTCGAGCAGGTAGAGGTTGTAGGCGCTCCAGGCGAGGTGCCCCCGGCGCTCGATCGCCGCCGTCGCGGAGGCCCGCTCCCCGGGCGGCTTGCTTTCGGAGAAGCGCAGGTCCTGACCGGCGCAGAAGCTCGACCCCGCGCCGCTGAGCACCACGGCCCACACGCCGTCGTCGTCGCGGGCCCGTTCGACGGCAGCGTCGAGCTGCTCTGCCATCTCTTCGTCGAAGGCATTGAGCACGTCGGGGCGGTTCAGGGTGATCCGAGCGACGTGGTCCCGGCTCTCGTACAGGACCTTGGCTTCGTCCATGCTTCCTCTCCACGGCGCGTCCTTCGATCTGACGCGGACGCGCGGGCATTGTAGAGGACGGATGAGCCTAGGCGAAGCGGGCCGCATCGGGCGCCGGTAGAATGACGGGCGGGCGGTTGCGACAATGCCGCCGGCCCATGGTATGGGACGTCCGGAGTTTTTTGGAACGCAGGAGGGCCGGAACGTGGGAGAGCTCGACGGCAAGGTTGCGATCATCACCGGCGCGGGGCGGCTACGCGGCATCGGGCGGGCCTGCGCCGTGGCGCTGGCGAAGCTCGGCTGCGACGTCGTTCCCACCGGAACGGGGCGGGCTCCCGAGTCTTTTCCTCCCGACGAACAGGCGGCAGGCTGGCGCGACGTCGAGAGCACGGCGGAGCAGGTACGCGAGCAGGGCCGGCGCGCGCTGCCGGTCGTCGGCGACGTGACGAAGGCGGCGGACATCGACCGCATGGTCGCAGAGACGGTTGCGGAGTTCGGCCGCGTCGACATCCTGATCAACAACGCCGCCTTCCGGCGGGGGGAGGACCGAGTGACGCCCGACCTACTCTCGGAGGAGGTCTTCCGCAAGGTGCTCGACATCAAGCTCGTGGGCTCGTTCTTGTTCTCCAAGGCGGTCGCCAAGCATCTCATCGAGCAGGGCGAGGGCGGGCGCATCGTGAACGTGTCGTCGGTGGGCGGCAAGCGGGGAGGGGCGGTGACGGGGGCCTACGCGGCGGCGAACTTCGGGCTGCAGGGCTTCACGCAGACGTTGGCCCAGTGGCTCGGCCCCTACGGGATCAGCTGCAACGCGGTGTGCCCGGGGGTGACCGACACGTCGCGCATGGACGTGCTGGGCTACCCGAGGGACGAGCGGTGGGAGCGGCTGGAGGCCTCAATCCCGCTGCGCCGCGCGGCGAGCGACGATGAGATCGCGGACGTGATCGCCTTCCTGTGCACGCCGAAGGGGGCCTACATCAACGGCCAGTCGATCAACGTCTGCGGCGGCATGGTGATGTGGTAGCGTCCGCCGGACGGGACGCGGCGCCTACGGCGGGGACGATGAGCGTGAGCTTCCCCCGCCCTCACCCCAGCCCTCTCCCAGCGGGAGACGTTTGCGTGACCGGGGTGACTGACCGCGAGGGTGGCGGACTTCGATGACCCGTGGCGGTTGCGAGGGTGCCCCTCATCTCAATCTTCTCCCGTGGGGAGAAGAGGCAAGACCTCCCGACCCTACCATGCTTGCCCACGGGCGGCTGTGCAACGGTCTCCGTTGGGAGAAGAGGCAAGACTTCCCGGCCCCACCATGCTTGAGCCCGCGGGCGGGTTGCGCAAAGGTCTCCAGCGGGAGAGGGCGTTAAGACCCCGCCGCAACGGTCCCATCCGCGGTAGGGCTGATCGGCCTCGGGTGTTACGCCTTGATGGCCGGCGGGTCGTCCGGCGTTATTGCCGGAAGCTTCGGAACGCTCTGGCGATCCAGTGCCAGAATACGGACGTCAGGAGCGCGCCGAAGGCCGCGAGGGCCACGGTGAAGCTGGACCATCTGATCCCCGTGACGAGGTCGAGGGCGGCTGTCTCCGTGATGTCGACGAGCTTGCCCGCGACGAGACGCGATGTTTCGGCGAAGGACCCGCCGGTCTCGTCGAGGATGTCGGCGCGCGCCTGCTCGAAGGCCGCGCCGGCCTGTGCTTCATAGACCGGCCAGGAGAGGATGCAGATCACCGAAGCCGAGATCAGCAAGACGAGCGCCGCCCACGCCGCTCTGCCGGACCAACTTCGCCCACCGAGGAGCCCGATGATGCCAAGCAAGACCGCCGCAAGAACGTAGACTGCCCAGGCGTACCGCGTAGATTCGCCGAACCACTGGCGGGCGTCGTCTAGGGCCACGCCAAAATCGCCGGGGTCGTCCTGGGGGTGGATGTAGCCATCGGCGAGGAAGGAGCGGGTCTCGTCGATTGCGCTCAGGGCGTCGCCGGAAAGGTCGTCGCGAAGGTCGTCCTGGTTGTAGGTCCAATCCTCATCGAAGATCCCACGAAGGTCGTCGAAGGAGTCGAGCGCCTCTTGGCCTCCGCTCCGTTCCAACGCCGCACGGAAGTCCGATTCGGTGAAGGCGACCGTATCGGGCACGGGCCCCAAGGCTTGGACCCGGACAGCGTCGGCTATGCCGGGCGTTGCCAGGCTCACGAGTTCGCTCGCGGGTACGTCCGAGGGCAGGCAGGCCGGCAGCTCTTGGCCCAGCGTGTCCCTGGCGGTGCGTGCCTCCGGTTCCGTAGCGCAGGTGGGCAGGCTCCGCAGGGCCTGGTCCAACTTGGCGACGGCGAGATTCGTCAGGGCCGTTGCCGCCAGCGTCTTGCTCCGGGTCAAGGAAAGCTCGGCGGAGAAGCCATCCGACCTTGCCGTCAGGTAGTCGCTCACTTCAACGATGAACGGCTCGACCTGTTGTTGGACCAGCGCCGGCGCCACGGCCTGCCGTAGTGCGTCGACGATCTCTTCTCGCGCAACTTCTATGCCGTACGGCAGCGTGACCGTCGTACCCAGCCGTTCCTCTAACTCGGGCTCGACGACGCCGGTAAACGCGATGTCGTGCGCGTCGGCCTCGCGCAGAATGGACGCGGTCTCCGCGGCGGCGGCCGTCTGAACGTCGGTGAGGCGAACGCGGATCTCAAAGGTGTCGGACTCGCCCAGCAGGTAGGGCGTCACCTCGTCGAGGGCCTGTTCGACCTGGGCCGCCGACCACTCGGGGGTTACGGCGCCCTGGACGGCCCGGGCGAGTCTGTCCTCGGCCTCTTCATCGGTACCGAAGAGGAAGAGTGTCCACCCGGACGGGTCTTCGACATCGGCCCGTGCTTCCCGCACTGAGTCTAGGATCCGTGGGTAGACCTCCTGCTCGAGGAGGCCGTCGTAGGCGCCGGAGTCTCGCATCAGCCGTTCGAGCTCGTCCACCACGCCTCTCACGTGTCCGGCCGCGTCGACGGTCAGCGTCACCTCGTCGCTCCGCGCCGCGACGTAGTCCCCTATCTCCAGGACGGCGGGGGCGACGAGTCGTTCGAGGTCCTGGGGAGAGAGGGCCCGGCCCACGGCGGCGGTGATCTGTGGGGTGGTGAGTCCGGAGGCGGCCAGCGGGTTCTGGTGGAAGTCGCCGCCGAATTCTCCAGGCTCGAGTCGGCGCGTCTCGTCGAGGGCCGAGGAAAGGACATCGACGGTAACGAAGCGGTAGACGTCGGTCTTCTTTAGCAGGCTCGGGTAGTAGTCGGGATTTAGGAGACCGCCGTCCAGCCTCAGGAATGCCAGAGCCACGAAGAGGACCGCCATGAAGACGATACCCAGAGGAATGATGGCGAGCCGAAGGAAGATCATGGAGGGAGTGCCATAATACCGCAAAGGGCGTCGTGGGTTAATCCGGGCCGACAAACGTCCGCGGCGGCGTGGCTATGCGGTAACGTCGCGGAAGCGGCGATTTGCTATACTTCAGAAGCGCCTTTCTGGGCGCACCCGGGGATATAGCTCAGCTGGGAGAGCGCCGCGTTCGCAATGCGGAGGCCGGGGGTTCGAATCCCCCTATCTCCACCACCTCGTTACGCCGCGCCGGATTCGGCTGTCTTTGCGGCCTCCCTGCGCCATCCATAGGACGACCGCGCCCAGGGGTCGGCACGGGCTTCTATCTCGGCTCGACCGGCGAATGAGCCACTAACGAATCGGCCCCGCCACCCAGAGGGCCGGCGGGGCCTGTGTCGAACCTACGTTAGGACGCGCCTAGGCGTGGGCGTGGTGCTCGTGGTACGGGAGGCGTGCGCGGGGTTGTCAGGCTACCAGGGGGTGGACCGCTCGGAGTGCGCGTGGTCGGGCATCCTGTAACTGATTCCGGCTTCGTCGTACGCCGAGATTGAGAGTAGCGCGCCGAAACTCTCCGCCGCCAAGGGCTTCCTACGAATCTTCGCCCACAACTTCCGGAAGCGCTGCACCATCCGAAACTGGAACAGCAGGCCGATCTTCCTGGACTTAGGGAAGCGCATTTGGTCGGCGAGGTCGTCTCCTATAAGCGCCCGCGAGATGGGGTATATCTCTTTCTCCACCATAGCCTTCCGTACATCGGGGTCCTCTACGCCCGCGACCAAAGGAGTGGAGTTGATGAGCGCGTTCGCCATGACCACCGACTCGTCGGCGATAGGCGGCGCGCATATGGAGGCGATTCTGTGTAGGGCGAGGGCCTCCGCTTCATTGGTGAAGAGGATGGTCTCAGGTATCCCCATGATGTAGGCGGTGTAACGCCAGACGGCCATGATGCTGTCCCGCTCCTCCCGGGTGTAGGAAACGCCCATGGACTCCGAGTGTTTGATTGTCCGCGCGGAGAAACAGGCGGCGGCGTAGCCGGTATGCGCCGCGCTTATGGGAACGCCCCAAGCCTCCGTGTCCCACTCCCCGGAGTCGTACAGCAGCCGTCTCAACCGAGCGTGAATGAACCGGATGCGGACGGATAGCTTCCAACCGTCCCCGGCCCTTTCCAGCCCGCCGGGGAAGAAAACCTCGAGGAAGTGGCGGTTGTTCTGGCGGAGCCGCCTGACGCCGGAATCGAACACGCGGCCCGTCAGCACGAATGACTTGGCGATGAGCGTTCCGAAGCCGTCGACCAACACCCCGGCCGCGAATCCGGCAAGTATCAAGCCGCTGTCCCTGTGAAAGGCGCGGATGCCCGGGGCGAAGTCCTCGTAGTCGAGCCAAGGCGGATCGGGACCGGGGTAGTCGATGAAGAAGTCGCGCAGCACCTTCGGCGCGGCGCGCATGGCCTCCACGTCTTGCTCCATACCGGCGTGGATGAACCGGGTTAAGTCAGCCTGCGGCACCGGGGCGAGCTCCTCCGCCATGTCGTCCATGAGGGGGTCGCCGATCAGCGTGTGCCGGAGGTAGGCGGACGCGAGGTCGGGGTTGTAGGCCATCGCCTTTTCGACGTTGGGCCTGTACTCGGTGGGCAGCACGACGCCGTCGAGGCCGCTTCGGCCGTTGACGGTGCCAGACGCGGGAGAACTTTGAGGGTTCGTGCTCCGCATTTTGCCTATCCCTCTCTCGAAGCTCTCTAGACCCCAGGGAGACGCCGCTGACGACGGAGGCGTGAGCGCGGCGTGAGCGCCGCTTGCGCGAGTCAGCACGCCCCTTTGCAACAGAGGTAGCCCAACTATGCTACTAACCAGTTGCGTGTCAAGTCAAGCTGACCGGGTGATTGTCTCTGTAGGGTATACTCCCGCCGGTACGCGGGAGGGGGTCCACCCTGCTCTTGAAAGAGTCGTCTCGTGACTGAATTCTTGGCCCGTATCAGTGCGCGAAGGCCGTTGGTCGTCATCGCCATCTGGGCCGTGATCGGGCTGATCGCGGGCGGGTTCGCCGTGGACGCCGAAATGGCTCCCGGACCGAAGCCGCTCACGGACATACTCGACAGGGGCACGACCACGGAGTTTCGGCTGAGGAGTAGCGCCGAGTCCGAACGCGCCGACCGTCTGCTGGAGGACCGGCTCCGGGGCCCCAAACCGATCAACGAAATAGTTATCGTCCAGTCGGACTCCCTCACCGTGGACGCCCCCGAGTTCCAGGCAAAGGTCGAAGCGGTCTATGACGATGTTCTTTCCCTGGGGGGCGACATCGTCAAGCCAACGCCTCAACAAAACTACTACCTGACCAACGACCCAACCCTCGTCTCTTCCAATGACCGCATGACTACCGTCGTACCCCTGGTCATGACCGGCCCCTTCGAAGATGCCCTGGAGAACATCCCCGCCCTCCTCCACGTTGTCGAGGAAGCCGACGGGAAGGACGGCTTCCGTGTGTTCCTGGTAGGGGACGCCAGCACCAACCACGACAATAACGAGCTCGCGGAAAACGACCTGAGGCAGGGAGAACGCGTCGGCATCCCGATCGCCCTCGTCATTCTCGTGGTCCTCTTCGGCACCATCGCCGCCGCCCTGATGCCAATAGGCCTGTCCATCATGTGCATCGTTGTTGCCATGGGCATTGCGGCGCTCATCGGTCAGACCTTCGATTTGTTCTTCTTTGTCACCCTCATGATCATCATGATCGGGTTGGCCGTGGGGATAGATTATTCCCTCGTCATAATATCCCGCTACCGGGAAGAGCTGGCCCGCGGACTGGACACGAAAGCGGCCATCGAGCGCACCGGCGCAACGGCGGGCCGCACGGTGCTCTTCAGCGGCCTCACCGTCATCATCGCCCTCTGCGGCCTGCTTATCGTTCCCTTCTCCCTGTTCCAGTCCCTCGCCCTTGGCGCGATCGTGGTGGTATTCGTTGCGCTGGCGGGGACCCTCACGCTCCTGCCCGCCAACCTGGCGCTCCTCGGGCCGAGAATCAACCACCTGCCCATCCCATTCTTCGGCAAGGGAAGGGTCAACCCCTCCGCCGAGTCCTCCGGGCATGGGTTCTGGGAGGTGGTAACCCGCGTCGTTACCCGGTTCCCGGTCATCAGCATCATCGTCGTCGGCGTTCCCATGATCGCCGCCACGGTCTTCTACTTCCAGATCGAGACCGGGATCAACGGCGTCGACGTCTTCCCCGAAGGCACCCAGACCAGGGAGGCCTTCTTCGTAATGGAAGAGAACTTCCCCGCCTTCGCCAGCTTCAACCCTACCGATATCGTGATCGACGGCGCTATCGACAGTCCTCAGACGCAGCAGGCCATAGAAAAGCTCAAGGCATCTCTCGAGGCGGACCAAGGTCTGCAAGCCGTTCTTGGCCCTGTCGTCAACGACGCCAGAGACCTGGCACTGCTGACGGCTATCATCCCCGGAGAGCCCCGCAGCCAGGCCTCCGTCGACGTCGTGGAGACCATCCGCGGCCAGCACATCCCCGCCGCATTCGAGGGGGTCGACGCAGAGGCCTTCGTCGGCGGCGTGACCGCGCAAGCTACCGACGTATTCGCCATCGTCCGGAGCTACACGCCCATTGTCTTCGCCTTCGTGCTCGGGTTCAGTTTCCTCGTACTCATGCTCGTCTTCCGGTCCATAGTCCTCCCGATCAAAGCCGTGTTCATGAACCTCCTCTCCGTGGGAACGGCGTACGGGCTGATGGTCCTGGTATTCCAGAAGGGAGTAGCTACGGACCTCCTCGGCTTCCAACACGCGGAATCCATTGAGGTCTGGGTACCGCTCTTCCTCTTTGCCATCCTCTTCGGGCTGTCTATGGACTACCACGTCTTCCTGCTGAGCCGCATCCGCGAGCGGTACGATCAGACCGGAAACAACGCCGAAGCCGTAGCCTACGGTCTGCGGTCGACCGCCGGTCTGATCACCGGGGCCGCCCTTATCATGGTTGCCGTGTTCGGTGCTTTCGCCGCGGGGAAGACCACCGTCAACCAGCAAGTGGGGTTCGGGCTCTCCGTAGCGGTACTGCTGGATGCGACCCTGGTGCGAACGGTCCTTGTCCCGGCGAGCATGGAGGTGCTGGGCAAGCGGAACTGGTACCTGCCGCGGTTCCTTCGCTGGCTCCCTGATTTGCGCGTGGAGCCGACCGAAGAAAGCTCGGCCCCCGGCGCGGGCACGAAACCGTAGCATCGGCTACGGGCTGCCGGACCACGTCTACGCGGAAGAATCCAGCCAGTGGTAGGGGTTTTGCCCGCGGCGGGCGGCCTACCCGCTGCCGCACCCCGCTCGCGCTACTAGACCGCAACGGCGGCTCGCCGTTATCCTTCACGCGGCCCCGCTGAGGTAGGCGAGGCCTGAACGATCCCCCATTCGTTGGAGCGCGTGCATGAGCCATGCAGGATAGCGGCGAGAGCGATCATGCCTTGGGTGGCCCTTCGACCCCGGCAGGCGTGCTTGCCGACGGCGATCTCCGGCGCGCTGTGGGCGAGGGGTGGGTCCGTTCCGAGGACGCGATACCCGAGGCCTCGTACCAGCCGGCGAGTCTCGACCTTCGCTTGGGGCCGACGGCGCACCGCCTAAGGAGCAGCTTCCTCCCCTCCGAAAAGCGGGTGAAGGAACGCCTGGCGGACTACTCGATGGGGAGCGTCGATCTGCGGCGCGGCGGTATCCTCGAAAAGAACCGTCCCTATCTGGTCCCGCTGCTCGAAGAGGTCCGCCTCCCCCCTTCCATCTGGGCCAAGGCCAACCCGCGCAGCTCCATCGGACGGCTGGACGTCTTCACCCGGGTTATCACGGACTACGGGCAACGTTTCGACGAGATCCAAGCGGGCTACGCGGGGCCGCTCTTCCTCGAAGTGGTCTCGCGGTCGTTCACGATTCGAGTCCGCGAGGGGCTTTCGCTGAACCAGCTCCGGCTGATCCGCGGCAGCGCGAAGCTTGGGGACGCCGATATTAGGGCGCTGCACACGGCTGAGCCGCTGTTGTTCAAACCCAGCGCGCCGGGCGGCGCGCCGGCGCCGTTGAGCCAAGACTACCTCGACTCGGTGGTGCGGAGTAGCGGGCTCTTCCTCAGCGTCGATCTGCGGACTCCCACGGGCAGAGTCGGCTACCGGGCGAAGAAGAACAGCATGCTCGTCGATCTGTCGAAGACGCAGGCGCACGTGATCGGCGATTACTGGGAAGAGGTGCGTGCGGAGCAGAACGGACGGTTGATCCTCGAACCGGAAGAGTTCTACCTGCTGGTTTCCGAGGAGCGCGTCTCGATACCGCCGGGTGTGGCCGCCGAGATGACGGCGTACGACCCGACGAGCGGCGAGCTGCGCACACACTACGCGGGCTTCTTCGACCCCGGGTTCGGCTACAACGAGGCGGGGACGCTGGCGGGAAGCAAGGCCGTCATGGAAGTGCGCGCCCACGACGTGCCCTTCGCGCTGGAGCACGGGCAGAAGATCGCCAAGCTGGAGTTCGAGCGCATGGCGGGCAGGCCGGAGCAGCTCTACGGGAGCGGCTCGGTGGGCTCGTACTATCAAGACCAGACCTGGGCGATCAGCCGCCACTTCATCCCGCCGCCGCTGGTCTCCCCTCAGCAGGCCGGTCTCCCCGGCTTCGCCGAACCGCCACCGCATTAGAGAAGGTCTCGCGTGACCGTGAGGGAACCGAAAGGGCCCCCTGCGGGCACCCGCGCGCCTAGAGGCGCTTTCTCGTGGTCTCTCCCAGCGGAGACCATTGCGTAATCGGGGTGGCGGACTTCGATAACCCGTGGTGGTTGCGAGGGGGCCCCTCATCTCAATCTTCTCCCGTGGGGAGAAGAGGCAAGACCTCCCGGCCCCACCCATGCTTGCCCGCGTACGGGCTTATGCAAAGGTCGACAGAGAGCGAGAGGACCGGAGGGGCCCAACTCCGTGCTTCTCCAGGGTCGGAGGATGGCGCTTCCACATCGGTGGTTAAAGAAGCTCGCCTGAGGGAGGGCCGATGCCACCGCCCCAGGCGAGCCTGACTTTCGTTAGGGGGGCCGCGCCCCCATTTCGGCGCTACGTTCTAGTCATCGATCCAGACGATTTCGGCGCAGTGAGCGCAGTGGTGGTACGCCCGTCCGCCCACGAGCTGCTGGTAGCTGTTGCGGATGAGGCCGCTCTGGGCGTCGTAGCTCGCTTCAGTGGGGCCGGGCATCCACCTCATCTCTTTCAGGACCTCAGTGTAGTACTCGCGGGCCATTACGGCCTCGCGCTCCGGCGTGGGGCCGAGGAGCCACTCGGTGGCGAGCTCGTCCATGGCCGGGCTCTCGAATCCCGCGGTGTTCTCTTCGTCGAACGAGCGGATCTTCCTGGGTGTGAGGGCGTTGTGGACGGCTTCGTTGTTGGTGACGGTCACGAAGCTGGTGAAGTTCTGGAGGTCGTCGGCGTTAATGTAGCCGAACTTCTCGTAGTAGACCCCGATGTCGGAGGCTCGGAGGGTTTCGATAGTGATCTCAAGTGTTTCGGAGATCGACTGCGCCAGTGACTCGGTGTAGACGGCCTGGGCCGCCGAGTAGGCGTAGTACACGAGCTCGTGCGTCTCGCCGGGGCTGCGCCCCGCCTCGGCCCAGAGGCGCTTGGCTACCTCCGGATCGTAGACGAATGGGTTTTCGTCGTCGGGCAGGTCAAGCCCCATCTCTTGGATGGAGGGCGGCTGCTCCCAAAGCAGGGCCCAACCTATGCTGATCGGCGTCATGATGGCCGCGCCCTCGTAGACGTTGTCGATGAGGAACTGGTAGTCGATCGACTTGGCCACGGCGAGGCGGGCCCTACGGTCGGCGAACGGGGCGTCGGGGATGCGGTCGGTCGGCCGGTGCTTGAAGATGAGAATCCTGGAGGTATTTCTGGGGAGGAAGTACTCCAGAATTTGGCAATCGGGGCACTGCCGCCCGAAGTTCACCGCGGTGGACGGGCTGGATATGCCGATGCTCGACGCGCTATGGATTTGCCCGGTGATCAACGCGGAGCGGGCCAGCGACCCCGCCATGATGATGACCTTGTGGGCATCGATGTAGGGAAGCGGCTCGCCGTCGGCGCCGATCTTGTGGTAGTTCGGGTTGGACATACCGGTCCATTCGATCTCGCGGTCGTATTCGACGAGCATGAACGGGCCGGAGCCCACCATGCGGTCGTTGTGGTGGCCGTCGAGCTCCCAGACGTCGGGCGGCATGACGCGCGGGTTGAACGCGGAGAAGTTGTAGTGGAAGAACGGATCGGGCGAGGCGAGGGTCAACTTGATCGTCTTGTCGTCGATCGCCTCCATCCCGGTGATGGCCCTGGTGTAGGCAAGGGCGTTCGGCGTAGGCTGCGGGTCGCCGTCGGGCTTGATCAAGTTGCCCTGCCAGTAGTTGATCGAGTGGATGATGTCGGTGGCGACAACGGGGCGGCCGTAGAGATCGGAGAGTTCGGAGGTGTAGCCCCGCGATCCTTCGGGCATGTCGTGCCACGCCGCGCCGGGGTGGATCGTCACCGTCCACTCCGAGGCGTCGGCGTTGCTGCTCCATTCGGATGCCAGGTCGCCCACGGGGACGCATGCCCCGGGATCGGCCACCTCGAGGAGCGGCGCGTACTGGCAGGTGAACATCTTCTGATAGCCCATGTTCGACGAGGTCGAGACGGTGTACGAGCGGTTGATGATCTGGTCGGTTCCTCGCGACGCGGAGGGGAAGCCGTAGACGTGCGTCCCGCCGCGCTTGGGCGGCGTCCGCCAACCATCGAGGCCGGCGCCCTGGATGAAGCGGGCCGCCTTGAGTGCGACGGTTACGCTGCCGGCCGCCTGGGCAGGCGGCGCCGTCGCCGTCTGGACAATGATCTGCGGCGTCGCCGTTGGGGCCGCCGTCGGCGTGGCCGCGGGGGCTGCTGTCTGAACGATGACTTGCGGCGTTGGGGTCGCCCCCGGTGTCGGGGTCGCTACAACGACTATCGGCGCCGCCGGCGCCGCCGTAGGGGCGGGCGTGTCGTCGCCGCCACCGCAGGCGGCGACGACCATGGCCAACGCAAGGACTGCGCTGAAGAGAATCAGAACCCGGTTGCTCAGACGCTTCATCATTTACCACCTTCCCGCGAACCCGTTCCCACCCCAATTAACAGGGCAAGACGCGCCGCAGGGGTTTGAACGCCGAATTCTAGGGGTTGGGGTCAACCTTTGCAACCCTTACGAATCAGGTATGAGAGGCGAGGCTTCTTCCTGACGACATTCGCCGCCCGGATGCATTCTCAAGGCGAAATGCGGCGCGGCGCTCGCGATTTGTTCTTTTCGGAAGGGGGGAAGCTTGCGGTGGGCGGTGGTTTGACCCCATCGATTCGCGCTTTCTATACTGGCCGCCCGCCCACGAGGACGCTATGGCCGGTCCGCCGTTGCTGCATGGATTCCGCGTACTCGATCTGACCGACGAGCGGGGGAGTGTCTGCGGGCGCATCCTTGCCGACCTCGGGGCGGACGTGATCAAGATCGAGCCGCCGGGTGGGAGCCGGGAGCGCCGGGTGGGGCCGTTCTGGGATGACGACCCCCGCCCGGAGAACAGCCTCTGGTTCCTCGCCTACAACGCCGGGAAGCGCGGCGTGACGCTGGACATCGAGACACAGGCGGGACGGCGCATCCTGACGCGGCTGGCCAAGGAGGCCGCGTTTCTTGTCGAGTCGGCGCCGGCGGGGACGTTCGACGGGCTCGGCGTGGGTTACGAGGCGCTGCGCGCGGTCAATCCCGGGCTGGTCTACGCCGGCGTCACCGACTTCGGCGGCGAGGGGCCGTACAGCGCTTATCTGGGCTCCGACCTGATCACTCTCGCCATGGGCGGGCTGCTGAACACCCAGGGCGACGCGGGTCGGCCGCCCGTCGGCTTCAGCCTCGGCCAGGGCTATCTGCACGCGGGAGCGGAGGCCGCGGCGGGGATGCTCATCGCGCACTATCAACGCGAGGTCTCGGGTGAGGGGCGGCGCGTCGACGTCTCGGCTCAGGAGGCGGTCACGTGGGGGCTGATGAACGCGGCGCAGATATGGGACTTGAACCGCACCAACGCGGTCCGCGGCGGAGCGGTACGCCCCCGCACCGACGGTGTCATGTACCGCATGCACTGGCCCACGAAGGACGGGTACGTCACGTTCTTTCCCCGGGGCGATTGGGCCGGTCTCTCGGCGTGGATGCTTGACGAGGAGTTCTCCGACGACCCCGGCCTGCTCCGCGATTGGACGGGCGTGTCCACGCTGACTATGACGCAGGAAGAACTGGACCACTACGAGGGGCTCGCGCAAGAGTTTTTCGCCACGAAGACCGCGTCCGAGCTGTATGAAGGCGCAGTGAAGTGGCGCTTCAATCTTTACCCCGTCCTCACGACGGAGCAACTGCTCGGGTATGCGCAGCTTCGCGAGCGCGCCTTCTGGGTCGAGGTGGAGCACGACGAACGCGGCACCGGGCTGACCTATCCAGGCAGCTTCGCCCAGACGTCGAGCGCGCCGCCGCTGGTGCGGGGGCGCGCCCCGCTCGTCGGGGAGCACAATGATACGGTCTACCGGGGCGAGCTGGGGCTGAGCCGCGCCGAGCTCGGAGTCCTGTGCGCGGAGGGGGCGATCTGATGGGCCTTCCCTTCGAGGGGATCAAGGTGGCCGACTTCTCGTGGGTCGGCGTCGGGCCGATCACCATGCGCTACCTGGCCGACTACGGGGCGACGGTGGTGCGGATCGAGAGCATCCAACGCCCCGACTTCCTGCGGCTGGCCGCGCCGTTCCGCGACGGCGAGCCGGGGATCGACCGCAGCGGCTTCTTCGCCAACTACAACGGCGGCAAACTGGGCGCAAGCCTCGACCTGAAGCATCCCAAGGCTTTGGACGTCGCCAAACGCTTCATCGCCTGGGCCGACGTGGTGGCGGAGAGCTTCACCGCGGGGACCATCGAGCGGCTCGGCCTGGGCTATGAGGCGGCCCGCGAGGTAAACCCTGGGGTCATCTACTTCAGCTCGACGAACCAGGGCCAGACCGGAACGTACCGGATGCAGCCGGGGTTCGGCACGCAGCTTGTCTCGCTGGCCGGCTTCACGCAGATCATCGGCTGGCCCGACGGCGAGCCCTGCGGCACCTACGGGGCCTACACCGACTTCATCAGCCCCCGCTACGGGGCCGCGCTCCTCGCCGCCGCGCTCGACCGGCGGCGCAAGACTGGCGAAGGGATGCGCATCGACCTCTCGCAGCTCGAGACGGGGCTGCAATTCCTTGCCCCGCTGCTGCTCGACTACACCGCGAACGGGCGAGTCGCGGGCCGCGTGGGCAACCGGTCTCCGTGCGCCGCGCCTCATAACGCCTACCGTTGCGCGGGCGACGATCGCTGGTGCGTGATCACCGTGCTCGACGACGCGCAGTGGCGGGCGCTGCGCAGCGTGATGGGCGACCCGGAATGGGCGGCCTCGTACGACTTCGCCACGATCCTGGGACGCAAGCGCAACGAGGACCGCCTCGACGAGTTCATCGGCGACTGGACGCGGGGCTTCGAGGCCCAGGACCTTATGCGGACGCTTCAGGGCGCAGGCGTTCCCGCCGGCGTGGTCCAGAGGTGCGAGGAACTCTTCTCCGACGCGCAACTGACGCACCGCGGGCACTTCGCCTTCCAGGAGCACGCCGAGATCGGCCTGCATGCCTACGACAACTTCGCTCCGCGGCTTTCGGATACGGCCGGGGGCGTCGCGGGCCCCGCGCCTTGCTTGGGCCAGCATAATGAGACGGTTTACCGTGACTTATTGGGCTATACCGGTGAGGAGATCGAACGGCTCGCCGCGGATGGCGTCCTGGAATGAGTGGACTCGTGGAGCACGGAAGGCAACCGCAGCGGGCGAGCTAGGAGGCGGGCGTGGCCGGCGCTCTGGACGGACTGACGATCATCGACCTCTCGCGCTTCGCGCCGGGGTTCTACGTGTCGCAATACTTCGGCGACATGGGGGCCGACGTGATCAAGATCGACGAGCCGCCTCCCAAGGGCCGCCGCGGCGGGTTCACGGACCGTCCGCTGGAGTACAAGGACGTGAAGGACGTCCGTGGGGCGGCGCTCAACACGCTGGAGCGGAACAAGCGCCGCATCACGCTCAACCTCAAGGACGAGGCGGCGCGCGGCGTGTTCTACAGGCTCATCGAGCGCGCCGACGTCGTGCTGGAAGGCAACCGTCCCGGCGTCGCCAAGCGCCTCGGCGTGGACTACGAGACGTGCCGCGAGATCAATGACCGCATCATCTACTGCTCGCTTACCGGCTATGGTCAGGACGGACCTTACGAGCAGCGGGCCGGCCACGATATCAACTACATCTCGACGGGCGGCGCGCTCGGGATCACGGGGACGGCGAACGGCGCGCCCGCGATCCCCGGCAACGTCATCGCCGACTACGCCGGCGGGTCGCAGTTCGCCATCATCGGGGTGCTCACCGCCCTCATCGCCCGCGGGACGACGGGCAAGGGCCAGTTCGTCGACATCGCCATGACCGACGGGGTCTTTTCGCTGCTCACGCAGTTCGTGCAGCAGTATCTCAACGACGGCGTGACGCCCCAACCGGGGCAGACGCGGCTCACCGGGGCGGAGCCGCACTACTCGGTCTATGAGGCGAAGGACGGGCGGTGGATCGGGATCGGGGCCAACGAGCCGTGGTTCTACGCCAACGTGTGCCGGCTGATCGGGCGGGGCGACCTCGCCGATTGCCAGCACGACCTCGACCGCAAGGAAGATATCCGCCAGGCGTTCACCGAGGCGTTCAAGACCAAGACGGCGGAGGAGTGGCACGACCTGCTCGCGGACGAGGACACGTGCGTGACCAAGGTGCTCGACTTCGGCGAGGTCCTGCGCGATCCGCAGCTCGCGCACCGCGGCATGGTGCTCGACCTTGAGCACCCTGAAGCCGGCAAGGTCAAGCAGGTGGGCTTCCCTGTCAAATTGTCGGCGACGCCGGGGGGAATCCGCCGCTTCGCCGGCCTGAAGGGCGCCGACACCGACGCCATCCTGGCCGAGCTCGGCTATTCGGCTGAGGAGACGGGGCGGCTCCGCGACTCCGGCGCGGCGCTGTGACGCCGGGGCGTAGCGCCTAGAGGAGACCTTTGCTAGAACGGGGTGCCTGACCGCGAAGGTGGCGGACTTCGATAACCCCGTGGTGGTTGCGAGGCGGCCCCGCATCTCAATTTCTCCCGTGGCAGACCTTTGCGTAACCGGCGCTTCCGGCTCCATGAACGTCGGCGCACCCGTCCCCGCCTCCCACCCTCACCCCAACCCTCTCCCAGCGGGAGAGGGGGCCGGACCAGAGGGGACGGGCGCCCACAAGGGACGCCCCTACGGGAGGGGGATGGATTCCCGCGTTCGCGGGAATGACGGATGCGGGCGGGTTGCGCAAAGGTCTCCGTGGGGAGAAGAGGCAAGACCTCCCGGCTCCACCCATGCCTGAGCCCGCGGGCGGGTTACGCGAGGGTCGCCTAGAGGCGCTGCGCGATGACGCGCTCGTAGTCGGGGAAGTAGCGGCCGATGACGGGCAGGTCGAAGCGGCGGAGGATCGATTCTTTGGGCTCGCGTTCGAGGAGGAAGGCGAACGAGGCTTGGACCAGTGCCTCCGGTGTCGCTTCGCCGTCGGCGAGCCGTTCGTAGGCGTCCCGGCTCAGCGTCACCTCGTGCCGGGTGTTCGACCCGCCGCCGGTCACGACGACCTCGGCAGTCCACCCGTCGGATGACTCGGTCAGGCTGACGCGCACGTCGTCCATCGGGTTTTCCTCATTCGGAGGTAGGAGGGGGGCGGCGCTAACCGAGCATTCCCAGGTGCTTCGGCAGGCCCTTCATCTTGCCCGACGACATCTTCTTCATCATCTTGCGCACCTGCCGGAATTGGCCCAGCAGCCGGTTCACGTCGGCGGGGGCCGTGCCGCTGCCGTTGGCGATCCGCTTGCGGCGGCTGCCGCCGATGATCTCAGGCTTGGCGCGCTCCTTCGGCGTCATCGACTGGATCATGGCCTCGACGCGGGTGAAACTGGCGTCGTCCATCGCGCCCTTGGGGAGCTTCGCGCCCAGCATCTTGCCGCCGGGGACCATTTCCAGGATCTGGCCTATCGAGCCGAGCTTCTTCATCTGCTGAAGCTGGCCGAGGAAGTCTTCGAGGTCGAAGTCGGCCCGGCGGATCTTCCGCTCGAAGGCCTTGGCCTTGTCCATGTCGACCGTTTCCTGGGCCTTCTCGATGAGGGTCGCCATGTCGCCCATGCCGAGGATCCGGGAGGCGAGCCGGTCGGGGTGGTAGGGCTCGAAGGCGTCGGTCTTTTCGCCGGCGGCGATGAACTTGATCGGCAGGCCGGTAACGGAGTTGATCGAGAGGGCGGCGCCGCCCCGCGCGTCGCCGTCGAGCTTGGTGAGCACGAGGCCGGTAAGCGAGAGGCGCTCGTGGAAGCCTTGGGCGACGTTCACCGCTTCCTGCCCCGTCATCGCGTCGACGACAAGCAGCAGCTCCGTCGGGGCGAGCTTGCGCTTGATCTGGGCAAGCTCGTCCATCATCTCTTCGTCGATCTGGAGGCGGCCGGCGGTATCGAGGACCACCCAGTTCGCGCCGACCTCGCGCGCCCGCTTCAGCGAGCGCTCGCAGACGGCGAGCGCGTCCGCCGCGAGGCCTTCGTCGTAGACGGGCACGTCGATCTGCTTGCCGAGGGCGACGAGCTGCTCGACGGCGGCGGGGCGCTTCACGTCGGCGGCCACGAGCAGGGGGCGGTCGCCCTGCTTCTTCAGGAAGGCGGCCAGCTTGGCGGAGGTGGTCGTCTTGCCGGCGCCTTGGAGGCCGGCCATCATGACGACCGTCGGCGGGGCGCTCGCGGCGGTGAGGTTCTTCTGCGCGCCGCCGAGGATGGCGGCGAGCTCTTCCTGAACGATGTCGACGACGGCCTGGGCCGGCGTCACGCCTTCGAGGGCGCCCGGTTCGAGGGCGCGCGCCTTCACCTTGGCGATGAACTCGCGGACGACCTTGAAGTTGACGTCGGCTTCGAGCAGCGCGACGCGCACCTCGCGCAGCGCCTCGTCGATATCCTTCTCGCCGAGCCGCCCGCGCCGTCCTAGCTTCTGAAAGACGCCGCTAAGTTTGTCTGAAAGCGCTTCGAACATGACCGGCGCCTATTCTACCGCCCAGGGGCCAAGCCGCGCGCGGTGCGCGTGCTAGAATCGACCGGCCCCAAGTCCATCCCGCCCTAACCCCTCATGATTCCGGTCAAGCTGCGCCTGCGGAACTTCATGTGCTACCGGGACGGCGTTCCCGAGCTGCGGCTTGAGGGACTGCACGTCGCGTGCCTGTGCGGGGCGAACGGGGCGGGGAAGTCGGCGCTGCTCGATTCGATGACGTGGGCGCTGTGGGGCAAGGCCCGCGCCAAGTCCGACGACGACCTCATCACCATCGGCCGCGACGAGATGGAGGTCGAGCTCGAGTTCCTGGCGCAGGGCGCATCGTACCGCGTGGTCCGCAAGCGGTCCCGGGGAGCGGGGCGCAGGCCGGGCAAGACCCTCCTGGAGTTCCATGTCTCGTCCGGCGGCGGCTTCGAGCCGATGACTCTAGGGACGCAGCGTGAGACGCAGCGGCGCATCATCGAGACGCTGCGCATGGACTACGACACGTTTATCAACAGCGCCTTCCTGGTGCAGGGCCGCGCCGACGAGTTCACTCTGAAGACGGCGGACAAACGCAAGGAAGTGCTCGCCGAGATTCTCGACCTGGCCTACTACGACGCCATCGCCGAGCGCGCCCGCGACGAGGGGCGGCGCAAGCAGGCGGAGGCCCATGCGCTCCGCGCGATGATCAGCGACGACGATCTCGAACTGGCGAAGCGCGGCGAGCGGCAGGAGCGCGCCGCGGAGGTCAAGCAGGCCCTGGCCAAGACCGAGGAGGAGCGCCGCGCGGCCCAGGAAGAACTTGACGGGTTGAAGACGCGGGCAGTTGTGCTCGAAGGCAAGGAGCGTCAACTGACGCAAGTCACGGAGCGGGCCGCGGGTCTCGATAAAGAGATCGCCGACCTTCAGACGGCGGTCGTGACCGCGAAGACGGAGCGCGCCGGCTACGAGGCCCGGCTCGCGGAGCGGGACGCGATCGAGGCGGGCTTTCGGCAGTTCGAGGCGGCGGCGCGGGAGAAGGACCGGCTCGAAGCCCTGGAGCGCCGCTCGCTGCAGCTGGCGCGGGAGAAGGCGGAGATCGAGCGGGCGATCACGGAAGCGCGCTCGAAGGCCGAGGCCGAACTGGAGAAGGAGAAAGCGGCGCTCGGCGATTTAGAGCGGCGCGCCGGCGAACTCGAAGCGGCACGGGCCGCGCTCGAAGATGCCGAAGCGCGCCTCCCTGCCCTCGAACCGCTGCGACAGCAGCGCGAGGAGCTTCGCCGGCACGTCGAGGCGTCGAAGGGGAAGGCGGGGGAGCTCGCCGCCCAAAACACGCAGCTTCTCGCCGAGATGAAGGAACTTAAGGAGAAGATGGACAAGCTGCGCGAGGGCCGCGGCTCCTGCCCGATCTGCGGGACGCCGCTCAGCGAGGACCAGTGCGAGGGCGTCCTCGCGGGCTATCAGGCTGAGGGAGAGGCAAAGCGCGACGCCCATCGGGAGAATCAGGCAGGCCGCGATGCGTTGCAAACCGAAGAGAAGGCCCAGCGCACCGAGGCCGAGGGCATCGACGCCCGGCTGCGCGTCGAGGAGCCCAAGCTGCAAGAGGCCATCGGCGGGGTGAGGCTCACGTTGGCCGGAGCGGAGGAGGCGACCCGGGCTCTGCCCGAGCGCCGCACCCAAGTCGAACAGGCGGCGAAGCGTCTGGAGAGCGCCGCGCTGGAGGAGGCGGGGCGCCTGGAACAGGTCGCCGCGCGCATAGCCGAGTTGGACTTCGACGCGGCGGCGCTCGAAGCGGCGCGGGCGGCGTTCCAGTCGTTGCAGCCCTCCGAGGCGAAGCTCCGGGAGTTGCGGGAAGCCGAGCGCCTGCTGCCCGGCGTCGTCGAACGATTGGGGCAGGCCGAGACGGCGCTGCAAGGCCGCGCCGCCGAACTTGACGGTCTTCGAGCGGAAGAGAAGGCGCTCGGTCCCGAAGTGGCCGCGCTGCCGGAGGTACGGAAACGCGCGAAAGCAGCTGAGGCGGCCGCGGCGGAGATCGATACGCGCCGCGGGCGGTTGGAGCAGGAGCTTGGCGCGGCGGAGTCGGACCTCGCCCGGCTGGACGACATCGCCCAACGGCGTCAGGAGCGCGGGAAGACCCTGGCCGCGGCGTCGGACGAGCAGGGCGTCTATGACGAGTTGGCGGCGGCGTTCGGACGCAAAGGCGTGCAGGCGCTCATCATCGAGACGGCGATTCCCGAAATAGAGGAGGAGGCGAACCGGCTCCTGGCCCGTATGACGGATAACCGCATGCACCTCACCCTCGAAACGCAGAGCGATTACGCAAGCCGCGAGGGGGTGCGCGAGACACTCGACATCCGCATCGCCGACGAGCTCGGCGTTCGCGGCTATGAGATGTTCAGCGGCGGGGAGGCCTTCCGCATCAATCTCGCCCTTCGCATCGCGCTTTCGCGGATGCTGGCGCGCAGGGCCGGCGCCCCGTTGCCCACGCTCTTCATCGACGAGGGGTTCGGCACGCAGGACCCGGCGGGCCGCGACCGCATCGTCGACGCGCTCAACGCGATCCGCGACGACTTCGAGCGCATCATCGTCATCACCCACATCGACGAGTTGAAGGAGCAGTTCCCGGCGCGGATTCAGGTCGAAAAAGGCCCGGAGGGGGCCACGTTTTCGCTCGCCTGATTGGGCGGCGGGAGTATCGAGGCATGATGCAAGAGTCGGCGAGCTCACCCCTGGACCATGCGCGCCTTCGGGACGGCGCGGGCGAGCTGGGCGTCGAGCTCTCCGCCGAGGCGCTGGCCGCCTTCGACCGGTACGGGGCGCTGCTGCGCTCGTGGAACGAGCGCGTGAACCTGGTGTCGAAGGCCAGCCTCGCCAAGATCGAGACGCGCCATATCCTCGACTCGCTGACGGCGGTGCTCGCGTTGGGCGGAGCGCCCTCGGGCAAGGTCATCGACGTGGGCGCGGGCGCGGGCTTCCCCGGCCTGGCGTTGAAGATCGTCTACCCCGCCATCGATCTCACGCTGGTCGAGGCCACGGCGAAGAAGGCGCGCTTCCTGGAAGCGGCGATTGAGGGACTCGGGCTCGAAGGGGCCGCCGTCGTCGCCGAGCGCGCCGAGACGCTGGGCCAGGCCCCGGAGTACCGGGAGGCGTTCGACGTCGTGCTCGCTAGGGCGCTGGCGCCGCTTTCGGTCCTCGCCGAACTGACGCTGCCGTTCTGCCGTCGGGGCGGCGTGGTAGTCGCCTACAAGAGCCCCGGTGTCGAGGACGAGGCCGCGGAGGCGCGGGTGGCGATCAAGCTGCTGGGCGGCACGGCGGCGCGCATCGTTGAGGTCCCCGCGTCGGTCTCGGGCGACCCGCGCACGCTCGTCGTGATCGAGAAGCGCGGGCCGACGCCGCGGAAGTACCCCCGCCGCCCGGGCACGCCCGCCAAGCAGCCGCTGCAGGCGCGGGAGACCCCGGCGTAGCGGGGAGCGGCGCCCTGCGGGCGCCCGCGCGCCTAGCGGCGCGCGCCCTCTCTCAATCTCCCCCAGAGGGGGAGAGGCTTGAGGTGGGGGCAACCCTGTCTTGCCCCTCTGCCGCTCGGGAGGCGTGTGCCAGGTCTCGCTAGAGGCTGACTTCCTTCAAGTCGGGCGCGACGATGAGGGTCGGCTCGGTGAGGGCTTGGACGTCGGCGGGGGTGTAGCCGGGGGCGACTTCGCGGAGCACGACGCCCTCGGGGGTAACGGCAATGACGGCGATGTCGGTCACGATGAGGTCGACGCAGCGGAACCCGGTGATGGGATAGCTGCACTCACGCACGATCTTCGGGGTGCCGTCCCGCGTGGCGTGCTCCGTCACCGCGATGATGCGCTTGGCGCCCGCGGCGAGGTCCATTGCGCCGCCCACGTTGCCGATGCCGCGCCCGGGAAGCATCCAATTGGCGAGGTCACCCTGCTCCGAGACCTGGAGCGCGCCGAGCACCGCGATGTCGATGCGGCCGCCCCGCATCATGGCGAAGGCCTCGAGGGAGCCGAAGAAACTCATTCCCGGCCGGCCGCTGACGAACTGGCCGCCGGCGTTGATCAGGTCGATGGAGCCGCCGTCGTCGTCGAGGATGGGGCCGTAGCCCAGCACGCCGCTCTCGCTGTGCATGACGATGCTGCGCCCCTCGGGAACGAAGCCGGAGGCGAGGGTGGGGATGCCGATCCCGAGGTTCACGATGTCGCCGTCGCGGAACTCGCGGGCGACTCGCATGGCCATGACTTCGCGGTCGAGCGGTTGCTTCATGACGGCCTCCTGCCTAGCCATCGCCGCGCCGCGCGATGCGGTCGACGTAGACTCCCTGGGTGACCACGCTTTCGGGGTCGAGGGCACCCAGATCGACGATCTCGTCAACCTCGGCGATGGTGACCTCGGCGGCGGTGGCCATGGCGGGGTTGAAGGTGCGCGAGGTGCCTTGGTAGGTCAGGTTGCCCCAGGGGTCGGCGCGGTGGGCGCGGACGAAGGCGTAGTCGGCGCGCATGGCTTGTTCGAGGACGCAGCGGCGGCCGCCGATCTCGCGCTCCTCCTTACCTTCGGCCAGCAACGTGCCCGCGCCCGTCGGCGTATAGAAGGCGGGGATGCCGGAACCGCCGGCCCGGATGCGCTCGACGAACGTCCCCTGGGGCACGACTTCGAGCTCAACCTCGCCGGCGCGGAGCCGTTGCTGGAAGGGGGTATCGACGGAGGCGGAGCGGGGCACGGGGAAGGTGGCGACGACCTTGGACACCTGGCCGTTCTCGAAGAGGACGCCCATGTTGACCGTCTCCTCGCCCGACTTCGCGCCGAAGCCGGGGAGTCCGGCGGTGTTGCTGATGATGGTGAGATTGCGGGGGCCGAGGTCGCGGAGGGCGAGGATCAGGCGGCTGGGCATCCCGCCGGGGCCGCCGAAGCCGCCGATCATGATCGACGATCCGTCGGCTATGCCGTCCACGGCCTCGGCGAACGACGCGACGATCTTGCTTACGGGCACGGTCGGGCCTCCCAGGTGCAGCGAATCGCGGCCTATGGTAACGCAACCGGCGGGCGCATCGGAATCGGGCGCGGCGCGTGCTACACTGCAAGGCGGCTAGTTTCCTCCGCCCGCCGCAGGACTCCTCCCCGCGTCCAAGGCGGGCGCGGAGCACTGTCGCCGGGGGTGTGCGGTGAGCGATAGAGAGCGCGGAGAGCTGGCCGCCGCCGAGGCGCGCTGGAAGGAACGCAACCGGGACGCTCCGGAGCGCGGAGAGCTCTTCACTACGATCTCAGGTATTCCCGTCGAGCGGGTCTACACGCCGGCGGCGCTTGAAGACTCCGACTACCTGCGGGACGCCGGCCTTCCCGGCGAGTACCCGTTCACGCGCGGGCTCCATCCCACCGGCTACCGCGGCAGGCTGTGGACGATGCGGATGTTCGCCGGCTTCGGCGGCGCCGAAGAGACGAACCAGCGCCTGAAGTATCTGCTCGACGAAGGCCAGACGGGGCTCTCCATCGCCTTCGACATGCCCACGCTGATGGGCTACGACACCGATCACCCGCTTTCCGTGGGCGAGTTTGGGCGCTGCGGCGTCGGGGTCTCGTCGCTGGCCGACATGGAGATCGTGCTCGACGGCATCCCGCTGGGCGAGGTCAGCACCTCGATGACGATCAACGGCCCCGCGGCGGTGCTGTGGGCCATGTACCTCGCCGTCGCGGAGAAGCAAGGCGTCCCCTTCTCGAAGCTGCGCGGAACGCTTCAGAACGACATCCTCAAAGAGTTCACCGCGCAGAACGAGTTCATCTTCCCGCCCGGCCAGTCGATGCGGTTGGTGGTCGACACCGTCGAGTACGCCGCCAACGAGTGCCCGCAGTGGAACCCGGTGAGCATCAGCGGGTACCACATCCGCGAGGCCGGCTCGACGGCGGCGCAGGAGCTCGCCTTCACGCTCGCCGACGGCTTCGCCTACGTCGAGGCGTGCGTCGAGCGTGGTCTCGACGTGGACGACTTCGCGCCGCGCCTGAGCTTCTTCTTCAACGTGCATAACGATTTCTTCGAGGAGGTCGCCAAGTTCCGGGCGGCGCGCCGCATCTGGGCCCGAGAGATGCGGCACCGCTTCGGCGCCAAGGACGAGCGCTCGTGGTGGATGCGGACGCACGCCCAGACGGCCGGCGCGGCGCTGACGGCCCAGCAACCGGAGAACAACATCGTCCGCGTGGCGATTCAAGCCCTCGCCGCCGTGCTCGGCGGCACGCAGTCGCTGCACACCAACTCGATGGACGAGGCCTACGCGCTGCCCTCGCAGGAGGCGGTGACCATCGCGCTGCGGACGCAGCAGGTGATCGCCCACGAGACCGGCGTGACTAACACCATCGACCCGCTCGGCGGAAGCTACCACGTCGAGCAGCTCACCAACGATCTCGAACGCCAGGCCTACGCCTACTTCGAGGAGATCGAGCGCTTGGGTGGCGTGGTGCGCGCCATTGAGGAAGGCTTCTTCCACCGGGAGATCGCCGACGCGGCCTACCGCTACCAGCGGGAGTGCGACCGCGAACAGCGGATCACGGTGGGAGTGAACCGGTACGCGGCCGGCGAGCCGGAGAAGATACAGTTGCTGGAGATGAACCCCGAGGGCGAGCGCCGGCAGCTCGAACGGCTCGCCAACGTGAAAGAGACGCGCAATGCGGAGGCGGTGAACGCCGCCCTCAGCGGGCTCCGCGAGGCCGCGGCGGGCGATGCCAATCTGATGCCGCCGATCATCGACGCCGTCAAGGCGTATGCCACGTTGGGCGAGATCACGGACGTGCTCCGCGACGTGTGGGGCGAATACCTGCCCTTCGGCGGGGAGCGGCGGAGCGAGAGCGGCAGGGCTGGCGCGGCGTACGCGTCGGTCTAGCGGGCTTGCGGGAGACGTGATGACGGCAGGACCACAGACGGCAATTCTCTCACCCGGCGTGAGCCTGGGAGAGGCGCTCGCCGCCGACCTCGATGGCGAGCCGGGTCTTCAGGCCGCAATCGAGGGCATTGCCAACGCCGCCGCGGAGATCGCGTCCGATGTGGCGCGGGCCGCTCTCGACGGCGCCCTGGGCAAGACCGGCAAGGTCAATATTCAGGGCGAGGAAGTCGAGAAGCTCGACGAGATCAGCATGATCCGCTTCATCGAGCATCTGACTGCGAGCGGGACCGTGGCCGTCCTGGGCAGCGAGGAGCTGGACGAACCGCAAGTCCTCGGCGATTCCGACGCCCACCGCTACGTCGCGGTCTGCGATCCTATGGACGGGTCGTCCAATATCGACGTCGCGGTGAGCACCGGGTCGATCTTCGGCCTGTACCGGCGCGGGGCGGGAGAACCGGCCGCGGGCGCGTTGGTCCTGCGGCGGGGCCGGGAGCAGGCGGCGGCGGTGTACGCTGTCTATGGGCCGAGCGCGGTGCTCGTCACGGCGACCCCGGGGACGGTGCGCGGCTTCACCCTCGACCCCGTCGACCAGACGTTCCGGCTGACCCACCCCACGATCCGCATACCAAGCGCTTGGCTCTACTACAGTGTCAACGAGGGCAACTTCCACCGGTGGGACGAGCCCATGCGGACGGCGGTGGCGGAGTTGCGCCGGACCCGCTCCGCGCGGTACGTCGGCTCGCTCGTGGCCGACTTTCACCGCAACCTGCTCAAGGGCGGCGTCTTCCTCTATCCGGCCGACGCGAAGAACCCCAAGGGTAAGCTGCGTCTGGTCTACGAGGCGGCACCGCTCGGTTACGTGGCGGAGCAGGCGGGGGGCAAGGCGAGCAACGGCGCGGAACGGATTCTCGATCTGCAGCCGGAGGCGGTCCACGAGCGCACCCCGCTCATCGTAGGGAACGCGGACGCGGTGGACCGGGTCGAACAGATATTGCAAGCACCATAAGATCGTGGGAGGCGGAAGAGAACCATGACGGTAGAGACGCGGGAGCACACGCTGGAAGGCATCGCGCGGGCGCTGGTCGCACCGAGGCGCGGCATCCTGGCCGCCGACGAGAGCACGGGCACCATCACACGGCGCCTCGCCTCGATCGGTGCCGAGTCGACGGAGGATAACCGGCGGGCGTGGCGGCAACTGCTCTTTAGCACGCAGGGCGCGGGCGAGTACATCAGTGGCGTCATTCTGTACGACGAGACGCTTCGGCAGAGCGCGAACGACGGGCGCGCGTTCGTCGACGTGCTGAGAAGCCAGGACATCATCCCCGGCATCAAGGTGGACCTTGGCGCAAAGCCGCTGGCGGGGGCTGACGGCGAGCAGGTCACCGAGGGCCTCGACGGGCTCCGGGAGCGCCTGGACGAGTACGCCAAGCTGGGCGCGAAGTTCACCAAGTGGCGCGGCGTCATCGCTATCGGTGACCACATCCCGTCCGACTACTGCATCGGTGTCAACGCGCATGCCCTGGGGCGCTTCGCCGCACTGTCCCAGGAGGCCGGTCTCGTTCCTATCGTTGAGCCCGAAGTGCTGATGGACGGCGACCACGACATCGGCCTCTGCCGGTGGGCGACGGAGCGCGCTCTCCGCGCCGTCTTCGCCGAGCTGGCGGCGCAGCGGGTGTCGCTGGAGGGCATGCTCCTCAAGCCGAACATGGTGCTCTCCGGCGCGGACGCCCCCGACCGGGCCGGGCCCGCCGAGGTGGCGGCGGCGACTATCGAGTGCTTCAAGCGGACGGTCCCCGCTGCCGTCCCCGGTATTGTCTTCCTGTCCGGCGGCCAGTCCGACGCCGAGGCGACGGAGAACCTGAACGCGATGAACGTCGGCGAGCGCGACTTCCCCTGGGATCTCAGCTTCTCCTATGGCCGCGGTCTCCAAGCCACGCCCCTGACGACGTGGGGCGGCAAGCCGGAGAACGTGCCCGCGGCGCAGCAGGCCTTCCTGGAGCGCGCCCGCCAGACCAGCGCCGCCCGTGAGGGCAAGCTCTAGCGCGTCCCAGCGGGGAGCACGGCGCGGAAGGCGGCGAGCCATGACGACTACCGAAGTCAAGACGAAGGTCGTGGACTGCGACACCCACTTCTGGCAACCCCTCGAACTGTGGGAGCAGCACATCGATCCCAAGCAGAAGGACAAGGTGGTCGGCCATATCCGAGCTCACGACCAGAGCCTGCATCTGAACGACAGCGTGCGGGCGAAGTTGGCGGAGACGCAGAAGAACCGGGGCGGGGACTACGCCCCCGAGCGGCTGGCGTGGATGGACGAGGAGGGGATATTCGCCAACATCATCTATCCGGGGCAGGGGCTGCTGGCGTACCACCCGGACCCGCACATCGCCGCAGCGGCGTGCCGCGCCATCAACAGGTGGGAGTCGGAGTTCATGCAACCGGCCCCCGACCGTCTCAAGCCCTGCATGATGCTGCCGATGCGCCACCCCGACTTGGCCCTGGAAGAGTTCCACTACGCCACGCAGGAGCTCGGTCTCGACGTCATCTTCGCGGCCCCCACGCCCGCTAGAGAGCGGCGCTGGTCCGACCCCGCGCTCGACCCGCTGTGGAGCGCGATTCAGGAAGCCGGCGCGGTGATGACCTTCCACGAGTTCACCCGTATGGGTGGGGACATGCCGGTCGTGGCCCGCGAGTCGTACCGCGATATGTACGCGCTGTCCTATCTCTGCGGCCACACCGTCGAGGCGCAGCTCGCCGTCATGGACCTTATCGGCGGCGGCGTGCTCGAACGCTTCCCCGGCCTGAAGGTGGGCTTCGTCGAGGCGCACGTAGCTTGGCTGCCCGGCTGGCTCGCGCTCATGGACAGCCTCTGGCCGCGCATCTCCACGTCCTACGACGAGAGCTCCGGCACGGGCACGCTTTCGATGAAGCCGACGGAGTTCTTCCGCCGCCAGTGCTTCATCGTCGCCTTCCCCGACGACGCGTGGATCGGCGAGGTGGTGAAGTACGTTGGGGAGGACAACGTGATGTTCTGCACCGACTTCCCCCATCCGCAGACGCGCTGGGGCGGCGTCGAGATGTTCCACGAGCGGCAGCCGCACATCGCCGAGCCGGCGGCGCGAAAGATCCTCGGCGAGAACGCGGCGCGCTTCTTCAACCTGGCATAGCCCGCGGGCGCGGCGTCATGGCAGACCACGAAGACCCGATGTCTTGGGAGTGGTTGGACACGCAGCCCGGGGACCTGAGCGACGCCTAGGCTGCCTCGGCGAACCCGGATAAAGGGTTAGGGTAACTCGTGAAGCACAAGGTTCTGGGCGGACTAGTCGCCCTCATCATTGTCGCCCTCTCCGCGTGCTCGGTGGCCACACCGGTGCCGAGCGCGACCATCGCGCCGGCGCCCACCGCAGTGGCCACGGCGGCACCCACCGCGACGGTCACGGCGGCACCCACCGCGACGGCCACGGCGGCGTCCACGGCGACGGCGACGGCCACGGCCACGGCGGCGCCTACCGCGACGGCCACGCCGACGCCCACCGCAACGGCCACGCCGGCGCCCACCGCAACGGCCACGCCGGTACCCACCGCGACGGCCACGGCGGCGCCTACCGCAACGGCCACGCCGGTGCCTACCGCAACAACCACGGCGGTGCCTACCGCAACGGCCACGGCGGCGCCTACCGCGACGGCCACGGCGGCGCCTACCACGACGGCCACGGCGGCGCCTACCGCAACGGCCACGGCGGTGCCTACCGCAACGGCCACGCCGGTGCCTACCGCGACGGCCACGCCGACGCCCTCTGACCCACACATCGTTGGCCCCGAGCGATTCATCGTGCAGGTTCAGGCAGCGTTACAGGTCCTCACCGAGCGTGCCCCGCAGGCGTTCGTCCGTGTCCAGTCTGGGATTACCACCATCAGATCCGTGCAAGCAGGTTCAGGGATAGACGTGTACTCAAAGACCTTCTTTGTTGGACAAGAGACCGCCTTTGCACCCGGCTTCTCCCCGTCGGGGCAGGTCATATGGCTGGCCGGCACCATTGTGCATGACGCATGTCATAGCTATCAGTACGCTGAAGGCAACGCATTCTTCGGCAAGGAAGCCGAAGTCCAATGTCTGATGCGGCAGCAGGCGGCACTCGAACTCATTGATGATGACACCTTCTTTAGCGGCTATGTGGCCGGGCTAATAGAAGGGGCGGACGATCCCGACAATGCCTACTGGAACGATCCGGACCGACACTGGTAATGCTGGTTGTCCGGCCCCGCCCGTGTGCCCTAGCTCCCGCTAGCCACCTCCGCGAGGGCGGCTTCGATTTCCTCGCGGGCGGCGGGGTCGGTCTCGGTGGGGAGGGCGGTGCGCAGGGCCGCTTCCGCGTCCGAGCCGCCGATGCGGCCCAAGGCCCAGGCGGCGTGGCCGCGGACGAGGGCGCTCGAATCCGCGAGGGCGCGCCGGAGCGCGGGGACGGCGCGGGCGTCGCCGGCGTTGCCTAAGGCGACGCAGACGTTTCGTTGCATTCCTTCGTACTTGGCGCGCATCAGCGGCGTGCCGCGGAAGCGGCGGGTGAAATCGTCCTTCGAAAGTGCGAGCAGCTCGATCAGGTCGGGATAGGCGCGGTCGATGTCCGACGCGGCGAACTCCTCATCGCCGGGCGTGTCGGCGTTGCGGTCGTTGACGGGGCAGACGTCCTGGCAGATGTCGCAGCCGAAGACCCAATCGCCGAAGTGGGGGCGTAGCTCCCGCGGAATGAGGCCCCGGTTTTCGATGGTGTGGTAGGAGATGCAGCGGGTGTTGTCGATGACGTAGGGCGCGGGGATGGCGTTGGTGGGGCAGGCGGGGATGCAGGCGACGCAGCTCCCGCAGTTCTTCTTCAGCGGCTCGTCGGGCTCCAGGTCCAGATCGGTGAGGATCTCGGCGAGGAAGACCCACGAGCCCGCGTCGCTCGTCAGGATGTTGGTGTTCTTGCCGAACCAGCCGAGGCCGGCGCGCTGGGCTGCGGCGCGGTCGGGCATCGGGCCGTAGTCGACGTAGAAGCGGGCGGCACCGCCGCCGAGCGCTTCCAACGACGCGACGAGCGCCTTGGCGCGGCGCTCCATCACCCGGTGGTAGTCACGGCCCCAGGCGTAGCGGGAGACGCGGCCCCGGAGCGCGCCATCGCCGGGCGGCGGCGTGGGGTCGGGGGTGTGGTAGGAGAGCCCCAACGCGAGGATGGAGCGGACGCCGGGGAGGAGCTTTGCGGGGCTGGCGCCGCGCTTGACTCGCGCCTCGTGGAACCAGGGGAGGCCGTCCATCAGGCCGCTTCGGATGCGGTCGAGCGTCGCGTGCTCGGCGTCGGAGAAGTCGTCCGGCGCGGCGACGCCCACGAAGTCGAAGCCAGTGTCCCGGGCGGCGCGCTTGACCTGGGCGGTCAGGGCGCGCCGGGGGTCAGCCGACGATGTCCTCGCCACCGTCCACCCCGATAGTGTTACCCGTGATCCAAGCGGCGCGCGGATCGGAGAGAAGCGCGATGGCGGCGGCCACGTCCTCGGGCGTGGTGAGGCGTCCGCTGGGATTGCGCCGCCGCGCGCCGTCGAGCAGCTCGTCGTTGCCCGGAATCTTGCGCAGGGCCGGCGTGTCGGTGACGCCGGCGCGGACCGCGTTCACCGTAATCCCCTTGGGAGCGAGCTCGCAGGCGAGCTGGCGGATGTGGGACTCGAGGGCGGCCTTGGCGGCGGAGACGGGGCCGTAGCTGGGCCAGATGCGCGTGCCCCCCGCGCTGGTCATGGCGAAGACGCGGCCGCCATCGCCGATGAGCCCGCGGCGGACCAGCCCTTGCGTCCAGTAGACGAGGCTGTTCGCCATCACGTCCAGCGTCATGTCGATCTGTTTCTGCGTCACGTCGCCCCCGGGCGCATCGGCGACGTAGGGGCGGAGGGTGCCGAACGCCAGCGAGTGCAGGACAACCCGCACCGAGCCGCCTCCAATCCGCTCTTGTATGTCCTCCAAGACCTTCGCGCGCTTCCCGGCGTCGGCGGCGTTGACGTTGAAGAAGACGGCCTCGCGGCCCTGAGCGCGGACCGAGGCCATGACCTCCTCGGCCATGGGCATGGTCGTGGCGCGGTCGAGGTGGACGCCGAAGATGTCGAAGCCGGACTTGGCGAGCTCTTTGGCGGTTGCGCCGCCGAACCCGCTCGATGCTCCGAGGATCAACGCCCAATCGGTGGAAGCGCTCATAACGACTCCTGACGCGCCGTGCCGCGTGCACATGGGCCGGCGCGACGTTCATTGTAACGGACGGGCGGGCCGCCCCGGTCTCTAGGCGAGGTAGAAGCGGCGGAGGAGGCCGAGCGCCCAGTCGACGACGAAGCGGAACCGGTTGAGGACGTGGGCGAAGAACCAGGTGGTGAGGATGCCGATGAAGGCGCCGCTCACCACGTCGAGGGGGAAGTGCATGCCGGCGTAGACGCGGGCGAAGGCGAAGAGGACGGCGCCGAAGCCGATCGCGAGTCCCCAGCGCCGCCGCACCAGGAAGACGCCGGCGGCGAGGGCGAAGGCGAAGGCCGCGGCGTTGCTGGGGAACGACGGATCGGTGGGGCGGTAGAAGAGGACGTGGACGTCGTCGACGGTGAAGAACGGCCTGGGGCGGTCGATGGCGGAGTTGAAGATCGTGACCACGAGGTTGGAGAACCCCACGCCTATGGAGGCGTAGAGGAAGGCCCATTGGCCCTCGTAGCGCTCCGCGGCGCTGCGCCCGTAGAACCACAGGGCGAAGGCGGCCAGAGAAAGCACGACGGGCAGGAAGAAGTCGCTGACCAGCATCTCCATGACGTTGTCCAGCGCCCTGGAGCGGCCGGCCAGGCCGTTGATCGCCTCGAAGAGGCCGCGGTCGGCGTCAAGCATCGCCGTCGGCCTCCGGCCCGGACGTTCCGGCACGGCGGGCCTTCAGGAGCGCGAAGAGCGTCCCGGAGCGGAACGCCTCGATCGATGGCGGGACGCGGGACGCCGCCCGTCCGGCGCGCCGGACGACCGAGGCCAGCGCGTAGGTCCCGACGACGGCGGCGGCGAGTCCGCCCCACAAGAGACCGAACTGCTCGGAGCCTTCGACGCCGCCGATGTCGCCGGGGATGGAGGGGTCGCCGGTGAGAGTGAACCAGATGAAAGCGCCGCAGAGTATCGCCGCGCCGAGGAGGCCAGCCGCCCGCCGGTTGGCCAGCAGTTGCATCCCGTCGAGTCCGCTCATGGCGGCGGCGACCTGAAGCAGGCCCACGGTAGCAAAGGTGACGAGAAGGAAGTAGTCGAGCGCGAGGGTGAACACGGGGAACGCCCGCCCCGGCCCCGGCCGCTAGGCGCTGACCGCCGCGGGATAGACGGGGTGGCGCCACGCGCTATAGCGCTGGTTGCGCCCGCGGATCACGTCGAAGTAGAGCTCCTGCAGGGCGCTCGCCACCGGGCCGATCTCGCCGACGCCCACGAGCCGGTGGTCGATCCGGCTGACCGGCACCAGGTGCGCCGCCGTGCCGGTGAGGAAGCACTCGTCGGCCTGGTAGAGCTCCGACCGGTCGATCGATCGCTCGACGGTCTCGACTCCGAGCTCCTCGCGGGCCAGCTCGATGATTGTGTCGCGGGTGATGCCGAGGAGGATGTTGTCGTGGGGCGCGGGCGTGACGAGCTTGCCGCCGGAGACGATGAAGATGTTCTCGCCGGAGCCCTCGGAGACGTGGCCGTCGGCGTTGAGCATGATCGCTTCGTCGAAGCCGCTCTCCGTCGCTTCGGTCTTGGCGAGCACGCTGTTGACGTAGCCGCCGGTGATCTTGCCGCGCGCCGGCAGGCTCATGTCGTCGATGCGCCGCCACGACGAGGTGGCGCAGTGGATGCCCTTGTGGGGGTCGAGGTAGTTCCCCAACGGCACGGTGAACATCATGAAGTCGTCTTCGAGCTCCTGCGCCTTCATGTTCGCCACCACCTCGGCGCTCTTGTAGGCCATGGGGCGAATGTACAGGTCGGCCTTGACGCCGCCGGTCTGTATCAGCCGGTCCATGATCTCGCAGAGCTGCTCGGGGGAGTAGCGGACGTTGATGCGCAGGATCTTGGCGCTGGCGATCAAACGCCGGAAGTGGTCGAGGGGCCGGAAGACGTAGAGCTGCCGCTGCTCGTCGTTCCAGTTGCCGCGAATCCCTTCGAAGCAGGCCGTGCCGTAGTGAAAGGCGTGGGTCGTAATCGGAATCCTGGCCTCGGCGAGCGGGACGATTTCGTTTTTGAGAAATGCGTACATGCGTAGGTGTCCGCGGGACTAAAGCTAACGGGGATTATACAACGCAGCGGGGCGAAGAGGCAGACGCCGGTGCGTTGACATGCTACCAAAAGGTAAGTAGGCTAGCATTGAGGGACACGGAGTGGCCGGGTAACGCCGTCGCGTATAACGGGATGGGCGCCGGTTATAGCCGTGGCCTTCTTTGTTTAAGGCCGAGCCCACCATGTCGTGAATAGCGACAGGCGCCTCCTCTTCCTAAACCGCAGCGATTCTGAAACAATCGGCTCACCGGCGGCAATGCCCAGTTGACTCTTCAAGAATATGGTCAGATCGCGTTTCGCCCGAGTGTTGGCCGACGCCTTGTAGTAGCCTCGCTGATCCTTCCAATCGAACTGGACACAACCCAGCAGCAAATCGACGATTTGAAGAAACACCGAGGTTTCGGAAGATGCGCGCAAGCATCCGGCGACATGAGGTAGGGTGCAAAGCCTGTCCTCCAAATACGCCCTAGCCTTCTTGGGCTTTCCCTGGAAATCCACAATCGCGAATACCGGGCGCTTGAGCCTCCTGCGCAGTAATTCCTGGGCGATAGCCAGGTAGGCATCCCAGGGGTCTTCTCCCCAACGCCGGTAATCGAATGCAGGGTCGGTACGGTCGAGTATCAATGAATGGAATTCCATACCGCCCAATGATAGGTACAGGGCGAGTAGGCTTACGTAGTCTTGGAGGTTATGCCTAGCAACTGCACTGAACTTGTATTCGTGATGCTGCGTCGTCCGGGTTAGCTCCACCCACTCATCGATCGTGGGGGTGGTCACTCCTTCCCTGATATTCCGGATCAGCTGCCTTCGACCTGTGATGCGTTGTTCCCTAAACCGGAAGTGCAGTGTAGAGAGCTTGTCGGTGATGGCTTTTGGATCGGGTGCGACTAGAAGGCCGATGCCATAGACGGGTTGTGCCTTGGGGGATGCTGACAGAACGCCGGTTTCGTCCACGAAGGCAGGGCACACATCCATGCAGGACAGTCTAGCAGTTGATCGCCCCGTCCCAAGTGGTCCCGTGTCCCACCGCGCCTTGATCGCCGGGGTCTTCGACCGGCTGCTGGCGGTGTATGGGCCGCAGGAGTGGTGGCCCGCCGACTCGCCGTTCGAGATGATCGTCGGCGCGGTCCTGGTGCAGGCGGTGGCGTGGCGGAACGTCGAGGGGACGATGGCCAAGCTCAAGGAGGCCAGCGCGCTCTCCCCGGCGGCGCTGCGGCGCATCCCGGAGCCCGAGCTGGCGCGCCTCTGCTACTCGTGCGGCTACCACAACGCCAAGGCGCGCAAGCTGAAGGCCTTCGCGCAGCGGCTCGGCGAGCATGGCGACGACCTCGGTGCGTGGCTGGCTGGGCCGACGGAGGCGGTGCGCAAGGAACTTCTCTCGATTCACGGGGTGGGCCCCGAGACGGCGGACTCGATTCTGCTCTACGCGGCGGGGAAGCCCGCGTTCGTCATCGACGCGATGACCCGCCGCATCGTCGACCGGCTCGGCGTCTCGCTCGCGGCCCGCGCCTACGCGGACTACCAACGCTTGTTCGAGGCGAACCTGCCCCCGGATGCGGCGATGTACAACGAGTACCACGCCCTGCTCGTCGCGCTCGCCAAGCGCCATTGCGTGAAGCGCGAGCCCCGCTGCGGCGGCTGTCCGGTCGCCGACCTGTGCGCCACGGGCCGAAGTCGTGGGGACGTATAATCCCCTCTTGGTAAACGATTCCCCGGAGACCCCCGCACCCATGCCCCGCTACAAACACGTCCTGCTCGACTTCGACCGCACGCTCAACGACTCCGACTACGTCTACGAGAAGAACCTCGAAGGCTTCCTCGGCCTCACCGGCCGGGAGGTGCTCCAGCTGTGGGAGTCGGTGCACCGGATCGTGCTCGCCAAGCACCCGAAGCGCCACGCCGACCTCGACCTGCACTACAAGATGATGACCGAGGAGCTAAACCGCACCACCAAGGCCGAGGTGACGGCGGAGCTGCGTCGGCGCATCCGCGCGGCGCAGGAGGAGTGCTGGTACGCCACCGCGCTGTTCGAGGAGACGTTCGGCTATCTGGACGCGATGGCCGGCGCGGGGTACACGTTGCATCTGGCGACGGGCGACTACGCCAAGACGAAGGTCGAGCACATCGAATCGCGGGCGGGGCGCTCGTACTTCAAGGCGACGTTCGACGAAGAGACGCTCGGCGTGGGCAAGGGGAAGCGCGATTACTTCGACCGCGCGCTGGAACGGCTTTGCGTGCGGCCCGAGAGCGCCGTCGTCGTGGGCGACAGCCTGACGAACGACATCCAGCCGGGGCGCGACGCCGGGATGGACACGATTTGGATCCGGCGCAAGGGCGAGGTCAACAAGCGGGGCGTCGTGCCCACGCGGACGTTCGCCACGCTGACCGCGTCGCTGGCGCATTTCACCGGCCCCGCGTGACGCCGCCTGGGGCGCCCGTTGGCTCTCGCCGCGCGTTGGTTATACTGAAACCGGAGGCTGGGGGCTATGGATACGCAACCTATCTTTGGCGAAGCGGGGCGGTTGCTCGCGGCGGGCGAGCCGTTCGTGCTGGCAACGGTGGTGAACACCAAGGGGTCGACGCCGCAGAAGCCGGGGGCCAAGCTGTTGGTCCGCGCCGACGGCACGATGTTCGGCACGCTGGGCGGGGGCTGTGTCGAGGCCGACGTGCTCACCGAGGCGCGCATCATCTTGGAAGAGCAGACCGACGGCGCGCCACAGCTGCGCCGGTTCGTGCTCAACGAGGACATCGCCGCCAAGGACGGGCTGGTGTGCGGCGGGACGATGGAGATTCTGATCGACCCCCTGGCGGGGCACTCCGAGCTTGCCCCGCTGTTCGGCGAGATCATGGCGGCGTTCGAGGGCCGCGGCGACCGGGCCCTGGCCACGCTAGCCGATCCGGGAACGTCGAGCGGCCGGCCTGAGGCCAAGCTGTTCATCCGGGATGACGGCGGCGCTGTGGGCGGGCTGGGCGCTCCCGAGCTCGACGAGGCCGCTGTCGAGGCGGCGCTCGACCTTATGCCCAAGGGGCGCGAGGTCTGGCTTACCACCGAGTCCAAGGCGAAGGTCTACGTCGAGACGTTCACCCGCCCCGCGACGATCGTCATCGTCGGCGGCGGCCATGTCGGCTACGCGGTCTATAAGCTGGCTACGTTCCTCGGCTACGCCACCATCATCGTGGACGACCGCGAGATGTTCGCCAACGCGGAGCGCTTCCCCGAAGCGGAGCAGATCGTGGTCGGGGACTTCGACGCGGGTGTCGCGTCACTGGATCTCACGCCGAACTCCTACGTTCTCGTTGCCACGCGCGGCCACAAGTACGACGACGCGGCGCTGCTGGCCGCGGCGCGCTCTAAGGCGGGCTACGTGGGGCTGTTGGGGAGCAAGCGCAAGGCGGCGATGATCTTCCGGCGGCTGTTCGAGGAGGGCATCGACGGAGAGCGCATCGGCGAGATTCGCGCCCCCGTCGGCCTCGACATCGGCGGGCGGAGCCCGGAGGAGATCGCCGTCAGCGTGATGGCGGAGATTCTGGCGGTCCGCCACGGGAAGAAGGGCGGCGTGTTGAAGGCCGACCGTCTCCTGCCCAAGGCGAAGCAGCTCGCGGGACGGGCGTGACCCGGGCGGAGTCCGGCGCGGCGGCCTGTGCCGGCGTGCTCCTCGCCGCCGGCGAGTCGAGCCGCATGGGGCGGCCCAAACAGACCCTCGACTGGCTGGGCGAGCCGCTCGTCGTCTATCAAACACGGCAGCTCCTCGAAGCCGGCATGGGGCAAGCCGTCGTCGTGTTGGGGCACGAGGTCTCAACGGTCCGGCCCCTGGTTGAGGCGGTCGAAGACCCCCGGCTCACGATCGTGGTCAACCCGGACTACCGCGAGGGCAAGACGAGCTCGATCAAGGCAGGGCTGCGCGCCGTGGGCCCCGGCGCGGCGTCCCTGCTGTTACTCGCCGCCGACCAGCCCCGTCCGGCGGCGCTGCTCCGTCGCCTCGCCGAGGCCCATAAGAACCAGGGGGCGCTCATCTCGATACCGGCGTACCGGGGAAAGCACGGGCACCCGCCCATCTTTGACGCCTCGCTTCTGCCCGAACTGCTCCGCATCACCGAGGAGGGCCGCGGCGTCCGCGAGGTAATCCAGCGCCACAGCGGCAGCATCCGCGAGGTGGCGGTCGACGATCCGCTGGTGCTGACGAACCTGAATACACGCGAAGACTACGAGCACGCCCTCGCGCTGGCCTCGTCCGGCCCGCAACGGGAGCCGTCGGCCTAGCGGGCGCCGCCCTTCCGTTGACACGACCCCTCGCAATGCTAGACTGAAGGTTCAAACGCAGGGATTCAACCGGCGCACCGGCCCTTCAGGTGAGGATTCGGGGCGCGCGCCGCGGGCGTCCCGCTGTATGTCGAGGGACGTTCGCCTATCGGCTTTTCACGGGAAGCTAGGAAGAGAGCAGGTATGACCACGGTCGAATCGAAAAAGGGCGCGGAGAAGGGCGTCATCCCCTATCTGCCCGAAGAGATCGACGCTTTCGAGCAAGGAGTCGGGAAGTTTCGCTCAGGCGAGAACACTGAAGAAGAGTTCATCAGGTTCCGCCTGAAGCAGGGCGTCTACGGCCAGCGCCAGCCTGAGGCGCAGATGTTCCGGGTCAAGTTGCCCTTCGGCGGCGTGACGGCGGACCAGCTCGAGACGCTGGGCGACTTCACCGACGAGTTCACGCCCCTGAAGAAGGGGCACATCACCACCCGGGAGAACATCCAGTTCCACCATATCCTGTTGGACCGGTCCGCGGAGGGGCTGCGGCTCCTCGGCTCGGTGGGACTGACTACCCGCGAGGCCTGCGGCAATACGGTGCGGAACGTGGCGGGCTGCCCGCTCGCGGGCGTCTGCGGCGGCGAACCCTTCGACCCCACGCCCTATCTGACGGCCTACGCCCGTTACTTCGTACGGCACCCGCTGACGCAAGTCTTCCCCCGCAAGCTCAAGACGGCCTTCTCCGGCTGCGCCCACGACTGCGCCATGACCGCGATCCACGATCTCGGTTTCATCGCCCAGACCAGGGAGGTGGACGGCGAGACGGTGCGCGGCTTCAAGATCGTCGTAGGCGGCGGGACATCGATTATGGCGCGGCTCGCGCCGACGCTGTACGAGTTTGTGTCCGTGGACGACTACCTGCGCGTGTCGGAGGCGGTGTTCCGGGTCTTCGACGCCGCCGACGAGCTGCGCAAGAACCGGATGAAGGCGCGCATCAAGTTCCTCGTCGACCGCATCGGCATCGAGGAGTTCCGCACGCTGGTGGACGCGGAGTTGGCGAGGCCTTGGGCCGAGGAGAAGATCGATCCCGAGCCGTGGATGTTCGAGGACGACGAAGCCGCCGGCGCGCCGCCGCCTCCCAAGGCGAGCCGGTTCGTGAACGGATCCGCCTCCCCTGAGTTCACCGCGTGGGCGACCACGAACGTGAAGCCCCAGCGCCAGGAGGGCTACGCCGCCGTCGAGGTCACCGTTCCCCAGGGCGACCTGACGGGCGACCAGTTCCGCGGGCTCGGCGCGATCAGCCGAAATTACTCAGGCGGACGCGTCCGCCTGACGCAGGAGCAGAACCTCGTGCTGCGCTGGGTCCGGACGGAGCTCGTTCACGACGTCTGGAACGAGCTGAAGGCGCAGGACCTCGTCGAGGGCGGCGCGGATGAGATCACCGACGTGGTGACGTGCCCCGGCACCGATAGCTGCAAGCTGGGCATCACGTCGTCGATGGGCCTGGGACAGGCGCTCCGCGAGAAGATCGCCGCCCTCGACACCACCGACCCCCAGATCAAGAAGATGCACGTGAAGGCGAGCGGCTGCCCCAACGGCTGCGGCCAGCACCACATTGCGAGCATCGGCTTCCACGGCGCGGCGATCAAGGGAGGCAGCGGCCAGCAGGTGCCCGCCTACGAGGTCTTCGTCGGCGGCAACGCGACAGGGACGGAGGGCCCGATTCGCTTCGGCCAGCGCGTCCGCGGCCGGGTGCCCGCCAAGCTCGCCCCCGAGTTCATCGAGCGCGTCCTCGACTTCTACACCCGCGAGCGGGAGAGCGGCGACGAGCGGTTCCTCGACTTCGTGGACCGCGTCGGCCCCGAGGCCTTCTCGCCCCTCCTCACCGACCTGCAACAGGTAGGACCGCTCGGCAAGGACACGATCCAGCTCTACATGGACTGGACCAAGACTATCCCCTTCAAGGTGGAGCGCGGCGAAGGGGAGTGCGCTGTCTAGCCGCGCGCCGCGGGGCTAGTAGATGACCTGCTGCTCGATGAGGCGCTCGACTTCTTCGGGGGGCAGGGCGATCTCGTCGCGGTAGAAGCGCTCGTTGTCGGCGCCGAGGGGGCGGCCGAGGCTGCGCACCGCGCCCGGCGTCTCGCTGAGACGCCAGGGGATGCCGTAAGTCACGTCGGCGGCGTCGAGCTCGTCCACATGCACGTCAATTGAGGTGCGGCGGGCGATGTCGTGGGGGTCATGGTAGAGCTCGCTGACCTTGTACGCCGGGGCCGCGGCCACGCCGGCCCGCTGGAGTACGTGCGTCGCCTCGATGTTCGAGCGTTCCCGCGTCCAGGCCGCGACGGTCTCGTCCAAGGCGGCGAGGTTGGCTAGGCGGTCGGCCAGGGTGGCGAAGCGGGGGTCGGCGGCGAGTTCGGGTCGGCCGATTGCGCCGCAGAAGGCGCGCCACTCCTCCTCGCCGTTCACCGCGATTGAGACCCAGGAGTCGTCGTCCTTGCTTGGGTAGATCTCGTGCGGGGCCATGTGGGGATGGCGGTTCCCCTTGGGCTTGGGGACCTCGCCGGTCATCTGGTACTCGATGATGGGCTCGCCGAGGAAGCCCGGCAGCAGCTCGCTGAACGGCAGGTCGATAAGCTGGCCCTTGCCGGTGCGCGAGCGGTGGAAGACGGCGGTCATGATCGCGTAGCCGAGCATGACGCCCATGCCGGGGTCGGGGTCCCAGACATGCAGCATGGGGCGGCCCTCGTCCTCGGGGTAGCCGACGAGGGCGTCGCTGCCGACGGCGACGTTCATCGAAGGGCCGAAGGCGAGGAGATCGTCGTAGGGCCCCCACTGCCCCGCGGCGGAGAAGGCCGCCATGATGAGGTCGGGCTTCTCCTTGCGGAGGCTCTCGTAATCGACGCCGAGGGCGCGCTGCTTGTGCGGGGAGAGGTTGAGGACGAGCACGTCGCCCCAGTGGATCATGCGCTTGAGAAGATCGACGCCTTCAGCGTGCAGCAGGTTGAGGGTGACGTAGTACTCGCGGCTGCGGTAGTACCAATGCGACTCGAGGATCTGGCGCATGGGCGACTTGGGGCGGCCGAAATTGCGCTGCACGTCGGTGCCGCTGTTCGACTCGACCCGTGCCACCGTCGCGCCCATGTCGCCCAAGCAGGCGCTGACCTGCGGCCCCGCCCAGACTTGGGTGAAGTCGACGATCCGAATTCCTTCGAGGGGGAGGCTCATATCGCGCCCGCCGCGCGCAGCTTTTCGAGATCGGACGAGGAGCGGCCAAGGAGGCCGCCGAAGACGTGCTCGTTGTGCTCGCCGAGGCGCGGCGCGGGGCCGGGCTCGACCCGCTCGGAGGCGGTCAGTTTGAACGGCGCGCCGGGGACGCGCATCGGGGGGCCTCCGTCGTTGGAGACCTCCGTCCAGTAGTCGCGGACCTGAAGCTGCTCCCATTCCAGCAGCTCGGCCACGGTGTGGGCGGGATGCCACGGGATGCGGCTCTCGCGGAACTTCCGCCACAGCTCGGCCTTGGTGTATTGGGCGAGCCAGGGCTTGATCTGGTCGTCGATCTCTTCGGGGTACTCTTTGCCGGCCTTGTCGCGGTCGGCGAAGCGGGGCTCGCTCATCCACGCCGGATTGCCCATGAGGTCGCCGAAACGCTTCCACTGCTTCTCGTGCGCCACGATCAGCCCGTAGTAGCCGTCCTTGCACGGCAGGAGGACGAAGGGGTAGATGGTGGGATTGCGGTTGCCGCCGCGGCGGGGGTAGAAGCCCGTGTCCACGTAGTCGATGTAGTCCATCGGGTTGTTGAAGGTGTTGAGGCAGTCGGCGGTGGAGATATCGACGTGCTGGCCCCGTCCGGTGCGCTCGCGGTTCATCACCGCGATCATCGTCGCCGAGGCGGCGTTCATGCCGCCCCAGTAGTCGGCGCGGTCATAGGGCATGGCTAGGGGCTGCCGCTTGGGGTCGCCGGTGCGGTAGGCCACGCCGCCCGCCGCCGACGCGGTAAGAGCGTAGCCTTTGAAGTCGCGGTAGGGGCCGAAGTGGCCGAACGTGGTGATCGAGGTGTGGACCAGGGTGGGGTTCGCCGCGGCTGTCCGTTCGGGGGTCAGGCCCCAGGCTTCAAGATCCTTGGGCATGTAGTTGTCGATGAGGATGTCGGCGCGGCGGGCCAGGTCGAGCACGAGGTCCGCGCCGCCGGGAGCGGTGGGGTCGATGGTGACGCTCTGCTTCCCGGCGTTGAGGTAGAGGAAGAGGCCGCTTCGGTCGGGGTCTTCGGGGGCGTCCTTGGGATAGGGGCCGTGACGCCGCGCGCGGTCGCCGGCGGGCGGCTCGATCTTGATCACCTCCGCACCATAGAGCGTGAGCAGCCGCCCCAGGTAGGGCGCGGAGATGTAGTCGCCGAACTCGACGACGCGCAGCCCTTCGAGCGCCCGCGTATCCTCCGAGGGCCGCGCTCCGCCGGATGGCGCCGTATCGGTCCGCGCTTGGGTCATGGCGCCGCCTCCGCGGCGAGGAGGCTGATCTAGTCCCAGACCGAGACGTCGAGGCCGCTATCGGCGAAGGCTTGGCGAATCATGTCGCCGTTCGCCACGTCGGGGCCGCGGTTGTAGTCGTAGTGGCGGGTGCTCGCCACGCGGTCGACCCACGCGATGCCGTTCGGCGCAGGCATGTAGACGCCGCGCTTCTCCGGCCAAGCCTTCTCCCACACCGCCACGTGGTCGGCGTCGATGAAGAAGTTGATGCTGTCGCAGGTGACGATCCAGTCCTTGCGAAAGTTGTGGGGGCTGACGCCGATATGGAGGACGGCCGTCTTCGGCTCGAAGTCCACCAACTGGCGGTCCTTGGCGGAGAAGCGGATCGGTTCCCAACAGCAGGGGCAATGCGAGTCCACCGTGACCGTCCTGCCGGGGAACATGGCATTGACGGCGCAGGACTCGCCGGCGCAGCCCGCGAACCACTTCGACTCGCCGTCCACGGTCACGCGGTGGCGCGTCGCGGCGTTGGAGAAGGGCGGCACCTTGACGATGTCCTCGCTGCCGGGGACGAACATCACCTGCACGGCGCGCTCCAGTTGCCAGAGCGCGTGCCATGTCTGGTTCTGGTCGAGCCCGTTGTCGCGCATGATTTGGGGGAGGTTCGGGCTGCGTCCGTGCTGGATGAAGAAGTCTTCCAGGTAGAGGCGGACCTTCTTCGCGTTCTCCGTCATCTCGAACCACTCGGACGCGGTGCCGTGGTAGACGCCGTAGGGAGCGTAGATCGGGTGCATCTCGTCCTCCTTTCTCTGGGTCGGCGCGGGCCCCGTGTGGGGCTAGGCGACCAGGGCGGCCTGGGGCACGGAGCGGCCGAACGCGGGCATGACCTCGCGGGCGAACCGCTTCAGCGACCGCATGATGTCCTCGTGCTGAAGCATGCCCGACTGCACGATGCAGAGCACCTGGTCGATCTGGTTCGCCTCGTAGCGCTTGAGGACTTTGGTGATGCTCTCGGCGCTCCCGACGCAGAGGCCCTGACTGGAGCGGGCCTTGTCCATGAGCTTCTTCATTTGCTCGCGCGTGGCCTTGGGGCGCTTCTGGTGGACCTTCATCCTTCCGGACGGCTGGACGGTCTCATTGCCGTCGTCGTCGAAGGTGCGGTGGTCCGCGCCCTTGTACTTGCTCTGCTGGGAGGGGTTGTAGTAGCGGGCGAACACGTCCTGGTACCAGACCACCGTGGGGCCGGCGGTCTCGTCGGCCTCGTCGTCCGACTCGCCGCAGTACATCATGCAGAAAGCCGCGGTCTTGTTGTTGACCACGCCGGTGACGGGCTTGGCGTTGACGACCTTCTCCTTGTAGCGCCGGATGCGCTCGCCGACGTAGTCGGGGGACTTGGCGGCGAAGGCGAGGACGCCGAGGCCGAGCTCACCCGCGATCTCGTAGGTGTCATCGGAGCCGCAGGCCATCCACATCGGAGGGCTGGGCTTCTGGATCGGCTTGGGGATCACGTTGCGGGGTGGGATGTTGACGAACTTGCCTTCGTAGGAGAAGGAGTCGGTCTGGAACATCTGGGGAATGATGGTGGCGTTCTCGATTACCTGGGCGCGGCTAAGCTCGGGGGGCACCTCGAAGCCGCCGAGCTCCTGCCAGGACGAGCCGCGGCCCACGCCGAACTCGACGCGCCCGTTGCTCATGATGTCGAGGCCCGCGATCCGCTCCGCCACACGGATCGGGTGGTTGAAGTTGTTGGGAAGCAGCACGACGCCGTGCCCGATGCGAATGCGCTCGGTGCGCATCGCGCATGCCGTAAGCCAGATCTCGGGCACGGAGGAGCTGGAGAGCTCTTCGAGGAAGTGATGCTCGACCGCCCAGACGCCGTCGAAGCCGAGCTTCTCGGCGAGGACGACCTGCTCCAGGCCCTCCCACCACTTGTTGTACTCGCTGCGGGCATGCCACGGCTTGGGGTTCGCCAGCTCGTACAGCAGTGAAAATTCCATCTTGACTCCTTACCGGTTCGCTGTGCGCGGGGCCTCTCGACCCGCGCAGGCTAACACGCCGATTTCCGCCACGCCAATCATGCAGAACTTCGGTGCTACGCCCCCGGCCGTCTGCTGCCGGCGAACCCTTCCGGCGGTCTTCCCGAGCGCGCCAGGGTCGCTCCGCCGTCGGCGACAATCGTTTGTCCGGTGACGTATTGCGAGAGGTCGGAGGCCAGGAAGAGCACCACTGATGCGACCTCGGAGGGGTCCGCGGCGTGGCCCAGCGGGATCTGGGCCTCCCTCTCGACCGACAGGCCCGCGGACACGAGCGGCGTCTTTACCGAACCGGGGGCGACGGAGTTCACGCGTATGCCGTAGCGGCCGTACTCCCAGGCCAGGGTGCGGGTGAGGTGGATTACCGCCGCCTTGCCCGCGCCGTAGATGGAGTGATGCGGCGCCGCGTTCTGCCCGCTCACCGAGGAGTAGTTGACGATGACGCCGCCGGTCTCCTGGGCGATCATGCGCTTGATCGCGGCGCGGCAGGGCACGAAGGCCGCCCTGAGGTTCATGTCCATCACGTCGAGGTACGACTCGTCGGACCAATCGGCGGTGGGGGCCCAGGGGTTCCGCGCCATGCCCCCGGCCACGTTCACCAAGCCGTTGATGGGGCCGTAGGCCGCGGCGGTCTTCTCGAATAGCGCGTCCACCAGGGCGGGGTCGCGGGCGTCGACCCGTGCCGGGATAGCGGTCCCGCCAGCCTTGACCAAGGCGTTGGCGACCATCGTCGCACGGGACTCGTTGTAATCGGCGACGACCGTCTTGGCGCCGGCCTCGGCGATGGCGTGGGAGGTGGCCTCGCCCATGCCTCTGCCGCCGCCAAGGATGACGAAGACGCGATCCTTTAGGGATAGCTGCTCCAAATACATGGCATCCTCCACTCGTGGGCGCGGCCCCATAGGCCGCCGCCCAAGCGGGAATTGTAGGGGGAGGCCCGTTTCGCTGTCCACCTTCGAGGCGGGGAGACGCGCGGTGGGCGGCTGGTGCCGCCGTTGCTCTCCGCCCTCACTCAATCTCCTCCCTCGCGGGAGGGGGCCGGAGCAGAGGGGGGAGGGTGCCCACGAGGGACGCCCTACAGAAGGGGGGCGGCACGGTTACGAGGGTTTTCGTGAGAGGAAAGGGAGCCGGAGGGATAGGGTGGGACGTTGACAACCGCGGGGCGGTGGGTGTAAACTCATTGTTGCCCTACTATGCCCCTCGTGCGCCCAACGAGCAAGCCGCGTTCAGGGAATCTACGCCGCCCGGTACTGCCTTCCGCTTACCTGCTTGGCCTGATTGCGCCCTGGCGCGTGAGAGCCCTCCTAAGGAGCCTCGCCGCATGACGACCCTGGTCTCTTCGTCCCATGGAACCGATGCCAGTGGAAGAAAGTCCTACGCCCGCATACCAGAAGTCCTCGAAGTCCCCAACCTTATCCAGATCCAGAACAACTCCTTCAACTGGCTGTTGAAGGAAGGCATAAAAGAACTCCTCGACGAAGTCACGCCGATCCAAGACTTCACCGGCGGGCGGTACGAGCTCCGGTTCGAGGACTACGAGTTCCGCGAGCCGAAGTACACCGAAGACGAGTGCCGCGAGCGCGACAAGACCTACGCCAAGCCCATCTACGCCAAGACCGTCCTTGAGAAGAAGGCGGGCGACGGCGCCGGCGAGGAGGTCGAGAGTTGGGTCTTCATGGGCGACCTCCCCATGATGACCGACGCCGGCACCTTCATCATCAACGGCGCCGAGCGCGTCGTGGTCAGCCAACTGGTGCGCTCGCCGGGCGTCTACTTCAAGATCGAGGAAGATCCGGGCAGCGGGCGCGGCCTCTGCTCGGCCAAGCTCATCCCCAACCGGGGGGCCTGGCTCGAATTCGAGACGAGCACCCGCGACGTGCTCTCCGTCAAGGTCGACCGCAAGCGCAAGATTCCCGTCACCACGCTGCTGCGCGCCCTCGGCCTGGGCGACGACGAGCAGCTCATCGAGACGTTCAAGGACGTCGACAAGAACGTCGACCATCCCTTCATCCCGACGACCATGGAGAAAGAGCCCGCCGTCCGCACCGAAGATGAGGCGCTCCTCGACTTCTATCGCAAGCTCCGCCCCGGCGAGCCGCCGAGCCTGGATAACGCGAGGGCGCTGCTCAACACGCTGTTCTTCAATTTCCGGCGCTACGACCTCGGACGGGTGGGGCGCTACAAGGTGAACAACCGCCTCGGTCTCGGCGGCGCCTCACGGAACGGCAAGGCCAAGGGCGCCGATAGCGTCGACCCCTCCCCGGCCGAACGTGTGCTCTCCGCCGAAGACCTCGTGGCCATCGTCAAGCGGATGATCATGATCAACAACGGCGAGGACCGGGACGATGACATCGACCACCTCGGCAACCGCCGGGTTCGCGCCGTCGGCGAGCTTACGCAGAACCAGCTCCGTATCGGGCTGCTCCGCATGGAGCGCGTGGTCAAGGAGCGCATGACGCTGATCGACCCCGAGCAGGCGACGCCGAGCGCCCTGATCAACATCCGGCCCATCGTGGCGGCGATCAAGGAGTTCTTCGGCGGGTCGCAGCTGTCGCAGTTCATGGACCAGACGAACCCGCTGGCCGAGCTCACGCACAAGCGCCGCCTCTCGGCGCTGGGCCCCGGCGGCCTCTCCCGCGAGCGGGCCGGCTTCGACGTCCGCGACGTGCACCACAGCCACTACGGCCGTATCTGCCCCATCGAGACGCCGGAAGGCCCCAACATCGGACTCCTCGGCTCTCTGGCGACCTACGCGCTCGTCAACAAGTACGGCTTCATCGAGACGCCGTACCGGCGAGTCCTGAAGGAAGTCCCCAACCGGCCCGCGGAGCTCGTGGGCCGGACCGTCCGTGAGGACGTGACCGACGCGGCGGGCGCGGTGATTGTCGCGGCCGGCGAGGTCATTACCGAAGCCGCGGCGGAGAAGATCACAAAGCTCAAGGCCCGCAAGATCAAGGTCAAGTCCTACGCCTCCAAGGGGATTGAGTACCTCTCTGCCGACCACGAGGAGCAGTACACCATCGCCCAGGCCAACGCGGTGCTGGACGACCGGATGCAGTTCTCCGAAGAGAAGACGGAGGTCCGGCAGGGCCGCGCCTTCGCGATCGAGAGCCCCGAGAACGTCGACTTCATGGACGTCTCGCCGAAGCAGATCGTGAGCGTCTCAACCTCGCTGATACCGTTCCTCGAGCACGACGACGCGAACCGCGCCCTAATGGGCGCGAACATGCAGCGCCAAGCAGTGCCGTTGCTCAAGCCGCAGGCGCCGTTGGTGGGCACCGGCATGGAGTGGCGGGTGGCCCGCGACAGCGGCCAGGTGACCCTTGCCAAAGCCGGCGGCGTCGTCTCCGCGGTCGGCGCCGAACGCGACGATCACGACAGGCTTATTTACGTCGTGAGGATCCGGGACAAGAAGGGCGTCGAACACCCGCACCGACTCCAGAAGTTCATCCGCTCGAATCAGGGGACGTGCATCAACCAGCGCCCCATCGTACGGAAGGGCGACGTGGTGCAGGCGGGCGAGCCGCTCGCGGATAGCTCCTCGACCGACCGCGGCGAGCTGGCGCTGGGGCAGAACATCCTCTGCGCCTTCATGAGCTGGGAAGGCTATAACTTCGAGGACGCCATCATCCTGAGCGAACGGCTGGTGAAGGATGACCGCTTCACCTCCGTCCACATCGAGAAGCACGAGGTCGAGGCCCGCGACACGAAGCTCGGCCCCGAAGAGATCACCCGCGATATCCCCAATGTCGGCGAGGAAAGCCTGCGCGACCTCGACGAGCGCGGCATCGTCCGCATCGGCGCGGAGGTGAACCCCGGCGATATCCTCGTGGGCAAGATCACGCCCAAGGGCGAGACCGAGCTGACGGCGGAGGAGAAACTCCTCCGAGCGATCTTCGGCGAGAAGGCGCGCGAGGTGAAGGACACGTCGCTGCGCGTGCCCCACGGCGAGCGCGGCAAGATCATCGACGTGCGGGTGTTCTCGCAGGAGAACCACGACGAGCTCTCGCCGGGAGTCAACCGCCTGGTGCGGGTCTGGATCGCCCAGACCCGGAAGATCGCGGAAGGCGACAAGATGGCGGGGCGCCACGGCAACAAGGGAGTCGTCGCCCGCATCATGCCTGAAGAGGACATGCCGTTCCTGCCTGACGGTACCCCGGTGGACGTGATCCTCAACCCCATCGGCGTGCCCTCCCGCATGAACCTGGGGCAGGTGCTCGAGACGCACCTCGGCTTCGCCGCCCAAGCGCTGAACTTCACCGTCAGCACCCCCGTGTTCGACGGCGCGGAGGACAGCGCGATTGAGGACGGCTTGGCCCGGACGTGGATCCTGGCGCGCAGCGGTGCGATGGAACGCGCCAACGGCCGCGCGCCGGAGCAGATTGCGGCGGAATGGTTGGACGGGCGCGGCTACGACGGCGCCAAGGCGTTCAGCGAAACGGAAATGGGGGAGGCCACTCTGGCCTGTCTCAAGATATGGCTCGAAGACGACGCCGGCCTCTCCCATGAGGGCCTGACCCCGGAGGAGACCTTCACTCTCGTCCGGCGCGTCCACCGGGAACGGCGACTCGCGCCCCCGATCTTCGGCAAAACCGTGCTCTTCGACGGCCGCAACGGTGAGCCGTTCGATCAACCCGTCACCGTCGGGTACATCTACATGATGAAGCTGATTCACCTGGTCGAGGACAAGATCCACGCCAGGTCCACCGGCCCGTACTCCCTGATCACGCAGCAGCCGCTCGGCGGCAAGGCGCAGTTCGGCGGCCAGCGGTTCGGTGAAATGGAGGTCTGGGCGCTCGAAGCCTACAGCGCCGCCTACAACCTCCAGGAGATGCTCACCGTCAAGTCGGACGACGTGGTCGGCAGGGTCAAGACCTACGAGGCCATCGTCAAAGGCGAGGACGTTTGCCAGCCGGGCGTCCCCGAGTCATTCCACGTGCTCCTGAAAGAGCTCCAGAGCCTGGGGCTGTCCGTCGAACTGCTCAACGAGGCGGCCGACCAACGCAACTCCGTCCTCGACGAGCTCACCGGCGACGCCACGGACCTTGACGCCGATCTCGGGAGCCTAGAATTGGGCCCCGATCTCGCCATATCCGCTGCGGCCCTCGCCGGCGGTAGCGATGACGGCGATTCCGACGACGAGCCCGCCCCGGTGAGCGGGGACGTCGTCGAGGCGGCGGTCAAGGCAGGCCAGGACGATGAGGACGACGAGGACGACGAGGACTCGGACGCGAAGGATGACGAGGGCAGCGCCGGCGAGGAAGAGGACGAAGACGACCAAGAGGAAGACGAGCCCGCCGAGGGCAAGGACGACGGCAAGCCCTCGGCCGAGGATTCATAGGGGAGGGAGTAACCCGAGCATCGAACCGTAGGGTGAGGGACCGAGGCTAACAAAGAAGGGGAAGTGATGCCCGAGGCGAATGACTTCAACGCGATCAGGATTTCACTGGCGTCGCCGGAGCAGATAAAGAACTGGTCATACGGCGAGGTAACCAAGCCTGAAACGATTAACTACCGCACGCTGAAGCCGGAAAAAGACGGCCTCTTTTGCGAGCGGATTTTCGGCCCGACAAAAGACTTCGAGTGCTATTGCGGCAAGTACAAGCGCGTCCGCTATAAGGGCATCGTCTGCGACCGTTGCGGCGTCGAAGTCGCGCGGTCGAAGGTACGCCGTGAGCGCATGGCCCACATCCAGTTGGCCGCGCCCGTCGCCCATATTTGGTTTGCCAAAGGAACGCCCTCGCGCATCGGGCTGTTGCTCGACCTCTCGCCGAGGAACCTCGAACGCGTCCTCTACTTCGCCCAGTACATCGTGACGTCCGTCGACGATGAGCGGCGCCAGGAGATCATCGAGGAGCTCGAAGAGGAGGCGGAGAACCGCCGGAAGTCTCTGGTGGCCGAGATCGACGCCCACGTGGCCGAGATCGAGCGGAACGCCGAGGCCGGCCTCAAAGAGTTGGCCGAGCAGCGCGCGCGCATCGAGGGTGTCGTGGTCGAGGACCGCGAGGCCGCCGAGGCGGCGGCGCGCGCCGAGCTTGAAACGGTCCGGGGCATCGTCCAAGAGCTTGCGGGAAAGAAGGCCGTCAGGAAGATCGAGCTCTTCGGTGAGGCTATCGCCAAGAAGGGCACCCCGATCGACGACGAACTAATCGCGGGCCTCGACGGCCGACTCGAAGCGCGCCTCGGAGAGATCAAAGAGGAGGCGGCCGAGCGGCAGCTCAACGAGACCGAGTCGATCGACAACCAGATCGAGGCCCGGAAGGAAGAGGCCGACAAGCAGGCCAACGACGTGCGGCGGCCCGGCGACGATCTCAGAAAAGAGCTCGATGACACGCTGTCGGGGAAAGTCAGCGCCCTTGAGAGCGTGAAGGAGCGCGAGCTGCTCACGGAGTCCCGCTTCCGGGAGCTTCGGGACGAGTACGGCGAGTTCTTCGTCGCGCGCATGGGTGCCGAGGCCATCCTCGAGCTCATGCAAAAGCTGGACCTCGACATCTTCCGCGACAAACTTCAGACGGAGATTCAGTCCACGTCGGGCCAGCGCCGTAAGAAGGCGACGAAGACCATCCGTGTGGTCGAGGCGTTCCGCAAGAGCGGCAACAGCCCCGAGTGGATGATCATGCGCGTGCTGCCGGTGCTGCCCCCCGACCTTCGCCCCATGGTGCAGCTCGACGGCGGACGCTTCGCCACCAGCGACCTCAACGACCTCTACCGCCGCACCATCAACCGGAACAACCGACTGCGGCGGCTGCTGGAGCTCGGCGCGCCCGAGATTATCATTCGCAACGAGAAACGCATGTTGCAGGAGGCCGTCGACGCGCTGATCGACAACGGTCGGCGCGGGCGCGCCATAGAGGGCAGCCACAACCACCGCCTGAAGTCGCTCTCCGACATGCTCCGCGGCAAGCAGGGCCGGTTCCGCCAGAACCTGCTCGGCAAGCGCGTGGACTACAGCGGGCGCTCGGTGATCGTCGTCGGGCCGGAGCTTGCGCTGAACCAGTGCGGCCTGCCCAAGAAGATGGCCCTCGAACTCTTCAAGCCCCTCGTCATGCACCGGCTGGTGGCCCTGGGGCTGGCGCACAACATCAAGAGCGCCAAGCGCATGGTCGAACGGGTGCGCCCCGAGGTGTGGGACGTGCTCGAAGACGTGATCCGCAACCGGCCCGTCTTCCTCAACCGCGCCCCCACGCTGCACCGGCTCGGCATTCAGGCGTTCCAGCCGATCCTGATCGAAGGCAGCGCCATCCAGATACACCCGCTCGTCTGCGCGGCGTTCAACGCCGACTTCGACGGCGACCAGATGGCGGTCCACGTTCCGCTCTCCTATGCCGCCGTGCTCGAAGCCAAGCGCCTGATGCTCAGCACGCGGAACATGCTCTCGCCCAGCTCGGGCGAGCCGCTCGCCGCGCCCACGCTGGACATCGTCATGGGCTGCTACTACCTCACCCAGATCCGCTCCGGTGCCAAGGGGGAGGGCCGCAAGTTCAGCTCGCCCTGGGACGCGAAGCTCCTCCACGACCTCGGCGAGATCGATCTGCAGGCCGTCATCAACGTGCGCGGCGTCCGCGGCAAGAGCGACTACACCGAGACGACCGTCGGCCGCATCATCATGAACGAGGTCGCCCCTGAGGACTCGGGCATACGCTTCCGTAACGACGTCATGGACAAGCGGGAGCTCAAGGAACTCGTCGCTGAGTCCTACCAGCGGCTCGGTAACGAGGGCACCGCCGCGGTGCTCGACAAGATCAAGGCGCTCGGCTTCCGGTACGCCACTCAGTCCGGCGCCACCATCGCCATCAACGACATCCAGGTGCCCGAGGTCAAGACGGAGGTACTACGGAGCGCCGACAATGAAGTCCAAGACCTCGACAAGCAATACCAGCGCGGCCTGATCACCGATGACGAGCGTTACCGCCAAACGGTGGACACGTGGACCAAGGCCTCGGAGTTGATGGAGTCGGCGATCCGGGACCATATGCCCGACTACGGCTCACTCGACCTAATGTCGAGCTCGGGCGCGAAGGGAAACATCGCGCAGATCAAGCAGATGGCGGGAATGCGCGGCCTGATGACCGACCCCCGCGGGCGGATCATTGAGCTGCCGATCCGTTCGAGCTTCCGCGAGGGCCTGACCGTCCTCGAATACTTCATTTCGACGCACGGCGCGCGGAAGGGCCTCGCCGACACCGCGCTCAGGACCGCCGACTCCGGCTACCTGACGCGGCGGCTTATCGACGTGTCGCAGGACGTGATCATCAAGAGCGAGGACTGCGGGACGGACGAAGGCGTGTGGATCACGGACCGCCCCGATAGGCCGCTCATGGGCAAGTTTGAGGAGCGCATCGTCGGGCGTTATGCCGCGACCCCTGTCGCCGACCCCATCACCGGCGAGGTGTTGGTCGACCGCGACGAGGAGATCGACGAGGGTCTCGCCGAGCTCTTCACGAGCCAGCTTCAGGACTACCGGGTGGAGGCCCTGAAGAAGCTCGGGGTTCCCGAGGACGACCTCAGTGCCGCCGATTCCTGGACCGCCGCCGTCCGGTACCTCACCGAACGCAAGGATATGGCAAAGGAAGACGCCGAGGCTGTGATCGGCATTGAGCATCACCGCGTACACGTGCGGTCGCCGCTCACCTGCGAGGAGCGGCGCGGCGTCTGCCAGCTCTGCTACGGGCGGAGCCTGGCGAAAGGCGAGATCGCGCAGGAGGGCGAGGCGATGGGGATCATCGCCGCCCAGAGCATCGGTGAACCCGGCACGCAGCTCACCATGCGGACGTTCCATACCGGCGGCATCGCCGGCATCGACATCACCAGCGGCCTGCCGCGCGTCGAGGAGCTGTTCGAGGCGCGCGCCCCGAAGGGGCAGGCCATCATCGCCGAGATCGACGGCGGGCTCGAAGTCGTGCAGACCGACGAAGGACGCCGCATCAGGGTAGTGCATACCGAGGTCTACAGCGACGATCACGAGATTCCGAAAGGCTACGAGGTCCTGATTGAGAGCGATTCCATCGTCGACGTCGGCTCCACGCTGGCCCGGAAGAAGCGCGCTAAGAAGGCCAAGGACGGCGAGGAGACCGAGGACGGCGAGAACGCGCTCATCGCCCGCATCGCCGGCCGCGCTGAAGTGAGCAAGGACGTCGTCACCATCTCCTACGAAGAGCGCGAGGAGCGCTCCTACGCGATTCCCGCCGCGGCGCGCATCATCGTTCAGGACGGCGGCGAGGTCCGCGCCGGCGACCCCCTGACCTCCGGCCCGCTGAACCCGCAGGACATCCTGCGCGTGCTCGGCCGCGAGGACGTCGAGAAATACCTCGTCGAGGAAGTCCAAAAGGTCTACCGCGCCCAGGGCGTGACCATCAACGACAAGCACATCGAGATCGTCGTGCGCCAGATGCTGCGCAAGGTGCGCGTCGAAACGCCCGGCGATACTGAGCTGCTGGCCGAGCAGATTCTCGACCGATTCGCCTATCAAGAGGTCAACGACAAGGTGATGGCCGAGGGCGGCGAACCCGCCACGGCGGTCGCCGTGCTCCTCGGCGTCACCAAGGCGTCGCTGAACACGGAGAGCTTCCTGGCGGCGGCGTCGTTCCAAGAGACCACCCGCGTGCTCACCGAGGCGGCCGTCAGCGGCGCGGTGGACCGGCTGCTAGGGCCCAAAGAGAACGTCATCATTGGGCGTTTGATCCCCGCGCAGTCCAAGGAGGTCATGGCCGAGCTCGCCTTGCCGAAGGAGCCCCCGCTCACCCTGCTCGACCCCATTGGGGACGGCGAGGGCTTCGAGATCGCGCTGGGCGACCGTCCCGAGGACGACCTCGCGGCGCTGTTCGAAACGGCCCCTGGCCAAGGTGCTCCCGCAGCGGCCCCGGCCGGCGGCGTCCCGGAGGAGCAGCGCATCTTCGAGCCGGAGCCGGATCCGGTGCCGAGCCGCATCTTCGAGCCGGAACCCGACCCCGGACCGCGCCACTACGAGCCCGACGACGACGAGCCGATACGGCCCGACTAGACATGAGCGAACTCCGCGACAAGTTAGACGATTCGAGAGGGCGCATCGCCGATCTCGTGGTGCGTCTTTGACCTCGCCGGCAAAGAGCGTGAGCTAGCCGCACTGGAGCGCCGCTCCGCCGCGTCCGACTTCTGGGACAACCAGGAGAAGGCCCGCGGCGGGATGCGGCGCATCGCCGGGTTGCGCGACGCGGTGTCAGAGTGGCGCGGCCTCGAACGCGACGTCGCCCAGCTTGAAGAGTTGCTCGACCTCGCCGAGGGCGAGAACGACCGCGCCGTTCAGGACGAGATAGCCCGCGAGGTCTCCGCGATCGCCGCCCGCCTCGACCGGCTTGAGTTCGACCTCGCCCTCAGCGGCCCCTACGACTCCCGCAACGCCCTGCTCTCCATCCATGCTGGCGCCGGCGGCACCGAGTCCCAGGACTGGGCGCAGATGCTTCTTCGCATGTACCTGCGCTGGGCCGAGCGCCGCGGCTTCGACGCCGCCATCCTCGATATCTCCCACGGCGAGGAGGCCGGCATCAAGAGCGCCCATATCGACCTGAAGGGCAAGTACGCCTACGGCTACACCAGGTCGGAGAAGGGCTCCCACCGGCTCATCCGCCTCTCCCCCTTCGACGCGGACCACGCGCGGCACACCTCCTTCGCCCTAGTCGAGGTGATGCCGGAAGCGGACCCGGTCGAGGTGACCATCGACCCCGACGACCTGCGCTTCGACTACTTCAGGGCCAGCGGCAAGGGTGGGCAGAACGTCCAGAAGAACTCCACGGCGGTGCGCGTCGTCCACGGGCCGACGGGTATCACCGTCTCCGTCCAGAACGAACGCTCCCAACGCCAGAACCGGGAGGCCGCGATGACGATTCTCGCCTCCCGCCTCATGCGTCTCGAGCTGGAGAAGCAGGCGAAGGAGAAGGCGCGGATCAAGGGCGAGTACGTGCCGGCGGAGTGGGGGAACAAGATCCGTAGCTACGTCCTCCACCCCTACAAGATGGTGAAGGACCACCGCACCGAGCACGGCTCCACCGACCCCGACGCCGTGCTCGACGGCGACCTCGACCCCTTCCTCGGCGCCTACGTCCGCCTCATGGCCGGCGGCAACGGCGGCTAGGCCGCGGCACCGTCCCTCCGGTCTCTCTCCCTCTGGGAGAGATTGAGAGAGGGCACGCGCCTAGGCGAAGGCGCTGATCACCTCGTTAGAGAAGCGCTCGGCGATGCGGCGGTCCCAGGGCCGGGGAGTCATGATCACGATGTGGGTGACGCCCACGTCGACGTAGCGCGCGACCTCCTCCCGCATCTCGGCGGGGCTTCCAATCAGGGCGCCGGCGCGCACGCGCGCTTCAGGGGCTCCCCGTCGACGCTGTTGCGCGCCTGGGCGGTCGAGGACTGCGTTTGCAGCGACCGCCCCCGCTGCTCGATTGCGTCGCGCGCTCGGTCGGCGTCGTCGGTGAGCAGCATGTCGCAGTAGCGCATGTACTCGATCTCGTTAGGGTCGCGGCCCCGCTCGGCGCAGAGTGCCTCGATGCGGGCGATCTTCTCCGCCGCGTAGGACGGGGTGCTCAGGCTCGCCCAGTACTGCGCATGCTTCGCGGTGAGGGCGAGGCCGGTCTCGCCCACGGCGGCGATGAGCACCGGTGGGCGTGGCTTCTGCACCGTCTTGGGCTCCATCGGCGCGTCCTCGATCCGGTAGTGCTTGCCTGCGTAGGAGAACGAGCGCTCCGTCCACAGGCCATGGATCACGTCCAGGGCCTCGCCGAGCATCTCCTGGCGTGTCTTTAGTCCTGGAAAGGGGATCCCGTAGGCGAGGTGGTCTCCCTTCGACCACGCGGCGCCGATACCCAAGACGAGCCGGCCGTTGCTCATCACGTCGATCGTGGAGCAGATCTTGGCGAGCATGGCGGGATGGCGGTAGGTGACGCCGGTGACCATGCACCCGAGCTTGAGGGTCTTGGTGACAGGGGCCAGGCCCGCCATCAGGGTCCAGGCCTCCAACAGCGGTGTGAACGTCGCGCGCATCGAGCCCCCTCCGCCGACGCCGAACATGTGGTCCGAGCTGTAGAAGCCGTCGAAGCCGAGTTCCTCCAGGGCCTGCGCGATCTCGACGACCTGCTCGAACGTTCCCAGGGACATCGTCCCCCCGACGCTGAAGCGGACGGGCTTGCGCGGCGGCATACGAATCTCCTCCTACGGTGCGGCGGTCATGACGCGCGGCCCGCGCGGGCTAGAAGACGGCGATGGGGTTGACCGGCGAGCCGGTGCCGCCGGTGATGCGGAGCGGCCCCATGCTGAGCAGGAACTCGTAGCGCCCCAGACGGTCACAGGTCTCGGCCAGCGCTTCGAGGTCGCAGTTGTCGATCAGCCAGAGCCCCATGGCCACGATCCCGATCTGATGCACCGGCGCGCGCATGTGCGGGTAGCCGCTGGGGAAGAGGTCCTGGGCGCTGTCCGAGCCGACCGCAGCCACCCCGCGCTCGTGGAACCAGGGCACGCAGACCGCGTGGAACCCCGGACGCTGCTCGTAGACCTTCCGCGAGGGGCCTTCCTCGTTCCGGCGGCGCACCGCCCCGAAGCGCGCCAGCAGCACGTCGCCGGCGCGGACGGTGACGCCCAGCTCGCGCTCCGCCGCGTCGAGGTCCTCGCGGTAGACGCCGTCGGTCCGCTCCAGCCAATCGACCCCGCGCAGCTTGGGGATGTCCAGGAGCACGCCGCGGCTCACAACCCCATCCTTCAGCGCTTCGACCGCCAGCGTTTGCGAGCCTTGGGCGGTCGAGATGAGGTTGGCGGGCCGTCCGTTGTAGAGCACGCCGTCGCGGAGCACGTGCGACAGGCTGTCCACGTGGGTGACGGTGAAGCCATGATAGGCGACGCCGAAGAAGTCGCCGGTGGACTGAAGCTCATCGGGCTGGGTCTTCTTGCCCTCGAACCGCTCGCCGCCGCCTGTCATGAAGTGCAGCGGGGGCATGTCGAAGTCGACCTCGGCCGTGCGCGGAATCAGGCGGGAGCAAGAGACGGTGACCCCGTCCTTGACCAGCGCGGCGGCGGCGAGCCGGGCCTCGGGCGTGATGAGGTTGACGGTGCCGAGCTCGTCGTCGTCGCCCCAACGCCCCCAGTTGCTGCACGAGTCCATGTAGCCAAGAACTTCTTCTTCAGAAGGAACAAAGGGCGCCATGCTGACCTCCCCGGCGAGCTTCGCGGCGCGCAGCATACCAGATTGGCGGGGACGGAATGGTCAGGCTGCGCAGGTGCTAGGCCGCAGGCCGTTGCCGTAGGTCGCCACGGCTAATTGAGGGTTCAAGTTGGCGTGGTGCTGGCAGCACTAACGAACTGGCTGACACATGCGGAGGGGAACTTTGCTGTCCCAGTCTGTGATGGAGAAGTCGTCAACCGGGATGTAGCACAGGACCGTAATGTCTTCCCCCGCCTTCCAGGAATAGACAACATCCCGATGTCGTTCGGCGAACTGCCCGACTATGCCGTCAAAGCAGTAGTCGTCGGGACAAACGTCAAACTCCACCCTGGGTTCAAAGTCATCGTCCTCGTTTACCTCTTCTACCGTACCCGACAACAATACGCGCCTACCATCATACTTCAGCTGCGCAGTTTCACTGTCGCGAGTGTATTCCTTGAACAGGTCAAGTGCCGTTACTTCAATGGCAGGCTGCGTGAACTTTGACGCCCAGCGCTCCATCTGGGTGTCCGTTGCGCTGCAGGCGAGCAACCCTGCGGTGGCCAGCAAAACAGTGGACAACAGGCCAACCCTTTTCGCCATTCGGATACCGTGGTGCTTGGTCACGTGTTTAATTCCTCCCTTGAAAAGCGGTCCTACCATCCCAGCAGTTCATGCATGCAGGCCATGGCACTTTCGTTGGTCACGGTCTCTCCGAAGTCCCACCCATCCACCAACCGGTTGTCACAGTTGGATGTCGGCGTTGGTGTTGGAATAGGCGTAGGCGTAGGTACCGGAGTGGACGTCGCTGTTGGCTCCGGCGTTCGAGTGGGCGTGGCGGTTGGCGGCGGCGTGGGCGTTGGTTGGGAGGTCGGCGTGCTGGTCTGCGGCTCCGGGGTGACCGTGGGCTCCCGTGTAGGAGTTGGCGCCAGCGTTGGAGATAGCGTCGGCGTGGCGGTATGCGGCTCTGGAGTGGCCGTGGGCTCCCGTGTAGGAGTTGGTGCTGGCGTCGGAGATGGCGTCGACGTGGCGGTCGGCGGCTCCGGAGTGGCTGTGGGCTCCTGCGTTGGAGTTGGCGCTGGCGTCGGAGATAGCGTCGGCGTGGCGACTGTCGACGATTCTGGGGTGGCCACGCTCTCCGGCGCTTCAGACGCGCATGCCGCGACCGCGAATAGGAAAAGTAGCCATGTGGCTAGGATTGCAATACTCAAGGCGTCTCCTTGCTTCCGATCTGTGTGCGCCGCCCGGGTCTGTAGGGTGCCCGTCGAAAATCCTCATCTTATTTTGGCAAAAGTGTAATTGATACTAAGCTAATAATGGCTTTTTGCCAACCGGCGCACGCGGTAGAGTCGCAGAATCGATAGGCGTACTTGCTTAATTTGGTGTGCGCAAGTGAGCACTTGGAGCGAACAGGCCCTGCGGAACCTCCCCGGCCGCCTGCGGGAGGCCCGCAAGGCGAAGGGGTGGAGCCAGGAGGCGGCGTCGGAGCGGGCCGACCTGCACCTTCAGTCCCTTTCGCGCTATGAGCGCGGCGAGATAGAGCCGGGCGTGGGGGCGGTCGTGCGTCTAGCCGAAGCCTACGGCAGGCCGATGGGATGGTTCTTTGGCGACGAGGGTCTGAGCCCGGAGGAGTGGACCATCATCGAAGCCTATAGGCTGGCCCCTGAGCCCTTGCGCATCTATGCCTTTGAGGGGAGTCGGCGAGCGCTCCAGGCGCTGGGAGGTCAAGCCTCCGCGCCGTAGCCAGTCGTCGGCGCCGTGGCGGTCCGCGCCTTCGCGACGAAGACCCCCGGCAGATCTGGTTTTGGCCGCTGAGCCTGTGAGCGTCGGTACCCTTTTTGTGGCCTACGTCCTAGGTTGCCTACGTGGGCTGGCGGGGATACCGTGCGGGCATCCCGACGCGTCCGCGGCTATAGCGGCGTGGCCGCCGCGGGCACCCCTGGAATCCCCCGATGGAATCCTTCATCGACCTGCTGACTCCTACGGAGATAGACCTGACGTGGTGGAAAGTGGCCGCGCTGCTGGCGGCCGGCGTCCTCGGCGGTTTCATCAACACCGTTGCGGGCGGCGCCTCGATGATTACCGTACCGCTGCTGATATTGCTCGGCATGCCCGCCGACTATGCGAACGGCACGAACAGAGTTGGGATTCTGCAGCAGTCGATAGTAGCCATCGCCGGCTTCAACAGGCGCGGCAAGCTGGACAAGAGCGCTGTTCTGCCCATGCTTGCGCCCACGGTGGTGGGTGCCGTGCTCGGCGCGCTGGCCGCGAGCTGGCTGGATCCCGGCGTCCTCAAACCCGTGCTGTTAGGCACGATCGTCACCATAGCCGTGGTGGTGCTGGTCTTTCCCGATGCCATAACGCCGCCGGAAGGCGCCCCAACATACAAACTAACGGACCGCCCGATCGGACTGGTCCTGCTCTTTGTCGCGGGGCTTTACGGGGGGTTCGTGCAGGCGGGGGTCGGCTTCATGCTCATAGCGGCGCTGGCGGTGGGGTTGCGGTACGACCTGGTGCGGACCAACGCGCTGAAGGTCGTATGCACGGCACTGTTCAGCATTGCTTCCTTGGCGGTGTTTATCGCCACGGACCACGTGGAGTGGCTTCCAGGGCTCATTCTCGCCGCGGGCATGACGGTGGGGGCGCTCGTCTGTATCAGGTTTGCTTTGAACGTGAGCCGGACGGTCATCAAGTGGACGGTCTTCGTCATCGTCTGCCTGACCTCCGGCGCCATCCTGCTGCTTCCCAACGTCTGATGCTGCATGACCCCGCGTCGCGCGCCCTTGACCGCCGGGGCGCGCTCTTCGACAATTCCGCTATGGGTGACCTCTTACGCACCGAGGGCCTCGTGGAGCGGCCGCTGGCGCTGAGCTTCGAAGACCTGGCGGCCCTGCCGGGGCAGATCCCCGACCTCGCCGCGGAGATACCGGGACGCGAGGGCGGCGGGGTGCGCCTCGACGCCGTGCTCAAGGCCTCCGGCGCGCGCGGCGACGCACGCTTCATCACCCTGGCCACCGACGACGGCTCGTTCAGTGCCAGCATCCCGCTGGCCCCGATTCGTGCCCAGGGGATCGTGGTCTACCGAGACGGTGGCGGGCGCGACGGCGGCGGCCCGCTCCCCGAGGCCAAGGGCGGCCCGGTGCGCTTCTTCATCAAGGACATCGAGTTGTGCTCGCTGGGGGCCGGCGAGGCCGACCGCTGCGCCAACGTCAAGCACCTGCGCCGTATCGAGCTCACCGCCGCACTGGGCAAGGACACCCGGCCCAGCACGCAGCCCGAGCATGAGGCGCTCCACGAGGCTTCGCCGTCCCCGGAAGGCCCCCGCCCCGCCCTCATCCTCACCCCAACCCTCTCCTTCTCCCCCTTGGAGAAGGAGAGGGGGCAAGCCCTCCCTCCGCCTCCCTAGACCGGCCGGACGTTTCGCGGTCCGCCGCAACCACCAATGGCCTACGAGACCATCAGCTACGAGAAACGAGACCATGTCGGCGTCGTGACGCTCGACCGTCCCGACGCGCTCAACGCGTTCAACCGCCGCATGGAGGCGGAGCTCTCGGGCCTTTGGACCGAGATGCGGAACGACGACGATGTCTGGGTCGCGGTGCTGACCGCCGCGGGCGACAGGGCGTTCTGCGTCGGCGTCGACACCAAGGAAAGCACCGACGAGGTGAGCGCCATGAGCCAGTTCGAGCGGTGGAAGCAGGTCCCCGGCTCGACGGTGACCGCGCGCCAGAACGGGTGCTTCAAGCCGGTGATCACCGCCGTCAACGGCATGTGCGGCGGCGGCGGACTCTACTTCGTGGCCGATAGCGACATCGTCATCGCCGCCGAGAACGCCACGTTCTTCGATCCCCACGTGACCTACGGCAGGGTCGCCGCCGTCGAGCCGATCGCGCTCACCCGCCGGATGCCCTTCGGCGAGGTGATGCGCATGGCGCTCATGGGCAGCGCTTGGCGCATGAGCGCGGAGCGAGCCTACCAGGTCGGCCTCGCGCAGGAGGTCGTCCCCCGCGCCGGGCTGCTGGACGCGGCGATGGAGATGGCCCAGGCGCTTGCCGAGCTCCCCCCGCTCGCCCTGGCGGGCACCGTCGAGGCGCTCTGGACCGGGCTGGAGATGGACCGCAAGGCCGCCATGGACCACGGTCTCCTCCTAGCCCAGCGCAACACGTTCACCGAAGACCATATGGAAGGCCGCCGCGCCTTCCTCGAAAAGCGCAAGCCCAACTACAAGAACCGCTGACCGCCGCTATCGCCGCCATTTCCACCATTCCCGCCAATTCCGCTTGCGCTTCGAACTCCGCGAGCGCCTAGACAGGACTCCCTTGCAGAAGAAACGCGTCATCCTCGGCGTGTTCGCGCACCCCGACGACGAGACCTCGGGCTGCGGGGGCACGTTCACCCGCTACGCCCGCGAGGGCGTCGACGTCTTCAACGTCACCGCGACCCGCGGCGAGCTCGGCACGCTGGGCACGGGCGGCCTCAGCATCGCGCGGGAGGAGCTTCCCCACGTCCGCGAGCGCGAGCTGCGCGCCGTGCTCGAACGCTACGGCGCGAACCCGCCCATCATCCTCGGCTACCGCGACCAAGAGGTGAAGGAGGCCGACCCCGAGGAGCTGACGGGGAAGGTCTACGCGGCGATGGTCGAGGTGGCCCCGGACGTGGTCATCACCTTCGGGCCGCTCGGCATTTCGCGGCACGACGACCACATTGCGCTGCACCGGGCCGCCGTCGCCGCCTTCGAGCGCTACCGCGCCGCGTCGGACAAGCCGGCCCGTCTCTTCTACGTCGCTCTCTCACAAGAGTTCATGGACGACGGCGAGCTCGACCTGGAAGGCCCCGAGGTCGACCCGACGCACCGCGTCGACATCGCGGAAACAAAGGCGGTGAAGCTCGCCGCCCTGCGCAGCTACGCCTCCCAGGAAGACGCCCAGCAGCTCGCCGCCATGTTCGAAGAGCGCGCTATCGCCGCCGAATGGTTCCACCAAGCCATCCCGCCCCCCGATCGGAGCGGCGGGGTGGTCGAGGGTTTCTGGTAGCGGCGCTCCGGGGGTGCGGCCCGGGGAAGGCATAGGAGGACCTGGGCGTAACCCCGTAAAAAGGCTGAGCCGGAGAGCGCCCGCTGCGCCGCCGTAGCGGGCGTAACGGACGCGGGTCCGGCGGGGGTTACCGCGCCGGGCCGCTTCTCCAAACTCGCCTTGCAACTCCGGCATGGCCTCGCTGGCCCCTAGGAGACCGGCCATGTGAAGTTCTTCGAGTCGGCCGCTGAGGTCAGCGACGACTCGGTCAAAGCGCCGACAGGCGGCGCTCGGTGCGCCTACGCGCCGGAGACTCCCGAAGGGTCTCTTGCGCGCGCCCGTGGCCGTGTACAGGCTTCCCGAGGAAGTGGGGGTGTGCGCCTTGGCCGGCGTCGAACGGGCTGATTTCGCATGAGGACATGGTAGGGCGCGAGGGCGGGCATGGGGAAGGGGCGGATGTCGCGGGTGTGGGCTGCTCGGGGGTGGGAGCGGGCGCCCACGAGGGGCGCCCCTACGGAGACCTTTGCGTAACTGCGGGTGGGGAGGGAGCAGCGCCCTTCGGGCGCTCGCGCGCCTAGCGGCGCGCGCCCTCTCTCAGTCTCTCCCAGGGGGAGAGAGGCTTAAGGGGGTCTCCCCCAGAGGGGGAGAGGTTTAAGTGAATGCCGCCTCCGCTCCCCCCCGCCCTCTCTCAATCTCCCCCAGAGGGGGAGAGGTTTAAGTGAATGCCGCCTCCGCTCCCCCCCGCCCTCTCTCAATCTCCCCCAGAGGGGGAGAGGTTTAAGTGAATGCCGCCTCCGCTCCCCCCCCCGCCCTCTCTCAGTCTCCCCCAGAGGGGGAGAGGTTTAAGTGAATGCCGCCGCCGCCCTCTCGCAGGGTATCATTCTGGTATTCGACGGCTGTCCGCGGAGGCCGTGGAAGATGGATACAGGGACCTGACATGCCCGGCAGCCTATTTGCTCACTACTTCCTGACCGACGGCATCAAGGCCACGCCCGAATGGCAGGCGTCCATCGCGTCTGCGCAGGCGTTCGCCGCGTTCGCAGGCGGCGTTCGGCAGCGTTACAACACGCTGAGTCAGACCACAGCCCCGAACGAGGCTGTCACAGAGCAGGAGTTGATCCATCCGGTGCTGGAACTCTTGGGGTGGGCCGACTACCTTCCTCAGCAGGGCGCGGCGGGGAACGAGGATATCCCGGACCTCCTGCTGTTTGCCGACGTTGGTTCCAAGGAGCGGGCTGCCGCAAGAAGCCATGCCAACGAGCGGTACCGCGATGCCGTAGTTGTCGAAGAGAGCAAGCGGTTCCGCCTGCCTCTGGACACTCGAGACGCGAGCTCCAGCAACCGGTCTAGGACACCGCACGGCCAGATACTCAGGTATCTGTCGACCGCCGAGGTCGAGTCGGAGAACCGCATTCGGTGGGGGATTCTGACCAATGGCGGCGTGTGGCGCCTCTATGACTACCGCGCCCGTCCCCGCGCCACCGCTTATTTCGAGGCCGACCTCGGGAAGATGCTGGCGTCCGGCGACGAAGAGGGGCTCCGCCTCTTCTACCTGCTGTTCCGTCGCGATTCCGTTACTCCGCAGCAAGGGGCCACGGCCAGCTTCTTGGAAACGGCGCTGGCCGAGGGCCGACGTTACGAGGAGAAGGTCGCAAAGGACCTTTCGAGCGTGGTCTTCGAGAGGGTCTTTCCAAAGCTTGTGGAAGCACTCGCGAGGGCCTCAGGAGAGGAGCTTTCGGACGTGCGCCACGGGGCGCTGATCTTCCTCTGAGCCGGTGCCGGTGGCTGAGCACGCCTAAAACATGCAAGGACATGGTAGGGCGCGCGGGTGGGGATGGGGAAGGGGCGGATGTCGCGGGGGTGGGGGCTCTCGTCAGTCGAGGGCGGGGCCTCCGTTGGGGCGTCGTGGGTCACTCCCTGATGGGCACCCGCGAGTCTTCTACAATCCAAGGTTGCCCTCTCGGGGATGACGTCGCCAGCGTCTCGATCATTGCGCAACCCTCGTCGCGGAGGGAGCAGCGCCCTCTCTAAGTCTTCTCCAGAGGGGGGAGGCCGGAGGGGAGCCCGCATCCGTCCTCTCGCCGGGATGGGAAGCGGCGGATGGCAGTGGGGGAGTTGGGGGGCGACAGACGCCGCTGGCGCTTGGCGCTGCGCCATGCAACCGTTGACAATGTCTAGCAGGCGGGGGTAAACAGGCACAGGAGGAAGGACTGAATGACGCAAGTCGGGCTACAGGGTATCTTCGTTGAAGAGGTGTGTGCCGCGGATTCCGGCATAGCTATCTCGCCGATTCCGGCGGTCAACGTAGCGACGGTTCCCCAGCGCAGCCCGCTCAGATATCCGGGCGGCAAGACCTGGCTTGTGCCGCATATTCGAGCCTGGCTCGCGGCGGGCGTCCCCGCGCCAAGACTTCTGATTGAGCCGTTTGCGGGCGGTGGCATCGCCTCCCTAACGTCCGTCATGGAAGGGCTGGTCGACCGATGTCTCATGGCCGAGATCGACCCCGACGTCGCCGCGTTCTGGCACGCCGCGCTCCGTCATGGCGCCGAGTTGTCCGAGCGGGTGACACAATTCACGCTAACGCGGGAGTCGGTTGAAGCGCTGGCCCTCCAACATCCAGATGACATAGGGAGCCGGGCGGCTATGACGCCCACGGCCCGCTTGCGTATACTTCGGGCATGGTGCAACTGCTCAGCCGCGGCTGGCGGAACGACCTAGCGGGCCTGGCGTCGGTCGCCAGCCGGTCGATTCTCATCGTTGCGCCATACATCAAGGACAAGGAAGCGGCGTGGCTCTGCGGGCACCTTAGCCCTGACATCGAAGTCATTACACTCGCCAACATCGACGCCGAGGCGGTCAGTGCATCGGCTCTCGACCTTGCCGCCCTTCTCCGCCTTGCCCAGGCGTCTCCCTCCTCGAGACTCATCGCACTCTCGAACCTTCACGCGAAGGTCTTCGTCGCGGACGAGACGGCGGCCATCGTGACCTCGGGCAATCTGACCCGCGCGGGTCTCGACAGCAATATCGAGTACGGCGTCTTGCTCCAGGAGCGCGATCTGGTCCGAACGGTGCGTAGGGACATGCTCTCGTTCGCCCGCCTCGGTAGTCCGGTGAAGCCGGACATGATTACCCAACTTGCGCCGTTGGAGACCGAGCTTCGCCAGGCGCGGGCCAACGTGACGAAAAGCGCGTCGGCGTCGGCGAAACGCCGCTTCGCCGACGTTATGCGGCAAGCCCGCCCGCTGCTGGCCGCCACACAAGTCGGCGACCGGAGCGCGCACGCCGTCTTCGGCGATGCGATTCAGTTCGTCCTGGCCCGTGGTCCCGCGACGACGAAGGCAATCAAGCGGGAGGTCCGGGAACTCTTGCCGGCGCTCTGCGACGATGATGAGTACTTCTTCATCAAAGGTGTGCGTTACGGCAGAACATGGCAGCGCCGACTCCGGCATGCGCAGCTACACCTAAGGCGCGGGGGTGTCCTTACCTACGACAAGAGGGCGAAGACCTGGGCGCTCACAGGCTCTTGAACCGTTCGGCCCGTGCGTCCTGCTCGGATTCAAAGTCCGCATCATCGGCCTCTCTGATGCGGGACTTCCGTCCCCCCAGGCCGATGGACTCCACCCATGCTCTCGTGATGAGGAGTTCTCCGTTCTCGTCGACGCAGAGATGCTCATCTTCGTTGGGGAGGCCTACAACGTCGTAGTCCCTGACTTCGATGTCGATGTCCCCCACGTCCAGACCCTCTACACAGACTTCTTGAGCCGTCCCACCCCGAATCGTGATGCAGATACTAGGCATAAGCGCCGCCATCCCTCCGTTGAGAAGCGGCCGCATTCTATCCCCCGGCGGTCAGTCCTCGTCAAGGAGTGTAAGGCGGTCCCAGCCCTTCCCCAAGCACCGACCTCAACGATGGCTACGTCATCTGGTTGGTCCCAACGCTCGCGTCTGGCGGCGCGGGCCGCTACCGGTTGTCTCGCGGACACTGGGAAGTGCTCACCTTGGAGCAGACTAGCGACAAGCTGCTCGCCGCCAAGACGGTACGAAGAGAAGCGTTCGAGCAGACGCTTCGCGCCAAGCTCGAACCATTGGTAAAGAAGGGCCCGTGACCTCGGGCACAACGGCCCGCCGTTCATTTGGGATGAAGAGGAGCGCCGCCACCTACGGGCGCGGCTCGACGCGCTCCACTTCCACCTCTACGGGCTGTCCAGAGAGGACGCGGGCTACGTGCTCGACACCTTCCCCATAGTCCGGCGGCAAGACGAAGCTGCGTTCGGTGCCTATCGCACACGCGACCTCATCCTTGCCTACATGAACGCCCTCGCTGCCGGGGATACGGAGACGGTGGTGTCGGTGTAGTAGGCCTTGGCGCCGCCGCCCGACGCCTACGCCGGCTTGAGGGCGTCGGCGAGGATGGCGTTGTCGTCGTGGTGGTAGCGGGCGCGCGCCGCTTCTTAGTCGAGCACGCGCAAGAGCACGGCGGTTAGCCCTACGGCGGCGGTGAGGCCGGCGAGCGTGATGCTCGCCATCCACTTGACCATGCGCGTCTCAAGCTCGGCAATCGCAGCGCGAACGTCGGCCTTGGTTGCGTATTCACGCAACTCCTCGCGAAGCTCGGAACGGGTGATGGGGTGCTCTGCCGTCGTCATCGCGTATCGTTTATCCTCTGTTGCTTCCCCTCCAGCATTGCTACGTCTCAACGCATTGGCAAGGCATTGTTGGCGCGGCCCAATCGTCCGCCACCGAGAGGGGGGCACCGCCTACCCCGGCTTGAGGGCGTCGGCGAGGATGGCGTTGTCGTCGTGGTGGTAGCGGGCTCGGTAGGCGGCTTCGGCTACGTGGGGGAGGATGGCGTCGATGCTGCGCTGGTCGAGTTCGGCGGCGATGTCCGCGGCGCCGGCGTTCTCCAGCATCTGGGGCAGGCGGGTGCGCAGCCGCTCCAGCGTCCACTGGAGGGCGTCGCCGTCGGCGATGGGGTCGAGGTGGAGCATGACGTTCGACCGGTCCGTCCACGAGATGTAGTGGTAGTGCGGGTCCTCGTCGAAGCAGTCGAAGCGGAGGTGCTCCAGGGCCTCGCCATTCCGGACGCCGTAGACGTGGAGCGACACGCCCCGGTCGTCGAGGGGGCCGTCGCCCCTGTCCGTTCCGTTGGCCGCGGCGACCGGGCTGGACGCCGTCACCGCTTCCGACAGCAGCCGGTACTCGATGCCGAAGCGGAGCGGCCCGGCGTCGATGAACTCGGTCTGCGCCGCTAGGGGCGGGATGGGCATCTGGTTGTAGTAGGTGATGTGCGACGGCATCGCGGCTCCTCGTACTCCGTGGCCGGCGGCCAGTGGTCTCTGGCTAGTATGCCACGGCCGCGCTAGCGGGGCAGGCCGAGGCCGCGGGTGGCGATGATGTTGCGCTGGATCTCGGTGGTGCCGCCGGCGATGGTGTTGCTGACCGAGCGGAGGAAGCCCTTGCCCACGCGGCCCCGCATCGGGGCGCGCCGCTGGGGGACGTCGAAGAGGCCGTAGAGTCCGAGGATGTCGGCGCAGTTCCGCGAGATGCGCTGGCTGGCCTCGCAGCCGTACATCTTCGACATCGACGCCTCGTAGTTGGGCACCATCCCCTCGCTCTGCTGCCAGGCGACGCGGTAGGCGAGGAGGCGGCCCACGTTGTAGTCAATCGCCATCTCGGCGAGCTTGTGCCGCGCGATCGCGTCCACGCCGCCCGTGCCGGGCCGCCCTTCCTCCCGCATGAAACGTTCGAGCTCGCGGTACGTCTTGTAGTTGTTGGCGATCCGCTCGATGCCGGAGCGCTCGAAGTCGAGGTTCGCCGCCACGACGTACCAGCCCTGGTTCTCCTCGCCGACCATGCCGCTCTTGGGGACGCGAACGTTGTCGAAGAATATCTGGTTGAAGCCGTGGTCGTTGTCCATGCTGATCAGGGGACGGATCTCGACGCCCGGGGTGTTGAGCGGCAGGACGAAGACGCTGATGCCCTTGTGCTTGGGCGCGTCGGGATCGGTGCGCGTCGCCAGCCAGATGTAATCGGCCATGTGCGCGCCGCTCGTCCAGATCTTCGAGCCGTTGACGACGTAGTCGTCGCCGTCGCGGACGGCGCGGGTCTGGAGGCCGGCGAGGTCGGAGCCGGCGCCGGGCTCGCTGTAGCCGATGCAGAACGAGATGTCGGCGTTCACGATGCCGGGGACGTACTGCCGCTTCTGCTCCTCCGTGCCGTTGAGCATGAAGCTGGGCCCCATCTGACGCTCGGCGATGAAGTGGTAACCGATGGGCGCCTTCGAGGTGATCATCTCCTCGTAGTAGATGAGCCGCATCATGTGGCTGATGGCCTGGCCGCCCCACTCCTTGGGCCAACTGAGGCCGATCCATCCCTTCGCAGCGAGCTTCTTCGAGAAGGCCCGGTTGTGGTAGGTGCCTTCCGCGCCGTCGTCGATGGCCTGCCACTCCTCCGGTGTCAGCGCCTCGTCGAGGAAGTCCCGCACCTCCTGGCGAAAGCTCAACTGTTCGGGCGTAAGGGCGAAGTCCATGCCGTCTCCTCTTCGTGTGCGGTTAGGGGGGAGGCCCTCTCTCAATCTCCCCCAGAGGGGGAGAGGCTTGGAGGCTGCTTGACGAAGACCACGCCCCGTTCGATGAGGCGCTCGATCTCGGCGGCGCCGTAGCCCAGACGCTCCAGCGTCTCCTGCGTCGCGTCGCCCAACACCGGCGGGGCGGACGGCGTCGAGACCTGCGACTCCGAGTAATGCACCGGGTGCCCCGGCATGCGGATCTCGCCGACCCGCTCGTGCTCCACGCTCAGGATCGAGCCGTTGTTGACCACCTGCGGGTCGTCGTACACCTGCTCCGGTGTGTTGAGCGGCCCGCAGGGCACGCCGGCCTCGTCGAGCAGATCGAACCATTCTTGCGTCGTCTTGGAGCGGAAGATTGGCTCGACTTGGGCGACGAGGGCGAGGGTCTCTTCGGGAGTGGTGCCGCCGTAGCTCGCGCCGTCGATCATTGGGTCGTCGATGCCCAACAGGTCGCGCAGGTGCCGGCGCATGACGTTATTGAGGCAGGCCACGGCGAGGAAGCCGTCTCCCGTCGCATAGGGCCTCCAGTAGATGTTGCGGGTGTTGGCCCCCAGGTGGCTCGCCCGCAGCTCGAAGAGCTCGCGGATGTTCAAGCCGGCCCGCGCCGCCTGACTGACCTTCTCGGCGAACTCGCGCCGCGGCTCGGCGTCGTACCGCTCGACGTTGTTCATGGGGCGGTACTGGCAGGCGAGAATGGCGTCGAGGAGGTTCGTCTCCACCTTCTGGCCGCGGCCGGTGCGCTCGCGGACGAGCAGGGCGCCGACGATGCCGAGCGCGAGGAAGACGCCCGCCGAGTAGTCGCTGATCGACGTGGTGGTCATGCCCAGGCCATTGGTGGCGAACGTGCCCTCGTGGGCGATCACGCCGCCGATGGCCTGCGCCACCATGTCGAAGGCCCCCCGGTGGGCGTAGGGCCCGGTGTGTCCGTAGGCGGTGATCTCGCCGTAGACCAGCCTGGGGTTGAGGGGGGAGAGCGTCTCGTAGTCGATGCCGAGCCGCTTGGTGGCCTGGGGGCGCTGGTTGACCACCACGGCGTCGACGCTTTCGACGATCCGGCGCACGATGTCGGCGGCGTCCTCTTTCTTCAGGTCGACCACGAAGCTGCGCTTGGTGCGGTTGACCTGGAGGAAACCGCGCCCCTCGCCGTCCAGCGGCGCGGAGTAGCGCATGCGGTCGCCGCCGGGCGGCTCGATCTTGAGGACGTCGGCCCCCAGGTCGGCGAGGACCATGGTGCAGTAAGGGCCGGCGATGTATTCGGTGAAGTCGGCGATTCGAACGCCGGTCAGAATGCCGGACACTGCGGGCCTCCCACGGACCGCCACAACGCGTCCGCGCCGGGCGTAAGTGTACGCTAGATGGGGAAGCGCGCGGGGGTAAGGGGCGTCCGGCCGCTTAGCTGGGGCGGGGTTCCGGTTCGGGGTGACGGAAGGTCCAGCCGAGCGAGCGCAGCGGAGCGCTGACCCGGTGCAGGTGGACGAACAGGTCGGTGTAGGCCTGGACTACCGAGACGCTGCGGTAGGAGATGCCTCTTGCCCGGCAGAGCGCCTGCACGTGGGGCTGCGCTTCGCGGAGCCGGTTGCGGGGCATGGTGGGGAAGAGGTGGTGCTCGATCTGGTAGTTGAGGCCGCCGAACATCCAGTCCGTAACCGGGCTGCCGCGCACGTTTCGCGCGGTGATGGTTTGCCGCTGGAGGAACGACATCGCGGCTCCGGTCTCGGGCTCCGCCATGCCCTTATGGTTCGGCGCGAAGACCATGCCGTTGTAGAGGCCCATCACGCTCTGGTGGACGGCCACGAACAGCAGGGCCGTCGTCCAATCGCCCAGCGCGTAGAGGAGGACACCGTACCCGACGGCGTGTAGGACCAGCGCCGCGGCTTGGGCACCCCGGTCGCGCACCTGGTTGCGGTGGAGGTGCAGCAGGCCCGCCAGCCGCATGGTGTAGGGTTGCAACAGGAGCCAGAACGGGAACAACAGCGCCTGGACGGCTATGAGCGGGCGGAAGGCCCACCGCCGCGTCGCGATCTGCGCGTGGGTCAACGCGAGGACCGAGTAGTCGCCGTCGGGGTCCTTCTCCGGATCGTTGGGGAAGGCGTGATGGCGGCTGTGCTTGTCGATCCAGTAGGTGTAGCTCAGGGCCAGAAGCAGGTTGCCGAACAGGAGGCCGGCCAGGCCCATGAGCCGCGGCGACCGGAGTGTCTGCCGGTGCCCGACGTCGTGGCCGAACATCTCGGCCTGCACGTTGGCTACCCCGAGGACGACCGCCGAAGCCAGCACGATGGCCAGGGACTCGAACCAGAGCGCGAAGAACAGACCACCGCCAAAGAGCGCGACGACGGAGAGCGCCTTGGCTAGGTAGTACCGGGGCTGGGGATCGAAGAAGCCCAGGCGGACCAAGTCATGCCGGAGGGCGTCGTAGCCGCGGGCGGTGGGAATCGCTGCTTGAGTCAAGGGTTACATTCCCGCGCGCGGCGACCTTAAGCCGCCGCGCACGCCGCCATCGGCATCGAGAGACACCTTAGCGGAGGTAGGAGAAGAGAGAGGTCGGCGGTCTACCAGCGGCCACCGCCACCACCGCCGCCGCCGCCACCGGCCCTGCGTCCGCCGCCGCCACCGGTCGATTCGCGCGGGCGGGCCTCGTTCACCGTCAAGCTGCGGCCTTGGAAATCCGCTCCGTTCAGCGCCTGGATAGCGCTCTCTGCCTCGTCGTCGTTCGGCATCTCGACGAAGCCGAAGCCCTTCGACCTGCCGGAGTACCGGTCAGTGATCAGGCGGACGTCGTCGATCTTGCCGTGCGTACTGAAGAGGGACTCCAGATCGGGCTGGGTCGCATCAAACGAAAGATTGCCTACGTAGATATTCACGCAACGCTCCTAAGGGGAAAATTGGCGCCCTGGATCAGCTAGCGTCGCGCGCCCGAGTTTGGAATACAGGGAGGCATACGGGACATTCGCCATGTTCAAGACCGGTATAGTATACCACTTTGCCGAGCATCGCGTTGTCGAGCATCGCGCCCGCGTTGGGTGGCGCGCGGGAAATCAAGAGATGGTCGGGGCGAGTGGATTTGAACCACCGACCCCCTGCACCCCATGCAGGTGCGCTACCGGGCTGCGCCACGCCCCGACGTTCCGAAGTACGCCGCTCCCAGAAGTGGGAAGCGCCCCGACCATCGAACAGAATAGCACGCCGCCTTCGACGGCGGCAATGAACGAGGACCGCGCCGCTCCGGTTTACGTCCCGCGCGCATCCGCCTAGAATCGAGGCGGACAGCCCGAGCACAGATATAACGGAGGATGGCTATGGACCAGCGCATCGGCGTCGATGTCTATTTCGACTGCGTGTGACCCCACGTCTACCAAGCAGCAGTTTGGCTGCGAAAGGTCAAAGAACGAAAGGGCGACGCGCTGCAGATCAACTGGCGCGCCTTCCCACTGGAACAGCAGAACAGCAAGGAGGGCCCCGAGTGGCGGCTGTGGGACCACGCCGACGACCACCCCAGCCGCAGCCTGCCCGCCTTCCGCGCGCTCGAAGCGGCGCGGCGCCAGGGTGACGACGCATACGCCGACCTCCACTACGCGCTACTGGAGAAGCGCCACACGGCGCGCCTCAACTTCCGTGAGCCCGACGAGATCGAGGCGGCGGCGAAGGAGGTCGGTCTCGACCTCGACCGTTTCCGCGCCGACGCGGCCGACCCGGCGCACCTCGCGAACATTGCCACGGACTTCGAGTCGGCGGCGCCCAAGGGCGTCTTCGGCACACCGACGTTCGTGTTCGAGAACGGCCGGACCTTCTTCATGCGCATCAAGGCCCCCGACGATCCCGCCGAGGCGGAGCGCATCTTCGACGGGCTCTACGAGGTCCACGTGAAAAGCTCGGCGGTCGACGAGGTCAAGCACCCGCACCCGCCGGAAGAGTAGGCCGCCACCCAAGAGATGCTGTGGGGAGCAGCCACCAATGGCATACAGCGACGAAGAAGTGAGCCGCCAACTGCGACTAGGCGAGGACAGCCGGTGGGAGTTTAAGGCGATTGACTTCGCTGGCGATCGGCCAAAGGGTCCAAGACCCGATGACTGGGCAGACGAAATCGCCGCTTTCGCCAATGCGAAGGGCGGCGTACTCCTGTGCGGCGTCTCCGACGATGGCGACGTTCAAGGCATGTCCCGCGAGCAAATGGATGCGTTGGAGCGACTGATCGCCGAGGTATGCACGGATTCCATCCGCCCTCCGATCAGAGTCAACATCTTTCGCAAGGAGACTTCCGACCGCAAACCCTTCCTTCTGGTCGAAGTGCCGGAGGGCTATGCTCAACATGAGAGTCCTGGCGGTAGTTTCAGGCGGGTCGGCAGCACGAAGCGGAAAATGGCCAGCGACGAACGGTTACGGCTGGCGCAGGGACGAGGGCAGGCACGTTTTCTTTGGTTCGACAAGCAGACCGTGGGTGAAACAGGGTTCGGGACGCTTGATGAGGCCCTCTGGAAGCCCCTACTGAGCGCTGAGGGTGCGGCCGACCCCGAGATCGCGTTGGAGAAGATGGGGCTGCTCGCAGTGGATGAGAACGGCACGGTCCGGGCCACTGTCGCGGGTGTGCTGCTCTGCAGTAGCTCCCCTGAGCAATGGCTCCCCAACGCCTGCATCACCGCGACCCGCTACAGGGGGCATGACAGGGCGTCTGGGCAGCTTGACTCACAGACGATCTGCGGCCCTCTCAACAAGCAGATAGTACAGGCGCTGGCTTTCGCTGTGCGCAATATGGGAGTTGCAGCGCGCAAGGAGCCTGCGCGGCAGAATCTGCCCCAGTACAGCGAAAAGGCTATGTTCGAGGCTTTGGTCAATGCCGTCGTACACCGCGACTACTCGATCCGAGGCAGCAGTATCAGGCTCTCGATGTTTGAGGACAGACTCGAGCTCTGCTCCCCCGGCTCCCTTCCCAATAACCTGACGGTAGAGAGCATGGGTGCCCGGCAATCGACACGGAACGAGGTGCTGACCTCAGTTTTGAGCAGGATGAACGTTGTCGGCAACGAGGGAGTAGGGAGACAGTTCTTCATGGAGCGGCGGGGAGACGGCGTTCCAATAATTCGACGTGAAACGCAAGAACTCTGCGGATTCCCTCCCTACTTTCGACTCATAGACGAATCGGAGTTGTGCGTCACGATCTCGGCGGCCTTGTTGGAACCTACTCCGGCGAGCCCTGTCATCTTCGTAAGCTGCGCCGGTGAGCCATTGGCCGACGTGGACGTGCTGACGCTGTTCCCGAACAAGACCTGGAAGCACGCGACCACCGATGCTAACGGAGAGGCAAGAATAGACTTGCACTCCAATCATCTACCCATGGTGGTGTTCGCGGCCGCTCAAGGCTTTGCCGCCGTTCTCGAGCAGGGCTGGATTCCTGCGCAAAGACCGCTCGCCCTTGAACTGAGCGCGATGCCGGAGGGCGGGGCCGTCATTTTCAGGGAAGCGAACGGTCACGTTCCGGGCTTGTCAGGGCGGCTGAACCCCATTCGGGACAATAGCGACAGGACCTACCTCTACGCTTCGAACATCGCTATCAACGAAGGAAAGCAGCAGCCTGTTCACTTCGCCTTTGGGGAAGACCTGCGTCTTACCGATGCCGACGGAAGGGAGAAGTTGGTCCGGGTCATGGATGTCGTGGGCCGATCAGCGCTTTTGGAGTACCGCTCCGTGACTGCGACATGAACCAAGCCGGACACACAGCTAGTGGCGGGCGGGATGAGATGGTAAGCGCCATTGCCGTGAGTCCCTAGGACCGCGGGGCCGATGAGCGACGAGCATCTACGAGCATGCGGATTGAAGTGGCGCAGTGCGGTTGGGGCGGTGGCCAGCCCCTTGACATCAAGGTGTTGTTGACAGACGTTGCTGCTCACATCACTCGACTGCTCAGAAAACCCGTTTTAGAGACTATTGCTGTCGAGGCCACACCTGATGCAGGCGACGATCCAATAACTCTCATCCGCTCCTCTCCGCAAGACCCCTTCAGGATACTGCTGTCGGCCCGGGACACGAAGTGGAGCAAATTCGCGTATCAATTCTCCCATGAGCTTTGCCATGTCCTGTCCGGCTATGAGCGTCTAGAGGGGAATCCAAACAATTGGTTTCATGAATCAATCTGCGAATTGGCGTCGGTGTTCACCCTCCGGCGCATGGCCGAGGGGTGGTATGTCCAGCCGCCATATCCCAACTGGGCTGAATACGCGCAGTCACTCGCAAGTTACGCTGAGGAAACCCTCTCTCGTGAAGCGCGCCAGTTGCCCAGGGGTATGTCTCTCCGTGTCTGGTTATTGTCAGAGGAAGAAGGACTGCGAAAAAACCGTTACCTCCGAGACAAGAATGCCGTTGTCGCATATTCTCTTTTGCCGATCTTCGAGAACGACCCCGCCGGATGGAACGCCGTTCGGAGGCTGCCTGATTCCTCGGCCACGTTCGGAGAGTACCTATTTGACTGGCACACCCTGGCCGAGCCTGTCGACAAGCCGTTCGTAAAGCGCATATTGGACGCCTTCGCTTAGTCGATGACCTCGACCACGTCGGCGAAGCCGATCTGGTCGAGGTCGTAGGGGCGCCCGTCGGCTGCCGGTCGGCTCAGCCAGAGCCCGACCGGCGTGTCGAAGGAAAGCGGTGCGCCGCTCAGGTCTTCGCCGGCGAGGAAGCGGGCCAGCATCTCGCCGGCAATCCGCCCGTTCTCCTCGGCCACCGGCCCTAGGGCGGCGAAGGCGCCCCGCTCCACGTGATCGCGGCGCGTCCCCACCACGGGGAGGCCCCGGCTCGCCGCCGCCGCAAGCACGGCCTCCAACGCGTCGTCGAGCAGAGCCGACGGCGTGAGTGCGATCGCAACGACATCGGCTTCCGCCGCCTGGCGCACGGCGTCCTCGACCGAGCCGACGTCCGTGACTTCTATCCGCACGACTTCGAGTCCGGAGCGGGTGATGCCCTCAACCCCAAGGCGCGCCGCGGCGACGGAGTCCAGCTCGTCCGGCACGACTAGGACGGCGAGCCGCGAGTTTGGGATGAGATCCAGACTGGGAAGAGCAACGCTCGCCATCTCGACAAAGCCCGCCGCGTGCGCGAACGCCCCGCCGGTGATTGCTCCGTGCCGGAAGCCGCCGTCGCTCGTGCCGCCGATGGTGCTGTCGGTGGCCAGCGCGAAGAAGATGGCCTGCCCCGCGGCGCCCTCGATCGCGGCCAGCAGCGCGTCGGAGCCGATCGCCAGGAGGACGTCCACGTCCTCTTCAACCAGCAGCTCCTCGACGATCTCGTCGAGGGAGAATTCGCTGCCTTCCGCGTTGAACCGGAAGTAGCGGACCTGCTCGCTGGCCTTGTACCCCGCCGCGTCCATCGCCTGGAGGAAGCCGTCGCGCGCCTCGTCGACGGCGGGGTCGTCGAAGCGCTCGACGATGCCGATCTCGACGATGTCGCCGCCCCCGCATGAGGCCAAGGCAAGCAGTGCCGCCAGCAGGGCGGCGAGCAGCCGTAGCGCGGGGAAAGAGCGGAGTGTCGGGAGGGGCATGGCGGAGCAGCGGCGAGGCTCGGACGATGATAGCAGAGCGGCGGAGCCGCGTCGCCGTGGGCCCGCCGCGCAAGCGCATGACTTTACAGAAGACGAGGCGTATAGTTACTAGCAGTTCGTCAGCCAGTTGCGCAGGAGGAAGCCATGGGAGTGCACATCCGATGGTCCGCGCGGCGGGCCGAAAATCTTTCCGGCGGGCCCCTTCCCGCCCAGCACGACTTGCAAGGAGTCGTGCGGTGTTCCGAGGACGATGCGGGCCAAATGGTCCGGGCGCTCAGCGCCGAAGTGCTCCTCCTCCGGGATAAGACCGACCAGTTCCGCGGCAAGGGGATGGTGGTCACCGCCCGGGTGGACGAAGAGCGCGGCAACGGAGCCCGTCCCCGTGCCGGACGCCCGGTCAAGATCGGCCTGCGCCTCGTAGACAAGACCGCGCCGCAGGCGCGGCGTCGGGCGGGCTAGCCCGCCCGGCCTACCACCAGATCTTGCCCTCGGTACGGCGCAGGATCTCGTAGTAGTCCTTCGTCCAGAGCTCCGTGCTCAGGTACTTCCAGCCGCCGTCCGCCAGCAGGCAGACGATGTTGCCCTCGGTCATGCGCTCGGCGACCTTTTGGGCGCAGGCCACGACGGCGCCGCTGGAAATGCCCGCGAAGACGCCCTCGCGCTCGCAGAGTTCCCGCGTCGCCTCGAATGACTCGCGGCTGGTGATGATGCGCTGCCCGTCGAGCACGGACTGATCGAGTATCGGCGGGATGAAGCCGTCTTCCAGGCTGCGGAGACCCTGGATAAGCTCGTCGGGGTGGGGCGCGACGGCGATGACCTTGGTGGCGGGGTTGTGTTCCTTGAGCCGCCGCCCCGCGCCGGTGAGCGTGCCCCCCGTGCCCAGGCCGGCGATGAAGACGTCGACCTCGGGCAGGTCGCGCAGGATTTCGACGGCGGTGCCCTCGTAGTGCGCTAGCGGGTTTGCCTCGTTGCCGTACTGGTAGGGCATGAAGTAGATGTCGTTGTTGCGGGCAAGCTCCTGTGCCACCTGGATGGAGCCGTTGCTTCCCCGCTTGCCGTCGGAGAGGATGATCTCGGCGCCGTAGGTGTCGAGCAACTGGCGGCGCTCGACGCTGACGTTCTCCGGCATGACGACCTTGACGCGGTAGCCCTTGAGCCGCCCGATCATCGCGATGGAGATGCCGGTGTTGCCGCTGGTGGGTTCGAGGATGATGCGTTCTTTGGTGAGCGAGCCGTCGGCCTCGGCGGCCTCAATCATGTACTTGGCGATGCGGTCCTTCACCGAGCCGGTGGGGTTCTGCCCCTCCAGTTTGGCGAAGATGCGCACCCCGGGCTTGGGGCTCGTCCGCCGTAGCTCCACCATCGGCGTGTTGCCGATGGCGTCGATGATGCTCGCGTAGTACATCCGGTGTGGCGAGGCCGGGCGGGGCCTAGCCTCCGCCGACGCCGCCGCAGAAGACTTCGTAGTCGATGAGCTCGGTGACGGTGGGGTCGTCGCCGCAGAGCGGGCAGTTCTTGTCGCGGCGCAGCTTCACCGTGCGGAAGTCCATGCTGAGCGCGTCGAACAGGAGCAGCTTGTTCACCAGCGGCTCGCCGATGCCGAGGATGATCTTGATCGTCTCAACGGCCATGATCGAGCCGATGATCCCCGGCAGCACGCCGAAGACGCCCGCCTCGGCGCAGCTCGGCACCATGCCCGGCGGCGGCGGCGTGGGGTAGAGGCAGCGGTAGCAGCCCTCGCCGGGCTCGAAGACGCTGGCCTGCCCCTCGAACAGGAAGATGCTCCCGTGGATCAGCGTCTTCTTCGCCAGGTACGCCGCATCGTTCACCAGGTAGCGCGTCGAGAAGTTGTCGCTCCCGTCGACCACGATGTCGTAGTCGGCGAGGATCTCCATGATGTTCTCCGAGCTCAGGCGCTCGTTGATGGGGTTGACCCGTATGCCGGGGTTGATGTCGTTCAGGGTCTCCTGCGCCGAGATGACCTTGGGACGCCCCACGTCGTCGGTGTCGTGCAGGATCTGGCGCTGGAGGTTGCTCACGTCGACGACGTCGAAGTCGACGATGCCGAGGTCGCCCACTCCGGCGGCGGCGAGGTAGAGCGCCGTCGGCGAGCCGAGGCCGCCCGCGCCCAGCAGCAACACCTTCGAGTCGAGCAGCTTCCGCTGACCGATCCCGCCCACTTGGGGCATGATGATGTGGCGCTGATAGCGTTTGAGCTGCTCGGTGGTGAACGCGAGCGGTGACGCGGTGGTCGTCATGTCCGGCTTGCCCCCAAATCCGGCCCGGCCTCCCACAAGCCGCGGCCGACTGCAACCAAAAGAGTCGTCAACAGAAGTATAACAGAGCGAATCACGCCCGCACAAACGGGCGCGGGGCGTTTCGTACCCGACGCGCATTACTGCTAGAATGTCGGCGCCCTTTTGGAAAGCAGGCGGCATCGGGCGCCCCGGACGCGGCGGCCCGCCCGCCGCAGGAGTATCGCAGATGAAACCGGTATTTTCCCCTGAAGACGAGGCCTTCCGCGAGGAGGTCCGCGACTTCTACGCAGCCGAGCTGCCCGACGATTGGTTCGGCGGCATGTACGACGAGTCGGAGCGCTCCCTCCAGACCAACAAGCGCCTCAAGAAGATGATGGCCGACAAGGGCTGGCTCACCATGGCCTGGCCCCAGGAGTACGGCGGCCAGGACGCCCCGCTCACCCGCCAGGTCGTCTTCGCCGAGGAGAGCGCCTATCACCGGGTGAGCGCCCGCGACGCCGGCACCGGCTACCTCGGCATCGCGCTCATGCAGCACGGGACGGAGGAGCAGAAGCAGCGCTTCCTCGGCCCCATCTCCCGCGCCGAGATCGACTTCCACCAGGGCTTCTCCGAGCCGAACGCGGGGTCCGACCTCACCGGCCTGACCACCCGCGCCGTCCGCGACGGCGACGACTACATCATCACCGGCCAGAAGATATGGGGCGGCCACGTCGAGCAGTCGGCCTACAGCTTCCTCCTCGCGCGGACGGACGCCGAAGCGCCCAAGCAGAAGGGGATCAGCCTCTTCATCATTCCCACCACCACGCCGGGCCTGCGGGCCGACAGCTTCGAGAACATGGGCGGAGGCTTCCAGCAGGTGGTCTACTACGACGACTGCCGGGTCAACGCCAACGAGTGCCTCATCGGCGAGGAGAACCAGGGGTGGTACATCGCGGCGACGGCGCTCAACCACGAGCGTGCCTTCGTCGAGCACGCCGCCAACGGCCGGCGCCTGCTCCTGGAGGTCATCGAACTGTGGCGCGCGCAGGGCCGCCACGAGCGGCAGGACCACCAAACCCAGCTCCTGCGTCAGAAGCTGGCCCAGATCGCCGTCGAGGTCGAGGTGTGCCGCGTCCTGAACTACCGGTTCATCTGGCTCTACGGCGCGGGGAAGGACCCCAGCTATCAGGCGTCGCAGGTGAAGGTCTTCGGCAGCGAGATGACGCAGCGGTTCATGCACGTGGCCGGCGAAGTCCTCGGCCTCTACGCGCAGGTCCAGCGCGCGAACGGGGACATCGCGCCGCTCCAGGGCCGCATCGAGCAGCAGATCCGCTATCAGCCCGGCTACACCTTGATGGGCGGCACCAGCGAGGTGCAGCGCAACCTCATCGCCACGCGCGGCCTCGGTCTGCCCCGGTAGCCGCGGGTCGCGGGAGCACGGGAGGCGCCACAATGCCAGTGCAGGGCTTCGACCACGTATCGCTGCCGACGGCAGACCCCGACGCCTTCATCGACTTCTACCGGCGGCTGGGGTTCAACATCCTCTACGAGGAGGAGTGGCGGGCCGGCGAGGCAAAGTGGTTCGCCGTGCAGATCGGCCCCAACGCCAAGCTCAACGTCCACCCGCCCGAGCTGTGGCAGAACCCGCGTTTCACCGCCCGGGGCCCCACCGCGATGCCCGGCTGCGGCGACATCTGCTTCTACTTCGACGGCACCATCGAGCAGGCCAAGCAGCTGATCCTCGACGCCGGCGCCGAAATCGCCTACGGCCCCTACGACCAGAAGGGCGGCGGCCACGCGGGGCAGCGGGACGGGACGAGCGTCTACACCCGCGACCCCGACGGCAATATCCTGGAATTCATGACCTATCCGCCGCGGTAGCTCGAAGGAGCGCCGCGGATCCAACGAGACCCCCACCGGAGCCGATCCATGCACCCAGTCTTTTCCGCCGAAGACGAGGCCTTCCGCCAAGAGCTGCGGGACTTCTACCGCGAGGAGCTGCCCGACGACTGGTACGGGATGCAGGGCCACGAATCGGAGCAGTCCACCGAGGTGATCAAGAACGTCCGCAAGAAGCTGGCCGACAAGGGCTGGCTCACCATGGCCTGGCCCAACGAGTACGGCGGCCAGGAGGCCTCGATCACCAGGCAGCTCGTCTTCTCGGAGGAGAGCGCGAACCACCGCATCACGGTGCGCGAGGCCGGCGTCGGCTATCTCGGCCCCGCCATCATGCAGCACGGGACCGAGGAGCAGAAGCAGCGCTTCCTCGGCCCCATCGCCCGCGCCGAGATCAAGTTCCACCAGGGCTTCTCCGAGCCCGACCACGGCTCCGACCTCGCGGGCCTCACCACCAAGGCCTGGCGCGACGGCGACGACTTCATCATCAGCGGCCAGAAGATTTGGGGCGGCCACCTGGAGGAGGCCCAGTACAGCTTCCTGCTCGCCCGGACCGACCCCGAGGCCCCCAAGCACAAGGGCATCAGCTTCTTCGTGATCCCCGCCGACACCGAGGGGCTGCGCCCCGAGACGTTCGGCAACCTCGGCGGCGGCAAGCAGCAGATCGTCCACTACGACAACTGCCGGGTGAACGCGGCGCAGTCGCTCATCGGCCAGGAGAACCAAGGCTGGTATATCGCCACGACGGTGCTCAACCACGAGCGCGCTTTCGTCGAGTACGCCGCGATGGGCGAGCGCATGCTCGAAGACCTCACCGCGCTCTGGCGGGAGCGGGGCATGGACAAGAGCGACGATCCGGTCGTGCGGGTGCTCCGGCACAAGCTGGCCGAGTTCGCCGTCGAGATCCGGGTGTGCCGCATGCTCCAGTACCGGTTCGTCTGGCTCTACGGCGCCGGCAAGAACCCCAGCTTCGAGGCCTCCGAGCTCAAGATCCTCGGCAGCGAGATGACGCAACGCTTCGCACACACCGCGGTCCAGGTCCTCGGCCTCTTCGGTCAAGTCGACCGGGAGACGTCGAACAAAGCGCACGTCCTGCTCGACGGCACGGTGGACCACGCGCTGCGCTACTCGATCGCCTATTCGATCATCGGCGGGACGAACCAGATCCAGCGCAACGTCATCGCCACGCGCGGCCTCGGCCTCCCCCGCTAGCAGCGCGGCGCGGACCGCTGCCGTAGGAGCAGCCTCTAGACCCTTGGCACAGGGACGTATATGTCTGTGTACAAAAACTCGTGCGGAATCCGCCCTAAGGTCGCTTGACAATACCGGCCTTGGAGTGCTGATATATGCACATTAAGGTAGAGACCAACAGGCGCAAGATTCGGCAGCGGTTGGAGCGCGAGGGTTGGGTGCTGGTGCGGACGAACGGGCCGCATGACATCTTCGAGAACGCCGAGACCCACCAGACGATCCCGCTGCCCCGCCGTCGGTCTCTGACCTCTGGGACGGCCCGGAGCATCGCGAAGCGGGCCGGTTGGGTCTGAGGAGAGGATCATGGTTAGGTATCCGGCACTTTTGGAGCACGAAGACGGGGTCTACGGCGTAGTCTTTCCGGACCTCGACGGCGTCGTGGCGGTGGGGGATTCGGTCGACGAGGTCCTGCTGAACGCGGAGGACGCCCTTAGGGACTACGTTACCCACATGGAAGCGCGGGGTTGGCCCTACGCCCCGCCCACGCCGTTTTTCGAGGTCGAGGCTCCAGCAGGAAATCAACTCGTGTCGATTCCGCTGATTCACCCTTCCCCCCAGACGGTCCGGGCGAACCTCGCCCTGGAGGAGGGTGTCCTAGCGTTCATCGACGGCGAGGCCCAGCGGCGGGGCATGACCCGCAAGTCCTATGTCTCCTGGATGGCTAGGCGCATCGCCGCCTTGGGGGGCTAGGGGCGACTAGTACCCCCTGGATCAATGTACACAAGTAAATGATTCCTTTTGCATAACCCGCACGCGGGTCCGAACAGGTGGGGCGGGACCTGTTGCCTCTTCTCCCAACGGGAGAAGATTGAGATGAGGGGCCGCCTCGCAACCACCGAAGGTTCGCGAAGCCCGCCAGCCCCGGTTACGCAAAGGCCTCCACGGGTGGACGGGCGCCTATCGCCTAATCCGTTGAAGAGCGCGCCAGACCATCGAGCCCACTAGGACGACGATGAGGATAAGGACGAGTTTGGCGAGCATCGGCTTAACGGCCCCGTCGAGGCGCTTTGGCGGGATCATGATAGCACCGCGAAGGCCGGCCGAGGCGGGCCTTGACCCCTTTGAGGGCGGCCTGTAGCGTACCGCCTCGGGCCCCGGCGGAGTCCGGGGCCCGCCAATGACCAGATTTGCCGCGTTCCGCTTTGCCGTCATCGTGGTCTTGCTCGCCGTACTGGCGGGCGGCATCGTCGCGCTGGTCGACGGCGGCGGGCCTTCCGGCGGCGTTGAGATCGTCGTGCCGCAGGGCAGCGGCGAAATCCGGGTGCACGTCTCCGGCGCGGTGGCCCGCGAGGGCGTGTACGCGCTGCGGCGAGGCGACCGCGTGATCGACGCGGTGGAGGCCGCGGGCGGCCTGCTCGCCGACGCCGACACCGCGGGGCTGAACCTGGCGGCCCGCCTGAACGACGCCGAACGCGTCCACATCCCAAGGTTGAGCGAAGCGGTCCCGACGGCGACCCCGGCCCCGCTCGACCTGAACCGCGCCACCGCCGCCGAGCTCGAGGCGCTGCCCGGAATCGGCGAGCGGCGGGCCCAGGCCATCCTCGACTACCGGACCGTGAGCGGCGGCTTCGACCGCGTCGAAGACCTGCTCCTCGTCGAGGGCATCGGTCCGGCGACGCTCGAAGCCCTCCGCCCGCTCGTCGTGGTGCGTTAGTCGATGCGGATCATTGTGCTCGCCGGGGGCTGGCTGCTCGGCGTCTACCTAGGCGCGGAGCTTGGCCTCCCCGCGGCGCTGGCGATCGGGGCCGCGGGCGCGCTGCTTGCGGGGCTGCTCTTCGCCAGCGTCACCGCGCCGCGCCGCCGGTGGCTGTTCGCGGTGCTGGCGGTAGCGGGGGCGCTGACCGGCGTGCTGCGCTTCGATCTGCACGACGCCGGGTCCGATCTCGGCGGCCTCGCCCCGCTGCACGGGTCGCCGGTCGAGCTTCGCGGCTACGTCGATTCGTACCCCGAACGCGCCGGGACGGCGCTGCGCTTCGAGTTGCGCGTACAGGAGGCGCGGGGCGGCGGCGACTGGCGGGAGACTGAGGGCCGCGTGCTGGTGACGGCGCGCCCGCCCCCCGCTCTGACCGCCGCCCGCGAGCATCCCTTCTTCCACCAAGGCGACGCCCTCTGGCTCGCCGGCGAGATCGAGGCGCCCCGGCGCTCCGGCGACTTCGACTTCCCGCGCTACCTCGCCCAACAGGGCGTCGGCTCGGTGATGGCCTTCCCCCGGCTAGAGCTGCGCGGAACGGGCCAAGGGCCGTGGCTCGACCGCGCCCTGTTCACCGTGCGCAGCGAGATCGCCGGCGCCTTGGCGCGCACCCTCCCCGAGCCGCAGGCCTCCCTGGCCCAAGCCCTAACCGTCGGCGTCCGTTCGGACATTCCTGCCGACGTCGTTCGGGGCTTCCGCGACTCCGGCGCGGCGCACCTGCTGGCCATCTCGGGCCTGCACGTCGGCATGGCGCTGATGATGACGCTGGCACTGGCGCGGCGGTTCGCCGGGCGGCCCCGTTGGTTGGTCTTTGCGCTCCCGCTGCTCGCCGTCTGGGGCTACGCGATGCTCGCCGGACTGCCGCCGTCGGCGCAACGGGCCGCGGTCATGGCCACCTTCTACCTGGCGGCGCTCTACTTCGGACGCCAGCGCCACGGGCTCACCGCCCTGATGCTCGCCGCGCTGGTGTTGACGGCGTTCGACCCCGGCATGGTGTGGGAGGTCTCGTTCCAACTCAGCTTCCTCGCGATGGCGGGCATCGTCGTCGTGGGGCCGTGGATCACCGAGCGCATCGAGTGGGGCGCCGGGGCGGGCGCCCTCGACGCGGCGGCGCGCTTCACGGCGCGGGCCGGCGTCGCCGGGTTCGCCGCGACGCTGTTGACCTGGCCCGTCGTCGCCTTCTACTTCCACCAAATCGCGCTCACCGGCATACCGGTCACCGTGCTCGCCCTGCCCCTCTTGCCCATCGCGTTGGCGTTCTCGCTGCTCGCCGGTGCGCTTGGGATCGTCTCCGAGCCGGCGGCGTGGCTCTTCGCATGGGGCGGCTGGGCGGCGCTTGGCGTCCTTGCGTGGACTACGCAGATCTTCGCCGCGCTCTCCTTCTCCAACATCCAGGTGGGCGAGGTGAGCCGCGTCCTCGTCGCCGCCTACTACGCCGCACTCGCGGCCGTCGCCCTCGCGACCGCGAAAGCGGCGCCGCTCGTCCGCGCCGCCGGCAAGCTGCCCTTCCCCGCCCTGCCGCGCGTGGAGATCGGCCCGCTCGGACTTGCCGCCGCCGCGCTGGTTACGGCGTCGGTGTTAGTGTGGACCGCCGCCCTGCGGGGGCCCGACGAGATGCTCGAAGTGACGTTCGCCGACGTCGGCCAGGGCGACGCGATTCTCGTGCGCACCCCGTCCCGGCATACCCTGCTGGTGGACGGCGGCCCCAGCCCCGCCGGCGCCCTCGACGCCCTCGGCGCCGCGCTCCCCTTCTGGGACCGGGGCATCGACGTGCTGGTGCTGACCCACGCCGACACCGATCACTCCGGCGGGCTCGCCGAAATCGCCGCGCGCTACGACGTCGGCCTCGCGCTGGAGCCGGGAGCCCTGCCGGGCGACGCCGAATACGCGGCGTGGAAGGCCGCCCTGGAGCGCGCGGGCGCGCCGGTCTCCCTGGCCGTCGCCGGCCAGCGCATCACGCTGGGCGAGACGACGGTCGAAGTCCTGCACCCGCCCCCTCGTCCGCTCCTTGGCACGGGGTCGGACGGCAACAACAACTCCATTGTGCTGCGCGTCGTCTACGGCGACGTCTCGTTCCTGCTCACCGGGGACATCGAGGCGCTCGGCGAGCGCTTCCTCCTCGACCAGAACGCCGGTCTGGAGAGCACGGTACTCAAGGCGGGCCACCACGGCAGCGCGACGTCCTCGACTGCCGCCTTCGTCGAGCGCGTTGGGCCCGCCGCCGCCGTCATCAGCGTGGGAGCGGACAACCGCCTCGGCCACCCCGACCCAGACGTCGTCTCGACGCTCCGCGAAGCCGTCGGCGGCAACCTCTTCACCACCGCCGACCACGGCCCGATACGCTTCCGCACCGACGGCGTCCGCCTCTGGGTCGAGCGTGACTAGGCGCTTGGTCTTGCCTCTCCCGCCGTCCGGTCGAAGCGGCGGAGGACGATGCCGCCGACGATGAGCAGCAGCCCGATCACCGACGCCGGCCGGATCGTCTCCCCCACGACGATATTGATAAGGACGAGCGAGAGGAACGGGGCCAGATAGACGAGGTTGCTGACCTGCGCGGTTGTCCGCGAGAGCGACAGGGCCCGCATCCACAGCACGAAGGTCACCCCCATCTCGAAGACGCCCGCGTATGCCGATCCCCCGATGCCGCGCAGGTCCAGCGGAGGCGGCCCGGCCAGCGCGAGCGCCGCGATGGTGACGAACACCAGCCCAAAGGCGAAGTTCAGCAGCAGCTTGACGACCTCGTCGCGGTCGTCCCGCACGTTGGTCAACCAGAACGTGGCCCATATCAGCGCGCTGCCGACCGCGAGCGCCGTGCCAAGCGGGTCGCTGACGCGGAAGGCCAGCAAGTCGCCGCGCGTCGCGATCACGAGCACGCCGAGGAAGCTCACCACGATCGCGGCTAGCGATATCCGGCCCAGGGGCTGCTTCAGCAGCGGCACCGAGAGGATGACCACCACCATGGGCCAGGTGTAGTTGAGCGGCTGCGCCTCCTGCGCGGGCAGGCGGTCGTAGGCCTCGAACAGCACGAGGTAATACAGGAATGGGTTGAGGAAACCGAGCGCCGCCGACCGCAAATACTGCTTCGGCGAACAGGCGAACGCCTCCCCCAGCTTGCCCCGCCATGCCGCGATGATGAGCAGCACGCCCGTCGACACCAGCGCTGCGTAGAGCAGCATGTGCGGCGCCTCGACGTACCGCAACGACACCTTGAACGCCGACGCCACCGTCGACCACAGGAGGACCGCGCACCCCGCGTACAGATAGGCCTGTGTCTGTCTGCTCACGACGCCGTTCCCATGCCTTGATGATAGGTCGCCAGGGTAACCTCGTCCCCGCGGCGCCGCGAAGCCCCCGGCGCCCCTTGTTATAATCCCGCGGCGGCGAGTGCGACCGTCGCGGGAGGAGACCTCTGACGCGTATCGACGGGCGAGCGAACAACGAGATCCGGCCTACCATCATCACCCTCGGGGCCCAGCCCTACGCCGAGGGATCGGCGATGATCCAGACCGGCGCCACGCGTGTGCTGTGCGCCGCTTCGGTTGAGGAGGGCGTGCCCGGCTTCCTGCGGGGCCAAAAGCGGGGCTGGGTGACCGCCGAGTACGGGATGCTGCCCCGCTCGACGCTGACCCGCCGGCAGCGCGAGGTGGGCCGCCGCGACGGGCGCTCCGTCGAGATCCAGCGGCTCATCGGCCGGTCGCTGCGGGCCATCGTCGACATGGAGGCGCTCGGCGAGCGCACCGTCACCATCGACTGCGACGTCATCCAGGCCGACGGAGGCACCCGCACCGCGGCGATCACCGGGGCCTACGCCGCCCTGTATCAGGCGACAAGCGCGCTGGTCGAGAAGGGCGCGATTCCGGCGATGCCCTTGAAGGACTCCGTGGCCGCGGTGAGCGTGGGGCTCGTGCTCGGCGAGTCGCTGCTTGACCTCTGCTACGAGGAAGACGTGCACGCCGACGTCGACTTCAACGTGGTGATGACCGGCGGGGGCGAGTTCATCGAGGTGCAGGGGACGGCGGAAGGCGATCCGTTCTCCCGCGCACAGCTCGACGGGCTGCTCGACCTCGCCGCGGAAGGCGTCCGCGCGCTGGGCGAGGCCCAGCGCGCGGCGCGGGACGGGGCCGTGTCCGGCGCGTAGCCGCGCCGCCGCGGGCGGACCATGAAAAACCGGCTGACGAGCCTCCTAGCGCAGCCGCCCAAAGAGGCGCGGCCCGAGGTGACGAGCGACCTTGGGAGCGGGGGCCGCGCCTTCGTCCTCTTCTGCGCCCGTCAAACGCAGTACTTCCTCACTAACAACAGCATGCAGATGGCCGCGGCCATCGCCTTCTATTCTTTCTTTTCGCTCTTTCCGCTTTCGATCCTGATCATTCTGGCGTTCGACTTCTTCGTCAACGAGACGGCGCTGCAACAGGTCGAGCTCCAGCGGGCGCTGGGGACCTTCATTCCGGTGTCGCAGGAAACCATCGCCGACGCGGTGCGGCGCGCCGTGGCGTCGGCGGACATTACCGCGCCGCTGGCGATCCTGGGCCTCGCGTGGGCCTCGACCGCCGTCTTCGCCACCCTGCGCAAGGGGATCAACACGGCCTGGGACGTGCGCATCCCCCGCCCGTTCCTCCGTGAGCGCGTCATCGACTTGAGCTTCACCGTCGGCGCGGGGCTGCTGTTCACCAGCCTGCTGATCTCGAATACGGTCATCCGCGCCTTTGCCGAGACCAACAACCCCGCGGAGATCAGCGGCTTGCTCGCCGGGCCGGCCTATCTCGCCGTCAGCACCTGGCTCGTGAGCTTCCTGGCCCTGGTAACGCTGTACCGCTTCCTCCCCAATACGCACGTCCAGGTCAAGAACGTGCTCTTCGGGGCGCTGATCGCCTCCCTGGCCTTCGAGATCGCCAAGGGCTCGTTCTTCTACTACACCCGCGCCCGTGCCGACGTCACCCCGGTCTACGGTGAGTTCACCTCCGTCGCCGTCCTCCTGGGGTGGCTCTACCTTTCGGCGGCGATCGTCCTCATCGGCGGCCTGATTGCCTCGATCCACACCAGGCTCGTCGAGCAAGGGGTCGTGTCGCAGCTCGACATCTGGACGTTGGGCCTAGCGCCCGCGCTGGCCAAGGTGCGCCGCAGGATCGGGACCGAGTCGCGGACGCTCCGACGGCTTTGGCCGAGGGGCGGCGGCGGCGCCTAGGACCCCCTCCCCGCCGGTATACTTGCCGGGCCGGTCATGAGGCCGTGCACGGCTAGGAGGAGCGCGTGAAGGTCCGCAAGGCGGTGATTCCGGCGGCGGGATGGGGCACCCGGTTCCTCCCCGCGAGCAAGGCGGTCCCCAAAGAGGTGCTGCCCATCGTCGACAAGCCGGTGATCCAGTACGCCGTCGAGGAGGCCGCGGCCTCCGGCATCGAGCACGTCGTGCTCGTCACCTCGCAGAACAAGAAGGCGGTCGAGGACTACTTCGACCGCAACTTCGAGCTCGAAAGCGTCCTTGAGGCCAAGGGGGACGCGGCACGCCTGAAGCAGGTTCGTGCTCTTGCGAGCCTCGTCGAGGTCTCGTCGGTCCGCCAACAGGAACAGCTCGGTCTCGGCCACGCCGTGCTCACCGCCAAGAACGTCGTGGGCAACGAGCCGTTCGCCGTCATTCTCCCCGACGACGTCTTCGACGCCGCGACGCCCGTCACCCGGCAGTTGCTCGACGTCTTCGAGCGCTACGGCGCGGGCGTCGTCGCGGTGAACCACGTCGCCGACGAGGACGTGAGCCGCTACGGGATCATCGACGGCGAGCGCGTCGAGGGCGGCGCGTACAAGCTCTCGCGGCTCGTCGAGAAGCCGCCGCTGAGCGAGGCTCCGTCGCGCCTCGCCATCGCGGGCCGGTACGTCTTCACCCCCGAGATCTTCGACGCGCTGGAGCGGACCAAGCCTGGCGCCATCGGCGAGATTCAGCTTACCGACGCCATGAACGCACTGGCCCAAACGCAGGGACTCTACGCCATCGAGTACGAGGGCGAGTACCTCGATGCCGGCACCCCGCTGGGGATGGTGAAGTCGTCGGTCCACGAGGCGCTGAAGCGCCCCGACATGGGGCCCGCGCTGCGCGCTTGGCTCGCCGACAAGCTGCGCGAATAGCCGGCGCGGCGCGCTACAGGCCGAGCAGACGCGCCGCGTTCCCGCCTCCGATGGCGTCCTTCTCCTCCGAGCTAAGCGCGGCCCCTTCGAGTTGATTGAGGACGCGCTCCTGCGGGAGCAGGGGGAAGTCGGAGCCGAACAGGATGTGCTCCGCCCCCACCAGGCCCGCGACGGTCTCGAATACCCGCGCGTCGTAGAGGAACGGCGTCGCCGCGGTGTCGAAGTAGACGTCGGCCAACGCCTCGCGCACCTCGGGCATCAGGGCGTAGAAGGGCAGGCCGCCGCCCCAGTGCGCCATCACGATGGGCGCGCCGGGGAAGTTCTTGGCGAAGGCCAGCAGCGTCTCGGGGCGCTGGTTCCCCTTGCCCGGGTAGAGGTGGCCCACCGGCTCCGAGGCGTGGGTGAGGACGGGCATTCCATGCTCCCGCGCCGCATCCATCATCGGTTCGAGCGCGCGCCGGTCGGCGAGGTCGAAGCCCTGGGTGTCGGGGTGCAGCTCGCCGACGCCGCGGGCCCCCAGCCGGGCGCAGCGCTCCACCTCCCGCGCCGCCGCCCGCCCCGCCAGCGGATTCACCACGCAGAAGGGAACGATGCGCGCCGGGTGCGCCGCGGCGGCTTCGAGAATGAAGTCGTTGATTTCGACGCAGTGCTCGTGCGCCGACCACCCGATGCTGACGAGACAGGCCCGGTCGACGCCGTTGCGGTCCATGCTGTCCAGCAACTCGTCGAGGCCGCCGAGCTTCGCCTCCGGCCTCCCATACATCGAGCGGAAGGTCAGGTCGCGGCCCAGGTAGTCGTCCCGCCGTTGCCGGACGCTTTCGGGGAAGGCCTTCACGTGCGCGTCGATCCGCATAGCCCCATCGTAACAAAGCGCGCCGCGGGGAGCGCCGAAGGGCGCTCGTTCGATTGACCGGCTGAAACAGGAATGCTAGACTTCCGCGCGCACTTCCGAACCAAGCGGGAACCGCCGCGATCCCGATTCGGCACCGCGCCCTGGCGAGGTCCTCTTGAAGCGTTATATCGCGAAGCGGCTTCTCCAGTTCATTCCCGTCCTCGTCGGTATTTCGATCCTGATCTTCTCGATCATGCGCATCGTTCCCGGCGACGTCGCCCTCTCGATTCTCATTGGCGATGGGTCAGGCTCCCCCAACCCGGCGGCCTATGACGCGATCCGCGCCGACCTCGGCCTCGACGATTCCTATGTCGTTCAGTACTTCAAATGGGTCGGCGGCATCTTTGTCGGTGATTGGGGCGATGCGATCTTCAAGAACACGACGGTCCTGCGGGAAATCGGCGACACTTTCCCGCTCACGTTCCAACTGGCGACGCTCACGGTCGTCATTTCCCTGGTTATCTCGCTGCCGCTCGGAGTCTTGATGGCGGTGCGCCAGAACACGTGGATCGACTACGTCGCCCGCATCGTAACGATCGGCGGCCTCGCGCTGCCCAACTTCTTCGTCGCGGCGCTCATGCTGCTGGTCATGGTGGTGTGGTTCGAGTGGATACCGCCGATCAGGCCGGCGAATTTCTGGAACGACCCCTGGACCAACTTCCAGCAGATCATCTGGCCGGCGCTCGCATTGGGCTACCTGCTTTCCGCCGTCGTCGCAAGGATGACGCGCTCAACGCTGCTTGAGGTCTTGCGGCAGGACTACATCCGCACCGCGTGGGCCAAAGGCCTTAGGGAGCGGACGATCGTGGTCCGGCACGCGCTGAAGAACGCCCTCCTTCCCGTCGTCACCATCGTCGGGCTGCAGTACGCCGCGCTCATCGGCGGCACGGTCATCATGGAGAGCTTCTGGAACTTGCCGGGACTCGGCTTTACTCTCGTCGAAGCCATCAACCGCCGGGACTTCCCTATCGTTCAGGGCATCGTCCTGATCTTCGCGGCGATCGTGCTCATAGCGAACCTTATTGTGGATATCCTCTACGCCTGGCTCGATCCCAGGGTGAGGTACGGCTAGGGGGCCGGGGCGTATGGCGGTTCAGACCGGACGGGTTGACGGCGTGTCGCGGGCGGGCGAAGTCCTTCGAGGCTTCGGGTCCTGGCTCGTCGGCTTCTGCAAGGCGCAGCCCCTGGGAGCGGTGGGCCTCTTCCTGGTCCTGTTCGCCGTCTTCATCGCCATCTTCGGCGAACTGCTCGCTCCCGCCGACCCAGGGAAGATCAACGCGTCGAATACCTATGCGCAACCCGAATGGACCGGAGGCTTCATTCTTGGGTCGGACAGTCTGGGACGGGACAACCTCAGCCGTCTCATGATCGGCACGCGGGCTTCGATCACCATCGCAGTCGTCGCCATCTTCTTCGGCTCGCTCGTCGGCTTCCTGATGGGGCTCCTGAGCGGCTACTACGCCGATTGGCGCGACTCCGTCATCCAACGCGTCGTGGACATCGTCATGTCCATTCCGACGCTCGTGCTGGCCCTCGCCATCGTGGCGACGGCGGGGCAGTCGCAGCGCAACGTCATCATCGCCATCGCCGTGATCCAAATACCGAACACCGCCCGCGTTGTGCGCTCCGTCGTGCTGAGCGTCCGCGAGATGGAGTTCATCCAAGCCATACGGGCCGTCGGCGCCTCGGACCTTCGTATTCTCATCCGCCACATTGCGCCGCAGACCTTCGCCCCGGTGATGATCGTCATCACCTCCTTCCTCGGCCTCGCCATCATCATCGAGGCGTCGCTCAGCTTCCTCGGCCTCGGCGTCCCCCCGCCCAAGCCCTCCTGGGGATCGATGGTCGCCGAGAACGCCACCGCCACGGTATTCAACCGGGCCCCGTGGAACGCAGTCTTCCCCGGCCTCGCCCTCACCCTGACCGTCTTCGGCTTCAACCTCCTCGGCGACGCCCTCCGCGACACCCTCGACCCCCGCCTCCGCCGAGGCTAGGCGCTCGTCCCTCTGCGGGAGCACGGTGGGCCTCCCCCTCCCCCCCCCCAGGAGACCTTTGCGTAACCGGGGTGAATGGCCGTGAGGGTGGCGGACTTCGATAACCCGCGGTGGTTGCGAGGCGGCCCCTCATCTCAATCTTCTCCCGCGGGGAGAAGAGGCAAGACCTCCCGGCCCCACCCATGCTTGAGCCTGCGATTGGGTTACGCAAGGGTCTCCCCCGGGAGAGGCTAAGAAGGGCGCACACAAAAAGAGAGGGCCCGCATGGGCGGGCCCTCTCGGTCGAAGCCTTACCGGACGGGCTAGATGTCCAACCACATGCGGTCGTACATCCAGTTGTTCGTCCTGTTCGTGGTGCCGAGGACGTCACCACTCGCCGGACGGTCCATGATCTCGGGGTGGTGTGCCCCAGGGCTCTTCGGCAGGTGCGAGATGATCCGGACATGGTGCCGGAGGACTTCTCGCTGGAGGGAATGAATGAGATCCCTCCGCGCGTCAATGTTGCCGACGACAGCATCCTGCTCGGCGTAGAGCGAGTCGATGGTGGGATTCGGCTCGAAGCCGGACCACGGGATGAAGCTGCCGGGGGCGCCATACCAGAAGCTCGTGCTGATCCAACCGCCGTCTTCCGTGAGGCTCTGGGGATCGTCGAGGCCGGCTGCGCCGTGGTTGCCCCAAGCGATGCCTTCCCAGTCGCCTTGGAAGATGTGCTGCGTCCAAAAGACGGAGGCGTCGGTTGAGATCTTCAACTCCCAGGAGGATTCGAAGAGTTCGCTGAGCTGCTGGGCGACCACGGGGCCGACGCGGTCCTGGACGCCGCCGCCCTGGACGATGATGGTCGTGCTAAAGCTGCCGGGGGCGATGCCGGCCTCCGCTAGCAGCTCCTTAGCCCGCGCGAGGTCATCGGGGTGCTTCTGCAACTCGTCGCGCTTGGCCTGGAACTCCTCGGCAGAGAGCACCGTCTTGCCCGAGGCGTCGACGTACCGAAGCCCAGGCCAGTTGTAGATTTCCACCTCGGGAAGGCCCCATCTGCCGCCCAAATCGGTTGGCGTTACGCCCGATCCAAAGACCGATCCCACGCCGCCGGTATCCAGGTCGAGGATTTGCTTACGGTCGAGCCACAGGAAGATCGCTTCCCGTACCCTGGCGTCGTCGAACGGAGGCCGGTTGGCGAAAATCACGCCGTACTGCGTCTGGATGTAGTAGTCGAAGACGATGCCGGGAACAGCGTTGGCTAAGTCCTCTCGTACCTCCGGCGGGCCCAGCTGCGGCCCGTGGAAGTGGTCCACCATCTGGGTCTGGCCCGTCTTCAGCGCCGCGAGCCACAGCTCGAAGCCGGTGAACTGCGTCCACGTCATCCCATCGAGGAAGGGGAGCGCCCTCCCTTCAGGGTCGGTCCGGAAGTAGTTCGGGTTCTTTACCAACACCGTCTCGACGTTCAGATCCGTACGGTCATGCATCCACGGGCCGGTGCCGACAGGGTCGGCGATGAGCACCTCTAGGTCGGGGATGTGGGCCGGGATCATCTGGGCGCGGGTCTCGGTAAGGAGGTCGAAGAAGAAGGCGCTGGGCCGATAGGTGGTGAACTTGACCGTGTAGTCGTCGACGGCTTCGGTGCTCGCGATGCGAGACAGGAACAGCCCTTGGAAGTCCGACCGCCACCCTTCGGGCGGGTACGAGAACGCGTTGACCGTGTGCACCACGTCCTCGGCGGTGAAGGCCTCTCCGTCGTGCCACGTGACGCCCTCGCGGAGTTTGAGCGTTACCGTCGTCCCATTGCCGCCGATGTCCCACTCGACCGCCAGGTGCCCCTCGACGTTGGTGTGGGGCGGGTCCCCGAACGGGTCCTTGATCATCAGGTTGTTGTAGACGTTATTGCTGATCGTGATCGAGGACGAGCGGGCCGCAGGCCTGACCGGGTACGGGGGTATCAGGCCCGTCGCCGAGTTGGTCGTCTGGCTTCCCATCACCACCGTGCCGCCATACTTCGGCTCGGTCTTCGGCATCATCATCGCCTCGGCCGTGGGCGTCGCCGTCGCCGCGGGGGCCGGGGCCGCCCTTGTCGCCGCAGGGGCCGCCGTGGCCTCGGGGGCCGCCGTCGCGTCGGGGGCCATCGTCGCGGGGACCGCCGTCGCGGGGACTGCCGTCGCGGGGACTGCCGTTGGGGTGTCGTCATCGCCGCCGCCGCAGGCCGCGACGACAAGCGCCAGCACGGTGACCGCCGCCAAGATATTGAACAAATGGCGAAGTTTCATGCCCTCTGCCTCCCTTTTGCTTTCATGCGATCTTGGCCGGGCATGCCAGGCTGTGAATTGCCACCTTCACACCCCGCACACTCCAGCTTCTACAGGTTGACGGAATGTAGCCGAGCAGGCAAACCGTGTCAACCGAAAACGGGACGGTTAACTCGTGGGAACGAGCGGGCCGCCGGCGGCCTCCCGCTGACGCGTCGTGCTGTGCTTCGGGTCCTTGTCGAACTCGGGGATCACGTGCTTGCCGAAGAGTTCGATCGACTCGAGCACCGCCTCGTGGGGCTGGTTGTTCGGCACGCCGAAGACGAGCTGGTCGCAGCCGATCGTGGAGTAGTTCGCCACTTGCTTGATGACCTCCTCCGGCTCGCCGCACAGGGCCATGCCCCCCTCGATCAGCATGTCCATCTGATCAGCTTGCGGGTCGGGGAAGAGATCGGGCCACCGCGGCATCCCTTCCAGCTTGGGGAAGGAGTCGTGATAGCGGTAGACGAGCGACACCAGATAGGAGGCGCCGGGCAGGCAGGCCAGCTCACGCGCCCGCTTCGGGTCCTTCGAGACCGTCATCGCCGTGGTGACCATGACGTTGTCGTTGACGTAGTCGCCGACGGGCTCGGCGTCGCCGATGTGCTTCTTGTACGTCTCGATGTTCGGTTGCATGGCCCACACCGGTCCGACGTTGAACCCGAGTAGTCCCAGGCCGCGCTTCGCCGCCCGCTCGTACGTCCCCGGATTTCCCGCCGCCACCCATAGCGCGGGGTGCGTGTGCGCGTAGGGCTTGGGCAGGACGTTGAAGGCCCCTTCGCGCCCGGGCATCATCTGCGTCCCCTCCGACGGCACCTTGAAAGCCTTGCCGTCGGGGTGCGAGTAGCCCTTCTGCCGCCACATCTTGGGGACCTCGCGGATGGCCTCTTCCCAGTTCTCGCGCGTCTGGTCGGGGTTGAGGCCGAAGCCGCCGATCTCGTGGCTCCCTGCGCCGCGCCCCGTCCCGAACTCGAACCGGCCTTGGCTCAGCAGGTCGAGCATGGCGACGCGCTCCGCGAGCCGCACCGGGTGGTTCACCATCGGGTTCATGTTGAAGATGCCCGAGCCGATGTGGATCCGCTCGGTCTTCGCCAGCGCGTAGGCGATGAACGTCGCGCTGTCGGAGAGGTGGGAGTACTCCTCGAGGAAGTGGTGCTCGGTCACCCACACATACTTGAAGTTGTGCCGGTCCGCCGCTTGGATGAGCTCCAACTCGCGCTTGACCCAATCGGCGGCGTAGGCCTGGCTATGGGCCTTCTCTTGGCCTGGCGAGTGCCCTTGAACGAATATTCCGAACTCCATGTCGCCTCCTCGGAAAACCCTAACGCTGTATACGTCGTGCCGGGTGGCGCGGACTCACCCCGCCGCCCGTGGTGCGCAACCCTACTATTCTATGGCGCACGCAGCTAGCGTTCAATCAACGGCGCTCCCTAAACCTCTCCCCTTTGGGAGAGTCACCCTAAACCTCTCTCCCCCTGGGAGAGACTGAGAGAGGGGGACGCGCGCCGGCTAGAGCTTCGCCATGATGTCGTTGGCGAACTGCTCCAGGCCGGCCTCGATCACCTCCGCCGTCGTGTTGGCGTCGGGGAAGCCGTAGGGGCCGACGAGGAGCCGGTCGATGCCTGCCTCCTCGTACCTGCGGATGGCGTCGACGGAGGGCGGCTCCATCAGCGCGCCGGTTACCTCGAACGGCAGGTGATCGCGCCCGTACTCCTTGCGGAGCTCGTTGATGCTGGCCATGCCGGCAACCACCTCATCCTTGCCCATGTAGGCGGGCATCCAGCCGTCGCCCTCGCGGGCGGCCCGGCGGTGTGCGGCCTTCGTGTTGCCCCCGAAGATGATCGGTATCGGCTGTTGGACGGGCTTGGGTACCAGGGTGACTTCAGGAAAGTCGTAGAACTTGCCGTGGTGCTCGACGGTCTCCTCCGTCCACAGCCGCCGCAGGATCGACACGATCTCCGTGGTCCGCGGGCCGCGGTTGTCGAAGTCCTGGTCCGCCGCGGCGAACTCCTCCGGCCACCAGCCGACGCCCGCGCCGAAGATGACGCGCCCGCCGGAGACCACGTCGAGCGTCGCCACGGCCCGCGCCGTCACGAACGGATGGCGCAGCGGCGCGATGTAGACGTTGGTGGCGAAGCGGATGTTCTTCGTGATCCCCGCCAGCGAGCTCATCAACACCCAGGGGTCGTGCCACTCCCAGTCCGGCGTGAAGGGAGGCAGCTTGTCCGGCGAATAGGGGTAGTTGGGCGAGATGCTGGTGAGCGGCATCAGATGGTCCGAGCACCAAAGCGATTCATAGCCAAGCTCGTCGGCCTTGGTGGCCAACACGTTAAGCAGGTGGGGCCGCAGCCCGAACAGCGCAAGCGCGAATTTCATCAGATTCCTCCAATTGGCGGGGTGGGCGCCATTCTCAGAAGCACCAGCGCGCATGTCAAGGAACCCCCACCCTACCGTCCGCGGGCAAGGATGGGTGGGGCCGGGAGGTCTTGCCTCTTTCTCCCCACGGGAGAAGATGGAGATGAGGGGCCCCCTCGCAACCGCCACGGGTTATCGAAGTCTCCCTAAGACATTGGTCGACGAGAGGCTGACGGCTGGGGGCAGGGCCGCTATGCTTGCGCACGGCGTGAACTAAGCGGGCCAGGACTGACCGCCTCTTCTTCCGTCACTGCGCCCGAAGGATGCCGGTCTGATGGATGAGGCCATCGTTTTCGGAGTTCTCTTCCTTGCCCTCGTCCTCTTCGTGACGGGTAGGTGGCGCTACGACATCGTCGCCTTGCTGGCACTCCTCATCTTGGCTATCGCCGGCATCGTGCCGGCCGCGGAGGCATTTCGCGGTTTCGGCCATCCGGCAGTGGTCACGGTCGCCGCCGTGCTGGTCTTGAGCCGGGCGCTCTATGAGTCCGGCGTTGTCGACGTCATAGCCAGTTGGTTGTCGCGCATTCCTCCATACTTCACCGCTCGTATGGCGTCGCTGACCGGCCTGACGGCGTTCCTCTCCGCCTTCATGAACAACGTGGGGGCGGTCACGCTCCTCATGCCCGTGGCGATCAGGGTGTCAGGTCTAAGCAAGCTGCCCCCTTCGCGCTTTCTGATGCCCCTGGCCTTCGCGTCGCTCCTGGGCGGCATGACCACGCTAATCGGAACACCCCCAAACATCATTATCTCCAACTTTCGCCGGGAGGAAGTTGGCGTCGCCTTTAGCATGTTCGACTTCACACTCGTTGGGCTTGCGGTCGCCGTTGCCGGCGTGCTTTTTGTCGTCCTTGTGGGCTGGCGCCTCATTCCATCGAGGCAGACTCCCCTCGCTATGGGGGACACGCTGGATATCGCAGACTACATGACCGAGGCACGGGTACCTGAGGACTCGAGATTCGTCGGGAAACTCGTCCGAGACCTTGAGGAGTTGGCCGAGGAGGACGTCGCGATAGCGGGCCTCATTCACCGGGGTGCGGTCTACGGCGCGCCGTCTCGCTATCAGATCATAGATGCCAACGACATCTTCATGATCGAGGCCGATCCGGACGATCTCAAGGCGTTTATCGACGAAACGGGCTTTGTGCTTGAAGGACCGGAGGACAGCCGGTCGGAAGTCGAAGAAACCTTGGGCTCGGGGGATGCCTCCATGGTGGAGGCCATTGTCAGCCCGAACGGACTAGCCGAGGGGAGAACGGCTAGGGGCCTCCACCTGCATGAGGCGTTCGGCGTGAATCTACTCGGGGTATCCAGGCGGGGTACCAGACTGACGCGCCGCCTCGGCCGCAATATATTGAAAGCAGGCGATGTGCTGCTGCTCCATGGCAAGACCGAGGTGGTGCAGGCGGCGCTGCCTCGGCTTGGCCTACTCCCCCTCGCCGAGCGTGAGCTTCGAATCGGACAACCCCGGCGGCTCGCCGTTCCCCTCATCGTTTTCCTAGGCGCCTTGTTGCTCGCTGCCTTCGACATTCTGCCAGTCCACATTTCCTTCGCGGCCGCGGTAGCCATCCTTGTGATGAGCCGCTTCGTGACACTGCAAGCCGCTTATCAGGCCATAGATTGGCCGGTCATTATTCTGCTGGGCGCCATGATCCCCGTGGGTGAAGCCCTGGAGACAACCGGCGGCGCGGCGCGGATCGCATCGACGATCGCGGACCTGGGCGGTTCCGTGCCGCCGTGGGTGATGCTTGGAGTCGTCCTCGTCGTCACCATGTTCCTCTCCGACCTCATAAACAACGCCGCCGCCGTGATATTGATGGCGCCTATTGGGATCGGGGTGGCAGTGACCCTTGGAGTTTCGACCGACCCCTTCCTGATGGCAGTGGCGATAGGGGGCTCGTCCGCCTTCCTATCCCCCATCGGTCACCAGTCCAACACCATCGTCATGGGTCCTGGAGGCTATCACTTCAGCGACTACTGGAGGATGGGCCTTCCATTGGAGGTCGTCATAGTCGCGGTCTCCATACCCCTCCTACTGTGGGCTTGGCCGCTTGCAGGTTAGTGGGGATGCGCCGGGAGGCGGCGCGGGGTCTTCCCCCCTCCCGCTGGAGGCCTTTGCAAGACCTGCGGTCCTGGCGGGGGGAGCGGAGGCGGCATTCACTTAAACCTCTCCCCCTCTGGGGGAGACTGAGAGAGGGCGGGGGGCGGCGGGGGCAGCGCAACCTTGCTGAAGCCCGCCCGCCGAGTTCCGCAAGGTCTCCTCTGGGAGAGACTGAGGGCTGGCACCCCCGCGTTCCCCCGGCGCGCCGCATGTACAATGCGGCCATCCCGCGCCCGGTGCGCTCCGGAGGCCAGAGGTGACGCCAAAGCAGATCATCGATCCCACGCCGGGGGGCGCGCCGCCCTCGATCTCGCAGGGCATCCGCGTCGGCGACACCATCCACGTGTCGGGGCAGGTGGCCTTCGACGGGAACGGCGAGATCGTCGGCGTGGGCGACGCCGCAGCCCAGGCCGAGCAGTGCTTCAAGAACCTCGCGGCGGTGCTCGAAGCCGGCGGCGCGAGCCTGAGCGACGTGGTCAAGCTCACCAACTACTTCACCAGCGCCGACTACTTCCCCGCCTACCGCGACGTCAAGCAGCGCCTCTTCCCCAAAGACCCGCCGGCGAGCACCAGCGTCGTCGTCTCCGCCCTCCTCCACCCCGACTTCATGATGGAGGTCGAGGCCGTCGCCATCGTCGGCGCGGGAGAGGAGACTTCATGAGCGCCGACCTCACGTCTCTCTACACCGACACAGCCCGCTTCGGCGCGCCGATCTTCTTCCCTCTCCCCACCGCCCCCATCTTCTACAACTTCGACATGGGCCTCGCCGCCGAGGAGACCTTCCCCCTCGAAGACTTCCAGCGCCTCAGCCGCGAGGTCGTTGCCCGCGACGGCGGCGGCGCCTTGCAGTACGGCGACACCTCCGGCGGTTACGCCGAGATGGTCTACGGCTACGGCCCCCTCCGCAAGCGCATCGCCGAGCGTATCGCCCTCCGCGACGGCGTCGAGGTCGGGGCCGACGGCGTGCTGCTCACCTCGGGATCGGTGCAGGCCATCGCCCTGGCCATCAACGGCTTCCTCGACCCCGGCGATGCGGTGATCATCGAGGCGCCGTCGTTCCCCTACGCCATCCGCTACATGCAGACCCTCGGTGCCAAAGTCCACGCCGTGCCCGTCGACGGCGACGGCATGGACGTCGACGCCGTCGAGCGCAAGATCGACGAGCTGACTGCCGCCGGCGTCCGCGTCAAAGCGGTGTACACCATCTCCACCTTCCAACTGCCCACCGGCACCTGCATGTCGCTTGAACGCAGGAAGAAGCTCGTCGGGCTTGCCCACGAGCGCGGCTTCATGATCATCGAAGACCACGTCTACGGCGACCTCCGTTTCGAGGGTGAGCGCCTGCCCACCCTGCTGAGCCTCAGCGGCGGCGACCTCGTGGTGCAGGCCGACAGCTTCAGCAAGACGATCGCGCCGGGGCTGCGGCTCGGCTGGCTCGTGGGCAAGCCGGAGGCGGTAAACGCAGCGCTCGCCGTCCGCCAGGACCTCGGCGTCTCCCACTGGATCTCGCGCATGATGGATCTGTTCCTTGCCGAGGGGAAACTCGACCCCCACATCGAGATGGTGAACCGCGTCTACCGCGCCAAGCGCGACGCCGCCGTCGCCGCGCTCCGCGAGCACTGCCCCCACGTGAACCTCCCCTTCGGCATCCCCAAGGGCGCCTTCTACCTCTGGTGCGAGCTGGAGCAGGGTATCACCTCGGCCCGTGTCCACGAGTTGGCCCAGGAGGAGGGCGTCTTCGCCCGTCCCGGCGAGGCATTCTTCGGCTGGGCCACCGACCGACAGTTCTTCCGCATCTCCTACAGCCACGTCCAGGAAGACGAGATCGAACGCGGGATGGCCGCCTTCGGCCGGGCCGTCGCCAAAGCCGCGGCGGAGGTCCGCTCATGACCGTCGACGTCACTACCCTCTTCTCCAAGGCCGCCCGCAAGGGGCCGCCCAACCCCGGCGGCAAGCCAAAGGACTCCGGCCGGCCCATCGTCTACAACTTCGACACCGGCGTCGCCGCCCAGGAGACCTTCCCCGCCGACGAGCTCGCCCGCATCGGCGCCGAGGTGATCGCGCGCGACGGCGCGGAGGCCTTTGAGTACGGAAACTCGGATTACAACGAGCTGGTCTACGGCTACCCCGAACTCCGCGACCAGATTGCCGCCCGCATCCTGGCCCGCGATGGGCGGGACCTGGGCCGGGAAGGCATCCTGCTCACCTCCGGCTCGGTGCAGGCCATCGCGCTGGCGGCCCGCGGCTTCGTCGGTCCCGGCGACGGCGTCGTCACCGAGGCCCCCTCCTTCCCCTACTCCCTGCGCTACATGGAAGCGGCGGGCGGCACCGTCCTCGGCGTTCCCGTCGACGACGATGGCATGGTGGTGGAGGAGATCGAGTCCCGCCTCGACCGCTTCGAAAGGGACGGAATCCGCCCCAAGATGGTCTACACCATCTCGACCTTCCAGCTGCCCACCGGCATGTGCATGTCCCTGGAGCGGCGCAAAAAGCTGCTCGAACTGGCGGAACGCCGCGACCTCGTGGTCCTCGAAGACCACGTTTACGGCGAGCTCCGCTTCGAGGGCGAGCCGCTCCCCACCCTCCTCTCCCTCGACACCACCGGCCGGGTGATGCAGGCGGACACCTTCAGCAAGACCATGGCGCCGGGCCTGCGCTTGGGCTGGCTCGCCGGCGACCCCATCGCCGTCGCCGCCGCCGCCGCGACGCGGCAGGACTTGGGTGTCAGTCTTTGGATCTCCCGCGTCGTGTCCCAGTACATCGCCGAGGGCAAACTCGACGACCAGGTCCGGCGCGCCAGCGAGGTCTACCGCCGCAAGCGCGACAAGGCCATCGCCGCGCTCGGCGAGTACTGCGGTCCTTGGGTCACCTACACCGTCCCCCAGGGAGGCTTCTATCTCTGGCTCGAGCTCGACCCGCGCGTCGACGCCGCCAAGGTCCGCGAGGGGGCTCTGGAGGAGGGCGTCCTCTGCCGCCCCGGCGAAGCCTTCTTCGGCGACGAGTCCGGGAAGCAGCAGTTCCGCCTCTCCTACAGCCACGTCTCCGAGGAGCAGATCGAACAGGGCATCGCCGTCCTCGGCCGCGCCGTCGCCAAGGCCGCCGCAGAGATCCGCTCATGACCATCGACGTCACCACCCTCTTTTCCAAGGCCGCCCGCAATGGGCCGCCCACCCCCGGCGGCAAGCCGATGCAACACGCCGACCGGCCCATCGCCTACAACTTCGACAGCGGTCTCGCCGCCGAAGAGACCTTCCCCATCGACGACTTCGCCCGCATCGGCGCGGAGGTGATCGCGCGCGACGGCGCGGAGGCCTTCGAATACGGGAACACGGATTACAACGAGCTGGTCTACGGCTACCCCGAACTTCGCGACCAGATCGCCGCCCGCATCCTGGCCCGCGACGGGCGGGACCTGGGCCGGGAAGGCATCCTTCTCACCTCGGGATCGGTGCAGGCCATCGCGCTGGCCATCCGAGCCTTCGTCGGCCCCGGCGACGGTGTCGTCGTCGAGGCCCCCTCCTTCCCCTACGCCCTGCGCTACATGGAGGCGGCGGGCGGCACCGTCCTCGGTGTTCCCGTCGATGACGACGGCATGGTTGTGGAGGAGATCGAGTCCCGCCTCGACCGCTTCGAAGCCGACGGAATCCGCCCCAAAATGGTGTACACCATCTCGACCTTCCAGCTTCCCACCGGCGCGTGCATGTCCCTGGAGCGGCGCGAAAAGCTGCTCGAACTGGCGGAACGGCGGAATCTCGTCGTCCTCGAAGACCACGTCTACGGTGATCTCCGCTTCGAGGGCGAGCCGCTCCCCACCCTCCTCTCCCTCGACACCACCGGCCGCGTGATGCTGGCCGACAGCTTCAGCAAGACCGTGGCCCCCGGCCTCCGCTTGGGCTGGCTCGCCGGCGCCCCCGCCACCGTCGGCGCAGCCGCCGCGACGCGGCAGGACCTCGGCGTCAGTCTCTGGATCTCCCGCGTCATGTCCCAGTACATCGCCGAAGGCAAACTCGACGACCACATCCGCCGCGCCAACGAGGTCTACCACCGCAAGCGCGACAAGGCCATCGCCGCCCTCGGCGAGTACTGCGGCCCCTGGGTGAAATACACCGCCCCGCAGGGCGCCTTCTACCTCTGGCTCGAGCTCGACCCGCGCGTCGACGCCGCCAAGGTGCGGGAGTTGGCCCTAGCCGAAGGCGTACTCTGCCGCCCCGGCGAAGTCTTCTTCGGCGACGATTCCGGCAAACAGCAGTTCCGCTTCGCCTACAGCCACGTCTCCGAAGAACAAATCGAGCAGGGCGTCGCCGTCCTCGGCCGCGCCATAGCCGCGAGCGTCGAGGGGTAGCGCACGATGGGCGAGTTCGCCGAACTGGACCGCCGATTCAGGGAGTTGATGGGCGAGGCATACACGCCCCTCTCCCTCCGCCTACGCCGCGCGACCTCGCAGGCACTAAGGGAGACGCAATGACCCGTGAAACGCATGCCGATGGGATTGAAATCGGGCCACAATCGAAGAGCGATAACGATTTTGCAAGGCGGATGCGGTGGCATCAGAGCTGGTACAGGACTCATGTGCTCAAGGTCCCGCATGGCGTCGGGCCTCGCCGAAAGTCGGTCACGCTCTATGGGAATATGCTGAATGATCAAGCGGCGGCGGACGGACGCAACTTCCTGACACCAGGCATATTCGAGTTGGCCAAGAACCGGGTCAAGGAAGGCGCGGGAATGGTGGACCGCTTTCGGCTAATGCACAATATGCTGTCGAGTCAGCCGATGTGCTTCAACCTGTTCGGTGAGCTTACCCTCGATCTCAAACTTGCAACGAGGCTAGCGCGCTCCCTATGGGGAGAGCACGTCGCGCGTGTGACCCGCGTATGCTTCGAGTGGGCGCCGGAGCCGGCCGCCGAGTACCTGAATGACCACACGGCATTCGATGCGTTCATCGAGTACGTAACGAAGGACGCCAAGGCCGGGTTCATCGGGATCGAGACGAAGTTGAGCGAGCCGTTCTCCCCTCATCGCCACGATAAGCCGGAATATAGGCGTTGGATGACGCCGGACGGCCCGTGGCGAGCCGATGCCAGCGGGGAGGTCGCCGAGCACAACCAACTATGGCGCGACCATCTGCTCGCATGGTCGCTGCTACAGCATTCCAAATCGAAGTATGCAGAAGGTTGTTTGACGGTCGTGTATCACCCGGAGGACCGCCGCTGTCGGGACGTGGTCGCGGGGTATCGTGCGCTCTTACGGGATGAGGCGACGTTCTCATCTTTCGACTTGGGCCAAGTGGTATCGGCTTGGAAGCCGCTGGCTGGGCAATGGCTCTCGGAGTTTGAACAGCGATACTTGGCGTTAGAAAAGAGCCGTGAAGCATAATCACCGACGTGGAACTCGAAGCCTAGGGCGTCGCGTAGCCAGCCCCTTCTCCTTTGAGGGAGATGGGACTGCTCGGTGTTCGAAAAGCACACCGCCGGAGACCACACGATCTTCCCGTGCAAGGTCGATGAGATTGAGGTCTATACCAAGGAGTCCTTGGTCTACTGCGCCGGCGATTACGCCCAGCTCATCCGGCCGTAGCGATGGGCTACGCGGCGGTGGGGACCGGAAGGCTGTAAAGCTTGGCGCAATTCTCGCCCAGGATCCGTCGCTGCTCGTCGTCGGGTATGCCGCCGAACTCGTCCTCGATCGTGAGCCGTGACGAAGGCCAGGACGACGTGCTGTTCGGGTAGCTGGACGACCACATCAGGGCCTTCACACCGACGTCGGCGCGCGACTCGACGGTATTACGCTCGTTTCGAACCGTTGCCTTCACGTGTCGGCGAATGTAGTCGCCCGGCGTATCCTTCAGCTTAGCGAAGGCGAGGAATTGAGCGTAGCGATAGTTCCAGTCGATCAATTCGCAGCAAGTGGGCAGCCATCCGGCGCCGGCATCGATGAGGGCCAGTTGCAGGCCGGGATGGCGCTCCAGGATGCCGGTGAGGACGAACCAGGCGATATTGATATTCTTCGTCGCCGCCGCCTGGGTCCACACCATTTCGAGGGGCGGGTCGGATGCCTGGGCCCGCGAGCCTTTCCCCACGTAGCGTTGCGGGACCAGGGGCGTGCGGTCGGCTCCCACGGGACCGCCGCGGATGAGGTCGATGACCATGCCGACCTCCGCGCAGAACGCCCAGAACGCGTCCTCCGCGGCCTGAGGCTTTGCCCCGCCGGCGGGCCACCCGCTGAACACGATGCCCTTGTACCCAAGCTTGGCGACTCGGTTCAACTCCGCCATCGCCGGGTCGAGCCCGACCGCTGGGATCAGAGCGTGGGGGACGAGCCGGTTCTGGTCTCCGGCCTTCGCCCAGTCCAGGACGCCATCGTTGTAGGCTTGAACGCAGGCGATGTGCAACTCGGGGTCGTCGATGCCGCGCACGTCGAGCCCATAGGTCGGGAAGATGGACGCGACGTCGATCCCGTCGATGCGCAGGTCGTTCAGGCGCTCCTGAGCGTCGTACATCCCTTTCCGGATGCTGTCGTAGCGGTAGCCATGGTCCCGGATGTCGGTTGGGCTGTGTCCGGCCGACACCTCGAGGCCGAGCGGACGGAACCAGGCGCCATCCTCGTAAGACCAGCCTTCGTCCCCGTCGGGCATCGTGACGACCTTCGGGGCGAGTTCCTTATGCTTGGACGCAACCCTGCTGGACCACAGGTCTGGTGGCTCAATGATGTATTGGGCCGCGTCGACGACAAACGACGCAGTGCGCTCTGTTCCCAAATCCCGGCCTCCTCGGACTGAAACGGTCCCCGTTGGGACTAGTTGACGCCGTACATGGTCGCGGCGTTGCTCCAGAGGATCTTCTCCCGCTCATCCTCCGGAACGCCGTCGAACAGCAGGTCGATGTAGAACCTCGTGTGGGGCCAGAAGCTGCCGATGTGGGGGTAGTCGGTCCCAAACGTGATGTTGTCGACGCCCACCTGGTGGCGGTGCTTGATCCCCTGGATCTCTCGGTCGACGCCGATAAGCACCTGCTTGGCGTACTCGCTCGGCAGCCGGCTGAGCTTCTGCTCTCCCAGCCAGCGGTGCTGCGTGTACACCGCGTCGAGCTGGTTGAGGAATTGGGGCAGCCAGCCGGTGCTGGTCTCGATGAGGCTCACCTTCAGTTTCGGGAAACGCTCCAGCACACCGGACAGGATCATCACGCCGAGGGCCGTCTGGGCGCCGAGCCCGCTGGAACGCATCGCCGCGATCATCTCCTGGTCGTGCACCGGCGGCGCGGGCGACGCCTTGGCGGGGGCCTTGGGCTTGGGTCGCCCGGCGGACGAACCTCCGTGCATGCTGACGACGATGCCCGTCTCCTGCACCATGGCCCAGAACGGGTCGTCGCCGGGGACCGGGAGCGGGCTGCTGCTGGGCGAGCCCGTGTACTGGAAGTGGACGAAGCCCTTCTTCACCACCCGGTCCAACTCTTGCATGGTCATCTCGACGCCCCGGTTGGGTAGGTGGGCGGCGGGAAGCATGCGCTTGGGGTCGCCTTCCTGGGCCCAGTCCCAGATGCCGTCGTTATAGGCCTGGATGTGGGCGGAAAAGGTCTCGTCGTCGTAGATCGCGGCAGCCTGTCCCGCGACGGACGGGAACAGCAGCGCGACGTCGATGCCGTCGCGGTCCATGGCCTCGAGGCGGGCCTGAGGCTCGTAATACGACTTGGGCAACTCGTCGTAGTGGGTTTTCCAGCTCAGCTCAGTAGGCTCGCGTCCGCCGACGTTCTCAAGCCCGAACAGATGCATGATCGCACCGCCGTCGAACGACCAGGCCTGCCCTCCGTCGGGAAGGTCGACTACCCGCGGCGCGATGTCCTGGTATTTCTTCGGCATGCGGCTCGTCCACATGTCCGGAGGGGGAGTGACGTGATGGTCCGTGTCGAAGATTCGGGTTGCCATTGAACCCCCTTCTCGCTGCGTCGATATGCCACACATCGTGTAACGATTGGGCTGTTTGTCAAGAGAGGTTGGGGCCTTCAGGCGGGCCTAAGCAGACCCTTTTCGCGGGAGGTCGCCCTGTGAGCTTCCCTACTGCGGGGCATCGACCATTCTCAGCAGCGTGAGGCCGGCGCGGCGGTTGCGTTGCGGGGGGGCCCAAGGCTTCCAGTCTAGCGTCACGTTCCGTTTACCCCCCGTCATCTCGAGTGGGCGGGAGCGCGAGATGCGGCTTCGCGAGGAAGTAAAACCGCCATGGTCATCGTTAAAGCGGAACCCCGATTCCTGCCAACCATCCCCCAGCAGTACAGGCACTCGCATCGCCTCGCGGAACCCGCCGGAGACGACGGCTTCCACCATTCGGGTCATCTCCTTAAACAACCCGTCGGGCGTTTCGTCGCAGGCGTCGCAGCCACAATTGGGAAATGGCGCTGTGCGCCAAGAGCCGAACCTGACATGCAGCCCTGGAAACTTAGAGAAAGCCACCATGATCGGTGCGGCCCGCGGGTCATGCGGGGTAAGTCTTATGGGAGGACGCGCAAGGCTTTGCCTGCCCAGCTCGTCGTCGGCATCGCGTCCCTCTAGCCGCTCGACCGCGAACTCTCGCTCCAGCCGGTCGAGCAACTCCGTCGCTGCGTCGTGCAGAGGCTGGAAGCGTTCCGGGTTGGTTACGCGGGAGTACGCTTCTTCGGGCGGCCCTTCGATTCCCCACCTGCCTCCGCGCATGTCATCGCCCCCTCGGCGAGGATATCGGCACAGCCCTTCGTGGCGGGCTCTGTCCTCATGGCTATCGTCACCCCATTGTGTAGCGCCAGTTTACTATGGGGGATACCTCACTCCCCAGCGCGGCGTATAGCGCAGTTTGGTGGGCCTATTTTGACGATAGACAGAACTATATTCGAGATGTGGCTGGGGCCGGTGCGTGACATCCGGCCTGCCGAAGCACCCTCAGCGTAGGTTCCCCACTTGAACATGAGGGCCAGCATCCCTTGTCGACCCCAGGGGAAGGCTAGCCTTGAGTGACCTTGACCTTACCCAATCAAGCAGTATCTTGGAGCGCTAGCCGAACCAGATGCCAAGGTACTTTGTGAACCAGAAGAGGCCGGCGTAGGTCAAAACTGCTGAGAACCCCAGGACGAACAACATCCAACGATACCGGTACGCCCCGTCGATTGAGCATGCACCGCGCCGTCGAAGATAAAGGACCACGGCGATAGTGGCTACTATCATGCCGGCCCCGCGAAAATACCAACCGTATGTGTAGTACAGGGTATCGCCCAGGGAGACGGCTTCCGCAGTTGTAGCAATCCCCAGCAGCGCCAGTACCACGGGGGAAACGCAGCAGGTGATTCCAGTGAAGCCTGAAACCAGTCCCATGAGCACACCAGGCCGCAGATGCCGGTCCGACATTGTTGAAGTGTCGCGTGTGTGGTTGTGCCTGGTTGCTCTTTGCGCTCTCGTCATAGTATGGGATCCTGAATTGGATGCTTTGTCAGACGCGAAACGCCTATGTGATTCTACTAGGGAGGACACCTCCGGTCACTCAAACGCTACAAAAGGGAGTGTAGATTGTCAGCGATAGTGGGCTTGCCGAGACTCGAACTGGGCGGAGCCCGCTACCTGTTGCCCTCTTCCACGCCCACGGCCCATGAGTACCGCAATTCCCGTTGCAATTGCGTCGCATCCATCGACAGACTGAGAGAGGGTGCGAGCCGCCAGGCGCGCTCCGCTTCCGTCCCAAGACACCCCTGTGCTATCATGCCGCACAGGAGTAAGGCGAAAGCGATGCACGGAATCTTCTTTCACGGCTTCTTTTACCCGCTGGCGCACCGCGCCCGGTAACTGAGCCCGCGCCTCCGCTAGGACGACGGCCCCCGGTTACCGGGGGTCTTTTGTTGTAATCCGAGGGCGATACGCGCAAGATGCACCGAAAATCATGAGACGGACGGTATGACGGAGCCCCCTCTCGAAGCGAACGCGGCCCCGCACTCCGGAGCGGCCTTGGCACCGCCGTGGAACGGGGCCGACGCTGCCCTGGGCGCCGTGGCCGCCGTCGTCGCGACCTTCGTGGCGGTCATCATCGCCGCCGTCCTCCTTCGCGGTGAGGACGACGCGTCGAGCGATGTGGTCCTACAGCTCGCGCTCACCGGCGCGCTCCACGTGGCGTTCATCGGCATCGTCTGGGCGCTGGCCGTCCGGCGGCGCGGGGGCTCCTGGTCGGCGCTGGGGCTGCGGCCCTGGAGCGGCGGCGGCCCGCTGTGGACTATTCCCGCGGCGGTGCTCGCGATGCTGGCCATCGTGGTCGCCTACGGCGCAGTCATCCACGCCCTCGGTTGGAGCGACGACCTCCAACTCGAAATCTTCGACGACCGTCGTATCGGCGTGGTCGCCGCCGCCGGCGCGCTCGCCATCATTGCGGCCCCATTCGTCGAGGAGGTCTTCTTCCGGGGCTTCATCTTGCAGGGCCTCGCCCGGCACATGACGCCGGTCAAGGCGGCGCTGCTCAGCTCGGCGCTCTTCGCGCTGGCGCACGTCCGTCCGATCACCTACGCGCCGATCTTCCTCATCGGGCTCGTGCTGGCCTTCGTCTTCCTGCGGACTCGCTCGCTGCCCCTGGCGATGGGCGCCCACGCCGTCTACAACGGCGTCGTCGTCGCGGTAACCTTGTCGTCCGATTTCGAGGCCTGGACGGGACGCCTATGAGCCGCATCGCCGACGGGTTCGCCAAGGCCAAGGCCGAGGGCCGCCCCGCGCTCATCGCCTACGTCACCGTCGGTTACCCCGAGGCGGGCGCGACGGAGGCCCTCGCCGCCGCGATCCTCGACGGCGGCGCCGACATGCTCGAGATCGGCGTCCCGTTCAGCGACCCGCTCGCCGAAGGCATCACGATTCAGCGTTCCAGCCAGATCGCCCTCGAACATGGGGTGACGCTCGATACCTGCATCGAGACGTGCGTCGCGCTCCGGAAGCGCTACCCCGTTGTCCCCCTTATGCTCATGGGCTACTATAATCCGGTGCTGTCCTACGGGTTGGACCGCTTCGCCGAGCGGGCGGCGGGCGCCGGAATCGATGGCGTCATCGTGGTCGATCTCCCCGCCGAAGAAGCCGCGCCGCTCTTACAGGTCTGCCGCCCCCGCGGCATCGACGTGATTCTTCTCCTAGCCCCCACGAGTACCGACGAACGCATCCGCAAGGCGAGCGAAGTCGCCTCCGGCTTCGTCTACTGCGTGAGCCTGGCGGGCGTGACCGGCTCACGGGAGCGGCTGGCCGATGGCCTGGCCTCGTTCGTGGGACGTGTGCGCAAGTTCGTGGACCTCCCTCTCGCCGTCGGCTTCGGCATCTCCACCGCCGAACACGTCCGCGCCGTGGGCGAGCTCGCCGACGGCGCAATCGTGGGCAGCGCCGTCATCAACGCCATCACCGAAGGCGGCGCCGAGGGCGTGCGGGCGCTCATCGCCGACCTAAGCGGCGCGGAGCAACGGTCATGACCGCCCGTGGCGTCCGCGGCGCGACCTCCATCGAGGAGAACACCGCCGAGTCCATACGCGCCAACACCCAAGTGCTCCTCACCCGGATGATGGAGGTCAACGGCCTCGAACGCGATGCTGTGGCCTGCGCCTTCTTCACCACCACCCGCGACCTCAACGCCGACTTCCCCGCCGCCGGCGCACGCGAGCTCGGCTGGACCGACGTCCCCCTCCTCTGCGGCCACGAGATGGACGTGCCCGGCGCGCTGGGGAGCGTGCTCCGCGTCTTGCTCCTGGTGAACACCGACAAGCCCGCTGCCGAGATCGTCCACGTTTATCTCAAGGAAGCCCAGCGTCTCCGCCCCGATCAGAGCGGCGCCGGAGACGCATCGAATACACTATAGGGAAGCGCCTCGCCACAGAGACACCGCGCGAAGGGCACACGGAACCGGAGTAAGCCATGATCGTCGTGATGAAAGCCGATGCATCCCAAGAGGACCTCGACGCGGTCAAGCGCCGCATCGTCGAGGAGGGGCTCCGCCCCAGCGTCGTCGAGGGAGCGGAGCGGAGCATCGTCGGGGTGCTCGGCACGATTACCCGCGACCACGAGAGCGCGTTCGAGGGAATGAACGGCGTCCTCCAAATCCTGCGGGTCTCGCGGCCCTACAAGCTGGCGAGCCGCGAGTTTCACCCTGCCGACACCGTGGTCGACGTCGGCGGCGTCAAGATCGGCGGCGGCGACCTCGCCGTCATGGCGGGGCCATGCTCCGTCGAGTCGGAGGAGCAGGTCGTCGACACGGCGCGGGCGGTGAAGGCCGCCGGCGGGAACATCCTGCGCGGCGGCGCATTCAAGCCCCGCACCTCGCCCTACAGCTTCCGCGGCCTCGGCGTCGAGGGGCTCCAATACCTCGCCAAGGCGCGGGACGAGACGGGCCTCCCCGTGATCACCGAGGCCATGACCATCGAGGACTTGCCCGCCGTTTCCGAGTTCGCCGACATCGTGCAGATCGGCGCCCGCAACATGCAGAACTTCAACCTCCTTGATGCCGCCGGCGCGCAGAGCAAGCCCGTGATGCTCAAGCGCGGCCTCGCCTCGACCATCGAGGAATGGCTGCTCGCCGCCGAGTACATCCTCAACCAGGGCAACCCCAACGTCATCCTCTGTGAGCGCGGCGTCCGGACGTTCGAGACCGCCACCCGCAACACCCTCGACATCTCCGCCGTGCCCGTCGTCCAGAAGCTCAGCCACCTCCCCATCGTCTGCGACCCCAGCCACGGCACCGGCAAGTGGTACCTTGTGCCGGCTATGGCCGCCGCTTCCGTCGCCGCCGGCGCCGACGGCCTCATGGTCGAGGTCCACCCCGACCCCGACCACGCCAAGTCCGACGGCGGCCAGTCCCTGACCTTCGAGAACTTCGCGCTGCTCATGGAGCGGGTCCGCGCCTTGGCCAACGTCGCCGCCGGGGCCGTCCCCGCCGGCACGAGGGCCCAGCCGGGGAGATAGGCCGCCGCGCCTCCGCCCGTGGCCCTTCAACACCGGTGATGGCAGAATATCCACGAGGCGATGAGCGACCTTCCTGACTTTACCGGCCCGAGCCCCTCCCGGCCCGCCGCCGTCACCATCGGCGTCTTCGATGGCGTGCACCGCGGCCACCTCGGGCTGCTCGCGCAACTCCGGACCGTCGCCGCGGCCCGCGGCCTCGCCGCCGTCGTGGTGACGTTCAAGAACCATCCCCTCACCGTCCTCCGGCCCGACGTGGACGTGACCTACCTCATGCCCTTCGAGCGCCGCCTGGAGATGCTCGAAGCGGCGGGCGTCGACCGCGTCGTCCCCATCGACTTCACCCGAGCGCTCTCCGAGCTCACCGCGCGCGACTTCGTCACGGCGCTCCGCGGCAGCCTGTCCATGCGCCACCTCGTCGCGGGCCCCGACTTCGCCCTCGGCAAGGGCCGCGCGGGGACGCTCGACGTGCTGCGCGAGCTCGGCGCCGAGATCGGCTTCGAGGTGACCGAGGTCGGCCCCAACGTCGCCGGCGGCGTCCGCGTCAGCAGCACCGAGGCCCGCCGCCGCCTCGCCGAAGGCGCGGTGAGCGAAGCCGCCGAGCTCCTCGGCCGGCCGTTCCGCCTCACCGGCGAGGTCGTCAAGGGCGACCAACGCGGCCGGGCCCTCGGCTATCCCACCGCCAACCTCAAGACGGCCCCGCGCATGGCCCTCCCCGCCGACGGCATCTACGCCACGGTCGCCCATGTCGGCGGTCGCGCCCTCCCCTCCGCCACCAGTGTCGGCGTGCGGCCCACCTTCGACGTCGTCGGCCGCACCGTCGAAACGTTCATCCTCGATTTCGACGAGGAAATTTACGGCGCCGATCTCTCTCTCGACTTCGTCGAACGCATCCGCCCCGAGCTCCAATTCGACAGCGTCGAGGCCCTCATCGAGCGGATGGACGAAGACGTCGAGCAGGCCCGCGGCATCCTTGCCGCCGAGGCCCCCCGGTGAGCGCCCGCGTCCCCACCGCCGCCGAGATCGACCGCCTCCTCACGCGCGGCGTCGCCGACGTCATCGTCCGCGAGGAGGTCGTCCGCCTGCTCCAGACCGGCGAGCCCCTGCGTCTGAAGCAGGGCTTCGACCCTAGCGCGCCGGACATCCACCTCGGCCACGTCGTCGGGCTTCGCAAGCTCCGCCAGTTCCAGGAGCTCGGCCACACCGTCGTGCTCATCGTCGGCGATTGGACCGCCCAGATCGGCGACCCCTCCGGTAAGTCGGCGACCCGCCCCATGCTCACCGCCGACGAGGTCGCCCGCAACGCCCAGACCTACCTCGACCAGTTCTTCAAGATCGTCGACGAGCGCAAGACCGAGGTGCGCCGTCAGACCGAGTGGTACGACGGCTTCGATCTCACCGACGTCATCAAGCTCACCCGCAAGTTCACCGTGGCGCAGTTGCTCAGGCGCGACGACTTCGCCAAGCGCTACGAGGGGAACCAGCCCATCGCCGTCACCGAGCTCCTCTATCCCCTGCTCCAAGCCTACGACTCGGTAGTGGTGCGCGCCGACATCGAGTTCGGGGGCGCCGATCAGCGATTCAACAATCTCCTTGGTCGTGAGCTTCAGCAGATTGAGGGACAACGCCCACAGCAGGTGCTCCTCGTGCCCCTCCTCGTCGGCTTGGACGGCGTGCAGAAGATGGGCAAGAGCCTGGGCAACTACATCGGCGTCACCGACCCGCCGGAAGAGATGTACGGCAAGACGATGTCGATCCCCGACGAGCTAGTGCCCGTCTACGCCGAGCTCCTCACCGACCTCCCCGGCGCGGAGCTCGCCGGCCCCGGCGTGGACCCAATGCAGGCGAAGAAGCGCCTCGCCGCCGAGATCGTCGCCGCCTTCCACGGAACGGAGGCCGCCGCCGGCGCCGCCTCCCACTTCGAGCGCGTCGTCCAGCGCAAGGAAGCCCCTGACGACATCCCCGCCGTGGCTGTCGACGACCTGAGCAGAATCAACCTCGTCCACCTGCTCGTCGAGGCCGGCTTCGCCGCGAGCAACGGCGAGGCCCGGCGTCTCATCCGTCAGGGCGCCGTCGCCATCGATGACGACCGCGTCGGCCCCGACACCGTCGAGACCGCCGCCGCCGCCGGCGCCGTCGTCCGCGCCGGCAAGCGCCGCTTCCTCCGCGTCGTTCCCCGCTAGACGGCGACGGCCCTCTTCCCCGGCAGCGCCCCCATCGTGGCGAGGCCGTCAACGGGAGGCCGTGTGTTAGAATTTCCCCACTCGCGTCCATCCCCTTTCCGCCCCGACGCTCCACCAGGAGACCCGCGTTGAACCTCCGCACCCCCGGGCCCACGCCGTTGCCCGATTCCGTCCTCGAAGCCATGGGCGGCCAGATGATCAATCATCGCGGCCCCGAGTTCGCCGAGCTCGCCGCCGAGCTCTCCGCCGGCCTCAAGACCGTCTTCGCCACCCGCCACGACGTCGTCGTGCTCACCTGCTCCGGCACCGGCGGCCTCGAAGCTGCCGTGGTCAACACACTCTCCCCCGGCGAGCGCACCGTCGTCATCTCCATCGGCGTCTTCGGCGACCGCGTGGCCGAGATCGCCTCGGCCTACGGCGCCGACGTCGCGCTGACCCGCTTCGAGCAGGGCCAAGCCGCGGACCCCGCCAAGGTCCGCGAAGTCCTCGCCGCCGAACCCGACGCCGGCGTCGTCTTCGTCACCCACAACGAGACCTCCACCGGCGTGACCAACGACCTGGAGGCCCTCGCAGCCGTCATCAAGGGCGAATTCGACCGGACCCTCGTCGTCGATGGCGTCAGTAGCATCGGCTCGATTCCCTGCCTCGTCGACGAATGGGGGATCGACGTCGCCGTCTCCGGCTCGCAGAAGGGATGGATGGCGCCCCCCGGCCTCGCCATGGTCAGCGTCAGTCCCCGCGGCCGGGACGTGATCGAGAAGGCGTCGATGCCGCGCTTCTATCTTGACCTCGTCGAGGCCCTCCGCTCCGCCGAGCTCGGCCAGACCCCGTGGACACCCGCCCTCTCCGTCCTCTACGGCCTCCGTGAGGGCCTTCGTCTCATCCTCGACCGCGGCGTCGAACAGGTCCACGCCGCCCACGCCCACTACGGCGCGCTCACCCGTCGGCTTGTTCAGCAAGCCGGCCTCGAGCTCTTCGCCGACCCGCGCCACGCCTCCAACACCGTCACCTCGGTCCGCCTCCCCGACGGCGTTTCGTGGAAGGAGCTTTCCGCCATGGCGCGGCGGGACTACGGCGTCGACCTCGCCGGCGGGCAGGGCCCGCTCTCGGGCAAGATCTTCCGCATTGGCCATCTCGGCCTCATCGACGACCGCGACCTCGAAGAGGCCGTCGAGGCGGTGGTGCGCTGCTTGGCGCGGCTGCAGGGTCCCCCCGTTGGGGCGGAGCGCTCGGCCAGGGCGGGGTGACCATGCGCGTCCTCGTAGCCGAGCCAGTCGCCGAGGTGGGGACCGATCTGCTTCGCCGCGCCGGCTTCGAGGTCGTTGTCGAGACGGGGCTCGACGCCGCCGCTCTCGAAGAACGCATCGGCGATTACGACGCCCTCGTCGTACGCAGCGCGACGCAGGTTACCGCGGCGCTGCTGGAGCGAGGCGAGCGGCTTCAGGTGGTCGGGCGGGCCGGGATCGGCGTCGACAACATCGACGTGGACGCCGCCACACGGCGCGGCGTTCTCGTGGTCAACTCCCCCGCCTCGAACGTCATCGCCGCCGCTGAGCACACCATGGCCCTCATGCTCTCGCTGGCCCGCAACGTCCCCCAGGCCGATCAGTCGATGCGCGCCGGACGCTGGGCCCGCAGCGAGCACACCGGCGTGCAGCTTCGCGGCAAGACCCTCGCCGTCATCGGCCTCGGCAAAGTTGGCTCCGAGGTCGTCCGCCGCGCCAACTCTTTCGAGATGCGCGTCATTGGCCACGACCCCTTCGTCTCCGAGGAGTACGCCCGCCGCATCGACGTCGAGCTCGTCTCGATGGAAGAGATGCTCGCCCAGGCCGACTTCCTGACCATCCACGTGCCCCTCACCGCCGGGACTCAGACGCTCCTCGGCGCAGCCGAGTTCGCCAAGATGAAGCCCGACGTCCGCATCATCAACGCCGCGCGCGGCGGCATCGTTGACGAGCAGGCCCTGCTCGATGCCGTGTCGAGCGGTCACGTCGGCGGCGCCGCCGTCGATACCTTCTCCGTCGAGCCGGCCACCGACACGCCGCTGCTCAAAAGCGACCGCATCATCGTCACCCCCCACCTCGGCGCGTCCACCCGCGAGGCCCAGGAGCAGGTGAGCGTGGACGTGGCCGAGCAGATCATCGACGTGCTCGCGGGCAAGCCCGCGAAGTTCGCCGTCAACGCTCCGATGATGAATCCCGAGGCGCTGCCCATCATCGCGCCCTACGTCGACGTCGCCCACACTGTCGGGCGCTTCGCCACCCAGCTCGCGGCGGGCCAGCTTGAGTCGGTCCATATCGAATACGCCGGCGAGATCGCCCGGTACGACACCCTCGTCCTCAAAGCCGCGGTGATCCAAGGGCTGCTCGCTCCGATCAGCGAGGAACGCGTCAACGTGGTCAACGCCGACCTCGTCGCCGCGCAGCGTGGCCTGATCATCAAAGAAGAGAAGATCGCCTCGCCCGAGGTCTACCGCAGCCTGCTCACCGTCGCCCTCAACACCAGCGCGGGGCCGAAGCTCATCTCCGGGGCCAGCGTGATCGGTCGCCCCATGCTCGTCTCGGTCGACGAGTATCTCGTCGATGCTCCCGTCGGCGAAGGCTACATGCTCTTCGTGGAGAACTGGGACCAGCCCGGCCTGATCGGGAGTGTCGGTACCGTCGCCGGCGCCCACGACGTCAACATCAGCTCGATGGACGTGGGCAGACAGGCCTCGCGGGAGCGCGCCATGATGGTCTTGGGGCTAGACGAGGCCATGCCCGAAGCGGCGCTCACCGAAATCCGCGCCATGACGGGCATCCTGAGCGTGACCCAAGTCCGCGTCTGACCCGCGGCCGGCCGGCTACTCCAGCGCGCTGATCTCCGCGTCGATCACGTCGACGCTCTGGTAGTCCTCGTCGCAGATCGAGTAGCAGCGCCGGATGTGCAGCTCCGTCAGCCGCCGGCCCTTCTCGCCGGGAATGCGCGCCGCCGCCGCCAGCCGGTCTATCTTGTAGACCCCCGTCAGGCGCGCCCCCATCGACGCCACCTCGGCCAGGGCCTCGTCCGCCAGGGCCGGGTCGTTTCCCTCGATCGCGTAGCGGACCTTCCCCAACAGCTTCGACATCTCGCCGAGCTTCTCTTTCTCGGTCATGAAGCTCGCCAGCACGTCCTCGACGCTCTCGCCGATGGCCGTCGGCGCCGGTGGCGGCTCGGCGGTCGCGCGCAGCCCCTTGATGAACGTCGTGTACAGGTCGAGGTATGCCTGCGCCGCTTGACTTACTTGCGAGAGCATGTGGTGCACGTTCGACGTGTCCAGCGCCCCCAGGTTGATCACGTCGTCGTTCCGCGCCTCGGCGAGGCGCAGCACATAGTCGACGCTCTCCACCTTTTCCGGCACCGGCGGCAGCGGGATCGCCGACACGCTCTCCGCGTCCGCCAGCGAGATCTTCTCGGCAAACATCGGCGGCATGTACTTCGCCAAGTCGATCGAGATCGGCGGCACGACGAGATACGCGGCGTAGACGGCGTTAGGCTCGGTGAGGCTGGACGCGTAGGCCAGCGCGTGGCCGCGGGGCTCGGCCTGGCTTCCTCGCGCAAAGTCGAGGATCATCACGCTCTCCTAGAGATGGCCCAAATCATACCACGGGCCCTACGCCCTCTCGCGCTGGGAGAGCACCATCAACCTCTCTCCCCCTGGGAGAGACTGGAGGAGCACCTTAAACCTCTCTCCCCTTGGGAGAGACTGAGAGAGGGCAGGCGCCGTTAGGCGCGACGCGCCCGAAGGGCGCTCCCCGCCGGCCCCCTCTCCCGCTGGGAGAGGGTTGGGGTGAGGGCGGGGGGAGGCGGGGGCCGTGCGACCTTGCTGAACCCCGCCGCCGAGTTACGCAAAGCTCTCCGCAGGGCGAGAACCATCAACCTCTCCCCCTGGAGACCCTTGCACAACCGCCCACGGGCAAGCATGGGTGGGGCCGGGAGGCCTTGCCTCTTCTCCCCACGGGAGAAGATTGAGATGAGGGGCACCCTCACAACCACCAAAGGTCATCGAAGCCGATCAAGCCCGCTCCGCAACCTCTCTCCCCCTGGGAGAGACTGAGAGAGGGCACGCGCCGCCAGGCGCGTCGCGCCCGAAGGGCGCTCCCCGCCGGCCCCCTCTCCCGCTGGGAGAGGGTTGGGGTGAGGGCGGGGGGAGGCGGGGGCCGCGCGACCTTGCTGAAGCCCGCCGCCAAGTTACGCAAAGCTCTCCGCAGGGCGAGAACCATCAACCTCTCCCCCTGGAGACCCTTGCACAACCGCCCACAGGCAAGCATGGGTGGGGCCGGGGAGGTCTTGCCTCTTCTCCCCACGGGAGAAGATTGAGATGAGGGGCCCCCTTTCAACCGCCGCGGGTTATCGAAGCCGATCAAGCCCGCTCCGCAACCTCTCTCCCCCTGGGAGAGACTGAGAGAGGGCACGCGCCGCCAGGCGCGTCGCGCCCGAAGGGCGCTCCCCGCCGGCCCCCTCTCCCGCTGGGAGAGGGTTGGGGTGAGGGCGGGGGGAGGCGGGGGCCGCGCGACCTTGCTGAAGCCCGCCCGCCGAGTTACCCAAAGGTCTCCGCTGGGAGAGCACCATCAACCTCTCTCCCCCCGGGAGAGACTGAGAGAGGGTCGAGGCAGGCCACCCGACTACTCCTCGCGCCTGCGCCGCCGGATGACGACGTAGGCCCATCCAGCCACCCCCAACGCCCCCACGATCACAAGCGCGACGAGCCCCATATTCACTCCGCCGTCGTCGTCGGGCGCCGTGGGTGCCGCCGGGGTTGGGGTAGGCGTGGGCGCCGCCGTCGCTGTCGCCGTTGGCGTTGCCGTCGGAGCCGGTGATGGCGTCGGGCTTGACGTGGGGCTTGGCGTAGGAGCGGGTGTCGGGACCGGCGTAGGGGTTGGTAGCGGAGTTGAAGTCGGCGCCGGCGTTGGTGTGGGCGTGGCCGTCGGTAGGGGCGTTGGGGTTGGCTCCGGAGTCGGCGTCGGCGTCGGGCTTGGTGCGGGCGTCGCCGTCGGTACCGGAGTTGGCGTCGGTTGCGGCGTCGGAATCGGCGTGGACGTCACCGACGGCACGGGTGTCGGTCTGGGCGTCGCCGTTGGCGTCGGCGTCGGCGACGGTGTCGCGGTCGGTTCCGGACGGACAGCCCCGCAGGCTTGGACATCGTTGGCGAGCTGGAACGCCGGAGACCAGTTGGAAAGGGGAGTGCCGTCCCGGTCCATGATGCGGACGGTGAGAACCGCCTTTTCAATGTCCGGCCACAGGCGCCGCCAGAGCCCGGTATTCTGGACCGTAATCCGTGATCCGTCATGGTTCACGAATGCGCCGCTGAGGTGCAGCCACTCCCGGTGCCGCACCGTGACCCTGCGGAAATGCAACCAGAGGTCGCGCTGCTCCGGAAGACCCTCGACGCTGAGATTCAGGGACCTTTCATTCGGACGCGTCGAGCCGCGAAGGACACAGTATGGGGGTCCAGGGTCGACCGAAGTGATGGCGATCGGGTGCTCGGGGACGGGGGCGGCCCCTCCTGGGGGCGATTCAGGCGCAGGTTCCCTCGCCGGGTTTGACGGGCCGCCGAACGGGTTGAAATAGACGAGCACCCTGCTGCGATTGATGTCGCCCACGTACAGATTGTCTTGGTCGTCAAAGGTGGCCGTGTACGGCATCGAGCCGACGTCGTACAGATAGGAAGTAGGAAGCGGGTCTCGCCCGAGCGGGTCGTCGTACAGCCCGACAAATCTCGCTCCCGCATAGGCGTTGTAGCCAACCGCCATCCGGTTCCAACTGTCGAATGCCGTTTCCCACGTCGCCGCAGTGCCCGACCAGAGCCGAGTGATGTCGATCATGTCCTCAGGTGTCCAGCGGGGAAATCGAAGCCCCGCCGCCTGGATAGCGGAATCCTCAAAAATCCTCGCGGTGTCGGGAGCGAAGATGGCGGATGTGTTGCGGGTAGGGATCGACCCCGCCAAAAAGATGAGGAGCCGCTGATTGCCCTCTATCTCCAGCGAGTGGTCAGAAACGTAGAGGTTGCCGAGCCGGTCGATCGACAGCGCGCCGGGGAAACAAAGCGTGTCATCGGTGGCGATACTGCGGGGGAGGCCGGCGTGCGCTTCCCGTTCCACCCATTGATTGCACCGGGTGCCGCGGGCGTTGTCTTGCCCCAGGACCACATCCACCACAGGGTCGGTGAGCGGGTCACGGATGCGCACGACGCGGTGGTTGTCCGTATCGGCCACCCAGAGGAACTCTCCATGGCCTACGGGCGCGATGCCGAAGATGCGGGCCCCCAAGACGATCCGGTCTTCAGTGCCAAGGACCGGAAAGTCGGCCTCTTCCTTCCACAGGGTGTGTATCGGAACCGAGTGTTCGGTCAAGGGGAGCTGATAGACGTCAAGGTAGCCACGCCCTTCGAAGCCCAGGACCCACAGCCGACCAGCCGCGTCTGCCTTGATCCTGCCGCAGCAGTCCGCCCATCTGCTGGGAAAGGCTTCGTCGCCCACCACCCCGTCGGCGGGGCGCCCGTTCGTCAGCCTGTCGAGCCCGTTCCAGAACATCAGCCGCCGTATGTCAGATACGATCAGTTGGTCTCCCCACACGGCGATCCCTCGCGCTGAGTCCAGGCCCTTGCTTCCCGTTTGGTTATACTGTCGGCCGCTCGACGAGAAGAGACGCCGGTCGGGCTGGATGAGCGCTGCGCTGCCGCCTTCCGAGATGGGGTCGGGAAAGCGAAAGACGTCCTGACTGTACTGCGTAAGTGAAACGAAGAGATTGCCCTGGCGGTCTGTGCCAATGCCCCCCACCGCGTCGCAGAGGTTCGGACGTCCCGGAAGAGCCGAAAAGGCGGGACCGCACCTCCCGTTGGGCTCGTAGGACTCCTTCCCCAGCACGCTTGACACCACGCCTCTCCGTAGCTCCCAGAGCTCGATCATGGAATTCCCGGTATCGTTGACCCACAGCGCTTCTCCGCCGGGGTGCATTTCTAGCGACGTCGGGCGATCGAATCCAGACCCAAACGCTCTATTGGCCGGCATGCCCGATACGAAGGGCGGCTCAAAGACCAGGACCCGGTCGTTAACCGTGTCGGCCACGTAGACCGAACCTTCCCGGTCGATCGCAACGGCTGAGGGAGCATGCATCCTGTTGATGCCGGTCCCCGGACTTGCGGTAGTGAAGCCGGGCTGGCCTAGGACCAGGTTCGCGGTAGTCGCGGCCTCGCCCGTGCTCAGATCGATGGGGAACCGGAGAACACGGTTGTTTCCGCTGTCCGCCACCCACAGGTTCCCCTCGCCGTCCACTGCGGCCCCGTTGCCGTACCGGTTCAGTCTCAGCCGGTTGGTGTAGGAGTGAAAGCACAGGGTTTCGGCGGTCGGCGCCGCTAAGTTCCCTTGATTGCACAGGATGCCCGTGAAGTCATCCTGCCCCCAGACCTGATCGGCGATCGTGTCATTCTCGAAAGGGCTCTCGTACTTCAAGATCCGGTTGTTGTGTGAGTCCGGGACGTACAGGTCGCCATCGTCGTTGACCGCCATCGTGACGTACGTGTGCTCTTCGCTCGGGCTGAGGGCCGTGTCGGGCATCCCGCATAGCGTGTCCGGGCCCGCCAACGCGCGGGCTGGGAAGTTCTGGAAGCCACCGTCTCCGTTGCATGCTGAGTGGTCGTAGCCCGACGGCTGCCCCAGCACGATGTCGGCAGCGCAGGGGCTTTCGCCGGCGTAGCACTTGGCGAGATCGATTCCCAGGATGCGGCTGTTGCCCGAGTCCCAGACATACGCCCTGCCGGGGTCAACCGACCGGTCTACGACAACGCCCCCCGGATTGAAGACCTTGTGTGGGACGACCTCGTTGGGGGATATCTCCGAAAAGTCCGGCTTGCCGAGGATGATGTCGGCCCACAGGTCGCCCGGCTCCCCCCGTACCGGCATGCCCGGCGGCAAAAACTCTGACGGTGGCAGCGAAGCCGGCGGAGGCCGCTCGGCCCCGCACGCTGTCGCATCCGTCGCGATGGCGAACGCCGGGGACCAGTCCGACACCGGCGTTTGGGAAGCGTTGGTGATCCTGACGAGAGCGGAGACGTTGTCCGCGTCCGGCAGTTGGTGCGCGATCCGGGCGATGTCCACCCTGATCTCGGTCGAGCTAGCCCACTCGGCCTCCGGTCCAACGTGGAAGGACGGGCTCCCCTGGCCAATGACCCGAAAGTGCAGGAGGCTGTCGGCTTCCGAGCCGAAGTTCTGGCCGGTTATCGTCAGCAGCCGCTCCCACCGGCGCGGGGAGTTCCGCAGAACACAGTATGGCTCCCCAGGGTCCACCGATTGAATAACCGGCGCCTGCCGCTGGGCCTGCACGCTGGCGGGCCCCGCGGCAGGCCACAGCGACGCCGTCACGATGGCCGTGAGCACGAAACTCATGGCCACCGCCGCGAGTGAGTGGATGCGGGCCGACATTGGCCACACTATGACATATACCGCACGAGCCCGCGGCCCACGACGCGCCCACGGGTGCAAGAACTGGCAAAACTGGCAGAATTGGCGAAAACCAGCGCCCCTAGTGCGGAACTGGCGCCCACGAGCCCCTTCCCGTTCTTCCGTTGGACTCCCTCCCCGGACCGCCGGACCGCGCGCCGAGACCGAAAAGCCCCAAAAACAGCCCAGAACCCGGCTGTTGTGTACCCCTGGCCCACCCCTAACCCAGGGCTATACCAGCCGTCGGCAGCCCATACGAGCGATGGGAAACTGGCGATCTTTCCAAGAACGGGTAATCGTCCGGCGGCACGCGGGGATGGCGGGCCCGCCGCCGCGCCGCCAGGCCCGTCTCCTCCCCAAACTCCCCGCGAGTGAGCGGGCCCAGGCGCGGCGGGCGCCCGCGGGGCGACTCCTTGCAATGCGCCGCCGAGTGGCTATCATGGACTCGCTTTCCACCCGCGGGCCCCTGAAGGAGCACCCCAATGGCCCTCGATAAATCCCTCGCATCCCTCGACGGTAGGGCCGCCATCGTCACCGGCGGCGCCATGGGCATCGGCCGAGGCTGCGCGCGCGGACTCGCCGCCTTCGGCGCAGGCGTCGTCATCGCCGACAAGGACGGCGAAGCCGCCCAGCAGACCGCCGCCGACATCGAGGCCGCCGGCGGCTCAGCCCTCGCCCTCACCGTAGACGTGCGCGACTTCGACCAGGTCAAGGCCATGGTCCAGGCGACCATCGACAGGTTCGGCCGAGTCGATTGCCTCGTCAACAACGTCGGCGGCGGCTTCCGCAAAGACTTCGTCGAGGAGAGCGAGAACGCCTGGGACGCCCTCGTCAGGATCAACCTCAAGACCACCTACTACTGCACCAAGACGGTCGTCGACGAGATGGTCCGGCTCGGCATCGCCGGCTCGATCATCAACGTCACCAGCATCGAGGCCTACCGCGCTGCTCCCGGCTTCGCCGTCTACGCCTCCTGCAAGGCCGCGATGGAGAACTTCGCGCGGACCATGGCCTTGGAGGCGGGCCATCACGGCATTCGCTTCAACACCATCGCGCCCGACGCCACCCCCACGCCGGGTACCACCGGCATCGGCGTGACGACCCCCGGCCGCCCCGGCCGCGCCCGCAGCATCCCAGCCGGCAGGGAGGGCGTCGAGGACGACTACGCGGGCCCCACCGTCTTCCTCGCCTCCGACATGTCGGCCTACCTCACCGGCATCACGATCCACGTCGATGGCGGCACCTACGCCTCCGGTGGCTGGGTGCGCAACGAGAACATGGAGTGGGCGGGGTCGTAGGCGCGATGGCCAAAGGCGACGTCGTGCTGATCAAGGCCTCCCGGGGCGAGCCCGGCGCGCGCCGCATCTGGGACGATTCCGGCGACGCCCCTTACGTCTGCCTCGAAGCCTACTGGGAGCGCTGGGAGCAGTACGGCGTCGAGCCAATCTGCTGGACTGTCGGCCAAGACCAACTCTTCGAGATGGACGAGTCCCTGCTTTCCCAACTACAGACCGCCTTCGAGAACGGGGAGGGCCGCCTCGAAGACCTGTGGTCGGAGGCCAAGCCCTACGAGGGAGCCGCGCGGTGACCAAGCCGCACCTTCAAATCGTCTACTGCAACGAGTGAGGCTATCTTCCCGAAGCCGCCATTTTGGCGGAGAAGATGCTTCAAGAGTTCTCCCGCAAGCTGAGCGGCGTCACCCTCACGCCCGGCGGCAAGGGCCAGTTCGAAGTCTCCCTCGATGGCGCCCCGGTCTTCTCCAAAACCGAAAAGGGCCGCTTCCCCGACAACAAGGAAATCCGCGACGCCATCAGGGGCGTGTAGCGCCGTATGCTCCCCTTGACGAAGCGCCGGCTCGTAGTCGCCTTTGCCGTTATCGCGCTGTTCGTGGGGCTGATCCCCCTGGCGATGGCGGTCTCGGCCCAGGGCGCGAGCGTGCTGACTGGCCGGGTAACCCTCGATGGGCAACCCGCCTCGTCGGGGACAATGGTTCGCGCGTTGGACGAGGGCGACGTCGTGATCGGGGAGACAAGGACGGGCCGTGATGGGCTCGCCCCCGATCAATACCGGCTCGATGTAAGCCTCGAATCGAGTAGTCCGCGAATCGGTTCGACGCTGAGCCTCCAGGCGCTCACGTCCACGGGAACGTGGTCGCCGCCAAGCGGCGTGGCAACCGTTCAACTCGCCCGCAATACCATTCTTACGCGAGACATTGCGGCCACGGCACAGCCAAGCGGGCCGCTCGATCCCGAAACGGCGCTCCGCGAGCTAACGTCACGAGGCTTGCTCCTACTGGCCTCAGCAGCACCCCCTGGCGGGACGCGCTTCGGCGCCTACGTGCCGGGCCTGCCGGCCGACACGCTAACCCAAATCGAACCCCACGGAATTCTCGCCTTGACGCTAACCCGGAACGCCCGTATCTCGATAAGCGGACGCGCGGCCATACAGGTGGCGGCCGAAACGCCAACCTTCTTCTCCGTCGGCCCGGTGGTGTCAGTCCAAGTCATTTCTGGGGTTGCTTCGACGGCCGCGCCACAGCCCACGGCCGCGCCACAGCCCACACCCCGGCCCACGCCGACGCCCCGGCCCACGCCCACGCCGCTCGTGACGAATACACCCACGCCCACGCCGTCACCGACGCCCCGCGCCACGCCCACGCCTGCGTCGGCGCAGGATATCGCTTTCGTGGAAACCCTTAAGGACTATTCGGGCGCCGGTCCTCAGACCACGATGCTTCCCTTCGTCTACACAGGGTCGGGGTCGCCGGTGCTCTTCGACGTCAGATATCAGGGATCAGACCCCTTTAGGATATTCGTCGTCGACGCTATCGGCGGTGACTACGAACGGCTCTTGACGACGGACCGTCCAAACGGTCCCTATCAGGGTGTGCGCGCACTTTCCTACCGCAACAACACGTTTGAGGAGCATACCGAGGAGATCGCGGCGTTCAAGATTCGAGTCGAGGGTGAAGGCGCCTGGCAGGTGCGGGTCGGCCTTCCGGCCTTGGCGGCGAACGCGATCACCTCAGCGACGGGAACCGGCGACAAGGTCATCGGACCGTTCAACTTGACCAGCACGAACCCGTCCACCGGCGACTTCATTTTCGAGGTTACCCACGCTGGGTCGAAGTTCTCGGCCCGGCTGATCGCCTGGGATGGGACGCCGCAGCAGCTGATACCGCCACAGACCTCGTCCTTCACGAACCGTAGACGTCCAGTGAACGTCTACGCCTCGGGGAATGCCGACAAGGGCCCCGACGACTTGCCCTACGGCAGCTACGTGCTCGCCATTCAGGCGGACGGGGCTTGGACGGTGCGGCTGGTCGAGTGATCCGCGTCCGCCGCGCTCTCTCCGGAAGGCCAAGACCGCTACGCGGCCGCCGCGCTCGGCTTCTACATGCTGCCGGCGGAGCGCTAAGCGCCTCCGGCCCTCTCTCCCTGCTTGAGGGAGAGAGTTGGAGTGAGGGTCCCGCAGGGGCGGCCATGCCGCCACGCCCGCGTTCGTTCGTTGACACCCCAGTGAGCCCGAACCTAGAATCGCGCAAGAGCCGGACCCGTGGGGAAAGCGCCCGCAGCGGAGGAGTCTTATGACCACCGAGACCCGTGTGAAGCTGAAGATCGTCGACGCCGACGGCCACTTCGTCGAGCCGAACGACCTGCGCCCCTATATCGACCCGAAGTGGCGCGATCAGGCGCCCTACCGCATCCCAGGCAACGGCAACGCCTGGGCCGGCCGCGACTGGCAGTCCGAGGGGTGCCCGCAGTTCGGCACGCCGCTCTTCACCCGCCCCAACGAGACGCAGATGACTGGACTCATGGGCGTACAACGCAAGGAAGACCTGGCGCAGGGCAAGTCCTCCAGCACGATGTTCGAGAAGATGGACCCCCGCATCGTCGACAACAAGGGGCGGCTCCTGGTTATGGACGAGGAGTCGATCGACGCCTCCGTCCTCTACCCCACCTCGGCGCTCGCCTGGGTGCCTGACGGCGAATACCACATGGCGCTCAACGCGGCGCTCAACAACTGGCTCCACGAATGGTGCCAGGCCGATCCCACCCGGCTCTACGGCGCCACCAACATCGTGGCCATCCACGACGTCGAGGCCGCCTGCGACGAGGTGCGCCGCTGCAAGAAGGACTTCGGCTTCCCCGCCGTATTCCTGCGGACGACCCTCCCCAACGCCGAGGTCCGCTGGTGGGACAAGAGCTTCGACCCCTTCTGGGCTACCTGCGAGGAGCTCGGCGTCGCGGTCGGCTTCCACCCCTTCCCCGGCGACACCATGTACGGCTCGGCGCGCTACTTCGACATCATCGGGCCCACGCCCGAGCTCCTCTTCATGCGCACGCCGTTCAACATCCCCGTCGACTCGATGCAAGCCGCCATGGGCACGATCATCGGCGGCGTCCCCGAGCGCTTCCCCGACCTGCGGCTCGCCATCCTCGAAAGCAGCGGCGGCTGGCTCGTCTCCTTCCTCGAACGGCTCGACAGCCGCTTCGAGCACATGGGCCACACCCTTCCGCACCTGAAGATGAGTCCCAGCGAGTACTTCAAGCGCAACTGGTGGATCTCCTTCGACCCCGAAGAGGCCGCGCTGAAAATGACCATCGACTGGCTCGGCGCCGACCGCATCATCTGGGGCTCCGACTACCCCCACCCCGACGCCTTCTACCCCGGCTTCGTCCAGATGTTGAACGAGAACCTCGAAGGCGTCCCCGAGGAAGACCGAGCTAAGATCCGCGGGCGCAACGCCGTCGACTTCTACAACCTCGAAGGCTAGCGTGGTCACCTTTCCGGCGCTCATTGACGGGGAAGAGGGGGCCTACGGCGTCGTCTTTCCAGACCTCGGCGTCGGAGCGATGGGGAACACGATAGACGAGGCCATCCTGAACGCCGAGGACGTGCTGCGGGACTACGTAGCCGAGATGGAAAAAAGCGGCTGGCCAGTCGCGCCGCCTAGTCCCCTCGACAGCATCGAGACGCCGCCGGGGAACCAACTGGTCTCGATCCCGCTGGTTCTGTCGTCCGGCAGTCGACCCTGACCCCTGGCCCGCTAAGGTCTCCGCCGCTTAGCGCATCAGGCAGGCATCAAGGCCAAGCAGCTTGGACAAGACTCACGGCCCACGGCCTCGCCGCCGGCGGCGTGCGCAGCCTCGTGAACGTGATCGTTCTTGGCCAATTCGTCCCAATCGCTCGTTCCGTAGAGGTCCCCTCTCGGCCCTCCCGTCCAGCCACAAACAGCTGTCGGGAAGGTCACGGTGACCGGAACCAGATGCCACAAGCGCCCCATCTCGATCTGGTACTCAAGCTCTTCTTCCTGAAGCTCAGCGAGGCTCTTCTCTGGGACCACCAGCCGCGCGAGGCCGGAGAACCTGTCAGAGAGCTCCGCGATGCTCTCCGGCTTCCGCTCATACGCACGTTGTAACCGCCGCTCCATCTTCAAGGCGGAATCCCGGTCGTGTGTTTGATTGAACCAAACCAACCGGTTGCCGCCCTTTGCCGTCACCTTCGCACCGCCACCGACCTCATGCTCGGCCAAGCGTGTATGCAGGTCATTCGTCTGTCCGATGTAATAGCTCCCATCAGTCTTCTCTAAGATGTACACGTACCATGTCGGCGCCGCCGTCTTCCTATCGGACACTCGCTCACGCCCTCTATTGTTCAGCGTCATGTCGTTCTCCTTATGCTTTAGGGTTCGATCGCGCGTGCAGCGGGTTCCCTACTTCACGGTCGGGAGGTAGCCCTCGCCGATGAGGCCGAGCTCCTTCTGGCGCTCGATTTCCGCGGCGGGGATGCCAAGCAGGTCGCCGTAGACCCAGTCGTTGTGTTCGCCGAGCAGCGGGGGCGGCGACTCGAAGCGCAACTCTTTGCCCGCGAATTGGAAGACGTGGCCGGGGTAGCGGTGACGGCCGCACGCCGCCTGCTCCATCTCGCGATAGAAGCCGCGAGCCTCGAGTTGCGGGTCGAAGTAGGGGTCGGCGTCGTCGGAGAGCATGCCGGCGGGCACGCCGTGGGCCTGGAGGCGCTCCATGGCGTCGCGGTCCTCCAGGTCCGCGCTCCACGCTGAGATCATCGCGTCGATCTCGTCGTGTCGGACCCGGCGCGCCAGGTTGCCGAGGTAGGTGGGATCGTCCGCCAGATCGGGGCGGCCCAGCGCCTTGCACAGACCCAACCACTCTTCGTCGCGGCCTACGCTCACCGCGACCCACCGGTCCTCGCCACGGCAGCGGTAGACGCCCTGCGGGGCGCGGAACTCGTCGCGGTTGCCGATGGGCGTCCGGTCGCGCCCGTTCATCGCCGCGTCCATGAGAGCGCCCCCTACCTGATGCGTCATGTGCTCGGTCTGGGACACCTCGATGAACTGGCTCTCGCCGGTGCGGTCGCGCTGGTAGATGCCCATCAGGGTGGCGTAAGCGGCGGCAATGCCGCTCGACGCGTCCATGTGGTTCGAGCCGTGGTTCGTCATCGGGCCGTCATCCTCGTAGCCGCGCAGCAACAGGTAACCGGCCGTCGCCTCGCCCTGCGAACCGAAGCCGACGTGTTGGTGGTACGGGCCGGTGAGGCCGTAGAGGGGCATGGTCACGTAGATGATCGAAGGATTGAGCTTGCGCACCGATTCGTAGTCGAGCCCGTGGCGCGCCATCATGCCCATCGAGTTGTTCTCGATGAGCACGTCGCAGACCTTGACCAGTTCCTCGACGGTCCGGTGGCCCTCCTCCGTCCCGATCTCGGCGACGACGGAGCGGCGGTTGCGGCCCAGGCTGTTGAAGAGCGCGTGGCGGTTCCAGGGGTTCCCCGCAGGGTCTTTGTCCACGTACCCGCCGGCCATGTGGCCCAGCCGGGCGACGAACTCCTTGTCGGGCGGCCAGGGCACGAAGCCGCGCGTGTTCGTAATGTGGTGGCGGCGCGACTCGACCCGGACGATCTCGGCGCCCAGGTCGCCGAGCATCATGACGGCGAACGGCCCCGCCCAGACCAGCGAAAAATCGAGGATGCGAATGCGGGAGAGCGGCAGGCCGCTCATCAAATCGCTCCCTGGCCCCGGAGGATCGCAAGGTCGCCGAGCGAGAGGCCGAGGCGGCCGCAGAGGATTTCGCGGTTGTGCTCGCCGAGGAGGGGCGCGGTGCGGCGCATCTCCCAGCCGCCTCCGTTGAGGAACATCGTCGGCCCCGGATGCGGGATGCGGCCCGCCTCGGCGTGGTCGGCCTCGACGAAGAAGCCGCGCGCGGTGTAGTGCGGGTCGTTCAGGATCTCGGAGGGGGTGTTCATCCCCGCGACGGGCAGGTGCTGCGCCTGGCCCGCCTCGACCACCTCGGCCCTGGTGCGCTCCATGAGCCACGGGTAGAGAAGGCCGTCCACCAGCTCCTGTGCCGCGGGCGTCTCCCAGAAGGAGGCGTCTTTCATCCGCTCGTCCTCGATGTACTCGGGATGTCCGAGCATGTGGAACAGCTTGGGCCAGCGCCGCGGCGGCGAGATCATGAAGTTCAGATAGCCGTCGGCGCAGGGGAAGTTCCCCGCGGGGAGCGCCATGTGCTGCGTTTCCATGCGCTCGCTCACGTCGCCGGTGTACTGCCACCCCAGCGCGTAGGTGAGCCGGCGGTCGGCGCTGCCCGCCGCCACCTCGTACACCGAGACGTCGATGTACTGCCCCTCGTCGGCCCAGTGCTGCTGCACCACCGCGCCCATCACCGCCATCGCCGCCATGTTCCCCGCCTGGTACTCGGTCAGGTGATCGACGTTGCGGAGCGGCTCGCGGCTCGGCACCCCCATCGTCTTGAGGGAGCCCGCCAGCGCGTACATCGTCATGTCCGTCGCCTTCCAATCGCGGTAGGGGCCGGTCTGCCCATAGGAGCTCAGCGAGCACATCACGAGGCGGGGATTGACCGCCCGCAGCGCCTCGTAGCCCAGCCCGAAGGCGTCCATGACGCCGGGCGAGAAGCTCTCGATGACGATGTCCGAGTCGCGGGCCAGCTCGAGCGCGATGGCCTTGGCGGAGTCGTCGGCCAGGTTGAGCGTGATCGAGCGCTTGTTGGTGTTGACGTGCAGGAAGAGGCCGGAGCGCTCCAGATGGGGCTGGTCGCCGGGGAAGGGGCCGTAGCGGCGGGCGGGGTCGCCCCCGCCGGGGCGCTCGACCTTGACCACGTCGGCGCCATAGTCGGCGAGCAGCTTCGACCCATACGGCCCGGCCAAATGCCAGGTAAAATCAAGGACCTTGAGGCCGGAAAGCGGCTGCCCCGAACTTGTTGGCATAGAAGAGAAGCCCCCAGAACCGCCGGAAGCTTACCGCAAGCCCCGTGAAAGTTCTAGCGAACGCCGCGGCTCGCCCCAAGGAGGCCGACATGCCGGAGCTCCCTTACATGACCGATGAGGCAACGCGCTGGATCGGGCATGAGACCGTCGAGGTCAGCGACCCGGTATCGCTGCGCCAGATACGCGAGTACCTGGCGGGCACGGACGATTGGAACCCGCTCTACCATGACGAGGAATACGCCAAGCGCACCCCTTACGGCGGGATCATCGCGCCCCGCATGTTCTACCGTGTCCCGCTACGCAAGGTCCTGCCCGAATCGGCGCTGCAAGAGGATGGCCAGTACCCCGACCGTTCCGTCCCCGGCGTGTACGGCCGCTCGATGGCGGGAGGCCAGGAGGTCGAGGTCTTCGAGCCGGTGCGCCCCGGCGACGTGCTGACGCTCACGACCACCGTCCTCGACATCTACGAGAAGCAGGGACGCAGCGGCCGCTTGATCTTCCAGGTGAACCGCGAGAGCTACACCAACCAGCGCGGCGAGCAAGTCGCCGTCGAAATCAAGACGCTCATCTTCAGGTAGCGCCATGATCGAGACGACCAGCTACGAGACGACATCACTTGGCCAAGAGATCGGGCCGTTGGTGAAGACGCCCACACAGATCACGCTCTTCCTGTTCGGTGTCGCGATGTGGACGGCGCACCGCATCCACTACGACCGCGACCACGCCCTCTCCGAGGGCTACCGCGACGTGCTGGTCACCGCGCCCCTCATGGTCGCCTACATCGAGCAGATGCTCGTCCGCTTCGCCGGCGATCCGGGGGCCGTTCGCAAGATCGCCGCCCGCAACCACGCCCAGACGCACCCAGGCGAGCGGCTGACGGCGAAGGGCCTCGTCCGCGAGCGTTGGATCGAAAACGGGGCCGGTATGCTCCGCTGCGACGTGTGGATCGAGAAGGACGACGGCTCCACCCCCGTTGCCGGCGAGGCCGTGCTCCGCCTCCCCCTCAGGGGCGCCCCGCTGCGTTGACACTATCCGGCGGCGTCCTTATGCTCGCGCCATCTCTGAAGCGAGGCGCATCTTGGAACCCCTCTCAGCGGCGCAGTACGACGTCGATAGCTTCGAAGCGGCGGTCGAGCTCTACCACGCAAGGGGCTGGACCGACGGTCTGCCTATCATCCCGCCGACCGAGGAGCGGGTCGCCCGCTTCGTCGAGGCGTCGGGACGCCCGCCGGGCGAGGTCGTCGGCGAGTACTACGAGCGCCGCCGCGTCCTCACCGTCGAGAAGCTGGCCATCAACGCGGTGATGGCCGGGTGCCTGCCCGAGTACTTCCCCGTCGTGCTCGCCATCATCGAGGCCATGGCGAGCCCCAGGATCGGGCTGCACGGCGGCAACGCCTCGACGGGCGGCATGGCCGTTGGCTTCGTCGTCAACGGCCCCATCCGCAACGAACTGGGGATGAACTACCGCGGCAACGTCCTGGGCCCGGGCAACCGCGCCAACTCCTCGATCGGTCGCGCCGTGCGGCTGGCCCAGATCAACGTGATGGGATCGGTGCCCGGCGCCGGCCACGGCGAGCTCGCCGGACGCGACATCCTCGACCGCTCGACGATGGGCCAGCCCGGCAAGTACGCCGGCTACCATATCGTCGAGAACGAAGAGGACTTCCCCACCCTGGCTCCGCTCCACGTCGAGCGCGGCTTCGATGCCGCCCAGAGCGTGGTGACGGTCTTCCCCACCGCGGGGCACCTCCAGATATCGGCGCACGCCGACCACGGCGCCGAAGCCATCGTCGAGACCATCGCCCACTATCTCGCCGAAGGCGGCCACGTTGCCAAGGCCTTCTCGGTGCTCGTTATCCCGCCCGAGTGCGCCGAGCACTTCGTCCGCGATGGCTGGACTAAGGCCGACATCCGCACCGCCTTTTTCGAGAAGACGACCCGCACCGTCCGCTGGGCCAAGGAGCATGGCTGGCCCTCCAACGCGAGCCCTATCGCCGCCCGCGGCGGGACCCCCGGCCCCGGCGACGACGAGCGCCGCGTGGGCAGCGCGCGGACGCCGGAGGATGTGAACGTGGTAATCGCCGGCGGCCCAGCCGGCGCCTTCGTCCACGCCCTCCTCCCCTACGGCGGCCTCGTAGAGTCCAAGCCGATACGCTAGCGGCCTTTCATCGACCGCCGGTGTCCAGGAGCCCCGCGCCATACCCTTTTGTCTTGCCCGCGCCCGGAGTACGCTGGCGCTGCCGAGAAGCTCACCACAGCCCCAAACGGTGCCCCATGATCATGATCGCGCTGTTCCGGAAGTTAATCGAGATGTTCACGGGAAACAAAGACAAGTCCCGTCGCTCTCAGGAACAAGAAAAGAAGGGCGGCGGCGGTTGCTTGACGCCGATCATGGTCGTCATCGCCGCTTTTGTCGTGGCCTTGGTCTGAAGGTAGAGACGCCGCGCCGTGTGCGCTCATTCACCGACCTCGTCCGCAAGCTAGCCGGACAGTCTCGTCCCCGCTCTCTGTTCACGCCCGCCTGGTCTACGACAATCCCACCTTTCCGTCCTTTGTCTTTTGCCGCACTACGCTAGGGAGGCCCCCGAACTTCGCCAGTATCCCTCGGGCCGTTGCCCTGGGCGGTTGATATGGGCTAGATTCCTTCGGGCCGACCGCGCCGTTCGCGCGGGGGCCGGGTGAATATGGCGCTGGTGCGAATTCGAGGGTACGCCGCGATGCGGGCTCGGGCCGAGGCGGTTGGGGCATGAGCCGGTCGACGGTGGTCTCCGGCGAGCGCGTCTTCACCCGCAACTTCCTCTATATCTTCTTCGCCACGTTCGCCTTCTTCGCCGGCTTCATCTTCTTCTTTCCCGTCCTCCCCATCTTCATCGACGCGCTCGGTGGCACGCCGACCCTCATCGGCGCGCTGCTCGGCGGATCGAGCATCATCTCGATTTGCCTGCGCCCCTTCTCCGGCCGGCTCGTAGACGAGCAGGGGCGCAAGCGCTACATCACGCTGGGCGCGGTGCTCCTCACCGCGAGCTCGTTCAGCTACGGGCTGGTCTCCGACACCGTCCTTCTGTGGCCGGCGCGGCTCGCCGGCGGGGCCGGCATCTCGCTCTTCTTCACCGCCTCGCTGGCCTACGCCGGCGACATCACCCCCGCCTCGAAGCGCGGCCAGATGATGGGCTACTGGGGCATGGCCAACAACCTCGCCGTGGCACTGGGGCCGCTGCTCGGCGTCGCCATCCTGAAGGCCAACTTCCTCCATGGCTTCGAGCAAGAGCTGCGCCGCTGGTACCCCGGCAGTGGCAGCGACGTGGGCGGCGCCGATCTGAACTTCGCCACCGCCTTCCTTACCGCCGGCGTCATCGGCCTGGTCTGCATCATGCTCACCCGCCGGATCACCGAAGTCTACACACCGGTGAAGCAGCTGAAAGTCTCGGTTCTCGGACGCCTCAAGGAAGCGATCAACCGGAAGGTCATGCTGCCTGCCTCGCTGAACCTGCTCATGGTGCTGAACTTCGTCGCGCTCAACATCTTCGTGCCCGTCTACGCCGAGGAGCTCGGCGTGGCGAACGTCGGCCTCTCGTACTACACCGTCTTCGCGGTGTTCATCATTCTCTCCCGGCTGTTCGCCGGCCCGCTGCTCGACCGGTTCCCACGGGCCTACTCGATAGTGCCGGGGTTCGTCCTAATGTCCGCCGCCACCATGCTCATCGGGCTCGTGCAGACGCCGTGGATTCTTCCCATCGGCGCGGCGATGGTCGGCCTCGGGTCGGGATTCGTGCAACCCGGCCTTCATGCGCTGCTCCTCGATAAGGCCGGCGGCGAGCGCCTGGGCTCGGCCTCGGCCACGTTTGCCCTCGGCGTCGACTTTGGCCTCTTCGGCGGCGGCTTCATCATGGGGCTCATCCTGGAGCTGGCCGGCTTCCGGGTCATGTACCTCACCGCCGGCATGGCGGGGCTCACGGCGGCGGCGATTCTGGCGACCGCGTCGTGGCGCGAGGCGCGGATGGCGACAGCGAGGGGCTAAGCGAGCACGAGCAGCGGCTGACGCATCGAGACCTTGTCGCCGGCCTTGGCCCTGAGCGCCTTGACGACGCCGTCGCGAGGCGCGCGGATCTCGTTCTGCATCTTCATCGCCTCGATCACCAGCAAAAGGTCGCCCTTGCTGACCGCCTGCCCGCGCTTGACCTGGACGTCGACGAGCACGCCCACGATGGGGCTCTCGATGCTGACCTCCGCGGTCGAGTCGTCCCCAAAGCCGCCGCCCTGCGCGGCGGCCCACGCCGGACGCACCGTCACGTCGTAGCGCTCGGTCAGACGGAGCACGGAGTAACGGTCGCCCGTCCGGTCGACCAGAAACTCGAGCGAGCGTCCGTCGAGTATCAGCGAGACGAGATTCGTGCCGCTGAACTGCTGCAAGTCCGCCGTCCACTCCCGCTCGTCCGACTTAACGACGAGGCGGCCGTCCTGCTGCTCGACGGTCAGCTCGTAGGGCTCGCTGTCCACGAGCACGCGAAAGCGCTCTACCGCCATGGCCGGTCCCAACTGCGCAGGCCCTGCCGCCACGCCGAGGTCTTGTTCCCGTTGGGAGCAGCGGCGGAGCCGCCGTTCCTGCGGGCGCCCTTACTCTGATGATCGAGGACGGTGGCGACGACGGCGGCGAGGTCCGCGTTCTCCTTGGGGCGCTCCTCGAAGAGATCGACGTGTTCTTCGAGGAAGCCGGTATGGATGTCGCCGGAGATGAAGTCCGGCTGCTCGATCAAAGCGATCAGGAAAGGGATGTTGTTGTGGATGCCCAGGATCTGATAGTCGCGCAGGGCCCGCTTCATCCGCCGCCGTGCTTGGTCGCGGTCGGTGCCCCAGGTGATCAGCTTCGCGATCATGGGGTCGTAGAAGATGGGGACCTCGAAGCCTTTGGAGACGCCGGTGTCGACGCGTACGCCGGGGCCGCCGGGCTCGTAGAGCATCTCGATGAGTCCGGGACTGGGCATGAACCGGTTGTAGGGGTCTTCGGCGGAGATGCGGCACTCGATGGACCAGCCGCTGAAGTGGATGTCTTCTTGGGAGAGTTCGAGTTCCAGCCCGCTGGCCACCTTGACCTGCTGCTCCACGAGGTCGAGGCCGGTCACCATCTCCGTGACGGTGTGCTCGACCTGGAGCCGGGTGTTCATTTCGAGGAAGTAGAAATTGCCGTCGCCGTCGAGGAGGAACTCGACGGTGCCCACGCCTAGGTAATCGACGGCGTTCACCGCGTCGAAGCCGGCGCGGACGAGGCCCGCTCGTAACGTGTCATCGACGGCCACGGAGGGGCTCTCCTCGATGATCTTCTGGTGGCGGCGTTGGACGGAGCACTCGCGCTCGCCGAGGTGGAGCACGTTGCCGAAGTTGTCGCGTAGAAGCTGAATCTCGATGTGCCGCACTAGCTGGAGGTACTTTTCGAGGTAGACCGTGGGGTCGCCGAAGGCCGACCGGGCCTCGTTGGCCGCGAGCCGCAGCGCGTCCTCCATGCCGCCGGCCTCGTGGACGACGTGCATGCCCTTGCCGCCGCCGCCGCCGGAGGGCTTGACCAGCACCGGATAGCCGATGCGCTCGGCCAGGGCCAAGGCGTCCTCGAGTGCGTCGGCGGGCGTGTCGCCGCCGGGAACGACGGGGACGCCGGCCTGCTCCATGATGCGCCGTGCCTCCAGCTTGTCGCCCATCTGGCGGATCATCTTGCCGTTGGGGCCGATAAAGGTGAGCCCCGCGTCGGCGCAAGCGTCGGAGAAGTCGGCGTTCTCGGCGATGAAGCCGTAGCCGGGGTGGATGGCGTCGGCGCCGGACTGCTTGGCGACGCTCAGGATGCGGTCGAAGTTCAAGTAGCTTTCGGTTGGCGGCGGCGGGCCGAGCAGATAGGCCTCGTCGGCGTAGACGACATGGGGCGAGAGACGGTCGGCCTCGGAGAAGACCGCGACCATGCCGATGCCCATGTCCTCGCACGTCCGCATGACGCGCAGGGCGATCTCGCCTCTATTCGCGACTAGGATTTTTCGGAACACGAGCGCCTCGCGGGGCCTCAGGACGTGGACGCGGGCAGCGCTTCCCGCTGCCGGCGGAGCAGGTCGAGGAAATCGGTGCTCTTCATGTCTTGTTCGAGCACGTAGCGGATATATTGCCTGAGTAGATGCTCCAGTTCAACCGCCAGGTCCCGTTGCACCCGCACGCCCATCGCGGCGTCGAGGTCGGAGCGGAGGAAGAGCCGCAGCACCTTGAGCGCGTTCAGGCTCATGGCGCGGATGCCGGCGCCCTCCCCGCCGCGGCAGGCGGGACAGATGACGCCTCCGGCGGCGGGGCTGAACGCCTGGGCCGCCGGGGCCAAGTCACCGCCGCACTGGACGCAGCGGAAGACCTCCGGCCGAAAGCCGGTCAGCGTCAACATCCGCACCTCGAAGTAGCGCGTGAGCAGATCAGGGCTTGGCGCCTCGGCCATCTCGCTGAGGCAGTGGCGCAGGAGTTGGTAGAGGTCGGCGTTCTCCAGCTCCTCACGGCTGAAGCGGTCGACGAGTTCGGCCATATAGAGGCCGCAGGTGGTGCGCCAGAGATCCTGCCGCAGCGCGATATTGCTGTCGATGGTCTCGGCTTGGGAGAGAACGTCGAGCGTCTTGCCGCGGCGGATCAGGACCCGGACGCGGGCCAGCAGCTCGACATGGCCGCCGACGCGGCTCTTCACCCGCCGGGCCCCGCGGGCCACGGCCCGCACCTTGCCATGCTGCGGCGTGAACAGCGTCACGACGCGGTCCGCCTCGCCGATGGGGATAAGCCGAACTATGATCCCCTCCGTCTTGTAGAAGCGAGTGTCGGACATGACGAGCGCCCAGAGCAGCCCGAGTGTAGCACGGGCGGGAGGGACGCCCATCGCGGCGCCGGTGCTATCCTTGGGCGGTAAGGACGGTACGGAGGCGAGGGGCTTGCTTCGAGGAGTTTTCGGGGCGTTGTGGCGCTGGCGGAGCCCGACGCACACGGCAACACCGCCGGAGACGCACGTGCTGGTCTACGACGGCGACTGAGCCTTCTGCGCAGCCTCGGTGAGGCGGCTGATCGGCATGGCGAAGACACCCGTCATCATCATGCCGTTCACGGAGCTGCCGGGCAGCGGCCTCCTCGAATCGCTGACCCCTGAAGAAGTGCGCCGGTCTTTCCACTTCGTGACACCGGAGGGCGTCGAGTACCACGGCGGCGAGGCGATGCGGCGGGCCGCCCGCCTCACGCGGCTGGCCCCCATCGCCGCTCTCCTCAGCCTGCCCCCACTATGGCCACTCCACGAGCTGGCCTACGGCGTCGTCGCGACGTTGCGCAGGCCCTTGGGCTTCTTCATGCGGGGCTGAGCGCTCGCTTTGCTTGAAGCCGCCGCGCCGTCTACAATCCCTCACATTCCCCGCCGCTCCTGAGGAGGCCATTGCATGAAAGCCGCCGTCCTGTATGAAGTGAAGAAGCCCGTCGAGGTGCAGTCCGTCGAATTGCCGGACCCCGGGCCCGGCGAGGTGATGGTCAAGATCATGGCGAGCGGCGTGTGCCACTCGGACTGGCACGTGGTGAAGGGCGATTGGGACATCGTGCCGCTGCCCAGCATCCTCGGCCACGAGGGAGCGGGGATCGTCGAGGCCGTCGGCCCCAACGTGCAAGGGGTGAACCAGGGCGACCACGTGGTGCTTTCGTGGAAGACGAACTGCGGCCGTTGCGAGAGCTGCGAGAGCGGTTATCCGAATCTCTGTGAGCGCTCCCCCAGTGCCAGAAGCAACCCCACGGCGGGAGACGTCACCCTCTATCCGATGGCCGGCGTGGGCACGATGGCCGAGTACGCCGTCGTCCCCGACGTCGCCGCCGTGCCCATCGACAAGGACATCCCGTTCCCCCAAGCGGCGCTCGTCGGATGCGGCGTCACCACCGGCGTCGGCGCGGCCATCAACACCGCCCGGGTAGCGGCGGGCAGCACGGTGGCCGTCTTTGGCTGCGGCGGCGTCGGCCTCAACGTTATCCAGGGAGCGCGTATCGCCGGCGCGACGACGATCATCGCCGTCGACGTGCTGGACAACAAGCTGGACATGGGCGTCGAGTTCGGCGCAACCCACACCGTCAACTCGGCGAAGGAAGACCCAGTGCGGCGCATCAAGGACCTCACCGGGCGCAAGGGCGTCCACTACGCCTTCGAGGCTATCGGGCTCGTCGAGGAGCCCTTCGTGCAGAGCGTGCACTGCACGCGCTTCCGCGGCATCACGGTGTGGGTGGGTCACGCTCCGGTCAGGACGCCGGTGACCCTCGACGCCCGCGACCTGATCATGGAGAAGACCATCATCGGCTCGATGTACGGCACCGCGCGCCCCCACATCGAGTTCAACAAGCTGCTCGGCCTCTACAAGGCGGGCCGCCTGAAGCTCGACGAGCTCATCACCCGACGCTTCCCTCTCGAAGACGTCAACGCCGCCTTCCAGGCCCTCGACCGGGGCGAAGTCGCCCGCGGCGTCCTCGAAATCGGCTAAAGCGGCTCCTCATATCGCGCGGCGGGGGCGGATGGAACATTCCGGCGCGCACTAACGTCCTTAGTGCGGAGGTCTCCTGTTGAAACCCACGCTTGGCCGACACGCCGCCGTGGCCGCGGTCCTCTTCGCTTCGTGCGCCGTCCAAGCGCACGTGTACTTACCCCCTACGCCCCCGCCTAAGAGGTCGGCGCCCGCCACCGTCGCACCGGAGCATGCCGGCGCAGGCATCTGCGGCCGGACCCCGCAGGTGCGCCACGCCATCCTGTGGAGGATCGAAGCCGTCGATCACTGCGCCTCGGTTACCGCCGCCCATTTGGCGGAGATCGACGGAAGCCTTGATCTGAGCTGGTGGAAGATCGACCGACTGAGGCCGGGCGACTTCGAAGGCCTCTCGGCGGTTACAGACCTTGCGCTCAACAACAACCGGTTGGCCTCACTGGAGCCGGGCGTCTTCAAGGGCCTCGCTTCGCTCGAGGCACTGCTTCTGTCGGGAAACGGGTTGATCTCGCTGGAGCCCGGTGTCTTCGACGGCCTTCCCTCACTCACCACACTCACCCTAGGCCGCGCGGCGACCTACCCCTATGACCCGGAATCCAACGAAGTGCCCTCGCTCGGGGCCGGTGTCTTCGACGGCCTCACCTCGCTCACCACACTCGATTTGTCCGCCATCGGTTTGAGGACACTAGAGCCGGGCGTCTTCGACGGCCTCCCAGCGCTGACGACGCTCGATCTCACCGGCAACCGTTTGACGGAGCTGGCGCCTGGCGTCTTTAGCCGTCTTGGCTCACTGACGACGCTGGATCTGTCAGATAGCTCTGACGGGTCTTTTGGCTCGTCTTTCTCGCTGGGAGCCGGTGTCTTCGACGGTCTCACCACGCTCACCACGCTCGACTTGTCCTCCAATAGGTTGGAGACGCTAGAGCCGGGCCTGTTCGATGGCCTCACCTCGCTGACAACGCTGGACCTGGAATATACCTCGCTGGCCAAGCTGGATCCCGGGGCGTTCCACGGCCTCTCCTCGCTGACGACGCTCGATCTGAGGCGCAACGGCTTGAGCTCACTGGAGCCCGGGATGTTCGACGGACTCCCCTCGCTGACGACGCTGGACCTGGCGCGCAACGGGTTGAGTTCACTGGAGCCCGGGGGATTCGAGGGTCTCTCCTCGCTGACAACGCTCAATCTCTCCTCGTTGGCCATATTGGATACCACGAACCTCCTCTCCTGGCAGCCGCACTTGCTGACGCAGCCGAGCTTCGGAGGCAACAACCGCCTAGAGATGTTGGCGCCCGGGGTGTTTGCTGGGCTCGGCTCGCTGACCACGCTGACCCTGGCGGGAGTCGAGTTGAGCTCACTGGAGCCTGGGGTGTTCGGCGGGCTCGACTCGCTAACCACGCTGGACCTCCGGTTCAACCAGTTGAGCGCACTGAAACCGGAGATCTTTGCCGGGCTCGGCTCGCTGACCACCCTGGCCCTGGAGGACAACGAATTGGGCGAGCTGGGGCCTGGGGTCTTCCACAACCTCTCCTCATTGGAGGAACTCTATCTGGCAGAGAACGAATTGGGCGAGTTGGGGCTTGGGGTCTTCGCCGGCCTCTCCTCGCTGGCGACGCTCGATCTGGAAGGCAGCGGGTTGATGGAGCTGAAGGCAGGGGTGTTCGCCGGCCTCTCCTCGTTAGCGACGCTCGAACTGCGCTATGCCAGGTTGGGCACGTTGGAGCCCGGGGTGTTCGCCGCCCTCTCCTCGTTGGAGACGCTCTCTATGTGGGACAACGAGTTGACGGGGTTGGCGCCCGGACTGTTCGATGGCCTCTCCTCGTTGGAGACGCTCTCTATGCCGGACAACGAGTTGACGGAGTTGGCGCCTGGCGTGTTCGACGGACTCTCCTCGTTGGGCACCCTCAATCTTTCGGACAACAGGTTGACGGAGTTGGCGCCTGGCGTGTTCGACGGACTCTCCTCGTTGGGCACCCTCAATCTTTCGGACAACAGGTTGATGGAGTTGGCGCCTGGCGTGTTCGATGGCCTCGCATCGTTGGAGCGACTCCTTCTAGAGGACAACGAGTTGACGGAATTGGCCCCCAGACTGTTCGACAGCCTTACCTCGTTGGAGGAACTCCATCTGGGTCGCAACGGATTGACGGAGTTGCCCCCCGGACTGTTGGACCCCCTTGAGGCATTGGTAGTGCTCTATCTGGGGCACAACGGCTTGACGGAACTGCAACCTGGAGTGTTCGACCGCCTCTCCTCGTTGCAACGGCTCTACATGTGGGACAACGGATTGACGGGGCTGTCGCCCGGACTGTTCGACGGCCTCGCCTCATTGACCTCCCTTGGCCTGTCATCCAACGGGTTGACCTCGCTGGAACCTGGCGTGTTCGACGGCCTCGCCTCACTGGTTTCCCTCCGCCTGTCATCCAACGGTTTGACGGAGCTAAGGCCGGGGGTGTTCGACGGCCTTGCATCGCTGGAATGGCTTAGGCTGTCATCCAACGGGTTGACGGAGCTGCCGCCCGGCGTGTTCGACACCCTATCTTCGCTGAGATGGCTCGATCTAAGGGACAACGGGTTGACAGAGTTCGCCCCCGGGATGTTCGACGCCCTCTCCTCGGTTCAGGAGCTTGATCTGGCAGACAACGGGTTGACCTCGCTGGAGCCTGGGGTGTTCGACGGCCCCTTCCTGCTGCTGGAGCTCGACCTAAGAGACAACGAGTTGACGGAGTTGGGCCCCGGGGTGTTTGACAACCTAGACGCGTTGGTCACCCTCTATCTGAACGGTAATCCTTTGACCACGTTGGAGCCGGGCGTGTTCGACGGCCTCAGCAATGTGGAGTATCTGTCTTTGCCGCCGGGAGTCACCCGGCCCCCGACACCGACGCCTACACCCCTACCGACGGCCACACCTCCGCCCATGCCCACACCAACCGCCACGCCGGTTCCCACGCCTACACCGGTTCCCACTGCCACACCCACACCACGGCCCACGGCCACGCCCACACCGACGCCAACGGCCACACCAGTGCCGACGCCGACCGCCACCGTTACGCCGATCCCCACGGCCACAGCTACGCCGGCACCAACAGCCACCGCCACACCGGCACCAACAGCCACCGCCACGCCGGCATCGACACCCACAGCCGCGCCGACATCGACACCCACAGCAGCGCCGAGGCCCGCGCCCACCCCAACACCGACGCCGCCCGCCGATGACGATGACGACCACGGCCTAGGCACGGCGGTCTGGATCGTGATCGCGGTTGTGGGCGGACTGGCCCTCGCGGCGGGCGGGTGGCTGGCTCTCCGCCGGCGGAGCGGCCGGCTAGGTTAGAGGCGGCCCTTGGGCCTGCGGCCTGCTGCTTCGTAGATGCCGCCGACGGCGACGCTCTCGTCGTCTCACTTGGCCATGACGACCATCATCTGGTCGTAGGCGCAGCGGGAGAGCGGCTCGGCGGGCCGCGCGTGGGCCGTACCGTTGAGCCAGTTCGCCGCGCGGAGCGTCCATCGCCATACCCCGGCCCAAGCCCGGGCCGCGGCGGATCGGCGGCGGTCGCCTATTGCAGCGGGAGCGGCGGCTGCCACCACTTGCTCGTGTCGTTGACGTGGATCTGCGTTACCCATTTCACCCAATCATACCCCCGCTTGTCGGGGGCCACTAAGCGCACCGGGAACCCGTGCCCCTTTGAGAGCCGCTCGCCCGAGACGTGCGTCGCGAGCAGGTAGCCGCGGGCCTCGCCGAGGCTGAAGCGCCGCTCGTAGCCCGTCGCCGAGCGGACGGTAATGCTCGCCGCCTCGTCGGACAGACCGGCCCGGTCGAGGAGGCGGTCGAGTCGGACGCCGCGCCAGCGCTGCGTCGAGTGCCACCCGCCGGTGCAGTCCAGCGTGGCCTCGATCTCGTCGTCGTAGCCCTGCGCGCCCTCGTAGTCGAGCCGGACGGGGCGCGCGACCTGGCCCTCGACTTGGAGCCGCCACGCCGACTCGTCGAGGGCGGGGGCGCTGTCGGAGAGCCAGATGACGCGGGGGAAGTCGTGGCCGGTGAAGTCGCCGGCGTTGTAGGAGCCGGTGAAGCGCCGGTCGGCGGCGGGAAGGTCGAGGAACGGGGCGGCGGCCTCGCCGATGCGCCACAGGGCCAGCCCGCCGAGGGCCGCGGCGGCCGTCCGCAGGAAGGTGCGGCGTTCGGCCCAGTAGCGGGGCCGCACCGAATAGAGGCGGCGGAGGACGTGCCAGAGCACGAGGACGACGGCGGGGATGGCGAGGACGCCGTGCCACGTCATCCCGCTGAGGCCGAGGAAGCTGAAGGGGCCGACGTTGCTCCAGTAGACGCCGGAGACGACGAGCCCGACGAGCACTGCGGCGAGGGCGATTGAGGCCAGCGTCGAGGCGGGCCGGCGGCGCCACCTGCGTAGTCCGCCGCGGATGTTCCACGCCTTCCACCAAAACACGGCGACGACGGCGAGGCTGCCGGCGGCGTGCATGTCGCCGAGGAAGGGGGAGTGGTTGCTGGTCAGCGTCAGGAATCCGGTGACGACGGAGACCGCCAGCGCCGCGCCGATCAGAATGTTGGCCCACGGATAGCGCATGTCGCGTTCTGGCCTCTACCCGACCCTAGTATGCGCCGGGCGGCGCGGCCTGTTCCAGCCGCTGCCTTGTTCCTCTATACGGCGCGTGCTAGGGTTCGGACGCTTTCCCGGAAGGCTCGCTATGCGCTTTATTGTCTTCGCTCTTGTCCAGTCGCCGGCCGGCGGGGCCGATGCGGAGGTGTACCGCAACGAAGCCGACCTGATGGTCTACGCCGAGGAGCTGGGCTTCGACGCGGTCTGGATGGCGGAGCACCATTTCCACGGCTACTGCATCACGCCGGACCCGCTGCTGCTGGCGACGCACGTGGCGGCGCACACCAAGCGCATCCGCATCGGGACGGCGGCGAACGTGCTGCCCCTGTCGCACCCCGTCCGCGTGGCCGAGCAGACGGCGATGCTCGACATCCTGAGCGAGGGCCGGCTCGACGTGGGGTTCGCCAAGGGCTACGGCCCCCGCGAGTTCATGGGCTACGGCGTCGACCAGCGCGAGTCGGAGGAGCGCTTTCGCGAGGCCCTGGAGATCATCTTCGCGGCGTGGACGCAGGACGAGTTCTCCTACGATGGGCGGCACTTCACCATCCCCAAGGCGTCGATACGTCCCCGGGCCCGCACTAAGCCGCACCCCAGCGCCTACGTCGCCACCACCGGCTCGCAGTCGACCATCGACCTCGCGGCAAAGCTCGGCCTTCCTTTCTACGTGGCCTATCGAGGGCGCAAGCACTTCGCCGAGATCAAGGAGCGCTACCGCGCCGCGGCGGCAGGCCACGGACACGATGCCGCGGCGGTGGATGCAACCCTCGAACGCGCCGCGGTGATGCAGACCTCCTACCTAGCCCCCACCAACACCGAGTCCTACGACGAGGCCAAGCCTGTCGTCGCCAGGTTCAGCGAATCGATCACTTCGGTGAACTTCCCCAGCGACCTCGACACCTGGCCGCCCGGCATCCAGGAACTGGTAAGGGGGAACTACAGGCATCCGGGCGGGCGGGGCTATCAGGACTACGACGGCTACTGGAACGCCTTCATCTACGGCGACGCGGAGCGGGGCGTCGAGCGCGTCCGGCATCTGCAGGCGTCAGGCTTCCAGAACGTGCTCATCGGCTTCAGCTTCGGCGGGATGCCCTACGACCGCGTGCGACGGTCGATGGAGCTGTTCGCGGAGAAGGTGATGCCGCGTTTCCGCTAGGGGCCGCTAGCCCATTTCCTGGCGGCCTTCGAGGGCGCGGGCGAGCGTAACTTCGTCGGCGTATTCCAGGTCGGCGCCCGAGGGAAGGCCGCGGGCGAGGCGGGTGATCTTCAGCGGCCTCCCTAGGAGTTGGCGCTGGACGTAGGTCGCGGTGGCCTCGCCTTCGAGGTTGGGGTTGGTCGCCAGGATGATCTCCGAGACCTCGGCGGCCTCGACTCGCGCGACGAGCTCGTCGAGCTTCAGGTCGCGGGGGCCGACCCCGTTGAGCGGCGAGATGGCCCCGTGCAGCACGTGATAACGGCCCCTGAACGCCGACGTTTTCTCCAACGCCAAAATATCGAGCGGCTGCTCGACGACGCAGATGACGCCGTCGTCGCGCCCGGGGTCGGCGCAGATCGAGCACGGGTCCACGTCGGTGATGTTCTGGCACTCGGTACAGAAGACGACCTGATCGACGACGGCGGCGATGGCGGCGGAGAGGGCGCGCGCCTCTTCCTTCGGGGCGCGGATCAGGTGATAGGCGAGGCGCTGCGCCGTCTTGGGACCGACGCTCGGCAGCTTGCCCAGCTCTTCGATGAGCCGGACGATGGGGGCTGCGGCGGGGAGAAAGTCCACGTGGCGTTCCGGGGCGAGCGGTTCTGAGGCCCGGCGGCTAGGTCAGGCCTGGAATGTTGAGGCCGCCGGTGGCCTTGGAGAGATGTTCCGTGGCGGCCTGCCGCGACTTTTCCAGGCCCTCGTTGACCGCGGCGAACACCAGGTCTTCGAGCATGTCCACGCCGTCCGGGCTCACGGCCTCCGGGTCGATCTTGAGCGAAAGCAGCCGCTGGTCGCCGCTGACGACGGCGGTGACGACGCCCCCGCCCGCGCTCCCCTCAGCGATCAGGTCGCCGATCTCTTGCTGCGCCTTGGCGATGCGCTGCTGAAGCTGCTGGGCCTGCTTCATCAGGTTCTTATTCATCATGAGGCGTGTGTTCTCCTTGCGTCGAAGGGCCTGGCGCCGCCGGCGCATCGACCAACCGCGCGCCGGCCTCTTGGGCGGCGCGGACCAGGTGGCCGCCCGCCGACTTCGGACGCTGGGACTGCAAGACGCATTGTACCTTGTGCCGGCTCCCCAGCACGCTGGCGACCGCCTCTTCCAGGGCCTTGCGGCTGGCGGGGTTGTCCAACTCTTCGCGAAGCATGTCCACAAACTTTTGATGCGTGAAGCCAATGACGACTGTGCCGTCCTCGACGGAAATTGGCCTCGACCCGCTGCGCAGCACCGCGTCGATCTTGATCCGCCCCGTTCCCTTGGAGGCGGCCACCACGTCCCGCCAGCGGCGTTCCAACGTGGCGAGGCGAGCGGCGTCGCTTCCGGGATCGGCGGCGGGTGCCGGCGGCGGCGCGGGGGCTGGGGCCGGCGCCGCAGGCCGCTGCGCCGGGGGAGGTCTTCTGTCTGTCGCATTCGGGGCCGCGGCGGCGGGCGCCCTTGCGGCGGGAGCCGCCGGTCTCGGCGGCGGACGGGAAGGCTGCGGCTGTTGCGGCGCGGCGCGCTCCGGTGCCGCGGGCGCCGCTGAGACCTGGGGGCCGGTGACGACCTCCACCAAGGCAAGCTCAAGGGGGAGGGTGAGCGCGGCGGCGTCCTTGAGGTCGGCGGCGCCGAAGGCCCGCAGGACGCCCACGATCCGGTCGAGGCCGGCGGCGGCGAGCAGCGGCCCGGCCTCCTCCTGCTCCTCGGCGGAGAGATCGTCGGCGGAGGCGGCCTCGGCTTTCAGCAGCATCAATCCCCGTAGATAGGAGAGCAGTTCGCGGTGGAACTGGGCAAGGTCGAAGCCTTCGCCGGCCACCTCATTGAGCGCCGCGAGCCCCTTGCCGAGGTCGCGTTCGAGCGCGGCGTGGGCCAGCGCCCGCATCTGCTCGCGGCCGCCGATGCCGAGGGCGGCGCGCACGGCGTCTTCGTCGATCGTGCCGCCCACGCCGACCACGAGCTGTTCGAGGATGTTCTCGGCGTCGCGGAGCGAACCGCCGGCGGAGCGGGCCACGAGGCCCAGCGCCGCGTCGGTGGCCTGCGCTCCCTCCGACTCGCAGACCTGGGCGAGGCGGCGCACCACGTCGGCGCGCGAGATGCGCCGCAGGTCGAAGCGCTGGCAGCGCGAGATGATCGTCGCGGGCAACTTGTGCGACTCCGTCGTCGCTAGGACGATGACGGTGTGGGGCGGCGGCTCCTCCAACGTCTTGAGCAGCGCGTTGAAGGCCGGCGCGGTCAGCATGTGGACCTCGTCGATGATGTAGACCTTGCGCCGTGCCACGTTGGGGGCGAAGCCGACCTTCTCGCGCAGGCTGCGGATCTCGTCGATGCCCCGGTTGCTGGCGGCGTCGATCTCGATGAGGTCGAGGGCCCGGCCCTGGGCGATGTCCGCGCACATGGTGCAATCGTTGCAAGGCTCGCCCTTGCCGTTGCGTAGGCAATTGATGGCCTTGGCGAGGATGCGCCCCATGCTCGTCTTCCCGGTGCCCCGCGGTCCGCAAAAGAGGTAGGCGTGGGCGACCCGGTCCGAGGCGAGCGCGTTGAGCAGCGTGGTGGTCACATGCTCCTGCCCCACGACCTCGGAGAAGGCCTGGGGCCGCCACTTGCGGTAGAACACCTGGTCCGTCATAGGCTCACGGTCATGGGTCGTCCGGGACGCTAGCGCCCGCCGGGGACGGCAAGCCCGAGGCCGGTCAAGATCGCGTCCTGCCTGCCGAACATGCGCCGCTCCTCACCGGGGCCGCCGTGGTCGTAGCCGAGCAGGTGGAGCACGCCGTGGACAAGGAGGAAAGCTACTTCCAACTCGGCGGCGTGGCCGTACTCCTGCGCTTGGCTCACGGCCCGCGGGAATGATAGCACCACCTGCCCCAGGCTTGGCGCCTCGTCCGGCGCGGTGGGGAACGGCTCCGTCTCTTGAAAGGCGAAAGAGAGCACGTCCGTGGGCCGGTCCACGCCGCGATGCTCGCGGTTCAGGGTGTGGACCTCCTCGTCCCCCGTGATCCACACGTCAATCGCCGACCCTTCGGCGACGCCCTCCGCGGCCAGCGCCGCTTCGACCACGCGGCGCATCCAGGCGGCGTCGAGGGCGTCCCCCGCCGCGGCGCCGATCTCGACATCCACGGCGTAGCGGGGCCGGTCGTCCGGCGGCGGGCCGGTCATTGGGCGGTGTTCCCCCTCACGACCGGGCAACCAGCCTGCCACCATTCAGAATTCAAAACCGAGAGTGCCGTTGCTTGCCCGTGTGGGCTTCCCCACACACTTCAATCATCTTCTCCCCAGTATCTTGTACAGCAGGCCGTTTTGTCGCCCGCTGAGTTTCCGGTCCAAAAACTCCTCAAGTTCGGGGCGGTTCAAGACCGTCCGGCCCCCAACACTGGCGTTGTCGTCTATGAGGGTGGAGGGAACGTTTTCCCAATCAAACTCGCGCCGCCCAAACGTGTCGGTCTGTTCGATCACGATTACCTTGTCGCTTTCCAGTATCCAACCTGTGGGCTGATTGCCCTCCTGCTTCATTCTTTTAGCTGGCCTCAACAGGTGATCGATCTGGGCCTTGACCCGCTCATGGCGCTTATCCGCGTAGTCGTTCCACTTGATGGGTCCGCACCAGTTGGGCGGGTTGTCGTCCAGCAGGTCGCCGATCAATCCGGACAAGACGGTGGATGAGAACGCAAGCCAGTCGCCGGGCATGGGTGTTTCGTCGAGTCGAACGAAGACCCTCTTCAGGTACTCCCGGTAGAAATGGGTGGACAGCCCCCTGCGCACCTCCTGAATCTTCAGGTGCAACTCGTGCCGCAGGCTCTCCTTGTAGGAAGGAAGCGCGGTGGTCGTGTAGATCATCAGGCTGCGCTTGACAATCTGGTCGGTGAAGGCCTTGAGCTCCTGGTTCATCGACAGCACGAAACAAGGGAACTCGGCGACCAGCGGAGGGGTCTCGTCCTTGATCGCGTCCTCGCCGTGGTTGCGAATGGCGGGCCTGCCGATGTCATCGAACACGGCGGGGAACCGCTTGTATGCGTGTTGGATGTCCCGGAGTCTGCTTTTCGTGAACTCCCGCTTATCGATGTTGTACGCCCTGCCAAACATTGAGGTCATCAGCGTGTCGACCAGACTGGACTTGCCACATGACGGCTTGCCGTACACTATGGCGAATGATGGGAACCTGAAGATGTCTCCGTCGTGGCCAGCCAGCGTCCTCATGTCACACATGAATGGCGAGAAGTAGAGCCATGACCAGAGGATGAAGTAGTCCCGCTGAAGTCTCTCCACTCCCATTCCGCCTTCGAACGTACCCTCGTAGTTGCCGAAAAAATCGACCAACAGCTTCGCGTCCTTCCGCGCAGCGACGGAGTCGGGTTCCAGTGAAAACGGTTCGCCAAAGAGGGAGACCGTCCTGGCGTCCCTGTCGATGGACAGTTCTCGATGGTCAGCTTCTTCTTCGGATTGCACAACGCGGATGCGGCTGTACTCTTTGACTATGTCGCGTCTGAGTTCGCGAGTTATCAGCTGTTTCCCATTGCGAGGCGGCGGGATGATGTTCGCTACTACAGACGGGATCGCCGCCTTCATCTTCTCTATCCGCTCTATCTGAGTGGGGACGTTTATGTGGACAACGTTACCTTGCTGATGCTCCGTCTCTGTGGAGTCAATCACGAGGGTCGCATGGTCGGTGGGGTCCAGAACTGGTATCTCCTGGAGGCTTATCTCCGCGTGCTCGACTCGCTCGGACGGTAGTGGTATCTCATCGGACGCCTGGTCCCTTATGGACTTGTACATGCCGAGGTAGTGGCCCCAGGCGGAGTCGTCCTCGTCAAAGCACACCAAGGTCTCGGACTGGCGTCCACCAAAGGCAGTCTCAGACAGGTTCGCAGAGCCTATTAGGGCGCGCGTCCTTCCGGACTTCGTGTTTTCGAGGAGGTAGAGTTTGGCGTGGGCTATCTGTTTGCGCAGCACTCGAAACCGGGCCTGCCCCTCTCTGACGCGACTGAGAATGAAGGCATGGCGTTCGTCTGGAAGGTTCTTGATTGCGGCCCTGGTGTCGCCTATGGCGACCTGCTGGAAGGCCATAACGTCCTTCAACGTGCGCAGAGTGCTTTCGCACCCGAACACGCACTCAAAGTCGCTGAATCCGTGGCTGTCAAGTAGCCGGACTATCGCGCTCACGCCTGCCGAGTAGGTAAGGATCCGGATTCGGTCGTAGCCGTCGAACAGCGACCAGGAAAACCTGGATTCGGACTCGAATCGGGCGCGGGCCACTCGAAGCCCGGTCCCGTCGTCAATGTCGAATGCCAGGGTTTCTCCGGGCCTAGGTTCTCCAGGTGTCATGCCAGTCTCCTCAAATGGCTTTGAGTCCCATTGCCATTAGGGTAACGCCTGCAAGACCCTTTCAAGGGAGCGGGCGGCGCTCGCGCGGCTCGGAAATCCCGGAAGCGCGCCGGAACGCACTGATAGAATAGCGTGGGTATGAAATCGCAGCCCTCATCGTCTACTCCCGATCCGGCGGGGCGGGACGCCGAACAGGAACCGGACCCGGAGTTGAACCCGCTGCGGCGCGCGGTGGCGGCATGCGCCGCGCGGCTTGATCTCTTCCTCCTTGCCATCCTCGTCGGGCTGTCGCTCTTCTTCCGGTTGTGGGGGTTGGACTGGGACGACGGCGGCCTCTACCACCCCGACGAGCGCGCGATCCTGCTCCGCGTCAGCGAGATGACGTTCCCCATCGGGGACCTCGGATCGCTCTTCTCCGTCGGAAGCTCGTGGAACCCCGGCTGGTTCCCCTACGGCTCGCTGCCTCTCTACCTGCTCAAGGCCGCCGGCTATCTGGCCCCGCCCGTCTTTGAGAACCCCCCGCTGATCGAGCTCGCGCAAGCCGGCCGCGTCGTCTCGGCGCTGCTCGACACCCTCACCGTGGTCTTTGTCTACCTCATTGGGCGGCGGCTCTTCGGGCGGTGGGAGGGCCTGCTGGCCGCGACCATGATCGGGCTCGCCGTCCTCCACATCCAGCAAAGCCACTTCTTCGTCAGCGACCTGATGCTGGGGACGTTCATCATGGGGGGCTTCTACTTCCTGAGCAAGGGCGCGCTGTCCTCGAAGGGCGAGAAGCGGGGGATGTACAAGCACTTCGCCATCGCCGCGGTCTTCTTCGGTATGGCGCTGGCGAGCAAGTTCAGCGCGCTGCCCTTCGCCTTCGTCTTTGTCGCCGCAGCGGCGCTGTGGGCGCTGCCGGAGCACCGCCGCGAGCCGGTCCTCTTCGCCACGGGGGCCGTGGCGCTCGTGGGCATGGCGGTCGGGTTCAGCCAGCCGGTCTTCTGGGTGCTTGGGCTCGGCGGGGCGCTTGGACTGCTGGCATGGGCGGTCTCGCGCCTCGCCCGCGAGGTTGGGCAAGACCCGGAGCTTGTCCCCCGGCTCCTCCATGCCGGCAAGCTTCTGCTGCTGTCGGCGGGGGTCACGATCGTCGTCTTCACCATCCTGCAGCCCTATGCCTGGATCGACTACGGGACCTACGTCGGCGACATCGGCAACGAGAGCCAGATGGTGCGCCGCATCGCCGATCTGCCTTACACCCGGCAATACATCGATACGACCCCCTATCTCTACCACGTGCGGCAGCTCGCCCTCTGGGGGGTGGGCCTGCCCCTCGGCATTCTCATGTGGGCCGGCTTCGCGTTCAGCATCGCGGTCGCCCTCCGCCGCCGCGACCCGCGTCACCTGCTCATGCTGGCGTGGGTGGCGCCCTACTTCGCCACGGTCGGCGCGTTTGACGTAAAGTTCCTGCGCTACATGCTGCCGATCACGCCGCTTCTCGCGATCATGGCCTCGGGCCTGGTCAGCGAGGCGCTGACGGTCCTGCGCGAGCGCCGCCTCCCCGACCTGCCTTTCCTCCGAGCCCTGACGCCGCGCTTCGTCTACGTCCCCCTCGGCGCCGTCCTCGTGCTCACGCTGCTCTACGCGGTCAGCTTCGCGCGCATCTACGACGGCCCCCACCCCGCCACCGCCGCCGCGGACTGGATTCGCGAGCAGTCCTCCCCACGGGATACGTCCATCGTCAAGGAACATTGGGAGGAGGGCCTCGGCGGTGTCCGCAACGGACTCTACGGCTACCGCATCGACGAGCTAGAGATCTACAACCCCGACAACCCGGTCAAGCGCGAACACATGGCCGAGCTGCTCGCCGACGCCGACTACCTCGTGTTCTACAGCAACCGGCTCTACGGCACGATCCCGCGGCTGCCGGAGCGCTACCCCGCCACCAGCGACTACTACCACGCACTGTTCCGTGGGGACCTCGGCTTCGAAATCGCGCACGTCGAGACCGCGTACCCCAACCTCTTCGGAGTCTCGCTCGAACACGACACCTTCGGCCGACCGGGCCTGCCCGAACCGCGGGCGCTGCGGGAGTACAAGCAGACCACCGTCGAGCTCAACCTCGGCTTCGCCGACGAGAACGTCACCGTCTACGACCACCCCCTCGTACTGATTTTCGAGAAGACGCTGGAGGGGACGCCGCAGGAACAGCTTGCCTTCTACCGGAACAACCTCCCCTGGGGGCCACCTACCGGGCTGACCGCTAGCGGCGGCGAGATGCTGCTGCTTTCCGACGCCGCCGCGCGGACGCAGCAGGAGGGCGGGACGTGGTCGGAGATCTTCAGCCGGGGCTCCTTCGTCAACAAGATTCCCGAGGTGGTCTGGTTCCTCGCCGCGCAGCTCGCGTTCCTGCTCGCGCTGCCGATAACCCTCATGGTGTTCCGCTGGCTCCCCGACCGGGGCTACTTCCTGGGCAAGATTTTCGGCGTCCTGCTCGCCGCCTATATCCCGTGGCTGCTCGCCAGCTTGCACTGGCTCTCGTTCTCCCGCCTTTCCGTTCTCGTCGGACTGCTGCTCCTGGGGCTAGTCTCGGCGGTCATCCTCCGGCGTAAGGGCGGCGAGATTCTCGAATTCCTGCGTGAAAAGCGCCGCGTGATCATCGTCGGCGAGGTCCTGTTCCTCGTTGCGTTCGCCGGCATGTTCGCCGTGCGCATGTGGAACCCCGACCTGTGGGACCTCTACCTCGGCGGCGAAAAGCCGATGGACTTCGCCTACTTCAACGCCGTGCTGAAGTCGACGTACATGCCGCCGTACGACCCCTGGTACGCGGGCGGCCAACTGAACTACTACTACTTCGGCTTCTTCATGGGCGCCGCCTTCACCAAGTTCACCGGCATTCTGCCCTCCATCGCGATCACTCTCATTGTTCCGCTCTTCTTCGCGCTGACGGCGGCGGCGGCCTACTCGGTCGTCTACAACCTCGCCGCGATCGTCAAGCGCCGCCTCGACGATGCCGGACGCGGGCCGCCCCTGCCCTCCCCGATCGCCGCGGGCGTGATGGCCGCGATCTTCGTCACCGTGCTCGGCAACCTCGATGGCGCCGCGCAGATGGTGCAGGGGCTGGGCCGCGTCCTGCGCAACCAGGACTTCGGCAGCTTCGACTTCTGGCGCAGCAGCCGCATGCTGGGGCCCGAGGGGGAGCACGGCATCACCGAGTTCCCCTTCTTCACCTTCCTCTTCGCCGATCCCCACGCCCACCTGTTCGTCATCCCGTTGACGGTCCTAGCCGTCGGGCTCGCGCTCGCGTTCATCGTCGGCACGCGGGGATCGGGCGGACGTTGGGGCGTGATGTCTTGGCCCCCATACATCGCGCTGGGCCTCACGCTCGGCGCGATACAGGCCACGAATAGCTGGGACGCCCCTACCTACCTGCTCATCGGCGGGGCCGCGGTCCTCATCGCGGAGTACGCCGCGCGGCGAGAGGCGACGCTGGGCCTCTTCGCCCTCGCCGCCGTCAAGATGGCGGGGCTTTACGCCATCGGCTATCTCTTCTTCCTACCCTTCCAGCAGAGCTACGAGTCGTTCCTCCCCTACACCGACGCCATCGCGCGCACCGACAACCAGGCCGTGCTCTGGCGTTACCTGGGCATCCACGGCTTCTTCATCGTCGTCATCGCGGGCTTCATCGCCTGGCGTCTCTTCCGCCGCCCGCAAGACCAGGACGAGGACGGTGGCCCCGGCGGGGCGGACGCCGTCGACGAGGAAGCTGGCGAAGAGCGCACGCCCACCCCCGTCAGCGAAGCCGAACTCTCGCTTGCGCTGGCCTCTTTCACCGGGGCAGCGCGGCGGCGCTGGAATTGGCCGGCCTACCCCCCCGCTTGGCCTCGGCCACGCTGGGGCCGACTATTCTTTGCGGCGGCCTACGTAATCGTGGCGGCGGCGCTCTGGACTGCCGGCATGGCGACGATTGTCTTCTTGGGGAGCCTGCTGCTCGCGCTCGTCCCGCTGGTCTGGCGGGCCGTCCGCTCCGAAGACGCGGGCGCGCCGGTGGGACTCTTCGTCTACTTGCTTATCGCCACGCCGCTGGCCATCGGGGTCGCCGTGGATATCTGGCACCTCAACATCTCCACGGGCCGGATGAACACGGTCTTCAAACTCTACCTCCAGGCATGGGTGCTCATGGCGCTGGCCTCAGCCTTCATCCTGTGGCGCATGCGATTCGGCCTAGATCTGGCGGCGGGGTTGCCGGGGGGGTGGGCGGCGCGTGGGTGGCGGATCTGGCGGGGCGTGGTGCTTGTTCTCCTTGTCGGGGCGCTCATTTATCCAATTCTTGCCACTCCGAACCGGTCGGAAAGGCGGCTGTTGCACATCGCTCCGACGCGGGATGGGATGACGTTTATGAACGAAGCGTCGCTTTATGACTACGATACGGAGACGTGGGCGCCGCTCCGACCCGAGCGCGAGGCGCTGGAATGGATGCAGGACAACGTGCAGGGCTCGCCGGTGGTCGTGGAGGGGCTGGGGCAGCGGTACCGCTCGCTGCGGAGCCGGGTCGCGACGTACACCGGCCTGCCGGTGGTGCTGGGATGGGAGTGGCACCAGCAGCAGCAGCGCTGCGGTCTGTACGCGGGGGCGCACTGCCCGCCGGAGCAGCAGGGCGTGGTGCAGCGGCGCATGGGGGACGTGGAGCGCTTCTTCAGTACGACGCGCGCCTCCGAGGCCGCGGCGTTCCTGGAGAAGTACAACGTCCGCTACATCTACGTCGGCGATCACGAGCGCAAAGTCCACCCCGCGGCGGGCTTGGAGAAGTTCGAGCGCATGGCCGCCGACGGCGACCTTGCCGTGGCCTACCGCAACGAGACGGTGACCATCTACGAAGTCCCGGTGTAGCCGACGGAGCTACGCAAGGTCTCCAGGGAGGTGACGCATGCGCATCGGACTCAGCATTCCGAGCTCGCAGCCTTGGGGCGACCGCGAGGCGATCACGGCGGTCGCGCGGGAGGCGGACCGCTCGGGGTTCGACTCGGTCTGGACCGCCGACCACCTCCTCGCCCCGTTGGGGGCCATCGACGAGGTCGGTTTCGAGCGGTCCCGCTATCAGTGGATGACGGGGCGGCCCGCCGACACCCAGCGGGTGACGCCGGAGCAGTACTACGGCAGCAATAACTGGTTCCTGGAAGGCTACAGCGTGATGGCCTATCTGGCGGGCGTCACCGAGCGCGTCCGTATCGGGTCGAGCGTGGTGGTGCTTCCCTACCGGAACCCCATCGTGCAGGCGCGGGCGGTGCAGACGATGGACGTGCTCTCCGGAGGCCGCATCTCCCTCGGCGTCGGGGCGGGGCACGTGCGCGCCGAGTCGGAGGCGCTGGGCGTGCCCTACGACGAACGCGCCGCGATGACGGAGGAGTACATCCAGGTGATGCGGGCGGTCTGGGCGGGCGGCACCGCCTCGTTCCACGGACGCTACTTCGATTTCGACGAGGCGCTGACGCTGGGCCGGACGGTGCAGCAGCCGCCCCCGATCTACTACGGCGGCATGGCCAAGGCGGCCATCCAGCGGGCCGTGCGGCTCTGCGACGGCTGGCTCGCGTCGCCCGCGCCGATGGAGCCGGAGCAGTTCAAGGCGGGCGTTGACTATGCCCGAAACGAGGCGAAGCGGACCGGGCGCACCGAGCCGTTCGAGGTGATCTACATCCACACCGGACGTTTGGAGGAGCCCGATGAGCGCATCCGGGCGCAGTGGTCGGAGGACCGCATGGGAGCCTCCTACGACTTTCCCCGCAACTACTCGGCGGACGAGCTGGCCGACCGCCTACTCCGCTACGGCCAAGCCGGCGTGGACGAGGTCGTGGTCGGCTTCTTCTCGATCGACGCGGAGATGAACCTGCGCCAGGCGCGCACGTTCGCCGAGAAGGTGATGCCTCAACTGCGCTAGCCGGGCGTCCGCGCCTTGGGATACGACCCAAAGACGTGGAGAGAGGTCGCCTCGGCGCGGACGGCGTCGAGCGCGTCGGCGACCGCGGGGTCGCTTCGATGGCCGTCGAGGTCGACGAGGAAGACGTAGCGCCCCAGGCTCTCCTTCGAGGGCCGGGACTCGATCTTGCTGAGGTTGATCTCCCGCTTGGCGAATTCGCCGAGCGCGCGGTGGAACTGCCCCGGCTTGTCCTCGTCGGCGAAGGTGAACGCGATGGACGTCTTGTCGTGTCCCGTCGGTGCGTGGTCCTCCCCGGCAAGCGCCACGAAGCGCGTAGCGTTCTCGGCGCGGTCTTGGATGGTCTCGGCGATGATCTCGACGGGGTAGAGGTCGGCGGCGCGGCGCGGCGAAATCGCGGCGCCCACGCGCTCCGAATCGAGCATGTCGGTGACGGCCGCGACGGTGCTCAGCGAGGCGTTCTTGCTCGCGCCCCCAAGCTGCCGCTCGATGAAGTTGCGGCACTGGCCGAGGGCCTGGGTGTGCGAGAAGACGACCTCGATGTCGCTCAGCGCGGTCCCCGGTTTGGCGAGGAGGCAGTGGGTGATCGGAATGACGAGCTCCCCCGTGATCGACAGCTCAGTACCGTGGACCAGCAGGTCGAGTGTCTCGGTAACCGACCCTTCCAGGCTGTTCTCGATGGCGACGACCGCCGCGTCCGCCGCGCCGGCCTCGACGCGGAGCACGGCGGCGGTGAAGGAGGGACAGGGGATGAGCTCGGCGCCGGGGTCGTAGGTGAGCGCGGCGGTCTCGCTATACGTTCCGGGAGGGCCGAGATAGGTGACGCGCCGCGTCATACCATGCTCCCGCGCGGCTCTATGGGCCGGCGCCTGCGAGCGCTTCCAACAGGCGGTGCTCATGTTCGGGCCGGGCGAGGGCGATCACTTCGTCTTCCGCCTGCAGCACGGTCTCGGGTGACGGTACTTCCGGGGCACCGTCCTTCCGCACGATAAGGGCGACGGCGGCGCCTTCGGGCAACGTGATGTCATGCACCGGTCTGCCGATGGTGGGCGCGGCCTTGGGTATCGCGATGCTGATGAGCCTGGACCTACTGTGCCGGAACGTCATGAGCCGTTTGGGGAATGGGACCGGCGCTTCGTGGAGCAGGCCGCTCACCATGGCCTCGACGGTGCTGACGGCGGTAATGCCCAGCCGATCGAAGAGCGGCTCGTTCCTGGGCTCGTTGATGCGCGCGATGACCTCGTCCACTCCGTAGTGGTGCTTGGCAACCTGGCAGGCTACGAGGTTGTCCCTGTCCTCGTTGGTCACCGCTATAAGCAGATCGGCGCGCGACGCGCCCTGGTCGCCGAGCACGGAGCCCTCGGACCCGTCGGCGCACACCACGCAACTGCCCAATTCGTCGATGACGTGGTCGGCCCGCGCGGCGTCCCGCTCGATTACGAGCACCTCGTGGCCCAGGGCAAGCAACTCCGCGGCGGTCATGGCGCCGATTCTTCCTCCGCCTACGATGATGATGTACATGGCCTTTCAGCCCGGCGGCCTGCTAGGGGCCGGCGGGCGCTTCGCCCGCGCCTTCCTGGTCTTCCCGCTTGATCGCATCGAGCATGTGACGGGTCAACATAATCGTGGGACTGAAGGTGTGCAGGCCCAACTTTTCGAATATTTCCTGCCGGATGGGGTCGTAGATGCGGCACACCGCCCTGCGCACGCCGAGAAGTTCCTTCGCGATCTGCGCGGCCATGATATTGCGGTTGTCCCCTTGGGTCACGGCGACGAAGACGTCGGCCTCGCCGACGCCGGCCTGTTTCTGGACATCCTCTTCGGTGGCGTCACCGACGACGACGTGTCCGGAGAAGGAGGCGGGGAGCCGGGCCAGCGACGCTTGGGCCTTATCGATGACGGTGACGTCGTGCCCCTCGGCGTCCATTGTCGAAGCGAGCCGCGCCCCGACGCGGCCCGATCCCATGATGACGACTCGCACTGTTCCGTCCTAGCCTAGATTTCGGTCTCGCGGAGGCCGGGCACGTCCGTGGGCTCCCGCCGCCCAATGGACTCAGGAGGCGGGGGTGCGCCCGTTCACGAGCTCTGCGGGCGCCGGCCCGCGTGATAGCCAGACCTGGCAATGGGCGCGCCGGAGCACGTAGTTGACGGTGGCGCCAAGCTCGAACTCGCCGCGCGCTTTCGAGAAATCCACGCCGACGACGATCGCGTCGACGCCGCGCTCGACCGCCTCGTTCACCACCGTCGGCCCCGCCTCGCGGGCCTGTACGGCCTCGGTCTCCACGGCGCGTTTTTCGCTGTGCACAACCCGCTCCATTTCCTCGAGCACCGCGTCGCTGCGTTCCACGTCGGCGCGGGGAGGGGCATCGAGGGGGAGGTCTCTGGCCACTTCAAGGACGTTGAAGAGGTAGACCGTGCCCTTCTTGTCCAACAAGGAGCAGGCGAGGCGTACCGCTTGCTCGTCGGAATCGCCGCCGCTCACCGGAACGAGCACTCGGCGAAGACTGAACCGAGAGTTCATGGCGTCCTTTCGGCTGGACGTGACCTGCCGGGTGGGTCAATTATATGTCGAGTAGGCCAGCGCAACAATCGCCCTACGGCGCGCGTTCGTCGACGGCGTCCAAGCCCTGCAGCCCGGCGTCCAGCCCGGCGACGACCAACACGTCGCCGTCCCGGATACGCTCGAACCGGTCGGGTGTCAGGATGATGTCCCTGCCCCGCACGACTCCCAAGACGGTGAGGCCGGAGTCGCTGCGCGGGCCGAGACCGACCTCGTCGATCGTCCTGCCCTGGAACTCCCGCGGCGGATAGACCCTGCTCACCCCGTAGCCTTCCTGCAGCCGGAGGTAGTCGCGGACGCCGGAGTAGGCCAAGCTGTAGGCGAGGCGTTCTCCTGACTCGCGTTCGGGGTAGACGACCTGATCGGCGCCGATCTTTTCGAGGGTGAGGCCGTGGAGCTCGTTCTCGGCGCGGGCCACCACGTGGGGGAGTCCGAGGCGCTTGAGCAGCACGGTGCACAGGATGCTCGAATGGACCTGTTCGCCGGTGGCGACGACGGCAAGATCGAAGCTCTCGATGCCGATGTCCCGCAGGGCGGTCTCGTTGGTGGCGTCCGCCGCGACGCAGTAGGTGACGTGAGGCAACATGTCCTGCACGCGGCGCTCGTCTTGATCGATGGCAAGCACGTCGTGGCCGCGCCTAAACAGGGTCGTCGCGACGCTGCTGCCGAACCGGCCCATCCCTACGACCAGCACTTGTCGTCTCATAGTCCTCCTCCGGCGGCACGGTGCCGGACGGCCCCGGCCAGTTAGCCGATCCGCACGCCCTCCTGAGCAAAGTACCGAACTACGGGCCGCCGCCGCTGCGCCAGTATCAGAGCGATGGTGAGCGGGCCGACCCTGCCTAAGAACATAGCAAAGATGATGAGCAACTGCCCGCCCGTCGAGAGGGTCGGCGTGACTCCTGTCGAGTTCCCGTTTGTTCCGAAGGCGGAAATTGTCTCAAAGATCAACGCGATGGGGCTCGCGTCTTCGATCACCAGCAACACGAAGCACAGAGCCATCACCACCACCACCCCCAACATCGCGAGGGTGGCGGCATACTCGACTTGCCGGGTCGGTATCTGGCGGTCGAACACCTCGGTGCGAGTCCGTCCCCGCACGGTCGAGAGCGCGGAGACGAGGAGCACGCCGAGGGTGTTTACCTTGATGCCGCCGGCGGTCGAGCCGGAGGCCCCCCCAATGAACATCATCGCCATCAACACCAGCCAAGTGTAGTGGTGCATGTCGCTCACCGAGGCCGAGATGCCGGCGGTGCGTCCGCTGACCGACTCGAAGAAGGCGTTGGTGAGCTTGTCGCCGACGCCGAGCGGGCCGAGGGTGGCCTCGTTGGCGTATTCCGCCCCTAGGATCACCACCATACCCACGACCCAAAGAAAGAGTGTAGTCGCGAGCACGAGCTTGGTGTCCAAGGTCAACTGCCGCAGACGCCGGCGGCTGTCCATCATGTCGGAGATGACCACGAAGCTGATGCTTCCCAGGATGATGAGGACGGCGGAGACGAGCATGAACGACGCGTCGGTATGGAAGCCTCCCAAGTCGTCGCCGAGCAACAGGAAGCCCGCGTTGTTGAAGGCCGAGATGGCGTGGAAGAAGGCGTTCCACACCGCATCGGGGAGGGGATAGTCGAACGAGAAGCGGATGCTGAGGGCGATAAAGCCGAGCAACTCCACCACAAACACCATGACGGCGATCCGCTTGGCCAGTTGGAGGGCCCCGGCGCCCGATGCCTTGCCGGTGGACTCGACGGCCAGTGTGACTTGGTCGCGGAGCCCCAAGCGCCGCCCGAGCACCTGAAAGAGGCCCGCCGACAACGTCATGATGCCCAGGCCGCCGATCTGGATGAGGGCCAGAATCACCCCCTTGCCGAACGGCGTCCACGCCGCCGCCGTCTCCACGACGACAAGGCCGGTGACGGTCACCGCCGAGGTGGAGGTGAAGAAGGCGGTCATGAACGGGGTCCAACCGGGCTCTTCGCTGGCGAAGGGGAGCAAGAGCGCGATCGACCCCACGACGATGATCGCGGCGAAGGCGTAGACCAGGATGAGCGGCGAGGTGAGGTGGTCCGGCTCCGGCTCGGCGTCGGCCAAGTCGACGGTGACCGGCTGGGGTCTCGCCCGCCGGACTACCTGGTCTCCGGGCCTGGGGCTGGGAAGATCCGCCAAGAAAGGCCTCTGTGCGCGCGCCGATAGTATGCCCGCCAAGATAGGGGCGCCAAGAGCGCGGCGGCGTCGGCGCGGCCCGCCCCTGCCCTGATTGCGTATAATAGCAAGCGGCGGCGCAGCGTTACCACCGAGGGAAGGCCGAAGGACATGGAACAAGGCACATTTACCCTGAAGGCCGGCCTAGCCCAAATGCTCAAGGGCGGCGTGATCATGGACGTGGTCACGCCGGAGCACGCGAAGATCGCGGAGGACGCTGGTGCGTGCGCCGTCATGGCGCTCGAACGCGTGCCGGCCGACATTCGGGCCGCGGGCGGCGTCGCGCGCATGGCCAACCCCACCGTCATCCAGCGCATTCAGGAAGCCGTCTCGATCCCCGTGATGGCGAAGGCGCGCATCGGACACTTCGTGGAAGCGCAGATTCTCGAAGCGCTCGGCGTGGACTACATCGACGAGTCCGAAGTCCTGACCCCCGCCGACGAGGCGAACCACATCTGGAAGCACGACTTCAAAGTCCCCTTCGTCTGCGGCTGCCGCGACTTGGGCGAGGCTGTCCGCCGGATCGGCGAGGGCGCCGCCATGATCCGCACCAAGGGCGAGGCGGGCACCGGAAACGTGGTCGAGGCGGTGCGCCACATCCGCGCCGTCACGAAGGGGATCAAGAAGGTGCGTTCACTCGGCAAGGACGAGCTCATGGCCGAGGCCAAGGAGCTTGGCGCGCCGCTCCACGTGCTGGAAGAGATCAACCGGACCGGCGGCCTGCCCGTGGTCAACTTCGCGGCGGGCGGGATCGCGACTCCCGCCGACGCGGCGCTGATGATGCAGTTGGGCGTGGACGGTGTATTCGTCGGCTCGGGTATCTTCAAGGCGGACGACCCCGAGCGCAGGGCCAAGGCAATCGTCGAGGCGACGACGCACTACGACAACCCCGACATCTTGGCGAAGGTCTCGATAGGCCTCGGCGAAGCGATGTCCGGCATGGACGTCCGGTCGATGAAGCCCGAAGAGATGCTCGCCTCGCGGGGCTGGTAGCGCGTTCCGGGTGGAATCGAGGCGGTGGACGGCGGCGCAGGCGGCAAGAGCAAGGTTATGGCGCCGGGGGCGGTAGCTCTGGAATGACCATCATCGGCGTACTCGCCCTGCAGGGAGACTTCGCCGAGCACGGAACGCGGCTGGAAGAGCTGGGCGCCGAGCCCCGCCGCGTGCGTCTCCCCGAGGACCTCGATGGCCTCGACGGGCTGATCATCCCCGGCGGCGAGACGACGACGTTCGGCCGCCTTCTCAGTCTCTACGGCCTCGCCGGCCCGATCCGGCGCCTGGCCGACTCCGGCGTCCCCGTCTGGGGCACCTGCGCCGGCCTCATCGCGATCGCCGAACGCGTCGTCGGCCGCGACCGGCCGCTCATCGGAATGCTCGACGTCGAAGTCGAGCGCAACGCCTATGGGCGGCAGGTCGACAGCTTCGAGACGGACATCGACGTCCCGGCCCTTGGGGGCGGCGCCTTCCACGCCGTCTTCATCCGCGCGCCTAAGATCGTGGGGGTCGGCCCCGGCGTCGAGGTGCTGGCAAGCCTGCCCGTCAACGGGGTGCGTGCGGGAAGCGCCGTCGCGGTGCGCCGCGGCCCGGTCCTGGGGACGGCGTTCCACCCCGAGTTGACCGCCGACGGGCGGTTCCACGCCTATTTTCTGAACATGACAAGGGAAGCTCATGCTGCGGCCCGCTAACCCGACCGACGCCTTGGCGCTGCTTCCACTGCAGCTGCGCGCGGCGCCCAACGAGGCCCGCTCCGGCGCGGCGCTGGGCAAGCCGCCGGCGCTCTTGCTGCCGCTGGGGTCGTTGGCGGCGGAGTGGCTGCCTCATCGTCGGCGGCGCCATGCCTGGGTGCTGTCGCGGCGCGGGGTTCCGGTCGGCGTCGTCGGGATCCGTATGCGGGCGGGCGGCTCGTGCTGGGAGGTCGACAGGCTCCACGTGGCGAGGGACCGGGAGGAGGACGCCGTCGACTTGCTGGAGGAGGCCGCGGCGGCGGCGGGCGGGCTCGGCGCGCACCGCGTCTTCCTGCGGCTGTCCGTCGACAGCCGCGTGGACGGGGAGGCGCGCGCGGCGAACTTCCACGTCTGCTCGACCGATGATCTGTACTACCGGCCCAAGGGGCCGTCGGCGGTAAGCGCCAACGGGCATGTCCCGGCGCGGTGGGCGCGCGCCGAAGATCTGCATGATTTGTTCCGCGTCTACTTGCGGGCGTTCCTGGGGCGTGCCCGGCAGGCCGAGGGCCTGACCCTCAGCCAGTGGGCCGATGAACGCTCGGCGCCCGCGCCTGAGCGCCGCATGCTCGTCTACGAGAGCGGCGGCGAAATCGTGGGCTATGCCGAGGCGGCCCCGGCCGGCGGGCAGGCCCTCATCGAGATCGTTACGGCGCCGGGGGCCGACGGGGCCTTCGAGCGCCTGCTCGACACCGCGGTGGGCGTGGGGGAGCGCAAGGACCTGCTGCTCCTGCTTTCGCCGGAGCGCGCCGACGGCGCCACTTTGGCCGGGCGCCTCGGTTTCCGGCGTGTTGACTCGCTGCGGCTGTACGTGAAGCGGCTTGCGGTTCGCGTTTCTCATCCTGGGCTGATTGCGGTGGGCGCATGACTTCCTCGACCACGTACGTCCGGCAGGACGCGGACTCCGGCGAGCTCGAGCAGCTGCTCTCGGTGCTGCCGCCTCGGGTGGCCGTGCCGCTCCGCGCTCAGGCCGACGTCGGCGGGCTCCTCGAAATCGTCCTCGACCTCGGCCGCGTCCCCACCGCTCGTTTCCTCGACCGCGAAATGGAGATCGGGGGCGGCGACGTCACCGCGGAGGACCTCCAACTGGTGGCGGAGCGCATCGGGGACTTTGGGGAGGACAACCGCGCGGGCATCGAGCGGACGCTGCACCGCATCTCGGCGATTCGCAACCGCAAAGGCAAGATCATCGGGCTGACCGCGCGCGTCGGGCGGGCGGTGTTCGGCACGATCAAGATCATCGACGACCTGACCAAGTCGGGGCGCAGCGTCCTTCTGTTGGGGCGGCCCGGCGTGGGCAAGACGACGATGCTGCGCGAGGTGGCGCGCGTCCTCGCCGACGAGCACGGCCAGCGCGTCGTGGTCGTCGACACGTCGAACGAGATCGCGGGCGACGGCGACATCCCGCACCACGGCATCGGACGCGCCCGGCGCATGCAGGTGCCCTCGCCCGCGCTGCAGCACGAGGTGATGATCGAGGCGGTGGAGAACCACATGCCGCAGGTGATCATCATCGACGAGATCGGGCGCGAGCTCGAGGCGCAGGCGGCCCGGACCATCGCCGAGCGCGGCGTCCAGCTCATCGCGACGGCGCACGGCAACTCGCTGGAAAACCTGATCCTGAACCCCACGCTCTCCGACCTCATCGGCGGCATCCAATCGGTCACCCTGGGCGACGAGGAGGCCCGCCGCCGCCGGACGCAGAAGAGCATCCTCGAACGCAAGGCCCCGCCCACCTTCGACGTGCTCGTCGAGATCCAAAGCTGGAGCGAGGTCGCGGTTCACAAGGAAGTGGCCAAGACCGTGGACGCGATACTGCGGGGCAATCCCGTCCCGCCGGAGAGCCGGTCGATCGAGGCGGGCGAGGTGGTAGCGTCGCAACCGCCGCCGCCGGCCCCCGCCGCCGCGCCCGGCGGACAGCTCCGGCAGGACGGCAGCCGGACGCCGAAGTCCCGCGTGCGCGTCTTCCCCTTCGGCGTCAACCGGAGCCGCACCGAGCAGATCACCCGCTCGTCGGGGCTGCCCATCGACGTGATCACCGACGTGCGCCACGCCGACGCGGTGATGACGACGAAGGCCCACTACCGCAACCGCCCCCAGGCGGTCCGGAGCGCGGAGGCGGCCTCGATCCCGGTCTACGTCCTCCGCAAGAACACCGCGCAGCAGATCGAGCAGTGCCTGGTCAGCATCGCCCAATCGAAGGCCCCTGAGCGCTCGATGGAGTCGGCGGTGTCGGAAGCCGAGACCGCCGCGGGCCGCCTCAAGAACGGCGGCGACGAAGAGAGCGTCGAGCTGCTCCCCCAGAGCTCCTACGTGCGCCGCCTCCAACACCAGATCGCCGAGCGCAGCGGCCTCGACTCACGCAGCGCCGGCCGCGAACCCTTCCGCCGCGTCCGCCTCTACCGCACCTAGCGCGCAGAGCCGGCGACGCCAGTTCCGCACGCCACACCGCCCTCGGCCCCTACGCCGAAGGGCCCCCTTCGGCCTGGCGGCGCCCGCCCGCTCTCAGTTCTCCGTCTCCCCTAGACGTGCACGGCAATCGCGATGGGAATCGCATTTCTCCTGGGAGGCAGGTTTTAGGTGGCGGGGATGCCCCATGGGGTTCGAGTCTCCGAAACTGGGCCAACGTGGACGGTAGGTAGTACCACCTTCAAGATGTGGTTTGGTGCCCCTTGAATCTACCGAGGGCCTCGGCTCAGACTTAGTCACACACGAGTTAAGGGAATTGCCGTCGTACGGTCCATGATATAGTGGCGATAGGTTGGTATTAGTGACTCCAATGGAGGTTTCCTGCATGCCCCGCCGAGTTAGTGCGTCACAGCTTAGGTCCAAACTTCGACAAGCCGAAGCTAAGCAGCGACAGGCAGTCCAGCGATACAACAGCGAGGTTCGGCGATATAACTCAGAACGGAAACGGAGGATCGGAGCGTATAACCGAGAGGTCCGTTCGTACAATAGTCGGCTCAGGTCTAATCGTTACCGCCTCCAGTCAGCACTGCAACGTCTCGCCCGCCAGTCTGTTACCGTACAATTCACGCCGCTACACCAATCTTCCTTGCTGCTATCAACAGCGTATGAACGGTTGGACAATGGTGGCGCGGATCCATTCCTCTCGGACCTTGCAGAACGAGAAACTGCCAACAGCGTGTCCGTACTTAACGTATTGCTTGGGGATGAGGAACTTTCTCCTGGTAATGTTGACGACCTTACAACTTCCAGGATAATTGATTCGCTAGCAGGTTTTTCTGAAGACTTGGCGATGCGTTGGGCTGGTGCAATATTTGCACTCAATCCTGCAAACCCGGACGCTGCCCGACACTTTTGCACAAGCGCCCGAGAGATTATTGCGAAAATCCTCAATATGGAGGCTCCAGACGAGGACGTAATTGTAGAATCCCCCAATTGCCAAGTCACAGAACGGGGGACGCCAACACGCCGTGCAAAAGTTCACTATTGCCTAGACCGTAGCGGACTGACCAACGTCTTCTTAGAGGGCTTTGTTGAAGCTAACATTAAAGATCTAACCGTCCTTTTTGATGACTTGAACTCTGGAGCACACGGGTCAGCGGGAAAATTCACGCTTGAGCAATTGGTCGCCATCAAAAGTCGGGTCGAAGATGCCATTGACTTTATCTGTGAAATTGTTTCCTAACAGCTTTACGTTGCGTTAACCCATTTGCGATCCGGATGTTATCCGGCAACCCCGTGCCTGCCAGCGAAGTTGTGCATCAGGGTGGTCCGGGGCAGTTCTACCCCGTCGCTCTTCACAGTACCGGCGGGGGTCAGCGATGAATATAGCGCGTGGGAGGCAAACATGACCAGGGGCTCGTTGTCCTGGGAGGTGAACTCCCGCCCAATATTCCTCCGGAAAGGCCCAGCGCCCATGCTAGAAGCTGCTCTTCCACTGACTGTACAATTTGCTGCAGGTTCCTCCCAGCCTCCTCCGCATACTCTCGTCAAACGACGTTCCTGTTCTGACGTCATCTACGATTAAGTTGAGAGGTCCTATTTCGTGACTTGCCTCTAAAGAGTTGACGAACTCTCGGGAAGTCTCGTAGAACCGTGAGTGTTCTGCACTGCCTTCTGCGGCAAGATGTCTGACGCAGAACCGGTCCGGACCCATAAGGTTATGCCTGTTGAACCACAGCCATGCTCTTTTTGCTACCCTTGGAAAGACCCGAGCCGGCCCCTCCATCTCGTAGCGTTCTGCCATTCCTTCGTGGAACCACCTCGGTATCGAGTAGAAAGGCTCGTTGCCTAGGCTCTGACACATCAGTGCATGGACCATTTCGTGCACTGGAGTACGGCTGAAATTGTCGTCAGTGCCAGTACTCGGTGCCTGTTCCAACGGGATGACGATTACTGGACCATGTTCGGGAGGACAGAATACATGACCTCTCGCATCTTGTTGACCAGTTCTTGTTCGGTAGTCTTGCAAGTCTCGAAAGAGCCATACTCTGATCCTGTGACCCCTTCCGGGAAGTGCCCACATGCCCTTTAGGCTCTGAAAGCTGTCTTCCAGTTCTGCCAGAGTCTGGTTTACCGATGCCATACTGAATTCGGACCCTGTCTCCAGATATGAAGTTACTGCGAATCGGAATCTCGCCTGCTCGGCTTTCTCTGCGTTTCTCCGCTCCTTGAACTCACGTTCCAGTGTGGGTGCTGCGGTGATGGTCAGTACAGATAATAGCACCAAAATGACCAGAATTAAGGTCTTCTGCTTTCGGGTCAACGACCATTTCTTTGACGACTTGGACCTCTTGGGATTTTGGCGCATTATGAGGACGGTCACCATTGCACCGGCAAATAATGCCAAGACGCAAGTTGTCAAAATGATGAATGTGAAGTTCGGACCGAGCGGTACCGGATCAATGAGGAGTACCGCGAATACCAGAACGAAGAATGCAGAGCAGAAAACCCAAACTATAATCGCCAAAACAATTCCCCCGAGACTATGGCGGATTCCTCTCTTCGCAGGTCTTGTCTCTTCCATCATTCTTGTTCTGCTTCCCTTTCGCCGTGTATGGCAACTCAGTAGGGGACTGAGCACATTGAAGGATGTAGGCGGGGTGCTCCGGCCGTAGCCCAGTGTCTGCATCTGCCACAGGGAATCACTTTCGAATGGCACCCAAGAAGTTGGGCCTCCCATCTCAATGCCACCGACCCTTTGGCACTAGGATACGGTCCCCTACTATCGGCTGCCCAACGAACTTCTACGCATAATGAGCGTGGTCTGTACCAAATGAGACACCGCTCGTGGGGGCGCCGTGCTCCCCGGCCCCTGCCGCACCCCGCCCGCGCCGCACCTACGTCCCGTTCCACCCCTACCGCCCTCGGCCCTGCCCGCCTACGCCGGTCGGGCTACCGTGCCGAACGGACCGTCCTGTGGACGTGGTCGCGGAGCGCCCCATTGATGTCAGTCTGGTATCCGCGACCGCCGCGAGCACGGGCCTTGAACCAGGCGATGATGTCCGCGTCGAGCCTCAGCGTTATCTGCCGCTTCACAGGCCGGTAGAAGACCCCTCGCCTGGCGTCGGACCAGTCCAGAGTCTCCGGGATGTCGGTGATGTCGATCTGGTCGTCAGGCAGAGCCTCCAACGCCCGCATCTGCTTCTGAACGTCTGACGGCAGCTCAGTGATGTCTTTCTTCATAAGCCTCCCTCTCGTGCCGCGTCGCCTTCCGCGCGGAGATGATGCGTTCGGTCTCTTCGCCAGTCTTCATGTCGAAGTCGGGCCCTGTATGGACCACTACCACGACTACCGTGCCCACCATGCCAACGGTTCGCCACCGTTGCTCATATGGGTAGGGGTCTTCCCGGCTCAGAGACAAGGGGTCGTCAAACACGAAGGCCGCAGCCTCGAAGCCGAGGCCGTGCGCTCGAAGATTCGCCTCGTTCTTTGCCTGATCCCAAGTCCAACGCAAGCGCAGTCGCCCCTCGGCGCACTACATGTTTGTAGTTACAGTATAGGCGTGACGTCAATGCCGAAAGGGCTGGGGCAGGACAAGCCCCTGGCCTCCAACTATTCTGGCTGAGGAACTCGGCTTCGAGGCCATGTGGCTCGGAGAACACCACTTCGGGCCCTATGGGTTGGGCGATTTGCCGAATCCAATCCTGCTCGGCGCGGACCTCGCGGCGCGGACGTCCAAGATCCGCATCGGACAGATGGCGAACATTGCCCCGTGGTGGCATCCGATACGGCTTGCCGAGGACCTCGCCATACTCGACAACATGACGGGCGGCCGCGTGGATGTCGGCTTCGGTAGAGGCATCTGGCCATACGAGGGACCACAGTTCCATCCCAACGCGGACCCTCGCAAGGACCGGGAGAACAGGGAGCTGTTCAATGAGATGGTGGAGATTGTGCGGAAGATATGGACCAACGAGTACTTTTCCCACCACGGGACCAACTACAGCTTCCCTGCCGAAGACACCGCCTTCTCTCACCCCCGGTATCCGTCGAATCCCGCCTGGCAGGACGGGGAGAGGGTAACGAAGCTGCGGGTGACGCCGAGGCCGTACCAGAAGCCACACCCTCCGCTGTGGATGACCGTCTCCACCGACCGCTCCGTAACGACTGCCGCCGAACTTGGGCTGAAGGCCTGCTACTGGCAGCCCCCCGCCCTCAGAATCAGGCAGCGCATGGAAGTCTACGCACAGGTCAGGACCGAACTGGAGGGGAGACCCTTCAGTGTGGGAGAAGACCAGGCGGTTATGCGCTCCACGTATGTCGCCTCTTCAATGGAGGAGGCGCGCCGGGATGCCGAAGAAGGCATCATGTCCTCGTTCATCTTCAACGATCCATTTCGCGGCAGGCAAGTCTTCACCAACCCGGACGAGGTCCTGGCACCTGAAGTGAAGCTGGACTGGGACTTCCTAGAGCCTCGCACCCTGCTCGTTGGTTCTCCGGAGAACGTGGTGGAGAGAATCCAGGAGTTACAGGAGGTATGCCACCTGGACTATCTGCTTGTCGAGTTCACGCACATGGGAATTCCGCTGAGCAAGACTCTGAAGAACCTGGAAACCTTTGCAACAAAGGTGATGCCGCGATTCGCTAGTGACAGCTAGCATCTTGGCGTGTCGCTGTCGTCACTCGAGGTCGTCGGAGAAGGGTGCCCCGCCTCGGCCTACTGGCCGACGGCCGAGCCGTGGTGGTGGGCGACGCGCCACTCGCCGAGACGCCGCCTGAAGAGATTGGTGGACTGAATCTTGGCCTCGACCACCCGTCCGTCGAGCACCTGCGTCAGGTTCTCGGTGCACGAGACCCACGCGGCATCGCCCTCGACGACGACCTGCGCCCCGGTGATGTCGAACCGCATCAGCGACGCGTTCTCGAAGATGCGCCGCCAGCTCTCGATCACCTGCTCGCGGGTGCTGAGGAGCGGCCAGCCGGGATGGACGCACAGCACCGGCTCCTCGTGGGCCCAGACGGCGTCCATGTCCTCGATGCTCAGGCTCTCGAAGGCGGCGTAGAACGCAGCGTTCGCCGCCAGCACCGCCGCTTCGTCGCTGGACTGGGACACGAGACGACTCCCCCTCTTTGACGCGGGGGCGATTATACCCCCGGGCGCATCGGCTACGATCCGGCCTAGGCCCAATCTCGTCCGCACAAAGCAAAGAGGGCTCGGAATTCCGAGCCCTCTTGCAGTTCAGTCTGTCGCCGTCTGGTCTAGTAGTCCGAGTACATGAAGAACTCGTAGGGATGGGGCCGCAGGCGGAGCTCGTCGATCTCGTTCTCCCGCTTGTAGGCGACCCACGTCTCGATCAGGTCCGTGGTGAAGACGTCGCCGCGGAGCAGGAACTCGTGGTCCTCCTCCAGGGCGATGAGGGCCTCGTCGAGGCTGTGAGGGACGGTCTTGACCTTCGCCAGCTCCTCCGGCGGAAGGTGGTAGATGTCCACGTCCAGAGGGTCGCCGGGGTCGATCTTGTTGATGATGCCGTCGAGGCCGGCCATCAGCATGGCGGGGAAGGCGAGGTAGGGGTTCGCCGTCGCGTCCGGGGGGCGGAACTCGAGGCGGCGCGCGGCGGCGCCGGTGGCGGCCACGGGGATGCGGACGCAGGCGCTCCGATTGCGCTGGGAGTAGGCGAGGTTGACCGGGGCCTCGAAGCCGGGCACGAGCCGCTTGTACGAGTTCGTGGTGGGGGCGGCGAAGGCCAGAATCGCGCCGGCGTGCTTGAGCAGTCCGCCGATGTAGTGGCGGCACATCTCGCTGATGAGCGCGTAGCCCTGCTCGTCGTAGAAGAGGTTCACGCCGTCCTTCCACAGGCTTTGGTGGACGTGCATGCCGGTGCCGTTGTCGCCGTAGATCGGCTTCGGCATGAAGGTCAAGACCTTATCGTTCCGGAAGGCCACGTTCCGCATCACGTGCTTCGCCAGCATCACCGTGTCCGCCTGATCGCGCAGGGGGCCGTACTTGAGGTCGATCTCGCCCTGGCCCGCCGTGGCGACCTCGTGGTGGTGGACCTCCATGCGCACGCCCAAGTCCATCAGCGTGGTGACGATCTCGGAGCGGATGTCCTGCTGGGTGTCGATCGGCGGCGTGGGGAAGTAGCCGCTCTTGTGCCTCGGACGGTAGGCCAGGTTCGGCGGGTATTCGCTGTCCCCTGTGCTGAAGATGCCGGCGTCGCGGCCCGAGTGCCAGATGCCCTCGTCCGACTCGATGAAGTGATGCGAGCTATGGGCGTTCTGATCGAACGACATGCCGTCGAAGATGAAGAACTCGAGCTCGGGGCCCCAGAAGCTGGTGTCGGCGATTCCCGACGACTTCAGGAACTCCTCGGCCTTGGTGGCCACGTAGCGCGGGTCGCGGCTGTAGCGGTCGCGGGTGACCGGGTCTCTGATGTCGGCGGAGATGCTGAGCGTCTCTTCCTCGAAGAAGGGCTCCACGTACACCGTGGAGGGGTCGGGGAAGAGCAGCATGTCGCTCTCGTTGATGTCCTGGAACCCCCGGATGCTCGACCCGTCGAAGCCGAGCCCGTTCTCGAATGAGCCCATGTCGAACTCTTGGTTGGTCAACGAGAAGTGCTGGAACGTGCCCAGCAGGTCGGTGAACTTGATGTCGATGATCCGGATGCCCTCGGCCTCGATGAAGTCGAGGACTTCCTGCCCGCTGGTGAACTTCGCCATGATGGTATCGCTCCTCTGGGGCTGCGCCCCCACCGCGCCTCCGCCGACGCAAACATCGACACGGCGCGGGTCTCATGTCGATTATCGTCAGGCCGTCCAGCGCGCGCCAGTCGGCTATGTAACAGGATTGTTAACCGCTAGCGGCCGAGAAAGCGGGACAGCGGCCCGTCGACGGTTAGATGTCGTCGCGGAAGCGGTAGCCGACGTTGCGTACGGTGTCGATGAACGTCAGCGGGCCGTTTTCGATCTTGCTGCGGAGCCGCCGGATGTGGACGTCCACGGTGCGGGTGCCGCCGTAGTAGTCGTAGCCCCATACCGCGTTGAGCATGTGCTCCCTGGAGAAGACCTTGCCAGGATTCGTGGCGAAGAACTTGAGCAGCTCGTATTCCTTGAAGGTGAGCTCCATGCGCCGCCCGCCTTGGGTGACCTCGTACCGCGACAGGTCGATGGCCAGGTCCCCCGCGCGGATGGTGCGGTCGCCGTCTTCGGGGTCGGCCCGCTCGATCAGGCGCTTCATGCGCAGGACGAGCTCCTGGGGGCGGTGCGGGGAGATCGAGAAGTCGTCGAACCCTCCGGCGTGGGCGTAGTCGGCCAAGCCCTGGTTCGGTATCAGCGCGAGCACGGGGACGTGGGGGGCCGATTCGCTGCACAGCGTCATAAGGCCGACGACCTCGCCGTCGCCGGGCGAGCGTATCGAGCAGTCCACGACGACGAGGTCGGGCTGCTCGCGGGCCAGGAGCTCGCGGGCCTCGGTGGGATCGGCGGCAAGTAAGGGGAACGCCTCGCTCATAGCGGACGCGGCCACAGCGGTCTGACTTCCGGGGCTCTCCCCGCCTACGATCAGGATGCGGCGCATGACGTCAACGGACACTCCGGCTCTCGGTTCGGGACGCTCTGCATGATAGCAGACGGCCCCCGCAGCCCCCTGCGCGGCGCCGCATAGCACACGGAACGTGGACGTTCCTTGACCGCGCCACCGGCAACGGGTAGCATTTCCTTGTCGAAATTGACTTGTCCCCGGGGCGTTTCGCCCCGTCGTTTGATTCCGGGCCGGCGCGGCCCGAGGCGCACAGTGGCACTCGAAACCTTGCCGCTCTTTCCAGAGACGGCGTTGGTCGACGAACGCGGGCATCTTGTATTGGGCGGCGTCGACGCGCTCGATCTGGCCGCGGAGTACGGCACGCCGCTCTACGTATTCGACGAAGCCACGCTTCGCGGCCAGTGCCGCGCGTTCTCGAACGAGTTTCGCGCCCGGTACCCCGAGGTCAAGGTCCTCTACGCCGGCAAGGCGTTCCTGAACCGGCCGCTGGCGGGCATCCTCGCCGAGGAGGGGCTGGGGCTCGACGTGGTGTCCGGCGGCGAGCTCGCCGTGGCCCTCGCGGGCGGCATGCCCGCCGAGCGCATCTACTTCCACGGCAACAACAAGGGCGCCCAGGAACTGCGCGAGGCGCTGGACGCGGGCATCGGGCGCGTCGTGGTGGACAACTTCCACGAGCTTGATCTCCTCGACCGGCTGGCCGGCGAGGCGGGCAAGCGGCAGGACGTGCTCGTGCGGGCCTCGCCCGACGTCGACCCCCACACCCACAAACACACCACGACCGGGATCCTCGATAGCAAGTTCGGCTTTGCCATCGCCACGGGGGATGCGGAGGAGGCGGTGCGGCTCGCCCAGCGCGCCGAGAACCTCAACCTCGTGGGCATCCACACGCACTTGGGCTCGCCGATCTACGAGATCGAGCCGTACAGCGAGGGCATCGGCGTCGCGATGGAGTTCGCCGCCGCGATGCGCGACCGCCACGGCCTGGAGCTGCAGGAGTTTAGCCCCGGCGGCGGCTTCCCTATCCAATACACTATCGACAAGCCGATCTCGCCCATCGCCTCCTATGCCGAGGTAATCGCGGGGGTGCTCACCCGGACCTGCGAGCGCTATGGCTTCGAGTTGCCGACGCTGTTCATCGAGCCGGGGCGGGCGATCGTGGGGCGGGCGGGCGTCGCGCTCTACGAAGTCGGCGCGGCGAAGGCGATCCCCGGCGTGCGGACCTACGTTTCCGTCGATGGCGGGATGAGCGACAACATCCGCCCCGCGATGTACGGCGCAGCCTACGAGGCCCTCGTAGCGGGGAAGGCCGCCGCCCCGAACACGACGCGCGTCACCATCGCCGGCAAGTACTGCGAGTCGGGCGACGTACTGATTAGGGACATCGATCTGCCTGAACTGGAGGCCGGCGACGTGATCGCCATTCCCGCTTCCGGTGCCTACTGCATTCCGATGGCCAGCAACTACAACGCGGCCCCGAAGCCGGCGGTGGTCATGGTCAACGGCGGCGAGGCCAGGCTGATCCGCGAGCGCGAGACCTACGCCGACCTTATGCGAAACGACGTAGACTAGGCGTGAGCGAAAGGAGCGGCCGAGGGGAAAGCGGGGCCGGGAGGATGTACCCTCCATGCGTGGAATGATCGGCCAGGACGCACTGCGCGCCCAGCTCGAACGCAGCATCGAGATGGGGCGCTTGGCGCATGCCATGCTGATCGCGGGAGCGGCCGGCGCGGGCAAGAAACGTCTGGCGGTAGAGTTGGCCCAAGCGCTCAACTGCGAGACCGGTGGCGGCCCTTGCGGCGACTGCCGGCAGTGCACCCGCATCGCGGCCTCGAAACACGCCGACGTGCGCGTCATCGGCGTGCCGGGCCAGGCCGTCAAGATCGAGGAGATGCGCGAGTTGCAGCAGACGCCGCGCTCGTTCCATACGAGGGCCGGAACCGCGTCTTCATCATCGACGGCGCGGAGCGGATGACCGGCGAGGCGGCGAACTGCTTGCTCAAGACGCTGGAGGAGCCACCGGACAACGTCTACCTGATTCTGCTCACGCAGCAGCCCGCCGCGCTGCTGCCCACGGTGCGCTCGCGGTGCCGCCTCATCGAGATGCGCCCCGTCGCCGCCTCCCTGATAGAAGACATGCTGACTGAGGGCGGCACCGACCCCGAAACCGCCCGCACCATCGCCCGGCTCGCCGAGGGCCGCGCCGGATGGGCCGGCGAAGCCGCGGCGGCCCATCGGATTCTCGAAGCTCGCCGCGAGCACCTCGATGCCGCCATCGAAGTGGCGGGCATGGACTACAGCGCCCGGCTCGTCCGCGCGGCGGCCCTCGCCGAGCGCTACGGCAAAGACAAGGACGCCGTCCTCGAATGGCTCGGCCTGCTCCGCCGGTGGTGGCGGGACGTGCTGCTCCACAAAAGCGGCCGTGGCGACCTCGCGGTCAACGCCGACCTTTCCGGCGCCCTCACGGCGTTCGCGGGTGCGTGCTCCGTGGCGGAAGCCGGCGCCGCCGTCCGCGACGTTACGGACGCTATCGACCACCTGGGCAAGAACGCGAACCCGCGCCTCGCGCTGGACGTGCTCATGCTCCGACTACCCCAAGTCCCTTCGGACGCGCTTCGCGGCGCGCCCGCGGGCTATGAAGGATAAAACCTATGGTGACGACCGACACAAGAACGATGGGCGTCCGCTTCGCCAAGGCGGGCAAGATTCAGTACTTCGACCCCGGCGACGAGGAGTTTGAAACCAACGACTACGTCGTCGCCGACACCGCGAACGGAGTCGAGATCGGGTGGGTGGTCATTGCGCCCGACCAGGTTGTAATGGCCAAGTTCAAAGGCGCCCTTTCAGCAATCGTGCGGAAGGCCTCGCCCGACGACCTCCAGACGCGCGATCGGCTTAGCCAGCGCGCCGACGAGCTGATCCAGGAGGCAAAGTCGATAGCCCGCGAGCTACGGCTCCGCATGAAGCTCGTGCAGGCGATCTTCTCGTTGGACGAGACGCTCGTCGTGGTGACGTACACCGCCGAAGACCGCGTCGACTTCCGTCAGCTGATCCGCCGGCTTGGCCGGACGACGAACGCCAAGGTCGAGCTGCGGGAGGTAGGCCCGCGCGACGAGGCAAAGGTCGTGGACGGCATAGGGCGCTGCGGCCGCACGCTCTGCTGTTCGACGTGGCTCACCGAGTTCAGCCCGGTGACGATGAAGATGGCGAAAGAGCAGGACCTGCCGCTGAGCCCGCCCGGGCTCGCGGGCCAGTGCGGCCGCCTGCGGTGCTGCCTCCGCTATGAGTACGATCAGTACCGCGAGATGAAGCGCGGCCTGCCCAAGATCGGGGCCACGATCAACACGTCGCAAGGCGAGGCGGTGGTGGTGGTGGGCCATCCTCTGAAACAGACCGTGACCGTCCGGCTGGAAGAGGGCGGCTGGACCGAGATCTCCATGGCGGAGATCGAGAAGGCCGCCGAGACCCCGCCGCCGCCGCCGCGCCCGCAGAGCTCGCCGCGCCCGGAGAGTGCGCCGCGCCCGCCGCGCCGCCGCCGGCCTAGGCGATAGGCACGAACTTCCGCCACTCGGCCCGCCGGTCGAGGTACGGAATGAAGGGGTCGAACGGCGTGCTGCGCGGCTTGCTCGGCTTGCTGAGCAGGCGCATCCCCGCCTCCTGAGGCGACCGTCCCGCTTTGCGGTGGTTGCACCGCTTGCACGCCGTTACCACGTTCTCCCACTCGTGCTTGCCGCCGCGCACGCGGGGCTTGACGTGATCGATGGTGAGGTCGCGCGACGACGACGCGCCGCAGTACTGACAGTGATACCGGTCGCGGATGAAGACCTCGCGCCGGGTGAGCCGCCGGACGGGCAGAGGCCGGCGCACTTGGTAGATAAGGCGGATCACGGAGGGAAGCTCGAAGGCCTGCTCCGCGGTGTGGATGACGCCCATGCCGTTCTCCAGCAACTCGGCCTTGCCCTTCCACAACAGCACGATGGCGCGGCGGACGGGACACACGTTCAGTGGCTCGTAGTTCTGGTTCAGCAGGAGCACCGGTGTCTGGGGCGTCGCCCGCCGACGGCCATTCCCTGCTGGAAAAGGTTCCGCGTCCATCCCGAGGCAGCCATCCTCAGCGAAAGCTTCAGGCGGGGCGTACTCTACCACGCCCGGACAGAGAACGGCACAAATTGCAACCCCTGGGCGGGGCCCTCCACCTGAACCTCCCCGTCAGGGGAGCACCTTGAACCTCTCCCCCTCTGGAGACCTTTGCGCAACCCGCCCAGGGTGGGGGCCGGGAGTCTTACCTCTTCTCCCAACGGGAGAAGATTGAGATGAGGGGCCGCCTCGCAACCACCACGGGTTATCGAAGTCCGCCTCTCCCCGAAGGGGAGCGCCTTAAACCTTTCCCCCTCTGGGGGGAACTGAAAGAGGGCACGTGCCCGAAGGGCGCGTCGGAGGGGCCGGGCCGGGAGTCTTACCTCTTCTCCCGACGGGAGAAGATTGAGATGAGGGGCCGCCTCGCAACCACCACGGGCTATCGAAGTCCGCCACCCTCGCGGTCAGTCACCCACGGGCTCAAGCATGGGTGGGGGCCGGGAGTCTTACCTCTTCTCCCCACGGGAGAAGATTGAGATGAGGGGCCGCCTCGCAACCACCACGGGTTATCGAAGTCCGCCACCCTCGCGGTCAGTCACCCACGGGCTCAAGCATGGGTGGGGGCCGGGAGTCTTACCTCTTCTCCCCACGGGAGAAGATTGAGATGAGGGGCCGCCTCGCAACCACCGCGGGTCATCGAAGTCCGCCTCTCCCCGAAGGGGAGCGCCTTAAACCTTTCCCCCTCTGGGGGAAACTGAAAGAGGGCACGTGCCCGAAGGGCGCGTCGGAGGGGCCGGGCCGGGAGGTCTTGCCTCTTCTCCCCACGGGAGAAGATTGAGATGAGGGGCCGCCTCGCAACCACCACGGGCTATCGAAGTCCGCCACCCTTGCGCTCAGTCACCCCAGTTACGCAAAGGTCTCCTCTGGGAGAAACTGAGAGAGGACACGAGCCGCAAACCCCGCTACGAATCCAGCCGCTCGACCTCATGTACAGCTTCTCCGAAGTCGCCGGGAATGAGCCCCAACGCCGAAGCGGGCAACTGGTCATAGATATCCAAGTACGCGGGCGTGAAGGCCGACTCGGTAAGCGTGTCCACCATACCCGCCCGGATATCGGACTCGGGCACAAGCACTGCCAACCGGGCAAGCGCGACCACCAGTAGCGCTCCAAGGATGAAGCCGCCCACGGCCCCCAACGCGCCGCCGCCCCAACTATCCACCCACCCCAGCTTGGCCTTGTCCAGCGTCGACCGCATCAGGTGGCCGGCTATCTGCACCAGGATGAAGACGATGGCTCCAATGATCCCGTAGGCCGCCACCGTGGCGATGGAGTCGCTGCCCACGCTCCGAGTGAGCGCGCCCGCCAACGGCTCGCTCACCTGCGCCGCCACCACGCCGGCGGCGATCACGCCCACAAAGATGAGGAACGACTTCAACAGGCCCAGTCTCCAGCCCAAGAAGGCCAGGACGACGATCGCGACGGTGATGACGATGTCGAGCCAGTTCATGACGCGGTGAACTCTGGAAATGCGCCGAGCACGGCCTCGCCCGCCCCGGCGTCTGTCGCGATGATCAGCAGAGTCTCGCCGCCCGCTTTGTGGATGGTATGCGCCGCGCCGCGGAGTACACCCGACACGGCGCCGGGCTCCTCCACCACGTCCTCGGCCCCAAGGCCGTCGAGCAGGTCCGCGTAGCCCTCGAAGAACTCGTCGGCGTCCTTCTCCGAGTCCCAGACTGCGAGCATGGCGATGACCTCGGCCCCGTCGGGGCCGGTGTAGTAGGCGTAGCGGTCGCCGCCCCAGCCCTCTACAGCCCGTTGCACCGTCCCGTCGCTAAGCGGCGCCGTCTCCAGCAGCAGAATCAGCCCGAACTCGCCGGTGATGTCCGCGAACTTCCGCTCCCATCCGTCGCCGAGGGCCGCCTCGACCTCGGGCAGCAGAACCTCGATTGGCGCCTCCCCCTCGAGGTACTTCTCAGGGTGCAGAATATGCTCCGTCGACTGAGGCGGCTCGGCGTAGGCGCGGTCGACCGCCTCCCAGCCGCCGCTGCGGAACAGCGCGGCCACGAACCTCGGCCCGGCGACGTAGGGGAAGATGAGGGAGTCGCTGATCGCTACGGGGACCGCGGGCCCCTCCGGAAAGGAGTCCAGGGTCCGCACAATCTCGCTCCGCCTTGAGATGAGATGCTGCTGGAAGTACCGCTGCTGAAGGAACGACGCGTCGCCTTCCACCAACGCCGAGAGTGCGCTGTCGGCGTCGGAATTCTCCCCGACCGCCTCCTCGACCGCGCCAATGTCGTACGTGCCGTACTGGAGCGCGTGGACGTACTCGTGGGCGTAGACCAGCTCCGCGTACGCACCGAGGCCGTCGCCGTCTGAAAGGACGACGATCCTGTCCTCGGACGGCTGGAAGAAGCCCACCACCGAGGACTGGTACGACTGGGTGTACGCGTCGACGAGGCTGTCCTCCGGCCCGATGAGCCCGAGCAGCTTCCAGACCCGCTCAACCACCGCGGTCTCATCGTCGAAGTTCAGCAGTCCCGCGATGAGCTCGGCCATCTCCTCCTGGGAGACGAACTCCCGCACCAGATCGCCCGTCTCGGTCAGCCCCCGGTCTTCGCTGACGCGCCGCTCGATTTCGGCGAGGACTTCCTCTGGGCCCGGCGCCGGGGCCGACGTCGCGGCGGTCGCGGCGGTCGGTGTCGGCGTCGACGGCACCGGCGTGGAAGTCGGTGGCACAGGCGTTGCAGCCGGTGACGGGGGCGTTGAAGTCGGGGGGACGACGACCGTTGGAGTCGATGTTGGAGGGGTTCGGGTCGGCGGCGCCGGCGTTGGTGCCGCCGTCGGCGTCGGGGCCGCTGTAGGTGCAGGCGCGACCGTGGGCGCCGGCGCTGCCGTCGGAGCCTCGGTCGGCGACGGCGTGTCCGTGGGCCCCGTCGGCGCCGTGGCCGTGGGGGCGGGCGTCGGCGCCGAAGTCCCCGTCGAGCACGCGGCGAGGACAAGGGCGATGACGACCAAGAGAGCCGGTAGCCTCAGAAGCAACGTGGGGGAACGAGACAAGCCGACTCCCTTCAAGACGCCCCTTTAGGACGTTCGGAATGCGTGGGCCGCGCCGCCGGGTCGCGGGGCATGGATGTGCTCGCGCCGGCGTAGGCGCTCCCTCCATTGTACGCCCCGGTACCGTTTTCCGGCGCCGCGCCGCTCGTGTAAGCTAGGCCTTCCCGGAGGCCGCCGATGGACTTCACTTTCACCGCCGAACAAGATTCCTTTCGTCAAGAGATACGTGATTTCCTAGCCCAAGAGATGCCTCCCGATTGGTGCGGGCGCTCGTTCATCTGGGCCACGGACGACGAATGGCGCGTCGCGCGCGAGTTCGACAAGAAGCTCGGCGAGAAGGGCTGGCTCACTCTCGCATGGCCCAAGGAATACGGCGGGGGAGACCTCTCGCCGGTCGACCAACTCGTCTTGCAGGAAGAGATGGCCTACGCCCGCGCCCCCAACGGCGGCGGGTGGGCGCATGGCCCGGTCTTCGTTGGGCCGACCATCATCCACTACGGCAGCGAGGAGCAGAAGCAGCGCTTCCTACCCCGCATCTCGACGGGGGAGGATATCTGGTGCCAGGGCTTCTCGGAGCCGGTGGCGGGCTCCGACCTCGCCGCCCTCGAGACCAGCGCCCTCGCCGACGGCGACGAGTACGTCATTAACGGCATGAAGCACCTCGTCGGCCAGGGGCAGCGCGCCGAGTGGTGCGTCCTTGCCGCGCGCACCGATCCTGACGCGCCGAAACACAAGGGCGTCAGCCTGCTGGCCATGGACATGCGCCTGCCGGGCGTCGACGTCGAGCTCATGCCCACCCTCCCGCGGCACGGAGCGCAGTCGCGGATCATCATGAAGGACGTGCGGGTCCCCAAGAACATGCTCGTCGGCGAGCGGGGCCGCGGCTTCTACCAGATGATGACCACGATGGACTACGAGCGGAACCGCATCGCCCACGCCGTCGAGGCAAACCGCGTCCTGGACGACCTCCATGCCTACGCCACCGCGCACGGAATGCTCCGCGACCCCGTCGCCCGCCACCGCCTAGCCGACCGCAAGATCGAGGCGAAAGTGGCGATATTGCTTAACTACCGGGTCGCCTGGCTCCAGGAACGGGGCGAAGTCCCCAACTTCGAGGCCTCGATCGGCAAGCTGATGACGGAGGAGCTACGGCACCGCGTCGGCGTGACGGCAATGCAGACGCTGGGGCTCTACGGCCAGCCGGTGCTGCACGAGCGCGGCGCGCCGTTGGGGGGCGACTTGACTGACTTCTTCCTCGGCACGGTGTCGTCCACGATCGTCGGCGGCTCTTCCGAGGTGCAGCGGAACATCATCGCCACGCGGGGCCTCGGGCTCCCTCGCTGAGCGCGGCTAGCGCTGCTACGGGACTCGGCCATCCCACCGGCATGAGCCACGACTCCGACGCATGGGCGAGGGCATCCCTTTTATGACGCCTCGGCTAGCTCATGCGGCCGGATATTCTCGAGCTGTGCCGACTCGGCTCGTTGGATGTGGTAGAGGTCCCAACGGAGTTGCAGGCTCATCCAGAAACCCGGGGTGGTACCGAAGAACTTGGAGAGCCGCAAGGCGGTGCTAGGAGTGACCCCACGCCTTCCACGGACGACTTCGTTGACGCGCTGGTATGGGACCCGGATCGCGCTTGCCAGATCGCGCTGGGTCATTCCCAGAGGTAGGAGGAACTCCTCCCGGAGAATCTCGCCTGGGTGCGTCGGCTCGCGATGGCTCGGAATACGGACCATGCCTAGCCTCCCTCACGATAGCGTGGTAGCACGGCATCCATGCTACACCAAGCGAAGTGCTTGCTCACAAGACTCTGCACCGGAGGCTCGCCCCTGCCGGAGTCTGAACAACGTGTCTGGGGACTCCGGCTACCCGCCGTCGACCGCGTTCCGGTGCGTCTCGATCCGGGAGACGCGCCCGCGCCCGCCGATCTCGACCGCCACCACGTCGATGCGCCAGCGGTCGGCCCACTCCGGGTGCGCCTCGACGTACTCGTGGCCGAGGTCGATCAGCTTCTGCGCCTTGGCCTCGGTGATCGACTCCTCGGGGATGCCGAACCGGTCGCCGCGGCGTGTCCGCACCTCGACGAGGGCGAGGAAGCCGCCCTGCTCGGCCACGATGTCGATCTCGCCGGAGGGGAGGCGCGCGTTCGATTCGATGATCCGGTAGCCCGACTTCTCCAGGTGGGCGCGGGCGTACCGCTCGCCGAACGCGCCGAGGGCGATGCGGTCGCCGCTCATACGAGCTTCGGCTGGAGTAGTTGGGAGCGAATCGGCTCGAAGCAGCGCCGGTGAATCTCGCACGGGCCCCGCTCGCGGAGGCCGCGCAGGTGCTCCGCCGTGGCGTAGCCCTTGTTGCGGTCGAAGCCGTAGCCGGGGTAGCGCTCGTGCATCTCCGCCATCAGGCGGTCCCGCGCGACCTTGGCGACGATGGAGGCCGCCGCGATCGAGCCGCACAAGGCGTCGCCGCGGATGATCGACTTCACCGCAAGCCCCGGCTCGGTCAACTCGACCGCGTCGACGAGCAGCGCGTCGGGCTGAAGGGCGAGCCCGCGCACCGCCTCGCACATGGCGCGGCGGGTGGCGGGGACGATCCCCGCCTCATCGATGTATGCCGCGGAGCAGACGCCGACGCTCCACGCCAGGGCCGTCTCGATGATGACCTCGCAGACGGCCTCGCGCTGCGCGGCGGTGAGTTTCTTGCTGTCGTTCAAAAGATCGCGGGGGTCGGCGTTCTTCTTGCGGGTGAGACGCCGCCGCCGGCGTTTGAGCCAGTCGGCGGGGAGGATGACCGCGCCGGCCATGACGGGCCCCGCGAGCGGGCCGCGACCCACCTCGTCGACGCCGGCCACGAGCGTCAGCCCCTGGGCGCGAAAACGAAGCTCCTCTTGGAAGCCGGGGCGCGATCCGCGCTTGGGCCGCGGCCCGGGCTTCCTCCCGTTGGCCGTTTTCGCGCCGCCCTTCACGGCTTGGGGCTCGAGCCGGGGAACTCCGCGCCACCCGGCCCTTGGTACCCCGCGATGAGGCCCTTGACGTACCCCATCTGGCCTACGTGCTGGTTCAGCTCGGTGAGGATCTGCACGAGGATGTCGCCGACCGCCATCGGCCTCCCGAAGAGCGAATCGCGGGCCTCGCCGAGCATGTCGGGCCGCAGCGCGGCGAGCATAGCGCGGGTGTCGGCGCGGACCGCCTCGTAGTAGCCGTGAAGCAACTCGAAGCTAGGCGTGGGGAAGGCGTCGAGATCGGATGGCGGCATCCCGGCGCCGCTGCCACGATCGCTGGGCATCCCCATCGCCTCGGCCCACTCCCGCGTCCACTGATCATCGACGTAGGTCGTGTAACCCGAGCCTTGGGTTTCGTTCCCAAGCAGTAGGCTCGTCCACCGGTCTTCGACCCGGCCCACGTGCCACGCCAGCCAGCCGATCGAGTTGCACTCCGGCGACGGCCTCCACGTTAGCCCCTCGTCCGAGAGTCCTTCGAGCGTCTTGTCGGTCCCCGACCAGACGCGCTCGTACTGCTTCGTGAGGAGTTCGTTAAGCTCCATCGCCGAGCCTCCCTGATTTCGTTGCACTTCAGCTAGAAAGCGAGAGCGGCCCCATGTAGTCGGGCCGTTGCAGCCCGCGTTGCAAGCCCTTGAGGTAGGAGACCTGCCCCGCGTGCTGGTTCATCTCCCACGCGAGCTGCGCCAGTATCTCCGCCGTCCCGACCGTGCCGCCCCAGGGGGCGCGATGCTCCGCGTCGTCGGTGTCGGGGTCCCACGAGGCGAGGAAGTCGAGCGATCCGCCCCGCACGGCGTCGAAGTAGTCGCGCAGCAGCGAGAGTTGCGGGACCGCGAAGCTCCGTATCTGCTCTTCGCGGTAGTCGAAGCCCATGTCGCGCTGGTCTTCGGGCATTCCGAAGCGTACCGCCCAGCCGGCGCGCACCCACAGGTGTTTCTCACGCTGGATGACGCGCTGTATCCAGCCGTCCTCGACGCGGGTCATGTGCCACAGCAGGAAGCCGATGGGGTTGGCCTCCGGCGAGGGGCGCCATTCGACCTCGGCCTGGGTCAGATCGCCGATAACCGCGGCGAGGTCGTCGCGGTGCAGCTCGAACGTCTTGGTCACGAATGCCTGAAGATTCACACGAGCCTCCCGTCCGCGGCGGCGCGGGCCGCCTTACGGATTACGCCGCCGCCGATGACCTCACCGTCGCGGTAGAGCACGAGCGCCTGCCCCGGCGTCACCGCGCGCTGACGCTGGGCGAACTCGACCCGTGCCGCGCCCGCTTCGGGCCCAGGGTAGACCATGACCTCGGTCTCGGGGGCCTTGTAGCGGTGCTTCGCCGTGGCGGCGAATGGGGCCTCCGGCGCACTACCGGCGACGTACCGAGCGCCCTCGATCCACGCCGCCGAGGCGTAGACGTCGTCCTTCCCGCCGATCACCACGGTGCTCGTCGCCGCGTCGATCTCGACGACGTAGCGGGGCTCGGGGCCTTGCGCGCCCAGGTTGCGGCGCTGGCCGATGGTGAAGAACTCGTGGCCCTGGTGCTCGCCGAGCGGGCGGCCGTCCATGTCCTCGAACCGCCCCGGCGACGCGCCGGCATGCTTGGCCACGAAGGCCCGGTAATCGCCGTTGGGAATAAAGCAGATGTCCTGGCTATCGGCCTTGTCCGCGTTGGGCAGGCCGGCCCTGCGGGCCATCTCCCGAATCTCGTCCTTGGGATACTCGCCGCAGGGAAAGCGCAGACAGGCCAGCGCCTCCTGGTCGAGCCCGTAGAGCACGTACGTCTGGTCTTTGGAGGGGTCCACGGCCTGGAGCAACGAGAAGGCGTCGCCGCTCCGGCGAACGCGGGCGTAGTGCCCCGTCGCCAGGAACTCCGCGCCGATGGCGCGCGCTCGGTCGAGGAGCGGGCCGAACTTCACGCGGTCGTTGCAGGCGATGCAAGGATGGGGCGTTCTGCCGCGCTTGTACTCGCCGAGGAAGTAGTCGATCACGCCAGTGCGGAACTCGCGTTCGAAGTTGACGACGTAGTGGGGAATGCCGATGGCCGCCGCCGCGTCCGCCGCGTCGTCGATGTCCTCGACGGAGCAGCAGCGCTTATCGCTGCGGGCGTAGCCGTTCGCCGCGCCGTCGGAATCGTCCCCGCCGCTCCACAGGCGCATGGTGACGCCGGTGACGTCGAACCCCTGCTCTTTCAGGAGAAGCGCGGCGACCGAGGAATCGACCCCGCCGCTCATCGCGGCGAGCACCTTAGGGCGAGACATGCGTAAAACGACCTCGCGGACAGAATAGCATAGCGGCCCGAACAGGAAGGCCGGCGCCGCGTTACAATTGGCTAACACACCCCGGAGGTTCCGCCTGGACGCTATCGAGTATGCCCGAGCCGCCGTTGCCGCCGCCGCGGACAAGCAGGCCGCCGACATCGTGCTCCTCGACGTGCGGAGGTTGGCTAACTTCGCCGACTTCTTCGTTATCTGCACCGCGGAGTCGCCGCCCCAGTTCTCCGCCATCGCCAACGACGCCGAGCGCACCCTGCGCTCGATGGGGCTCAGGCCGCATCACCGCGAGGGCGAGAACGACTCCGGCTGGGTGCTCATCGACTTCGGCGACGTGATCCTGCACGTCTTCACGCCGGACCGGCGCGCCCACTACGACCTCGAGTCGGTGTGGTTCGCCGCGCCGCAGCTGGCGCGCGTGCCGTAGCGGCCTCGCCCGCCCCGCATGGAACCAATACGCCGCCGTCAACGTCTGTACCGTAGGTATTGACGCTGGAGGTGCGAGATGTTGAAGACCGTTCGAACGCGGGCCCTTATCGCGGGTGTTATGGTCGCGGCCCTGATACTGGGCGCGTGCAGCGGAGGGCCGGGCGGCGAGTCGCTGGACGTTGCGGGCAGTGATAGCACAGCCTTAGACCGAGGCCTACGCCCACAAGCGCAGCCCACACCCGCGGCCGCCCCCACGGGCATACCCATGCCGGAGGCGATGGCGATGAGGGCGGCGCCTACCGGCCCACGGGGCGCCGCAGGAGCCGCCGGTCCCGCAGGAGTCTCTCGCGCCATGGCTTTCCAGATCGTCGAGAACAACGAAAGCCGTAAGATCGTCTCCACGGCCGACACCAACCTCGCCGTCGAGGACGTAGAGGCCGCTATGGTCCAGGTGCGCGCCATAGCCGAGTCTCTGGGCGGCTTCGTGGAGACCCTCTCGAGTTCGGGGACGGGCGACGCGCAGCAGGCCCGGGTGTCCTTGCGCGTACCCGCGGAGCAGTTTTTCCGCGCCTTGGAGCGCATCGAGGCCCTAGGCGAGGTCCATAGCCGGAACGTAGGATCGGAAGACGTTACCGAGCAACACATCGATCTTCAAGCCCGCCTAAAGAACGCTCAGCGAGAGGAAGAGAGCCTGCTGAGAGTCTTAGAGCGGGCCGAGATGGTGTCCGATGTCCTAGCCATTGAACGGGAGTTGTTCCGCGTCCGCGGCGAGATCGAGCGCCTTGAGGCCCAACTTCAGTTCTTGGAGCGCCGCGTTGACTTGGCGACGCTGACGGTCAACCTGTTTGCCCCGGAGGTGAGGCCGGGCACGCCTCCTTGGGCCAGCGTGAGCGTCGCGGTTCCCGACGTCTCCGGGGCCGTCGAAGCGGTGACGGCGCTCGTCGGCGAAGAGGGGATCATCGACTCCGCCTCCGTGTCCACTCGCGGCGGTCAGGAATCGGCCGACATGGAATTCAGGGTCTTCGCCGAGGACTTCGATCGGGTCCTTGGCTCCGTGGAGGAGATGGGGGAGGTCCTACATCAGGATCTCCGGCGCGGGGACCTCAACGAGGCTGACCCCAGGCCGAAGGAGCCCCAAAGCCGGATTCGACTGTACCTGCAGCCGCCCCTGATCGAGGGATTGCCTCCTTCAGCCTGGCTTACCGTCGCGGTGTCGGACGTCGATGAGGCCGTCGCCCGGGTCAAGGCGGTCGTCGCCGATCTGAACGGCGTCGTCGACGAGTCCGTCCTCTCGGTGAGCGAAGGGGAGGAGCGGGCGGTCCTGAACTTCCGCGTCTTCGCCGGGGACTTTGCACGGGTGCTGGCGGACGCAGAGAACCTGGGGAAGGTCGAGAGTGAGCACGTATCGGAGGAGACGCTCACCGGGGATCAGCCAGGAAAGGACCCGAACAGCCGTATCGAACTCATGATCATGGAGGAGGAAGCCGACTCCCGGCTCGGCGGCATTCTCTTGCTCTCGATCGGCGGGCCGCTGGTGGTCTTGGCGCTCGTCTATGGAGCGTTCCGCTTGGGCGGGCGCCGCGGGCGCGCGACGGCGGGAGGCTAGACGTCCAGGCAGAGAGCCATCCAATACCCTTCGCTACTCGACGATCCAGGCGTCCGGGGCGCGGGTGTAGTCCAGGAGCTCGTCGGCGGAGAAGAAGTTCGCAAGCTCCCGCGCCGCCGATTCGGGGCTGTCGGAGCCGTGGACGAGGTTGCGCCCCACGTCGATCCCGAAGTCGCCGCGGATACTGCCCGGCGGCGACTGCGCGGGGTCCGTCTTCCCCATCGTCTTGCGGGTGATCTCGATGGCACGGGGGCCTTCAAGCGCCATCGCGACGATGGGGCCCGACGTGATGAAGTCGATCAGGCCGGGGAAGAAGGGCTTGCCCTCATGCTCGCCGTAGTGGGCGCGAGCCAGGGCGTCGCTCACGTGCATCAGCTTCATGGCGGCGATGCGCAGGCCGGTCTTCTCCAACCGCGCGACGATCTCGCCGATCAGCCCACGCTGTATAGCGTCGGGCTTCAGTAATACCAGGGTGCGTTCGCTCAACGGTTCCTCCAGTCAGTCGGTGTGCGGGGGCGGCGGTTTTCGCGGTCTTGGATCACGGCGCACCGCCTTGGCGGGGTTGGGCGTGGAGATCGCGGGCGGCCTCGCGTAGATCGGGGCCGCGCTGGCGTCGCCGGTCGCTTCGCCCCGCTGCAGGCGCTCCCAGCCCAGCGCGCAGAGAGAGGAAGGCCGCCGCCACCCCTCGGCGGGGCCGGGGAAGTGTGCCAGGTCGCCCAGCGCCTCGGCGAGCCGCTCCCGCGCGGCGGACAGGTTCTGGCCGCAGAAGAGGGATGTCTCGCGACTCTCCTCGATCAGCGCCTCGATGGTCAGCAGCGCCGGCGGCGACGCCTCGGCGAGGCCGTCGTCCGTGGGGACGAAGCGCCCCACGATGAGCTCGCCGCGGCCCGCGTCCATGATGGGGCGGATGGGCAGCCCGCGTCCGGCGAATGGCGAGGCTTCGATCCACATGGTGCCAACGCCGACGAGCGTCGCGCCCGACGCAAGGGCGAGACCCTTCGCCGCGCTGATGCCGACGCGGACGGCAGTGAAGCCGCCGGGGCCGGTGGCCACGAACACGGCGTCAAGGGCGGAGGCCGCCGCGCCGTGGTCTTCGAGGAGCGCCGCGACCCTCGGCATCAACTCCACGGTGTGGTTGCGTCCCGCGTTCCAGATCCGCTCCTCGACGAGGACCCCCCGCTCCGAGAGCGCGATGCCGGCAACTTCCGTCGACGTGTCGATGGCGAGTTCCATGACTAGCCGGCCCTCCGCGCGAGAATTGGCTCGACCGCCAAGAGCAAGGCCTCATGCCGCTCACCGGTGGCCTCGAAGGCGAGCGCCCGCTCGTTGCCGCCGAGGTCGGTCAACTCGACGGTCATATGGTCGTTAGGATAGACGCCGGAGGCGCGGTCGGCCCACTCGACGACACCGACGAGGTCGCCCGCGCCGAATTCGTCGAGGCCCAAATCCAGCGTCTCCTCCGCCCCGTCGATACGGTAGAGGTCGACGTGGCGCAGGCGCAGGCGGCCGACATGCTCCGCGGCGAGGACAAACGTCGGGCTGTGGACGTAGCCCTCGACGCCAAGGCCGCGTGCGAGGCCCTGGGTGAAGCACGTCTTACCGGCGCCCAGGTCTCCGACGAGGAGCACGACCTCGCCGCCCCGGCACCGCGCGCCGATAGCCTCGGCGACGGCCTGCGTCGCATCGGCGGACTGCGTCACGATGTCCTTCCGAAGCATCATGGAGCGATTATAGAGGTCGCGCCGCGCTCCTTGACACCCCTTAGCGCCCTTCTATACTAGGTGCGGCACTCAACGGAAAAGGAAGGCCCCGCCCATGTCTGGGAACGCCATCGTCGAAGCCGCCCGCAAAGAAGGGCGTACCCTCCTCACCGAAGTCGAGGCGAAGCAGATCCTCAAAGAAGCGGGCCTCCAGGTGACGGACACGCGGCTGACCAAGGACAAAGCGGAGGCGCTGGCGCTGGCCGGCGAGCTTGGCTACCCCGTCGTGCTGAAGATCGTGTCGCCCGACATCGTGCACAAGAGCGACGTCGGCGGCGTGAAGCTCGGCCTTGCCGACGCGGACGCCGTGGGCGCGGCCTACGACGAGATCGTCGCCGCCGCCAAGCAGGCCGTCCCCTCGGCCAACATCCACGGCGTTTCCGTCCAGGCCATGGCCGCTCCCGGCACGGAAATCATCCTCGGCATGTCCAAGGACCCGCAGTTCGGCCCCGTCCTCATGTTCGGCCTCGGCGGGGTGCTCGTCGAGGTGCTCAAAGACGTGGCCTTCCGCATCGTCCCGCTCACCGAGCGCGACGCGAAGCAGATGGTCCGCGAGATCAAGGGCTTCCCCGTCCTCGAAGGCTACCGAGGCCAGGATCCCGCCGACCTCGAGGGGATCGAAGCGGCGCTTCTCAAGCTGTCCGACTATGTCGCGGAGCACGAGGAGATCAAGGAGCTCGATCTCAACCCCGTCTTCGCCTACAAGGACGGCCTCTCCGCCGTGGACGCCCGTATCGTCCTCGAAGACGCCTAGCTCCCACCTCCGGCCGGCTAGGCCCGCGCAGCAGGACCGCCATGCCCACGGACCATAAGCGCTTCGACCGCATCTTCAATCCCAAGACCGTCGTCGTCGTCGGTGCCAAGAAGGCGACGAACTACAGCTGGCTGCGCAACATGCTGACGGTGAAGGGGAAGCTGTACTCGGTGCAGTTGGACGAGAACGAGATTCCGGGGATAGAGGACCTCGGCGTCACTAACTACAAGAGTATGGCCGAGATCCCCGAGCCGATCGACTACGTGCTCGTGGCCGTGCCGCGCAACGTGGCCCCGATCATTCTGGCCGACGCCATCAAGGCGAACGTTGGCGGCGTCGCCATGTTCACCTCCGGCTTCGCCGAGACCGACGACGACGGGCGCGCGCTCCAAGAGAAGATTCGCGGGATGGCCCTCGAGGCCGGTATGCCGCTTATCGGCCCCAACTGCATGGGGATCTTCAACCCCGCCGCCGGCGTGCGCCAGAACGAGGACCAGTACCACGGCGAAAGCGGCCCCGTGGGGTTCATCGGCCAGAGCGGGACCCACACCGTCTACACCTCGACGACGCTCAACGTCGTCCACGGCGTCAAGCTCGCCAAGGCGGTCAGCTTCGGCAACGCGGCCGTCCTAGAAGCGACGGACTATCTCGACTACTTCGCCGCCGACCCCAAGATCGAGATCATCGGGATGTACATCGAGGGAGTGAAGGACGGGCGGCGTTTCGTCCGCGCGCTGCGGGAGGCCGCGGCGAAGAAGCCGGTGCTCATCTGGAAGGGCGGTCAGACGGAGCAGGGTGCGCGCGCCGCCGCCTCGCACACCGCCTCGCTGGCGGCTCCCCAGGCCATCTGGGACACGATGATCAGGCAGGCGGGGGCCATCCGCGTCGATAGCCTCGATGAGCTGGTCGACACCACGGCCGCCCTGGTGCGGCTCGGGGAGGTCCACGGCGACAACGGTGGGCTGATGTGCATGACCGGGGGCGAGTCCGTCGTCATCACCGACACCTTCGGGAAGCAGGGGCTCAACGTCCCCCGGCTCACCCAGAAGAGCTACGACGAGTTCGCCACCTTCTTCAACGTGATCGGCGGCAGCTATCAGAACCCGCTCGACGTCTCGTACAACTTCGGCTCGCCCGACGTCGTCCGCCGGCTGCTGCGCATCATGAACGACGACGAAAACACTGACTTCGTGGGCCTCGAAATGTTCGTCTCGACGATGCGGCAGACCTCCGGTGAGAAGACGGAGGCCTTCCACGGGGCCATCGCCGAGCACGCCGCCGCGCCGTCGTCGAAGCCGTTCTTCACGCTGGTGACGGCGACCTCCGCCGAGCGGGAGGCCGTCGATCTGCGCCAGGAACTCACCCGCAGGGGGATCCTGGCCTTCCCGTCGTTCCAGCGCGCCGCCGTGGCCTACAAGAAGGCCCTCGACAACTGGCGGGCCAAGCGCGCCGCCTGACCCCTTCCGCGCTAGCTCCCCTTGAACACCGGGGCGCGCCGCTCCAAGAACGCCCGCTTTGCCTCCACCGCGTCGTCGGTCTTGCGCAGGATCGCGGTGCGCGTCTGCTCGAAGCGGTAGCCGTTCTTCAGGTCCATCCACTCGATCATGTTCAGGCCTTCTTTGGCGAGCCTGATCCCCTTCGGCATCTTCGCGGCGATGATGCGCGCCTCTTCCATCGCGGCGTCCATGAGCTGATCGGAGGGCACGACCTTGTGCACCGCGCCCAGACGGTATGCCTCGGCGGCGGGCAGGCGGTCGGCGGTGTAGTGCAGGCGGCGCGTCACGCCCTGAGGGAAGAGCCGCCCCAGGTGGCGCGCGCCGCCCATGAGCCCCACGTCGATTTCGGGCAGCGCGAAGTTGGCGTTCTCCGACGCGATGAGGTAGTCGCACGAGGCGGCCAGCGCCAGGCCGGCGCCCAGGGCGGGGCCGTTGATGGCCCCGATCACGGGGATGGGGCACTCGTAGATCGAGTTGAACGCCTCGCGGGCGCGCCGCCCGTGGTCTTCGGGGAAGCGCGCGTCGCCATCGAGGCGCGCCCGGATGTCGGCGCCGGCGCAGAACGCCCGTCGCCCTGCTCCCGTGAAGACCGCCACCACCGCTTCGTCCTGCTCATGCAGGCCATCGAACGTCTCGTATATCTCGACCTGCCCCTCCGCCGAGAGCGCGTTAACCGGCGGGTTGTCCAGGGTAATGATCGCAATCCTGTCCCGAATCTCAAGCTTGACGAGCGACACGGACGGCCTCCTTGCGCCCACCGGCGGGCGGCTGCGAGCGGGATCGAAGGCGATTATAGAAGGCCGGGGCGCGCAGCGACAATTCGCCGGGGCTACAGGCCGCGCCGGCTTGGGTCGAGCTCGTCGCGGAGCGCATCCCCTAGGATGTTGATGCAGAAGACGGCCAAGGTGATGAACGCGCCGGGAAAGAAGGCGAGCCAGGGGTTTTCCGTCAACGATTGAAGTCCGGCTAAGCTCAGCATATTGCCCCAGGTGGGGTTGGGCGGCTCGACGCCAAGCCCCAGGAAGCTCAGGGCCGCCTCCGCGAGGATATTCCCCCCCACCGCGATAGAGGCCATGACCAGGATGGGCGCGGCGACGTTGGGTAAGACGTGCATGATGATGATCCTTGCGTCGGTGCACCCGACCGCGCGGGCCGACTCGATGTACTGGTTCGACATGATGGCGATGGTCGAGCCCCGGATGACGCGGGAGGCCGAAGGGGCGCTAATCACGCCGAGCACGATCACCACGTTGAGCAGGCTTTTGCCAAGCAGAAAGACCGCCATCAAGAGCACAACCATGGTCGGGAGGCTCATGAACGCGTCGACCACTCGTTGGATGAGCATGTCCGTCGTGCCTCGGAAGTAGCCCGAGACCACGCCGATGATCGTGGCGAAGACGACGGTGATGCTCGCCGCACCGAAACCGACGATAAGCGAAACGCGCGTGCCGTACACGATCCGGCTGAACACGTCGCGACCGAATTGGTCCGTGCCGAAGAAGTGCGACCACGCCGGGCCTTGCAACCGCGCCGGCACGTCGATGACCAACGGGTCATGGGTGGCGATCAAGGACGCGAAGACCGCGATAACCGACAGGATCACGAGGGCGCCCGCGCCGAAGGCCCCGAGCGGCTTCCTTCTTGTGAAGGTGGCCGCATGTTTTGCCCACTGCGCAAGGGGGCCGCGCCCTTTGAGCATCCCCAATGCCGCTCGCTGAGCCATCCCTAGCCCAACCGGATCCTGGGGTCGAGAACGCCGTAGGCGATGTCGATCACCAGGTTGATGGCGAGCACGAAGGCCGCGAGGAAGACCGTCACGCCCTGCACGACCTGGAAGTCCTTGAACAAGACGGCGTCGAACATCAGCGCGCCGATGCCGGGAATGCTGAAGATCGTCTCGATAATCACCGACCCTCCGACGAGCCACCCCGTCTGCGCCCCGATGATCGTAATGATCGGGATCAGCACGTTTCTCAGCGCGTGCCTGACGAGTATCTGCGCCTCGTGCAGCCCCTTGGCGCGGGCGGTCCGAATGTAGTCCGACGTCAGGACCTCGAGCATCATGGCGCGCGTCATTCGCAGCGTGATACCGACCAAGTAAAGGCCCAGGAGAATGCCGGGGAGGAGGAAGAACTTGAAGTGCGACCACGCGTCGATACTCCACGGAACGAAACGAAGGGGCGGGCCGAGCCCCCAGAGATTCGCGGGCACGGTGATCGCCAGAATCGCAAGCCAGAAGCTCGGGATCGACAGGGCGAGTACGGCGGCCCCGCGGAACATGTAGTCGGGGGCCCGATCGGCTTTGACGGCGGAAAGGATGCCAATGGGTATCCCCACGACCAGCGCGGTAAGGATCGCGAGCGCGGCCAGCTTGAGCGTGTTGGGCAGCCGATTCTGTATCTCGTTGCCCACACGGAACTCGTGCAGGTCGGACCTACCGAGGTCGCCGCGGACGAAGTCCCAGATCCAATAGCCGTACTGCACCGGCACGGAGCGGTGAAGGTTGAGCTCGCGGCGAAGCTCTTCGGCCTGCGTGGGTGAGAGCTCCCTGGTGAGGGCGATGACCTCCGGCTCGCCGGGGCTGAGCCGCATGAAGGAGAAAACGATGATCGTGACGAGCAGGAAGACCGGCACGGCGATCAATACCCGCCTGGCTATGTAGCGCCCCATGCTAATAAGAGAAGGGGAGGCCGCCCCCGTAAGAGAACAGCCTCCCCTTCGATCCCTTTCGCTCTGCTTTTACTGGTTCAACCAAACGTCCTGGAACTGCGTGGCGCGGAAGTTGAAGGCCTCGGGCGGTCCCTCCCAGTCCATCACGTAGTCGAACGCCACGTAGAACCAGGTGTAGGACACCGTCATCGCCACGGGCATGGTGTCGATGATCCGCTGTTGGATCTGGTCAAGGGCCGCGCGCCGCTCGTTCTCGTCGAGGAGCGTCCGCTGCCGGTCGATCATCGCGTCGAGATCGGGGTCGTTGAGCAGCGCCTGGTTTCTTGGAGCGTCGCTGCGGTAGTGGCGGTAGAGGGCGGCGTCGGGCGTGTTCGAGCCCGACTGCATGAAGACCGCGTCGGCGCCGTTATCCCTGACGTAGCTGGCGAAGCGGTAGTTGTACGAGCTATCCCGCACGATGTCGATGTCGACCCCCAGGTCCGCTTCGAGTTGGGCCTGGATGACGGCCAAGGGCGGGTCGTAGTACCTCGGATCGGTGTGGATGGTGAAGCTGAACCCATCGGGATGGCCCGCCTCGGCCATGAGCGCCTTCGCTTGGGCGATCTCGCCGCGTTTGTCGAAGGCGTTGCCGGGGAGGGTCCAGATCTTGTTGAGGTCCCAGGTCAGACCGCCGGCGTTCCCCAGAGGGCCCAGCGGGGCGGCCGCGCCGTTGTACACCGCGTCCGTGATCACGCTCCTATCGATCCCGAGATTGATCGCCTGCCGGAGCCGAAGGTCGTCGAACGGCGGCTGGGTGGTGTTCAGCCACAGCCCCGCCGTGCCCCAGTTTTGGCCTTCCGTCGATGACGTATTGACGTTGCCTCGTGCCAGGTAGAACGTGACATGGTTCGGGTTCTGGAGGGCGGCCCAGTCCAACTGGCCGGTGCGGAGCAAGGAGTTCCGAATCTCCGAGTTGTCGTTCTGGAGATACGTCACGCCGTCGACGTAGGGGCGGCCTTCGATCCAGTAGCCGGGGTTGCGCTCGAACCGCAGTTCGCCGCCGGTGGTCTGCAGCACCTTCGCGAGGAACGGCCCCGTGCCGATCACGCTCGAGGCGTCGCCGTAGCTGCCGTCGATGGCGGCTTCAGGGGCCAGGACGACGGTCTGCTCGTGCGCGATGTTGCGCAGGATCTCGGCGTCGGGCGACGACATCTTGATCTGAACCGTGTCGCTGTCGATGGCTTCGACGGAGGTCACGAAGGGGAAGTTATTGCGAAGCCGGGCCTGCGGATCGTCGCGGTTGGGGTCCATGATCCGGTCGAGGCTGTACACGACGTCCTCGATGGTCATCGCCCTTCCATTCACGGGCGCGGCGTTCTGGAAGTTGACGCCGGACCGAATGTCGAAGGTCAACTCGTCACCGGCGCTCGAGATGGTCCAACCCGTGGCCAAGTCCCCGACGAACGGACCGGTGGCGCCTTCTTGACGCAGGAGCTTGTTGAAGACCAGGGCCGAGACGTCGCGGATGCCGGAGTTCAGGGTGTTCCGGTGCGGGTCGAGCCCCCGGTTGTTCGATCCGGCCACGCGCAGCGTTCCGCCTTGGACCGGCTCAGGCCCCGAGGGTGTCGGGACCGCCGTGGGGAGCTGGAACGGCGTCGGCGTGGGCGGGATCGTGATCGGGGTCGGTGTATTGGGGATGGTTTGTGGCGTCGCCGTGTTGGGGAGGGTGATCGGGGTCGGTGTATTGGGGATGGTTTGTGGCGTCGCCGTGTTGGGGAGGGTGCCCGGCGTCGGCGTGTCAGGGATGGTTTGCGGGGTCGGCGTGTTAGGGATGGTTTGCGGCGTCGCGGTATTCGGGGTGTCGACGGGGGCGTCGCCTCCGCAGGCCGCCACGACGAGCGCGACCGTCATCAGTCCAGTAATCGCCAGGAGAAGCTTGCGGAATCTCATTACGATGACCTCCATCACGTCAAATGCCGGGTATCCACCACTCCGCTATACATATGCCACTGATATATCAGTTACTGGCGCCGGAGTCTAGCACAAAGACAACGACTCCACAAACCAGATCGTAGGGGCTAATCCCGACGCTCCGCCGAGGGCCGCGTGTACCCCGTCGGCGGATAGCGTTTGTAGCCCGCCTTGATGGCGCTCCAGTCGGCGTTGGAGAGCGTCGAGCGCTCGTGGCCCTTCAGCCCGGCGCCGGGAACGGCGCTTTGACCGTCGCCGTCCGCAGGCGAGACTTCCAGCGTATGACCGCAGTTCGGGCACGATATTTCCGGCATTCGCGTTCCCCCTGCGCCGCGCGCCCTAACCGGACTCGAGTCCTTCTCGTATGTACTGGTTGAAGGCGTGGAGCCCGCGCTCTTGCGGCGCGTAGACGCTGTTGGCGTGCGCGGGGTTGGTCAGGCCGCGCTGCGCCAGGATGCAGACCCCGAAGTCTTGCTGGTTGACCACGTCCCAGAGCTCCACGGTGTCCGTCGGATCGAAGTCCGGCATCGCCATTGTCTCGGCGTCGAAGAGCCACTCGTACACCATGTGCGTCGCCTTCGGACCCGTGGGCACGATTCGCTGGGTGTGCACGTAGTCGGGGTGGTAGCTGAGCAGCAGGTTGGGCCAGATCAGGTGCCCCGAAATGATCTTCCTCTCGATGCCGCTGAGGGCCTCGAACTGGGGGCGGTTCGTCCGCCCCGACCACGTCATCGTCTCGAAGCCCTCGGCCATCGCCGAGCCGCCGGGATGGGCGGCGCGGTCGTACTCCTCGGGCACGAAGGGAATGGCGCCGCCTCGCTTCATGCGCGGCATCGTCTCGCACCACTCGGGGTGGACGCCGGGGCAGTGGTAGCACTCGGAGAAGTTCTCGACGATAAGCTTCCAGTTGCATTCCACGTCGTATTCGATGCGGGCCGCCACTTGGAGCTCGCCGGTGTGGTAGTTCCTGAAGAGATCGCCGGCCCGGCCGAACGACGGATCGGAGAGCAGGCCAGTCGGATTGGGGCCAAGATGCGCGTAGAGGAAACCCTCCCACTCTTCGAGCGCGACCTCGTAGAGACCGAAGCCGGCCTTGTCGAAGTTCTCCGCCGGAAGGATGTTCGGCGTGGCCAGCAGCTCGCCATCGAGGCCGTAGGTCCAGGCGTGATAGGGGCAGACGATGACGCCGTCGAAGGCGCCTCGCCGCGCCGAGCAGAGCGCCGTCCCGCGGTGCCGACAGGTGTTGTAAAAAGCGTGCAGGACCTGCTGCCGGTCCCGTGTGATGAAAACGCCGCGGCCGGCGACGTCCACCGCGACGTAGTCGCCGGGGTCGGGGACCTCGCTCGACCGTCCTACGCAGACCCACCGGTTGTGGAAGAACACGCCCATCTCGCGTTCGTAGAGCGCGGGGTCGAAGTAATGGGTGCTGGGGAGGGCGGCCTCGATCTTGTCGAGCTTGCCGTATCGGTCCATCTCACGGCCCTGGACATTACCTAACTAAGTAATGCATGCTGGTGGGCGGCCATCATAGCAACATTGCATATGGCGCGCCATGACCTTTGGCCTCTCGCAAGACCAGCAAGACCTCATCGCGGCGGTGCGCCGCCTCGCGGAGGAACGGCTCGCGCCCCGCGCCGCGGTATACGACCGCGACGCGAGCCACCCTCGGGAGAACTGGCGCGACCTTTGGGAGCACGGGCTGCTCGCCACGGGCGTCCCCAAGTCCCACGGGGGCATGGAGCTGGACCCCCTCAGCTACGCCTTGGTTCTCGAAGAGGTCGCCAAGGCGTGCGCCAATACGGCGATGACCATCCACATGCATTCCATGGTCACGCGAATGATCGCGGCTATCGGAAGCGCAGAACAGAAGGAACGCTACTTCAGCGCCGTGGTCGATCGCGGAGAGATGTTCGGCAGTTGGGGCAGCGAGCCGGGGGTGAGCATCACCAGCGGCGGCTTCAAGACGGCGCTCGAACGCTCCGGCGAAGGCTACGTCCTCAACGGCGGCAAGTACTTCTGCACCATGGCGGGGAGCGCGGCCTACGCGATGGTCTGGTGCTCCTGGAAGGGCGGCGGCGGCTCGTCCCCCGGCATGACTTGGGCCGTCGTTCCCACCGGCCACGCCGGCGTCGAGATACACGGCGATTGGGACCCGCTGGGCCTGCGGGGCACGGTCAGCCCCGCGGCGACCTTCGACGACTGCCGCGTGGAAGCGGACTGGGTGCTGGGCGAGCCCGGCGACGCGTCCGTCTTCGGGATGGGCGTCCTGGAGCTATTCACCCTGGGGTGGGCCGCCATCTATCTCGGCATCGGCGCAGGTTCCTTCGAGTTCGTCCGCGAGCTCGTGAAACGCGAGGGGCCGGATGGGCAACCGGCGCGGGCGCTCGACACCGGTGTGCAGCGGGCTGTCGCCGAGATGGCCTTGGCGCTGGAGGGGCCGCGCCTCATGGTCCACCGGGCGGCGTCCCTCTGGGCGGAGGCCGGCCCCGACCTTCGTCGTCGGTGGACGTCCGAAACAAAGCTGGCGTGCGGCGACGCCTCCCTGCGGGTGGCCTCGCGCTGCCTAGAGCTTGTCGGCGGGCGCGCCGCGCTCAAGAGCATGCCCCTCGAACGCGCCTACCGCGACATTCGGACCGCCTCCATCATGCCGCCGCTTCCCGACGCCCTCCTGGTAAGCGTCGGCAAGGCGCATCTCGGCCTGCCGCCCCGATAGTCTAGTTCCGCAGCGGGCGCCCCGTGTCCAGGATCGACTGCATGCGCGCCCGGCTCTTCTCGTAGTGGCAGAGCTCGATCAGTGCGGCGCGTTCGAGATCGAGGAAGTGCTCCTCGCTCTCCGTCGCGCCGGGCGAAGCGTCGCCGCCGGTGAGGATGAAGGCGAGGCGTTTGACGATTTCGAGGTCGTGCTCGGTGGCGTGGCCCGCCGAGACCATCCCTTCGGCCGCCGCGATCATCTTGGCGCGAGGGCCGGGGCCCAGCACGGGAATCCGGCGCGGCGCGGGCGCGGCGAAGCCGGACTCGGCGAGACGAAGGGCCTCCCGCTTCCCCTCATACATGAGGTGGTCGGGGTTCGCCACGATGACGTCGTCGGCCCGCAGGAAGCCGATGCTCCGCGCCTCCAGCGCGCTGCCCGAGGTCTTCGACAACCCAATCGTTTGGAAGACGTCCATCGCGGCGGCAGCGGGATCGTCGGGCTTGGCGGCCGCCGCGCGGGCGAGGATCTCCATGCAGCCGCCCCCGCCGGGGACCAGTCCCGCGCCGACCTCGACCAGGCCCATGTAGGTCTCGATCGAGGCCGCGGCCTTGTGCCCGCCGAAGACGATCTCCGCGCCCCCGCCCAGGGTCGCCCCGAACGGGGCAATCACGACGGGAACGCTGAGGCGGCGCAACGCGAGCAAGACGTACTGGAAGCGGCGCACTAGGTCGTCGATCCGGCTCCACTCGCCGGCGTTCGCTGGGTCGAGGATGAGCTTGACGTTGGCGCCGACGCAGAAGTTGGGCGTTACGTGGCTGCCGATGACGAGGGCCTGGAAGTCGCGGGGCGCGGCCTCGGCCGCCGCTTCGAGCATCTCCACCATCTCGTACCCGATGGCCTGATTGGGGGAATGGAGATCGAGCAGCGCGACGCCGTCCCCGAGGTCGTAGAGCGACGCGCCCGCGTTGCCGCTGCGGCGCTGCCCCGCCTCTTCGAGCCGCGACGTCGCGACCGTCCGTTCGTCGAACGGCGCCGGCACGTAGCTCCCCGCCGCCGTGGCCTGCATGAGCCGCCCCCCGTCGGCGCGCTCCTCGGAGCGGTAAAACGTCCCGCCTTGTTCCGCCATGCGCTCGACCCAGGCGGGCACCTCGATTCCTTCCGCCTTCATCCTGGGCACGGTCTCGCGCACGCCGAGCGCGTCCCACAGTTGGAAGGGGCCGATCTCCCATCCGAACCCCCAGTGCAAGCCGCGGTCGATATTCATAATGTCTTCGGCGACCTCGCCGAGCTTGGAGGCCGCGTAGGGGAGCACTTGTGAGAAGACTCGCCAGGTGAATCGGCCCGCCCAATCGTCGGCGTCGACCAGGGCGCGGAGCCGCTTGCCGAGGTCGGGCTCGGCGCGCGCCGCGTCCAGGGAGGCGGCCTTGGGCCGCGAGCGGGGCCGGTACTCCATCGAGGCGGGGTCGAGCACGAGGATTTGCGTTGCCCCGTCCTTGCGCGTGCGCTTGTAGAAACCCTGGCCGCCCTTCTCGCCGCTCCACCCGCGGTTGAGCATCTCCCGCACGTAGTCCGGGAACCGGTAGGCCTCCTTCTCCCAGGCTTCGGAGACGAAGCCGACGGTGTTGTCGCAGACCTGGGCGAATACGTCGATCCCCACCACGTCGAGGAGGCGGAACGTCGCGCTCGACGGGCGCCCGATGACCGGCCCCGTGGCCGCGTCGACGTCATCGAACGCGAGGCCCAATTCCTCCATCGCCCGCAAGGTCGTCGTGAGGGAGTAGGCGCCGATGCGGTTCGCGGTGAAGTTCGGCACGTCGTTGGCGATCACGACGCCCTTCCCCAGTACCGTCTCCGCGAACGAGCGCAGCGTGTCCAGCACGGCCCGGTCCGTGTCCGGCGTCGGAATGATCTCCAACAAGTGCAGATAGCGCGGCGGGTTGAAGAAGTGGGTGCCGGCAAAGCGCCGGCGGAGATCCGGGCCGAGCGCCTCGGCGATGGATGCGATGGGAATGCCCGAAGTGTTGGTCGTGGCGATCACGCTGGGCTTGAGATAGCCGGCGACCTTGCGCCATATCTCCTGCTTCACGTCGATACGTTCGAAGACCGCCTCCACCACCCAGTCCGCCTCGCGGAGCCGGTCGAGGTGGTCTTCGATGTTCCCCGTCCTGATGCGGTCGAGCACGGCCTTCTCATACAGGGGCGAGGGGCTGATTTCGAGCAGGCGGCGCTTCCCCGCCGAGGCGGGAGCGACCCCGTCCTCCCCGCCGGGCAGGTCGAGGAGGTCCACGGGAATGCCGAACCCCGCCGCCAAGGCCGCGATCTGCGCCCCCATCGTGCCCGCCCCTAGGACCGCGACGCGGTCGATCCCAAACGCGCCCGCCGCCGACTCTCCGGTTGAGCTCATGTGGCCTCCTTTGGCCGCCCCAACGCGCTAGGACTCTTGCTCGAAGACGCCCTCGGCCAGCAGGGTAGCAAACTCTTCGTCGGTATAGCCGAGCAACTCGGTGGCGATGAAATGAGTATGCTCGCCAAGCAGCGGAGCGCGGCGCAGTTCGTGCGGCGTCCTCGATAGACGGAACGACGGCGCGTCGTAGGCGCGCCGGCCCATCTCAGGATGGTCCAACAGGACGAAATGCTCGCGGTGCCGAAGCTGCGGGTCGCGGAAGAGGTCGTACGCCGTCGCCGCCACCGCCGCTGGGACGCCCGCGCCCTGCAGCAGACGCATCACCTCTTCGGCCTTGCGGGGGCGCGTCCATTCCTCGATACGGGCGTCGAGGGCGGCGGTGTTCGAGCGGCGGGCTGCCTTACTGGAGAAGCGGGCGTCTTGGGCCCAGGCGGGCCGACCCATGACTTCGACGAAGGCGCGCCACTGCTCGTCGGTGTACACCGCGAGGGCGCACCAGCGGTCGTCGGCTTCCGGCGCAGCGGCGGGGTCGTCCGCGCAGGCGTACACACCGTGCGGGGCCGCCTCCGCCGAGCGGTTGCCCTGGGGGCTCGCGCTTCGGCCGTTCACGAGATAGTCCAGAATGACCGGGGCCACGAAGTGGACCGCCGCGTCGAACTGGGAAAGGTCGATGTACGCTCCGCGGCCCGTGTCGCGGCGGCGGTCGAGCGCGGCCATGAGCGCCGCCAGGCCGTACCAGACGCCGATCAGGTCGCCGTAGGCGTCGGCGATGTCGGTCGGCGGCAGATCGGGCCACCCGTTGATCTGATTGATACCGCTCAACGCGTGGAGGAGCGACGCGTAGCCGGCCTGCTTGGCGTCCGGTCCGTCTTGACCCTGAAAAGATGAGCTCAGCACGACCGCCTTGGGGTTGATCGCCGCGATTCCTTCGTAGCCCAAGCCCCAGCGCTCCATCACGCCGGGCGTGAAGTTCTCGATCACGACGTCGGCCCATTCGACGAGCCTGCGCGCCGCCGCCAGCCCGCGGGGGTCGTTGAGGTCGATCCCAAGGCTGAGCTTTCCGGCGTTGTGATTCGCGAAGTGGCCGCTGCTGTTGAAGGTGGGCTTACCGGAAAAGGGGCCGCTCTGGCGGGTGCCATCGAGGCGCCCGCTGAACTCGACTTTGACCACCGTTGCTCCGAAGAGCGCCAGGTTCTTGGCGAGCGCCGGGCCCGCCACCAGCCAGGTGAAGTCGGCGACTTTGAGCCCTTCGAGCGCGCCTCCCTGGGCGCCTCCGGCGTCGAGTCGAGGCGGCTCCGGCGTTCTCGTCGGCTCCGACAGCACTTCCGACGAATGCTCGCCGACTCGCGGGGCGGGCCGGGTCACCGCCGCCAGCGGCGTCGGCGACCGTACCGGGGGTCGGGGGTACTTGATAGGCGCGTCTTTTCCTGAGGGCGTCAAGTCCGCGAAGAGCCGGCGATAGGCAAGCTGCCGGTTCTCGGCGACGCCGTGAGGGCCGTTCACGGGGTAAAGAAGAAGCCGCCGCTCCAAGGCCCCAGCTACCAACTCGCCGACCGTGCGGCGCGAGAAGAATGCGGCGAAGGCAGCCTCCCACGCGTCGACCTGCTCCTGCGAGAGCTTGTAGAGGCTCATCTCCTCCCATGCCACGCCGCGCAGCTCCGGGCTCAGCCCTTCCTCCGCCATCCACTCCACCAACGGGACGTTCTTCCGGCCCCAGCCCGCGCCGACCCACCACACCCACGAGACGTAGCCGTCCTTGCACCGCCATATCCAGTTGCGGTGAATCTTCAGGCCAGGCGTCGTCCCACGTTTACAGATCACGCCCCTGATGTCGTAGTACTGCTGCACCCAATCGAGCGCGTTGGCGACCGCCTCTTGGACCGACACGTCGACATGCTGGCCGAGGCCCGTCCGCCGGCGGTGCTCGTGCGCGACGAGCGCGCCGACGGCGGCCTGCGCGCCCGCCTGGTTATAGGCTTGGGGCACGCCAATCGTCACCGGACGGCGGTCGGGCGGGCCGCAGAGATAGAGCAGCCCCCCGGCGGCGAGCGATACGAGGTCGCCGCCCGCGTAGCCCCGGTAGGGCCCCGACGCGCCGAAGGGCGTGATCGAGGTCATGATTAAACCCTCGTGGCCGCGGCTCAGCTCGGCGTAGCCCAGTCCGAGGCCATCGAGATAGCCCGGCGCCGCCGACTCGATCACGAAGTCCGCCCCCGCGACGAGACTGCGGACGCGGTCCCGGTCCTCCGTGCGCTCCAAGTCCAACACGACGCTGCGCTTGTTCGTGTTGGACGCCCAGAAGCTGAGCGAGTCGTCGGGGTGGCCGGTGTCGTGGTAGAAGGGGCCTGCCGCCCGCGCGGGGTCGCCGCCCGGCGGCTCGATCTTGATCACGTCCGCGCCGAGGTCGCCTAGGACGCGGCCGCAGAGCGCGCCCTGCCGTCCGGTCAGGTCGATGACCCGGTAGCGGCTCAGGGGCAGGTCGTCGCGTTGCGCCGCCATCGAGACCCTACCGGGAGGGGAGTCCGAGGCCGCGGGTGGCGATGATGTTGCGTTGGATTTCCGACGTGCCCACACCGATGGTCGAGGCCACGCTGATGAGATAGAGGCGCTCGGCGCGCCCCAGCATGGGGGCACGCTTCTCGCCCCGCTCGTATTGGCCTTCGAGGCCCAGCACCTGCATCGCCGCGCCCGCCGCGCGCTGCTCCAAGTCGCTCATGTAGAGCTTGGCCAGCGAAGCGTCGCGGCTGACCGGCAGCCCCGCCATCTGCTTGCCGACAATGGCGTAGCCCATGCTACGCATTACCTGAAGATCGATCGCTATTTGGGCGATGCGTATCTCCAAGCCTAGTTTTCGCAGCCGGGCGCGCAACTCAGGCGACGCTCTGACGTGGGCAAGCAGCTCTTCTAGGAAGCGGCGCAGCGACACCGTGGCCGCGAGATTCGAGCGCTCCGACTCCAGGCCGGCGATGGCCTGATACCATCCCCGGTCTTTCTCGCCGACGAGGCAGTCCTGGGGCACGCGCACGTCTTCGAGCACGACTTCGCTGAAGTTGTGCGCCCCGACCGACCGCCAGTCCCGCAGCATCGTTTCAATCGGCGAGACAGCGATCCCGGGTAGGCGCATGTCGAGGAGGAAGGTGCTGATCCCTTTGTGTTTCGGCGCGTCACGGTTCGTGCGCACGAGGATCAGCCCCCAATCGGCGCGGTGGGCGTCGCTCGACCATATCTTGCGGCCGTTGAGGACGAACGCGTCGCCGTCTCCCACCGCCGAGGTCTCAAGGCTGGCCAGGTCGGAGCCCGCGTTCGGCTCGCTGAAAAGCTGGCACCAGAGCACGCCGCCGCCGGTGATGCCGGGGAGATGGCGCGCCTTCTGCTCATCCGACCCGTGGGAGATCAGCGTCGGCCCCACGAGGCCGAGTCCCGCCCCGGCGGGCCGGGGAGCGCGGGCCAGCGACATCTCTTCGTTGAAGATCATCTGGCGGACGGGCGACCAGCCTTGTCCGCCGTACTCCCGCGGCCAGGCGACGGCGAGCCATCCCTTGGCGCCCAAGACCTTGACGAAGCGCCTCCGCGCCGCCTCCGTCTCCTCGTCAGACAGGGTCTGGTCCGCGTAGCCCGCGGGGATGTTCTCAGAGAGGAAGCCCCGTATCTCGCCGCGGAACGCTTCCTCGTCCGGTGTAAAGGCGAAATCCACGGCCCCCCTCGATTGCCGCGGCGGGGCGCTTACCTGGAGAACGTCTCGAAGATCGCCTTGCGGTAATCCTCGTTCTTCTCCGTGTCGAGATGGAAGCCGGGAACCTCGACCATAATGGCGTCCACCAGCGGCTCGAAGCTCTTCATCTTCTTGCTTACGCGGTCAACGTTGCCGACCACGGTAAAGGCGTCGATCATGTCGTCCGTGACAAGCTCCCAGATGGCTTCGCTGTGGCCGTGCTCGCGGAACCGTTTCTGTATCTCTTCGGTGATCTTTCCGAAGCCGTGCGCCTCCATCAGTGGCTGGTAGGTGCGGACCGTGCTGAAGAACGCGACCTCGCGGGCGGCGTCCATGCGCGCTTCCTTCTCATCGCGGGAGATGATGACTACCAGCGGGACCATGAGCTCGATGTCCTTGCGCTCACGCCCGGCCCGTTCGAGCCCCTTGGCCACGTTGGGGAGGATGACCTCCTCGATCCAAAACGGCGACCAGATGATGTGCCCCAACAGCCCGTCGGCGACCTGCCCCGCCAGCCGCGCCATGCCGGCCTGAACGCCGGCGAGGTACACCGGTATCTTCTCACGGACGGGTTTCATCGGGCGGGTCCAGCCCCTGATGTTGACCTGAACGTACTCGCCCTCATACCGGATCGGCTCGTTCTTGCTCGCCTTGTCCATGATGAGCCGTACGGACTCGACGACCTCGCGCAAATGCGGGACGGCCTTCCCATAGGGAACGCCGTGCCAGAGCTCGACGAGGCGCTGCACGCCGGTACCAAGCCCAAGGTTGAAGCGGCCGTTCGTGAGCACGTCCATGTCCAGCGCGGTCAACGCCGTCTCCAGCGGGCTGCGGGTGAACGCCAGTGCGATGGATGTGCCGAGCTCGAGCTTCGTGGTGGAGCCGGCGACTGCCGCCAAGGGGAGGAACGGCGTGCCGTTGAGCTGTTCGGCCCACATGCCGTCCATGCCCGACGACTCGGCCATCTGGGCCCGTTCGATGAGCGTCTTGGCGTCGCCCGTGCCCATACCTGAGTAGAGACGCATCTATCACCAGTCCTTTGCTTGCGCGGGCGTCCGCACCGCGTCGATTCGAACGAGCCGAAGCCGGCTCACGCGCCGAACACGTCGAAGACCGCGTTCTCCCACGGCTCCCGGTCGGCGCGCCGCATTCCCTGTGTGGGCGTCTGCAGGATGATCCCATCGGCGAACTCGGCGTACTCCGCGACCTTGGCCTTCACCTCGGCGGCATTACCAATGACCACGAACGCCTCCGCCATCTCGTCGGTGACGATGGCGTTCGCCTTCGGCGTGAAGCCCTTCGCCTCCCTGAACGTCTCGCGAATCTGTTTGGCCTCGTCCTCGAAGCCGTGCAGGGCGAAGAACGAAGCGTAGGCCCGGACCGTCGCGTAGAAGGCCGGAGTGCCGCGCGCGATCTCCAGCGCCTGCTCCCGGTCGTCCGAGATCAGCACGTCGATGTAGAGATAGACGGCGAAGTCTTTGCGGTCCCGTCCGCTTCGCCGCAACCCCTCCTCGATGTTCGGCTGCATCACCTCTTTGATGTACTTGAGCGTGTAGACGGGGTGCGCCAGCAGCCCGTCGCCGACCTCGCCGGCGGTGCGAATCATGCCGGGGCCGACGGCGCCCAAGTAGATCGGTATCTTCTCGCGGACCGGCCGCCACGGCCTGATATAGCCCGCGATGTTCACGTCGTGGTACTCGCCCTTGGAAACGATGGGCCGCCCCTTGTGGGCGTTCTCCATGATCAACCGGATGAGCTCGACCGTCTCCTTGATGTGCGGGATCGGCTTGCCGAACGTGACGTTGTGCCAGCTTTCGGTGATCCGCTTCAGACTCGTGCTCAAGCCGAGGATGAACCGCCCGCCGGTCAGGCGGTCCAAGTCGAGGGCGGTCAGCGCCGTCGTCATCGGGCTGCGCACGAAGCCGTAGGCGACGGCGGTGCCGAGCTTGATCTTCTCGGTGAACCCCGCGACGGCGGCGCAGTTCACATACGGCGTTCCGGCCAATTCGCCGGCCCAAAGCCCCTCGAAGCCGGCGGCCTCGGCGCGCTTGGCGCGCTCGATCATCAGGGGCAGACTCTTATCGTCCAAGCGGAGAGAGTAGTTGACCAAAGAGGACTCCAACGGTCGCGGGCGAAGCAGTCAAGAAGCGCCGCGGCCCTTGACTGAACAGGGCTTTGAAGGATATATACTTGTCTTAGGTGTCGGGGGCGCATTATACGCAGCCCCCTTTTGGCGTGTCAACGAACGGCGGGGCGAGGCTCTGCCTTTGCACCCTGGGGTCGGAGGCCCCGAGTTCGACCATGACCACGGTGCTCGACCCCACCTCGGCAGGCCCCGGCGAAGTGAAGCGCCCCGCGCCGCGGCTGGCCTCGCTCAAAGGGACGCGGGGCGGATTTCGGCGCCAGTGGCTCAACTTCGACACGTTCGTGGGCCGCATCGAGGAGCGGATGAACGGCGAGTATGAGCTTCGCTCCGCTGTCTACGTGGGCGGAACGTTCACCGAGCGCAACGAAGAGCGGCGCGCGAAGTGGAAGCGTTTCCAGCAGCAGGTCGATTGGGCCGTCGTCGGGCTTGGCACGTGTTGGGGCACGGCCCCGTGGACCGTCTACGATGCCTCGGAGCTCGAAGCCCAGGGCATCCCCACCGTCAGTGTCGTGACCGACGAGTTCGAGGGGCTGGCCCGCGAAACGGCCGTGGCGGAAGGCCGCCCCGGCCTCAGCATGGTCGTCGTGCCCCACTTCTTCGAGCGGCTCAGCGAAGAGGCCGTCACCAAGCTCGCGGACGACGCCTATCCCGCGATCGTCGCCTCGCTGACCGGCGAAGCGCGCTGACCGCCGTGGTCTCCCCCATGCCCGCCGAAATCGAAGACGACGACGTTTCGCGGGCGTTCGTCGACCGGGGCTGGAGCGACGGGCTCCCTATCGTTCCCCCGACGCAAGAACGCGTCGACGCCATGCTCGCCACCGCCGCCCTCGGCGCCGAAGACCACCTCGGCTTCGTCGGCCCGCGGCGGGGCAGGGCCACGGCCCAGATCGTGGCGGCGAACGCGGTGATGGCGGGCTGCGCCCCCGAGACTTTCCCCATCGTGGCCGCGGCGGTCTCGGCCGTCGCCGACCCCGATTTCCAACTCGACCGCATCGGGCCGTGGACGGCCCCCGCCGCGCCGATGATCGTGGTGCACGGCCCCATCGCGAATGAGGCCGGGGTCAATAGCGGCTACGACGCGCTCGGCGCCGCGGCGGCGGCCAACGCGGCCATCGGGAGGGCGGTCCGCCTGGTGCTGCAAAACGTCGGCGGCAACGTCGCCGGACGGGTAACGAAGAGTCCCCACGGCCAACCGGCCCGCGCGGGGCTCTGCCTCGCCGAAAACGTCGACGCCTCGCCATGGCCGCCGACTCACGCGGAGACCGGACTCGACCCCGGAGAAAACGCGGTCACTGTCTACGCCGTCACCGGCACCGCGCCGATCTTCTACCGTGCCCAGAAGGAGAGCGCCGAAGACCTGCTCGACGTCATCGCTGGCTGCCTCCGCTACGTGGAGGGCTACGCCAAGGCCTACCACCAGGACGGGGGCCTGCCGGTCCTCCTCCTCTGCCCCATACACGCCAAGACCTTCGCGCGCGCCGGCATGGACCGCGCCGCCATCCGGCAGCGCCTCTTCCAAGCCGTCGACTTCTCCGGCGTCTACGGCGAGGAGGCCCGCCTGAACGCGCCTACCTGCATCATGCCTGGAGAGGCCGACACCGAGCAGGCGCGATTGCCGATCCTCGTGACCGGCGGCGTCGCGGGGTTCCATTCGACGTTTCTTCCCACAGTCGTCGGCGTGCCGCCGGTAACCAAGCCCATCGCCCGCCGGGACGCTGCGGATAATTGACCGGCACCGGATTCGAGTGCTACGGTGCCTAAGTAACTAAGGTATGCACGGAGGCATCGATGACCCAAGCCAAGCAAGAAGCTGCGGCGGTGGACTGGAAGCCGGACAGGAAGTTCAGGCCCGAAGAGGTTAAGGACGCAGTCGCGAACGTCCCGGTGTTCGAGCAGCAACGACGCTCGATTCCGGTGCTAACCCGGATGATCGTGAACGTCGGCAGCCGTGTGGCCGAGCAGCTCGGCGAGCCCGGGGCCGAGCTTATCCGCGCGTCCGGGGCCAAGCTCGGCAAGAACATGGGGCTCGACCTCTCGCCAGAGAAGATCGACCTCACCACCGCTGACGCGGGCGACCTGATCGAAGCCGTCGTCGGGACCACCGGCATCGCCGCCCTCGAACCTCAGCACATGGAGCGCGCCTTCCAAGCCGTGGGCGGACTCCTCATGGGCCTGAGCTGCGAAGTCCTCGAGGCGTTCAAGGGCGAGAAACCCCAGCACGTCGTGGAACAGGCCTGGGAAGAGGTCGCCGCGCAGCGCATGTACTGGGATACCGTCGCCGACCAGTTCGCCTTCGACGAAATCGACGCAAAGACAGCCATCGGCATGCTCGCGGGCACCGACGCCTTCTTCGGCGTGCAGTACGACGTCGGCTTGATGACGCCGACGCGCGCCGAGCGCAATATCACGTTCTGCACGCCCGTGGCCATCGCGGGCCGGCTCGGCTACTCGCCGGAGACGGTGCGCGCCTTCGGCGAGATCGTCGCCACTTCGGTATGCATCCGCGGCGTCGAGTCGATGCTGCCCGGCCTGAAAGTGAAGTACCTCACCCGCATCCACTACGGCGACCCGAGCTGCGTCGAGGTCGCCGACTACGACCCCGATGGGCCCAACAAGGGCCTGCCCGATCCCTTCTCGTTCCGCTCGTACGTCCTGAAGCCGTACCACAACCGCATGTTCGGGGCCATCGCCAGCCTCAAGGGGCAGTTCCTCCGCCCCGAATGGCAGCGGCTGAACACGATCGCGCTCTACGTCGGCCTGCCGGAAGGAAAGAAGAATGAGGCGATGTCCCGCGCCACCGCCGCCATCCCGGCGGCTTCCGAGTTCAAGAGTCCCGCCGACATGAGCGAGGCCCTCGCCGAGGCCGACGGTCTACGGTGGCTCGCCGCCCGCACCGCGCGCCACGACGGCGACGAGGCGAAGGCCTTCCGCGAGATGACCGGCTTCTGGGCCGGCGACTTCAAGCAGGCCCTCGCCTCCCTCGACTTCCCCGACAAGTGGAAGAACACGAAGTCGGGGCGGATACTGAAGCAGATGACCGCCATTACCGACGACATGCTGGTGCAGGACCGCCCCACCAGAGACCGCCCCCAGGCGACGTTCGACAACGCCATGAAGCTGTACGACCTGGTGTACGAGCTGCACATCGCTCTGGACGACCAACTCGCGAAGCTCACCGGCGGGGCGCCTCGTCCGGCGACGGCCGGCAACCAGGGCCGGTAGCACCCTGTCTATGGACGGCGAAGAACGCGCTCCTCAGGGGCGCGTTCTTGCGTCAGACCGACCAACGGAGTGAAGGGATGAGCCTCCAGCTAACCGAGTCGCAGTTGATCCTCCAGCGGACCGTGCGCGGCTTCGCCGAGAAAGAGATCGCCCCGAAAGCGCTGGAGATGGACGAGCGCGAGGAGTTCCCCTTCGACATCTTCGAAGGGCTTCGGGAGCTTGGCCTGACGGGCATCGGGATCGACCCCGAATACGGCGGCTCGGGAGGCGGCGTCACCGAAGGCATGGTCGCGATGGAGGAGATTTGCCGCGCCTACGCCGGTATCGGCACCATCCTCGCGGTGCAATTCGGCCTCTGGGGCCAATTGATCCAGCAGTTCGGCAATGAAGAGCAGCGGCGGGCCTTCCTTGCGCCGCTCACCCAGGGCGACATGATCACCGCGTTCGCCCTCACCGAGCCCGACGCGGGATCGGACGCCGCCGCGATTCAGACAAGGGCCGAGCGAAGCGGCGACGGGTACGTCCTCAACGGCGCCAAGACCTTCATCACCTGCGGCGACGTGGCGACGCACCTGCTGGTGATCGCCACGATGGACCCGAGCTTGGGCCACAAGGGCGTCACCTGCTTCGTCGTCCCGCGCGGCGCCGAGGGGCTCACCACCAACAAGCAGCTCGGGAAGCTGGGCGTCCGTGCCTCGACAACCGCCGAGGTGCTGCTGGAAAACGTGCGCGTTCCGGAGTTCAATCGCATCGGCGAAGAATGCGGCGGCTTCCCTATCATCATGGAGATTCTCGAAGCGTCGCGGATGAGCGTCGCCGCGCAGGCGTTGGGAATTGGCCGGTGCGCCCTCGACGCGTCGCTGGCGTGGGCCCGGCAACGAAAGACGTTCGGCGCGCCGCTCGCGAGCCATCAGGGAATCCAGTTCACCTTGGCCGACATGGGCATAAAGCTCGAAGCGGCCCGGCTGCTCACCTACAACGCCGCCGCCCTTCGCGACGAGGGGCGGCCCTTCGGCAGACAGGCCTGCATCGCGAAGGTCTTCGCCGCCGAGGCCGCCATGTGGATTGCCACCAAGGCGGTGCAGGTCCACGGCGGCTACGGCTACTTCAAGGACTCGGTCGTCGAGCGCTGCTTCCGCGACGCGAAGATCACGGAGATCTACGAGGGCACGTCGGAAGTCCAGCGCATGATCATCGCGCGCAGGATGCTCGGCGGCGACAAGTAAGCCGAGGCTGGACGAATCAGGAGACGGCCACGCCCTCGTCGCTCCGGGCGGGGATGTCTTGCGCCTGCTCCGCCACGTCGATGGCTTCCTGGATGTGGGGCAGCACCGTGCTCCAGGCGGCCGCCGCGGCCTTGTAGGCATCGAGCCCCTTGCTCGTGAGCGTGCAGATCTTCCGCTCGCGGGCGCCCTGGTTCTCCATGCGCACCTCGACGTAGCCGTTGCTCACAAGCTCCTTGATTGCCGGGTAGATCATGGCGTCGGTCGGATCGCAGCAGCCCTGGGCTACCTTCTTCACCGCTTCCTTCAGCTGATAGCCGTGCGACGGCCGCTCGTAGAGCGCACGCAGCATGAAGAACCGCGAAAGGCTCCGGCGGATGAGCATGTCCCAGTATTCGCTTGAACCCCAACTCACAGTCCGCATTCAACTCCCATGGTCCGCCTAAGTAAAAAAGCCCCCAGTCGCGCCTAGGGGCCTTCCGCCTCTCGACGCCGTTGGTCTCATGCCCGGCAGCAGGCGTCCGATGCGCCTCCGCTCGGGGCCACTTGCAGCGTCACCGGTTGGGGCATCCGCTGGGGAATCATCTCGTCTTCGATGTCGTAGTTGACGTTATAGACTTCCCACTGCAGGCCGTCCGGGTCCTGCACCCAGAACTTGTCCTGGTTCGCGTGGCAACAGTCCACGCCCATTTCCTCGCGCACGGGGAGGCCGCGGCCCTTCACCCGCCGGAGCTGGGCCTGCACTTCTTCCGTCGAGTCGACCTGAATGCCCAAGTGGGGCGGCTTGCCGAGCATCGCGCCGCCGTTCGCCTCGAAAAGGGCAAGGTTCACCGGCGCCACCTCGGGCAGGAACTTTACGTAACCGGACTTCACTTTAACCGGCTCCGCGTCGAGGAACTTCTCGTAGAAGCCCCTGCTCTCGTTGATATCGGCAACGGTTAGGTGGACGTGGACTCTGACGGACATGGTCTTCTCCCCGACGTGCCTCTTTGCAAGGCCTGCGCGGGAAACGTACCACGTATAGGTGTCTTAGGCAATGGGCCGCCGCGTCGCTCCCGCCTGCGTCCGAAGCCAGGCCATGGCCGCGATAGCGACGACCGCTCCCACTCCCGCCGTGCTGAACGCGAGCCCCCACGCCGCGGTGTTCTCCCTTCCCACGAGGTCCAGCACCGCGCCGAACAGGACCGGCGAGATCACCCCCGCCCCGAAGGCGCCGAAGGCGTGCACTCCCAACGTCGATCCGAGGCGCGCCGGCTCGGCGACCTCGGTGATCGCGCTGGAATAGATCGCCGAGTCGGCGCCCACCGCGATGGAGTAGATGAAGGTGAGCGCGACGACGGTCGCCCAGGGTATCTCGACCGTCCAGCCGATTGCGAACGAGCATATCCCGCTGACGAAGAAGAGCAGCATGGCGCTGGGCAAGCGGCCGACTCGGTCGGAGAGCAGCCCTCCCAGGAACGGCGCGAGCGCGCCCAGCAGCCCGGCGATGCCAACGATCACCGCCGCCTCGGCCGCCGCGGTCTCGCCGGCGATGCCCCCTTGCGTCACCAGGATGAAGGCGAGGAACGGCGCAAGCCATGTCCGCACGTGGATGAGCTCGACCGAGTGCAAGAAATAGCTCAGGATGACCACCGCGACGTTCTTGTTCTTGAGCACGGTGAAGTCGATCCGGCCCCCCGCCGTCGGAGCGGCGGTGGGCTTGTAGCCCCGCAGAGCGAAGGCGTAGATGGCCAGAGTCAGGAACGAGCCCCCCGCGGCGGCGGTGTAGGCGCCGCGCCACTCCAGCAGCGGAATCAACGCGCCGGTGATGGCGAACGAGGCGGCTGTCCCCAAATAGAAGCAGGTGACGTAGATTCCCACGGCCCTGGCGCGCACCGACGTAGGGAACCGCTCGGCTACGATCCGCGTGCCCGTCACGTAGACGCCGGCCAGCCCCAGCCCTGCGGCGAGGCGCAGCGGCGCGGCGGAGGCCACGTTCTCCGCCACGAGAGGGAAGAGCAAATGCCCGATGGCGGTCGTCAGCGCCGATCCGAGCAAGACATGGTCGGCGCGCCACTTGTCGGTGAGCGGGATGAGCACCAGCGCACCGATGACAGACCCCGCCGCCGTGATCCCGTTGATGAGGCCCGCCTCCGTATCGGAGATGCCCCACTCTTCGCGGATGATGGGGAGCGCGGAGGGATAGCTGGAAAGCGGGAGGGCGACGGCGAAGACCGCCACCGCGATCATCGCCAACCAGAGCCAGTCGCCCCGGCCCGCTCCGGCGGCCTCCTCCTGCTCGGTCGTCACCGTCTCGACGACCGCGGAAAGCGGCGAGCTTGGGCGGCGGGCCCGGGCGCGACCCTAAGTCCCCGATACATACTTGAATAGTATATTCGCCGCGCCTACAATCCGGCTCGCACCTGTTCTACCGTAGCGTTCGCCCGGAGGCGTCCAAGCGCTTGCAACTCGAGACCCTCGTCTACGAAAAGGCGGACGGACGCGCCCTGCTCCGTTTCAACCGGCCCGACGCGCTCAATGCCTTCGACCGGACGATGCAGCGCGAGCTCAAGGAAGTCTGGGCCGACGTCAAGCAAGACGATGACGTCCGCGTGGTCATCCTGACCGGCGCGGGCGACAGGGCCTTCTGCAGCGGGGTCGATATCCGCGAGGGTGAGGACCCCAACAGCCGTCGCGACATCGATCCCTGGCACTACGAGGACAGCGGCGCCCGGCTCACCTCGAAGCAGAACGGCGTCTGGAAGCCGGTGATCACCGCGGTCAACGGCATCTGCAACGCGGGCGGCTTCTACTTCATCTACGACAGCGACATCGTGATCTGCTCGGAGAACGCCACCTTCTTCGACACCCACGTGTCCTTCGGACTCGTCGCCGCGCTCGAACCCATCGGCCTTGCCCGCCGGGTGCCCATCGGCGAGGTCCTCCGCATCGCCCTCACCGGTGCCGACGAGCGCCTGAGCGCCAAGCGCGCCTACGAGATCGGCCTGGTCAGCGAGGTGCTGCCCCAGGACGAACTCATGCCCGCGGCGGAGCGCCTCGCCGAGATCATCGCGTCGCACCCGCCCATCGCCGTCCAGGGCAGCGTGCAGGCGATCTGGCGCAGCCTCGACATGGGCCGCGAGCAAGCCCTGGAGTGGGGGGCCATGTTCCCCCGCGTGGGCAACACCCCCGAGGCCGAGCGCCAGTTGCAAGAGAAGCTGGCCAATCCTGAGCGCCGCAAGTGGCGGCTGAGGTAGTGGCCCCTCCCCCTCCGCCCGCGCCCGCCGCGGCCCTCGACGGCGTACGCGTCCTCGACCTGACGCACTACGTCGCCGGCCCCTTCTGCACCAAACTGCTCGCAGCCTACGGTGCCGACGTGATCAAAGTGGAGCGTCCCGGAACGGGGGACGGCGCCCGCCGGATGGGCCCGTTTGCCAGCGACGAGCCGCACCCCGAGCGCAGCGGCCTCTTCCTCTACCTCAACACCGGCAAGCGCGGCGTCACGCTCGATCTTTCTCACTCCGAGGGGAAGGGCCTCGCCCTCGATCTCGCCGAACGCGCCGATATTGTCGTGGAGAACTTCAAGCCGGGCGTCATGGAGAAGTTGGGACTCGACTACGACTCCCTCGCGGAACGTAACCCCGGCGTCGTCATGCTCTCCATCTCCAACTTCGGACAGACGGGGCCGTACCGCGACTTCCTCGCCAACGAGCTCATCGAGTACGGCATGGGCGGCCAGCTTCAATCGACCGGCACGCCCGACCGGCCCCCCGTCAAGCTCGGCGGCTCCATCGGCCTCTACCAAACGGGGCAAATGGCGGCCTTCGCCGCCTGCACCGCCCTGTTCCGCAAGGAGTTCACCGGCGACGGCGACTACGTGGACATCTCCATCTTCGAGACTCAGGCGGCCAGTCAAGACCGGCGCAGCATCTTCATGCTCAACCACCAGTACACCGGCGCCCTCGTGAAGCGGCGCGCCGACGCCGAGGATCTCGCCTTCGGCATCTTTCCCTGCGCCGACGGCGCCATCTGCTTCTGGTCGGGGGTGACGCGATTCCCCCGTGCCGCCGAGCTCGTGGGACGCGCCGATCTCCTCGACGATCCCCTCTACGCGCAGTACGAGCACGGCGGCTCCGCCGAGTCCATCCACCACTTCAACAACGAGATCCTGCTCCCCTGGCTCCTCGACCGCACCATGGACGAGGCGTGGCGCGAGTCGCAGGCCGCCGGACTCGCCACGGCGCCGATCTTCTCACCAGGCCGGTTCTTCGAGCACCCCTACTATCGAGAGCGCGGGTTCTGGGAAACGATCAGCCATCCCGCCGCCGGCGAGCTCGAATACCCCGGCGCTCCCTTCCGGATGGAGGCAACCCCCGCCAAGCACGGTCGACCGGCGCCCCTCCTCGGGGAGCACAACACCGAGGTCTTCTGCGGCGAGCTTGGGCGCACGGAAGCCGAGCTCGGCGCGCTCGCCGCTGTGGGGATCGTCTAAGCCGTGCGCGCTCTGCCGCACCGCCCGCCGCCCCTCCGGGGCGTTCGCGTGCTCGATCTCACGATGGTCGTGGCCGGCCCCTACGCCACGATGCTGCTCGCCGATTGGGGCGCTGAAGTGATCCGGCTCGATACGCCGGAGGTCTTCGTGCCCTACACACGGGGTACGGCGGCGCGCCCCACGCAGGGCTACGTTGATCTGGTTAAGGGCTCGGGGTACGGCTACGCGGGCAACACGCCGAAGCCCCGCGCTTGGAACCGGTACACCATGTTCCAGAACCAGGCCCGCAACAAGCTGAGCATGACCGTGGACCTCCGCTCCGAAGAAGGGCGGCGCACGTTCGACGATCTGCTCGCCGTCTCCGACATCATCGTCGAGAACAACGTCCCCGCGACCCTGGACAAGCTTGGGATCACGTGGGAGTACGTCCGCGCCAGGCGCCCCGACGTCATCATGCTGCGGCTCCCCGCCTTCGGCCTCGGCGGCGAGTACGAGAACTTCCGCGCCTTCGGCTCGCACATCGAAGCCGTCGCCGGCCACCTGCACGTCCGTGGCTACCCCGACACGGACGTGACCATGCGCGGCATCCTTCCCATCGCCGACGGGCCGTCTGGAGTGGGCGGCGCTCTCGCCGCCGTCATGGCCCTGCGCCACCGGGCGCGCACGGGCCGGGGGCAGTTGGTCGAGCTCTCCCAGACTGAGAACTTCGCCACCTATCTCGGCGAGGCGTTCATGGAATACTCCATGAACCGGCGCAACGTCGAGCCCACCGGCAACCGCCACCCCTCCTACGCACCCCACGGCGTCTACCCTTGCCTGGGCGATGATCGCTGGGTCACCATCGCCATTTCCACCGACGAGCAATGGGCCGCCTTCTGCGAAGTCGCAGGCCCGTCGGCGCCTTGGACCAAGGAGGAGCGCTTCGCCGCGAACGAGGGCCGCCTCGCCCATCACGACGAGCTCGACGAGCGGATCGCGTCGTGGACCGCCGCGCACGACCACTACTCGGTCATGCTGATGCTGCAAAAGGCCGGCGTGCCCGCGGGCGCGGTGATCGACGAGGGCCAAACCTTCAGCGATCCGCAGCTCGTCGCGCGCGGCTTCTTCGACCCGGTTACCCATGCCGAATGTGGGACGCACCTCTACCCCGGAATCAGCTTCAAGATGCACCACACCCCCAACGCGATCAGGACCCCGCCCTGCCGCCTCGGCGAGCACAACGACTTCGTCTACCGGGAACTGCTCGGTACGCCTGAGGCGGAGATAGACGAACTCGCGGCTACGGGTAGAATGACCATGGACTACGCGCCGGAGTTGCGGTGAGGCGCGCCATCGAGGCGGCACACGGATGGTAGGGATCAAGGCGTTCGGGGCGTACATCCCCCGGCACAGGCTGACGGCCGAGACTGTCGGGTGGAACATCCCCGGCGAGCGCGCCATCGCCAACTTCGACGAGGACAGCGTCACCATGGCGGTGGCCGCCGGCGAGAACTGCCTCGTCCACGTCGACCGCTCCACCATCGACGGCGTCATCTTCGCCTCGACGACGGCCCCGTATTGGGAGAAGCAGAGCGCCTCGACCGTCGCCGCCGCGCTCGACCTGCGGCGCGACCTCTTCTCGCATGACGTCGCCGGCGCGCTGCGCGCCGGCACGTCCGCGCTCCAGATGGCCGCCGACGCCGTCGCGTCGGGGCGGGCCAAGAACGTGCTCGTCGTCGCGGCCGACACCCGCATGGCCTACCCCCGCAGTCCGCTCGAACCCTATCTCGGCGACGGCGCGGTGGCCCTCCTCGTCGGCGTCGGCGACGTGCTCGCGGAGATCGAAGACTCGTTCTTCATCTCCGACCACATGGTCGACGTATGGCGCTCCGAGGGCGACGTGTTCGTGCGGTCGGGCGAGGACCGATTCATCATGGAAGCGGGATACGTCCCCACCATGGTCGAGGCGATCTCCGGCCTCGCCGCCAAGCTCGGCAAGGGGCCCAAGGACTTCGCCAAGCTCGCCTACTACAGCCCGGACCCCAGACGCCACGCCGAGATCGGACGGCGCATCGGCGCGGAGGCGGCGCAGGTCCAGCAGCCCGGCTACGGCGCGGTGGGCAACACCGGCGCCGCCTTCCCCTTGATGCTCCTCGCGGCGGCGCTGGAGACGGCCAAGCCGCGCGACCGTATCATGCTTGCGGGGTACGGGGACGGCGCCGATGCCTACTCGCTGCTGGTGACGGACGCGGACGCGCCGAAGCCCGCGATGAGCGTGCCGCAGCTCGTCGCCGGCAAACTCTCCGTTCCCGCGTACGAAGACTATCTCCGCTGGCGGGGACATGTCGCCCAGGAGCCGCCCCGACGCCCCGCCCCGCAGCCCATATCGTTGCAAGCGGCATGGCGCGACCGGGAGGTCAACATCCGCTTCCATGGCGGCAAGTGCGCCGGCTGCGGCGAGGTCCAGTACCCGCCCCAGAAGGTCTGCGCCTTCTGCCGCGCGATCGATCAGTGGGAGATGGTACGCCTCGCAGACAAGGGCGGCGTCATCAAGACGTTCTCGATGGACTACGTGTCGGGGACGCAGGACACCCCCCTCGTGCTCACCGTCGTCGACTTCAACGGCGGCGGCCGCGCGCTCTGCATGATGACCGACCGGAAGATCGAAGACGTGCGCGTAGGCCTTCCCGTCGAGATGAGCTTCCGAAAGCTCGATGTCATCGACGGGATTCACAACTACTATTGGAAATCGATGCCGGTGCGCGTCCCCGCACAAGGGGCGGAGCCGGCCCAAGCCGACGGTGAGGGAGCAGGCTCTTAACGGTGTAGGCCCGTACGGTATCGGCCCGTACGGTATCGGAAAGAGAGGCGCGCAATGGGCGGAATCGCGGACAAGGTCGCCATCGTCGGGATGGGCTGCACCAAGTTCGGTGAGCGTTGGGGGGAAGGCCCTGAAGACCTCCTCGTCGAGGCGGCGCAGGAGGCTTTCGAGGACGCTGGAGTCGAGGCCAAGGACATCGACGCGGCGTGGCTCGGCACCATGCTCTCGGGCTGGAGTGGTCAACCCCTCGCCAAGGCCCTCAAGTTCGACTACATCCCGATCACGCGCGTGGAGAACTTCTGCGCCACGGGAACGGACGCCTTCCGAAACGCCTGCTTCGCGGTCGCCTCGGGCGCCTATGAAATGGTCATGGTCGCCGGTGTCGAGAAGCTCAAGGACACGGGTTTCACCGGGCTCGCCTCGCCCCTGATCCTGCCCAACACCAACGTCGAGTCTCCAGCGCCGCCCCCGGCGCAGTTCGCCCTGGCCGCGACCGCCTACTTCAACCGCTACGGCCTATCGTTTGACGAGGGGAGAGAGGTCCTCGCCAAGATCGCCGTGAAGAATCACCACAACGGCAGCCTGAACCCCAAGGCCCACTTCCAGCGCGAGATTTCGCTCGAACAGGCCCTGCGCGCTCCGATGATCGCCTGGCCCCTGGGACTCTTCGACTGTTGCGGCGTCAGCGACGGCGCCGCGGTGGCGATCATCACCCGTCCCGAGATCGCGCGGACGATCCGCAACGACTACGTGCTCGTCAAAGGGCTCGGCCTCGCGGTGGGCGCGGACCAAGGCACGCTGCGCCGCGACGCCGAGTTCACCTATTTCCCCGAAAACGTCCACGCCGCGAAGGAAGCATACGATCAGGCGGGCATCAGCGACCCCCGCAACGAAATCAGCGTCGCCGAGGTCCACGACTGCTTCACCATCACGGAGCTGATCCTCTACGAGGACCTGGGATTCTCCCCGCGCGGTCGGGCCGCCGACGACGTCCAAGCCGGCGCGTTCACCCTCGAAGGCGACCTCCCGGTCAACACGGACGGCGGGCTGAAGTGCTTCGGCCATCCCATCGGCGCCAGCGGCGTGCGCATGATGTACGAGATCTACAAGCAACTGCAGGGGCAGGCAGGGCCCCGCCAGGTGCGGGACGCCGAGATTGGGCTGACGCACAACCTCGGCGGCTACCCGGGATCGTTTACGGGCGCGGTCACCGTGCTCGGCCGGGCCGACACCGCAACGGGCTAGGAGGGGAAGATGACCACGAACGGCGGAGCGCTGTCGGCGGACTCGCATGTCAACGTTCCGATCGGCGATTGGGCGCGGTACCTGCCCGCCCCCTACCAAGACCGCGCCCCCAAGCTCGACGAGGCCGAAGACGCCGACTACATGATCTTTGAGGGCAGGCGCTCGCCCATTCAGGGCCTCGCCGCCATGGCGGGGCGCAAGCCCGAAGAGTACAGCGAGCGCATGAAGAACGCGGACGCCCGCCCTGGAGGCTGGGACCCCGCCGAGCGCGTCAAAGACCAGAACATCGACGGCGTCATCGCCGAGGTCCTCTACGGCGGCGGCCCGCCCGGCCAGTCCGACGACATCCCCTTCCGCTTCGCTCTCTACCGCGCCTACAACGATTGGCTTGCGGATTTCTGCGCCCAGGCGCCGGGGCGGCTCTTCGGCATCGGCTTCCTGCCCATCTTCGAGATCGACGGCGCCGTCGAGGAACTCGAACGCATCAAGGAGATCGGCCTCGTCGGCGCGGTCTTGCCCACCACCCAGAATATCCATCCCTATGGCGAGCCGTACTGGGACCCGATCTGGGAGGCCGCCCAGGAAATGAACTTCCCCCTGCACTTCCACGCCAGGGAGGGCGTCACCGTCGGCGGCGAGAAGCTGCCCTACGAGGGCCGCAAGAAGAGCGCCGCCTGGCTCACCATGGGCGCGTTGACCCAATTCGAGCTCGCGGCTGAGCTGCTCTTCTCTGGCCTCTACGAACGGGTACCCCGCGTCCGGGTGGGGCACGTCGAGGGCAACGTGGGGTGGGTCCCCTACATGCTGGAGCGGGCCGACCAAGTGTTCGCGCAGCACCGGTTCTGGACGCGCCCGCCGATCACCATGCCGCCCTCCGAGCTCTGGCGGCGCAACTGCTTCGGGACGTTTATCCAAGACCGCGTGGGCGTGGAGCTGCGCCGCGCCATCGGCGTCGAAAACGCCATGTGGAGCTCCGATTACCCCCACAGCGACACCCTCTGGCCCGGATCGCAAGATGCGATCGGCCGCATGTTCCACGACGTGCCCGAAGACGACAAGCACGCCCTCCTGAAAGGCAACGCCATCCGCGAATACGGGCTCGCGCTCTAGACCATCCGACCCCGCACACCCACCCCCAGGCTGTCCTTGGCCGAGTCCGTCCGGCCCCGGTAGGCCGCCATCCTGCATGAGAGCGTGACACGTGACCGAACGATTCCAGCCGAGAAGAGACCTCACCCGCTACCTGACCGAGTTCGTAGGCACGTTCATCCTCGTCTTCGTCGGCGCCGGGGCCATCGTCATCAACGCCGAGACGGGGGACCCTATCGGCACGCTCGGCATCGGCATCGTCTTCGGGCTCGTCGTCATGGTCGTCATCGTCGCCACGGGGCACATTTCGGGCGCGCACATCAATCCGGCGGTGACCTTCGCCTTCGCCCTCACCCGGCACTTTCCGGTGCGGGACATAATTCCCTATTGGGGGGCGCAGCTTGGCGGCGCTGCGCTGGCGAGCGGGATCGTCCTGTGGATGTTCAGCGACGCCGCCAACGTGGGGGCCACGCTGCCCCGGAACTCGGCGGGGCAGGCGCTCGGCCTGGAGTTCTTCCTTACCTTCATCCTCATGTTCGTGATCATGGCCGTGGCCACGGACACGCGAATCATCAGAAGCAATGCCGCCATCGCCATCGGGGCAACGGTAGCCCTCGAAGCGATTTACGCCGGCCCCATCAGCGGCGCGTCGATGAACCCCGCGCGTTCCTTCGGCCCCGCGGCCGCCTCGGGTGTCTTCCTGCACCACTGGGTCTACTGGGCGGGGCCGATCTTGGGCGCCGCTTTCGGCGCGCTGCTCTATAAGTTCCTCCACCGGATGGATGCGGCGGAGAAGAACGAAGAGGAGCCGGCGGCGACCGAATAGGGCAAGACGAAAGCCGCCGTGGTGCGCGTTGACGCGCCTAGGTGCCTTAGGTATACTCCGCCCGCTCGTTATGGCGCGCTGACTGAAGCGGCGGCCTCGGTTTCCCCCATGCCGGACCCGTGAACCGCAGCCCCCGTGCGCCCCTCTTTTCCACACGACCTCCCAAAGCGAGGAGAAGCGAATGACCACCAAGGCCGATAAGCACACCGCCGCCAAGATCACGCCCGAAGACGTGGCGAAGATGCGGATGCTCATCAACCAGCCCGAGCCCAACACCGAGCATCCCTGGCACCCCGTGGCGGACCCCAACGACTTCCGCCGCTACCTCCACAACTGCGGCGACGACAACCCCCTCTACATCGACTCCGAGTACGGCGCGGAGAGCCGCTGGCGCAGCGTCATCGCCCCCCCGATGTTCATCATCACCATGGGATTCGACGAGTCCGGCGTGCTGCCCCCGAAAATCAAGGAGAAGAGCCGCGGCGCCCTGCGGGGCATCGGCATGTACCAGTCCGGCTTCGAGTTCGAGTGGTACCGCCCCATCTTCCCCGGCGACCAACTGCACAAAAAGTCGTTCATCTCCGACGTGATCGAAAAGGAGAGCGCCTTCGCCAACAAGTCGGTGATGGTGAAACACCAGACCTCGTACATGAACGCGCGCGGCGAGGACATCGGCGCCTACCGCTTCCTCATGATCCACGCCGAGCGCGGCACGGCGGCCAAAAAGGGCAAGTACAAGGCCATCGAACCGGCGGTCTATTCCGAAGAGGACGTCGCCAAGATCGACGAGGTCTATGAGAACCAGTACCGCCGCGGCGCCGAGCCCCGCTACTGGGAAGACGTGGAGGAAGGGGAGCCGCTCACGCCCATGGTGAAGGGCCCCCTCACCATGGTCGACATCATCGGCTTTCACATCGCGATCGGCTGGGGCGGGTTCGGCATCAACCCCGGCCGCATGAACTACCTCAACCGGAAGCGGATGCCCCGCTTCTACGTCCCCGGCCGCTACGGTTTCCCCGAGGTCGTGCAGCGCATGCACTGGGAGGAGGACTGGGCCAAGAAAGTCGGCACGCCGATGTCCTACGACTACGGCATGATGCGGGCCCAGTACACCATCCAGTACCTCACCGATTGGATGGGCGACGACGCTTGGCTGTGGAAGATGGAATGCGAGATGCGCAAGTTCAACTACCACGGCGACATCCAGTGGTTCGGCGGCAAGGTCGCCCGTAAGTTCCAGGACGGCCCCCACTACTGCGTCGAGGTGGAAACGTGGGCTGAGAGCCAGCGCGAAGAAGTCACCACGCCCGGCAAGGGCGTCATCATCCTGCCGTCGCGCGAGGGAGGCCCGGCGCGCCTCCCCGACTCGCCCCAGAACACGGACGCGCGGAAGGCGCTCGCCGACCGCGCCTAGGCCGGCCCGGCCCCTCCGCCGGCGGCTTCGATCTCGTCCGCGCTCAGTCCGAGCTCGTCGCCCAAGACCTCGCCGTTGTGCTCGCCGAGGAACGGGGCCCGCGGGCCGTTCCGCCACGGTAGCCCTTCGGCGACCCACGGCGACCCCGGGTAGTCGAACGAGCGGCCCAGTTCGGGGTGCTCGACCTTCGTGAAGCTCCCACGCAGGGCGAAGTGCGGGTCGTCCAGGCTCTCGTGGGCCTCCCGGATCGGGGCCCAGATCACCCCGTGCCGCTGCGCCGCGTGGAAGGCATCCTCGACCGTCTGCGTTGCCAGGAAGGCCTGCACCACCTCGTCCACATGCTGCCGAGCCTCCGGCTGCTTGCGGAAGGTGGGGTCGGCGTAGCGCGGGTCCTTGAGGTCTTCCGCCATCCCGAACTCGTCGAGCATCGCGACGACTCGCTCCCACTCTCCGGGAAAGAGGCCCAGCATCACCTGCATGTACTTGCCGTCGCCGCCGAACATCTCCGGCGAGAGTGGGCCGCGCTCGTTGATCGCCCCCGCCACCATGTACCACGAGAGGTTGTTCTCGGTGCAGTTGTTGGCCGCGGCGTGGTAGGAGAGATCGATCCGCTGGCCGCGGCCCGTCTCCTCCCGGTACGCAAGGGCGGCGAGTACGTCCATTGCGCCCAAGCAGCCCGCGATGTGCGAGGACTGGTGCGGCTGCGGTGCGATGGGCGGCGTGTCCCACACCCCGTCCGCCACCGATGGATAGCCGGAGATCATCATCTGCCCGCCCAGCGCCAGCATGACGAGATCGCTCCCCTCGTAGCCGGCCCACGGCCCATCGATCCCGAAGTCGCTGAGGGACAGAACGATGAGTCCGGGCGTCTCGTCGTGGATCCGGTCCCACGGCAGCCCGATACGGTCGAGCCCGCCCGGGCCCAGACTCTCGACGAGAACGTCGCAGCCTTCGAGCAGGCGGCGCAGCGCCTCCAAGCCGTCGGGCGACTCAATGTCCAGGGTGACGCCGCGTTTGCCTTGGTTGTAGTGCCACCAGAACAGGCTCGTTTCGCGCGAGGGCTCGTCCTGGTAGAACGGCCCGATGCGCCGGCCCCGCGAACCGTCGGGCGGCTCGACGGTGACGACGTCCGCGCCAAGCCCCGCGAGCAGCTTGCCGCAAAACGCGCCGCGCTCGTCGCCGATCTCGACGACGCGCACGCCGGTGAGCGGATGGCCGACTCCCTCGCCAAGACGGTCCATCAGATCACGTCCTCGGCCCGGAGGGCTTCGACGTCGGCCGCGCTCAACCCGAGCAACTCGCCATAGATGCGTGCGTTGTCCTCTCCGTAGACCGCGCTGCCCCTTCCCGACCTCCCCAACGGCGACGGCAGTGTCTCCGAGAAGAGCCCCGGATGCCCCTCCGTGTCGTACGGCGGCACTTCCGAGTGGGGGACGCGGGCGAAGTAGCCCTGGTGGCGCAGCTGTGGGTCGCGCTCGTACCGGTCGGCGGTGTTTTGGCAGACCGCCGCGGGCACGCCCGCCGCTTGGAGACGCCGCATGACGTCGTAGCGTTCCTGTCCCGATGTCCACGCTTCGACGAGCGGGTCGAGATCGTCCTGGCGCTCGAAGCGGTCTTCGACGGTCGCAAACTCGGCGCGGGCGGTCCATGCGGGATTCCCCATCTCGTTGACGAGTCCGCGCCAGTGCTCTTCGGTAAAGCAGGTGATGACCACCCAGTCGTCCTTCCCCTTGCAGCGGTACGCGTTGTGCGGAGCGGCGGCCACGTAGGTGGAGCGGTTGCCATTGCGGACGTAGCCGGCGCCGTTCGCCGACCATTCGAGGAGCGTCGGCCCCGTGAGCAGGAATGCGGGGCCGCACTGCGAGGAGTCGACGTAGACTCCCCGCCCCGTGCGGTTGCGCTGGCGCAGCGCCGAGAGCACCGCCATGGCGAGGAAGTACGGGCCGCAGACGTCCATGTACGAGAAGCCGTAGCCGCAGGGGTAGCGGTCGGGCAGGCCTCCCTGCCAGGTGAGCCCCGATATCGCCGCCGCCGTCGGCCCGTAGGACCGGTAGTCGCTGTAGGGGCCCAACCGCCCGAAGCCCGGCGCCTGCACGTAGATGATGTCGGGCTTGATTTGCTCCAGCGCCTCGGGGCCGAAGCCCCAGCCGTCGAGCGTCGACGCCGTGAAGTTGTCGGCGACCACGTCCGCGGTCTTCACCAGGTCGCGGAAGATCGCCTTGCCCTTGGGGTGGCGCAGGTTGAGGCTGACCCCCCATTTGCCGACGTGGTTGTTGTTGAAGCTGGCGGCCCGGTTGACGCTGGAAACCTTCAGGTGGTCGTAGCCGGGGGCCGCCTTGGGCATCGACGCGTCCCCGGGCACCTCGTGATAGGGCGGGTTGTGCCGCAGTAGGTCGAGCCGCCCCTTCCACTCGATGTGGATCACGTCGGCCCCGTAGAGCGCCAGGTGCCGTGTCCCTTTCGCCCCGGCGTTCAGCCAGGTGAAGTCCAGCACGCGGACGCCGTTCAGCGGAAAGGTCATGCGCCGGCTCCGCCCGCTATTCGGCGGGCTGAAGATCGAAGGGGTAGACGTTCATGATCCCGCCATCGACCAGGATGGTCTGGCCCGTCACGTAGGACGCGAGGTCGGAGAGCAGGAAGAGCGCCGTACCCGCCACGTCCTCGACGCGGCCCAACCGGCCCAGCGGGATAACGCGCTCCAGGCGCGACAGCGTCTCCTCGGTGTAGGCGTCGGCGCTGCGCTCCGTGAAGATCGTCCCTGGCGCCACCGAGTTCACTCGTATGCCATGTTTCCCCAGCTCGACCGACAGCGTGCGGGTAAGGCTGATGAGGCCCGCCTTCGCCGCCCCGTAGGAGGCAAGGTTGGGCGAGCCTCCGACGCCGTTGACCGACGACACGCTCACCATCGAGCCCCGGACGCCTCGTTCGATGAAATGCTTCGCCGAGGCTCTGGCAAGCAAGACGAAGTGGCGAAGGTTGAGCTCCACGACTTTGTCCCAATCGTCCATGCCGGTCTCGGCGAGCGGCGCCCGCGCGGCGATGCCATGGGCCCCGCCGACCACCGACGCGAGCGTATCGAAGCCGCCCCAGCGGTCGGTCACGTCGTCGATGAGGCGGTCGACTTGGGCCTCGTCCTGCACGTCCGCGGTCATCGCCGCCGAGCCTGAGCCGATCCGCCGCGCGGCGGCCTCGGCGCGGGCGCCGTCGATGTCGACGACGGCGACGCGCGCTCCCGCGCCGGCGAGCGCCTCCGCGATGGCGAATCCCATGCCGAGCCCGCCGCCCGCCACAATCGCCGTGCGGCCTTTCATGCTCAGCCTGTCGCCATAGGACTCCACCATCGGCCCCCGCCGTTCAGACTCCCGTGGCGGCGACCACCGAAGTCCCCTTCTTCTTGAAGTACGGGATGACGTATTTCCCCAGCAGCTCTATCGAGCGCATGATGTCCTCGTGCTTCAGGTGGCCGAAGTCCACGTCGCAGAGCACGTGGTCCACGCCGATCCGCTCGTACGCCTCCATCTTGCGGATAACCTCGTCGGGATTGCCGATGAGCACCATGTCCGCCTCGTCGAACGCCTCGATACCGACCTTCCCTTCATGGAAGCGCTGGAGCAGAGGAAAGTCGCCGAACATCTTCTCCGTCGACTGGGCGCCCTCCCAGATGGTCGTGGCGAGCACGGCGTGCGTCAGCCACCAGACCACCGAGTCGTAGGCGCCGGCCTCCCGCGCCTGCTCCCGCGAGTCGGCGCACATCACGAGCGTGTAAGCGCCGGTCTTGTCGTTGACCATCGCTCCCGCCGGCTTCGCGTTGACGATCCCCTTCTTGTAGGTACGGATCCGTTGCTCCAAGCGTTCCAGGGGCAGCAGGATCGTGAGGCCGAGGGCGCCCAGACCCATCTCGGCGGCGATGGGGTAGCTGTCGTCGTTGCTCGCCGCCATCCACATCGGCGGGTGCGGCTGCTGCATCGGCTTGGGCACCACGTTCCGCTCTGGGATCTCGAAGTATTCGCCCTTGTGCGAGAAGCGGTCCTGCATCCACATCTTGGGGATGATCTCAAGCGCCTCGCGCCACATGCCACGGGTCTTCTCGTATTCGATCATGAACCCCTCTTGCTCGAACCGCGTCGAGCGGCCCGTCCCAAACTCCACGCGGCCGTTGCTGATCAGGTCCAGCATGGCGACGCGCTCCGCGACGCGGACGGGATGATTGAAGGGGAACGGCAGCAGCACGACGCCGTGGCCCAGCCGGATGTTCTTCGTCCGTTGTGAGACGGCCCCCAGGAACACTTCGGGAGCGGAGCAGTGCGAGCGCTCCTCCCGCATGTGGTGCTCCACCATCCACACTGTATCGAAGCCCAACTCGTCGGCCCGCTCGATCTGGTCCAGGGAGTGCATGAAGACGCGCTGCTCGCCGACGTATTGCGGTGTCGTCCAAGGCTTGGGGACTTGGAGCTCGTAGAGCAAGTCGATCTTCATACCCGTGCTCCTCGCGGCCCGTTCGCGGGTCGGGGCCGCGGGCCAATTGTACGGGGCCGGCCCTGCGTTAGCGAGCGCGCCCTGAACGCGACCGCCCCTACAGCGCTTCGAAAACGGCGGCGGCGAGGCGGTGGGGGTCGTGGCGGATGAAGCCGCCGGCAGCCGCGAGGGGGCGGGCCAGCACCGTGTCCACCAGAGCGCGGCACGCCGCCTCGTCGAAGAGGACTTGGGTGGACTGCTCGCCGCGATAGCGCTCCGCGACAGGGCCCGGCAGGGGCTGGTCGTTCACGATCACGCGGTCGAGCCTCGCCCGCGGTCCCAGGTACCTTCCGACCTCGCCGATGAAGTCCGAGGCCTTGAAGCCGTCCGACTCACCAGGCTTCGTCATGAGGTTGCAGACGTAGATACGGACGCCGCGGCAGCGCGCCAGGGCCTCCGTTACCCCTTCGACGAGCAGGTTGGGAACGATGCTGGTGTAGAGGTCGCCGGGGCCGATGACGATTGCGTCGGCCTCCTCGATCGCCGCCGCTGTCGGCGGATGTACCTTGGCGGTCGATGGCTCAAGATAGACGTAGTCGATGGGCGCGGCGGATCCGGCGCTGCGCCGATCAATGTTCGTCTCGCCTATGATCACCGACCCGTCGCGCAGCCGCGCGCAGAGGTCGGCGTTGGCCAATGTCACCGGCAGGACACGCCCCTTGATGTTCAGCAGCCGGCCCATCTCGTCGATGGCCCGTTCGGCGCTTCCGGTAATCTCGGTCAGCGCAGTCAGGAACAGATTGCCGAAGCTGTGGCCGTCGAGGCCGTTCCCCTTGTCGAAGCGGTAGTTGAACAGCCCGCGCAGCACCATCCCCGAATGGTCGTCGGGGCTGAGTGCCAGGAGGCACTGGCGAAGGTCGCCGGGAGGCAGGTGGCCGAACTCGTCGCGGAGGCGGCCCGAGCTGCCGCCGCTGTCCATGGTGGTGACGACCGCGGTGAGCCGGCAGTCGCGGTGCTTGAGACCGGAGAGCAGGTTATAGCTCCCCGTCCCGCCGCCGATGGAGACGATCTTCGGAGGCGAAGTCTTGCGCGCGCCGGCCTCGGGCGCGCTCGGTGTGTCGGTGGAGGTCACGGGTCCCCGCGATTGCGTCGTGGTCGTATCCGCTTGGACGCGGCGGCGTCCGCGCTCCGGCATTATATGGCACGACGCGGGAGCGCCCACCGCCACCCCCCTCTCCCCCCTCGGAGACCTCTGCAAAACCGACTGAGGTCCTGGCGGGGGGAGCGGAGGTGGCATTCACTCAAACCTCTCCCCCTCTGGGGAGACTGAGAGAGGGCGGGGGAGGCGAAGCCCGCCATCCTCGCTTCAGCCACCCCCAGTTACGCAAAGGTCTCCCCTTGGGAGAGCCTGAGACCGGGCTCGCCCCCCTACACCAGCTTCGCCGCGCTCCACCCCGCCCAAGCCGCGAGCAGCCCCAGCATCGGCTGGAGCACGACGTTGGCAAGCCCCGCCAGGACGCGCCCGTCGCGGAAGAGGACGAGCGTGTCGTAGCCGAAGGCGGAAAAGGTGGTGAAGCCGCCCAGGACGCCGATGGCGGCGAAGGTGCGGAGGTTCGACCCGCCGCCGCGCTGCTCGATGATCCCCAGGAGCAGCCCGATCAGGAGGCAGCCGATCATGTTCACCGCGAACGTTCCGTAGGGGAAGGCCGCCTCGCCCAACCCGCGTTGGACGGCCCTGGAGAGGGCGTAGCGGGCGATCGACCCCAGGAAGCCGCCCCCGCCGACGAGCAGGAGCGCCGTCACGCCGCCCGCCCCTCGCAAATCGCGCCCTCGTCGATCAGCGGAGTGGAGTCAAGGACGCCGACTTGGGCGCAGTAACGCAGATCGCTCTGCAAGCCGACAGCGATGAGGGCGCGACCCGACGCCGACTCGGTGAGGGCGTCGATCAACCGCCCCGCATAGGGGAGATAGGCGCGGCGCAGCTCCTCGGCGGCGGGGCTGAGGCCGAAGCCGGCGTCGAGGAGAGCGTCGGCATACATGCCGGCGCAGACGGTGTCGTCGAGCACCGGGGCCTCTTCGCGGCCCACCGGCGCGAGCAGGACGTCCTCGCCCCAATCCAGCAGGCGCGCAACGACGGCGGGGAGGTTCACGAACGCCCCCACGACGACGCGGCCGACCCGTTCGCCGGCGCGCATGGCCCGGGTCCCGTTGGTAGTGGTGATGATCACCGTCCGTCCCTCAACGGCGCGCGGAGTGTAGGACTCCGGCGAGTTCCCTAGGTCGAAGCCTTCGATCTTGAGACCGCCGCGCTCGCCGCCAAGCAGGGGCCGCTCCCCTCCCAGCCTGCGCCGCAACTCCCACGCCTCCTCAATGGCGGCGATGGGAATGACCCGCTTGGCTCCCGCGCTGACGGCGTGCGCGATCGTCGAGGAGGCCCGCACCGCGTCGATGACGACAACCCGCCGCCTCTCCCCCTCCGGGGCATCCCTAAACCTCTCTCCCTCTGGGAGAGACTGAGAGAGGGCCGCCGCAGACCTCTCCCCCTTTGGGGGAGATTGAGAGAGGGCCACCTCAGACCTCTCCCCCTTTGGGGGAGATTGAGAGAGGGTTCCCAAGCCCGCGGCGTGGGATACAGCATCGACGCGCATAGTCGCTACACCGTAGTCCGCGCGCTACCTTCGGTCAACGCCGCACCTTAAACCTCTCTCCCCCTGGGAGAGACTGAGAGAGGGCACGCGCCGCTAGGCGCGTCGCGCCCGAAGGGCGCTCCCCGCCGGCCTCCTCTCCCGCTAGGAGAGGGTTGGGGTGAGGGTGGGGGGAGGCGGGGGCCGCGCGACCTTGCTGAAGCCCGCCCGCCGAGTTACGCAAACCTCTCCCGCTGGAAGAGCCTGAGACAGGGCATGCGCCGCAGACCCCTCCCGCGTTGCGGCGTCGCTCCCCTAGCGGCTAGACTCTCCCCGGCGTCCGGCGCGGCACGCAAGGGCGCGACGCCCGCAGAAAGGTCTCCCCATGCCCGACCAAGCCGCCGCCTACTCCGGCCCCCTGCCCAAACCCACGCCCGAGACCAAGCCCTTTTGGGACGGGGTGAACCAGGGCAAGCTCATGTTGCAGCGCTGCGCCGCCTGCGGGCCGTACTTCTACCCCCGCCCGTTCTGTCCGACCTGCTTTTCGTGGGACGTGGAGTGGTTCGAGGCTGGCGGGAGCGGCAAGGTCTACTCCTTCGTCATAAGCCACCGCAAGCTGCCCTACATGAACGGCGAGCCCTACGTCATCGCCATCATCGAGCTCGACGAAGGCCCGCGCATGATGAGCAACCTCATCGGCGTCGACCCCGACCCCGCCAAGATCGCCTGCGGCATGCCGGTGCGCGTCGAGTACGTCGCGGTGACCGACGAGGTCACCCTGCCCAAGTTCCGCCCCGCCTAGTCCGGCCCCTAAGAGCCCAGAGGAAGAGAAGCGTCATGCCCACCAAAGACCTTCGCGGCAAGGTCGCCATCGTCGGCGCCTGCGAGACCGACCGGCTGGGGACCCTCCCCGACCATTCCATGATCACCCTGCACGCCGAAGGCATCCGCAACGCCCTCGACGACGCCGGCCTGAAGCTGAGCGACGTGGACGGCCTGCTCTGCCCCGGCGTTCCAATGACCCAACTCGGCGAGTACCTGGGCATCACGCCCCGCCTCTACAACAACACCCAGATGGGCGGCTGCTCCTTCATCGCCATGGTCGAGCACGCCATGCTGGCCCTCGACGCGGGCCTCATCAACGTCGCCGTCATCTCCCACGGCGAAAGCGGCCGCTCGCGCATCGGCGTCGCCCCCCCTGCCGGCGCGCCCAGCCTCCCAGGAGGTCAATTCGAGGCCCCTTACGGCACCTTTGGCGCACCCACCACGTTCTCCTTGCCGGCCACACGGCACATGCACGAGTACGGCACCACGCTGGAGCAAATGGCGGAAGTGTCAGTCTCGACCCGGAAGTGGGCCCAAATGCACCCCAAAGCCGTGATGAAGGACGACATCACCATCGACGACGTGCTGAACTCCCGCATGGTGTGCTGGCCCTACACCCTGTTCATGTGCTGTCTGGTGACCGACGCCGGCGGCGCGCTGGTGCTCACGCGGGCCGACGAGGCGACGGCGCTGCCCAAGCCGCCGGTTTACGTGCTCGGGACGGGGCACGCTACGGCGCACTACGGCATCTCGAACATCCGCGACGCGACGACGTCGGACGCGGCGGTAATCGCAGGGCGCTCCGCCTTCGATATGTCCGGGCTCACCCACAAAGACATCGACGTCGCTGAGCTTTACGACGCTTTCTCCTTCACCCCGATGGCCGCGCTGGAAGACCTCGGCTTCGTGGGCAAAGGCGAGAGCGGCCCCTTCGTCGAGAACGGGCGCACCGCCCCCGGCGGCGACTTCCCCATGAACACCAACGGCGGCGGCCTCTCCTACAGTCACTCCGGGATGTACGGCATGTACACCATGATCGAGCTGGTGCGGCAGCTGCGCGGCGAGGCCGACGAGCGCCAGGTCCCCGACGCCAAGTTCGGCATCGCCCACGGCCCCGGCGGCATGTTCGCCGCCGCCGCCACCCTCATCGCCGGCGCCGAGATACCGTAGGGGCGCCCCTTGTGGGCGCGCCCTCCCCTCCGGCTGGCGGAGCCCACCTAAACCTCTCCCCCTCTGGGAGAGACTGAGAGAAGGCAACGCGCCGCCTCCCTCAAGCCTCTCTCCCCCTGGGAGAGACTGAGAGAGGCGCCCGCCTGCGCCACACCGCCCTTGACAACCCCCAACCCCTCACCTACCATCGAGAAAGAACATATGTTCCCTGGCCCGCCGCCCACGGACGCGCGGAACGCGGGCCCCAAACAACCCACACCCTTAAGGAGGACCCAGCCCCGACCGACCACATACGCCCCCCTCTCGGTGCGGCGCTATCCGTGGACCCCGCCACCGTGGCGGCAAAGTCCATCCCGGCCCGTCCTCCCAACGGACCGTAAGCCCGGAGGGTCGTCCCGCCTCTCGCCGGCCACGTGACGACGACCTGCCTCCGTAACCGCTACGGACGGCAAAGCGCCCGCGCCGCTCTTGGCGGCGCGGGGGACCAATCCCCGCCTTGCCCGCGGGGTGCGCGAACCGCCGGCCTCGCTTCACCCAGCGTGGTGGACCGGACCGTCCGCTCCGTCATAACAGACGGCGCGCGCAACGACCGCCCCGCGTGGCCCGGCCCCCCCAAGGCCGTACAAATCAAAGAACGCCGCACCGAGAACCAACAGCCTAGCCAAGGCAGCCTCCCCCGCAAGGAGAGAGGCGAAGGGCCACCAACCCGGCGAAGGTCGCCGGACTCCGCGGTCTTGCACGGCAGACGCGGCGCGAAAGCGCGAGGACGGTCAGCCGCGCCAACGGTCGAGCCCCGCTCGTCCGCCCCCTCCGGGGCGGGCCTGAGCCGAGGCGCGCCCCAAGGCGCGTTGCGTGGTGAGGCGCGGACGCAACGAACGGAGACCGCGGGTTCCGAGCGCCGCCGAACGGACGCAAGGGCTGCTAACCCCGCTTGCCCTCCACCGAGGCGGGAAGGGGAAGAGCGCCCCACCCTGTGGCGGTTGGGCGTGTTGCGCAAAGATCTCCAGGGGGAGAGGCCGGAGGGGGGCGGCCGGCCCCTTGTAGACTGAACCGGACCCCTTCCGTACACTCACGGGGACGGGACGACCCGCTCCCAAGGAGGCGTTCGCCATGGACTACCTCATCGGGACGGAGAACCAGATGTGGTCGTCCGACTACCCCCACAGCGACACGACATGGCCCAACTCGCAGCGGATCATCGAGGAGCAGTTCCAGGGCGTGCCCACCGAGGTGAAACACGCGATGCTCGCGGGCAACGCCGCCGGCCTCTACGCCCTAAGCTGAAGCGGGGTGCATCTTGACAGGGAACGACCGTTGTCGCTAACGCCGCCTCCGGCGGGGCCGCCATCGGCGACGACCGCCGCTGGACTTCCCGTCATCCCCTACCGCTGGGTGGTCCTCTTCAGCCTCTGCGCTGCCAACTGGGCGATGACGCTGCCCACGCTCTCGCTCGGCCTGCTGCTTCCCGAGATCGACAAGACGTTCGGCATCAATGATACGCAGGGCGGCTGGCTCGGCGCCTCGATCCGCATCGGCCCCACCCTCATGATGCTGCCCGCGGCCCTGATGATGAGCCGCTTCAACCCCCTGCACATGACGTCGCTCTCCCTGGCCTTCGGCGCCTTCTTCACCTTCCTCCACGGCCTCTCACCGTCCCTCGCTGTCCTCTTCATCGCCCGCGTCGGCTTTGGCTTCACCCTCGCCGTCCGCTGGCCGGCGCGCGCCGTCTTGACGCAGCTCTGGCATCCGTTGTCGGAGGCGCCGCTGGCCACCGGCATGATCGTGGCGCTCACCGGCATCGCCGAGTTCCTCGTCCTGCTCCTCACCCCCATCCTGCTCAACGTCACCGGGGACTGGCGGATGGTCTACCATCTCTATGCGTTCTTCGGCGTGGGCGTGTTCCTCTTTTGGGTCGTGTTCGGGCGGAGCCGCGGCCTGGGGATTGAGCACCCCCTGGCGTCGGCGGGCCGGTCCGTGCTCGGCGTCGTCCTCCGCTACCGCCCCGCGTGGGTCATCGGGATCGGCGCCTTCGGAGGCACGTTCGGGTGGGCCTCCTTCGGCACGTTCTGGCCAATCTTCATGCTCGAAGACCACAACGTCCCGTTGACCCAGACAGGGTGGCTCTTCGGCCTCGTCTCCCTGACCACGATTCCGCCGGCGCTGGCCGTCGGCCTCTACGCGCCACGGATCCGGAACTGGCGGGTGGTGGTGACGGTGGCGGGCCTGGTGATGACGGGGGGCCTGTTCGGGATGCTGGTCACCACGGATATCTGGCTCCTGGCCCTCTTCGCGACCGCCGTCGGCCTGGGATGGGGCTACATGCCGATCGCACTCACGGTGCCGTTCGAGATGCCGAGGGCGGGGGCGAAGGCGCTCGCGGCGAGCTCATCCTTCATCATGACGCTGATCCTGGGCGGCTCGATCCTCGGGCCCGTCGTCGTTGGCGTCGTCTCCGACCTCACTGGCTCGCGGTTCACCGCACTGGTCGTCAGCGCGGTGGCGCCAATCGCGGTCACGGTGAGCGGCCTGCTCCTCGGCCCCCGCGGCGAGGGCCGACCCGTCTAAGGGTGGGGGCCTGGGCGTTCGTTGATGTGGTCCCGACGGACGCGCGCACCGAAGTCCACCAACGCAATCGACGTCACCACCACCGTAAACAGACCCATTAGAAAATACCCCATACGTCCGCCTCCCCTAGCGCCCGCCCGCGCCGCTCTTAGCGTACACGCCCGCAAGCCGCAAAGGTGAACGCCATGTTAGCGGAACGTTAAACGTTTCGCAGCGCGGGAGGGAGCACCGCGCCTCGACGGATCAGGGTTGCGTTCTATAATCGTCAACCGAGCAGCAACACCTGAGCTGTGCCACCTGCCACTTGCCCCAGTCCCAAGAAGCTTCAATCCTAGGGAACGCAGGAAGGGAGACAACATGGCCGGAGCCTCGTCGATCGAGTGGACCGAGGCGACCTGGAACCCCGTCACGGGTTGCAACAAGATATCGCCGGGCTGCAAACGGTGCTACGCCGAGCGCATGGCCAAACGCCTTAAGGCGATGGGGAATCCGCGCTACGGACGCGGCTTCGCCTTGACACTCCACACCGACCTCGTCGATTTGCCGCTCCGCTGGCGCCGGCCGCGGCGCGTCTTTGTCAACAGTATGTCCGACCTCTTCCACAGGGATGTGCCTAGCGACTTCATTCATTCGGTTTTCGAGACCATGCGTGCCGCGCATTGGCACACCTTCCAGGTGCTCACCAAGCGGGCCGACCGGCTCGCTGAACTCGCACCGTCGCTTCCCTGGCCGGACAACGTGTGGATGGGGGTGTCAATCGAGAAGCAGTCCTACGCCTGGCGCATCGACTGTCTGCGCGAAGTCCCTGCCAGCGTCCGCTTCCTCTCCTGTGAGCCGTTGCTCGGCCCGTTGTCGCTGGATCTCGACGGCGTCCATTGGGTCATCGCCGGCGGCGAAAGCGGCCCCGGCGCGCGCCCCATGAAGATGGACTGGGCGCGCTCGATCCGAGATCAGTGCGACGCAAGCGGCGTGCCCTACTTCCTCAAGCAGCTCGGCGGCCCCATCGACAAGCGGGGCAAAGATCGGGCCCTCCTTGACGGCCAGCTCTGGCGGGCGATGCCGCAGGCGGCTTAGCGCCTCGCCCTCCTTCAGTTAAGCCCTATGTGCGACTCATGCAAATCCACGCACAGCGATGGCGGACCGTTGATAGGGTTGGGTCCCTGGGCCCGAAGCAAACTCCACTATCTCGATTACTACGCCGATCTCTTTTCGACGGGAATGCAGTACCACTGGCCTAGTCGTGCCTATCTGTACCTCTTTTCCGGTCCGGGCATGTGTTCGATCCGAGGCACCCGGGAGGTCGTGGCAGGTTCACCGCTCGTAGCACTGCGCCAGAAGACTCCTTTCACCCACTATGCCTTCATCGATTCTGACAAGAGTCACGTGGAGGCTTTGCAGGATCGATCTGAAGTAGTTGCCACTGCCAGTCACAAGACGATTCTCCACGGGGACTGTAATGACTTGCAGGTCCTAAGGGCCGCGCTTAAGGGGATTCCCAGCGATGCCCTCCGACTTGCGTTCATCGACCCTTTCAGGTTCAACATCAAATTCGAAACGCTGAGGGCCTTGGCTGCCAGTCGCCGCATTGACTTCATCATTGTCTTCCAGATAGCCGCCTTGAAACGATCCTTGGAATCAGGATCCCGTTTAATCGACGACTTCTTCGGAGATGCAGGGGCTTGGCGTGAGATCTACGCGACTACACCCGCCCGAAGACTCACTCGGGCGCTGCTAGACCACTATCGCGAGCGGTTGTCGACGCTTGGCTACCTGGAAGACCACTATCCAACAGAGGTACCTGTGCGGAACAGCCGGAACGTTCCTCTGTACTACCTGGTCTTCGCCAGCAAGCATCAACGAGGGAAGGAATTCTGGCAGAAGGCAATCCAGAAGACGGAGACCGGCATGTCGAGACTGCCTGGCTTCTAGCCGTCCGCCGCCGCCGGCTACTGCGCGTCGGGGTCGTAGATTGACTTGGGGATCACCGAGAGCGCGGTGTCGATAGGTAGCGCCATGTTCAGCCCGTCGATCGTGGGGCCGACGAACTTCCAAGTCACGATGCCGACGACTTCGCCCCGCTCGTTGACCAACGGGCCCCCGCTGTTGCCCGGGTTGAACGGGGTGTCGGTCTGGAGCCACGTCATCGGCCTAGGCTCCTCGTTGGAGAACTTGAGCCCCTGCAGGAATGGCTTGGCGGAAACGATGCCCGCGGTGAGCACGACCGTTGGCGCGGCGGCCTGCAACGACCTCGTGGGAAAGCCGGCGACGACGACTCGGTCGCCAAGGCGCGCCGTGGCGCCCTTCGGTATCGTCGTCGTCTCCGGTCCCCCGTGGGGCAGCGCCACCCGCTGCAGTACGGCAACGTCGGCCAGCACGCCGCGGTAGACGAGCACCGTCTCGATCTTCTCGTTGAATTTGTTTCGGAGCACGAACGGCGAGCCCACGTCCTCTTGGTCGAAGACATGGGCGTTCGTCAGGATGATGTCGTCTGAGATGAAGAACCCCGTCCCGGCCTTCTCCAGCGTCTCGATAAGCACCGTCGCCCGTGTGACACTCTCCAGGATGTCGCCGAGGCTCGGCGGCGGGGTCGCCGTTGCCGTCGCCGTCGGCGTGGGGAACGGCGTGGCCGTTGGGGGCGCCGCACCCGGCCTGGGGATTGTCTGCGGCGTGGGCGTCGGCTGCGGTGTGGGCGTCGGCTGCGGCGTGGCTGTTGGCTGGGGTGTCGTCGTCGGCAGCGGCGTCGACGGGGGCGGGATGATGACCGGCGTCGCGGTGGGAAGCGGCGTCGGGAAGACGACGACGGAACCGTCGCTTCCGATCACGGCGATCGGCTGGGGCGTCGGCGTCGGCTGGGGCGTCGGCGTCGGTTGCGGCGTGGCTGCGGGCTGTGGCGTCGCTGTCGGCTGGGGCGTGACCGTCGGCTGGGGTGGCGGTATCGGCTGCGACGTCGCCGTCGGCTGCGACGCCAGCGCCGTGGCGACGCGCGCGTCCACCGTCGACTCCAGCCCCTCGACCTCGCCGCCCGAAGCGCACGCGCTCAGCACCAGGCTGAGCACGCCCGCCGCCGCGGTGACAACCAATGCCAGACGCTGCTTACGACGCACGACGCCCCTCGTTACGCGTGGTGCCGAGGGTCAGAATCGAACTGACGACACCAGCATTTTCAGTGCTGTGCTCTACCAACTGAGCTACCTCGGCGGAGGTGATGCTGCGGCCCCGGAAGGAGCCGAACCTAACCAGTGTATCCATGCGCGTTTCGAGGCGTCAAGAAAGACGGACGTCAGCCGCCCGCCGTCTTGGGCATGCCGCCGACCCGCAGCCGCCACATGCCCCGCAGGTCTTCCACCGCCGTCTTGACGATGCGCACGCGGGTGTCGGGATCGTCGCGCCACAGCACCGGGACATCGCGGACGCGGTAGCCGTTGCGCTCCGCGATCAGCAGCAACTCCGTATCGAAGAACCAGCCCGTGTCCTCGATCAGCGGCACGATCTCGTCGGCGGCGCGGCGGCTCAACGCCTTGAAGCCGCATTGCGCATCGGAGAAGCCGACCCAGAAGACCGCCTTGAGCAGGAACATGTAGCCACGCGACGTGATCTCGCGCTTGACCGTGCGCCCGATGACGCGCGACCCCTTCGCCAGCCGCGAGCCGATGGCGATGTCGCAGTCGCCGGACGCGACAGCTTCCACCAGCGTAGGCAGCGCCTCCAGGTCGGTGGAGAGGTCGACGTCCATGTACGCCACGACGTCGGCGGCGCTTGCCGTCCACGCCGCCTTCAGCGCCCGGCCCCGCCCCCGTTGTTCGAGGCGGAGCGCGCCGAACCGCTCCGGGTCGCGGGCCGCCCGCTCCTGGGCGATCTCGTGCGTGCCGTCGTCCGAGCCGTTGTCGGCGACGACGATGCGCCACCGGTAGGCGCTCAGCCGATCCGCGCAGAACGCCGAGAGCGTATCGAGGGCGATGGGAAGCTGCCGCTCCTCGTTCAGGCACGGAATGACGATGTCGAGTGCGGCCACAGCAGGTATTCTGAAGCCCCCGCCGCCGCCCCGTCAATTCCACTACTCTCTCCCCATGGGAGAGACTGAGAAAGGGCCGTTTGACGCCCGCCGCGCTGCTCCCCTAGAGTTGGCGCAACGCCGCGCCGGCCCCGGAGGCTTCGATCCATGACCTTGACTTCAGAGTCCGAACTCGTCCTGTTCGAGCGTGAGGGGGGCGTCGGGACGATCGCCTGGAACCGCCCCCAGACGCTCAACGCCATCAGTACCGAGATGCTCCTCGAAACGCGCCGGCTCATCCGGGCGCTGGAGGAGGACCCCACCTTCAAGGCGTTGATCGTCACCGCGGTGGGGCGCGGCTTCTGCTCCGGCATGGACGTCAACGACATGCAGGCGCGGGAGCACGAGCAGGTCCGGTCGCAGTTCACCTGGCCGCGGCCCCGGCCCGATTGGCAGCCCGTCTATCTGTTCCGCAACGCCAGCTTCCCCGTGATCGCCGCAATCAACGGGGTCGCCGCCGGGGCGGGCATGAGCATCGCCCTCGGCACCGACATCCGCGTGCTCTCCGATCAGGCGAGGCTCGCGCCGCTCTTCGTGAAGCGGGGACTCATGCCCGACATGGGCGCGAACTACCTGCTCACCAAGGCCCTCGGTACCCAAAAGGCGCTCGAACTCATCTTCTCCGGCGACCCCATCCCGCCCCAGCAGGCGCTGGAGCTTGGCCTGGTGGCGCACGTCGTCCCGCACGACGAGCTGCTGCCGTTCTGCAAGGCGATGGCGCGGAAGTTCGCCGAGGGGCCTTCCGTCGCCATGGCGCTGGCCAAGCGCGCCGTCTACCGCGCCGAGTCGGGAACCTTGGAGCAGGACCTCGAGTTCGGCTCGTTCCAGCAGGAGCGCCTGATGACCACCGGCGACTTCCGCGAGGGCTTCCGTTCCTTCGTCGAGAAACGCCCCCCGCACTTCGAGGGAAGCTGACCGCTAGCCGAGCCGGGCGCTGACCGCTCCCCACACGGCCTCGCCTACCGCGTCGGCGTCTTTCGCGGCGTCGATGACCAGGATGCGCTCCGGCGACTCCTTGGCCAGCTTCAGAAAGCCGCTTCGCACCCGGCGGTGAAAGGCGAGGCTTTCCTGCTCGAAGCGCGACCCTTGTTCCTCTTCCCGTCCAGGTTCGGCGGGGTCCGCTGCGAGGCTGAAGCCGAGCTGCCCCACGGTCTGCTTGCCCGACTTGGAGCGCCGGGTCACGCCCGCCCGCGTGAGGCCGTCCTCCGCTGGTAGGTCGAGAAGCAACGTGAGGTCGGGGGTGAGACCGCCCGTCGCGGCCGCGTTGACCCCGCGCACGACGTCGACGTCGATGCCCCGCGCGTAGCCCTGGTACGCCATCGTGGAGTCGGCAAAGCGGTCGGCGATGACGACGGCCCCTCGTTCAAGGCTCGGCCTGATCGCCGTGGCCACGAGCTCGGCCCGCGCCGCGGTGAACAGCAGCAGCTCCGTCTCGCGGGAGAGACCGACGCCGCGCACCCAGCGCCGTACCTCCTCCCCCAGCCGCGTCCCGCCCGGCTCACGGAAGGTGACGACCTCGTGCCCCGCGTCACGCAGCCGCTGGGCGAGCCGCCCCACCTGGGTCGACTTGCCGACGCCCTCGCCCCCTTCAAACGTCACGAAGAACCCCATAGCGCGAGCCATCGTACCAGAGCAATCCCCACCACGGCCAAGCAGCGAGCGAGCTGCCCTGTCGCCTACGGAACGGCCTCCGCGCCCTCTACGGAGACCTCTGCGCAACTACTGCTTACGGTGCTGGGCAGGTTAGAGTGCCATGCCTAGACAAGGGCTACAGTCCCGCTTCTCGCGGGAATAATGGGACGGGCGCCTTTTGTGCGCGTCACGCGCCTTCGGTGCCGACCCAGGCCTCGCCCTCGTCCCAGACTTCCTTTTTCCAGATCGGGACGATCTCTTTGATGCGCTCGATGGTGTAGAGGCAGGCGTCGAATCCGGGCCGGCGGTGTTTCGCGGCCACCGAGACGACGAGGCTCGTCTCGCCTATCCCCAGCTTGCCGATGCGGTGGTAGATCGCGATGTCCTCGATGTCCTCGCGCTGACGCACCTCGTCGGCGATTTCGCGCAGCTTCGCCTCGGCCATCTCGGGGTAGGCCTCGTAGTCGAGGTAGTGGACCTTCCGGCCTTCACTCCAGAGGCGCACGGTGCCCTGGAAGGTCAGCACCGCCCCGTGAACTTGGGGGGACAGGCTCGCCTCGACCTCGCGGGGGTCCAATTCGTCTCGCGTGACGACAATCATCGAGCGCCTCTGTCCGGGGAGGGCGCTCCGCCACTCACCGGCGGGATGAACGCGACCTCGTCGCCCTCGGCGAGCGGGTGATCGTGGTCCGCGTACTCCTGATTGACCGCGGCGACGAGCGCCGAGGGGTTGGGGCACAAGCCGGGGTGCTCCCGCATGACGACCTCGATCAAGTCGCTGACGGTCGAGCCGTCGCCGACCTCGAACTCGGCGGTCTCCCTGCCGATGCGCTCGCGGTAGAGCGCGAAGAACCTCGCCCGTACGTTCATTGGAACCTCACCGTCGTCCCGCCCCTTCGCTTTGTGTTGGCGGCGCGGAGGGAATTATAGGGGGCGGTTCGATTCGGACTCAACCGGAGGGTTGGACGGCGGCCGCCGCCGCTCGACTCTGGCGTGGTAGTAGAGCGCGGCGGCGACGATGGCCAAGCCTGCCAGCGTGAGCACGTAGCTGCCGCCGGTGCCCAAGACGTCGGCCAGCAGGTGGATGACGTAAAAGGCCAGCGCGACGAGACCGACCAGGGTCCACGTCAGCCGGTGCATCGCCACGCCGCCGGCGATCAGGAGCAGGCTCAGCACGGCGAATCCGGCGTAGACACCCTCGTTGCTGAAATCGTCCAGTGCGACACCGACGCCGGTGGCGAGCGCGCTCATCCCTACGATGTCGAGCCAGAACGTCGGGCTTGCCAACGCGGCGGGACTATCGCGGCGAGGCTCGGCGGCGAGCCCGACCGCAGCGACGAAGGCGCCCGTGCCCGCGAGGACCGCGCCGACCGTCCTCGGCCCGATTTGGTCTTGTCCGAATCCCAGGAGGGTGACGAGCGGGGCCGCGAGGAGCGCGCCGCCGGCGAGCGCGGCGTAGAAGGGGTAGCGCCGGCTGAGGACGAATCCCGCCGCGTAGACCGCCAGGCTTGGGTAGACGATGACCACGCCCGTCCAGTCTCCGGGGTCGACGTCGGCGGCATGGCCGATGGTCGTGATCAGTGCCGGCGTGATGGCAACCGACAGCATGACCAGTGTGTCGCTGAAGATGTGTGGCCGCATGTACCGCGCGGCCAGGACGGGGAGGAGCAGGACAAGGAAAGGAAGGGCCGGCACGATGATGAGGAGAATGAGGACGGCGAAGGGCCCCGCACTCAGGGTGAACGGCCGCTTCGGGCCGTCGAGGGCCTGATAGACCGCACTCGCCGGGCTGCGGACGTACCATCCCAGCCCCGCCAAGACCCCCATCGCCGAGGCGACGGCGGCGAGGGGAATGGCCCGTCCCTCGGCCGCGCCGCCGGCCAGCGCGGGCGTAAGCGCAATACCCGTCATCACCAGCAGCTCGCCCGCGAGTGGCGACCCGCGCGCTCCGGCGACTTTGCCCACGACGGCGAAGGCGGCCATGACCCCCGCGATGATGAGGCTGCGCCCCAGCCGCGTGTCCGCCACGTCGAAGAGGCCCACCAGCGAAATCGCGATGACGCCGACGCCGATGATGAGGAGGACGATGCTCAAGGTCAGCCGGACGTTGAACAGGCTGAAGGGACGCTCGGTCTTGCCCTTGGCCCGCACCAGCTCTGCCTGCGCGACGCTGAGCCTCCCCTCGCCGGTGAGCCAATCGAGGCGCTCGGACGGCACGGCGAGGACCCGCGCTTCGGGGCCGGCCTCCGCCGCGCTGCGCAGATCGTCGATCTGGGCGGCGGTCAACGCGCCCCGCTCCGCGAGCTCTTCGAGGTCGCCGACGTCGACCTCGATGGTCGGTCCGTTGCCGTTGGTATCAGTCATGCCGCCCGCCCCTTTCGACCTTAGTAGAAGATCTTGCGCGCCTCAAGTTCGGCGACGCGCTCGGCGGTGAGGCCGAAGAAGCCTTGGTAGAAGGTCTGGTTGTCGCCGCCCACGGGCTGGCCGAGCCGGCGGAAGGCTCCGGGGGTGCGGCTCAAACGCCACGAGAGGCCGTAGGTGATCAGATCGCGGTCGAAGCCCGTCTCGTCCATCTTTATCGAGGTGCGGCGGAAGCGGTGGTGTTCGTCGTGGTAGATCTCGGCGATGGTGAAGGCGGGCGTGGCGGCGACGCCCGCCCGCTGCAGGACCTCCGCCGCCTCGTAGTTGGTGCGCCCGCGGGTCCACGACGCGACGATCTCGTCGACTTCGTCCCGGCGCTCGACGCGCTTGGCCATGTCGGCGAAACGCGGATCGGCGGCGAGCTCGGGGCGGCCTATCGCGCCGCAGAGCGCGGCCCACTCTTCCTCCTTCGTCACGGCGACGCCGACCCAACGGTCCTCCTCCGACGTGGGGTAGATCCCGTGCGGCGACTGCCAGGGGTGCCGGTTCCCTTGCGGGGTTGGGTTTCGCCCCGTCATCTGCATTTCAAGGATGGGCTCGCCGAGCATTCCGGTGAGGAACTCGGCGAAGCTCATGTCCATGTGCCGGCCCTCGCCGGTTTCTTCGCGGCGGTAGAGCGCGAGGAACACGGCGTACGCCGCCGCCATACCCATCGCCGGGTCGGGGTCCCAGTACGACGACATGAAGACGTCGTCGCCGGGGTAGCCGACGAGCAGGTCGTTGCCCACGACGGCGTTCATCGCGGGGCCGAAGGCGACGAGGTCGCTCCACGGGCCGTCCTGCCCCGCCGCCGAAATGGTGACCATGACGATGTCGGGGCGCAGGCGGCGCACGTCGTCGTAGGTCAGCGCGAGCTTCTTGAGGACGCGCGGCGAGAGATTGCAGACGAAGATGTCGGCGGTGCGGAGCAGATCGTGCAAGTAAGCCATGCCCTCCGGGTCACGGATGTTGAGGGTGACGTACGCGGCGCGGCTGCGGGCGTGGCGCTGGTAATCGAGCAGGAGGCGGTACTCACTCTTGCCGGCGCCTCCGGTGCGCGCCACGTCGGTGCTCATCAGCGACTCGACGCGGATGACCTCGGCGCCCATGTCGCCGAGCGACGAGGCGAGCTGCGGCGCGGCCCAAATCTGCGAGATCTCGACGACGCGGTAGCCGTCCAGGGGATAGCGTGCGCCGGCCACTAGACGACTCCCGTCCGACGCAGGTTGGCGACTTGGTCCTCGCTCAGCCCTAGCAGCCCACCGAGCACGTAGTCGTTGTGCTCGCCGAGCCGGGGGGCGCGCACGGCGGGAGCGTCGGGGCCGTCGCCGCTAAGGCCCGCCGCGGCGAAGAGCGGCCCCGGCAGGCGCCAGCGGCGTCCCCCGCCGTCCTCGGCCTCGCGCCAGAAGCCGCGGCCTTCCAGCAGGTCCCACGCCAGCACGTCCTCGATGGTCTGCGCCGCGTGCCACGGCAGGCTGTTGTCGCGGCACATCTTCCAGAATTCGTCCTTGGTGAACCCCGCGATGAACTCCTTGAGGTGCTCGTCGACTTCCTTGGCGTGGAGCCCACCGATCTCGCTCCGGTTCTGGAATCGCGGGTCTTTCGTCCACTCGGGCCGCCCCATGATGTCGAGCAGGCGCTGCCAGTGGTGCTCGTTGCCCAGGATCATCGAGACGTGACCGTCTTTGCAGGGCAGGACGCTGTAGGGGTAGCTGATCGGGGTGTGCATCCCGTGGCGGCTCGTCTCGTAGCCGTCGGCGGCGTACGCGATCATGTCGCCGCCGTTGCCGAAGTCGTTCATGGCGTCGGCGGCGGCGATGTCGACGTGCTGACCGGGGCCGTCGCGGCGGCGGGCCAGCAGCGCGAGCATGATGGCCGGCGCGGAGTTGAGCCCGCCCCACAGGTCGGCGCGGCTGTACGGCATCGCCAGGGGGTAACGGTCGGGGTCGCCGATGCGATGGGCGGCCCCGCCGGCGCAACTCCCGTTGAGGGCGTATGCCTTGTGGCCGCTGTACGGCCCCTCGTGACCGAAGACGGTCACCGAGGTCAGGACGACGCCTGGGTTGATCGCTCGAAGCGCGCCGTAGTCGAGGCCGAGGGCGTCGAGCTCTTGGGGCAGGTAGTTGTGGATGACGACGTCGCAGGTTCGGACGAGGTCGCGAGCGACGTCGCGGCCGGTGGCCTTGGTCAGGTCGAGCGTGGCGCTGAGCTTGCCCCGGTTGAGGAACATGAAGAGGCCGCTGGCGTCGGGATCGGGGCCCGATTGCGGGAACGGGCCGTGCCGGCGCGCCGTGTCGCCGGCGCCCGGCGCCTCGATCTTGATGACTTCCGCGCCGTAGTCGCCGAGCAGCCGCGCCCCGAACGCCGCGGAGACGTAGTCCCCAAGCTCCAGCACGCGAATGCCGCCCAGAATCGCCGACGCCAAGCAAGCCTCTCTTTCAGGAAAGCGGAGCGCGGCCAGCCTAGCACCGGCCCCACGGGCCGGGCAAGCAGCGCTGCGGGGGCGGCCTTGGGTGCTAGACTGGCGCGATGCGGGTGGCGGTCGTGTCTGATGTCCATGCCAACCTGCCGGCACTCGAGGCCGTGCTGGCGGAGGTCGACGCCGCAGGCGTGGACGAGGTGTGGTGCCTCGGCGACATCGTGGGCTATGGCCCCGACCCCGGCGCGTGCGTCGAGATCATCCGCGCCCGGTGCGCCGTCTCGCTCTCGGGGAACCACGACCTCGGCGCCATCGGCGCGATCCCCATCGACGACTTCAATCCCTACGCCGCTCAGGCGAACCTGTGGACGGGGACTGTGCTCTCCGAGGCCGACCGCGCTTGGCTGGGATCGCTGCCGACGCGGACCGCGCGGCATGATGTGACGCTGGCGCATGGAAGCCCCCGCGAACCGGTCTGGGAGTACGTCGTCTCGGCCCGCGTGGCGTTGGAGAGCTTCGGCTGCTTCGAGACGGAGTGGTGCCTGGTGGGGCACTCGCATGTACCGCTGGTGATCGTCGAGCCGGCTCCCGGCGGAACGCTCACCGCCATCCCCGGCTTGGGCGGGCCGGTCGAGCCAGCCGGGCGGGCCATCATCAATCCCGGTAGCGTCGGCCAGCCCCGCGACGGCGACCCCCGCGCCGCCTACGCCGTCCTCGACCTCGAAGCGAAGACGGCCACTTTCGGCCGCGCCGCCTACGACATCGCCCAGGTGCAGACGCGGATGCGGGAGGCCGGCCTCCCGGCGTACCTCATCGACCGGCTGGAGCGCGGACGCTAGGGGCCGGTCACTCGTCCCAGATCGAGGCCAGCATCGTCTCCAACGCGGCCCTGATGTCGCGCTTGACGGTGGTGGGGCTCACCCCCAGCCTCAGCGCGACCCGCTCCTGCGACAGAAGCTTCCTGCCCAGCCACAACCTCAGCGTCTGCTGCTGGCGTGGCGTGCAGCGCCCCAGCGCGTACCAGAGCTCGCCCGCGTCGACGGCGCGCTCGGTGTATGCCAGGCCGATCTCGACAGGTTCGCGGGTGTTGAGCCGATAGTCGCGGCGGGTATGCCGGAAGGCGGCGTGGAGTTTCTTCTTGACTAGGCGGACTTTGTCGGCGTGGCCGAGTCCCTCTTGCGCCCCGATGATCTCCAATCGCGCTAGGCCGCCGGTTCGACCGGCCTGTCTGAGAAGAATTCAGGAGGGTCGTGAAGGCTAGCGGCGGGCGCCGGGCCGGGGTAGCGGCGAAAGGCGCGACTCAGCACGTCCTCGATGGCGTCGAGCACGTCCCACTCGAAGCTGCACTGGAAGCACATGCAGAGGTCGCCTTCGCGCTCGTACTGGCCGCCGCATTTGGGGCATGCCGCGAAGAGAGCAAAGCGAGGGACTCGCTCGCCGGTCGGCGCGGGGGCTGCGGTATCGGGTGCTTGGTCATCGGTCGGTTGATTGGTAGCTGGACGGTACGAGTTGGGTTCGTACGGGAGGGTCATAGGGTGTGTCGTCCAAGGTTTAGCGATGGGATCATGGTAGAAAAAGGCGACGTGCATGGGCAAGGAGGAGATGACACTAGCGTGTGAGCTATTAGTGCGTCCCGGAGGGAGAGGTTTGAGGTGTTCTCCCTGCACAACCGCCCGTGGGCAAGCATGGGTGGGGAGGGGAGGTCTTGCCTCTTCTCCCCACGGGAGAAGATTGAGATGAGGGGCCCCCTTTCAACCACCAATGGGCCATCGAAGCCCGCCACCCTCGCGCCAGTCAGCCCCGGTTACGCAAAGGCTCCAAAGGGGGAGAGGTTCTGTCGGCGGTTGACGACATAAGCAGGGCCATGCTAATCTAAAAGATAGAAACAGGTTTCAAACCGTTCTGAATATGGCCGATTTCTCCTCGCTCGAAGCCCTCTGCTCCGCCGCCCGTTCTTGTACTTCCTGCGGGCTGGCCAAGGGACGGACGCAGGTGGTGCCCGGCGAGGGAAACGCCTCCGCCGACGTGATGTTCATTGGTGAGGGCCCCGGTTATAACGAGGACCAGCAGGGACGGCCATTCGTCGGTCCCGCGGGCCAAATCCTCGATGAGCTCATCGCCGTGATCGGGCTGAAGCGCGAGGATGTCTACATCGCCAACATGGTGAAGTGCCGCCCGCCGGGCAACCGCGACCCGCTCCCCGAGGAGACCGAGGCCTGCGATCCATGGCTAACGGGTCAGATCGAGCTTATCGACCCCAAGGTGATCGTGACGTTAGGGCGGCACTCGCTGCAGCGCTTCCTTCCCGGGGCGGCTATCAGCAAGGCCCACGGCCAGCCGCGCCGGGTGGAAGGGCGGACCGTCCTGCCCGTGCACCATCCCGCGGCGGCGCTTTATCAGCAGTCGCTCCGCGCCACCATAGAAACGGACTTCAAGAAAATACCGGAGATCCTCGCGCAGACCGCGGAGGTCAAGCCGGCGGAGCCGGAGCCGAAGCAGCTGGGCCTCTTTTAGGCGGCCGGGTCAACGGCGCGGCGGCCGGGAGGATGGTTGATGGGCAAGTCTGATCTTCGCATCGTTCCGCTCGGCGGTCTCGGCGAAATCGGCAAGAACATGCTCGTCGTCGAGAACGCCGATGACATGATCGTCATCGACGCCGGCGTCATGTTCCCCGGAGCCGACGCCCCCGGCGTCGACGTCATTATCCCCGACCTCTCGTACGTCCTTGAGCGGCGAGAGAAGCTGCGCGGCGTGATGGTCACCCACGGCCACGAAGACCACATCGGCGCGATCCCTTACCTGATCGGCGACATCAACGTTCCGGTCTACGCCTCGACCCTCGCGGCAGGTCTGGTGAAGGTCAAGCTCCGGGAGCGCCGCCTGCTCAAGAAGGCCTCCGTCAACGAAGTCAGCGCTGGCGACCACGTCAAGTTCGGGCGGATCGACGTCGAGTTCTTCCACGTCTGCCACAGCATCCCCGACGCGATGGGGCTGGCGGTCCGCACGCCCGGCGGTCTGATGGTCCACACCGGCGACTTCAAATTCGACTACACCCCCGCCGATGAGCGCGCCTCCGACCTGGGCAAGCTGGCGAGCCTGGGCGCCGAGGGGGTCGATCTGCTCCTCTCCGACTCCACCTACGCCGACAGGCCGGGCTACACGCCCTCGGAGAAGATCGTCGGCGAGACGCTTGACCGGGTTATCGGCGAGGCGAAAGGCCGCGTGATCGTGGCCACCTTCGCCTCGCTCATCGCCCGCGTGCAACAGGTCGCCGACGCCGCCGTCAAGCACAAGCGGCGCATGGCCTTCGTGGGCCGCAGCATGGTCGACAACTGCGCGATGGCGATGGACCTGGGCTATCTCGATATTCCCCAAGGAGCGCGGGGCCGCGTCGATGAGATCAACAACCTGCCGCCCGAGCGCGCGCTGCTGGTCACCACGGGGGCACAGGGCGAACCGACCTCGGCCCTAGTCCGCATGGCCCGCCGCGACCACCGCGACGTGGAGATTCGCCGCGGCGACACCGTGATCATCTCGGCGAGTCCCATCCCGGGCAACGAACGCCTCGTCAACGACACGATCAATAACCTGACCCGCCTCGGCGCGACCGTCCTCTACGACCGCATCGCGCAGGTGCACGTCCACGGCCACGCGGCGCAGGAAGAGCTCAAGACGATGCTCAGCCTCACCAAGCCGCGTCACTTCACGCCCATCCACGGCGAGTACCGCCACCTCGTGGCCCACGCCGGCCTCGCGCAATCGATGGGCGTGTCTGAAGAGAACATCTTCCTCCTCGAAGACGGCGATGTTGTCGAGCTGAGCGCGGGCGGGGTCAAGCGCGCGCCGTCCGTCGACGCCGGGCCGATCTACGTCGATGGACACGGCCGGTGGAGTCCGCACAGCCCGGTGCTTGCCGATCGGAAGCGCCTGGCCCGCAACGGCGTCGTCGTCGCCGTCGTTCCCATCGACGGCAAGACGCGCCGCATGGCCGGCGCGGCCAATGTCTGGTCGTACGGCGTGCTCGACACGGATGAGGCGTCCGACGTCATAGCCGAGGCCCGCGAGGTCATCGCCGAGGCCATTGAGGACGCGCGAGGACCGCTCACCAACGGCGACGCCGAGGAGGTCGCGCGCGAGGCGCTGCGGCAGTACTTCTTGAAGAAAATAAAACGTCGGCCCACGATTCTGCCGGTGGCGGTGGAGGCATAGATGGCCAACAAGACGAAAGCCCGACCCCGGCCGGCCGCCGGCCGCGCTCCGAAGTCGAGGGCGTCCTTCACGCGCCGGCTCCGAAGTTCGAAGATCGCGCTGCTCCTCGTCGTTGCGGCCATGGCGGCGATTGCCGGCCTCGTGACCTGGCAGGTCCAGACAATCTGGGAGACCATCGGCTACGGGGCCGCGGCGGCGGTGGCGATGGCCGCGATCGTGGCGGCCGCCCTGCTCCGGCCCCGTGTGCTCGGCGCCCACTGGTTCCGCTTCCTTGGCGTGCTTTCCCTTGGCTTCACCGCTTGGGGCGCGCTGGCCTTCTATCTGCCTGAAACGGGAACGCTCTCCGAGGTTGGCCTCGGCGGCTCGTTCGGTGCCGACATCATCGGCGAACGCGCTGCCGTCGGCGTGCTCCGCCTTATCGGGTTGGGCCTCGTCGGTCTCGTGCTCCTTTCTCCCCAAGTCTCGCGCGCCGTAGCGGGTCACGCCGCGCGCGGAACCGCCGCCGCCGGGGAGCTCGCCGCGAACGCCGCGCGAACCGTCGGGGAGTCCGCCGCCGCAGCCGCGGAGCGCCGCCGGCAACGCCGCGCCGCTGCCGCGCCCGGTCCTTCCGCGCCGTCCCGGTCGGCAAACGGCGGCGGGAGAAGGCCGCCCATCACCGCCGCCGACGTCATTGATCGCAGCGGCCGCCCAGCGCCCGCCGAGGCGCGACCGTTTCCGCCACCGCCGTTGTTCGCCGACGCCCCACCTATGCCGATGCCCGCCGCCCGGCCGCAGGCGTCGGCCAATGCGTCCTCCTACACACCACCCGCCGTGCCGCTCGATGACCGTCCGCCCGTCGCGTCGCCCCTCCCGGACCCCATTGAGGACGATCCACGATTCGAGCCCCCGCCCGTCACGGATTTCTCCGACGAGGACGACGGCGGCGAGTACGTCGCCGTCGCCAACGAGGAGACCCACGCCGCCGAGCGCGTGCGCGACTCCGATCCCTTCATCGCCGACATGGAAGACCTGCTCGAGGAGATAGACGCCCTCGACGATGAGGACGACGATCTCGATAACGTTCGCTTCCTTGATAACGAAGGCTTTGATGACGAGGACGAGACCGATGAGCCGAACACGCCGGCGCCATCGATCAGCGTGGACGCATCGTCCTACTTGGGCGAGACCGCGGGAGACTGGCGGCTGCCCGCCGTCGAGTCCCTCGATCACGCCCCCGTCATGGGCCCGTCGGGCATCGATAACGAGTCGAAGGCCCGCGCCATCGAAGAGGCCCTCGCGAGCTACAACATCGAGGCCAAGGTCGTCGAGATCAACCCCGGCCCCGCCGTGACGCAGTTCGGCATCGAGCCCGGCTGGGTGCGGCGCTTCAAGGAAGTGCGCCTCAAAGACGCCGACGGCAAGCAGATCTTCGATGAATACGGCCGCCCCGTGGTCCGGCGGGAGGAGGTCTCGCGGACGCGCGTCAAGGTCGACGCCATCGCGAACTTGGACAAGGATCTTGCGCTCGCCCTTGCGGCGTCGAGCATCCGGATCGAAGCGCCGATACCGGGCAAGCCCCTGGTCGGCATCGAAGTACCGAACGCCGAGTTCGAGTTCGTGAGCCTGCGCGGCGTCATCGAGTCCCCGATCTTCGCCAAGATGCGGGCGAAGACCAAGCTCGCCGTGGCGCTGGGCAAGGGCAGCGGCGGCGATCACGAAGTCGCCGACCTCGCCAAGATGCCCCATATCCTCATCGCCGGCTCGACCGGCAGCGGCAAGAGCGTGAGCATCAACGCCCTGCTCGCCAGCCTCCTGATGCAGGCAACGCCCCAAGACCTGCGTCTGATCCTCATCGACCCCAAGCGCGTCGAGATGGCCCCCTACGCCAGTCTGCCGCACCTCCTCATGCCGGTGATTCTCGACGTCGACAAGGTGGTCTCCGCGCTACGCTGGGCGATCAACGAGATGGACGAGCGGTACAAGAAGTTCTCCTCTATTGGGGCGCGCAACATCGTCTCCTACAACGGCAACGATCGCGTCGTCGATCCGCTGCCCTACATGGTCATCGCCATCGACGAGCTCGCCGACCTCATGATGGCCGCCCCCTACGACGTCGAACACTGCCTGACACGCCTCGCCCAGCTTGGGCGCGCCACCGGCATTCATCTCATCGTGGCCACGCAGCGGCCCTCGGTCGATGTCGTCACCGGGCTGATTAAGGCGAACTTCCCCACCCGCATGAGCTTCGCCGTTTCCTCCGTAACCGATTCCCGCACCATCCTCGACACCGGCGGCGCCGAGAAGCTGCTGGGCAAGGGCGACTCGCTCTACCTGCCGCAGGACGCGCCGAAGCCGAAGCGGGTGCAGGGCGTCTTCGTCTCCGACCGCGAGCTGGAACGTATCATCCGTGCCTGGAACAGTCAGAACACGACTAACAAGCCGGCGCACGTGCGGGTCGACAGCGGGGATGGGGCCGCGTCCCCGACTCCGCCGCCTTCCGCGCCGCCGCCATCGTCGGGCCCCGGCCCCGCCGCGCCGGACGGGCCGCCGGAGGCCAAGAAGCCCCATGCCCCGCCGTCGCTCAGCGAGCTCATCGCGGAGGACGAGGCTATGGACCCCCTGTACGAAGAGGCCAAGGCGCTCGCGGAGCACGCCTCAAATGTCTCGCCCTCACTCCTTCAGCGCCGGTTGAGGATTGGCTATAATAAGGCCCAGAGCCTCATCGAAATGCTTGAGGAGGAGGGGCTCATCGAGCCCGCCGCCTAACCGGCGGGGGCCAAGGGTGGGGGCAATGGCGGAAGAGACCGACATCCTCTCCACGGAGGCGCTGGTCGAGGAGCCGGCGGAGGATACCGACCGCTGCCTGCATTGCGGGGCCGATGTCGCGCGCGCACCCGCCTACACGCGCTACCGCGTGTGCCCTCAGTGTCGGTTCCACTACAATCTCCCCGCCCTGCGCCGCATTAGCTTACTGACCGACGCCGGGACCTTCCGCGAGATGAACCAATCGCTGGTCCCGCTCGATCCGCTCTCCTTCTCCGACCACCTCTCCTACCGCGACCGGCTTTCCCAGGCGCAGAGCGTCACCGGCCTGCTCGAAGCCGTGGTGACCGGCACGGCCAACATCGGCGGGATTCAGGCCGTGCTGGCGGTCACCGACTTCGGCTTCATGGGCGGGAGCATCGGCAGCGCCGTCGGCGAGAAGATCGCCCAGGCCGCCGAGGCGGCGCTGCGGCAGCGCATTCCTTTCGTCCTGGTCGCATCCGGCGGAACGCCGCGCATCCGCGAGGGCATGCTTTCGCTGATGCAGATGGCGAAGGTCGTGGCCACTTTCAAGCGGCTGCGAAAGAAGCCTGTCCCCTTCATCGCGGTGCTGGCGAGCACCGCGTCGAGCTACCTCTTCTCCTCGGCGGCCAGCATGGCCGACGTAATCATTGCCGAGCCCGGCGCCCTTGTCGGCTTCGTGCCCAAGAAGGTCGTTGAGCGGGCCTCCGGCAAGGAGCGCCTCCCCAAGGACTATCACACCGCCGAGTTCTACCAGCGGCACGGGGCCGTCGACACCATCGTCGACCGGCAGAACTTGAAGCAGCACTTGGCGCTCTTGCTCGATCTGTTCAGCGTGAAGTTCCGCCTCACCATCGCCAACCGCGCTCGCCTCCAGGCCCAGGAGGCCCCACAGGCACCGGCCTGGGAGCGTCTGCAACTGGCGCGGCACGAGCAGCGCCCTACGGCCCGCGACTTCGTCGAGCGGGTCACCTCCAACTTCGTCGAGCTGCATGGCGACCGGGTCAACGCCGACGACCAAGGCATGATGATTGGTATGGGCTATCTCGCCGGCGAGGCCGTCATGGTCATCGGCAACGATCGGGGCGGTGACGGCGATGACGATGCCGGGGCCGCCCGCGTGACCCCGGCGGGTCTCCGCAAGGCGCAGCGCGCCCTCCGCATGGCGGAACGTTTCAAGCTCCCCGTGATCACCCTGATCGACACCCCCGGCGTGTTGCAGACGATCGAGGCCGAGGAGCAGGGCATTGCCGCCGCCGTCGGCGAAACGATCAGCAGCATGTCCGACCTCAGGACGCCCATCATCTCGGTGATCATCGGCGAGGGCGGCAGCGAGGCCGCCCTCGCGCTCAGCGTCGCCGACCGTATCCTGATGCTGGAGAACGCGATCTTCACCCCGATCACCCCGGAGGCAGCCGCCCTGATCCTGTACCGCGACCCCGACAAGGTCGAGGAGGTCGCCGAGGCCCTCAAGCTGACCGCGTACGACTGCCGGACCTTCGGCATCGTCGACGTTGTCGTTCCCGAGCCGGAGGACGGCGCGCACACGAACTTCGACGCGGCGGCGCGCCAACTCGAACGGATGCTGGTGCAGTCGCTGCTCGACGTGCAGACGGGGTTCAGCTTCAGCATGCTGCGCAACCGGTTCCGCAAGTTCCGCGAGATTGGCTCCTTCAGCACGTACTTCCAAGCGACGCTCGCCAACGAGGTCAGTCACTTCCAGGGCTCGATGTCCAAGGGCCTTCGCGATCTCAAAGACCGCCTCACCGGCAAGGAAGACGACGCCTCCGGCCCCCCCACGTTCCCCACGGGCCTCGACTAACTCCGGCGCGCGGGCGCCCAAAAGGGCGCCCTCCTTCCCCGGCGCGCGCCGCCTCACCTCCGGCCTCTCCCCCTCTGGGGGAGCCCACCTTAAGCTTTTCCCCCTCTGGGGGAAACTGAAAGAGGGCACGTGCCCTTCGGGCGCGTCGGAGGGGTGGGGCGGAGGGGGGCGTCTTACCCTCTCCCAACGGGAGAGGGCAGGGCGAGGGGCCCCCTTTCAACCACCAAAGCCCCTCGAAGCCCATCACCCCGCTCCCCTGTGGCCTCTCCCCCCTCTGGGGGAGCCCACCTAAGCCTTTCCCCCTCTGGGGGAAACTGAAAGAGGGCACGCGCCCGAAGGGCGCGTCGGAGGAGCGGTGCCGCTTCCTTGACGCCGCGCCGTTCGCCTTCCTACTATCCGGTGGCGCGTTCTCGCGCCGCCGGGAGGCAACTGTATGGCAAACCAAGTCGCGATCGTGACGGGCGCGGCGCGCCCCTGGGGGATGGGCCGAGCCACCGCCCTGGGGCTCGCGCGCAAGGGCTTCGACATCGTCGTCGCCGACATCCGCGAGGACTGGGGCGGGGAGGCGGTCGAAGCGATACAAGCCGAGACAGGCCGGCGCGCGGTGTTCATCTCGACCGACGTGTCGAAGAAGGCCAGCGCCGAGGCGTTGATGCGGCAGACCGAGGAGTCGCTGGGGCGCATCGACGTGTTGGCCAACGTGGCGGGAGTCATGGTCAGAGAGCGCGTGGAGGCGATAACGGAAGAGGGGGCGGACCGCATCATCGGGATCAATCTGCGCGGGCTGATACTGATGTGCCAGGCGGTCATCCCCGCGATGAAGCGGGCGGGAGGCGGACACATCGTCAACGTCTCGTCGGGCGGCGCCTTCCAGCCGCTGAAGGGGACCGCGGTCTACTCCGCGACCAAGGCGGGAGTGATCGCCTTCACCAAGGTCCTGGCGTGGGAGGTCGCCCCCCACAATATCGTAGCCACGACGGTCGCGCCGGGCGTAGTCGGCACCAACATGGGCGGCGAAGACGGTCCACCCGAGGAGCTGTTCGAGCAACAGCTGCGAGGCTTCCCCTTCGGCAGGCCCCTCCGTCCCGAGGAGGTCGCCGAGGTCATCGTCTACGCCGCGACGTGTCCCAACTACGCCTTGGCAGGGCAAACGCTGCACGCCAACGCCGGCGTGTACATGGTCTAGCGCCGCGCCCCGCGCGAGCAGCGAAATGGAGAAACCGACATGAAAGCAGCGGTCTTCCACGAGGCCCACGCCCCCCTGAGCATCGAGGACATCGAGATCGACGACCCCATCGGGAAGGAGACCATCGTCCGCACCGTCGCCAGCGGGGTCTGCGGAAGCGACGCGCACATCATCGACGGCTTCATCCCGGGGATGCGCGGGCCGATGGTGCTGGGGCACGAGGCTGCCGGCATCGTGGAGGAAGTGGGCCCCGACGTGACCTACGTGAAGCCGGGCGACCACGTGATCGTCTGCCCCTCGATCTGGTGCGGCGAATGCGAGACGTGCCTGCGCGGCTATCCGTACCTCTGCGATAACCGGCAGCAACGTGCGCCGGACCAGCCTCCGCGGCTGAGCAAGGGCGGCGCGCCCGTCGCGCAGTTCACCAACGTGGCCAGCTTCGCGGAGCGCATGGTCATCGCCGAGCGGGGCCTGCTGAAGGTCGACGACGACCTGTCGCTGGAGACCGCGGCGCTGATCGGCTGCGGCATCCTGACGGGGCTCGGCGCGGCACTCCGCACGGTGAAAGTCGAGGCCGGGTCGACCGTGGCCGTCTTCGGCGCGGGCGGCGTGGGGCTCGCCGCGGCGCAGGGCGCCTACATCGCGGGGGCGCGCACGATCATCTCGGTGGACATCAACGAGTACAAGACGTCGACGGCGAAGGAGTTCGGTGCGACCCACACTGTCGACGCCTCGCAGACCGATCCTGTCGAGGCGATCAAGGAGATCACCGGCGGCACGGGGGTCGACTACGCCTTCGAGGCCATCGGCAACGCCACCACGGCCGAGCAGGCGTTCGCGTGCGTCCGGCCCGTGGGAGGGACGGCCGTCCTCATCGGTTTCTTCCCCATGACCGCCCGCCTCGACCTGCCCGCGGCGGCGTTCATCACCGAGAAGCGGCTCGTCGGCAGCCGCATGGGGTCGAACCGCTTCCGCCTCGACATGCCGGCCTACCTCGACCTCTACCGGCAGGGCCGCCTGAAGCTCGACGAGCTGGTGACCAAGAAGCGGCCGCTCGACGACGTCAACGCCGCCTTCGACGACATGAAGACGGGCGCGGTCACCCGCACCGTGCTGACGTTCGACTAGGGAGGGCGGCCCTAGCGGAAGATGAGGACGGACTTGCCCCGCGCGATGAGCTCGCCGCGTTGGTTGGTGTAGTCCGACGCCAGCGTCACCAGGATTAGCTTGCCGCTGCGGCCGTTCTTCTCTTCGATGTTGTCGACGCGCTCCCGCTCGGTGATCACGTCGCCGACGCGCACCGGCGCGAAGAGCTCCGTCTCCTGCGAGCCCGCCAGCGTCCGGCCCACGATTCCCGGCACGGCGAGGCCGATGTACTGGCCATCCTCCGCCAAGGACGACTCGGAGACGACCGGCCGCGTGGTGGCGGCGTGGAACATCGGCGGGGCGACGAGGTCCTCGTCGCTAGCGGCCTGGGCGGCGGCGTAGGCCTCGTCGTCGCCCACGCCCACGATGTACTCCAGAATGTGGCGGCGCGACACGGCGTCGCTAACGTAGACCCGCTCCGCCCCGATCCCCTCGCGGGCCTCAGCCGTCATGTACGGTGTGTCTGGCGTCATTCTTACTCCGCGGGGCGGAGGGCCTCGAGGACGTTCGTGGGCGACATGGGGAGCCGGCGCATGCGGACGCCCGTCGCGTGGTAGACGGCGTTGGCGATAGCCGCCGCCGGGGGCACGACAGGGACCTCGCCGACACCCCGCAACCCGAAGGGGTGGCCGGGGTTGGGAACCTCGACGAACACGGTGTCGATCATGGGCAGGTCGTAGGCCGTCGGCATACGGTAGTCGAGGAAGCTGGAGTTCAGCATCCCGCCGCCGTCGTCAAGGACGTACTCTTCGGTGAGCGCCCAGCCGATCCCCTGCGCCGCGCCGCCCTGCATCTGCCCTTCGACGTAGCTGGGATGTGCCGCCTGGCCGACGTCCTGCACCGCGGTGTAGCGGATGACCTGGACCTTCCCCGTCTCGGGGTCGATCTCCACGTCCACGATGTGGCCGCAATAGGCGGGGCCGACCTTGGTGGCGTTGGTGGAGGCCGAGGCGCTGACGCGGCCGCCTGTCTTGGGCAGTTGCGCGGCCATCTCCTTGAAGCTGAGCCGCTCGCTCGGGTCTTTGCCGTTGATGAAGAAGCCGTCCTCGAAGCGCACGTCCTCCGGTTGGAGCTCCCAGAGGAGGGCCGCGCGGCGGACCATCTCGTCCCGCACCTTCTCCGCCGCCGTGATGGCGGCGATGCCGGTGGCGAAGGCGGTGCGGCTGCCGCCGGTCCAGCTCGTGAAGCCGACGCTGTCGGTGTCGCCGACGGTGGGGGCCATGTCCTCGGCGGCGATGCCGAGCACCTCCGCCGCCTGCATTGCGACGGCGGGGCGCGTCCCGCCAATGTCCACCGACCCGGTGATGATGCTCACCGTGCCGTTGTCGTTCACGCTCAGGGTGGCCGACGAGTCGCCGCCTCCGTTGCTCCAGAAGCCGACCGCGACGCCGCGTCCGCGGTTGGGCCCGCCGAGTGGCGCCGAGTAGTGCGGGTGACGCTTCATCGCCTCCTCGACCTCAATACAGCCTACGCGGGGCAGCGTGACGCCGGTGGGGGCGCGGTCGCCTTCCTTGGCGGCGTTCTTCAGCCGGAAGTCGAGCGGGTCCTCGCCGAGGGCCTGGGCGATCTCGTCCATCAGCGTCTCGACCGCGAAGGCCCCCATGGCCGACCCCGGCGCGCGGTACGCTTCGACCTTGGGGCGGTTAACGATCACGTCGTAGGCGTCGACCACCATGTTGTCGATCTTGTAGGGCGCGAGGGCCGTCGAGGCGGCACCGCCCACCGGCGAGCCGGGGAGCGCCCCGGCCTCGAACGCCAGGTGCAGCTGTGCCGCGGTGATGCGTCCCTCGGCGTCCACGCCGACCTTGGCCTTCATGTACGTCCCCGAGGTCGGCCCCGCGCCCGCGAAGACGTCCTTCCGCGTCATCGCCGACTTCACCGGGTGGCCCGTCTTTCGCGAGAGGACGGCGCAGATCGGCTCCAAGTGGAGGTTGAGCTTGGCCCCGAAGCCGCCCCCGATCTCCGTCGGGATGACCTTCACGTGGTTGGCGGGGAGGTCGAACACATCGGCCAGCGTGGGGCGGATCATGAAGTGACCCTGGGTGCTCGTCCACACGGTGAGTTTGCCGTCAGGGGCCCAGTACGCCGTCGAGGCGTGGGGCTCGATATAGCCCGGGTGCACCGCGCTGGTGCTGTACTCGCGCTCGAGGACCTGCGCCGCCTCGGCGAATCCCGCCTCGAGGTCGCCGCGCTCGAAACGCAGGTGGCTGGCGACGTTGCTGTTGACGCCGGTGTCGGTCCCCGGAGTGAAGCGGGCCTGGAGCGAGCGCGTCGTCAGCGTCTCGTGGACGATGGGGGCGTCGCCGGCCATCGCGGAGCGCACGTCGAAGACCGCGGGCAGGACTTCGTACTCGACCTCGATCTTGTCGAGCGCCTCCTCGGCCTCGTGGGCGCTGATGGCGGCGACGGCGGCGACGGCGTGCCCTTGGTAGAGCGCCTTCTTGCTCGCGATGACGCTTTCGGCGCTCATGCGGGGGTCGCCGAGCAGTCTGGCAAAGCCGAGGTCGCGCTTGTGGACGATGGGCAGGTCGTCGGCGGTCATCACGGCGCGGACGCCGGGCATGGCGAGCGCCTTGCTGGCGTCGATGGAGAGAATCCGCGCGTGGGCGTGGGGGCTGCGCAGCACCTTGGCGTGCAGAAGCCCAGGGAGCAGCGTGTCGGCCCCGTACTTGGCCCGGCCGGTGACCTTATCGAGCCCATCGTGGCGGATGGGCCGCGTGCCCACCACCTTGTACTTCGAGGTGTAGTCGCGAGTGGTGTAGGAGGGCGCGGCGTCCCTCCGGTCGGCGGTCGTCGTCATGGCGTCCCTCCATCGGCGGCTCGAAGCCGCGGGCGTAGTATGGCGGGAAACGCGGCGGGGCGCTATGTGGGGGGGGTTGTGCGGGCGTGCCCGTGGCGTTCAGGACCAGCGAGAGGGGCTTAACTACAGAATGTTGCTTATATACCCTTGCGGCGTGCGACAGGTGGTGCTTGTGAAATAAGGCGATGCACTGCTAGCCTGGGCTGCATGCAACCTTTGGAGATGACGTATCGCCTGTACATAGATGAGTCGGGCGACCATGCGTACAAGCATGTGACGGACTTGTCGCGCCGGTATCTAGGTATCACTGGAGTCCTCATCAAAAAGGCGCATTACGACGATGTCCAGCCGCAGCTTGAGCGGCTGAAGCGAAAGTTCTTCAAGTACGACGCCGACATGCCGCCGGTTCTGGTGCGCAGTCAAATTGTGAAGAGGAAATCCCACTTCGGCGTGCTGCGCGAGCCGCGAGTTAATCAGGAGTGGGAGGAGAGCCTCTTAGACTTCCTGCGCGACATTAGGATGCAGGTATTCACCGTCGTCATCGATAAGCAGGTTCACCTTGAACGGTATCCGGTGAATCCGTGGAACCCCTACACGTATGGACTCGACGTCTTGCTCTCTCGGGTCAAGGGTTTCCTGGCCCTACAAGGTTCGTCAGCTGATGTGATGCCGGAATCGAGGGGATCCGTTGAGGACGGCCAAGTGCTGGCCGCATACATGAAGATGCGGGCAAAGGGGACCAAGCTATGCACAGCCGAAGAGTTCCGGGCCGCATTCCCCGAGGAACGTTTGCTCTTCCGAAAGAAAGACCACAACGTTGCCGGTCTTCAGATAGCGGACCTCGCCGCCGCCGAGCAAAAACTCAAGACCCTGATCGAAAATGGTAAGCCGGTGTTTCGGGAACCTGGACCGTTCGGGAATCGAGTCAATGAGGCGTTGGGGCCCAAAGTCAACAAGTACGGAAGGTACCTGCTTGAATGAAGGGGATCTCTGGAAAATGGGAAAGGCAGGCTGGGCCTGCCCTTCCCACGCTGGCCCTCACGGACCATCCGAGTTCACTATATCATAGCGCCGCTCATGCCGCGCAATCGGCGGTTGTCGCCCCAGCGCAACTAGCAGAGGGAGACTCCGTCCGCCTTTCCGAAGAGGGGTAAAGCCCCGCCGCTACCCCTCGGCGCGGGCGTGGACTTCGCGCATGAGCGCCTTGCGCGTCATGGTGAGGCGGGAGGAGAGCAGCCCGCCCGCGTTCGTCATGATCCGCAGGCCGAGCGTGTGGTCCAAATCGATGGCCTCGCGGAGGCCCTCGGCGTCGACCTCAACGGCCTGGCACGCGCCCTTGGCTACCGCGGTGAGGCGCAGCACGTAGGGGTGGGCCAGCGCGGAGAGGCCGGCAGCATCGCCGCTTCCCATGACGCCGACCACGACTGGCTCAAGCCGGTGCTTTCCGGGCCCGTCGATGGCCATTTCGAGGGCGATGCGCCCCCGGACCACGACGTAGAGGAAACGGGCAGGATCGCCCTCGCGGAAGACGACGGCGCCGCTTTCGAAGGAGACCCCCTTCGCGAGGGGTGCGATGGAGCGAAGCTGCGGCGTGGTGAGGCCAGCGAAGAGCGCGGCTTTGGACAGCGTCGCTGCGATACCGGCCGGCGGGGCGTTCGCCGCCACCGCGGGCCTACCCCTCGCCGACCTTCTTCGTCGCCTTGAGCTGGAGCAGGAGCTCCTCGATGGGGATGGCGGGCATCGTCGAGATTGAGATGGTGCCGCGGGAGCCCAAGTCGAGCGAGAGCTGCGCTACGGTCTTCGTGTCCGGCGCTTCGATGATGGTCACGAAGTCGAAGCCGCCGAGGACGGCGTATTGAGCCATGATCCGGCAGCCGAACGACTCGACTTCGCGGTTCACCTCGAAGAGCCGCTCGGGGTGGCGGTGCAGGGTCTGCTGACCCTCCGGTGTCAATTCGCTCATGAGGATGAAGACAGGCATCGTGGCCTCCCGGTCCGGTGGCCCTTGCGGTGGGCAGGTACCGATTCTCTTGCGCCTCCGACTCTATGGCGGCGTGATGTTGATGTCAACATCGCGCCGCGTCGACCCGTCATTCCCGCGAAAGCGGGAATCCATCCCTCCCCGTAGGGGCGCCCTTTGTGGGCGCCCGCTCCCTCTAACGTTTTGCCGACGGGCGAGGGGATGGCGCGCCTATAATGGCGCTGCGAGGCGCCCGTCAAGTCGGCGCCGGGAGGGCGGCCATGTTCGACGAAAATCAGATTCTCGTTACGCTCGAGGAGCAGGTCGATCCGCGCCATACGGCGCTTGTGATCGTGGACGTGCAGAACGACTTCGTGCACTCCGAGGGGCATATCGCGAAGGTGGCGCCCCAGTATTGGAGCGACATGACGCTGATCCCGGCGATGCTGGAGAACATTGAGCGTTTCCTGGAGACGGCCCGCCGCTTCGGCGTCCTGACCGTGTTCGTGCAGATGATCGGGGACGCCAAGTACCAGTCGGCGCCTTGGATCGCCCACCAGCGGCGGCGCGGCGGCGGCGCGGCCCGCGGCGGTGGGTCGTGCCTCGAGGGGACGTGGGGCGCCGACTTCTACGGCAACATCCGGCCCGACGGGCGCGACCGCGAAATCGTCGTCGTCAAGCACCGCTATAGCGCCTTCTGGGGCACCCGGCTCGAACAGGTCCTCCACAGCAACGGCATCAAGACACTGCTGATGACCGGCGACGCGACGAACGGGTGCGTGGAGTCGACGACGCGCGACGGCTTCTGCGCCGACTTCTACGTGGTGACGGTGGCCGACTGCTGCGGCGACTTCGATCTCCAGCGGCACGAGTTGTCGCTGCGCAAGATGGACCAAGCCTACGGCTACGTGGTCGACTCGTCGGAGGTCGCCGGCGTGTGGGAGCGGAGCGCGGTGACGGCCCGGTAGCTAGCGGCCCGTCCAGTTCGGCTCGCGCTTTTCGGAGAAGGCGCGGGGGCCCTCCTTCGCGTCGTCCGATTCGAGGACGTAGCGGGCGACCCAGTCGTTGGCTCGGCGCACCTCTTCCATGCCCATATGCCGCCAGGTGGCGGCCATCGCTTTGGTGCCTTGAATGGAAAGCGGGGCGTTGGCGGCGATCATCTCGGCGATCTCGACGGCGCGGGGCATGAGGCGCTCCGGCTCGACGACCTCGCGGACGAAACCCGACTTCAGGGCCTCCTCCGCGCTCATGCGGTCGGTGGTGAGGAGCAGGTACATAGCGTCGCCGTAGGGCATCAGCCGCGCCAGGTGCATGATGCCGTAGCCGGCCAAGATGCCGCGCTTGGCCTCGAACAGGCCGAAGTAGGCCTCCGTCGAGGCGATGCGGATGTCGCAGGCCATGGTGCGCTCCATGCCCCCGCCGATGCAGAGGCCGTTCACGGCGGCGATAAACGGCTTGGGGTGGAAGGAGATGCGGAAGTTGTCCACCTGAGGCGGGGCAAGCTCCCGCAGCCGTTCGTCGCGGCGTTCGAGCGTGATCTCGCCCGCGGCATACTCGGCCTCGACGGCTTGGCGCGCGGCGTTATCCTCGGCCATCTCCTTCAGGTCGGCGCCGGCGCAGAAGGCGCGGCCCGCGCCGGTGACGATGCCGCACCGCATTTCGGTGTCGGCCTCGAAATCCTGCAGCGCCTCCTCCCACTCGATCTTGAGCCGGCGGCCCGCGGCGTTCAGCCGTTCGGGCCGGTCCATGGTGAAGGTGGCGTAATGCTTCTTGGGGAACTTCTCGTAGCGGAGATCGGGCATGACGGTCCTTTCCGAGGCTTCCTTCGCGGCGCCGGGGTTAGCGGCCCGTCCAGCGGGGCTCGCGCTTCTCGGCGAAGGCCAGCGGCCCCTCTTTGGCGTCGTCGCTCTCGCCGATGTAGCGCAAGATCCAGTCGGCGACCCGCTTCGTCTCCTCCATTCCCATGAGGCGCCAGGTGGAGGCCATCGCCTTGGTTCCTTGAATGGAGTGCGGGGCGTTGGCGGCGATCAGCTCGGCGATCTCGACGGCGCGGGGCATGAGGCGCTCCGGCTCAACGATCTCATGCACCAGGCGGTTGCGGAGCGCGTCCTCGACGGTGATCCGGTCGCCGGTGAGCAGCATGTACATCGCCTCGCCCAGCGGGATCAGGCGGGGCAGGTGCTGCATCGCGTAGCCGGCGAGGATGCCGCGCTTCACCTCGTAGAGGCCGAAGTAGGCCTCCGTCGAGGCGATGCGGATGTCGCAATCGAGGCTGACCTCCATGCCGCCGCCCACGGCGAGCCCGTTCACGGCGGCGACGAACGGCTTCGAGCTGCGCGAAAAGCCGAAGAAGCTCAGATCGCTGGGGAAAGTACCCCAGCGCCTGGTCGCGCTCCGCTTGAGAAATGACGCCCGCCTCGAAGTCGTCCTGAATCTTGCCCCGCCGCGTGTTGTTCTCCGCCATCTCCTTCAGGTCGGCCCCGGCGCAGAAGGCGCGGCCCGCGCCGGTGACGATGCCGCAGCGCATCTCGCTATCCGCCTCGAAGTCGGCGTGGGCCGCCGCGAGTGCTTCCTTCACGCTGGCGCCGATGGCGTTGAGGCGCTCGGGGCGGTTCAGGGTGAACACGGCGTAGTGGCCTTCGGGGTGTTTCTCGTAGATGACGTCGGGCACGGAAGCCTCCGGGGAAGCGTCGCCGCCGGCGGGGCCGGCGCAGGCTGTTTTATACGGCCCGACCTGTGCTTTGTAAAGCGGGCACTAGTCTTTGGGAACCCGAACGCGGCCACGGGCGTATCCTTAGGCGGGGGTCGAGATGAAGGCAAGCGCAGGCACATGGTGGCTCAAGATCGTGATGGCGGCGGGGACCGCCATGCTCGCCGCCGCCGCCTGCTCCGGCGGCGAGGACCCCACGCCGCCGCCGTCGGCGCCCAGCCCCACCGCCGCGTCCGAGACCCCCGCGCCGACCGTGGAGGAGGCTACCGCCTCGACGGCGGTCCCAACGCTGACCGCTACGGCCGTGCCGACCGCCGCCTCCCCGACGGCGCCGCCCTCGGCGACACCGCTCCCGGACGCCAGTGAGCCCACGAGGACTCCGCGGCCCACGTCCACGCCCGGTCCGACCAACCCTCCCGAAGTCCAGATCGAGATCGACCGCAACGCGCTGATGTGGGACAGCCTTCGGAGCAACGCCCTGCTCCAGATCGACGCCTTCGCGACGATGGGCGCCAGCGGCGACCAGAGCTACATCCCGGTGCTGCTCGAAATGTTCTTCACTCCCACCTACTTCGATCCAAACGGCACCGAGACCATCATCGAGGCGCTGCAGTCCCTTTCGGGTGAGTCGTACACCCACCGGCAGTGGCGGGAATGGGTCATCTGGCTGGGAAGCCATGACGAGGTCACCCCGCCGACCGAGTACGTCGAGTTCAAGAAGGAGCTCCTCGCCCGCATCGACCCCGACATGGCCGCCCTCTTGGGCACCGGCGAGGGGGCGCGCATCCGTATCGAGGAGATCGCCTGGGGCGGGGTCCGCAAGGACGGCATCCCCGACCTCCGCTATCCTCCGACGACTTCGGCCGCCAACGCCGATTATCTGTCGCCCAGCGACCGCGTCTTCGGCGTCTCCATCAACGGCGAGCACCGCGCCTACCCCTTGCGCATCGTCAACGCCCACGAAATGGTCAACGACACCCTGGGGGGCGAGCCCTTCGCCCTTGCCTACTGAACGCTCTGCGGCGCTGGAATCGTGTATTCCACCAACGTCCCCGAGATATCGGACCAGCCCATCGAGTTCGGCACCTCCGGCATGCTCTACCGCAGCAATAAGCTCATGTACGACCGGGCGACGGAGACGCTGTGGCGCCAGTTCCTCGGCGAGCCCGTCGTCGGACCGCTCGCCAACAGCGGCATCAAGCTCGAGAAGTTCCCCATTACCCTGACGACGTGGGGCGAGTGGAGGGCGAGTCACCCCGACACGACCGTGCTGCACGTTGACACCGGCGTCTACGACGCCTCCTTCTACGTGCCGGAAGACGATCCTTTCGCGATCTACTACAACTACTTCAATAGCTCGGACACCATGTTCCCTGTCTGGCTGCAAAGCGAGGCGCTGGCAACCAAGGCGCAGGTGCTCGGTGTCCTGCTGGGCGGCGTCCCCAAGGCCTACCACATAGAGGCGCTCGCCGAGACGCCGGTGCTCAACGACTCCATCGGCCGGAGCGGCCTCGTCGTCGTGACGGAGCCGCTGCACCGCAGCACGCGCGCCTTCCTGGTCGACCGCGAAGGCGTCCGCGTCACCTTCCAGGAGAAGCTTGGCGGCGTGCTCGGCGCGCGCACCCTCGTCGACTCGAACGGCGTCACCTGGCGGGTGACCGACGATGCGCTCCTGCCCAATGACGGCTCGGCCCCGCTGCTCCGCATCCCGACCAACAACGCGTTCTGGTTCGGTTGGTATTCCAACAACCCAACCACCTTGGTGTATCCGCCCCCCGGCGCGTCAGCGGCCTAGAGGCCCGCGCGTCGCGCGTCCGTGCTACGATACCCCCGCCTCCGTCGAGGGGCGCAGGGGGACGCCATGGCCGTCGATGTCCTGATTGAAAACGCGCGCATCGTGGACGGAACGGGCGCGGACGCCCGCTATGGCGGTGTCGCCGTGAGCGAGGGCCGCATCGTCGGCGTCGGCGAGGTCAGCGGGCCGGCCAAGCGCGTGATCGACGCCGACGGTCTCACCGTCACCCCCGGCTTCTTCGACACCCACACCCACTACGACGCCCAGCTTTGCTGGGACCGGCTCGCGACCTCCTCGTGCTGGCATGGCGTCACCACCGTCCTTACCGGCAACTGCGGCTACGGCCTCGCGCCCGCCCGGCCGGAGCACGTCGATTACCTGACCCGGCTGATGGCCCGCGTCGAGGGGATGCCTCTGAACGTGCTGCAAGAGGGCGTCCCGTTCGAGTGGGAGAGCTTCCCCGACTATCTCGATTTCCTGGGACGCAAGCTCGGCGTCAACGTCGCCGCGCAGGTGGCGCACTCGCCGCTGCGCTACTTCGTCATGGGCCCCGAATCGCAGGACCGCGCGGCCACGGCCGCCGAAATCAGCGAGATGCAGCGCCTCCTCGCCACGGCGATGGACGCGGGCGCGGTGGGCCTCTCGACGCTCAAGGCCAGCTTCCAGCGAGGCGTCGATGGGCGAGCCGTGCCGAGCCAGAAGGCCGAGCCGGAAGAGGTCTACGCCTTGGGCGACGTGCTGCGCCAGAAGGGGCGCGGCATCATCACCGTCTCTCCCTTCCCCGGCGCGTCGCACATCTCACCGGAGTTCCGGGCGTTCCTTGTCGATCTGAGCGACAAGACCGGCCGGCCCGTCATCTGGAACCAGTTCCAGCACCGGTGGGACATGCCCGACGAGTGGCGGAACCTTCTCGCCTTCATGGAGGAGGCCGCGGCCAAAGGGACGAACATCTACGCCGTCTCGAAGTGCCAGAGCCTCGACCTCGAACTGAACTTGAACCGCACCACGCTGTTCGACACGTTCCCGGTGTGGCGCGAGACACTCAACCAGCCCGACGCCGAGAAGCGCCGCCTGCTCGCCGACCCCGCGCACCGCGTCAAGCTCCGTGAGGAGTTCGACGCGCCGCCCGCGGCGGGAGCGATGGTCAACCGCAACCTCCTGATGCGGGTGCAGAACGTGGACCTCCCCCGGAACAAGGCTGCGGAGGGGCGGCTCGTCCTAGATCTTGCCGCTGAGGCGGGCAAGCATCCCGTCGACTACTTCCTCGACCTCGCGCTCGAAGAGGACCTGCAAACGCGCTTTCTCTACAAGGGAATGATGAACGGCGATCCCGCCGCGGTGGAGCAGATTATCAAGTCGCCCTACTGCCTGCCCGGCGTTTCCGACGCGGGAGCGCACCTCGACATGGACTGCGGAGTCGACTTCATCGCGCTCTTCCTGCGGCATTGGGTGGGCGAGGTCGGCGTCATGAGCTTCGAGGAGGCGATCCGCCGGCTCACTTCGATGCCGGCGAACCTACTCGGGCTCACCGACCGAGGCGTACTCGCGGAGGGTATGGCGGCGGACATCGCGATGTTCGACGCCGACCGCCTCGACGCGCTGCCCCGCGAGCTGCTGCCCGATCTCCCCGGCGGCGCCAAGCGCATCATTCAGCGCGCCCAGGGTGTGAAGGCGGTGATGGTGAACGGCGAGATCGTCATTGAGGACGGCGAGCACACCGGCGCCTGGCCGGGCCGCGTGCTCCCCGGCGCGAACTAGGCAGGGTACGGACTATGGCAGTCGGCATGTTGGATGGGAAAGTCGCGATCGTCACCGGCGGCGGTGGGCACTTGGGCCGCGGGATCGTCCGCGCCTTCGTCAAGGAGGGGGCCAAGGTCGTCATCGTCGACCGCTACCAGGACGCCGCTGAGGCCGCCATGGAAGAAGTGCAGCGGCTCGAAGGCGACGGCATGGCTCTCACCGTCGACGTCGCCGACGAGGAGCAGGTCAAGCGCATGGTCGCCCAGACCGTGGAGCGCTACGGCCAAGTGGACGTGCTGGTGAACGCGGCCCAGAGCTGGACGGGCGCCTCGTCGGCGCACCGGGGCTCGCCGGTCGAGTCGATCCCCGAGGAATGGTGGGACGAGTCGTTCGACACCGGCGCGCGAGCCACCTGGTTCTGCTGCAAGGCTGTCTTCCCCCACATGAAGGAGCGCGGCGGCGGCAAGATCATCAACTTCGCCTCGATCATGGGGATCATCGGCTGGCCCGGCGCCGCCGACTACAACGCCAACAAGGAGGCGATCCGGGCGCTCACCCGCACCGCCGCCGTCGAGTGGGGCACGTACGGGATCAATGTCAACAACATCTCTCCCTCCGCGCTCACCCCTCAGAACGCCTTGGTCGCCGAAGGCGAAGACCCCGAGGAGTGGATACGCCAGCGCGCCGCACAGATTCCGATGCGCCGCGTCGGTGACCCGGAGCGGGACATCGGACGCACCGCCGTCTTTCTCTGCAGCGAGGACGCCGACTACATCACCGGCCAGACCTTTATGGTCGATGGCGGCGCCCACATGCTCTAAGGTGCCCTTGCGTATCTGTCATTCCCGCGAAAGCGGGAATCCAGCCCTTCCCCGTAGGGGCGCCCCTTGTGGGCGCCCGTCCCCTTCCACGCCAAGCTTTTAGCAAAAGTCTCATCTAGGGAGAGACATGGGTATCGAGGAGAACAAGGCGCTCGTCCGGCGGCACTTCGAAGAACTGCTCAACGGGTGGAACGTCGACCTCGTCGACGAAATCTTCTCGCCCGACTACGTGCATCACCACCCCGACCGCGACAACCTCAAGCCGGGGATCGACGGCGTCAAGCAGTTCCTCGCCCAGGCGGCCGCGGCCTTCCCCGACAGCCGCATCGTCATCGAGGACATCTGCGCCGAAGGCGACAAGGTCTGGGTGCGCACCAGCTCCGAGTCCACCCACCTCGGCGACTACCTCGGCCTTACCGCCACGGGCAAGAAGATACGCAAGCGCTCCATGGACATCTTCCGCATCCAGGACGGCAAGTTCATCGAGCACTGGGACATCATGGACGATCTGGGCATATGGCTCCAGCTCGGCCTCGCGGAACCCAGAGCGTAGCCGCCGGGGCCTATCCGTCATTCCCGCGAAAACGGGAATCCAAGGCTGTCCCGTAGGAGCGCCCCTCGTGCGCGCCCTACCCTCCACGACGAGGCTTACGCAAAGGTCTCCGCGGGGGCCACCCACTTAAACCTCTCTCCCAGAGGGAGAGACTGAGAGAGGGCACGCGCCGCGGCGCGCCGGTGGGGAGGTCTTACCTCTTCTCCCAACGGGAGAAGATTGAGATGAGGGGCCGCCTCGTAACCACCAACGGCCATTCGAAGCCTCCCGCCTTAAGCCTCTCCCCCTCTGGGGGAGATTGAGAGAGGGCGCGCGCCGCCAGGCGCGCGAGCGCCCGAAGGGCGCTGCTCCCTCCCCGTGTGAACAGGCCCTAGATCGACACCAGCTCCCGGTTCATCGGCGACAGGTCGACCGCGCCGTCCTTGGTGACCAGGAACGTGTCTTCGAGCTGCATGCCGCCGAAGCCGATCTGCGCGTAGGGCGTCTCGTAGTTGAAGACCATCCCCTCTTCGAGGATGAAGTCGCCCCGCGGATACCAGCACCACTTCTCGTAGAGCTCGAGGCCGATGACGTGCGACCAAGCCATCTGCCTGCCGAGGCCGGAGGTCTCCGTCTTCACGCGGAACTTCTCGATGTTCTGCAGAGCCGTCGAGCAGAGCTCGTTCGCGGAGACGCCGGGCTTGGCGTTGCGGAACGCCTCGTTCCGCGCTTCAAGGATGGCGTTGTAAATGCGAAGCTGGAAGTCGTTCGGCTCACCGATGACGAAGCTCCGGCCGAGGTCCGTCCAGTAGCCCTCGTAGATGCCCTCGAAATCGAAACGAACCAGGTCGCCGGACTTAGGCATGTAGCCCTCGAAGTCCTTGGGGTGGAGCATGCAGAGGCCCAGCTTGCCCACGCGGCTGATCCGCACCCCCACGGTGCGCATGATGTCGTGCTTGGCGAGGAAGATGTCGTGGGCGAGAAGCGCGTCGTTCCAGGCAGCGCCTTCCTTGACCGCCCGGTTCACTTCGAGCATGCCGGCGAGGTTGATCTCGTTCGCCTTGCGCATGATCTCGATCTCTTGCGGCGTCTTGACCACGCGGATGTCCCGGAAGATGGGCTGCGAGTCCACGATCTCACCCTGCGCATACCCCTGCTCCTTCAGGTACTCCGCGATGCGCGGGTCGTCGACGCCGATCTTGGCGTTCCGGTAGCCCTTCTCGACGAGCGTCTCGCCGAGCGCTTCGAGACGGTCCATCCAGTTATGCTGGCTGCCCTCGGCGTAGTTGTCGATGAAGCGCTGCTCGCCCGGATGCGGCGCGTAGCCCGGTGGAAGCTCGAAGGAGAGCTCCTTGCCGAAGGTCCGCAGCTCGGGTTTCCAGTCGGGGTCGAGGCCGTGAAGTCCAAGCTCGTTGTTGGGGATCAGGAGGACCGGCTTCTGGTCCTCGTCCGCTGGGTAGATGGCCATGTTCCCCAGGCCCCAGAGCCAGGAGTCGGAGTCCCACCCCGCGATGTAGTGAAAGTTCGGCTTCGTGGTCGCCACGAGCGCGTCCAGCCCGTGCTCCTCGATCTTCTGCTTGGCGCGGGGCTCGTTCATCAATGGCATGGTCGGCGTCCTTTGCGGTCTAGTGGGCTGGCGGCGGACTTCACCGTCCCGCTCGCCTGCGCCAGCCTAGCAATGCCCCCGCCCCAGGTCAAACCCGTGCAGTGCCTTTCGGCCCTGCCTGCCGAGCCTGGGGCCGACCGAAGCGGGGCCGGGCTATAATCACGCTGCTCCACGCTAAACCGGGGACGGTACGCGCCAAGGCCATTAGCGTGGGCTTCCGCGACTGGCAGCGGGACTACCCCAGGTACGGACTGACACATAGCGAAGGGCCTCATGAACAGTAACGATCTCACCACAGCCGCAGCTTGGACAATGTCCTATCTGGGGGAGAGTGTCGAAGACAACACGATGGATGTAATCCAGTTGGCAGATGCCCTGCACTCAGCCCAGCGCTTGCACCATCGGGCAAATGCGATTGTAAACGGCAATACTGCAGTCGCATCCCTTCGTATTCGTGCCACCAGTCCAGGCTCTTTTGAGGTTGAGCTGTTGCTGTACGTTGCCGCCGCCCTTAATGTGCTCTCGCCAAACCTCGTTACGACTGCGGTGAATCTGAAAGAACTCCTGACAGGTGATCGCAACATCATTGGAGTCATTGGGGCATTCAAGCACCTCAGGGGACGTCCGCATAAGGTTGTAGATCAGAGTCCCGACGCAGTTTGGCTTGAAGCCAAGGACTTGAGGCTGAATGTGCCAGTCAGGGTGTTTGAGATTCTTCGAGATCCAAGAGTCCGGAGGGCGCTGCATGGTTTGGTGGCACCGCTGCGCGCACCAGGGATGAACAGATTCGACATACGTGACGAGCATGGCGACTTAGTCTCCATAGGGTCAAGTGACATTGATCCGCCTCGAGACGATGAGTCTCAGGATGCGACGGAGAATGTGATCGAGATACCAAGGCAGAATCTGACAGTGGTGGCTCCAAACCTGGATGATCCTCATGCCAAATGGCGATTAGGCAATGGACAGACGATCAGCTGGTATTCGATTCTTGATAAGCACTTCCTACAGAAGGTCATAGACGGTGATGAGCGCTTTGGCACGGGGGACGTCCTTGTCTGTAGTGTCAAGATTACACAGGAGCTCTCGAAGGACTACAAGATTAGTAATGACTATCAAGTGACGCGGGTAATCGAGCATCATCAGCGGGAGGTTCAGCAGCCTCTCCTATAGGGCAAGAGTAAAGAACAGCCACCATCCCCAAAACCGATGTCGAAACCGCCGCCCTTGGTTGGCCGTGTCGCCTCGGCTCTAATCCGCTGGGTATGAGTCCGCGTGCTATCATCGCTCCGCGGCGCTTCCGAACCTCGACGATGAGCATTCCCTTCCTGAATGGACTCCGAGTCCTCGACTACACCTCGCTGGTGGCGGGGCCGTTCTGCGGCAAGCTGCTGGCCGACGTCGGCGCCGACGTGATCAAGATCGAGCCGCCCCAGGGCGATATCGCCCGCCGCCGCGGCCCCTTCCCCGGCGACCTCCCCGATGCCGAGCGGAGCCTCACCCACCACTACGTGAACGTGAACAAGCGGGGCATGACGCTGAGCCTGGAGGGTGACGCCGGGCGCGAGGTCTTCCGCCGCCTTGTGAAGGCGAGCGACCTGCTCATCGAGGACACGCCGCCGGGGTCGCTGGAGGCGATGGGGCTGGGCTACGACGACCTGGAGCGGATCAACCCCGGCCTCATCATGCTCTCGATCACCCCGTTCGGTCAGACGGGGCCGCACAGCGGTTGGAAGGCCTACAACCTGAACACGATCCACGCCGGCGGCGAGGGCTGGCTCATGCCGCCGGGGCTGGCGCAGCGCATGTTCCCCGACCGCGAGCCGGTGAAGACCGGCGCCTACGTCGGCGAGTACTACTGCGGCGTGACCGCGGCCTCGGCGGCGATCATCGGCGTCTTCGGCCGCGCCGCATCGGGCCGGGGCCAGCACATCGACATGTCGAAGCAAGAGGCCCACGCCACTCTCGCCCGCATCGCCATCGGCATGTGGGCCCAGAGCGGCTTCGTCGAGACCCGGGCCACCCGCGACATCCCCTACGGCGGCTGCATCCCTTGCAAGGACGGCCACGCCGAGGTCCTCTTCCACATCGCCGACAACCATTGGCACGCGTTCACGAGAATGCTCGGCGACCCCGAATGGGCGCGGGACCCCAAGTTCGCCACCCAGGAGGGGCGCTCCGAACACGGCGCCGAGGTCAACGAGTACCTCTTCGCCTGGGCCAAGGACCGCACCAAGCGGGAGATCTACGACCTGGGCCTGAAGCATGGCTTCCCATGCGGCGTGTTCTACGCCCCGTCGGAGATTCCCGAGTCCGAGCATGAGCAGGCGCGCGGCTTCTTCGTCGAGCCCCCGCATCCCTCCCCCGTCGAGGGCATGACCAAGATTCCCGGGCTCCCCTTCCAGCTACCAGGCCATCCCTACGCCGTCGAACGGTCCGCTCCAAGGCTCGGCGAGCACACCGACGACGTGCTGGCCGAGGTCGCGGGGTACAGCGGCGGCGAGATCGCGGGGCTGCGCGCCGGTGGGGCGGTCTAGACGTGAGCGGCTTCGACCCCCAGCCGCTAAGCGGCGTCCGTATTGTCGACTTCACTTGGGCCGGCGTCGGCCCCTACTGCACCTTCCTCTGCTCGCTCATGGGCGCGGAGGTCATCAAGCCCGAGACGGCGGCGCATCCCACGATCTTCCGGGGGGTGCGGCCTTCGGGCGACTCGGAGCGGGCGGAGAAAGGGACGCGCTGGTTCTCGCTGGACGAGCTCTACGTGAACAAGAAGGGCGTCCGTCTGAACCTAAAGCACCCCGATGGCGTGGCGCTCGCCAAGCGCATCATCGCGGTCTCCGACGTCGTCGCCGAGAACTTCCAGGCCGGCGTCTTCGATCGGCTCGGATTCGGCTACGACGAGCTGCGTGCGTTGAGCCCGGCGCTAGTGCTGCTGTCGGCGTCGGCGCACGGCGCGACGGGGCCCGAGCGCCACGGCAAGGGACTCGCGCAGGCCTTCTCCGCCCTGGGAGGCCCCGGCTACCTCACCGGCTACGAGGACGGCCCCCCCGTCGAGCTGCGGCTGCCGGTCGACCTGATCTCGGGGACGGCGTCCTCGTTCGCGCTACTTACCGCGGTCTGGAACGCCCGGCAATCGGGGGAAGGCTGCCACATCGACGCCGCCAGCCGCGAGGTGATGACAAGCTTCATCGGCGAGGCCGTCCTCGACGCCGTGGTCAACAAACGCGACCAGCCCCGCATGGGCAACCGCGACCCCCAGATGGCGCCCCACGGCGTCTACCCGTGCAAGGGAGACGACCAATGGCTCTCGATTGCGGTGGGGACGGACGAGGAATGGCGCGCCCTCTGCGCCGCCCTCGACCGCCCCGATTGGCCCGCGGATCCTCGTTTCGCTACAGAGCCGGCGCGTCATGCTCACCAGCACGAGCTCGACGCTGAGATAGCGGCGTGGACAGCGCCGCGCGACAAGATCGAGGCGATGAATGACTTGCAGGCGGCGGGCGTCCCCGCCACCGCGTCCTATTCGGCGGCGGACCTCCTCGCCGACCCGCACCTGCAGGCGCGGGGCGTCTTCGAAATCACCGAAGACGTGGCGGGCAATCCGCTGCTGCTGATGGGCGCGCCGTGGAAGTTCAGCCGGACGCCGGGCCGCATCGACCGCCGCCCGCCCAAGACCGGTGAGGACGACGAGTACGTCTACGGCGAGCTGCTCGGGATCGGGTCGAGGGAGCTGCGCGATCTCGAAGCGCGCGGAGTCATCGCGTAGTTAGGCGAGGTCGATCTTGGGCGGAACGACGACGCTTCCACCGGCCCTCGACGGCAGCAGCGCGACGGCGCGCCCCGTTGCCGTGACTTCGCCGCGCTGGTCTTCGGCCCGCACCTCGATCTCGACCTCGCGCTGACCGTCGTTTATCGACTTGCCGGTGACCGTGGCCTTCGTCCACACAGTGTCGCCGACGTAGACGAAGCGGCGCACCTGACAGTCGAGCGAGAGCAGCCAGCCGTCGTCGCCCATCCAGTCGGTGATGATCTGCGCCAGCCAGGCGATCCGCTGGCCGCCGTAGTCGTAGGCGTGGGGGTTGCCCGTGCGGCGGGCGAGCTCGTCGTCCCAGTGCACGGCTTCGATGCTGTCGGGGACGCCGTACTCGTTGGTCATGTAGGCCCTGGGGTGCGCCTTCCGCCACTGATAGGCGAGCCGGTGCGCGCCGTGGAACTGCATGGCGAGCCCCCAGCCCATGTTCCAGTTCATGATGTCGGTCACGGTGATCGGGCCCTTCACCTGCCCCGGCAGCTCATCGCCGGTCTCGACATCCTCCCAGTACCGCGGCTCAGCGCCGCGCCGCGACTCCCGCGCGTACGCTTCGTCGATCCCCGCGATGTCCTCCGGCGTGTAGCGGTGACGCTCGTAGGCGGCGTACTTCTTGCGCTCGCCCCACTTCTTCTGCCGTCCGCCGCGGATGTTGATCTGGTCGGACACCACCACGAGCTCACCGTGCTGGTTCCGGTACTCCCGGCGGGAGATTTCGAGGATGGTGCGGCCCGCGAAGGAGCTCGACTTCTCGATGAGGTCCTTGAGGAAGCGGCGCTCGAAGATCTGGTCGCCGGCCTTCATCGGCTGGAGCCAGCGGACTACGTCGCCGGCGTACCAGGAATGGATGCCGCTCAGCGGGTCGCGCGCTAGGGTGCGCTCCTCCTCCGACCACTCAGTCTTCGAGGGAACGCCGGTGCTGCGGAAGAACATCGGCGGCGCAATGACGGTCCCCCAGCGCGCTCCCGCCGCGTAGGAGGGGTCGCAGTAGAGCGGGTTGTCGTCGCCGCCGCCGTGCGCGAAGTGCCGCGTCGCGTCGGCGGTGACGTGCTCGTGGAAGGGCGCATGCGTCTTGAGGGCCGCCCCGATGTGACGCCGTGCCCGTTCGAGCACCTCGTCGGTGATGACCCGTTCTTCGTGTGTGGAGGAAGCCATAGCCGTTCGGTTGCGGTCGCGGTGATGCTACGAGAGGTAGCCGGTCCTTCGCCAGTATGCCAGCGCTTCGTCGCGGAAGGTCTCCGGGTACCGCGCGTAGAGCTCGCCTCGGGGAAGGTCGAGTACCCGGCCCTCGCCTTTGGGCGTGAGCCTCACCGCCTCTTCGTTCTTGTCCCGGAGGAAGTCCCCCTCGGTGATCAGGTACAGGGTAGGGCAGGGCACCTTGGGCAGCAAGGCGTAGAGGTCGAAGGTGAAGATGGCCTTGAACGCCCAGTCGAAGCGCCCGCCGGCCTGGATGACGGCCCGCGTGACGACGTCGTAGTATTCGTCGGAGGAATCGCCGAGGAACCGGGCGATGTAGGTCCACGCGGCCTCGAGGTGCGTTCCGTCCTTTGATGCGTGGTAGCCGAGGTCGGTCCGCTCGATCATCTCCTCCCCCTGCTCCTTGGTGAACAGAGGCGTGCCCATGGCGATCACGCTGGGCACCCGTCCGGGCAGGTCGGTGGCGATCTGCAGTGCCACCGCCGCTCCGGTATGCCCTCCGGCGATGGCGGCCCGCTCGAGGCCCAGCGCGTCCAGCATCAGACCGATGCGGCGCGCGTACTCGGGAATCGAAAGCGGCGCGTCCGGCGGCGGCGACGAGCCGTAGCCGGGGATGTCGGGGGCGATGGCCCGGACGTGCGGCGCCAGCAGCGGCAACGCCCACTCGTAGGTCGCGCCCGACAGGGGCGTCTCGTGGAGCAGCACCACCGCGGGCCCCGAGCCCGCCTCCCGGTAGTGGACCTGCCCCTCCGGGGTGTCGGCGTAGCCGTAGCGAATGCCGTTGGTCATGCCGTCGATCTCTCGTTAAGTGGATTACTTCGGATCGGTCACCGTCAGGTTACTGCCCGGCTGCGCGCCGCCGGTGAGCCGCACCGCCTGACCGGTGATATACGACGCGCCGTCGCTGGCGAGGAAGAGCGCCAGCGATGCCACCTCCCGCGGCGTCCCCAGACGCCCCAACGGTGTCATGCTCAGGGCCTCGGCTTCCAGCGTGGGGTTCGCCTGCATCGCCGCGTTGACGGTCGGGGTGCGAATGAGATAGGGGATGATGGCGTTGACGCGCACCGCGGGGGCGAGCTCCGACGCGAAGGTCCTCGTGATGCTGATCACGCCGGCCTTGGCCGCGGCGTAGTGGGCGTAGTAGGGGGAGGGGCCGATCCCCGCGATTGCGGCCAGGTTGACAATGGTTCCCGACCCCCGCTCTGCCATGTGCGCTCCGGCGATGCGGCATCCCAGGAACGTGGTGTTCACATTCTCTCGAACGTTCTCCCGCCAGTGCTCCGGCGATAGCTTCAAGAGCGGCGTGGGAATGGTGCCCCCGCCCACGTTGTTGACCATCACGTCGACGCCGCCGAACTCGCCGGCGGCGCGCTCGACAAGCGCGGCCACGTCGGCCTCGTTGCGCATCTCGGTCACCACGGGCAGCGCCCGCCCGCCGAGCGCCGATAGCTCGTCGGCGAGCTCGCGCAGCTCGGCTTCGCTCCGTTCCGGCGTCTTGACGTTGACGCCGGCGAGGACGACGTTCGCCCCCGCCTCGGCGAAGCCGGTCGCGATGCCGCGTCCGATGCCTTGGCCCGCGCCGGTGATGATCGCCGTCTTGCCTTCGAGTTTGAACAGATCGAGGACGCCCATCGTCTTCCCCCTCGTCGCTAAACGATCATCTCCGGCGTCCCGGTGATCAATGCGCCGCCGGTGATGCCGATGGTATGTCCCGTGATGTAGGAGGAGGCGTCGGAGGCCAGAAAGACGGCCAGCGCGGCGACCTCGTCGGGCCGGGCGCCGCGGCCCAACGGGATCGTGGGGACGGCAAGTTCCGCCTTGCTGGGGTCCTCCTTCCAGCGCTGCGCCATGCGGTCGGTGAGCACCCAAGTCGGCGCGATGGCGTTGACCCTGATGCCGTAGGGGCCGAGCTCCTCCGCCGCCGTCTCGGTGAGGCTGATCACCCCCGCCTTGCCCGCGCCGTAGGCGGCGCGATGCAGCGCGGGGCGCCGCCCGTCCATCGACGAAATGTTGACGATGGCGCCTGACCCCCGCTCCGCCATGTGCTCCCCGGCGTACCGGCAGCCCATGAACGTTGTGGTGAGGTTCGTCTCGATGCCGAGGTTCCACGTTTCCTCGCTGAGCCCGAGCGTGGGTTCGAGCCCGGTGCCGCCGACGTTGTTCACCATCACGTCGATCTTGCCGAAGGCCTCGACGGCCTTGGCGACGAGCCCTTGCACACCTTCCCCGTCGCGCATGTCCACCGTGACGGGGAGCGCCCGCCGGCCCCGCGCCTCGATCTGTGCCACCGCCTCCGCGAGCTCGGCCTCGCTGGCCGACGGGTTTTCCACGTTGATCCCGGCGAGGACGACGTCGGCCCCGGCCTCGGCCATCGCCAGTGCGATAGCCCGGCCGATACCCTGTCCCGGCCCGGAGACGACAGCCACGCGCCCGTCAAGTGAGAACGTATCAAGGATGGACATAGTGATGACTCCCTGCGGATAAGGTTAACGCTCGAACCAGATTTCCTCGTGGTCGCGCACGTAGGTCTCGATGGGCTGCGTGCGGTACCGTCCCAGATCGTCCGACCGCACGTTCGCCTGCGCGAATGCGTGGGTGTTCGAGTCCGCGACGCGGGAACTCACGAGCACGTTCCGGAGGATGTGGTCTTGCAGCTCCTTGGCCTTGCGCTGCTGCTCCGCCACGTCGAGCGTCGTGAGGATGTCGTCGATCGCCGCGTCGAGCTCGGGGTCAACCAGACCGGAGGCGTTCTTGGCGCCGTCGGAGCGGTAGTTGTTCACCAGCCAGGCCAGTGGCGCGTTTTGTCCGTCGAAGCCCCAGGCGAGATGCTTGTAGCTGACGCTCCTTGAATGCGCGATGAAGGAGCCGAAGTCCGGCTCCACGTTGTGCACGACCTTGAAGCCAAGCGCCTCCATCTCCGTCACGAGGAGTTCCGCCTGGGAGGAGTAGTCGCGTTGGAAGTTCACCGAGTCCACGTGCAGCTCAAAGCCTTCGGGTATCCCCGCCTCGGCGAGCAGGGCCTTCGCCTCGGCTACGTTGTGCCGGTAGTAGTACTCGTCCTGTGTGAGCTCCTCCGGGGTGAAGGCCCAGGCCGAGCCGTGCTGACCCGAGATCGGGCCGGCCCACACCGCGTCGCCGCCGAAGGCCACGGCGATGTGGTCGTCGATGTTCATGCCCAGGGCGATGGCGCGGCGCACGCGGACATCCTGGAACATCGGGTCGTTGAAGTTGTAGTAGAGGACGTAGGAGCTCTGCCAGCGGTACGTGTCCTGTTGGATGTCGGCCACGGCGGCGTTGACCTGCGCGGCCTCGTTGGTGAACACGTACTCCAGGTAGCTCAACTGGCCCGAGATGAGCGCCGCGGTTCTCTGGGCGCGGTCCGGGATGATGAGACTCTCCGTGGCGTCAGCGTAGGGAAGCTGGGTGCCGCCCCTGTCGACTTTAAAATACTCGGGGTTGCGGTCCAGGAAGACGCCGACGTCCTTCTCCCACCGGTTCAGGATGTAGGGCCCGGTGCCGATGGTCTGGAAGTTGAGGGCGGGCGTCTCAGGCGCCGCGATGTAGGCCTCCCGGCCCGCCATCGCGAACGGCATGAGGGTGTCGATGATCTTCATGTTGATCACGAAGGTGGTGGGGCTGGGCGCCTCGAAGCTCTCCACGTTCCGGTATGTGGACTTGTATGAGCTGCCTGCCTCGAAGGCGAGGCGATCGAGGTTCCACTTCACGTCTTGCGCGGTGATCACGCGGCCGTTGGCCGGGTCGACGTTATGGAACTTGACGCCTTCATGCAGGGTGAAGGTCATCTTCAGGCCGTCGCTGGAGAAGGTGAGGTCCTTGGCGAGGTCCATCTCGATGGTCACGTCGTTGGGCGTATCGCCGCTCACGAGCTTGGTCAGGTGGTTGTAGGCCGGGCTGATCGACTGGGCTGTCATGTGGTTGCCGAAGTGCGGGTCGAGGTTCGGCAGGTTTGGGCAGCACCACGCCCAGGAAATCGTGCCGCCGTACCGCCCGCCCGTGGGCGCTGGTGTGGCGGTGGGCGCTGGTGTAGCGGTGGGTGTCGGTGTGGCGGTGGGCGCCGGCGTCGGTGGAATCGTGGTTGGCGTCGCGGTCGGTGGGACTGGTGTCACCAGTTCGATCTGCACCACTATGACCAGTGGAGTTGCCGTCGCTCGGGGAGGCTCCGTTGGGGTTGGGGGCTGAGTCGGCGTTGGAGGTTGCGTCGGTGTTGGGGGTTGCGTCGCCGCCGGCAGGGTCGCCCGTGGGGTCTGGGTCGGGACCGGGGTCGGGTCGCCGCCGTCGCAGGCAGCGACCACCAGCGCAAGGATCGACACCAGGGTGACAAACAAGACCTGCCGGATACGGTAACTCCTTCCTTGTCTGCCCGGTACGCGGGCCCTAGGAGAAGACGAGCTGTGGATGGGCACGGCGGGCGGCTACCTCCCGTCGCGGAGCCGTGGGTCGAACTCGTCGCGAAGGGAGTCGCCGAGCAGGTTGAAGGCGAGGACGGTTGTGGTGATCGCCAGGCCGGGGAAGAACGCGATCCACGGGGCCTGAACCATGTACTGCCGGCCCTCTCCCGCGAGCATTTCACCCCAGGAAGGCTCGTTGGGTCCGAGCCCCAGGAACGAGAGCATGGCCTCGGCGATGATCGCCTGGCCCAGGTTGATGGTGATGAGCACCAGGATCGTCGCATTGACGTTGGGCAGGATGTGCCGGAAGGCGATGCGCAGCCCGCTCGCCCCCATGGCACGGGCGGCGTCGATGTACATGTTCTCCTTGGCCGAGAGCACCTCGGAGCGCATCACCCTCGCCGCGATGGGCGTCAGCACGAATCCGAGGGCCAGGATGACGTTCTGGATGCCCGATCCGAGGATCGTCACTACGACCAGGGCCATCAGCAGCATCGGCACGGACATGATCGCATCCATGACCCGCTGCACGATGGCGTCGAACCAGCCGCCGATGTAGCCCGACGCCAGTCCCCACAGCGCGCCGTGGAGAATGCCCACGCCAACCGCGCCGACGCCGACCATCAGGGACAGCCGCGCGCCGAAGAGAACGCGGCTGAAGGTATCCCGGCCGAGGTCGTCGGTGCCAAAGAAATGGGCGGAACTCGGCCCTTGCAGGCGGTCAGACGGCGCGGGCTGGGAGAAGTCGTAGGGTGCGATGATCTCGGCCGCGGCCGCGACGAACGCGACGGCGAGGATCACGAAGGCGCCCGCGGCCCCGAGGGGGTGCCGCCGCATAAAACTCCACAGCCCCGCGGCGAAACGCGCAGCCCCGTCAAGCGGCCCGGGACGGGTCAAAGGCTGCTCTATTGCGTGCTCCGTGCTCATGGGCCGCCGGCCTAGATGGTCCTGGCGCGTGGGTCAAGCCACGCGACGGCGATGTCGATCAACAGGTTGAGCAGGACGACCGCGAAGGCGAAGAAGATCGCCACGGCCTGGAGGGTGGTGTAGTCCCGTAGTTCGATGGAGTTGATCACCAGGAGTCCGAGCCCGGGGATGGAGAAGATACCCTCGATGACGATGGCGGCCGTGATGAGGTTGGCGAAGATGAGCCCGCCCACGGTAATCGTCGAGCCCATCGCGTTCTTCATGGCGTGGACGAAAATCACCGACCACTCGGAGAGGCCCTTGGCCCGGGCCGTGCGGATGTAGTCCTGCCGCAACACCTCCAAGAGCGAGGAGCGGATGAAGCGCGCCAGGATGCCCGCTGATATAGAGCCCGAGACGATGGCGGCGGGAAGAATCTTCTCCAAGTTCCTTAAGGGGTCGTCGAACAGGCCTGGGTAGCCGACCGGTCCGGCGTATTGCCAGAGGTTCGCGGGATAGACGACGAGCAGTGTCGCCAGCCAGAAGTTCGGCACGGCGAGCGCCACGATGGCGAAGACCCTCGCGGCGTAGTCCATCAACGTGTCCTGCCAAATCGCCGAAATCACGCCGGCGGGGATGGCGATGATGAGGGCGAAGATGATCGCCAGTCCGGCGACCTCGAGCGTGATGGGGACCCGCCGCAGCACCTCATTGAGGATGGGCGACCCGTCCAATATCGAGTTACCCAGATCGCCCCTGAGATAGCTGCCAAGGGTGATGAAGTACTGCTTGGCGTGCGGTACGTCGAGCCCCAGGTCTTGGCGAATCGCCGCCTGCACGGACTCGTCCCTTGCCGACGTGGCGTTCTCGAGGAGAATGTCGACGAAGTCGCCCGGAACGAACCGGATGAACCAGAAGACGATAGTGAAGACGAGAAGAGCTACGGGAATATAAAGGAGGAGCCGTCTGACGATGTACGCCATGGGGCTCCTCCCCTATATTCCCTTTTTATCCGGTTAGCTTATGCGGCCCGGCGGAACGGTTAGTTCTCGAACCAGATGTTCTCGTGGTCGCGCACGTAGGTCTCGATGGGCGACGTGCGGTACCGTCCGAGATCGTCCGACCGCACGTTCGTCTGCGCGAATGCGTGGGTGTTCGAGTCCGCGACGCGGGAGGCGACGAGCACGTTCTGGAGGATGTGGTCCTGCAATTCCTTGGCCAGGCGCTGCTGCTCCGCCACGTCGACCGTCGTTAGGATTTTGTCGATCGCCGCGTCGATCGCGGGGTCAACCAGGCCGGAGGCATTCTTGGCGCCGTCCGAGCGGTAGTTGTTCACCAGCCAGGCCAGTGGTGCATTCTGTCCGTCGAAGCCCCAGGCGAGGTGCTTGTAACTGACGCTCCTGGAATGCGCGATGAAGGAGCCGAAGTCCGGTTCGACGTTGTGCACGACCTTGAAGCCGAGCGCCTCCATCTCCGTCACGAAGAGTTCCGCTTGGGAGGAGTAATCGCGTTGGAAGCTCACCGAGTCCACGTGCAACTCGAAGCCTTCGGGTATGCCCGCCTCGGCGAGCAAGGCCTTCGCCTCGGCTACGTTGTGGCGGTAGTAGTACTTGTCCTGTGCAAGCTCGTCCGGCGTGAAGGCCCAGGCCGAGCCGTGCTGGCCCGAGATCGGGCCGGCCCACACCGCGTCGCCGTCGAAGGCAACGGCGATGTGGTCGTCGATGTTCATACCCAAGGCGATGGCGCGGCGCACGCGCACGTCTTGGAACATCGGGTCGTTGAAGTTGAAGTACAGGACGTAGGAGCTCTGCCAGCGGTACGTGTCCTGTTGGATGTCGGCCACGGCGGCGTTGACCTGCTTGGCCTCGTTGGTGAACACGTACTCCATGTAGCTCAGCTGGCCCGAGATGAGCGCGGCGGTCCTAGCGGCGCGGTCCGGGATGATGAGGCTCTCGCTGGCGTCGGCGTAGGGAAGCGCGGCGCCGGCCTCGTCGACCTTGAAGTACTCGGGGTTACGGTCGAGGAAGACGCCGACGTCCTTCTCCCAGCGGTCCAGGATGTACGGCCCGGTGCCGATGGTCTGGAAGTTGAGGTCCTGCGTCTCAGGCGCCGCGAGGTAGGACTCCCGGCCGGCCATCGCGAACGGCATGAGGGTGTCGATGATGCTCATGTTGATCACGAAGGTCGTCGGGCTGGGCGCCTCGAAGCTGTCGACGTTCCGGTAGGTGGACTTGTATGCGCTGCCCTCGCCGGCGAGGCGCTCGAAGTTCCACTTCACGTCTTGCGCCGTGATTACGCGGCCGTTGGCCGGGTCGATGTCATGGAACTTGACGCCCTCATTCAGGGTGAAGGTCATCTTCAGGCCATCGCTCGAGAAGGTGAGATCTTGGGCGAGGTCCATCTCGACGGTCACGTCGTTGGGCGTGTCGCCACTCACGAGCTTGGTCAGGTGGTTGTAGGCCGGGCTGACCGACTGCGCCGTCATGTGGTTGCCGAAGTGCGGGTCGAGGTTCGGCAGGTTGGGGCAGCACCACGCCCAGGAAATCGTGCCGCCGTACCGCTCCTCGTTGGGCATCATCATGGCCGTGGGCTCGGGCATAGCCGTGGCCGCCGGCGCAGGCGCTACAGTCGGGGGCACGGACGGGGCCGCGGTCGGGTCGGCGCCGCCGCCACAGGCGGCCACGATCAACGTAAGGATCGCCGTGAGTGCGGCAACCAAGAGCCAACGCTTACTTATATGCAGAAACATGGATTCCCCCTTAGGAAATCTAGGGTGCGATAACGGCGCGACGTTATCAGAAACGCTTCTGTTAGTCAAGGCGAAACACGCCTGCGGGGCCGCCGCCGCCGGAAGGCGTTCATTGACACAAGAGGGCGGGCGCTGCTAGATTCCCTGACACCCCCTTCGTCGTCCCGCACTCCTTCGGGCGTGCTTCCGACCTTAGTCCAATGGGCAAGCTTCAAGACAAAGTCGCGATCATCACCGGCGCGGGCCAAGGTAACGGCCGCGGCATCGCCTTGGCGTTCGCCAAAGAGGGCGCCTCCATCGTCGTCGCCGAGATCAAGCCCGACACCGGCCCCGCCGTTGCCGAGGAGTTGCGCGGCCTCGGCGCGAAAGCGATCAGCGTCGTCTGCGACGTTGGCGACGAGGCGCAGATCATCAAGGTCGTGGACGAGACGCTCGCCGCCTTCGGGCGCATCGACATTCTGGTGAATAACGCCCAGGCATGGAGCGGCTACTCGGTCACGCACCTGGGAGGCACGGTCGAAGACATTCCCACGGAGTGGTGGGACCTCTCCTTCGAGACCGGGGTCAAGGCCACGTGGCGGTTCTGCAAGGCCGTCTTCCCTCACATGAAGGGGCGTGGCGGCAAGATCATCAACTTCACCACCACCGGCGTGTTCCGAGGCACGCCGCTGCACCTCGATTACAACGCAAACAAGGCCGCCGTCCGGGCGTTCAACATGACCGTCGCGAAGGAATGGGGCCCCCACGGCATCAACGTCAACTGCCTCTGCCCCATCGCGGCCACACCGGCGCTGATGGCAAACCTCGACCAACCGGAGGCCGACGTGGTGCGCCGCGCCATCGCCAACCTGCCGATCGGGCGGCTCGGCGACCCCGAGAAGGACATCGGGCGGAGCGCGGTGTTCCTCGCCTCCGAGGATTCCGACTTCATCACGGGCCAGACCATCCTTGTGGATGGCGGCTCGTTCATGCTCTAGACGGGAGCGCCCGTAACCATGCAACGCACCGACTTCTGGTATCCCCCACAGCTCGAAGCGCTCGGCCTGCCTCCGACGGGCACGCGCGCCGGGCAGCTCGCCTTCCTCTCCGGACAGCTCCCCCGCGACATGGAGACGGGCGCGCTGATCCGCGGGCTCCAGGACATGCCGGAGGAGCAGGCTGATGAATTCAAGTCGTGGGGTGTGCACGGCGCGGGCCGCGAGGGCCCCATCACGGCGCAGACATGGCTGATTTACCACAACCTGAGCAAGATTCTCGAATCGCAGGGGTCGTCTCTCCAGAACATCGTCCGGCAGCGGCTCTTCCTGCGCGACGTCGAGGACATCCGCATAGCGGAGCGGGTGATGCTGGCCTTCTTCCCCGGCGACAAACCCGCCACCACGATCGCTCGCACGGCCACGCATGGAACGCACCCCGACTACCGCATTCAGGTCGAGGTCGTCGCCCGCATCCCCGAGCCCGGCGGCCTCGAACTGAGCCCCGTGGTCGTTCCCGGCCTCGAACCCGTCACCGCGCCCTACCCTACTGCCACCCGCCTCGGCCAGATGCTCTTCTTCTCCGGCTTGGCCGGGATTAGCCCCGAAACCGGGCGCGTCGTCACCCGCCTGTCCGAAATCGACCCCGCCCTGCGCAAGATCGTCGAGACGGGGCGATATCAGACCGACAGCGCGGAGGAGAAGTACAAGTCGCAGCGCGCGCTGATTCTGGGGCACATCAAGGCGATTCTGGAAAGCCAGGGCGGGGGCATGGAGCATGCCATCCGCTACACCATGTTCACCACCGCGAACATGACCGAGATCGGCGCCAGCTTCGGCTTCAACCCGCACTTCCACCCCGACCAGGAGCTCTCGCCGACGGTGACGGGCTTCACCACCGGCCAGCCCCAGCAGAGCGGCGACCCCGACGTGCGGCTCATCCTCGATGGCGTGGGCTTCGTGCCCGGCGGCGAGTGGTCGCACTCAGGCCACATTTATCCCGAGATCGGCAGCGGCCACCTGGCGATGGTCCGCAAGATTGGCCCGTACATCTGGCTGACCGGCCTGTCGGGCCGCGACCGCGCAGCCTTCCCCATCACGTCGTTCGACCTGCTCAAGGACGAGGGCCGCCATCTCTCCATGGGCCAGCACGACGACGAGATGACGGAGGTCTACGCCGCCCAGGCGTGGCACATCTACAGCGTCTACATGAAGCTGCTGCGGGAGACCGGCTCAAGCATGGGCCACGTCCTCCACCAGATCAGCTACATGATGGATATGTCGAAGTGGGGAGGCGTCTACCGCGCCGCCCGCGCCGCCTTCGGCGGCAACCTTCCCGCGACTACGGTTATGGGCGCCGACGAGATCGGCCCCTTCCCTCCGCTGAAACTTGAGATCGACGCCGTCGCCGTCGAGGCCTAGGTCACTATGCCCGACGTCAAGGCCATCGACACCGTCGTCAACATCCGCACTCCGCGGGTCATGGAGCGGCGCCAGCACGACTTCGTGCTCTTCGAGTCGTCGCTGGGCAAGGGCAAGGAGCCGTCGTTCACCCTCGAAGAGACCATCGAGAAGATGGACCGCGCCGGCGTCGAGAAGTCCATGCTCATCGCGGTGAAGATCGGCTCGCCGTACTACGGTTTCACCGACTCCGTTCCCTACAGCTTCGTCGAGGAGGCCGTGGCCCAGTACCCCGACCGTTTCCTCGGCCTCGCCGGCGTCGACCCCTACGCGGGGATGGACGGCGTGCGCGAGCTCGAAGAGGCGGTCAAGGAGCGCGGCTTCATCGGCGCGCATGTCTACCCCCACTGGTTTCACCTGGCGCCGGACCATCGCAAGTACTACCCGCTCTACGCCAAGTGCGTCGAGCTTGATATTCCCATCCAGATGCAGGTCGGCCACTGCCTCATCTACATCAAGGACAAGCCTCCCATGCCAAGCGTGGGGCGGCCGATCCTGCTCGACACCATCGCCTGCGACTTCCCCGAGTTGAAGCTGATCGGCATTCACACCGGCTGGCCGTGGGTCGAGGAGATGATGTCGGTCGCGTTCAAGCACCCCAACGTCTACGTCGGCTCCGACGCCCACTCGCCCAAGAACTGGAAACCCGAGTTCGTCCACTTCATCAACACTTGGGGCAAGCGCAAGGTCCTCTTCGGCACCGACTTCCCCGTCGTGGACATCGAGCGCGCCATGCGGGAGATCGCCGACCTCAACCTCCGCCCCGACGCCGAGCGGCTGTTCCTTCGCGAGAACGCGCTCCGGGTCTACGGGCTGGACGGCTAAGGCGTAACTTCCGCCAGTTTTCCATGCCGCTTGGAGGCCGCATGAAGTATTGCCTGCGCTACAACGGCGACACGATGGAAGAGATTCGCGGCTGGGCGCAGGCCGCGGAGCAGGCGGGGTTCGCGCGCATCGTCTCGCAGGAACTGCACACGTCGCCGTTCGTCTACCCCGCGGCCGCGGCCGCCTTTACCAGCCGCATCGAGCTCGGGGCCGCGGTCGCGCTGGCCTTCGTCAGGAGCCCCTTGTCGATGGCGCTGACCGCGCTCGATATCGATAGGATCAGCGGGGGCCGCTTCGTGCTCGGCTTGGGCGCCGGCGTGAAAGGACTGGTCGAATCGTGGCACGGCGTGGAGTACGGCCGTCCCGCGCCGCACCTCAAGGAGTGCATCCAGGTCACCCGGCTCCTGCTCGACAGTGTGCACGCCGGCGACCCCATCCGTTTCCAGGGCGAGTACTACAAGATCGGCATCGTGGGTTTCTCGACACCGCACCCTCCGGCGCGGGAACGGCTCCCCATCCACGCCGCCGCCATGGGGCCCGGCATGGTGCGGAACGTCGCCGAGGTGGCGGACGGCATCATGGGCCAGATGATCGCCACGCTGCCCTGGGTGCGGGACGTCATGGTCCCCAACATGAAGATCGGGTTAGACCGCGCCGGCAGGAAACGCGAGGACATCGAGCTCCAGCCCGCGCTCACCATCGCGATCAGCAACGACAAGAAGCAGGCCTACCGTGACCTCGCCAAGTCGGTCGCCTTCTACGCGACCGTGGGCACGTACAAGGACCTCTTCGCCCACTACGGCTTCTCCGAAGAGGCGGCGGCGGTGCGCGCGGCTTTCCGCGAGCACCGCGGGCACGGCCCGCACTGCTGGGACCTCGTCACCGACGACATGGTCGAGGCTTTCTGCGCCGGTGGCAGCGCCGACGACGTGCGCCGCCGGGCCGCGGAGTACGAGGGCGTCGCCGACTCGCTGTCCTTCGCCCCGCCGATGTACTTCATCGAGCCCGAGCAAATGGACGCCTACCAGCGCGCCGCCCTCGAGACCTTCGCAAGCTAGCCCGACCGCAGGCTCAAGCATGGGTGGGGCCGGGAGGTCTTGCCTCTTCTCCCCACGGAGACCTTTGCAAAACCGACTGGGGTTCTGGGGGGGGGGGGGAGCGGAGGTGGCATTCACTTAAACCTCTCCCCCGCTGGGGGAGACTGAGAGAGGGCGGGGGAGGCGGGGGCCGCGCGACCTTGCTGAAGCCCGCCCGCCGAGCTACGCGAAGGTTCTCCCCACGGGAGAAGATTGAGATGAGGGGCCGCCTTGCAACCGCCACGGGTTATCGAAGCCCGCCACCCTCGCGGTCAGTCACCCCGGTTACGCAAACGTCTTCCGCTGGAGATATTTGCGTAACCCAGCCGAAGGGCAGAACGCCAGCCTCCGGTCCGTTGGGAGCGGGAAGGGCCGGGAGGTCTTGCCTCTTCTCCCCACGGGAGAAGATTGAGATGAGGGGCACCCTCGCAACCGCCACGGGTCATCGAAGCCCGCCCCCCTCGCGGTCAGTCACCCCGGCTACGCAAACGTCTCCGTAGGGGCGATTCGCGAATCGCCCACTCCCGCCCGCCGAGGGCGGCCCCCCCACGCGCCATCCGCCCCTTCCCCATGCCCGCTCCCGTCCCCTACCATGTCCCCATGCGAAACCAGCCCATCGGCGCCGGCCAAGGCGTATTACCACTTCCTCGGGAAGCCTGTACACAGCCGTGGGCGCGGGCGAGAGCTCCTTCGGGAAGCTCCCGCGCGTAGGCGCGCCAAGCGCTGCCCCGTCGGCGCTTTGAGCGAGACGACGCTGACCTCAGCGTCCGCCTTGAAGAACTTCCGCGTGGCCGGTCTCCTAGGGACCAACGAGGCCATGCCGGAGTTGCAGAGCGGAGTTTGGAGAAACGGCCCCCCGCGGCTATCCCCCCGCCGGGCCCGTGACCGCCACCGCGCGGCGGTCACTCCCCAACTCAGCTGAAAAAGGGTACGCCTTGGCCCCCTTATGCTTTCCGCGGCCCACCCCCTCCGCCGCGCTGGCCCGCCTCTCACGGTCACTCAAGCGAAAGCGGGGCCCACGCCTCGCCAGTGGGAGACCATTGCACAACCCGCCTGCGGGCAGCTTGGGTGGGGCCGGGAGGTCTTGCCTCTTCTCCCCACGGGAGAAGATTGAGATGAGGGGCCCCTCGCAACCACCGCGGGTCATACAAGCCCGCCGCCTTCGCGGTCAGTCACCCCAGTTACGCAAAGGCCCACACGGGGGGAGCGGACGCCCGCCGCGGCTAGGCCGGCTCGTCGGCGAAGCCGTACAGGGCGGCGGCGTTGGCCCCCGCTAGCTTTCGCTTCGCGTCGTCGTCGAGGCCGTCGAGCACCTCCTCGACGATCTTCCGCGAGTGGGGGAACGTCCCCTCGGCGTGCGGATAGTCCGATCCCCACATCAGGGTGTCCGCCCCCGCCGGGGCGTAGGTCGACACGCCCAGGCGGTCCTCCTGGAAGCTGATGAACACGTTGCGGCGGAAGGTCTCGCCGGGCGGCGTCTTGAGCCCGGCGCGGACGGCCTTCCCGAAGGCCGTCTGCCCGTAGACGCGGTCCATCTCGCGGACGAAGTAGGGCGCCCACGAGACCTCGTACTCCGCCACGACGATCCGCAGTCCAGGGAAGCGTTGGAAGACCCCGCCGAAGATCATCGCGGCGAGCGTGGTGCGCAGGGGAACGTCGCGGTTGGCGAGGCCGACGGCCCCGTCGATGGCTCCGCTCGAAAAGCCGACGAGGTTCTGCAGCGGGTCGCGTTTGCGCGACGTGGCGATGTGGAGCGTCACGGGCGAGCCAACGTCCTGGGCGGCGGCCCAGAGCGAATCGTAGGCTGGACTGTCGTACTGGGGGCCGGCGGGCACGACCGGCACCATCACGCCCACCAATCCCATGGCGGCGCACCGCTCCACTTCCGCGGCGGCGGCGTCCACGTCGTCCACCGGCACCACCGCGATCCCTTTGAGCCGCTTTGGGTCGACCGCGATGAAGTCGGCGAGCCAGTCGTTGTAGGCCCGGAAGATCGCCGCCAACAGCGCGTCGTCTTGTACGACTTGGAACAGAGAAAGCGCCAAGGAGGAGTAGAGCACCTCGGCCGAGACATGGTCTTCGCTCATCTCCACCAGCCGGGCGTAAGGGTCGTAGGCGCCGCGCGGGGAGGTCCGGTACTTGGCATCGAAGGTCAGCTTGTCCGGGTCTTCGAAGCGCACTCCCGCCTGGAGGTTCGCGCCGATGCGTCCCATCGGCGTCCCCGCCTCCACGTACCACTGGTCCGCCTCGTCCCCTTCCACCATGAAGGGCGCCCGCCCTCTGAAGTTCGCGTCGATGCGCGTCGTCCACAGATCGGGAGGCTCGACGACGTGCGAGTCGGACGAAATCAGCGGGTATGCGGCCATTGGCGTGAGCCCTTCGGCGGAGGAGCGCAGCGGGGGCCGCAGTCTACCACGCCGCCCGCCGGAGCTTGCCGTTGACATAACCGCCGGGTGACATCCGCACTGCTCCACTACCCGCGGCGGGAGGTCTGTGGCACACTCTAGCGCGCTGCCGCGCTCACGCTGGCAGCGCCTACCCGTATGAGGAGGACTGCACCGTGGACGCTTCACTGTTGGAACTCGAAGGCAAGTCGGCGCTCGTCGTGGGGGGCGGCCAGGGTATGGGCGAGAGCACGGCGAAGTTCCTCGCCCGCGCGGGCTGCGGTACGGCGTCGGAGTGGGCGTTCGAGATGACGACCGAAGTTCCTCGCCCGCGCGGGCTGCGGCGTCGCCGTGGCGGACGTGGTGAAGGAGCGGGCCGACCGCGTAGCCGCCGCCGTCGCGGACCTGGGCCAGCCGTCCGTTTCCATCGTGGGCGACGTGCTCGACGACGCCCAAGCGAAGGAGATCGTGGAGCGCGCCGAACGCGAGCTCGGCGGCCTCGACGCCTTGGTGACGATCGTCGGCCAGGCCTCGTGGAACCCGATCCTCGACATGACCCCCGAGCAGTGGGACCACGACCACCGCAAGAACCTCCGCTACTTCTTCTTCACCGCCCGGGAGGTCGCCCGCTCGCTCATCGCACGCGGCAAGCCCGGCGCCATGGTCTGCATCGCCTCAGTGAGCGGGATACAGTCGGCCCCCAACCACGCCTCCTACGGCGCGGCGAAGGCGGGGCTGATGAACCTGGTGCGCACCATGGCCGTGGAGTGGTCGCCCCACAACATCCGGGTGAACGCGATCGCCCCGGGGAGCATCATCACCCCGCGCATTCCGGAGACGCCGGAGATGATGGAGCGCACCCGCCAAGGGCTTATCCCCGCCAAGCGCCGCGGCACGACGGACGAAATCGGCAAGGCCGCCCTCTTCCTGATCTCCGACCTCGCCAGCTACGTCACCGGGCACACCCTGCCCGTCGACGGCGGCTGGATGGCCGCCTTCCTCTCGGGCATTCCCCACGTCCCCTCCGCGGGCATCCTCGACGCCACCACCGGCGCGACGTAGCGCGGGCTCGTTTACTGAACGGGCTCAGGAGAAGAGGTTTCGAAGCCAGCCCACGAATCTCTGGCTATTCGCCTCGTTGAGGTCCAGGTCTCCCGCGCCAATGGCTGTTCCCATTCGTCGGGGCGATGCTCTAGTCGCTAGCCAGGCATGGACCTTGGCCCTCAGAACCTTCCCTGCCGCAAACTTGCGGTCTTCGGTAGGGATACCGTTGATATAGGCCTCCGACAACGGCCACACCGGATCGGAGGACGGGATCATGCGCTCGATAAAGTCTTCCAGTTCGCCGGACGATTGGTTGTCGGGCATCAGCCAGACCCCGACGCGGAGCGTGCCGTCGATGATCGTACCGTCTGGGGCGGGAGCCTTGGGCGCCGTTACGCCCACGTCTCGAAGCCTGTCCGAAACGGCCTGCCATTTAGACTGCGGGTCACCATTCGCGTCGAGCAGTATCCCCACAGCCGTTCGGTCTTCGGCAAGTACCTCCCCGTAGATACTGGGCAAGAGCTTTGCGCCCCCCTTGTCTTTGACACAGAAGTCCGGCATCCCCGAAGAGGACTCGCGGAGATGACGCACCACGTGCAGGTCGTCTTGTCCTTCGACGAGGAGAACGCGGCCCTCGGACGATGCGCCGCCGTTTGCCATGCTTCTACCGTACTTCTATACCTTGCTCAACGGCGATCGCCAATTCTTCTTCGGGGTATTCGATGGCGCGCAGGCCCCCGTCCCGTCGCGAGAGGCGCACAAGGACGCCTTCCGCATCTTCGATCTCGGTCGTGGCTTGGGAGAAGCCGCGTACGCAGTCCCTGCTATGCGTCGTTGCAATCACCTGCACATTGTTCGCCTGTGCTGTCTGGAGGACCATGCGCCAGAAGTCCTTTTGCAGGGAATGGTGGATGCCGTTCTCTGCTTCGTCGATCAGAAGGAAGCCGCCGTGGCTGTTGGCGATGCCGAGGCCGACGCCGAAAAGCCGCAGCGCTCCATCGCCGAGACTCCTCAGGGGCACGGGGCGTTTACTACCTTCGAGCTTGACGACCGCCCTCCGTCCGGCTCTCCTGCGAGGTGCATCTTCCCCAACCAGCGCAACGCCTTCGATACCTCGACCGAAGATCAGCCGTAACGCCTCAAGTGCAGCATCTTCATCGTCCGTTAGCGTCACGTTATCCCAGAAACGCGCGAACTTATCGTTTCCCAACACCTCCGGCCCCAAAGATTCGCATTTGGTTTCGGGTGGCCACAGCTCAGGATCCTCAGGCATGTGCAGCATGTGCTCGCGCAGCGAACCGTCTGAATACGGCATGAGCGCCGTGAACCGACGACCTCGTAACTGGATGTGCAGTGTTGGCAGAAACGTTTCCGCTTTACTTGACGACGAAAAGCTCCTGAAGCTCGACTCGTGCAGCTTCGCGCTCGTCTCCGTTCGACCATGTGGCGAAGAACCCGTCAGCCCGATGACAAGAGTTTCCTCGCCGTTGATCGAACCATCCGCACTAGGAATCGGGCCAATAGTAGTGAGGAAGTCTTGGGATGCGTCGCGGTCGTGAAAAAGAGACGTTAAGACGGGTTCAAGCGTGCCGCCACCGTCCTCGTCGATAACGACAACCACCTCTTCTCGCTCCCGCAACAGATCGGACAACGCGCGATGTCGCCCGCCCGCAGCGTAGACTCGGACGGCGTCCAGCACCGTGGTCTTGCCGACGCCGTTCTTTCCGGCGAGCAAGGTGACGCGGCCCAAGCGCGGAATGGTCAGTGTGTCGATACCTCTAAAGCCCGTTATCGACAAGCTAGGGAGGTGCAGCTGCTTGGTCGCAGCCATTTCCTGCTCCTGCCTCAACATGTTTCGCTCGTCGCGAGGTCTTTGGTTGACTCTAAACAAGGGCATTATAGCCCAGAGCCCTGACCGACCGCCGCTTCCCTTCCCTCTAGCTAGGGCGCCGAGATTTCGCGGGTTACCGCGAGCGAGTCGCCGAAGGTGGGCATGAAGGTGGCGTGGTAGGGCTCGGGGCCGCCGGCGACAACGAGCAGGATGTCTTCGGCGCGGCGCACCGGGCGGACGATACCGTCGACAGTGACGGCGGCTATCCGTTCGCGGCGGACCATGTCGGCGGGAAGCCGTGACTCGGGAAAGCCGCAGCGCTCGTAGAGGTAGCGCTTCGCGTCGAGCTTACGCATGCCCTGGCGAACGCAGAGGTCGGCGTGCCCCGAGGCGATGAGCAGCACCGGCTCCCCCTTCCCAAGCATGGCGTTGTTCGTGGCCGTCACACTGAGGGCATCGACCATCCTGTCGAGCATGTCGTTGATGTGGATGAACGACGACGTGAGTATGTTGAGCGTGCTGTTGACGCTCACCACCGTCACCGTGCTCTGGGCGGCGTCGAAGCCGCGCTCCACGTGCAGCGGCGCCCAGGGACTGTGCTCCTCGTCCTCGCCGAAACAGAGCGTGTACTTGCCGGGGAAACCGTGCGTGGCCTTGTCGACCTCGCCGGGGACACCGCCGCCGATATTGGTCAGGATGAGGCGGACGGCGCGCCCGAGCACCGCATTGGCGCGGCGTCCGGGGCCAAGGCAGCTGCGGCCCGTGTTGACGTCGAGTTCGAGGCGGACCGGCCCGTTCAAGATGAGGGCCACGCCGCACGGGTTCGTGGTGGCCTGCACGCTGTCGAGGTTGAAGACGGGATCGGTCATCGCCTCGACGGCGGCGATGAGGACGCGCATGTGCTCGGGGCGGCACCCCGCCATGACGGCGTTGATCGCGAGCTTCTCGATGGTGGCTTCGCCCTGGGCCGGGCCCACCCGCGCCACGACCTCGCCGGCGTCGCCGCCCGCGGCCTCGATCATGCGGCGCACTCGGCTCTCGGTGGGGGGCACGATGGGCAGGCCATCGGTTGCGCCGCGTTCGTAGAGAGCGTCGTCAGCCGCTTCGAGGCTCGCCTCGACGTCGATGACGTCGGATTCGAGCGGGGTGTCTTCGGTCACGAGCGGCCCCCGGCCACGGCTAGCCGTCGGCCAGCTTCGCTGCGATTTCGGGGAAGGTGCGCTCGCTCAGCTCGCTGAGGCGCTCGTCCGTCATCTCCTCGATGTCGCTTGGCAGCACCACCATGGGGAAGTCCGGCTTGCCCCGCGACCTTGCCAGCGACGCAGCCAGGTTCTCGAAGCGCTCGCTGACGACCACCACGGCGGGAACGCCGTTGTCGTCGAGGGTGATCGCGTCGTGGACACTCCACGTCGTGCAGGAGCCTCAGTGGCCGATGCCGACGACGACGGCATCGCACCGCCGCGCGAGCTCCTCCATGGTGTCCTGGGGCGTGCCGCTGGAGGCGGAGGGGTTGGGGCGGACGACGGCCTCGCGGGCCTCGTACTTCTCCACCGCCAGCTCGGCGTAGCTCTTCGTCATGGCATCGAAGCTGCGCCAGCCGTTGCTCAGCAGGCCAACGACAGCCCCGGCGACGGCGGGGATACGCGGCGCGGCCTCGCCGCCGGCGGCAGGGGGGCGGGCGACGGGATCAAGAATGCGCAGTCTCTTGGCGGCCATGGGCCCTCCGGCGCCGGTGCGGAGTCCCCCCACTGAAGAGGGCGTACTGCATCGGAGTATAGGCCGGGCGGTTCCGGCGTCAAGGCGGCGGGCTAGTCGAACGTGGCGTTGGTGACATGGAGCCGGGGACGGCGCGGACCCTGCTTGAAGAAGGGGTCGAAGAGGGCGCGCACCCTGCCCGCCGACTTGGCCTCGTAGCCGAGCCGGTGCTCCAGCGAGTCCCACAGGCCCATAACGCCGCCGCGCGCGGTGTCGTCGTCGGCCCAAAACGCGGCGAGCCCCTTGAAGCCGGGATTCGTCCGCAGCTCGGCGAGGGCGGCGTCCCAGACCCCGGCACACGCCTGCTCCCACTCACCCCGCGAAGCGAACCGCGTCTCTTCGAGGAACATCGCCACTACGTCGCCTGCCTGCATGTCGCGCCTCCCGCCGAGTCGAACACTCCGTCCAGTGTAGCCTCGCCCGCGCCACCGCGCCGTCCCCTGGAGCACGCGGTGGTACAATGGCGATTCCTGGGCCTGTGGCGCAGTTGGGAGCGCGTCTCAATGGCATTGAGAAGGTCGGGGGTTCGACTCCCCCCAGGTCCACCACGCTGAACGGATCAAGGGCTGGATACGTGATGAAGGACGAACCCAGACGAACGGCGAACGGAGGATTTTGATGACCGTTACCGATGACCTGCTCGCTAATAACGCTCGCTATGCGGAGAAGTTCGACAAGGGCGACTTGCCCCTGCCTCCGGGGCTCGGCCTCGCGGTCGTGGCATGCATGGACGCCCGCCTCGACACGCACAGCTTGCTGGGGATCAGTGAAGGCGATGCCCACGTCATCCGGAACGCCGGCGGCGTGGTGACCGACGATGCGATCCGCTCACTGACGATCTCGCAACGGCTGCTGGGAACGACCTCGATCATCCTCATCCACCACACGGACTGCGGAATGCTGACCTTCCGCGACGACGACGTGAAGGACGGGATCCTGGCCGACACGGGCCTACGGCCGGCCTTCGCGCTGGAGGCGTTCGGCGATCTTGACGAGGACGTGCGGCAGTCGATGGCGCGAATCCAGGCAAGCCCCTTCATTCCCAATAAGGGCGACGTGCGTGGGTTCGTCTACGACTGCGCGACGGGAAAGCTGAACGAAGTCACCTAACCCTGCCTCCCCGCCTTCCTACTAGACGGACCTCCTAGCGGAGGGCAGGGGCCGCCGCCGGGAATCGTGGGTCGCGGCTCTGCGCGCGGGGGACAACCCGTTCGACGCCGCCACTCTTCAGGAGCTGCGTCCTAGGCCAGCCCTCCCCAGTGCCGCGCCCTGCTAGGAGGGCGGGCTTCCGTGGCTAGTCGCGGCGGAGGGCGTCGATGGGGTCTAGGCGGGAGGCGCGAGCGGCGGGGTAGATGCCAGAGAGAAGGCCCACAGCTACGGCGGTGAGCAGCGGCGCCGATATGGTGCGCGCCGAGACTAGCGCCTGGATGTCCTCGCCGCCCACGCGCAGAATTTCGAGGAGCTCGGCGGCGGCAGTTCCGAAGCCGATCCCCAGCGCCCCTCCCGCGACGCCGAGTAGCAGCGCTTCGGCAAGGAATTGGTAGAGAATGTCGCGCGGTTTCGCGCCTACGACGCGGCGCAGCCCTATTTCGCGGCGCCGCTCCCGCACGGCGGCGTGCATGACGTTCATCACGCCAACGCCCCCCGCGAACAGTGCGATTCCCGCAATGCTGGCCAGAAAGATCGTGACGAGGCCGCTGATCTCGGTCTCGGCGCCGATGATGTCCTGCTCACTCGTGAGCGTGAAGTCGTCCGCGCCAGTGAGACCGTGGTTGCGGCGCAGCGTGCTCCGCACCTGCTCCTCGGCCTCGTCCAGCCTGTCGCTGGATACGGCCTGGATGCTGATGAGTGCCACGCTCCGGTCGTTGGGGGAGTCTGTCAGCCGCGCATAGACCGTCGTAATCGGCGCAACGACGACGTCGTCCTGCACGCCGAGGCCATCGCCCACTTCGTCGAGCAATCCCACGACGAGGAACGGGCGCTCGTTCAGGAAGATGGTCTGCTCCACCGGCGAGACTCCGCCGAAGAGCTCGAAGCTCACTTGGGTGCCGAGCACGGCGACTTGCGCCTCGGTCGCGACGTCTTCGCCATTGAGGAAACGGCCTTCAGCGACGTTGAAGTTGCGTACCGGCTCTAGGGCAGCGGTCGCCCCAATCACCGTGACGCCGGCGCGCCTCCCTTGGGTGCGCGCCTGCGCGAACACGCTCGTCTCCGGCGCGGCGCGGGCCACGGCGGGCGCGGCGCCGGAGGTCAGCATCCAGGCGTCCTCAAGCGTGAGCGCTGCGGGCGCGTCACCCGCAGGCCGCGCGAGGATCAGATTCTTTCCGATCTCGGCTACCTGCTCCCGCGCCGCCGCGTCGGCCCCGGCTTCGACCGCCAACACGGCGGTCATCGCCCCCGCGCCGATGGCGATTCCCAGCACCGTGACGATGGATAGCGGGGCGTTCGACCAGAGGGCCCGCACCGCTTCGCGAATGATCCTGAATGGGCTCACGCTTCGTCCCCGCCACTCCGCCGCTCGTCGCGCACGATCCTGCCGTCGCGGACCCCGACGAGGCGGCTCGCGAAGTCGCGCACCTCTCGATCGCGCGTCGCGACCACGATGGTGACACCGTCGCGCTGGTTCAGGTCTTGGAGTAGGGCGAGCACGCCGCGTCCTGCCTCCGAGTCGAGGCTTCCCGCCGGCTCGTCGACGAGCAGCAGCCGCGGGCCGTTGACCAGCGCCCTCGCAATGCCCACTCGCTGCTGCTCCTCGCCGGTCAGGGACGGCGGCCGGTGTGCTGCGCGGTGCGGCAGGCCGACCCGTTCGAGCGCCTGCATGGCGCGGGCCTCGGGTCGCCGGACCGGCGTATACCGCAGGGGAAGCGTCACGTTCTCCAACGAGGTGAGCCTGGGCAGCAGATTGAAGGTCTGGAAGACGAATCCGATCTCATGCCGCCGCAACTCTGTGACGCGGTCGCCGCTCAGCCCGCCAACGTGTATCCCGCGGAGCTGATAGAAGCCCATCGTAGGCTGGTCGAGGCAGCCCATGATGTTCAGCAGCGTCGTCTTTCCAGACCCCGACGGCCCCACGAGGGCCAGCATCTCGCCGTAGGGCACGTCGAGGTTCACGCCTCGCAGCGCCTCGACCCTGAGTTCGCCCGTCGCGTAGGTGCGCTCGATATTGCGCAGGCGCAGGTGGGGCGTGGGACTGCTAGGGTGCGCCATCGGCTTGGGTCAAATTCGCACCGCGAATGGTTGAGGGGGCGAACGCCCGGACGAGGGTCGGGTTGCCGGCAACCGACTCGGCGAGCAGGACGCGGTCCCCCTCCGCCGCGCCTCTGATTACCTGGACCCACAGGGCGTTGCCTTTCCCCAGGGCCACGGGCCGGTCGCGCAGTGCGCCGGCGGCGTCGAGCGTCCGGACGTGTGTTCTGCCGCCTTCTTGGTAGATTGCGCTCCTCGGGGCCAGCAGCGCATCGCGCACTTCTCCGACGACGACGTGGACTTGTACCGAGAGCCCTGAAATGGACGAGGCGGGCCCCCCGATCGCTTCGTCGAGGCTGACCGCCACGTCGTACGTTGTCTCGCCGCCGCGCTCCACGGGAAGAAGCGCGATAGATTCCACTACGCCGTTGACGACTTCGAGCGTCGATTCCAGACTCACCAGCGCACGCTGCCCCTCCGCAATCTTGACGACCCCCGTCTGTCCCACGGACGCCTCGACGTTGAGCCTCGTTGGGTCGACAAGCACGATTACCGGCGACCGCGTGTCCACCGCTGCGCTAGGCCCGGTCCGCACCTCGGCGATGACGCCGTCGAATGGTGCGGTCAAGACGGCGCGCTCCAGGCGCAGCTTGGCGATGCCGAGGCGGACTTCTGCTCTGTCTACGCCAGCCTCGGCTTCGGACGTCTGTTCTTCGACCCCCTTGGTCGCGACGCGGTCGCGTTCTCTTAGGGCTGCTTCCAAGGTGGCCGAGGCCGTCGTAACTTTCGCCTCGGCGAGGGCGATTTGATCGGGATCAGGGCTGCGGTCGAGGGCCCATAGTGCTTGCAGGGCCTCCCCGACGCGCGCTTCGGCCAAGGCCGCGCGGGCGGCGGCTAAGACCAGGTCCTCGCCGGGACGCGGCGTGGTGACCCTGGCGAGCTCCGTCTCCTTGCTCGCCAAGGCGGTCTGGGCCTCTGCCAGCGCATCCGCCGCCTCCGCGGCATTTGCCGCCGCTCGTTCCATCGCTCGTTGCGCCGCCTCCTCTGCCGTGCGTTGCGCCGCGATGGCCTCTTCCGCCGCCGTCTGGCCGGCCTCGATCCGTGCCGTGCTCAGCGCCGCCCGGGCCGACGTAACGCTGCGCCAGGCCGCCTCGACCTCTGCTAAGGCCATAGCTGCGGCGCTCCCCGCCGTTTCGTCCGCGCCGCCGGGAGGCCATTGGATGTTCCGGCTGTGAAGGAAGGAGGTAACGTCCTGGGGAAGTGCGGCGCTTCCCAGCAGCGTTGTCGTTGGAGGAAGCCCGCCAGCGCGCAGCTCAGGCGGCGGAGGCAGCGGCGACCCCGTTTCGAGCGTCAAACCATAGACACGCCGGACCACGGCGCGGTACTCCTGCTCCGCACTTGCGATCGGGTCCTCCAGGTCAGGAAAGCTCCGCGCCGGGTTGGGGGCCTCGATGACCGCCAGCGGTCCCTCCCCCGCCGCGACGGCAGCGCGGGCTGCGTCGACGGCCGCCTGGCCCGCTTCGACGTCTACGCGGGCCGCTTCGACCTCGGCCCGGGCCTTCGCCGCCTCGTCGCTCAGGGAGGGGTCTTCGACGACTGCGAGTTCGGCGAGTGCCTCGGTCAGCGCAGCCTGGGTGGAAGCGAGGCGCTCCTCCGCCTCTATTCGAGTGATGCGGTTGAATGGAGCCCGCATCCGCGCCAGGGCGGCCTCAGCGTCGTTGAAATCCACGCGGGCTTGCGCCACGGCTTCCCGCGCCTCCGAAAGAAGAAGCGCCGTGTCCACGGTCCGCACCGCGTCGACCCGTCTTATCGCCGCCGCGAGTGCATCTTCGGCCTCCAAAAGGTCGCCTCGCAGGGCGTCCGGATTCAGTGCGGCGAGCGCCTCGCCCTCGCGCACCTTCTGGCCGACCTCGGCGGCGACACTCTGGACCGTGCCCGCCTCACCGAACGCGAGCTCGGCCTCGCGGGCGTAGCGCAGCGTTCCGGCAGCCGCGACGGTCTCGATGACGCTCCCTCGCACGATGGGAGCGAAGGTCCGGCTGCCGCTGTCGCCACTGCCCTGGTCGGAAACAATGGTCGTTCCGCTGCACGCCGCGACCGCCACGGCGCAGACCAAGGCCGCGCTCAGCCAGCGAACGTGCGGATACGTCGATCTCACTTGCATAGCAGTGCCGTACGGTCGCCGCTTTCGGGCTGGGGCCGCCGCCGGCTAGCTGCCCTCGAAGGTTCCCGAGTCCTGCCCGGGCAATCTGAATTCCCGTATGCCGGGCCGCGGGGCGCTGGGGACGAGGACAGTCTCCCCTTCCTGCACGCCGGAGGTTACCACGACCCGGATCCCATCTGCCGAGCCAAGCTGAACGAGCCGGGGCTCCGTCGTTTCGTCGGCGCGGACCACTTGCACGACGCGGCCCGCCTCGGTCAGGGACACAGCTTCGACGGGGACGGAGAGCACGCCGCTCTGCTGGCTAACGACGATCTCGACGCGGGTCGAGAAGCCTTCTCGAAGCACTCCGGCGCCTGCGGTGCCGCTCCTGCTGTCGAAGTCTATGGTGACGCGGTAGCGGACGCCGTCGCCGGTCCGGACCGCGATCGGCGACACTTGGCGCACCGTTGCGGGAATGGAGAGGAGCGGAGCGGAGTCGGGCGAGATGCGAACGTCTTGCCCTGCCTGGACTCGGAGCACGTCGACCTCATCTACCAGCGCCGAGACGGCGAGGGACTCGGGATCGCCCAGCACGGCAGCGACCGTGGTTTCCAGGACCGTATCGCCTTCCGCGACATTGAGCTGGATGACGACGCCGCCGGCGGAGGCCCTAAGAGTCGTATGGTCGAGCTTGTCGCTGGCGGCTCGCATGGAGGCTTGGGCCTCGACGCGCTCGACGGCGAGTTGGGTTAGGAGAGGGTCGCCTTCTTCGATCTGCTCCAAGCCGGCCCGTGCCGCAGCCAGCCGGAGCGAGACTGAGTTCAGGGCGGCGTTCAGGAGGTCGGTGCGGCGCGCCTCCCCGCCGTCCTCGATCACCTCCAAGGCGCGCTGCTCGATGCCGTGGTTCAGCTTTGCGAGGTCGAGCTCGGCGGTGAGGAGGTCGATTGCGGCTTGGGGAGGGGGTTGGGCCATCCCGTCGAGCGTGGCGCGCTCGTGCTCCAGCTTGGCGCGCGCCAGTTCGAGAGCCGCCGTCGCCCGGTCGATTTCGAGCGGGTCGCCGCCTTCGAGGATTTCGGCCAAGAGCCGTTCCTCCTCGACAAGCTCGCTGGCCGCAGCTTCGAGTGCCGCTTCCTTCACCGCGACGTCATAGGGGTCCGGGCCGACGGTGAGGGCGGCGAGGCGGCTCTTCGCCTCGGCGAGGGCCTGTTCGGCGTGGGAGACTTCGCGGCGCGCCTTGGCCAACTCCAGGTTTTCGGTCGCGCCGACGAGGTCGCGGTCGGCCCGCGCGGAGACGAGGGCGTTCCAGGCGGGAGTGGTGTGGACGGGGTCGGCCCCGTATTTCTCCCAGAGGGCACGCGGATCGAGATAGAGGTCGTCCTCTTGGAGGATGCTGATATCAAGGACCTCAATGATGGCGGCGCGGTAGTCCTGTTGGGCGTCGTCGACGCGGTGTTGGGCGTCGTCGACGAGGCGGCCCTGGACGCGTTCGGTGACGTCGAAGTTGGTCTGCGCCGCGGAAAGGGAGTTCTGGGCGTCGGCGACGACGGCTTGGGCCGCCGCATCGTCCTGTTCCGAGAATGGGTTGCGGGAGCGATCGAGGTCGTCTTGCGCACGCTCGACAGCGGCGCGGGCTATGGCCACAGCGAGCTCCTGCTGCCGCAGTGTCTGGGTCGTAAACGGCACGTCGGCTTTCGCCAACGCCTCTTCGGCGCGCTGCGCCGCGATTGCCGCCTCGGCCACTTTCTGGCGCTGCTGGGCGACCTCGAGGTCGGTGGCGGGTTGCTTGGCACGCTCAATCGCGGCCTCGGCTTCCTTGATCGCGAGAGCGGCCTTGGTGGTTTTGTACTGCTGGTCTTGCAGGATGTCGAGGAAGCTCACAGCGAGGGACTGTTCGGCTTCGAACAGTCCCTGCTCCGCCGCAACGACCTCGGCATGGGCTGCCGCTAGGGCCGAGGGCTCCCCGCGGACCAGGTCGTCCACGCGCGCTTGGATCTCTGCGACGCGTCGTTCGCCGTCGAGTACGGCTTGAGTTAGGGCCTCGGGCCCGAGCTCGGCAATAGTCTGCCCGGCCTCGACGCGGTCGCCTTCGGAGACGAAGACGCGGCTCACGACACCTTCGATGTCGAACGAGAGAGGAGTCCGGCCCGCGAAGACGACGCTTCCCGGCGCGGTGACGACGAGCGCGAGATCCCCTCGCTCCACGCGAAACGTCTGCGCCTGCACCGCGACGGCGTCTTCGCCGCCGCATGACGAAAGCACGAGCGCGAAGGCCGCCATCCCCAGCGCAACCGCAGCCGCCTTCTTCACACTCGACCTACCCATGGCGCTTTACCGCGGACGTTTCCCTTTATGGAGTGGTCCAAGCATCGTAGTAGAGCGCGTCATGCGCCGCAAGCCGCCCCCCGGCGCCGGAGGCTTGCCCTTCCCGCTTACGCCGTGCGAATGGCAACTTCCTCCACGCGGGACTCGGCATCCACTAGGTGATGGCCCAGGAACCAGAACGCCCGCACCGTCGGAGCCGACGCGGCGGCGAGCGACGTTATGAGGTAGAAATAGCCCCAGTCCGACATCTTGGAGATGTCGGTGACCGAGGGGTACGCCTCACTGAAGGTGTGGGAGTGGTAGAAGCCGACGACGTCGAGCCCGGCCTCGTCCGCCGCGCGCAAGAGTTCGACGTGTTCCTTGGGATCGATCTCGTACTCGACGGGGCTTGCCTTGACATTGCGCGCGCGGCGCACGTCCGAGACGGCGTCCCCTTTGCCGAGCAGGACGCCGCAGCACTCGTTGGGCGCTTCGGCCTTTGCATGCCGAATGATTTCGTCCGCGAGGTCTTGGGGCAAGAGGATTGCGCGCATCGCTTCGCCACCTCCGCCAGGCGCTACCCGAGGCGCCAGCTGCTTAGTTGTAAACCGTGGCCGCCGGGGCTACGGGCCAACGACGATGGCGCCGGGCCGTCCGCCGCCGGCCTCGCCGATGACGGCGGCGTGCGAGACGCCGCGCTCGCGCAGCGCGTTCACGAGCGCGGCGACCTTGGCCGCTTCGACCGCCAGGAGTAGCCCGCCCGAAGTCTGCGGGTCGTAGAGGAGGTCGAGCATCTCTTCGCCGGCGCCGCGGGCCAACTCGACGCCTTCTTCATGGTAGTCGCGGTTGCTTTTCGCGCCGCCCGGGGCGATTCCTTGGCCGACGGAGAGGGCCGCGGCGCCCTTCATGAGCGGGACCGCGGCGATGGAGAGGCGCGCGCTGACGCCGCTCTGTTGGGCCATCTTACGAAGGTGGCCGAGGAGGCCGAAGCCGGTGACGTCCACGCAGGCGTGGACGCCGACGGCAAGAGCCGCTTCCGAGGCGTCCTTGTTTAAGGTGGACATGTGGCGGATGGCGGATGCGACGACGTCCGGGTCGGCGCGGTCGAGCTTGGCTGCCGTGGTGATCACGCCCGAGCCGATGGGCTTGGTGAGCACGAGGGCGTCGCCGGGACGCGCCCCGGCGTTCGTCAGAATGCGGTCTGGATGCGCCAAGCCGGTGACGGCGAGGCCGTACTTCGGTTCGCGGTCCTTGATCGTATGTCCCCCCACGATGGGGACGTTGGCCTCCGCCGCCTTCTCGGCCCCGCCGCGCAGGACTTCTTGGAGAAGCTCACGCGGCAGGTCGTCGGGGAAGGCGACGATATTCAGAGCGGTGATGGGGCGGGCGCCCGTCGCGTAGATGTCGCTCAGAGAGTTGGCGGCGGAGATGGCCCCGTAGTCGTAGGCGTCGTCGACCACCGGCGGGAAGAAGTCGACCGTCTGGACCAACGCCATATCGGCGCTCAAGCGATAGACGGCGGCGTCGTCGCCGGTAGCGACGCCGACCAACAGGTTGGCGTCCTCGACGCGCGGCAGCGCGCCGATGATCTCGGCGAGGTCCCCCGGACCGTATTTGGCGGCTCAGCCGCCGCCAGCGGCAAGGTGGCTGAGTCGGATTTTCTGCTCGATTGGCATGGCGTGGGCAGCGCTCCACTTCTGTTGGAACGTGCGCCCATTCTACCACGGCGCGTCCCGCTCCATGCCTTGACACGTTTTGATTTGTGAATGTATTCTCAATGCTGCCTCTGAAGGGGCATCCCTTGATTCGCGATTCCTGATTCACCAAGACCACCCTAGGTAAGAGGCAGCCGTTCCGGAGAGGCATGGATCCCGAGTATCTGAACCACGTCGATTGGCGCAACACGAGCGTCATTCTCCGTTACATCCTGGCGTTCGTGGGTACGGTCTTCTTCTTTGCGGCCCACATGGTTCTCGCTCATGCCGTCATACCATCCCTCCTCGCCTCCGGCCACGTACCGGACGGTATCGCCGACCGGGTCCGGAAGCTCCGCTTCCCTCTGTACCTCATAGCGCTGATGTTCGTGGGTGTCCTCGCTTTCTTCTTGTCGGAGGCCGCCGACGCGACCCACGAGCTTCGAAGGATCTACGCACGAGACTGGATTTAGCCCCGAGCCGGCGCGGCGCCCGAACGGGGACGCCGCTCGCTTGCTGGGGCGCTGACTGAAGGAGAGACGCGACCGGTGCCGAAGAAACCGCTTGCGGTTACGATTGGTCTTCCGCTAGTCGTTCTCCTTATTACCGCCGGAGTTCTCTTCGGCGTACTTCTCATACTTAAGGCTTGGTGGGGGCTGCCTTACGGCTTCCTACAACCCACTGCGGCCCAACCCATCGAGTTCCGCCACGACGTTCACGTCGAGGCCCAAGTCGATTGCCAGTTCTGCCACCGCACGGTGATGGAGACGGCAACGGCGGGCATCCCCGCCGTCCAGCAGTGCTATTTCTGCCATCAGAACGTGGCGATCGACTCCGAGAATCCCGGAGAGGTGGACAAGATACGGTTCGCGTTTGAGAACGACGAGCCGATCAACTGGGTCCGTGTCCACCGGCTGCCGGATCACGTGCAGTTCGTGCACGACGCCCACGTGCGGTTCTTCTCGGAGCAGAACAACATCTTGCCCTCGCAGACCTGCGCCATCTGCCACGGCGACGTGGGGAGTATGGGTATCCCCGAACAGGTGCGGAACCTGAACATGCGCGACTGCGTAGACTGCCACCGCGGCGGTTACTTGGAATATCTGAACGAAGAGGCGGAGCTGGCCATACGCCAGGCCGTGGAGAGCGGGGAGCGCGTCCCGCCGCCCACGGACTGCGCGGCATGCCATTACTAAGATGAGCCCAAAAGACACAGGTAGCTCGAAGGCGACTGGCGTATCCCGACGGGACTTTCTGCGGCTCGCGGGCGCCGGCGCCGGCGCGGGCTTCATCATCGCGGCCTGCCGCCCCAACGCCCGCGAGTTCTTGGAACAGAGTCCGCACGAGATTCCTGAGGACACGGTGTCGGGCTTGGAGAATTGGTACGCCTCCAGCCACGGCGAGAACGGCGTCATCGTCCGCGTGATCGAAGGGCGGGCGAAGAAGGTGGAAGGGAACCCGATCCACCCCGTCAACGGCGATCCCTCCGCGGACCTGTACAAGCCCACGGGCAAGCTCAACGCCAAGGGGCAAGCCCTGGTCCAAGAGCTGTACCACCCCGACCGTATCCGCAGGCCGCTGGTCCAAGAGCCCCGCGGCTCCGGATCGTTCCGCGAGATTGAGTGGGACGAGGCCCTCGACCGGCTCTATGCCTTCCTCAACGCGGCCCGAGAGGAGGACCGCTCCGGCGAAGTCGTCCTCGTGAGCGACCCCATCGGTGGCGTCGGCGGCGGTATCGCCTCCCGCTTCATGTCGGCCTACGGGGGGCAGTATCTGACCTATCAGGCGCTCGACGACATCAACCTCCGCCGGGCGCTGAGCGATCTTCTCGGGGCCGATGCGCTGCCTGAATTCGACATCGCCAACACCCGCTATCTCTACACCTTCGGAGCCGACTTCCTGAACGGCTGGATCGCCCAGGTGCGGCACTCGAAGCACTACGGCGAGTTCCGCCAGGGCGGCGAGAAGCGCGGGCGCATGGTCGCCATCGAGTCGCGCTTCTCCCTTACCGCCGCCAACGCCGATGACTGGGTCCCGCTGAAGCCGGGAGGGGAGGGCAAGTTGGCCCTCTCGATGGCCCAGGTGCTCGTGGAATCCGGTCTCGCCGACGAAGGTGCGGCCTCCGCGCTCTTCGGCGAGGACCCAGCCGAGGCGCTGCGTCCCTACGCTCCCGAAGCGGTTGCCGGCGACATCGGCGTGACCGCCGAGCGTATCCGCGAGCTCGCCGAGGACTTTGGGGACCCCGGTCACGGCCCGGCCCTCGCCATCGGCGGCGGCTCGGCGGGCGCACACACCAACGGCGTGGCGAACCTCAGAGCGATCTACGCCCTCAATTTCCTCGTCGGCAGCGTGGGCAAGCCCGGCGGGGTCATCCTGAATCCGTCGCCGCCGGTGGGCCTTGATTCCCTGTTCGGCGACGGCGCCGGCCTAGTCGCCGCACCCTCGGCCTCACATGAAGACATGCGTCAGCTGACGGGAAGGATGGCGAGCGGGAACGTGCGCCTCCTGATGGTGCGCAACGCCGATCCCATCCATGGACTTCCCGGACAGTTGGGCTTCGAGACCGCGCTCGACCGGGTGCAGGACGTCGTCAGCTTCTCCAGCTTCCTGGACGACACCTCGATGCACGCCGATCTCATTCTTCCGAGCCACGTGGCGCTGGAAGACTGGGGTGCATGGAGCCCCAATCCCGGGCCCGGCCATCAGGTAGTGAACGTCTCGCAGCCGGTGGTCAACCCGTTCAACGACACACGCGGATTCGCCGACGTGTTGCTCGCCGCGGCCCAAGACCTAGGCCTCGAAGGCGAGCTCCCCTGGGAAAGCTCCTACGCGGCGCTCCAGGAGTTCGCCGATCTGCTTCGGAACGCTGGTGGCGGCAACGTCGAGGGCGCGTCCCCCGAGGCCTATTGGGTCGACCTGCTGCGCCAGGGCGGATGGTGGGACGCGGACCGCCGTGCCCCCGCCCCCCCGCGGCCGCCGCGCATCGAGCTGAAGGCGGACGCGTCGATCGCGGGTTCGTCGTCGGAGTATCCCTACTATCTCGTTCCCTTTGAACAACTTGGCATTGGCGACGGCCGCGGAGCGCATCTCCCGTGGCTCCAGTCGTTGCCCGACCCGATAAGCACGGCGACGTGGGTGACGTGGGTCGAGATGAACCGCCAAGAGGCCCTTGCCCGCGGCGTCAAGGAAGGCGCGGTCTACCGAATCGAATCGCCAGGCGGCGTGATCGAGGCGGCGGTGTACCTGAACCCGGCGACGCCGCCTGACGTGCTCGCCGTCCCCATGGGCCAAGGGCGGCGGGCCCTAGGCCGATGGGCGGAAGGCCGCGGCTCCAACCCATTCGACGCCCTCGTGGGCCAGGTCGACGCCGACACCGGCGCACTGGCGTGGGCAGGGACCCGCGTCCGGCTTGTGGATACCGGCCGCCGCGTCCGCATCCCCAAGATGGAGGGTGCGGTGTTCGTGGTGGACTATGGCCGGCTCAGCGCGGAGGACCCGTTCGACCGCGATTCCGAGGTACGCATCGACCGCGAGGGCTTCATCATCAAAGTAACCGGTGAGAAGTAGAACGAGCAAGAGCTCAGAGAGGCGCGCGAGGCATGACTACGGCAAGGCCGGAAACTCCCAAGTGGAGCATGGTCATCGACATCGACCGGTGCACGGGCTGCGAGGCGTGCGTCGTCGCCTGTCAGGCCGAAAACAACATCCCGATCAACGACGAGGGTATCTTCAAGCAGCGCCGTGCTATCGAGTGGATCCGGATCGAGCGGTATTGGGAGGGCGAGTTCCCCAACGTCAAGGCCCGCTTCGTGCCCGTCCTGTGCCAGCACTGCGAGAACGCGCCGTGTGAGCCGGTCTGCCCCGTGTTCGCCACCTATCACAACCCCCAAGGGCTGAACGTACAGGTCTACAACCGCTGCATCGGCACGCGCTTCTGCTCGAACAACGACCCATGGAGCGTGCGGTTCTTCAACTACTGGGAGCCTAATTGGCCCGACACGCTGCGCAACCAGCTCAACCCCGATGTGAGCCTGCGCAGCCGCGGGGTCATGGAGAAGTGCTCGTTCTGCATCCAGCGGATTCACCGGGCCGAGCGCGGCGCGCGCCAAGAAAGCGGGACTACGAGCATCGCCGATGGGGCCTTCGCCCCCGCCTGCGTCCAGTCCTGCCCCACCAGCGCCCTGGTGTTCGGCGACGTCAACGACCCTGAGAGCAAGGTCTCGCGGATGCGCGACGATACCCGCGCCTACCGCATGCTTGAAGAGCAGGGAACCGAGCCGAACGTCGTCTATCTGAAGAAAGTCGACCCATACTTTGGCGGAGACGGCGCGCACTAATGAGCAGCATCGCCTATGGGCGGGGCCTCCCCCAAGCCCACGAGCACGAGCACTACCAGCCGCAGGTTCTGGAGCAGACGCCCCAGGAGATCACCCGCGACGTGCTCGACGAGACGGCGCGGGTCAGCAGCCGTTACAAGAAGGTGCTGGCGGTCTTCGCCGTCCTCTTCGCCCTTGGGATCGTGGGCTTCGTCATCCGGCTGTTGGATGCGGGGGGGTTCGACGATCTGTCGCCGTGGGCCTACCTGATGGTCGGCTACGCCTTCCTGCTCACGACAGCCGCGTCGGCGCCGCTGTTCTCAGTAACGCAACGCATGGTCAAGAGCCATTGGCGGCTGCCGATGGCCCGCGTGTCCGAGATGTTCGCCGTGGTGGGCGTGTTGAGCACCTTGATGTTCATCCCGCTGATCTTCCTGCTGCCCTCGTCGGCGAGCCGGGTGAGCATCTGGTTCGAGTGGCCGGGGGCGCCGTTCTGGCCGCAGCTCCTCAGCGTGATCTTCCTCACGGTGAACGGCCTGGGCATCCTGTACGCCACGCTCGTCCCCGACCTGGCGCGGGAGCGTGACCACGGGGCAGGCTTCCGCCGCAGCCTCGGCGCGCGGCTGGCCGGGTACTGGGCGGGCACGCCGCGCCAGTGGAGGGTGCTCAAAGGCGCGATCGGCGTGCTTGGGGCGCTCTACTTCATAAACCTCATCATGGTGCACACCATGGTCAGCGCCGACTTCGCGATAGTGCTCGTCCCCGGTTGGCGCGACGCGATCTTCCCGCCCTTCCAGGCACTCCACGGGCTTCAGGGCGCGGTGGCCACGACCATCATCGCCATGTTCCTCATGCGGAACTTCAGCGGGCTGCGGGAGTACGTGAGCGTCGACTTCTTCTGGGGGGCGAGCAAGATACTCCTCGGTCTGTCGCTGCTCTGGGCCTATTTCTTCTTCACGGAGTTCATCATCTTCTGGTACGGACGCCAGCCCGTGGAGCAGGCGCTACTCAAGACCTTCATGTTCAATAGCTACCGCTGGCCCTTCATCGCGGCGGTGTTCCTCTGCTGGCTGATACCGTTCCTGACCCTGATATGGAACTTCGCCCGTAAGTCGATGGTGTTTCCCACCATCGCCGCGTCCTCGGTGGTCCTTGGCGTGCTCGCCGACAAGATACGGATCTACCCGGGCGCCTTCTCCCTGGCCGACGAGCATCGCGACGAGGTGTTCGGCAAGCTGCACCCTGAGCGCTTGAGCGAGGCCCCCGCGGCGCTGTGGCCCTCCGGTCCCGACGTGCTCATGCTGATCGGGATCATCGCGGGCGCGGTGCTCCTCTATTTGCTGGCGATCAAAGTCGTGCCGATGCTCTCCATCTGGGAGGTCTCCGAAGGCACGCTTTATCGGAAGCGGATACGGTTCCTTAAGCGCGAAATCATGGTCATGGGCAAGCCGGAGTAGTCGGAACGATGCAGGAACGAGCCGTTCTCGGCCGCACCACGCAGGAGATCGACGAGAAGATCAACCGCGATCTTCTCGGGAACCTGTTCGCGGCGCCCCCGCGCTTCTGGATCGTCCTCATCTTCCTGGCCGTCGTCGTCGCCACCGCGATGGGCGCGGTGGGGTACATGGTCGCCAACGGCCTGGGCACGACAGGGCTCAACCGCCCCATCATGTGGGGTTTCTTCATCACGAACTTCGTTTTTTGGGTCGGCATCAGCCACGCCGGCGTGATGCTCTCCGCCATTCTCCGCCTCGCGCAGGCCGAGTGGCGGCGTCCCGCCACCAGAGCCGCGGAAGTCGTGACGATCTTCTCGCTGTTCACCGCGGTTATCTTCCCGATTCTCCATACGGGTCGCCCGTGGCGCACGCTCTACTGGGCGTTCCCTTACGACTTCGCCCGCGGCATCTGGCCCGACGTCCGCTCGCCCCTGGTCTGGGACCCCGCAGCCATCGGGACCTACCTGACGTCGAGCATCCTGTTCGTCTACGTGGCCCTGCTCCCTGACCTCGCCGTGGCCCGCGACCGCTCGACGGGCTGGCGGCGCCAGTTCTACAGCGTCGTGGCGCTGGGCTGGCGGGGCTATCCCAAGCAGTGGCGCCTCCAGATCATCGCGGGCTTCCTCCTTTCGGCGCTGATCTTGCCAGTCTTCGTCTCCGTCCACAGCATCGTCTCGTGGGACTTCGCGGTGACGCAGAGCGTCGAGGGCTTCCACTCGACGATCTTCGCGCCGTACTTTGTTATCGGGGCCGTCCACTCCGGGGTGTCCGCGGTGGTGACGGTGATGATCATCTTGAGATGGATGTTCAAGTGGGACGACTACATACGGCCCGACCACATGGACTCGCTGGGCAGGCTGCTAACCGTGGTGGCGATGGCGTGGTTCTATTTCCTGATGATGGAGATCCTGTTCGGCGTGCTGACGCTGGAAGACGCCGAACTGGGCTACCGGCGCCTGCAACTGTTCACCTGGCCCTACTGGCCGCTGTTCATCGTGTTCATCATCACGGCGTTCTTTTTCCCTGTGCCGATGTGGCTCTTTAGAAACGTGCGCCGTAGTATGTTCTGGATGACCGTCACCACGATTTCGGTGAACATCGGGATGTGGCTGGAGCGGTTCCTCATCATCGTGCCCTCGGTGGCGCGGAGGCAGCCGCTGACGTTCAACTGGAGCACGTATCACCCAAGCATCATCGAGATAATCCTCATCGCCGGCTCCTTCGCGTTCGTCGGCTTCCTCGTGCTCATGTTCTCGAAGTTCTTCCCCTTGATACCGCTGTACGATATCAAGGAAGGCGAGATACTAAGGGACGAGATTCGCGTGGGGAAGGCGATCGTGCCGGCCACCAAACGCGAGGAGTGACCGCGGTTGTTCAAGAGAGGTAGAGGTTATGGCGACGACGAAAGAAGTCCTGGGTATATTCAAGGAAGCTGAGCACGCCGCGCTGGCGACGGACCGGCTGGCGGAGGCCGGGTTCCAATCGACGGATTACGAGGTGCTGACCGGCAGCCCGTACCCGGAGGGCGCGTTCGGCGAGACCATTCCCAAGCACCGTCTGTTCGCCTTCCCCTTCTTCGGCGCTGCCTGCGGCTTCGCCGTCGCGATTCTGATTACCGCCGGCACGCAGGTCTCCTACCCCATCGTCACCGGAGGCAAGCCGATCCTCTCGATTCCTCCCATGGCGATCATCACCTACGAAGGCACCATGCTCGGCGCGATCATCATGACCATTCTCGGCGTCATATTCGAGTCGCGGCTCCCCCGCCCCGGCCTGGGGCTCTACGACAGCCGGATCACCGAGGGGTACGTCGGGATCGCCCTGCGCTCCCCCGAGGACCGTGTCGAGGCCGCGGACTTGGTGCTCCGCCAGTCGGGCGCCGTGGACGTCAAGCACGAGGCCTAAACTCCAGCCGTGACTATCCTTCGCAACATACGGATGCCCCGGCAGTTCGCCGTCGGCCTGCTCGCCACGGTCTTGGCTGCGCTACTGGTGACCGCCTGTGAGGGCGGGTCCTACGCGGTCGACATCTTCCCCGAGCAGCACTACCAGCAGTCCTACAAGGCGGGCGAGCCGCCGAGGCTCTCGCCGCATCCCCTCGCGGTGCCGATTACCGGCCGCGAGATCTTATTCGATTCGACCGCGGCTTCCTCGGTGCCTAACCCCGTGCCGAACACGGCGGAGTCGTTGGCTCGCGGCGCGGAGGTCTACCGGGTGAACTGCACCATGTGCCATGGGCAGGCGGGGCGCGGCGATGGCGGTGTCGGCGACGCGCTGGTCAAGTACAAGTACGCTCGCCCCGCGAACCTCAGCGCTTCGGCGGTACAGGAGAAGTCCGACGGCGAGCTTTATTGGTCGATCACCAACGGGATCCTTGTGATGCCGGAGTTTAAGAACTTGCTCTCGGAAGAGGACCGGTGGTCGGTGATTCACTACCTTCGCACCCTGGCGGAGCAGGGGAGCTAGCATGTCGGAAGCGGCCCTTCCTCACCCCGATAAGCCGGACGCTGACAACCCCGGAGGCCTGAGCCGCCGCGGATTTCTTGGCCTTGTCGGCCTCGGCGCCGCCGGCCTCGGCGCGCTGGGCCTCTTCAACTTCCGGCGCTCCAACGACCGGCGCCGAAACGTGGCCCGGATACTGGGCGTCCGCGAAGACTCGCTCCTGATGCCGAGGGACGAGGACTTCGATCGTCTGCTCGGCGACCGCTAGCCCGCCGCGTTTGACAGCCCCGACCCGTGGGGTAGAATGGGTAGGCTTAGGGCTCAGGGAAGTGAACGAAGCTAGCCGGTGAGGTCCCTGATTGCGAATCCGTAGCGTCTGTAGTCGTTAACAGCCTGCCCGCGGACGGAGCCGAACGCGGCCACTCAGGCTGTATTTTTTTGCCCACTCCCCACGACGAGACTGGCGGCGCAGCCGCGGAAAGATAGAGATGCCCGCCCAATCCAAATCGCTCCCTACGACGGAAGAACTCCGTGCCCTCTCAGACGGCTTTGAAGACCAGGCCACCACCGACATCCTCCGCTGGGCATTCGATACCTTCGGCGACCGTGTCGCGCTGGCGATGAGCTTCGGGGGTGCTTCCGGCGCGGTGATCCTCGATATCGCCGTCAAGATCAACCCCGGGCTCAAGGTCTACTACCTCGATACCGACTTCCTCTTCCCCGAGACCTACGCCTACGTGGAAGAGGTGAAGCGGCGCTACGCCATCGAGCCCGTCGGCTACAAGTCCGAGTTCACCCCGGAGCAGCAGGCGGGGCTGTTCGGCGACGAGCTTTGGCGCACCGATCCCGACCTCTGCTGCGACCTTCGCAAGGTCCGGCCCAACACGCACGCTGTTGAGGGCCTCGCCGCCTGGATCTCCGGCATTCGCCGCGACCAAGCCAAGACCCGCGAGCGGGTCGGCCTCGTCGAGCGCGACGCCAACTTCGACCTCGTCAAGATCAACCCCGTGGCCCACTGGAGCAGCGACGACATCTGGCGCTACGTCCTCGACAACAAGTTGGTCTACAACGTGCTGCTCGACCTGGGCTATAAGAGCATCGGCTGCACGCATTGCACGCGGCCCGTGGGCGGCGACGCCGACGAGCGCGACGGGCGATGGGCGGGCAGCGACAAAGTCGAGTGCGGCCTGCACGTCAAGCGGGAACGCAAGGCCACGACGCTAAGGAGACCCATTGGATAAGGGATTCACCGTCTGGTTCACCGGCCTTTCCGGCGCGGGCAAGAGCACGCTGGCGGAGGCGCTGGCGCCGGTCCTGCGCGAGCGGGGCCACAAAGTGGAGATTCTGGACGGCGACGTCGTCCGCACCAATCTCAGCAAGGGCTTGGGGTTCAGCAAAGAGGACCGCGACACCAACATCCGCCGCATTGGCTTCGTCTGCGACCTGCTGAGCCGCAACGGCGTCGTGGCGATCGGGGCCGCGATCTCTCCCTATAAGGGGATACGGGACGAAGTGCGCGCGACCATCGCCAACTTCGTCGAGGTCTACGTGGAATGCGCGATCGATACCCTGGCGGAGCGCGACGTGAAGGGCCTTTACAAGAAGGCCCTAGCCGGAGAGATCAAAAACTTCACCGGCGTCTCCGACCCCTATGAAGCTCCCGAAGACCCTGAGGTCAAGGTAAACTCCGGCACGCAGACGGAGGAAGAAAGCCTGGGCGTCATCCTCTCCAAGCTGGAGTCGATGGGCCTCACCGCCCCGGCGTAGCGCCCGCGCCCCAAGGGCCGTATCCCCGGAGACGCCATGAGCAACGACGAGATACTGATCGAACGGCAGGGCCGCGTCGAAGTCATCACGCTGAACCGTCCCGACAAGCGCAACGCTTGGACCAATAGCATGATGCTCAGCGCGTGGGCGGCCGTCCGCAAGGCGGGCGAGGACCCGGAGGTCCGCGTGATCGTGATGACCGGCGCAGGCTCCGCCTTCTCCTCGGGCGCCGACGTCGACGAGTTTAAGGCCGCCTATGAAGAGTCGAAGGCGACGGGGCAGCACCGGGCCGCCCTCGACCATATCAAGCTCGAGGAGTTCGCCGTCGAGATACGGCGCGTCCGGAAGCCCATCATCGCCGCGATTAACGGCGCGGCCGTCGGGCTTGGGTTCAGCGTGCCGCTGGCCGCCGACATCCGCATCGCGTCCGAGAAGGCGCGCCTCGGCGCCATCTTCCTGCGCATGGCGCTCGGCCCGGAGTTCGGGTCCAGCTACAACCTCACCCGCTTGGTGGGGATTGCGAAGGCCTGCGAGCTTGTCTTCACCGCCCGCATCATCGACGCCCAGGAGGCCAAGGAGATCGGCTTGGTGAACCACGTCGTGCCCCACGACGATCTCATGCCCTTCACGATGGAGATGGCCCAGACCATCGCAAAGATGCCGGCGCAGGCGCTCTCCTTCGCCAAGGACGTGCTGTACAACGGGTTGGACGCGCCGCACGTTCCCCAGATTCACACCGAGACGCTGTCGAATCAGATAGGCCGCCAGCACGCCGACCACGAAGAGGGTATCCTCGCGTTCCTCGAGAAGCGCGAGCCCAACTGGGGCTAGCCGGCCTTTGGCGTAGCGCTCGCGCCTACTCCGAACAGGGCGCGCCGTAGTTCCCCGGCGAGCTCGTCCGCGCCTCGTGAATCAGGCGCTCCGGTGGTAGCGGCGACGTGCTCTCCGCCGATCCGTCCGCACTGGATGAGTCTGCGTCGGATGGGCCGCCGTCCTCTTCGTCGAACAATTCGGGGGCAACGTTCTCTGGTCGGCTGCGGGCGGCGCGGCGCTTAGGACGGCGCCGGCGCAGTGTGACGCTCTTACCGCCGCGCCCCAGCGTGAGGACGACGGTGTCGCCGGCCACGAACTCGCCACGGAGCACGCGGTCGGCGAGCGGTTCGAGCACTTCGTGCTGGATGAGCCGCTTGAGCGGCCGGGCACCCTGTAGGCGGTCGAAGCCGAGGTCGGCCAGGTAGTCGCGCACCGCCTCCCTCGCTTCGAGGACGATGCCGCCGGCTTCGAGGCGGCGGTTCACCTGGCGGATCTGAATATCGACGATGTCCTTGATCTGCCGCTTGCTCAGCAGGTGGAACCGCACGATCGCGTCGATTCGGTTGAGAAACTCGGGGCGGAAGTTCGAGCGTAATGCTTCCTGGAGCAGCCCGTCGAGCTCGGTGGGCGGCCTGTCGAGCGCCTCGCGGTAGAGATGTCCGCCGACGTTGCTCGTCATGATGAGGATGACGCTCTTGAAGTCGACGGTGCGGCCGTGGCCGTCGGTCAGCCGTCCATCGTCCATGATTTGCAAGAGGAGGTTAAAGACGTCGGGGTGCGCCTTTTCGATCTCGTCGAAGAGGACGACGGAGTAGGGGCGGCGTCGCACGTATTCCGTCAGTTGTCCGCTGTCCTCATAGCCGATATAGCCCGGCGGCGCGCCAAGCAGGCGGGAGACCGAGTGCTTCTCCATGTACTCGGACATGTCGATGCGTACCATCGCGGCCTCGTCGTCGAACAGAAACTCGGCTACGGCCCGCGATAGCTCCGTCTTGCCCACGCCGGTGGGCCCGAGGAACAGGAAGCTGCCGATGGGGCGGTTCGGGTCCTTCATGCCGGCGCGGGCAAGGCGCACCGCCCGGCTTACCGCGGTCACCGCCTCGTCCTGGCCCACGACGCGCTCGTGGAGTGTTTGCTCCATGCCAAGGAGCTTGGCGCGCTCATCCTCGACGACCTTGCGGGCCGGGATGCCGGTCCAGACCGCTACAACTTGCCCGATGTCCTCGCCGCCCAGGGCGAAATTGTAGAGCCGCCGTTCCGCCTGTAACGCGAGCAGGTCTTTCTCAACGCGGTCAAGCTTGCGCCGCAAACGCGTCAGCGCCCGCGATGTGTTCGGGCCCGTGCCGTTCCCGCCACGGTGCGCCTCCAGTAGCTCGACCCATTCCAGCCGGTCGCGCAGCGCCCCCGCCTGCTCTCCGAGGGCCCGCTGCTCGTCCCATGCCCGCTCCATTGCCGCGGCCTCGGAGCGCAGCCGGTCGCGTTCCTCCTCCGCCGCGTCGATCAGCCGCTCCTCGACCCCATCCGCGATCATGCCGCGGAGTTCGGCGTCGATCTGGCGCGCTCTGCGCTTGCCCGCGTCGACTTCGGCGGGCGGCATCTCACGCTCGATCATGGCCCGCGCTGAGGCCTCGTCGATCAAGTCGATGGCCTTCGCGGGAAGGGAACGCTCGGTGATGAACCGGTGGGAGAGCGCCGCCGCCGCTTCCAGCGCTTCTTCGGTGATGTGTAGCTCGTGGTGCGACTCGTAGCCGCTCCGCAGGCCGCGCAGGATACTCACCGTCTCCGTGACCGAGGGTTCGTCGATGAAGATAGGCTGGAAACTCCGCGCCAGTGCGGGGTCGTTCTCGATGTGGTTGCGGTACCCCTCCGGCGTGGCCGTCGCGATGCAGCGAAGATCGCCCGACGAGAGCGCCGGCTTCAGTGCGCCGCCCACGTCCGGTCCGCCCTGACCTCCGCGCGTCAGTACGTGCAAGTCTTCGATGAGCAGGACGCACTGCCCGCCGGACTCGCGGGCGTCGTCAATGGCGGCCTTCACGCGCTCCTCGGCGACGCCGCGGTAGTCGCTTCCGGCGGCGACGGCTCCCACATCGAGGGCGAAGACGTTCTTGCCCGCCAGCGCCTTGGGCGCGTCACCGTCGGCGATGCGTTGGGCCAGCCCCGCGGCGATCGAGGCCTTGCCGATGCCCGGAGGGCCGACGAGGAGCGGGTTGTTCTTGGCGCGCCGGCACAACACGTGCATCAGCCGGTGAATCTCAGCGTGGCGGCCCACCACAGGGTCGAGCAGACCGTCCCGCGCAAGGTCGGTCAGGCAGCGGCTAAACTTGCGGAGCGTCCGCGTCCGCGCGACGTCCGACGCGCCGGTCGGCGTCTTCCGGAGCGACGCCAACGCACGGTCGATCTCCTGCGGCTTGACTCCGAGCTCCAAGACGCGTGCGCGGACCTGCCCGCCCGTCTGCTCTCCGAACAACTCCTCGACAAGATCGGACAGCCCGGTCTCCCGCCGCCCGCTGCCTTGCGCCCGTCGCCGCGCCCCCGCCAGACCCGCCGTCAAAGGCGGCGCGGGATAGAGGAGCGCGCTCTTGCCGCCGCGGCCGTTCGCGCTCGGTACGAGCGCTTGGCGGACGCCGTCGACATTGGCGCCGGCCTGCCGCAAGGCTTCTCCAAAGCCGCCGGCGGCTTCGTCTAGCAGCGCCGCGACAACGTCCGCGCCCTCGACCTCGCCGCGCTTGGCTGCCGCCGCCGTCTCGTGCGCCCGCGCTAGGGCTCGCCCAACTTCGGGGCTCATCCGCCCCAAGCTCATATGCCTACCCCTGATCCAACTCCGCCGAATTATACGGTATCTCCCAGCCTGCCTTCCGCATGTGCGTTTTGGAGCCGGACGGGCACGCAGCGGGTATGCCCCGCAGCAATGCCTGAGGCTGGCGATTGACAGACGGGCGAGGCGAAGGCGGCGTCTCCGTTGACGGTCGAAAAGGCGCTTTGTTACACTTGCAACCGTCCCCCTTCTGTTCTGGGCGGTTAGCTCAGTTGGTTAGAGCGTTGCGTTGACATCGCAGAGGTCACTGGTTCGAATCCAGTACCGCCCACCACTCGGCCTGACTTGATGGTAGACAGCGCCCGGTTGTCGGAGGACAAGCGGGGTAGCGCCGACCATCGGTCGCGGAGAGTGCTCTGACCTGAGTCCCTTACCGCGTAGTCTGGAGTGGGCTGGTGCCTCTTCGTTGCCCTTGGCTACAGCCAACTGACGCGCGACTGGCCAACCCAGAGAAGCTGCACCTTCAAGGAAGCGAAGTGCCGGGGTCTATCCCCGCTGAACTTGCCAGCCCTTCCAACCTGGTGTTGCTCGGAAGAAATCAACGGACAGGCGCATCTGTCCGATCTGAGAGAGCGTGGTCGCACTGAGAACCTTCGACTCCCGCACACCGATGTCAATGACCACATTGATGCCGGAAGCCAAACCAACGCCGTGATTGCAGCCCCGACATTGATTCCAACGCCGTCGCCCATACCCACACCAACACTGGTGGTCATCGCAGCAACCGTCGGTTCGACGCGCACCCCGACCACGCCTCTACAAGACGCGACCGTGCTCGTGGCGGTCTACGATTCCGCCAAGGTGAACTCGGGGGGAATAACACAACCTGTGGAGCGGAAGGCCGCTTGATGGCGGTACCGTGTTACAACTGTTAGTGAATGACACCTAGCGAAGCGTTGGGTCGACTACGTATGTTGAACTTGAAATGGGCATGAACTAGCCGAACCCCCTGAATTGTGCGCCATAGTAGACTGCGACTCAGATCGGATCCGTACGAGACTGAAGAACCATTCGGAAGGGTTGAGTCCGGAGGTTAGCGCCCCAACTAGCCTGCGATTCGCACATCTACCAACGACGGGCCTGGGTGACGAAAGGCCTTGCCGAGAGCTGCTTGCAGGTCGCTCGGGTCTTCGACTTCCGTGCTCATAATGCCGAAACCTTCCGCGATCGGCCCGTATCGCAGCGGGTTGTCGTGGAAGTTCATTCCGATGTAGTCGCTGGCTCTGCCGCTGTTGCCCAGGTAACTGTCCATGGCGTTCTTGAGAATCTTGTAGCTGCGGTTGTTACAGATCACGTAGGTGACAGGAAGGTTGTAGCGCGCCGCCGTCCACAGGGCCTGCACGGAGTACATGGCGGAGCCGTCGCCGATGAGCGCAACGACTTTGCGGTCGGGCTCGGCGAGCTGCACGCCGAGCGCGCCTCCCATGGCCCAGCCCAACGCCCCGCCGAGGATGCCGTGGAAGTCGTCACGGTGTCTGAAGTTCAGCCAGGCCTGTAGGGCGGGCCGCGACGTGACCGCTTCGTCGATGATGATGGCACCGGACGGCAGCGCGTCGGCGATCTCCTTCATCAACCTGCCGGCGGGCATGGGGATGTTGTCCCATTGGTCCCGGCCCTGCGACTGCCGCGCCGCGACCTGGCGGCGCTTCTCCTCCCCGATCTCGGCGGCGCGGGTCTTCGCGGTCTCCCGCTGGTAGGCGTCCAGCCGCTCGTTCAGCACCGCGGCCAGCTCGGCCATGCCCGTCTTGGGGTCTCCCAAAAGGCCGGCTTCGACAGGGAACGTCCGCTCAATCTCGTAGGGCGTCGAGTCGAGGTGCACGAGACGGGGCTTGAGGCGTTCGACGATCTCCGAGTCGAGGTAGCTGCGAAAGACGTGCGTGCCGACGGCCAGGATGGTGTCGGCCTGCTCGATGACGGTATGGTTGGCGGCGATGCGCAGGTCGAGTGCGCCCAGGAACTGCGGATGGTCGGTGGGGAAGTTCATCTCGGCGTTCTGGGGCGCGGTGTAGACCCGCAGCCCCATCAGTTCGGCGAGCCGCACCGCCTCGTCGACGCCGTCCGACCATGCCACCCGGTCGCCGACGAGCATGATGGGGCGGGCGGCGTCCGCCAGCGTCGAGGCGGCTTTGTCCAGCGCCGCGACGTCGGGGCGAATTCGGAAGTAGCCCTCGCTCGACGGGACGATGTCGGCGTCCGCTTCCTCATCCAGCACGTTCCAGGGAAGCGAGATAAAGACGGGACCGGTGGGAGGCGTGCGGGCCACCTTGAACGCCCGTCGGACCACCTCGGCGAGATTGCTCGCGTGGTTCACCTCCAGCGACCACTTGGTGTACTGGCGGGCCATTTCAACGAGGTCGCCGGAGAGAGCCGGCTCCTGCACGTTCATGTAGGTGTGGGTCTGCCCGGCGGTCATCACAAGGGGCGTGCCGCCGCGGGCGGAGTCGTAGAGCATGCTGAGGGCGTTGGCCAGCCCGCCGGCGATGTGGACGTTCACGAAGGCGGGGCGCCGGGTAGCGCGGGCGTAGCCGTCCGCCATGCCCACGGCGACGGCCTCCTGGAGGCCCAAGTAGTAGTGGATGTCCGGGTAGTCCTGAAGCGCGTCCATGAGAGGCGTCTCGGTGGTGCCGGGATTGCCGAACATGCAGGTGACGCCCTCGGCCCGGAGCATCTCCATCAAGATGTACTTTCCGGTCAGACGCGGCATGGGGAGCTACCTTTGAGGGTCCAATGGCCGTTGTCGCGAACGGTCCCGGTACGCGGACGGGCCGGCGGGGCGGAGATGGCCCTCCCGCGGGCCATTAATCATGGAATGGTTGGCCCGCCTTTATCTTCTCCGCCACTTCCTTCATGTAGTTCTGCAGGCCGCCGGACATCAGTATCTGATAGGGCGGACTGCCCTCGGGGAGGGCCTCGCCCTGCAGGGTCTTCCCGTTGGTCTTGTTGGTGACCGCGCCCCGCGCGACGTCAAGCTCGCAGATGTCGCCTTCTTCGAAGGCCTCGGTGACACCCTTGCAAATGACGGTGGGGAAGCCGAGATGGACGGAGTTGCGGAAGAAGAGCCGCGACGTTGACTCCGCGACGACGGCGGCGATTCCCAGCGCGCGGAGCACGCGCGGCGCGGGACGGCTGGAGCCGCAGCCGAAGTTCCTTCCGGCGATCACGATGTCCCCCCGCTTCACCTGCGCCGCCCACTCCGGCCGGTTCGCCATCATGCAGTACGGGGCCACTTCTTCGTCGGAGATTCCGGGTTTGGCCATGGTGATCTGGCCGGGCATCATCAGGTCGGTGCTGATGTTGTCGCCGAACTTCCAGACGCGGCCCTCGAAAAGCAGCGTTGGCGTCTTGGTCGTCATGTCAGCGGTTTCCTTTCCGAGCCCTTAGAGAAACTCACGGGGATCGGCGATGTACCCCTTCACCGCCGAGGCGGCGACGACGGCCGGGTTGGCCAGGTAGACCGAGGCCTTGGCGCTCCCCATGCGCCCCTGGAAGTTCCGGTTGGTGGAGGAGATGCAGACTTCCTCGTCGGCGAGCACGCCCATGTGGGCGCCGAGACAAGCGCCACAGGTGGAATTCGTCACCATGCCATCGGCCTCGGTGATGATGTCCCACAGGCCCTCCCGGCCGGCCTCCTTCCAGATGCGCTGCGACGCCGGCGTGCAGATAAGGCGGCGTTCGGGGTGCACCTTGTTGCCCTTCAGAATCCGGGCCGCCATGCGGAAGTCTTCCATTCGGGCGTTCGTGCAGGAGCCGATGAACGCCTGATCGAAGGGAATCTTCTCGGCGGCCACCTCCTCGATGGGCACGCTGTTGCCGGGGTCGTGGGGACGGGCCACGTAGGGGGACATGTCGGTCATGTCGACGGTGTACTCGGCCTCGTAGTCGGCGTCGGGATCGGGCGCGACGGGCCTGGGGGGGCGTTTCATTTTGCCGTCTAGGTACTCCAGGGTGAGGTCGTCGCAGGGGAAGATGGCGAATTTCCCGCCAATCTCCACGCCCATGTTGGCTATGGAAAAGCGGCCCGGCATGCTGACTGAGGCTAGGCCGGGGCCGCCAAACTCGACGGATTTGTACAAACCGACGTCGGTTCCGTGCTCGCCGGCGATGCGCAGGATCACGTCTTTGCCGACGACGAAGTTCTCCGGCCCGGGGAGTTTGCCGGTCAGGTTGAACTTGATGGCTTCGGGCACGCGCAGCCAGAGCTCCCCGGTGAGAAGCACGAGCGGCATCTCCTCGTTGAGCGGACAGGAGGCCACGTTGAAGCAGCCGTAGCTGGTGGAGTGGGAGTCCACGCTGGCGATGAAGTCGCCAGGAGAGCAGTAGCCGTGGTCGGGGAACAGCTCGTGGAGGATGCCGTGACGGCCCCATTCGAAATAGTTCTTGATGCCGTTGCGCTTGACGAACTCGCGCATGCGCTTCGTGCCGTTGGCCGCGGCGACGGAGGGGGACGGCGCGAGGTGGTCCTCCACGACGTAGACGCGTTCAGGGTCAAAGACTTTGCCGAGGTTGTCGAGGTGGCGCAGCGCGGAGCCGCCGATCACGCCGGTACCATCGACCTTGCCCCAGATGTAGTCGCCGGGGGCGACGTGGTCGCGGCCCGAAGCTCTGGCGATGATCTTTTGCGCCATGGTCATACCCATCTCGCGTTACCTCCCTGTAGTGGTTGGACTGCGTTGTTGGTAAGACTACACGCCCGTGTCCACTAGGCGCGACTGAACCGCGGCGCAGAATTCGGTCGTGCCGGCGGTGCCGTGCTGATCCCGCGTAAGGTGAGCGCCCTCGGCGTAGACCCCCGCGATAGCGTCCGTGAGGCGGCGGGCGTCGTCGGGCAGGCCGAGATACTCGAGCATCATCGCGGCGGACAGGAGCGTCGCGGTGGGGTTGATCACGTTCTGTCCCTTGATGTCTGGGGCCGAGCCGTGCACCGGCTCGAAGTAGGCGAAGCGGTCGCCGTAACAGCCGCTGGGCGCCGCTCCCAGACCCCCGATCAGGCCCGCGGCGCCGTCGGAGAGGATGTCGCCGTAGAGGTTGGGTATCACCACCACGTCGAACCGTTTGGGGTCGATCATGAGCTGCTGGGCGAAGTTGTCCACGATGAGCGTTTCGCACCGTAGGTCCGGGTAGCCGCGGGCGACCTCTTCGGCCACCTCCTTGAAGAGACCGTCGGTCTGTCGAAGCAGGTTGTACTTCGAAGTGATGGTCAGCCGGCCCGGCCTGCCTTCGCGCTTGCGGCGCAGGGCCAGATCGCAGGCGAACTTCGCGATGCGGCGGGTGCCCGCTTCGGTGATCACTTTGATGGCGAACTTGCCCTTGGGGCTGACGTCGAGCGGTTCGCCGGTACGCCGGTCCGGCGCCAGACGCGAGGGGTCCAGCGTCTGCAGGTCGCCCTCGATGCCGACGTAGGCGTCCTCGCTGTTTTCCCGCACCAAGACAAGGTCGATGCCCTGGGGATGGGCCAGGGGGCTCCGCATTCCCGGGAGGTACTTGATGGGGCGCAGATTAGCGTAGGTGTCCTTGGCGCTGCGCAGGTACGACAGGCCTCCGGTGACGCCGCTGGTCGCGCCGAAGATCGTGGTGTCGGACTCGTCCACGGCCCTGCGCGCCTCTTCAGGGAAGCCAGCCCCATGCTTCCTGATGCCCTCCTCCCCGGTAGGGGGAAGGAGGAACTCGATAGGCAACTCCATGCTCCGGAGAATCTCGACGGCGGGCAAGACCGCCTCGGGCGCTGCATCATCGCCCGGGATGATGCAGACCTTCTTCATCTTGGCCACGCCTCGTTTCCCAAGCGGCCCGCCGCCCATGGGCGGCGGGCCTGACAGGAAGAGCCTATTTGTCGAGCCAGAAGGTGGACCGGTCCAGGTTGAGGTTGACGTTCACTTCCGGTACGCGAACGCCCTTGACGTACGATCTGTAGGCAATCACGCCCAACTGCGTGAACAACGGGACCCCGTAGGCCTTCTCCCGAAGGATGTACCGTTCCACCTCTTGCCCTAACGCGTAGCGCTGAGGGTCGCCGGGCGACAGCGACAGAATCTTGAGGAAGGCTTCGTCCACTTTGGGGTCGCCGTGGTAGGTCGCTCCCCCGGGGTTGGTGCTCGCCCAGGTGTCGAAGCTCCCGTTGATGCTCGTGCCCAGCGAGTCGCTGCCGGCGGTCAAGGAAAAGTCGCCCGCCGAAGAGAGAGAGGCGTAGGTGGCGGAGTCGACGACGTTTAGCGAGACCTCGCCCGGCGCCAGCATCTCCGCGAGTTGTCCCTGCTGGTATTCGCAGAGCGTGATGAACCTGTCGCGGCAGAGTATCACTGCGTTGAACCCGTTGGCGTAGCCGGCTTGCGCGAGGAGATCCTTTGCACTGGCGCGGTCCCGGGCAAGATTGTCCGGATTGAAACCGGGCCAGCTGAAGAGGTCGGGATTGCTGAAGGGACTTCCGGGCGGGAAGACGCCGACGAGGTTCCCATCACCTTCGTAGACGGCCTCGATCCCGGCGAGCTTATCGAACCAGAGCTGCGCCGCGCGGCGCACTCGGATGTCATCCCACGGCACCCTTGCGGCATTGATCGAGAAGCTCAGCTGGTTCGCGTTGACAATGGCGAAGAAGGCCTCGCCCTCGCCCAGATCGGAGATGATTTGCTGCCGCTGCTGCGGAAGCACGTAGTAGCCGCTTCCGTAGGCGGTGCTGTCCAGGCGTCCGGTCCGGAATGCGGCAAGGACGCTTCCGTGGTCCGGGACGATGGCGAAGTCGATACCATCGAGGTACGGCAGGCTGTTCCCGTCTTCTATCTCCCAGTACTGGTCGAATCTGGTGACGCTCCATACGGAGCCTTCGTTGAACCGATCGAAAACGAAGGGGCCGAGGCCGACGTAGTCCACATCGGCGGGGCTCACCGTGACGTTACCCGCGTCGATCTCCGGCTGCATCAGGTGTTTCGGATGGGCGATCTGGATGCGGTGATTCGTCAACGCCTCCAGGAGGCTCGGCGTCGGCTGCTTGAGCCGGAAGACGGCGGTGCGCGAGTCGGTCGCCTCCACGGAATCGATGATCCCTGCGACCACACGGGCCCAGGCTCCGGTAGGCCGGTCGCCGGGGGGATTCATGCTGAGATTGAAGAAGAACTCCACATCCTCGGCGGTGAAGTCCACACCGTCGTGCCACTTCACGCCGCCCCGGATGTTGAACGTCCACACGGTGGCGTCATCGTTGATGTCCCAGCTTTCCGCAAGGCTAGCCGTCGGCTCGTAGACGCTCAGGGGGTTCGGCTTCACGATGTTGACGTCGCCAAAGACGGGCGCCGATACGTTCCGCAACGTAACCGTCAGCGTCCGCATGGGATCGAGGCCGGGGGGATCGTCGCGGTTGGCGAACGTGGCGGTGCCGCCGTACTGGGCCCGCTGCCCTTCAGGCGTAGCCGTTGGCTGCGGTATGGGTGTCGGCGTGGGCCTGGGTGCCGCTGTGGCCGCCGGCGCGGCGGTGGGCGCGGGGGCCGAAGTCGCCGCGGGCGCGGAGGTCGCCGCCGGCATGGCCGTCGCCGCGGGCATAGCCGTCGCCGCGGGCATGGAGGTCGCCGCGGGCATGGAGGTCGCCGCGGGCGCGGAGGTCGCCGCCGGCATGGCTGTCGCCGCCGGCGCGGTCGTAGGCGCGGGCATGGCTGTCGCCGCCGGCGCGGTCGTGGGCGCGGGCGCGGACGTGGCGGTGGGCTCGTCGTCGCCGCCGCAAGCCGCCACCACCACCATAAGGACTAAAATTGCCGAAATGAATCCGATAAACTGCTTGGGTAATCGAGACATAGGCTGCCTTCCGTTGTCGGCTTTCGGCGAGATTAGTCACGGGGTCACCGATTGTCAAGCAAAGTAACTTGGCGCAGTAACGAGTGCAGACGTTTTCTTGACCCACCATGACTGACCGCCTATTCTGCGCGGCAGGCGGCCAGAATGAGCCCCGACCCTCTGCCTCGAAATGGAGGGGGAAATCGACGGTTATTCGTCGACAGAGAACGACTTGCCCCGCGGCTGCCCGAGCCTTATGACCGCGGCACACCACGGAGATAGCCTGTGATATTTGGGTTCGTGCCTAGGCGGCTGACCGGGGAAGCGATGGACATTCCCCGGCGTATCGCTGCCGGAGGAGGAAGCGGAGAATTCCCGCGGCCCTTCGACGAATGGCTCGAAGACCTCCAAACGGTTATCTCCGCCGCCGAGCGGGCAGGCTTTGAGTACATGGCCTTCTCGCAGACCCAGTCCCTCCTGGTCATGGCGCGCTGCGCTTCGATCCCGACCAAGCTGCGGTTCGTGAACGAGACGCTAACCCTCCCGATGCTGGACCCGGTGCAGCTGGCGCCGGCGGCGGCCTACGTGGACCAGATGCTTGAAGGAAGGCTCGACCTTGGGGTGTCCATCGGCTACAAACCCTGGGACCTCCGGGCGGCCGGGATCATGCGAAAGGACCGCGTACCGAAATTCGTGGAATCCATCGAAATCATCAAGCGGATGTGGACGCAGGAAAAGGTGGAGTTTCACGGGGAATATTTCGACTTCGAGGGTGTGGAACCTCTTGCGCAGCCTTACCAGAAACCTCGCCCCAGAATCATCGTTTCGACTCAGGCCCACGGGTCCGCCGCGCGGGCGGGCCGGATCGCCGACGGGATCTGCATCGCCCCTCCGGTCTTTCACGCCGACGCCGCGGCGTTGGCTGAGACATTCCGCGGCTCCTATCAGGAGACAAACGGCAAGGCCCCCGGGTACGTGAACGCCCGGCGCGACTTCTTCGTCGGGCCATCGCCGAAAGAGGCGGCGGCCCAGGCCAGGCAAAAGGAGAAGTACCTGCAATTCGGGCCGGAGCATGACTACATCAGGGGGAGGATGCAGGAGAAGACAATGGTGAAGCTCAGCCTCGATCCGTCGGCCGACGACGTCACCGAGCACGCATTCTCCGGCACGTATGAAGATATGGCCGAGCAACTGGGGCGGATGCTGGAGCACAGCAAACTCACGCACATGACGTGCTCCTTTTACAACCTCTCCGATAACTTGGAAGAACGAATGGAGTTCCTGGAAGGATTTGGGCGCGAGGTCATTGGTAAGTTCCGCTAGGGGGTCTTGGCGATTGTTCGGGGCGGTGAGCCTGTACGGAGGTTGAGCGTGATATTCGGACTGGTCCCCCGGCGCCTGACCGGAGGCGACAAGGACTACTACGACGGGACGATCCCCTTCGCCGAGTGGTTCGAGAACCTTGAACGGGTGATACATACCGCCGAGGCGGCAGGCTTCAAGTTCATGGCGATCTCTCAGATGCAGGGTCTCGCCATCATGGCCCGGATGGCGGCGGTCCCGACCAAGCTGCGGTTCGTGAACGAGACGCTGACGCTGCCCATGCTGGACCCGGTGCAGCTGGCGCCGGCGGCGGCCTACGTGGACCAGATGCTCGAAGGGCGTCTCGACCTCGGCGTATCGATCGGCTACCGGCCCTGGGACTTGCAGGCCGCCGGGATCACCCGCAAGGACCGGGTGCCGAAGTTCGTCGAGTCCATCGAGATCATCAAGCGTATGTGGACGCAGGACGAGGTGGAGTTCCACGGGAAGTACTTCGACTTCGAGCAACTGAAGCCACTGGCCCATCCTTACCAGAAGCCCCGGCCGCGCATCATCGTCTCCAGCCAAGCGCATGGCTCGGCGGCCCGGGCGGGCCGAATCGCCGACGGGATATGCGTCGCGCCGCCCGTGTACCACAACGACGTCAACGCGCTGGCGGAGACGTTCACAACGTCGTACCGGGAGACCAACGGCAAGGAGGCGGACTACGTCAACGCCCGCCGTAACTTCTTCAGCGGCCCCGACCCCAGGGAGGCCTCGGTCCAAGCGGGCAAGAAAGAAACGTATCTCCAGTTCGGGCCCGAGCACAACTATCTGAGGGGCCAGATGCAGGAAAGCACCATGGTCAAGCTGCACTTGGAAGCGGTGACCGACGTGGCGACCGACCACGCGTTTTGCGGCCGCTACTCCGACATGGCCGATCAGATGGAGCAAATGCTGCAAGGAAGCAAGCTGACCCACATGACATGCTCCTTCTATAATCTCCCCGAAACGATGGAGGAGCGGCTGGACTTCCTCGAGGGGTTCGGCGAGCACGTCGTCGCCAAGTTCCGTTAGCCCAAGGGAAGGATCCCCGCTTTCCACCGACTCGGAACGGTGGCGCAGCCCGGAGGACGCATGCTCTCAATGGCGGACCGCCTGGGTTATTTGCCCCTACACGACAGGCCGCGGATACGATGGCCCAACGGCGAGCGTGTCGCCTTCTGGATCGGCCTCAACGTCGAGTTCTTTCAGTTCATGCCGGCGCAAAGCCGCGGCGGGCAGGAGTTGAGCGGCGGCAATCCGAGGTACCCACCGCCCGACATTCAGACCTTCGTCCGGCGGGACTACGGCAACCGCATCGGATTCTGGCGGATGTTGGACGTCTTCGACCGGCACGGGATCCGCTGCACGGTGAACATCAACGTGGCGCTTCTCGACCACTTTCCCGAAGAGCGCGACGCCATGCTGGAGCGCGGCTGGGAGTTCTGCTTTCACGGCTTCTACAACACCAGAAACGACCCCAAGGGCTTTACTGAGGAGCAAGAGCGAGCCCTGTACCGGGAAGGCATTGCGGCGCTGGAGCGCACCACGGGCAGGCGCCCCAGGGGCAGCAACCTGCTCGGCCGGGCAACGGAGCTGACCCCGGACCTGCTGGCGGAGGAGGGCTTTCTGTACCAGGCCGACTGGTTTCATGACGACCAGCCGACACCGATCAAGGTGAGGAATGGCAGGCTAGTCTCGGTACCGTATTCCGCCGAGATCAACGATTCGCTGCTGGTCTCTAGAAACCGCGGGCTGGAACTGGACTATCTGGAGGAGATCGGACGGGACCAATTCGACCGGCTCTATGACGAGGGCGACGGTAACGGCATGGTCATGTGTGTCGCGCTGCATCCCTGGGTAACGGGCTATCCTTGGCGCATCGACTACCTTGACCGGCTGCTGGGCTACGTGATGGAGCATGACGGCGTGTGGCAGACAACCGCCGGCGACATCGCCGAGCATTACATCGACAACCACTACGACGAGGCCGTCGCCCACTTGGAGATGCTGGACCGAGAGCAGGGGCCCGATGCCTGAGCGCATTCCGTACGGGATGGACCATGACTTCTGGTCGTGGTCGCCGATCGTGAAGCGCCCGGCCCTTCAGTGGCCCAACGGCGCGCGGGTCGCCGTCTGCCTCCTGGTCGATCTAGGCCACTACGAATGGAAGCCGCCGGAGGGCGCTTTCGACCCACCCTCTAACACCGCCCCCATGAGCCTGAACGTCTATCCCGATTATCCGACGGTCACCCATCGCGAGTACGGCCACCGGATCGGCATTTATCGGATGATGGAGGTGTTGGAACGCCACGGTGTGAAGGCCACCGCGCCGATGGACGCCCACACCGCCGACCATTACCCAATCCTGGTGCGCGAGACGGCGGCAAGAGGTTGGGAGATCGCGGCGCACGGCGTGACCCAACGCCAGGCGATCACCAGCTTGATGTCGGAGGAGGAGGAGCGGGAATACATTGCCCGCAGTCTCGAATCGGTGAGCAAGGCGTGCGGCGCTCTGCCCGCCGGGTGGGTCGGCCCCGCGTACAGCCAGTCCGACCGGACCCTTACGCTGCTGGCGGAGATGGGAATACGCTACGTGTGCGACATCCCGAACGACGAACAGCCCTACGTCATAACGACGCCGAAGGGCGATCTGTGCGCCCTTCCCGTGATGTTCGAGCTGGGCGACGAGATCATGCAGTTCAACCGGAAGGTTGCCGTTCAGCACTGGGCGCGGCTGGTGCGGGAGGCGTTCGACGTGCTGCATCGGGACGGCGGGCGCCTACTCGTGTTGCACGTACACCCGTGGTGCGTGGGGCAGCCCTATCGCATCAAGTATTTCAACGAAGTCGTTGAGCATATCGCCGGCCATCCGGGCGTGTGGATGGCCACCGGCGCCGAGATCGCGGACTGGTATCGCCGGCAAGACGCCGCCGTGTCCGATACGACCGGCCCTGAGGCAAGGAGATCCCCGTGACGGTGCGGTTGGACCAAGAGTCGCCGCGCTATGACGCCCGGGCCAAGGTTACGGGCGAGGCGCGCTATACCGAGGACCTGCCGATGCCGCCGGGGGGCGTCTACGGCCGGGTGCTCTTGAGCCCATTCGCCCACGCGAGGATACGCGCCATCGACACGACGGAGGCGGAGGCCGTTCCGGGAGTCTTGGCGCTGCTCACGGGCGAGCGCCTCGCCGGCGACGTCGCCTCGCGCCACGCGGGTCCGGGGGGAAGATCGGGGGCCGATCGCCAGCCGTTCCTTGCCATCGGCAAGGTGCGGTTCGCCGGTGAGCCGGTCGTGGTCGTGGCCGCCGAGTCCCTGGCCGCCGCGGACCAAGCGCTCCGGCTGATCGACGTTGACTACGAGGAATTGCCGGAGGTCTTCGACGCACGAGAGGCGATCAAACCGGGTGCCCCGCTGGTGCACGAGGCGCGTGGGAACAACATCGTCGGCGAGTACGTTGTCGACGATTGGGGAGACGTGGAGCAGGGGTTCCAGGAAGCGGACCGGGTGATCGAGGAGACCTTCACCACCCCGAGCCTCTTCCATCATCCAATGGAGAACCTTGGGACGTGCCTCGCCGAGTACCTAGACGGCGAGGTGACGCTGACGGCCCCGATCCAGCAGATCTTCGGGGCGCGCGCCGAAGTCGCCGAGGCCTTTGGGCTGGACCCCGAGCGCGTGCGGATCACCATGCCGTACATCGGCGGCGGCTTCGGCGGCAAAGAGCTCAAGCCGAGCATGCTCTGCGCACTGTGGCTGTCTCGGCACCTCAGCCGGCCGGTGAAAATGGTGCCGCCCGCGGAGGAGAGCTTCAGGAATGACGCCCGGCACGCGGTGCACTTCACCGCCAAGACCGGCGTGAAGCTCGACGGCACGATCACCGCCGTGGAGGTCAAGATCCTGGCGGACGCGGGCGCCTACGCCAAGGTCGGAATGGGCGCGGCCCGGATGGTGGCACTCTCATCTTGGGGGCCGTACCGCGTGCCCAATTTGCGCGTGCGCTCGGTCTGCGTCTATACCAACCGCGTGCCCGCGGGCTACATGCGCGGCGTAGGCAAGGTGCAGGCGGTCTGGGGCTGCGAGTCGAACATGGACGAGGCGGCCCGGAGCATCGGCATGTCGCCGCTCGACTTTCGGCTCAAGAACGTGCTGCACCGGGGCGACGAGTTCGTGAAGGGGGCGATACCCCTCGACTCGGACTTTCCGGACATGCTGCGCCGCACGCTCGACGTCATGGAGTGGGACGGCCGATTACGAGAAGAGCCTCCACTCTCCACCGGTGCCCGAAAGGCGCGCGGACGCGGGCTCGCGGTCGCGCTGCGGCACGGCCACTCCGGCGCCGGGCGGACCTACGCGCGGGCCACAGTGAACCATCACGGCATCGTTACCATAGCCCAGGGCGCTCCAGAGACCGGCGGCGGGGCCTTCACCGTGCTGTCACGGGTCGCGTCGAACGTCCTCGGCATCCCGGAGTCCCAGATCCGCATCGCTGACGCCGATAGCTCCTTGGCGCCCTACTTCCCGGGCGTGAGCAGCCAACGGACGACGGTGTGCATGGGGATGGCGGTACAGAACGCCTGCGAAGACCTGAAGCGCGAGCTAATCGAGGTCGCGGCGATGTCGGTGGGCGACGCTCCGGAGAACTGGACTCTGGAGAACGGTCGACTCTGGCGGTACGGGGAGGAGGAGCACTCCTTTGCCGACATCGTCCGCAGCCTGCGCCGTGGGGCGAGCATCACCGGGGCTGGATCGTTCACGACCGCGGCCGCCGACAACATCTTCGGCATCCAGATGGCGCATTGGGGGGCCAGCGTCGGCGCCGCGGAAGTGGAAGTCGACACGGAGACGGGCGCGGTCAAGGTGGTCAAGCTCGTCACGGCAGTGGACGTGGGAAAGGCGATCAGCCCCGACGCCGTCAAGGCCCAGGCCGAGGGCGGGGCCATCATGGGCCTCGGCGACGCCCTCTTCGAGGAGTGCGTCTACGCCGAGGGCCAGCTGTTGAACGGCGACGACCTTCAATACCGGCTGCCTTTGTTCGAAGACACGCCGGAGCTTCTCACCACCGTCATGATCGAGAACGGCGACGGGCCCGGTCCCATGGGGTCGAAGGGCATGGCCCAGACGACGATCGTCGTGGTCGCTCCGGCCATCGCCAATGCGATTCGCGATGCGGTGGGCGTGCGGGTCCGGGACCTGCCCATCACCCCCGAGAAGGTACTCCGGGAGCTGGGCGCGCTCTGACCGCGGCGTTGCGAAGGAAAGCACATGCGCTTTGAAGAGCGAATCGAAGTGAAGGCCCCCGCGGAGGACGTCTGGGGCCTGCTCTGGGACATCGAGCGGCTGGCCCGATGCCTGCCCGGTTGCGAAGCGATCAACGAGCTCGAACCGCGCCGGAAGTACGACGCCGTCGTCGTGGAGCGCATCGGGCCCTTCCAGGCCCGGTTCGGCTTGGAACTCAGCGTCACCAAAGTCGATCCAGAGCGGTTTGTCCAGGTGGAAGTAACGGGCAAGGACAGGAAGCTCGCCGCCTCCATGCGCGGGGTTATGGAAGCCCGCCTTGAGCGTAGGGGGGACGAAGGGACGGCCCTCGACATCATCGCCGACGTCCAGGTGACGGGGAAGATCGCCGGGTTGGGTCAGGTGGTCATCAAGCGGAAGTCGCGCGATGTCATCGGGCGATTCGCCCAGGCCATCACTGCCGAGCTCGACGGCGGGCAAGCATGACGATCGCCCCGTTCCGCCTGCTGCGTCCATCGACCGTGGCGGAGGCGTCGCGAGAACTGGCGCGGCTGGGCGACGAGGCCAAGGTCTACGCGGGAGGCTCCGAGCTTCTGCTCATCATGCGGCAAGGGTTGCTCGAATACTCTCACTTGGTGGACGTGAAGGGTATCCCCGATCTGGGGGCGCTGGCCTGGGACGATCCGGTCATGCGCATCGGCGCCGCGGTCACGCATCGGCGGCTCGAGCGTTCCGCGGAGGTGGCGCGCCGGCTGCCGCTGTTGCAGGAGGCCGAGGCCCACGTGGCCAACGTCCGCGTGCGGAACGTTGGCACGCTCGGAGGCAACCTGGCCTTCGGCGACCCGCATTCGGACGCCGCCACCGCGCTCCTCGCGCACGACGCTCGCGCCAGGATCGGCGGAGTGGGAGAGGAACGAGCCGTCAGCCTTGAGGACTTCTTCGTCGGCCTCTACGAGACCGCGGTGGGGGAAGACGAGGTCCTGATCGACATCGAAGTAAGCCCGTTGCCCACGGACATGCGGTGGGCGTACCTGCGCGTGTCCCATCTCGAACGGCCCACGCTGACCGCCGCGGTCGCCGCGAGTCTCCAGGACAGCCGTCTCGGGGAAGTGCGCATGGCCGTGGGTTGCGTGGGGGCGGTGCCCGCGCGGCTCCGCGATCTGGAAGATAGGCTCGCCGGCGCCTCGGTGGCGGAGGCGCAGCAGATGATCGGAGACTCCGCCGGCTACTTGACGGAGCTCCTGCAGCCGGAAGACGACCTCCACGGATCGGGCGCGTACAAGCTCTACCTCACGACGACGCTGCTGCGCCGGGGGCTCGCCCAGATTGAAGCGACCGCCGGAGGGAATCCATGACGGACCCATCCCCGGACGACGGGAAGCTTGCCGTCAACCTCCGCGTGAACGGCCGGGAGTGGGCCGGGGAAGTCCGGCCCGAGGAGGTCCTGCTGGACTTCCTCCGGGAGCGGCTGGGCCTGACGGGAACGAAGCGTTCCTGCGAGGCCCAGGTCTGCGGCGCTTGTACGGTGCTTCTCGACGGCCAGGCCGTCAGCTCCTGCATGCTTCCGGTCTTCGAGGCCGACAGCAAGCCGCTGACGACGATCGAGGGGCTGGCCTCCGAGGACGGACTCGACCCTCTTCAAGAGGCCTTCATGCGCCGAGGGGCGGCCCAGTGCGGCTACTGCACGTCCGGGATGATCATGGCGGCCAAGGCGCTCCTCCTGGAAGACCCACACCCGTCTCGCGAGAAGATCGCCGCCTATCTGAATGGGAACATCTGCCGCTGCGGGGCCTACCCCGCCATCCTAGCGGCAGTCGTCGAGGCGGCTTCCGCCGAATCGTAGCCTCGGCTACCCGGCGTTCCGTTTCGCCGCTTGGATGAGCCCATAGACCCGATTCGGCGTCAACGGCAGCTCATTCGCCTCGACGCCAAAGGGCCGCAACGCATCGGCGACGGCGTTCGCGATCGCGGCCGGCGCGCCGCAGTTCCCCGACTCCCCCGCCGCCTTCGCCCCGTTCCCCGACAGGAGCGAGGGCGTCTCCGTCTGCACGTGCTCGATCTTCGGCATCGTGTCGCTGGTCGGCAGCAGGTAGTCGAGGAGCGTACCCGTGATCAGTTGCCCATTGTCATGGCGCAGCTCTTCGAGAAGGGCGTTACCGAACCCGCAGACCGTGGAGCCGAGGGCCTGCCCCTTTACGGCGGCTTCGTCCAGCATCGTCCCCGAGTCGTCCACCATAAAGTAGCGGTCGAGCTTGACGACCCCCGTCTCGATGTCGACCCGGACGACGGCCACGTGGAAGCCGTTGGCGAACGTCTGCGGCGGGTCGTTGCTCCGCGTGAACTCGAGGCCCGGCTCGATGCCGGTGCCATCAAGGAATACGGCGCGGGAACGGTTGTACGCGGCCGCGGCGACGTCGCGGAACGGCACGCGCCTCGATGGGTCGGACTTGACGAAGAACTCGCCGCCCTCCAGCTCCACGTCGTCGAGATCGGCTTCGAGAAAGAGGTTCGCCACCCTGCGCATCTTGTCCTTCAGGTCGCCGAGGACCTTCAGAATGGCGGTGCCGATGCTGGCGGCGCTGCGGCTGTTGCCCGCGGTCACGCCGAACGGCGCCGTGTCCGTATCGCCCTGTATCAGGCGCACGTGGGTCTGGGGCAGGCCGAGCTCCTTGGCCACCAGTCTCGGGAAGGTCGTTTCGTGCCCTTGCCCCGCGGACTTGCCGCTGATCTTCAGCGCCACACGCCCGCGTCCGTCGACCTGAATCGTGGCGCCGTCGAACGCCGGGCGCCCGACGACGCCCCGCTCGCGGTACCAGCGCGAGCCGATGCTGCCGGCTTCGAGGAATGCGGCCATGCCGATGCCGATGTATTCGCCGCGCTCCCTCGCCTCGGCCTGCTCGCGCCGCAGGGCGGGATAGTCCGCCAGCTTGAGCGCGAGGTCCATCGTGCCGGGGTAGTCGCCGCTGTCGTAGAGCCAGCCCTGGACCTGCTTGTAGGGAAACTCGTTCGGCTGGATGTAGTTGCGCCGACGAATTTCAGCCGGGTCCATGCCGAGGGCCCCGGCGGCGATGTCCATCATGCGCTCCGTCAAGAACGGGCCTACGGGTTTCGACACGCCCCGGTAGGCCACGTAGGGGGCCTTGTGCGTCACCACTGCGGTGGTGTCGAACTGGAAGTTGTCCAGATGGTAGGTTCCCGGCATGGAGAGCACGGACATGGACGGCTCGGTGCTCACCCCCGCGGGCGCCGGGGAATGCGCTCCGGCGTCAACTAAGGCGTGGGCCCGCATCGCGAGGAGCTTGCCATCCTGCTTGAAGGCGGCCGAGACCCGAATGAGGTGGTCTCTCGATTGCACGCAGAGAAGGTTCTCGACCCGGTCTTCCATCCATTTGACGGGCCGTCCAATGCGCCGGGCCAGGTGGCACACGAGCACGGTCTCGGCGCCCGCGCCTTTCGCGCCGAAGCCTCCACCGACGTCGGAGCAGATGACCCGGACGGCCGCCTCATCCAGCCCAAATGCCCCGGCAATGGTCGACCGGACCGGGTGGGGGCCCTGGACGGATACCCACGCAGTGAAACGTCCGGCCCTTTCGTCGTAGGAGCCGATGGCCCCGCGTGCTTCAAGGGGGACGACGGTCTGGCGCGCCCAGCGGAAGGTCCTTTCCAGCACCGTGTCGGCCTCGGCGAAGGCCCGGTCCGGGTCCCCGGCCTTGAACCGGCGGCGGAAGAAGACGTTGCTCCCGAGCTGCTCGTGAATCACGGGCGTCTCAGGAAGGAGCGCCGCCTCCATGTCCACGATGGGAGGCAGGGCCTCATAGTCGATCACGACCTCGGCCGCCATGTCTTCCGCGGCGTACCGCGTTTCCGCGACGCAAGCGACGATGGCCTCGCCGGCGTAGAGCGTGACCCCAATGGGGAGCGGGGGGCGGTCGTAAAGCCCGCCCCAGACCTCCGAATCGCCGTAGGCGGGCCCGACTTCGAAGCCCCCGTTGCCCGAGCGCGCGAATTGCGACAGATCGTCGGGGGTTACCACGTCGATGGCGCCGGGGACCCGCATCGCGGGGCTGGCGTCGATGCTGACGATGCGGGCGTGGGCGTGGGGGCTTCGGGCGAAGGCGACGTGGCAAAGGTCCGGGAGCCGTATGTCGTCGAGGTATTCGCCCTTGCCTTGGACCCAGCGCTCCAGGTCGGGACGAAGAATAGGGTCTTCGGAACTTGCGACCATCAATGGCGCTCCTGGCGGCTCGGGAAGGGAAGCATCAATGCGGGGCTACTCCTTATCGGCGGCGGCCCGGATCGCCTTCACGATTGGAATGTAACCGGTGCAGCGGCAGATGTTGCCCGAGATTGCGGACTCGATCTGCTCCTCGGAAGGATCGGGAGTCTCTTTGAGGAAGGCGTAGGCCGTCATGAGGAACCCCGGGGTGCAGAAGCCGCATTGCAACGCATAGTTGTCGACGAAGGCCTGTTGGAGCGGATGCAGGGCATCGTCGCCGGCCAGCGCCTCGACGGTCGTCACGGCGTGACCGTCGGCCTGAGGGGCGAGGAGCAAGCAGGAGCGCACCGCGTCGCCATCCAAGAGGACGGTGCAGGCCCCGCAGACGCCGTGCTCGCAGCCGAGGTGCGTTCCCGTGAGGCCGAGCTCTTCGCGAAGGAAGTCGGCGAGCGTCATGCGGACGGGGACCGACCGTTCGTACAGACGTCCGTTCACCGTCACGGAGATGGCGAGCGTCTCGGGCATTGCGGGACCTCTCTAGCCAGTCGTTACCGGGTCAGGCGTCACGTGCCGCCAGCTCTTGCTCGAAAGTGGAGAAGAACCGCTCGATCTGCTTGCGGGCGAACCCTCCAAGGACGCGCTGGCCCACGCCCGCGATTGGGCCCCCGACTTGAGCGTTGCCGGTGTACGTGATCGCCGTCCCCCCCTCGTCGTGCGCGAGGCGGAGCGCGCCGTCGATGTGGCTGAAACCGATGCCTCCCGACGCGCGCACGGCGACACGGTAGGCCTCCAGCGGCGTCTCATCGACAATGGTCACGGTTCCCTTGAACGTTCCCTTGACCAGGGCTACCCCCACCTGCATCTCAGCGTCGTAGACCGTCTGCGCGCCGCCGTCGGCTGGCTCAGTCGCCTTCAGCGACCGGCACCCCGGCGTGCATTTCCGCAGTATCTCCGGGTCGTGAAGCGCGTCCCACACGACTTGGAGGGGTGCTTGTACCGAGCGCTCCCCGCTTACCTCCACAAGACCGTCCGGTTCCCCCGGGCCAACATGCCGCCATGAGCCCGGGACTTACAGTGTCGAAGCGTCACACATTTTAGCCCATGGCCACTGTCCTCATCGAAAGGAGGGCCATGCGGGAAAGCCAACCGGGGCGGCGGCGGCGCGGTCATCGGTGCAGCCTGGGGTCCATCTCGTCGCGCAGCGCATCGCCGAGGAAGTTGAACGCGAACACCGTGATGGCCAGCGCCAAGCCGGGGAAGATCGTAAGCCAGGGCGCCGACTCCTGGTATTGCCGGGCGCCAAGCTGCAACATGCCGCCCCACGAGGGGTTGGGCGGCGGGACGCCCAGCCCCAGGAAGCTCAGCGACGCCTCGATCACGATCGCGGTACCCAGATAACCCGTTGCCAGAACAATCACGCTGGCGAGGCTATTGGGCATGATATGGCGGAAGATGATGCGCCGCGCCGAGGCCCCCAGCGTGCGTGCGGCCAAGACATAGTCTTGCTCTTTCGCGATCAACGCCTCGGCGCGCGCGAGCCGTGCCATAGGTGGAAATAGCGAGACGGAAATGGCGATGGTTACGTTGATCAGCGAGGGTCCCAGGGCCACCACCATCGCCAGTGCCAGGATGAGGCCGGGGAACCCCTGGATCGCGTCGACGAAGCGCTGAATTGCGAGGTCCGCCGGGCCGCCGGCGTAAGCGCTTACTTCGCCGATGATGGCGCCGGCCAAGGTCCCAATCGCGACGGCTCCGAACCCAACTACGAGGGACGTCCGGGCCCCGTAGACGATGCGGCTGAACATGTCTCGGCCGAAGTTATCGGTGCCGAAGAAGAAGCTCGAACCGGGACCGCTCAGACGGTTGGGGATGTCTTGGGCCACGGGGTCGTGTGTGGCGACGAGGGGCGCGAAGATCGCCGAGAGTCCCATGAGGATGAGCACCGCCGCGCCCAGCGCGCCGAGGGGCTTCCTTCGCGCGAAGGTCCGCACGCCTCGGCCAAACGTGAACAGAGCCCGGGCGACCCTTGCGGTCGTCGTTGCGGGGGACTCTTCGATCAGCGTGTCGTTCACACGAGTATCCTGCGGGCTAGCTGTATCTGACCCTCGGATCGACGACGACGTAGATCAGGTCGACGATCAGGTTCAAGGCCAGGGTGATGAACACGAGCAGCATGACGAGACTCTGCATGACAGGATAGTCCCGGATCTGGGCCGCCTTGACGACGCCCTGTCCGATGCCCGGCATGCCAAAGATCCCTTCCAAGATGACCGTGCCGCTGAGGACGCTTCCCAGGTACGCGGCGGAGATCGTGATGACGGGGATGAGGCTGTTCCGCAGCGCGTGGCGGCGCAGCACCGTCAGGGCCGTCAGCCCCTTGCTATGGGCCGTACGGATGTAGTCCTGGCGCAGGGTCTCGAGCATGCTCGATCGCGTGACGCGGGAGATGTAGGAGGTGTATTGCCAGCCGAGGATGAGGGCGGGCCAGATCGCGATCTGCAAGTGGTTCCATGGGTCTTCCCAGAGGTTCGTATAGATGATCGGGGGCGACCAGTTGAACCACGTGACCATGATCAGGAGGAGGAGGAGCGCTACCCAAAAATTAGGAAGCGACAGCCCGGACACCGACACGAACCGCGCCAGATAGTCGGGGAGCTTGTCTTGGAACACAGCCGCAATGATGCCCAGGGGGACCGCGACGAGGACCGAGAGCGTCATGGTGTAGACGGCCAGTTGGATGGTGACGGGCAGCCGGCGGGCAATAATCTCCCCGATCGGTTCGTCGTTGACGAGCGACGCGCCGCCGAAGCCCCCCGACACCATGCTCCAGAGCCAGTCGCCGTACTGCTCGGGGAGGGAGTCGCCCAAGCCGAGGCTCTCCCGCAGCTCGCGGAGGTCGCTCTCCCTGATGACGGAGGAGTCGTCGGAGCTCAAGATGACGAGCGCCACGTCCCCCGGCAGGAACCGCATGATCCCGAACACCACCAGCGACCCCAGCACGAGTGTGGGGATGAAGAGAAGCAGCCGGCGGGCTATGTATTTCTGCATAACGCTGAATCAAAGAGGCGGGGGCGGCAGGTTGACCTGAAGCACATCCTCGCACCAGCGGGCCGTCGCCAGGAGCTGGGCTTCGCCGAACGCCGGACCGACGATCTGCAGGCCCAGCGGCAGCCCCAGATCGTCCAGGCCCAGGGGCAGCGTCAGCGAGGGCACGCCGGCGAAGGTCCACATCGCTTGGAAACCCGCTGGGCCGGTTGTCTTCAGCCCTCGCGGCGCCGCCGCGGGGGTCGTGGGCAGGATCAGCGCGTCCGCCGTGGATATCAGTGCAACCGCATCGGCGCGGAACCGGCGCCGCAATCGCTGGGCTTGCAGGTAGGACGTTCCGGGGATGAGCATCCCCAACTCGATGGTGGAACGTATCTCGGGCTCGAAGGAGTTCGGGGCGCGGGCGAAGTCTTGTTCGTGATAGGCCGCCGCCTCGACGCGGTGCACCACGTGGCGGGCGGGCTTCGCGAGGTTGACGCTGCCGGGCATGCGCGTCTCCACGATGGTGGCGCCAGCCCTGGCCAACCGCTCGGCAGCCGCCTCGGTGCGGCTGCGCACTTCCGGTTCCGCTTCTTCCAAGTAGTCGCGGACGAGGCCGAGGCGGGGTGGCGAGGTGCGCGTCTCGAGCGCTCCCACGTAGTCGTCCACCGGGTGGCGTGAGGAGCTGGAGTCGGCCTCGTCGCGGCCCGCCATGCACTGCAGCAGGGTCGCCGCGTCCTCCAGGGACCGGCAAAGGACGCCGACGGTGTCGATGGACCAGGAGAGGGGAAGGACGCCGTGCCGGCTGATCCGGCCGTAGGTGGGCTTGAGGCCGACGAGTCCGCAGTACGTCGAGGGCCTGAGCACCGATCCGCCGGTCTGCGTCCCAAGAGCGCCGAAGCACATGCCGGCCGCGACCGCCGCACCCGAGCCCTGGCTCGATCCGCCCGGCGTGTGCTCGGGGTTCCAGGGGTTGCGCGTAGGCCCCGGATCGGTGGAGGCGAACTGGCAGGTGACCGTCTTGCCGAGAACGATGGCCCCCGCGTCCTTCAATCTGGCGACAGATGTTGCGTCGTAGGACGAGACCCGGTCTGCGTAGAGGGACGAGCCGGCGATCGTCGGCAGCCCCTCGACGTGGAAGATGTCCTTCACGCCGATTGGAATTCCGTGGAGTGGGCCAAGGACTTTCCCTTGTTGAAGCTGGCGCTCGCGTTCCCCCGCGGTCCGCATGGCGCCCTCACGGTCCACCGTGACCCATGCCTGGAGCACGGGATCGAGCCGGTCGATGCGGTCAAGGAGCGCGCCGACCAGCGACGTCGGCGAGATCTCGCCGCTGCGTATGGCTTCGGCGGCCTGAACAAGAGTGAGCTCGTGGACGTCCGGCATGACGGGCCTACTCCCAGTAGTCAGGCTCCTCCTCCTGCTCGGGCGGACTTGCCGCCAACTGAGACAGCACTTCGGCCGTGTCCGCGATCACCCCCGCCAGGACTTGGGCACGCTCTTCTCCGAATAACGCCACGGCCCGGCCGGTGAGCATCTGTTGCAGGTGCTCCTTTTCCGGAGGGCTGTTTTTCGCCATCGCTGGACTCCATCCGAATACGACGGATTCCTGGGGCCACGGGAGCGTATCGGGCGGCATCCGTCAGGTCAAGCGCTCCAAATTCCTGAAGATCGGCACGCCGCGGCCACGGCTATACTATGCTCGCCGCCATGAAGCCCCACCGCTTTGACTACCACGCGCCGGAGAGCCTAGAGGGGGCAACGAGCCTCTTCGATCAATACAGCGACGACGCCAAGGCCCTGGCCGGGGGCCAAAGCCTGATGCCGCTGGTGAACATGCGGCTTGCCCAGCCCGAGGTCATCGTAGATCTCAACCGCGTCGCGAGCATGGCGTACGTCGAGGAAAGCCCCCACGGGGGTTTGCGAGTAGGCGCGATGACACGAGTGCGGACCCTAGAGCGCCTATCGGGGCTCCGGGACAGCGCCCCACTGCTCTTTGCGGCGATTCCGCACATCGGTCACTTCCAGATCCGAAACCGCGGCGCCGTCGGCGGCAGCATCGCCCACGCCGACCCCGCCGCCGAGCTTCCCGCCGTCGCCGTCGCGCTTGGCGCGGAGCTCGTGGCCGCGAGCACGGGGGGGCAGCGCGTTCTCGCGGCGGAGGATTTCTTCGAGACCTACTTTACGACTCAGCTGGAGCCCACCGAGCTATTGACGGAAGTCCGGTTCCCTCCGTGGCCAAACGGAGCGGGATGGGGCTTCGAGGAGCTCGCGATCCGTCACGGCGACTACGCCCTGGCGGGGGTGTGCGCGGTGATCGAAAAGGGCCGGAGCGGCCTTTGCGAGCGAGCCTCCATCGTTCTGTTCGGCGTCGGCGACACGCCCGTCAGAGCAACACGGGCCGAGGCGCGATTGGTCGGGAGTGCGATCGACGAGGAGGCATTGAACGAGCTGCGGGAGTTGGTCTCCGACGAGATCGAGCCGGACGGCGACGTTCACGCAACGAGCGAGTACCGCAAGGATGTCGCCGGCGTGCTCGCCCGCAGGTGCGTCAAGGCCGCCGCGTCGCGGGTGTCGGCCTGACCGGCCAACCCATCAGATCGCGAGCCACCGCTCCGCGTTGCCCCCTAGGACGCCCTCCCGTTCGGCGTCGGTAAGCCATTCGACATCCTGGACCCATGCCACCGGGTCGGCGTAGCAGGCGTCGAAGGGGAAATCGGAGCCCATGACGATGTTCTCGACTCCCGCGCGCTCCGCGAGGTACTGCAGGTTCTCGCCGGAATGCGTGACGGTATCGTAGCGCATCCGCCGCAGGTACTCGCTGGGCGGGGCTTTGATCGATTGTTTGGCCTGGGGCCGTTGCAGATATCCGTGGACCTCGGCCCGGGGCATCGCGTAACAGGCGAGGCCGCCGCCGTGGGCGAAGCAGAACTTCAGGTTTGGGAAGCGGTCGAGCACGCCGCCGAAGATCACGGAGTACACCGCGAGCGTCGTCTGGATCGGATTGCCAATGAGGTTGAAGAGGAAAGGCATTCGCTCCAGGGGGATGGGGGCGTTGGGGTCGGGGTGGACGAAGATCGCGGCGTCCAGGCGCTCGGCCACGGCCCACACCGGGTCGAACGCGGGGTCGTCTAGGCCGCCCCCGCGAATGCCGGCGCACAGCTCCATGCCCTTCAGCCCTAGCTCGGTGACGGCCCGCTCCAGCTCCTCCGCCGCGGCGACGCCGTCCTGCATCGGCAGCGTCGCCAGCCCCATGAAGCGGTCCGGCTGGGCTCGGGCGTAGGCGGACATATCGTCGTTGATCTCCCGGAAGCCCGCCAACGCCGTATCGATACCTTCCTCGTAGTCCAGCAAGTGCGGGTCCAGCGACAACAGGTGCATGTCCACGTTCATTGCGTCCAAGGCCTGCGCGCGCTCGGACGGCGTGTAGCGCATGCTGGGTGGCGTGACCCGTGGCCTGCGTCCCCTGGCCACGAGCACGTCCCGCCCCGCATCGTCCTGTTCGATGCGGTTGCCGTGCCAGTGCCCATCCCGCTCGGACCCCACGTAGACGCACGACGGGATGATGTGGGCGTGCACGTCGATGCGTTTCATTTGCCTGCCTCCTCCGCGCTATCCGGCGGGCGTCAGGGCTCGAAGGGTCTCGGACACGTTCGCCGCGCCGTCCAACTCCCAGCATGCCCGGACGGCCTCTTCAACCTGGCCCTCCGGGAGAGCCAGCCTCGCGCAATTCCGGAACTTGTCCTTCAATTCGCTCTCGCTCAGCGGGTCGCTCGGCGAGCCGTGCATCTGGTGCCGGTTCGTCGACCGCCGGAAGACCTGTCCATCCTTGAGCCGCAGGGTGACGGGGTTCTCGCGGGGGCCGGGCTCGTAGTGGGGGTCCCAACTGCTCATCACCTTGATGTCGATCTTATCCAAGGCCTCGGCGTATTCCGGCCGCCGCAGTTGCTCGTCCGTATGGGACTCGATGACGACCTTCCGGTCCATGAGCGCCACTGCCATGTTGTAGTGAATGGAGAATCTGCCCTGAAAGCCCGACGACGGCTCGGGATACAGCAGCACGTGGCTGATGGCCGGCAGCCGTTCAACCTCCACCTTCTCCACGTCGTCCAGGGTGACGTCATGTTCGTTCATCAGGGAGAGGAGAGAGTCGAGGGCGGAGTGGTTGGAGCCACAGCACGGGTATTTCTTGACGACGATCGAGTCGAGAACGGTCCACCGTTCTCCTAGGTCGGCGACCATCCGGGAGGGCTCGTAGTTGCCCGCGCCAAGATAGGCGTGAGCCCATCCCAAGCCGCTCTCGATGAACGCGTCGGTGGCCGTCCACCCCTTTTCCGCCAGCGTGGCGGCGAGCACCCCTGCCCGGCAGGCCATGCCGGCGTGCAGCGGTTTCGCATACGTGCCGAAGTTCTGGACGATGCCGCTGGACATCGATCCTGAAAGGCCCAGCGCCATCAACGTGCGGCGCCGGTCGAGGCGCAGCAGACGGGCCGCGGCGGCCGTTGCCCCGATGGTCCCGAACACGCCCGTATTGTGAAAGCCCCGGATGCCCTGGACGTACGACGATCCGGCCCGTATGTGGGTGGCCGCCTCGAACCCGATGACGTAGGCCTCGAGGACGTCGCGCCCGGAGGAGCCGAGTTTCTCGCCCAGAGCGAGCACCGTGGGTGTGAGGGCGACGGAAGGATGGCCGAGTCCGCCCACGTCGTCGTAGTCGAGCGCGTGGGCGAGGGTCCCATTCGCCAGCGCGGCGAGATAGGGCGAAGTTCGCAGGCGCGAGCCGACGATGGTGGAGACGGGGGCCGCGCCCTCCTCCTCCACGAACGACATGATCATCCCGCCGAGAGATTCCGCGGCACCGGCCAGCGTCACCCCCAGGCAATCGAAGGTCGCGTCCCGGGCGGCCCGGAATGCCTCGGGCGGAATGCTCTCCACATCCGTCTCCGCGACGAACTCCGCTAGTCGTTCTTCCGTTGCTCCCATACGTCCTCCCGCTCGTTATCGGCGCGGAGCGCGCACCGTCGCCGGCGTCTAGGAGACGCTGATGAGCCGCACGATCTCGTCCATGTTGGGCTCCTTCTCCAAGCCCTCCAGCGTTGCGATTCCTCTCTCCACCACGTCCGCCGGCAGGACGCGCCCGGCGCAGCCGCGGAACTTGCGGTACAGCTCTTCCCGGCTCATGGGATTGATGATGGAGCCCTGGTAGCCGGTGCAGCGCTCGGTGACGACGCTTCCGTCGTTCAGATGCGCCCGCGCCTCCACCCACAGCCCCGGCGCGACCGTCGGAGTCTCAGGGTTCTTGACGATCCGCACCTTGGTCAGCGCCTCCTCGACCTCGGGAGAGAACCGGACGGCGTCGGTGAAGTCGTCGATGCCCAGGTGGCCGTGAAGGAGGGCAACGGCGGAACAGTACTCGAAGCTGAACTTGCCGTCCAACCCGCTCTTCGGCCGTGGACGGAAGACGTAGCCCCGTCGGCCCGGCACCTCCATCTCGAGGAAGTCGATATCTTCCGGGCGAAGCCGATGACGCTCCCGCAGCGTGGCCACGGCCTCGATGGCCCATTGCATATAGATCTGTGCGGGATAGCGCTTGATGTTGAAGCCGCGCTCGACCAGATTGTAGCGCTCGCCAAGACCCTCCGTCAGTGCCGGCCAATCGAAGTCGTTACCGAAGAACGCCGCGACGTAGCCCTCCTCGACCTCGAGGACCTCGTCGTTCGCGCCATAGCCGTCGGCGGCCAGGAGCGCTGCTTCCACGCCGGTCCGCCCGGCGCCGCCGGGGTGGGCCGACTTGGTCATGGTGCCGTTGTTCGCGAACAGGCCGCCTGTGCCCGAGGCGGCTATGCCAAAGGCCATCGCGGTCTCCGCGGCGTTGAGGCCCAGGATATTCGCGGCCGCGGCGGCGGCGGCCAGTGGGCCGTACACCCCCGGCGGGTGAAAGCCGCGCAGGTTCCCGGCCAGTCCCGCGACGGCGAGGCGCTGCTGGACTTCCCAGCCGACGACGAACGCCGCGAGCAGGGCTCGCCCCGACAGTTTGAATTGCTCGGCCAACGCCAGGATGGGCGGCAGGATGCTGGACGTGCCATGACTGGAAGGGATGCCCTGCACCTCATAGTCGAGGCAGTGCAGAAACGCACCGTTGGCGAACGCGGCGGTTGGCGCGTTGGTCCGCAAGGCCGTTCCCGCCACGGCGCAATGGGGGCTCCCTCCGAGCGCCTCGACGTAGCGTTTGATGTGACCTGCGAGCGGTTCCGCCGATCCGGCGAGCGCGTTGGCCACGCCGTCGATGATGATGGTCTTCGCCGCCGCTATGGGCGCGTCGGGAAGTTGCTCGTACGTCGTCGACACGGCGAATTCGGCCAGTAGCCTCGTAGGACCGGCGCCGGATCCTCCCGCCGCCTTGGCCGTTGGCGGTGCGCCCTTCGACTCAATCATCGTCCGAGCCGACGCCGGGTCCATCCCATGGCGATCATTCGCCCAGGGCGGCTTTGGCGGCGCTGATGCCGGAGATGCGGCCGTAGGTGGAACCGGCCATCATGCCCGAGCCGGAGGCGTAGTTCGTATGCCAAAGGCCCCCCAGCATTTCGCCGGAGGTGTACAGCCCGGGAATGGGCCGCCCCGCGACGTGCTGCACTTGCGCGGTCTTGGGATCGACCTTCAGGCCCCCATAGGTGAAAGTGATCCCGCAGATCACCCCGAACCCTTCATAGGGCGGCTCGTCGATTGGAACAGCGTAGTTGCTTTTGGGCACGCCGAGGCCCTCGGTCCTCTTCCCGTCCGTCCGGTACGGGCTGGGGTCGTACTCCCCCGGCTGGACCGCGGCGTTGAACTCGCGGACGGTGCGCACCAGGCCCTCGGGGTCGACGCCCAGGTTGTCGGCCAGTTCCTCCAACGTGCCCGCCTTCGCCCCAGACGCCTGATCGTACTCCGGCAGCAGCTGCATCTTCCGGGCCTTCGCGTCCAGAATCTGGAACGCCGTGCCCGCGGGCTGCGCCAGGATCGACTTGCCCATCCTCGCGTAGGTCCGCCCCCGCACGTCGAAGGCCTCGTCGGCGAACCGCTCCCCATAAACGTTGACCATGATCGAGAAGGGATAGGAGTAGCGGTTCCAACCGCGGCTCCCCGAGCCGGGAAGCGTGTACAGCGGACGGTTCATGTCCTGGGGCGACGCGTGACAGGTCGTCCAGCTTCCATAGGGCATAGCGCCGATGCCCATGGCCATCAGCAGACCGTCGCCGGTGTTGTAGGGAACCCCCCGCATCTTGACGGTGTCCCAGCCGGGGCCGAGATAACGGGCGCGCATCTCCGGGTTGCTCTCGAACCCGCCGCAGCTCAGGACCACGGACGAGGCATGGATGGTCCGATAGCCGTCGGGTGACAGTGCCCGTAGGCCGATGACCCTCCCTTGCTTGTCCTCGATGAGCTCCGTCGCGCTGGTGTCGTAGTAGATGGGCACCCCGGCGCCTTCCAGATAGCCGAAGCTGCGCTCTTGGAACCCGTGCCCCCCGCCGTTCATCATCACGACGTTGCCGCCGTGGGTGGCCGTGGCGTAGATCGGGACCCAGTCGTGCCCCTTGGAGCGCAGCCAGCGAACCGTCTCGTACGACTTGCTGACGTGAGTATCGGCCAGCTCTGTGTCGGCGTAGCCGTCGGTGACGGTCATGATCTCGTCGAAGAGCTCGGCTTCCGTCCGGTGCGGGAGGTGTTCGGCGATATTCTGCAGATCGCTCGGATAGGGGTCGTTGATCAGCGGGGCGATGTCGTCAACGCTGTTGAAGGCGAAGCGCATATGTCCCGTCAGGGCGCTGTTCCCGCCCCTGAACTCCCGGGGCGCCTTCTCCAGCACACCCACGCGGGCGCCGAGTTCTTCCGCCGCCAGCGCCGCGCACAGCCCGGCGTTCCCCGCCCCGACGACGAGGACGTCGAAGTGAAGATCCGGCTCAACGCTCATTCCGCCTCCAGACGATTGAGTCATGCCCACGAACACGTGACCGGAGCATATAGAAGCCGCAACTCCGTGGCAAACCGCAAAAAGGTGGGGAAGAGCCGGCCCTAACGTACGCTCTCGGCGTCGGTGGCCGCCCTGCCGCCCAAGTGCCCCTGCCACCCCTTGAGCGCTTCGTAGTTGACCCGTTCGTCCCGCGCGTTCGGGTCGCGCGCCGACACGCGTAAGATCTCCAGCGGCTCGTCCCCAACGGACTCGAACCAATACGGAGTCCCCTGGGGGATGAAGATGCCGTCGAACAGGCCGAGCTGCCACGTCTCGCCGGGTTCCTGGCCGTGGAAGCGCGCCGCCCCCTTGAGCACGATCCAGGTCTCCTCTTGCCCGGTGTGCGCGTGGAGGTTGGTCTCACCGCCGGGCCCGACCAGCTGCATCTCCACCTGAAGGAGGCTTCCTTTGTGGAGGAAGCGGAGCTTCTTCGGCCGGCCCTCGTCGAGTTGAAGAGCCTCGTACTTGAAGGCCGTCATCGGCTCCTGTCCATCCGCATCCTTTGCCGGCACCGTGCCCTCCTTTGCCGGGTGTCCCGCCCAGGCGTCGATCACGCCCCCGGCCTGACCACGACCTTTCCGTCCCTGAAGGTATGAGCGGGCCCCGTGCGGATGTTGAGGAACCGGACGCCCTTGGGGCCCGCGGTAAAGCCGTACTCGGTATGGCGTTCCATATAGATCACCGTGCCCGGGCCGTGGGCGCCGTCCCCCAAGTCGAGCTCGCCCTCGATGATGTAGGCCACCTCGTCCTGATCGTGGCTATGAGTCTCGAAAACCGTGCCGGCAGGCAAGGAGTTGACGTGGATCCACGGCCCTTCCTTCTCGTCGCCGATGAACTGCCCGGACCGGGTCAGGGGGCCGCCTGGGACGCGCGGCTCTCCCCGCACCCAAGGCGCGTCATCGATGTGCGTCACGATGGTCTTGCCCATGCGTTCCCTCCTGCTATAGCCCTTCGGCAACCGGCGCGGTCTCAGCCCAACGACTCGACGAACCCTCCGACGGCGGCGACGAATGCCTTCGGCTGTTCACGGTAACAGTAGTGGCCAGCTTGATTGAACACGACCGCGCGCGAGTTGGGGTTGTTGTTCAGGATGAGGTCTACGGTTTCTAAGCCGGCATCGCCCCATCCGGCGGTCGGATCGTTGTAGCCCCAGGCGATCAGCGTGGGTGAGACCAAGCGGCCCTCCTCGACCCATTCGCGGCATTCTCGTTGACGCCGTTCGATGTCGTCGGAGAACTGGTCTCCAAGGCGACCCATCTTCTCGGCCGTAACCTGGCGCTCCGGGAGGTCCTTGATCCGTAGTTTGACGTCCAGCCACTCCTCGGTGACGTGCTCCCCGGCGTAGGAGTTGCCGGTCAGGTATGCCCGCAGCCACATCCTTGGGTCGTCGTGCCGGTTCGCTTGGCGCCGGACTTCGGCGTAGCGGTCCATGACCTCGTGAACAAAGGAAGCGCTACTCACGTCGATGACGGTATGGACCCTGTCGGGATGCTCCATGGCCATGCGCAGTGCCGTGTACCCGCCTCTGGAGTGCCCCGCCAGGTGCGCCTTCTCGATGCCAAGCCGGTCCATGAAAGCGACGATGTGGCCGACCGTGGAGCCGATTACGTAGGCGTCATCGGTCCGGGGGTTCGCCGTGAACCCTTGGCCCAGCATGTCGAGGGCGATGGCGCGGAATCGCCGGGCCAGCCCGTCGAAGACCGGCTCCCAGTCCTCGGCGCAGCTCGCGGAGACGGCGCCGTACTGGCCACCATGCAGCAGGACGAGCGGCTCGCCGGCGCCGGCCTCGTAGTAGCGCGTCTCGATACCACCAGCAGTAAAGAAGCGGGGGGCCTCCATGGAGGGATGCTACCGGCTGGGGCGAACGCCGGCAACCGACGCGCCGCGACATCGCTCTCGTCCCGAACACTGCTAACTGGCGGAACCAGGCCGGTGCTGCCATGCCGCACCATCAAGGCGGCGAGAGCAGCGAGCGCGAATGAGGAAATGCACAAGGACCAGATGCTCATCGCTCTTGGGAACGAGATTGACCCGGAGCAGTGGAGATCTCGGGAGCTTGGGTGCGCTAAAGGTCTACCGCTTCGCCACGGCCTGCATCAGATGGACGGCGGCGCGGCAGGTGCCGTAAGGCTCAGCAAGTACCAAAGGGGCACGACGGGGCCGCTGCTTTGTCTCGCCAGGGGCATTGTAGGCGTCGGCGGTGCAGCAGGTGTCGTTAGCGCACTTCTCTGGGAGGCAGTGTCGTGAGTCGGCCGCTTGACGCGCTCCGCAACCGTGCCCACTGCCTTCGGCCCTCGCATCCCTGATCCTATATCGTGGGCACCAACTCGAACGTGGTTCTGTCTACCATCAAGTTCGGCCCACCACTTCCGGCCTGACTTAACGATAGACGGTGCCCGGCTGTCGGCCGCCCTAGCCTAAGTGCCGGCCGAGGGTCTTTTACTTGTCGAGGTCGCGTTGCCAGTCGTCGAACTGCTGGTGGGTCGCCGTCCGTATTTGGTTCTGGTGATCGCTGAGATTGCCGACCTGATCAACCGCTATGACTTCCCCGGCGGCTAGGTTCTTAGTAGGCCGCTACCACCACCGGAGCCGGAGTCCACGCCGCCACCGGAGCCGGAATCCGCAAGTGGAGAACCTCCCACGAGCCGGTGAAGAAGGCCCCAATGCTTCGAAGGGCGGCGAGTGGAAACGCTGACGCTTTGCGTCGGGCATCTGCGGCGTACCGCGCCTCATGGCTGTCAAAGGGAAGCCGAGCGCGGGCAAGTCGGTGTTCCCGCGGTGGCGATGGCGGCGCCGAAACGAGTGGAGCCCCCCAAACTTGGGGGGCTCCACCGCCCGAAGGGGATCAAATCCGTACCTAGGAGGAGAGCGTGATCTCCTCTACGTTGTTGAAGTACGGTCTGCCGGCAATAGCGTTCCAGCTTTCGATACGGTCGCCGGCGCCCCAAGTTCCGTTGGTGGAGAAGAGGGGGATGCCCAGCCGCTGGTCGATGAAGCGTTGGCCCAGCGCCCGGGCATGCTCGAAGCGCTTGGCCTCGTCGGTCTCGCTCGCGGCGGCGTCGAGGTATTCCTGCACCGAGGGGTCATGGAGGTAGGACAACGGGCCGTCTTTGGTGAACAGAAGCCGCGCGTTCCGCAGCGGCTCGTCCTGGAAGATCATGTTGAGCACGAAAGCCGTACCAGCCGTCGTGCGCTCGATCATCTTCGTCCGCAACGTGGGCGAGAAAGAGTCCAGTATCTGCCGATTCACCGTGACTCCGATGTTTTCGCGTTCTGCCCCGTGTGTCATGTGCTGGCGCTAGCCGGCGAGGGCGCCAACCCAACGTCGTCGCTAATGACCTCGGCGCGGGCGACGGCGACTCGGGGTCTGGCCAGTAGCTGCCGCCCAGACAAGATAAGGAGATCCTGCCCACGCTTCGCGCCCTCTCGACGCGAACCTAATGAAGCGGGCAGGCCGGCCAGCCCTGCCGTGTGCCATGCGGGCGGAGGCGGGCATGGCGACTCCTTGTAGACTAGAAGCGCGCGAACGGCTTGGTACGGGCCGGACGTGGAATCCGGCGTCAGGCGCCGCTCATACTGGCCGATGGAAGCCTCAAGCACGATCTCCAATTCATCTCCGCCCCGATAGTCGATGTCGAACAGCCTCGGCGACCCCATCATCGCGTCGCGAAGGGCAAGCAAATATGGCCGGAGCCGCCCGCAATTGCCTGAGCCGCTATTCTCCTACCCCAATAAAGAGCCGGATACGATGACGCACCCCGATCTGGCCGTTGTCACCGGCGCTTTCGGCTACACCGGGAAGTACGTCGCCCGCCGTCTGCTTGACCAAGGCGTCCGCGTAAGGGCCCTGACCCGTCGCCCGGATCGAGGGGACTCCTTCGGCGACCTGGTGGAAACGGCCCCTCTGGACTTCTCCGACCCTGATGGGCTGCGCCGTTCGATGCAGGGAGCAGGCGTCCTCTACAACACCTACTGGGTGCGGTTCCCACGGGGCCGGACCACCTTCGACCTGGCGGTCGAGAACTCGAATGCGCTGTTCGAGGCTGCTGAGAGCGCGGGCGTCGACAGGGTAGTCCACTTCTCAGTGGCGAACGCTTCAACCGAGTCCGGGCTGCCCTACTTCAGGGGCAAGGGGCAGGTGGAGGACATGCTGAAGAGCCTCAGCGTCCCCTATGCCATCATCAGGCCGACCCTGGTCTTCGGCGCGGGCGACCTGCTAATCAACAACGTGGCGTGGGCGCTGCGGCGCTTTCCGGTCTTCCCCGTCTATGGGAGCGGCGACTACCCGGTTCAACCCGTCTACACCGAAGACCTTGCGGCGCAGGCGGTGGAGGCTGGTTCTCAAAGCAAGGACTCCATCGCCGATGCAGCCGGGCCGGAGACGTTCTCCTTCGAGGCTCTGCTTCGCCTGCTGGCCTCCGCGATGGGTGTCCGCGCCCGGTTCCTGCACACGCCCCCATCCGTGGGCCTCGCCTTGACCGGACTGGTCGGCCTGCTGATGCGGGACGTTGCGCTCACCCGCGACGAGGTTGACGGCCTGATGGCTGGCCTGCTGACATCCGGCGCAGCGCCGACCGGCAAGACTAGGTTGGCCGATTGGCTCGACGACAACGCGGACGGCCTGGGCCGCCGGTACGTCTCCGAGCTACGGCGCAACTACCGCTAGTAGCCGCCATCCGTGGCGAGACGCGCCGGGGTCGGGTTGCGCAGGCATGGGAGCATTTGGCACCGCCCATACCGCCCTGTCATAAACGTGAGGTAGCAGAGCTTCGTGAGCCTGTGAGGGCCAGCCGCATCGCGAAGATCGCCCTGCCTGACGTCAAGTTCGGTCCACCACTTCCGGCTGTAGTTGATGGTAGACAGTACTGGACTGCCAGCCACCTTCCCCTTGCGCCGGCGACCACCATGGCCGACCTGCCTTTTGGGAGGTGTGAAAGTAGGGGCCGGACTGTCCCCACGTTCGATTGTGACGGGGGATCGCCCTTGGCGGCATCGAAGAGCCCCGCAAATCAGGCATGTCGAAGGCTGAACAGCCTTCGTGGTTGTACCGACCGATGCTGAGATATTGAGGTCGTTCCCCAAACTTTCTAGCACGCTACACTAGGCCCACCGATGCGCCTGACCGCCGCATCTCGATCTGATGATAGAGCCACGCCCTGAACACCCGTGCTGTGGGGGAGGCGCGTCTTCAATCTGGCGGGCCGCCTTCTGGTGTGCACTGCTGCTGTGCTTGGCAATCCTTTCGGCGTGCGACGTCTTGCCGGAGCCGCTTCCAACATCCGAGGCTGGGCCTACCAAGACCCCAACAACCGCCAGTCCCTCTGGGACGCCAACCGCCACACCGACACGAGCGGTCATTTTTGTGACACCGGCGCCGACACCAACAACGCGGCCCACGCCCACAGCTATCGCCGGAACGGCGACCCCGACCCCAAGGCCACGACCCACCCCCACGCCCACCCCGGGCACGCCCACCTCAAGCCCCGACAGGGCCGTGCTTGTAGCCCTCTACGAAGCCGCTGACGGGCCCAATTGGAAGAGCAACACGAACTGGTTGAGCGACAGACCGCTGGCGGAGTGGTCCGGCGTTACCACAGATAGGGATGGGCGCGTTACTGAACTGGCACTCCCCAACAACGGACTAACAGGGGCTATCCCCCCACAACTCGCCAATCTGTCTAACCTGCGCAAGCTGTGGCTTGACAGCAACGAACTGACAGGGCCGATTCCCCCGCAACTCGCCAAGCTCTCCAGCCTATATACTCTGAGTCTCACCTCCAACCGATTGACCGGAGTGCTTCCTTCAAGTCTGAGAGCACTGACGGCACTAAGACGCTTCTCCTACGACCGAAACGCTGGGCTGTGCGTGCCGGATGACGCCCCGTTCCAGGCGTGGCTCAATACGATTGGCGGGGTGTACGGAGACAGGTGCCCGGGCACAGCTGATCCCGCCATGTCCTCCGCAAGCCGGGACAGGGCCGCGCTCGTGGCGATCTACAATGCCACCGATGGTCCTAACTGGAAGAACAGCACCAACTGGTTAAGCGAAAGGCCGCTAAGTGAATGGTACGGCGTTGCCACCGACAGCGCCGGCAGCGTTATCGGGCTAAGGCTCAGCCAAAACAAACTGAGGGGGCCGGTGCCCCCGCAACTTGCCGGCCTTTCCAACCTGCGCGAGTTGTGGCTCGGCGGGAACCAACTGTCGGGATCGATCCCGCTGCAACTCGCCAACCTATCCAACCTGCTGTTGCTGTTGCTTTACGCCAATGAATTGACAGGGCCGGTCCCGTCGCAACTTGGCAACCTGTCCAACCTGAACGAACTGGACCTCAGCCGCAACCAGCTGACGGGGACGATTCCACCGCAACTCGCCAATCTCTCGTTCCTCCTGGGTCTATGGCTCGGGAAGAACGAACTGATGGGGCCCGTTCCCGTTCAGCTAGCTGACCTCGCCAATCTGAGGCTCCTGCGGCTTGAAAGCAACCAACTGACAGGAAGCCTTCCATCGAGCCTGACACGACTGACCGGGCTAGAGAACGTCCAATTCTACGACAATGCTGGGCTTTGCGCGCCTACCGACGTAGAGTTCCAGGCATGGCTCCGGGGAATCGCCTGGGTGCAAGGCGATACGTGCCCGTGATCACAGCGAATTGGACTGGCGTCGCGGCCGAGTCCGTCTCGCTCGCGGCCGGACGACAGGCGCTACGGCGTGCTCCGCCCCGGACGTGTCCGGGCCTTCGCGGGAGCGGAACCACAAGACCAGTGTGAGAATGAGCAGGATGGTCGCCCCGGCGCCGATGGTCAGCACACCCCACGGTGACCAGTCGAGTAAGAAATCCAGCTTGCCCAACGCGTTGGCGCCGACCACCATTAGGAAAGCCAGCGACAGCCCGGCGCCGACCAGGCCGAGCAACATCAACGTCTCGAAGAGCAAGATGCGCTTCCGATCGGTAGCGTCTGCGTGCTGCGACTCGAGCTGCCGGTCCAGCTTCCTCAGGCCGATGGCCCGATAGAGGCCCACCAAGCCGACCAGGGATGCTAGGAACAGCGTAGCTTGCCAGAGTTGGGGGTGGGCCGTCTCCAGACCGGCCTGGACTCCGAAGAAGTTGAACCACGCAAATTGGTTGTGCGCCCAGATGGTGGGGCCTTGGGGAAGCATGACCAACAGCGCCATCGACCAGAATGCGAGGTTGTTGGTGCCCAGAAGGTGAAGACCCCAGTAAACGGCGACGCATGTGGGCACCGCCAGCGCCAGCTCTTTGGACCCATATTCGGGGAACCGCTCCGCCAAGGCCTCGACCCACGCGTACTGCTGTACCTCCTCAAGGGAGACGAAGGCCCATAGGCCGTAGGCTGATAGAAGCAGGAGCCCTGCTAGGAGCAGCGATTCCGCAGCGACGATTTTCAACTGTGCGCTCCCCTGTCGGCGCTATCTAAAGACATTCATCTGTCGCACCAACACCGACGTGAACTCCTCGCGTGCGGGTTCCCATTCGATTACGGAGGCTCCCGCGTTACGCAGCATCCCCGCCACGACGCGCGTCTCCCATCTGGTGAGAACTGGCGTACGGGTGTCGTGCGCTGGTTCCTTTGGGCCCACATGCACGACGCAGACGCTGCCCCGTCTCCGCGACCGGGCCCTCAGGAAGATCAGGCGTTTCACTCCTGCCATGAAGCGTTCGAAAGACTCGGTGACCTCCCCCGGCCTGGAATAGTGGACGTCTAGGCGGGTGATGATGAACACTTCGGGGCGCAACTGAAAGAGGAAGTCCTTGCACCACTCCACCGCCCGCACCAGGTCTTCTTGGGGTTGGCCCGGCTTCAGGCCGGTCAGCATCCGCATGAGCCGGCTGAACTGCTTGCCTCCCGCTTCAGGCGAAAGCAACTCGCCTGTGCCGCCGGACGTGTTGTAGGCGTAAGCGCCCAAAGTCGATCCCTTGGAGAGGTAATACTGGGCCAGCGTGCCCGAAGCCTCGACCGTGTTTTCTAGTGGGCTCGACAAGGGCACTCCCACGTCCATGTACGTTGCCATATCCAGAAAGATCCAGACGGCCCTTCGCGCCTCCGGCTCCGGCTCGTTGACGAAGGGGAGGTTGTCGCCCCGCGCCCCGCGGGCGCTGGCCTTCCAGTTGATCCGTTTCATGGGGTCGCCCGGCTGGTAGGGGCGAAGCTCGCGGAACTCGTTGGTGGAAGCCCCCGTCATGGCGATGTCGCCGAGGAGGCGGGTGTTCTTGGTGGTGGCGCGGATCTCGTTGAGCCGCGCCACGCCCCGCATTCTGGGAGCCACTGAGATCTCGAAGCGCTCTCCACCGACGCCGGACGTCCCTCGCTTGACCTCGAAGGGGGCCCGCGATTCCCAACCGCTCCGTTCCAGGATGAAGAGGCCCCGCCTGGGAAATTGGATTTCGTAAGAGATGTCGAACGTCTTCTTACCCGGCCATTTCCACAGCACCCGCAGGTTGTTTCCTCCCGTGATCCGTAACTCGGAAGGGAGTATGTCGTAGACGAAGACGGGCCCGATCCCGTCTCGGATGGTCAGTTGGCGGCCTACCGTGAGGGTATCCCCCGCCCAGCACGTCGCCCGGGGCAGGCTCTTCTCGATGACGATGCCGGAGGGTGGGGGTAGGGCCGTGGCGAGCAATGCCGAAAGCAGAACAAAAACCGCTCCGGTTAGCAGCACCGCATTCCCCAGACCCAACCCAAGCACTAGCAGGGCTGAGGAGAGGGCGATCCAACTGATCAGGGATGGACGGAACAAAACTATGAGGCCGCCTGTCCTATCTCACTGGGGACCGGCACCTGTTGCAACACTTCCTCCATGATCGTTTCGCCCCGGACCCCCTCTAACGTGTCTTCGATGTTGAGGATGATGCGGTGAGACAGGACGTCGGAGACGACCATCTTCACATCGTCGGGGACGACAAAGTCCCGGCCATGAATCAAGGCCATACTCCGCGAGGCTCTGAGCAGGGCCAGCCCGCCCCGTGGGCTGGCCCCGATAGCCACCTTGGGGTGTTCGCGAGAAAGCCTGACCAACTGGGTTATGTAGTCGATGATCACGTGGTCGGTGTAGATCTCGGTCTCCACGCAGCGCTGTAGCTCCACGAACCGCTTCAACTTCACCGCCGGTTTCACGTCGGACGTCGGGTCGTCCTTCTGCCACTGGATCCGTCGTTGGAGGATGCTGTTTTCCATCTGCCGGTTTCCGGGATAGCCTGTGGTCAGCTTGATCAGAAAACGGTCCAACTGCGCCTCAGGGAGCGGATAGGTGCCCTCCTGCTCGATAGGGTTCTGCGTCGCGATGACCACAAATGGGAGGTCGAGAGGGAGGGTCGTCCCATCGATGGTCACCTGCCGCTCCTCCATCGCCTCCAGGAGGGCTGACTGAGTCTTGGGAGGAGCGCGATTGATCTCATCGGCCAGCAGCACGTTGGTGAAAACCGGCCCCCTGACCAGCTGGAACGTTCCTTCGTTCTGCCTCCACACGTTTACCCCCAAGATGTCCGATGGCAGCAGGTCGGGGGTGAACTGCACGCGCTTGATGTCGCTGCCAATGCTCCGGGCGAACACCTTGGCCAGCAAGGTCTTTCCCAACCCCGGGTAGTCCTCGAACAACACGTGGCCGTTGGCTAAAGCCGCCGCGAGCATCTTGCGCAACAGCAAGCGATTTCCAACGAAGGCTTCGCTGACGCGGTCGATGATCTGCTCGCAGGAGATCCGCGCTGCTTCGAGTTCTTGTTCGTTCATCCCGTGGGCTATACCTTTCTCGCCTTGAGGCCTTTCCACCACTCGCCCTTAGGCCGAGGTACTCAGTGAAAAGGCGCCGCGCTGAGACTTGTTGCCGAAAAAGTAGTCGACGGCGGCGTTGACCGTGCGAAGACGTGCGCTCCTGTCCATGGTCGTCATTTGGACACGGGTCCATGGGGAGTGGAACCACTGCGGCGAAGGATCCGGCGCGTTGACCAGTGGGAACAACCGGTCCGCCGCCACCTCCAAGTCATCGCCCTTCTGAAAGTGTGCGGCTATCAATATCGCTGCCAAGATCTCAGGGTCGGCCCCAGTCTCGACGTAGGGAGCAGCGGCCCGCCGTATGGTCTCTTCGTCTACGGGCGGTAAAGGCCTTGATGGCGTGGCCAGCGCCTGCTCCGCCGCGTTCATCGACTCCACGAGTGCGGTCATTCTCTTGGCCTTCGCTCGATGCTGCAGTCCGGGAAGCGTCCAGGGCCTTGTCGAAGACCCAGAGGTGCGCAGGGGCCGGCCAACCGCGCGCACTGCTCCCAAGGGTGCCTCGCTGCGGTAGAGCAGTCCTACCAAGTATGTCCACAGGGGTTTCCAGTCGCCGCTTTGGACAAAGCGGTTCTGTAGGCGTGCCATGAGTTCGGACCGTGGGTCCACCTTTACCTCCAGCAGTTGCTGGTGGTGCGACCAGCGGGGCCAGGCGGGTGGCGGGTCGTTGGGCGCATCGGCGTCCCGCCTTACCGAATTCCCGATGTTTAGCAAGGCCAGGAGCATGAGGAACAGGACCGCCAGATATTCGTAGAGGGCAGCAAACCACAGCACTTCATAGGCCACGGGGCGCAGCAGAAGGCCATAGAAGGCGGCCGAAGCGCCCAAAGCGAAGCCCCTGGTTTTGGACTCGTAGAGCCATCTGGCAACGCTAGCCACCAAAGGGCTGGATGCGTTGGAGAGATAGCCCGAAAATTGGGTCAGGACCAAAGAGAACAAGCCTGCAGCAATGATGGCTCCGACCAAGGGGTACCCGTGTCCCAAGGGGGAGAGACCTGCCCCGGCTATCCAGGCTAGGCACCCGGCCGCGCCGTAGCCGATGGCAGCGAGCAAGGGTCGGTAGCGAAGATAGGAAGCCGGCAACACTCTGGGGAGGATCAACCCAAGACCTGCGGCAAAACACAGTCCCGCAATGGCGTACCGTGCCTCAAACCAACGGGCAAAGTGGGGTAGGTGGGTCTCGGCAAAGGAGTGGGTTGGCGAGTGGTCCAACAGGCGGGCGCTGGCCACGGGAAGGTGGTTCAGGAATACCCACACCACCATCGCGGGGACGACGGCCAAGGCCACCGCCCGTGCCGCGGGTGCCGCTATAGCCGCCGACCGCCCCAGCCTCCCCAACGGTTGCATGTTGGCAATGTTCATCAACACTGACGACCCATACGAGAGGGCTAGCGCCAGAGTCAGCACCACCATGAATTGACGCACGGGAACCTGGAAGGCGGTGAGAAGGATTCCGTTGTCGGCGAAAAGGACGTATACGCCGGCCAGCAGAATCATGTGCCGTATCGGGAACCCGAGGATTCGCCGTGCGATCGGCCAGAAGACTCCCGTGACCTGCACCAAGGCGAAGGGGGCAAGCACCGCCATCGACCAGAAGGCTAACGAGTCCAGGAGTGCTAGGTACGACTCCAAGGACTCTATCTCGGCATATTGCTGGGTGAGCATCGTCTCCAGAGCGGAGGTCAGCGCCGGCACCACCAGTAACAACGCCACCACCCATCCGGCTTCCGCCACCAGCGACGACCCATGGGCCAGGAGAGCCGACCGCGGCGGCAGCGGCGATTCTGCTACGACACGCAGTATCGGCGCCACGTAAGAAGCGCCTAAGGCGGCCCCCAGCGCCAGCAAGACTGCTGAGCCGGAGAGATCGAAGGCGGCGGACAATACGCCTCCATTGGCCAAGAGCAGATATGCCATGCATAGGGCGACGATCCTCGACCGGGGAGAGCCGACGATGATGCCTAACCGCGGCAAGACTTCGGTAGCGGCCCGCACGATCACGAAGGGGGCTAGGAGGAAAATGACCCAGAGCGACAGAGATTCGAAGGCTTCCAGGTAGGCTGTCGCGGAAGTCAGGTCCGCGGACTGGGGATGCGCCGAGATGGTCGCGGGCAGGCGAGGCACGGAGGCCAGCAGGCCCGATATGAGGGCGATCCATCCGGAGTCCGCCAGCAGCCGATGGGCCATGGTGAACAGGGGGATGCGCCGCGGTCGGTGGGCAATCACCGGTCTCCAGACGAGCCGCGGGGCGAGGTACACCCACAGCACGATCCGGCTAAGCAGCAGGAGGATGCCAAACAGCGCCAAGGGGCGCGCGACGTAACCGAAGTCCAGCCCGGTCCACTGGTGGAGTGCGCCGCCAGACCCTAAGAGGGCCGGAGCGCCCACGACCAGCCCCACGGCGAGCACGGAGGTGATCAAGAGGCGTCGAAAGGACCGTTTGGCAATCGCCATGGCCCTAGTCCCTCACGATCGCTTGCCACGCGCGGTACATCCGCTCGTAGTGGCGCCGTGCAATGGGATGCTCACTGTAGTCGGCCTCCTCGAAACGCGAGATCAGTTCATCCAGGGACTTCTGGTCTACAAGCAGGCCCTCCGCAACGATAGTCAACTCCACCTCTCGCGGTGTCGACTGTTCCGAGATCGCCGGGGTCTTCTTCTCGGCCCAGTCCAGGAATTCGTTGTACAGGCGCACGATCTCCTCTCGGAAGTCGACGACCCGGAGGCTGCGGGCCTCGGAGGCCTCCAGGCGCTCGTCGTCGCCCGCGAACGAGGCTGACACCACGTACTCGCCGAGCTCCGTCGGGGTCCAGTGCAGGGTGCATAGTCCTGCGTCGTCGGCTACCAGGTCCGTTCCCGGGCCCCCGCCTGAAACAGAGACGGCGAGGGTCGCCCCGCGGATAGCCTGTCCCTCGTGGTCGGCCAGCTCTATCTCGATCGCTACTTCCTCGCCGATCCCCCAAACGTCAGGGAGGTCGTGGGCCGGCTGCATGAACCGGATCCCCAATCGGGCTGGCTGCCGCTCGTCGATGACTTCCTCGTCGGTGGGTTCCTCGCTATCCGCCACAGGAACCGCGACCGGCTCCGGCGCGGGGGCGAGAGTGGCAAGCCTCTGACGGACCAGCACCGGTAGGGGCACGGTCCCTACCCTGCGGCCCGCCAAGACCGCGGCGATAACCAAGAGGATGGCTACAGGTGCTCCCGCCCACAGGAGCCAGTCGAAACTGGTGGGCGTAATGGGCACCCCGAGGAAGTAGCTGAGGGGCATGTTGAGGTCGTCGCCATCGTAATTGAAGGTGATGGGAATGAACGGCAATTCATCAGAGTCGGGCACGGTCAAATCCATCAGGGCCACGCCTTCGGCGTCGGTGACTGCCGCCGCCCCTTGGCTCGACCGCAGCGTCGCTTGCGCGATTCCCGTGCCTTGGTCGTCCACGAGCGTCACTCGCAACACCGTTGCGCGCCCCGGCCGCACCTTGTCCACTGGAGCGACGGTCAGGTTGGGGGCAGACTTGACTTCGATGGCGACCGACGCACCGGCTGCGATGGCGTCGGCTGCGATGGCCACCTGGGTTATTCCCAACGGCGCATTCTCGGTCACAGGATAGGTGTAGTTGAAGCCCCCTGCCTCGTTGGTGTGGACGGTGGTGTTCTCGCCGATGGAGATCTGTAGCTCCGAGATTGGATGGGTCCCGATCAGCGCCGTCCCGCGCAGCCGGGCGGAATCTCCTCGGGCTACGGTATCGACGGGCTCCATGATTATCCGAGGTACTCCGACGGTGACGGTCGTGCCGGCAATGGCTGGAGCCAGATGGTCGGTGCCCTCGAACACGACCTCAACGTCCAACTCCGACTCGAGGGCCGCATCCGCCGAGGACTTGTTCAGCCTCCCCGTTGCCTCCCACGTAAAACTCCCGTCGGCGTCGGTCACCAGCGATGTTGAGCCGTCGCTCGTTACCCGCACCGTGGCGTTTGCGACGGGAAGCCCGTCGCCTCGCAGAAGAATGCCCCGCAGCTCAAAGGGTTGCCCCGCCCTGACGATGGTGGGCTCCTCCAGAGTCAAGGTAGTGAGTGCCACGACGCCGAAAGTAATGCCGGTAGACTGGGGCGCAAGGAAGTCGGTTCCCGGGAACCGGACGGTCACAGCGTGCGGTCCGGTGGCCTCGAAGGCAGGGTGCTCGTATTCGAAGGTCCCGTCCTCGGAGGTGGTCACGGTGGCTAGTGCGCGCCCGTTGCCGTCCCGTATCGAGATCTCCCGCTGGCCAATTGGCGAGACGGTGGCCGATGCCAGCCTCCCGGTGAAGACCGCCCCGCTGCCCTGTAGGAGGAAACCCGCCGCCTCGACCGGGTGCCCCGCCCCGGTTGTCGCGGGCTCGTCGATGGTCCGAGTCGTTGGGGACAATACCCCGAAAGTGATACTGGCGGATTGGGGCCCGAGGGTCTCCCCACCCGAGAAGCGGACGGTAAGAGAGTGAGACCCCGCGGTGTCAAAAGAAGGGTGCTTGTAATCGAAGACTCCGTCCTCGGAGGTGGTCACCGTGGCCAGTTCGCGGCCGTTGCCGTCCCTTATCGACAGCTCCCGCCGGCCAATTGGCGAGACGGTGTCCGATGCGAGCCTGCCGGTAAAGACCGCTCCGCTGCCCTGCATGATGACGCCGGTCACCTCGAACCCTTGCCCGTCTCTCTGTACGGCAGGCCCGTCGATGGTCAACGTGGTAGGGGAAACCACGGCAAAGTTGACCCTCGCGGAACGCGGCGCAACGAACTCCCCTCCGGGGAAGCGCGCCGTCAGGGAATAGCGCCCCGCGATGTCGAAGGATGCGTGGTTGTATTCAAACCTGCCGTCCTCGTCGGTCGTCACCGCTGCTAACTGGCTTCCTTCGCCATCTTCTATCGAAATCTCCAATTCCCCGATAGGCGAGAGCGTGTCGGAGGTAAGCCTGCCGGTGAAGAGCGCGCCGCTGCCCGTGTCGATTTGGCTCGGTCCGGTTAGGCTCAACGACACCATGTGGCGAGCCGTCAGGCGAGTCGTTTCCTCGGAAGGAAGCGTTGGAGCCAGTCCCGAGAAGTTGGCGTGCACCACGAACTCGCCGGCGCTGTCCGTCCGTCCGTCGACTTGGAATGCCCCCGAGCCATCGGTGAGTGTGCGGGCTTCAGGATTGTCGCCCACCCTTACGGAGACGTACTCGCTGGAGAGGGGCTCCCCGCGGGCGTCCCGCAGCTCACCGTTCACGGTGAAGTCTTCGCTCACGGATACCAGAGCAGGGGCGAGGAGGGTTAGGACCGTAGGCAGCGTCACCTGGAAGTCTAGCCGGACCTGGTTGTCAAGCAGATACTCCTGCCCCTTTACCTCCACTGCTACCCAGTGCCGTCCCGGATCGGAGAAGCTTCTGGAGAAACTGAAGGTTCCCGTCGGGCTGGTCGTGACGGGCGGCTCGGCCCGCCCGTCGATGGTCACGTTGAGCTGGCGGTCGGCGACGCCCTGGCCGGCATCGTCCGACACCTTTCCATGAAAGATCGCTTCCACATCCACGGGCACGTCGGCGGGCCCGGTTAGCTCAAGCCCGCTGGAGGAAAAGACCGTGATGTCCGGGTCGCTCCACGACTCATTGAAATCGTCGTTGGCAACGGCACGGGCCAAGAGTTGGTAGGAGCCCAACTCCATGCCGACCGGTATCTCGACCGACGCTTGGAAGATGCCAAATCGGGTTACCGTCGTTCCAATCTTGGTCCCACCGTGTTCTTTGGTCTCGTTGACGTAGACCTCGACCGTTACGCCGTGAACAGCGGTCCCGCCGACGGTATTCACCGTGCCGCCCACAACGAACCGCTGCTGTCGGGGAATTTCGGCAGGCCATTGGGTGAGGGTGGTCACGGTATCCCGCGGAGGTTGCACTTCAGGGCCTCTGCCGAAATCTGGTGGCCCCCCGCCAAGGCCTGAGCCGGCGCCTGACGTAGTCCCGCCGGGGCCTGAGCCGCCGCCTGACGCGCTCCCGCCGGAGGTCGAACCGGTGCCTCCCACTCTGGATGGAGCGCCGCCTGACGCCGTAGGCTCGAAACTGACCCAACCCAGGCCCTCGAAGGCGACCTCCGCCCACTGGTGGGCCTGGTCCGCATAGACGATCTGGGTATTGGCAGTCGGTGCGATGACCCACCCCGACACCACCCTAGCGGGAAGTCCAATGGAGCGGGCCAGGACGACGAAGGCGCTGCTGAACACGCCGCACGTTCCTTCTCGATGATCGAAGAGGAACCAGTCCACGGGATCGCGCCCCGGGGGTGGCCGGCCTTCCGCAGGCGAGCGGGCAAAACTGTAGGTGTATTCAGTCCTTAGGTAGTGTTCCAGCGCCTTGGCCTTGCCGTAGGCGGTGGCGTGCCCAGTTGTAATCCTTTGGGCCAACGTTCGAATCCGGCCCGGCAGGTCATGGGGCGGGTCTGTGTAGGCAAGTCCATAGACGGCCTTGGCTCTCGCCAATTGTTGATCGGAGTAAGACGAGAGGCTGGACATCCAGGAGTAGGAAGCGACGGCAGTCTCCGAGGAGAACGTGGCGCTATAGGGGTAGAAGACTCCCGACCGGTCTAAGCTCTGCACCGTGAGCGAGGTGGGCATGGGGCCTACAGGCAATCGCGTCGCATACTCAGTAGGAAGCACCACGATGCGGTCCCTCACCGTATTGAGAGCCGCTGTTTGCGGTCCGAACAACAGGGCAGGCTCGAATGGCCCGCCGGGCAACTGCAGATCGTCGCGTGCGGGGGTGTAGAAGATGCCCCGAAGCAGGTCGTCGGTGCTCTTCCCGGCTGAGTAGGGCGTGGATACCGGGTTCTGCTGTGCCCACCGGCCATCCTCGTAGATGTCGCCAACCCCGGTGCGCAAGTATACGGCGTTGGCTGCTCCGCGGACCTCGAACATCGGTATGTGCGGTGGCTCTGTGGCCTGATAGGCGCCTGTCCCAACTGAGAACGAAGAGTAGCCTGGGCTTTGGCCTTGGCCCCCGGCCCGTCCCTGGCGTATCAACACCCCCCCAGTCTCTAGGCGAATCGTGACTGCGCTGCCCGAAAGCACTTCGAGCAGATCTCCCAATGCCTCCTGAGAGCGCGCCGGCGCGGTAAGGCCGTCACCTGTAAGAGATTCCAGCAACTTGGCCAATGCGGAGAGTGCGCGTTCCCGCTGCGCCTGGTCGAGATTCGACAAGTCGCGCACCAAGGACTCCAAGCGGGCTAGGGAGTTGGCGGCGTCGGTTGGGCTTTGTCCGACCACTGAGTCGAGCAAGTCATCGAGGAGCCGGAGCGCCTCTCCATGAGGGGCCGACGCCCCATACCCGGCTTGTTGCCGTGCAGCGTCGGCGGTAGCCGAGACCTCTCGCAATGTTGGCGAATGCTTGTCGGAAATGGAATTCAGCACACCTGCCTGGACTTCACGCGCGGCTACTCTTGCCGTCGCATCGCTGCCGACGAGATGCTCAAGTTGCCCCTTGATGGCAGCCGCCCTGACCTCTGGGTCTGACGACCCAAGCCGCGCGGCAGCACGTGACGGAGCGCCTCCCGGTGTGGGGTCGAAGGGAACCCACCCTCGCTCTAGGAATGGCACCTCCGCCCACTGGTGGGCCTGGTCCGAGTAGACCTCCTGGCTGTCGGGCATGGGCACTATCGCCCAGCCCGATACCACTCTGGCCGGGATGCCGACGGACCGGGCTAGGATCACGAACGCGCTGCTGAAGTTGCCACTCGCGCCCACCCCGCTTTCGAAAAGGAACCAGTCGACAGGGTCGTGCCCCTCAGGTTGCCCCTCCGGGGTGGCATCGGTCTGCGCGTAGGTGTAGTTCTCCTTCAAATGCCGTTCGATGGCTGCGGCCTTGCGGTACGGACCCGAGTGCTGGGCGGTAATTTCAACGGCTAGGTCGCGGACGCGCTGAGGAAGATCGTCCGGCAGGCTCGTGTGCAAATCCGAGGGTGCGGTAAGACTAGACTCCAATTCCCCCGCGGAGTAATTGGTTAGCCACGAAGTCCATGTGTAGTCGGGTGTGGAGGCGCTCGTGGTGTAGACCGCACTCGCGGGCCAGAAGACCCCTATTAGCGATATGGTTCTCAGGTGTGCCGATGTAGGAACGGTTCCTCCCAGCAGAGTCACCGAGTCGGGCATGGATAGCACCACGCCCGATATGTCGGTGCTTTGGCGCGGCTGTACCAAGGCCCGAGTGTGATCAATTTCCTGGCCTCTGTGTGGCGCTCCAATCGATTCCTCAGGAATCCACCGTCCGTCCACATAGTGATCGCCGGTCTCGGTCCGCAAGAGCTTGATGCCCGCCGCACCTGAAACCTCGAAAGCCGGGCTGACCGGCCCTTGAGGCGCCGCGACGGTCGTGGCTCCGGGAATGAACGCCATTTGCGTTTCGCCGCGGATGAGGAGGGCGCCGCCGTTCTCCAATGGGAGCATGATGCCTAGCCGGTGCAGCGCCTCGAGCGCGGCGCTCCGTACCGCCTCTTCCCAGTCGCCGAGGGCTCTGCTCAAGGCAGGGATGCTCGATGAGTAGCCGAGTCTTCCCAGAATCTCGGCAGCGGCTGCACGTGCCTCTGGAAGAGACGATGCCTGCAATGCAGCGACCAACGCGAATACGGGCCATTCTGTAAGCGCATAACGCGCGGCCTCCCTGACGGCGCTCAGATCGGCATGCTTCTCGGTTTCTAGAAGAGGCGCCAACGCCGCGTCGTCCCTGATCCGGCCCAGCGCCCGGGCCACGGACACCCGCACCCGTTCGTCGGGGTCGGCGACGAGAGCCTTGATGAGCACCGCTGTAGTCTCCGGCGGCTTCAGCACTCCCAAAGCCTCGGCTGCGGCCGCTCTGACTATGCCGTTGCCGTCCGACTCCAAGGCCCGCGCCAGAGGCCCGGACGCCGAAGCATCGCCAAGCGCCGCCAAAGCGGCCGCAGCTGCCCCCCGCACGCCGGGGAACAAGTCTGTGGCTAAGGCTTGGGACAGTGCTTCAAGGGCTCTCAGATCGCCCAAATCGCCCAGGGCGTCGGCTACCGCGACTCGGATCGCTGGGTCTTGATAGTTCAAGAGAACCCATATCAGGAGGTCGAGGTCCAACGTCTCCAGAGCCGTGACACCCTCTAGCCGGTCCCCAACCTCCCCTTCGTTGACCATCGCTCCTATCAGCACGAGGAGAGGTTCGGGGTCGGCCGATTCGCCCAACACTTGGGAAACGAACGTACGCACCTGAGGGTCTTCGCTGGCGATGAGATCTTCCAGCGCGGCTTCGACCTCTTCTTCCGTCACGGGGGCCCCTCCCGCTTCGGGGTCCTGTGCGGGTGGAGGAGCGATGCTGTCCCCCTTGTCCTTCAAGGGGCCTGTCTCGCCTAGGGCAGCTCCCTCGCTTGAGGGAACTGTCTCGCTTGAAGGAGCTCTCTCGCCGCGGCTCTCCGACGGGGTAGGGTCGAAGGTAATCCAACCCAAGCCGTCCAAGGCGATTTCCGCCCACTGGTGGGCTTGGTCCCAGTGGACGGTCTGCTGGGCGCTGGCGCTGATGGCCCAACCCGACACTACTCTGGCGGGGACGCCTGCCGCTCGCGCTAGTACGACGAAGGCAGTGCTGAAGTTGCCGTGACTGCCCTCGCCGTGGTCGAAGAGAAACCAGTCCACCGGGTCTTGCCCGGCTGGCGGCCGCTCGGGTTCCGACCCCGGTTGCGCAAAGGCCAAAGTGTAGTTGTCTTTCAGGTATAGCTCGATGGCCCTGGCCCGTAGGTAGACCGATTCGTCAGTGGCGATCTCCGCGGCGAGGTCATGGACGCGCTGCGGCAGGCCGTCGGGCAGTTGGAGATAAGAGGGGTCGTCGACCGGGGAAGCCTCGATCAAGGCTTGAGGCGAGTATTTCTCGATGGATGACGTCCATCCGTAGTAGGTCAGCGGCTGGTCGACGCTCAGGGTGGCACTGAACGGACGATACGTAGCGTCAACCTGTGTGCTTCTCAGGTTCTGGGATATTGCCAGGGATCCAGCAACGAATCCGGTAATGTCGCCGGTGGGCGACACTGCGATGACATCCTGCCGGGCTTCCGGCAGCAAGGAGCTTGACGGCTTCAGGACCGCCATGTTCAGAGAATGCTCGGTCTGGGTCGATGACTGAGTATCGCTGAACGTGCTCACAAACTCGGCCACGCGGCTCGAGACCTTTGGTCTCCGCATAGACGGGGATGTACACCGGATCCAGTTGCGCCCATCTTCCGTCCACATAAATGTCGCCGGTAGCTGCGCGCAGATACGACGTATTGGCGGCGCCGGCCACGGAGAATATTGGCTCGTGGGCTAGCCGATAGGCCTGCTCTACCGTTACGCCGGGATCTAGAGAGATGAAGTACCCCACGGCGACCCCCGGCGCCGGCCCTGGGCCCCCCTCCGCGTCGAGGGCATCAGGGTCCGAAGAGGTGGGTGATCCCGTGCCTGATTCTTTCCCTTCGTCGACGCGCAGGTATCGCTCGACAAGGGCGTTGTACTCCACCGGCTCTTCCAGCCTTGACGCCTTCTCGAACAGCCGCAGTCCGTCCAACGACTGCGTGTTCAGTAGGCCAAAGACCATTCCCACCGCCAGCCAGCCTCCCAATATGGGCAACAGGAGCCGAGGGTAGAGAATGCTCCCGATGGCGACTGAGAGGAAGAAGCTCGCTAGCACCGTCAACCCAATGGGTTGCAGCAGCGACCGATCGACTTGGTGTTGCTCGTAGGAGATTTCCTGTCCCAACGTCCCCGAAAAGGCCAGATATGCTCCAAGACCTATCAGGGTAACGGCCGCCAGCACGCCTGATATCAGTGGCAGGCGAGGGGACGGCCGGACGCGGTCTCGCTGCAGTGGCCGGGCTTGGAGTGCCAGCAGCGCACCGACTCCCAAAACGATGGACATCGCCGCCACGCCAAAGGAAAGAAGCGCGACGCCAGAGGGCAGGCGTATCGCATCCTCATCCGAGGGCTTGACCGCCAGGATGTCCTGAGGCCCCGTTGAGACCAGAGGCACGAGCAGGTTGAGCAGCAGAAAGAAACCCGCCAGTGCCGCCATCAGCGCGAGAAGCAGTCCCGACTGGCGCACCAACCGCCCGGAGACTGTTCCCGGTGGGCGTGTAATCAGCCGTCGCAAGGCGCGATAACCCTCCGCCGTTCATGCGCTCGTCAGAGTCAGATAGCGAGAGAAGGGCAACGCCGCAGCGGGTAATCCCAATAAATTACCTCCGGCTGCAACGGCGTCGCGGGTCCAACCTGGGATCGGTGGTCGATGGACCGTGTCTCGGTACGGGTACCTTTGTACCACTAGCTGCGCCGCCCGAACAGGGATGGGTCGTGCCATCGAGTGCTGGTCAGAGGCATAGTATAGGCGTCGGCGATGCGGCCAAAGGCCCTTGGCGCCCGTTAGAATGGCCAACAGAAGGCCACAGGGAGGATGTCGTGATGAGCCGTTCGACACGCACTACGACCGTGCCGCCCGCAGCCCTCAGAGTCCGTTGACCACCCGGCCTGCAAGGTGACCGCCAACTCGAACGTGGTTCTGCCTACCATCAAGTTCGGCCTACCACTTTCAACCTTATTTGATGGCAGACAGTACCCGGCTGTCAGCCGCCCTGGCTTAAGTGCCGGCGAAGAGTTATGGCCGGACCTGTCTTCGCAGGGGACACGTGCGCGGCAGTATGGGCAGGACTACCTGGTAGCTGTGACTTGACCGTTCCCCGCCCCCACACTGAGACCGTCCAGCGGTAAGTCTTGCAGGACAGGCTACGCTCACAGGTACGATTGACATTCACGCTCCATCCCCTAGCCCGGTCATCGGGGGCATGCGGGGTCGATCGCGGGCTAGAGATGAACAGCATTTGATGCACACAGAACGTCACATCTCGTGGGGCGCAGGGCTACCCCAGGTTTTCGACTCGGGCAGGGTGGATATGGCGCTTGTGGGCCAGTTCGCCCGGCGTTCCGAGGCGCTTGGCTACGGCAGCCTCTGGGTCGCGGACATGCACCTGCGTCCCTATCCGGTGTTGGACCCGGTCGTGCTTCTGGGCTACGTTGCGGCGCTCACCGCGCGGGTCCGCTTGGGGACTTCGGTCCTAATCAGCCCGGTGTACAACCCAATCCTTCTCGCTAGGGAGCTGGCGTCTCTGGACCAGATGAGCGAAGGCCGGCTCATCGTGGGTGTCGGCCTAGGCACGGCCGAGCGGCTCTATCCTCGTTACGGGATATCGACGGCCCGGGCCGTCGGCCGCTTTGTCGAGGGGTTGCGGCTCGTGAACGCCCTCTGGACCACGTCCCCTACGACGTTCGAGGGCCGCTACTGGAATACCGATCAGGTCCTCATGGAGCCGAAGCCGTTGCAGCAGCCGCGTCCGCCGCTCTGGTTCGGTGGAGGACATCTGAACGCCCTGCGCCGGGCGGCCCGCTACGCGGACGGCTGGATGGGGGCTGGCATATCGACTACCGGGGCCTTTGCCGACAACGTCCAGTTGCTGCGCCGTTACTGCGAAGAGTCTGGGCGCGACCCTGCAACCTTCCAGATCGCCAAGCGCATCTACGTTGGGTTGGACCGCGACGAGGCCCGCGCCAAGCGGCGCGCGGGCGAGTGGCTCGCCCGAGTGTACCGAGGGTTCTCCCTCGACGAGGGAATCGTCGTCTCTGGAGGCGTCCAGGAGTGCACGGACCGTGTCGCGGAGGTGGTCGGCCAGCAGCCGGACTTGGTGCTGTTGCATCCGATCTTCGATGAGATCGAGCAGATCGAGGCCTTAGCCCAAGACGTCATCCCCGCCTTCTAGCGCCAATTCCTAGCTGAGTGGCCATCGGCTTGGCCGCGGGGCCCTAGGAAAAGGACGGCATCACGTCGCTCGCGAAACGCTCCAACATCGGCCTGTCCCACGGGCGGGGGGTGAAGAACACGAGGTGATTGATTCCGGCGGACCGCCATCGGTCGACCCCGGCGGCGACCTGCTCAGGGCCGCCGATGAGGGCCGCCTCTCCGGCCACGACTTCATCGGGTTGAGCCGCCAACTCCACCGAACAGCGTTGCGTGTTCTTGCGCGTGACGGCGGCGATGCCCTTCGTCCGACGCTCCACCTCCTCCGCGTCGTCCGTCAGGTGAAGCGGGACCACGGCCGAGCGGCGAATGCCTGAGGGGTCTTGCCCTTGTTCACGGCGGAGGGCGTCCAGTTTCAGCGCTCGTTCCCGTACGTGGGATACGGGGCCTAGGCCGTTCCATTCGTCCGCGTAGGTAGCCGCCAAACGCAAGGTCTCGTCGTTGGCACCGCCTAGGATGATCGGCGGCCAGGGCCGCTGGAGCGGCTTGGGGAGAAATGGCGCGTCGGAAAGTTCGTGATACTCGCTTTGGATCGTTGTGCGCTCTTGGCCCCAGAGCGACGTGATGATGTGAAGTGTGTCTTCGAGACGCCTCAGCCGTTCCTTGAGCGGAGGAAAGGGGAATCCGTAGATGTCGCACTCCGCCCTTCGCCAGTTGGCGCCGAGCCCGAGCTCCATTCTTCCGCCGCTGGCATGATCGATGCTGCTGACCGCCTTGGCCAGGATGACAGGGTGGCGGAAGAGGTTTCCGACGACCATCGTGCCCAAGCGCAACGTCCGTGTGTGCGCGGTCAGCGCCGCGACCACGGTAAGGGCGTCTAAATGCTCAAGGGAGCTAGGGGTGATCGTGGTGGGGCCGGGACCCGGGGTCAGCAGGTGGTCCGACGCGTAGAAGCCGTAGAAGCCCAGCTCCTCCGCCGTAGTGACCGCCTCCAGCAGCTGGCTCCAAGTCAGCCCCGCGATCCCGGCCAGGCTGAAGCGCATCTTTCCCCGCGAGGCGTTCAAGCCGCGGCCTCCTGCTGAGTGGAGTCGGTACGCCGCGCCGTCACTTGGCTACGGATTGCAGGTCCCATAAGGCAGCGGCGTTATCTGCCGTGGCCTTTCTTTGCGTCTCGGCCGGCATACCGTTGATGAGCGTGGCCAGAGTCTCCTTGGCGTTGACCCCGATCCCTTCCGGGTGAGGGAAATCCGATCCCCAGATGAGCCGGTCCGGACCGATGTGGGGCGACATCTCTCGGACGTAGGGGTCATCGATAAACCCATGCCAGACCCTGGTCTGCATATACTCGCTGGGCTTCAGCTTGGGAGGAGCATAACCGTAGGTGATGACCCAGGTCCTCTGCATGTTCCTATCCATCTCGTTCATGAACCAAGGTATCCACGAGATTTCGAACTCGCTGCAAAGGAGGGTAAGCCTCCTCGTCCTGGTAAGCCAGCCTCAGGTCGGGATCGGTTCCGGCCTGCTGCAGGCGAGGTTCGAGCTTGGCGTCCCGCACCTTTTGACGGGCGGTCATGTCGATGATTTCGTTCTCGGCGCGGCGGAAGAAGGGGCCCTTCTTCCCCTGGTATTCGTCGTAGACGCGGGGAAGTGCCTCTCCCCACTTGGGCGCAAGGTGGTCCCACCAGAGTGTTTCGGGCTCGAATACGTGGGAATCGCCCGATATCAGCTTGCCAAGCTCGGTCCTCATGGTCTCCTCACCCCGCGCCGCCATGCTCAGCGCGCCACGTGTCGGCCGCTTGGACGGCGCTCAGGATGGAATGGGCCAGGTCGCGGGCGGACTCGGTGGTCAGCTCGAGCGCGACACGCATTTCCGGGGGCAGCGACGGATTGACGACGTCAATATTAATGCTCTGCTCTAGCAACGCGTGCGTTGGGTGATCACAGTCCACGACGGCTTGGGCCACGGGAAACCAGCCCGCTGCGCCTTTGCCGCTGCCCTCGACGTCGATGATCTCTACGATTGACGTACACATCGGCCCAACTCCGCAGTCACTTGGCGCCGGTGGCGAGGTGTTTCCCGAAGAAGTCGAACACCTTGGCCCAGCCGTCCAGCGCCGGCTCCAAACGATAGGCGGGCCTATCGTAGTAGAAGAATCCATGTCCCGCGTTGTCGTACATGTGGAAGTCGTACTGCTTGCCGTGCTTCTTTAACTCCTCCTCGTGCATCGCCACTTGCGCCGGCGGAGGGTTCATGTCCTCACGGCCAAAGAGCCCAAGCAGGGGACAGGAAAGGTCTTTCGTATAGTCCAGCGGCGAGACGGGCTGCTTTGGGGTGAGCTCATCCTCCGACATCACGACACGTCCACCCCAGCAGTCCACCGCGGCATCCGGACCCTTGGTCCGACACGCCACGAGGTACGCTTGGCGGCCTCCGGAGCATGATCCGATCACGCCAACCCTACCGTTGACGAAGGGTAAGGACCGCAGATAGTCCATCGCTCCAGCGGTGTCGCCCACGACCTGGTCGTCGGCGACGCCCCCGGCGGCTCGGACCCGGGCCGCCACGTCGTCGGAGCTTCCCTCGCCCGCGCGGTGGTAGAGATTCGGGCATATCGCCACGTACCCGTGGTGGGCAAACTTGCGGGTGGACTCCCAATACCACTCGTCCCACCCGGGGGCGTGATGAAGCAGCACCACGCCGGGATAAGGCCCGGCGCCCAAGGGCCGCGCTAGGTACGCGGAGATGACATCACCTTCAAACCCCTGGATGCTTGTCGTCTCCGCGAGCATTCCTTCGTAGCCCATCTCTTACGCCTCCCTATTCTGTTACAGCGTTCTCCAGCCTATCGTCACGCTCAGCGGTGCTAGACGCGGGAGATCCTCGGATCTAGCAGGTCCCGTAGTCCGTCGCCGGCGAGGCTGACGCCCATGACGGTGAGACCCAAAGCGACCCCGGGGAACACAATCACCCAGATCGCGACCTGTACGTAGTAATTCCCTTCCGCCATCATGTTTCCCCAACTCGGTACGTCCGGCGAAATGCCGGCGCCGAGGAACGAAAGGGTCGCCTCGGTGAGGATGGCGAGAGCGCAGGTGAACGTCCCCTGGATGATCAACGGCGGGACCGTGCTGGGGAAGATGTGAAAGGCCAGAATGCGGCTCGTGCGGGCGCCAATGGCCCGGGCCGCGTCGACGAATTGCTGCTCTCGAAGAGAAAGCACGCTGGCCCGAACGACTCGGGTTTCTCGCGGGAAGGAGACAACCACCAGGGCCACAATGACGTTCTGCATGCTTGCCCCGAGAATGGCCACCATCGCGATCGCCAAAAGGATCATGGGGAAGGCCATCAGGCCGTCCAGGAAGCGCATGATGATGGCGTCCGCCGTCCGGAAGTAACCAGCGGTCAGGCCAACAATAGTGCCGATCGCCATGGAGAGCGCCGCGACTGAGAACCCAACGACCAGGGACACACGGCCCCCGTAGATCGTTCGCGGATAGACCTCACGCCCAACCTGGTCCGTCCCAAACCAGTATTCGCTGGAGGGCGCCTGCAAGCGGTTGGCGGGATTGAGGCGATCAGGATCCTGGGGGGCGAACAACGGCGCTGCGGTAGTCACGAAGGCGATGCCCACCACGAACAGAATGCCCGCGGCCATGGTCGGGTTCCCGCGGGCGTGAGTCAGCAACCACCGCATCGCCCGCAGCGGAAAGCTCAGGGCTGTGTTCGGGGTTGAAAGCGCCTTCTCGTCAGCGACCACTAGTACTTGATCCTGGGGTCAAAATAAGCGTAGAGGAGATCAACGGAGAGATTGACGAGTACGTAAGCGGCGGAGATGACGAGTACGACTCCCTGGATGACAGGGTAGTCTCTGCGGGCAATGGCGTCCACGAGCAACCGGCCCAGCCCTGGCACGGCGAACACGCTTTCCACGACGACGAGCCCCGTAATCAGGTAGGCGACACCGAAGCCGACTACCGTCAGAATCGGTAGTGCGGCGTTCCTGACGCCATGCCGAAAGAGCACCAGGGTCTCGCTCAGCCCCTTCGCCCTGGCTGTGCGTATGTAGTCTTGTTTCAAGACCTCAAGCACACTCGATCTTGTCATCCGGATGATCAACGCCATGAACGTATTGCTGGCCGCCACAGCAGGGAGGAACAGATAGTTGAAATAGTCGCCTACGCCTTCGGTTAGCGGAGCATAACCGGCCACGGGGAAGAGTCGCAGTTGCAGGCCAATGGCCCACACCATGAGGAAGCCCATGAAGAAGGGTGGGAGAGCGAGCCCGATTACGGCGTAGACCATAATGGAACGATCGATCCAAGTATTGGCTTTCCAGGCGGCGATCACCCCGAGCGGTAGGCCCATCGAAATGGCGATGATCGTGGCGAAGATGGCGAGCGACAGCGTCGGCTCGAAGCGGTCGGCGATCAGCGCCGAGACTTTTTGACCGGAAAAGACGCTAGTCCCCAGATCGCCGGTCAGCGTATTCCCAAGGAAAATGCCGAGCCGCACCGGATAGGGCCGGTTGAGGCCGAGGTTCTCGCGGATCCGCGCGACGTCTTCTGCGGTGGCGTCGTCGCCGGCCAACACCTCCGCCGGGTCTCCCGGCGTGAGATAGAGAAGGCTGAAGGTAACGATGGCGACGAACAGCACCACTGGGATGCTGGCAAGGAATCGCCGCCCAACGTAACCGCGCACTCCGCCTCCGAGGTGTTCCTCGAATCCCCGCCGGTCCTAGGACATCGACCGAGGGATTCCAGGGCTAGTGGACTTTTCTAGTTCCGTTTACCTATCCACTCCGCGACCCTGGCTTCATCAGGGGGCGCTTTCAAGCATCCGAAGGCGCCGCCAAGCCGCTTGAAGTCGCGCGCGCGCCTGGCCAGGTGGCGGCGGAAATAGATCACGCCCACGTCCACCATGCCGAGTTTCTGAGGACTCTCGTAATTCAGGCGCCCTTCCTTGAACACCACCAAGTCTTCGAGCTCGTTGACGGAGATGACGGTGGCGAGCCTGCGCCAGAAGTAATAGTAGAGGTGATGGTACCAACGCTCTAGGAAGTGCTTCTCTTTCTTGAAGACGTTAAAGGTCCACATCCGCGTGTTGATGTGGTCTACCGGAACTCCCCATCGAATGTGCACGTGGGTGCCGACAGGGATACGGACGATGCTGGGGAGCTCGACGTTATGGTCGTGGCTCGCCCAGTTCTTCTCGTCTAGGGGCCCCTCTCTGGTCCCGCCGCCCGAGCCTTTCGGCGCGGGCAAGATCCTCCACCACATACGCCGCGGCCATTTCCCCAGGCCAGGGTATTCCGACTGGCCGTACTTGATGGCGCCGAATCTCACGCTGACGTACTTTTCCCCTTCGTCCACGATCTTAAATGGGCCCGTTTGTATGGGCCGCTTGCGGAAGAAGAGGAGCCTGCGGTGGAAGAACCGCCAGAAGCTGAGGCCCCGGTGCAGATAGAGGCCATGATTATCGATGCCCTGGTTCACCGGCTCCGTCCAGTTGGCCTCCCAATTCTTCGTCCTGGTGTACCGTCGGCCCGTCAAGCTCTGGTCGCTGCATTCCCAGGGGAGGTCTTCTTCCAACGGCACGGGATCGGTGATTCCCATCCAGACGAAGATGATGCCTTGCCATTCCGCCGTCGGGTACTTCCGAGCCTTCATCTTCGCCGCCAGCGGCGAGACGTCGGCCTCCACGAGCCCGGCCACGCACTGCCCGCTCGCGTCGAACGTATAGCCGTGGTAGGGGCAGGTGATCGTCCCAGGGAACTCGCAGAAGCCTCGGGACAACCGGGCGCCGCGGTGAGGGCACCAGTCGGTCAGGGCCTCGACCCTTCCTTCCTTGCCGCGGAAGAAGACCAACTCCTCGCCCAACATCGTGACGTTGACCGGTCGCCGGCCCACCTTCTTCTTCCAGATCGCCGGGTACCAGTACTCCCTGAAACCAAGCTTGGGACAGTAATCCCAGGGGCCGATCTGCGACGCGCCATAGGCCTCCGTGGCCGTGGCGCCGACATCCTTAGTAAATTCGTCCGCTCGTCCTGGTCGTGCGACTCGCGGCTTTGCCTCTACCATCGAAAATCACCTCCCACCTGCTCGGCTGCTCAAGGGAAACGGCTGCCGACAGGCTAGGCGCGGAACATATTCTCCCCGCCGATTACAATCCCCACAGGGCGGCGGCGTTTGCCGACGTCAGTTTCTCCCGATCGTCTGCGCCCAGCCCACCGAGAATACCATCCAACGTCTGCCGGGCTTGGAGTCCGATACCTTCAGGATGGGGAAAGTCCGACCCCCATAAAATGCGGTCAATGCCGACGATGGGCCCGAGCTGTGAGATAAAGGGGTCGTCGATGAATCCGTGGAAGACCCGGGTCTTCATATACTCGCTGGGCAACATCTTCAGTGGCGGGTAGCCATACGTGATGTTCCACGTCCGTTGCATGTTCCTGTCCATCTCGTTCATGAACCAGGGTATCCAGGAGATCTCGAATTCGCTGCAGAGGAGGGTCAGGCCAGGGAAACGTTCGAGGATGCCGCCGTAGATGAAGTCGCGGGCCAGCACCCACATGACTTCCGCTCGCGACATGATGATGCCCATCGGCATCTCTCGTCTTTCTTCAGGAGTGATCAGCGAGAGACCGGTGCGGATCCTGCCGGTGCCGATGTGCAACGTGATCGGGGCGTCGATTTCTTGCGCCGCCGCCCAGAACCGGTCATAGTAAGCGTTCGAATACGGGGGGAAGCCCTCCGGCGGCTCCAGGTTGATGAACGCTCCCTTCAGGCCCTTCGCCGCCGCGCGTTCGAGCTCTTGGGTCGCCCAGTCCACGTCCTCGATGGGAATAATCGCCGTACCGATCAAGCTCTTGGGATCATAGGAACAGTACTCGGCGAGCCAATCGTTGTATACCATACAGCAGTCACGGAGCATGTCGCGGTTTTTGCTCTGGAGGAACCCGAGGCCCTCCGTCGGATTGAGTATCTCCGCGTCGACGCCTTCCTCATGCTGGTAGACCTTGCGCAGTTCCGGAACCGTGCCCGCTTCCTGCCACTTCCGGTCGAGCTTGGCGTCTCGCACCCGCTGTCTGCTGACCAGCTCGATGGCTGCATCATCGATTCCGTTGTAGAAGAACGCTCCCTTCTTCCCTTGGAACTCATCGATGACCCGTGGGAGTTTCTCTCCCCACTTGTCCGCCAGATGGTCCCACCACAGGTTGGGGGGCTCGAAGACGTGAGAGTCAGCGGAGATGAAGCGTTGTTTCGTCGCTACCATGTCGGTGCTCCTTTTGCTGCTTGTCGTGACGTTGCCGTCGGTGCCGCAGCAGCCGACGGCCCGGTTGGGACGCCGATAAGCTCAACCCGCGACGGCGCCCTCCATCGAGGGCCATTGGGCTTTCAGGAATGAAAGCATCGCCTCGCTGGTCATTTCCGGCTGCTCGTAGCCATAGAAATGGCCGCAGTTTTCTAGGACCTTGAGGAAAGAAGTCGGTATCGCCTTGTTGAGGTCCGCTCCGTTGGGGAAAGGAGTCCGAGCATCGTGCTCGCCGACGATGACTAGGGTCGGGCAGCGAATCTCCCCCAAGCGGTCCCCGACCTTGAGCGGCGTGTTGATCATACGGACCGTCTCGAGATACTCCTTGGGGTCATTTCGAAGGTGTTCTCGCCGAATGGCCTCGACGGCGTGGGGCTTGTTTTGAATGCTATTGGGGCTGAAGGCGCCTTTGGTGAAGTCGAAGGTCTCGGCCACGATCTGCTCGGCGTTGGCGCCACCCTCGATGAGCTTCCGGCGCTTCTCGAAGCCGGATGGGTCTATCGCGCGCTCGAGCCGAGGGCTGACGGCCCCGATAAGCACGAGGCGGGACACTCGCTTGGGATAGTTGACGGCAAAGTCCACCACGACGCCGGCGCCGAGCGACCATCCCACCAGAATCGGCTCCCCTATATCGAAGCTATCCAGGAAGGCTCTGAGGTCTTCCCGCCAAACCTCGTGGGAGATCCTCGGTTCGGGCGGACGCTCGGTTTCGCCCGCGCCCCTTAAGTCGTAGGCATAGACCATGAACTCCCGAGACAGGATCGGGATCATCTCCTCAAAGCTCTCGGCGCGAGATCCGCCCCCGTGGATGAGTACCAGCGGATGCCCTTGGCCGACCGCTTCGTAATGAACGTTCAGGTCGCCGATTTGTCGAAACATGACCACCATTCTCTCGGGGCGTGGGGGACTGCGCTTCGGCTAGAGGAGTAAGACGGCGAGCGCCGGGTCCATCGCCTCCAGCTCGTCGAGGAAGCCAGGCGTCTCGTGATAGGCCTGGACCAGGGTGTCGTCCGGGTCGCGGAAATACACCGCCTGTTTCGTGGGGTGCTCTATCTTATATTCGACCCGCACACCCTTGGCGGCGAGCCGTTCCGTGGCGCCGGTGAGATCGCCGGGGTCGGCGATCTCGAAGGCAACCTGATGAACCCCGGGCTTGTGGTGGGCTGAGGCGGGCACCAGCACGAGAGAGTAGCCCGGGTACTCCTTGCCCTGCAGTACGGAGAACGCCCCGTTGGGATCGAGGAACAGCTCCTTTAATCCAACCATCTCGGTGTAGAACCGGCGGAGCGCGGAAAAGTCCTGGGCGGCGATCGTGGCGTGGGCGGTCCGCTTTGCATGCAGCGGAGCGGAGTCGATGCGGCGTATCTCTGGATCCATGTTGATGAAGGTCTCGGTCTTGGGCGGCTCCGCTTCGGGCACGTACGGCTTGTGTGCCACGGTGACGCCGGGCTTTCGGTAGTCCCGCCAGTTGCTGAGCATGTCGACGGTGAACTCTATTCCATGACCCTCAGGGTCGTGGAAGTACACGCTGCGGGTGACCATGCGGTCTTCCAGCCCGAGGGGGCCAACGCCGCCGCCGTCGAGCCGGCGCCAAGCCTCCAAGAGCTCAGCCTCGTTGTACATTTCGAAGGCGAGGTGGTTCAAACTCGGCCGCGATGGATACTCGCGCGGCCTGACATTGTTCTCCGGCCTTGTCTCCTCCGGTTCGGGTACCTGGATGAAGGCCAAGTCGTGATGGGTGTTGCCGTTGCTGAGGAAGACGATCTTGTCCTCTAGGATGCGGAACGTCTCCTCGACGCCCAAGATCCGATTATAGAAGTCGAAGCTGCGCTCGAAATCAGCCACGTACATGTTGGCGTGGACCAAACGCCGCGGCGCGCCGGTGGCCTGATATGCCTTTTGCGCCAGTTGTGGCATCCCGCTGTCCTTCCTGTGCGTCCTGAGGCTGTTGCGCACCCGCGCGCTTGCGGCCGCACGAGCAAGGCCCATTCGGCCGCGAGAACCCGGAGCGCTTCTTTTACCGATTCACCCCCGACTCAGTAGCCGGGTGATGCTGGACCGTTCGGGAACTCGATCACCGGGCCGACGCGGTCCACTGCGCGACCTTCTCCGGATCAGGAGGCTGCTTGCGATTTCCGAAGGCGCCGCCAAGCCGCTTGAAGTCGCGCGCCCGCTTTGCGAGGTGCCGGCGGAAGTAGATGACTCCCACGTCCACCATACCGAGCTTCTGCGACGACTCGTAGTTCAGACGGTCGCCCAAGAACACTTCCAAGTCCTGACGCTCATTGATGCTGATGACTTCGTACTGCTTTCGATACAGGTGGTAGTAAAGGTACTGATAAATGGCGTGGAGGAAGTTCTTCGGCTTCTTCCACAAGAGGAAGGTCCACATGCGCGTGTTCTCTTCATCGACGGGCACCCCCCAACGGAGGTACTGGTTGATGCCGGAGGGTATGCGCACCTTGCTGGGGAGCTCGACGTTGTGATCATGCCCTGCCCAGCGGACGTCATCGATGCTGCCGACGGAGGCCGCGGCCTCCCGGCCGCCCGGTCCCTTGAGCGGGCCGAGCACCCGCCACCATGACCGGCGCGGCCACTTGCCTAGGCCGGGGTATTCCGCCTGGCCGTACCGAACCTCGCCGAATCGGACGTTGATATAGTTATCGCCCTCCTCCACGACCTTCACCGGACCGGTTTGGATGGGCTTCTTGCGAAAGAAATGGAGTTTGATGTTCAGGGTGCGCCAGATCGTCATGCCCCGGTGCAGATAGAGGCCATGATTATCGACGCCCTGGTTCACCGGCTCCGTCCAGTTAGCGTGCCACTCTCTCACCCTGCTGAACCGTCGGCCCGTGAGGCTTGGCTCATTGAATTCCCAGGGGAGGTCTTCTTCCAACGGCACGGGATCCGTGATCCCCATCCAGACGAAGATGATGCCTTGCCATTCCGCCGTCGGATACTTCCGAGCTTTCATCTTCGCCGCCAGCGGCGAGACGTCGGCCTCGACGAGCCCGGCCACGCACTGTCCGCTCGCGTCGAACGTATAGCCGTGGTAGGGGCAGGTGATCGTCCCAGGGAACTCGCAGAAGCCTCGGGACAACCGGGCGCCGCGGTGAGGGCACCAGTCGGTCAGGGCTTCAATCTTGCCTTCCTTGCCCCTGAAGAAGACCAACTCCTCGCCCAACATCGTGACGTTGACCGGTCGCCGGCCCACCTTCTTCTTCCAGATCGCCGGGTACCAGTACTCCCTGAAACCAAGTATGGGACAGTAATCCCAGGGGCCGATCTGCGACGCGCCATAGGCCTCAGTCGCCGTCGCCCTAACGGCCTCGGTGAATTCCCCCGTTTGACCGGGTCGGTCTTTCAATCCAACCATCGTCGCTACCTCCCCTCCCTTGTCGGAATCAACCAGAACCATAGACAAGACAGGGGGAGGGTTACCCTCCCCCTGTCTTTTTGCCCTAGGGCCAAGTATTGCTACCTATCGAGCCAGATGTTCCAGAACGGTTGGTATGTCAAGATCGGCACCGCAATGACATCCTTGACGTCTTTCCGGTAGACCTTGTGACGGAAAGCCTGGCCGGTGATGATCCCCTCGGAGTCAGCGTAGTTGAGGGTCTGTATTTCGTCGACTACGCGCCTTCTCTCCGCATCGTCATTGGCCTTGAGGAACTCATCCTTCAACTCAGTGATACGGTCGCTGACGCTCCATCCACCGTACCCATACGAGGGATTGAGGAAGCTGGTGGAGATGGGATCTACGTAGTTCGTGGAGACCAGATGACCCACGTGCCAATCGCCTGACTCAGAGGCCTCCCGATTGCGCACCAAGGCGCTGCCGGCCGCGGTGTCGGTGGTGAACAGCTCCACGTCCGCGCCCAGGTCTTCGAGAATCTGCTTGGTCAAAAGGCCGGGGTTCTGGTACTCGGGTCGCCCGGTCCACTGCACCAAGACGAGCTTCTCGCCCTGGTACACCTGGTCCCATAGCTCCTGAGCCAACTCCATGTCGCTCTCGATGATCCACGGCTCAAGACCGGCCGTTGAGGTCCAGGGCGCCGCGCTGCAACCGAAGATGGCCGCGCATGGCGCAGCGAGAGACTCGGGGTAGGCGGTGAGGAGATGTTCCTTCTGGCCCACTGCGGCTTGGAGCGCCTTCCGGGCGCGGGGGTCGTTGAACGGCGGGGCAAGCTTGTTGACGTAGATGAACGCCATGGGCCCTGCCGTGTCCCGGACGGTTACCAGGTCAGGGTTGGCCGCGGTCCGAGCGAAGGAATCCGGGGGCGGCCAGTCCACGAAATCGACCTGGCCGGTCTCAACCGCGGCCACTTTGACGCCCGAGTCGGGGATGATGTGCCACTCGTGCGCGTCCAAGAACACGTGCTTTCCACCGCCGTAGCCACTGGCGGGCTCATCGCGGGGCACGTAGTTGTCGTTACGCACGTAGTCGATCTGGTCCCCGGGCCGCCATTCCACGAACTGCCACGGGCCCGCCCCGATCTCGCCCGCCGCCTTCTCACTCTGGGGAAGGGCGGTGTACTCCGGCGGCATGACGAGAGCAAAGCGCGTGCTCGCGTAGCCAAGGGCGTTGAGCGTGAAGCCGAGGGGCTCGGTCAGGGTGAGCGTAAGCGTGTTGGCGTCCACCGTTTCCATGCCGGCGACCAGCGGGGCGAGGAACTTGCCATAGGTGTCCACCTTGATTCCCCGCTCCATCGTCTGGACGACGTGTTGGGCCTCGACAGGTCTGCCGTCAGTGTACGCGAGCCCATCGCGGAGGTTGAAGGTGTACACCGTCCCATCGGCGCTCAGGTCCCAGGTGTCCACCATCTGGGGCTGCACGTTGAGGTCGGCGTCCGGTGTGAACAGGAAATCGTTGATCATCAGGGAGTGCTGAATCGTTTGAATGTAGCTGGAGAAGCCTGGGTCCAGCCCGAGCTGGTCCGCGAGCGGGACGTACTTCAGAGTCCCGCCCATCTTCGTCATAGCCTCCGGAGTATCCGTCGGCGCGGGAACGGGAGTGGCTGTGGGTGCCGGTGCGGCTGTGGGTGCCGGCGTGTTTGTGGGCGGCGGCGGGGTAGCCGTCGGGTCCGCGCCTCCGCACGCTGCAACCAACAGAACCACGACGATAGCGACCGGAATCCCGAATCGGATCAATTTTCTCACACCAAGACTCCATTTCGAGGGCTCGAACCCGCGCCCTGCGACTAAGGCAACCAGAGAGATCGGATCCCGGACACGGGTGGTGGGTCCGAGGGGCTCATCTTTACCATACCGGAGGCCTTTTGCGCAAGTCACTGCCGGACTGATCCAGGGCAATCGCAGGTCTGCAGACTGGTTCGGGAGTGTTTTCGCCCGCGTGGCCTTGACAGGAAGGCGACCTTCCATAACTATCTCCGCCTACGGACGATCAATCCGGCGGAGCCGCCTCGTCGCGCTCACACAGGTATTGAAACCGCCGCTTCAGCTTGAGGCCGTCCTGCCAAGAAGAAGTATCCCGGCGCTCATCGGACTCAGATAACGACAAGGTGTGGGGGCAGGCGCTGGGCCGACTACTCCCCTGCGGTAGGGATGGTCGGCGCCACCGTCGGACTGTTTCTTGCTGACTCGCCTACTGTTTTCCGGCCTTCCGTATGACCTGCAAACCTTCCGCGGGGACGTCCTTGGCGGCGTCACCGCGGCGGTGGTGGGTCTGCCGGTGGCGTTGGCCTTCGGCCTAGCGGCGGGTCTGGGCCCGGCTGCCGGAATCTACGGGGCGATCTCGGTGGGTTTCTTTGCCGCGGTGTTCGGCGGCACCCGGTCGCTCATCTCAGGCCCTACGGGGTCGATGACGGTTGCCATGGCGGTCATCGTTGCCAGCTACGCGGACGACATCTCCGAGGCCTTTACGATCGTCATCATGGCGGGGCTGATACAGATACTGTTCGGCCTGCTGAGAATCGGACGTTACGTGACGTACACCCCGTACTCGGTCATATCCGGGTTCATGACCGGGGTTGGGGTGATCATCATCCTGGTGCAGATCCCGCCCTTCCTGGGAGGCGTCACGGTGGGCGGGCCAATCGGTACGCTCCGTAACTTTTCGGAAGTGTTCGATCACTTTGAGGCCCATGCCTTGGGCATCGCCGCCGCCACCCTGGCCGTGGCGCTGCTCTGGCCCAGGAAATTCGAGAAGCGTCTGCCCTCGATCCTGGTCGCGCTGGGGGTCGGGACGCTCATGGGCGCCCTTTGGCTCACCGAAGCATCGGTCATCGGCGCCGTGCCGACGGGCCTGCCGTCCTTCCACTTGCCGAGCCTCTCTGGCGATGCACTCGTGAACGCCATTGAGCCGGCGCTGGTCATAGCGATCGTCGGCTCTGTGGACACGCTGCTTACCGCCCTCGTAGGGGACTCGATGACACGGACGCGTCACGAGCCAAGCCGGGAGCTCCTTGCCCAAGGCATTGGGAACGTCTTCACCGGGTTTATCCGGGGCTTGCCAGGGTCCGGGGCCACGCCAAGCACGGTAGCAAACATTCGGGCGGGTGGAGCCACCCTTGTCGCAGGGGTCGTTGCCGTAGCCATCCTGCTGGTGCTGGTGCAGGTGCTGGGCGACTACGTGGCGAAGATACCCAACGCCGTCCTAGCCGGGATCCTAGTCAAAATCGCCTTGGACACGATCGACTGGCGGTTTGTCATGCGAATGCACAAGGTTCAGCGTGAACATTTGGCGGTCATGCTGCTCACGCTCGGGCTAACGGTATTCCTCGACTTGGTTGCCGCCGTCGCCGTGGGCATGATAGCCGCCGCGGTGACCAGCGCGCGGCAGTTCGAGCGGCTGGAGATGGACAGCGTCGTCTCCGTGCCGCTGCTGGACCGGAGTTTGTTCGGCGCCGAGGCGAGCAACGAGGAGGTCGATCGGTTCTCCGCGCGGGTTGGCCTAGTGGCGCTCAGGGGTACCTTTACCGTTGCATCCTCCAGCAAGCTGATTGAGACCATCGGCCGAGACATCCAAGGCCATGAGGTCCTAGTCCTCGACTTCTCCGACACCGTCTACGCGGACGACAGCGCGGCCCTTGTGGTGGAGCAACTTGTCGAGACCGCCATAGCCCAGGACACCCACTGCATCGTGATGGGACTCTCGGGCGTGACCGCCCGCAATCTTGCTGCCCTCGACGTTCTGAAACGTGTTCCCCCGGGGCGGTTCGTTGGCACCTGGGACGAGGCAAGGGAAACGGCGTCGAGGCTCCTCGAAATTCAGGACGCCCAGGATGTCGAAGACACCGAAGACACCGAAGACACCGAGGACGCCGAGGACGCCGAGGACGCCGAGAACGTCTAGGATGGGCCACGCTGGTCGTTGGCTCTGGCGTGGACACGTGTCCAAAGGGGCCGAGCAAGGGCCGGTTCAAGAGTCGACCTTTAGGGTCGCGTGAGGCATGGCCGTTGCCGCAGCCCGCGCGGCCCCACGATAATGTCGTACGGCGGCAGGCTCTAGAGCCCTAGAGAACCGACGACAGCGCAAAGATAGTAAGGCCTACTAATAGTAAGGCCTACTATATGAGTAGGCCCACCACGCTGGGATGGAGCAACCGCACTATGCGCCTCTCCCCGATAGTCGCTCTCGGCGTTTCCGCACTGTTTCTGGTCGTTGGGTGCGGCGAGTCGATGCCTCCCATGGCCGGGCCGACATCGACACCACCGGTCACTCCGACGGTGGTGCCCCCGCCGGAGAAGGTCTTGACGATCCGCTATTGGCAGGCCCCCACGCTGCCCGGCCCGTATTTGGCTGACGGCTATAAGGACCGGGACGCCGGTGCGGTCACGCTCGAACCGCTGGCCAGCTACGACCCGGACGGTGAGCTTACGCCGAGGCTGGCCACCGAAATCCCGACGGTCGAGAACGGCGGCGTTTCTCAGGACCTGATGTCGATCACCTGGAAACTGCGCGAGGGGTTGAAGTGGTCGGACGGCAGCGACCTGACGGCCGACGACGTGGTTTTCACCTGGCGCTACTGCACAGACGAGGAGACCGGCTGCTCCGCTAAGGACGCGTTTTCCGGGATTGGCTCTGTGGAAGCCGTCGACGACCTCACCGTCGCGATCACGTTCGACGCGCCGGCGCCGTATCCGTACAACGCCTTCGTCGGCGCCGGGACGCCAATCATCAGCGGGGCGCAGTTCGCCGATTGCGTCGGCGCGGCGGCGAGGACTTGCAACGCAGAGAACACCGCGCCGCTGGGAACCGGCCCGTATCGAATCATCGAGTTCGAGCCGAACGAGCATGCCATCTACCAGCGCAACCCGTTCTACCGTGGGGAAACGCCTTACTTCGACCGCGTGGTCTTCCAAGGCGCCGGCGACGCCGTGTCTGCGGCCCGCGCCGTCCTGGAAATGGGCGAGGCTGACTACGCCTGGAACTTGCAGGTGGAGCCGGAGACGCTCGCTCAGATGGAGGCAGCGAGTCTCGGCAAGGTGGTCGCCGCGTTTGCCAGCGACGTCGAACGTATCGTGGTCAATCAGACGAACCCGGACCCCGCGTTGGGCGACGACCGCTCCGAGTATCTGGACGGCATGAACCCCCACCCATTCCTGACGTTCACGCCGATTCCGCAGGCCATGTCAATGGCGATCGACCGCGCCCGGATCGCGGAGGACCTCTACGGCTTCGCCGCCAAGCCGGCGTGCAATCTGATCACCGCCCCTCCGAGGTACGCTTCGACCGCGAACGACGGGTGTCTCGTACAAGACATCGAAGGCGCCAAGAAGCTGCTCGACGATAGCGGTGTACTTGACACCGACGGCGACGGCGTCCGCGAGTACAACGGCGTCCCCCTGCGGATCACGTACCAGACCACCGTCAACGCCATCCGGGAGGACACCCAGGCCCTGGTCCGCGATTGGTGGCGAGAGATTGGGATTGAGACCGAGTTGACGCAGCACGACGCCAGTGTCTTCTTCGGCGGCGACCCCGTCGTCGACGAGGGGGCCACGTACCGGAGGTTCTTTGCCGACGTGCAGATGTACACGACCGGCCCCGGGATCGACCCGCAGCAGCATCTGGCCGGTCTGGGCTGCGAGCACATTCAGACGCGGGATAACAACTGGGCCGACGGGAACAATGCCCGTGCTTGCAATCCGGCGTACGACGAGCTCTACGCCCAGCTCGCCGAGACCCGAATCGGGCCGGAGCGCGACGCCTTGGTGAAGGAGCTCAACGACATCCTCGTGCAGAACTACTACGAGATCCCGCTCGTGGTCCGGGGCTTCGTCTCCGCGCATCTGAACACGTTGGAAGGCGTCCACATCAACGCGTGGGACAGCGAGCTCTGGAACATCGCCGAGTGGGGCCGGTAGCGGCCAACCCGCTTCCTCGGGGAGGCGGTAGAGGGACAGGTTCACCCGGGACAGGTCATGCTCCCCGCTGAGACGCATCCGTGGGGACTGACGCCCGCCGATGCGCGGGCGTTGCAGGAGACCCTCGCGGCGCGTGTCGTGCTCGACAATCACGCGCCGGCACGGCCCGCCTACATCGCCGGCGTCGATGTCTCCGGCGCGTTTTCCGACGGGGAGACGCTCGGCGCCGTCGTCGTGATGACCTGGCCCGGCCTCGAAATCGCCGAGGTCCGCGTCGCCCGCAAACGTCCGCCGATGCCCTATACACCGGGGCTGCTTTCCTTTCGCGAGACGCCGGTGCTGATAGATGCACTGGCCAAGCTCGTTCACCGCCCCGACATCCTCATCGCCGACGGCCACGGTGTCGCCCACCCGCGACGGTTCGGGATCGCGAGCCACCTTGGGCTGCTGTTCGACGTTCCCGCGATCGGGCTGGCGAAGTCGCGACTGGTCGGCCGGGCCGATGTTCCGGGGCCGCAGCGGGGCTCGCTCTCGCCCCTCATCCATCGTGGCGATGTGATTGGCGCCGCGCTGCGCACGCGGGAGGGCGTCTCCCCCGTCTTTGTCTCCGCCGGTCACAAGACCGATCTGGAAACGGCGGCGCATTGGGTGCTTTCGACGGCGGTGAAGTACCGGCTGCCCGAACCCACGCGCCTCGCACACCATGCGGCCTCGGGCAAGCTGGCGCCGGGCCTTTCTTAACATAACCACGACATAATCACGAGTCCCGCCTTGCGAAGCGGTAGGCCGGTTGCTATAATCGTCGCGCCACCGCATAGGGTGGCGCCGGTCTCCGGCTGAGGTTTTGTGAAAAGTGGGCGCCCCCCACTTTTCTTACTTCAGGCGAGGCAGCAACGCTGAGACGGACAGTAGAGGAGAGGGGAGTGCCGATCGCATGAAGAGCGATTTCCTGATTGCGATAACCCAGTTGGCCGCCGAGCGCGGGCTCCCCCGGGACATCGTCATCACCGCGGTCGAGGCCGCGCTCATCTCGGCGTTCAAGAAGGACCATCTCGCCGAGAAAGACCTCGCCGTCCGTTTCGCTCAGTCCGGCGACGTACACGTCTTCGCCCGCTGGACCGTCGTCCCCGACGAGGAATTCGAGGACCCGGAAACGCAGATCGCCCTCGCCGACGCCAAGTCCCGCGGCGCTGCCCCCGAGGTGGGCGCCGTCATCGAGGAAGAGGTTACCCCCGCCAATGCCGGCCGCATCGCCGCCCAGACCGCCAAGCAGGTGGTCATGCAGCGCCTCCGCGAGGCCGAGCGGGACATCGTCTTCGAGGAGTACTCGGGGCGCGAGCAAGATATCGTCGCCGCCGTCGTCCAGCGTATGGACGGGCGGGCCATCATCTTCGACCTCGGGCGCGCCGAGGCGATCATGCCCTTCCCCGAGCAGATTCCCAATGAGCGCTACCGGAACGGTCAACGTTTCAAGGTCTATATCCTCGAAGTCGGGAAGACGGCGAAAGGCCCTCAGATCGTGGTCTCCCGGGCTGACCGCGGTTTGCTCCGGCGGCTCTTCGAGCTCGAAGTGCCCGAGATCTACAATGGCATCGTCGAGATCAAGGCGATCGCGCGGGAGCCGGGCTACCGTAGCAAGGTTGCCGTCCATGCACTGCAAGAGCGCGTCGATCCCGTCGGGTCATGCGTCGGGCTTCGCGGCGTGCGCATTCAGAACATCGTCAACGAACTGCACGGCGAGCGCATCGACGTCATCGAGTGGAGCCCTGATCCCGGCGCGTTCATCTCCCGCGCCCTCGGCCCCGCTCAGGTCATGAACGTCGTCATCACCCAGGAGAATACCGCCGTCGTGGTTGTGCCCGACCGCCAGCTCGCCTTGGCTATCGGGCGCGAAGGGCAGAACGCACGGCTCGCCGCCAAGCTCACCGGCTGGCGTATCGATATCAAGAGCGTCTCAGAGGCCGAGGCCGACCGTAGCCTGCTCACGCCGCACGCGCCCGCACGGCCTCCGGCTGAGATCAAGGAGCGCGAAGCCGCTCAGGCGGCCCCGGCAGCCACGCCTGAGCCCACTCCAGCGGCGGAGGTGCCCGCCGAGCCCGGGGCGGCCGAACTCGAGCCCGCCGTGGCCGAGCACGAAATCGAGATCGAACCGGCACCGGCGGTCGAGCTCGAACCCCAGCCCGTCCTGGCTCAGGGAGAGAGTGAGCCTGCTCAGCAGGAGACGACCCCTGAAGAAGAGGACGCCCCCACGCTGGCCGAGGCGCTCAAGTCGGAAGAGACCTGGAAGTTACCTACGCAGCAGACCCCCCAGGCCGTGGCCGCGGCGGCGGCGGCCAACAAGCGGTCCTCGATCCGGTTCGCCGAGGATATCTGGGAGGAGCGCGGCGCCGAAGGACCCGGCGGCGAACGGCGCCGCGGCGGCGGCGGCCGGGGCCGGGGCCGTAGAGGCCGACGCTAGCCGCCCGTCCCTAGCCCGTGCGCGTGGGCTACCGCGTGCCCTGATCTAACCGGATTTGGAGTAGTTGGGCCGTGGTCAAAATGAGCGGGGGCGAGGCCCTAGTCAAGTCGCTCGTGAACGAAGGCGTTGAAGTCGTCTTCGGGATCCCAGGCATACATATGTCCGGGACCGTCGTCGCGCTTCGGGACGAGCCGAGCATCCGTCTGATCACGACCCGCCATGAACAGGGCGCGGCGCACATGGCCGACGGCTACGCCCGCGCTTCGGGGAAACCGGGGGTGGCCTTCGTCGTCCCAGGCACGGGCGTGTACAACGCCGCCGGCGGCCTGACCACGGCGTACGCCCGCTCCTCGCCCGTACTCCTCATTGCCAGCCAAATCCCTCGTGGCGGCATCGGTAAGGACCTCGGGTCCATCCATGAAGTCTTTGGCCAACTGGACGTGATGCGGCCCGTGACCAAGTGGGGGCGGCTCGTGCTCTCGCCGCGAGAAATCCCCGCCGCCGTGTCCGAAGCGTTCAGGCAGATGCGCACCGGACGCCCTCGTCCGGTCATGATCGAGATGCCGCCCGAGGCCGCGGTGGAGCGGGACGACGTCGCGCTGCGGAAGCCGGCCCCTATCTCACGAATCGTGCCGAGGCAGGAACAGCTCCGAGAGGCCGCCCGCGTCATCGCACAGGCCCGCCTTCCCCTGATATTCGCCGGCGGCGGCGTGGCGCAATCGGATGCGGAACAAGCCCTCGTCGAGTTGGCCGAAGCCACGAACATCCCCGTGGTCACGTCCGGGGGCGGCAAGGGCGCCATACCGGACCGCCATCCCCTGTGTTACGGGTCGTGTCTCAGCCCCGCGGGGGAGCGGCACGAAATGAATCAGCTTTACGAAGTGATGCAATCCGCCGATGTCGTGATAGGCGTCGGCACGCGTTTTTCGCTGGGCAATCCGGCCGGCGAGTCGTCCACCTTGGTGAACATCAACATCGACGACACTAATCTCACGAGAATCCAAGCGAACACCATTCCCCTGCATGGTGACGCCAAAGCGACTATCGAAGCGCTGCTTCCTTTCCTTATCGAGGCGGGAGCGGGAGAGCGCCCGTCGCCCGCCGAAGCGGTCACCGCGGCCCGGCGGCTGATCTCCTACTACGACATCAGGCTCAAGGAGCCGCAGTACGCGGTCCTGGAAACGATCAAGAACAGCATCCCGGAGGAGACCTTCACTGTCTGGGACGTCACCCAGTTCGGCCACTACTCCCGCACCCACTACCCGGTGAATCACCCGAAGACCTACATGGATTCCGGGTATTCGTTCAACCTCGGCTTTTCATTCCCGACGGCGCTGGGCGCGAAGGTGGCGAGACCCGACCGACCCGTCGTGTGCGTCATCGGCGACGGCGGCTTCATGTTCAACTCGACCGAGCTTTCCACGGCGGTGAAGTACGGGATCAACGTCACGACCATCGTCTTCAGAGACGATGCCTACGGCAACGTCGCCCGCGACCTCGACGAGTTCTTTGACGGAACGTATGAGACCGACCTCCACAACCCGGACCTCGTCAAGTTCGCCGAGTCGTTCGGCGCGGTCGGCATGCGGGCAGACGATCCCACGGATCTTGCGACACTGCTTCCGGAGGCGCTGGAGCGTGAAGCGCCGGTAGTCATCGACGTTCCTACCGGACACATTCCGCTGCCGCGCGCCAAGCAGCATGCCCATCTCACTTCGATACCTTGGACAATGCCCCAGGAGGGGCTGATCCCGTCCTAAGGCGCGGCCTTACAGCCCGTCGGAGCATTCCCCTAAGAGGGGGCGGCCCGCCGCGCTTCGACAATGACAACGGAAATCGCTAATATAAGCCGACGCTGCTCGACTCTGAGCGCGGGGCACTCACGAGCCGGGCGGAGAAACGTGGAAGCATGACTACGAAAGTGAAACACATACCGATGCGCACCTGCGTCGTCTGCGGACGGGCTGCCGGCAAGCGCGACCTCGTTCGCGTGGTGCGCACCCCCGCGGGGGATGTCGTCCTCGATTCGGGAGGGAAGCTCTCCGGACGGGGCGCCTACGTTTGCCCTGAACCCGCTTGCCAGCGGCTCAGCGTAGAGAAGGGCCGCCTCGCCCGCGCTCTCAAGACCACGTTCTCCCCCAGCCAGCGCGCCGCCCTGACCGCCGCCCTCGGCGCGTCGGAGGCCCTTTCATGAGCCCCCGCCGCCGCAGGCCGAACCGTCCCTACCGCCGGCCCAAGCGCAAGCGCTCCCCTTCGGTAGCCGTTCAGGAGCGCGTGGGGCTTGCTCCGGGGTCGGAGGTCGATCTCCCAGAGCAGGTCCTCGTGCAGGATCTCGTTAATCGCCTCAACCTGTCCGAAATCGACGTGGTAAAGCAGCTCATCCGCAACGGCGTGATGGCCAATCTCACCCAGGTCATCGACTACGACACGGCCGCCCTTGTCGTATCCGACTTCGGCTATCAGCCTGCGCGCGCGCCCGAACCCGCCGCCGAAGACCTCTCCGCTCACGTGGTCCTCGACGAGGAAGACGAAGACCTTGAGGAGCGCCCGCCGGTGGTCACGATCCTCGGCCACGTCGACCATGGCAAGACGACGTTGCTCGACGCGATCCGCAAGGCGGACGTCGCCTCCGGCGAGGCCGGAGGCATCACGCAGCACATCGGCGCCTATCAGGTCGAGGTCAACGGGCGGCTGATCACCTTTCTCGACACCCCGGGCCATGAAGCGTTCACCGCCATGCGCGCCCGCGGCGCGCAGGTCACGGACATCGCCGTGCTTATCATCGCGGCGGATGACGGCGTGATGCCCCAGACTATCGAGGCCATCGACCACGCCAAGGCCGCCGGCGTGCCGATCGTCGTCGCGATCACCAAGACCGACCTGCCTACCGCCAACCCCGACCGTCCGAAGACGCAGCTCATGCAGCGCGAAATCGTGGTCGAGGAGTACGGCGGCGAGACCGTTGCCGTCCCCGTGTCCGGCAAGACCGGCGACGGAATCCCCGACCTGCTGGAGAACATCCTTCTCGTCGCCGATTTGCAGGAGTTGAAGGCCAACCCAAGCCGCCTCGCGCAAGGCGTCGTGATCGAGGCGCACGTCGACCATGCCCGTGGCCCAGTCGCGACGGTGCTTGTTCAGAACGGCATCCTCCGCCTCGGCGACCCGATACTCGCAGGCCATGTCACGGGCAGGGTCAGGGCGCTGGTAGACGACCACGGCGAGCGGATCGACGAGGCGCCGCCGTCGAAGCCGGTCGAGGTGCTCGGCCTTGGAGAGCTGGCCCAGGCCGGCGACCTATTCGAAGCCTTCGCGTCGGACAAGGCGGCCAAGGAAGCGGCGGAGCAACGCCGCTCCAACGCCGGCGCCGACTTCACGTCGAAAGGTTCGATCACTGAGGATATCTACGCCGAGGGCGACACGCAGGTCCGTGAGCTGCCCATCATTATCAAAACCGACGTGCAGGGCTCCGTCGAGGCATTGCGCAGCAGCCTCGACCGCCTCTCCCACGACCAGACCAAGATTCGCATTCTCCACGCGGCGGCGGGGTCGATCAATGAGAGTGACGTCCTCCTCGCCGCAGCCTCGAGGGCAATGATCGTCGGCTTCAACACCCGGGTCGAGCCCGGGGCGCGTACCACAGCCGGCGAGTCCGGCGTCCAGATCGGCCTCTACACCATCATCTACGAAGTCATCGACGATGTCCGCAAGGCGCTCGAAGGCATCCTCGAACCCATCATTCGCGAGGTAGTCGACGGCCACGCCGAGGTGCGGCAGGTCTTCGTCATCGGGCGGCGCGCCCGCGTGGCGGGCTGCTACGTTAGGGACGGCAAGGCGCTCAGGAACGCCATGTGCCGCGTGACCCGCGGCGGGCAACTCGTTGTCGAAGCGCCGGTGCAGACGTTGCGGCGCTTCAAGGACGACGCCCGCGAGGTCGCTTCTGGCCTCGAGTGCGGCGTCTCGGTGGAAGGCATGACCAGCTTCCAAGAGGGGGACGTCATCGAGTTCTACCACCAGGAGCGCACGGCCGCCGTCTAGATGCCGGATCCGCTGGAGACCCACCCGCGATGTTCAAGACCCGCGTGATCGATCCGCCCCACCCCGCCAGAGTGACCAAAGCGTTGCTGGCCAAGTGGAACGGCGAAGTGCGGGTTTGGGACTCGCCCAAGAGCGCCATTGAGGGCGCAGAGGTGTTGGATATCATCACCTCGCCCTGCGCGATCAGGGTCGTCGAGGAGCAGTTGGACATGTACGGTTCGATCCCCCAGCGCGCCCGCATCTCCTACCGGCGGGGCAAAGAGGGCTGGATCATCTACGACATGCTCCACAAGACGACGCCTCGCCAGCCTAAGCAGTAGGCGCGAGCTCCCCTTCCCGGCGTTCTCCACCGCATTCCCGTGATCCGTTTTGGGCGCACCGCGCCCTTGTACGCGTGCGCCGACATGCGCCCCGAAGGGCGCATGCGGCGCGGTCGCACACTCCCCTTGCGGAGAGGCGCGCGCCGGCACACGCTCTGTCGGGTGGTCCGGCGCAAGTGCACGCTCCCCTTGCGGGGAGGCGCGGCGCCGGTACACGCTCTGTCGGGCGGTCCGGCGCAGGTGCACGCTCCCCTTGCGGGGAGGCGCAGCGCCGGTACACGCACTGTCGGGCGGTCCGGCGCAAGTGCACGCTCCCCTTGCGGGGAGGCGCGGAACATAGGTTGCCCGTCGCTGCACGGGTCAGCACGTATGTTCGTAAGATAACGATAAACCCCCTTGACAAGGCGTGTCAAGTATCATCGGCCCGCAAATTGGGTGTTGGGGGGGGGCGCCCTGTGGGCGCCCGCGGGCCTGGCAGTGCAGACTCTCTCGCGGTCTGCTGCAGAGTGGGAGAGGGCGGAGGGCGCCCACAAGGGGCGCCCCTACGGGAGGGAGATTTGCGGTGATCCTGCGGGGCGTTCGTTGGCGCTCGTTTCGGCAACGGGTTACAATTGTTTCCTGAAAGACCCGGTTCCGAGGAAGACCTCCGGCGTCCCTAATTGGACGCGGCCCCGTACGCATGCGAACCCGAGACGCCTGCTCCTCGATCAACGTTGGACTCATTGGCGTCGGCGTCGTCGGTACGGGCGTCCTCGACTACTTTGCCGATGGGCCCGTGGGGCTTACGTTGCCCGGGGGCGACCTCGGGGCGTCTTCGCAGGTTGGCGTGCGGCTGTGGTCGGCGGCGCGCCGGTCGCGGGCCAATCCCAAGGCCGCCGGCGAAGACCGTATCCGCGACGCCGTCACCTCGAATGGCGGCGGCGCGCGCTTCTTTCACGATGCCGCGACGGCCCCGGAGCCCGCGTGGCGCAGCGTCGTGCACGACCCTGCGGTGGACATCGTCGTCGAACTGACGGGTTCGCCGGTGGCCGAGGCGATCATCGAAGAGGCCCTGTGGAACGGGAAGTGCGTCGTGACGGCGAACAAGGCCGTCATCGCTCGGTCGGGCCATGATCTGGTGCGGCTGGCGCGGTCGCGGGGCGTGATCCTTGCCTACGAGGCCGCGGTGGGTGGCGGGATGCCTGTCGTCCAGACCATCGCAGGGGCCATCGGGGGCCGCGTGCAGGCGATGCTGGCCATCCTCAACGGCACCACCAATTTCATCCTATCGCGCATGATCGCGGGCGGCTCTTATCAGCGGGCCGTCTGCGCCGCGATTCACGGCGGCCTGGCCGAATCCGACCCGGGCGCAGACGTGCTCGGCGAGGACGCGCGCAGCAAGATGATGATCCTCGCCGGCCTTGGCTTCGGTGTCCGCCTGCGCCCCCAAGACGTGTACATGCGGGGCATCGCCCGCCGCGGGCCCGTGCGCGTGGACGCGGCCGATCGTGTCGATTTCCACGATTGCCCCGGCGAGGAAACACCCTGTCCCGAGATCTGCGGCGACGACGACCACCTTGGAACGCGTCCGGTCTTCACCCCGCAGGACCTCGACGTGCTCGCCGCTCTCGGCCTTGTCCCCAAGATGCTCGCCGGCGCTCAGCGCGACGGCGACCGGGTCGTCGCTTGGGCCCAGCCCGCGGCCGTGCCTGAAGACCATCCGCTCGGCGGCGTAGGCGGTGCCGAGAACGGCTGCCTGCTTGAGGTCGAGTCCCCCGGCGGAGGCGCCGGGAAGCCGTTCACGGTGGCCCTGCGCGGCCCGGGGGCCGGCGGTCCGGAGACCGCGTCGTCCGTCATGGCCGACGTGCTCTTCTGCGCGCGCCAGCTCGCCTCGGGCAAGCGCGCCGCCGACTCGCCTCCGCGCTACATGTACGGCGCCGACGCCTTCCGCGAGCCGCAGGCTTTCGATGGCACGCCGGCACTGCTGCATGCCGACGGGCTGCGGGCGCGCTTCCTGCTGCGCTTTATCCTTGGCGGCGGAACGGATGCCGACGGCCTCGCCGCGTCGCTGCGGAGCGCCGGCCTCGACGTCGAGGTTGAGGACATCGGCGGCGCGCGTGCGCCGTATGTCTACTTCCGCACGCCGCCGCGGCCGATGCGGGCGGTCGAAGACGCGGTCCGAGCGGCGCTGAGCCGGCCGGAGGCCGCGGACGTCTCGCTCGACGTGCTTTATCTTCCCATCATCGAAGGGACCCGATGGGAGGCGTCGTGACGCAGGCCGACCCCACCATGGTTCGCGGGCGCGTAGCCTTTGTGAAGGCGCTACGCGGCGTCCTAGAGGAGCGCGGCTACGCCGAAGTCCAGACACCGCTGCTGCATACGCGGCTGGCCGGATTCGAGAAAGCCGTCGGGTTCAGCACGTACTCGGCCTCGCTAGGGGAGCGGCTCTGGTTCCGTGCCGCGCCCGAGCTCTATCTCAAGCGCCTGATTATCGACTGGGGGCCGGAGGAGGCGGGCAAGCTGTTCGAGGTGGCGCTCTGTCTTCGCGACGACTTCGACGAGGCGGCGCCGGCGGATAGCTTCGACAGGCCGGAGTTTACCCTGCTCGAAGTTTACGCAGTCGATGATGACCACGAGGCGTTCGCGGGGCTGCTGCGCGAGGTAATCGACGCGGGCGTCCAGGCGCTGCGCGCGGCGGGCGCGATCGATGACGCTCCCGCCGTGACAGGCGATTGGAAACGGTTAGGGTTCGGCGATGCCCTTCGCGCCTTGGACGCGGACTTCAATCTCGAAGGGCTGCTGGCGAAGTCCGCGCCACGGAGTAACGGCACCGACGCCGAGGCGCAGGCCGAGGCTATCGAGGTGCGCGCCGCCGACTCCGCGCTCGTCGCCGCCTCCGAGGGACTGCTCCGATCTGCCGCCGATCTCTCCCCCTATCTTCGCCGGGGACCCCAGGGTTACTGGTTCGAGTTTCTCGAACGCGCCTTCCGCGAGGGCGTTGCCCCTTCCCTTGTCGAGCCGACCGTGGTTCACTCCTTGCCGCTTGAGTCCAGCCCCCTAGCGCAGTCGTCCGACGGAGTGCACTGCGACAAGTGGGAGCTTTACGTGGGCGGTCTGCGGGTGGCGTTGGCGCAGCGCGAGCTCATGGACGCCGACGCCCAGGCGGTCCGCTTCCGGCACATCGAGCACCTGCGGCGACAGGGCTACGACGTGCTCCCCGAGCCCGACCGCCGATTCGTCGAGGAGCTTCGCCGCTGGCCCTCAGGCGCGCCGCTTGTCGGAATGGGTGTCTATCTCGACCGCCTACTCGGGGTCATTCTGGGACTGGTGACGCCCGACGGACGCGGCCAGGAGCGGATGCTCCCCAACGTCTTCAAGCGGTACGGCGACGGCTAACGGGCCGATGGACGAGCGAACGGCCCGCGTCGAAAAGCTGGAGCGCCTTCGGGAATTGGGTGTCGACCCCTATCCTCACGAGTTTCGCCGCAGCCATACCATCGCCGAGGCGCTTGCGGCCTACCATGCCGACGGCGACGCCGGACCGGTTCGCCTCGCCGGCCGGCTGACCGCGGTGCGGCGCATGGGCAAAGCGAGCTTTGCCCGCATCGAAGACCAGGACAGCTCGATTCAGATCTATCTGACGCTGGACAAGACCCAGGAATTCACACAGTTCAAGGAGTTGGTCGACCGCGGCGACGTGCTCGGCGTCGAAGGCCCGCTCTTCGTCACGAGGACCGGCGAGGTGACCGTCGAGACCCGCCACTTCGATCTGCTCGCCAAGGCCCTGCAGCCCATGCCGGAGAAATTCCACGGGCTGAGGGACGTGGAGACAATGCGGCGGCGGCGCTATCTGCATTTGATCGCCGACCAGGAGGCGCGCACGCTCTTCCAGAAGCGGTCGCGCATCTTCGCCGCCGTGCGGGCGTTCCTCGAAGGCAGGGGCTTCCTCGACGTACAGACCCCGGTGCTCCAGCCGATCTACGGCGGGGCCGCGGCGCGCCCCTTCGTAACCCGCCACAACGAGCTGAAGCGCGACCTTTACCTCCGGGTCGCGCCGGAGCTGTATCTCAAGCGGCTCATCGTCGGAGGCTTCGAGCGGGTCTACGAGATGGCCGCCGTCTTCCGCAACGAGGGGATCGACTCGACGCACAACCCCGAGTACACCCTCCTCGAGGTCTACCAGGCCTACGCCGACTATACCGACATGATGGAGCTGACCGAGTCGCTCGTTCGTCATGCCGCCCAGGAGGCGAATGGGACGCTGGAACTGCCGCCCCGCACGATCGGCGGGCAGGAGGTCGTCATCGACGTGGGCAAGCCGTGGCGACGGCTGCCCTTCTTCGAGGCGCTGCGCGAATACGCGGGCGCCGACCTGGCGCCGGACGCCTCCCGGGACGAGGCCGCCGCCGCCGCCGAGGCCACCGGCATCCCGGCCGCGGAGCTCGACGGCTTGGACGCCGCGCGTATCGTCGGCGAGATCTTCGACCGGCGGGTGGAGGAACGGCTGATCGAGCCGACGTTCGTCCTCGACTACCCCGCCGCGCTCTGCCCGCTCACCAAGCGGCGGCGCGGCGAGCCGCTGCTCGCCGAGCGCTTCGAGCCCTACGTGGCCGGCTTCGAGCTGGGCAACGCCTTCTCCGAGCTGACCGATCCCGGCTATCAGCGCAGCCAGTTCCTCGCCCAGGGACGCGCCGCCGAGGCCGGCGACGAGGAGGCGCACCCGATGGACGAGGACTACTTGAACGCCTTGGAGCATGGGCTGCCGCCCACGGGCGGGCTCGGCATCGGCATGGACCGGTTGGTCATGCTCCTGACCGGCGCGTCCAACATTCGAGACATCATCTTCTTCCCTCTGCAGCGGCGCCTGCCCGGCGACCGGCAGGGGGAGGACTCGGAAGGGTAACCGCGTGGAAGTCCGCCAGCGCGTCCGCGATATTCGATTGGAAGACGGATGGGCGCTCGTCAAGCTCGTTCGCGTTCCCGACAAGCCCGGCATCGCCGCGCTCATCTTCTCGCCCATCGCCACCGCCGGCATCTCCGTCGATCTGATCCTCCAGAACGCGAGTGTTGACCGGCTCACTGACGTCTCCTTCACAGTGCGGCACGACGACGTGGAGGGCGCGGTGCGGCGGCTCGAAGCGATACAGGATGGCGTTGAGGCCGCCGGCATCGAGACCATGGACGGCCTGACGAAGATCGAGCTTGTGGGCACGGGCATCGTCAGCGCACCCGCGCATATCAGCGGGCTGTTCAGCGCACTGGGGGCGGCGGGCGTGAACGTGATCGCCATCGGCACGAGCGAGGTGCGCATCTCCTGCTTGATAGAGGAGAAGGACCGGAATAAGGCGTCGAAGGCGTTGCACGCGGCCTTCCGTATCAGGGAAGCCTAGGCCGCTCTTCCTCCGGAGACCCTTCGTGACGCAGGGGCCTAGTCACAAGGGCCGCTCCAGGGTGGGGGAATGGGCGATTCGCGAATCGCCCCTACGGGGGGAGATTCTCCCAACAGCACGAGTTGTGCAAGGGTTTCCACGGAGGCAGGGGCCCCGGTGGGCCTCTCTACGAAGAGGTTGAAGTGAGGGTGAGCAGGCGGACGCTGGCGCCCCAGCTTTGCTTGTGGTCGAGGCGCAGACGCTCGAGGCGGTCGAGGAATCGGTCTTCATGGATGGGGTCGGTCGTCATGACAAACGCGTCCTCGCCGTTGTCGGTGTAGTAGCCCTTGCGGATGCTGACTTGAGCGAAGCCATACTTCTTGTAGAGCTCCTGGGCGCCCTGGTTGCTGGCCCGGACTTCTAGGGTCATCACGCGCGCCCCGCGCGGTATCGTGATCTCGGTGCTGGCTAGAAGCAGCAGCTCGCCGACACCCAGCCGCCGTTCGCGCTCCCGCACGCCGATAGCCGTGATGTGGGCCTCGTCGCCGATGAACCAGAGGCCGACGAACCCCACGATGCCGCGGTGGTCCTCCGGGGCGTCCTCGCCCCGGCCCAGCGCCCGCAGCATCCAGCCGGCGAGTCTGGCCGCCGGGCCTCGGCGCGGCGGCTCGGCAAGTACCGTGTCGCGGGCCTCTTGCAGGGCGTTGCTTGGATCATTGGCGCGGCAGGCGACCAGATACGCGGCGGTGCGGCTGCGCAACTCCCGCCGGAATTGCGTCGGGACCCACCCCGTCGGGAAGCACTCGCGTTCGACGCTCGACACCTCGGGAATATCGAGCGTGGTCATGGGCCGCGCGAAGTAGGGCATGGGCGGGCGCGGGTCCGCCGTTCCCGATGGTGCGGATAGCGGCATCTTGGGCGCGGATTCTACCATAGGGGAGACCGGCGGAATGGGCGCGTGCCTGTCGGCGCCGAGGGGTCGAGACTGGAGCAGAGGGAGGGCGAGTCGCGACTCGCCCCTACGGGGGAGGCAGCGGCGCGGCGGGCGGAGGCTAGGCGGAGCCGTTGCGGTTCCGCTCTTCGCGGACGATCTGACCGTCGTTCATGTGGACGATGCGGTCGGCCTCGCGGGCCACATCCTCGGCGTGGGTGACCAGGATGAAGGTCTGCCGGTTCTCGCGGTTGAGCTTGCAGAGCAACTGCATGACGTCGGCGGAGTTGGCGCTGTCGAGGTTTCCCGTGGGCTCGTCGCCCCAGACGATCTCGGGCTGGTTCACCAGGGCCCGCGCGATGGCCACGCGCTGCTGCTGGCCGCCGGAGAGCTCCGACGTGTAGTGTTTTTGCCAGCCGGCAAGCCCCACCAGCGTCAGCGCTTCGGCGGCGCGCTCGCGGGCCTCGGAAGCTCGGGTGCCCGAGACCAGCATCGGCATCTCGACGTTCTCCACCGCGGTGAGCACGGGGAGCAGGTTGAACGCCTGGAAAACGTAGCCCATGCGGGTGGCGCGGTAGCGCGTCTTTTGGTCGTCGGACATGGTGGCCAGCTCGGAGCCGCCGATGCTCACGCTGCCCGTGTCGATCTCGTCGAGGCCGGAGAGGCAGTTGAGCAGCGTGGTCTTGCCGCAGCCGCTCGGCCCCATGATGGCGACCATCTCGCCGCGCTCCACGGTCAGGTTGACGCCTCGGAGCGCTTTGACGGTCACCCGACCGGAATCGTAGGTCTTGTGTACGTCGACCGCCCGGACAATTGGGACTGGGGCTTGCGTCGTCATGCGGGGGATTTCACCGGGTCGATCTGCTCCTTGGGAGCGCTTCTACTCTACTGGAATGTGAAAGATTTCTCAATTGGCGGGGCCGGGCCTATGGCCCTTCCAGAGCGTCGATGACTGCCGAGCCCATCGCTTCGGTACCGACGGCGCGCTCGCCCTGGCCAGCGATGTCGGGGGTGCGGAGGCCGTCGCGCAGCACGCGCTGGACAGCCGTCTCGATCGCTGCCGCAGTCGCTGATTGCCCCAAGGAGTAGCGGAGCATCAGGGCCACGCTGAGGATCATGGCAAGGGGGTTCGCCTTTCCCTGGCCGGCGATGTCGGGGGCGCTGCCGTGGATTGGCTCGTAGAGGCCGAAGGTGCGGCCCGCCTTGGGGCCGTGGGCGGCGATTCCCCTGCCGCCCAGGCTCGCGGAGGGGAGCATCCCCATCGACCCCGCGAGGACCGCCGCCTCGTCGGTCAGGATGTCCCCGAACGTGTTCTCGGTGACGATGACGTCGAACGCCGCCGGCGACCGGACCAAGTTCATCGCCGCGGTGTCGACGAGCATGTGGGTAAGGGCGACGTCGGGGTAGCCGGCGGCGACCTCGGTCGTTATCTCCCGCCAGAGGCGCGAGGTCTCGAGGACGTTGGCTTTGTCGACGGAGGTCAGCTTCTTGCGCCGTGCGCGGGCCAGCTCGAAGCCGATGCGGACCACGCGCTCGATCTCCCGCTCGCTGTAGGCCATGGCATCGATGGCGCGCCGTCCACGCGATGTGCTCCAGCGCTTCTTGGGCTTGCCGAAGTAGAGTCCGCCCGTCAGCTCTCGTATTACTAGCAGATCGAGCCCCTCCAGGAGGTGGGGGCGCAGCGGGGTTGCGTCGATGAGCTCAGGGTAGGCGCTCACCGGGCGGAGGTTGGCGAAGAGCCGCAGGTCTTTGCGCAGCTTGAGCAGGCCGTCTTCAGGGCGGGTCTTGGCCTTGGGGTCGTCCCACTTCGGGCCGCCGACCGCTCCGAGGAGCACGGCGTCGGCGCGGCGGCACATCGCGACGGTCTCGTCGGAGAGGGCCACGCCGGTGGCGTCGATGGCGCAGCCGCCCATCAGGCCTTCGTGATAGCGGACCTCGTGGCCGAACAACTCGGCGGCACGGTCGAGGACGCGGCGTCCCTGAGCGACCACCTCCGGCCCGATGCCGTCGCCGGGGAGGAGGGCGATGGTGAACGTCATTGCCACGTCCTCACGTCGACGAAGCGGCCTTCGATGGCCGCCGCCGCCGCCATCGCGGGACTGACGAGGTGGGTGCGGCCGCCCTTGCCCTGGCGGCCCTCGAAGTTGCGGTTCGAGGTTGAGGCGCAGCGCTCGCCCTCGGCGAGGGTGTCGGGGTTCATGCCCAAGCACATGGAGCAGCCGGCCTCGCGCCACTCGAAGCCGGCCTCGCGGAAGATGGCGTCGAGGCCCTCGGCCTCGGCCTGGCGCTTCACCGCGAACGAGCCGGGGACGACCATCGCGGCGACCCGCTCGTTGACGCGCTTGCCCTCGACGATGCCGGCGACGGCGCGCAGGTCTTCGATCCGCCCGTTCGTGCAGGAGCCGATGAACGCGCGGTCGATGGGTATCTCGGTGATGGGCGTGCCGGGCTCCAGACCCATGTAGGCGAGGGCGCGGCGTATCGCGCCGCGGTCGGCCTCGGAGCCGGCGTCCGCCGGATCGGGCACGGCGCCGGTGACGGGGACGACCTGGCCGGGGTTGACGCCCCAGGTGACGTTAGGGGCTATGCCGGCGGCGGCGATCTTTACCACCCGGTCGAACACCGCGCCTTCGTCGGTGGGCAACTGTCGCCATCTTTCGACGGCCTCGTCGAACGCGGCGCCCTGCGGGACCTCCGCGCGGCCGCGGAGGTAGGCGAAGGTCGTCTCGTCGGGCGCGACCATGCCGGCGCGGGCGCCGCCCTCGATCGACATGTTGCACACCGTCATACGGCCCTCCATGGAGAGCCCGCGAATCGCCTCGCCGGTGTACTCGATCACGTAGCCGGCGGCGCCAGAGACGCCGATCTCGCCGATTACGGCGAGGATGACGTCCTTGGCGCTGACGCCGTTGGGCAGAGGCCCGTTCAGCCGGACCTCCATCGTCTTCGGCTTGGCCTGTACCAGGCACTGGGTGGCGAGGACGTGCTCGACTTCCGAGGTGCCGATGCCGAAGGCCAGCGCCCCGAAGGCGCCGTGCGTCGCGGTGTGGCTATCGCCGCACACGATGGTCTTCCCCGGCTGGGTGGCGCCGCGCTCGGGGCCGATGACGTGGACGATGCCCTGCCCTTCGCTGTGGATGTCGTAGTAGGGGAGCCGGTAGTGCCGTGCGTTCTCGTCCAGGGTCTCCATCTGCAGCACCGCGATGGGGTCGGTCGAGGGACTGGAGCGCTCCCACGTTGGGACGTTGTGGTCCACCGTCGCGATGCTGAGGTCGGGACGGCGCACGCCGCGCCCCGAAAGGCGCAGGCCCTCGAAGGCCTGCGGCGACGTGACCTCGTGGACGAGGTGCAGGTCGATGTAGATCAGGGCGGGCTTGCCCGGCTCCTGATGGACTACGTGGGCGTCCCAGATCTTCTCGAACATCGTCCGAGGCGGCATGGTGGTCTCCTCAGGCGCGCCCCACGCGCCGGCGTGTTGCCGCGCCGGCAGGGGCGGCCGGACTAGGGGCCGGTAGGAACGGCCTCCGCGGCGCGGGGGGCGTCGAGGTTGGCGAGGAGGCGGTTGTAGGCGTTCACGTAGGCCTTGGCGCTGGACACGATGATGTCCGTCGAGGAGCCCCGGCCCACGTACGTCATACCGTTCCGCTCGATCCGCACCATGACCTCGCCGAGGGCGTCGATGCCCTCCGTAACCGAGTTGACGGCGTACTCTTCGAGCGAGACTTCTTCACCGATGATACGGTCGACGGCCTTGAAGCAGGCATCAACCGGGCCCGTACCTGTCGCCGCCTCCTGGAACACCTCGCCGTTGGGGCCGATGATGCGCACCGTCGCCGTGGGGATCTCGTGGCTGCCGCAGGAGACCTGCACGTGGTCGAGGCGGTAGTCTTCGGAGATCGTGCGCAGTTCGTCGGAGACGAGCGAGATGAGGTCGTGGTCGTTGATCTCTTTCTTCTTCTCGGCGACGGTCTGGAAGCGTTCGAAGGCGCGCCTGAGGCCGTCGTCGTCGAGGTGGAAGCCGAGCTCTTCCAGGCGTTGGCGGAAGGCGTGGCGCCCGCTGAGCTTGCCCAGCACCAGCGACGTGCTGAGGCCGATCTCGCGGGGGTTCATGATCTCGTAGGTCGAGCGGTCCTTCAGGATGCCGTCCTGGTGAATGCCCGAGGCGTGGCGGAAGGCGTTCTTGCCCACGATGGCCTTGTTGGGCTGGACGGAGAAGCCGGTATGCTCGCTGACGAGGCGGCTGGCGCGGACGATGTTCGTCGTGTCCACGTTGGTGGTGAGGCCGTACGTGTCGCCCCGCGTGCGGATCGCCATGACGACCTCTTCGAGCGAGGCGTTGCCGGCCCGCTCGCCGATACCGTTGACGGTGCACTCGATCTGCCTGGCCCCGGCGCGCACCGCGGCGAGGCTGTTCGCTACCGCGAGCCCAAGGTCGTTATGGCAGTGCACCGAGATGACGGCCTTGTCGATATTCCGGACGTTCTCGTTGATGCCCGCGATGAGCTGGTAGAACTCCTCCGGCGTGGTGTATCCCACGGTGTCGGGAATGTTGACCGTGGTCGCGCCGGCGTCGATGGTGGCTTCGAGCAGGCGGTGGACGTAGTCCGGGTCGCTGCGGGTGGCGTCCATCGGGGAGAACTCGACGTCGTCGCAGTACTCCTTGGCGCGGGCTACGTTCTCGCAGGCCAGCAACAGCACCTCCTCGCGGTCCTTGCGGAGCTGGTGCAGGATGTGAATCTCGGAGCTGGAGAGGAAGACGTGGATGCGCCCCCGCGCGGCGTTGCGCACCCCTTCCCAGGCGGCGTCAACGTCCTTCGGGTTGGCCCGCGCCAGACCGCAGATGATGGGCCCGCGGACTTCTTCGGCGATGCGCTGGAAGGACGAAAGCTCGGCCGGCGAGTTCACCGGAAATCCGGCCTCGATGACGTCCACGCCCAGCCGTTCAAGCTGGTGCGCGACCTCGAGCTTCTGGTCGGCGGTCATGGTGGCTCCGGCGGCCTGTTCGCCGTCCCGGAGGGTGGTGTCGAAGATCAGGACTCGGCCGGGGTCTTGGGCCCCGGGCGGTTTATTCGCGGCGTTCATACGGTCCCCCTTGAAAACGCCAGGTGCGCTCAGCCTTTCGTTCCGTTGACGGTCGAAGATGTATACCCCCCAAAGGGGAGCAGGAGGCTGGAGCGTGTGCGAAGGGTGAACCGTTTCATCTGACGCCCTCGTCCGCTACTTCGCGGACTTGGGTTTCTCCAACCACTTCATCATGGAACGAAGCTCTTCGCCGACCTGTTCGACCTGGTGCTCGGTGTCGCGTTTGCGGAGGGCTTGGAAGCGCTCGCCGCCTTCCCGCGACTCCGCGATCCATTCCCGTGCAAACGTCCCGTCCTGGATCTCCGCTAGTACCTTGCGCATCTCTTTCCGCACGTCCTCCCCAATGATGCGAGGGCCGCGCGTGTAGTCGCCGTACTCCGCGGTGTCGCTCACGGAGTAACGCATGTAGTTGAGTCCGCCCTGGTACATCAGGTCGACGATGAGCTTGAGCTCGTGGAGGGTCTCAAAATAGGCCACCTCGGGCTGGTAGCCCGCCTCGACGAGCGTCTCGAAGCCGTTCTTCACCAGCGAGGAGACGCCGCCGCAGAGGACGGTTTGCTCGCCGAAGAGGTCGGTCTCGGTCTCTTCGAGGAAGGTAGTCTCAAGCACGCCGGCACGCGTCGCGCCAACGCCCTTGCCGTAGGCGAGCGCGTTGGCCTTGGCATTGCCCGAGGCGTCCTGCTCGACGGCGAGGAGGGCGGGAACGCCCGACCCCTCGACGAACACTTCGCGCATCCGGTGGCCCGGCGCCTTGGGTGCGATCATGCTCACGTCGACGAAGTCGGGGGGCACGATCGCCTTGAAGTGGATGTTGAAGCCGTGGGCGAACATGAGGGTGTCGCCGGGCCGCAGGTGTTCCTTAATCTCGCGCTCGTAGACGTCGGACTGAATGGTGTCGTGGACGAGGATCATCACCACGTCGGCGGCCTCCGAGGCCTCGGCGACGCTCGTCACGGTGAGCCCTTCGGCCTCCGCCTTCTCCTTGCTCTTGCTGCCCTCGTAGAGGCCGACGACGACGTCCAGCCCCGAGTCGCGGAGATTGAGCGCGTGGGCGTGGCCCTGGCTTCCGTAGCCAATGACCGCGATCTTCTTGCCCTCGAGCAAGCCGAGGTCGGCGTCCTCGTCGTAGTAGATGTTCGCCATCGGTGTCTCCTTGAGGTTACGGTGCGGACGGCCCGCCTAGTTTTGCCTGGCCTTTTGCACTCCAGGCTTCAGGGGTTCTTTCTTACCCCGCGGCACGGCGACGCTGCCGGTCCGCATCACTTCGGAGATGCCGAAGCCTTTCAGCAGAGTGAGAAACGATTCGATCTTGTGCTCGTCGCCCGTCACCTCGACGATCAGCGAGTCGGACGACACATCGACGATCTTGGCGCGGTAGAGCTCGACGATCTGGACGACCTCCGAACGCAGGGACGAGGAGGCGGCCCTGATCTTGATCAGGGCAAGCTCGCGGGCCACGATGTCCTCGCCGCTCAGGTCGTTGACCTTCACCACTTCGATGATCTTACGGAGCTGCTTGGTGACCTGCTCGACCACCTCGCTCTGGTCGGTGTCGATGACGAAGGTCATGCGGGACTGGTTGGGGGTCTCGCTGCGGCCCACGGCGAGGCTGGCGATGTTGAAGCCGCGCCGCCGGAACATGCTGGCGATGCGGTTGAGGACGCCTGGGCGGTCCAAGACCTGCGCGGTGATGGTGTGCTTGTGGCTTGCGTCGTTGAATCCGTTCGTGGAGGTCACGTGGAGGCGTCCTTTGAATCGATCAGCCGTTCTTCGGGCGGCCTTTCCAGCATTTCCTTGACCGAGGCGCCGGCGGGAATCATCGGGTAGACGTTCTCCTCCGACTCCACCACGAAGTCGATGAGCACGGGTCCTTTGATCGACTGGGCCTCCTCGATGATCGGGCGTACCTCCGCCTTCTTGGAGACCTTGAACCCCGCCATGCTATACGCCTCGGCGAGCTTCACGAAGTCGGGGTTGAAGAACCGGGTCTCGACGTAGTCCTTCTCGTAGAAGAACTCCTGCCACTGGCGGACCATGCCGTGGAAGCCGTTGTTGAAGATGGCGAACTTCACGTCGATGTTGTGCTCGACGATCGTCGCGAGCTCCTGAAGCGTCATCTGGAACCCGCCGTCGCCGCAGATCGACCAGACCGTCTCCTCGGGCCTGCCGACCTTCGCGCCCAAGGCCGCGGGCACCTCGAAGCCCATCGTCCCCAGACCGCCCGACGTGATGAATGAGCCGGGCTTGATGTAGGTGAAGTGTTGCGCCGCCCACATCTGATGCTGTCCGACGCCGGTGACGATGATGGCGTCGCCTTTCGTCACCTCCCAGATCTGGCGGCAGATGTATTGGGGCAGGACTAGGTCTGTGTCCTTAATGACGTGGGAAGGGTGGTCGCGTTTCAACTGATCGACGCGGTTGACCCAGTCGACGCGGGTGCGCGGCTCGACCTGGCGGTTCAACTGTTCCAGGACGAGCTTGACGTCGCCGACGACGGGTACGGTGGTGCGCACCGTCTTGTCGATTTCGGCGGGGTCGATGTCGATGTGGATGATTTTGGCGTTGGGGGCGAAGTCCTCGACCCGGCCCACCACGCGGTCGTCGAACCGCATCCCGATGCCGATAAGGACATCGGCCTCGTCGATGGCGATGTTGGCGTAGGCCATGCCGTGCATGCCGGGCATGCCGACGGAGAGGACGTGGTTCTCGGGGAAGCCGCTAATGCCGAGCAGGGTGGTGATGACCGGGATCTGGGCCTTCTCGGCCAGGGTCTTCAATTCGTCGTAGGCCTGGGAGATGATGACGCCGTGGCCGGCGATGATCACGGGGCGCTCGGCCTCGCCGATCAGCTGGGCGGCCTTCTTGATCTGCGTCGGATGCCCTGGCATATGAGGGTTGTAGCCCGGCAGTTCGACGGTCTTGGGATAGCTGTACTCGACTTCTTCCTGCTGCACGTCCTTGGGAATGTCGATCAGCACCGGTCCGGGCCGCCCCGTCCGCGCGATGTAGAAGGCTTCCTTGATCGTGCCCGCGAGGTCGGCGGGGTCCATGACGAGATAGTTGTGCTTGGTGACCGGCAGGGTGACGCCGGTGACGTCGGTCTCCTGGAAGGCGTCCTTGCCGATGGCCTTCCGGGGCACCTGGCCGGTGATGGCGACCATGGGGACCGAGTCCATCATGGCGTTGGCCAGACCGGTGACGAGGTTGGTCGCGCCGGGGCCAGAGGTGGCCCAGCAGACGCCGACCTTGCCGGTGGCCCGCGCGTAGCCGTCGGCGGCGTGGGAGGCCGCCTGCTCGTGGCGTACGAGAATGTGACGGAGTCCGGGGTATTCGGGGAGGGTTTGGTAGAGCGGGAGTATCGCCCCGCCGAGCAGCCCGAAGATGGTATCGACGCCCTCTTCCAAGAGAGCCTCGCAGACGATCTGGGATCCTGTGCGTTTCATCTCTTCCTTCTACCCGCCGCTCCGCTTTTGCCGCTCCGCTTTTGCCATACAAAAAACCCGTCCCAGCTAGGGACGGGATTGCACTTCCCGCGGTACCACCCTAATTCCCTCAGTCCTCTCGGCGCCGAGGGCGCTCGCTTGGGCTGTAACGGGCCGCCCCCGCCGTCCTACGCACCCGCCGCGCGGCGGGCTTCAGTCCAGACGCTCCAGGACGAGTTCGGGGTTCGGGTCTACCGGCTCGCACCACCCGCCGGCTCTCTCCAAGCCCAAAGGCCCCTACTACTTCCCTTCACAGCGTTTCGCGTAACCGGTTGAGTCTAGCACGACACCACTATGCAGTCAACGTAACAGGGTGGTTGTCAAACCTGTTGGGCGGGGCCCGCCGTCCGCGGTTTGTCGCCTGCCCGCGCCGGTGCTAGACTTCGCCTTGAGATTCGCGCTTCCGGTAGAACAGGAGGCGACCTCATGGAACATCTGCGGTTCCTCGAACGTCCCGAGCTTCGTAACCCCGTCCTCATCTCCGCGTTCGCGGGCTGGGCCGACGCTCAGGAAGGCGGCACGCGCGCGGTACGCTCCCTGATCCGCCGTCTGGGCGCGGTGAAGTTCGCCGAGATCGACCCCGAGGAGTTCTACGACTTCACGTCGGTGCGCCCCGTGGCGTACAACAACGAGCAGGGTGACCGAGTAATTCGGTGGCCGAAGAACGACTTCTACTATCACCGCCGCGCCGACGCCGACCACGACCTGCTCTTCCTCATCGGCGCCGAGCCCAGCCTGAAGTGGCGGACGTACATCGAGACGCTGTTCGCGGCGTGGGAGGGCTGCCCGCCGCGGTACGTGCTCAACGTGGGCTGCCTGATGGACGCCACGCCGCACACCCGCGATGCTGCGATCTCCGGCATGACGACGAGCAGCGATCTGGAAGTCGTGCTCGCCGGCCTTCGGATTGTGCAGACCAGGTACCAGGGGCCGGTCGGGATTACTTCAGTGTTCATGGAGGCGTGTGGACGGCGGGATCTTGGCTACATCAACCTGTGGGGGCATGCGCCGCACTATGTCCAGCGCGCGCCGAACTACAAGGTGTCGCTCGCGTTGACGCGGTGGCTCGCCTCCGCCTTCAATCTGGATATATCGCTGGAATCCCTGGAGCGGCGCAGCGAGCGGTTTGAGGCTGAGGTGACCAAGGCGATCTCGTCCAGTGTCGAAGTCAGCGCGTACGTGAAGCGGCTCGAACGCCAGTACGACGAGGCGTTGTCCGGCGGCGGCCCGCTCCCCAGCGGCGAGGCGCTGATGAAGGACGTCGAGGAACATCTGCGGCAGAGCGGCGCCGAGGGCGGATTCTCCTCGAATTAGGGCCACGCCGCGTTCGCGGGGTCTTGGCGACGGCGGCGCGCCGAGCGGCGCGTGCTTGGAAGAAGCGCCAATCTTCCAATGCGGTTCACCGCCCGCGCACCTCGCATTTTTCTAGGGTGGCCGCCTGGTACTGCCGCGTAGACCGCAGGAATTTCGATATTCCGGGTCATTTTCGGGCCCACGGTATCTTCCGGCGGGCTCCGCTGGCGGCTCCAACAGGAGAAGGGGGAGGAATCCCGTGGGCGCCGTTTGTCCACCCCAGGGCGCCGATTTCGCCAATTATGCCAATTTCGCCAATTATGCAACCGCCCTGCGGGCCGTCCCGCGGAGGCGGAGGGAGTTCGTCACCACGCTGACCGAGCTGAGGGCCATCGCCGCCGCGGCGAGTATGGGGTTGAGGAAGCCCCGCTCGCCGAATGCGAACTCTAGGCCGCCGGGCACGCCGCCCGCGGCTTCGAAGGCGGGATAGAGGACTCCCGCCGCGATGGGGATGAGGGCGGCGTTGTAGGCGAACGCCCAGAACAGATTCTGCCGGACGGTGCGCATCGCGGCTCGGCTCAGGCCGATTGTTTCGGCCACGCCGTGAAGGTCGGCGCGGAGCAGGGTGACCGGCGCCGCCTCCATCGCCGCGCCGGCCCCCGTCCCGATGGCGATGCCGACGTCTGCGGCCGCAAGGGCCGGCGCGTCGTTCACGCCGTCGCCGACCATGGCCACGCGCCGCCCCGTCCGGCGGAGCGCGGCGATACGCTCGGCCTTCTCCTCCGGCGACACCTCGGCGATGGCCGTCTCGACGCCCACTTGGGCCGCGACGGCTTCGACGGTCTCACGGCGGTCGCCGCTGAGCAGGATGACCTCGACGCCGCGGCGCCGGAGCTCGCGCACCGCCTCGGCGGCTTCGGGGCGGGGGGTGTCCGCGACGGCGATCACGCCGCGCGCTTCGCCATTCACCGCCACGAAGAGGGGCGTCATGCCGCCGGCGGCGAAGCGGCTCGCCGCTTCTTCCAGGCCATTGAGGCGCGCGCCGTGGCGCTCCATCATTCGCTGGTTGCCGATGAGCGTCTCGGCGCCGTCGACCAGAGCCCGCGCGCCGGCGCCGGGCAGTGCCTCGAACTCTTTGGCCGCCGCGATGGGCAAGCCCTCCTCGGCGGCGCGCTCGACGACGGCGCGGGCGAGGGGGTGCTCCGACCGCGACTCCACCGCGGCGGCGCGTCGCAAGAGCTCTTCCCGCGCCATGCCGTCGGTCACGACGCCGGTGACGGCGGGGATGCCCCGCGTCAGCGTCCCCGTCTTGTCGAAGACGACGGTGTCGATCGCGCGCGCCGTCTCCAGCGCCTCTGCGTCACGGAAGAGGACGCCGCGCTCCGCCGCCGCCCCCATGCCGACGATCACGGCGGTGGGGGTGGCCAGACCCAGCGCGCAAGGGCAGGCGATGATGAGGACAGAGATGAAGGTGAGGAGCGCGAAGGTCAGTGCGGGGGGCGGGCCCACGATCAGCCAGACGGCGAAGGCGGTGGCGGCGAGCATGATTACCGCCGGGGTGAAGTAGCTTGCCGCCACGTCGGCGAGGCGCTGGACCGGCGCCTTCGAGGTCTGCGCCTGCTCGACCAGCGCCGCGATGCGGGCTAGGGCCGTCTCGGCTCCTACCGACTCGGCCCGGAAGGTGAAGCTCCCCGAGGCGTTGACCGTCCCGGCGTAGACCTGGCCGCCGAGTTCCTTGTCCACGGGAATGCTCTCGCCGGTCAGCATCGACTCGTCGACGCTCGACGCGCCCTCGATAATCTCGCCGTCGACGGGTATGCGCTCGCCGGGCCGCACGACGATGAGGTCGCCAGGGCGCACCTCGCTCACGGGGACCTCGCGCCCGCCGTCGTCGCCGGCGAGCCTCGCGGTATCGGGCCGCAGGCTGAGGAGCCGCCGCAGCGCGGCCGACGTCCCGCCGCGTGCCCGCGCCTCCAGATAGCGTCCCAGCAGAACCAGGGCGATGATGATCACCGCGGTGTCGTAGTAGACGGTGGCTTCGAGGTCGCCGCGCTCGAAGAAGCCGGGGGCGAACGTCGCGACCGTGCTCGCGGCGAAGGCCGACAGCGTGCCCACGGCGATGAGCGTGTTCATATTGACGGAGCGATGGCGGGCCGCGTTCCACGCCGCCGCGTAGATGGGCCCGCCCGCGAGGAAGAGTGCGGGCGCGGCCACGGCGAACATGAGGTAGAAGCGTGTCTGGTCGGTCAGGCCGTCGATGCCGGGCAGGACGCCGAAGCCGGCGAGGAGCAGGAAGAGGCCCGCCGCACCGGCGGCCGCGGCCCGCGCGAGCTGCGCCCGCAAGGCGCGGGCTGCCGTCTCGGCGGCGCTGGCGTCATCGTCCGACGGCTCGCGGAGCGCGTAGCCGGCGGCCTCGACCGCGGCGCGAAGATCGTCGAAAGTCACCCCGCCGTCGGCCTCGACCGTCGCCGATTCCGATGCGAGGTTCACGCTCGCCGACGCCACGCCCTGCGCTCCGCGGAGCGCCCGCTCGACGTGTCCCACGCACGCGGCGCAGGTCATGCCTTCCACGCGCAGCCGCCGCGTTTCAAGGGCGAGCGGCTGGCCGTGAACGGTCATGGGGCTCAGCCTTCGGCGATCCTGTAGCCGGCGGCCTCGACCGCCGCTTGCATCGCCGTTCGTTCTGCGCCGGCACCGGCCTCGACGACCGCTAGGCCGGTCTCCAGCGAGACTTCCGCGGCGTCCACGCCCGCCACGCCTTCCAGGGCCGTTTTGACGTGCCGCACGCAGTTCTGGCAGGTCATCCCTTCGATGGTCAACCGCTCCGTCGTCATGACATGCTCCTTAATGTTGTAAGAGGGCGCCTTGCGGGCGCCCCGCGCGCCTGCGGCGCGCGCCCTCTCTCAGTCTCCCCCAGAGGGGGAGAGGCCGGAAGGGGGCGATTCTTAGTCTCCCCCAAAGAGATGAGGGTCGAAGGGGGCGATTCGCGAATCGCCCCTACGGGAGGGGATAGATTCCCGCCTTTGTGGGAATGGCGGATATAGGGGTTTCGCAAGAGTCCTCCGTTGGGAGCGGGACCTCTCCCGCCGCCTACGGCTCTATCATACGCCAAGGGGGTGTGAAGGCTCGCGTATAATTTGACGTGCGCTCCCCGCGCCACAGGAGGCGACGACCGATGCCCAGCGCCGACTACGACCACGAGGCCCGCCTGCGAGAGTCCAGGGAAGCGGTCCAGCGGGCCGCCGACCAACTGCACGAAACGCTCATCGAATTGGCGACGAAACTCGAGCCCTTTCCCTATTTCCTGGGGAGCATCGAGGTGCGCGCCATCGAGGCTGAGCCGGGGGGCGCCAACAAGGCCGACCGCGGCTGCATCGTCGTCTGCCAGGACGGCGAGATGTACGAGTTCTGCATGAAGATTGAGGCGCCGAACGGCTTCGATCTCGGCATGGACCGCGACGACTCGGTCAAGCCCGTCGAGCTCTCGCCCGAGGACTACGTCGCCTACGCCTACCACGCAGTCCAGGAGATAGCCGGCCTCATCGCCGAGCAGCAGGCGCGGGCTAAGAAGTACTCGTTCTAGGGGGCGGCGCGCTTTCAGTGTCCCCCAGAGGAGACCTTTGCGTGACTCGGCGGGCGGGCTTCAGCAAGGTCGCGCGGCCCCCGCCTCCCCCCGCCCTCACCCCAACCCTCTCCCAGCGGGAGAGGGGGTAAGACCCCGCGCCGCCTCCCTTTCCCAAGGCCAGCGGGCGGCGTTCTTCCCCTCGACGGAGTTTTGTAAAGGTCTCCAGAGGGGGAAAGGGGCGGAGGGGAGCCTACGAGGCGTCGCGGGTCCAGCTTCGGTAGGCGAAGAAGGCGGCTAGGACCGCGAAGAGGGCCCAGAGCGCCGGGTGGAGGAAGAGGGCGCCCATCGCGGCGAGCCAGCAGACCACCACCGGCAGGAGGATGTGGGACCGGGCGTCTCCCACTAGCGACCGCCTCTTGGCTGTTGGGGCCGCGTCATTCGAGTACCAGGTCGCCGCTCTTGCCGCCGGTCTTTCGCACCAGCCGCACCGACTCGATGCGCATGCCGCGGTCGACGGCTTTGGCCATGTCGTAGATGGTGAGGGCGGCCACCGCCACGGCGGTCAGGGCCTCCATCTCGACGCCGGTCTTAGCGGTGACGCGGGCCGTCGCGGTTATCTCGATGGCGCTCGCGGCCTCGTCCGGCTCCAGATCTACGGCCACGTTGGTGAGGGGGAGCGGGTGGCAGAGAGGGATGAGTTCAGGCGTCCTTTTGGCGCCCATGACGCCGGCGAGGCGGGCCGTCCCGAGCACGTCGCCCTTCGCCGCGTTGCCTGCGATGATCATCTCCAGCGTGGCCGACTGCATGGTGACGCGGCCCTTGGCCACGGCGACGCGGTCCGTCGCCGGCTTGTCGGTGACGTCGACCATGCGGGCGTGCCCCGAGGCGTCGAGGTGCGAGAGGGTTTCGCGGCGCGAGGGCGGAGGAGCGCCCTGCGCGGCGGCGCTGGCGAGGGCATCGGCGCGCTCCTGTAGAGGGTTGCCGGCGTGCCCTTTGGTCCACTCGAACGTCACGTCGCGCTCGGCGCGCTGCGCATCGAGCCGGTCCCAGAGGTCGTTATTGGCGCGGCGTTTCCAGCCCTTGTTCATGGTCGAGACCACGTAGGCGCTGTCGCTGCGCAGGGTAACGGCGGCGCCGGCGGGAGTGCGGGAGAGGCCCTCGATAGCCGCGAGGATCTCCATGCGCTGGTTCGTCGTCCGAGGGAACGGCCCGCCGGAGTAGTCGCGGGACTCGCCGCCGTCGATGACCACGGCGCCCCAGCCGCCGGGGCCGGGGTTCCCCTTGCACGCTCCGTCGGTGTAGATCACGATCACGGGGCTGCCTCCGACAGCAGCGGCTTGGCGCGCTCCACGGCCCGGCCCCGGTGACTGATGCGGTTCTTCTGTTCCATGCTCAACTCGGCCATGTGCGCGCCGTATTCGGGGACGATGAAGAGCGGATCGTAGCCGAAGCCGATCTCGCCCTTCATCTCGTGCGCGATCGTCCCCTCGCAGGCTCCCTCGACGGTGCGGACCCAGTCGCCGGACGGCGAGGCTACGGCGATGACGCAGCGGAAGCGAGCGCTCCGCCCGCCGTCGTCCGCCGCCGCGAGGTTCCGCAGCAGCAGTTCGTTGCGCTGCCGCGAGGTTGCGCCTTCGCCGGCGTAGCGGGCCGAGCGTACGCCCGGCTCGCCGCCGAGCGCGTCTACCTCCAGCCCCGAGTCGTCGGCGAGGGTGAGCATCCCCGACATGGCGGCGTAGGTCTTGGCTTTCAGGATGGCGTTCTCCTCGAACGTCTCGCCCGTCTCCTCGACGTCGAGGGTGATGCCGGCGTCTTCCAGGCTCACCACCTCGAAGGGGAGACCGGCGAGCATCTCACGGTACTCCTTGAGCTTGCCCCGGTTCGTCGTCGCGATGAGGAGTTTCGTCGTCACGTTCCGTCCGCGGGCCGCGGCCTATCCGCCGATATGGTACATCTCGACCTTGGGGCCGGCGGGCTTGTCGAGGGAGGCGCGCAACTCTGAGTAGCGGTCTTCCCGCGCCCGCCACGTTCCGCCAATGATGTCGGCGAGCTCGGCGTCGGAGGCCCCGTCGCGCATGGGGTCGCGCAGGTCGCGCCCCTCGGTCCCGAAGAGGCAGGTGAAGACCTTGCCCTCAGGAGACAGCCGGGCGCGGGTGCACGCACCGCAGAAGGGGGCGGTCACGGAGGTGATGACGCCGATCTCGCCGTCGCCGTCGGTGTAGCGCCAGCGGCGAGCGACCTCGCCGAAGTAGTTTGGCGACACGGGCTCGATGGGGAAGGCCGCGCCGATGCGCTCGATGATTTCCGCGGCGGGGACGACGTCCTCGCTACGCCAGCCGTTGAGGTTGCCCACGTCCATGTACTCGATGAAGCGGACGATGTGGCCCGTTCCCTTGAAGCGGCGGGCAAGGTCGACGACGCCGTCGTCGTTCACGCCGCGCTGCACGACGGCGTCGATCTTGATGGGGCGGAGCCCCGCCGCCTCCGCTGCGGCGATACCCTCGAGCACCCGGGCGACTCCGTAGCCGCGTCCGTTCATCGTGCCGAAGACCGCGTCGTCGAGGCTGTCCAGGCTCACCGAAATGCGGTGGAGGCCCGCCTCGGCGAGGCGCTTGGCGTGGTCGGCCAGGAGGTAGCCGTTGGTGGTCATCGCTAGGTCGTCGATGCCGGGCGTCGCGGCGAGCATCGCCACGAGCCGCTCGACGTCGCTGCGGACGAGGGGCTCGCCGCCGGTGAGCCGGATCTTGCGCACGCCCAAGCCGGCGAACAGGGCCGCGGCGCGGGCGATTTCCTCGTAGCTGAGCACCTCGTTCTTGGGCAGGAACTTGTAGCGCGCGCCGAAGACTTCGGCCGGCATGCAGTAGGGGCAGCGGAAGTTGCAGCGGTCGGTGACCGAGATGCGCAGGTCGCGGAGGGGGCGGCCGAGTTGGTCGAGGACGCCGCCGTCCGCGCCCCCGTTCTTGGGCGTGTGAGCCGTCGATTTATTCTGTCCGCCGTTCAATTCGCCGCCGCCATCCTAGCCTGCCGCCATTATACCCACGCGGGGCTGCTCTCCGCCCGCGCCGCCTCGTATACTTGCGCCATGTCACGAGGCGGTCCGTCGTATTGGACCGCGGTTGGGAGAGTGGAGATGCCCGCCGAACATCGCAACGTCAGTCTTTCCCGCAGGCACTTCGACCGGCTTGCCGGGGAGTACGACACCTCATTCACCAGGCAGATGCCCACGTACGGCGAGATGCACGAGACGGTGCTGGCGATGGCCGCCCTCGGCGGCCGGGAGCTTCGGCGCGTCCTCGAGCTAGGGGCGGGGACCGGCACGCTGACCAAGAAGCTGCTCGAACGGTTCCCGCGGGCGGAGGTGACCGCCCTCGATCTTTCCGCCGAGATGCTGGCGTTGGCGCGGCCCAAGCTCGCCTTCGCCGGAGAGCGCGTCACCCTGCGGGAGGCCGACGTCTCCTCCGCCGACCTTGGGGCGGGGTACGACGCCGTCGTCTCCGCCATCGCTTTCCACCACGTGCCGCCGCGGAAGAAGCCGGTGGTGATCGCGGCGGCGCACCGCGCCCTGAAGGAGGGCGGGGCCCTGGTGATCGGCGACACGTTCAAGGCCGCGAGCCCGCAGCTGCGGGAGGGGCTCCGGCTGCTGAACGACGAGCGGCTGCGTGCGGCGGGGGTGTCCGCCGAGGCCATGGAGGAGCACAAGGTCCGCTCCGGGCATTCGGGAGGAACCTCAGCCCTCGTCCGCGACTACGAGCGCTGGTTCAGGCAGGCGGGGTTCGACTCCGTCGATTGCGTTTGGAAGCAGATGAGCCTTGCCGTCGTCTACGGAGAGAAGCGGGGCTAGCGCCGCATCTCGACGACGCGGAAGGACTCACAGGCTTCCATGCCGTGGGCCTTCCCCGACTCGCGCGCGCGCTCCTTCATGTGCTTGGTAAGCTGGGCGGCGCGTTGGGCGGCGAGTTGGCTCTCGTGCTTCAGCAGCGCCTCGATCTTGAGGTCGATGGACTGGGAGATGTCGATATAGGTGTCGGGGTCGTCCGAGTGCCAGAAGTAGAGGAACTGGGTCTTGTGGGGCTGCAACCCCTCCGCCATGTGCTCGGGGAAGTTCAGGTGGTCGCGGGCGAGGGGAAAGACGGCGTCCATGGTCACTTGGCCGGTGATGCGGTGGTCGCGGTGCTGGTAGAAGGTGCGCTTCTGGGGGTCGGTGGTCATCACCACGTCGGGCCGGGTCTTGCGGATTGCCCGCACCAGCTTCTCGCGAAACCGGAGGTTGTCCTCTACCTCGGCGTCGGGCTCACGGAGGAAGATGACCTCCTTCCAGCCCAGCACCTCGGCGGCGGCCAACTGCTCGCACTCGCGGATTTCGACCAGCCGCTCCGAGGTCATCTCGAGGTCGGAGGAGCCCTTGTCGCCGTTGGTGACCACGACCAGGGTGGCCTCGGCTCCCTGCCGCAGCCAGTTCGTCACTGTGCCGCCGACGCCCATCTCGGCGTCGTCGGGATGCGGCGTGCAAACCAACACTCTCTCAGGCACGTATGTCATGGAGTCCCTTCCGAATCGGTCGAGCGTTTGTATCGAAGGGTAAAAAAAGACGCTTCGATTTTAGCATAGGGTACGGTCCGAACGGCCCGGAGGCGCCCGAATGCCCAGCTTCCTCGACCGTCAAATCTTCCGCCCCACCGGCAGCGTCGACGCGCGCCCCGAAGACCTTGGGCTCGACTACGAGGAGGTCTTCCTCACCGCTGCCGACGGAGTACGGCTCCATGCCTGGTTCTTCCCCGGCGGGTCGGGCGTAACGCTGGTCTTCTTCCACGGCAATGCGGGCGACATCAGCCACCGGCTCGACATGATTCCCGTATTGCAGGCGGGCCTGGACGTATCAATCTTGCTCTTCGACTACCGAGGCTATGGGCGCAGCGAGGGCGCGCCCTCCGAACGCGGGGTCTACCTCGACTCCCTGGCCGCCGCCGAGTGGGCTCGGCAGCGGGAGGAAACGCGCGCGGTGGTCTACTATGGGCGCTCCCTCGGGGCCGCCGCCGCCATCGAGACGGCGCTGCGCGAACCACCGGACGCCCTGATCATCGAGGCCGCCTTCCTCTCGGTCGCCGAGATGGCGGCCGTGTCGCACCCATTCATCGGCTTGGTGAGTTGGCTGTGGCTGCGGGGCCGGTTCGACAACGCGGCGAAGATTCCCGGCTTGGACGTGCCCCTGCTGGTCATCCACGGCGCCGAGGACGAGACGGTGCCCTTCGAGCACGGTCTTCGGCTCTACAAGGCCGCGCCGCCACGGAAGGAGTTGTACGCGGTGGCGGGTGCCGGCCACAGCGACGCTATTTTCGTCGCCGGCGAGCAGTACACCGGGCGCATCGACGGGTTCCTGCGGCGCTATCTGGGCGAGGGCGGCGCGATGGCCTGTTAGAGCGATCTTCCAGGGGAACTTTGCGCGACCGTCGGTAGCGTAGCCACACCGCTCCCCGCCCCGCCGACGCGCCCTTAGGGCGCGTGCCCTCTCTCAGTCTCTCCATGGTTGCGAGGCAATCGCGCCGGAAAATTGCGGTACTCGTGGGCTGTGGGTTTGGAAGACGGCAACGAGTGACAGGGCTCCGTCCGCTTCGAGTCTCCGCAGGCTCACCATTCTTGATGGTAGACAGTACTGAGCGGTCTAGGGCCATCTCCTCGGCTTTCCCGCGGGGTATCAGGCAGTCGTCGGGCATGGGTATGGTGTAGGGCACCACGGCGTTGCCGGGTCTCGCCACGATCCCCTTGACGAAGCTCTCGATGAAGGCCCTGCGCTCCGTCAGCTCACTCTCGTTGAGAAACCGCCCTCGCTTCGAAGCTCCGTTCACACTGGGCCAACGGGCGCTGGTTCGAATCCACGACCGCGCCTTCACCGGTTAAAGCCTGGAATCCCAGAGAGCCTGTCTCGGCCCACGGTCTGCTGCCGTGGTATCCTCGCCGGAACGAAACCCGACGCGCAAGGCGGCGTGAGCTGACGCTTTGCGGAGAAGCGCCCATGGCTGCGAACGATGAACGAGAAGTCCTTATCCAGACCCTGGACAAGACGGTAAGGGAGGGCTTGGGCTTCTTTGGCAGGCTCGCGGACACCCCCGTCAGAGTAGGAGTTTGGGGCCCGAAAGAGGTGCTCTCACACTTTCTTTTCTACCACCAACTGGCTGTCGAGGGCATGAAGTCCAGTCGCGGTGGAGGGGCTCCGTACAAGATGGATGCACACGTGGACCAGCTCAACGCCCGTGCAGTGGCCCGCGAGGCTGGGAGAACCATCGAGGAGTTAGTCGCAGACATCCAGCGAGCCCATAAGGACCTTCGAGAGGAAGGTCATCTGGCTCCCGACTTGGGAGCTGTGGCGGTCGTCCGTTGGGATGACACGACGTCAACGGTGCGCCATCGGTTCACGTCCTACAACGATCACTGGTTGGAACACATGCGGGACTGGACAGCAGCTATCAACGAACTCGAGGGCCGAACGATCGAATAGGGGGAGGCAGCGGCGCCAGCTTGCACACGCGGGAGTTGCTACACGACATCGGCGGATTCGTCTACGACAGCAACTCGGTGAGCGACGACCTACCCTACTAAACGACCGTCAACGGGCAGCCATGGCTCGTGATTCCGTACACCCCCGAAGGCAACGACGCACGCTTCTGGAGGGGTGGCCTGGTCAGCACGGAAGACTTCTACGAATACATGAAGGACTCCTTCGAATGTCTCTACGAAGACGAAGAGGGGGAAGGAGACACCGAAGATGATGTCCGTAGGTCTCCACTGCCGCAGCGCAGGACGGCCGCCACGCTCGGTCGCAGTAGAGCGCTTCCTCGAATGTGTGACAGCCTGTCCCAAGGTTGAATGGCACGCCGCATCGACATCGCGAATTGGCGGCTCGACGATTGAGCGAACCTCCGGCCACGTGGCGAGCGGGCTGACGCGGAATACCCATGAAAGAATCGCCTGACGGGTTGAACATGAATGGGTTACGGGCGCTGGCGGAAGCGTCGGGCCTGTCGATACCGGAAGAGGACCTCCAAGAGGTCGCATTCCGGCTCAAGGCACTGATGATCGAGGTCAAGAAAGTGGAGGGCCTTGATCTGGCAACGAGAGACCCGAATCCACTCTTTGCAAACGAGTAACGACATGCCGGTCCCGGAACTAACGAGCTACACGGTGAGCAGCCTCGCGAAGCTCATCCGGCAAGAGAAGGTCGCGCCAGTTGAGGTCGTCGAGGGTTACGTGGATCTGGTCCGTGACCAGATGATGGAGGCGCTCCAGCGGTTCGACATCCTTCTTTCACCCATCGCGCATGCCCCTCCGGTAACCATCGACGAAGGCACCCGCCCCTTTTCGAGCGACCAAGATGTCATCCAACGACAGTTCGGGGCACGTTCCTTCACGACTCCCTATAGCTTGGCGGCGTTGCCAGCCGTTGTCCTCCCCTGCGGGTTCAGCTCGGGGGGGTTGCCCATAGGACTCCAGATGGGGGGGAAGCCCTTCGACGAAGCCACTATCCTGAAGGCTGCCTTCGCTTTCGAGTCGGCAACAGATTGGCATCTGCGTCGAGCCCCGGTGTAGGCGCGTGGACCGGGCGGATATCCCTATCCTCTCCGCGGTGGAGATCTCGCGAGCGATCGCGCGTAAGGATGTCTCCCCCGTCGAGGTCACCGAGGCGTTCCTGGAACGGATAGCCGCCCTCAACCCCAAGTTCAACGCCTACCTCACGGTGTGCGCCGAGCAGGCGCTCGAGGCCGCGCGGGCGGCCGAGAAGCCCATTGTGCGGGGGCGTCCCCTGGGGCCACTCCACGGGGTCCCGGTGGCGGTCAAGGACCAGCTCTGGACCAAGGACGTACGCACCACCGGGGGCTCCACCATACTGAGCGAGTTCGTGCCCAGCGAGGACGCCACGGCCGTCGCCAAGCTCAAGTCGGCCGGGGCCATCCTCCTTGGGAAGACGAACCTCATGGAGTTCGCCGTAGCACCGGTACATCGTTACGGCGCTCCCCGAAACCCCTGGAACCTAGACAGGTCGACCGGAGGTTCGAGTAGCGGGTCAGCGGCGGCCACGGCGGCTTTCCTCTGCGCCATGGCCTTGGGCGAGGATACGACCGGCTCGATAAGGGTGCCGGCGGCATGGTGTGGCCTCGTTGGACTGAGGCCAACCCCGGGCATCGTCAGCAATTACGGTGTGATGCCCGGCGTGCGCTGGATGGACACCGTCGGACCGATGGCGAGGACCGTGGAGGACGCGGCCCTCGCCTTGGAAGCCCTCGCCGGCTTCGACTCCAAGGACTCACTGTCAAGCGACAGGCCGGCGCCGAACTACAGGGGGAGCCTGACTCAGGGCATTGAAGGGGTCAGAGTCGGCGTCATCCGTGAGCTGCTCTATGCCGAGCCGATTGAACCCGAAGTCCGAAGGGCCGTCGTGGAGGCGTTGTCTGTCCTGACCGAGCTTGGAGCGTCGGTAGAGCCCGTGTCGCTGCCGTTGGTCGAGTATTCCGGAACGGCGGCATTGGCGCTGTTGGCCGCCGAAGCGGCCGTCAACCACCGAGACTGGCTCCGAGACCGCCCCTCCGAATACGCCGACGCTACTCGTCTACGCCTGCTCATGGGCGCCCTCATGCCGCGGGAGTTTTACGGAAAGGCCCTGAGCGTACGGGACCGGCTGCGTCGGGAAGTCGCGGGCGCTCTCGAGCGCTGCGACGTCCTCGTGCTCCCTACCTCGGGAAGCCCCGCGACGAAGTTGGAAGGTGACCCGGCCGGCGCACCGGGCACAGCGTCGACCCACCGGACCAACGTCCTGACCCCTCTCTTTAGCCTGGCGGGTGTTCCGGCTCTTTCGGTGCCCTGCGGGCTCAGCTCGGAGGGGCTACCGATAGGACTTCAGATCGGTGGGCGCGCGTTTGGAGAGGAAACCCTTTTCAGGGTGGCGTACGCGTACGAGCAGCACACGCCCTGGCACACGGTGAAACCACCAGCGTCCGAAGGAGGCGTGGCGCAACGCAGGGCTTCGACGCAGAACTGACTTCAGGGTGGAAGCAGGCCGTGTGTGCGTTGGACGAGGTCGTTCAAGGCGCCCTGGACGAGGCTCGTGTCGGGCAGGCTCACGAACACCGTTACGCCCTCTGCGACCATCTCTGGGACCTTCGCCGAATCTCGGATGATGTCGCCTACGGCCACCCCGTTTCGGGAACACGCCTGGGTGAAACGACGCCGGTATTCGCCCATCAACTTGAGCGCGTCGGGATCGCGGTCCAGGATCGCGGTACGTATCCCCAACTGCAGCGACAGGTCCCCTTCACCGAAGATGGCGCAGTCGACGCCAGGTACCGAAAGCATGTCGTCCAGCTCTTCGAAGGCCGCCAGCTCCTCGATCAAGAGCAGCACGAGTGTCTCGTCGTTGACTTGTTCGGGAGACGACCTACGGGTCCCGTATCCATAGACCGGCGTGTAGCCACACATACCCCTGCTACCCAACGGGGGATACTTGGCCCATTCGACGACTTGCTCGACATCTCGGCGGGAACGCACTCGAGGTGCCAGGACCCCGTCCGCGCCCAGCTCCAGGCAGCGAAGGACCAAGTCGTAATCGCCGGAGGTGACGCGAACGATCGAGGTGAGCCCAAGCCCTCGAGCCGTGCGAATGAGATTCTCTAGCTCAGTCCCGATCGTGATGGAGCCGTGCTCGGTGCAAAGAAAGACCCAATCGAAGCCAGCGAGGCCCGCCATCTCCGTTACAGCGGTGGAAGGCAGGAACTGCTGGAACCCAACGACGGGCTTCCTGGCACCGAGGGCCTTTTTGAAATCAACTGCCTTCATGACGCCGACTTCCGCCCGTTGGCCTCTTGTTGGGCGGCAATCCTTCCGGAGCGGTTTGTCCGCAGAACGACTCGTACGTCCCGAGCGCCGCTTGCCGCGCGGGACCGTCGCTCGGCTGAGCCGCGACCTCCGACTCGTCCAGAGCGCGAGCCAATTCGTCGAGTTGGGAGCCGATTTCTGCGAGGTCGGACTCCTCGATGTCCAGCCCCGTGGCTTGGCCGATGCTCCGTAGTATCCTTTTGGTTATTCTAGCCAAGATGGGTGTCCGAAGTCCGATCGCGGGGTTAAAGTATGGTTGATGAAGTTGCGTTCGTTGTCAATTCGGGTTTGAGCCCGGGCCCGGCGCGGATCTCGGGCTGCTTTGACGCCCCCCAGACCCGGCGTTATTCTCGGGCCGAGGTTGTTTCGGAGGAGGAGCTTCCTTCTAGGAAGATTCGACGAGATAGAGGAGCACGACATGCCAGCCCCCAACAAAGCCGCCCATTTGCGACGCGTGCAGCAAGAGCTCGGATACGTTTCCGACCTGCGCAAGATCATGGTGACGGCCGACTACAACTGGGTAGAGGCCTACGAGCCGTTTGTCCGGCGGACCTATACTGAGCAGCGGCTGCTCGACTCGAAGACGAAGGAGCTCCTGCAGATCGTCGTCGAAGCGGCTTTACGAGCCGACGCCGACCAGATCCAGTCCCACATCCGTACCGCTCTCAAGGAGGGCGCCACGTCGCAGGAGATCCTCGAGGCCTTGGAGACCGTAGCGTTGCCCATGGGGATGCTGGCCTTTCGCCGCGGCATTCAGGCGTGGGCCAATGAAGTGGGGCTAGAACCCATCGAGCCCTCCAGCGGCTAGCTGCTAGACCTTCGATGGACAGAGCCGGCGCGTACGACGTCGCGATCGTTGGGGCGGGCAACTCCGCCCTAACGGCGGCCCTCGCTGCTCGGGAGCAGGGGGCTCAGGTCTTGGTCCTGGAGAAGGCCCCAATTCACCGCCGGGGAGGGAATACCTACTTCACCGGCGGGGTCTTCCGCTTCGCCTTTCAGGACTTCGACGCTATCCGGGCCCTGCTACCCGACCTCCCCGTCGCGGAGCTGGCGAACGTTGAGGTGGACGGCTATGCCGAGGCCGAGTACTACAGCGACATCATGCGGGTCACCGACGGTTTGGCCGACCCGACACTCACCCAGGTCCTAGTGGACGGTTCCAGCTCGACGATGCGATGGCTGCGCTCCAAGGGGATGCGCTTCGAGCCCGTGTACGGGCCGGCCCTGGATGAAGGGAGGCGCCGGTTCTCGGGCGGGGTGGTCCTCCGGGCCCGCGGTGGGGGCCGGGGGCTGTCGGAGCAGCTGTTCGACGCCTCGGCTCGCGCAGGGGTCGAAGTGAGGTACGAGCATCAGGCCACCCGGCTGATCGTGGGCGACGATGGCGGCGTGAGCGGCGTGCGAGCGCGGGGCCCTAGTGGGTTCGAGACGGTTACGGCCCGCGCCGTTGTCCTCGCGTGCGGCGGGTTCGAGGCAAATCCCGAGATGCGAGCCCGCTACCTTGGGCCCGACTGGGATCTCGTCAAGGTTCGCGGATCGCGGTTCAATACCGGGGACGGGATCAGGATGGCACTGGAAATTGGCGCCCAACCCGCCGGGCACTGGAGCTCCTGCCATGCAGTGACATGTGACGTCAACGCCCCGGACTTTGGCGACTGGGAGGTCGTCGGACTTCATCAGAAGCACTCCTATCAACTCGGCATCGTCGTCAACGTTCGCGGGGAGCGGTTCCTCGACGAAGGGGCCGACTTCGCCAGCTACACCTGGGCCCGGTACGGTCGAGAGCTCTTGCTGCAGCCCCAGCGCGTGGCGTTCCAGCTCTTCGACGCCAAGGTGGCGGACCTCCTCTCCGACGAGTACCGGATCCCCCAGGCGACCAGGGTCGAGGCCTCCACGATCGAGGGGTTGGCTACGGCGTTGGACCTCGATGGCGCGGCGTTGGCCAAAACGGTGGTGGAGTTCAATGCGGCGGTGCGGGCCGGCGATTTCAACCCGAACGTCCTCGACGGGAAGGGGACATCGGGGCTCCAAATTCCCAAGTCCAACTGGGCGTTGCCGTTGGATACGCCGCCATACACCGCCTATCCCGTCACCTGCGGGATAGCCTATGCCTTCGGCGGACTGAAGATCGATGCCAAGTCAAGCGTCCTCGACAACCGAGACCACCAAATTCCAGGCCTCTATGCTGCCGGTGGCATGGTGGGAGGCCTTTTCTACTACAACTACCCAGGGGGCTCTGGTCTTTGCGCGGGGTCCGTATTCGGCAGGATCGCGGGAAGCAGCGCGGCGGAGGAAGCGGCCGGTCGCTCCGCCTAGACCGGCCGTGCTAGCACACGGGGTTCCTGAGCAGGTCCTGAGAGATCTTCCGCTTCAGGAACCGCCCGCCAAGCCGCTCGTCCTGGAGCACGCCGTTCTCGACGACCACCCGGCCGCGAGCGATGGTCGTCACCGGCCATCCCTCGACCTGCCAGCCTTCCCAAATGGAGTAGTCGGAGTCCGCTTCGAGGTCATCCAGCGCGATGCTCCCGCGAGCGGCGGGGTCGATGATGACGATATCCGCATCGGAGCCCGCGGCGATCGCGCCTTTGCGAGGATACAGACCAAGGATCTTCGCGGCGTTCGCTGAGGTGACCTCGACAAACCGCTCGAGACTGAGCCGACCTTTTTTCACGCCCTCCGAGAAGATGATAGGAATGCGTGTCTGGATCCCGTTGTGCCCTCCCGTGACATCAGCCACTGTCTTCCCCATCAGCTTCACCTGAAGCGACGTCGTGTATTCGTCGGTGGCCGTCGTGGAGAGGTCGCCATTCTGCAGGCCGTGCCAGAGGGCCTCCTGGTCCTGTGGCGACTTAATCGACGGGTAGGTGTGGATGCAGACGCCCCACGGAGGTGGGTCATGATACTGTTCGGACGTGAAACAGAGGTTGTGATGGAGGACCTCGCCGTAGACGGCCATCCCCTCGGCTCTGGCCTCGGCAACCGCCGCGACCCCCTCTTTGGCGGTCGTGTGGACGAAATACACCGCAGCCCCTGTCGCCTTGGCGAGCCGCAGCACCTTCCGGAAAGCGATGTCCTCGGACAGATTGTTGTGCGCCAGATAGATGTACTCGCCGCCGCCCTTGTCTTCCCGGCGCAGCTTGTCCAGCATGAACTCGATGATCTCTTCATCCTCGGCGTGTACGGCCATGATGCCGTCGCTCTTGGCTACCTGCTGCATGATCGCCCATAAATGGCCGTCCTTGACCTGGTTCGGTGGGTTGCGCTGGGCGGGACCGAAGCACGTGAAGACCTTGATCGAGGCGAAGCCTTCTTTGATAACGTCAGGGATCTGGTCGATCGCCTCCTGGGCCACGTCCCCGAGCAGGGCGCAATGAAATGAATAGTCCGTATACATGCGCCCGCGGAACCGCTCCTTGCGCTCCTCGAGCGTCTTGAAAACGTCGGGGCCTGGCCAGTGGTAGGCGAAGTCGATGGTCGTCGTTGTGCCCCCGAAGACAGCAGCGCGGCTGGCCGCTTCCGGAGATTGGGTTTCGCCTCGGGCGCCCCCGGGGAAGTGGATGGGGTGCGCGATGTGGGTGTGGGGCTCAACTCCACCGGGGACGACGATCTTGCCGCTGGCATCGATGACGCGACCGGCCTCCAACTGCCGCGCATCGTCCGCCAGTGCGACCGCCACGATCTGCTCTCCTTGGACCGCTACGTCGAGGTTAGCGGCCCCGCCGGGCGTCAGCACGAGGCCGCCGCGGATGACAAGATCCAGCATCGATATCCCCCTACGGGTTGTCCGCCGACCAGTCGAGGACCCCGAGGCCCTGGAGAGCGAGTCCGTAGCCCAACACATCACCCATCATGCGCCTGAGCTGCTCCGTGATCAGGATTCGGGTGTAACGCACGACCAGGGTCGGCTTTCGGGCGATGTCTTCCGCCAGGGCCCATGCCCGCGACAACAGCTGATCTCTGGGCAGGACTTCGTTCACCAGGCCGAACTCCTGGGCCTGGCGGGCGGTGAGAGTCTGGCCGGTCAACAGGAAGTACCTGCCGCGATTCGGTCCCATCAACAACGGATAGACAATGTGCATCCCATCGCCGGGGACGGCCTCATTAGGGAAATGGGCTGAGTCCTGGAAGGAGGCCTCCTCGGCGGCCAGCACGATGTCGCACAGTAGCGGGAGCTCCGAGTGCCGGGGCGCCGGCCCGTTGACCGCGCTAATCATGGGGGCCTCGATGTTGAGCAGGTTCATGAGCAGCTGCCTTCCTTCCCGGTAGGTCTTGTCCCACTCCAGAGCCGAACTTCTCCGCTGGCGCTTCCTTGGTTGCGCCACCGGCCCGGAGAAGGCGTCGCCGACGCCGGTCATGATGATGACCTTGTTCTCCTGGTCGCTGCCGATGTCGTGGAACGCCAAAGGGAATTGGCCGTGCGGGACCTCGCCCCATTGCAATGTGTCGCCGTTCGTGTGGAAGGTGATCTGAAGGATGCCGTCGCGCCGTTCCATACGGATGTTCTCGTATTTCTCTGCATATTCTTCAAGAGCTACCATGGCTCATCTCCTTATCGCTATTGACTGACCCGCGAGGGCGTCGGAGCCGGGGACGGCTATTCGAAGACGCCCTCGACCGCGCACTCCGCCAGCTCTTCGTCCGTCACGCCCAGAACGTCGCGCAACACGTAGGTCTGGTGCGCGCCGAATGTGGGAGCGCCTCTCCCCGGGCCGCCGGGAGTGCGGGACATCGTGTAAGGCGCTGCTTCGATGGAGCGCAGCGTGCCCGTCTCATCGGGCACCTGGCGGAAGAAGTGGCGCGCCCTTAGCTGTGGATCCCTTTCCGCCAGATCCGCGCCGGACTGAACGACTCCGGCGGAGACCCCGGATGCCTGAAGGCGCTCCATAACCTCCTCGGCGGAGTGCTGGAGCGTCCAGGACTCCGTGAGGCGGTCCACGTCATCTTCATGACGATGCCGGCCGGCAACCGTGCTGAACCGCTCCTCCGTCGCCCAGGACGGCCTTCCCATCGCCGCGACGAGGGCCTCCCATTCAGCGTCGTTGAACACGGTGATCGCCACCCACCGGTCCTCATCCTGACAACGGTAAACGCCGTGCGGGATGCCGTCTGAATACGGCAGGCGATTGCCAGCTCGCTGGATTTCGCCAGGGCGATTGACGCTCAGGTCCAAGACCAACGTTTCTAGCAGGGCCGAGAGCGACTCGAGCTGGGACAGATCGATGCACTGGCCCTGACCGGTCCGCGTTCGATGGATGAGCGCGAGCAGCACGGCCTGGGCGCCCGCCATCCCGGCCACCGCGTCGCAATAGGCGCTGGCCGGTCCGCAGGGGTCGGTATCGGGGAACCCGGTCAAATGCGTGAACCCGGACGACGCCTGCAAGGTCTGCCCGAAGCTGACGTAGTCCTTCCACGGCCCGGTGCGACCGAATCCGGACATCCGGAGCATGACGATGTCTGGCCTGATTCGTCTCAGCTCTTGGTAGTCCATGCCCCAGCTAGAAAGGACCCGGCTGCTGAAGTTCTCGGCCACCACATCGGACACGGCGACGAGCTGTTTGGCAAGGGCAACGGCTCGTGGAGCCTTCATGTTCAGCGCCAGCGAGAGCTTACCGGCATTCCAGTTGTGCCGATAGCCCACGCCCCGCGGCGTCTGGGGCGCAGCTCCCCCGGCGATCGTCTGCGCCGAGCTTGACTCCACCTTGATGACCTCGGCCCCTTGGTCGGCCAAGATACGGGTGGCGGCAGGGCCCGCGTGAACCCACGTGAGGTCCAAGACCCGGATTCCCATCAGAGCAAACGCTCCTGGCGTCCCGTCGAGTGCTTGGTTCATGTCGTGGTTCCGGAGCAGGCGACGGTACTCTATACCACGCCAGCCGCGGTCAGTCGCTCGAGTTCTTCGGAAGAAATACCCATCTCGTGGACATAGACCTCTCGATTATGCTGGCCGACATGCGGCGCCGTCGTCCTGAGCTTCCACGGGGACTCGGGTAACTCGTACGGCGCCCCGGGGTACACAAAGGTCTTGCCGTACTCGGGGAACTCCACCTCCGTGAAGAACCCGCGGTCCCACAGCTGAGGGTTGGTCAGGACCTCGGCCGCCGTAGCCGCGGGGGCAAAAGGATAGCCTCGAGACTGCCCCCATTCGGTGATCTCCTGCCGCGTATGTTGCATGGCCCACGCTCCGATCAGCGCCTCGATGTGGTCCGAGTGCTCGCCGCGGAGCACAATGCGATCGTCGTACTTCTCGTCCATGAGATCGCCAGCCATCCCCTCCTCGGCCATCCATGCCCGGAGGTCTCGCCAGGACTTCTGGTTGCCGGTCGTGATGCTGACATAGCCGTCCTTGCATCTCCAGGTGGCGACAAATTGACCGCCGTGGCGGAACCCGCTGCGGACAGCGGGTCTGCCTTCGTAGATGTAGCCCATGTTCACGTGTTCAGTAGTCGCCGCGACCGCTTCCTGCACGGAGACATCCACCCGCTGTCCTTTACCGGTGCCGAGACGGTAGTACAAGGCCAACAGGATGGCGATAAAGGCGCGATTGGCGGCGGTGTGGTACGCCTGGGAGCCCCAGAGGCGAGTAGGAGGCGTATCGGGCCAGCCGGTGACATAGAGATACCCCCCCATCGCGAGCCCGACGAGATCCGAGCCTTTGTAGTCCCGATACGGGCCGGTCTGGGAGAACGGGGTAATGGAAGCGAAGACGAGCGCGGGGTTGTGGGACTCCAGGTCCCCATAGCCGAGCCCCAGAGCATCCAGGAAACCCGGTTGAAAGGTCTCGAGGACGACGTCGGCCTCACTGGCCAGGCGGCGCAGCAGGGCGGCACCGTCGATGTGGGTGATGTCTAGCGTGATGCTCCGTCGATTGGTGGCAAAGTGGTGCCAGTACAGGCTCGCCTCCTGGTCGGAGCGGTCGTCCACGAACGGGCCGATGCACCGCATGGGATCGCCACCCGGCGGCTCGATCTTGATGACGTCGGCACCCATGTCGGCCATGAGCTTCCCACAGTACACGCCGGGGGGACCGGATAGGTCCAACACACGGTAGCCTGAAAGAGGCTGACCCCTGTTCGGGACTTGCGCGTCGACCACCTGTCAATCACCTCGAGCAGCGTTGATCGCGTCCAGAGCCCGCAGTCGGACTGCGGGCTCTGGACGCCAGGGAGCCGCAGGGCGACCGCTCAGGTCAGATTGAATATCCGGACAGAGTTGCCGCCCACGATCTTCGCCTGTTCCTCGTCGGTACAATCGGCCAGGATCCGGTCGAGAATCTCACGACTCCTGGGGAACGTGGACTCCTGGTGAGGGTAGTCGGAGCCCCAGAGCAGGTTGTCGACGCCGATGACATGGCGCATCTGAACACCCAGGGCGTCCTCTTGGAAGCTGAGAAACGTATTGCGATGGAAATAGTCACTCGGAAGCATGTCTTCCTGGAAGCGGTGCCATGTGCGTTTTGGAGCCTTCTGGGTGTAGACGTAGTCCAGCCGATCGAGGAAGAAGAGTGCCCACGAAAGCTCATGCTCGACGGAACCCACAAGGAGCCCAGGGTGGCGCTCGAACACGCCGCCGTAGATCAGGTCGGCGAGGGCCATTCGTACCCAGAGGTCCGAGTTGCAGGCTTGGGAGGGCTTCGTTGCATCGCTGGTCGGACCGGTCCGATTGGAGGCAACGTGGAGAGAGAGAGGCATTCCCAGGTCCTGTGCGGCTGACCAGAGCGGCGCATATTCCGACGAATCGTACGGCCTGCCGCTTGGAGGCTCGACCGGGATCATGGCCCCCACCAGTCCCATCTTGGCACAGCGCTCGAGCTCCGCGAGGGCGATGTTGACATCGTCGACGTTGAGCATGCCCACACCTTTGAGTCGATCAGGGTAGCCGCCACAGAACTCGGCGATCCATTCGTTATAGGCCCTGAAAAGAATGTTCATCAGCTCTGAGTCGGGCAACCGATACAGCCAGAGGCCGATGGTCGGGTACAGGAGATTCATCTCGACGCCGTCGACGTCCATGTCCTTGACCTGTTCGTCGGGCATGTAGGCGCCAGGCAACATGTTCTCCCACACGTCTTCCGCCGACACGTTGCTGGGGTCCTCGAAGCGCCTGCCCGGCTGTGTCCCGCCCCCGAGACTGGCGACCCGCATGCCGTCGCAATAGAACCAGTCGCCCGTCTGTTCGTGAACGAGACGCGGCGCTCGGTCCCGATATGTGGCGTCGACTCGGTTGATCCAAAGGTCGGGCGGCTCAAAGACGTGGTTGTCGGAGGAGATAATGCGATAGCTGGACATTTTGTGGCCCCCTAGCGTCGACCGCCCTCGACTTGTCCTCCGGGCCCCGTCTCGGCGCACCTTTGAAACGCCAAATCGTACGGAGCGGAGTACGCCTCAGGCTGATCTTAACGCAGCCAAGATCGGCGAGCAACCCTGCCGCGATTTGAGCAGTCATCCAGGGCCAGGCTACGAAAGCAGTGAAAAGGCGGCTCCAGGATGCTGAATAACGTCGCCAAGCCTGGGTACAGTTGACACCGTCCGACTGGCTATGCTATAGGTGCGCCCAATAGCGGACTTAGAGGAAGAAGAGGAGGTAATCTGCTATGCGTATGCGCTTTCCGATGTCGCTAGGGGTTGTCGTATCGCTGATGGGCATTGTGGCGTTGATCGTGAGCGCGTGTGGAGGTGCGGATCCTACGTCAACGCCAGTCCCGACAGCGCCACCAGCACCCACGGCCACACCCGAGCCAGCACCCACGGCCACACCCGAACCTTCGTTCAGGATGGGCGGTTTCTTGGTCTCTCCAAACAATGCGGCACCTGAGACGTGGGACCCCCATGCCGGGGGAGGCACCACAGAGGCGACCGCGAGTTCTCCGCTGTATAACCAGATAGTCGAGTACAACCCCGAGACCGCCGAGCGCAGCGACCTTCGCGGCGACGTGGCGGAAGAATGGCAAGTGACGGCGGACGGCACGAGCATCGTTTTCAACCTTCGAGACGATGCGAGATGGTGGAACGGGAGCCCCATTACCGCGGAGGACGTGGTATGGAGCCTGGACCGGATGACCGACCCTGAAGCATCCAGGCCGCGAGCTGGGCAATTTCGCGAGTACTACAGCAGCTCGCAAGTGATCGACAACACGACTGTTCAGATGAACATGGCGTTTCCGTCGGCATCGGCGGTCTTCTACCTGGCCATCGACTACATGAAGGTTCTCCCCAAGGGGCACGCGTCGACCGTCGATATCAACACTCCGGAGAACGTGCTGGGGTCGGGACCGTTCAAGCTCAGAGAATACAAGACGGACATCTCGTACGCGTTCGAGCGGAACGAGGACTATTGGAAAGAAGGGTATCCGAGGCTAGACGGGTTCGAGTACATCATCATGAACGAATCCGCCACTATCATCGCCGCTTTCAAGACGGGGCGAGTCCATACGAGCCTCCAGAGCACAACCGGGCTCAGCGGTCGAGATGACGCGACGCTGGCCCAACAACTCGAGGCACGGGGAACCCATACCGGCTACCCAACAGTCTCCCCGTCGACTCTGGGGATTAAGTACAACTACAAGAGGGAGCCCTTCACCGACCCAAGGGTGCGGAAGGCCATCGACCTGGCGATCCATCGGCAGCAGGTGATTCGAACGAATACGCCCGCCGAGGCGCTTGCACCTCTGTCTACCCCGATGATGCCCGGGTTCTGGTTCTCCAAGTCACCGGAAGAGGTAGCCCAGCTGCCCGGATATCGACAGACGGCCGACGGGGATAAACATCCGGACGACATCGCAGAAGCCCAACGGCTCCTGACTGAAGCCGGCCTCTACCCCTCCGGGTTCAAGACCACCGTGAAGGTCAGGAACATCCTCGACTGGCCGCAGGCGGTGGAGGTGATCAAGCCGCAGCTCAAAGAGTTCTTGAACATCGACGTCGAGATCATTGCCGGAGAGTCGAGGGCTATCAAGGCCGACTTTGCGGCAGGAAACTACGACATGAACTACGACGGCTATGGATACCTCGTGGTCGAGCCGGATGCAATGCTGCGGGTCTGGAGACCTGCCCCGTTCGGATACAAGAACGACACGAATTGGAGCCATCCTCGGATCGAAGCATGGGCAGCACAGCAGCGACAAGAACAGGACCAGGCCAAGAGGAGGGCAATCGTCCAGGAAGCCGAAGACTGGCTGCTCAGCTTCGAGGACAACATCTACTCCCCGGTCTACACGCTCACCCTGATGTGGATCATGGACAATCGAGTACAGAACTTCAACCTGCCCAACGGCGACCATGACGGGCTGAAGTGGGAGCACATCTGGTTGGACGAGGGCTAGCCCGACGCCAACTCCCCAAGACCCGTAGGGGGATGTTCCCAGGCGCTGGGCGTCAGCCTCCGAGATAGCTTGTTTCAGTAGCCCCCGGCCCGGTCTCCGGGCCGGGGGCTACTTGTTTGTCAGGGCAAGGGGCCATGCGTCAGTACATTGCGAAAAGGGTGCTCCTCTTCGTCCCCACGCTGATCTTGGTCTACGTGGTGATCTTCCTGCTCATGCGAGTCATTCCCGGTGACCCAGCAGTCGTTCGGCTGGAGGGATCGGCGGGAGAAGGCCAGTATACGCAGGAAGCTTTGGAAGCCGTCAGGAAAGAGCTGGGGACCGATAGGCCCGTCATCGTCCAGTTTTTGGACGGCCTCTGGGACCTCTTACGCTTGGATTTCGGCAAGTCGCTCATCAATGACCGTCCTATCGTCGATGACCTCAAGCAAAAGTTGCCGGTAACGCTGCAGCTGGCGGTCATGGGAGCGCTATTCGCCATGGCGCTGGCTGTGCCTTTGGGGTTGATTTCCACGATCAAGCAGGATTCGTGGATAGACTACCTTGCCCGAGGGTTCGCAACCATTGGGATCGCGATGCCCACCTTCTGGGTGGGGATTCTCGTGATCTATTTCACCGTGCGTTTCTTCAACTGGTTCCCCCCCCTCAGCTACACCCACCTCTGGGACGACCCGGCAAAGAATCTTCAACAAATGGCATTGCCGATCGTCGTTGCCGGGTTCTATGACATGGCCCTGATAGCCAGAGTGGTCCGGTCGTCGATGCTCGAAGTCTTCAGGGAGGACTACGTCCGCACGGCTCGTGCCAAGGGCTTGCCGGAACGGGTTGTGAACACGCGACACGTCCTGGGCAACGCGCTCCTTCCCATCGTAACCGTCTCGGGCTGGCAGTTCGCACGGCTGTTGGCAGGCACCGTCATCATCGAAACGATCTTTCTCATCCCGGGGATCGGCAGATTCCTCGTCGAGTCCATTAGCCAGCGGGACCTGACGATAGTCCAGGCGGTGACGCTGGTGGTGACGTTCACCGTCCTCTTTCTCAACCTCGTGATCGACATGTTTTACGCATGGCTCGATCCCAGGATTCGATACGCATGATGCCTCAGTTCGAGTGGCGGTGTTCGACGGCACGGAGGCGCCACCATTAACGAAGCCCTGGAGCAGATAGGCAGGCCTTCGGCGTCAAGTATGGCCGGACGCTTCGCGGGCACCGCGTACGGGTTCGCCCGCAGGAAGCCGCTGGGGGCGATGGGAGCAGTGGTACTTCTTCTCGCGGCCTTTGCCGCGGTATTCGCTCCACAGCTTGCCCCCTTCGACCCGTTCAAAGTGGAGGCCGGTCCCCAGCTCGATGCGCCAAACCTGCGAACCTTGCTAGGCACCGATGAGCTCGGCCGCGACGTCCTCAGCAGGCTCCTCTACGGCGCACGGATCTCGATGTATGTGGGGGTCATCAGTGTGCTGTCGTCAATCGTCCTCGGAACGCTGTTAGGGATCGTCAGCGCATACTTCGGCGGCCTCGTCGACCTGCTGTCACAACGGCTCGTCGACGCGCTCATGGCCTTCCCGGCGCTGATCCTCGCGTTGGCGATCATAGCGACGCTGGGTCCGTCGACCAACAACGTGGTGATCGCTCTCATTGTCGTCTTCGTGCCCGGGATCACGCGGACGGTCCGCTCTCAAGCCTTGGGCATCAAAGAGGACGACTACGTGATGGCGGCCCAGGCGCTAGGTGCGAGCAGCTGGCGCATCATGCTGCGGCACATCGCGCCGAACACGTTCGGCACGTCGTTGGTGCTGGCGAGCCTGATGCTGGGCTGGGCCATCGTTACGGAAGCTTCGCTCAGCTTTCTCGGCTTGGGCACGCCGCCGGACATCCCCTCGTGGGGAGGTATGCTGCACGGCGGAGCCTCGGTCTTCCTCGAGGTCGCGCCGTGGCTGGGCGTGACGCCCGGCATGGCGATCTTCCTCGTCGTATTCGCCGCCAACTTCCTCGGCGATGCCCTCCGTGACGAACTTGACCCGAAACTGAGCCCGCAAACTGGTCGATAAGGTCTTGACCGGCGGAGCGACGAGGGATGTAATGAACGAGCTTTGGGAAACAGGCATCCGAAACTCCATTCTCTATCGTCGGACGCCGCTCCCCAGAAAAGGAGAGCGAGATGAGTGACTTCCCGACCGAAGAAGAAGTGCTTGGCTACTTCGACACCCTCTCCAATTGGGGTCGCTGGGGTGAAGATGACCAAATGGGCACCCTGAACCACATTACCCCCGAAAAGACGAAGCAGGCCGTCGGTCTGGTGGAGGAGGGCGTGACCGTCTGCTGCTCCCGACCGATCACGTACGAGACGACACCCGACCAGTCCCCGCCGCCGCTCCACTACATGATCGAAAGTGGCGAGGGGTGGGCAAGCGGCGACAAGGTCAGCGCCACGCCCAACTCGACGTCCAAAGACTTTATCGGCATGGCCTTTCACGGGCACACGATCACCCACATCGACAGCCTCGCCCACATCTTCTGGGGAGGCAAGATGTATAACGGTCGGCCGGCGCACCTGGTGTCGACCAGCCTGGGCGCAACGGTCGAGTCCGTGGACCTGGTCAAGGACAGCATCGTCACCCGGGGTGTGCTGGTTGACGTACCCCTGGTCAGGAACATCGACTGGCTCGAGGTGGGGGAGTGGGTCACGCCCCAGGACATCGAGGCAGCGGAAGAGCGATGCGGTTTTCGCATCGGGGAAGGCGACGCCCTGTTGATCCGTACGGGATGGGTCAAGCGTCGGGAGGCGGTGGGGCCTTTAAACCCGCATGTCTCGGGGTCGGTATCCCCACATGCGGCGTGCCTACCCCTGTTTCGGGAGAGGGACATCGCCCTGATGGGCTCGGACTCGGGGAATGACGCGTATCCTAACTTCTACTCCAAGGTCCGTCTGCCGATCCATCAGGTGGGTATGGTGGCCATGGGCTTGTGGCTCGTGGATCACGTCGACACGGAGGATCTCGCCCAGGCATGCCGCGCCCGAAACAGGTGGGAGTTCCTGTTTTGCGTGAGCCCCATTCGGATCACGAACGGGACCGGGGCGCCCGTGAATCCGGTGGCGATATTCTGAAGTCCCGGCGCCTCTTACGTGCGGGTGCAGATGAAGCTGGCCCCGTAGTGGAACGGGCCTACTTGGCAGAGGGCGACCTCGGCGTTCTTGACCTGGCGGCGCCCGGCGGTGCCCATCATCTGCCGGGCCGTCTCGGCGATATGCGTCATGCCGTGCAGCCTGCCCTCACCGAGGCTGCCGCCCGACGTGTTGAGCGGCTTCTCGCCTGTCAGCTCAATGCGGCCGCCTTGTGTCCAATGAGCGGCTTCGCCGATCCCGCAGAAACCGAATGCCTCGAGCCAGTTCCACACCATCGGGCTGAACCCGTCGTACACGTGAACCAGGTCAACGTCCCTCGCAGTCACACCGGCGCTTTCATACAGGTTCCGAGCGTGCAGGAACTCCATGTCGTACAGCTCCTCCAAGGTCGCGTCAGTCCCAGCGTGGAGCGCATGGACGGGGCTTAGAGCATAGCCGGTGACATAGCCGCCGGGGTGCGGGGTGTCTTTGGCGCGGTCCTCGGTTGTCATCACGACGCAGGCGGCCCCATCCACCGGCATGTCGCAATCATAAAGCGATAGCGGCTCAGAGATCATCCGAGCGTTCAGGTAATCGTCGCGGTTGATCGTCCTGCCATGCCACGCTGCATTTTCGTTCATCTGCGCGTTGCGGTTGGAGTTGACGATCAGAGTCGCCAGCTGCTCCCGGGTTGCCTTGAACTTCTCCATATAGCGCGCGTAATGGAGGGCTTGCCACTCGAGCGCACTACCCGGCGAGCCGATCCTGTGGCCGTAGGGCAGGCCGAACTGGGCTCGCCCAGTTGCCGAAGGGGTTGACGCCCGGTTGTAACGTCGGCCGACAGGGTGGCGCAGGGCCCGCCATACGAGGACATACCGGGCCAGGCCGGCAGCGAGGGCGTTCGCGGCCTCGATCACGCTGGTCACCGCCAGCGGGCCACTGGACTGGGAATACCAGCGCACGTTTTCCAGCGGAAAGATCTGCATCATGTGGACCACATCCACCGCGTCTATGCCGGGAAAGCTTTGACCGGCGGCGAACGGAGCTTCCGGATACACCGAAAGGCCATCGATCTCCTGAGGGCTCAACCCGGCGTCGGCCACTGCGCCCAACGCCGCCTCCAGGGCCAAATGCGATAGGGTCCGACCGCTGTAGCGACGGCAGGGGGTGTAACCAACGCCAACGAAGCAGGGGCGCTTGCCTGAAGGCCACTTCATCTGGTATTCACGCTACCGCGGCTGAAACTGCGGAATGCTCATGTCCGTCCCGGCGCGTTCGAACACAACCTCGACTCCCAGACCTATCCGGATCCGATCGGGCGCGCACTTGAGGAGGTTGGTCACCATCAAGAGACCTTGCTGCTCTTCGAGCTCCACGGCAACGACCGGATACGGGATTTTGTCGGCGAAGCCTTCCAGGTTCTTGTCGTGTTGGACGTACCAGCTGTAGACGACGCCCCTGCCGCTCACCTTCTCGAAATCCAGTCGAGCCTCCGGGTCCTTACAGCCTGTGCATAGCGTCACGGGCGGATGGTGGTAGCGCCGGCATGTTTGGCATCGCTGAATCGCCAGTTTCCCCCGGGCGGCCGCATCCCAGAAACCGTTGGTGTGCTCGTCGGGCACGGGCAGCACGCGGTACGGCCTCATCGTATCTTTCGCGGGGAAGGACATCAGGCCGCAGCTTCGAGTCCGGCTTCGCGCGGGTGTCGTTCTGCCTGTACTACCCGTCCCGTCGACCATGGCGGAGGAGCCGTCCGGGGAGATGCCCGGTCGGCTCGCCATCGACAAAGGTGATCTGCCCGTTGACCAGCACCCACCGGTAGCCTTTAGCACGTTGGACTCGTCGCCACTCGTTGGCTGGAAAGTCGTAGGATATCTCAGGAGGCAGCAGCTCCAACCCCTCCAGATCGTACACCAGGAGGTCTGCCGGAGCTCCCTCGCGGATAGAGCCGCGATCGCGCGCTCCACCAAAGAAGGCTGGCAGGTAGCTGAGCTTATGATGAGCCTCTTCGAGGCTCATCACGCCTTCTTCCTTCACGAGCCAGATAAGCAGCTCCGTGGGGAAGTTTCCGGAAACCTGGAACTTGACGTGAGCGCCCCCGTCGGACAGGCCGGGGACTACGTAGGGAGAGGCCAGCAGCTCGGCCACCAAGGGTCCGCTGCCACGCCCCGCCCGGGCGTAGAACGTCGTCTGCAGATCCTCCGCCACCGCCAGGTCCAACATGGCATCCACAACGTGTTTGCCCTCTTGAGCAGCCACCTGGCCGACGGTAAGTCCAAGGTACTCACTATGCAGTTGCGGAAGCCCGACATCTCCAATGACCAGGCCTTCCAACGACGACTGGTCGATCACTCCGGATTGGCCCGGGCGAAAGCCGGCGTCCCATTCCGCGCGCATCCTCGCTCGCATTTCCGGGTCCTGCATCTTGGCTTTGCGCTGCTCGGCCGTGCCGACCGTTGCTTCTCGCCAAGCGGGGCTGTTGTCGAAAAGGTTCCAGTCCTCGAGCGTGAACTCGGCCTCTTTGTACCGGCGCGTGCCCCCCTGGCCGTACACGCGGAGCCCGCGTTGACAGTCTGCCTCCAGTCGTTTGAGCAGGCGGCGAAACACGTCGGGGTGGTTGTCGTCGGCAGCTATGGTCTGGAAGATGACCGGTTGGCGGGCTACCTCAGCCACCCGCTCAATGAAGCTCAAGCTCTCCTCTCTGGAGAAACGGCCAGTTTCATCGCTCTCCTTGAAGTAGGCAAGCTCTATGCAGCCCTCTCCTCGCTCCGCCAGTACGTTGGCGAAGGCGAGGAGTTCCTCGTCGGCCAGGAGGTCGGTAATCATTGGTGAGCCGTCGAAGTCCCGCTGATCGGAACCCTCACCGAGAACCTGGGCGGACCAGCCGCAGGCCCCTGCGTCCATGCCTTCGTGAATCAGCCCACACATCCGCTCAAGCTCATCGGCGGTCGGGCGCCGGCTCTTGGCTTCCTCAAGTCCCATAACCCAGGCATAGATCGGCGACAGCGGGACAAAGCTGAAGACGTTGACGCCTTTCGGAATGCGGTCAAGGCTGTCGAGCCAATCAGGGAACGTCACCCAGTCCCAAAGCATCCCGGCCTTCATGGACTCAAAGGGGATCGCCTCGTTGCGGGTCATCGTTAGCATCGACCGGTCCCGATCCTCGGGCCTGCACGGAGCAAACCCAAAGCCACAGTTCCCAAGGAGGACGGTGGTTACGCCATGCCAGCCGGACAGGGTGCAATAGGGGTCCCACTGGACCTGTGCATCGTAGTGGGTGTGCAGGTCAACAAAGCCGGGCCCTACGACGAGACCGGCGGCGTCCAACTCGGAAGCAGCCCTACTGCCCTTCAGGCCGCCTATCTGGGCGACCTTACCGTCCTTGACCGCCAGATCGCTCACGTAGCGGGGCGTCAGCGTCCCATCAACGATCGTCCCGCCCCGGATGATTAGGTCGAACTCCGCCATGCCCCACCCCTCCAATCGAGCTTCCCCGAGCACGGTGATTCTATAACTATTTCCTGGGGGGAGCAAGCAAATCCACTGGTTTGGCGGGTCTAATGAAACAGGTCTTCCGGCAGGAAGGCGGAGACGACGTAATTGGGTATGTCCACTACATTGCTCACTTTGAGGTCCACGCCCACGCTGCAGATGACGTAGGCCTGCTCCCGGGTGAATCCCCGCTCTTGAATGAGGTCAATCATGTTGAGCAGGGCGTTGCGCGCGGCCAGGTTGAGGTTCTCGCCCTTGTTGACACCATCTTCGGTGACCGGCATCCCCATGGTGGCTATGAACTTCTGCGGCGCGGCCCACTTGGGGTCGGTGAAATAGTCGTCCCGTCGGAAACGAGGCCAACGTATGTTGTGGCGTGAGGCCTCACCCTTGTACAGCTTGAAGCGAACGCTGACCGTGGAGGCCATCTCTACGGCCATGAGGCAGACCTCGCCGTCCCCTTGAGAGAAGTGTGCGTCACCGGTGGAAAACAGTGCTCCGTCCACGGCCACGGGCAGCAGAAGCCTGGCGCCCTTCGACAGCTGTTTGACGTCGAAGTTGCCCCCGTTTTCCCGCGGCGGTACCGTGCGAGCGCCCTCGGACGCCACGGGCTCCGATGACGGCACGGCGCCGCGGGGGTCTGGCAGCATGGCAATCCCACCCCGTGCAACGACATCGGCTTCTCGTTGGGCCCAAAGTCGAAGCTGGGCTGGGGAGGGAGCTACGCCCGACAGTCCCATGAACGGTGCGCCGGGGACCCGTACCCCCGGGATCTGCGGCGAGGTAGCCCAGCCGTCGGCGATGTTCCAGTGGACGATGTACGTCTCGGTAAAGACATCTCGCAAGAAGCCGAGGCCGGGCATGATACCGCTGAAGCCCCAGGCTTTGGGCACGATATCGATGAATTCCACCTCGAGCAGGTCGCCTGGCCGAGCGTCCTTGACCAGCACAGGTCCTGTCAATGCATGGATGGCGCCGGTCTCGATGCTGTCCAGGTCTGCCTCGGTGGAGTCGGGATCGATCTGCAGATCGAACGCGTCTCTGGTCTCGAGCACGACCTCTTCGCCTTCATCAACCTCGACCACCGCTGGGATATCTGGATGCCATCGGTTGTGTCCCGTATGCGGCTCCTGATTCAGCCTCTTGCTCCGGTCTATGGTGACACTCTTCATGATCTCCCTCCCTGTGACCGCTGGTGAGTGGACAAGGTCGGCTGGCGCGGGAGATGCGCGAGGGCCAATGCCTGGCGAGCGAGCGGCGCCTCGGGGCCGGTGCGGGCCTTTCGGCAGTCCGGCCGTGGCGTTTTCCAGTTCCCGGACATCCGCGACGTACTCTTGGCCATAGAATTCCGCCATCCGCTCATGTATGAAGGCGACAGCCACCTCTTCTTTCTCATTTTCGGTCTTGGTCTCATCATGTACCAGCTGCAAGCCCCTCGTAGGCGCTCAGCGCGTCGTCCGACGCCTTGGTCAACTCTCCCCATGCCAGGTCTTCGCCAGACTCAGCCAGTACGTTCGGATCCATCGCACTAAACTCGGCAACAAGTGGACGAGGTCACGATGGACCGTGAGAACAACCTGCACATCACTCTGGCGACACCCATCGACGATGGTTCAGTAGCGATCGCCTTGTGCGACCGGGCACATGGGTACGGTTAGACCGGGGACATAAGTAACACGTGTACCGGGGTCTTGTCGATCCGCCGTGCGAGGTCGTCGAGGACGCCGATGAGGAGCGGTCCGAACTGTATGGACCAGGTGCGCTCGTCTTGCTGGACGAGGCCGATGGGCTCGCCCCTGTGGGACTCGCTCACGTAGACCCGCTCTCCCTTCCACTTGATCTCGCCGTTGCGGCGCACCCGGCGCACTGTGACCTCGGCCCCGTATTCCGGCGAGCTGCTGCGTGCGGGATAGGGCCGGAACAAGTCGTGCGTTTCCAGGATGTGATGCATGCCCGTCACCTACAGCTACATAGCCAAGCCGCTCCTGTGTCTTGCTGGGGAGGCCCACGCATGGTCCAGCCGTAGGCGGGAGCGCCCATTAGAGAGAGGGTAGTGGAGCCCCTTCGCAGGGATAGTCCTTTCCCGCGGGATAGTCTATTGCATTCCCGGCGCGTCCCCTAGCATTTCTGGCAACGTTTCCCTTTGGCGAGAGATTCTCATGCAAGTGAACGAAGATCAGGCCGTCCCACCCACGCTGGTGGCTGGCGGCGTCGCGCGGGCGATGCCGATCACGGCCCAGGGCCGAACACCCTCACCAAGGCCGTACCGAGCTTGGCTCCAAGCGCGTGCCCTGATCGTGCTCCCGCCTCCCTTGTTCGCCTCCGTCCCGATCATCGATGGAAAGGCCGACCAAGGGGAGACGCGCAATGGGCGGGCGGGCCGCGCCGTCGGCAAGCGGGGCAGGAAACGCCTCGGGGGCCCTTCCGGGAAGTTCCCGTCGCGGAGCCCCTGCCGTCGGGGTGCTCGGATGCTTAAGAAGAGAAATTAATGGGGCCCTATCGCACGGATAGTCCTATTTCGCCAAATAGGGTATTGCTTTCCTGGCGCGTCCCCTAGCATTTCTGGCAACGTTTCTTTTCGCGTAGGCAGGCCGTGCGCCTGCAGGATGTGGTTCATGCCCGTCACCCACAGCTACATAGCCAAGCCGCTCCCGTGCCTTGTCGGGAAGACCCGCGCATGGCTCCTGCCATCGGCGGGCGCGATCATTAAAGAGAGATAGTAATAGCGCCCCTTCGCACGGACAGTCCTGTCTAGCTAGACAGGGTATTGCTTACCCGGAGGCTCCCCTAGCATTGCAAGCAACGTTGTCCTTTGGCGAAAGATTGTCATGCAGATGAACGAAGATCAGGGCGTCCCGGCAACGAGCGTGGCGGGCGTCGTCGTGCCGCCGATTCCGATCACGGGCCTAGGGCCGGATGCCTTCAGCGCGCGGTCGCCCGAATCGTTCGCCTGCGCGACCAAGCGCCGACAGACGTGACGAGCCTGGATCGTGAAAGACGCCAAGCGTTGGGAACAGCCGAAGCCTTGCAAGAGGGATGCCTCGGACCTGGGGACGGTCAGGGTCGTCTGCCGCCCCGGTCCCGCCGCCGAGGACCGCCGCCGCCGCCTCATCACTCTCATGGTCAAGCTCGCCACCAGGCCCAAAGACGCTCCGTCCTAGAACTGGGTGCCTAGTCGGGCCGGGCGAGGCTTCAGGGAGGCAGTTGCAGAACCTGTTCGGCGCGATAGCGACGCTTTGACGGAGCCTGCCAATGCGGCTATGCTCCCAGACAGAAGGTGGCCCGGCGATGCTTACGACATCCCGGGCCGTGGCGCCACCTGAGGAAACAGGTGATGCGAACGGATTGTACTACTCGCAGACCCGCTCCCTGTAGGAGGCGGGTCTTCTTCATTTCAGCCGATAGGGACAAGAGGAGGGAGTCATGAAGAGAAATCCTGGAGGGAAGATAGAGGCCGACCGGGCGGCGATCTATGCCCGCGTCTCGGATAAGAGCCAGGCCGAGGAGGACAAGACCTCCATCTCCGAGCAGATCAGCGAGATGGAGGCCTACTGCGAGCGCACGGGACTGACCATCGTCGCGCGCTATCAGGAGGTGGGCCGGGGCTGGTCCAAGAAGCGCCCGGAGTTCCAGCGGATGCTCTCCGACGCAAGAGACGGACGCTTCGACGCCGTCGTCTGCTGGAAGTCCGACCGGCTGAGCCGGGGGATGTACCCCGCCGCCGTCCTCATGGAGGTCGTGGAGGCCCACGAGATCCGGCTCGAGGCAGTCCTGGACGCCATCGACCTGAAGACCTTCGGCCTCATGGCAGCCATCAGGAAGATCGAGCTCGACAACTTCCGTGAGCGAGCGACTATGGGCAAGCGAGGGGCCGCCAAGCAGGGCCGTATACCAACCGGCGGCCTCCCCTACGGCTACCGGATCGGAGAGGGTCGCAAGCCAAAGGTAGTGGAGGTCGAGGCCGAGGTCGTGCAGCGCATCTTCCGGCTGTACGTCCACGAAGGGCTGGGTATCCCCGCCATCGCCTGGCGGCTGACCGACGAGGGCGTCCCTACGCCCAAGCCCGGCATGAGGTGGCACGAGTCCCAGGTCCACCGCATCATCGGGAATGCGACCTACAAGGGCACCTGGAGCTACGGACGGAGGAGGACAGTGACGACGGAGGAGGGACGAAGATATACGCTCAACCGAAGGAGACGTGGATCGAGGTCGCGGTCCCGCCGCTGGTGGACGAGACGACCTGGAATCGGGCCCAGCAGTTGAAGAAACAGCGGTTGGCCGTCTCCAAGCGGAACACCAAGGTGACCTACCTGCTCCAGCACCTCCTCAGGTGCACCGAATGCGGACTACGGTTCAGGGCGAAGGCCACCTGGGATTCAAGTAATCGGCGCAACGGGAAGGTCTACCGGTACGAGACGGCCACGCCGCGGCGGTACTACCACTGCCACGGTCTGAGCCGCCGTCTGCGCTGCCGGGAGCATCCCTACATCAGAGCGGGGCGGCTGGAGGAACTCGTTTGGAATGAGGTGAAGCGCGTGCTGCAGGACCCTGTCCTGATTGTCGCCGGCATCAATGCCTTGGGCGACCGCGAGGACGGCGGGTTCGTCGAAGAGATCGCCAAAGCGGAGCGCGAGCTTCGGACCGTCCAGATGGAGGAGGACCGGGCCATCCGGCTGTACGTGTCGGGGAAGATCACCGAAGACCAGCTCGATCTTCAGCGGAAGTTCATCACCGAACGGCTGGAGAGCCTCAGGGCGAAGGTGGACGACTACCGCGCGAGGGAGGCCAGCGGTGTCAGGAAACGGGATCTGACGGAGGCGGTGCTGGCATGGGCGAGGGACGTTGGCGAGGGCCTCGACGAGTTGAGCCCTGAGCAGCGGAAGGAGGTCCTGCGGATGGTGGTGGACGAGGTCACGGTGGACGGGGAGAACAACCTGGACATCACCCGGGCGATACCCATAGACGATGATTCCGTGTCGATTGCATCGCAACCATATCCCAGAGGAAGAGAGGGCTAAGGTGGTCTCCCCCAGAGGAGATCTTGCGTAACCCTCGTCGCGGAGGGAGCGGGCGCCCACGAGGGGCGCCCCTACGGGAGGGGATGGATTCCCGCTTGCGCGGGAAAGACGGATATGGGCGGGTTTTGCAGAGGTCTCCAGAGGGGGAGAGGTTTAGGCGGCGGCCAGAGGGGGAGAGGCCGGAGGGGAGGGCGCCCACAAGGGACGCCCCTACGGGACGGCGTTAGGCGCGCCGACGGCTGGCTACTCGTCCTTGGGGGCTTCCCAGATGGTGTGGTATTGGTTGCCGGTGATGGCGGCGGCGAACTCCGCGGTCTCTAGTTGGTGGAGTTCGGCCATGACCTCATCGAAGGTCTTCGACATTTCGGGGTGACCCTCGGAGGCTACCCGGCCGACGAGTTTCTGCCAGACGCCGAGGTTCTTTAGGCTCTCGACGTAGCGAGGCCAAGGGACGATGACGACCCTCTCCGGCTTGGGGAAGCGGGGACGGAGGGTCTTGAGGCTGCGCAGGCGCTCCTCTGCCGACTTTGCCATCGCGACGAGCTTGACGAGGGGCGGGTCTTCCACGTCGGCGCGGGGGTCCACGATCAGCGTTTTGCGCAGGTAGGGGAAGTGGAAGCAGATTACTTCCGCCGACTCGATTTGCTTAAAGACCTCCTGGAGGTCCATCGCGTCTCCTTCGGCGCGCGGCCTTGGCCGCGGCCCCCGCCGCGCTCCGGCGCTCCCCCGGCGGCGCGGCGCTAGCCCTTGAGCTCGCGGACCATTTCGGTGAAGGCGGGCAGGATTTCCTCCCACTCGCCGACGACGCCGTAGCGCGCCTCCTGGAAGATATTCGCGTCGGCGTCCTTGTTGATCGCGACGATGTTCTTCGACCCCGAGCATCCCGCCATGTGCTGGCTGGCCCCGGAGATGGCGAAGGCGATGTAGAGGTCCGGCGTGACCGTCTTGCCGGTGAGCCCTACCTGGTAGGAATGGGGCAGCCAACCCGCGTCGCAGACGGCGCGGCTGGCGCCCATTGCGCCGCCGAGCGCGTCGGCCAGCTCCTGAAGCTGCTCGAACGGGTTCGGCCCGCCAAAGCCGCGCCCACCCGAGACCACCACGTTGGCGTCCTCGAGACGCACGCCCTCGGCCTTCTGCTTCTTCACTTCGGTGACGCGCACTTGCACCGCCGACTCGTCGATCGTGGCGTCCAGCGCTTCGACGCTGCCGCTCCGCCCGCTGTCCGGCGGGAGGGGCTCGAACGCCTTCACCCGCACCGCCACGACGTGCAGCGCCGCGTCCGAGGCGTAGGTGGCCTGGGCGTTACCGCCGTAGACCGGCTTGGTGGCCTTGAGCGTTCCGCCGTCCATGGTCACATTGACGGTGTCCATGGTCAGGCTCCCGCCGAGCTTGAAGGCGATCTTCGGGGCCAGGTCGCGGCCCACGTCGGTCTGGCCGAGGATGACCACCTTGGGCGAGACGGCCTCGACGGCTTGGAGCATGACTTGGGCGTAGGCGTCCGGCTGATAGGACGACAGATCATCGTTTTCAAAGGTGAGCGCCTTGTCCGCGCCCGCTGCGATGAGCTCGGCGCCGAACTCGCCCACGCCGCCGCCGATCACGATCGCGCTGACCGCGCCGCCCGCGGCTCCGGCGAGCGCCCGCGCCACGGCGACGCCTTCCTTGGCAACGCCGAGGAGCTTGCCCTCGGAGACCTCCGCGAATACGAGAATGCCCTGGTTGTCCGCCATCGTTCGCCGCTCCTGTGTTTCAGATAGGTTGGTGCTGAGGACCCACGCTAGATGAGCTTGGCCTCGCGCAGCTTGAGCGCCAGGTTCCGGCCCTTCTCCCCGCCGTTGTCGCCGTCGATCCACTCCACGTTCTTCTCGACGACGGGAACGAATAGCCGTTCGAGATCGACCACGCGTCCGCTCGCGCCGACGCTCGCCGTGTCGACGCCGAGGTCTTCGGCGGTCCACACCGTCGGCTTTTTGCGGCCCGCCTGCATGATGCCGCGGAGGGTGGGGTAGCGGGGCTCGCCGAACTCGTTGCTCACCGTCACGACGGCGGGTAGCGTGGCCTCGGCTATCTCGCTGCCGTCCTGCCGCACCCGCTCGACGATGACTTTGCCGTCTTCGACTTTGACACCACGCGCCAGGGTGATCACCGGAATGCCGAGCAGCGCGGCCACGGCTGGGCCTACCTGCCCACGGTCGGTGTCCGAGGCCTGCCGCCCGCAGAGGATGAGGTCGTAGTCGCCGAGCTTGGTGACCGCCGCCGCCAAGGCGCGGGCTATGGAGTAGGCGTCGCCCTCTTCGAGAGCGTCGTCCTGCAGGAGGTAGAGCTCGTCGGCGCCCATGGAGAGCGGCTTCTTGATCACGTCGAGGACGAGGTCCTTGCCCAGGCTGATCACCCGGATCGTCCCCTCGTGCTCCTCGCGGAGCCGCAGGGCGGCCTCGATGGCGTTTTCGTCGAATCCGTTGACCACGGGGGCCACGCCCTGGACGGGCATGACCTTGTTGTTCGCTTCGTCGATTTTGAAGCTCGCCATTGGGGCCTCGGGGTCCATGACCTGCTTGGCGAAGCACACGATGTTCATGCGGCGGCCTCTTTCCGGGGTATCACTTTTTCGGGCCTTGACACAAAGAACGCTGGGCCGAAACGCGCGCCCAGCGAAGGCCCTGCGGAAGCGGGATTTACTCTAGCACCGGCCCTACGGAGGGTCAAGATTGCGGAGGGTGGGCGGGGGGCTCCATGGACGTCGGCGGATCCCGCCCCGCCCTGCCCCTCCGACGCGCCCGCTGGGCGCGTGCCCTCTTTCAGTTTCCCCCAGAGGGGGAAAGGCCGGAGGGGAGGGCGCCCACGAGGGGCGCCTGGTGGGAGGGGTGGCCGGAGGCGGCGCCCTCTCTCAGTCTCTCCCAGAGGGAGAGAGGTTTGGGGGCGGACGGTCTTCCCTTAAGAGGGGGAGGGGCTTGGGGCAGAGCGGCCCCTAGCTTCCCGCGGCGCGGGCTTGGCGGAGGGCGAGCCAGTAGGGCTCGGCGTAGGCGTCGTAGATCTCGTCTTCCTTGAAGGGGTGCGCGATCTCGTCTTCGGTCATTAAGCTGTGCTCTAGGGCGAAGTCGTGGGCCTCGATGATTGTGCCGTTGTAGGGCATCGCGTCCGCCGACGTTGCCAGGTGGGAGACGACGACGCAGGGCATGTGCACCGAGTGCCGGCGGGGGAGGTTGTAGCCCATGCTTGCTTCCTTGGAGACGGTTACGCGCTCCACGAGGGTCGCCCCGGGCTGGAGGCCCACAACCGAGATGTTGTGCTCCCTGACCTCTTTGGCGAGCAGCATCGTGGTCCAGTTCAGGCCGGCCTTGGTGCTGGGATAGAGGAGGCTCGTGGACGCCTGTCCCGGCATGTTCTGGTTCGACAGGTGCCCCTCGATCCCGGTGGTCACGTTGATGAAGAGGCCGCCGCCCTGCTTGGCCATCTGGGGAATCAGCAGGCGCATGAACATGAGCGGGGCCTTGAAGTTGCAATCGATCGCCGTGCTGATCGAGGACCATTCGAGGTCCTCGATCTTCTCCCAGTTCGCCGGCCCCTCGTAGCGTGCGTTGTTGATCATCACGTCGATGCGGCCGAAGGCGGCTAGCGTCTTCTCGACGGCCCCCTGAATGTCGTCGGGGACGCCTACGTCGCAGCGGATGGGCAGCGCGTGGCCGCCGAGGGACTCGACCAGCGTAGCGGTCTCGTGGATCGTGCCCGGATAGGGCGTCATGTCGCCCTCGGTCACCGACCGCGCCGTCACTCCAATGGAGAAGCCCTCAAGGGCGAGATGGGCGCAGATCGCCTTGCCGATGCCTCGGCTCGCTCCCGTTATCAACGCGACTTTATTCATAGCCGTTCCTCACTGTCCCTTTCGTCATCGTCCCTGGTAGTTTGGCTGGCGGCGTTCGATGAAGGCGCGCCGCGCCTCCTTCGAGTCCTCGGAGTAATAGCAGACTTGGTACGCCAGGCGCTCGAACTCGAGGTAGTCGTCGAGGTCGCGGCCGCGGCCTCGCAGGATGGCGCGCTTCGTCATGGTCATGCCCAGCGGCGGGCCCGCGGCGAAGGCCCGCGCCAGCTTCAGCGCCTCCGGCATGAGCTCGGCCGGCGGGGTGACCTTGAAGACCAGGCCCTCCTCCTTCGCTTCGGCGGCGTCCATGATGCGGTTGGTGGCGTAGAGCTCGAAGGTGCGCTGCGGGCCGATGTGGCGGGGAAGCAGCCAGCCGAGCGCGTCGAGGATGCCGACGCCGAGCGCGGCGTGGGCCACGCGGAAGCGGGCGTTCTCCGAGGCGAGCACGACGTCGCACCCCGCCGCGAGGGCGAGGCCCCCGCCCACGCAGGTCCCGTTGACCGCGGCCACGACGGGTTTCTCAACCTGTTGCAACCGCGCAGAGAGGGCGTTGGTGGGGTGGAGATGATTGCGCCGTATCTGCTCCGACGGCATCGCGCCGCCCGAGGTCCGCTCCTTCTGATCGGCCCCCGCCGAGAAGTATTCTTCTCCCGCGCCGGTGAGCACCAGGGCGCGGACGTTGGGGTCGTCGTTGGTGCGGGCGAAGACCTCGACGATCTCGCGGCGCATCACGCTGTCGAGGGCGTTGCGGTGTTCGGGGCGGTCGAGCGTCGCCACGGCGACGCCGGCGTCATCGATTTCGTAGCGGACCGTCTGGTAGCTCATCGCACGTCAGAGCCGCCAGCGGCTACTTGTCGTAGACCATGAACTCGATGAGGTTCTTGTCGGGGTCGACAATGTAGATACTGGTCGAGGAACTGGCCCCTCCGTTGCGGCCCCCGTAGCGCGGAACCGGCCCGGACACGGGCTCGACGCCGGCCTTGGCCAGCATCTTCTGCACCTCTTCCACGGTGCCGTCCCAGACGAAGCAGAGGTCGCCGCAGCCTGGCTCGGCCGTCTGACCCCGGAGGTCGGCGGTGAAGCCTTCAGGGTGGACGTTGATCATGTTGTGCTCGCCGATGCGCAGGGAGAAGATCTTGCTCTCGCCGCGCCGCCACTTCTCCTCGTTGATGAAGGTGAAGCCGAGGCGCTTGTAGTACTCCAGGAACCGTTCCGCGTCCGCCGTCGGGATCGCCGCGTGATCGAAGCCCTTGACCGGCATGACCGTCTCCCCTCGGGGTACCCGTCTGAAGTCTGCGCGAGGGCGCCCGCGTGGGGACGGTAGCCCGTCGGGCGGCGGAGGTCAACGCCCGCGGATTTCCTCGATGTAGTCGTCGACGCTTACGCCGTAACCGAGTGCCCCGCGGCCGAGGATCCCAGCCACGCGGTCTACCGGGTGCTTCTCTGTCGTCCGCTTACGGATAAGCAGGCCATCCTCCGTCGGCGTGATCTCAACCTCGACGTTGTGGTGCATGCCGAAGCGTTCCCGCAGATGTTTGGGGATGGTGATCTGGCCCCGCTCCGATATTCGCATGGTTTACCTAGTATGAGTCCCGTCACCCGGTGTGCAACCCGGCCCCGCCGCCCTACCGCGGTACAGACGGGCGGCGTTCTACGAAGCCTGCTGGTCCGTACGCATGACACACAGAAGCGAGCGGTCCCCGTCGTCCCATAGTTCTCGCCTGGGAGAGAAATATAGGTCAGCCGATGACGGACAGGCTTCACTATCAGCGTCAAACCTTTCTTCGCCGGGGTAGTCCATATCGTCCGGGTATATCTTGACAGATAGGACCTCATAGACGCCCGATCCGCTGCACGCTGCCGCAATTCCTTCCTCGTCGATGCAGTCACCAATCTCGAACAAGTTGTAGTAGTCGTCCGGCTCCAAAAGGACGTTCTTGACACACAACAAGGAACGATCTCCGTCGTCCCAACTCTCTCGTGTAGGGTGAAAGAAATAGGAGTTGAAGGAGGTTGAGCATGCTTCGGCATCGGCATCGAACCTTGCTTGCCCGGGAAATCTCAAATCGCCTGGATAGAGCTTTACGGACTCAACTTCGTAGTTCTGGGTTCCGTCACAATCCATCGTCCGTCCGTCTTGGTCTAGACAGTGACCGACCTTTGCTGAGTTGTAAGGGTTCGCTAGACCGCTTTGAATCACCAGTACGCTACCGATTGCCATTACTACTACGGCAAGAGCGCCGAGCGCGCGCCAGACGGCACTCGCCATCGCCCAACCCCGGAGAACCTTGTAAGCCCCCCAGATGACTCCTCCCCATGCTATCCAATACGTATCCCCTGGGCCTGCGGCAATATAGGTGCCAAGGGTGATCCCGCCAGTAACCGCGAGGATCGCGATCCCCCAAAGTATGTCGTTGCGGCCTGAGTCTTGCATGACGCCCTAGTTCAATGTCCCTTTTCAGCGACCCTGACTCGCCTAGAAGGCCTGCGTAGCCCCGCCCCTACAGGTCGTAGAGGCGGGCGGCGTTCTCGCCGAGGATTTTGGCCTTGGTCTCTTCGGTGAGGTCGGCGCGGTCGCTGAGTTCGGCGACGACGCCGGGGAAGGTGCTGTCGCTGTGGGGGTAGTCGGAGGCGAAGACGATGGTATCGTCGCCCAGGGCTTGGACGAGGCCGGGGATGATCGGCTCGTCGGGGTCGGCGGAGATGAAGCATTGGCGGTCGTAGTACTCGGACGGCTTCATGGCGAGGGGGCCGCTGGTGTAGCCCCAGTGCTCGACGTGGTGGTCCATGCGGTCGAGCCAGTGGGCGATCCAACCCGCCCCCGATTCGAGGAAGACGACCTTCAGCCGGGGGTGCCGTTGCAGCGCACCGCCGCAGATGAGGGTCATGCAGGCCATCTGCTGCTCGTGGGGGTGGGAGAGCATGTGGCGGTAGAGGTAGTTCTCGTAGCGGTCGCGCCCCGCCTGGGGAAGGTTCTGCGATGTCCCCTCGTGCAGGGCCAGCGGTGCGCCGAGGTCTTCCAGCAGCGAGAGGAAGGGCGTGAGGGCGGGATGGTCGAGGTCGCGGCCCGCGATGGGGTTGGGGCGCCACATGACGGCCTTGAAGCCGAGGTCGCGGACGGCCCGCTCCGCCTCCGCCATCGCCAGCCCGACGTCCAGTTGGGGGACCATCGCGACGCCGGCGAGCCGGTCGGGCGCCGCCTGGGTGTAGTCGTAGAGCCAGTCGTTGTAGGCGCGGCAGAGGGCGGCGTTGAGGTCGGGGTCGCTCACGCCGCCGAAGAAGAGGCCGATGGACGTGAAGCAGACCGCCACGTCCATCCCCTCGGAGTCCATGTCTACGAGCCGCGCCAACGGGTCGACCCCGCCGGGCCGCTGGGCCTGCTCCATGCCCAGGCTGGGCAGGAAGGGCTGAAGCTCCTCGGCGATAATCAAACGGATGCGGCCCTGTGAGTCCCGTGTCCGCCCCGGGGCCATGCGATGGTACCGCGCGGGCAGGCGCTCGGCCCACAGGCCCTCGGGCTCGTTCACGTGTCCGTCGGCGTCGATAACGCGGTGTGTGGTCATGGCGCGTCCCTCCCACGCGATGATCGCGAGCGAGGGGCGGGGTGTCAACGCCGCACTACCGCAGGGAAACGATTAGCCGAAACCTGGCTTGTTGACCATCAGGTAGAGAGAGCAGACCGGCAAGACCATGGCAAGTCCACCCCAGAAGTACCACTTGTGGAGTGCTGAGAAGAATTCTGACGGGGGCGAGTCGGGGTAGTCCGACGGGTCTGAGAACACCGCCATGCGATGTTGTGCGGGGATGAGCACGCCCACCCATATGACGCCAGACGCGGTGAATAGTGCCAAGGCGACGCTTATCCAAGTGATTTCGTACAGTGCATCCCGCCCGCCCCATCTGGAAAACACCATGGCAAACCCATTCATCAGGAGCAACAGCACACCAGGCAGGGTGAACAGGAGGTCAGCGCGGATAACAGCCTTGGCGGAGAAATGTATGACATTGATGCTCCGCGCTCGCTCGGCCATCAGCATCCATGCAGCCGTAACGATGATGTTTCCGAGGAAGACCACCGCGCCGGGCGATATGCATGAACGTGTGCCATCTGTAGGGGTATAGAGGCACGGATACCGCCACTGCCGCAACGACAAGGAGGCCATAAGCCAGCCATTCATTCCGATGAATGTATCCCACGATGAGGCCTAAAGGCGGGTCCCTGCGGGGTATATGGATGTCGACCGACCAGTCCGACTGCCAACGAGTCGACAACGGTCATGCAGGGCAGCATAGCCCATACGAACTCGGCGCGTCATCGGCGGCGCCTGCTGGGCTCACGGGAGCCGCTACCTGCGGCCGCGGCCTGACCTGGATGCCTTGAAGGCCTCGCCGACCAGCGCAAGTCGTCGAGCTCCTGAAGCGAACGCATGACTTGCCCATGTCGAGCTCTTGCCTGCCGCAGGGTGGCGCTCCCGATAGCTGCACTCGATACTATTCATTGAGAACCTGACTAGGTCCGTAGGCACGGCGGGCGGCTGAAGGCCGAAGGGTAAGGCGAATGGCAAGGGTTGCCACAGGAGCGTGACGCATGACTACTCCAGGTAAAGAGCGCAGCGCCCAAGACGATGTAATGGGCCACTTCGATGCCGCCGCTGCGCGGCTGGGCTTGGACGCCGGAACTTGTCGAATGTTGCAGCAACCCTGGCGCGACGTCAGGGTATCGCTGCCGGTGCGCATGGACGACGGACGGATAGAAGTGCTGCAGGGATATCGCGTGCAGCACAATGGGGCCCGGGGGCCGTACAAAGGGGGACTGAGATACCACCCTCTGGCCGATGAGGACGAAGTGCGAGCCCTGGCCATGCTGATGACCTGGAAGACCGCGCTGCTGGACCTGCCCTTCGGCGGGGCCAAGGGCGGTATTCAGCTGGACCCTTCGGCCATGAGCGAGCGGGAGCTCAATGCTGTTACCCGGCGCTATACACAGAGCATCCAACACATTCTGGGCCCCTATCGCGACATCCCCGCACCCGATATGGGCACGAATGCCCAGACGATGGCATGGATGATGGACGAGTACAGCCAGATCCACGGCTACACGTTACCCGTGGTGACCGGCAAGCCAGTGGAAGTTGGGGGGTCCCTGGGACGGGACTCGGCCACCGGCCGCGGTGCGCTGTTTGTCTTGAAAGAAGCGGCTAGGGACCTGTCGCTGGATTTGACGAAGGCCCATATCACCGTCCAAGGGTTTGGCAACGTGGGGTCTTGGTTCTGCCGCTTGGCGCACGAGGCGGGCTCGCGAATCGATGGAGTGGCCGACGTCCGCGGCGCGGTCTACAACAGCGCCGGGCTGGACATTCGGCAGTTGGTTGATTTTGTGGCGCGCAACGGTTCGGTAGACGGGTTCCCTGGTGGGGAGCGCTGCGCTCCAAGTGACGTTTTGCAGATGGAGGCCGACGTTTTCGTTCCCGCCGCCATCGAAAACGTGATTACCGAAGAGACGGCACGCCACTTGCCTGTAAAGGTCGTGCTCGAAGCCGCCAATCACCCCACTACCCCCGAGGGGGACTTGGTCCTGCAGGAACGGGGCATACAAGTGTTGCCCGACCTGCTGGTAAACGCCGGAGGGGTTACCGTTTCGTACTTTGAGTGGACGCAGAACATTCAACAGTTCGATTGGACCGAGGAGCGGGTGAACGAGGAGCTCTACTACCAGATTGTCCGGGCCTACCACGCCGTGACGGCCCGGGCCCAAGGAGGAGGGCTAACCCTGCGGCAGGCGGCCTTCGACATCGGAGTGGAGCGGGTAGCGCGGGCGGTCCATCTTCGCGGTTTCGTCTAATCAGCCCTGCTGCCGGCAGAGCCGGTGGACGCAGGTCACGCAGGAGGAGCGCCCTCTCTCAATCTCCCCCAGAGGGGGAGAGGTTTAAGGTTGCTCCTAGCGGCGGGCGCGGCCTGACCTGGACGCCTTGTAGATCTCGACGAACTCAGCGAGAGGCGTCCTGGCTACGACCTCGCCAACCAACTCTAGCGGCAGGTCGTCGAGCTTCCTGAAGCGAACGCATGACTTGCCCATGTCGAGCTTCTTGCCTGCCGCACGGTAGCGCTCCCTGAACCAGGTCTCGACCGATTCATCCCCGTAGACGTTGGTGAGGTAGAGGGACATGTGCCGCTTCTGCGATGCGAGGGCAACGTACATGAGCGGCTGGCCGTTGTAGGTGTCCGCAAGCACGCTCAGCGGGACGACGTAGGTGATCATCCCGAACTGCATCGCTTCTTCGTAGCCGTCGGGCAGGTTGTCCAGGATGACGCCACGGACGGCGGAGATGGCCTCCCGCCTGACATCGTCGAGGTTGGACAAGTACTCCGCTGCGGTCTTGGCGTCGCTCTGCATCGTTGGAGAGAGGTCGCGCTGGTGCGCCCGGGCTAGCCGACGACGATGTTGACGAGCTTGCCGGGGACGTAGATGACCTTGCGGACGGTCTTGCCGCCGACGTGGGCGGCGGCGCGCTCGCTGGCGAAGGCGAGCTCCTTGGCGGCTTCCTCGGCGATGCCGGCCTCGACGGTGAGCTTGTCGCGCATCTTGCCGTTCACCTGCACTACGAGGGTGATCTCGGCGTCGGCGGCGATGGCGTCGTCCCACGACGGCCAGGGCTGGTTGTGGATGCTGTAGTCGCGGCCCGCCAGCGCCCAGAGCTCCTCGGCGATGTGGGGGCAGGTCGGCGCGAGCAGGATGAGCAAGGTCTCGATGGCCTGCCGCCACGCCCCGGCGTCCGCCGCGCCCGAGTCCCAGACGCGCTGGAGCTCGTTGGTGTACTCCATCAGCGCGGCTAGGGCCGTGTTGAACTGAAAGCGGTCGAGGTCGTTGGTTACCTTACGTATCGTCTTGTGGCGCAGCCGCTCAAGGCCATCGCCGCTGGCGCCCGAGGATGGAAGCTCTGTGGCGTCCCGCGCGGCGAGCGCCCAGACGCGGTTCAGCCAGCGCGACATGCCCTGGATGCCCGTCGGGCTCCACGCGCCGCCCTGGTCCCAGGGACCGATGAACATGAGGAAGGCGCGCACCGCGTCGGCGCCGTAGGCCGCGACCACGTCGTCGGGGTTGACCACGTTGCCCCGGCTCTTGCTCATCTTCTCGTGGTCCTCGCCCAGGATGATCCCTTGGTTGAAGAGGCGGAGAAAGGGCTCGCCGAAGTCGATGATTCCCAGGTCGCGGAGGGCCTTGGTGAAGAAGCGGGCGTAGAGGAGGTGCATCACGGCGTGTTCGGCGCCGCCGGTGTACTGGTCCACTGGGGCCCATTGCTTGATGAGCGCGGGGTCGAAGGGGCCGTCGGCGTAGTGCGGGCTTGCGTAGCGCAGGAAGTACCACGACGAGTCGACGAACGTGTCCATCGTGTCCGTCTCGCGGCGCGCCGGCCCTCCGCAGCGGGGACAGTCGGCGTGGAGGAAGCCTTCGTGGCGAGTCAGGGGAGACTCGCCGGTAGGGCGGAACTCGGCGTCGCCGGGGAGCAACACTGGTAGCTGTTCCTCGGGGACGGGGACGGCGCCGCAGCCGTCGCAGTAGATGATGGGGATCGGGGTGCCCCAGTAGCGTTGCCGGGAGATCAGCCAGTCGCGCATGCGGTAGGTGATGGCGCGGGCGCCGAAGCCCTCGGCCTCGGCGAAGTCGGTCACGGCGTCGAAGGCGTCGGCGCCGGGGATGCCGTCGAAGCGCCCCGAGTTGACCATGACGCCTTGGTCGAGGTAGGCCTCGTCGAGCGGGGCGCCGTCCCAATCGGGCGGCGAGATGACGACCCTCACGGGCAGGCCGTACTTGGTGGCGAACTCAAAGTCGCGCTGGTCGTGGGCGGGGACGCCCATCACGGCGCCGGTCCCATAGCCGAGGAGGACGTAGTCGGCGGCGTAGATCGGAACGCGTTCGCCGTTGAAGGGGTTGACGCAGTCGGCGCCGATGGGGACGCCGGTCTTCTCGCGCTCGGTGGACATGCGCTCGATCTCGGTCTCGGCGCGCGCCTTGCGGGCGTAGGCCTCGACCTCGGCGCGCCGCTCCGGGGCGGTCAAGTGCTCGACGAGCGGGTGCTCGGGCGCCAGGGCCATGAAGGTGACGCCGAACACGGTGTCGGGGCGGGTGGTGAAGACCTCGATCTCCTTCGTCTCGATACCGTGATGGGAGAGGTCGAAGGTGAGCCGCGCCCCCTCGCTGCGCCCGATCCAATTGCGCTGCATGGTCTTGATCTTGTCGGGCCAATCGACGAGCCCGCCAAAGTCGAGAAGCTCTTCGGCGTAGTCGGTGATGCGGAAGAACCACTGCTCGAGGTTGCGCCGCTCCACCACGTCATCGGAGCGCTCGCAGCGCCCCTCCTTGACCTGCTCGTTGGCGAGCACCGTCTGGCAGCCGGGGCACCAGTTCGCGGGGGCGTAGGCGCGGTAGGCGAGGCCCTTCTCATAGAACTTGAGGAAGAACCACTGGTTCCAGCGGTAGTACTCCGGGAGGCAGCAGACGATCTCGCGGTCCCAGTCGAACGTCGTTCCCATGGTGCGGAGCTGGCCGCGCATCCGCTCGATATTCGCCATCGTCCACTGGAGGGGGTGCGCGCCGTGCTTGATCGCCGCGTTCTCGGCGGGCAGCCCGAAGGCGTCGAAGCCCATGGGCGACATCACGTTGCGGCCCCGCATCCGCATGAAGCGGGTGTAGGCGTCGTGGGGGGCGTAGCTGTACCAGTGCCCGATGTGCAGGTCGCCCGACGGGTAGGGGTACATCGTCAGCGCGTACCACTTAGGACGCGCGTCGTCGTCGGGGGCGTGGTAGAGCCGGTCGTCGTCCCAGCGGCGGCGCCACTTCTCTTCTATGGCGCGCGGTTCGTACGTCGGCGGCATGGGGCGGTGTGCGCTCGAAAGGGACGCCGGCGGCTTCCGGCGTCCCTGGTTTGTAAGCCATTGTATCAGAGGGGGCGCCCCCGCTTCTTGGGGGAAGGGGAGGCCCCGCTCGTCGCGGCAACGTGTACACTATGGCCCGCCATGCTCGAATTCGACCTCACCGAAGACCAGCGTGCTCTCCAGCGCCTGGCGCGCGACTTCGCCCGCAACGAGATACGCCCCATCGCCATGGCGATGGATCAAGGCGAGGTCGCCGACAACTTCCCCTGGGATCTCATCAAGAAGGGTTCGCAGCTCGGCCTGCGGACGTTGACCCTCCCCACTGAATGGGGCGGCGTCGGCGCCGACGCCCTCTCCCAGCTCATCGTGATCGACGAGCTGGCGTACGAGGACGTGAGCTGCTCCAAGATCTTCTCCCAGAACTGGAAGATCGCCCCCCTGCTCTTCGTCGCTGGCACCGAGGACCAGAAGCAGCGCTACCTGCCCCGCTACCGCGACGAAGACGACTTCCTTCTCTCCTTCCCCGTCACCGAGCCCAACGTGGGGGCCGACGTGATGGGCTACTACGACGCGCCAGCCGGCGAGGGCATCATGACCACCGCGATCCGCGACGGCGACCACTACGTCGTCAACGGGGTAAAGCAGTGGGGGTCGCACGTCGACAACGCCTCGATCTGGATTCCCCGGGTGCGCACCGACCCCAGCGTCCCCGCCTCGGAGGGGGTCAGCTACCTGATCGTTGAAAAGGGGACGCCCGGCGTCCGCGTCGGTACCGTCCACGACAAGATCGGGTGGCGCGCCTACCATCAGGCCGAGCTGTTCTTCGACGACGCCAGGATTCCCGCGGCGAACCTCCTCGGGGGCCGCGAGGCCTACCTGCCGCCGGAGCTGGGCCGGTATCAGGCGGCGGGGAACATCGAAGTCCCGGCGCATCTCGTGGCCCTAGCGCGGGCGGCGCTCGACGCCGGGGTCAACCACGCCAACGGGCGGCGTCAGGGCGGCAAGAACATCATCCAGCACCAGGCGGTGGCGCATTCCATAGCGGAGATGTATACCTCGCTGCAGGCGGCGCGAAGCCTGATCTGGCGCGCGGCGTGGATGGTGAGTCACGGGGAGGAGATCGACCGCAACCTCCTGAAGGCCAACCGCGTCTTCTGTGCCGAGACCGCGCTGAAGATCGCGCTGCACTCGATGGACCTCTTCGGCGGCTACGGCGTGATCCGGGGGGTGCCCATCGAGAAGCTGGTGCGGGACGCCATCGGCATTCAGCACGGGGAGGGCGGGCACAAAGTGCTCAACCTCTCCATCGGACGGGAAATCGAGACGCGACTGAACGCGGGCAGGCCCTGGATCGGCTAGGGACGTTCCGCAGGGAGCAGGTGATGATGGTCAACGCCACGCACGCCCCATTCGACGCTCAGGATCTGTCGCGCCGCATCGAAAACACGCGGGCGGCGGCGCGTGCGCGGGGCCTCGGCGCCCTCGTCGTGGTCGATTCCGACAGCATTGTCGAGGGTGGCACGGTCCGCTATCTGACGAACTACTTCAACGCGATCGACTCGGCGCTGCTGTCGGTGCTGGTGGACACATTCGACGGCGGGCCGACGCTGGTCATCGGCGCCGGCTTCGCCGACTGCCAGATCGCGCTGGCGCGGCGGCGGTCGCCGGTCCCCAACGTGAAGGCCAACGTGGGCTCCGGTTCGCCCCGAGACTGGGACGCCTCTATCGCGGAGGCGTTGGCCGAGGGCGGCTTCTCCGAGGGCAAGCTCGGCATCGACGGCATGCGCTTCCTGCCCTACACCACGATCGACGGGCTGCGGCGGGCGCTGCCGCGGGCCGAGCTGGTCGACGTCTCCGGCCTAGTGCACAAGGCAGCGCTGGCACGGTCGGCGGCCGAGGAGCCCTATATCCGAGAGGCGGCGCGGGTGTCGAAGGTCGGCATGGACGCTTTCTTGGAGGCGGCGAAGCCCGGGGTGCGCCAGGCCGACGCGGTGGCGCTCTGCGAGCACGCCGCGCGGATGGCCGGGGCCGAGCTCGTGGGGCTGTACATGAGCGCGGGCGAGCCGTGGGTCTGGGGCCATCAGCGCCACGACCTGGTATTCGAGGACGGCGACATCGTGGCGCTCGAAGTCAACGCGCGCTACGAGGGCTACTACGGGCAGGTGTGCCGTACCGCCGCCGTCGGCGGGACAAGCGCCGAGAAGCTCCGCATACGGGACGCCGCCAAGGCGGCGCACGAGAAGATGCTCACACTAGTGCGGCCCGGTGTCACACCCAAGGATCTCTACGCCGCCGGCCTCGCCGTCGCCCAGAGCTATGGGTTCGACTACTCCGGCGTCCGCTTCGGTCACGGTCTCGGCATGACGATCGGGGAGGGCTTCAGCATCACCGGCACCGACGACACCGTGATTCCGGAGAACGCCTACATGGTCATGCACCCCCTCTTGATCCGGGCCGCGACCGGCGCCTGCGGCATCTGGGGCGATCAACTCCTGGTGCGGGCCGACGGACCCGAGTTGCTGACGAGCGACTAACCTCAATCTACGGCGGCCAAGCGGCCGAAGGAGGGCGAAGCGATGCCAGACCCCCGACTGCCCACGGAAGCGGAGCTCGAAGCGTTGATGACCGAGGGCCGGAACTGGGGCCGGTGGGGCGAGAACGGCGCCAAGGGCACGATGAACCTGGTCACGCCGGAGAAGGTGGTCCAGGCCGCGAGCCTCGTGAAGAAGGGGCGACAGGTCTCGCTGAGCCAGGTCTTTCCCGTCCAAGCGGGCCCCGATAACGAGCGCCCCGCGCTCCACTACACCTACACCATCGACCGCGGGCTTAGGGGCGAGGCCTGCGACTTCTACGGCACCGACTATCACACCGTCTCCACGACCCATGTCGACGCGCTGTGCCATCTCTGGGACACCGCGGGCGGCTGGGACGGCGTCGACCCCGATAAGATGATTACCACGCGGGGCGCGACCTCCGGCGGCATCGAGGCCTGGTCCGAGGGCATTGTCACGCGGGGGGTCTTTCTTAACGTGCCCAAGTACCGCGGCGTCCCCTGCGTCACGCCGGACAGTCCCGTGCTCAACTGGGAGCTCGACGAGATTGTGGAGCAGTTGGGCCTGGAGGTCGGGCCCGGCGACGCGGTCGTGGTGTATTCGGGGCGCGGAGCCGCAGGCGCGTATAGGACGGAGGGGAGCCGGCCCGGACTCGGCGCTTCGTGCAACAAGTTCCTCCGCGAGCGGGACATCGCCGTCCTCGCCTGGGACATGCACGACGCCTTCCCCAATGAATACGGGACGCGCGACAACACGCCGCACACCGCCCTCTTCACCTTTGGCATTGTGCTGCTCGATAGCTGCCTGCTCGAACCCCTCGCGCAGGCGTGCGAGGAGGAGGGCCGCTACGAGTTCATGCTCACCGCGGCGCCGCTCAACGTCGTGGGGGGCACGGGCTCGCCGCTCAACCCCATCGCGGTCTTCTAGCCATGGCAAGACTTGGACTCCAAATCGATGCACCGCTCCCCGCCGACCGCATGGTCGACGTCGTCCGCGCCGCCAACGACCGCGGCCTCGAGATCTGCTGGTTCCACGAAGGGCAGGACTGGGACGCCTTCACCTATCTCTCGGCGATTGCCGTGCGGACCGAGGGGATCCGGCTCGGCACCGCCGTCATCAGCGCCTTCACCCGGTCGCCTGGGCTGGTGGGGCTGGGCGCGGCGACGCTGCACCATGTCAGCGGCGGCCGCTTCACGCTCGGCATCGGCAGCAGCCATCAGCGGCTGATCGAGGTGGTCCACCAGATGCCGTACGACAAGCCCATCACGCGGACGCGGGAGTACGTGGAGATCGTGCGGCGGCTCCTCACCGGCGAGTCGGTGACCTATCACGGCAAGGCGTGCGGCGTCGAGGGGCTGCGCATCCAAGCGGAGGGCGCGCCCTTCGACGTGCCGATCTACATGGGCGTCGTGGGGACGTACATGGCCCGCATCGCGGGGCAGATCGCCGACGGCGTCATCCTGCACCTCGCGGGCAAGGATCACGTGGGCCGCATCCGGGAGGCTATCGCCGAGGGGGCCCGCGAGGCCGGCCGAGACCCGTCGGAGATCGACGTGGGCTCCTTCATCATGTGCGTACCGGACCACGACGAGGCCCAGGCCCGCAGCGATATTATCGACGCGATCGCCTTCTACGCCTGGCTGGACCGGTACCGGAACCACTACGAGGAGCTCGGCTACCGCGAACAGGCGGCGGGCTTCAAGGAGGCCTGGGAGCGCGGCGACTCGCGCGCGGCGGCCTCCTTCGTGACCGAGGACATGCTCGACCAGCTTCCCGTAGCGGCGGGCTACGACCGCACCAAGGAGCGCGTCGAGGAGTTCCGCGCCGCCGGCGTGGATCTGCCTATCCTCTACCCCTTCCCGCCGCGCGAGGGGTATGACGAGGACCGGTACATTCAATCGATCATCGACGCCATGGACGGCGCGACGGAGTAGCACGATGGAACACGGCTATGTCAGCACCCCCGAGGGACAGATTCACTACATCACGGCCGGCGACGGCGAACCGCTGATTCTGCTGCATCAGAACCCGCGCTCCTCGCGCGAGTTCCTCGCGATGATCCCCTTGCTCGCCGAGCACCATCGCGTCTTCGCCCTCGACATGCTGGGGTCCGGGAGCTCGGGCCCGCTGCCGGCGGAGGCATTCGATCTCCAAGACCTGGCGCGCAACGTCGTTCATGTCATGGACGCGCTGGGCATCGAGTCGAGCGACTTCTTCGGCTGTCACACCGGCTCGCTGGTGGCGGGCGAGGTGGCGGCCTCCTGGCCCGATCGGATGCGGCGCCTCGTGGTCATGGGCTACACCTTCACCGAGCGCGGCGAGGAGCGGGAAACGGCGTTCAACTGGGCCGTCCCCAAGACGCGCAAGCTCGTCGAGGCGGCGCCGGACGGCTCGCACTTCCAGCGCCAGTGGGCCTGGGCCTACAGCCAGGTGATGAACAAGTGGTTCAACACCGGCGTCACGCCCTCGCCAGACTTATCGGACGAGGAGCGGGAGTTCCTGCGTCTGGCTATGCTCGATGTCGCGCAGATCGGGGAGAACGCGCCCCGCATCTACGAGGTCGTCTTCACCTACGACTGGCAGTCGCGCCTGTCCCTCATCAAGGCACCGATGCTCTTCGTCCAGGTCGATAGCCACACCGAGCCGGTCTTCTGCAAGCGGGCGGCCATCGCGAAGGACTACCTTCCCGACTGCTCGGTGTTGGAGATGCCGCAGAGCGACCACAACGCCGCGGAGTGGCGCGCCGCCGACCTGGCGGAGACGATCTCCGGCTTCGTCCGGGCCGGCTAGCGGCCCCGGAACTTCGGCTGGCGCTTGTTCAGGAAGGCCCCCAGGGCCTCCTTGTGGTCCTCTGTCGACAAAGTCAGCACCTCGACCTCCGCCGCGCTGAGGAGATGCGCGTCGAGGCTCTCGTTGAGCCCCCGAAAGACGAGCGGTTTGATGAGCCGGTTCGGGATGGGCGGGCGTTCGAGGATGCGGCGGGCCAGTGCCGTCGTCTCCTCCAAGAGCTTGTCGGCGGGCACCAGACGGTTGAGCACGCCGGCGTTAAGGGCGTCCTCCGCCTCCAGCCAGTCGGCGGTGTAGAGGAGCTCGAACGCCTTGTTGATACCGACGGTGCGGGGCAGGAACCACGACGTTCCGGTGTTGGAGATCAGGCCCATCTGGAGGAAGGCGTTCATGAACCGGGCGTGCTCGCAGCCGATGCGGATGTCGCAGGCGAGGACGAAGTCGAAGCCGTCACCGATGGCGAGACCGTTCACCATGGCGATGGTGGGCTTGGGCATGTGGTGGATGCCGAGGGTGACCTGCTGCGGGTACTTGCGGATGTGCTCGTAGATTTCGGAGAACGTCTTCTTGCTGAAGAAGCGGTCGCCGCCCTGGGGCTCCTCCTTCACGTCCGCCGAGGCGCAGAAGGCGCGGCCCGCCCCCGTCAGGATCATCGCCCGCACGTCGTCGTCCTTGGCGACGTTGTCGAGGGCGTCGATCAGCTCTTCGAACATCGTGTCGTTGAGCGCGTTGAGTCGGCCGGGCCGGTTGAGGGTCAGCGTCGCCAGGTGATCGGTCTTTTCGAGAAGGACGGTCTCGTAGCTCATCATGCCTCCATGTACGCAGCGCTCACTCTACCCCGAGCCGCCGTGTGCGTAAACTCCGGCGGCGCCCAACTCTCTACGGAGACCTTTTGCGAGACCGGGGCCGGGGAGGGAGCAGCGCCCTTTGGGCGCTCGCGCGCCTGGCGGCGCGCGCCCTCTCTCAATCTCCCCCAGAGGGGGAGAGGTTTAAGGTGCTCCCCCAGAGGAGACCTTTGCGTAACTCTGGCCACGGCCACGTGGGCGCTCAGGGATGGATTCCCGCTTTCGCGGGAAAGACGGATACGGGCCGGTTTTGCAAAGGTCTCCAGAGGGGGAAAGGCTTAAGACAGCTCCACCTCCGATCCCCCTGCCAGGGTCCCAGTGGATTTTGCGAAGGTGTCCTACGAGGGGTCGAGGGCGGCGAGCCAGCGGGAGAGCTCGCGTCCGATGCGGTGGGGATGGTCCTCTTGGAGGAAGTGAACCCCTTCGCCGAGATGCACCGTCTCGATGTTGGCGACGTTGGCCCGCAGCCACTCGACCATCGGGGCCTGCCCGAGGCCGCCGGGCGTGGCGTGGAATAGCAGCATGGGGATGCGCGTGGCGCCGAGCCAGTCGTTGACGGCGGTCATGGCGGCTGCGGTGTCGGCGGGTTTCCCCTCGATGGGTATCTCGCGGGGCCATTGCCACAAGACCCGCCGCGCGGCTTCGGCGGCGTACGGGACGCGATAGCGGCGGAGCTCTTCATCGGTCAGCGTCCGCACGACTCCCGACGGCAGGACATTCTCGAAGAAGACGTTGCCCTTCACGATCAGCTCCCAGCCGGCGTCGCCGCGCCACGCCCGCAGGGTCTCGCGGAAATCGTCGGGGATGTCGCTCCACGAGGCGATGGGCATGAACATGGAGCCGAGCAGCGCCGCGGCGCGGACGTTGGACTCGTGGCGCCGCGCGTAGTGGAAGCCGAGCTTGGAGCCCCAGTCGTGCATGACGAGGACGAGATTGCGCAGGCCGAGGGAGGCGATGAAGCCTTCGACGTAGCGGGCGTGGTCGAAGAATCGGTACTCGACGTCGGGCTTCTCCGACATCCCCATCCCGGCGAGGTCAAGGGCCACGCAGCGGAAGCGTGAGGAGAGGTGCGGGATGACGTTGCGCCAGATGTACGACCACGTCGGACTGCCGTGGAGGAAGAGGACCGGCGGCCCTGAGCCTTCGTCGACGTAGTGCAGGCGCACCCCGTCGACGGCCGCATAACGGGACTCGAACGGGAAGTCGGTGGAGATCGCGTCGGGTGGCGCGTCGGGCATGGCGGAGGACAGTATAATCGGCGGCGTACCTCCGGGAGGCCATCGTGACCGCTGCGCCGGCTTCTGAGAATCCCCGGTACGAGGCGAACGAGAACGCGCCTTGGCTCCTCTCCTTGGGGCTGGGCCTGCAGTTCAGCCTCATCGCCTCCGCCACCCTCCTGATCACACCCGTGATCGTCGCCAACGCATCGGGGAGGGGCGAGTCCTACCTGGTGTGGATGGTCTTCGCCTCGCTGCTCGTCGTCGGCGCGGCTACCTTGGTGCAGGTCCGCCGGCTGGGTCCGATCGGGGCCGCTACCGTTCTCCCATTTTTCACCGCCGCGTTCTCCATCCCGTTCTGTATCACGGCGCTGGTGGACGGAGGACCGGCGACGCTGACCACCCTGATCCTGGCTGCCGCGATCGTCCAGCTCATCATTTCCCGGTGGCTGTTCATCTTGCGGCGCATCGTCACCCCGACCGTCGGCGGAACGGTGATGATGATCCTCTCGATCACCCTGGCCTCTGTCGTATTCGGTCTTTTGGACGAGGCGTCGCTGGAGGAGCCGACGGCGGCGCCCTTGACGGCGCTGACGACGCTGGTCATCGTCGGCGCCCTCACCCTTCGCGGCTCGCCGGTGTGGCGTCTGTGGGCGCCGGTGATCGGTATCGTCGCCGGCTGCGGCGTCGCGGCGGCCTTCGGCATCTACGACGCCCAGCGGGTGATCGACGCCCCTTGGGTCGGCCTGCCCAGCGAGTGGCCGGGGCTGGCCCTCGACTTCAGCACCGCTTTCTGGACGCTGCTCCCCGCTTTCTTGTTCCTCGGCGTGATCAACTCCATTCAGGCCAACGGCGAAGCCATCGCGCTCCAGCGGGTGGCGCGGCGTGACGACCGGGCCGTCGACTTCCGCGAGGTGCAAGGCGCGATCGCGGGATCCGGCGCGGCCAACGTCTTTGCCGGCATCGCGGGCGCGGTCCCGACCGCCATCAATCCGGGCATTGTTTCGTTCACGCAAATCACCGGGGTCGCCTCCCGGCGGGTCGGCTACATCATCGGAACGATCTTCATCCTGCTGGCGTTTCTGCCGAAAGTGGCGGGACTGCTCAGCACCATTCCGGGGCCGGTCATGACCGGCTACCTGATTCTGGTGACGGGGACGCTCATGGTGACAGGAATGCAAACGGTCGTTCACACCGAGCGGAACAAGGAGAAGGTTGTCGCCGCGGGCGTCGCCTTCTGGATCGGCGCGGCGTTCCAGTTCAAGTTGTTTACTCTGCCAAGCCTCGGCGCGGTATGGCAGGGCCTTCTCCAAAGCGGCATCACGACCGGGGGAATCGCCGTGATCGCGATGATTCTCTTTCCTGGAGCTTTCCCACCCCCGCCGCATGCGTTTCGAGTCGCGGCTGGACAGCAGCGTCCTGCCGGAGCTCAACGATTTCGTAGGAAAGTTCGCGGCGAGCAGGGGATGGGACTCGGCGATGAAGGACCGGTTGAGCGCGGTCGCGGAAGAGACGCTCTTGACGCTAGCCCCGCTGGACTTGAGCCTCGACCTGGATGCAGAGGAGGAAGACGAGGCCGACGAAGAGGGGGGCGGCGCCTCATCGTGCTGGCGGCGAGCGAGGGCCCTGTGGCGGAGATGGAGTTCATCGGTGGAGATAGCGAAGAGGGGAACTTGGAAGACCGGATCCGGCAACTCCAGCAGCATGACGAAGAGACGCCGATGGAGAACGAAATCTCGCTCCGGCTGCTACGACGGTACGCATCGTCGGTACGGCACCAGCAGTTCCACGGGACCGACATCATCACGGTCAGTGTCGGCCCGCCGGGAACGCGGTAAGGGCCGCGGGCGAAGGGATTGAAGCCGACGTTGGACGCAACCTTGGTCGAAGCTGTGATCTTCGACCTCGATAACACCCTGCTCGATAGGGAGGCCCTGTTCCAGAGTGTGGCGGAGGCCTTCTATGACGAGCATCTCGCCGCCAGGGACTCCGTGACGCGGAACGAGGCGGTCGAGTTGATGGTCCGCTGGGACGAAGACGGCTACGGGGTCCGCCAAGCGATGCGCAGGCGATGGCTCAGCGAGTGGCCCGACACCGGCCTGGATGACGAATCGCTGGCGACGTGGTACGGGTCGGCGATGGACCGGCTCGTGGAGCCGGACGCGGAGGTCAACGCGTTTCTCACCCAACTCAACGAGCAAAGCATGCCGTGGGGCATCGTCACCAATGGCGATACGAGCCGGCAGCGTGGCAAGTGCAGGGGGGCGGGCCTCGACCGGCTCGCGCCGTTCATCATCGTCTCCGAAGAGGCCGGCTATGAGAAACCCGACTCGAGGATATTCGGCGATGCGCTCAGAGCGGCCGGGCTCACGGCTCCGGAGCGGACCCTGTTCGTAGGCGACTCGCCAACGGCCGACATCGACGGGGCCAAGCGTTTCGGCATGCAGGCCGCCTGGATCAGGCGGGGCCGGGACTATCCGGCGGACCTGCTACCCCCAGACCATGTCATTGACCGGGTAACCGAAGTGCGGAGTGTTTTGGGGCTATAGCCGCGCCATTTCATGCAAAGATCATGTTAAACGCATGTTATCATCATGTCATGGCAAATCTACAAGTAAGAAACATGCCGGACGATCTGCACGAGCGCCTGCGCCGTCATGCGCGTGAGAACAACTGCACCATGAGCGCGGCGGTGCTCACGGCAGTGGAGCGGGAGTTGGCGATGTCGGAGTGGCGGAAGCATCTGGCCCAGCGCCCTAGGACCGATCTCGGCGTTGACGCGGCGACGCTGCTTGCGGAGGAACGCTCGCTCCGAGATGCGGAGCCAGGGTGACCCAGTACGTGGTCGACGCCTCGGTCGCCGTCGAGTATTTGCTGAGGACGCCCCTTGGCCTGACGGTTGGCGACATCATTGAGGACGCCTCATTGGTCGCGCCTGAGTTGATGGACGTGGAAGTGCTGTCGGTTTTGCGGCGGGCGGTGCTGAACGGGCGGCTTGACGAGGAGCGGGCGAGGATGGCAGTCGATGACCTCGGCCAGTGGCCTGTGGACCGTATCTCCCATCAGTTCCTCTCACCATTGGCCTGGCGCTATTACCACAACGTCAGCGCTTACGACGCCTTCTACGTCGCCGCCGCCAGCGTCCGCGGCCTTCCGCTCATGACCGCCGACGGGCGGCTCTCACGCGCATCGGGTCTGGGAATCGCCGTGCAATACGTCCGCATGGGCTAGCCGAGGCTCCCGTCGTGGCCCGAGGTGCTACCATTGCGCCCCGCTCGCGCTGGCGAGCTTCTCACAAACTACCGCTAGCGCCACGGAGGGAACGGTCGCGGCAACTAGTCGAGGAGCACGCAGTTGAAGCACGCCTATGCGACGACACCGATGGGACAGGTCCACTACGCCGAGGAAGGCGGTGGGGAGGCGACGCCGCTGGTGCTGCTCCACGCCAGCCCCCGGTCGTCGCGGGTCTACGCGGGCCTCATGCCCCTGCTGGCCGAGGAGCGACGAGTCTTCGCCCTCGACACGCTGGGGTCGGGCGGCTCGGCTCCGTTGCCGCCTTCGGTGACGATGCACGATCTGGCCCGCAGCGTTACCGGCTTCCTCGACGCGGTCGGGATCGAGCGGGCGCACGTCTTCGGGGTACATACGGGGAACAAGATCGGGGCCGCGCTCGCCGCGGGCTGGCCCGACCGTGTCGCCAAGCTGGTCTTGTGCGGCGAGACGCATAGCATCGTCGTGACGAAAGAGGCCCGCGACGCCGCCATCCACGCTATCGTCGACCGGTACTTCACCGCGGAAGCCGAATCGGAGGAGGCGGCGCTCCTCGCCGAGTGGGCCGCGGGTTTCACCAACCTAACCGGTGTGTGGTGGAACGAACGCGTGCTGGCGTCGCGGGGGCTTTCGTCCGAGACGCTGGGGGTGCTCGAAGCCCGCGCCATCGACTTCCTCCAGGCCCGCGCCGGTCTGGGGCCGCTCTACGAGGCCAACTTCTCCTTCGACTTCGGCGAGACCGTGCGGCGCATTCCGAATCCGACGCTGGTGATCGAGCTGGCGAAGGCGGATGAGGCGCATCTGGGCAGGCAGGGCGCGGCGGTCGTGGAGCGGCTCGGCGACGGCGCGCTGGCGACGCTGGAGGACACCGGCGCCGAGGTGATCGAGTTCGAGCCCCGGCGTATCGCGGACGTGATTCTGCCCTTCCTGCGCTAATCCGGCACGTGACCCGCTCGGAGATGCGGGCCGGTATGCTATCCTCCCGTCGGACGCCGCCTTGGGCCGAGGAGCCGGAGGGCCGCGCCGTCATCTGACATCGAGGTGCGTATCGTGGACCGTCAAGACTTCTGGTTCCCCGCCGAGCTTGAGAGTTTGGGCGCAGCCCCCACGGGGACCCGAGCCGGGCAGTTTCTCTTTCTCTCGGGGCAGACGCCCCGGAACCCGGAGACCGGCAAGGTCATCCGGAAGCTCCCCGATCTGCCCGACGACGCGATCGAGGGGCTCCGGTCGTGGGGCGTCCACGGCGACGGGCGTGAGGGACCGATCAACGCCCAAACGTGGCAGGTCTACCAGAACCTGTCGCGCATCCTGGAGTCGCAGGGGTCGTCGCTCGAACACATCGTCCGGCAGCGGTTGTACCTGACCGACTGGCGCGACATCCGCAACGCCGAGCGGGTGATGCAGTCCTTCTTCCCCGGCGAGAAGCCGGCGACGACCATCGCTCGCATGACCGACAACGGCTACCACAAGCACTACCGCATCATCGTCGAGGTCGTCGCGCTGGCGCCGGAGGAAGGCGGCCTGACCACGACCGCGGTGCACGTGCCTGGACTCGAAAAGGTCTGCCCGCCGTACCCGCAGGGGGTCCGCGTCGGCGACCTGCTCTTTACGTCGGGCCTTTACGGCGTGGACCCAGAGACGGGCCGGGTGCCCACCAGGCTCGCCGAAGTGAACGACGAGGGGGCCGCGCACCTGACGAGCGGCAGCTACCACATCGACGTGTCGCTCGAAGCATTCAAGGCGCAGATGGCGTTGGTCCGCTCCAACTCAAAGCGGCTGCTTGAGAGCCAGGGCGCGTCGTTGACCGACATGCTGCGCTACAACCTCTGCACCAGCGTGGGGATGGTGGACGTCGGCGTCTTCGTACCGCTCTACGCGTTCGACAACCCGGACCCGGGAACGGCGCCCACCATCACCGGCTTCACCATGGGCGCGGGGCGTCTGAGCGGCGACCCCGACGCGATGGGGGTGATGGACTCGGTGGCCGTCGTCCCCGGCGGCGAATGGGAGAAGGTCGGCAAGACCTACCCCGAGATCGTGAGCGGGCCGATCCCGATGACGCAGCAGGCGGGGCCGCTCATCTTCCTCACCGGCTACTCGGGGCGCGACCAGGCAAACTTCCCCATCGTGACGTTCGACCAGCTCCGCGACCACGGCAAGCTCATGGGCCTAGCGCACTACGATGATCCTGCATCGGAAACGATGATGTGTCAGGCGTGGCACATCTACCGTACCTACCAGAGGCTGCTGAAAGAGGCGGGATCGGACATCTCGAGGGTGGTGCATCAGGTGCTCTACCTCGTCGACGTATCGAAGCTCGCCGCCCTGGAGCGCGTCGCCAGGGTCATCTACGACGGCAAGGTCCCGCCGACGACGGTGATCGGGGCCGACGAGATCGGCCCGTACCCAGAATTGCAACTGGAAATCGACGTCGTCGCGATTCCCTCATAGCCCGTGCCCGCATAGTCCGTAGAGGAGGAAACCATGCTGATAAACCGAGAGCGCACCGCCAACTACCTACAGGAGCTCGGCGTCGAAGCCGCCATCCTGAGCGGGGGGCCGAACTTCAACTACGCGGCGGGCTGGGGCTCTGACGCACACCTGTGGGGCGGCGGTCCGTTCGCCATCGTCCCCAGCGACGAGGCGGGCGAGATCACGCTGATCATCGCCAATCACGAGCTGCCCTTCGTGTGGCGCGACCCGGACTTCAAGCCGGCCCTGCGGACGGTGGGGCGCGAGGTCGAGCCCGTGCCGCCGACCTCCGACTACAAGCCGCTGCCGGCGGAAGAGCGCTACCTCGCCGCGTTCGAGGAGGGCCGCAAGAAGAACTACGAAGACCGCATGGAGGCGTTGGGCGACACGATCTCCGACTTGGGCCTCACCAATGCCTACGTGGGCTTCGACGACGTGCGTGTGGCGCAGCAGCTCGAACGCACGGGCGCCTTCACGGGCAGCTACGTGGACGTGACGCAGACCTTCCGCCACATCCGCTCGGTGAAGTCGGCGCACGAGATCGAGATCATCCGCAAGGCGAACGAGGCGAACCTCCGCGGCATCGAGGACGTGGTGATCGCCCTGCGGGAGGGCGCGCCGTTCAACGAGGCGCTCATCCAACACGACATTCGTCTGGCCAAGGAGAACGCGATGCGGAGCGTGCCCTCGCGCATCAGCGGCGTGGGGAGGATGGGCATGGCCCTCTTCCAGCGCCAGGACTACGAGAGCTACCAGATGCAGCCCGGCGACCTCATCCGCTTCGACTTCGAGGGGACGTATGAGCGCTACTGGACCGACCTGGGCCGGACATGCTCAATTGGGGAGCCGAGCGCCAAGGCCAAGCAGTACTACCAGGCCATGCTTGTCGGCCGCGAGGCGGCGATGGAGGCCATGCGCCCCGGCGCGAGCGCCTCGGAGGTCTGCCGCATAGCCGTCGAGGCGATCCAGAAGAACGGCTGCCCGGACTACGTCACCGGCAAGGGCCTGTGCATGTTCCACGTGATCGGCCTAGAGCTCTACGAGCAGTGGTGCTGGTACCCCCACGGCGACTTCACGCTCGAAGAGGACATGACGATCAATTTCGAGTCGCCCTACTTCGAGATGGGCTTCGGCGGAATGCAGCTCGAAGACACCTATCTCATCAAGAAGGACGCCCCGGTCGACCTGTCAGGCACGCTCACGCGCGACATCATGATCGTGTAGGCGCGTCTATCGGCAGCGAAGACTCCGGTTCTACGAGCAAGGCTTGGACGGGTCGTCCTAGGGCTCGGGCGATGGCCGTCAGCGTCTTGAATCTGGGGGCTTGGCTTCCTTTCTCTAGGCGGACAAGCGTAACCCTTCCGATGTCCGCCGCGTGGGCAAGGGCATCCTGAGTTAGCCCGGCTGTCTCCCTGAAATGGCGGATGCGTTCGCCGAGCGTCCGTCTTCCCCGCATGGCGAGCGCCTCGACGGTTGGCCTGTAGGACTCGTCACAATAGTGACGGGCGAAGTCCCAAGGAATCTCGATGCGATCGCCTAGGGCCGTGGTGATGACCATCTCGTACGGGTTGGGCAAGTCAAGGCCGGATAGGTCGGCGCGCTCCCCGATCTCAGGAACGTCGACGAAGGGTATTCGACCCGTGCGCCCGTCCGCGAAGCTTAGCTCGATTCCATCCTCAAGCAGGTTGGCGATCGTTATCATTCGATCAGCACCCGTTAGCCTTCGAGGGCGTCCATGACGTCGTGGAGGGTGTCGGCGGGGGTGTTGGGGGGGACCTCGCCGTCGGTGGTGAGGTAGAGGCTGCCGTCCGCCTCGTCAGCCATAGTGCTGACGGCTTCTTCGACGTTGTCGCTCCACGCGGCGGCCGGGATCGGGGCGCCACGCGCCTGCCCGCGCTTCGCCCCCGCGACCTGTGTCTCCACGTCCAGGCCGCTGTGGCTTACGCCGTCCGCGTTGAGGGATGCGGCGATGGGCGTGGGGCCGTGGGCGGCGAGGAGCAGGCGGCCGTCGTAGAACCGCGCCAGGTTGTGGAGGGTGCGGAAGGCCTTGGTCAGCGCGTCGTGGATGGCAGGCGGCGCTTCGGCCAAATCGGGCTCGAGCACGATCACGCCGTCGACGCGGCGCTCGAAGAAGGCCCGCGCCACGGTTAGGTTTTCCGCGGCGAGGCGCTCGATGGCGCGGGTGCCGTCCGCTCCTTCGAGAAAGGACGGCGATGAGAAGGCGAGCCGGGCTAGGGTGACGGGGCCGGTGACCACGCCGAGGACCGCGCAGCCGCGTCCGATGGTCTCGACGAGTTGGCCGGCAGCGTCGAGGGCCGCAGGCATCCGTCCGCGGGCGGCCATGCTCCCCGCGGGCAGGGCGTCGAGCGACTCGAACGAGGCGAGGCTCTCCGCGACCACGGGTGGGCCGTCGTCACGCCACTCCAACGTGCAGCCGAGGGCCTCCGCGCCGAGCGTTAGGTCGGGGAAGACGACGACGGCGTCGTAGCCGAAGAGGGCTTGGCAGTCCCGCAGCGTCTTCGCCATGACCGCCGCGTCACCGTAAACGCCGCCGAGCGGCGCTTGCGTCAGGCGCGCCGCGGCGGAGGCCATGAGCGGGATGAACGGGGGGCGGTCGGCTTTGCCGTCGAATACGGCGCGGAACCGCTCGCGGGACGTGGGCACGGCTAGCCGGCGCCGTCGGCGGGCGGGGCGCCTGTCACGGCCCACGGCCAGGGGCCGTAGCGGTGCATGTATTCCTGGGGCGGCTGCTTCTTCTCCCAGCCCTTCAGGAACTCGTGATAAGGCTTGCCGCGCTTCAGGCGGGCGGCGCGCTCGGCGGAGCGCAGGCGGGCGGTCTTCTTCGCGTCGACGAGGCCGGTGACCTCGTCGAACGCGACGTGATAGACCTGCCGCGCCGTCCACTCGGAGCAGATGCCCTGCTTGACGTCGATCGCGACGGCCTCGGGGTCCCGTTCAAGGGGGTCGCCGTAGCCGCCGGCGGAGTGCCCCACGGAGCCGACGGCGTCGCCGTTGGCGAACAGCTCGGTGAAGCTGATCTGCGTGGCCTTGGAAGGGATCAGGTCTTGGGCGTCGAGCATGTCGTGGAAGGTGCGCGGCAACGTGACGCTGGGGTCGTGGAAAAGCTCGCGCCACGGCGTCCCCCGGATTTCGAGGAACGGTGCGTTGCCGCCCGCGTAGCCGCCCATGATGCCGGGCTCCGCCGAGAACTGCGTCATGCTGTTGGCGTGGATGATGCGAAGCGGCGAGGTGGCGCCGTGCACGATGTAGGTGATGCCCACGCCGTCGCCGCCGCGGTACTTGCCGTAGCCGGCCTGGTCGGTCATGAGGGTCCGGAAGAGCGCGAGGTAGGGGTAGCGGGTCTCGACCCACTCGATGTCGCGGGAGTCGCCGAAGCCGGCGTACCAGAAGACCCCGGCGTCCATGCCGTCGCGCTCCACGGTGGCGCCGTTGCCCGAGGCGTTGGAGACCTCGATGCGGGTGTAGCCGAAGACGCGGCCGTACTGGTCGTGTCCGCCGGCCTGGAAGTGACCCTGGCCGCCGCCGGTGCCGATAGGGGTGATGATGTGATCGCGGTAGGGGCTGTCGAACATCATCTTCACGAAGCAGGTGTGCATATAGTTGGTGACTGGGCCGAGGAGGCGGAGGTTGGTGGAGATCGCGTCCTCGTCGGGGGCGTTGGCCCAAGTGTTCTCCGGCGCGATGATCTTCAGCGGCTGGAGGACGGCGGCGCTGACCGGCAGGTCGGCAAAGAAGTACTGCATCAAATCCGCCGCGAGCAGGGCCCGGACCATGTGGGGCTTGGCGTTCATCGCCGTGCCCGTGGGCGGCGACGTGCCGGTTAAGTCGACGGTGATCGTGTCATCTTTCTTCTCGATCGCGATGTGCGCCACGTTGAGGGCGTGCTCGATACCGCCGATCGTGTCGAAGAAGTAGGCGGTGCGGTAGACCCCGTCGTTCATGGACCGGACGCGGTCCTTGGCGGAGTCGGAAACCGTGTCGAGCACCTTGCGGATGAGCCCGGCGACGAAGTCTTTGCCCTTCTCTTCGCATAGTTCGATGATGCGCTCGCGCAGCTTCATACACGTGGCCATGCGGGCGCGCATGTCGCCCATGAACATGCGCTCGTCGCGGACCATGAACGCCATCATCTCCGCGAGGTCGTTCTTGAGGGTGAAGTTCTCGGCGATCTTCACCGGCGTCACGTGGAGCCCTTCCTCGAACCTCGACCGCGCCGCCGGCGTGTAGCCTCCCGGCTCGCCGCCGCCGACCTCGGGCTCGTGGTTGCAGGCCGCGCCCCACGCGATGATCTCGCCCTCGAAGAAGATGGGGATGAAGCAGATGAAGTCGGGCAGGTGAATCCCGCCGTAGATCGGCTCGTTGCAGAGGAAGAGATCGCCGTCTCGAATCCCCACGGAGGGGTCGTTGGCGAAGTGCTTGAGCATGTACTTGACGGGGATGGCGCCCGTCGCGGCGTGAAGATAGGTGCCGCCGGAGCCGAGGACGAGGTCGCCCTTCGCCGAGAAGATCGGCACGATGCAGTCGGAAAGCTCGAGGTGAGGGGCGAAGCCCATGTTGACGAGGTTTTGCTTCATCTCCTCGCAGAGGAGTTCGAGGCGCGTCATGTAGACGGAGAACTCGCTCGGGGAGATGGCGGCGGCGGCGTCAAGCTCCGCTTGGGTGGCGGGCTCGAGTCCGATTTGGTCGAGGACGTCGCGGTCTACCGGCATAGCTGTTAACGCTGCTCCAGGATTCCGGTGAGGTATTCGTCGAGGCTGTAGGTCATCTCGCGGGGGATGACGACGGTGGTGTCCGGCGCCTCGACGATGGCGGGGCCGCGCACCAGGTTCCCCGGCGCGAGCCGGTCGGCGTCGTAGATGCTCGTCGCAAGGCGCCCTTTCGCGTCCGGCCAGTAGACCTGGCGCTCGCCGAGATGCGCGGCGCCGGGATCCTCGCCGGCGGGCGGGTAGGTGGGCAGACGCGGCTTCTCCAGCGGCGCGGTGGCGAAGAGGTAGAAGTTGTGAATGATGATGGGCGAGCCCGGCTCCAGCGCCGCCTCGGTGTAGCGGTTGACGTAGGTCCGGGTGTAGGCGTCGCAGATGGCGCGCACGTCGTCCGCCGATTCCAGCGTGACGACCGGTGAGCGCACCCGCATCACGTTGTGCTGCCGGGCGTAGGACATGTCCATTTCGAGCTCGAAGACCGCCTGCTCCGGCTCGAAGCCCTCGCCGCGCACGTCCTGGATGGCTATGGAGCGGAGGGCGCCGATGGCCCGGTTGAAGTCGTCGAAGTCTTCGAGATAGGGGTTCGAGTTCGCGGGGTCGAACATGGTCACGAGGCGGGACGCCTCGTAGCGCTGCCGGAAGTCCATGATCGCGCCGCCCAGCGCGCAGAAGACGCTGGCGTGGGGGAAGGTCATGATCTTGGGCGCCTTGAGCAGCTCGTTGTAGCCGGCGCAGTGTGTCGGCCCCGCGCCGCCGTAGGCGAAGAGGACGAAGTCGCCGGCGGCGTGGCCTTTGAGCGAGATCTCCTTGACGATGATGTTGCCCATCTTCGCGTCAATGATCTCCTTGACCATCGCCGCCGCCTCCTCGGGCGAGGCCCTGAGAGGCTTACCGAGGCGCTCCATCGCCTGCACCGCCTTCTCGCGGTTGAGGGACATTCTGCCGCCGAGGAAGTTGTCGGGGTTGAGGAAGCCGAGGACGACATCGGCGTCGGCCACGGTGGGCTCGTCGCCGCCCAGGTCGTAGCAGGCGGGGCCGGGGTTCGATCCGGCGCTCTTGGGGCCGACTTCGAATCTGCCGCCCAAGGCCTCGTTGACCCACGCCACGGAGCCGCCTCCCGCGCCGATGGAGCTCACCTCGAGCATGGTGTTCTCGGTGGCCCAGCGGTCGATGACGGGCCAATCGACGTAGGACTGGCATTGGCCGTCGATGACCATGCCGTAGTCGAAGCTGGTGCCGCCCATGTCGGTCACGAGGACGCGGGGCAGGTCGTAAATGCGGGAGAGGTGCGCGCTGGCCATCAGCCCGGCGACGGGGCCGGCGCCGAAGGTATCGATGGCGCGGGTGCGGGGCACCTTGGTGACGCCGCCGATGTTGTTAAGCAGATAGAGCGGCTTGCGGTAGCCGTAGTCGCGCAGTTGCTCGGTGAGCAGGGAGAGCTGCTCGCTCATGTCGCGGTGGAGGTAGCCGCTGAGCACGGCGACGTTCGTCCGAGGGTACTCATGGCGTTTGGGCTGCACGTCGCTGGAGAGGATGATCGGCATCGCGCCGAGGTAGTAGCCGGGGTACTCCTCCTCGATGACCTCGCGCACCGTGCGCTCGTGCTCGGGGTTCCGGAAACACCACAGCAGGGAGACAATGAATCCCTGCGCGCCCTGATCGACGAGGTGCTGCACCTTTCGGCGCACGTCCTCGCGGTCGATCGGGATCAGCACGTTCCCGTTCATGTCGATGCGCTCGCGTATGCCGACGGTCATGTCGAGCGTGATCAGCGGCACAGGCTTCATCGCCTTGTGGAGCAGGCGCCGCTCCTGCACGGGCAGGCCGTCGGCCCACTGCCGCGACCGTCCGATGATGAGGACGTGTTCGTGGCCGGCGGTGGTGATGAGTCCCAGCTTGGGGCCCGTGCGTTGCAGCAGGGTGTTGAGGCCGCTCGTCGTCGAGTAGCGGATGACGTCGGACTGTTCGATCAGGTCTTCGGCGGAAAGGTCGACCTGCAAGGCGAGGTCTTCGATGCCGCGGCGGAAGCCGACGCTCAGGTCGTAGGCCGTCGTGGGGGTCTTGCTGCGCATGATGCCCCGCGGCCCGACGAGCACGCAGTCGGTGAACGTACCGCCGATGTCGATGTCGATGGTTAAGCTCACGACGCCGCGCCCCCCTCTCCGCCGAGGTGCTTGCGTTTCAGCGCGTCGATGTCGAGCTCGATGTCCCGCGTGACCGGATGGCCGGGAGGCAGGTATTCGACCTCGACCATCGCGGCGCAGCCGGGGCAGTAGAACTCGAGGATGCCCACCCACTCCTTGTCGGAGCTCATCGTGTAGCGGTGCTCCTTCGGGTCGAGATGGGGGTGGTGCACCGTCTTGGGGTCGCGCTGGTAGACGAGCATGAACTCCTTGTAGTTCTCGCGCGCCGGACCGAGCTCGCGGTCGCAGCGGTTGCAGATCCACAGCTCGCGTTCGAGGTCGATGTCGAGATATTCGGTGATGCGGACCTTCACGACGCCCGCTCCAGCACGCCATTGCCGAAGGCGTCGATGGTGTAGGTCCAGCCTTGGGGGGCGACGACGGTGCTGTCGGCGGCCTCGACGATCGCGGGACCCTCGACGGCGTTCCCCGGCTTCAGCCGGTCGGCGGCGTAGACCTTCGACGGCGTGAATGCGCCGTTCCGATAGACTTCACGCTCGCCTTTCAACGCCGCCTTGGGGCTGCGCCCACTGAGCTTGCGGCGCTCGATAGCGACGCGCGGCGTAGTGCACGCCGCGCGGAGCGTCACCGAGCGTAGTTTCAGACCGGGTGACGGCGCTCCGTCGCGGAGCTCGTCCGGCGATTGGACTTCGACGGGTGCCGGGACGGTCCGCCGTTCGGCGCCCGCCTCGATCACCGCCTCGGCCTCGAACGCTATCTCGTTCTCGGTGAATCCCTCGCCGAGCATGTCGCGCGCCGCCCGCGCCTGCAGGCCGGCAATGGTCTGGTTGTAGCGCGTCACGGCGTCGGGCCCGTCGAGGTCGGCGTTCACGGGGGCGTCGTAAAAGTGGGCCACGTCCATGAAAGAGGCGCCCATGGCGCTGGCCACGCCGGCGAAGGGAAAGACGATGATCTTGCGGATGCCCACCGCCTCGGCGTAGCCGCAGCAGCGAAGGCCGCCACCGCCGCCGAAGGCGAACATGGTGACGCCGGCGGGGTCGAGGCCGCGGGCGTCGAGGGCGGCGGCGAGACGCTCCGCCACGTCGTGCTCGGCTTGGCGCGCGGCGCGGTCGGCGGCCTCTTCGAGCGGGACGTTCAGTCTACGGGCGACGCGACGCTGGTAGACGTTGCGGGCTCGCTCCGCGTCGAGGGCGCGCTTGCCGCCGAGGAAGAAGTCGGGGTTGATGTAGCCCAGGATCACGTCGGCGTCGGTGAGGGTGGGGTCGTTGCCGCCGAGGCCGTAGCAGGCGGGGCCGGGAAGTGCGCCCGCGCTCTCGGGCCCCACGCTGACCTCGCCGGAAGCGCCGGCGGCTTTCACGATGCCGCCGCCGCCGCCGCTCACCGGCTCGACGTCGATCATCGGGGTCCCGACGGCGATGCCGTGGACCGTGGGCTCGGTGCTGAAGGGCACCTCGCCGCCTGCGACGACGCCGATGTCGACGCTGGTGCCGCCCACGTCGACGGAGACGAGGTCGTCGATGCCGTACAGGTCCTTCGCGAGCCTGGCGCAGCCCACGAGACCGGCCACGGGGCCGGAGTTGTAGGTGTTGAGCGCGGTGGTCTTGGCGACGCGCGCCGTCCCGCTCCGTGAGTGCGCCACCAGGAGAGGGCGCTTGAAGCCGCGTTGGCGCAGCGCCTCGTCCGACTTGTAGAGGGACGTCGCCACGCCGCGGTGGAGGTAGCCGTTGAGAACCGCGGTGTTCCGGCGCAGGGGGTCGTCGCCGCTGCTGAGCTCGGCGCCCAGCCAGGTGTGCACCGCTCCGAGGTAATGCCGCGGGTATTCGGCATGCACAACGCGGCGTGCCAGGAGCTCGTGGGCAGGGTTGGCGGTCGCGCCGTCGAAGCTGACGACTATGCCCCTGGCCCCGTCGTCGAGCAGCCGCTCCATCGCCCGCCGGACGTCGGCTTCGTCAAGCGCGCGCTTGACGAAGCCGGACGACGAGATGGACTCGGGGAGGCCGGCGACCATGCCGGGATCGACGATGCCGGCGAAAAGCTCGGCTGCCGCGCCCTCGGTGAGCGCCGCCTCCTCGCCCTCGGTCACCATGATGCCCAGCTTGGGTCCGTTTCTCTGGAGGAGCATGTTCGTCGCGACGGTGCTCGACAGCCGGATGACGGATGTCCGGGCGAGGAGCGCGGCGGTGTGCAGGCCGGCGATCGCGGCAAGTTCCTCGACGCAGCGCAGGAAGCACTCCGTCAAATCGTGGGGAGTGGTGTCGACCTTGGTCCACCGGACGCCCGAGGCGCCGCTGAGGACGCCATCGGTGAACGTACCGCCGATGTCGACGTCGATGGTGTAGGTGTCTGTGGAGCGCAGCGCCGCCATTGTTGGATCAGGCAAGGGGAGTTCGGGAGGGACATCCTCCGGGGCAAGTATTGTAGCCTACTCGGCGCGCCGCTAGAAGGGACGGTCTCCGCCGCGCGCGACCGGCTGAGGTAGAATGGCGCCCTCCGACGGGAGGCACGGACGTGGAGAAGTTTCGGCTCGATAAGGAATCGATGGCCCTGCGGGCCGCCAAGGAGCTCGAGGACGGGATGTGCGTCAACCTCGGGTTCGGGATACCTTCGCTCGCCGCCAACTACATCCCCGAAGGGAAGCAGATCACATTCCAGGCGGAGAACGGCGTCGTCGGCTACGGGGCGATTACCACCGCCGAGGAGGCCGACTGGGACCTCGTCAACGCGATGGGGCAGCCGGTGACGCTCGCGCCGGGGATCTCGTTCCTCGACCATGCCGAGTCGTTCGCGATGATTCGTGGTGGGCGTGTGGACGTGGCGGTGCTGGGGGCGCTCCAAGTGTCGCAAGCCGGCGACCTCGCCAGTTGGGCCCTGCCGGGCCGGGTCGGCGGCATGGGCGGCGCGATGGACCTCGTCGTCGGGGTCAAGAAGGTCATCGTCACCATGACGCATACGACGTCCGACGGGAGGCCGAAGGTCGTCGAGACGTGTTCCCTTCCGCTGACGGGCCGCGCCTGCGTCGACGTGCTCATCACCGACGTGGCGGTGCTGCGGCTGACGCCGCGCGGCATGGAGATCGCGGAAGTCGCGCCGGGCTGGACGCCGGAGGAAGTCCAGGCGGTCTCCGGCGCCGAGTTGCTCGTCGCCGACGAGGTCGCGGAGATGTCGCTCTAGGGGCGGTCGGCCTGGACCAGGCGGTCGACGTAGACCCCCGCGGCGCCGATGCGCTCAGGGTCGAGCTCGGTGGGGTCGACGATGGCCTCGGCCTCGGCGATGGTGATGTCGGCCGCCGCCGCCATGATGGGGTTGAAGTTGCGCGAGGTGCGGCGGAAGACCAGGTTGCCTAGCGTATCGGCCCGGTGCGCCTGGACGAAGGCGTAGTCGGCGCGGAGCGGCAGTTCGAGCAGGTGTTCCACGCCGCCGATGGCCCGCTTCTCCTTGCCCTCCTCGACGGCGGTCCCGGCGCCCACGGGCGTGTAGAAGCCGCCGATTCCCGCGCCGCCGGCCCGGATGCGCTCGGCGAGCGTTCCCTGCGGAGAAAGCTCGACCTCAAGCGTACCCCTTGACCACTGCTCCTCGACCTCGGGCGCGGAGTTGCCGGGCAAGACGCCGATCGACACGATCGCCTTGCGCACCATGCCGGCCTTGATGAGGATGCCGGGGTCGAGCCGGTCGGCGCGCGTCCCGCCGCAGGAGTTGCAGATGATGGTGAGGTCCCTGACGCCCCGGTCGCGGAGGGCGAGCACCAGGGCCTGCGGATACCCCGCCATGCCGAAGCCGGCGATCATGATGCTGGCGCCGTTGGGGATGTCGGCCACGGCGTCGGCGGGGCTTGTGTAGAGCGTGGTCCTTGGCATGGGCTTGCAGCGAGCGAGTCTAGCATGGCGCCGCCCCGGCCCCAACCCCAACCCTCATTTGCGCGGTTGGGGGCGGCGGAGGGCGCACGGGGGTCAAGGGGGTAACCTTTTTACCGATCACGGGGCTGGGCGGTGCCGTATGGGGAGCATGGCCGCGCCGCGAGGCGCTCATGCGGGCTCGACTAAAGGTTACGGTAGCGAGCGATCTTCCCAAACGTCACGTTGCAGCTCCGGCATGTCCGGCGGTCTCATCCGCGGCCTCGGGCGCCCGCTTCAAGGCCGGCCTCGGCCTCGCTTGAAACTCCTCGCGCTTGGGAGGGGCGCAGGAGTTCCCGGAGGGAGGGCGCCGCTCCGCGCCACGGGGCGGCTCTTCCCTCTGAGCCGGCGCCGGTGGCTGAGTACGCCTAAGACATGCAAGGACATGGTAGGGGGCGGGGGTGGGGATGGGGAAGGGGGCGATGTCGGGCGGGCTCCAGCAAGGTCGCGCGGCCCCCACCTCCCCCGCCCTCACCCCAACCCTCTCCCAGCGGAGACCTTTGCGTAACTCGGCGGGCGGGGAGGGAGCAGCGCCCTTCGGGCGCTCGCGCGCCTAGCGGCGCGCGCCCTCTCTCAATCTCCCCCAGAGGGGGAGAGGTTTAAGTGAATGCCACCTCCGCTCCCCCGCCAGGACCCCAGTCGGTTGTGCAAAGGTCTCCAGCGGGAGAGGGAGTAAGACCCCGCGCCTTCCCCCTTTCCCATGGCCAGCGGGCGACGTTCTTCCCGTCGACGGAGAGGTCTACAGAGGGGGAGAGGCCGGAGGGGGAGCGCGCCTACGGGGGTTACCAGGGTAGCCGCTCGTCGGGCTCCTCCGGCGGTGGGGGTTTGCCCCATGATTCGAGGCGCTTCGCTATCTCGGCTTCGTAGCCTTGTGTGCCGGGCTTGTAGAAGCGCCGTCCGGCAAGCTCTTCGGGCAGGTGCTGTTGGTCGACTTGATGGCCGGCGAAGTCGTGGGCGTAGCGGTAGCCCTTGCCATGGCCTAGGGCGTGGCCGAGACCGGTGACGGCGTTGCGCAGGTGCAGTGGCACGGGACGGTTCGCCGTCGCCTCGACCTCTCCCTTGGCGGCGGTGTAGGCGGTGAGCGCTGAGTTGCTCTTCGGTGCGGTGGCGAGGTAGAGCGCGGCTTCCGAAAGGGGTAGGAAGCCCTCGGGCATGCCGATGAAGCTCACCGCCTGCTGGGCGGCGACGGCCACGCTGAGGGCTTGGGGGTCGGCGAGACCGATATCCTCGGCGGCGAGGATCACGATGCGGCGGGCAACGAAGAGCGGGTCCTCGCCCGCTTCGAGCATGCGCGCGAGCCAGTAGACAGCGGCGTCGGGATCGGAGCCGCGTATCGACTTGATAAAGGCGGAGATGGTGTCGTAGTGCTCGTCGCCGCCCTTGTCGTAGCGCAGCGTGCGGCGCTGGGCGACTTCGTGGAGCGTGGGCAGTTGGATGACGCGCCGGCCTCCGTCGCCGGGCTCCGTCGCCTGAGCCGCGAGATCGAGGGCGTTCAGCGTGACTCGCGCGTCGCCGTTGCCGAGCGCGACGAGGAAGTCGAGCGCGTCGTCGTCGATGTCCACGCCGAGATCGGCGAGGCCGTGCTCCTTGTCGTTCAGCGCCCGGGCGACGATGGCTCGCAGGTCGTCCTCGCCGAGCGCTTTCAGGGGAAAGACGCGGGCGCGCGAAAGCAGCGGCGAGATGACCTCGAAGGACGGGTTCTCCGTGGTGGCCCCGATGAAGGTGACCGTTCCCTCCTCGACGTGGGGCAGGATCGCGTCCTGCTGCGCCTTGTTGAAGCGATGGATCTCGTCGATGAAAAGCAGGGTGCGCCGCCCGGTCTCCCGCGTCCGCGCCTGAGCCTCGTTGATGATGCGGCGCAGGTCGGCGACGCCGGAGGAGACGGCGCTCACCGGCGCGAAGTGCGACTCGGTGATGCCGGCGATGATGCGGGCCAGGGTGGTCTTGCCCGTCCCCGGCGGGCCCCACAGCACCATCGAGGGGAGCCGGTCGGCGTCGATGGCCTTGCGCAGGACGCGGCCTTCGCCGACAAGGTCCTTCTGACCGGCGAGCTCGTCGAGGGTGCGCGGACGCATCCGCGCGGCGAGAGGCGCGTCGACGCTCGGGGGCCCGAAGGCGTCGCCGGGCCCGCTAGAGGGAATCAGGGCGCGTTGGCCGCCCATCGATGACGCTCGCCGGTTGGGCATGTCGTTCCGCTCGCGCGATTCTTGCGCAATGCTAGCAGTCTTTTGGATGGGCTTCGAGGGGCTTTGGCGGTTGAAAGGGGGCCCCTCACCCTGCCCTCTCCCCACGGGAGACCTTTGCGTGACCGGGCTGACTGACCGCGGGGGTGGCGGACTTCGATAACCCCGCGGTGGCCGCGAGGCGGCCCCTCATCTCAATCTTCTCCCGTGGGGAGAAGAGGCAAGACCTCCCGGCCCCACCCATGCTTGCCCGCAGGCGGGTTTGCGCAAAGGGTCTCCGTGGGGAGAGGGTAAGACCCCGCCCCGCCGACGCGCCCTCTTTCAGTTCCCCCCAGAGGGGGAAGGTTCAGGGTGATCCCTTTGGAGGGAGGGGACGGGCGCCCACAAGGGGCGCCTTACGGGAGGGTGGAGGGGGTGGAGGCGCTACAGCTCGGCGATGGTGACGCCTTCGCCGCCGTCGCCGGGCTCGGAGTCGTAGAACATGCCCACGAGGGGATGCCGGTCGAGGGCGTGGTGGATGACGTCGCGCAGGATGCCGCGGCCCTTCCCGTGGATGATCCGAACGCGGCGGTGCTCGGCCAGCACCGCCTTCTCGATATATTCGTCGATGGCTTCGACGGCCTGCTGCGCGCGCATCCCATGGACCCAGAACTCGTCGCCGACGCGCGCGCGGCGCTTCACCCCCTCGTCCACGGTGTAGCCGACGCGCGGCGCAGTCTTTGGTCGGGCGACCTTGCCCTCGATGCGGTCCAGCGGGACTTCGATCCGCATCGCTCCCGCCTGCACGTGGAGGCGGCCGTCGCCCCCGGCGCCGAGCACCTCGGCCACGGGTTCGAGACCCCGCACGCGGACGAGGTCGCCGGCCTTGAGGCCCTCGGCGGCGGCGGGCGGGCGGGGATCTTTCCACGGCCCCGTCCCCAGCGTCTTCCGCACTTCGTTGACCTCAGTCGAGAGCCGGGCGAGTTCGTCGCGGCCCTTTTCGTTCACCAGCGCGTTGACGCGCCGCCCGGCGTGGCGCAGGCGGCTCTTCATCTCCTCCGCCATGACCTGCGCCTCGACGCGCTGTTCGAGCAGGGCCTGGCGGTGCTCCGCCTCCAGCGCCTCGGTCCGCCGCTCCACGGCGGCCCGCTCCGACTCGATCGCGCGCCGTTCGGCCTCGGCGCCGGCGCGCTCCTTCTCCGCCTCGGCGTGGCGCCGCTGGATATCTTCGAGCAGCATCTCGACCTCGGCGGCGCTCTGCCCCACCGAGTTCCTGGCGACTTCGAGCACCTTGGGCGGCAGGCCGAGGCGTTCGGCTATGGCGAGGGCGTTGCTCCGGCCGGGCACGCCCACGACAAGCCGGAAGGTCGGCGCCAGCGTGACCGGATCGAACTCGACGTTGGCGTTCTCCACGCCGCCGGACACGTTGGCGAAACCCTTGATCTCGCTGTGGTGCGTGGTCACGACGGTGACGGCGCGCCGCTCGGTGAGCGTAGAGAGGATGGCCTTGCCGAGGGCGGCGCCCTCCTGGGGATCGGTGCCCGCGCCGACTTCATCGAGCAGCACGAGCGAGCGCCCCGTCGCCGCGCCGAGGATATCGACGATCGTTCCCATATGGGCGCTGAACGTAGAGAGCGACTGCTCGATGCTCTGCTCATCGCCGATGTCGGCGTAGATGCCGTCGAACGCCTTGAATGCCGAGCCGCCGGCGGCGGGGATGGGCAGGCCGGCCTGCGCCATCAGCGCGAGCAGCCCGACGGTTTTCAGGGCGACGGTCTTCCCGCCGGTGTTCGGCCCCGAGATGACGAGCGCGCGGTACGTTTTGCCGATCTCCAGCGACATGGGGACGGCGTCGGCGCCGAGCAGCGGATGGCGCGCGTCGATCAGGCGCACCGCTTCCTCGCCGTCGTCGTCGAGGGCCGCGGGGACCGCGCCGTGCATCTCCCGTCCGAGGCGCGCCTTGGCGAGGGCCAGGTCCAAGGACGCCAGCCGCTCGACGCCAGTAGCGATTGCCTCTTCCCGCTCGCCGAGCATGGCGGTCAGACTGCGTAGGATGCGCTCGGTCTCGCGGGCCGCGGCGAGCTTGAGCTCGCGCCAGGCGTTCCCCGCCTCGACGACGGTCAACGGCTCCATGAACACCGTCGCGCCGGTGGATGAGATATCGTGGATGAGCCCCTCGAACTGGCCGCGGAACTCGGCCTTCACCGCGAGCACGAAGCGGTCGCCGCGCATCGCGACGAACCCCTCTTGGAGCACGCGCCGGCCTTCGGGCGAGGCGATGATCTCTTCTAGCCGTGTCTGGATGCGCTCCTGGGCCTGGCGCTCCTCGGCGCGCAGCCGCGCCAGCAGCTCGGTCGCGTCGTCGAGCACCTCGCCGCTCCGGCTGAGCGCGCCGCGGACGGTCTTCACGAAGTCGTCGAATTCGCAGAGCCCCGACGCGATCTCGGCGAGAAGCGGCAACTCGCGGGCGAGCCGGCTCAGGTTCGCCCGAGCGGAGCGCATGACCACCAACGTCTCCGCGGCCCGCAGAAGCTCGGGGCCGCTCAGTTGTCCGCCGAGCGCCCCCGCGTGGGCCATGGCCCGGATGTCCGCCGCGCCGTCGAACGACAACGAGGGGCGCAGGTCGAGCAGCCGAAGGCTCTCGCGGGTCTCTTCCTGAAGCCGCGCTACCTCGGCGGGGAGGTAGGAGGGCTCGATGGCCTCGGCGAGCTCGCGGCTCGGCGGAAACGACGTGGCGCGGGCGAGTTGAGTCCGCACCTTGTCGAATTCGAGGACTTCGAGCGCCCGGCGCTTGAGGCGCCCCCGGGGCGCTCGTTTCTTCCTAGTGGCCACGTTGCTCCCCCGGCCCAGATTCTACCCGCGGAACGGCCCCCATCCCAAACCCTCGCATCTCACTCGTGATCCTCAGGAAGCGTCTTCGGCCTCGCCCACTTCGGAGAAGTTGGTGATGGCGACCTCACCTTCGGGAAACTCGGCGACGATCTTCAGCTTTCCCCCCACCGCCTCGATGTAAGCGCGAAGGCTGGAGACGTACACGTCGGTCCGCTGCTCCAGCTTGGAAATGGCGGGCTGGTTCACCCTGAGCATGTTCGCCAAGTCCCGTTGGGTCAGCGCCCGGGCCCGGCGAAGCTCGTGCAGCGGCATTTCGGCGAGCATCTCGCCCTTCAAGGCCTCGATGCGCTGGCGGCGCTCCGGGGTGAAGTCTTTGGTCAACTCACTGAACGGATGGCGTCCACTCATGCGATCAGTCCCTCCCTGCGCAGTTCCTCCAGATGCTCGTCGTAAAGGTCGTCGGCAACCGGCACGTCCTCCTCGTAGAACCTGTCGTTGCCCGTCTTGTCGCCGCCGATGAGAAGTATGGCCGGTTCTCCTAGGGTCGAAGGCGTAGAAGACCCGTAGGGGCCTGCCGCCGCTCTGCGCTCGAAGTTCCCGCATCACCCCGTGGCGGGATCCCACTATGCCCGAGGAGAAGGGAAAAGGCAGGTTGGGGCCATGCTCCATCATCAGTTCGACCCTGGCGGTCACGGCGTCCTGTTGTCCCTCCGCTAGTCCCTGCCACCACTGCCCAAACTCGTCTGTGTACTCGACCTCCCAAGACATGACCACACTATATTCCCATTAAGGAATTTAGAGCAAGGCACGAGAGGGCCTTTGCAGGGGGCGCCCTTTGGATACTCAGCCTAGCCGCGCAGCCGGGCGAGGGCCTCGGCCACGGTCCGGTCCTGTTCGGGCAGGACCGTGCGCGGGTCGAGGATCAGCGCGTCGCGCTCGATGCGTGCCACGATGGGCGGCGAGCCCGCGCGCAGTGCCGTGCCCATGGCCTCGACGCTGGTGTCGCCGGGCGGAATTGCCACTACACGCGTGGGCAGCGCCTCCCCAGGGAGCGTTCCGCCGCCAATGGCCGACGCGCCGTCGCGCACCGCCGCGCCCGGCCCGGCGGCCTTGGCGAGGCGCTTGGCCCGCCGTTCCAGCGCTGCGGGCGGTGCGGCGATCATCCGCCAGATGGGCAGCTTCTCCGCCGCCTCACCGCGAAGATAGTGCAGCAGCGTCATCTGCAGGGCGGCCATCGTCGCCTTGTCGATGCGCATGGCGCGGACGAGGGGGTGCTTCTTGAGGATGTCGACGTAGCGGCTCTTGCCGACCACGATGCCGGCCTGCGGTCCGCCGAGCAGCTTGTCGCCGGAGAACATGACGACGTCCGCCCCCTCGCGCACCGCCTCGGCGGGCGTCGGCTCGTGGGCCAGGCCGTATTCGGCGCTGTCGAGCAGGCAGCCGCTGCCGAGGTCGTAGAGCAGGGGGACGCCGTGGCGCGCCGCTGTCTCGGCAAGCTCGGGAAGGCCGGCCTCGTGCGTGAAGCCGGTAACCCTGAAGTTGCTGCGATGCACCTTGAGGAAGGCGGCAGTCTCTTCCGTCACCGCGTCCTCGTAGTCCCCCACGTAGGTGCGGTTTGTAGTCCCGACCTCGACCAGCGCGGCGTCGGACTGGGCCAACACGTCGGGGATGCGGAAGCCGCCGCCGACCTCGACGGCCTCGCCGCGGGAGACGACGACCTCCTTGCCGCGGGCGACGGCGCGCACCGTGAGCATGACGGCGGCGGCGTTGTTGTTGACCGCGAATCCGGCCTCGGCGCCGGTGATCCGGCGCAACAGCTCGTCGAGGTGGGTGTGGCGCGACCCGCGCTCGCCCGCCGAGAGGTCCATTTCGAGGTTGCCGTAGCCCGCGGCGGCGAGGCGGGCAGCCTCGGCCGCCTCCCTGCTCAACGGCGCACGTCCTAGGTTGGTGTGGAGCACGACGCCGGTGGCGTTGATGACGGAGAGCAGCGAGGGCTCGAGGTCGCGGGAGAGGGCGGCCTCGGCCCCGGCGATGACCTCGTCTTCCGACGGCGGCGCCTCGCCGGCGGCAACGCGCGCCCGCGCCCGTTCGATCTGCCCGCGTACCGCTTCGACGACCGCGGGCCGCGAGTAGCGGGACACGGCGCGTTCGAGCCGGGGGTCGCCCGCCACTGCGTCCACGCTGGGCAGCCGCCGGTACCCGTTGCCGGGGCGGGCGCCGTTCCCGGCCTTGGTGGGCTCGGCGCTTCGAGAGCGTCCCATGGGCTCATGGTAGCACAGGGGGTGACGCCGCCCCCATTCGCCCCACCGGCGGGCGTGGTCTTTCTTGACAGCCTCATACGCCTACCACAGAATGACCCCTACAGAAGTGGCGGCGGTCGAAGGCCCCACAGGAGACGGCATGGACAATCCCGTTATCGTCAGCGGCGCGCGTACCCCGATCGGCAGATTCGGCGGATCGTTCAAAGACTACTCGGCGGTGGACCTCGGCGCCGTCGCCATGAAGGAGGCGCTCAGCCGCGCCAACGTCGACCCCAAGGATGTCGACGAGGTGGTCCTCGGCAACGTGCTGCAGGTGAACGATGACGGTTACACCTCGCGCGTGGCGGCGCTGCGCGCGGGGATCCCCGAAGAGGTCCCGGCGATCAACATCAACCGCTGGTGCTCCTCCGGCTTGGAGTCGATCAACATGGCGGCCCAGTTGATCTTGACCGGCGAGGCGGAGATCGCCGTCGCCGGTGGCGCCGAGAACATGAGCCAGACCCCCTATCTGATGCCCAAGCAGGCCCGGTGGGACGGCTTCCGCATGGGGGACGTTTCGGTGAAGGACGGCCTGATCGCCGGCCTGAACTGCCCGGTGAACTACTACCATATGGGCGTGACGGCGGAGAACGTCGCGAGCCGCTTCGAGGTCTCCCGACAGGAGCAGGATGAGCTGGCCGTGATGAGCCAGCAGCGGGCCGGACGCGCCATCGCGGAGGGCCGCTTCAAACCCTCGATCGTCTCTGTCGCCGTGCCCCAACGCAGGGGCGACCCCAAGATCGTCGAGACCGACGAGCATCCCCGCCCCGACACCACGTTCGAGGCGCTCTCCGCGCTGCGGCCGGCCTTCAAGGAGGGCGGCTCGGTGACGGCGGGCAACGCTTCGGGCATCAACGACGGCGCGGCGGCGGTGGTCGTGATGTCGCAGCGGAAGGCCGACGAGCTGGGTCTTAAGCCGCGCCTCCGCTGGATCGCGCGCGCCGTCGCCGGCGTCGATCCCTCGGTCATGGGCATCGGCCCCGTCCCCGCGGTGCGCAAGGTCCTGAAGCGCACCGGCATGACGCTGGATGACATCGACGTCATCGAGTTGAACGAGGCCTTCGCCGCCCAGGCCGCGTACTGCATCCGAGAGCTCGGCCTCGACATCGAGAAGACGAACCCCAACGGCAGCGGCATCGCCCTCGGCCACCCCGTCGGCGCAACGGGGGCCATCATGACGCTCAAGGCCATGGACGAGCTCGACCGCATCGACGGCGAATACGCCCTGGTCACCATGTGCGTCGGCGGCGGCCAAGGCTGCGCCGGTATCTTTCAACGCGTCAACTAGGCAGCGCGTCACCAGACGCCGTACCGTCCGGCGCGTTCGCACGCGGGCCCGTAGCTCAGTTGGGAGAGCGCCTGATTTGCATTCAGGAGGTCAGGGGTTCGACTCCCCTCGGGTCCACCAGCTGGGGGCAAAGGGGACTGTAGACAGTACCGGGGCCTTTGACAGCCGTTCCAGCTAGGGGCGTTTCTTCGGCTCGTCCTGCACCATGACACCGCCCGTCGTACCTAACCATCGTAGCCCACCGAATCAGCCGGCGAAATAGAGTTGAATGATCTCTATCGACTCTTCCTGAGTTATGACGCCGCTGAAGTAGTCGGCTAGGACCGCAATGGCCTCGTCACGGTCATCGTGGTGCCCGCCGATGAGTAGCGGGCGCCAGTGGAGAGGTTGGCCGTGCTAAAGGAAGCCACGGGTCTCTCCTGGGAAGGGCTGGCCGTGTGTCTCGGCGTGGATGGCCGGCAGGTGCTGCGCTGGCGTCATGAACGTGTCTAACGGTCGTCAGCCCCAGGAGGGGGGCGTCTGTCCTCGGTCATGGTCCTGATGGCCGACGGAGGAGCGTTCGACCGCGTCCCTGACTGTGCCATCTTCGCCGACACGCACCGGGAGCCGCCCAGCATGTCGGACGGGCAAGGCCACTGCGTCGGGCGGCGGCAATGCACCGAGAACAACGGAACCTGCAATCACGCAAAAGTACTGACAGTTTCGACGCTCAGCCGTTTCGACATAGCACTTCCGTCCGAACTGTGTGGTGGTGGCATGTACCGTCGGTCTGCGGGAATCGTCCGCGTGTAACGGTTCGTCTCGGTTAGACCCGCTCTCGCCGCTGCGTCTACGAGAATCGCGGCATTGTCAATGTGAATTCCTCCAACCGTGGAGTCACCGATGGCAACGACCAGAATTCCACCCGGGCGCAGCATTCGCCTCGCGCGGCTGAACATCTTCTTCATGTCGACCGCAAATCGCTCTAGGACGCGGAGGGCCTTACCCTCCAACTCATGTGCGCCGGCAATCTCAGCGATTCCGCGACGACGAGCTTCATTCCCAATTTCAAGCCCACGCTGCGTCCCGATGCTACCCGAGCGGATCTCCCTCAAACTGGAGATCGTATGCCCAAGCCAGACCAACGCCAGCTTGTGACCTCGAAGGTAATCGATCCCGGAACCATATGGAGGTGAGGTGATGATTGCGTCAACCGAACTTTCGCCTGGCCACCGGAGTTTCGTGGCATCGCCTCGGCGCACGAATGCAGAACCTGAAGGAGGGTCTCTTTCCATCGATGTCGCAATTGAACTCACGGATTTGGCGAATCCCGCGAAAACATCGAACTCATTGGTATCGCGGGTGCGGTGCGGCCTACTGTGCGAAATGTCGCTTGCCAACGATGCTCCGCCAGTCTTGGTAATGATTATTCGGCTAAGCGCCAAACGCAACGCATTGGCAATCGGCCCTCGTCTTTGTTGTAGCACGATAGCCAGCTTCCGTAGCTGCGCTCGTTGGGACTGCGCAAACCAATATCGTACGAACTTCGTGGTCTCCAGGTCGCCATCCAACCAGTCACCACCGCAATTTTGACCGCGAATCGAAGCGGCATCGGCGAGCAGAACGTTTGCCGCGTGGAGCAAACGATTGGTGTCGATTGGTGTGTTCCATACCTTCGCTATCAGGATCGCGAGTGGATCTATGTCGCGTCCGATGGCGGTAAAACCACGATTGGACGCCTCCCGCAGAACGGTGCCTGAGCCGCACATTGGGTCGCAAACGATTCCACCTGCAGGAACTTCCGACAACGCCCTGAGGGCTATCTCTGAGGCCATGCGAGCCGGAAAAGGATGGATTGGGCGGGCAGCCACCGTTGAGTTCATGCCTTGTACTTGGCTTGCAAAGACGTCGGGAGACGGTCAAGCATCTCGCGTATTCGCTGGCGAATCACCTGGACCGATCCTGCCAAATACAAATCACCCTGGCCACTTACCTCTATCAATCCCGGAAGCAAGACCCCCAACCCCTGTGCGACAGCCTTTACTTCGGTGTTTGTAGGGCGGTATGTCTCCCCAAGCATTCGGCGCAGTTCTCGGGCCACCGTACTGCTGTTGATAACGTCTGGTCCCTCGAAGCCGACCTCCTCGATTCCGTCCAACAACAGATCTAACGTCAGAGCATGTTCAGGTGCGCCATCAACTACGAGAGTCTGAACCCATTCGTGAACCGAGTCAGGATCGTGGAATTGGAACATGGTTCTTAGAGTCGACAGAGGAATCATTCCTCGTCTCCCTGACCTGACCAGCAACGTAGCCAAATCGCTCGCACGCATTGGCGTGACCTGGTTTTGCTCACATTCTTCAACGATGACACCTTCCGAGAAATCATGGGCGAAGACTAGTGTGTAGTCGCATTGGTGCTTCAGTCGGTGTCGCTTAAGCTTTCCTGGATTTACATCGTCTGAAGGCACTTTCCCGGACCTCCGAGTCGTCGACTTCGCTTCGTAGGTAAAGGAGTACGTTTCTGGCTGGTCATCGGTGCGGGGAGTCAATGCGGCTTTCGCCACGCCTTCAGGCTCCCCGTTACCACCAATAGGGGTCACAACGAAGCCGAGATAATCCAAGGCTTCACCCATGACTACCTCGAGCCCACGGGAATGATCAGTCGACTCCTCAAGGAGCTGAGAGATTTGAGCACCCGTGCGGCGTCTCATCCTAGCCAGTACCCGCATCACTTGGTCCCGATACTGATTCACTTCTTCTACGGCACCAGTGTCGATTCCTTGAGTAATCATCCTCGTTCCGACGAGAAAATCGAGCAGCGCGAGGTCCCTGACTAATTCCTTTTCTTCCGCAGTTGAGCCGTGCTCGCGAGCAAAGGGGTGATTCGAATTCACAACCAACTGCCGGGTGCCAAGGCGGTACGTTGCCATAGCCTGGCTCGGATCGGCGTCCACATCCAGGACATCCGCTATTAAGTCTGCCGGCGTTTCGGACGCTATACGTTGCCACTCGGTTCGCAAGGCATTAGCATCCTCGACATGCGAAGCGTCAATGAAACTAGGAAGCGGTATCGCCGTGCCAATCCGTTCGGACACCATCTGACCCAGATCGTGGAGAGGAAAAGCATCCCAGCGCTTCTGGAGCAATTCGCCAGCGTTCGGCCAAACCGCAGAAGCCATCCCGACGTAGGAGCTCCGTGCTTTGTTGAAGAGAGCGCGAAGCAGAGCGCGGAAAAGTCGGAGTTGTGGCCCATCACGGAGCGTATCGCGCTCAACATTAAGGATTGCATCTAGCCCATCAGCGCGTACAACACAACGAAAGTGGGCCCAGGCACCGTGGCTAAGGTTTTCAAGTCCAAAGTACGGGTCATCGAGGGCAATCACGCGTCCGCGGACATTGACGAAAAAGCCAACGGAGCGAGACCGATCCTCACTCTTACCGCCAGAGATTCGCTGCTGGTAAAGACGTACGGTCCCAGTTATGGGCCCGTTGATGCCCTCAATCTTGACACCGGGATAAGGAGGCGCTTCAATCTCTTCTACCGGGACTGGATCGGAATCCTCCTCCCATTCCAGCGCATCCAGACTTAGACCAGGGCCTAGGATCCACTGCTCATGAACTGGAACATCAAGCTTCGTCGACTCGACGGCATCGCCATTGACCCCAATTGCGATTGACGCGCCGAGTGGCAACGCCGCACGGAGCATGCGACGAATTTGATGAGCCTGAATACGTCGCCCTTGGTCTTTCAAGTTGGTGAGCAGAGCGAGCGTCCAAGTGCCCTTCGTTTGAGGGCTTTTCTCTGTAGACTCGCCTCCAAAACCATCGTCGACTTCAGTTTCACCTTTTGGCGATGGGATTCCCTGGTCTATGAGGTCAATCAGACGCGCACCTTCAGGAAATGTTGCGATTAGCGTGCGTGACTCATCGCTGGACAACCTTCTAACTTCGAGAGGAAAAGACCCAATCTGAAGTCTCTGTGAGGCATCGTCGGCGTCTGCTCTTTCTTCAATATCTAGGAAGTCCATTGTGACTGACCTAATAACACCGTCGGCAGCTTTGCATATGTAGGTAACCTCATTCGCTAGGATGTAGGTCGCCAGTTTCCCGATGCCAAACTTGCCAATCTGGGGTCTCGGGGGATCTTCCCGATCGCGTTTGGCTGAACTGGCTACTGCCCACAGCTGCTCCAATCCTTTGAGATCCATCGATTCACCGTTGTCGAGAACCCAAACCCCTGAAGCGGCGCCTTCGCCAGACGATGGAATCGCCACGTGAACAACTGAGGCACCTGCATCCCATGAGTTGGAAACGAGCTCTCGGCCCAATCTGCACATGGACGGCTCCTTCGCTCTGACCACTCGCGCGAAGACTGCGCACATGCTCTGAGGGCTGATGCAGGTCTTGTTCAGGCGTTCCGGTTGCACTGGATTCTTCCATGGGGGCAGTATAGCAATGGGCGCAGCCTGTTTAGGAAGACCTCGGCCCCCTGTTCGATGGTGAGCCGTTCGTTGCTCCCGCCGTTCTGCGCCAGCAACCCTCGCCCCGCCAGCAGGTCGTAGGCGTGGAATTCCCTGTCCGTGGGGATGCCGCAGCGGCCGCGCAGGCCGAGCTGCCATGCGTGGATGTCCCGGAACAGGTCGTTTCACTGCTCGGCGTCGACGCCCGGGGCGGAGCGGACGTAGTAGCGGGGCCGCGAGACTCATAGCCTAGGCGTTGCTCGCCGTTAACGTGAACTGTCTAGAGGGAGACCTCCCAGCGAAAAGTTCGCAGTTCGGTACGCTCAGGCCCACCACTTCCGTGCTGGCTTGATTGCAGACAGTGCGCGGGGGCGCGATGCCGTGGCCTGATTGTGCTGGGTTCTTCGTCAACACCGAATGGCTTGGTGGCCGTCTAAGTAGTCAACAGATCGGCGACACCGGGCTCTTTCAGTCGTATGCGCGGCGGCGCATTGCGAGACTTGGCAGGCATCGCGTTGTTGGATGGGCTACACTGGGGCAAATTCGGCGCGGGCGCGAGCGCTGAGGTTTGGGGGCAGGTCATGGCGACGACCAGCGCGAGACCGGAGTCTTCAACGACTTCCTCGTGGCGGCAGAGTGGGGAGGAGGCGCGCGGAGCCTCTCAGATAGGCCCCTTCGACTACTGCCCGAGGGTGGGCTTCCGAGAGTACTGGTACCCGGGCGTATGGGCCGCGAAGGTCGGGCGGAAGCGTCCGGTCAAAGTCCGTATGCTGGGCGAGGACATCGTCCTGTTCCGCGGGACCAAGGGCGACGTCGTGGCGTTGACCGATTGGTGTCCGCACCGCGGTGCGCGCCTTTCGCTGGGTGAGTGCGACTTCGCGGGGACCGTCACGTGCCCCTACCACGGGTACGTCTTCGACGAGACGGGCCAGTGCGTCGCGGGCCTCATCGAGAGCGTGAATTCGCCGCTGGCCCCCAAGCTGCGGGCCAAGAATTATCCCACCGCCGAGCGGAACGGGATCGTCTTCATCTGGATGGGCATGACCACGCCGGTCCCCTTGGAGGACGACCTTCCCTGGGAATTCCTTGACGACAGTCTGAACACGACGCGCCATGCCCGCGTGCGGAGTTGGGAGACTAACTGGACGGAGCCTACGTGGCAGGGGATCGACTACCACGAGTTCTACCTCCACCGCAGGACGAAGTTCTGGCACCTCATCGACCACAAGCTGCCGTTCTTGCGCCCCAAACCGGTGGTGACCAATGGCGTTAAGATCATCGACGAGGGCGAAAACTACGTCGCGTGCATCCAACGGGACGTGGAGTACGGGCAGAACGAATATCCCGGACTCGGCAAGTGGCCCCGCCACACGTGGTGGCGACGATTGCCCCGAGCTCCAAGGAAGGACATGGGATTCGGTGTCGAGCACACGGTGCAACTGCCCTCCATCGTCCGCGTCCCGGTGGGAGCCCTCCACCTGCGCTGGAGCGTGCCGGTGGACGAGTGGGACACCCGGGTCTGGTCGTTCACGATTTCGAAACGCCCTCGGACCCCCTTGGGCCAGGCCTTTGAGGACCTTTGGTACTACACCTATCGCCTGCCCAACCAGCTCATCGCGGTGAATGAGAAGGAAGACTTTCCGGTCTTCGCCAAAGGCGCCATCAATATGGACATTCCCCAGAAGCTGGGCACGCTAGACGTTGCCGTCATCCACTTCCGGCGGCATCTGGCCAAGAAGTCCAGGGACTTCCAACGGCTCGGCGGCGCCTACGGTTGCGTCAAGCAGCCGCCCGATCCCGTTCGCGTCGCCGAGTGGACCGCCGCCGGCGCACCGTGAAGTTTGTCAGGTATGTGGCGAGCGGAGAGACGTCCTACGGCCTAGTTGAAGGCGACGTCGTCAAACGGCTGACCGGGACGCCGTTCGAGGAATGCCAAGTCTCCCACGACGCGCAGCCCTTTGCAGGACGTCCGGCTCCTGGCGCCGTGCGCGCCGACGAAGGGCCTCGCCGTCGGCCTGAACTACCGGTCTCATCTGGGCGACAGCGCCGCTCCGAAACGCCCCGAGCCGTTCTACAAGACCCCCAACTGCTTCATCGGATCCGGAGAGGCGGTGCTGCTCCCACCCGACGCCGGAAGAGTGGACGAGGAAGCAGAGTTAGTCGTCGTCATGGGCCGGCGGTGCAAGGGGGTGCGGCCGACGGCGGCGCTCGACTACGTGCTCGGCTACACGTGCGGCCTCGACATCAGCGCCCGCGAGTGGCAGATGGGCCCGGACCGCGACCGCCACTTCTGGCGGGCCAAGGCGGCGGACACCTTCGGCCCCATCGGACCGGTCATCGAGACGGACTTCGACCCCGCTTCCTTTGAGGTCTCCTGCAGAATCGACGGCGAACAGGTCCAACATTGTCAGTCCCACGACATGATCTTCGACGTAGCGACCATCGTCAGCTTCATCAGCCAATCGGTCACGCTGGAGCCGGGCGACGTGATCTTCACGGGCACGGCGGGGACGACGGCGGCGCTGAATCCAGGCGACACCATCGAGGTTGAGATTCCGGGAATCGGCGTGCTACGGAATCCGGTGCTAGCGGCGCCCGGCCCGGCGTAGGCGGCGCGCCGAGGGACAGCCGAAGGAGGCTTCAATGGACAAGCTGCGCCGCGACTATCCCGACATCTCACCCTCCGGCCCCAACTACGCCAGAGCGGTACGGGCCGGTAACCAACTATTCATCTCGGGCTGCACCGCGATGAAGACGCCAGCGGAGGGCGGGCCGGCAATCGAGCAGCTCAGAGTAGTGCTGGACAAGCTGATCAGGATCGTGGAGGCCGAGGGCGGGAAGCCAACGGACATCGTGAAGATCACCACGTTCGTCACCAAGATCGGCGACTGGTGGCCCCTTCCCGACGAGCAGCTCGCGCTCTACGATCAGTACTTCGACGGCCAGCACCCGGCCAACTCTCTGGTGGAAGTAGCCGCGCTCGCTGAGCCCGGACTGAACCTGGAGATCGAAGCCATCGCCGTGATTGGCTGAGCGGCAACCGTCCGGGTTCGACCACGCGTAGACCGCGCCCGCTTCCAGGTGCCGGACACTATGGGGAGGCGTTCCATGACGGAACCTTGGGTGGAGCAGTACCAGAAACAGCCGTACCTTCCGATGGACGACGCGGATGTCTGGGCGTTTCTCGAATCGCCCACTGTGCGCATCATGGCCATGGCCACGGTGGGAAAGGACGGGATGCCGAGCAACAGCATCATCTGGTTCTTCAGCCGCGACCGGAAGATCTACTTCAAGGCGTACAAGAAGCCGATGCGAAAGAAGACGCGCGACATTCTGAACTTCCCGTGGGTATCCTGCACTGCCGACAATCAGATGGACGGCTTCGACCAGTTCGGCGTCACCATCCTGGGCAAAGCGCGGGTGATCGAAAGCCAGGACGAGATCGACGAGTTCCAGCGCCACTTCCTCGCGAAGTACGTGGGGTCGGGAGACGAAGAACGGCACGCGGAGACCCGCGCCAAGTTCAGGACCGAGCACGTGAAGGCGGAGCACGCGTTCTTCGAGATAGTGCCGGAGAAGGTCTTCTCGTGGGACCGCCGAAAGTGGGTCACGCTCCTGGACAAGGAGTAACCCCGCGCGGTCGGCCCGCTACGATGCGCTCTTGGCGACGGTGGCCAATTCGTCCGCGCCGAGTCCCAGCAGGTCGGCCAGCACGTGGCGGCTATGCTCGCCGACCGCCGGCATGCCCCTTAGCGGTGCCGTTGCGCCGAGAAGTACCGGGGAGCGGGGATGCTCCATGCGGCCCCAGGGCTGGGCGTGCTCGATTTCGGCGATGAAGCCCCGAGCGCGGAGGTGGTGGTCGTGGTAGAGCTGCTCCCCGGACTGCACCACGCCTGAGGGGACGCCGGCTCTCTGTAGCATTCGCATGACCTGGTAGGGCGTGTAGCCCTTCGTCCAATCGCCGATGCACTCGTCCAAGGCGTCTTGGTGAAGCCGCCGGGCCTCCAGGGACGCGAAGCGGGCGTCCGCGGCCCAGGAGGGGTTGCCGGCCACGTCGCAGAGGGCCTCCCAGTGCCGCTGGGTGAAGCAGGCGATGACGCACCACTGATCGTCGCCTTGGCAGGGGTAGCAGCCGTGCGGAGCCGCGGCGAAGTTGCGGTTGCCCATGGGCTCGAGTTGCGCGCCGTTGACGAGGAAGTGGAGCAATCCGACGCCGGTGTTGGCCGTCGCCGCTTCCGATCCATCGACTTCGACGTATTGCCCGAGGCCAGTCCGGTCCCGATGTTCGAGGGCGGTCATCACGGCGCACGCTGCGGCGGCCGCGGCGTCGAAGTCGGTGTAATACACCTTCGCCCTGCACTCTATGGGCGACTCAGGATAGCCCCAAAGGTGGGCGAGACCGGAGTTGGCCATCATCTCCTGGCCAAACGCCACGTACTTCGCATACGGCCCATCCGACCCAAAGCCGGGCATGCCTACCACGATGACGTCCGGTTTCACCCGCTTTAGGGCCTGGTAGCCGAGACCTTGACGTTCGAGGACCCCTGGCGGGTAGTTGTCGATCACCACGTCGCTAAGCCTGACCAACTCCTTCAGCACCTCGATGCCTTCGGCGGTCTTGAAGTCCACCGTCACGCTTCGCTTGCCGCGGTTGAGCTCGCCCACCGTGGCCGTCAGCGGCTCCCCGGTGCGACCCTCGTCGGCGGCGTGCTCCACCTCGATCTTGATCACGTCCGCGCCAAGGTCGGCGAGATAGCGGGTGGCCAGCGGCCCCGCCCACATTCTCGTGAAGTCCAGCACGCGCACGTCTTTCAGGGGGGCCCGATTGGGGCCCCGAGCCTTTTGCTTTGAGGTTTCCGGCTTGCCTACGGGGTGTGTCGGCAACTCCGCCAGAAGCTCTTGGTTGTGCTGTCCGAGGAGCGGCGCGGAACGGTGCACGCGCCACGGCGTCTCGCACAACCTGTAGGGCGCTCCGGGGAATCGGTGCGGCCCGAGGCGGGGATGCACGCTGTCGGCGAACCAGGAGCGGGCCTCGTTCTTGGGGCTTTCGACGACGCCCCGTAATGTGTTGATCGGGACGGCGGACAGCCCGCGTTCCTGCGCCGCGGCGACGAATTCCTCGAGATCAAACCCGCCCACGAACTTCTCCATGGCGTCGATGACGAGGTCCTGGTTGGCGTACCGAAACGCACGGTCTTCCCAGAGGGACTCTTTCAGCACCTCGTTCCCAATCCACTGCGCCAGCGTCTGCCAGTGCCGCAGGAAGATCACCGACACGCTGACCCACCGCCCATCCTTACAACAGTAGTAGCCGCTCGGCGGTGGGGCATTGGTGATGAGCCGTCCGGCTCTCCGCACGATCTGGCCGTCGAAGGCGTATTTCGCCACGGTGAAGAGGAGATGGGCCACAACTTCTTGGAGGGACACGTCGACATGCCGTCCCCGGCCCGTGCTCCGGCGTCCGCGGAGGGCCGCGAGGGTCGCGAAGGCGGCGTGACGGGAGGCAAGCTGGTAGGCCAAGTCGAAGGGGGCGGCACAAGGCGGCTTGGCGTCGTCGCCCTGGACGTACATGAGCCCGCCCATCGCCTGGGCCACGAGATCGGACCCAGCGAAGCTCCGGTAGGGGCCGGTGAGGCCGAATGGCGTGATCGACGTCATCACGAGCGCTGGGTTGACGCGCGAGAGGCTTCGATAACCCACGCCCTGTTCATCAAGGAACCCCGGAGGGAAGCTGTCCAGCACCACGTCGGCCGTGGCGGCGAGATGGCGGAGGTGCGTCCGGCCGGCGGCGGAGGCGAGGTCGAGAACGAGGCTCCGCTTGTTGGTGTTGAAGTACAGGAAGTAGAGACTTCCCTCGGGGTCCTCAACGTCCCGGGCGAATGGGCCGGTCCGCCTAGCGGGGTCGCCGCCGGGGGGTTCGATCTTCACGACGTCCGCGCCCATGTCGGCCAGGAGCTTGCCGCAGTGCTGGCCCATCGGGCCCCCAAGCTCCAGCACCCGCAGATGCCCCAGGGCCGACGCTGGCCGGCGTTCAGGCGAAGTCGGAATCGTCATGCACGCGGGTTGGCTTCTTCCAGCACCTGGGGCCTCTTTCGCTTGTCCCAGGATAGTATCTTCGTCGGGGCTATTTCGACCCACATGTGTTCCTGCTCCCGCATGATGTCGGCCCACGGGGAAGTCGGCTTTGGGCGAAGCCCCTGTTGCTGCGCGGCCTGGGCCCGTCGCCTGACGTGTGCCTGGACCGCCGCGATGAGTTCCGGGTCGTCGACTATCTTCGCCACGCCAGTCACGGCGGTCCCGTACACCTGATTGCCGTCGCCGTTGGGCGTCACCGCCGCGGTGAGGCACACGTTGGGGTTCTCCATGATGTTGCGGACCTTCTTCTTCAATGGCTTCGCGAAGCAGTTGAAGTAGATCTTACCCTCATAGATGTAGATCCAGATGGTCGTGCAATGCGGTATGTGGTCGTTCCCGCAGGTGGCCAGGTAGACGTCCTCCGCCTCCGGCGTTTCCAGGAAGGCCCAGACCTCCTCATCCGTCATTCTCGGGTATTGGAAGTTGTACGTACCGTAGATGCTCGCATCGGTCGTCATCGCGTCTTCACTCCTTGCTTGGTTCGATAGATCGGCTTGCCGGTCACGCGACCTCGGCCACGAGCTCGATTTCGCAGCAGGCCCCGAACGGCAGGGCGGCGACGCCGACCGCCGCCCGGGCATGGCGCCCGGACTCGCCAAAGGCCTGGACGAGGAGGTCCGAGGCACCGTTCGCCACCTTGTGCTGCTCGGTGAACTCGGGAGTCGAGTTCACCACACAGAGGAGCCGGACGATGTGGACGATCCTATCGAGGCTTCCCAAATGCTCCTTTAGGCTCGCCAGCGCGGCCAAGGCCGCGTGACGCGCCGCGTCGTAACCCTGCTCCACGCTTAGGTCGGCTCCCAGCCTCCCCGGCACCCTGGCGCCGTCGGCGTTCCTGCCGAGGTGCCCGGAGACGAACGCCAAGTTTCCCGTGACCACGACTTCCACGTAGTTGGCGGCAGGTTCCGGCGCCGGCGGCAGGCGCACGCCGTGGCGTTCGAGTCGGGCCTCTACCGCGGAGAGTGTCGTGTCGCTCATCGGCCGTCAGACTTCCCGCCTGCCCCGTCCCAGGCGTGGGTCCCAGATGTCGCGCAGTGCGTCGCCGAACAGGTTGAATCCGATCACGAGCCATGAGATGGCAAGTCCCGGGAAGATGACCATCCAGGGGGCGGTCACGGCGAAGTCGCTGGCGGAGCCGGCGAGCATGCGGCCCCAAGACGCATGCGGCGGCGGCACGCCGAGCCCCAGGAAGCTCAGGGTCGCCTCGATGAGCACTGCTACCCCAAGGAAGCTGCTGGCGAGAACGAGGTACGTCGCGGTCACGTTGGGCAGGATGTGGCGGAACATGATGCGGAACTGCGAGGCTCCCAGGGCCCGCGCGGCCTCCACGTACATGTTCTCCTTGGCCGAGAGGACGGTGCCCCGTACCACACGGACCGTACTGGGGATGAAGATGATGGCCAGGGCCAGGACCACCTTGTCGGGGCCGCTTCCCAGCGTCGCCACCAGCACCAAGGCCATGAGCAGATCGGGCAGGGAGAGCATGATCTCGACGATCCGTTGGCTCACGCTGTCCAGCCGGCCACCCATGTACCCCGCGGAGACGCCCAAGGCGAGTCCGACGAGCGTCCCGAAACCCACCGATGCGAAGCCCACGAACACCGAGAGCCGTGCTCCGTGCACCATCCTGCTCCACTGGTCGCGCCCCAGATCGTCGGTGCCAAACCAGTGGTCCAGGCCGGGGCCCTGGAGGCGCACCCGGAAGTCCCCTTCATTGGGGTCGCTGAAGGCGAAGATGTCGGCGCCGATCGCCAGCACCACGATGAGTGCGACCATAAAGAGGCCGATAAAGCCGATGGGATGCAGGCGCACCAGCCGCCACGTGCGGACCGCGCGGTCGAGCGCCCACGATGCCATGGCCGCCGCATACCCGCTGGGCGACCGTTCTCTTGGGATCCGTATCACTACAGACCAACCCCTACGATTGGACGCTTACCCTTGGGTCAAGCCAGCCGTACATCAAGTCCACCACCAGGTTGATCAAGATGAATGCGCCGGCCAGGCAGAAGACTATTCCCTGAACAACGGGATAGTTCCGTACTTCGATGGAATCGAGGAGCAGCTTGCCAAGTCCGGGTACGGCGAAGATGTTCTCCATAACGACGGTGCCGCCAAGGATGTTGCCGAAGCTGACGCTCATGACGGTCACGACGGGTATCAGGGCGTTTCTCAGCCCGTGGCGAACGACCACCGTGGGGTTCGACAATCCCTTTGCTCTCGCGGTCCGAATATAGTCTTCGCCGAGGACTTCGAGCAGCGACGACCGTGAGATTCGCGCCACGATCGCCATGAGCGACGTGCCGATGATGAGGGCGGGGAAGACCGTCTGGGACAGGTTGTCCCCCGGGTTGCCCCACAGCAGGTTTCGCCCGAACGGCGGCGACCAGTCGAAGACCCGCTGCGCTATGAGCAACACCAGCAGCCCCAGCCAGAAGTTCGGCACGGAGAGGAAGGTGATGCTCCAGAGGCGCGATATCAAGTCGATGATGCTGTTCGGCCTGAGGGCCGAGGCGAGGCCCAATGGGATTCCCATGAGGATGCCGAAGGCGACGGACATGATGGCTATCTGCGCGGAGAGGATCAGTCCCTTGCCGATCTCGCCGGTAACGGCTCTCCCCGTCGCTATGGACTCTCCGAAGCTGGCCTTGGAGACGTCCCCGAGCCAGTCGAGGTACTGCACGACGATATGGCGGTTGAGCCCGAGCTGCTCGCGGAGCCGTTCCAGCTCGTCCGGATCGACCCGCGCGCTGGCGACGTCGGCTGCGGGGCCGAGCAGGATCAGGTACGCGACGTCCCCCGGCACGACGCGCATGAGGAGGAAGACCAGGAACGTCGCCCCCAGGAGCGTAGGGACCACCAACAGGATTCTGCGTATGAAGAATGCGGTCCGGGGGTTGCTCATCGGGCTCCGAGGTTAAGCGAATGGCCCCCCTTTTCGGGGGGCCATTCCAAGGGGTCGTCTTGCGAAAACGCCTGCTTGCGGCCGGGGGCTACTGCACCCTTCCATCGTAGAGCCACTCTGCCCGGTCATGGTAGAACTCTCCGTTGGCGTTGTCATAGCCCATGAAGTGGTTCCACATGATGAAGTTCGAGAAGCTGTCCGACGCCGGAGCGATGGGCATCTGCTCGAGAATCCTGTCTTCGATCTGGGTCACGAGCTCGATCCTCTTCTGCGGATCGAGCGTCGAGCTCTGCTCTACGAACATCTCGTCGACGACGGGGTCGTTGAAGCCGGTGATGTTGGAACTCCCGGTGCTTCTGAAGAACTGACCGATCCACACGTCCGGCTCGGGCAATCCCGTCACCCACGCGAAATAGACCATATCGAACCCGAAGCTGTTGAACTGCTCGAAAAAGCTTGCCCGGTCGGGGTAGGTGTCCGCGGTCACGTTGAGTCCGACTCTGGGCAGCTGGGTGGAGACCCACTCGACCCATCGCGTGATCGAGGCTGAATAGCCGCTGTGCAGGATCGTGACGTCGATACCGTCGGGATAGCCCGCGTCGGCCACGAGCTGTCTCGCCTGCTCGAGCTCCGCCTCCTTCGCGTCTCCGGTAGCCCATCCCGGAATCTTGTTCCATATCTCGTCCGCCGTTCGGGCGCCGGGCCACAAGCCTGGCTGGTAGAGGCTTACGGACGCTTGCCCATTGCGCACGATCGCGTCGTGGCTTTCACGGTCGAGGGCGAGGTTCACCGCCTGTCTGAGCTTCTGGTTGTCGAAAGGCGGGCGCGTCGTGTTCATGGCAACGCCCCAGATGCAATTGCACGGCTCCAGTTGCCACTCCCCTTTGCCCTCGGCCACGAACCTGTCGTACTCCGAGCGCTGGTCCGCGCTCGAGCTCACCCGGGCCCGGTCTAGCCGTCCGGTGAGCACCGCCGCGGTCGCGGCGGTCGTGTCGGAGATGATCGGAATGACGAAGGAGTCCAGGTAGGGGAAGCCCTCCTTCCAGAAGTCGGCGCGGGCCTCCATCTCGACCACGGCTCCGGTGTCCCACCGCCCGATCACGAAAGCGCCGCTCCCCATCGCCTCGGTCTTGAGGGCGTCCCGGGGGGTGCCGTCCTGGACGACGCCGCAGAAGTTCATGGCGATGAACTTGGGGAACGCGGCGGCTGAGAAGGCCAGGTTGATGACGACTGTCCGGTTGTCGGGGGCCTCGAAGGGGTTGTCCTCCGCCAGGTAGACGCTCATCGCTCCACATTTGGTGGACTTAGCTTCATCGGGCACCAGTCCGACCATCTTGTTAAGGCTATAGACCACGTCTTGCGCCTCAACGGGCGAGCCATCGGCGAAGGTGGGGTCTTCCCTGAGATTGAATACGGCGGTGGTGCCGTCGCCCACGTACTCCCAGGACTCGCACAGGTCGCACACGAGCTTCGTTCCAGCGGGGTTCATGAGCAGCGTGCTGTAGAGTTGCGAGATGTAGAAGAGGTCGATGGCGGCGACGGAGGCGTGCGGGTCGAGGTGCGGCGGGTCCTTCCGCTCTGAGCGGATCAGCGAGCCGCCGCGCTTGATGCTGGGTCCCTCCGTCGGAGGAGGCGGAGCCGGTGTAGCCGTCGGCGCCGGCCTAGGCGTAGCCGTCGGCGCCGGCATGGCCGTGGGAGCGGCCGTCGGAGCCGGCATGGCCGTGGGAGCCGGAGCCGCACCCGCCGCCGGTCCTTGAGCGCCCGCCGGTCCTTCGGCGCCCGCCGGCCCTTGAGCGCCCGCCGGTCCTTGAGCGCCCCCCGGCCCTGCTGGCCCAGGCGGTCCTTGCGCCCCGCCGCATGCCGACGCGACAAGCGCGGTGACAATGCCTACGGCGAGGATCACCATCAATTTGCGGGAAATAGAGGGAGCCATCTTCGGCCTCCTGAGTGCGGGCGCGCTTTAGCGCGCCTACGCCTGCCATCCATGCGCGCGAAGCGGTTTTTCGCAACGGTCCGGTGGGTCTTGCCCGCATCTAGTAACATAGGCCCCGAACTGTTGTCAAGCAAAACCCTACGGATAACGGATTCCTTCTAGGGTTCGGCGATCAGATTCGCCGTCTGCGATAGATTTCACAAACGGAATTCGTAAGCCGGGCTGCGGTTGGGTCTACCGGCGGCAGGACAAGAGTCCAAGGAGGGAAGCATGGCGCCGGAGTTCGCGTTCGTTTCCGCAGTGCGGCTGGCAAAGATGATCGCCGCGAGGGAAGTCTCGCCGGTGGAGGCGGTGCAGGCGCTCCTTGATCGCATCGAGCGGCTGAATCCCAAGCTGAACGCCTATCTGACGGTCTGCGGCGACGAGGCGCTGGCCGCCGCCAGGGACGCCGAAGACGCGCTCATGCGGGAGGTTCCGACCGGCCTGCTGCACGGCGTCCCCATCTCGTTCAAGGACCTGACGGCCACGAAGGGAATCCGCACGACGATGGGCTCCCTTCTGTTCAAGAACAACGTCCCCGCCCAGGACGCCATCGTCGTGGAGCGTGTCAAGCAGGCGGGCGCGATCATCCTGGGGAAGACCAACACCCCCGAGTTCGCGGCGTGGAGCACCACGGAGAACCGCTTGGGCGGCCCATGCAACAACCCGTGGGGCCTGGGCCGCACCGTGGGAGGGTCCAGTGGCGGCGCTGCGACGGCCGTGGCCGCCGGCCTCGGGCCCCTGGCCCTTGGCGGCGACATGGCCGGCTCCATCCGCAACCCGGCCGCGTTCTGCGGCGTCTTCGGCTACAAACCCTCGAGGGGGCTCGTGCCCATGGCGTCGGGACCCCGGCCCGTGTTCAGCGCCTTTGGCCAGCAGGGGCCCCTCTCTCGCACGGTCGAGGACTCGGCGCTCCTGCTGCGCGTCATCGCCGGGTACGACCGGCGCTACAACATCTCTCTGCGGCAACGCCCGCCCAACTATCAGGCGGGCCTGCACGACCGTATCGACGGGCTCGTCATGGCCTGGTCGCCGGATCTTGGCTACGCCGCCGTCGACCCGGAGGTCGCGCGCATCGCCGAGGACGCGGCGCGTGCCTTCGAGAGCCTGGGGGCGGTGGTCGAGGAGCCGCCGTTCGCCTTCCAGGACCCGTGGGACATCTACGAGCCCATCGGTATATCGGCGCTCTTCTCCATGTACGAGACGGTGTTGGAGACCCAGGGCGACCTGCTGACCGACTACGTCAAAGACCGGGTCGGCGCCGGCAAGTCGGTCACGGGCGCGGAGTATGCGCTGGCTATGGGCCGCCTCGAAGGATTTACCGCCCGCATGGACGACTGGTTTGAGCGGTACGACATCCTCCTGACGCCCACGCTCGCCGCCGCGGCGTTCCCGCACGGTGAGTTCCCCGAGGAGATCGGCGGCAGGACGATGGAGCACCCCTGGCGCGGCTTCGCGCCGTTCACCTATCCATTCAACTTGGCGGGCAACCCCGCTGCTACGGTTCCCTGCGGGTTCTCGCCGGAGGGCCTGCCCGTTGGGCTGCAGATTGTTGGAGCGAGAGGCGCCGATGCCCTCGTCTTGCAGGTCTCCGCCGCGTTCGAGCAGGCAAGGCCCTGGGCGGCCATACGTCCCAGCCTCGACTAGACATGGCCGCCGCCCACACCGTCCAAGCCATTACCATCTGGAACAGCCGGGAGGTCATTCCGACGGCGCGTCTGTTCCCGATCGCCAACGGCCTGCTCTACCTCCCGCGCGGGCAAGCGCGCGGCTACGGAGGCCCGGCGTTCCTCTTCGCGCACCGTTGGGGCGGCTATCACTCCGACCCCCTGCCTAGAGCCTTGGGGCCGGCTCTGGCCGCGCAAGGGTACGGCTTTCTGAGCTTCGCCCTGCGGCGGCGCGGCCTCGAGGGACAGGCGGTAGCGACGCCTGAGGACGACAGCGCCGATCTGGGGCTCGCTCTAGACCATATGGCAACGCTCGGCTTCACCGACGTCTTTCTTGTGGGCGAGGAGGTCGGTGCCCTCAGCGTGGCGCGCTTCGCCGCGAAGCGGCCCAATTTACGAGTCAAAGGTGTCGCGCTGGTGCGGCCGGCGCATGATCTCGGCGACTGGCTCTCGGAGGCCCTGGGCGCGGAGCGCTACCAGGACCATCTCGAGGCGGCGGCGCGAGCGCTGCGCTATGGCGCCGGCTTGCATGAGTACATCGACCTCGAACCCACCGGCCCGGACGGCGTGACGATGAAGATCTTTCAGCCCTCCAGCCTCTTTCTCAGTTGGTGGGGCAAGGCCGCGGACACCAAGATCAGCCGGGCCGTCGAGACGATCATGCCTCCCGTTCTGATAGCTGGAGACGATGCGGCGTGGGCCGAGACGCTCGCGCGGAAGGCCACATTGTCCCGCGACGTGTGTTCAGTGCAGGCGGACACGGCGACCGGCATCGGCGAGGCCCTGGCGCAGTGGGCTCGCGGGTTGGTGCCGCCGCCGGCCGGTCCGCCCCCCGAAACGGAGGTCGTTACCGTCGAGGCCAAGGACGGGCGGACCCTGGTAGGCCTTCTCTGGACGCCGGAAGAAAGCCGCGCCACGGATAGCGCCGTCATCTACGTGCATGGCATCGGGTCCATACCGTTCCGCAACGTCGCGGCCATGCTGGCGCCGGTGTACGCGGAGTACGGGTTGGCGACGCTCAGCGTGGGGCTGCGGCGGAGCGGCGCCGAGGGCCGCATGACCGCCCCGCCGCGAATGGACGCCGAGGATATCGACGCGTGGGTGGAATTGCTCGCCTCACGCGGCTACCAGCGCATCGTCACGAGCGGGCACAGCAACGGCAGCATCTCCGCCACTCTGCACCAAGCCCTGTTCCACAATCCGCTGGTCGTCGCCAACGTCCACATGGCGCCGACCGCCGAACACGCCGACTGGATGCGCCGCGGCCTCGGCGACGAGAAGTACGCCGCGACGGTGAAGCGGGCGCGAGAGCTCGTCGCGGCCGGCCGGGGCGATCAGGTCATCGCCGAGTGGTCCGAGCGGCCGCACCCCGATCCCTATAACGCCTTGATGCAGATCGTGATGCGGGCGGACTGCTGGCTGGAGATGTGGGCCCCAGAGACCATCGCGGCGCACTCGAAGAGGATCGCCGAGGTCGACGTGCCGATCATGATGCTGTCCGGCTCCGAGGACAACTTCAACGACCGCGCCCGCATGCACGAGCTGGAGGCCGCGGCCGTTCGCTCGCCGACCGTGGCCCAGCGCTGGTACGAGCATTGCAATCACGCGTTCGACGGCTTCGAGCGCAGGGTCGCCACGGACGTGGTGGAATGGCTTGCCGCCCAAGGTGCGATTACGATCACGCCGCCCGCCGAAGGGACGTGAGGCGCTCAAGCGGGGGCGAACTTCACCAGCGTCCACTCGGGCGTCACGTCGTCGAACCGGACTTGGACCGGCATGTCGATCTCGATGGCCTCGAGCGGACAGTCGACGATGCCGGTCACCATTCGAGGCCCCTCGTCAAGCTCGACGACGGCGTAGGCGTAGGGCACGTCGCCCGCGAAAGATGGGTCGGCGGGCCGCCGGACTAGGGTGAAGCTGTAAACGCGGCCGCGGCCGCTCACCGGGGTCCATTCCCAGTCCGAGGCCATGCAGTGTGGGCAGGTGTGCCTGGGGTAGAAGAAGAAGCGGCCGCACGCGCCACAGCGCGGGATGACGAGGTCGTGACGTTTGGCCGCTTCCCAGAAGGGCCTGGTCAGCTCGGGTTCCGCGGGAATCGGGACCGGCTTGGAGTAGTCGGCTTCGCTCATCGGCGCCCTATTCGGCGGCTTCCGAGCCGAGCATGAGCGTGAACATCACGCTCGCGTCGCCCCCTCAGCCATTTATCGTGCACAGATCCGCCTTCGGTACTTGGCGCTCTCCGCCGCGGCGCATGATCTGGCGCGCCCCTTCGACCACCTGCCGGAAGCCCCCGCCCATGCCGACGATCTGGCCGCCCGATAGCTGGCCGCCGTCGGTATTCACGGGGAAGCTCCCCTTGTAGGTCGTGTCGGTCGATTCGTAGAAGGCGCCGACCTCACCCTTCTCGCAGAATCCGGCGTCTTCGAGGCTCACGGCCGCGAGGACCGTGTATCAGTCGTAGAGTTCGGCGAACTGGACGTCCCCCGGGCCGTAGCGGGCCATTTCGAAGGCCTTCCGGGCCGATACCTCGACGGGAGTCGTCGTGATGTCGGGACTCTGCCAAATGAGCTCGTGTGTTGAGTGCGACCCGACCCCAAGGACGAACGCCGGCGGATGGGGCAACGCCCTAGCCCGTTCCGCGGAGGTCACCACACAGGCGAAAGCTCCCGCGCAGGGCATAACGCATTCCAACAGATGCAAGGGGTCGCAGACCATGGGCGAGTTCAATACATCGCCGGTGGTGATGGGCTTGCCGTGGAAGACCGCGTTCTCGTTGGCGAGCGCGTTGAACCGCTGGTCAGTGGCGACCTTGGCGAACTGTTCGTCCGTCGAGCCGAACTGGTGCATGTGCCGCTGTTTGAGCAGCGCATAAACGCCGTTGGCCGCGACCACCGGCCCGTAGGGATTCTCGAACTCTGTCCTGACATTCGCGGACGATCCATGCCCGCCCCGCCCAAACGCGGGATCCCTGCCGCCCCCGAAGGCGCAGAGCACGTAGTTGGCGAGACCGGCGTTGACGGCCATGGCGGCGAGTCCGATCGATTGGGCCCCGCTGGCCCCCATAAGGTGGCTTCCTTCCAAGAAGGTGGGTCGAAGCCCCAAACGCTCGGCCAGCGTGATCGGGCTGAAGTCCTCGGCGGAGGTGATGAGGCCGTCGATATCTTGGTGGCGCAGTCCCGCGTCGTCGATGGCCAGTTTCGCGGCCTCAATGCAAAGAGAATACGCCGACCTTCCGGGGTAGTCCCGTCTGGTTGGAAGCTCGCCGATGCCGACGATCGCGGCCGCGCCCCGTAGGCTCATGTCCCTTCTCGCCCCGCTGTTGTACGCCGAGTATAGCCCGCGGCCTGCGCGGTAACAACGTGAACGGCGTCTCGCGGTGTAGAATCCCTGCCACCGCCCCGTCGAACCCTAACCATGGAGTTTCTTTTCACGCCCGAAGACGAAGCGTTCAGAGCGGAGCTTGCGGCGTTCATTGACCGCGAGCTTCCCTGGGACTGGCGAGCGCTCGACGTAGACGCCGAGGAGCCCGAGCACGCCATCCTCATCCACCAGTTCCGGAAGAAACTGGCGCAGCAAGGGTGGCTGACCATGGCGTGGCCCCGCGAATACGGGGGCCGCGCGGCGCCGCACATGCGCCAGTTGGTGTTCAACGAAGAGGCCGCCTATCACCGCGTGCCCGCCACGGGTATGGGCGTCAATATCCTGGCCCCTGTCCTGATGATCCATGGAACGCCCGAGCAGAAGGTTTTCTTTCTGAACAAGATCGCCGACGCGGACATCGAATGGGCCCAGGGATACTCGGAGGCGGACGCCGGCTCCGACCTTGCTTCCCTGCAAACCGTCGCCGTGGAGGATGGCGACGACTTCGTGGTCACCGGTGCCAAGCTCTGGAATGGGGCTCACAACGGCGCCGATTGGATGTTCATGCTGGTCCGGACCGACCCCGACGCGCCGAAGCACCGCGGCATCAGCTTCCTCCTCGTGGAAATGGACAGCCCCGGCATCTCCGTCAGCACCTTCCCCATGATGTACGACGGTTCTCGAAGCCTGGTCACGTTCGACGAGGTCCGCGTCCCCAAGCAGAACCTTGTGGGGGAGAAGAACGGGGGGTGGTACGTCGGCGCCGCCTCCCTTGACTTCGAGCGCTCCGGCGTCGGCGTTCCCGCCAGGGCCCGGCGCTTCCTTGAAGAGCTGACGGCCTACCACCGGACGGTGGGGCACCGAGATGGGGCTGCGTGGAACGACGCCATCATTCGGCATCGAATCGCGGAGATGGCGGCGGAAATCCAGGCCTGCCGTCTCATGTGCTATAACGTGGCGTGGAAGCAGAGCCAGGGCTTGATTCCCAATCAGGAGGCCTCGGTGGTCAAGCTGCTTGGAACGGACTTGGAGCAGCGTCTCTTCCTGCTGGGGATGCGTTTGCTCGGACTACGTGGCCAGATGGGGAGCGGCGAACCACGGGCACCGCTTGAGGGAAGGATCGAGAGCGGCTACCGCCGGTCGCTGTACTTGACGGTCTACGGCGGGACGTCTGAGATCCAACGGAATATCATAGCGACGCGAGGGCTGGGGCTTCCCAGGAGCTAACCCTCAACATCGTTGCTCCAAGGAGGTCCAGGATGCAGCACGGCGAGACTGCCGGATTCATCGAACGTACATTGTCGCTGACCAAGCCCGTGATCGGGCTCGCCTTCGTCCAAGCTCAGCCGGAAGGCGTATCTCGGATTGGCAAGGCGGTCCCCTCCCCCTGCGCGTTCTGGCATGAGGCTGAGACCGACGTCTTCTACGCCGCCGCTGCCGATCACTTTAACTGCCCCCTTGGTGCGATGGTCATGGGCTTCCCACTGCCCGACGAGACGATGGGGCGACTGATGGAGGACGTGGGGATGATGTGCGGTACGTCCTACATACGGGAAGAGGAAGTGGAGAAGGTCCCCAAGAACGGCCAGGCGTCCGCGGGGATCGTCTATGGGCCGCTGAGCCGGTTCCCCGTCGAGCCTGATCTCGCGCTAGTGTGGGCTACGCCCCGGCAGGCGATGGTCGTGGCGGAAAGCTGCGGTCTCATGAATTGGGCTGCGGCGCCCACCGGCGTCTATGGCAGACCGGGCTGCGCCGCGGTTCCTATAGCCCTCGCGGAGGGCAGGACGTCTCAGTCTTTCGGCTGCGTCGGCATGCGGATCAACACAACCGTCGGGGACGATTTGATGTTGCTGGCCATCCCCGGCGGCCAGCTTGATTCTCTGGTGACCGAGCTGGGCCGGGTAAGCCAAGTCCACGGTCAATTGGACAGCCACTATCGCGAAAGGGCCGCGGGCGTTCGGTCCGAGTAGCCCCGCGAGGAGTCCATCTATGCCGTACTGGATCTACGAGAAGCGTGACGCCGAGCACTACGCGCTGTTCACCATGAATCGTCCCGACCGTCTCAACGCCTTCGGGCGGCAGATGATCGCCGAGCGGCGGGAGGCCATGGCCGACTTCGATGAGGACCCCAACATGCGGGTGGCCATCGTGACCGGCACGGGCCGCGCCTTTTCCGCGGGAGCGGACCTGAAGGAGATGGCCCAGCGCGATCAAGACACCGAGGAGGATTCGTCCGGGGAACGCCGGGAACGCGCCGACATGGGCCAGCCCCGGGGGCCGGGCATTTTCTCTCGAAGCCCCAAGCCCATCATCGCGGCGGTCAATGGGCTTGCGCTCGGGGGCGGTATGGAGGAGGCGATGGACTGCGACATCCGCATCGCCTCGACGGAGGCGACCTTCGGCCTTCCGGAGGTGAAGCGCGGCATCCTCGCCATCTACGGCATTCATCACTTTGCGAGAGTGACGCATTTCGGCGAGGCCATGTACTACGCCCTGACAGGTGAGACCATGTCGGCGGAGGAAGCCCGCCGCATTGGCTTCGTGCATGAAGTGACGCCGCCGGACCGGCTGATGCCCCGGGCCATCGAAATCGCCGGCGCCATCGCCGCCAACGCGCCGCTCGCGGTCCAAGCGACAAGGAAGATGATGCACTTTTGGCGCCGTCTGGCGATGGAAGAGTCGCAGAAATTCGGCGAGGTGATCTACGCCCAGATCAGCCAAACTGAGGACGCCAAGGAAGGACCCCTGGCGTTCATTGAAAAGCGTCCCGCCCAGTGGAAGGCCCGCTAGAGTCTCCATCCTCACTGACCACCACATTCATCGTAACGATCTCACGCTTATTCCCGGTCTTGACCAAGTTCGGGTCCACCAGCTGGGCAAAATCTAGTACCTTAGTGCTCAGGTTCGGACTGGGCTGGGCTCGAAAAGCAGAGGATCATTGGACGGTGCAATTCGGAGGGTGCAATGTCGACTATCGGTGATGTTGAACGCACGTTCGCCAGCCTCTACGATTACCGTTGGCTCATCGCGGCCGCCACTTTGGTGTTTATCGCCGCAGTCCTTGCCTTCGGCTATCGGCGCGGCTGGCATCAGGTTATTTGGCGCAATCGCGTGGCCTTCGGCATCGCTTCAGTCCCAATGCTGGCTATTACCCTTTGGGTTGGCTGGTCGCTTGGGTCGCCGTTATTCATCAACGTTACCGTGGAGGAAGAGTTCCCCTTCGCTGTCAATGCGGTGGTCCCCGAGGGAATGGAACGGGCCGACGTAGAGGGAGTTATGGCGGGGATGGCGATGGTTGACGACTCGATGATGAGGGAAGAGATGCCCGGAGCCTCGGCCATAAACGCCGGGGCGATGGTGGCGTCCGGCAGTTCTATCACGGTAATGAGTGACGACGACCACGCCGCCCTGACGGAAGGGTTCACGATGGTCCGCGCCGCGGCCGACATGGAGATGGTGGAACGGGGCGTCCGCATGATGGAGCCGGTCGTCATGGCGAACGTCAATCAACAAGACGAAGTCCAGAAAGTGAAGCAGGGCGAGTTCAAAGACGCTGATAGCTTTCACCGGGGGAGTGGTCAAGCGATCATCTTCAGCACTCCCGGCGGCGGCCACTTGCTCCGGCTGGAAAACCTTGAGGTGACCAACGGACCGGCTCTCCATGTGATCTTGTCGCCCCACGAGGACCCGACCCGGTCGGACGAGGTCAAGTTGGGCGGGTACGTCGATCTGGGAGACCTGAAGGGCAACCGGGGGAACCAGAACTACCTGATCCCTGCTGGCGTGGACGTGTCGGTCTTCAATAGCGTGGTTATCTACTGCAAGCCCTTCTCCGTCGTCTTCAGTGTCGCCACCCTTCAATCTGCCTGAACCGGCCGGGCTAGGCGAGGGCGGCTGAAGGTCGCCGCCGGGCTGGACGGCTGGGCAATGGTGTCGTGCTGCCAGCGAAAGCTGCTATGTCCTTGGCATGTCTGCTAGAATGGTGGCGGATGCAGTTGATTGGTGCGGCATAGACTCACGCAGCGAGACGGATCATCATCCGTCTCGTTTTCTTGTTTCCCCCACCGCCTCTGAACCGCTGCATCACTCCTTCGTCTAAGGTACCGTCCCCCTATGCCAGTGGAATCTCTATCGACCCGTCCGCGTCCGTTTGTCCGTACCCAGCGCCACTTGGCCGCTTGCGCTGACTGCGGCACCTCTACGACTGTCCCCTTCCGGCCAAGCCAAGGTAGGCCGGTGTACTGCCCCACGTGCTTCAAGACGCGCCGCAGCGGCTATGCCGCCGCGGTCAGTGCGCCCGTCAGGAAGTTTGACACCACCGCCAATGGGGCCGCCGCCGTTAGCTCCGCCGCCGATGCTTCCGTGTTCCCCGGCATGGCGTTGAAGGCCGGCACGAGAGCGGCGATTGCCCGAATGAACATTTCCGACCCCACGCCCATCCAAGAGGAGTCCATCCCCCATCTCCTGGCGGGGCGCGACTTGATAGGACAGGCCCGCACGGGATCCGGAAAGACGCTGGCCTTCGCCGCGCCCTTGGTGGAGCACTGCGACCCATCGGTCCGGCGAGTCCAGGCGCTCGTGCTGGTGCCCACCCGGGAGCTGGCCATTCAAGTGGCCGGCGTCACGGATGCCTTGGCGTTACCGCAGCGGCTGCGCGTGGCACTGCTGTACGGCGGCCGGTCGTTGGGCCCCGAGAGCATGGCGCTCAGGAACGGCGCCCAGATCATCATCGGCACTCCGGGCCGTACGCTGGACCATCTGCGTCGGGGCTCGCTAGACCTGCGGTCGGTGCGGTTCCTTGTCCTGGACGAGGCGGACGAGATGCTCGATAGAGGTTTCGCCCACGACGTCGAGGCCATCCTTAGCCGTACGCCCGCCGGGCGGCAGACGGCGCTCCTCTCCGCAACCATGCCGGAGTGGGTGGCGAAGACCGCCACGAAGTACCTGCGCGACCCCGTAACAGTGGAAGTAGACGCAGGGCTGCAAGCGGTCCCCACGGTGGAGCACCTGGTCTACTCCATCCAGAAGAGTGACAAGATAGAGGCCCTTCAAACGCTGTTGGGCCAACGCGGCGGCGCGCCGATACTCGTCTTTGGAAGGACCAAGCACGGCGTCAAGAAGCTGGCGACGCAGCTCGAGGCGTTGGGCTACCCGGTCGGGGCGCTCCAAGGGAATCTTAGCCAGGCCGCGCGTGAGCGTGTGATGAAGGATTTCCGTTCCGGCGCCGCGCCGATTCTGGTGGCCACGAACGTGGCTGCCCGCGGCTTGGACGTTGAAGGCATCGGCCAGGTCATCAACTACGACCTGCCGGACTCGGAGCAACTCTTCACGCACCGGATCGGTCGGACCGGCCGCATGGGCCGCTCCGGAGAGGCGGTAACGTTCATCACGCCGGAAGAAGAGCGGAAATGGCGTGAGATCGAGCGGGGCCTAGGCCACCGGTTCACACGCAAGCCATGGCGTACCGCCCGTAAGGCGAGGCAGCCTAGGTAGCGCTTCCCGCACCGGTTGGAGAAGTGGCTAGCGGGGGCTCGACCGCGGCCGCAGCAGGGTAAGGGTCAGGGCGTAGGCGATACCGACGACCGGTATCGCGGCGAACGCTAGGGGAAGCCCCCAGTCGCCCTTCACGGCGCCTTGGGCGATCAGCAGAGCGAAGGCTACGTCGGCGGTCACCGTCGCCGTCAGCAGCGCTGCGACACCGAAGGCCCGCGCGGCGGCGGGTCGGGGCGACACCACCAGCACCAGCAGGGCGGCGGCGCTCAGCGGATGTAGCAGGACGATCAACAGCCGCGACCAGACGTCTCCCCCGTCCGCGAACGCGCCCACCATGGCGGTGAGTCCCGCGAAAGCGGCCTGAACCGTAGCCAAGACCAGCATGATTGTCCGGAAGACCTTCATGCCGCGAGGTCCAGTGCTTAGCTCCGTATCCGGAAGGTCTTGGGGCGTCATGGCCCCTCAATCCTACCACCCGTGAACCTGATAGAAGTGGTTCCAGGCTTGGGGCCGACGGTGGGGTATACTCCGTCCAACCTGAAGGAGGGTGGAGGCTCATCGAACAGGACGTAGTCCTCTCGGTGCGTGACCTGCGGACCGAGTTGCACACCAAGCGCGGGGTCGTGCGTGCGGTCGATGGCGTCGACTTCGACCTCCACCGCGGCGAGACCCTCGGCATCGTGGGCGAGTCGGGCTCGGGAAAGAGCATGACCGCCCTTTCGATCATGCGACTACTCCCTCCGTTGGGCCGGATCACCAGCGGCCGGGTCGAGCTGCACGGCGACGATTTGGTCGACAAGACCGAAAAGGAGATGCAGCAGGTCAGGGGCGGGCGCATCGCGATGATCCTGCAGGACCCGTTGACCTCGCTGAACCCGGTGTTCCGCGTCGACGACCAGGTCGGCGAATCGGTGCGGCTCCACGACCGCCCGGGCGTCAACGTCAAGGAGCGGGTGCTGGAGCTGCTGCGACGGGTCCACATCCCCGACGCCGAGGCGGTGTCGCGGTACTTTCCGCATCAGCTGAGCGGCGGGATGCGGCAGCGGGTGGTCGGAGCCATCGGCATCGCGCCCAAGCCCGAGATTCTCATCGCCGATGAGCCGACGTCGGCCCTCGACCCCACGATCCAGGCGCAATATCTGGACCTCCTGCAAGACCTCCAGAAAGAGTTCAACCTGGCGATCCTGTTCATAACCCACGACTTCGGCGTCGTCGCGAACGTGTGCGACACCGTAGCCGTGATGTACTCGGGCCGAATCGTCGAATACGGGCCGGTCGCCGAGGTCTTCGCCGGCCCCGCGCATCCCTACTCCGAGGCGCTGCTGAAGTCGGTCACCAGCATTGAGGAGAAACCCGACCGGCTTCCCTCCATCGAGGGGCAGCCCCCGTCGCCCTTCGAGCTGCTGCCGGGTTGTCACTTCGCGCCGCGGTGCCCCTACGCCTTCGATCGTTGCGAAAAGGAATATCCCGCGGAGTTCGCCGTCGGCGAGAGGCGCGTGGCGAAGTGCTGGCGGGCCGAGGAGCGCGCCGCGTGACCCAGCAGGTCGAAGAGGCGGCCGGCCCGGCGCCGAACCAGACCGCACCCCCACTTGTTGACGCCCAAGGGGTGAAGAAGCACTTTGCCGTGGGCCGGGGCGTGTTCTCCTACGGCAAGCAGACAGTGAAGGCCGTCGACGGCGTCGACTTCGAGATTACCAAGGGCGAGACCTTCTGCTTGGCGGGCGAGTCCGGCTGCGGCAAGACGACGCTGGCGAACCTGCTCCTCAAGCTCGAACGGCCTACCGACGGGATGCTCCGCTGGCAAGGCGCCGAGATCGACAGCTTGACCCGAGAGGAGACGCGGGCTTACCGGCGCAATGTCCAGGCCGTGTTCCAAGACCCCTGGAGCTCGCTCAACTCCAAGCTGCGCGTCGGGCGCATCATCGCCGAACCTCTGGTGATCAACCAGCGCCTCTCGAAACAAGAAATCAACGACAAGGTGGCGTCGCTCCTAGAGCAGGTGACGCTGTCCCCGTTTCACGCCGAACGCTACCCGCATGAGTTCAGCGGCGGTCAACGCCAGCGGATCGCGATCGCCCGCGCGCTGGGCCTCGCGCCGAAGATGCTCGTGCTCGACGAACCGGTATCGGCCCTCGACGTTTCCATTCGCGCGCAGATCGTCAACCTGCTCAAAGACCTGCAAGCTCAACTTGGGCTGACCTTCTTCGTCATTTCGCATGACCTCTCCATGGTCCGGTATATGGCCGATACGGTCGCCATCATGTACCTGGGGAAGTTCGCAGAGATGGCGCCGAGCGAGGAGTTCTTCAACAACCCCTTGCACCCCTACAGCCGGGCCTTGCTCTCCGCGACCTTGAGCGCCAATCCGGCCCGGCCCCGGGAGCGGATCGTGCTGCAAGGGGAGGTCCCCTCGCCCATCAGCCCGCCTTCAGGGTGCCGTTTCCGCACGCGGTGCCCGCACGTGATGGATATCTGCGCCGAGGTGGAGCCCGCCATGAAAGAGGCCGCGCCGGACCACCGGGTCGCCTGCCACCTGTACTAGCGGCGGGTAACGCCGGGCCGCTTCCCAGGGAGGGGTCTAGGCTAGACCCTCGATCTCTTTGATCCGCAATCGCTCCAGTGTCGCGCGGATGTCTTCGTGCGCCGCCTCGTCCAAGTCCAGATAGGGCCGGCGCAGGAAGCCTCCGGGCAGCCCGAGCACCCTGAGCGCGGCCTTGAGTGACCGAGGGTTCTGGTATTTCGAGAGGATTTCGTTGAGGCGGAGGAGATGCGCGAACCGATCCAGCGCAAGGGCGTTGTCGCCGGACCGGTAGGCCGCCAGCACCGACATGGTGAGCCTCGGCGCTATGTTGGGCTCGAAGCATAGGGAGCCGTGGCCTCCCAGCGCCAGCGTGGTGATCAGTTGGGTGACCATTCCTACGCTGACGAGCGCCTTGTCTCCGATAGCGTCGAGGAGCTGCACTAGATAGCCCAGATTCTGGCTCGTGTTGTTGATCATCTCGATGTGGTCATACGTTTCCACGAGCTTGGCGAAGAAGGCCACGGGCACTTCGCTGGATACCATCGCCGTCTGGTTCGAGAGGTGGACCGGTGTGGTCACGCTGCTCAGGATATCGTCGTAGAAACGCTCCAGCTCGGGAGGGGTCGGACGGTGGAGCGGCGTGCCGGGCCGCGGTGGGTGAATCTGCACGGCGTCGACACCGATCGCCGCGGCGCGTTTGGCCTGATGGATGATGTAGTCGGTCTCCGTGAAGCCGATGGCGGCGGCGAAGAGGGGGACCTTGCCCTTCAGTTCCTCCACCCCGATTTCGTAGATCCGCTCGACTTCACGCTCGCGCAGGAGGTGGCCCTCGCCGCTCCCGTAGCTGCCCAAATAGACTCCGACGCCGGCCGCGGCCTGATACCGCAGGTGGGAGCGAAGCGCGTCCTCGTCCAGCCTTCCGTCGGCGGAAAAGGGAATCACGGTCATCGAATAGATTCCGGGTAGGGATGTCATGATGGGCGGGAGTATAGGTACGGGGCCCCCTTCCGGCAAGCGCGGCCAGACGCCCCACCGTATACTAGCCCCCCATGACTGGGTTCATCCTTCAGCGGGCTATTCAGTCGGTGGTCACGCTGCTCATCGTGGTCACCGCGGTGTTCCTGCTGGCCAGGGTGCTCGGCGACCCCTCCGTCCTACTCGTCGCCCAGGACGCGACGCAGGAACAGGTCCAAGAGAAGCGGGAGCAGCTGGGCCTGGACCGGCCCATCGTCGTCCAATACTTCGACTACCTCGGTGACTTGGCCCGCGGCGACCTCGGCCAGTCGATCGTCCAAAGAGGCTACGGCGTGGGCGAGCTCATCTGGCCGAAGCTGGCCAACTCGGCCAAACTGGCCGCCTTCGCCATGGCCATCGCCGCCGTCGTCGGCGTACCGCTGGGGATTCTGGCGGCGGTGAAGCGCGGCACGGCGTTCGACCACTTCGCCCGCATCGTCGCCCTGGCCGGTCAGGTGGTCCCGCCCTGGTGGCTGGGCGTCATCATGATCGTCGTCTTCGCCGTGCATCTCGAACTGCTGCCGGTAGCGGGGAAGGGCGACGGGTTCTTCAGCATCCGGCACGCCATCATGCCGGCCAGCGTTATGGGCCTGTTCGTCGTCGCGGGGATGACGAGGCTGACCCGTTCGAGCATGCTCGAAGTGCTTGATAGCGAGTACATCAAGCTGGCCCGCGCTAAGGGTCTGCCACTGAGGACCGTGCTCTGGAAGCACGCCCTGCGCAACGCGCTAATACCCGTGGTGACGTTCGGCGGCCTCTTCTTTGGCGTTCTGGTCACCGGCGCCATCGTCATTGAGGTCGTCTTCGCATGGCCCGGGGTCGGCAGGGTGATGTTCGACGCCCTAGGCCGCCGCGACTATCCGGTGATGCAAGGTGCCATCCTGATTGGGGCGGCGATCGTCATCGCCTTCAACTTCTTGGTCGATCTTCTATACGGGTGGATCGACCCGAGGATCAGGTACACCTGATGGTGGGACGGCGAGCCGCAGCCGGACTCGCTTCGGCGTGGCGGAGCCCCTACGCTCGGGCCGCGGTGGGCGCGGCGTCGCGCCTACGCCCGCGATTGGCCCCAGAAGGGGCGATACTCATCCTCCTGGTCATGGTGGTCGGAACATTCTCCATCGAGGCCATATCGCCGTTCGATCCGCTCGTCGGCCAGCCTCGCGAGCGGCTGCAAGGCCCTGAGTGGGCGTGGGACTTCTGGAACGTCCACATCCTTGGCACGGACCAGCAAGGGCGCGACGTGTTCGTACGCCTGCTCGTGGGGGCCCGATTCTCCCTGCTCGTCGCCGCCCTCACCGTCGGCATCGCCGGCTTCGTCGGACTCGCGCTCGGCATGGTCGCGGGGTACTACCGGGGCGCGGTGGAGGCGGTGCTGATGCGGCTGACGGACGCGGTCCTTGCCTTGCCCATCATCTTGCTCGCACTCGTGCTCGGCGTCGTCTACCGGCCGTCGATCACGCTGGTTATCATCGCCCTCTCCGCGAACCTGTGGGCCGGCTACGCGCGGATGATCCGCGGCGAGACGCTCTCGGTTATGAACCGGGACTTCATTCGCTTGGCGCGTGTGGCGGGGGCCGGACCGGTGCGAATCATCGTCCACCACATTTTCCCGCACGTGAAGAACACGTTTATCGTGTTGCTCACCTTGCAATTTGGCGTGGCGATTCTGGCCGAGTCGTCGCTCAGCTTCCTCGGCGCGGGCATACCGCCGCCGGACCCATCCTGGGGGTCGATGGCCTCGCAGGGCCGCCAATACATCGAGACCGCCTGGTGGGTCTCGGTCTTCCCCGGCCTGGCGATCCTCCTCGTCGTCTTGAGCTTCAACACGATGGGCGACTGGATACGCGACAAGCTGGACCCCAACCTCCAGCAGTGAGAAACGCGACGAGCTTCACCTTCGCGGACACACAATCTTGCTTGACAGGCCCGCACTCCTTGAATACTCTCGCCTTCGCTGCCACCGACAGGCAGTGTTTCCCTATGACCGGCTTGGTGAACGACGCCCATGCCTTCTGAGTTCCCTCACCTCTTTCAACCGCTGACCATCGGCAACGTCGAGGTCAAGAACCGGCTGATGGTGACCTCCCACAGCCACGACCTCTACCGGTTCGACCCCGAGGGCTACGGCCGCTGGAACATGCTGAGCGATCGGGCGGGGGTCTATCACGCCGACCGGGCGAAGGGGGGCTGGGGACTCGTCATCACGGGCCAGACGCTGGTACACAAGTCGTGCGGGACGACGCGCCCGCTCGGCTACCTGGAAGAGGTCATCGAGCCCTATAGCCGCATCGCCAAGAGCATCCTGGACGCCGGCGCCATGTGCTTCATGCAGATGAATCACAACGGTCGCGTCCGCACCAGCGGGACCGACGACTGGGAGCCGGTCATGGCCGCGTCGTCGGGAATCCTCGTCTACCCGAACGCCGGCGGCGAGACCTGTAGAGAAATGGAAGTCCGGGACATCAAGGACGTCGTCGCGGGCTTCGCGAAGACGGCGAGCAATATGAAGCGCGCCGGCTTCCCCGGCGTCGAGATACAGACGGCGCACAGCTACCTTCTCTCCGAATTCCTCACCCCCGCGTACAACAAGAGAAAAGACGAGTACGGCGGCTCGCTGGAAAACCGCATGCGCTTTCCGCTTGAGGTGGTCCGCGCCGTACGTGAAGAGGTCGGCCCCGACTACGTCGCGGGGGTCCGCATGAACGCGTTCTGGGCGGCGCCGGGCGGTGAGGGGTGGGACTTCGAGGACGCCATCCACTACGCCAAGACCCTCGAAGCCACCGGCATGGTCGACTTCCTCGACGTGAGCGCGTGGGGCGCAGAATGGTCGTTGGCCGGTATCGGGACGACTCTCGGCCCATTGGTCCCCTACTCCTCCCGGATCAAGAAGGAGACCCGCGGAATCCCCGTGTTCGTCGTCGGACGTATCGTCGACCCCGCCCAAGCGGAGAAGATCGTCGCCGAAGGCCACGCCGACATGGTGGCCATGACCCGGGCGAGCATCGCCGACCCCGAGCTTCCCAACAAGCTGCGGGAGGGCCGCGACGACGACGTCCGGCGCTGTATCGGCGCCGGCCAGGGGTGCCTCGGCCGCCATATGTTGCTCAAGCCGATGACCTGCACCCAGAACCCGACGGTGGGGCGGGAGGCCGAGTGGGGCATCGGAACGCTGAAGCCGGCCCCTGAGAAGAAGAAGGTGCTGATCGCCGGCGCCGGCCCCGCGGGGATGGAGGCCGCCATCATCGCGGCGCGGCGGGGTCACGACGTGACGCTGTGCGACTCATCCGACGCCCTCGGCGGCCAGGTGAAGCTGATTCTGAAGTCGCCGAGGCGGGGCGAGTTCAAGCACGTCATCGAATGGCGCGAGCGGCAAATCTCGAAGGCGGAGAACATCGAGCTCCGGCTTGGCGTGGAAGTCACGCCGGAGTACGTCGAGCGGGAGAAACCGGACGTCCTCGTCGTCGCGACCGGATCGCAACCGACCACCGAGTCGAAGTTTGGCACCTCGTATATTTGGGGGTCAACACTGGCCCGCACCCCCGGCATTCCGGGCGCCGACCGGGAGCACGTCCACAACCCTTGGGACGTGCTTACAGGCCGCTTGGACGACCGGCGCCACGTCGTCATCATCGACGGGGTCGGCTTCCACCAAAGCGCCGACCCGCTCGAATACCTGGCGGCCAGAGACAAGAAAGTCACCGCGCTCGCGACGGGCGGGTACTTTGCCGCCGACCTGCTGTACAACGACCGCCCGAACTTCTTGGCACTCCTTAAGGAGAAAGACGTCGTCTTTCACGCCCTCTCTGTGATCAAGGAAATCGGGGCCGACTCCGTGACGGTGACGAGCTACGAGTCGGGACGAGACTTCATCATCGAAGACGTGGACGGCGTGGTGCTGTCGCTTGGCAACGTGGCCAACGACGCCCTCTTTCACGCCATGGAGGGAAAGGTCCCGGAGATCTACCGCATTGGCGATTGCGTGACCCCCCGACGGGTCGAACACGCCCACTTCGAAGGACACAGGACCGGTCGCCTGATCTAGCGCCATGCCAGAACAATTCCCCAACCTCTTTTCGCCAATCCAAGTCGGTTCGGTTACCTTGCGGAACCGGCTGATGACGGCATCGCACAGCCATGATCTTTGGGGCTACGACCCCGAGGGCTACCACCGCTGGAACTTGCTCGGCTCCCGCGCTATGCACTACCACGCCGAGCGGGCGAAGGGGGGCTTCGGTCTCATCACGACGGGCCAGGTCATGGTCCACCCATCGTGTGGGACAAACCGGCCCGCCGGCTACCTCGAAGAGGTCGTCGAAGCGTACCGGCCCATCGCCGAGGCCATACAAGGGCATGGGGCCAAGGTCTTCATGCAGATCAACCACAACGGCCGCGGACGCATCAGCGGCACCGACGACTGGGACCCGGTGCTCACCGCCAAGCCCGACGTCTCCTTCTACCCGGGCGCAAGCGGCGAGTTCACCAAGGAGATCGACGTCGAGGAGATCGCGGACATCGTCAAAGGGTTCGGGATCACGGCCCGGAACATGCAGCGGGCCGGCTTCGACGGCGTCGAGATACACGCCGCCCATAGCTATCTGCTCTCCGAGTTCCTCACGCCGGCCTACAACGCGAGGACCGACCGGTACGGCGGGTCCTTAGACAACCGCATGCGATTCCTCGAGGAGGTTGTGGACGAGGTCCGCCGGCAGGTCGGCGGCGAGTTCGTCGTGGGCGTGCGGCTGAATACCCAGTGGCGTGAGTTCCCCGGTCCGTTCACCGTGGAGGACTCGATCGAGGTCGCGAAGCGCCTGGAGGCTTCGGGCAAAATCGACTTCATCAACGCAAGCGCCTGGAGTCTGGAACTCTCGCTGTCGGGGTTGGGGACGCCGTTTGGACCGGTCGTCCCGGCCGCTTCCAGGGTGAAGGCGGCGTTGTCACGGACTCCGCTTATGGTCGTGGGGCGCATCGTGGACCCGGTTCACGCCGAACAGATCCTGGCCGAAGGCCACGCGGACATCGTGGCGATGGTGCGGGCGAGCATTGCCGACCCGGAGCTTCCCAACAAGGCCAAGGAGGGACGGCTCGAGGATATCTACACCTGCGTCGGGGCCAGCCAGGGGTGCATCGGACGCCATTTTCAACATTTCCCCATCACGTGCACGCAGAACCCAGCGGTCGGTAGAGAGGCGGAATGGGGTCTCGGTACGCTCCAGCCGGCGTCGCGAAAGAAGCGGGTTTTGATCGCGGGTGGCGGGCCCGCGGGCCTGGAGGCGGCGGTCATTGCGGCGCGCCGAGGCCACGAGGTGGTCCTTTGCGAGCAGTCCGAGGAGCTTGGCGGGCAGGTGAAGCTGATTCTGAAGGCGCCCCGCCGCGGAGAGTTCGTCAGCGTCATTAGCAGCCGGAAGACCCAAATCGAGAAGCTCGGCGTCGAGGTCCGGCTGAGAACAACCGTCACACCCGAGCTGGTGGACGAGATAGCACCGGACGCGGTCGTCGTGGCCACGGGCTCGGCCCCGAAGACGCCCCGCAGCGAAGACCTGCTCGACTACTGGTCGCCGTCCGACTATCGAGGACTTGGCGTGCCCGGCGCCGAGCGTCCGCACGTCTACACGCCTTGGGATGTCCTGAACGGCGCGGTGGGGAGCCCGAAGCACGCCGTCGTGCTCGACGGGTTGGGCTACTACCAGAGCTCGGACCCGCTGGAGTACTTGGCGGATAAGGGAACCAAGATCACGGCGCTCACGACGCTGGGCGTCTTCGCCGTCGACATGCTCTACAACGACCGCCCATTCTTCCTTCAGTCCTTGCGCGGCAAGGACATCTCGTTTCATCAGTTCACGGGGATCAAAGAAATCCTCGAGACGTCGGTGGTCGCTATGGACCACCAGACGGGGCGCGAGTTCACCATCGCCGACGTGGACGCTGTCGTTTTGTCGGTCGGTAACGTGCCCCGGAACGCCCTATACTACGCACTCAAAGATCGAGTATCCGAGTTGTACCGCGTCGGCGACTGTGTGACGCCGCGCAAGGTAGAGCATGCCCACTTCGAGGGGCACAAGATCGCACGAGAAATCTAAGCAAGAGGTCCGTCGACGAGGGAGAAAGACTCCATGAGTTTGAGGAACATCCGAACACTGATGTTGGTAGGGGCGCTCGTAAGCCTGATCGTGGCCGCCTGTGGCGGCGACGATCCCACGGCGACCCCGCGGCCAACACAAGCCCCCGCGCCCGCGGCCACGGCGATGCCGGCAGCGACAGCGATGCCGGAAGCAACGGCCATGCCGGCGGCGACGGCCATGCCGGCGGCGACAGCCATGCCGGCAGCGACGGCCATGCCGGCAGCGACAGCGATGCCGGCGGCGACGGCCATGCCGGCAGCGACAGCCATGCCGGCGGCGACAGCGATGCCGGCAGCGACAGCCATGCCGGCGGCGACGGCCATGCCCGCGCCGACCTCATCCGGCACGTTCACCGTGGCCCTGCCGGACATGGGTAACTTCGAGCTCGTCCTTGTCGTCGGTACGACCCGCAGCTACCTCGACAGCCTGTACGACTACGTCGTCGGCGCCGACAACGACGGCCTGCTCGACACGGGTTCGGGCTGGGCGGAGTCGTGGGAGGTCAACTCGGCGGGCGACCAGTGGACGATCACGGGCCGCGACGGGGTCGCGTTCCACAACGGTGACAACGCCTCGTCGGCGGATATCAAGTTCCAGTTCGACCGCTACCTCGCCGAGGACTCACCACTGGCCGCCGCCGCCAACGTCCAGGAGTCGGTCGCGTCGATGGACACCCCGGACGACTCCACCATCGTCTTCAACCTCATGGGACGCGACCTCTTCTTCCCAACGGTGATGCTGAGCCGCTTGGGGAACGCCGGCGGCCCCAGCCACTTGATCCCCAGCGGCTACATCGAGTCCGTGGGGATCGACGAGGCGATCAAGGCGCCGGTGGGGTCCGGCCCGTTCAAGTTCGACAGCGTCAGCGTTGGCGAAAAGCTTGAACTGGAAGCGGTCGAGGACCACTGGCTCTACGGCGTTCCTCGCGTGCAGAGCCTGGTCTACGTGGTGATCCCTGAAGAATCCACCCGCCTCGGCCTCGTCCGGACCGGAGATGCCGACCTCGCGTTGCTCAGCAGGAACTCCATCCAGCAGATCCACGACGACAACCTCCAACTCTTCGGGCGAGAGGGCAGCGGCGTCGCGTCGTACCGGTTCGACGAGCAGTGGGTCGAGGAGTATGAGGGCTACGGGCCAAATCCGCTGGCCAACGCCGAGATCAGGAAGGCCTTGGACTGGTACGCCATCGACCGACAGACGTTGGTCGACGCGTATGTGGGCGGCGTTGGGACACCCACGATGAACTTCCCCACCTCGCCGCGCGACCCGTCTTTCGAGGCGCTACCCATTCCTGAATACGACCCCGACCGGGCGAAGCAGATCCTGGAGGAACAAGGCTACCCCGATGGTTTCGAGATGGACCTGTGGATAGGACCGCGCCCCGCCCTCCCCGAGGGCCCGGAGATCGCCGAGCAGATGGCCGTGTGGTGGGAGCAGATTGGCATCAAGGTCAACCGTCTTCCCGGTGAGTACGCGGCCTATCGCGGCGCGCTGCTGGACGGCGAGGGCTTCACCCGCCCCACGGCCTACGGCGTCTGGTTCCTTGGCTATGAGACCCCCGCTTCGGCGCACTTCACCACACTGCACTTCGAAGGCTTCGCCTTCGGCACAAGCTGGGACCCGGAACTGAATGAGCTGTCCGGTGCCTGGAAAGGGGCCGGCACGGAATCGGAGTACATTGAGCGCGGCAGGGCCTACATGCAGGCCAGCTACGATAAGGGCAACACCACCACCCTCTTCAGCACGGGAGAAGTGTTCGCCGGAAGCGGCACCGTTCCCGAGGGCTGGAACCTGGGCTCGGCGGCCTTCTCCTACCAGATCGAGCAGGCCGCCATCATTCGATAAAGGAACAAGCGACCGAAGAAGCGCCCTCCCGGAATTCAACGGGAGGGCGCTTTGTGTTTGAGGTGAACGTGGCGGAATCAACGCCAAGGGTCCTACTCGACGGCCTCATCTTCCCGGAGGGGCCGCGGTGGCATGACGGCAGACTCTGGTTCTCCGACATCCACGCGCACACGGTCATGAGCGTGGACGTGGAGGGCGGCGCGCACCTCGAAGCGGAGCTATCGGACCGCCCGTCCGGGCTTGGATTCCTGCCGGATGGCACGCCCCTGGTCGTGTCGATGCGCGAACGGAAACTGCTGGCACTTACCGGCACTGGGCCGGTCGTCTACGCCGACCTAGCCCGGTTTAACGCCGATTTCCTCAACGACATGGTCGTCGACGGGCTTGGGCGGGCCTACGTGGGGAACCGGGTGCTCGAAGGCTACACCGAGGACGCGGTAAGCGGCGCGTCCCGGGAGGGCCCAGGCGAGGCCCTGCTTCTCGTCCGACCGGACGGGACGGCGGAGGTCGCCGCGACCGACCTCGTTTCACCGAACGGGACCGTCGTCACGCCCGACGGGCGGACCCTCATCGTGGCCGAGCCGAGGGCGCATCGTTTGACCGCCTTCGACATCGGCTCCGACGGATCGCTCTCCGGCCGGCGCATCTTCTCCGACGCGGGCGACGTCTGGCCGGACGGCATTTGCTTGGATGCCGAAGGGGCGGTCTGGGCCGGCTCTCCCATGACGGAAGAATTCGTGCGCATCCTCGAAGGCGGCGAAGTCACCCACCGGGTGAAGACGCCGGGGAAATGGGCGGTCGCCCCGGCGCTCGGCGGCGAGGACCGGCGGACGATGTTCCTCGCCACGTGCCGCAACTCGCTCGAAAACCTCCAGCGCCTCGAAGAAGGCGACGACGACTCACGCAGTGACGCCGTGGGGTGGATCGAAACGGTCCGCGTGGCTACGCCGGGGGCCGGTTGGCCGTAGTCAAGTGTGGAGGCGGCAGGGCGACGAGGAGCGGACTGTCGACGTGGCCCCTGGCGTGAGTCTGTCGATCCCCGTGGGCGTTCACTTCCAATTCAGGGCGACCGGGGAACGTCCGCTGCGGTTGGTGATCGTCACGATGCCGCCGTGGCCGGGCGAAGACGAGGCTTACCGCGTCGCCGGCCGCTGGCCGGTCAAGGACTAGTTGGCGCTGGGGAGCTAGTCCGCCGGCGTGGCCGACGGAGGAACTGCTCATTGAGGAGGAACTCCACAGCCGTCTGACGCAGACAGGGCGCAACGTAGATAGCGCCGCCCAGGATGCGGAGTCGCGGCTAGGCCTTGAGCTTGGCGACCGCCTCGGTCTGAGAGTCGTGGATCGGAATGATCTTGTCGAAGCCGCTGATCTCGAAGACTTCGCGTATTGGCTTTGAGAGCGAGGAGATCCCGAATTTTGCGTCTTGCTTGCTGAGAGACCTCGCGATGAGCAGGACCACCCGCAGACCGGCGCTGCTGATGTAGGAGAGATCCTCGAAGTCCAAGACCACTATCTTGTCGGCGTCGTCGATCGCGCCTTCTAGGGCGTCCTGGAATTCCCGGGCGTTCGCGCCATCGACGCGGTCCCCTGCCTTGATGACTAGAGTCGCGCCATCCCGCTCAGTTTGTATGTTCATGCGTCCGTCTCTTCCATCAGTGGCAGGGTTTGGCCTTTAGTAATACCGCATCGTAGGCGAAACGTCTACATTGTGGCCGCCCCAATATTTAGGATTGCTCACTCGGCAAAGGACGCCCGCCGCCCTTCACGGGAGGCGTTGAATCCCTCGCGGGCGTCGGGCGACGATCCCAAGTACTCCATGAAGTAGCGGATTTCCGTGTTGACTCCCTCGCTGACCGGCTGGTGGAGCCCATGGAAGGCTGCTTTCTTGACGAAGCCAAGACAGTCGCGCGACTTCTCCCGCAGTTGGGCGACGAGGTCCTCGACGGCGACGTCGAGCTCGGCCAGCGGGACTGACCTCAGCGCCACCCCGTATTCGACCGCTTCCGGTCCGGTGAGCCAGCGCCCGGTGTAGATCAACTCGATCGCCCGTTGCCAGCCGAGCTTCCTGGGCGCGCGCTGCGTCGCGCCGCCGCCGGGCATCACGCCGAAGGCGGTGTGATTGTCGCCGATGCGGGCCTCGTCGGCCACGACGGCGAGGTCGCAGCAGAGGATTATCTCGAAGCCGCCGGCGCGGGCCAGTCCGTTCACCTTGGCGATTACCGGCATCGGCAGCGCTTCCAGGTTCAACAGCATCACGTTGATGCGCTCCAGGAAGTAGCGGAACCGGCCGTTCTGCTCGTCCGCGAAGGCGTCGGTCAGGAGGCCGATGTCGGCCCCCACGCTGAACGCGCGCCCGGCGCCGGTGAGCACGAGGGCCTTAACGCCGGCGTCGGCCCGGAGGTCGTCGAGCGCGGCGTCGATCTCGTCCATCATCTCGAAGCTGATGCCGTTGAGCGCCTTGGGACGGTTCAGCGTCAGCGTGGCGATGCGGTCGGACTTTTCGAGCAGAATTGTCTGGTAGTTCATGGTAAGCGTCTCCGCGGGCGCCCGTAGTCTACCCCCTGGTGCAAGCCTGCCGGTTCCCAGGGCACAGGACCGTGCGCGTTGACACACGGCGCCGTCCGTTCATAGAATGCGGCGCTTTCGAGGAGGAAGATTCATGGCTGGCGATACCGGCGGCGAATTGCTCGCCAAGCTCCAACGCTATGCGGGCAGGGAGTTCGTCTTCACCTCTCCGGACCCGATCGGGGCCGCCCCCATACGGCAGTACGCGCTTGCCGTCGGCGACACCAACCCGCTCTACCGGGACCCCGATTTCGCGCGGGCGCACGGGCTGCGCGATGTCATGGCCCCGCCCACCCTCATTCCCGATTCGTGGGCGTACTTCGACGGCGACATGGACGAACGCGGCGAGCTGCTGGGCCGGGCGGAGCTGCGCGAGCTTTCGGGCCTGCGCGCCGGAAACGAGTACGAGTTCTTCCAGCCCGCGCACCCCGACGACGTGATCACCGCGACGTGGAAGGTCGGCGAAGCCGTCGAGCGCACCGGCCGCGCCGGCCGCACGATCTTCCAGGAGTTCGAGGCGCGCTTCACCAATCAGCGCGGCGAGTTGCTCGCCATCAGCCGCGAGACGATGTTCCACCCGGTGTAACACCATGCTCTACGACGACGTCACAGAAGGAACCGAGCTCGAGCCGCTGACCGTAGACCTGACGGCGCATCGGATGATGGCCTACGGCGCGGCGACGTGGGACTTCATCCGCGTGCACTACGACGCGGCCTACGCCAAGGAGCAGGGCTTCGACGCCCCGTTCGTCGATGGGCAGATGTACGGCCCGCTGCTGGCTCGGCAGGTGCTCGATTGGGCGGGGCCCGACGCCTTCCTGACGAAGCTGAGCTTCCGCAACCGGGCGATGGCCTTCTCCGGCGAGTCGGTCACGTGCCGCGGCTCCGTCGAAAGCAAGGAGACGGACGGCGGCGGCGCCTTCGTCCACTTCGACCTCTGGGTCGAGAACGCCGACGGCGTGCGCGTCGTCGACCGGGCCAAGGCCGTGGTGCGGCTGCCGCGCGGTTAGGCCGCGCCGCTTAGTAGACGGCCTTCATCTCCACCAGCTCGGCCTGCCGTGTGGGCGGAACGCCGAGCAGATCGCCCAAGACTTCCGTGTTGTGTTCGCCGAGCAGCGGCGCGCGTCCGCGAACGGCGCCGGGGCGCGCGCTGAGCTTGTAGGGGATGCCGTAAAGCGGCTCGGAGCCGAGGACGGGGTGGTCCGTATCCACGTAGCACTCGCGGGCTTGGAGGTGCGGATCGAAAAAGCGCCCCTCCTGGTCGAGGCACGGCGTCGCCGCCACGCCGTGGGCCTGGAGGGTTTCGGTCACGTCGTAGTGCGAGCGTTCCCGCGTCCATGCGGAGATTGCGCGGTCGATCTCGGCGCGCCGCGCCATTCTTCCCTCGTAGGTCGTCAGTGAGGCGTCGCCGGCGAGGTCGCCGCGTCCGATGACGGCGCAGAGGGCTCGCCACTCCTCGGCGGTCTCGACGGCGATGGCGGCCCACTTGTCGTCGCCGGCGCAGGGGTAGGCGCCGTGGGGCGCGAGGAAGGGGTGCCGGTTGCCCCGCGCCTCGGCGACCTTGCCGTTCATCTCGAACGCCATCGTCGCCTCGCCGAGCATCGTGCCCACCGATTCGACCATGGAGAGGTCGACGTACTGGCCCTCGCCGGTCTTGTCGCGGCGGCGCAGGGCGGCGAGGAGGGCGATGACGGCGAATTGGCCCGCCGCGGGGTCGCCCAGGACGTGGTTGAATCCGCAGAGGTCGTCGCCGTCGGGGTCGGCGCCCAAGCTGTCGAGTCCCACGAGGGCGCCGGCGGCGTTGCCGTAGCCCCGCAGCTCGTTGAAGGGCCCGGTCTGGCCCATCACGGGGTAGGAGAGCATCACGATCTGCGGATTGACGCGGCGCATGTTGGGGTAGTCGAGGCCCGCCTTCGCCAGTGCGTGCGGGCTCATGTTCTCGACGACGACGTCGCTGATGGCGGCGAGCCGGAGCACGAGATCCCGCCCCTCGGGGGTGGTGATGTCGATGGTGAGGGACTTCTTGCCGCGGTTGACGTTGTGGAACAGCGGGTTTTGCTCGGGGTCGGGGACGTCGCCCACGATGGGGCGCCCCTGCCGCGCCGGGTCGAGGCGCTTCCGGGTCTCGACCTTGATGACCTCGGCGCCCATGTCGGCGAGGACGTGCCCCGCCACGGCGCCGGCCCAGACCCAGCCCAGGTCGAGGACGCGGATGCGCTCGAAGCCGGTCGTGTCCCCGTCCGACGCGGTATCGGCGTTCTCCTTTGCGGGAACGGGGGCCGCGTCGAACGCGTGGTCGTTATGCTCGCCGAGGAGCGGCGCGGGACGCCGGATGCGGCACGGCGTCTTGGCGAGCTTGTAGGGCGGCCCTGGCTGCCGCAGCGTCCCGGCCTTGGGGTGTTCGACTTCGATGAAGTACTCGCGCGCCGCCAGGTGGGGATGGTGGAGGAAGTCGGCGGCGGTGTTGACCGGCGTGAACGGCACGCTGAAGTCATAGAACTTGCGGAAGAGCTCATCCTTCGTCTGGCCGGAGAGCCAGTCCGCGATCAGCCCGTCGAGCTCGTCGGCGTACAACTCGTTCATCTTCAGGCGGTCCTGGAAGCGCGGGTCGTCGGCCCACGCCGGGTTACCCATCATGTCGATAATGCGCCGCCACTCCCGCTTGGTCATGGCTTGGAGACGGATCTCGCCGTCCTTGCAGGCCAGGATCGTGTTCGGGTAGGGGCCGCCGGCGACTCTGCGCCCGTGGCGCATGGCGCGCCGGTCGCCGAAGAGCCATTGCACTACGCCGTTCCCGGTGTGGAACGTAGCCCATGAGTCGCTCTCGGCGAGGTCGATGCGCTGGCCGCCGCCGAGCGGGCCGCGGCTGGTCAGCGCGATCATGACGGCCATCGCGCCGGTGAGTCCCGCCTGGTAGTGGCCGATGAAGAGTGGCGGGTTGAGCGGCGGCCGCCCCGGCAGCCCTAGCTGCATCATCACCCCGCCGAGCGCCGCGGCGTTGATCTCGAAGCCCTTGTAGCCGGCGTACGGCCCCGTTTGTCCGAACGGCGACATTTCCAGCGCGATGAGGCCGTCGTTGCCGGCGCGGAGGGCCTCGTACGTGATCCCCAGACGCTCCGCCTCGGCGCGGGGCGCGTCGTGGACGATCACGTCGGCGCCCGCGGTTAGGCGCCTGAGGAGGGGGCGCGCCTCGTCGCGCTCCAGGTCGAGCGTGGCGCTCATCTTGTTCGTGCTGAGGTAGAGGTGGAGGCCGCTCTTCTCGGGATCGGGCTTGCCGCCGGGGAAGGGGCCGTAGCGCCGCAGCGCGCCGCCGCCGGAGGGCTCGACCACGACGACTTCCGCGCCGAGGTCGGCGAGGATCTTTCCGGCGAAGGCCGCCGAGACCCACCCGCCGATCTCGACCACGCGTACTCCGTCCAGCGGTTGCGCGCGGCCTTGGCCCATCTGCGTTGCGGTGTTCATACGATGCGTTGCGAGGGAGAAGGAAGAACGCCCGCCCGCTCCGCGGACCAGCGCCAACGCCTCGATTGTACGTTGCGCCCCGCGTCCCCGACAAACGCCACGCGGCTGTTACGCCGCTCTTCATAGAAGAGCTACATAACAACGTCCTATAAATTGAACTTAGTTCAAAACTCTTGACAATTTAGAGGCGCGCTGCCTAGAATTGGGCCAGGAGTTTTTGAACTCAGTTCAAAGAAATGCGTTTGGTTTCCGAGGCGGGCAGGCCCCGCCTCCACGGACCGGTGAGGAGCGCAATGATCCTACGAAAGAGCCTGCCGCATCCGCCTGGAATCGACCAGGTGCGTATCAAGGTCGTCGGTGTCGGCGGCGGTGGGGTCAACGCGGTGCGGCGGATGTCTTCCCTTGACCTTCCGGGCCTGGAACTGCTCTGCGTCAACACCGACGCTCTGGCGCTCGATCGCGCCAACGGCGTTCCTTCCATGGTTATTGGCGGCGAGCTGACGCACGGTCTCGGCGCGGGCGGCGACCCTAAAGTCGGTCGACAGGCCGCAGTCGCGAGCCGCGACGCCATCGCCGAGGAGCTGGCAGGCGCGGACCTCGTGTTCATCGCCGCGGCGATGGGCGGGGGCACCGGCACGGGGGCCGCGCCGCTCGTCGCCGAGGTCGCCGCCGAGGCCGGCGCGCTCACCGTGGCCATTGTGACCACGCCCTTCAAGTTTGAAGGCGTTCGGCGAAATGGTTCGGCCCGCGACGGTCTTGACGCCCTCCGCGCCGCCGCCGATACCGTCGTCGTCATCAGCAACGACCGGCTGCTCGCGGAGACGCGGCCCACCGCGTCGGTGCGCGACTCCTTCGGCCGCGCCGACCAGGTGATGATCGACGCCATCACCTCGCTTTCGCGCCTCATCAATACGTCGGGCGACGTGAATATCGACTTCGCCGATATCCGGGCCGTCGTCTCCGGCGGCGGGCTCGGCCTGATGGGGACGGGGTCGGGCGAGGGCGACGACCGTGTCATCGCCGCGCTTCAGGCGGTCTTCGATAGCCCGCTCCTCAGTGTGAGCCCGAGCGGGGCCGCTTCGATGATCTACTTCGTCAGCGGCGGCTGTGACGTGACGATGCGGGAAATTCACGACGCGGGGCGGTATCTCTCCCGCATCGCCGGCCCCGATGCCGACATCTTCTTCGGGCTACACACCGATCCGAAGAAGGGGACCGGCGCGCCCGTCGACGTCGTGCTCATCGCCACCCGCGTCCCCGAGGCCGCCGTCTACGATCCGCAGTCGCTGACCGTCGAGGAGCGTGTCAGGCTCGCCGCAGAGAAATACCACGCACCCACGGTGGAGCTTCCCAGCTTCCTCCGTGAGCTTGACATAGAGGTCGATCTTCCTGAGGAGGACGGCCGGTAACGCGTAACTTTCGATAATCCCCGCAGCAGGTGAGCGGCAAGGTCGGCGTGTCCCGTGAGGGAGCGTCGGCCTTTCCGTTTGGGGTCCAAAGTGCGCTATTCGTCGGAAACACGTGCTATAATCCAGAATATCGCCGTCATTTCGAGGCGTATCCGGCCATGGTTTTCGACAGCGCGAACGCGCGCGTGCCCGCTACGACGGCGAATCTCGGCCCCGGTTTCGACTGTATGGGGGCCGCGTTGGATCTCCACTTGACCGTCACCCTGCACCGGGACTCCACCGCCTCCATCCAGGCGCGAGGCGAAGGCGCCGCCGACGTCCCGAGCGACGAGAGCAATCTTGTCTACCGTTCCGCCGCCGCGTTCTACGAGCGGACCGGCGCACCCGCGCCGCCCCTGCGCGTCCGCTGCGTCAACCGGATCCCCTTGCGCCGCGGGCTAGGGTCGAGCGCCGCCGCCATCGTGGGCGGCTTCGGCGCGGCGAACGCCCTGGAAGGATCGCCGCTGACGTCGGAGCAAGTGTTCGAGGCTTGCGCCGAGATCGAAGGCCATCCCGACAACGTGGCGCCCGCCGTCTTCGGCGGCTTCCAGATCGTGGCGCGCGACGGCGGGGAATTTGCTCGCGGCACGATCAAGGCGAAACGCGGGCTCAAGGCGGTCGTCTTCATTCCCGCGCACGAGGTCGTCACCAAGGAGGCGCGCGCCGTCCTTCCCGAGATGGTGGCGCGTGACGACGCTGTCTATAACGTCAGCCGCGCCTCTCTGCTGGCCCTCGCGTTGACCCAAGGCCGCTGGGACCTACTCGAAACGGCGACGCGGGACCGGCTCCACCAGCCCTACCGGGCGCCCTTGGTCCCCGGGGTCGAGGACCTTTTTCAGGCCGCGCTCGACGCGGGCGCTCACGGCGTGTTCCTGTCCGGCTCGGGGCCGTCCGTCCTTGCGCTGGTCTCCGGCGACCCGTCACCGGTGGTCCGCGCCCTGGCCTCGGCGGCCAACCGCGCCGGGACGCCGGGCGCGTGCGTCGTGGCGCGTATCGGCGCGCCGGGCGCGAGGATAGCGGCGAGGTGACGTTGTGGGCCTGATTATTCAGAAATACGGGGGAACGTCGGTCGCGGACGCCGAGCGCATCAAGAGCGTGGCAGAACGCATCGTCGCTTCGCGGGGCAAGGGCGATGACGTGGTCGCCGTCGTTTCGGCGATGGGCGACACGACGGACCTGCTCACCGGGCTGGCCCGGGAGGTCTGTGACGAGCCCAATCAGCGCGAGATGGACCTCCTGCTCTCGACCGGCGAGCTGGTTTCGAGCTCGTTGCTGGCGATGGCGCTCCGGCAGCTTGGGCAAGACGCGGTGAGCCTCAGCGGCTTCCAGGCCGGTATCAAGACGGAGCGCCGCTTCGGACGCGCCCGCATCACCAGCATCGACCCGCAGCGCATCCTCAAGGAACTCAACCGCGGCCGCGTCGTCATCGTGGCCGGCTTTCAGGGCGTGACCGAGGACGAAGACGTCACAACGCTGGGCCGCGGCGGCTCCGACACCACGGCCGTCGCGCTCGCGGCCCGTCTCGAGGCGGCCCGTTGCGAGCGCTTCAGCGACGTCGAGGGCGTCTTCACCGCAGACCCGCGGCTGGTCCCCGACGCCCGCAAGCTCGCCGACATCAGCTACGAAGAGATGCTCGAGCTGGCCAGCGGCGGGGCCAAGATCATGCACCCCCGCGCCGTCGAGCTGGCCAGCGTCTATGGCGTACCGATCTTTGTCGCCTCCAGCTTCAACAGCGCGCCGGGGACCCTGATCCACGAGCACACGCTCATGGAGCCCGGCGACCGGCTGCGGGGCATCGCGCACGATACCAGCGTGGCGAAGATCACCATCATCGGTGCCCCGAACATTCCCGGCGTCGCCGCGAGCGCCTTCGAGCCCCTCACCAGCGAGGACATCCGTATCGACTCGATCGTGCAGAACGCCAGCGCCGCCCGCGTCACCGATCTCACCTTCACGGTAAGCCTGGAAGACCTTCCCGCGGCCCTCAACCTCGTCGAGCCGGTGGCGAAGAGTATTGGCGCGCGAGGAGTCGAGGCCAACGACGGGTTGGCCAAAGTCACCGTCGTCGGCGCGGCGATGCGCAACTCGCCGGGTTTCGCGGCGCGGACGTTCGAGGCCTTGTTCCACGCCGGCGTCAATATCGAGATGGTGACCACGTCCGAGATCCGGATCTCGGCCATCGTGAGCCGCGACGCGGTCGCCGACGCCGTAACCGCGCTCCACCGGGCCTTCGGCCTGGAACAGTTAGATGGAACGCCCTAGGCTAAGCGCTGTGGACTCGCCGCTTCTCTCCATCGTGATTCCCGCCTTCAACGAGGCCTCGCGGATCACCGCGACGCTGGAACGCGTCACCGCCTACCTCCGGGAACGCGCGATCAGCGCCGAGGTACTCGTAATCGACGACGGCAGCGTGGACGACACCGTAGACTTGGCCGAAGCCTTCGCCGGGTCGTCGCCGCGGGTGCGCACCATCTGGCTGGCCCACCGAGGCAAGGGCGCGGCGGTGAAAGCCGGCATGCTCCTCGCCAAGGGCGAGTACCGCTTCCTCTGCGACGCCGACCTCTCCATGCCCATCGAGCAGATCGAACGCTTCCTTGACCGCATCGACCGGTTCGACATCGTTATCGGGTCCCGCGAGGCCGCGGGCGCGCGCCGCTTGGACGAGCCTGCCTTCCGATATGTGGCGAGCCGGGGGTTCAACCTGCTTGTCCGCGCCATCGGCGGCGTGCGCAGCTTCGCCGATACCCAGTGCGGGTTCAAGATGTTCCGGCGCGAGGCCGCGGAGGACCTGTTCGGGCGGCAGCGAGTCGACGGCTTCGGCTTCGACATCGAAATCCTGTATATCGCCCAACGGAGCGGCATGACGGTGGAAGAGCTGGGCATTGACTGGCGCCACAACCGCGGCAGCAAGGTCCGGCCCGTGCGCGATAGTCTCCGGACGCTCGGCGAGGTGCTGCGGGTCCGCGCCAACCACCTCCTGGGCCGTTACCACTTCAGCAAGTCGAAGGCCGCCCGGTCCACCGAAAGCGAGGAATAGCATGAGCGATCCCGTGGCCGAGATCTTCCGCCAGGCGAAGACGATCGCAGTCGTCGGCCTCTCCGACGATGAGTCCCGCCCCAGCTACGAGGTGGCGGCGTACCTCCAGTCCCAAGGCTACGAGGTCATCCCCGTCAACCCGAGCCTCTCTGAGGCGCTCGGGGCTGTGTGTTACCCCGACCTGCACGCCGTCCCCAAGCCCGTCGACGTCGTCGACGTCTTCCGGCGCTCGGAGCACGTCGTTCCGATCGCACGGGCGGCGGTCGAGATCGGGGCCAAGGCTCTCTGGCTGCAGGACGGGGTTATCAACGTGGAGGCCGCGGGGATCGCGCGGGCGGCGGGCCTCGCCGTCGTCATGGACGACTGCATGCTTCGGCGGCACGCCGCGTTGAAGCGGCAGGGCGCGCTGTAGTTCCGCGTCCGATGTTATTCAAAACCAATTCTAAAAGATTTCATAAATGCGAAACAAAACCTATTGCAAAATTCATGAATGTTCCTACAATGAAGAACAACAGGGTAGCGGCGCTTGAAGGGCGTGATCAGCCCTCCGGCGGCGTGAAGGACAGGCCAAGGCCGCGACGGTGGAACATTCGCGGCGGTGGGTACGTCTAGCGTGAAACCCCCGTTGGTACGCATCCGTAAGGACGGAAGAATCCGTAGGGAATTGCGATGTTAGCTCAAAAGACCGACAGCAAACAAAAGAACCGGCACGAGCGCGCCCGCCAAGCGATCGCGCTCGCCCTGGAAGGGAAGTGGGCGGCGGCGGTTGAGAGCAACCGACGTTTCGTCGCCGATTTCCCCGACGACAGGGAAGGGTACAACCGTCTGGGGAAAGCCGCGACCGAGATCGGCCGCTATGCGGAGGCCCGCGCTGCCTTCTCCCGTACCCTCGAACTCGACTCCGGGAACCTCATCGCCAAGAAGAACCTAGCGCGGCTGCGGTCGCTTGTCGACGACGCCCCGAAAGCGACGAGCGGCGAGCGCGTCCCGCCCCGCTTCTTCATCGAGCAGACGGGGCGGACCGGGATCGAGTCGCTGAGCGACCTGCCGTCGAATGGCGCGCTCGCCAGGGTCTCCCCCGGCGAGCGGGTGGCCCTGCGCGCGGCGGGGTCCCGCCTCGAGGCGGTGACCCAGAGCGGTGAACGCCTGGGCAGGCTGAGTCCACGCGTTAGCGCGCGGCTCAGCACGCTCATGAATGGCGGCAACCGCTACGAAGGGGCGGTCTCCAGCGTCGGCGAGGACCGCCTCTGCGTCTTCATCAAAGAGACCTACCAGCACCCCAGCCAGAAGGGGCGGCTCTCCTTCCCGCCGAGTCGGGACGCCGCGCTCTCCGGCGCGGCCGATGGGTTCAAGCCCTACGTCTGGGGGGGCCTGCGGAACGCGCCGGGCGGCTTTGAGTCCGACGGCGGTGTGTGGGACGCGAACGACCCTGACGCGATCCTGGCGCGCCGAGCGCGCCGTGGGGCGAACGGCTTCGCTGCCCTCGCCAACGGCGAAGAAGAGGAAGACGACTAACGCCCTCGAACGGGCCCGCCGGGTCTCGGCCGCCTTCCGGTTAACGCTCGTACTATAATGGAGCGCATCCCTTTTTGCGGAGGCTTCGGTGAGCGTCGTCACACGGACGGGCGACAGTGGTGAGACCGGGCTACTCTACGGCGGGCGCGTTCCGAAAGACGACGCCCGCGTGGAGGCGTACGGGGCTATCGACGAGACGGTGGCCGCCTTGGGGCTCGCCCGCGCGCTCTCGACCCAGCCAATGGTGCGGGAGCGCGTGCTCGCGTTGCAGAAGGAGCTCTTCACCATCGGCGCCGAACTTGCGACGGACCCCGCGCACTACACGGCGTACGACCGGCACTTCTCGCGGGTGACCGCCGACATGACGCAGGGGCTGCACGACGCCGTCGACGAGATCGAGGCGGCGATTGCCATGCCGCCGACGTTCATCGTGCCCGGCGCGTCGTCCGCCTCCGCGGCGCTCGACGTGGCGCGGACACTGGCCCGCCGAGCGGAGCGCCGCGCGGCGGCGTTGAAGCGCCAGGGACGCCTTGAAAATACCGAGATACTCCGGTACCTCAATCGCCTGTCCGACCTCATCTACACCCTCGCCCGCTATGAGTGCAAAGATGCCGATCCTGAAATCCTGGCCGGCGGCCGCGCCTAGCGCCGCCCTTCGACCGCTCGCTCTCATCCTCGTCCTGATCGTCGCCGCGACCCTAGTGGCGGGCTGTACCTCGTCCGACTCGGGGCGCGGCGTCCTCATCACCGCCGACGACGGCCTGGTGCTGCGGGGCAAGGTCTACGGAAGCGGGGCCGCGGGAGTGATCTTGGCCCACGAGCTTGGCGGCGATAAGAGCGGCTGGTCCGACTTCGCCGAACGCCTCGCGGGGCGCGGCTTCTTCGTCCTGACCTTCGACTTCCGGGGCCACGGCGATTCCCCTGGGCCGCGCGAGGCGGGCATCGCCGACGCCGACCTGGCCGCGGCGGCGCGATTCCTCAGTCGCCCCGACGGGCTTGGCCGCAGCAACTTCTTCCTTGTCGGCGCGAGCATGGGCGGGACCGCCGCCCTGAAAGTTGCCGCCCGCGAGCGGGCGCTGGGGGTCGTCACCCTCTCCGCCCCGATCAGCGTGCGGGGTCTAAGCGCGCGCGCCGAGATCGAAGGCATTGCGGCTCCCAAACTTTTCGTCGCCGCCGAGAACGACCCTCCCTACAGCGACGCCGCGCAGGCGCTCTTCGACCTCGCGGGCAATCCGAAGGAAATCCTGTTCCTGCCCGGCTCCGACCACGGAACGGACCTCCTGCGCGGCGACGAGGCGGCGGAGGCCCGCCGCGCCATCATCGACTTCCTCGAAGCGAACCGTTAGGCCATGACGCGCGCGCCGTCCATTGCCATTATCGACTACGGGGCGGGGAATCTTCACAGCGTCGCCAAGGCCTTCGACAAGATCGGCTACCCCGGCAGCGTCACCGCCGACCCCGCCGTCATCGCCGCGGCCGACGCCGTCGTGCTGCCCGGCGTGGGCGCGGCCCAAGATACGGTGGACGGCCTCGCCGCGCGAGGGCTGACGCAGGTAGTCCGCGACGCCGTCGAGTCCGGTAAGCCGTTCTTCGGCGTCTGCATCGGCCTGCAGGTGTTGTTCGACCGGAGCGAGGAGGAGGACGCCGAGTGCCTGGGCATCCTGCCCGGGACGGTGTGCCGGCTCCCGCCCGGCCCCAAGGTCCCGCACATGGGCTGGAACCAGGTGCGGGCCACCGGTCCGCATCCGCTGCTGGAGGGCATCCCCGACGGCTCGAACTTCTACTTCGTCCACAGCTATTACGCCGACCCCGCCGCCTTCGGTAGCAACGGGCGGGCGGAGGCCCGCGTCATCGCGGCCACGGACTACGACGTCGATTGCAGCTTCGCCAGCGTGCTGGGCAGGGACCGGCTCGTCGCGACGCAGTTCCACCCTGAGAAGAGCGGCGCGAACGGTCTGCGCATCTACCGCAACTTCGTGGAGCGGATGGTGCTCCCCCAGATGGACAGCCCTGGGCCGTAGCGGCTCCGGAGGCGGCGAAGCGAAGAGCAGGGAGGCGTCGGTGGCGTTCGAAGTGATTCCCGCCATAGACCTGCGCGCGGGGAAGTGTGTCCGGCTGTTTCAGGGCGACTTCGCCCGTGAGACGGTGTATGGCGACGACCCCGCGGCGATGGCGCTGCGGTGGCGCGGCGAGGGGGCCGGCAGGCTCCATGTCGTGGACCTAGACGGCGCGCGGACGGGCATCCAAGTCAACCTGGCGGCGGTGCACGCCATCGTGGAAGCCGCCGGCATTCCGGTGCAGGCCGGCGGCGGCGTACGCTCGCTGGATACGGTCGCGGCACTGCTCGACGCCGGGGTCTCCCGCGTCGTGATCGGGACGGCGGCGGTGGAGGACGAGGCGTTCGTGGCCGAGGCGGTGCGCCGTCATGGCGACGCCGTGGTGATCGGCGTCGACGCCCGCGGCGGCATGGCGGCCACCCAGGGCTGGGAGCGGCAGGAGTCGGTGGCGGCGGTCGACCTGATCGGACGGATGCGGGCGCTTGGCGCGTCGCGGTTCGTCTACACCGACATCGCCCGCGACGGAGCGCTGACGGGGCCCAACGTCGAGGCGCTGCGCCGCGCGATTGACGCGGCCGCCCCCGCGCCGGTCATCGCCTCAGGCGGCGTCACCACGGTAGGAGACATCACGACCCTGGCCAAGACCGGCGCCGAAGGCGTCATCGTCGGCAGAGCCCTCTACACCGGCGACCTCTCGCTGCGGGACGCGCTCGACGCCGCTGGCTCTCCCTAAACCTCTCCCCCTTGGGGGAGATTGAGAGAGGGCACGCGCCGCGAATATCACCTCAATCGGTGACATAAGTGTGGGTGATGACCTCCCACACGTGGCCGTTCTCGCATTCGAAGTAAAACCCGCGCCCCTGGTGCCTGCCGTTTATCTTGCCATCCGTCCGCGAGCGGGGCCCGCTCCCGAAGGGGATCCCCTCTTCCCGGACGCGCTGTAGCACGGCATCGAACTCCTCGTCCGAGGCCAAGAAGGCGTAGTGATTGGAGCGTGGGTCGTCTGAGCCATCGAAGTCGAGCGTCAACGTGTCGTTGACCTTGACCGGCGCGAAGTGTCCCCAAGTCCCCTCGTACTTCAGTCCGAAGATGCGGGCGATGAACTTCGCCGACTTCTCCTTGTCGTAGGCGGGCACGATTGTGTGGTCTAGCTGCAAAGGCATGGCGGTCCTCCACGAAGCAAACATATACCCAATGGCAAGGCCGATCCAGTGCCTGAAGCCCCTTCGCTCCCCGCCCGAACTCCGGTGCCTCGCAACCCCGCTACCGTGGCAGACCCAGACCCCGCGTCGCGATGATGTTGCGCTGCACTTCCGACGTGCCGGCGGCGATGGTGTCGGAGACCGCCGAACGGTAGGACCGCTCGATCTTGCCCGCGAGGGCGGCCCATTTCGATCCGGGGCCGACCTGGCCGAAGAGGCCGAAGGCGTCGATGGCGAAGGCGGCCACGCGCTGGCCGAGCTCGGAGCCGTAGAGCTTGGAGAGCGAGGCTTCCTGGTTCGGCTGTCCGCCATGGCTCTGGAGCCAAGAGACGCGGTAGGCCAGCGACCGCGCGATCGAGGTCTCGATCTGGGTCTCGGCGAAGCGGTTGCGGAGCCCGGCGTTGAGCGCCCCGGCGCGCTCAACGAAGAACGCGGCGAGCCTGTCCAGGAGGCGCTGCGCGTTGGCGGAGGCGTGGACGCCGGAGCGCTCGAAGTCGAGGGCGCTAGCCAATATGTACCAGCCCTGATTCTCGTCGCCCACGATGTCGCGCTTGGGGATGCGCACGTTGTCGAAGAAGACCTCGTTGAAATGGTGCGCCTCGGCCATGTTGATGATGGGGCGGACGGTGACGCCGGGCGACTTCATGTCGAGCAAGAACATGCTGACGCCCTTGTGCTTGGGGGCCGCAGGATCGGTGCGCGCCGCCAGCCAGCCCCAGTCGGCAATGTGCCCGCCGCTGGTCCAAATCTTGGAGCCGTTAATCACATAGTCGTCGCCGTCGAGCTCGGCGCGGGTCTGGAGCGAGGCGAGGTCGGAGCCGCTGCCCGGCTCGCTGTAGAGGGTGCACCAGTATTCGTCGCCGGCCGCGATCGAGCGCAGATGGCGCTTCTGCTCATCGGTGCCGTGGTACATCAGCATCGGGCCGACCCAGCTCACGCCGCCGACGCCCATGTCGGCGCCGGGAACTTGGAAGTAGGCCATCTCTTCCTTGAAGAGCATCTGCTCCATGACGGAGCGCTCTTGGCCGCCGTGTTCCTTGGGCCACGCCAGGGTCAGCCAGCCCCGCTCGGCGAGCTTCTTCGACATGCGGTGGGTGATCGCAAGCCCTTGCCCCTGAAAGGCGCCGGACTCGTCGAGGCCGTCCCAGTCGGAGGGCAGCTCCTCTTCGAGGAAGGCGCGCACCTCGGCGCGGAAGGCTTCTTCCTCTGCCGAGAACGTGTAGTTCATGGCGACGGTCCGCCGCTCGCGCTGGCTAGTCCTTGGGGACCAGGGGGCCGCCCGCGGCCTCGCGGTAGCGCGTGGTGCTGTGCTTGGGGTCTTTGTCGAAATGGGGGATCACGTACTTGCCGAAGGTCTCGATGGACTCCAAGGCCTCGTCCAGCGGCATGTCGGTGGGGTAGCCGAAGACGAGCTGGTCGGAGCCGACCTTGGCGTAGGTCTCGACCTGCTTGATGACCTCGTCGGGCGTGCCGCAGAGGGCAAAGCCGTCCCTGATGCGCTGATCGACGTCGTCGAGGGTCGGTTCAGGGATCGTGTCGGGCCAGTAGGGGATGCCCTCGGGGCGGGGGAAGCTGTCGTGATAGCGGAAGACCAGGGAGGTCAGATAGCTGCGTCCCGATCTGGTGAACGACTCGCGGGCCTTCTGGCCGTCCTCCAAGCAGACCATGGAGACGGTGGTCATGATGTTGTCGTTGACGTAGTCGCCGACGGGCTGGGCGTTGCCGATATGCTCCTTGTAGGTGGCGAAGAGCGGCTCCATGTTCCATACCGAGCCCACGTTGAAGCCCAGGAGTCCCAGTCCCATCTTCGCCGATATCTCGTAGGTGCCGGGGTTGCCGGCAGCCACCCAGAGCGGGGGATGGGTGTGTGCGTAGGGCTTGGGCAGGACGTTGAAGGCGCCCTCGCGCCCCGGCATCATCTGACTCCCCTCGCTGGGGACGCGGAAGTTCCGGCCGTCGGGGTAGGAGTAGCCCCGCTGTCGCCACATCTTTGGAATCTCAGTGATCGCCTCGGCCCAATTCGCCTTGGTCTCGTCGTGGCGCAGGTCGAACCCGCCGATCTCGTGGCTGCCGGCGCCGCGCCCGGTGCCGAACTCGAAGCGGCCCTGGCTAAGCTGGTCGAGCATCGCCACCCGCTCGGCAAGACGTATGGGATGGTTGACGCGGGGGTTGAGGTTGAAGATGCCCGAGCCGATGTGGATGCGCTCCGTCTTGGCGAGCAGCCAGGCCGCCATCGTCGCGTTATCCGACATGTGGGAATACTCTTCTAGGAAGTGGTGCTCGGTCGTCCAGATGTACTTGAAGTTGTTCCGGTCGGCGGCCTGAGCGATTTCGACCTCGTTGCGGATCCACCGCTGCTCGTTGGCCGGACTGTGTGCTCGTGCCTGCGACGGCGCATGCCCTTGGATGAAGATGCCGAATTCCAAAACTCAAATCCTCCGTGTGTTCTCAGCGGCCTTACGTGGGCGCGCAGACACTCTAGGGGTCGGCGCGCCGGATTCCAACCCTTGCTTGCCAGGATCCAACCGCCGCCCGCGTCCGCCGGTCAGCCGGACGTGATGCCGTAGAGTTCCATCGCCGTGCCGCAGATCATGCGCTGCTTGTCGGCCTCGGGCACGCCCTTGAAGTTGTCCGCGATCGTTCCCAAAGAGTTCGGGAACGTCGTCTCCGAGTGGGGGTAGTCGGACGACCACATGATGTTCTTGGCGCCCGCGTGCCGGCGAAGCTCGACGCCGATAGGGTCGTCGAGGAAGGTGCCGTAGACCTGGCGGTCCATGTAGAAGCTGGGGACTTCGATCAGTGTGCTCTTCGTCCAATAGCGGTGCTTTTGCCACAGGTGGTCCATGTAGTGGCCCACAAAGGCGAACCAGCCGACGCCGCTCTCGACCGACACGAACTTGAGGTCGGGGTAGCGTTGCAGCACGCCGCCGAAGACGAGGTAGGCGATAGGCTCGGCCATCGTCAGTTTGGTCATCACCATGTCGACGATGAACTTCTCGGGCGTCAGGCGGGTCGACCGCGCGCCGAGGTGCATGTGCACCGGCATGTTGAGGTCGATGGAGGCCTCCCAGAACGGGTTGAACTCGGCGTCAGCGTAGGTGCGGGAGCCGGAGGGGTCGCCGCCGAGGGCGAGAAGCTGGCCGCCGGTGCCGATGCCTCCACTGGCCCCCTGCGTCTGGGGGAAGGCGGGGATCACGACGCCCTTCAGTCCCACCGAGGCGGCGGTCCGCATCTGCTCGATGGCGAAGTCGACGTCGTACATCGGGCAATAGCCGATGCCGAAGAGGCGGTCGGGTGCGGCGCCGCAGAAGTCGGCGAGCCAGCGGTTGTACGCCTCGTAGCTGGCCAGGTGGAGGTCGGGGTCGCTCGTGCCCAGGGGGCCGCCGCCGTAGATCACCTCGCCGTCGAGACCGTCGAGGTCCTGGTCTTCGATGCGGGGGCCGGGCTCCCACCCGCCGGGGCGGGCGTCATCCTTACGCCCGTGGTGCTTGTACTCCTCAGGCTTCTTGCCCGCCAGTTGGCCCATGGTCGTGAACGGCGTCCGCTTGCCTTCGAAGAGGATGTAGTCGATCTCGTCGCCGTGCTCGAGACGAGGGGCGGCGTCGCGGTACCGCTCCGGGAGGTAGTCGCGCCAGAAGGTGGGCTGCGGGTTCACGTGAGAGTCGGCGGAAATCACCTGGTACGCTCGGGCCATCCGTGGTCCTCCTTGGGCGTTTGGGCCGCGTCGGCGATTCTAACGCCGCGTCCGCGCTTCTACCACGGCCGGGAGTTCGGCGGTTCGCCGCGCTCCGGCGCTCTCTCAGAGGGGCAGGAGATGCGAGGCTAGCCGGCGAGCTCCGGCACGGCGGCTAGGAAGTCGGCGGAGGGGACGACCGTGCCGATGTTGCCCAGGTTGAGGAGTGAGGCTTCGTGGAGCTTGGGGTTGTAGCCCGCGACGCAGTCGGAGAGGGTGACGATCTCGAAGCCGCGCATGTTGGCGTCGCGCGCCGTTCCCTCGACGACGCCGTTGGTGGCGATGCCGGTGAAGATGAGGGTCTTGCCGCCCAGCGCGGTCAGGATTTTCTCAAGCTCCGTCTGGTAGATGGCGGAGTAACCCCACTTGCGCACCGGGTAGTCGGGCTCGGGCAGCTCGGGGATGCCCTCGTGGCCCCACGTGCCGGCGCGGAACCCCGCCTCGACCAGGAAGGGCCGGAGCGTGCGCAGGTGGCCCATGCCCATCGCCTTGCCGTCGAGGTCTTCGAGGATCGTCAGCCGCGTGGCCACGATGGGGATGCGCGCCTCGGCGCAGGTCTCCACGACCGTCTTGATCGTGGGGATGATGGCCTCGATGCCCTCGACGCTGAAGCCGGCGCGCGCGAAGGCGCCCTCGCGGCTGCAGAAGTCGTTCTGCATGTCCATGACCATCAGGATGACGGGCGGTTCGATCTCCATAGTGCGGCCTCTTTCTTGATTGCGCTCAGACGCGGCGCTAGCCGGAGGGGACGTAGGCCCCCGCGCCCCGCGGGCCCACAAGCTTGCCGCGCTCCACCATGCGCTTCCCACCGAGAATCGTGGCGACGGGCCAGCCCGTCAGCCGCCAGCCATCGAGGAGGGAGTAGTCGGCGTTGCTCTGCAGGTAGTCGTGGGTGACTTCCTGTTCGAGGCCGAGATCGACGATGGCGAAGTCGGCGTCCGACCCCACGGCGATGGTCCCCTTCTGGGGATAGCGGTGGAAGATGCGGGCGGGATTGGCGCTGGTGAGCTCGGCGATGCGTTCCAGGGGAAGGCCGCGCCGGTGGTAGCCCTCGCTGAGCAGGGTGGGGAGAATCGTCGCGCTTCCGGGGAAGCCGGCGCTGCACGTCCAGATGCTGCCCTCTTTCCTCCCCTTCTTGCGGGCGACGTGATCGGAGCCCACGGTGTCGACGGTGCCGTCGGCAAGGCCGTCCCACAGCGCATCCTCGTCGTCCTCGGAGCGCAGCGGGGGATTGACCTTGCCCAGCGGACCGATCTCCATGCCCGAGTGGTGGGTGAGGAAGTGGGGGCACGTCTCGATGTGGAGCGGGGCCCCGCCGTAGCGCTCCCGCGCCGCCCTGAGCTCGTTGAGCGCGAGCCGCCCGCTGACGTGGACGATGTAGAGCGGGCAGCCGGTAACGTGGGCGTAGAAGGCGGCGGCGACGGCGCTCTGCGCCTCCACGAAGTCGGGGCGCGACTCGTCCCACGCCTTGAGGTCGTCGCGCCCCTCCGCCAGCAGCCGCTTGCGCAGCTCCCAGACGACCTCGATGTTCTCGGGGTGGACGTTGGCGACGCCTCCCGGCAGCTTCGACACTTGGTCGAAGTAGCGATACATGAAGCCGTCGTCCGTGCCCGATATGCCCAGGTACGCGCCCTCGTCGCCCCGGAAGCTGGTGAAGTATTTGTACGACTTGATGCCGTACCGCTCGGCGTGCTCGTCCATCTCGTCGAGGTGGACGGGCGCCGAGGGCACGAGGTGGAAGCCGTAGTCGACGACGGAGTCCCGCGCGGCGCGGTCGAGGTTCGCCTCGACGATCGGCCCGTAGGACGTTCCCGCCATGAGATAGGTGAGCGCGGTGGTCACGCCGCCGACGGCCGCCGAGCGCGTCTCCGTCTCCCAATCGTCCAAGCCCTCGGCGAGGCCGATGTGAACGTGGGGGTCGACGACGCCGGGGAAGACGTGCAGTCCGGAGGCGTCGTAGACGTCATCGGCCTCGGCGCCGGAGGCGTCGTCGATCAGCGCCGCGACCTTGCCGCCGCGCACCGCCACGTCGGCCCGCATGACGCCCTCGCCCGGCGTTACGACGGACCCGCCTTTGACGATCATGTCGAAGCGCATGGTCTACCCATCCTTGCTCCGGCCTTCAAATAGGAGGCGAGGAACCGGCTACGACTCGCCTTCGAGGTAGGCGAGCACCTCGGCCTTGGATACTACGTCGCCGTACTTGCTGTCGATGTCGAACAGGTTGGCCTCGTGCGGGCCGGGGTGGCGGTCGCCGACGCACTCCCGCGGCACGATGACTCGGAAGCCGTGCTGCATGCCGTCGATGGCGCTGGCGCGGATGCAGCCGCTCGTCGAGCAGCCGGTGAGGATCACCGTGTCGACGCGCTGGCTGGTCAGCATGGCGGCGAGCGGCGTCCCGAAGAAAGCGCTGGCGTACTGCTTCTTGATGACCACCTCGTCGGCTTCCGGCGGCAGCTCAGGGACGATCTCCGAGAAGGGCTCCCCCTCCACCATGGTTCGCAGGCCGGGGACCTTCTGCACGAAGACGCCGCCGTCGGCGCCGCTCGGGGAGTAGATCACCCGCGTGTAGACCACCGGCGCATCGTTCCGCCGTGCCGCGTCGAGGACGTCGACGGTCTCGCGCACGGCGTCGACCACCGGCGGGGCGTAGAACGGCGCGCCCTCGGTGGTGTAGGCGTTGACGAAGTCGATGACGAGCACGGCGGCCTTCTCGCCGAACCCGACGCGCCCATCGAAGACGCCCCGGTAGTTGTCCTTGAGCGATTGCTCGGTCATGGCTCCTCCTCTTTGCGGCCCTCACCCGGCCCTATTTGGAGCGGGGGACGGGACTCGAACCCGCGACGACCTGCTTGGAAGGCAGGGACTCTACCAAACTGAGCTACCCCCGCGCCGCGCTCCGATTATAGCCGTTGGTAGGGGCCTCCGCAGGCGAAGGCCGCCGACGCCCCTACCGCTTCCACTGCGGGGGCCGCTTCTGCAGGAACGCCGTGATGCCCTCGTGGGCGTCCTCGTCGAGCAGGTTGTCCACCATCACCTCTTGGGCCAGCGTGTAGGCGGCGGGGCGGTCGAGCTCGATTTGGCGGTAGAAGGCGGACTTGCCGACGGCCAGAGTGTGGGCGCTCGCGGCGCTGATCTGGCGGGCCAGCGCCATGACGTTGGCTTCTAGCTCGTCGTCGGGGACGACGCGGTTGACGAGCCCGATCTCCAGGGCTTCGGACGCCGGCACCGGCGTCCCCGTCAGCAGCATTTCCATGGCCTTCTTGGTCGAGGGCACGGCGCGGGCCAGCGCGACGCCGGGGGTGGTGCAGAAGAGGCCGATCCGCACTCCGGGGGTGGCGAAGGCGGCGGACTCGCCGGCGACGGCCAGGTCGCACGTGGCCGCCAACTGGCATCCCGCGGCGGTGGCCAGCCCCTGCACCTGTGCGATGACCGGCTTGGGAAGCAGCCGGATGGCCTCCATGACCTCGGTGCAGAGGGCGAAGACAGCGGCGTAGGACTCCGCGTCGCGGTCAATCATCTCGTTCAGGTCGTGGCCCGAGCTGAACACCGGGCCTTCAGAGCGCAGCACCACGACGCGGACGGCGTCGTCCTCTTCAATCCGCCGCAGCCGATCCTGGAGCTCGCCCAGCAGCCTGGAGGAAAGCGCATTCCGCCGCTTGGCGTCGTTCAGCGTGAGGACAGCCACGCCGTCCCGCAGTTCGTAGCCAACAAGCTCTCCGCTCATCCCATCCTCCTTGCCGTTTCCCAGGCTGTCGTTCCGAGTCTAGCAAACCCGCGCTGCCAATATCCGGCCTTCCCACGGCGCTCTCCGGATCGTAGAGACTGAAGAGGAAATCGCGGCGTGCGGCGGCTAGGTTTGTCGAAGATCCGCGGCTTAACGACGCTGGTTTACTATCCCGGTGTAACGAAGTCGCCTACCCAGCGGACATTCTGAGCAACAGCGGCCGCCGCGCGGAAGAACCTCTCGTCCGCGGTCCATAACTCGCAGTCGAGGGCCTCCGCCAACGCTAAGTAATGGGCATCGTAGACCGCCCCTTGGCGGAGGTGGCTTGCCAACTCCAGGGCTCTACCGTGAAGGTTAGGGGTCTCGTGCAACTCGATCCCTGACGCTAGCAAGTATTCCAGAAGCCGAGCCGCGTCCTCAACCGCCAGTTCACCCCGTGACACCCGCCGATGAAGGGCGTTCGTCACCTCCACGGGCATCAGGTGCGGCGCTGCCGTTCGGATTCCTTCGTTGGCCCAAGACCGCGAGAGGGCGCGAGCCTGCTCAGAGCGATCCTCTCTCACTAGCCACTTGAACGCCAGACTCGCGTCCACGACCACGAACCCATTCATGACGTGGTCCTGGACGCGCGGGCCTCCCGGATGAAGTCAACTGAATCACCTGGAAGAATTTTGTCCCCCAAAATCTCCCTTTGGAGGGCGTCTAGCCGGTCCAAAGCTTCGTGACCGAAGGGCAGGTCGGGGACACCTTGCACTTCGTCTTTCGCCAATTCCTTGCCTATGGCAGTCAGGCAATATTGGCGCATGCTTATTCCCTTGAGCGCTGCAACGACTTTCAAGCGCCGTTGTACCGGAGGGTCCAGGTCGAGAGTGAGTCTTTTCTTCTTGGCCTCCATTGCTCTTCGCTCCTTGGGACGACTTATCTGAAGCAATAGTAGTGTAAACACAGAAATGCATCAACGCTCCAAGGAGAGTGGGGGCCTGTGGAGAGGCGGAGGCGTTCGAGGCCGGTGATTGACGAGGACGATGGCGGTGCGGCAGGGGCCGGTCTTCTCCACCGCGGGAGGTAAGGGCGCTACCAGGCTGAGCTACGCCGCGCCGTCCACTGAACTCATAGGCCTTCGCCCCTGCCGCCGCTTGACCCGCGCCGCCGCGCTGGCCTAGGCTGGCCGCCGTACCAGGGAACACGGAGGGCTCGACTATGGACTTGGGTCTTGAAGGACGCATCGCGATTGTGACGGGGGGCAGCCAGGGCATTGGGCGGGCCATCGCCGACGTGCTGGTGGAGGAGGGGGCCGTCGTCGCGATCTGCGCGCGGCGCCGCGAGCCTCTTGAGGCCGCCGCCGCCGAGATTAATGCCGCGGGCGGGCGCGCCTTTTCCGTCGTCGCCGACGTTGGCGACACCGTCAGCGTCGACGCCATGGTCGAGCAGGTGGTCGCCGAGTTCGGGCGCGTCGACGTGCTGGTGAACAACGCCGGCGTTCCGGGCGGCCTCGCCAACGGCCCCATAGCCACGGTGACCGACGAGAAGATGTGGGAAGACCTGAACGTGAAGTACATGGGCGTGGTGCGCTGCTCGCGGGCCGTCGCGCCCCATATGAAGAAGCAGGGGTGGGGACGCATCGTCAATATCGCCGGGCAGAACGGCCGGCTGCCTAGCGGCTATAGCGGCGGTGCGCGCAACCTGGCCATCTCCCACACCAGCCGGAGCCTCGCCGAGGAGCTCGGCCCCGAAGGGATCACCGTCAACGTCGTCCATCCGGGCCTGACCCGCAGCCCGCTCGTCAACACCAGGATCGCGGAACAGGCGAAGCGCGAAGGGATCGATGAGGCGGAGGCGGAGCGGCGCATGGCCCAGCAGCGCGCCATCAAGCGCATGGTCGAGGCCCGCGAGATCGGCTACGCCGTCGCCTTCCTCGCCTCTGAGCAGGCCGGGGCGATTACGGGCGGCGTCATCGACGCCAGCGGCGGGTCGGTCCAGGCCGTCTTCATCTAGAGTGCCTAGCCCCGCAGGACGGCGCCGAGCTCCTTCTCCAGACGCTGGAGGAGGCGGGCCTGGGCCTTGTCGACCTCTTCGTTGGTGAGGGTGCGCCCCGGCGACTGCCAGACCATGCGGTAGGCGAGGGATTTCTTGCCGTCGGCGATACGGTCGCCGGCGTAGACGTCGAAGAGACGCGCCTCCGCCACCAACGGCGTGGCCTCGAGCATCGCCGTGACGCTGACCGAGGGCAGCGATTCGTCGACGACGAGGGCGAGGTCGCGGACGGCGCCGGGGAAGCGGGCCAGCGGCTGGTATCGCCGTTGCTCGGCAGGTGCGGCGTCGAGAAGCGCTCCCAGGTCGATCTCGAAGTAGGCGCACGGGCCGTCGCCGAGGTCGAAGGCGCGGAGAGTGTTGGGGTGAAGCTCGCCGACGAGTCCAACGACTGCGCCGCCGACCCGCACCGACGCGGTGCGGCCGGGGTGCAGCAGCGGGTCGCGCGCGGCCTCGTACTCCGGCGCTGCGCCGAGGGCCGCGAAGAGGGCGTCGAGGAGGCCCTTCGCGTCGTAGAAGTCGACGACTCCCGGTTCCTCGCCGGCCCAGTGGGGGTCGCGCCGGGCGCCTGTGATGGCGCCCCCCACGGTCTCCCGCTCGTCGGGGAGGTCGCCCGTGCGTGGGAGGTAGACGCGCCCCACCTCGAACAGGCGCAGTACACCGTCCTCATGGCGCGCGTTCGACGCGAGCGTTTGCAGCACTCCTCCGCGGAGGCTCCTTCGCAGCTCGGTCTGCTCGCTCGATAGGGGGTTCACGACCTGTAGGGCCGCCGCGTCTTCGACGCGGGACTTGGCCTGGACCTCGGGGTTGGTGAGCGAGTAGGTGATGATCTCGTCGAATCCGAGAGCCCGTAGCTCGTCCCGGACCTCGCGCTTGAGGTCGAGCATGGGCTGGGGTTCGAAGTCGGGGACACGGCCGGGGAGGCCGGTCGTCGGCGCCCAGTCGTAGCCTTTGAGGCGGGCGATCTCCTCGATGAGGTCGTCTTCGATCTCGATGTCGGTACGCCAGTAGGGCGCGGTGACGTCGAGCGCGCCTGCGCCCGCGGATCGTGCCGCGAAGCCGAGCCGCGCCAGGAGCTCGGACGCCTCGCTCGATGGTGTCTCCGCGCCGAGCACCAGCGCAGTCCGCGCCTCGGTGAGCCGCACCGTGGGACGGGGCCGCTCGTCGGGGTAGGCGTCGACCAGTCCTTCGGCGACTACGCCGCCGGCGACCTCGGCGATGAGCTTCAGCGCACGGCGTGCGGCGTGCAGGGGCAATTCTGGGCTAAGGCCCTTGTCGAACCTGATCGAGGCCTCGCTGCGGAGGCCCGTCTTCTGGGACGTACGCCGGATGTTCGCCGGGTTGAAGTTCGCCGATTCCAGGAGCAGGTTGACCGTCGCGACGGTGACTTCGCTGTCCTCGCCGCCCATGACGCCGGCCAGGGCGACGGGCTGCTCGGCGTCGGCGATGACCAGCATGTCGGCGTCGAGCTCGCGGGGTTGGCCGTCGATGGTGGTGATCCACTCGTCGGGGCGCGCGCGCCGAACGACGATGCGGTTCTCGGCGAGGCGGTCGTAGTCGAAGGCGTGGAGCGGCTGCCCCATCTCCAGCATCACGAAGTTGGTGACATCGACGACGTTGTTGATCGACCGCGAGCCATAGGCGGCGAGCCGCTCCCGCAGCCAGCGGGGCGACGGGCCGATCGTGACGCCGGTGACGACGCCGCCGATGTAGCGCGGGCAGAGGTCGGGGTCGAGAATCTCGACGCTGGTCTTCGATGCGGCGGCGGGGCCTTCCTCGGCGTAGTCGAGGTCGGGCTCGCGGGCGGCGCGGCCCGTCTGCGCTGCCGCCTCCCGCGCTAGGCCGAGAATCGAGAGGAGGTCGGGCCGGTTGGGGGTGATGGCGAAGTCGAAGATGACGTCGCCGAGGTAGTCGGCGAGCGGCCGACCCAAGGGGGCGTCGTCGTCGAGGACGAGGATGCCCTCGTGCTCCTCAGAGAGGCCGAGCTCACGCTCGGAGCAGACCATGCCACGCGACTCGACGCCGCGGATCTTGGCTGCCTTGAGCTTGGAGATCCGCCCGGTGTGGGCGTCGATGAGCGTTGCCCCCTCGCGGGCGAAGGCGATCTTCTGCCCCGCGGCGACGTTGGGGGCGCCGCAGACCACTTGGGCCATGCCGTCGCCGGTGTCCACCGTGGCCAACCGGAGGCGGTCGGCGTTGGGGTGCGGCTCGACCGCCGTCACCAGCCCCACGGCGACGCCGTCCCAGTGCTCTCCCACGACCTCGAAGCCCTCGGCCTCGATGCCGGCCAAGGTCAGGCTATGGGCGAGCTCCGCCGGCGCAGCGTCGATATCGACATAGTCGCGGAGCCAGGAGAGTGGCGCTTTCATGGGTTAGACAAGCCTAGAACTGGCGGAGGAACCGCACGTCGTTGGAGTAGTAGAGCCGGACGTCGTCGATGCCGTACTTCAAGTTGGCGATGCGCTCCACGCCCATGCCGAAGGCGAAGCCGGTGTAGCGCTCCGGGTCGTAGCCGACGCCTTCGAGGACCTTGGGGTGGACCATGCCGGCGCCCAGGATTTCGAGCCAGCCGCCCTTGCCGTCGTCGATGGCCATCTCGGCGCCGGGCTCGACGAAGGGGAAGTAGTCGCAGCGGAACCGGACCTTGCGCTCGACGCCGAAGACGCGCTTGGCGAACTCGTAGAGCGTCCCTTTCAGGTGGGCGAAGGAAATGCCCTCGTCGATGGCAAGACCCTCGACCTGGTGGAAGTGCCACTCGTGGGTCGCGTCAGTGGCCTCGTAGCGGTAGACCTTGCCGGGGACGATCACGCGCACCGGCGGCCGGTGGTTCTCCATGAAGCGGATCTGCATCGGCGAGGTGTGTGTCCGCAGGAGCATGGGCCGCGCACCGGCGTCGTCCCTCTCGTCGATCCAGAAGGTGTCGTGCTGCTCGCGGGCGGGGTGGTCGGGCGGGATGTTCAGGGCCTCGAAGTTGTAGCGGTCCCACTCGACCTCGGGCCCCTCGACCACCTGAAAGCCCATCGCGGCGAAGGCGCCCGTGATCTCGCGGATCATCAGAGTCGTGGGGTGAAGATGGCCACGGAGGGCCGGCCTGCCGGGCAGCGTCACGTCGATCGCGTCCCGCGACGTCAGCGCGTCGACCGCCGCCTCCCGCAGGGCTGCCTCTTGGGCCTCGCGGGCCGATTCGAGCTCCTGCTTGAGCCGGTTGGCCGCCGCGCCTACCTCCCGGCGCTCTTCGGGCGGGGCTTGGCCCAACCCGCGCAGGATCTCGGTGAGGGGGCCTTTGCGGCCCAAATACGTTATCCGCCAGTCTTCGAGCTCGGCGGGGGACGACACCGCCCCGAGCGCGTCGAGCGCGTCCTGGCGAAGGTTGGCGAGGCGGTCGATCACCAAGACAGGATACGAAAGGCTTCGGGAAGGCGTCAACGAGTGCGGGATGCACCGCGCACTACGCATCTGGTAGGATTCGGGCACAATGAGCGGTCCGCTGACAGGCAAACGCGTCCTCGACCTCACCTGGGGCATCGCCGGGCCTATGGCCGGTATGATCATGGCCGACTACGGCGCCGACGTGATTCGCATCGAATCGCCGAGGGCCGACCCACTCTCCGCCCATCCCGGCTACGTCGTGTGGAACCGCGGCAAGCGCAGTGTCACCCTCGACGTCTTCCGGCCCGAGGGCGTCGAGGCGCTCGACCGGCTCCTCACCGGTGCCGACGTCCTCATCGAGTCGTTCCAGCCCGGCGTCGCCGACCGGTACGGCTTCGGGTGGGAGACGGTCCACGCGAAGCACCCCAGGGTGGTCTACACCTCCATCAGCGGCTACGGTCAGGATGGGGAGGACCGCGACCGCCCCGGCTACGACGGCCTGATCCAGGCCCGTATGGGCCTGCAGGAGCTCCAGCCGGGCTTCCGCGACGGCCCCAAGTTCGTCGGCTTCTCGATGGCGAGCACACCGACTTCCTTCCTTGCCATGATCGGCACGTTGACCGCCCTCTACATCCGCGAGACCACCGGCCTCGGCCAGCACGTCGACACGTCGCTCCGTCAGGGAGCGCTCTCCATGCTCACGATGCAGTGGGCCACCGCGGAGAAGGGCCGCGACAGCTTCAACGTCAGCTTCTGGGACCGCAAGCTGCTCGTCGATCTCTTCCAGTGCGGCGACGGCAAGTGGCTCCATATGCACACCGGGGCGCAGGGCGCGTACGACCGCTTCGTCGAGGGCGTCGAGATGCCCCAGTTCATGGACAAGAAGCAGACCGAGGAGATGTGGGCGGAGATGCGCGCCGGGGCCACGGAGTGGTACGCGACGCATACTCGCGAGGAGGCGCTCGACATGCTCAAGCGCCAGGACATCCCCGCCCTCCCCGTCGAGCCGCCCGGCGGCGCGCTCCGCGACCCGCAGGCAAGGCCCAACGGCTTCGTCCAGACCGTCCATGACCCCATGCTCGGCGATCTCGACGAGGTCGGCATGTACTTGAAGTTCGAGAAGACGCCGGGGGCGATTCAGTCGTCGGCCCCGCCCCGCGGTGCGAACACCGACGAGGCGTTGGCCGAGGCGGGCTACTCGGCCGCGGAGATCGAGGGGCTGCGCGCGCTCGGCGTGATCTAGTGCGCCGTTCGCCGGGAAAGGAGCCGCCGTCATGACCTACGCGCTGGAAGGCCTGAAAATCCTCGACTTCGGCATCTTCTTCGCGGGGCCGTACGCGAGCAAGCTCCTCGCCGATCTTGGGGCTGAGGTAATCAAGGTCGAGCAGGTTACCGGCGACCCACTGCGGCGCAGCCCCGGTCCGTTCAACGGCTGCCAGCGGAACAAGCGCGCCATCGCCCTCGACCTGCGCACGGAGGAAGGGAAGGTCGTCGCGCACAAGCTGATGGCCGAGGCCGACGTGGTCACCCACAACATGCGGCCCGGCGTCGCCGAGCGGCTGGGGATCGACTACGAGACCGCGAAAGGGCTGCGCGAGGACATCATCTACCTGTACTCGCCCGCCTTCGGCACCGTTGGCCCCCGCAAAGACCAGCCCGGCTTCGAGCCGCTCGTCTCCGCCCTCGTCGGTATCGAGACGGCCGTGGCGGGCAAGGGCAACCCTCCGACGATGACCCTTTCCTCGGTCAACATGGACCCAGGCAACGGCCTTATGGGGGCCGTCGGCATCATGATGGCGCTGAATCACCGCGCCCAGACCGGCGATGGCCAGATGATCCAATGCCCGCAGATGGTCTCGGGGATGCTCTTCACGTCCGACATGTACTACCTGCCCGACGGCACGCTCTCGCCGCAATACGAGCTCGACCAGGCCCAGACCGGCTTCGGTCCCATGTGCCGCCTGTACGAGACCAAGGAAGACTGGATCTGCATCGTCGTGCCCACGGAGCGCGAGTTCCGCGCCATGTGCGGGGCGATGGGCGCGCCCGAGCTGGCCGACGATCCCCGCTGGGTGACGACGGAGGCCCGGGAGTCGAGCGCCGAGCTTGCCGTGACGCTGGAGGCACGTTTCAAGGAGCGGAACGCCCGCGAGTGGTTCGACGCCCTCGACGCCGCCGGCGTCCCCTGCGAGGTCTCTGCCCACGACGGGATAGGCAAGCTCTTCGGCGACGACGGCAACCTCGAGAGCGGGCTCATCGCCGAGTACTGGCACCCGACCTACGGCATGATGCGCGAGGTCGGCGAGACGGTACGCCTCTCGGATTCGCCGGGCCACATCTGGGGTCCGCCGCCCCTGATCGGCCAGCACAGCGAGGAAATCCTCGCCGAACTCGGCTATGACGAGGCGTACCGCCGCGAGCTCCGCGAACAGCGCGTTGCTGTCTGGCCCGACGACATCCCCGCCCCGCCGGCGGGATAGCCCGACCGCGCCATGTTCTGCCCGAACTGCACGAACGAAAACAGCGACAACGCGGCGTTCTGTGGCACCTGCGGCCACGACCTTCGCTCGGCGGTCGGGCGGCCGGCGGACTACGTCCCGCCGGGGACGCCGCCGCCCGCGGGCTCGCAGGCCCCTCCCTCGGCCGGCTACGCCGGGTTCGGGAAGCGCGTGGGCGCCCGGCTCATCGACATCATCGTCCTGATCCTGGTGAACATAGTCATCACCACGATCGTTGCCGCCGCCGCGGGATGGGAACAGGGCTCGAATGACGACCGGATCGAGGTCTACGTCATTAGCTTCGTGGCGAATTGGCTCTACTACGCGGGGATGCACAGCTCGCCGTACCAGGCAACGCTGGGCAAACTAGCGCTCGGCATCGCCGTCACCGGCTACAACGGCCGGCAGATCGGCTTTTTGCACGCGACCGGACGGTGGCTTGCCGAGATCCCCTCCACCCTGATCCTTCTCATCGGCTTCCTGATGCCGCTCTGGACGCAAAGGAAGCAGGCCCTGCACGACATGATCGCCGCGACGCTGGTGGTCAACCGCGGACAGCGTCCTGGGGCGTAGGAGGCCGCGCGCCGGCGCTACATCGTGTCGGGGGCCGACATGCCCATGAGGCCGAGCGCGCGGGCCAGCGCCGTCTGCGCCGCCTTCACCAGCTTCAAGCGCGCCGCCGTGAGCGCCATGTCGTTGGACACGACGCGGCAATGCTTGTAGAAGTGGTGGAAGGCGGCGGCAAGCTCCTGGGCATAGTGGGGAAGGTGGTGTGGTTCGAGCGAGGCCGCGATCTGGTCCACCAGCTCGGGCAGCCCCAGCATCTTCCGGATGAGCGCCAGCTCTGCCTCGTGCGTCAACAGCGAGACGCCGCCGTCCGCATAGTCGATGCCGCGTTCCTCGGCCAGGCGGAGGATGCTCGCGATCCGCGCGTGGGCGTACTGGACGTAGTAGACCGGGTTGTCCTGCGATTGGCGTTTCGCCGCCTCTAGGTCGAAGTCCATCTGGCTGTCGGCGGAGCGTGAGAGCAGGTAGAAGCGGCAGACGTCGCGGCCCACCTCGTCGACGACTTCCCGCAGGGTGATCAGGTCGCCGGAGCGCTTCGATATCTTGATCGTCTCGCCGCCCCGCTTCAGGGTGACGAGTTGGGCGAGCACGAAGACCAGGCGCTCCGGATCGAAGCCCAGCGCGGCCATCGCCGCCTTCATGCGCGGGGTGTGCCCTTGGTGGTCGGCGCCCCAGATGTCGATCACCCGCTCGAAGCCCCGTGCCCCGAACTTGTCGCGGTGGTAGGCGATGTCCGAGGCGAAGTACGTCGGCGTCCCGTTGCTGCGGACCACGACGTTGTCCTTGTCCTCGCCGAGGCTCGTCGAGGTGAACCACGTCGCCCCCTCGCGCTCGGCGAGATATCCGCTCTCGCGCAGCGCCCCCATCGACGCTTCGTAGCGGGAGGCGACCCCGTTCTCCGGCTCGAAGAGCGACCGTTCGCTGAACCAGACGTCGAACTCGACGCCCAAGGCTTCGAGGTCGGTGCGGATCAGATCGAGCATGAGGGGGAGACCCGCCTCGCCCAGCCTCTGGGTCGCTTCTCTAGAGTCGCCGCCACGGACGAGTCGTTCGAGCTCCTCACGGTCGGGCGCGTCTTCGAGAATGCGGCGCGCCGCGTCGGTCACGTAATCGCCGGCGTAGCCGTCGGCGGGCAAGGGGGCGTCCATGCCCAGCGACTGCGCGGCGCGGGCGTAGAGCGAGGCGTAGAAGTTGTCCATCTGGTTGCCGGCGTTGTTGACGTAATACTCGCGTACCACGTCGAAACCGGCGGCGGCGAGGACGTTCGCCAACGTGCTGCCCAGCACCGCGCCCCGGGCGTGCCCCACGTGGACCGGGCCCGTCGGGTTGACGCTCACGAACTCGACCTGGACCTTGCGGCCCGCGCCGACGGCACTGTCGGCGTAGACCTCGCCCTCCTCCAGCACCGCCTCCACCTGGCGGGTCAGCCAGCCCTCGGCGAGTTTGAAGTTGATGAATCCGGGCCGGACCGCCGAGGCCTCAGCGACCTCGTCGAGGGGCGCCAGCGCGCCGGCGATGCGCTCGGCGATTTCGAGCGGGTTCATGCGCGCCTGCCGCGCCAACTTCATGGCGAGGTTCGACGAGTAGTCGCCGTGCTCCGGGTTCTGGGGGCGCTGGATGTCGCCCTCGGGCAACGGTCCCTCGGGGAGCGCGCCGGCTTGCATCGCCGCCGCCGCCGCGCTTTGCGCGGCGAGCCGCACCTTCTCTCGAATCCGTTCCATGAAGGACTATTGTATCGCTTGGTGTGCCGGCGGCGTCACGCCTCGCCGTGGGCCGCCTCGCGGCCCCGCCACCAGCGGCGAGTCGCCTCGCCGAGGGCGCGGTGCTCGGGCGCTTCCAGGTGAGGGTCGCCTTCGGTGATGGCGCGCGTCTCTTCTCGCGCCAGCTCGATCATGGCCACGTCGGAGAGGCGGGCCATGCGGAGGTCGGGGATACCCGCCTGCTTCGTTCCAAAGAACTCGCCAGGCCCGCGCAGCCGAAGGTCTTCCTCGGCCAAGGCGAAGCCGTCTACGGTCTCCTCCATGACGCGCAGCCGCTCCCGCGCCTCCTCGCCCTCCGTCTCCGAGATGAGGATGCAGTAGCTCTGGTGCTCGCCGCGGCCCACCCGCCCCCGGAACTGGTGTAGTTGGGAGAGCCCGAAGCGGTCCGCCGACTCAATCACCATCACGGTCGCGTTCGGCACGTCGATCCCGACCTCGACCACCGCCGTAGAGAGCAGGATGTCGATCTCCGCGTCGCGGAAGCGGCGCATCACGCGGTCCTTCTCGGCGGAGGAGAGGCGCCCATGGAGTAGGCCCAACTGTAGGTCGGCGAAGACGTCGCGGGTGAGGCGCTCGTATTCCTGCTCCGCCGCCGCGGCCTCCAGCTTCTCCGATTCCTCGATCAGGGGGTAGATCATGAACGCCTGCCGGCCCTGCTCAATCTCGCGGCGTATGAAGGCGTAGGCGGTGTCGCGGCGCTCCATCTCGACCCACTTCGTCTTGATGGGCAGGCGTCCGGGGGGCATCTCGTCGATGGTGGAGACATCGAGGTCGCCGAAGACGGTGAGGGAGAGGCTGCGGGGGATCGGCGTCGCGGTCATCACCAGCAGGTGGGGGTTGTAGCCCTTCTGACGGAGCTCGGCGCGTTGCATGACGCCGAAGCGGTGCTGCTCGTCGACGATCACCAGCCCGAGGCTCGCGAAGGCGACCTCCCTCTGGATCAGCGCGTGGGTGCCGATCAGGACGTCGATCTCGCCGGAGGCGGTCATGTTGAGGATTTCTTGCTTCCGCTTGCGGGTCGCGCCGCCGGTGAGCAGCCCGAAGGTGATGGGGCGGTCCATGTAGGGAAGCTCGGCGCGCAGAATCTCCGGCGCCTGCCCCGGCGCGGCGACCTCGCCAAACATACCGATCACTCGCCCGAACAGCTTCCGCACCGTGGCGAAGTGCTGCTCGGCGAGGATTTCCGTCGGGGCCATGAACGCGGACTGCTGGCGGTTCGCCGCCGCGGTGAGGAGCGCGGCCAGCGCCACCACGGTCTTGCCGCTGCCCACGTCGCCTTGGAGCAGGCGGGTCATAGGCACGGAGCGGGCGAGGTCATCCGTCACGTGGCCCAGGGCCTTGCGCTGGGCCGCCGTAGGCTCGAATCCCAGCGAGGCGAGGAATCCGTCGATGAGGGCGCGGTCGGTGAGCAGGGGGCGGCCGGGCAGCTCGCGCTGCCAGCTCCGCTTCCGTTGCAGCACGCCGATCTGGATGAGGAGGAGCTCGTCGAAGGCCAGGCGACGGCGGGCCATCTGCTTGGCTTGCTGGTCCGGTGGGAAGTGGGCCGCGGCCACCGCCTCGGCCAGGGGGCCTAGCTTCAGACGGCGGCGCAGCTCGGGCGGGAGGAAGTCGACGAGCGCGCCGCCGGCCTCGTCGAGGGCGCGCCGGATGAGTGTGCGCAACCGCCGCGAGGTGACCCCCTCGGTGAGAGCGTAAATGGGGATGAGCCCGCCGGTATGGACCTGCTCGCCGCCGCCGATAATCTCCCATTCTGGGTTCTCGAAGACGATGCGCCCACGGAAATTCGACACTCGGCCGCTCAAAGCGATCTTGCTTCCCCTGAGCGTCTTGGCGAGATAGGACTGGTTGAACCAGACCGCGCGCACCCAACCGGTCGCGTCGCCGATCACCGCCTCGCAGGCCCGCATGCGCCCGCCGCGGCCCATCCGCGTCTCCTTGGCTTCGATCACGTCGCCGGCGACCGTCCGGTCGGGGCCCGGTGTCAGTTCACCGATGGGGTGTGCGCCGGTGAAGTCGAGGTGGCGGCGCGGGAAGTGGAAGAGCAGGTCTTCGACGGTCTCTAGGTTGAGCTTCGCCAGCCGCTTCAGCGTTCTGGCGTCGATGGTCGCGATCTCCGCCAGTGGAGTGGCTAGGCCCTGACCGGGCCGGAGAAACGGCGCGCTGCTGCGTGCGCTTGAGCGGGGAGCCGGTGGCGTGGGACGCCCCTTGGGCTTTGGCGGGGCTTGCGCGGCGCGCGGGGCCGGTGGTTTCGAGGGTGGCGGCTCGCCTTCGGGGTCAAGCAGCGCGGCGATGCGGAGGGCGTCGCCGATCCAGCCCTCACGTTCGGCGGGCGACTTCGTGGCGTACAGCGGCGAAGCCACGCCCAGGCGCTGGAGATTCGCGCGCACCGGATTGGGAACCGCGCGGAGCGCCTCGGCGCCCCAGCGTTCGAGGAACTTGTCGAGCCCGCCGACGACCGCCCCGTCGTCGTAGCCCCGGCTCGCCTCGAGTTCGAGGACCTTACGCAGTTGACGGGCCAGCTTTGGCGCGTCGCCGGACGTGACGTTGGTCGTCTCGTTCCCCTTACGTTCCGACGGAGACGCTTAGTCGCCGTCGGGGAGGATGGCTATGCCCAGCGCGCCGGGTCCGAGGTGGCTCCCGAGCGCGGGTGAACACTCGGCGCTCATGATCCGCTCCCGCGGTGTGTATTGCGTGCAACGCTCGGCGAGGGTCTCGGCATCCGCGGGGTCTGCGCTATAAAGCACGCCGAGCGTCATGCCCTCGCCGTGGGCTGCGACCACCTCCTCGAGTCGTCGGAGGAGGCGTTTCCGGCTGCGTACCCGATCGGCGGGGCGCAATTCGCCGTCGATCAATTGGATGATGGGGCGAATGTCCAACAGTCCGCCAAAAAAGCCTTGCAAGCGGCTCGCCCTTCCGCCGCGCACCAGGTACTTGAGCGTGGACACGGACACGCGCGTCTCGACGCGGTCGCGGCGCGCGTCGAGCCAGGCGACGGCGTCGTCCAGCGATCCGCCCGCCCGCGCCATCTCCGCGACCCCGCGCACCAGCAGCCCCACGCCCAGCGACGCGTTCAGCGAATCGTATACCTCGACCCGCGGGCCGTCGCTCAGTTCCTTCGCCGCTTGCGTCGCCGAGCTGTACGTCCCGCTCAGCTTCGACGAGATATGGACCGACAGTATTTCGTCCGCGTCGGAGCTCACCTCACGGTAGGCCTCGAGGAAGGCTCCCACCGACGGCTGCGCGGTGGTGGGGTGCTGTTGGTCCGTAACGAGGCGCTGGTAGAACTCCGCCCGCGTGATGTCGACGCCGTCGCGGTAGCTCTCAGTGCCGAACTGCACCGTGGCCGGCACAATGAAGACCCCTGATTCTTTGGCTATGTCGGCGGGCAAGTCGCATGTGCTGTCGGCTACTACTTTGAAGCTCATGCTGCGCCTCCCTCAGGGACAGATCTCTCAAGGCTTGGGCCGGTTTGTTACTCGACGGCGACGAGGTAAGGATAGTGCGGCTGTCCGCCGTAGACCGCCTCGACCTCGGCGTCGGCGTGGCGCTTCGAAAGCATCTCGACCGCGGCCCCGGCTTCATCTTCCGTGATGTCCGCGCCGTAGTAGAGCGTGACGCTGGCCTCGTCGTCGTCCTCCACCATCACGTCGACGAGCGCCGTCAGCGCCTCGTTCACCGACTTCACCGACGCGATCAGGGACTTGCCGATGAAGGCAATGGCGTCACCTTCGGCGACGGGCTTGCCGTCCACCGTTGAGTCTCGCACGGCGATGGTCACCTCGCCGGCGCTGACCTGGCCCATCGAGCGGGTCATGGTCTCGTGGTTCTCCTCGGCGGCGGCCTCGTAGTTGAACGACAGCATGGCCCCGATGCCCTGGACGACGTTGGTGGTGGGCACGACGTGCACCCGCATCCCCTCGGCCAATTCAGCGGCCTGCCGCGCCGAGGGCACGATGTTGCCGTTATTGGGAAGCACGACGATGTCGTCAAGCCCCGCCGACTGGATGGCTTCAAGAATGTCCTTAGTGCTGGGGTTCATCGTCTGCCCGCCTTGCACGATCGAGGTCGCGCCGAGCCCCCGGAGCACCTCGATCAGCCCATCCCCGTTGGCGATGGCCACCACGGCTGTCTTGCCCGGCGGTGCGCCGCCGACGCTGTCAGAGAACGTCCGGTGCTGCGCCGACATGTCGTCGACCTTCTCCGCGAGGACGTTCCCCAAACTATCGAGGAGGGCGCGGATCTCCGCGGGCTCCTCGGTGTGCAGGTGGATTTTGACGAGCTCTTGGTCGCCGGCGACGACGAGCGACGTTCCCAGGCTACCGAGGGTCTCGCGGAGGGCGTCCGTGTCCTGCGCGCTGCGCTCGACGATCCACTCGCTGCAGAAGCCGAACTCGTCCTCGCCATGATCGCCCTGAGTGTAGGCGGCGGCGACGGCCAGGCCCGCCGTCTCCTCCGGGGCGGGGGGCTCGATGCCGGTGAGAAAGGAGAGCGCTCCTTCGAGGATCACGACGACGCCCCGGCCGCCGGAGTCGACGACGCCGTTGTCGCGGAGCACTTCAAGGAGCAAGGGTGTGCGCGCCAGCGACGATTGCGCCGCCTCGCATGCCGCGGCGAGCACGTCGGCCGGCGGCGCGTCGGCTGCGCCGAACTTGGCGTCGCACGCCTCCGCTGTCTGCCGCGCCACGGTGAGCATCGTTCCCTCGACCGGCTTGGTTACGGACTGATAGGCGCGGGCCGCGCCTTCGCGCAGGGCGTCGGTGAGCAGCCGGCCTCCGAGGAGATCCGCCTCCGCGGCGACGACGTGGAAGCCGCGGACGATCTGCGAGAGGATCACGCCGCTATTGCCCCGCGCGCCCATCAGCGAGCCGTGGGCCATGGCCGCGAGCACTTCGTGCGCCGCGGGGGCATCGTCGGGGATGGCCTGCATCGCTGCCTGCATGGTCAGCAGCATGTTCGTGCCCGTGTCGCCATCGGGCACGGGGAAGACGTTCAGGGCGTTGATCGCCTCGGCGTGGCGTTCGAGGTGCCGCGTGGCGGCGGCAAACATCTCGCGGATGTCCGGCCCGTCGAGCGGTCCGTCCGGCGGTGTGGAAGCTTCGGGATCCATGGGAGATCACCCCGCTCTGGCGTATCGCCCTCTGTTTCGTTTGCCGGTTGACCGGTGGAGTGGTATTCTAACCGAGGCCATTCTGAAGGGCAAAAGCCGCCTGTCCGGCGGCTCGCAACGGTGAGGCGAGACCCATGACCGCGCGCAGAATCAGTTCGAAGAAAGTCACCTTCGGCTACAACGTCAGCCACTCGAAGCGCCACACCAAGCGCACGTGGAAGCCGAACATGCAGCGCGCGACCATCGAGCTCGACGGCCGCCGCCAGCAGGTCTACATCGCCGCCCGCGATCTCCGCGCCCTCTACAAGCCGCCCCGCAAGAGCAAACAGGGCTAACGCGCGCCGGCCTCGCCCCAGGTCGCTAAGCCGCCACCGACGCCACGCTTCCGCGCAGCTTCGCGATGGCGGCGGCGACGCTCTCGCGGTCGTTGAAGACCGCCGATCCTGAGACCAGGACCCGGGCTCCCGCGCGCACGGCGTCCGGCGCCGTCTCCGGCTTGATGCCGCCGTCGATCTCGAGCTCGGCGTCGTGGCCGCCTTCGTCGAGCATCCGGCGTAGCCGGGCGACTTTGGGCAGCGTCTCCGGGATGAAGCTCTGCCCCCCGAAGCCGGGATTCACCGACATGACGAGTATGAGGTCGGCGAAGGGGAGCGCTTCTTCAATGGCCGCCAACGGCGTGGCGGGATTGATCGAAACGCCAGCCTTCACTCCGCACTCCTTGATGTGCTGAATTGCGCGGTGGAGGTGCGGCGTGGCCTCGGCGTGGAAGGTGAGGATATCCGCGCCCGCGGCGCAGAAGTCTTTGATATAGCGCTCCGGCTCCGCGATCATAATGTGCACGTCGAGCGGCAGCTTCGTGTGGGGGCGCAGGGCCTCGACAATGAGCGGCCCGACGGTGATGTTGGGCACGAAGTGGCCGTCCATCACGTCCACGTGGATGTAGTCGGCGCCGGCGGCCTCGGCCTCCGCGACCTGCTCGCCGAGGCGCGCGAAGTCGGCGGAGAGAATCGACGGCGCGATCTTTATCGGTGTGCCGCTCAACGCCGTTTCCAGGAAAGTTTGGCGACGCCCGCGGCGAAGCGTTTCTTCGCCGCCTCAAGCTCCTCCGCGACCGCCGAGAGCGCGGTGCCGCCCACCGCGCTCCGCGAAGCAATCGCACTCCGCACGTCGATGGCGCGCACGTCCTCGTCGAACTTCTCGGAGAAGGAACGGTACTCTTCGAGGCTTAGCTCGGCTAGGCTGACTCCCTGACTGATGGCGTGCTGTACTACTTCGCCTACGATGCCGTGGGCCTCTCGGAAGGGCACGCCCCGCTTCACCAGATAGTCGGCCACGTCCGTCGCGAGGGCGTACCCGCGCTCCGCGACCTCCTGCATGTGGTCGGTCTCGAAATCGAGCCTCGCCAGCGTCTCTCCGATCACGCGAAGGCTGGAGGTGAGGATGTCGACGGTGTTGAAGAGGGGCTCCTTGTCTTCCTGCAGGTCGCGGTTGTAGGCGAGGGGCAGCCCTTTCATCATGGTCAGCGCGGCGGTCAGGTTGCCGTAGACGCGGCCGGTGCGTCCCCGCGCCAGTTCGGCCACGTCGGGGTTCTTCTTCTGGGGCATCATGCTGCTGCCGGTGGCGTAGGCGTCGTCGAGGGTGACGAACCCGAACTCCTCCGTGCTCCAGAGCACGAGCTCCTCGGATAGCCGGGAGAGGTGCATCATCGCCAGGCTCGCCGCGGCGTGGTACTCGATCACGAAGTCGCGGTCGGAGACGGCGTCCATACTGTTGTTGCTCACCCGCGAGAAGCCGAGGCGCCGCGCCAGGTAGGGGCGGTCTAGCGGGTAGGGGGCGCCGCCCAGAGCGCCGCTCCCCAGCGGCATCACGTCCGTCCGCCGCAGAATCTCGCGGAATCGCTCCGTATCACGCTCGAACATTTCGGAGTAGGCGAGGAGATGATGCGAAAGCAAGACCGGCTGGCCCCGTTGCATGTGGGTGTAGCCCGGCATAGCGGCGTCGATGTGGGCCTCGGCCTTGTCGAGGATGCGGCCCCGGAGGTCGTTGAGCCCGTTAATCGCGTCCTTGATGGCGTCCTTGGTGAAAAGCCGCATGTCGAGCGCGACCTGATCGTTCCGCGACCGGGCGGTGTGCAGCTTGCCGCCCACGTCGCCCACGATCTCGACTAGCCGCGCTTCGACGTTGAGGTGGACATCTTCGTACACGTCGCGGAAGTAGAAGGTCCCTCGTTCGATTTCGTCGGCGATGCGCTGGAGCCCCGCGACGATCTGCCGTCCTTCGGCCCGCGAGATGATCCCCTGCTTGGCAAGCATCATGGCATGCGCGATGCTTCCGGCGACGTCGTAGGGGGCCAGCCGCTTGTCGTAGGCGATCGAAGCGGTGTAGCTGCGCACCGACTCGGCCATCGGTTTCGACAGCCGGGCGCGGGACGCCCTCGCGGGAGTCTTGTCCCGCGCCGCGCGGGCACGGTCGAGGAGATGGCCGCGCGGCGCATCCTCCTGCGCGGCGGCTTGGTCGCCGGCAGTGGGCTCGCCGTCTTGCTGCTCGTCGGCGGGTTGGTCGCTTGCCTCAGACTCGGCAAGCTTTTCTTCAGCCACGATGCTCCTTTGCCCGCGGGAAACCGGACGCGGCGCGCCCGGCCCCGCCCTAGTCTCGCCCGGGGACCTTGAGGTCGAGCGCTTCGTAGGTCGCTTTGGTGTAGACCATGAAGGAGCGCTTGACCGTCATCACGGTCTCGCCGCGCTGGTTCCAGATCTTGATCGCCACCTTGATGATGCCCCGGTCGCCCTTTCGGGTGAGCCGCTTCTCCAGCACCTCGGTCGAGGAGTAGATCGTGTCGCCGATAAACGTCGGCGCCAGGTGCTTCACTTCCTCGTAGTCGAGGGCGGCCACGGCCCGCCCGCTGGTGTCCACGACGCTGATCCCGACGCCGATGGCGAGCACGAGCAGCCCCACGACCAACCGCTGGCCGTGCTGGGTCTGCTGCGCGTAGTTCAGGTCTAGATGCAGCGGCATGTGGTTCATCGTCATCAAGCAGAACAGATCGTTGTCGTGCTCGTTGATGGTCTTGCCCGGCCAGTGCTTGTAGACGTCGCCGACCTCGAAGTCCTCGTAGTAACGGCCGAAGCGGTCTCTGAAGTCATATTCCATGATGGTTCGGCTCCTGCTGAGGCCCGGTCCCGGCCGGGCTTTGATTATGAGGCTTGGTCGTCGTCCAGCGGTTGGGCTTGGGCCTGCGTCACCACCGGCAGCCCCCAGAGCTTGATGAAGCCTTCGGCGGCCCCATGCTCGAAGGAGTCCTCCTCGCCGTAGGTCGACAGATCGAGGCGGTAGAGCGGAGACTTGGCGTCGCGGCCCACGACGACGGCCCCGCCGCGGTGCAGCCGCACGCGCACCGAGCCGGTGACGTGGCGCTGCGTGCTCGCGACGTAGGCGGCGAGGTCGCGGCGCATCGCCGAGAACCACTGTCCGTTGTAGACCAAGTCGCTGTACTCCTGCGCGACGCGTTCCTTGAAACGGAGCTGGTCTTTGGCGAGGGTCACCGCCTCCAACGCCTTGTGGGCCAACATGAGCACCGTCGCCGCGGGGGCCTCGTAGACCTCGCGGGACTTGATGCCGACGAGGCGGTTTTCGACGTGGTCGATGCGCCCGACGCCGTGCTCGCCCGCGATGGCGCTCAGGCGTTCGATCAGTTGGACGCCGTCGAGGGCGTCGCCGTCGAGCGCCACGGGCGTGCCGCGCTCGAACCGGACCGTGACGTAGGCCGCCTCGTCGGGCGTCTCGTTGGGCGGCCTCGTCAACGCGTAGGCGTCCTCGGGCGGCTCGTTCGCTAGGTCTTCCAGCACGCCGCCCTCGACGCTGCGGCCCCACAGGTTCTCGTCGATCGAGAAGGGCTTCTCCAGCGAGACCGCCACCGGAATGCCGTGGCGCTTGGCGTAGGCGATCTCGTCGGCTCGGTCCGTCATGTCCCACTCTCGGGCCGGGGCGATGACGCGCAGATTCGGGTCGAGCGCGCGGGCGCTTACGTCGAGGCGCACTTGGTCGTTGCCCTTGGCGGTGCAGCCGTGGGCGATGGCCGCGGCCCCCTCGCGGCGCGCCACGTCGACCATGAGTTCGGCGATGAGGGGCCGGCCCAGGGCGGTGCAGAGGGGGTAGACCCCCTCGTACATGGCATTGGCGTGGAGCGCGGGGAAGACGAAGCCGTCGACGAACCGGGCGCGGGCGTCCTCGACGTAGGCCGCGGAAGCGCCCGCCGCCAGGGCCTTCTCCCGCACGCCGGCGAGGTCTACGCCGCCGCCGAGGTCGGCGGTGACGGTGACCACGTCCATCGAATAGTGCTCTTGCAGCCAGCGGATGGCGACGGACGTGTCGAGCCCGCCGCTGTACGCCAGCACGACCTTAGCGCTCATTGCCGGCCTTCATCGACATGCTTTGTTCCCGTCCGGCGGGGTTCTTGAGCGCGCGGCGGCCGCTCATCGCCGGCTAGAGGCCCTTGGCCTTAGCGACTTGCGAGAGCGCGGCACTCAATTTCTCGACGCCTTCGTCGATCTCGGCATCGTTAATCACCAAAGGGGGCATGAGGCGGATGGAGGTGGGGCGCGGCGCGTTCACGAGGAGCCGGTTCTCCAGGCACGCCGTGAGGGTGTCGGGCGCGATCTCTTCGGAGAACTCGATGGCCTGCAGGAGGCCGCGCCCCCGCGTTTCCGTGACGAATGGATAGGTCTCGCGCAGCTTTTCGAGTCCCGCGGTGAGGCGCGCGCCGGCGTGGCGCGTATTCGCCAGGACGTGCCCGTTCACCACCTCGTTCACCACGGCGGTCGCCACGGCGCAGGTCAGGGGGTTGCCCCCATAGGTCGAGCCGTGGTCGCCGGGGGTGAACACCGCTGCCTTGTCGTTTGCCAGGAAGGCGCCGATGGGCACGCCCCCGCCCATCCCTTTAGCCAGAGTCATGATGTCGGGCTCGGCCCCGTATTGCTGATAGGCGAACAGCGTGCCCAGCCGGCCGATGCCGGTCTGGATCTCGTCGAGGATGAGGAGCAGCCCTTGTTCGTCGCACCAAGCGCGCACCGCGGCCAGATAGCCCGCGTCGGGAATGATCACGCCGGCCTCGCCCTGAATCGCCTCGAGCATCACCGCGCACGTCTTCTCCGTGGTGGCGTCCATGATCGCCTCCACGTTGTCGTACGGCACGTTGACGAAGCCCTCGGGGATCGGCTGGTAGTTCGCCTGGTGGGCGGGCTGCCCCGTCGCCGAGACCATCGCCAGCGTCCTACCGTGGAAGGAGTTGAGCGCGGTGATGACCTCGTAGGCGCCGTTGCGGTGGAGGCGTCCGTACTTCCGCGCCAGCTTCACTGCCCCCTCGTTGGCCTCCGCGCCGCTGTTGCAGACGTAAATGCGGCTCATGCAGCTGTTGTCGATGAGCAACTCGGCGAGTTGAAGCTGGGGGATGGTGTAGAACTGGTTCGAGGTCTGGATGAGCCGGCGGCCCTGCTCCTCCAGCGCCTTCACGATGATTGGGTGGCAATGGCCGAGCGTATCGACGGCCCATCCGCCCACGAAGTCGAGGTATTCGTTCCCCTCGTCGTCCCAGACGCGGACGCCCTCGCCGCGCTCGATGGTCAGCGGAACGCGCCGCCCCGTCGTCATGTAGACGCGCGACTCCAACTCCTGCCACTTACTCAAGGAGACCTCCCGCGGCCCGAACGGCGCGACACATTATAGGCCATGCCAGGGGGGCAAGGTTACAGGGCTTCGAGGGCGAGGGCCACGGCGCCGCCGCCGCCGTGGCAGACGACGGCGAGGCCCCGCTCGACGTCCCGCTCCTTCATGGCGTGCATGAGGGTGACGACGATGCGGGCGCCGCTGGCGCCGATGGGGTGACCGATGGCGACGGCGCCGCCCCGAACGTTGACGCGGTCCCAGTCCCAGCCGAGGACGCCGCCGTTGGCGAGGACTTGCGCGGCGAAGGCTTCGTTGACCTCGATCAGGCCGAAGTCGTCGAGGTTGGCGCCGGTCTTTTCGAGGAGGAGGCGCGCCGCGAGCACGGGGGCGTCGAAGAGCCAGGCGGGGTCGAGGGCGGCGTGGGCGTAGCCGACGATGCGGGCCATCGGCCCCGGCCCGCCCCGCTCGGCCCGGGCCCCGTCCATGACGACGACGCTGGCCGCGCCGTCGCTGATCTGGGAAGCGTTGCCTGCGGTGACGCTTTCGCCGGGCGGGAAGGCGGCCCGCAGCTTGCCGAGCGTCTCCGGCGACACGCCCTCGCGGGGGCCTTCGTCGCGGGCGACGGTGACGGTCTCCTTGCGGGCGCGGACTTCGATGGGGACGATCTCGTCCTCGACGAGACCCTCGCCCGCCGCGGCGAGGGCGCGTTGGTGGCTGCGCGCGGCGAAGGCGTCCTGCGCCTCGCGAGTGACGGCGTACTTTCCGGCGATGGCCTCGGCCGAGTCGCCCATGTGACGGTTCTCGAACGGGCACCAGAGGCCGTCGGCGAGCATGTGGTCGGCGGCTGCGACGTCGCCCATGCGGAAGCCGGTGCGGCTGTCGACGATCATGTGTGGGGCGCGAGACATGTTCTCCATGCCGCCGGCGGCGACCACGTCGGCGTCGCCGCACTGCACCGCCTGAGCGGCGAGGATGATGGCCTGCATCCCGGAGGCGCAGACCTTGTTGATGGTGAGGGCCGAGGCGGAGTCGGGCACGCCGGCGCCGATGGCGGCCTGCCGGGCCGGGGCCTGCCCCACGCCGGCGGAGAGGACGTTGCCCATCACGGTGTAGTCGATGTCGGCGGGATCGACGCCCGAGCGTTCGATACTGGCCTCAATGGACTTGGCCCCGAGCTTGGTGGCGGAGACGCCGGCGAACGCGCCGCCGAACTTGCCGATGGGGGTGCGAGCCGCTCCGGCGATGACGATGTCTTTCATGGGGTGGTCTCTTTCATGATGACGTTGCTGTGCTGATTGTAGCCGCTCCGACGGTGGGGCGCTCCGCGGCCCAAGATTGCCGCCGCCTGCTACGATGGATTCCTGAGCACGCCGCACCCGAAGCCCGCTCATGGAGGCCGTCCCTTGCCCGACCCCGCCCAACCCGGACCGATTACGCTGGAGAAGCTCGCCTCGCTGTCGAAACGGCGCGGCTTCATCTTTCAGTCCAGCGAGATCTACGGCGGCATGGCCTCGACGTGGGACTACGGCCCGCTGGGCGTGCAGCTCAAGCGCAACGTGAAGGACGCGTGGTGGCGGGCGATGGTGCGGGAGCGCGACGACGTGGTGGGGCTGGACGCCGCGATCCTGATGCACCCCAAGGTCTGGGAGGCGTCGGGGCACATCGCCGGCTTCACCGACCCACTCGTCGATTGCAAGCAGTGCCGCCACCGCTTCCGCGCCGACGACCCCGCGCTGCCGAGCGAGAATGGGGCGCTCTCGTGCCCGAGCTGCGGCTCGTCCGATCTGACCGAGGCACGGATGTTCAACCTGATGTTCAAGACGCACGTGGGGCCGGTGGAGGACGACGCCGCGACGGCCTTCCTCCGCCCCGAAACGGCGCAGGGCATCTTCGTGAACTTCGAGAACGTGCGGACGACGACGCGGAAGAAGCTGCCCTTCGGCATCGCGCAGCAGGGCAAGTCCTTCCGCAACGAGATCACGACGGGGAACTTCATCTTCCGCAGCCGCGAGTTCGAGCAGATGGAGATGGAGTACTTCGTGAAGCCGGGGGCGGACGAGGAGTGGTTCGAGTATTGGGTGAAGGAGCGCTTCGACTGGTGGACGCGTCACGGGATCAAGGCGGAGAACCTCCGCATCCGGCCCCACGACCCCGATGAGCTTTCACACTACTCGAAGGGAACGTCGGACATCGAATACGCCTTCCCCTGGGGCTGGGGCGAGCTCGAAGGGATCGCGAACCGCGGCGACTTCGACCTGACGCAGCACAGCGCGCACAGCGGCAAGGCGCTCAAGTATTTCGACGATGAGTCCAAGGAGAGCTTCGTGCCCTACGTGATCGAGCCGGCCTCGGGCGCCGACCGCGGGGTGCTGGCCTTCCTCGCCGACGCCTACGACGAGGAGCAGGACAAGGACGAGGTGCGCGTGGTGCTCCGCTTCAGCCCCAGCATCGCGCCGGTGAAGGTTGCGGTCCTCCCCCTGAGCCGCAAGCCGCCCCTGCGGGAGCTATCGCGCTCGGTCTACGACGCTCTGCGCGGCCGCTGGGACGTGCAGTACGACGACGCGCAGTCCATCGGACGGCGCTACCGTCGGCAGGACGAAATCGGCACACCGTTCTGCGTCACTGTCGACTTCGAGTCGCTCGACGACCAACAGGCCACGGTCCGCGAGCGGGACAGCATGGAGCAGGTGCGAATGCCCATCGCCGACCTTGCTCCCTATCTGAGCGAGCGCCTGGACGGGTAGGGCCCGGTTGGCCGCCCCCGAAGCCCGTAAGCTATACTAGCGGCGCCTCCTTTCCCCATGAGTATCGGCATGTCGCGTTTCGCCCCCGAAACCAGAGAAATTGCGACCCTTGAGGCGTTCCACCAGCGGGCGCGGGAGGCCCGCGCGAGCCGCGACTGGAGCGCCGTCGAGGCGATGCTCGATGAGCGCGTGGTCGTGCGGACGCGGGAGGGTGCGCGCGAGGGGCGGGCGGCCGCACTCTCCCTGGTGAAGCAGATGGCGGAGGAGCGCTCGCGGGTCGCGCTCGTGGGGCCGCGGGGCGGGCTGATCTCGGTGCTGGTCAGCCCGCGGCACGCGACGCGCCGCATCGAGTACGAGCAGACCTACCGGCTGGAGCACGACAAGATCGCCGAGATCATCGACTTGGGCCGCACGCCGGACCAAGTCTACCGGGCGAGAAGCCAGCCGAACTAGCGCCGCCCCGATGGACGACGCGGCGCCTCAAGTCTCCCGCGGTCCGTCCTCCGAGCCGCGCGTCCCGCGCCGCGCTCTCGACGCTGCAGGGGTGGCCGCGATGCTCGGCCTCACCGCCTTCTCCACCTTCCACGGCGCCACCACCGACCGCTGGGCCTACGACCTGCCCATCTCTGAGTTCCTGCAGCAGGTGGACGTCGGCCCGTTCAGTGGCGCTCTCTTCTGGGTGGGCGCGCGCGGCGTGGCCGGCGTGACGATGGCAGGCGCGGCGATCTGGCTGTGGCTCAGCGGGCGGCGCGCCGCCGCGGCGCTGATCGCGCTCATGCTGGTGCCGGACGCGTTGAACTTCGTCCTACGCGAGCTGATTGACCGTCCGCGGCCCAGCCTGGAGTTGGTGCGCGTCGTGGGCGGGCCGCAGGGGGCCAGCTACCCCAGCGGCACGGCGATGCACGCCATGCTGTTCTACGGCTTCATGGTCTACCTGCTGCCGAAGGTTGCTCCGCCGGGCCGGTGGCGGCGGGCCGTGACCGCGGCGCTCGCGTTCTGGATCCTGCTGCAGGGGGCGTGGCTGATCAATCACGGACGGCACTGGGCCAGCGACGTGGTCGGCGGTTATCTCTACGGCGCGCTCTATCTCGCCGTGTGGACCAAGCTCTACCCGTTGGTGGCGGCGTGGGACGCGGCGCACCCGCCCGTGCCATCGAGGTTGGGCTTCCGCCTGCGGCGCGCGTTGGCTAAGATTGGCCGCACGGCCGGGCCCGAAGAGGGCTGAGGCCGGACCGCCCATGCGAATCGTCCATTTCTCCGACCTGCATATCGGCGTCGAGACCTACGGGCGTCCGTTGGTGGAGGCGGACCTGCCGGGGCTGCCGGAATGGTTCGCGCCGGGGGAGGCGCGTGAACGCTATCTCGGCCAATCGACCCGGCTGGTCGACTTCCTGTCGGCGTTCGATGAGCTGATCGACTACGCCATCGGCCACGCCGTCGACCTCGTGCTGTTCACCGGCGACGCCTACAAGAACCGCGACCCGAGCCAGACGCACCAACGGGAGTTCGCCAAGCGGGTGCGGCGGCTCGCGGAGGCCGGCGTCCCCGTCTTCCTCCTGGTGGGCAACCACGATCTGCCCCACACGACGCACCGCGCCAGCGCGGTCGAAATCTTCGACGTGCTCGGCGTGCCTAACGTGACGACCGCCGAGCGCCTCGGCGTCTACCGCGTCGAGACGCCGTCGGGCCCGCTGCAGGTGCTGGCGCTGCCCTGGATACGGCGGAGCGCGCTCCTGGCGCGGGAGGATGTGCGCAGCCTGCCCTACGAGCAGTTCAAGAAGCTGCTCGAAGACCGCCTCACCGAGCTGGTGATCGACGCGGGGGAGACGCTCGACCCCGCGGTCCCATCGGTGCTGGCGGCGCACGTCTCGGTGAGCAGCGCCAAACCGGGCACGGAATGCACCATGATGATCGGGCAGGACCACGTCCTGTTGCAGAGCGATCTCGCGGGCCGTCCGGTGGACTATATCGCGCTGGGGCACATCCATCGGCGCCAGGAATTGCCCACATCGGGGCCGCCGATGGTGTACGCGGGGAGCCTGCAGCGGGTCGATTTCGGCGAGGAGGACCACGAGGCGAAGGGATTCTACGTGCTCGACCTCGACCCCGCCGCCGAGCTTGGCCGGCGCTTGACCGGCCCCGAGCTGCGGCCGGTGCAAGCGCGCTCGTTCGTCACCATCGACCAGACCGTCGGCGAGGACGACCTCGATCCGACGGCGACGGTGCTGCGCGCCATCGAGCGCCATCACATCCGCGGTGCGATCGTGCGGGTGCGGGTGAAGATGCCGGCATCAGCGGCGGCGTTGCTGCGGGAGCGGGACATCCGCCGGGCCCTGGAGGAGGCGGGGGCGCACACCATCGCCTCGTTCTCGCGGGAGATCGAGCGCGAGAAGCGGACGCGCCTGGGCGCGGTGTCCCTGGAGGGCCGGACGCCGGGCCAAGTCCTCGACCTCTACCTCCAGACCCGGGAAACGCCGAAAGACCGCGCGGAAAAGCTGACAACCTACGCCCGTCGCCTCATGGAGGAGTACGAGGAGGAGCGGGGCTAGCGCCCACCCTCGGCGTCAGCCCTTGAGCAGGTCGGGGTAGCGGACCTCGATAACGCGGCGCAAGCCGTCCTTCCAGTGCACCTTGGTGCGGCCCAAGACCTCGTGCATGTAGGTCACGTCGGGCCAGAGGGGCGTGTACGCCCCGTCGGTGTATTCGATGATCGGCTCCCTGCCGATGAGGCCGCCCATGTACGCGCAGTACTCCTCGGCGGTGGTCGTCTCGCTGCCCGCCCAGTTGACGATGAGCGACGGCGTGCTCGCGAGCTCCAGAGCCTTGATGCCTAGCTCGACTTGGTCATCCTCGTGGATGGGGTTGAAGTAATTGGGCTTGTCGGGGTGGAGCCGGATGGGGCGGCCCTCGACGATGGCGTCGAGTCGGTTGACGGGGGCGCCGCCCTCCGGGCCGTAGGCGGAGCAGATGCGGATCATGGCGGTAGGGATGCTCCACTCGTGGGAGGCGTAGAGGACGATGGCCTCGGCGGCGATCTTCGAGAGGCTGTAGATGTGGGTGTGGATGCCGGGCGGGTCGGACTCCTTGAGCGGGCGGTGGCCCTGATAGTGGTATTGCGAGCCGGTCGAGCAATGGAGAAAGCCCTTCACTCCGCGGCAGTGCTTCATTAGACGGCCCGTGGCTTGGGCGTTGACCTCGAAGGCGTAACGCCAGTCGCGCTCGGCGGCCTCGCCGACCAGTGCCCCGGCGTGCCAGACGTAGGTGAAGTCGTCGGGGACGCCCTCGAAGCTCTCCGCCAAGTCGCGCTTGATCGGCGTGATCCCGTGTGCCTTGAGACGCTCAGGGTCGGCGGGATTCGAGAAGCGGGCCATGGCCCAGACCTCGTTGCGCTTGGCCAATTCGCGAGCGATGGGGAAGGCGACGCGGCCCGCGCCGCCGGTCACCAGAATCTTCTCTCCCGAAATCATGCGCCACCTCCTTCTCGATGCCGGCTCTGGCACCGGCCCCAGAGCCACTGTTCCTTACATGCCCCTTCGGCGTTCCTTGGTATGATAGCCGCGCCTCAGTAGACCCTACGGAGAGAACGAAGATGGCCCTGCGAACGGCTGCCCAGTACATCGAGAGCCTGCGGGACGGGCGCACCGTCTACTACCGCGGTCAGCGGGTCGATGACGTCACGACGCATCCGCTGATGAAGGTAGCGGTGGAGCACGCGGCCATCGACTTCGACCTCGCGGAGGACCCGGAGCACGCCGACCTGGCCGTCGCCGCCGACGCGGAGAACGGCGAGCCGATCAGCCGCATGTACCACGTCCCGCAATCATCGGAAGACCTAGTCAAGCGCTCCGATCTCATCGACCTGGCGACCCGCACCGGCGCGACGATGGTGACGCTCATCAAGGAGATCGGGACTGACGCGCTCTTCGCCCTGCGCAACGTCGCAGCGGAGATGGACGACGCGTTGGGAACGGAGTACCTGGAGCAGGTGAAGGCATTTCACCGGCACTGCGCCCGCAACGACCTCGCCGTCGCCGTCGCGCAGACGGATAGCAAGGGTGATCGGAGCAAGCGGCCCTCGGAGCAGGAGCACCCCGATCACTACGTACGCATTGTCGAGCGCCGGAGCGACGGCATCGTGGTGCGCGGGGCGAAGGTCCACACCTCGGTCTCGGTGAACAGCAACGAGCTGATCGTGCTGCCCACGCGGAACTTCGACGAGCGCGACGCCGAGTACGCCGTCGCCTTCGCCACACCGATGAATACGCCGGGGCTGAAGCTGATCACGGCGGTCTACACCGGCGATCACGACGATACGTTCCAGTTCCCCATGGGGTCGAAACACCGAATGCTGGAGACGCTAACCGTCTTCGACGACGTCTTCGTGCCGTGGGAGCGGGTGTTCCTCGCCGGCGAGCATCAGTACGCAGGCTCGCTGGCGCTCCGGTTCGTGGACTACCACCGCTTCACCGCGGTCTCGTACAAGCAGCCGCTGCTCGACCTGCTGGTAGGGTCGGCGATCCTCATGTCGGACTACAACGGCATCGCGCGGGCGGGGCACGTGCGGGACAAGCTCACCTGGCTGGGGGCCTACGCCCAGGGCGTGAAGGGGCTGCTGCGGATGGCGGCCTATCACTGCGACGAGATCGCGCCGGGGCAGGCGGTCCCGAACCGGTTGTACTCGAACGTGGCGAAGTGGCAGTTCGCCCACGGCTACCACGAGGCGTTACAGCATGTCCAGGACATCACCGGCGGGCTGCTCGTCACCGCGCCGGGGAGGGAAGACCTCGACAGCCCCGAGACGCGCGCCTACGTTGAGCGCTACCTCGGCGGCCGCGCGGGGGTCTCGGCGGAGGACCGCCTGAAGGCGATTCACATGATCGCCGAGCTGACGACGGGCGAGTTCGGCGGCTACCACACCGTGCTGGCGATCCACGCCGAGGGCTCGCTGGAGGCCGAGAAACTCGCCATCTACCGCGCCTACGACGCGAAGACAGCGGTCGCCTACGCGCTCAAGGTCGCGGGGATCCGCTAAGGACGCCGTGCGCAAGGACCTCGCCGAGCTTCTCGTCTGTCCGGTGAGCAAGGGCAAGCTCGTCCTCACCATCGAGGTGGAGGAGGGCGGCGAAGTCGTCGCGGGGACGTTGTACAGCCCCGACAGCGGCCTCGTCTACCGCATCGACGACGGCATCGCCAACCTGCTGCCGCCTGACTTGGCGGAGGAGTAGGCGTCGCCCTCCTTTTCCCGTTCCATCCCTTCCAGAAGGCAACCTTGCGCACCCTTTGGGCGCGTGCCCTCTTTCAGTTTCCCCCAGAGGGGGAAAGGGGGGATGACCGCCCCTCTCCCCCTTCCCGCCTCGGTGGAGGGCAAGCGGGGTTAGCAGCCCTTGCGCCCGTTCGGCGGCGCTCGGAACCCGCGGTCTCCGTTCCTCGCGTCCGCGCCTCACCACGCAACGCGCCTTGGGGCGCGCCCTCAACTCAGGCCCGCCCCGGAGGGGGTGGACGAGCGGGGGCTCGACCGTTGGCGCGGCTGACCGTCCTCGCGCTTTCGCGCCGCGTCTGCCGTGCAAGACCGCGGAGTCCGGCGACCTTCGCCGGGTTGGTGGCCCTTCGCCTCGCTCCTTGGGAGGAGGCTGCCTTGGCTAGGCTGTTGGTTCTCGGTGCGGCGTTCTTTGATTTGTACGGCCTTGGGGGCCGGGCCACGCGGGGCGGTCGTTGCGCGCGCCGTCTGTTATGACGGAGCGGACGGTCCGTTCCACCACGCTGGGTGAAGCGAGGCCGGCGGTTCGCGCACCCCGCGGGCAAGGCGGGGATTGGTCCCCCGCGCCGCCAAGAGCGGCGCGGGCGCTTTGCCGTCCGTAGCGGTTACGGAGGCAGGTCGTCGTCACGTGGCCGGCGAGAGGCGGGACGACCCTCCGGGCTTATGGTCCGTTGGGAGGACGGGCCGGGATGGACTTGCCGCCACGGTGGCGGGATCCAGAGATAGCGCCGCACCGAGAAAGGGGGCGTATGTGGTCGGTTGGGTCTGGGTCCTCCTTAAGGGTGTGGGTTGTTTGGGGCCCGCGTTCCGCGCGTCCGCGGGCGGCGGGCCAGGGAACATATGTTCTTTGTTGATGGTAGGGGAGGGGTTGAGGGTTGTCAAGGGGGTGTGGCGCAGGCGGGGGCCGGAGGGGCGGGCGGGGGAGGAGTCGCAGACTCGCCCCTACGGGAGGGGTCGGCCGGCGTGGGGGATGGAGTTCGAGGGGGTTTGGTGGTTGAAAGGGGGCCCCTCACCCTGCCCTCTCCCGTGGGGAGAGGGTAAGATGCCCCGCCCTGCCCCTCCGACGCGCCCTTTGGGCGCATGCCCTCTTTCAGTTTCCCCCAGAGGGGGAAAGGTTTAAGGTGATGCCCTTCGGGGGGAGGTTGGAAGGACGGAATTCGTGAATCGGCCTACGGGATGGTTCAGGTTGCGCAGCGCTCTTTGAAGCCTTCAGAATGGCCACTCAGATATGTACTTGACGCCGGAGTATCGGTCGTTCAGAATAGGCTTGGTCGTCGAGACGTCGGGCCGGGTGACGACATGTTGGCCCCCTTGACAGAACCTCATATACTGGAGGGGAAGGCCGGGCTACTCAACGCAACCGACCAAAGGCAACAATATTCACTGGACCACTCTTACAACCAGTAACAAAAGCTACCGAATAAATATATAACAAACATTACCAAATATTACCGTTACTATTTTCTGCAAACTACCTCATCGTAATCTATTTGGCATTGACGGTGATATCGGCATATTCATTGAAAGGGAGGTGACTATGGAGCAGAAATAATCCAATACTACGATAATACCATCACGTAACTCTCGAATAAATCATTAGTCTTCTAGAGAGTATTCAAACCGAATCGATCAGTAATGAACGACAGCTCCGCGACCGTGCATGCCAAGCGCAGATTGGAGGTATACAATGAAGATGCAACGTAGAATCAAAATTGAACTCAATGAGGAAATTGAAATTCAAGAGAATTGTGAGATTCAATCCAACCCATGGCAGAACCTTTGGAGTGCGGTTCGTCGCTTTCTCCTAACGATTCTAAAGTTTGTCGTGCCGTGCTTGTTCATCATGCTTCGTTTAACCGCACACCTCTGAGGGAAGCAGAGCCCCCACCCGACGGGCTAGGCTTCCTGCACGGTGAGGGTGTATGAGCCGGTGCCGCCGTAGCCGCTCACCGCGATGACGTACCCGCCGTCGGCCGGGGCCTGCCAGAGAATCCGCGACGCAAGGCCGTAGCCGTAGTCGTCGTTGTAGGCGAGATCCACGCCGTTGGCATCGTAGAGTACCGCAACGGAGTCGCCGAGGGAGCCGAGGGCCACGTCGATCCGGTAGGTTTTTCCCGCTTGGGCCTGGAAGCGGAAGTAGTCAACCTCGTCCCCGGTTGCCAACGCGCCGGCGACGGGCGCGCCGACGGCGACCGCCGTGGCGGCGCCGATGCTGGCGCCGCCGGACTCGCCGGGAGCGGGCGTCGCGGACATGGGCGTATCGGGCCTGTCCGGCGAGAGCCGTGGCGGACGGACCTGCACGAGGTCGCCACCGCCCCAGCAAATAGGGGAGGCGTCCTCGCGCAGTGCACAGGTGTGTCCTCCTAGGATGCTTCCACCACTGCTGATGGCGGTGAACCGTTCCGGCGGAGGCGTAGTCTCCCCGTAGTAGTCCGAGCCCCAGCAGAAGGACGTGCCGTCCGCGCGAAGTCCGCAGGTGTGCTCCCCGCCACTGCTAATGGTGGTGAACCGCTCGCCCGTCGGGGGCGATAACTCGCCGAAGAAACCAGAGCTGCCCCAGCACACAGGGGAACCGTCCTGCCGCAGCGCGCAGGTATGGTAGGCACCGCTGCTGATCGCGATAAACCGTTCGCCAAGCGGCGGTGATGCTTGGCCCGCATCGTCGCGTCCCCAGCAGACAGGAGCGCCGTCCTCCCGAAGCGCGCACGCGTATTCCCCGAGAGCGTCACCACCAACGCTGATGGTGGTGAACCGCTGGCCCGAAGGCGGCGTCAGCGTTTCGCCGAAGAGACTCCCCCAACAGAGTGGGGAACCGTCCTCACGGAGTCCGCACGTGTTATACGCGCCGCTGCTGATCATCGTGAATCGCTGGCCGGACGGCGGCGATACGCCACCCCAGCAAATAGCGGTTCCGTCCTCACGGAGCGCGCAGGTGTGGTCGCCGCCACTACTGATGGCGGTGAACGGCCCGGCGGGCGGCGGCGGCAATTCACCGAAGAGACTGGCTCCCCAACAGACCGGCGAGCCGTCCTCGCGGAGCGCGCAGGTGTGAGACTCGCCGCTGCTGATGGCCTTGAACCGGCCACTGGGCGGGGGCCATTCTTGGATGGGCTCGGTGTCGCCCCAGCAGACGGGCGCGCCGTCCTCGCGGAGCGCGCAGGTGTACGACCAACCGCTGCTGATGGCGGTGAAGCGTTGGCCGGACGGCGGAGAGGCTTGGCCCCAATCGTCGTTGCCCCAGCAGATGGGAGCGCCGTCCTCGCGGAGGCCGCACGTATGGAACCCGACGCTGCTGATAGCGGTGAACCGCTCGCCGGACGGCGGCGACGCCTGGCCGTAGTCGTCAGTGCCCCAGCAGACGGGCGCGCCGTCCGCGCGCAGCCCGCAGGTGTGCGACTCGCCGCTAGCGATGGTTGTGACCCGCTCGCCGAGCGGCGGCAAGGCTTGGCCGTCGTCATTGCGGCCCCAGCAGATCGGGATCCCGTCCTCACGCAGCGCGCACGTGTGACCCCAACCGCCGACGATGGTGGTGAACCGCCCGCTGAGCGGGGGAGACGCCTGGCCGTCGTCGTCGTAGCCCCAGCAGACGGGGGTCCCGTCCTGACGCAGCCCGCAGGTGTGGTCGCCGCCGCTGCTGATGGCCGAGAACCGTTCGCCGGAAGGAACGGACGTTTGACCGTAGTCGTTGGCGCCCCAGCACCGCGCCTGGCTGTTCTCGCGGAGGCCGCACGAATGCCTCCCGCCGCTGGTGATGGCGGTAAACCGCTCGCCCCGCGGCGGCGACGCTTGCCCCTCGGCGTTCAGCCCCCAGCAGACGGGCGTGCCGTCTTGGCGAAGCGCGCAGGTATGAGTCCAGCCGCTGGTGACGGCGGTGAATCGGTCGTCTTCCGGCTTGGGCGTAGCCGTCGGTTCAGGTGTCGGTGTGGCCGTGGGGTGAGATGTCGGCGTAGCCGTCGGCGCGGGCATCGCGGTTGGCGTCCGCACAGCGGTGGGCTCGGAAGTCGGTGCGGCCCTTAGCGCAGGTGTGTCCGTTGCTTCAGGACTTGGTGTGGCGGTCGATAGGATTACTACGGTAGTTGGAGGCGCGATAACCGCGGGCGCGGTCGTTGGCGGCGGCGTTGGTGTGACTGCTGTTCGGGGGCGCGCCGTGGGTGTTGGCGTGGCCGTGGGTTCGGGGGTTGGCGTGGCCGAAGGATCGAGTTCGTAGTAGATGAACGTGTCCCCATCGGCGTCTTCCTCCAACTGGTACGTGACGGGAAGCGTGCCGCTTGTATCGGTGACCGCAGTCGCCGCGCATTCGAGACTCGTACCGGTGCGACGGACCTCGCGAAAGTCGTTGTTGATCTTGAGGATCTTGATGGCGAACGGATTGGTCTGCTCCTCGCTCAACTCGACGATGTCGTCCCTGAGGTCGCCGCAGTCGTAGGAGTCAATGTCGACCGGCGTGCACGCAGCGGCGAACGCCGCGAGGAGGGCGAGTCCGAAACCGGCCTGGAGGAGTTTGATGGAGGTACGCATGCAGCGTGTTCGCTTGACGTCCGGCGCGGACGGACGGCGGCAGGCTGATTATAGCGGAGGTGGCCCTCTCTCAGTCTCTCCCAGGGGGGAGAGAGGTTTGGGGTGGGTCCCCCTAGAGGGGGAGGGGAACGGCGTCGCCGGCGGCGGGAGAGAGGTCGGCAAGCATTTCGGCGGCGGTCTTGCCGGTGAGGGGATGGACGGCGTTGGGGTCGATCTCGGCGAGGGGGACGAGGACGAAGGGCCGCTCGGCGATGGCGGGGTGAGGGATGACGAGATCGGGCTCGTCGAGCACGAGGGCGCCGTAGAGGAGAATGTCGATGTCGAGAGGGCGCGGGCTGTTCTTGGGCCCGGGGACGCGCCCCATGGACGCCTCGATCTCCTGAATGAACCGCAGCAGATCATGGGGGGCGGGCGGCGACGCGCAGACGCAGACGGCGTTGAGGAAGGGCGGTTGGCGCTCTTCGTACATCGGCGGCGTCTCGTAGAGCCTGGAAAGGCGCTCGACTGCCATCCGCTCGCCGAGCAGCTCGACGGCGCGCTCAATGTTGCGCCTGCGGTTGCCGAGGTTTGACCCCAGGCCCAGATGGACCCGCGTCTCGCCGCCTGCCTGCGTGGGGCGGCTCATGCGTTCCGGCTCCAGCCGCGCACGATGGCGTCGCTCATCCTGGCCACGCGGGCCATCTCCTTCACGTCGTGAACGCGGACGAGGTCGGCGCCGTTGGCGATGGCGATGGCCACAGTGGCCGCGCCGCCTTCGAGGCGTTCGTCGGGCGGGAGGTCGAGCACCAGACCGATGGTCGACTTCCGCGACGCGCCCACGAGGACCGGACGTCCCAAAACCCGAAGCTCGCCGAGCCGCCGCAGCAGTTCGAGGTTCTGTTCCGGCGTCTTGCCGAACCCGATGCCGGGATCGACGATGATGTTCTCCGATGTGATACCCGCTGCTTCTGCAAGCCTGATGCTCGAACGTAGCGAGGCGATGACGTCGGGCACGAGGTCGCGGTAGACGGCGCCGCGGCCGTTGTGCATGAGCACCACCGGCGCGCCGGCTTCGGCGGCGACGCCGGGCATTCGCGGGTCGGCGCCGAGTGCCCAGACGTCGTTGATCATGGCGGCGCCGGCGGCGAGGGCCGCCGTGGCGACCACGGCCTTCGAGGTGTCGACGCTCACGGGAAGGCGCACGCGGCGGACGATCGCCTCGACGGCGGGGACGACACGGCGCAGTTCGTCGTCGGTGTCCACGGGCGCGGCCCCGGGACGGGTGGATTCGCCGCCCACGTCGATGAGGTGGGCGCCGTCGGCGGCCATGCGCTCGGCGAGGTCGGCGGCGGCCGTGGCGTCGCCTGCGAGGCCGTCGCCGGAGAAAGAATCGGGCGTCACGTTGACCACGCCCATGAGGTAGGTGCGCGAACCCCAGCGAAAGACATGGCCGCCGATCACGGTCTCGCCGTGGGGCGAGGCCGCTCCGTCTTGATCTGAGGAAGGGGAGGAGAGGCTCAAGGGGGATCTTACCCCTCTCCCTTTGGGGTGAGGGCGCGCTTGGCTCGCGGACGTCGCTCGACGGCCTCACTATACGCTACGCCACCCCAGACTCGCGCGCCCTGCGGGAGGTGCGGGCCGGGGCTTTGCTATACTCGAAGGAGTCGCGGATTCGCCCCGCTCAGCCGTTCGACTTCGAGGCGCAGATTGGACAAGCCGAAGGCCGCCGCGCGCGCCGAAGAGCTCCGCCGCGTCGTCGCGCATCACCTCCACCGCTACCACGTCCTTGACGACCCTGAGATCAGCGACGCGGAGTACGACGAGCTTTTCCGCGAGCTTCAGCGCATCGAAGAGGAGCACCCCGACCTCCGCGTCCTCGACTCGCCGACGCAGCGGGTGGGCGCGCCGCCCGCCGAAGGCTTCGGGACCGTCGAGCACGAACAGCCCCTCCTCAGCCTGGCCAACGTCTTCAACTTCGAGGAATTGGCGGCGTGGGAGGCCCGTAACAAGCGCCTCGTCGACGGCGCTTCGTTCGACTACGTCTGCGAGCTAAAGATCGACGGGCTCGCCGTCGCCCTGACCTACGAGGACGGGCTGCTCAAGACGGGGGCCACGCGCGGCGACGGCGTGCGCGGCGAGGACGTGACCCAGAACATCCGCACGATTCGGAGCGTGCCGTTGACCGTGCCGGTCTCGGCCTCCGCGGGCTCCCCTCCCCGGCGCTTTGAGGCCCGCGGCGAGGTGTACCTGCCGCGCTCGGGCTTCGACCGCCTGAACGCGGAGCGCGCGCGGGAGGGTCTGCCCCTCTACGCCAACCCGCGCAATACGGCGGCGGGGGCGCTGCGCCAACTTGACTCGCGCGTCACCGCGAGCCGCCCGCTCGACATCTTCGTCTATGCGCTGGGCTGGTCCGACGGCGATTGGACGCCGCGAGGGCATTGGGAGGCGCTGACGCGGCTCGCTGAACTGGGCTTCAAGCTCAACTCCCACGCACGGCGCTGCGGCTCCATCGAGGAGGTCGAGGACTTCTACCGGTCGTGGGTGGAGCGGAAGGAAGACCTCGACTACGGGGTCGACGGCGTGGTGGTGAAGATCGATTCTTTCGAGATGCAGGGGCGCCTCGGCGTCGTCGCCCACGACCCTCGTTGGGCCGTGGCCTACAAGTTCCCCCCGACGCAGGAAGTGACGAGGCTGCGGGAGATCAAGGTCAACGTCGGGCGGACGGGGAGTCTGAACCCCTATGCCGTCCTCGACCCCATCGAGATCGGCGGGGCCACGGTGAAGATGGCGACGCTGCACAACGAGGACGACATCCGCCGTAAAGACCTGCGCATCGACGACCGTGTGCTCGTAGAGCGGGCCGGCGACGTGATCCCCCACGTGGTTAAGTCGATGGAGACGGACCCCGACCGCGCCGAGGTCTACTCGATCCCATCACACTGTCCGGTGAGCGGGGACGCGGTGGTCCGCGAACCGGGCGAGGCGATGTATTACTGTCCCAACTCGTCGTGCGCCGCCCAGTTCTACGAGTTGATGAAGCACTTCGCCTACCGAGGGTCGATGGACATCGAGGGGATGGGCGAGTCGCTGGCGCAGCAGGTGATCGAGGCAGGCTTGGTCCGCGACTTGGCCGACCTGTACGCGGTGACGGCGGAGCAGTTGGCGGCGTTGGAACGCATGGGCGAGAAGAGCGCCGAGAACGTTTGCGCGGCCATCCAACGCAGTAAGGAGCGCCCGCTCGACCGGCTCCTGTTCGCGCTGGGCATCCGGCACGTGGGGTCGGAGACGGCGCGGCTCCTCGCGTCGCGCTTCCCCAACGTCGATGCTCTGCGAGAGGCGGACGAGGACGACTTGGTCGAAATCGACGGCGTCGGTCCCATCGTGGCGCAGAGCATCACAGCCTATTTTCAAGTCGACAAGAACCTCGAAGTGCTCGACCGCCTCAAGGCGGCGGGGGTCGACCCCCAGGCGGAGATCATCGAGGCGCCGGCGGAAGACGGGCCGTTCAGCGGGATGACGTTCGTGATCACGGGCAGCCTCTCGTCCATGACCCGCGCCGAGGCGGAGGCGGCGGTAGTGGAACGAGGCGGCAAGGCGGGGAACAGCGTCAGCAAGAAGACGAGCTACGTGGTGGCGGGGGCCGCGGCGGGGTCCAAGCTGCGCAAGGCGCAGGAGCTGGGGCCGCCGCTAGAAATACTTGACGAGGACGCCTTCGGTGCCATGCTCGACGAGCAGCCGCCCGCGCCCGACGCGGCGCCCGCGTCATGAGGTGGTTCCGCGGGGGGCCGCGCACACCTCGGTTTCCGAATGTTAAGGGATCTGTATCATCTAACTTCAAACATAAAACCAGCATGGAACTATGAATCAGCATAGAAATTCTAATGTGTTGTGGAAATCTAGCTTCAGTTTAGAATTCTCTTGACAAGTTTGCTGCACAGTGCAATTGAGGTTTGAAATGTGATTTCGATTTGCATATAGTATAGTCAGTGTGCTTGAGGATTGAGAATTGCTAAGATTCATGTTTTCAACTAGCAGGAGCAAGGCAGTGAAGCGCCAAAACGCTCTAGCCGTGGGGCTGGGCAATCCTGAGCCTAAGCACGAGGGCAACCGGCACAATGTCGGTTTCATGGTTGTGGACAGGCTGGCGGAGCGTCGCGGGATCACAATGCATCGCAAGCGCCGGTCCAACGCGTTGGTGGGTGAATACGACGCCGATCTGGATGGTAAGTCGGCTCACGTCGTGGTGGCGAAGCCGCGGACGTACATGAACGAGAGCGGCGAGGCGGTGGTGCGCCAGGCGCAGGCCAGCGGGGCGCCGAAGGATCACATGGTGGTGGTCTACGACGATCTCGATCTGCCGCTGGGCAAGCTCCGCGTGCGCGGCCGGGGGTCGGCGGGCGGTCACAATGGGATCAAGTCGATCGCGGACAAGCTGGGTACCGATGCCTTTCCGAGGATTCGCGTCGGCATCGGGCGGCCCGCCGGCGTTGAGGGCGCGGTGCGCCACGTGCTCGGCGACTTCACCGAGGACGAACGCGAACGCATCGGTCCGGCGGTGGAACTGGCCGCCGACGCCGTCGAGTGGGTCATAGCCCACGGCGTCGAGAGCGCCATGAACCGCTTCAACGCGAGTTAGGTGCTAGGCTTCCGAGCCGAGGCTCTTCTGGACTTGCGTGAGCTTCTCTTCTAGGCGACGCTGGCCGATGGCGAGGGTGAGGTCGCCGCGCGTGCGTTCGAGGACGCCGCGGAGCATATCGGTCGTCCGGCGCAGGCTGCCGGTGAGGGCGTCGGGGAAGTCTATCGTGACCAGGACGTTGTAGATGTCGTCCATCGAGGCCAGCAGGTCCTCGCAGCGCGAGACGTCGCCGCGGCGGAGCGTGTCCAAGAGGTGCCGGCGCATCTCGCTGGCCCCCTCGCCGAGCCCGTTCAGGTACGGCGCGTAGGCGACGCCCAGCTCCTCCGGCGCGGGAAGGGGCGTGCCCGACGCGATGGCCAAGGTGACGTTCGCCTCGGAGAACTCCTTCTGGGCGGTATCGACGTAGCCGGTGTAGCTCAGCTCGGGGTGATCGACCGTGGCGACCTCGATCTCGCGGAGCTGCGCCGCGGCTTGGGCGAGCAGGTCGCGCGCCGTCTCGAACTCGTGGCGGTGCACGGCGCGAATCGCGTTCGCCGAGCTGCGCACCACCTGGCGCGATAGGGGGTAGGCCGACTCGCGGGCCGCGTGTTTGCGCGTCAGTTCGCCGCGGATGCGGTCGGCGATGCCTTCGAGGTTTGCCGTCGGGAGGTCGTTCAAGGGGGGCCCAAGGGATGCGTGCGGAGCGCTAAAGCTCGTCGATGGGCGAGGGCATCGTGCCGTCGCGGGCGGCGTCGATCATGTCCCGTGCCTCGCTCGGCATGTCCACGCCAAGCTGTTCGAGGCGCTGCTCCGTCCACCGCCCGATGTTGCGCGGGTCCTGGTAGTAGTCGTCGCCGGCCATGGCCGAGGGCGGGCCGGAGTCTTCCCAGACCGACGCCATGCTCTTGGCGACGGCGAACCGGGAGATCACCCGCGCCGTGTCCGTCGACGCGCAGTGCTCGCAGGCCGGGCTCTCCGGGTCGCTGATCGTCCGCACGAACACCGACGTCCGGCGTCCGCAGCTCCGGCATCCGTACTCGTAGACCGGCATCGTCCACCTCGGCGCCCAGAGAGGGCGCGGGTCGATTCTAGCACGGCGGGCGTCGCCGGCCTCGTCCCTCTCTGGAAAAACCTTGCGCACCGGACTGACTGAACCGAGCGCAGCGGACTTCGATAACCCGTGGTGGCTGCGAGGCGGCCCCTCATCTCAATCTTCTCCCGTGGGGAGAAGAGGCAAGACCTCCCGGCCCCACCCATGCTTGTCCGCGAGTGGGTTACGCAAAGGGCTCCGGTGGGAGAGGAGGTCTAGGCCCCGCCCCGCCGTGCTCCTCGCGCCCTGTTTGACGGGCCGAAAGGGGGCGTGCTACGGTTCCCGCGCTTCGAGACCTTTCATGGAGGCGGGGTTGTGACTGAAGGCGATTTCGTCATCGAGTCCGAAGAGTTCAGGGCGATACTCACGCCCGATTCAAAGATCGAGAAGATCGCCGGCGGCTTCACCTTTACCGAAGGCCCCGTGTGGATGGGCGACCATCTCATCTTCAGCGACCTGCGCAAGGACCGGCTGCATCGTTGGACGGCTGAGGACGGCGCCTCCGTCTTCCGCGAACCGACGGGCCGGGTCAACGGGAACACGCGCGACCTCGAGGGGCGGCTCGTCACCGCCGGCCACGTCAGCCGCAACCTCCAACGCACCGAGGCCGACGGCTCGGTGACCATCCTCGCCGATCACTATGAAGGCATGCGGCTGAGCTCGCCCAACGACCTCGTGGTGAAGTCCGACGGCTCGATCTGGTTCACCGACCCGCCCTACACCATCACGCCGGAGCAGCAGGAGTTGCCCTTGTCCTACGTCTTCCGCTTCGACCCTGCGGACGGCGCCTTGACGCCCGTCACCGGCGATCTCGACCGGCCCAACGGCCTCTGCTTCTCGCCCGACGAGAGCCTGCTGTACATCGCCGACTCCGCCAGACGCCACGTCCGCGTCTTCACCGTGGTCGATGGCGTCCGGCTCGAAGGCGGGGACGTGTTCTGCGAGATCGACCCCGGCTTTCCCGACGGCATGCGCGTCGACACGGAAGGGCGGCTCTACTCGACCGCCCAGGACGGCCTGCACGTCTATTCGACCGCCGGCGAGCGTCTGGGCAAGATCCTCACCCCCGAGACCGCGGCAAACTGCTCCTTCGGCGGTGACGGCGACCACACCCTCTTTATCACGGCGACCACGGAAGTACATGCCGTGACTCTTGCCGCCGCCGGCGTGCCGGGGCGTTAGCGGTGCGCGCCGCCGTCGTCACCGAGCCCGGCGGGCCGGAAGTCCTGCAAGTCCGGGAAATCGACACGCCGGAGCCGGGCCCCGAAGAGGCGCTGGTCAAGATTCACGCTTCGGCCCTGAATCGGGCCGACCTGAGCCAGCGCGCCGGCGGCTATCCCGCGCCCCCCGGCATTCGCCCTGACGTGCCCGGGCTCGAGATGGCCGGCGAAGTCGTCGCCGTTGGGCCCCGCGTGACCCAAGTGGCCGTCGGCGACCGCGTCTGCGCGCTGCTCGGCGGCGGGGGCTACGCCGAGTACACCGCCATCGATCAGGCCATGGCCGCCCCGATTCCCGAGGGGATGAGCTATACCGACGCGGCTTCGGTCCCGGAAGTCTTTTTCACCGCCTACGACGCGCTGTTCAACTGGTGCGGCCTGACGATGGGCGAGAACGCCCTGATTCACGCCGCGGGAAGCGGTGTCGGCGTGGCCGCGGTCCAGCTCGCCAAGGCGGCGGGGGCGGCGGTGTTCGGCACGGCGAGCTCTGACGAGAAGCTGGAGAAGGCGACGGCGCTCGGCCTCGACGTTGGCGTCAACTACAACACCGAAAACTTCGCCGAGGTCGTCAAGCGCGAGACCGACGGCCGGGGCGTGGACGTGATTCTCGACGTTGTCGGCGCGCCCTACTGGAACGACAACATCGCGTCGCTCGCCATCAGGGGCCGCATGGTGCTCGTCGGCACGCTCGGCGGGGGCCGCCTTGAGGCCAACATCGCCGCGCTCATGCCGAAGCGTCTCAGCGTCTTCGGCACCGTGCTACGGATGCGCGCGCCCGCGGAGAAGGCACGGATCACCGATCAGTTCAAGCGTCACGTGCTGCCTCTCTTTCACCAGGGGCGCCTCCGGCCTGTCGTCGACCGTGTCTTCCCCCTCGACGAGGTGGCCGAGGCTCACCGCTACATGGAAAGTAACGCCAACTTCGGCAAGATCGTGCTGCAGGTTGTGTAGGCGGCGTTCCCTCCGGAGACCTTTGCGGAGCGTTGGCACGCAGGGAGCGGGCGCCCACAAGGGGCGCCCCTACGGGAGGGGATGGATTCCCGCTTACGCGGGAATGACGGATGCAGGCAGGCCCCGTCCGGCACCGCGCGCTTGCTTGGTTGCTATAATGGCCGGAAGGGCGCCTGACCGAGGCCGACGCGCCTCCCCGACGTACCGACGGCCCGCTTTCGGCGGGCGCGAAGCGAGGCGAACGAGATGCCGACATATCCCAGGCGTTGTACTCCCTGCGGCGAGAACTTCGAGCTGCGGCGCAGCATTCGGGACGACTCGCCGATGGTCTGCCCCAAGTGCGGCGGAACGGAGACCGAGGCGCGCTTCGATCAACTCCCCACTATGTTCACCCGCAAGATCGACCATCCCGACTCCCCCCTCGATGACATGCCGGGCGCGGAGACCATGCGCAAGCAGGCCGACTACGCCATCAACAAGACGCTCAAAGACATGGGGATGGGCCCTTAATAGGGCTCCTCGTCTCCGACGTCCTCTACTCCGAACCTACGCTTCCCAACGCTGAGGAAGAGTCTTTCACGGCTTGCTTTGGGCGCACTTCGCCCTTTGCGCGCGTGCGCCGGCGAGGCCCCGAAGGACCTCCCGGCGCGGGTCGCACACTCCCCTTGCGGAGAGGCGCGCGCCGGCACACGCTCAGTCGGGTGGTCCGGCGCAGGTGCACACTCCCCTCGCGGGGAGGCGCGGCGATAGCCTGCCACGGTGGGCGGACCGGCGCGGGTGCACGCTCCCTTGCGGGAGGCGCGACGCCGGACTGCCGTGGAGGGCGGACCGGCGGGTGCACGCTCCCTTACGGGAGGCGCGGAACATAGGTTGCCCGTCGCTGCACGGGGAAGGACATATGTTCGTAAACTAACGATAAACCCCCTTGACAAGGCCTGTCAAGTATCATCCGCGCCCGGAATTGGCCGTGGGGCCCGCCGCGAGGGGGAGGGCGGGCGATTCGCGAATCGCCCCTACGGGGGGAGATAGATTCCCGCGTTCGCTGGGGATGACGGATCCCGGCGGGTTTCGAAAAGGTCTCGCTACGGGCCGGAGGGCGGTGCGTCTGCGTAGCCCATGTCGAAGAAATCGAGCTCGTAGCGGAGCGTGACCTCGAAGAGCCGCGCCACGCGGGTCTCCTGCTCTGCGGTGAGTGCTAGCTCGTCCAGCTTGGCGAACAGCCCGCGGACGAAGGTTTCGAACTCCGGTGAGGCATGGACGGCGGTCCAGTCACGGTAGATGGGTGTCTTGGGGGCGGCGCCGCGCGCCGCGTTCCGTGCCGGCCAGTCGAGGTAGGTCCCCTCCGTCACCCCGAGCACGGTCAGGATTTCGGCAAAACCGCCCTCGTAGGCGGTGCGCCCCATCAGGTTACCCAGCGCCAGCGCCGTCGGCCCCGGCGCCGCGCCGCGGTAGCGCTCCGGCGGCCAGCCCCACGACTCGAAGGTTTTGGTGAATAGGACCTCCTCGCCTTGGAGGATTTCGTGAAGGAAGCCGGCGAGCGGGCGCGCCGCGTCCATGTTGGGCGCCTTCGCGATGCCGAGAGCGATCAAGACGACGAAGTCTTGGAAGAAGGCGTAGTCCTGCACGAAGTAGCGCTGGAACTTCTCCAGCGGCAGCGAGTCGTCGCCGAGCTCGCGGGCGAAGTCGTGCTCGACGACGCGCTCCCAAAGCTCCCGATGCTGCTCGCGCAGCCGCTCGAATCTCGACATCGCCGCTCCTTCCCGCCGCCCGCATGGGGCGGGACGCTCAGCCCACTATACCGCCGGCTTGGGGAGGGCGGCGGCTTGTGGCAGGCCCGTCGGCGCGATTACTATGGGCGTGGCGACTACCGCGGGCGGAGAGGACCCCAGCCATGTACCGAGCGCAGGCGATCACCTTTGGGCGACTGCACACCTGGACGCTGTCGTTCTACTACGACAAGGCCGCCGACAGCCTGACCATTCGCGCGCCGTGGCGTCAGGAGGGTGTGTGGGTGGAGCTTCCCGAGCAGGTGCGCGTCTACGTCGATCGGCAGACGGGCGAGGGTTTCGCGTTCGAGGTCGGTGCCTTCCGTTCCGGATTCCTGGCCAATCGCCCCGATCTCGCCGAGACGTGGCGGCAGGTGAACCCTTCCCCCATGGCCCTGCGCCGCATGGAGAACACTCCCTTCATTCGCGGGTTCCTCACCCACGTGCAGCAGCTTGCCTGGGAGCGCGACCGTCAACTCGACCCCGCCCGCCTCCGCTGATCCCCCGGCCGCGAGACCGATGTGACCGACCTCGACCTTTGCTACCTGCCGATCTCCGAGGCGGCGCGCCTCATCAAGAGCCGCAGCCTCTCCCCTGTCGAGCTGATACGCGTCGTCGTCGCGCGCCTCAAGGACGTCGAGCCGAAGATCAACGCCTTCATCCACGTCTACGGCGAGCATGAGCTTGACGACCGCGCTCGCGTCGCCGAGCAGGAGATCGCCCGCGGCGTCTACCGCGGCCCCCTGCACGGCCTCCCCATCACGATCAAGGACCTCTACGACATCGCCGGCACGGCCACCACCTGCGCCTCGGCCGCCCGCTTCGATCACATGGCCGCGGAGCATGCCTTCGCCGTCCAGCGCTTGCTCGACGCCGGCGCCATCATCCTCGGCAAGACGAACCTCACCGAGTTCGCCGTCGATCTCCCCGGCCCCCGCTACGGCTGGGCCCGCAACCCCTGGGACCTTGACCGTATCCCCGGGTTTTCCAGCAGCGGTTCGGGAGCGGCGCTCGCGGCCGGCGTCGGCTTCGCCACCATGGGCAGCGACACCGGAGGTTCGATCCGCATCCCCGCCGCCTTCTCCTCGTGCGTCGGCATCAAGCCCACCTACGGCCGGGTGAGCCGGCGGGGCATCTTTCCCCTCGCCTGGAGCCTCGATCACGCCGGCCCGCTCGCGCGGACGGTGGAAGGGGCCGCCGCCGCCCTCAACGTCGTCGCCGGCCACGACCCACAGGACCCGACCTCGTCGAGGGGCGCCGTTCCGCTCTACACCGCCGGCCTTGAGCGCGGCGTTAAGGGCCTGCGCGTCGGCGTCCCGTGGACGGACTTGGACGAGAGCGTTGAGCCCGGCGTGCGGAAGCTGTTCGACGACGCCATCGCGACGCTGCGTGGGCTCGGCGCCGAGGTGCGGGAGGTCGCGCTGCCCTATTTCCGCCACACCTGGACGGCCCTTGGCGCGATCATCCGCACCGAGCAGGCCGCGGCCCACGCCACGCTGATCCGGTCGCGGCGGCATCTCTACGGGAAGAGTCTCGGCGACCGCATCGCCGGGGCGATGCTGCGGCCCGCGGTGCAGTACATCGAGGCGCAGCGGCTGCGGACGCTCATCAAGCGCGACTTTGACGCCGTCTTGGAAAAGGTAGACGTGATTGCCACGCCCACTATCCCGATCTGGCCTTACCGCATCGACGCCAACGTCTCGGGCGGGGCCGGCGAGGGCGCGTTGACCACGAAGTTCACCACGCCTTCGAACCTCACCGGCCTTCCCGCGATCTCCGTGCCCTGCGGCTTCGGGCCCGCCGGAGACGCCGGCGAGGGCCTCCCCGCCGGCCTCCAACTCGTCGGACGGGCTTTCGAGGAGGCGCTGCTCTTCCGTGCCGCCCACGCCTACGAGCAGGCCACCGAATGGCACACGATGCGCCCGCCGCTCTAGTCGCCGCCGGTAGCGGTGCTACAATGCCGTCGTTCGGGGCGGCCCACCTCGAACACCTGACCCGGAGGCGCTATGGACTTCCGTTCGACGGCGCAAGAGGACGCCTTCCGCGCCGAAATCCGCGACTGGCTCGACGAGACGCTCCCGCCGAATTGGCGGCTCACCGTCGGCAACGACACCGACGGCGAAGAACGCGAGGAGTACGAGCGCGACTTCGCGCGCAAGGCGGGGGCCAAGGGCTACCTTGCCGTCGGTTGGCCTAAGGAATACGGCGGCATGGGATTCACCCCCATGCAGCAGTTCGTCTTCAACGAAGAGATGGCGCTGGCGAAGGCGCCCCGCGGCTTCATGGGCCCCGGCGTCTACCAAGTCGGCTCGTCGCTCATCATCCACGGCACCGAGTGGCAGAAGAAGACCTTCCTGCCCCCCATCGCCCGCGGCGAGGTGCGCTGGTGCTCGCTGCTTAGCGAGCCGAACGCCGGCTCCGACCTCGCCTCGCTTCAGACCACCGCCGTCGCGGACGGCGACGACTTCGTAGTCAACGGCCAGAAGACCTGGACGACCAACGGCCACAAGGCCGAGCACGGCATCCTCCTCGCCCGCACCAACCCCGACGCGCCCAAGCACAAGGGGATCAGTTACTTCCTCGTCGACATGAACTGGCCGGGCATCACCGTCCAGCCCATCGTCAACATGGCCGAATCCCACTCGTTCAACTCCGTCTTCTTCGACAACGTGCGCATACCGCGCGACCGGCTGGTGGGTGAGAAAGACCAGGGCTGGTACCTGGGACAGACCACACTCAACGCCGAGCGCTCCGGCGTGCGCTGGCACGTGCCGCTCCAGCAGCTCTTCGACGAGATTGTCGAGTACGTGGTCGAGGCCGGGCGCAACGGGGGGTTCGACCCCATCGAGACGAACCCCGAACTCCGGCGCAAGCTCGCCGACACGTATACCCAGATGCGCATCTCGTGGGTGCTCGCCTACCGCGTGGTGTGGCTCCAGTCGAAGGGCGAGCCGCCGAGCTACGAGTCGTCGCAGTCCAAGCTCTGGGTCACCGAGCTGACCCAGAGTGTCGTCGGTCTAGGGATGGAAATCCTCGGAATGTACGGCCAACTCGCGCCCGGTGCGAAGGGGGCCGTTCTGCACGGCAAGATGCAAAAGCTCTACCGTGCCCAGCGCGCCATTACGCTCGGCGCGGGGACTTCGGAGATTCAACGCAACATCATCGCCCGGCGCGGCCTCGGCATGGGCCGCTAGCGTCCCGGAAGTGAAGTGAAGGAGGAGACAATGGCGATCCCGCGAGCCGTATCCGCCGACTCTCATGTGGTCGAGCCCTTCGACCTCTGGACCGAGCGCATCGACCGCGCCTTTCTCGACCGCGCCCCGCACGTCGAGACCCGCGACGACGGTGTAAACTGCTTCTACATGGAGGGCCGCAACCCGCAGCCCATTCGTCCCCTCGGCACGCCCTTCGCCATGTGGGGCAAGCAGGAGGAAGAGGGGCGCCGCGGCGGCTGGGACCCGGCGGCGCGCATCGAGGACATGGCCATCGACGGCATCCTCGCCGAAGTCCTCTATCCCAGCATGGCCCTCGTGATCTTCGGCATGGAGGACCCAGCGCTCCAGGCCGCCTGCTTCCGCGCTTACAACAACTGGCTCGCCGACTTCTGCTCGGGCGCGCCCAAGCGCCTCCACGGCGTCGCGCTCATCCCGATGTACGACGCAGCCGTGGCAGTCGCGGAGCTCAAGCGGACCGCTGCCATGGGCCTCAGGGGCGCCGCCATCTGGGGCACGCCGCCCACCGAGCTCAACTTCGAGACCGACCACCACGAGCCCTTCTTCGCCGAGGCCGAGGCCATGGGCGTGCCGATCAGCCTGCACTGCTTCACCGGCGGCTCGCACCGAAGGTGGGACCACAAGAGCTTCTGCGCTCCCTACGCCCTCTCCCGCCACATGATCCAGGAGTCGATCACCTACCTCGTCTTCGACAAGGTCTTCGAGCGCTACCCCGGCCTGACCGTCATCTCCGTGGAGAACGACATCGGGTGGGTCCCCTACATGAAGCAGCGCATGGACTACGTCTACACCGGCAAGGGGCCGCGCTATAACGAGTTCTTCGATTCGGGGATGCTTCCCAGCGAGATCTTCGAGCGCAACGTGAAGTGCACCTTCATGAGCGATCCCGTGGGCACCAAGGTCGCCGACCTCATCGGTCCCGACGTGCTGATGTGGTCCACCGACTATCCCCACGACGACAGCACGTGGCCTAACTCACAGGACGTCGTCGAGCGTGAGTTCGCCCACGTCGCCCCCGATTTGAAGGACCGGGCTATCTACCGCAACTGCGTCGACCTCTACGACCTCGACCTGGAGGGTGTGAGCCTCTGAGCGCACCGCCCTAGGGGGAGCGGGCGCCCACAAGGGGCGCCCCTACGGGAGGAGGGCGTGAGTCTCTAGGAAGGGCCTATTCGAAGTCTTCCTGGATGCCGCGGTGGCCGTTGGTGTGAGGGCACATGTGGCCCTCCGGGTCTTTGGGGCGGTGGCAGAGGTCGCAGATAGGGCGGCCCGAGGACACGATTTCGAGCGCCGTGTCCGCCATGGCCTCGGCCAGGCCGAGCGTCGCCCACCACATCATCGTGCCGGTCTGCTTGCCGCGGTCGGTCTCGTCGAAGGCGATCACGCCAAAGCGGCAGCTCGTCTCGTCGAAGACGAGGCCGAGGCTCACCGTCTTGAAGTCGAAGGCGGGCTCGGCGGACGACGTCTCCGGCGGCGGGACGGCGGCCTTGCGCTGTTCCTCGCTCAGTTGCTTGACGTAACTCTTGACGGAGAGCGCCAGCGCGGAGAGCTGCTCCTTCTCCATCCAAACGGAGGCGACGCCCTTCTCGGCCTCCACCACGATGCGAAAGGTGCGCTTCCCCGGCTCGCCGAACACCTCGGCGTCCAAGCGTTTCGCGGTCCCGATGTCGGTGCGGGCGCGTGGCATGAGGGTCAGGGCCTGCGTTCGTTCGCCGTCTTCGGCTTCAGGGGCGACAGAATAGCATAGGCGACGGCGCGCCGCCCGGCCCCCTCCGCTCACACCCTGTACGCATGGCCCCGGAGGTCCCGGTGCTGATGCCGGCCCCGTTGGGGTTGGGATCCCCGTATCCTCGAGAACATGCCGGTCTTCTAGACCGCTGTCCCCGTCGCGTCGATGTCGTACAGGCCGTCCTGGCCCTCGTAGCCCACAGCGACGTAGTAGACACCCGTGGTGGTCGGCCGGAAGTCGACGCTGACGTGATTTCCGGTGCCGGAGCTGGCCGTGCCGGCGATCAAGTCCCCGTTACTATCGTAGATTCCGACGATCTTGAGTTGTGTCGCCTGGTGCTCTGCTGGAATATCTGTGGCCGACCAGAGTTCTATCGTGTACTCGTAGCCTTGGTCGAGTTTGACCTTGAACCAGTCCTCGTCGCGTTCCTCGCCGTGGTTGTCCCCAAGGAATCCGCCGCCCGGGCCGTAACCGTTGTGCCAGACCGGGACGGTGCGCAGGATGCGCCGCGTGGTCGTGTCTCCAACCTGGTCCATGTCATAGCCGTCAGGCCCGCCGGCATGGGGGTAGGTTCGCTCGCCGTCCCTCATGGCGCAGATATTGTTGACCCGCACCTTTATCTGGTAGGTGCCGGTGCCACCTTTGCCGCCGACCTCGATTCGGAAGGGGCCAGGACTGCTCCACCACCAGATCCCGTTGCTGTTCGTCCCATAGCCACCGTCATCGACGGCCGAGCTGTATTCCGCTCCGTCCGTCCCTTCCACGGCCCTAACGGAGATGAGTTCGGGGTCCTCAAGGGTGAGGTCGCCGGGATGCGTGTCCCGGCCCAGCATGTCACGGCCGTCCACGCCGATGACCTCGATGATGTAGAACCGATAGGGGTCTGGGTCAAAGGTCCAGAAGTCCTTTTCGCCCGCTTGGGTGATCTCGCCTAGTTCGTCTAGGATGATAATCTCAGTGGCCAGGTTGTCGCACTCGGCGTTCGCCAGGGTGACCATGGTCGTATCCGGATCACCGAGAATGACTCCGGAGGGCAGCGGCGAGCCGAAACCGATCTCTACCTTCTCGCCGCTGTCTTCGACATCGTCGTCTGTGGCGACTACGGTGAAGGACTTCTCGTCCTCTCCGACGTTGAAAGTCACCGTCGCCGGCACACCGGACCAGTCGTCAGAGGTGGCTCCGGCTTTGCCTTCCTCGGTTATCCGAATGACCAGGCGCGCCGGGGCCGGCTGGCTCAGGTGCACGGTGACCGTGGCGTCTTCGCCGCCCTCGGTGGCCATGTACATCTCCGCGCCGAAGCTGACTTCGGTCTCGTCGTCGATGACGTCGACGTTGACGCTGCCCACGCTGATGCCGTCGTAGTCGGTGTCGGTGGACGTTGCCACGTGGGTGATGGTGGCGGTTTCGGCCAGCGCGTCGGTGTCGTGGGCGGCAGATACGGTGACCGTCTGCTCGTCGTCCCAGGTGTCCGCGGTGAAGATGAGCGTCGTCTTGTTGACAGTTACATCGGGGTTGGTGGGTGCGGTGATCGTGACGGTGACGTTGGCGGTTGGCTGCGAGGTCAGCACCACCGTGTAATTCTGGCTGCCGCCCTCGGTGATGGTCAGCGAGGTCGGCGTGACCTTCACGCTTGCGCCATCGTCGTCGTTGATGGAGATGGTCGTCTCGTCGGGCGTCACGGCGGTCACCTGATCAGGCAGCTGAGAATCGAAGCTCAGCTTCACCGATTCCCCGTCGTCGTTCAGGCTGTCGCTCTTGGCGGTGAAGGTGATTAACTTCTCCGTGTCCCCGCTCTCGAAGGTCACGTCCTCGGGCACGCCCGAGTAGTCCGAGGTGCTCGCGCCGCCCTGCTCGTTCGTGGTGATGGGGATGATGACCTGCCGCTCGGGGTCGGCGCTCAGCTTCACCTTGACGTCGACGGTACTCCCCTCGTTGACGGAGTAGACGGCCAACTCGAAGCTGACCTCGATGGGCGGCACGTCGTCGTCGTCGATGCTGACGGTCGCCTCGTTGTTCGTGATCCCCTCACTGACTTGGTCGGGCAGGTTGGAGTCGAACCTCAGCCGCACCGACTCGTTGTCGTCGTCCACCGTGTCCTGCTCGGCCGTGAAGGTGAAGGTCTGCTCCGTCTCGCCGCTCTCGAAGGTCACGTCGACCGGCACGCCGGAGTAGTCCGAGGTGTCGGCGCCGCCCTGCTCACTCGCCGTGACGGTGATGATGACCTGCCGCTCAGGATCGGCGCTCAGCTTCACCTTGACCGTCACCGTGCTCCCCTCGGTCACGGAGTAGGTGGCGGACTCGAAGCTGACCTCGACGGACGGCACGTCGTCGTCATTGATGCTGACGGTCGCCTCGTCCGTGGTGCCTTCGCTGACCCGGTTCAGCTGGCTGGTGTCGAAGCCCAGCTTCACCGACTCGTCGTCGTCATCGACCGTGTCGTCGGTCGCGGTGAAGGTGAGGGTCTGCGCGGTATCGCCGCTCTCGAAGGTCACGTTGGCGGGCAGGGAGAAGTCCGCGTCGCTCGCCCCATCTTGCTTGGCCTTGGTGATGGGGATGATGACCTGCCGCTCGGGGTCGGCGCTCAGAATCACGTTGACGCCGACCGTGCTGCCCTCGTCAACGTTGTACGTGGCGAACTCGAAGCTCACCGTGATGGGAGGCACGTCGTCGTCGTTGATGGAGACGGTGGCCTCGTTGGTGGTGCCCTCACTGACTCCGGTCGGCAAGGGTGAGTCGAAGCCAAGCTTCACCGACGCGCCGTCGTCGTCCACCGTGTCCTGGGTCGCGGTGAAGGTGAGGGTCTTCTCCGTGTCTCCACTCTCGAAAGTCACGTCGGCGGGCACGGTGAAGTCCGCGTCACTCGCCCCATCTTGCTTGGCCGTGGTGATGGGGATGATCACCTGTCGCTCAGGGTCGGCGCTCAGCTTCACCTTTACCGTGACGTTGGCCCCCTCGTCAACGGAATAGGTGTCGAACTCGAAGCTGACGTCGACGGGCGGCACGTCGTCGTCGGTGATGGCGACGGTCGCCTCGTTGGTGGTTCCCGCCGTCACCGCGTTGGGCAGCGGTGAGTCGAAGCCCAGCAGCACCGACTCGCCGTCGTCGTCCACCGTGTCCTGGGTGGCGGTGAAAGTGAAGGTCTGCTCCGTGTCGCCGCTCTCGAAGGCCACGGTGCCGGGAACGGGCGAGTAGTCGTCGCTGCTCGCGTCGTCCTGCTCGGTCGTGGTGATGGGGATGATGACCTGCCGCTCGGGATCCTCGCTGAGGGTCACCTTGATCGTGACCGTGCCACCTTCGGCGACCGTATAGCTGGTCTCCTCGAAGCTCACCGTCACCGGCACGTCCTCGTCGTCGGTGATCGTCACGTTGACGCTCCCCGCGCTGAAGCCGTTGTAGTCGGTGTCCGTTGAGGCTACCGAGTGCGTGATCGTGCCGGTGTCGTCCAGGTGGTCGTCGTCTTGGCCGGCGGACACGGTGACCGTTTGCTCAACTTGCCAAGTGGAGTCGGTGAACGTAAGGGTCTGGGTGTTGGCCGCGGAGTTGGCAGATAGGTCGGAACCGCTGGGGGCCGTGATGGTGATGGTGACGTCGTCCGTGGGCTCGGAGGTGAGTACGACCGTGTAGGTGTCGGTGAAGCCCTCGTCGATGGTGAGCGCGTTCGGCGTGATGGTCACTCCGGCGCCGTCGTCGTCGTTGATGCTGATCGTCGTTCGGGAAATGGTTCCCCCACTGATGCGGCTTGGCATGTCGGAGCCGAAGCTCAGCCTCACGGACTCGCCGTCGTCGTTGAGCATGTCCTGGGCCGCGGTGAAGGTGAACGTCTCCTCCGTGTCGCCGCTCACGAAGGTGACGTCTTCGGGCACGCCCGAGTAGTCGTCGGTGCTGCTCACGCCGCCCCGGTCGGTCGCGGTGATGGGGATTTCCACCTGGCGCTCGGGATCGGCACTCAGCGTCACTGTCACCGTCACCGTGCTCCCCTCGGCGACAGAGTAGGCAGCCTTGCCGAAGTTCACCTTGACGAACGGGTTGTCGTCGTCGTTGATGTCGATCGTGGCCTCGTTGTTGGTCCCCTCCGTCACCGCGTTGGGGAGGGTCCCGAAGCCTAGCTTCACCGACTCGCCGTCGTCGTCCACGGTGTCCTGGCGCGCGGTGAACGTGAAGGACCGCTCCGTCTGCCCGCTCGCGAAGATCACGTTGCGGGGCACCCCTGAATAGTCAGAGCTGGTCGCGCCGTCTTGCTCCACCCTGTTGATGGGGATGACCACGCGACGTTCAGGGTCTTCGCTGAGGGTGACCTCAACGGTCACTTGGTCGCCCTCGTCAACGAGGTAGGTGGCCTGCTCGAAGGTCACGGTCACCGGCACGTCCTCATCGTCGGTGACGTCCACGTCGACGCTGCTCACACTGATGCCGTTGTAGTCGCTGTCGGTGGAAGTAGCCGCGTGGGTGATGGTGGCGGACTCATCGAGGTGGTCGTCGTCGTCTTGGGCCGCCGTTACCGTCACCGTCTGCCTATCGTCCCAATTGGAGTCGGTGAAGGTGAGCGTCGTCTCTTCGGCAGATACGTCGGAGCTGCCGGACGTGGAAATGGTGATGGTGACGTTGGCCGTAGGCTGGGAGTTCAGCACCACGGTGTATTCCTTGCTTCTGCCCTCGCTAATGGTGAGCGTCGTCGGCGCTACGGTCACGCCGACGCCGTCGTCGTCGTTGATACTGACGGTCGCCTCGTCCGTGGTCCCATCGCTGACCCGATCCAGCAGACTGGTGTCGAAGCCTAGCAGCACCGACTCGCCGTCGTCGTCGATGTTGTCTTGGGTCCCGAAGAAGGTAAAGGTCTTTGCCGTCTGCCCGCTCGCGAAGGTCACGGTTTCGGGCACACCGGAGTAGTCGGCGCTGCTCGCGTCGCCCTGCTCGGTCTTGGTGATGGGTAGCACCACCTGCCGCTCAGGGTCTTTGTCGAGGGTCACCCTGATCGTGACTCTGCCCCCCTCGTTCACGGAGTAGGTGGCGGACGCGAAGTTCACCGTGACCGGCACCTCCTCGTCGTCGACCACCTTCACGCTGAGGCTGCGCACGCGGATGCCGTTGTAGTCGGCGTCGGTGGAGGTAACCGAGTGCGAGATTGTGGCGGTGTCGTCGAGGTAGTCCTCGTCCTGGTCGGTGGAAACGGTGACGGTTTGCGCGTCGTCCCAAGTGGAGGTGGTGAAGGTGAGGGTCGTCTCGTCGACAGATACGTCGGGGTCGGTGGGGGTGCCGATCGTGACGGTGACGTCGGCGGTGGGCTGGGAGTTCAGCACGACGGTGTACGTGTCGTCTTCCCCTTCATCGATGGTCAGTCTGGTCGGGGAGACCCTGACGCCGACGCCGTCGTTGTCCTTGATGTTGATCATCGTCTGGTCCGTCGCCCCCCTGGTCACCGAGTCGGGCAGCGATGAACCGAAGGCCAGTGCGACCGCCTCTTCGTCGTCGTCCAGCATGTCTTCGGTCGCCAAGAAGTCGAAGGACTTCTCTCGCTCTCCGTTCTCGAAAATCACCTGGGACGGCACACCCGAGTAGTCGGAGGGCGTAATGCCGCCGTATTCGGTCTTGGTGATGGGGATGACCACCCGCCGCCCCGGGTCCCCGCTGAGCATGACCTTAACCCCGACCCAACTCCCCTCGTCAACGGAGTAAGTGTTGGACTCAAAACTCACCGTCACCGGCACGACCCTGACCGGACCGTCGTCGTCGATGATGGAGATGGTGGTCACCTTAAGGGTGCCGGCGGTGACCGCGTCGGGCAGGCTGCCGAGGTCCAGCCGCAGCGATTCATCATCGTCCTGCAGCTGGTCCTGAGTCGCCGTGGAGGTAAACGAACTCGACGTGTCCCCGCTGTTGAAGATGACGCTGGGCGGCACGCCCGAGTAGTCGGCGGACGTTATGCCGCCCTCCTCGGTCTTGGTGATGGGGATGACGACCTGGCGCTCGGGGTCCTTGCTGAGGACGACCGTGACCGTCACCGTGTATCCCTCGACGACCGTATAGCCGGTCCGTTCGAAGCTTACCTTCACGGGTACGTCAGGGGCCTTCGCGACGACCGGTGTTTCCTCGTCCCTAGCGATGATGGTTGGGTCGTCGTCAGTGATGGTGACGGTGGTCTCGTCGGTGGTGCTGGTTACCGCGTTGGGCAGGGTGCCGAAGTCCAGCTTCACGGACTCGCCATCGTCGTCCGCCTTGTCCTGGGTCGCGGAGAAGGTGAAGGTTTTCTCCGTGTCCCCGCTTTCGAAGGCGACACTGGCCGGTACGCCCGAGTAGTCGTCGCTGGTCGCGCCGCCTTGCTCGGTCGTGGTGATGGGGAGGATGACCTGCCGCTCAGGATCCTCGCTGAGGGTGACCTTGATCGTGACCGTGCTCCCCTCGGTGACCCTGTAGTTGGCCTGCTCGAAGTTCGCCTTCACCCGCACGTCGTCGTCGTCAATGACGGTCACGCTGACGCTAGCCACGGCCTTGCCGCTGTAGTCGCTGCCGGCGGCGGTAACCGAGTGGGTGATGGTGGCGGTGTCGTCCGATCCGTCGAAGTCTTGTTCGGCCGACGCCGATACCGTTTGCTCGTCTTCCCAGTTGGACGTGGTAAATGTCAGGCTGCGCTTGTCGATGGATATGTCGGAGCCACTGGGAGGCGTGACCGTAACGGTGACGTTGGCCGTGGGTTCTGAGGCTAGGACCACGGTGTAGGTCCTGCTGCGGCCCTCGCCAATGCTCAGTCTGGTCGGGGAGACCGTCACCCCTGCGCCGTCGTCGTCGATGATGGCGACGGTGGTCTCGTTCGTGGCACCGGCACCGACGTCCGCGGGCAGTGTGCCGAAGGCCACCTGCACCGACTCGCCGTCGCCCGTTCCGTCATCGTCCACCATGTCTTGGGTGGCGGAGACGGTGAAGGACTTCTCCGTCTCCCCGCTCTCGAAGGTCACGTTTTCGGGCACGCCGGAGTAGTCGTCGCTGGTCGCGCCGCCCTGCTCACTCTTGGTGATGGGGATGACGACCTGCCGCTCAGGATCGTGGCTGAGGATGACCTTCACCGTGACGTTGTCGCCCTCGTCGAGGGAATAGGAAGACTGTTCAAAGCGGATAGTGACTGATGGCACGTCATCGTCGTTGATGGAGACGGTGGTCTCGTCGATGGCGCCGGCGGTTACCGCGTTTGGCAGGGTCCCTAAGCCCACGGTCACCGACTCATCGTCGTCGTCCAACGCGTCCTGGGCCGCCGTGACGATGAAGGACTTCTCCGTGTCGCCGCTCTCGAAGGTGACGCTGTCGGGCACGCCCGAGTAATCGGCGGTGGTAATGCCGCCCTGCTCACTCTTGGTGATGGGGATGACCACCTGCCGCTCCGGGTCCTCGCTAAGGGTGACCCTGACCGTGACCGCGCTCCCCTCGGCGATCGTGTGACCGGCCTGCCCGAAGGTCACCGCCACCGGGATGTCCTCGTCGTCGGTGACGGTCACGTCGATGCTGCCTGTACGGATGCCGTTGTAGTCGCTGTCGGTGGAGGTAACCGAGTGGGTGATGGTGGCGGTCTCGTCCAACGCGTCGTCGTCCTGGGCGGCCGACACGGTCACGGTCTGCTCGTCGCCCCAGTTGGAGGAGGTGAAGGTAAGCGTCGTCTTGTCGACAGATACGTCGGAGCCGCTGGGGGCGGTGACCGCGATGGTGACGGTGGCGGTGGGCTGAGAGGTCAGCGCCATGGTGTAGGTCTTGCTGCTGCCCTCGCCGATGGCCAGCGTCGCCGGGGGCACCGTCACCCCTATGCCGTCATCGTTGATGAGGAAGACGGTGGTCTCGTCGGTGGTCCCCTCAGTCACTCCCGTAGGCAGACTGGAGCCGAAGCCCAACTGCACCGACTCGCCGTCATCGTCCACCATGTCCTGGGACACGGAGAAAGTGAAACTCTTCTCAGTCTCCCCACTCTCGAAGGTGACGTAGGCGGGCACGCCGGAGTAGTCCGAGTTGCTCGCCCCGTCCTCGTTGGCCTTGGTGATGGGGACCACCACCCGCCGCCCCGGGTCCCCGCTGAGCATGACCTTGACCCCGACCCAACTCCCCTCGTCAACGGAGTAAATGTTGGACTCAAAACTCACCGTCACCGGCACGACCCTGACCGGACCGTCGTCGTCGATGATGGAGATGGTGGTCACCTTAAGGGTGCCGGCGGTGACCGCGTCGGGCAGGCTGCCGAGGTCCAGCCTCAGCGATTCGTCATCGTCCTGCAGCTGGTCCTGGGTTCACCTCCGCCCCCGCTTTCGAATGGATTGCTCTGTGTAGACGGGGCTGGCCGAAGGGAGGTGCTTCGCGCGCACGCTCCCCATTTCCAGGGAAGAGCAGAGGGTGAGGAGAAGCTGGAAGCGAGGCGCGTGTCCCGGCGTCCGGTTGCACAGGGCTGTCACCTGTCGCGCCTCCCGCGCGTTCGCGCACCCTCGTGAAATCAAGTACAATCGTGCGCACTGTTCTTCAGAAAGGCGCTTCAGTGGCCAGCACACGTCGCAATAGGCGGCGGGGCGAGCGCCGGGCCCGGGCGACGCGCTCCCGCGACACCCAAGCCGAGCCGTCCCGTCTCCCCCGCTTTTCCTTCGCCAATCTTTCCACCGATTGGATCGCGGGCGGCATCATCGCCGGCGTCGTCCTCATCGCCATCCTCGTCTTCCTCTTCGCGCAGATCCTTCGCGGGGGTGGGAGCGGCGTCTCCGGCTTCATTCAGATATCGGGCGTTGCCGTCCATCCCTCCGACTCCGCCGTTGTCCTGCTTGCCGACTCCAACGGCCTCTTCCGCTCCATCGACGGCGGCGGCGTGTGGCAACCCGCCGCCTTCAATGGGGAGGCGGTGCGCTCCGTCGTTCCCGATCCCGCCCAAGCCGGGGCCTTCTACGCTGCCGGCGACGGCGTCTTCGCCCGCAGCGACGACGGCGGCCTCACCTGGCGTGATTTGTCTCTCGACCTGCCGTCCGCCGACATCCAGGCGTTCACCGTCGACCCCGGAAGCGGCAGTCTCTACGCCTTCGTGCAGGGCGCGGGCCTCTACCGGTCCGAAGATGGCGGGAACGCTTGGCGGGCCGTCCTCTTGGAAAGCGAGGCTTCCTTCTCCTCGCTCGCCGTTCCCGCCGGCGACCCTGATACCGTCTTCGCCTTCCACACCATGCGCGGCCTGATCAGGAGCGACGACGGCGGGACGAGCTTCGACAAGACGGTGCGCGGCGGGGTTCCCTTCCAAGCCATAGCCGACATCAAGGGCGACCTCAGCGATCCGGACAAGCTCTACGTGATCGCCAACGGCCGTTTCTACCGCTCCGGCGACCTCGGGGAAAGTTGGGAAATCGCCGGCGCGGGGATCGACGACGAGCGCCTCGTCGCGGTGTGGCCCGGCGACGGCGCCCTCTACGCCGTCACGACAACCGGCCAGGTGTTCGCCAGCCGTGACAACGGGAATAACTGGGCCGGAAACGCAAGCGCAAGCTAGCCCGCCGCGCACCTCACGGCGGCGTATGGCATGCCGAGGATGATGAGCACGCACACGGAGGCAGGCTCTCCGCTCCCCGGTCCTGGAGCGTCCACTCCGGCGGCACCGGCGGGCAGGCCACTGCTGGTGTTTGGCGGCCTGGGCCTGGCGATGGCCGCGTTCATGGCCGCGGTCTTCGCGCTTGGCCTGCGAGGCGTGACCGGCGACGGCGTGAGCCCTGAGCAGTACGCCAGCGACTTCGTCACACTCTTGCCGTTCGGCTACGCTTTCAGCGCCGGCGTCGTCGCCAGCGTCAACCCCTGTGGCTTCCTGATGCTTCCCGCCTTCGCCGGCTACTACATGGGCGAGAGAGAAGGGCCGGCGGGCGACGTCACCGCCCGCGCGCTGGGGCGGGCCGCCATGCTCGGCGTCATGGCCACCCTGGGCTTCGTCGTGCTCTTCACCATCATCGGCTCGGTCGTCAGCGCCGGCGGCGGAGCGGTCATTGATGCCTTCCCCTGGGCCGGCCTTGCCGTCGGCGTGGGCATGGCGCTGCTGGGCGCGTGGCTCTTGGTCACGGGGCGGAGCATCGGAATCGCCTGGGCGGGCCGATTAAACGTTCCCGGCGTCCGGCCCGGGAGCCGGGGCCCCGCGTCCGCCTTCGCCTATGGCGTGGCCTACGGTGCGGCCTCGCTCTCCTGCACGCTGCCGATCTTCCTCGTGGTCGTTGCCACCTCCCTCAACAGGGATGGCTTTCTCGCCTCGGCGGGACAGTTTGTGAGCTTCGCTCTTGGGATGGGGCTCGTCGTCGTGGCCGTCGCGTTGGGCGCGGCGACGCTCAAGGGCGCGGCGACGCGGGCGCTGCGAGGCCTCGTTCCCTACGTGCACCGGCTGAGTGCGGTCTTTCTCGTCGGTTCGGGCCTCTACCTCATCGTCTACTGGGTAGTCTTGGGCGACGTGGTCGGTTAGCGTGCGTTTCCCCAACCTATCCCTGCCCAAGTGGTCCCTCTACGCGATCGGCCTCGCGCCGCTGACCGCGATCTTCGTCATCATCGTGATCAGCGTGGTTGGCGGTGGAAGCGGGCGCGGCGGTCTGGTTACCTTCGACGACACCGGCGAGGTCGAAGTCTTGCGCGAGACCCCGTCGGACTTCGACCTCGAGCTCTTCAGCGGCGAGGTCTTGACGCTCTCCGAGGAGATCGGCGAGCGTCCTATCTTGATCGACTTCTGGGGCTCGTGGTGCGTGCCCTGCCGCCGCGAGGCCCCCGTCCTCGAAGCCGTGTGGCGGCGCTACCAGGACCGCGTGCTCTTCATCGGTATCGACGTCTTCGATACGGAGGCGCGGGCCCGCGACTACCTCCGCGAGTTCGGTGTAACCTACCCCGTCGGCCCCGATCCGCGCGGCACCATCGCCATCGAGTACGGTCTCACCGGCGTGCCCGAGAAGCACTTCATCGACCGCGGAGGCCGAGTCGTGCGCAAGTTCGTCGGCCCCCTCAACGAGGAGCGCCTCGCCGCCATCCTCGACGACGTACTCGCCATTCCCTAGTCTCTTAAACCTCTCCTCCTCTGAGGGAGACTGAGCAGGGCGCCTTTGCGTTGACCCCCCTGGGGCGCGTCGCTACACTCCCGCCATGACGGACTCCCTGCTTGGCTTGGAGGAGAAGGTCGCGCTCGTTACCGGAGCGGGGCACGGCATCGGGAAGGCCGCCGCGCTGATGCTGGCACGGGCCGGCGCGCGCGTCGCCGCCGTGGACATCGACGGCGCGTCCGCTGAGGAGACCGTCGGCATGGCCCGCGCCATCGGGGTCCGCGCCATCGCCGCCGCCGCCGACGTGCGCTCCGAGGACGACGTGCGCGGCATGGTCGCCCGCGCCGTCGCCGAGCTCGGCGGGCTCGACGTGTGTGTCAATAACGCCGGCGGGACCGTCGGCCACCCCCGCGTTCCCTTCATCGAGGCGAGCACCGACTTCCTCGACGACGCCATCGACCTGAACCTGCGCGCCGTCTTCTTCGCCTGCCAGGTCGAGGCGCGGTCGATGATCGAACGGGGCGTCGGCGGCTCGATCATCAATATCTCCTCCCTCGGCGGCGTGCGCCACGTGCGCCATGTCTCCGCCTACGGCGCGGCCAAGGCGGGCGTGATCAACCTGACGCAGACCATGGCCGTCGAGCTTGGGCCCCACGGCATACGGACGAACGTCATTGCCCCGGGGACGACGGTGACGGCCGCGGTCGGTGCGGCGGCGCAATCGAGGTCGATGCAGGCCGTGGCGAACGCTAACCCGCTGGGTCGGCTCGGCGAGCCCGACGACCAAGCGGGGGCGATTCTCTTCCTCGCCTCCGACCTCTCCCGCTACGTGAACGGACAGCTCATCTGCGTCGATGGCGGCTTCTCCGCCGGGGTCGGCGTCGTGCCCCGCAACCGGCGCGCCGCCGCGGGCATCCGGGCTGAAGGCCAGGGAACGGCGGACGCGTAGGGCCGCAAGGAGGCGACAATGTCAGACAGCAAGCTGGGCTTCGAGGGCAAAGTGGCGGTCGTGACCGGTGGGGGCGCGGGCGCGGGACGGGCCGCGGCGCTGCTGCTCGCCGAAATGGGCGCCAAGGTCGTGCCCGTCGATATCGTCGGCGAGATCGCCGAGGCCGCCGCCGAAGAGATCCGGGCCGCGGGCGGCGAGGCCATGGGCGCCTCCGCCGACGTAACCGACGAGGCCGGCGTGCAGCGCCTGTTCGACGAGACTATCGACCGCTTCGGGCGCGTCGACACCCTGATCAACAACGTCGGCAATATGCGCGGGCACAAGCCGTCGAAAATCGTGGACATGGACTGGGAGTTCTGGGAAGTCTCCGTGGCGCAGAACCTCAAGAGCACCTTTCTCTGCTCCCAGGCCGCCGCCCGTGCCATGATCGCCAACCAGACCAAGGGCGCGATCGTGAACATCGCCTCCCTGAGCGGCCTCCGCGCCTCGGTCCGACTGGCGCCCTACGGCGCGGCCAAGGCCGGAGTCATGCAGTTCACCAAGACCCTCGCCGTCGAGCTCGCCCCCCACGGCATCAGAGTCAACTGCGTCGGCCCCGCCTCGATCAACGCGCCGCCGGGAAAGACCCGTCTCCCCCAGTGGCGGATGGACGAGATGGCGAAGTCGATACCCTTGGGGCGTCTCAGCGAGCCCGAGGACATCGCGGGGCTCGCCGTGGCCCTCGCCTCCGACCTCGCCTCTTTCGTCACCGGCCAGATCGTGATGTGCGACGGCGGCCTCGCCTGCACGTCGGCCCGGCCACCGATGCCGGACAACATCGCGATGAAGCCGAAGGACTACGACGAGAAGTTCGCCTAGGCCGCGGCGTGTTCCTCGACTGTGGCCTTGAGTCCCCGCAGCTCCTTGAGGAGCTGCCGCCGCATCACGGCGCGCATGAACGGCCCCAGCACGGTCGTCAACACCGTGGCTAACCGGCCGCCGGATCCCGTGTCCATGGTGTAGACGACCCTCGCGCCACCGCCCTCCGGCGCAATCTCGATGACGGCATCGAAGGGCATCCTCGGCATCATCACGCGCAAACCGTGGCGCCGGGGCGGCTCGGACTCGATGACCTCGTAGGTGATGTCAATGGCCTTACCGAGCCGGGTGAAGCGTGCCGCGTAGACCGCGCCGGTCCCCGACTCGACCTCCGACGTACGCCGAGGCTTCGCCAGACCGTCCAACCACGTGTGCCGCCTCTCGACGTCGGCCACGCAGTCCCACACGTCCTGCGCGCCCCGCTCGATCGTGATATTCACCGAGGCTTTCATCGTCCGTAATCTCCTCTGCTGCCCGCCGCGCCCTCCGGATGCGAAATGGCGGCGACGGGCCGTATAGTACGCGAGCGCCGCGGTGCGGGAAACGACGCGGCGCAATGAGAGGAGCCGACGTGCGCGACGCCGCCCCCCGCTTCGGCATCGTCTTCAACTGCTCGAACCCCCGCGGCTTCCGCCGTCCTTGGCCGCAGGTCTACGGCGAGGTCCTCGATCAGGCCGCCGCCGCCGAGGCGATGGGCTACGATCACGTCTGGCTCACCGAGCATCACTTCCTCGATAACGGCTACTGTCCCTCGCTCCTCACGACGGCCGCCGCCATTGCCGCCCGCACCAGCCGCATCAAGATCGGCACGTGGGTGCTGCTGCTTCCCCTGCATCACCCGCTGCGCGTCGCCGAGGACGCCGCCGTCGTCGATGCGATCTCCGGCGGACGCCTGATTCTCGGCGTCGGCCTCGGCTACCGCATCGAAGAGTTCGAGGCCTTCGGCGTCGTGCGGGAAGACCGACCCGCGCTCGTCGAGGAGGGGATCGAGGTCCTCCGCCTGGCTTGGGGGCCCGAAGCCTTCTCCTACCACGGGCGACACTTCGATTTCGAGGGCGTCAGCGTGACGCCGAAGCCCTCCGGCGGCGGGTCGCCAATCTGGATGGCGGCGCGCGGCGTGAGACCGGCGCGCCGCGCCGCTCGGCTCCGTTGCCCCATCGCCTTGGCCGCCGGCGGCGGGCGGGCCGAATACGACGCTTGGGCCGACGCGCTGCGCGAGGCCGGCGAGGACCCCGCCGGCTACGAGGTCCTCGTCCATACGACCATGTACGCCGCCGACGACCCCGACGCGGCGCGCGCCGAGCTGCGGCCCTACCTAACCGAGGGCGCGGGCGGCTCCGACGACCTCGCGGTCCACTACCGCCGTGCCGCCGATCACCCCCGCGACCAACGCTTCTTCGCTCCCCGCCCCGGCGACGCGGGGTTCCGCGGGCCGTTCGTCGGCAGCCCCGACGCGTGCGCCCGCCACATCGCCGAGCTTCGCGCCGCGGTGCCCGCTACGGACATCAACATGACGCTGGCTAACGGCCTGCCCCACGAGCGCAAGCTGCGCTACATGGACCGGTTCGCCCAAGACGTCATTCCCCTCACGCGGGGGTAGGGGTGAGGGACGGCCCCGAGACGGCGGTCAGACCGCGTTACGCGAGAAGAGGACGATGTGGTCGGGGAAGGCCGACACGTGGACCCGTTGGCCGATACTGAAGATGCGCGTGGAGGGCTGTACGCTGCGTACCCGCGCCCCCGAGGGCAACCGCACCGTGTAGACGTTGTCCGCGCCCTTGAACTCACGTTCCACGACCTCCGCCTCGCCCTCGCGGTCGGTCACGATGTCGATGTCGTCGGGGCGGAGGAGCAGGTCGAGGGGCGGCGCCGGCGGCGCCCCGGCCATGGGGAACATTCCTAGTTCCGAGTGGATGCGTCCGTCGGCCAGCTCGACGGGGATGAAGTCGGCCTGGCCAACGAAACCGGCGACAAACCGGCTCGCGGGCTTGTGGTAGATGTTGTCGGGCGTGTTCAACTGCTCCAGGCGGCCCTGCTTCAAGATCAAGACGCGGTCGGCGAGGGTGAACGCCTCCTCCTGATCGTGGGTCACGACGACCGCCGTCGCGCCACGCTGCGCGAGGATGCCCTTGACCTCTCGCCGCATGCTGGTCCGGAGCGCGGCGTCGAGGCTGCCGAACGGCTCGTCCATGAGCAGCACGACGGGCTGAGGGGCCAGCGCCCGCGCCAGCGCCACCCGCTGCTGCTGCCCCCCGGACAGCTGATGCGGATAGCGGCCGACGTATTCCGCCATGCCCACCCGCTCCAGCTCGGCCTCAGCCACCCGCCGCTTCTCGCCGGCGCTCATGCCTTTGAGTCCGTACATCGCGTTCTGCAGCACGGTGAGGTGCGGGAAGAGCGCGAATTGCTGGAAAATCATCGACAGTCCCCGGCGCTCCGGCGGCGTCCACCGGTCCGACGAGGCGACCACCTGCCCGCTGACGGAAAGCTCCCCCTCGTCCGGCGACTCGAACCCCGCGATCAGCCGCAGCGTCGTGGTCTTGCCGCAGCCGCTGGGCCCCAGGAACGCCACGACTTCGCCCTCGCCGACGGCGAACGAGAGGTCGGCTACGGCGGGCGTGGCGGCGCCGGGGTACGTCTTGGTCACGCCGGCCATGGTGATGACGGGCGCGGCGGTGGGTTGGCCGGAGCGGGGTTGCGCGTTCAAGCGGAGTTCGTTTGGGACGGTGTCCGCGCCCGCGTTGGGAAGGTCGGGCGGTCTTGGCGCAAGCCTAGCAAGTCGGCGGATAGGGGACAAGGCGGGCCTACCGTTCCTCGCTCTGCGTCCCGCGCTCCCTTGAGAGGAGGAGGGCGACGGGGATGATGGAGACGGCGATGAGGATGAGGCCCGGCGCCGCGGCGCGGGCGAAGAACCCTTCGTCGGCCGCCGACCACATTTCGGTGGCGAGCGTGTCGAAGCCGATGGGCGCCAGGAGCAGCGTGGCGGGGAGTTCCTTCAGGACGGTGAGAAAGACGAGCGCCGCCGCCACGACGAGTCCGGGGCGCAGCAGCGGCAGCGTCACGCTGACCATCATGCGCGACCACGAGCGGCCCAGGCTCCGCGCCGCCTCTTCCAACGCCGGGCTTATCTGGAGCAGCGAGGTCCGCACCCCGCCCAAGGCCAGCGGCAGGAACAGCACGACGTAGGCGAAGAGCAGCAGCCAGACCGTCTGATAGACCGGCGAGGCGAAGTTGGCGCCGAAGAAGACGAGGGAGAGCGCGACGACGAGGCCGGGCATGGCGAAGCCGAGATACGATATGCCTTCAAGGAGCCGCGACCTGCGTCCGTCGAACCGCACTGCCAGGACGCCGACGGGCAGCGCCGCCACGACCGTGACCAGCGCGGCGAGCCCCGAGACATACAGTCCGTTCGCGATCGCGCCGCCGAGGAAGGCGAATTCCTCACCGGCCGCGACGCCTTGGACCAGCCAGTAGAGCAGTACCGACCCGGGAAGCCCGAGGGTGACGAGCGCCACGCCTGCTACGAGCGCTAACGCCGGCCACCGCCACGAGCCCAACGGGGCCGCCGAGGGCATTCGTTGCACGCCCGCCCCGGAGCGGTGGTAGGCCGCGCGTCCCCTTGCCGCTCGCTCCACGAGCAGCACCACCACTGTCGAGGCCACGAGCAGCAGTGCCAGCACCGAGGCCAGCGTCCGGTCGAACGAGGCCTCGTATTGCAAGAAGATAACGCGGGTGAAGGAGTCGAACCGCAGCAGCGCCACCGCGCCGAAGTCGCTGAGCGTGTAGAGCGCGACCAGCAGCGATCCGGCGCCGATTGCCGGCTTGAGTTGGGGCAGGACGGCACTGCGGAACGTGCGCCAGGGCCCGTGGCCCAAGCTCCGGCTCGCCTCCTCCGTCGACGCGTCCATGCCCCAGAGGGCGGCTCGAAGCGTCAAGAGCAGGTAGGGATAGGTGAACATCGTGAGCACCAGCCACGCTCCGACGAAGCCGGTGAGATCGGGAAGCCGCGTTACGCCCAGCGGTCCTTCAAGCGATTGCTGCAGAAGCCCCCGCGTGCCGAACGCTGAGATGAAGGCGTAGCCGCCCACATAGGTCGGCACGACCAAGGGGAGCACGGTGATGACAGACCAGACCTTCTTGAACGGCAGGTCGGTCCGCACCGTGAGCCAGGCGAGCGGCACGCTGAGGAGGGCGCTCGCCGCGGTGACTGCCGCCGCCAACGCCGCCGTGCGCAGCAGCACCTCCAAGGTCTTCATGCGCACCAGCAGGTCCCACGCGTCGGACCCCGAGCCGGCCGTCCGGTAGATGAGATAGACGAGGGGGAGCAGCACCGCCGCGCCGATCAGCGCCCCCGCCCACCAGAGCCCCGGCGGGGCGCCCGTCCGAACACGCGGCGCGGCCTTGAGGAGGGAGGAAGAGATTCTCGCCACGGTTGGCTCGTGTCCTGGCGCGGGCCGGAAGGCCGCGCATTACGGAAGTGCTTGTGCATAGCCTAGAGATAGCCCAGCACTTCGTCAATGCGAAGTTTAACTCGCCGTCTTGACCACTACCTTCGTTGCGTTGCGTGACAAAGTGAAAGATGGGGTTGACACGTCCGGCGTCATTCGGTATGTTCTCCGCGCAAATCAGAACGTCGATGCGCCGGCGCGCAGCCCGCTCTACGCATGGAGCGCGCCACGCCCGTAGGAGACAGGAATGCGGAAGCTCGTGGCGATGGTCGTGACCGGTTCGAGGCGCTACCTCGACCACTGGCTTAGCATCCAGAGTCTCCAGAGCGCCCCGTCCCGCCTCTCCCGCCGGCTCTAGTAAAGGGCCCGCCCGCTCCTCGCCCCGCTTCTCCCGTCCCTACCCCTTCGCGCCCAACGGCGCCCGCGCCCTCCCTTCCGTAGGGGCGATTCGCGAATCGCCCTCCCTGAGCGCCCACGTGGCCGGGGCCGGAGTTACGCAAAGGTCTCCAGCGGGACAGGGTTGAGGTGAGGGGCCCCACGGCAACCACCTTGGAGAGCGCGCACCGCAAGCGTGCGGGCGGGGAAGGGTCCGCCAGACCCAGACGAGTTGGAACGAAGACGGGTGCTTTACGCCGCCGACGACTTGACGCCCGCCGGGTCCACCATGATCTTGGGCGCTACTTGCAGCCCGATCACGACTTCCTGGCCGTTCACCAGCATCGACATCGTGCCCTTGTAGGGGGCGATGTCGACCACCTCGAGGGTCTGGCCGCGCATGACGCCGCACGCCACAAGGTATTCGATGAGCCGGGGATCGTACTCGGGGATGCGCTCGACGACGGCCCTGCCGCCCGTCTTGATGCGGTCGAGGGACACCGACGTCTTTGGCGGCTCGTAGCCGTTTCCAGGAATGGGATGCCCGAACGGGCAGGTCTGGGGGTGATCCAGACGCTCCTGGAGCCTATCCTCGACGGCGGGAGAAATGGCGTGCTCCAGCCGGTGGGCCTCGGCGTGCACCCTGTGGAGCTCGAGGCCAAGCACGTCCACGAGCAACCGCTCGGCGAGTTGATGCCGGCGCATCAGCGACTCCGCGTGCCGGTGTCCCCGTTCGGTGAAGACGATTTCTTTGGAAGGCTTAACGTCGACGAGCCCGTCGCGTTTCATCCGGCGGATCATCCCCGCCACCGACGCCAGCGACGTTCCGAGGTGCTCGGTTACCGGCGAGAGCGCGAGGTGCTCGGCCATGCGCGTCAATGTCGTGGGGCCCTGCTCTTCCTCTTGAAGCTGGTAGAGGGTAAGCAGATAGTTCTCGGCGAGCGGGGAGAGCGCGCCGGTGTCGGCGCCCTTGCGTGTCGCGGGCTTCGACGCGGGCATGGCCGGCTCCCGTTCTACGCTGCGGTTGGCGCGCTCTTTGCGGTCTCGGCGATCGCGGTGAAGGCCGCGGGGTCGCGGACCGCGAGCTCGGCCAGCATCTTGCGGTTGGCCTCGACGCCCGCGCGCTTCAGCCCGGCGATCATCGCGCCGTAGGTGAGGCCGTTGATCCGGGCTGCCGCGTTGATGCGCGTGATCCACAGCCGCCGCATGAAGCGCTTCCGCTCCCGGCGGTGCCGGTAGGCGTAGCTCAACGACTTGAGCATCGCCTCGTTGGCGCGGCGGAACAGTTTACTCTTGCTTCCGCGCTGCCCCTTGGTGAGCTTGAGCACCTTCTTGTGGCGCGCGTGGGTGGTGGTTCCGCCTTTGACTCTCGGCACGTGGGTTCTCCGTTAGGCCGCCGTTATCCGGCGGCGGAATCTCATGGAATCGATGATCTAGTTGCCCGGAAGCAGCTTCCGCAGACGTTTGTCGTCCGCCTTGTGCACCTGCAGCTTGTTATCGTAGAGGCGCTTCGTCGCCGTCGGCTTCTTGCGGCGGAGGTGGCTCTTGCCGCCCTTCACCCGCAGCAGTTTCCCGCTGCCGGAGACGTGTAGCCGCTTCTTGGCGCCTTTGTGGGTCTTAAGCTTGGGCACGGACGGCTTCCTCTTCCTTCTTTTCCGCGGCTTCCGCAGCGGGCTTCTTCGCTCCGGCGACCGCCGCGTCCGCCTTCTTCGCCGGCGCCGAGCTCTTCCTGCCCGCAATCGGCGCCAGTATCATCGTCATCATGCGCCCTTCCATCGAGGGCGCCTTCTCCAGCTTTGCCTGCTCCGCCAACGACTCCGCGACCCGCCGCATCAGCCCGATGGCCAACTCAGGGTGCGTGATCTCGCGTCCGCGGAACAGCACCGACATCTTCACCTTGTGCCCTTCGTCGAGGAACCTCTTCACCATCCTCGACTTGAACGCGATGTCGTGCTCGTCGATCCGGGGGCGCATCCGCACTTCGCGAATGCCGACGTTCTTCGTGGTCTTCTTGGAGTCCCGTTCCTTCTTCGACTGCTCGTAGCGAAACTTGCCATAATCGAGCAGCCGAACAACCGGAGGGTTCGCCTGCGACGCGACCTCCACGAGGTCAACGTCGGCGTCCTCGGCCATTTTGAGGGCTTCCTGCAGAGGTATGACGCCAACCTGCTCGCCCTCGTCGCCTATCAGTCGCACCTCGCGGGCGCGAATCTGTCGATTGACTCTATAGTCTCGGGCTATGGCGGTGGGTTCCTCCGTACCTCAATACATTAAGCCCACCACGGCGGGGCCGCGTGGACACGGGTGAATATAGCACAACGCTTGAATCGCAGTCAAAGTAAGATCTTCGTGCCGCTCAGGAGCGGGCTGCCGTCCGTTCGCCGATCTCGCGTGCGATGTCGTCCAACGGCATGGCGCCGAGGTCCTCGCCCGCCCGCTGCCGCACCGCCGCCGCGCCCGTTTCTTGCTCGCGGTCGCCGACGACGAGCATGTACGGGACCTTCCGCAGCTGCGCCTCGCGTATCTTCAGGTTCATGCGCTGGGCGCGGGCGTCGACCTCGACGCGCAGACCCGTGCCCCGCAGCCGCGACTCGACCTCGCGGGCGTAGTCGGCGTGCCGGTCGGCGATGGGGATGACCACCGCCTGCACCGGCGAGAGCCACACCGGCAGCGCCCCGCCCGTATGTTCGAGCAGAATGGCGATAAACCGCTCCAGCGATCCAAGCAGGGCGCGGTGGATGAGCACGGGGCGCTCCCGCCGATCGTCCTCGGTCACGTATTCCAGACCGAACCGCTCCGGCAGCGAGTAGTCGAGTTGCACCGTGCTTAGTTGCCACTGCCGCCGCAGCGCGTCTTGCATGAAGAAGTCGATCTTCGGCCCGTAGAAGGCCCCCTCGCCGGCGACCGCCTCGTAGTCGAGCCCCTTCGACTCGATGGCCGAGGTCAGCGCGGCCTCGGCGCGTTCCCACATCTCGTCCGTGCCGACGCGCTTCTCGGGGCGGAGCGACAGCATCACGTGGACGTCGTCGAAGCCGAAGATTGTGAACGTCTCGCGCACCATGTCGATGAAGGCCGTCACCTCGCTCTGCACCTGATCGGGCCGGCAGAAGATATGCGCGTCGTCCTGAGCGAAGCTGCGCACCCGCGTCAGGCCGTGGGTGACGCCGGACCGTTCGTATCGGTGGAGCCGCCCGAAGTCGGCGAGACGCACCGGCAGGTCGCGGTACGAGTGCAGCGTCGAGCCGTAGATCAGCGCGTGGCTGGGGCAGTTCATCGGCTTCACCCCGAACTCGCGCTCGTCGATCTCGACGAAGAACATGTTCTCCTTGTAGTTCTCGTAGTGCCCCGAGCGCCGCCACAGGCCCGACTCGAAGATCTGCGGCGTCATGACCTCCTGGTACCCGTAGCGCTGGTACAGCTGCCGGATGTAGTCGATGAGGAGGTTGTAGAGGACCGTCCCCTTGGGCAGGAAAAACGGGCTCGCGGGCGCGGCGGGGTCGAACATGAACAATTCGAGCTCGCGCCCAACCTTCCGGTGGTCGCGCTTGGCGGCCTCCTCCAGCATCTCGATGTGCTGGCGCAGGGCGTCCTTCGACTCGAACGCCGTCCCGTAGATGCGCTGGAGCATCGGGTTGCGCTCGTCGCCGCGCCAATAGGCCCCCGCTATGTTGAGTAGCTTCACCGCCTTGATCGCGCCGGCGCGCTCGACGTGCGGCCCTTCGCACAGGTCGGTGAACTTCCCGTGCGAGTACGTCGTGATGACCTCGCCTTCGGGAATCTCGGCGATGTTCTCCAGCTTGTACTCGTTCTCGGCGAAGCGCTGCTGCGCGTCCTTCCGCGAGATCTCCTCGCGCACGAACGGGTCGTTGGCGCCGATGATCTTCCGCATGCGCCGCTCGACTTCTTTCAAATCCTCCGGCGTAAGGCGGTGATCGAGGTCGATGTCGTAGTAAAAGCCGTCGTCCGTCGGGGGCCCGATGGTCAGCTTCGCCTGAGGCCAGATCGACGTGACGGCGTCGGCCATCACGTGCGCGGCGGAGTGGCGGATGCGTTGGCGCTGCGCGGCGAGCGCGGCCTGGGCTACGGCGTCGGTGCTCACGGTGGGACCTCCAGCCGTCTAGTATACGCCGCACCCTGCGCCGGGCCGGCGGGCCGAGGCTACATCCGGCTGATGATCTCCTCGTTCATCCGCTCCATCCACTGCCCCACGAAGTCGACGGACATGCGGCCCTCCTTGGGGAACTCCGGGCGCAGGAAGAGCCGGTCGACGCCGGCCTCCTCGTAGCGCCGCGCGTTGTCGAGGGTGTTCTCGCCGAGGGCGTTGCGCATCGACACTTCGAACGGACCGTCGCGGCCCGCCTCTCTGCGCCATGCCTGCATCTCGTCGATCAGCGGCTTCGCCGTCTCTGGCGTGTCGCCGCCCGCGCTGAGCCAGCCGTCGCCGAGCAACGCGGCGCGCCGGCGCGCCGCCCGTGTCTCGCCGCCGATCTGAATCGGCGGGCACGGCTTCTGCGACGGCTTGGGGTTGAACTTGATGGGGCCGAAGTCGTAGAACTCGCCGTGGTGCTCGATGGTGTCCTCGGTCCAGAGCCGGCGGATCACCTTGATCGCCTCGTCGGCGCGCCGCCCGCGGGTGTGGAAGTCCTCACCGGCGGCCTCGAATTCCTCCTTGAGCCAGCCGACCCCCGCGCCGAGGATCACCCGGCCCTGCGAGATGCGGTCGAGCGTGGCCACAGCCTTCGCGGTGACGAAGACGTTGCGCAGGGGCAGGATGTACACCTGCGTTCCCAGCCGGATCTTCGAGGTGACCGCCGCCACGCTCGCCAGTGAAACCCACGGATCGAAGTAGGGCGTGTCCGCGTCCACCCCCGGGTAGCCGGTCTCGGAATAGGGGTACAGGGGCGTGATGTCGATGGGGAAGACGAGGTGCTCGGGCATGAAGAAGCTGTCGAAGCCCGCCGCCTCCGCCCTCTGCGCCACGGTCCCGTACGACCGCAGGCTCACCCCCAACGTGAAGTAACCGAATTGCATCGCGGCGCTCCTCGCTCGGCGCGCTTCCGGCGGCGAGCGGAGACATTATCCCCCATCGCGGGCCCTGGCTGAGCGAGCCGGCCGTCGCGTCCACCGAGCGGACGCTCCTCGACGGTGGCTACGCCTGCGACGACATCGCCGCCCTCTAAGGACGCGGGCGCGATTCTCTAACGTCTGTTTGGTATCATCAGGCCGTCAGGCCCGGGCCGCGCGAGGCCCCGGCGTATGAGGAGGCGGCGCGTGGACTTTACCTTCACCAAAGAGCACACCGACTTCGCCCAAGAGGTCGAGGACTTCATCAAGGCCGAGCTCCCGCCGCGCATCCTCGCCGGCGAAAGCGCCTACGCCGAAGAGAACTTCGACGACTCCATGGCCTTCCGCAGGAAGCTGGGAAAGAAGAAGTGGATCGGTATCGGCTGGCCCGTCGAGTACGGCGGCCTCGGCGCGGGCCACACCATGCAGATGCTCTTCCACGACAAGATGGTCTATTACAACGCGCCCCTCGACCACCAGGCGTACCAGGTCGGCCCCGCCATCATCTCGTTCGGCAACGAAAGCCTGAAGAAGCGCTTCCTCAAGGCCACCGCCGAGCAGGAGATCGTCTGGGCGCAGGGCTTCTCCGAGCCCAACGCCGGCTCCGACCTCGCCAGCCTCGCCACCACCGCCGTCGCCGACGGCGATGAGTACGTCATCAACGGCCAGAAGATCTGGACGACCTACGGCCACAAGGCCGACTGGATCCACATCCTCACCCGCACCGACCCCGACGCGCCCAAGCACAAGGGCATTTCCTACTTCATCATGGACATGCGGCAGCCGGGCATAACTATCCAGCCGCTCATCAACATGGCCGACGAGCACGACTTCAACCAGGTCTTCTTCGACAACGTGCGCGTGCCCAAGGAAAACCTGATCGGCGACCTCAATCAGGGCTGGTACGTCGCCATGACCACCCTCAACAACGAGCGCTCCGGCATCCGCGACGTCGCCATGGCGCAGCGCGCCTTCGACAACATCGTCGATGCCATCCGCGAGGCCCCCGCGGCCCTGGGCTCGGTGCGGGACAACGCAATCCTGATGCACCGGCTGGCCGACATGACCGCGAACCTGCACACCGCCAGGCTCCTCTCCTACCGCGTCGCCTGGATGCAAGAGCACGGCCAGGAGCCGATCCGCGAAGCCTCAATCGCCAAGCTCTTCGCCTCCGAGGTCGGCATGGAGGTCGGCCGCGTCGGGATGCAGGTCCTCGGCCTCCACGGCCTCCTCCGCGACGGCAGCCCCCGCGCCATCAACCGCGGCCTCATAGGCCGCGAGTACATCAGCAACATCCCCTCGACCATTGCCGCCGGCAGCTCCGAGGTCAACCGCAACATCATCGCCACGAAGGGTCTCGGCCTGCCGCGCTAGCGCGAGGGAGGTCTTACTCCGCTCCGGATCGCTTGAACGGTAGCGATCTCGTGTATTCCGAAGGCTTGGGCCCGGAAGGTATTACCTTGTTGTCGACGGGGATGGCAGCGGCGGCTAAACACTGTCAGGGAGGACGCTGCTCAACGCCGGGCACGACCGTGACCGGGACGTTCCAGCCCTACAGCACGTGCTGCTTCAGCGCCTCGGACATGACCTTCTGGAGACTGCTGTTTTCATCCTCCGCTCTCGACTGGTAGATACTGTGGATGTAGGTATCGAGGAGCAGCGTGACCCGCTTCTTCTCTAGCTTTTGTGTCGAATCGCCCTGTAGATAGCCAACGACCTGCTTCCGGAGTGGGAAGCAGAGGGCGGGAGGAATGCTGAAGAGCGTGTGGGCGAGGTCGTCCTGTGCAGCCTCTGGGAAGCCAAACTTCAGTGCTTGCGCGACGCCCTCTGCTGGGTCTCTGCGCTCGCACTGCAACAGCATGGCCTCAAGTCCAGTCGGTACACGGGTCGCTGCGGACTGGGGGCCATCGAACATCGATCCGAAGCTGAGCAGCTTCTGGAAGGTATCCAGGTAGCGCTCCGACGAGAATACGGCGTTAGCCCTGATCCTGAAGTCACGCAGGAGTAGGCCCGCGCCATCGATCTCAATCGCCACGGCGCGACCTTCCTCATCGTAGTCTAGGACTATCCCCTCAGCGACCTCAACCGATTGGACGCTGGGCTTCTCCTCAAACTGCACACGAAGAATGTCCGACTCCTCAGCGTAGATGATCTCCGGCCTCCGCACTACCGCGTCAACCATCGCTCTGCCTCCCCATCAATGAATGCGTTGTGGACCGTCTCACCGTCTGCCTCCACCACAACCCTCAGATGATGCTGCAACTCCGCGACGTAACCCCATAAGCGCGTACGACCGGGACGGGGGTCGGCCTGCATTTGCTCAGGGTTGCCCATAACGCGCTCGCAGTATTCATCGCGGAGGTACGGCCTCTTCTTCTCAACGGTGTTCCGGTAATATGCCGTCGCCTTCATTCTTCAGTACAGTATAGCAGCTTGCTGCTATACTGTATAGTTGGCTGGGAGCGGCATTGTCAGTCTGAGCCCCGCGTTCTACCCCCGCTGCTTGCCGCGCCAGAAGGTGTAGCGCGCCGCTAGCGCCGCCACCGCGTCCTCGGCGGCGTAGGGGTAGGCGGGGACGCCGAAGTCTTCGATGTAGCGGGCCGCCTCCTCGACTTCGGTGTCGCCGGCTAGGGAGACGACGACGGGCTTCACGTTGCCCGCCGCCCGCGCCTCGTTCATCGCCTCTTCGAGCACCTTGGCGAACACCATCGGCGGCGTGATGACGGTGTGCCAATAGCCGATGATGAGGGCGTGGACTCGGGGGTCGTTGAGACCCAGCAGAATCGTCTGCTTGTACGTCTCCGGCGGCTCGCCGCCTGTGATGTCGATGGGGTTGCCCGCCGCGCCGAACGGGGGGATGTACTGACGGAACGCCGCGTCGAGATCGTCGGGGATTTCCATCAGCGAGAGGCCGCGGTCGACGCAGGCGTCGCTGAGCAGGACGCCCAGTCCGCCGGCGCCGGTGATGATGGCCACGTTCTCGCCCTCGGGGTCGGGGAGCATCTGGAGCGCCCGCGACCAGTCGAGCAGCTCCTTCAAGGTGTGGGCTCGCACCACGCCCGATTGGATGAACGCCGCGTCGTAGATGCGGTCCTCTCCCGCCAGCGCGGCGGTGTGCGACGCCGCCGCCTTCGCCCCCGCGCCGGTGCGCCCGCCCTTCAGCACCACGACGGGCTTTGAGCGCGTGACGCGGCTCGCCGCGTCGAAGAAGGCGCGGCCGCTCTTCAGGTCTTCCATGTGGATGGCGACGACCTCCGTGTTAGGGTCGTCGCCGAAGAATTCGAGCAGATCGTCCTCGTCGATGTCGCTCTTGTTGCCCAGGCCCACGATCGCCGACACGCCCATGCGCCGCGACCGGCTGTACCCCAGGATGGCCATGCCCACGCCGCCGCTCTGGGAGACCAGCGCCACGCCGCCCTTCTCGGTGTAGGGCGTGCAGAACGTGGCGCACAGCCCGGCGTGGGTGTAGTAGTAGCCGTAGATGTTGGGGCCCATGATGCGGACGCCGTGCTCGCGGCCCAGCGCCTGAAGCTCCCGCTGCAGCTCGACTTCGCCCGTCTCGGCGAAGCCGGAGCTGATCACTACCAGCCCCGCGATTCCCTTCTCCGCCGCCGGCTCCACCAGCCCCGCGACGCCCTTGGCGGGGATGCTCACCAGCGCGACGTCGGTGTCGCCGGGGACGTCGGCGAGCGCCTTGTAGCAGGGGTAGCCCAGGATCTTCGTCGCGCCGGGGTTCACCGGATAGATACCGCCCTCGAACCCGCCGTTCTTCAGGTTCTCGACGATGGCGTAGCCCAGCTTGCCCGGCGTCGACGAGGCCCCCACCACGGCCACGCCGCGGGGCCGGAAGATGCGGCGCATCTGTTCGAGGGTCTTTTGGCGGTCCGCTGTCGTCATGGTCATGGGCGTATCCCTTCTCCGCCGGCCCTCTCCCCCTTTGGCTGGGATAGAGAGAGGGCGGGCGCCGCAGGCGCGTCGGCACCCAAAAGGGCGCCGTCTCCCGTGTAGGGGCGAGTCGCGACTCGCCCTCCCCTCTCTGGGAGATGCGTCGGCGCAACGGTTGACAGGCTACTGTCTGAAGTCTAAACAATGCAAGCGCTCCGCCGTCCGCCGCGCCGCAACCGGGACGGAGCAGGAAGGCAGCCTATGTTCGACACCTCCGGCCCCGCCCGGTTCCACCTTCGGCTCCTCACCCACCGCTGGGACCTCGGCCCCGAGTTCACCAACGCCGAGGGCATCCAGTCCATGGCGCGCGCCGCCGAGGACAACGGTTTCGACGCCGTCGAGCTGACCCACCACTGGATACCCGAGGCCGATTGGACCGCCAACCTCGGCATCCACCCCCTCGATCCGTGGGTCGCCCTCGGCGTGGCCGCCGCGGCCACCACCCGCCTCCGCGTCCAGACCCACGTCCTCATCCTTCCCTATCAGAACCCGTTCATCACCGCCAAGTCCGTTGTTACCGTCGACGCCGTCTCCAACGGCCGCCTGATCCTCGGCGTGGGCGCAGGCTTCCTCAAGCCGGAGTTCGACGCGCTCGGCGTTGACCGCGCCGAGCTCAACGAGCTCTCCGACGAGGCCATCGACGCCATGAAGGCGGCCTGGACCGGTGAGGTCTTCGACTTCGACGGCCGCCACTTCACCGCCCGCAACTGCGTGATGAAGCCGACGCCGGTGCAGAAGCCCCACCCGCCCATCTGGGTCGGCGGCAACAGCCGCAAGGCGATGCGCCGCGCCATCGAGCGGGGCGACGGCTGGATTCCGGTCGCGGGGACGCTCCCCCGCACCCTGACACCTCCGCTGAGCACGCTCGACGACTTCCGCGAGCGCCTCGCCCTCGCCCGCGAGCACGCCGAGCGGGTGGGCCGGACCGCGCCCCTGACGCTGTGCACCGGCGGCATAGGCGGGCTCGACTCGATCTACCCTCCCTATTTCGACCACGGCCCCGTCATCGAGCGCATCCTGACACTGCGCGAGATGGGCTTCAGCGTCTTTACCTGCATGTTGCCCGCCGAGTCCCGCGCCGAGTACGCCGATAACGCCGCCCGTTTCAAGGAGAAGGTGATCGACGTGGTGAACGCATCATGAGCCGCATAGGACTGCGTATCGAAGCCGACGCCGCCTTCGCCCTGCGGGACCCTGGCACTGCCGCCAACCCGCGCCGGTTCGCGTTCGACGAGGTCCGCGGCGTCGTCGGCCTCGCCGACCGGCTCGGCTACGACTCGGTCTGGCTCCCCGAAGGCTTCGGGCGCGACGCCGTGACCTTCCTCGCCGCCCTCGGACTCCATACCGAGCGTATCCGGCTCGCTACCGGCATCCTCTCCACCTACACCCGGACCCCGACGATGACGGCCATGTCCGCCGCCACCATCGACGAGCTGACCGGCGGGCGCTTCATCCTCGGTCTCGGCGTTGGCCACGAGCCGATGACGCAGGGCGGCCACGGCGTCCCCTTCGACCGTCCCATCACGCGGGGCCGCGAGACGGTCCAGATCGTCCGGCGGCTGCTCGCCGGCGAGCGGGTCACCTTCGAGGGCAAGGTCTTCCGCACCAGCGGGGCCGAAATCAGCGTGCGCCCCGTGCAGGACCCACTGCCTGTCTACCTCGCCGCGCTCAAGCCCAAGATGGTGCGGCTGGCCGGCGAGATTGCCGACGGTGTCATTCTCAACTTCTCGCCCAAGGCGTACGTCGAGGAGGCGGTGGGCCTGGTCCGCGATGGCGAGGCCGCGGCGGGGCGCGAGTCCGGCGCCTGCGACGTGACTTGCTACGTGCGCGTCGCCGTCACCGACGACTACGAGCGCGCCAAGCGCGTGCTCCAGCAGATCCTTGCGGGCCGCATGCGCCTCCCGTTCTACGCCCGCTACTTCGAAGACCTCGGCTTCGAGGAGGAGACCCGCGCCATCACCACCGCCCTCGACCGTGGCGACGAGCAAGCCGCCGCCCGCGCCGTCACCGACCGCCTGATCCACGCCATGGTCATCATCGGCACCGCCGACGAATGCCGCGCCCGCATCGACGACCTCCGCGCCATCGGTCTCGACCTCCCCGTCATCGCCCCCATCCGCACCGGCGAAGCGGGGGAGTCCGTGGAGCACGCCATCGAAGCGCTGGCGCCGGGAGCTTAGGGGCAGCGGGGCTACCATGATGATACAATCCGCCGCCGGGAGTAAGCGATGAACCGCTTTGAACAAGCATTCAGCGATACGGAAAGCATTGCAGAAGTAACGGCAAAATCGGCTACGGATCTAGCAAAGCTGGCCAAAGAACTGCGGAAGGCGGCCAAGGAAGGGAACATCGCCGCCATCAAGAGGACCCAGGAGAAACTCAACGCCGCGCGGATGGCCCTAGAGCAAGCGGTGGCCAACGCCGTCCAATCCTGGCCGTTCCAGGATCACGAAGAGGAACAATACCTTCGGGACGGCTACAGCGCCGAATTGCGCCGGGCTGCCTCAGAGCGGGGCTTGGAAATCCACGAGCGGGACGGCCGGTTGATCTGCCACCCGTCCATCGTGCGAATTCTTCCGGGTGCGCGGGCGGTCAAAATCGACAAGAAACAGACTAAAGCCATCAGGCCGTCGCACCTGCTGGGTCTCCTATACGAGAACCAGAAGAAGCCCGGCAGATACCCTGTCGATCGTTTTCTTGGGGCTTTGTATGCAAGATACCTGGACATCATACTGGAAGACTCCTCGAGTCGCTTGGTCAAGGGAGTCCAGGAGCGTGTAGTGCCCCTGGACAGAATCTACAAGCAGTTCACCTCGCTGCCGGGGACCACACTGGAGTATGCCACCACCGACTTCGCCCGGGATATCTACCGGCTGGAAACGAGCGGCCAAACGACGACGAGGTCGGGAGCTAGCGTCTCATTCCCCGCGTCTACAGGCACACGGAGCGCAAAGGGTCTGTTCACCTTTGTCGGACCGGATGGCCAAGATGTCCAATACTACGGCGTCCGGTTTACCGAGGCGGGCTGATGCCGAACACTATCTCTTTGGATGACTGGCTCCGCGTTCTCGACGCGGAATACCTGTCGACATTCGTCCGGGACGGCGGCGCGTCCATCAAGTTTGCTGTGACGCCGGAGCGTCTGCGGGCGGACCTGTCCACGGCGCTAGCGGCCCGCTGCCGAGAGTTGGACTACGTCTTCGTCGAGTTGGACGCCGCGACGATGCGGGCCCATATGCCGCAGGACATCTTCTTCAAGCTGGCCGGTCAACTCGATTGGCGGCTCCTAGCTCGCCGTGTGCTCCTGCGCCTGGCTGGCGAAAGGGGTTATCAGGTTGCAGGCATAGACCCAGGCGGTGCCGTCAACGTCTTTGACGCCGTCGCCGCCACGGTCCACGGCCTCGAATCGCAGTCCGTTATGAACGAGATTAGGCCGGGAATACAGAACGATGTCGCCAAAGACCTGAACATGGCCAAAGACTTCCGGGTGGCCATGAGCTATCTCTGCTTGAACGAAAACACTCGGAACGGTGGGAAGTATGAAGGACAGCCACTGCTGGATTGGTTAACCGGCGCAAATACACGGATTAGCAGTGTTCGGCCCTTCACCATCTACACCGCCATCAACCGCACTACGGCCAGATACTTCATCGAATCGGCTCTCTACTGGATCCGCCACGCGGGGTGTGCCGGAACGGTGATACTGCTGGATAATTCCCGCGTAACCTTGGCGCGCAACCCTAAAGACGGCCTGCGGTATTACAGTAGGGCCATGGCGGTAGACCACTACGAACTGCTGCGGGAGTTTGTCGATGGGGTAGACCGGCTGACCGGCGCGCTGATGGTGGTGGCGACTAGCCAGGATTTCCTCGACGAAGGTCCCAAATCCCGCGGCTATGGCATTTATCCAGCCCTGCGCACTAGGGTAATGGATGACGTCCGTGACCGGAACTTGGTCAATCCTATCGCATCTCTGATGCGATTCTCATAAGGCGAGATCATGACAGCTCAGGCTGACGAACAGCACGCACTCACCTGTCGGCGCGCTCTCGAAGCCCTTCGTAACGGTGTGCCTAACGGAGACGCAGTAAAGATCCTGGGCTGCAACCAGCCTGAGGCCAAGAGCCGGTTCGCGGAGTTGTTGACCGAGGCCGCTAACAGAGACGATCCACCGGCTGGCGCCTTGGGGATGCTGGTTTCCGGCGATTTTGGTTCGGGCAAGTCACATTTGCTTACCCACCTTGAGCACGAGGCACTCTCGCAGGGCTTTGTGTGCAGCAGAGTGGCCATCAGTAAGGAAACGCCGCTCTATGACCTCGGCAAAGTGTTCAAGTCGGCGGTGGAAAACGGCCGAATGCCCGACCGGAGCGGGCGGCTAGTTGAAGAACTGGGGCAGGCCCTAAGGCCGGACTCTAAGCACTATGCGGCCTTCTTCCCCTGGGCAAACAATACCCCATCGAACGGTCTCAGCCAGATGTTTCCGGCCAGTCTGCTCGTCCATGAACGGTCGAACGATCTTGAATTGGATGGAGAAATCGAATACTGGTGGGGAGGAGACCGAATCAAGGTTTCCCGAATCAAGGACGGCCTTCGGCAGATAGGGCAATTGCAAAGTTACTCCTTCCGCGCGCCCAAAGCGTCCGAACTGCCGCCGCAGCGGCTTCGGTTCGCCATTGAGCTGATAAAGGGCGCCGGCTACAAAGGCTGGGTGGTGTTGCTGGACGAAATTGAGCTAGTGGGTTCGTACTCCCTCCTGCAGCGAGGCAGGTCGTACGCCGAATTGGCCCGCTGGCTAGGACAGATCACGGACGAGCGGTATCCTGGGTTGGTGACCGTCGGCACCGTCACCGACGACTTTGCTGCGGAGGTCATTCAACCGGACGGGACAAAGAAGGACCGTGACTACGTGGGGCCGAAGCTGGCGAACCGTTACGGCCATATCGTGGCTCGTGCCGAGACCGGCATGCGTCTGCTCGAACGGGAATGCACGCCGTTGAACCCACCCACCGAAGCCGACGTCCAGGGAACGGTGGAGAAGCTGCGGCAAATCTACAGCAACGCTTATGGCTGGGATGCTCCGCCTCTGGACGTAAAGACTGGCGGTGCCGGTTATCAGAACCGGATGCGCTACAAAGTCCGCGCATCCATCAATGAGTGGGACTTGCAACGGCTCTATCCGAACTCCCGCCCGGAGACTGAGGGGAACGAGTTCCGCCACACGTATGAAGAGAACGCCGATCTGGAACGAGAATCCAAAGACGACGCCGAGTGACGCCGCATAAAGGCCGACCATACTTTTAGCTAAGCGGTTGCCGAATTGCCGGTCCCTTTCGACGATCTGACTGCGGGCGTCCACTCCGGCGCGGTGGCGTGGCTGCGGTTTGTCGAAGAGGAAGGCGGCAAGGGTATCCGGGCCGCGCTCTTCCAAACATCGGGCCAAGGCGGGCCGCTGGCGTTCTGCTTCACCCGCGTGGACGCTGGGCAAAGCGCCGTATCAGACCTCGCCAGATCCCTATTTCAAGCCGCGACTCCGTCGCCAATACTGATACTTGGTCTGGCTGATGAAATACCCCCGGAGACGTTTGCCGATGACCTCCGGGTCCAGTTGCCTTTCTGTCAGATAAGGTCAGCCGGGGCTCTGGCCCATACCGGCTTTGGACACGGCGACCCGGCAAACGGCCGCTCCGAATTGCTTTGGGCCGTAGAACGGCCCGGCGAAGGATCCGAGGCGGGCCGGCTACTCGGCGAACTAATGGACCGTGATAATCCTCTTGAACCTTTCGAGCGGGCCGCCCAGTGCTTGGTCGAAGCGTTCGCCGATGAGCGAGTCCAAGCCCTGACGGCGGTTTCGGGGTTGACCACCGTGGTTAGTCTAGCCTCGCCGCCGAAGCGTCCAGACAACCTTTCGCCGATGACCCAAGAAGCCGTCCGGGTGGTCAGCCAGGACGTAGGGATCGGCTTGACCCTGGCTGAGCGGCTGTGGACGGTTCTGGCTGCTCCGGCGGAGATCCCCGGCTATGTTCAAGATGTCCAACTGTCCTGGGCCGGAGATCTGATGCCCTTCCAGCAAGACGGTGTTCGTGCGCTCTTGAGCAACGACCAACTGCTCCTTGCCGATGACATGGGCCTGGGCAAAACCATACAAGTCATCGCCGCCTTGCGGATTCTCAGGGCGCGGCGGCAGATCGAGTCGTGCCTAGTTGTGGCTCCGGCAAGTGTCTTGGATCAGTGGAGGCGGGAGATCGCAAAATGGGCCCCTGAGTTTTCCGCCATCATCATCCGTGGCCCGATATCCGACCGTTCCTGGCAGTGGGCGGCGGAGCGCGACGTAACTTTGGTCAGCTACGATACGTTGCGCTCGGATTTCGGCAACACGCTCTCCCCGGTGCGCCGCAAAACCTGGGACGCGGTCGTGGCCGACGAGGCTCAGCGGATCAAGAACCGCAACGATACGAGCGACGCGCTGAAAGGGCTGCAACGGATACGCTCCTGGGCTTTGACCGGCACACCCATTGAGAATCATGAGGAGGAGCTAGCCTCGATCATAGAGTTCGTTGACCATGATGGTTCTGGGGTGCCAAAGCGCTACCGTCCGAGCATGGAATTGCTGGAGCGGCACCGCGAGTTGCAACTCAGACGAAAGAAGGACGATGTCCTGGACGAGCTTCCGCCCAAGCAAGTAACCAAGGTCCCCATCGCCCTGAAACCGACGCAGCGTAAGAGCTACGACAAGGCCGAGCGGGACGGCATCGTGTATCTGGAATCTCTGGGCGCCGAAGTCGGTGTCCGGCACGTGCTTGAGCTCATCACTCGCTTGAAGCAAATCTGCAACGCCGACCCAAAAACCGGCGAGTCCAGTAAGCTAGAGGACATTTGGGACCGGCTAGAGCAACTGGCAGCCCAGGGACACAAGGCCCTGCTATTCTCTCAGTACACCAACCCTACGTCGGGTGTGGCCGCCGCAGCCAATTACTTGCGAGAGTTCAACCCGCTCACGTTCACCGGCGACACACCCCAGCATGAGCGAGCCGCTGTTATTGATCGCTTTAAGGCCCGCGACGAACACAAAGTCCTACTGCTGTCGCTGCGCGCCGGCGGCCTGGGCCTGAACCTGCAAGAGGCGTCCTACGTGTTCCACTTAGACCGCTGGTGGAACCCCGCCGTAGAGCGCCAGGCTGAAGATCGGAGTCACCGTCTCGGGCAGACAGTCAAAGTCAACGCCATCAAATATTCCTGTGCCGGCACGATCGAGGAACGCATCGACGCGATTCTGGAGCGTAAACAGGACCTGTTCGATGAACTCATCGACGATGTGTCGCTAGACCTGTCCACCCAAATGAGCCGCGAAGAACTCCTTGGGCTCTTCGGCTTGGAGCAGGTGCGCGAGCAGTAAGCGGCCCGGTATTGTCGAGTCCCCCACAAGCCCCCTCCATCCGCTGTGGTATTCTGCCCGCGATTATCCCCTTGAAGTGAGCGCAGCCCATGACTGTGATCGACGAGAGCAAGCTTCCCAACTTCGACGACCTGCCCGGCAGCGAGGGGTTCCCCAAGGACACCTCCTGGGGGCTGTTCGGCGACTCCTATGAGTTGGGGACGCTGAACTTCCTGACGCCGGAGCGCGTGGCCGAGGCCGCCAAGCTGGCGAAGACGGGCCGCCGCTTCAACCTCAGCCTGCCGCTCAACCTGCCTTCGCACACCCAGACCAGCGAGACCAAGATCAGGCCTAGCTGGATGCCCGAGCCCAAGGAGGGCGAGGAGCCGCCGGGCCGCAAGCCCTATACCCACGACATGTTCCTGATGCCCGACGGCCTGCTCAAGGACGAGGTGATCCAGAATTTTAACCCGCAGGCCTCTTCGCAGTGGGACGGCTTGGGCCACATACGCCACCCCAAGCACGGCGGCTACAACGGCGTGAGCCCCGACGACATCCGCCCCGGCGACGAGTCCAAGCTCAGCATCGGCAAGTGGGCCCAGGCCGGTGGCATCTTCGGGCGCGGCGTCCTCATCGACGTCGTCCGCAACGCCGACCTCTTCCCTGAGCCCTACGACCCCAAGGTCTTCACCCCCATCACGCCCGACATCATCGAAGGTGTGTGCGAGCGCCAGGGGGTCGAGATCCGCGCCGGCGACATCCTCTGCTTCTACACCGGCTGGATAGAGGCGTTCGCCGACGAGCGCGGCGACTTCCAGGTCAACCTCCTCGGCGTCGGGCTCTCGCCCGGTAAGGAAATTCCCCGCTGGCTGTGGGACCATCGCGTCGCCGCCGTCTGCGCCGACAACACCGGCCTCGAGGCCTACCCCTGGGAGCCCCAGCGCGGGCGCTCCCTCCACACCGGCCTGCTGAACTTCCTCGGCATGCCCCTCGGCGAGCTCTTCGACCTCAAGCACCTCGCCGCCGACTGCGCCGCCGACGGCGTCTACGAGTTCTTCTTCTGCGCCGTTCCCCTCAACCTGCCCGGCGGCGTCGGCTCCCCGGCGAACGCCGTCGCCATCAAGTAGACGGTCGACGGCGTAGGAAAGGAGGATGCGATGACGCTCACCCAAAGCCCGCCCCAAGGCGCGGCGGTCACGTTCCTCGACCCCACGGGATCGGTCCGGCAGAGCGCCGCTGGACTCGCGCCCCGCATCCCTGATCTCGCGGGCAAGGTGCTCGGCGTCGTCGACGACGGCCTTCCCAACTGCGATGACCTGCTACGCGGCGTCGTCGCCGAGATCGAACAACGCTACGAGCTCGCCGAGATCGTACGCGTCGTCAAGCCCAGCTTCTCCTCGCCGCTGCCCAAAGCCGACTACGACGACATGGTGCGCCGCATCGACGCCGCGGTCGTCGGCGTCGGCATGTGAGGCTCCTGCACGTCGTGCTGTATGCACGACGCCATCACGTTTGAGCGTGCCGGCATCCCCGCCGCGGTCGTCGTTGAAGACCTCTTCGAGGCCGCCGCGGGCGCCAAGCGCCGCATGATGGGGATGCCCGAGCTTGAGCCGGTCATCGTTCCCCATCCCCTAGGCGTGGCTGCCGAGGCCGAGCGCAAGGGCCGCGTCGCTGCGCCCAGCGTCATCGCCTGGCTTACCGAGGGGACGCTCGGGGACGCCTAGCGCCATGCCCGGCCTCGACTTTCCCGACAGCGCCCAGGGCGCCCTTGACGCCATCGAGGGCTACTTCGACCGCGGCTGGACCGATGGTCTGCCCGTCGTCCCACCGACGCGAGGAGCCGTCGACGCCATGCTCGCCACCGTCGACCGGCCCGCCGGCGAGGAGCTTGGCGAGGTCCCGCCCCGACTCGGTGTCGCCACCGTCGAGGCCGTCGCGGTCAACGCGGTCATGGCGGGCTGCAAGCCGGACTACTTCCCTGTCGTCGTGGCCGCCGTCGAGGCGGTGCTCGAACCCGCCTTCAACCTAAACGGCGTCCAGGCCACCACCAACGCCGTGGCCCCCCTCGTGATCGTGAGCGGGCCTATCGTGGATGAGCTTGGCTTCAACTACGGCTTCAACTGCTTCGGACAGGGGAACCGGGCCAACGCGACGGTAGGGCGCGCCGTCCGCCTCGTGATGACGAATCTTGGCGCGGGCCACCCCGGCACCGGCGACAAGTCGACGATGGGGCAGCCGGCCAAGTACAGCTTCTGCGTCGCCGAGTCGCCCCACACGCCGTGGACGCCGCTGCACGTCGAGCGCGGTCTTGATCTCGAGCAGAGCGCCGTCACCGTCATGGCGGCCAACTATCACATCTTCCTCGGCGGCGGGGGAGGCGGCTCCAGCGACGCGGAGATCGTCGAGGACATCCTGCGCGCCTACGCCGACGCGGTGAAGCACATCGAAGGCGACTTCCTGCTCCAGTTCGGCGGCCAGGTCGGCATCGTGTTCAACCCCTATAAGGCGGGCCTGCTCGCCGCCCAGGGATGGGACAAACCCAAGATCAAGCAGGACTTGTTCGAGCGCGCCCGCGTCCCGTTGCCGGAGGCGCTGCACACCCGCGGCGAGGACGAGGAGAAGGTCCCCGCCGAGTTCCGGAACGCCCCGCCGGGCACGCCCTTCCCCCTGGTGCGCAAGCCGGAGAACTACCACATCATAGTGGCCGGCGACGCCTACGCCTCGTTCGCCGCGCTCCTCGTCGGCTGGGGCTACATGGGCGGCTACGCCCAGACCAAGCCCATTCGCCGCAGCTAAGCGCCTACCGCCCCGAGAACTTAGGCGTGCGCTTCTCCCGGAAGGCGGCGATTGCCTCTTTCGCGTCGGCGGTCTGCATCATCGTGCCCATGACCTGGTACGAGTAGTCGAGGACATCCTCCGCGTCCGTCGGATTGGCCACCCGCATCAACCGCTTCGTCATCTGCGTCGCCAGCGGCGCGTTGCAGGCGATGCGGCCGGCGAAGGCCCGCGCCGCATCCTGCAGCTCCGCCGGCTCGACCACCTCGTTGAGGACGCCCATCGCGTGAAGCTCATCGGCCTCGAAGATCTCGCCGGTGAGCAGGATCTTGCACGCGTTGGCCCAGCCCACCACGCGCGGCAGCGTGATCACCGCCCCGCTGTCGGGCACGAGCCCCAGCGCCACGTGCCGGTCCCCCATCTTCGCCGTCGTCGCCCCGATGCGGTAGTCGCAGAGCATCGCGATCTCGAAGCCGACGCCGATGGCCGGCCCCGGAATCGCCGCCACCAGCGGCTTGTTCGTGTTGAGCATGATCAGCGGAGTCTTCGGCGATGCCAGCCAATCGACCATGCCCCGCGCCTGCTCCCGCTGCGCCTCTTCCTTCAGGTCGAGGCCGGCGCAGAAGGCGCGGCCCGCGCCGGTCAGTACCACGCAGGCCACCTCGGGATCGCGGTCGGCGTCCGCCATCGCTTCAGGGAGCATCGTCCGAATGTCGCCGCCCCAGGCGTTCAGGCGCTCGGGCCGGTTGAGGGTGATTGTCGCGATGCGGTCGGCCTTCTCGTACAGCAGGTCGGGCATTCGCCGGTCCTCCGCGGAATACGGGTCTCTTGGGCGGGCCTCCGCGCCCTTTACGTGGCCTTCGGCGGCTTGGGGTGGCGGAACTGCCAGAAGTTTGGTTGGCGCTTCTCGAAGAAGGCGGTCTGGGCCTCCTTCACCTCGGGGCCGTCGAAGTAGTCGGGGTAGAGCTGGCGCTGGTTGATCCCGAAGTGCCCTTCGTAGCGGTAGGCCTCGTTGTCGAACGTCGCCTTCAGGATTTCGATGCAGGACGGGCTGAGCGCGAGCACTTCCTCGCACCACGCGTCGACGGCGTCGTCGAACTCGGCCAGGGGGACGACTTTGTTCGCCAGCCCCATTTCGAGGCCTTCCTGCGCGTTATAGCGCCGGCACAGCATCCACATCTCACGGGCCTTCTTGTGGCCCACCACGTGGGTGAGGTAGGAGACGTAGTAACCGTCGGCGGGGCTGCCCACCCTGGGGCCGACCTGTCCGAAGATCGCGTTGTCCGCCGCGACCGTGAAGTCGCACATGTAGGCCAGGTGATTGCCGCCGCCGATGGCGTAGCCCTTCACCGCGGCCAGCACCGGCACACGGGTGAGGCGGAGCATCTTCTGCATCGACGAGCCGTAGCTGAAGCCGATGCCGTAGTTCTCCCCCGCCTCCCAGTTGACGTCGCCTCCGCTGCAGAAGGCGCGGTCGCCGGCGCCGGTGATCACCACGATGCCGACCATCGGGTCGCGGCTCGCGTCGTCGAAGGCGTACCGCATCTCGTTGCCGGTGACGTCCGTGACCGCGTTGTGGCGTGCGGGGCGGTTGATGGTGACGCGGGCGGCATAGGCCCCCGACTCGATGATCGACTTCTTCTCGTAGATGATGTCGTCGAAGGTGAAGCCCTCGACTTGCTTCCACTCGGTCCACGTCATGGTTATTGGTCCTTTTTCTCCTGGTGTTGGGGCTGGCTGGCTAGAGCGGCCGCGGGAGCAGCACGCCGGTTCGCATGGGATTGAGGGGGCCGTCGGCGAGGAGTTTGTTGCGCCATTTGAGCGCGATGTTCTGCGTTTGGAGCCGCCACTGCGCGACGGCGGGGTCGGTCTCGTACGCCTTCTCGACGTTGGCCCACGCCGGCCAGTCGTCGATCGCCCAGATGCAGATGACCTCTGAGTCGTTCACCATCATCGAGCGGCCCGCGAAGCAAAGCGTCATGCCGAGGCGATTCGCGGTGGGGGTCCAGTCGCGCTCCATCATGTCCAGGAAGTTCTTGGCCTGGCCCGGAGCGGTGCGGATCATCTCGTGGTAATAGACGCCGCCCTTCGTTCCAGCCGCCACGTTCTCCTCGATGGTGGGGGAGTACGGCGCGGGCCGCACCAGGCGGTCGTAGCCGCCGCTCCGGTACTCCTGCGCCTTGCTCCACCAGACCTCCAGCGTCGGGTCCTGGTGCTTGGGGTTGTTGAACTCGATCTCGAGGTTCCGCGCCATGGCGTGGATGCCGTCGAGCTCCCAGATGTTCGTCGTCTCCGGCCACCGCTCACTGCTGCCCACCGTGGCCCACACGCCGAAGCACTTCATGTTGCGCTCGCGGCCGATGGGCTCCCAGCCCTCGGTCATGTGCATGATGTAGGCCGCGCGGTTCTGCAGGATGATATCCACGAACTCGTGGATGTAAATCTTCGTATTCGCCATGCCGTCTCCTCGATGCGTCTCTGTCGCGGGTCTCTGCCCCTAGCCTTTGACCGCGCTACAGTATCTCGCCGGTGTTCATTGGATTCAGCGGCGACGGCGCGAGCAGCTTGTTCCGCCAGTCGATGGCCACGTGCTGCGTCAGCGTCCGCCACCGCGCCACCTCGTCATCCTCCTCGTAGGCGTCCTCTACGTTCGCCCAAGTCTCCCAGTCCTTCATCGCCCAGACGTTGACGACCTCGGAGCCGTTGATCATCGACGAGCGCCCCGCGAAGCAGAGGTCGAGGCCGATGCTCTCCGCCTTCTTCAGCCAGTGCTGCTCCATCAGGTCGAGATAAGTCTTGGCCTGGCCGGGGGCGGTGCGGATCATCTCGTGGTAGTAGACGTCGCCCTTGCGCCCGCTCGCGATGTTCTCCTCGATGGTGGGGCAGTAGTGCGCCGGGATGAGAATGCGGTCGTAGCCGCCGCTGCGGAAGTTGGCCGCCTCGGCCCACCACGTGGTGAGCGACTTGTCCTGATGGCTGGGGGCGCTGAACTCGACGTTGAAGCTGTACGCGATCCCGTCCCAGCCGTTGTACTCCCACATGTTCGTCGCTTGGGGCCACCGCTCAGTGCTGCCCACCGTGGCCCAGACGCCGAAACAGAGCATCTTGCGCTCGACGCGCCCGACGGGGCCCCAGTTGGCCGTCATGTGGTGCACGTACTTGGCGCGGTTCTGGAGGATGATGTCGACGAACTCGTGCAAGTAGATCTTCTCGTTGGCCATGCCGCCTCCCGTCGCACTTGGACGCGCGGCAGGTCGAAAACACCGCGCAACAGATTGGAACGCCGCGAGTGTAGGAGGGCGGCCCTTCCCTGTCAACGTAGCGTGGCGGCCCCCGCGTTTCGCAAGTAGAATGGGGACACCCAGACCGACCGGAGGCGCCGCTCCATGCGCTCGTATGTCCTGATCGAGGCCGTGATCAGCAAGGCCCGGCCCGTCGCCGTGGCGCTCAAGAAGATCGAAGACGTCTCCGAAGTACATCTCATCACCGGCCCCTACGACATCATTGCCGTCGTCGAGACGGACAGCTACAAGGGCGTGCAGGTCGTGACCAGCGCGGTCCACTCCACACCCGGCGTAGCCCGTACCGTGACGTGCCTCCCCGTCGATATGACGGACTGGGCCTAGGGCCAGTCCGTGGACCTGCTCGACGGCGAAGGCCGGCTCCTGAACCACGTCGAGCTTGTCTACGCCCCCGGCGAGCGGGCGCTCGCAGCGCAGTTCTTCCAGACGCTGGGCTGCCGTGTGGTGGATAACGGGGGCGTTTGGTTCGTCGCCAAGATCGACGAGGAAAGCTCCGACCTCCGCAACAACGTCCTCTACGCCTCCGAAGTCACCCCCGAGCAGTGGCGCTTCGAGCAGGCACTCCGGCGGGCCGCCGGCGCCGGGGAGCTCGCCGCCGCCGAGACTTCCTACCGCGCCCTGCTCGCCGAGCGGCCCCAGCTCGCGCCCCACTTCGGAATCCGTTATCCCTCACCGGTGGCGTGGGAGGAGACCGTCGAGCGTATCCGCGCACTGGGCTCCGGCGCGCTTTCCGGCCGCGTCGAGGTTTCCGGCGTCTTCAAGCCCGGGGCGTCCCGCCGGGGCCCTAACGACACCGACGTCCTGGTGCAGGCGTTCGTGAAGACCGACCTCGCCGCCACGGGACTGCTGACCCTGGGCCAGCACATCGAGCTGCAGACCGTTTCCTGAGCGGCTGCGCCGAGTGGGGGGCGCGGTGCCTAGTACTGGCTCGCGCCGAGCTGCTCCCGCTTGCCCGTCTCGACGAACACCACCTGCTCGCAGATGTTCGTGCAGCGGTCGGCGATGCGTTCGAGGTTGTGGGTGACCCAGGTGAGATACGTCGCCTGGGTGATGTTGCGCGGGTCGCGGAGCATGTAGGTGATCAGCTCGTTGTAGACCTGATCGTGGAGGTCGTCCACCTCGTCGTCGTCGATGCAGACCTGCTTCGCCTTCTCGATGTCGCCTTCAAGGAAGGCGTCCAGGGAGCGACGGAGCATGTCGAGTGCCAGCGTGGCCATGCGGGGAATGTCCACCAGCGGCTTGATGAGCGGCTGGTCGCCGATGAGGATCGTGATGCGCCCAATGCCCTCGGCGTGATCGCCCATGCGTTCGAGGTCGACCGCCATCTGGAGCACGGCGACGATCGTGCGCAGGTCGATGGCCATCGGCTGCTGCGTCGCCAACAGGTGGATGCACTTCTCCTCGATGGCGAAGCGCTGCGCGTTGATCAGGTTGTCCTCTTGCACCACGCGGCGGGCCAACCCGATGTCCTGCTGCTTCAACGCCTCGATGGCCTTGACCACCGCCTTGTCCACCATGCTGCCCAGGGCGAGCACGTTGTCCTGAAGCTCTTGGAGATCGTGCTCGAAACCGACTCTCGTTTTTGGCTGATCGATAGTCATCCGAACCGCCCCGTGATGTAGTCCTGCGTGCGCTGGTCCTTGGGGTTGGTAAAAATCTCGTCCTTGGGGCCGAACTCGATCAGCTTGCCCGGCTTGCCGCCGCCCTCGGTGGACATGAACGCCGAGTAGTCCGACACCCGCGCCGCCTGCTGCATGTTGTGGGTCACGATGAGGATAGTGTAGTCCGAAACGATCTCCTGCATCAGGTCTTCGATCTTGAGCGTGGCCGCGGGGTCGAGGGCCGAGCAGGGCTCGTCCATCAGGATGACCTCGGGCTCGACGGCGATGGCCCGCGCGATGCAGAGGCGCTGCTGCTGCCCGCCCGAGAGCTCCTGCGCGTTCGTCTTGAGCCGGTCCTTCACCTCTTCCCAGAGCCCCGCGCCGATGAGCGACCGCTCGACGAGCTCGTCCATGTCGCCCTTGTAGCCGTTGATGCGCGGCCCGAAGGCGACGTTGTCGTAGATCGACTTGGGGAACGGGTTCGGCTTCTGGAACACCATGCCGATGCGGAACCGGACCTCGGTGGCGTCCACCGACGGGGCGTAGAGGTCTTGCCCGTTGAAGAGCACCTGCCCTTCGATGCGTACGCCGGGGATCAATTCGTTCATGCGGTTGAACACCCGGAGCAGCGTACTCTTGCCGCACCCCGAAGGCCCGATGATCGCGATGATCTTCTTCGCCGCGAGTTGCAAGGAGATGTCTTCGAGCGCCAGGTAGTCGCTGTAATACATATTCAGCGACTTGGTCTCGAGCGCGATCATCTCCTCTTCCGAGGGCTTTCCGCTCGTCACTTCGCGGGTGTCCGTGGGCAGGCTAATGGAGACCACCGATCCGTTCACGGGGGCTGTGGGCGGCGCTGTCGTCTGTTCTCGTGTCGTCATTCTACCTCTTGCGGGTCGCCCGCGGAGCTATGCGTCCTGAATGCGCTTCTGGTACTTGTTCCTGAGGAAGATCGCCAGCGAATTCATCGCCAGCAAGACGATGAGGAGCACCACGATGCCCGCCGCGGCCGTCTCTAAGAACGCGTGCTGCGGGCGCGAAGCCCAGTTGAATATCTGAATCGGGAGCACGGTGAACGGGTCGAGCGGTCCGTTCCAGAAGCCGTCGCTTCCGGGGACGAAGGCGATGAAGGTCAGCGCGCCCATGATGAGCAGGGGCGCCGTCTCGCCGATGGCCCGCGACATCGAGAGAATCGTCCCGGTGAGAATGCCGGGGAAGGCGTAGGGCAGGATCGTCGTCTGCACCACCTGCCACTTCGTGGCCCCAAGCCCGTAGGACGCGGTAATGAGCGAGTTGGGCACCGCCCGAATCGCCTCCCGCGACGCGATAATGGTGATCGGCAGGATGAGCAGCGTCATCGTCAGCGCGCCGGCCAGGACGCTGCGGTCGAGGGCGAACCACCGCACGAAGACGGTGAGCCCCAGGATGCCGTACACGATCGACGGGACCCCGGCGAGGTTGGCGATGTTGGTCTGGATAACGTCGGTGAAACGGTTCTTGGGGGCGTACTGCTCGAGGTAGAGCGCCGTCCCCACTCCGAGGGGGAAGGAGAAGAGCGCCGTGAGCGCCATCACCCACAAGGTGCCCATCAACGCGGAGAGTATCCCCGCGCGTTCGGCGAACCGCGAGGGATAGCTGGTGATGAAGTCCCAGCTCAGGCGGGGGAAGCCGTCGGTGGAGACGTCGATCAGGAGGGTCGCCAGCACCACGATCCCGACCCCGGTGGCCAGGATTGCCGTCGTGAGGAATAGCCGTCCCCGGAGCTTCCTCGATGAGAGGTTCGCTCCCATGCCGGCGCTGGCGCCGAGCGTGTTCAAAGCCATTAGTACTGCTCCCTGAACCGCCGCACTATGAAGTGGCCGAAGATGTTCATCACCAGCGTGATGATGAAGAGCACCAGGCCCACGGCGAACAGCGTCTTGAACTCGATCGTGCCGTGCGGCGCCTCGCCCATGCTCGTCTGCACCATGTACGCGGTCATCGTCTGGACACTGTCCAGCGGCGTCGCCGTGACCCTGGGCGTGGCCCCCGCGGCCAGCGTGACGATCATCGTCTCTCCGATGGCTCGCGAGATGGCCAGGATGAACGCGGCGATGATGCCGGAGAGCGCGGCGGGGACCACCACGCGGACAGCGGTCTCGAACTTCGTCGCGCCCAGCGCGTAGGCCCCGTTCCGCAGCGCCTGCGGCACGGAGATCATCGCGTCCTCGCTAATCGAGGCCACCATGGGGATGATCATCACCCCCACCACGAGCCCCGCCGAGAGCGCGTTGAAGATGTTCGCCTCGGGGAAGAGGAACCGCACGATCTCCGGCGTGACGAAAGTGAGGGCGAAGAAGCCGTACACCACCGTCGGCACGCCGGCGAGGACTTCGAGAACCGGCTTGATCGCCCGGCGCAGCCGGTCGGGTGCGTACTCGGCCAGAAAGATGGCGGTGAGCAGGCCCACCGGCAGGGCGAACGCCGCCGCGATGGCCGAGACCATCAGCGTGCCCGTGATGAGGGGCCAGACCCCGAACGCTTGGGGAATGAACCGCGGCGTCCAACTCGTGTCGAAAAGGAAAGCGGCCAGCGAGACCTCGCGGAAGAAGCTCACCGCCTCGGTCAGCAACGAGACCACGATGCCGATGGTGGTGAGGATCGAGATCAGCCCCATCCCCAGCAGGATCTTGGGGATGACGGCCTCTTCCCACGAGCGCTTCGACCGCTTCCACTCCGCCGCGTGCGACGACCGGAATGCCTCGCCGATGGGGGTGGACTGACCTGCCAGCGCGTGACCTCCGGGGGCCGGCGAAGGGCGCGTCCGACCGCGCCGTACGCTCAAGCCCCGCGTACGTTAGGAGCGCGGTGTTAACGCAGTGTTAACGTCCGTCTAAGACGGCGTTAATGTTCTCCCGCCGCCGGCGCCTGCCGAGCTTTACGCAGGGAGTGAAGGGTCTTACTTCGCACCCTACAACATACCCACCGGATCGACGTCGACGCGCCAACCATCGGCCAAAGGCAGGTCGTCGAGGGCGAGGCCGGGCTCGTCCATCCGTAGCAAGATCTGCCAGCGCCACCGTCCCCGGATGCGTTCGTACGGCGCCGGCGCGGGGCCGGTGAGAAGCGCCCCGGGGTAGCCGATCTCGTCGAGGCGGTGTTGCAGGCTCTCCGCGCCGCGCCGCGCCTCGTTCATCGCCGCCTCGGCGTTCTCGTGTTGGTATACGAGCCGGGTGAGCCGCGCGAAGGGAGGTAGCGTCAGCTCGCTCCGCCGCGCGATCTCTTCATCGTAGAAGGTGCGGTAGTCCTGGAGCGCCGCCGCCGCCACGGCGTAGTTGTCCGGCGAGTAGGTCTGCACCACCACGCGCCCGCCCGCGGGGCCCCGTCCGGCGCGCCCCGCGACCTGCGCCACGATCTGGAAGACGCGCTCGGCGGCGCGAAAGTCGGGAACGTGGAGGCCGATGTCGGCGTTGACCACGCCCACCAGCGTCACCGACGGCACGTGCAGCCCCTTGGCGAGCATCTGCGTCCCGATGAGGATGTCGGCGGCGCCCATGCGGAACGTGTCGATGATCTCTTGGTGCGCATCCCCGCTCGACGCTACGTCGCGGTCCCAGCGCATCGTGCGCGCGCCGGGGAAGCGCCGGTGCGTCTCCGCTTCGAGCCGCTCCGTGCCCAGTCCCATCATCCGGATGCGCTCCCCGCCGCAATCGGGGCAGACCGTGAGCGGACGGGTCCGGGCGCCGCACTGGTGGCACTGGAGATAGCCGCGCTCGGCGTGGTAAATGAGCGCGGCGTCGCACTTCTTGCACCGGGCGGCGTAGCCGCAGTCGCGGCATTGGACGAATGTCGAGGCCCCGCGCCGGTTCAGGAAGAGGATGGCCTGCTCGCCCCGTTCGAGGACTTCCTCGATGCCGGAGGCCAGCGGGCGCGAGAAGACGCTCCGCACTCCCGCCTTGAGCTCGTCGCGCATGTCGACGACCCGCACCCGCGGCAGCGGCGCCGCGTCCGTAATCGCCTCCCCGTCGCCGTTCGCGACGATCCGGTTCGGCAGTTCCAAGAGGCGGTAGACGCCGGAAGCCGCCCGGTGAAAACTCTCCAGCGAGGGCGTGGCGCTTCCCAGGATGACGGCCGCGCCGACGATCTCAGCGAGCCGCACCGCCGCGTCCCGCGCGTGATAGAGCGGCGGCTGATCCTGCTGCTTGTAGGTCCACTCGTGCTCCTCGTCGAGCACGATCAGGCCGAGGTCGGTCTGCGGCGCGAAGATGGCGCTCCGCGCCCCGATCACCACGTCGAACTCGCCCTCGCGGATGCGGCGCCACTCGTCGAACTGCTCGCCGGGTTTCAAGTGGCTGTGGAGCACCGCGACGCGGCCGGGGAAGCGCCCCGCGAACCGTTCGATGGTCTGCGGCGTCAGCGATATTTCGGGCACGAGGACGATGCCCTTGCGCCCCTGCAGCGCCACGCGGTCGAGCGCGCGGAGGTAGATCTCCGTCTTGCCGCTGCCGGTGATTCCGAAGAGGAGTGAGACGCGGGGAGCGCCGTCCGCCGAGGAATCGTCAAGCGCGCCGCTGATCTCGCCCCACACTCGTTCCTGGTCGGGGGTGAGCGTCAGCGCCGTCGTCCGCTCGAAGTCGCGCCCCGCCAGTGGGTCGCGGACGACACGGATCTCGTCGATAGCGATGAGCCCGTTCTTCACCAATGTGTCGAGGGATGACTTGGAGAGCCCCCGCGCCTTGCCGACCTCGGCGGTAGCGAGACCTGCGGCGCCCGCCGCGGCGACGGCGTCCAACACCCCGGCCTGCTTGGGCGAGCGGCGGCGCAGGTCCTCGTCCGCCGCCGCGGCCACGCCGGCGTCGAGCAGGCGGGCGCGGCGCTCCATCTTGGGCCGGACGCCGGCCTTGCGCCATGTCCACGACTTGCCGACGACGCCCTTCCGCATGAGCTTTCGCAGAGCCCCGGCGGCCGGTTTCTTCCCCACGGCCTTATCGATCTCGGCGATGGGCACGGGGTCGCGGCCCCGCAGCAGATCCACGACCGCCGCCTGCGCCGGATCGAGGCCGCGGACGGCTTTCGCGGGACCGCCGGGCAGCATGGTCAATTGGCGCGGTTCTCCATCCACGTCTTCCGGCTCGTCCGAGTCCACCGGCTCAGCCAGAAGGAAATAGGTGGCGGTGACGTGGTCGCGGTAGCCGGGAGGCGTCATCAGCGAGGCGGCGGCGAACAGCGTGGAGCGGTACGTCTGGCTCAACCAGCGCGCGAGCTCGATCTGCGCGGGAGAGAGGAGCGGGCCGGGACCGATGACTTCCGCGATGGGGCGGGTCTCGGAGTAGGCCGGCAGTTCCGGCGTCTCAAAGACGAAGCCGGGCAGTTGCCGCGAGCCGAACGGGACGCGGACGGCGTGGCCGACGCGAACGTCCGCGTCGTCGGCGAAGGAGTAGCTGAACGTGCGCCCCGGCTGCGTGGGCGCGTCGACCGCGACCTCGGCGTAGCCCATCAGGCGCTCCTCACCGGCGGCCCCGCCGCCCGAGGGGCGCGCCCCGGAGGCTTACTTGGCGGGGCGGCTGCCCGCTCGTCCGAAGTTCGTCTTCTCTTTAATCCGGGCCTGCTTGGTGGAGCGGCCCCGGAGATAGAAGAGCTTCGCCCGGCGCACCTTGCCCTGCCGCAGCACCTCGACCGATTGCAGTAGGGGTGAGTGATACAGAAAGGTGCGTTCGACGCCAACGCCGTGGCTGATGCGCCGCACCGTGAACGAGGCGCTGGGGCCGTCGCCCCCCTTCTTGATGACCACGCCCTGGTAGGTCTGGGTACGCACCCGCTCGCCCTCTTTCACCTGGGCGTTCACTTTCACAGTGTCGCCGGGGTTGAGGTCGGGAACGTTCTCGTTGGATTTCAGTTCGATCAGCGAGTGTGCTTTCATGACGTCCGCCAGAGTGTTCGGAGCGTGTTGCCGCGCTCAGGTCTACGATTAGCCAGAATACCACAATCGCGCTGCTGGTCGTGGGCGCGGCGGTCCTACTCGGCGGGCGGCTCCTCCGCCGCGAACTCCGCCTCCGCCCGTGCGACCTCCTCGGGCGTGACGCCCGCCCGCTCGATCAGGTCGGGCCGCAACTCGCCGGTGCGCCGGAGCGATTGGTTGCGACGCCACCGTGCAATCCGCCCATGGTCGCCGCTGAGCAAGACTGGCGGAACGCGGAGGCCGCGATACTCCTCGGGGCGCGTGTATTGGGGGTACTGGAGCAGGCCGGCGGCGAAGGAGTCGGTGATTGGCGAACCGGGGTCGCCGAGGACGCCGGGGAGCAGCCGCACCACCGCGTCGACGATGGCCCACGCCGCCGGCTCCCCGCCGGTCATCACAAAGTCGCCAAGGCTGATCTCGTCGTCCACGGCGTGCTGCCGGACGCGCTCGTCGACTCCCTCGTAGTGGCCGCAGACCAGCGCCAGGTGCGGCTCGCCCGCCAGCTCCGCCGCCACCGACTGGTCGAACGTCCTGCCCAAGGGGCTCATCAGCACGACCCTTGGCGGGACAGCGCTCGCGCGCACTGACTCGATCGCCTCGATAAGGGGCTCGGGTTTCATCAACATGCCCGGCCCGCCGCCGTAGGCGTAATCGTCGGCGGTGCGGTGGCGGTCATGGGCGAAGTCACGGATGTCGCGGACGTCGATGACGGCGAGGCCGCGTTCGACGGCCCGTCCCACGATGCTCGACGAAAGCGGCGACGCGAACACTTCGGGGAACAGCGTGAGGATCGTGATGTGCACGGGCGCCGCCGAGTTACCGGTGGTGATCGCGGTGATGACTATGGCCGTCTGCGCCGCCGTGTTCCTCGATCGCCGGCGGCGTGTGGTCCGCGCCCCCGCCTTGGAGGATGGCGATGGCATGGGGGATCACGGGCATCACCAAGTCGAGGTTCTCGGCCACGCCCTTGGGGCTGCCTGGCAGGTTCACGATGAGCGTCCGTCCCCGGACGCCGACCACGGCGCGGCTCAGGATGGCGTGCTGATTCGCCCGCCACGATTCGAGCCGCATCAACTCCGCCAGACCCGGCACCTCGCGCTCGATCACGTCCCGCGTCGCTTCCGGCGTCACGTCGCGCGGCCCCAGCCCTGTGCCACCTGTGGTGAGAATCAGATCGACGCCCTCCGCACTCCAGCGGGTCAGGACGCCGGCGATCTGGTCGCGCTCGTCGGGCACGACCTCGCGGTGAGCCACCGACGCCTCCGCCGCGCGCGTCGCCGTCTCGATGTTGTCCCCGCTCGTATCCTCCCGTGTCCCCTTCGACACGGCATCACTGATGGTGAGGATCGCTACGGTGAACAACCGGCCCCCTCGGGCACCGCGCCCCCGGTCTTAGGACGGAGATCCGGCAGAGTCCGAGGACTCCGCCGTTGGCGCGTCCTCTTCCTGCTTTTTCAGGTAGATGGTACCGGCGACAAGCGGGATGAACACAAGGAACCACAAGACGACCACGTGGCTGCTCTCGACCGCGACGACGAGGCTCGTCGGCTCGTCGCCGTACTCATCGCTCCTCAAAGCAGAGATGGCCTCAATCAGCATCCACACCCACATGGCGGCGGTCCATAGCACGGTTACCACCTTTGCGGCAACGGCGGACGAATCAATCTCGATCTGCATACGATCCCTCCCCCCCCCCCCGCTCATCTGGCGGATAAGGGTAGTTGCCCCCTCTTATAACGGCCAAGGAAACGAACGTCAAGCCTGACGCTTAGGCGCCGCCCCGGCGAGCTTCGTCGTCGCCGGTGGCCGAGGCGGCCTCCCGCTCTTCGCTCTCGCGCTGCTCGTTGGCCCGCCGGCGGCTCTCGGCTGCGTTTTCGATGATTGCCGAGAACTCCGAGGATGAGTTCGCCAGGGCGGTGAAGTCACCGGCGCTCAACACCAGCAGGTCGACCGGGCCGCGGGCCAGCGCCGACGCGCTGCGCTGCCGGCGGCTCAGGAGCGACATCTCGCCAAAATACTGGCCGGGTCCAAGGACGGCCGTCGCCTCCCGCGCCCCCCCGTGATAGATCTCGACCTCTCCGCTCAAGATCACGTAGAAGTTGTCGGCGAACTCGCCCCGGCGGAAGATCGTCTGACCGCCCTCGTAGTGTGAGCGTGCGACTGGGCCGCCCCCCATCGTCTCGTACTTCGCGATGTCCCGCTTGAAGAAGAGCTCGATGGTCCAATGCAACATGGCGCGCAGCTTACGGTCGACACCCGGCAGTTGAACAAGCCAGAACGTCCGGAAGAGGAACCAGGCGAGAAAGCCTTGGAGCTTGAAGCCGAACACCTCGGCGGCGCCCTTGTAACCCCCGAGGGTGACCATCACGCCGGTGGAGCGGTGCAGGAACGGCTTCAGGGGGCGCTCCTCAATGGCGGCGAGGATGTTGCGGGCGGCATGCTGCGCCTGGCGGAGAGCGGACTGGGCCGTCGGCGGGTAGCGGCCGCCGTCGCGCAGGTTGGGGATGGTGCCCGCGTCGCCCGCGACCCACGTGTTCTCGTAGGCGGGCGCGCGCAAGAACTCGTCGGCCTGCAGCCGCCCCCTAGCGTCCAAACCCTTGTCGAAGCATTGGAGGAGAGGATTGGGCCCGGCGCCCAACGCCGAGACCAGCGTCCGTGTCGGAATACGCTCGCCGCTCGCGAGGACGACGCTCTCCGCCGTCGCGCTCGCGAGCGGCGTGTTGGTCCACACCTCAATGCCGCTCCGCTCCAGAATTCGCTGACTGAAGGCGGCCAGCCGCTCGCTCAATTCGGGAAGGATGCGGCCGCTCCGCTGGAGCAGCACGACCCGCAACTCGCGCTCGTCGAGCGTGGGGTAGCTGAGGACTGCCTCCCGCAGGTAATTGTTGATCTCCGAGGCCACCTCGACCCCGGTGTACCCGGCCCCGGCCACCACGAACGTCAGCAGCTTGCGGCGCTCGGCTGCCGATGCCGTCACCTCGGCCCGCTCTAGGGCGCCGAGAAGATGACTCCGCAGAGTGAAGGCGTTGGCGATGGTCTTCACCGGGAAGGCGTGCTCCATCATGCCCGGCAGCGAGACGAGGTCCGTCGAGTCCCCCACGGCGACGAGCAGGTGGTCGTAGGCGATGCGGCGCTCCACGGTCGCCCCATGGTGGCGGATGTGGACCACGCGCTCTTCGGGGTCCACAGAGTCGATCTCGGCTTGATGAAAGTCGATGCCGGGGAGCAGGCGGCGCAGCGACTTCACGATGTGCGGCGGCTCGATGTTCCCCGACACCGCCTCGGGTAGCAGCGGCTGCACGAGGAAGAAGTTGTCGCGGGACACCAACGTGACGTCGAGCTTGTCCCGGCGGACCGCCTTCCTCAGTGCCAGGGCGGCGTAGAGCCCGCCGTAGCCGCCGCCCAGAATCACCACGCGCGGCCGCCGCGTTGGCTTGGGCGCGAGGGGCGTCGTCATGGCGCCGCCCTACGCGCGGCGCTGCGGAACAGGGGTTTGCGCTGGGGACGGTCGCCGCCGAGGGGCCGCCGGTGCAGGTGCGCGCCGCGGGCGATGGAGGCAGGGCCTCTGTCCAGCCCTTCGCTCATACCGTCCTCCGAGCCGGGCTTCGACGGCAACACTACCACAGAGGCGGCTCTCCGTGACTCCCGCAGGCCCTCTGTGGACGGCGTAGGCCTCTCGGGCAGGTTAGGAAAGGAACACGCGCACGTCCGCGTGGGTGAAGTGCAGTTCGAGGGCGCCGGAGCGCTCGTGCTCCACCGATTCGCGGTAGGTCTCAAGCGTGATGGCGCACGGCGGCCCGCCGGGTTCGGCCGCCTTCGTGTGGGGGCAGTCCAGCTGCATGCGCTCGAGGGGGCAGAGATGGTCGGCGGTGGGCGCGTCCCAGTAGCCCACGACCTGCATGGGGTGGAACAGCTCCTCCGCCGCGTTCCGTAAGTCCGCCACGATCTCCGATGCGCGGTAACTCGCCGACTGGGGAATGGAAATCTCAACAGTCTCCATCTAGGGAGCCTCCGTGTCGACCGAGCGCAGAAAGTCGAGATCTTCTTGATTAAGCAAACCCCGCCGCAGCCGGTCGTCGATCTCCATAACCGAGCGGATCTGCCGGCTCGGCAGCCGGTGGATGCGGCGCATCACGGCGCTCAGCCGCCGCGTTAGCTCGGCGCGTTGCGTTTCGTCCACGGGCGATGCGGTCCTTTCCCCTGCGACTTCAGCCTTGGGCCGCGCTGGGCGCGCCCCCTTTAAATGAGTGTAGGGTGCGGGCAGGCCCCCTCGCAATAAGCCTTCCCCCCTTCTGGGGGCTCCTTAAGCCTCATCTCCCTCTGGAGACCTTTGCAAAACTGACTGGGGCCCTGGCGGGGGGAGCGGAGGCGGCATTCACTTAAGCCTCTCCCCCTTTGGGGGAGACTGAGAGAGGGCGGGGGAGGCGGGGGCCGCGCAACCTTGCTGAAGCCCGCCCGCCGAGTTACGCAAAGGTCTCCCCTGGGAGAGACTGTCCTTAAACCTCTCTCCCTCTGGGAGAGACTGTCCTTAAACCTCTCTCCCTCTGGGAGAGACTGAGAGAGGGCACGTGCCGCAGGCGCGCGGGGGCCCGGAGAGCGCTCTCCCTCCGGCCCCCTCATGCCCGCTACGACTCCTCCCCCGTTCCACTCTCTACGGTCGGAGGGTGGCGAGTTCCCCCTCGCCGTTCCATGATCTTTCGGCCGGCCAGCACGATCAGCGTCACGCCGATGAGAGGAAAGACGAAGACGGCCATCACGAGGTTGAACGGGCCCACCGCGTCGTGCTCCGAGGCGCGGAGGATGAGGTAGAGCACGTACGAGAGGAAATAGCCGAAGAAGAGCCAGCCCTCCCAGCGCTCTATCCGGTAACCGGTGAGGAAGACAGGGAAGCAGGCGGCCGCGGCGGCCAGCATCACGGGAATGTCGAAGTTGACCGCGGAAGCCTCGACGGCGAGCCCGCCGCCGGCGAGCGCCGACGCCCCCGCCACCGCCAGGATGTTAAAGATGTTGCTGCCCACGACGTTGCCCACTGCGATGTCGCGCTGTCCCCGCGCCGCCGCGACGATCGACGTCACCAGCTCCGGCAGCGAGGTGCCGATGGCGACGACGGTAAGCCCGATCACCATCTCGCTCACCCCGATCTCGACGGCAATGTTCGACGCCCCGTCCACAAGCCGGTTCGCCCCCACGGCGAGGATGAGCCCGCCTCCAACGGCGAGCGCGGCGTCCCTGGCAAGACCAAGCGGCGTCCGCCTTACCTCCGGCGCCTCTGGCGCTTCGGACTCGCGGACCAACCGTCTCCGTAGAAGAAGGAATCCGACATAGGCGAAGAAGCCCGCCACTAGCACCGCGCCCTCCACCTGTCCGATCCACTCGTTGAGGGCCATGAGCAGCAGCACGGCGGAGACCCCGATCATGATCGGCACGTCGAGCCGCACCAACCGGCTGGCGACGGCGAGCGGCGCCACGGCGGCGCTCAGCCCCAGCACCGCGAGCACGTTGATGATGTTGCTGCCCACGACGTTGCCCAGGGCGATGCCCGGCGCCCCCTCCAAGGCGGCGCTGACGCCGACGACGAGCTCGGGCGCCCCCGTGCCGAACGAGACGATGGTGAGCCCGATGATGAGCGGCGGGACGTTGAACGCGGCGGCGAGCCGGGACGCCCCCCGAATGAGCAGCTCCGCTCCCAGGATCAGGAGCGCCAAGCCGGCGACGACCCAAACAGCGTCGAGAATCACGACGTCGGCGCCCGGGTGGAGCGGTGGGCGTGGACCATCGGCTCGTTACTCGCCCTTGAAAACGGCGCGCCGCTTCTCAAGGAAGGCGGCGAGGCCTTCCTTCCCGTCCTCCGTCCCCAACAAGCGCAGCATGCCGCGGAGGTCGTCGATCACCGCGTCCGAAAGCGTTTGCTTCGCCCCCTGAGTGACCCGCGACTTGATCTCGGCGACGGCGAGCGGCGCCTTTTCGGCGATCTTCGCCGCCGTCTGCACGGCCCGGTCCATGAGGTCTTCGGCGGGTGTGACGTCGTTGAGCAGGCCCCACGCCAGGGCGTCCTTGGCCCCCAGCATGTCGCCGGTGAGGAGCAGGGGCTGGGCGCGCGTCTTGCCGATGAGCCTGGTGAGGCGCTGCGTTCCGCCCCAGCCCGGCGTAATGCCAAGGTTGATTTCGGGCTGGCCGAAGCGGGCGTGCTCGGCGGCGATCCTGAGGTCGCAGGCCATGGCCAGCTCCAAGCCGCCCCCCAAGCAGAAGCCGTTGATCGCCGCGATCACAGCCTTGGGAAACGACTCGATACGGTCAAAGAGACGCACCGCCTGGAAGAGGGGATGGTCGTCGCCGATCTCCTCGACCTGCGAGAGCAGCTTGATGTCGGCGCCCGCGCAGAACATCTTCTCGCCCGCGCCGGTGATCACGACGGCCCCCGCCCCGCGGTCGCTCTCGACGGCGTCGAGCGCGGCGGTCAAGCCCGCGATGACGTCGAGTCCCATCGAGTTGGCGGGCGGATTGTCGATGGTGAGGACCGCGACGGCCCCCTGGCGCGTCGTGGATACGGCGGTCTGTTCCGGCATGGGGAAGCTCCTCGGAGGTGTCGTGTCGTTCTGCCTTCGGCGCGGCCCAGGCTCGCGCTCCTAAGTTTAGCCTAGCCCATGGTGCTTCGCGGAGGGACGTCCGGGGCGCTTGAGGAACCGTTCTCCACTGCGGTATACTTGACGCCTCTGGTGGCCAGAGCGGTGTGGACCCACCCGTTCCCATCCCGAACACGGAAGTGAAACGCACCAGCGCAGACGATACTCGAGGGGGGACCCTCCGTGGAAAATATGCCGCCGCCAGGGGTTTACCTTAGGGCCTGACTCCACAGTCAGGCCCTTTCTTTTACCCCGCGCATCCCGTCATACACCCGCAAGCGGGAATCCAACCTCTCCGTCAGGCGGTTCCCGTGGGCGCCCACCTTCCAGGTCTCTTTCCTGTGGGGGAGACTGCAAGAAGACAGGGGAAGAGGAGGGTGCGCCACAGCCGTACGAGTCCCGCCCGCCGGGAGTCCTACAGGGTGCGACCTTTACAGCGCCAGAAGTGAATCCCTATAATGGCCTGTAACCCAACCCGCCCAGGCAGAGTGAACTTGTGACCCAGCAGTCCGAAGAATTCGATATGGACCAATTGCTCGACGAGGCCGAGCAAGGGTACCAAAATCTCTATCGCGGCCAAGTCGTCGATGGAGTCATCATGAAAGTTGATAAGGACGGCGTCCTCGTCAACGTCGGACAAAAGACCGAAGGGGTCGTCCCCTCCCGCGAGATGCGGACGCTCACGCCCGCCGACATCGAGGATCTGAAGGAAGGCGACCCTATCGTCGTCGCCGTCGTACGGCCCGAGACGGACGAGGGGCAGGCGGTCCTTTCGCTGGACCGCGCGCGCGGCGAGATGGGCTGGCGCGTCTTGCTCCAACATGCGCAGGATGGCTCCGTGATCGAGGCGCCGGTCACTGGTTTCAACAAGGGCGGTGCTGTCGTCACCGCCGAGGGCGTGCAGGGTTTCGTGCCCCTCTCGCAGCTGACTGCTGTGGGCCGTCCGCGCGGCGACGGGGGCCAAAACGAGGCCCTCGAGGCGCTCGTCGGCACGACGCTCAAGGTCAAAGTGATTGAGGTCAACCGTCGCCGCAACCGCGCCATCCTCTCCGAGCGCGCCGCGACGCAGGAGTCCCGGGCCGCGGGTAAGGCAAAGCTGCTCGCGGATCTCCAAGAGGGTGAGCTGAAGCGCGGCGTAATCAGCGGCACCACCAACTTTGGTGCCTTTGTAGACCTCGGTGGCGCCGACGGTCTTATTCACATCTCCGAACTCTCATGGCAATCGGTGCGTCGTCCCGAGGACGTGGTCAACGTCGGCGATGAGGTCGAGGTTCTTGTCGTCAAGGTCGACCAAGAGGCGCAGCGCATTGCGTTGAGCCTGAAACGTACCAAGCCCGAACCGTGGGCCGAGGTGCCCTATCGGTATCATGAGGGGCAGATCGTTCCGGCCACGGTGACCAAGCTCGCTACCTTCGGCGCATTCGCCCGGATCGAGGATGGTATCGAAGGGCTCATCCATATCTCCGAGTTGGCTGACCGGATGATCCAACATCCCCGCGAGGTCGTAACCGAAGGTAACGACGTGATGGTCAAGATCGTTCGGGTGGACCCGGCGCGCCGTCGCATCGGTCTGAGCCTCAAGCAGGTGGATGCGGATGCGGAGAGCGGTTCCGTCCACGAGTCGCGGTACAGCCCGCCGGACCAGCGCTCCGGCCCTTCTGAGTCCCGTTTCGGTTCGGGAGAGGCGGAGCATCGAGTGGAGCGCCCCGCGCTGGACTCGGCGCTCGCCGCGCAACTTGTCGAGGCGGTCTCGGCCGGCGAGAAAAGAGACGTCGCCGAAGCCGTGCAGGACGGACCATCGGACAATGAGATGAGCGGATCCCCGGGCGAGAGCGCCCCCGCTCCGGCCGTTGAGGAATCGGAGCGCGTCACGGGCGAGACCGCCTAGGGCGCGCCCAGTGCGGAGTTTGGCACCCATCCCACTCCCACGGAGCAAGGCCTATGGCTAGCAGGTTCGAAAAATTCTCCGAACGTGCCCGCAGAGTCCTCTCTCTTGCCCAAGAAGAGGCCCAGCGGTTTAATCACAATTACATCGGCACCGAGCACATCCTCTTGGGCCTCGTGCGCGAGACGGAAGGTGTGGCCGCCCGCGTCCTCTCCAACCTCGGCGTCGAGCTCACCAAAGTGCGCTCCGCCGTCGAGTTCATCATCGGCCGCGGCGAGAAATCGGTCCCCGGCGAGATCGGCCTGACCCCGCGTGCCAAGAAGGTCATCGAGCTCGCCGTCGACGAGGCCCGCCGCCTCAACCATAGCTACATCGGCACCGAACATCTGCTCATCGGGCTGCTCCGCGAAGGCGAAGGCGTCGCCGCCGGCGTCCTCGAAAGCCTCGGCGTCACGCTGGAGAAAATACGCAACGAGACCAGCCGCGTGCTCAGTCAGAACGCGCCGCAGTCCGCACAGGCGGGCCGCGGCGGGACCCGCACCCCCGTGCTCGATCAGCTCGGCATCGACCTCACTGCCGCGGCGCGCGCCGGCAAGCTCGACCCCGTAATCGGGCGGCAGAAAGAGATCGAGCGGGTTGTCCAGATCCTCAGCCGCCGGACCAAGAACAACCCCGTGCTCATCGGCGAGCCCGGCGTGGGCAAGACCGCCATCGTCGAGGCGCTAGCGCAACGCATCGTGAACGGCGAGGACATTCCCAACACGCTGCACCAGAAGCGCCTCGTCACGCTCGACATGGGTGCCCTCGTCGCCGGCACCAAGTACCGCGGCGAGTTCGAGGAACGCCTCAAGAAAGTGATCGAGGAGATTAAGACCTCGGGCAATTGCGTCCTCTTCATCGACGAAATGCACACGATGGTGGGCGCGGGTGCGGCCGAGGGCGCCGTCGACGCGGCGAACATCCTCAAGCCGTCTCTCTCCCGCGGCGAGCTGCAGACCATCGGCGCCACCACCCTCGACGAGTATCGCAAGTACGTGGAGCGCGACGCCGCCCTCGAGCGCCGCTTCCAGCCCGTGCAGGTCGAGCAGCCCAGCGCCGAGGAGACCGTCGAAATCCTCCGCGGCATCAAGGGCCGATACGAGGAACACCACAATCTAAGCATCAGCGAGGAGGCCCTCCGGGCCTGCGCCAGCTTGGCCTCCCGCTACATCTCCGATCGCTTCCTCCCCGACAAGGCCATCGATCTCATGGACGAGGCCGCCTCCCGCGTACGCATCAGAGGAACGACCACGCCCCTCTCCGTTAAAGAGGCGCGGCAGATCCTCAATAAGGTGCACACCGAGAAGGAGGAGGCCATCGGCGGCCAGCAGTACGAGTTCGCCGCCGAGCTGCGCGACCGCGAGATACAGCTAAGCGAAAAGCTCGAACAGTTGGAGCGGGACTGGAACGAGGCGCAGGACGCTAAGGGCCTCGAAGTCACCGAAGAAGACATTGCCGAGGTCGTCGGCATGTGGACCGGCATCCCGGTGACGCGCCTGGCCACGGAAGAGACGACACGGCTCCTCCAGATGGAAGGCGTGCTGCACAAGCGGATCATCGGCCAGGACGAGGCGATCAACGTCATCTCCAAGGCGATTCGCCGCGCCCGCGCCGGTCTCAAGGACAAACGGCGCCCAATCGGCGTCTTCCTCTTCCTCGGCCCCACCGGCGTCGGCAAGACAGAGCTGGTCCGCGTGCTCGCCGAGTTCATGTTCGGCAGCGAAGAGTCAATGATCCGCCTCGACATGTCGGAGTTCATGGAGCGCCACACCGTGGCCCGCCTGGTGGGATCGCCGCCTGGCTACGTAGGCTACGACGACGGCGGCCAGTTGACCGAAGCGGTCCGCCGCAAGGGCTACAGCGTCATCCTGCTGGACGAGATCGAGAAGGCGCACCCCGAAGTCTTCAACATCCTCCTGCAGATCTTCGACGACGGCCATCTGACCGACGCCAAAGGCCGCAAGGTGGACTTCCGCAATGCGATCATCGTGATGACCTCGAACATCGGCGCCGAGCTGATCCGGCGGAACACCACCATCGGCTTCACCACCGGCGGCGACGAGTCGGAGGACGCCAAGCGCGCCTACGACGCGATGAAGGAGAAGGTCACCAGCGAAGTCAAGAAGGTCTTCCGTCCCGAGTTCCTGAACCGCATCGATTCGCAGGTGGTCTTCCACGCGCTGGAGCAGAAGCACATCCGAGAGATCGTGGGGCTAATGCTCGACCTGGTGGCCAAGGCGGTCGTCGAGAAGGGCATGGGCTTTCGTGCCACTCCCGAGGCGATGGCCTTCCTGGCTAAGGAAGGGTACGACCCCACCTTCGGCGCACGTCCGCTCCGCCGCAAGATACAGGAGCTCCTCGAAGATCCCCTCTCCGAAGCGGTGCTGCGCGGCGAGTTCGACTCCGGCGATAACGTGGTGATCGACATCGAGGACGGCAAGATCAAGCTCCGTAAGGGGCAGACCGACGCGCTGTTAACCGAAGGTGATGCGGCGTCCGACGCCGTCGAGGCGGAGACGCCGGAAGGAGCTGCGGCGGGCTCGGAATCGTCCGCCGCCGGCTAGCCGAGTGACGCGTCGCCGAACGCGGCGGCGCGCGCCCGCACCCTTTCACGGAGGCCCGCATGGGGCGCGCATCCGGCTTGATAGTGCCATAACGATGGTGTAGAATCCCTGACGCTTGCAGAACCCCTTGGCCTTTTATGTCTTCAGCCGAACGTCCTGCACACGTCCCCAAAGTCCTGAATAAGGATTGATGAAATGAACCTGTTCACCGGCAAACCGCTCCCTTGGATCTATGGCGGCGCGATCGTACTCGCCGTTGTCGCCGCTATCGTTGTCGGTCTCGTACTCGCGAGTTCGGCGTCAACGACAGGCGCGGCGTCTCCCGATACGGCGGCGTCATCGGCTAGTGTTGCCGGCCAGCTTCAGTCCTACGGCCCCAGTGCGGGCAATGGCCTGCCTGGCGGCGAGATCACCGCGTCCTCCGTGGCGCCCGGCAGCCCGTCGATCCGTGCCCAAGGCACGACTGTCACGCCGGCCAGCCTGACGATCACCCCGGTGGAAGCCTACAACCCCATCAGGACTCAGCACACCTTCACCGTCGATGTGAAACAGGTCGACGGCTCGGCCGCCCCCGGCACCGCCGTCGAGCTTATCCTTAACCGCTTCGGCGAAGCCGTCGGCGACATCGTCTCGCTCGGCGGCATCGATCCCGAGAAGGTCGACAATACATTCGGCCGCGTCACCACCGACGACAACGGCCGGGCCACCGTTACCATCACCGCGACCCGGGAGGGCGACACCGACGTCACCGCCTACGCCCCCGGCATCGTCGACGCCGACGCCCACAAGGTCTTCGCGGTTAAGCACTGGGTCGATATGACCGCCGAGTTCCCCGAAGACGCCTCGAACCTTGTCGGTACGGATCATGCGATGGCCGTGACCATCACCCGCGTTAGCGACGGCGCGCCGCTCGCCAACGTCCCGGTCATCTGGTCGCTCACCGACGGCACGCCGGACGCAACGCTCAACGGCAACCCCAGCGACGTCTCCACGGTCACCGACGCGAGCGGCGCCTCCAACGTGGTGCTTCAGCAGGTGACGCCGGAGACCGGCGACAACACCGTCTACATCAGCGTGCTGCACAGCTCGGGCGCCGAGCTCTTCTCCAGCATCGTAACCAAGACGTGGCAGGCGCCTTTGCTCACCGTCGAAAAGACCGGGCCGGAAGGCGTGGGCCTCGCCAAGACGGCCACCTACACCATCAGCGTCAAGAACGACGGCGACCGCATAGCATCCGCCGTCGTGCTCACCGACACCCTGCCCGCGGGCATGAGCTACGTGAGCGCCAACCCCGAGCCGAGCGAAGTTGGTAACGGCACGGTCGTCTGGTCGCTCGGTGATCTCGAAGCTGGTGCCGACCCGGTCACCGTCGAGTTGACTCTCTCCGCCGACGCCGTCGGCGGGCAGACCAACACGGCTTCGGCCCTCTCCACTGAAGGCTTCACCGGCGCGGACGCCGCGGCCACCATGGTTGTCCCCGGCTCGCTCATCGTGACCAAGACTGGCCCGGCGACGGCCAACATCACCGACATCGTCAACTACGAGATCACCGTGACCAACGACGGTGAGGGTGCGCTGACCGACGTGACCGTCACCGATACGCTGCCCGAAGGCCTCACCTTCTTCAGCGGCATCCCGGCTCCGACGGAAGGCCTCACCTGGAACATCGGTATCCTCAACATCGACGAGTCGCGGACCATTAGGGTCGCCGCCACCGGCGATGCCGCCGGCGACTACTCGCTGCCGGTCAACGTCACCTCCGCGGAGGGCGCCACCGCCGGAGCGAGCGTCGACACCACCATCGTCACGCCGAGCTTGGCCGTGACCAAGACGGTCTCCGCCGATTCGTTCCTGGTTGGCGAGGAGGTCACCTTCGAGATCACCGTCACCAACGAGGGCAACGGCCCAGCGTTCAACGCTGCGGTTGTGGATACCCTCTCGGCCGGTCTCACCGTCGTGAGTTCCGATCCTGAGGCGACGGTTGCTGGAGATGGCACCCTGAACTGGACCATCGCGCAACTCGATGCCGCTGCCTCCACGACCTTCACGGTCACCGTGACGTCCGCCGACTCCGGCGAGCACACGAACACGGTCGACGTGACGGTGCTCGACGCCACGGTCAGCGCCGAGGCCTCGGTCACGTCCACCACGCCGGGCATCAGCCTCGACAAGATGGGCGCCTCGCTGCTCTTCACGGACTCTGAGCGCGACTACGAGATCACCGCCACCAACAACGGCGAAAGCGACCTCACCGGCGTCGTCATTACCGACACCATCCCGGCCGGCATGAGCTTCGTCAGCAGCGACAACGGCGGCACACATGCCGTCGGCGTCGTGACCTGGAACATCGGCGACCTCGCCATGGGCGATTCGATCACCGTCACCGTCCGGCTGCGCGCCGACCAAGCCGGCATGTACACCAACGTT
>OZ253453.1:0-1577500 GCA_965261455.1 Dehalococcoidia bacterium | reverse complement strand
CCGCCGCTCCCGCGATGCCGCCGGCGAAGGCCCCGAGCTGCGAGGAGACGTTGACCACCCGCCCGTAGCGCCGTAACTGCATCGGCGGGACGAACGCCTGGCACGTCCATATGGGCCCCAGGAGGTTGACGTCGAAGGCGCGGCGCATCGTCTCCTCCCCGATAGTCAGGACCTCACCGGTGGGATAGACGCCAGCGTTGTTCACCAGCACGTCGATGCGCGCCCCCTCTGCGAAGAGGCGCTCAGCGGCCTCGTTAACCGATTCCCGCGAGGCGACGTCCATCATCGCGCCCGCTGCGTCGATCTTCTCGTGCCGCAGCTCCTCGACGGCCTCCTCGACCGCCGCCGGGTCGCGGCCCGCGACGATGACGCGCCGCCCCAGCCGCCCAAGGCCACGGCAGACTTCGAGTCCGATGCCGCGGTTGCCGCCGGTTACGAGAGCGGCGCCCGGCTCGCCGGTCACGCCCCGCCTTCCCGAAGCAGGCGCTCCATGATCTTCTCGAACATCTCGTAGGGCTGCGCGCCTTGCAACAGGAATGTCTCGTTGAAGATGAACGCGGGGACGCCGCCGATGCCAATCTGCCGCGCTACGTCGAGCTGGTAGTCGACGCGCTCGCGGTAGGTCCGCGTCACTGCGGCGGCGCGGAGCAGGTTGGCGTCGAGGCCGACGCTTCCGCCGATTTCGGCAAGGACGGCGTCGTCGCCGATGTCTTTCGTGTCCACCCAATAGGAGTGCAAGACGGCCCGGTGGAAGTCGTCGAGCTTGTCTTGATCCCGGGCGAACTCGGCGGCTTCGAGCGCGAGCCGCGAGTTGGAGACCACGTCGCGAAAGTTCAGCTCAAGGCCCGACTCGCGGGCCATTGCGGCGAGCCGGGCGCGGGAAGACGCGGCGCGTTCCTCCGAGTGGCCTAGCGACCCGCCCTCAGGGGGCAGCTCGGGGTGCAGCTCGAAGGCCCGCCACTTGATCTCGACGTTGTAGTCGCGTGTCAGCCTATCGACCCGGTCCAGGGCGATATAGCAGAACGGTCAGATGTAGTCGGAATAGACCACAACGGATACGGGGCTGGGGTTCGTCATTGGGGAAGTATACATGCCGCCGCACGGGACGGGCCGCCCTCCTACAGAAGCAGCATAGCGTCGCCGAACGAATAGAAGCGGTAACGCTTGCGGACGGCTTCGGCGTAGGCGGCGTCGATCAGGTCCTTGCCGGCGAAGGCGCTCACCAGCATCAGCAGCGTCGAGCGGGGGAGGTGGAAGTTCGTAATCATCGTGTCGACGGCGTGGAACTCGTGGCCGGGCAAGATCATCAGCCCAGTGTCGCCGCGGTAGGCTTCGACGGAGCCGCTACTGCCCCGTGCCGCCGACTCCAGCACACGCACCGACGTCGTGCCCACCGCCACAACGCGCCCTGCGTGCTCACGCGCCCGTGCGATGGCCCGCGCCGTCTCCGGCGGCAGCACGGCGTACTCGGTGTGGATGTGGTGCTCGCGGGGGTCGTCGGCCTCCACGGGCCGGAAGGTGTCGAGGCCGACGTGCAGCGTGACATAGCCGACGTCCACGCCGCGCGCCGCTAGGCGCTCCATCAACCGCGGCGTGAAGTGCAGTCCGGCGGTGGGCGCGGCGGCGCTGCCTTCCTCCCGCGCGTAGACGGTCTGATAGCGCTCGGGGTCGGCAAGTGGCTCATGGATGTACGGAGGCAGCGGCGCCTCGCCGCACGCGGCGATGAGTGCCTCGTCTTCCAGCCGCGCCTCGAATAGGCCGTCGTCGCGCCGCGCGCCGATCTCGATCTCGTAGACGCGCCCGCCGCCCTCGACCGACACCATCGTCCCCGGCCGTAGGCGGCGCGACGGACGGGCCAGCGTGAGCCACCATCCCGCCTCGGTCCGGCGCAGCAACAAGAGCTCGACCGCACCGCCGGTGGACTTGCGGGTGCGGAGCCGCGCCGGAATCACCCGGCTGTCGTTGGCGACGAGTAAGTCGCCGGGCTGGAGCAGGGCGGGCAGGTCGAAGAAACGGCGGTGCTCCAGCGACCCGTCTCCCCGCCTCGTCACAAGGAGTCGTGCGTGGTCGCGGGGCTCGATGGGGCGCTGCGCGATCAGCTCAGGCGACAGCGCGTAGTCGAAGTCCGCGGTCCGCATCGTCCGTCGGCCCTCCGCCCGTGGGTGCTAGGAGATATAGCGGGCGAGCCGCTCGGCGGCGGCCACGGTGTTGTGCACCACCGAGGCTACGGTGACCGGTCCCACCCCGCCGGGTACCGGCGTGATCGCCGCCGCTTTCCGCCGCACCGCCTCGAAGTCGACGTCGCCGATGAGCCGCGTCCCGCTCTTCGCCGTGGGGTCGGGGATACGGTGGATGCCGACGTCGATGACGACGGCGCCCTCCTTCACCATGTCCGCCCCCAGCCACCGTGGACGCCCCGTGCTCACGATCACGATGTCGCCGAGCCGGGTCACCGCCCCCACGTCGCGGGTTCGCGTGTGGCACACAGTGACCGTGGCGTCGGCGCCCGACGCCTTCTGCATCAGCAGCATGGCGATGGGCTTGCCCACGATCTCGCTGCGCCCGCAAACGACGACGTGCTTGCCGGCGGGATCGTAGCCCCCGCGCATCAGGATCTGCTGGATACCGAGCGGCGTGGCCGCCACGAAGCTGGGGCGGCCCGCCGCGAGCCGCCCCACGTTGATCGGGTGCAGGCCGTCCACGTCCTTTTCGGGGTCGATGCGCTCGATCACTTCGTCTTCGTTGATATGCGAGGGGAGCGGAAGCTGGACCAGCACGCCGTGGAAGCGGGTGTCGCGGTTGAGGTTGCGGACGGTTGTTAGCAGAGCCTGCTGAGGCGTCGAGGGTGGCAGCCGGACCGTCTCGGTCAGGACGCCGACGCGTTGGCAGGCGCGCGTCTTGTTACGCACGTAGATTTCTGACGCCGGGTCCTCGCCGACAAGCACGGCGGCGAGGCCGGGGGTGACGCCGTGCTCCCGCCGGAGCCTGGCCACCGTCGCCGCGGCCTCGTCGAGGATAGCGTCGGCCACCGGTTTCCCCAGGAGCAGCTTCGCTCCCTCCGCGGTCACGCCGGCCATCGTTCTCTACTGAGTCCCATCTCCCAGAATCGGTACTCGTAGCGGCTGCTCATCAGGAAGACCTCGTCCAGGCGGGCGCGCTCAGCGGCAGAGGTCTCCTGACCCAGTTCGTCGAGGTAGCCGCGCAGCCAGTCGGACAGGGCCTTGAACTCGTCGGACGCATACGTTCGGATCCACTCGGCGTAGGGGTTCGACTCCGATGTGTCGCCCTCGGCGGCGAGCTTGCGCCCGATTTCGTAGTATCCCCACTGGCAGGGGAGCAGCACCGCGGCGATCTCCATCGCCGTCCCTTGGTAGGCGACGGAGAGCAGGTAGTTGGTGTAGCCCGCCGTCCCCGGCGCGATTTCCGCGCGCTCCAACTCGGCCGCGGCGATGCCGAATCCGGCGCAGTACCGCCGGTGCAGGTCCATCTCCTCGGCGAGCGTGGCGTGGAGCAGGCCGGCGAACCGTGTCATGCCCTCCAGGTCCGGCGCCTTGGCGCTCGCCACGGCGAGCACGCGGGCGTAGTCGATGAGAAAGCGGTAGTCCTGGACCAGGTAGAACTTGAAGCTTTCGAGGGGCAGCGTTCCGTCGCCGAGTCCGGTTACGAAAGGATGGCGAAAGATCCGGTCCCAGATGGGGCCGGCGTGGCGGCGAAGCTCGTCGGAGAGGCCCATCAGCGCCGTATTATAGCGCCGCCTGAAGAGATATTGAGGAAGACATAGGTAGACTAGGGCGCAACCCCGAGAAAAGTTGAGCGGGGGAGCGGTCGTCGCGCCGGTGCGGGCGACCGCGAGCCCGGCGGAGGTTCCCGCGCCGAGCCTCTTCCCCAAACGCTAACTTTGCAATTCCGGCATGGCTTGGTTGGCTCCTAGGAAACCGGGCCATGCGGAACTCTTCAAGACGACGCTAAGGGTCAGCGTCGTCTCGCTCAAAGCGCCGACGGCCGGCGCTTGGCGCGCCTCCGCACGAGAGATCTCGATGGATGCTCCCGCGCGCGCCCACGACCGTCTTTTCCTCTTTTCGAGTGCGGCCGGCGCCAATGGGCTGAGAAGGCATGGGGCTATGGTAGGCGGCGGGGACGGGGATGGGCAACGGGTGGATGTCGCGGTAGGGCTATTTCGGCGGAGGTCGGAGTAGGAGCAGGAGGCCGACCAGTTGCGGCAGGATGCCGGGGCGCTTGGGGCCTATGCCTAGGAATTGCGCGTAGATGTCGCGGAGTTCGCTGGGAAGTGGGGAGTTTGCGGTGTGCCGCTCCAAGTTCCTAGCCTTCCGCAGTCTTTTGAAGTGTTCTCTCGCATCCCTTACGAAGTGTGCGTCGCTCTCTTTTTCGAAGCGATTAAGGAGGTACTCAACCCCGCTAGGTGAGTTGAGAAGTTTTTCGTACGAGAACAGCTCCGGTCGATCTTCTCGCTCTCATCGTCCTCAAGTTGGTAGAGCGCCGCTGCTATTGCTAGGGAGTCCATGCGGAGTCTCTGTTGGGCGGACGGTTCGGTCTTTCACTGAGTTTACTCGTTGAGTGGGGATGGGAGCGGGCGATTCGCGAATCGCCCCTACAGGATGGAGGGGGTGCGCCCGATGGACGCCCTCCCCGGCCATCCCTATAATCGCGGCGTGTTGACCACCGGCGTGGACATCGTCGAGATCGACCGCGTGGAACGGGCCGTGGCCCGCGGGGGCGATCGCTTCCTGAACCGCATCTACACCGAGGCCGAGATCGCGCTCTACCGTGAGCGTCCCTCGGAGTTAGCGGCGCGTTTCGCGGGCAAGGAAGCGGTGATGAAGGCCCTCGGCACCGGCACGCGCGGCGTCGGCTGGCGTGATATCGAGATCATTCCCAACCGACGGGGCAAGCCAGTCGTCGTGTTACGGGGCCGGGCGCAAGCGCGGGCGCGGGCGCTGGGCCTCGACGACCTGGCGATCAGCCTGTCGCACTCGAAAGACTTCGCCGTCGCATCTGTCGTAGGAGCCCGGTCATAGAAAGCGGGAGACCTCAAGCGTGAAAGTTGTCACCGTCGACGAGATGCGCCGTATCGAAGTGGAGAGCGAGGCCCGTGGCGTTTCCACGTCGCAACTGATGGAGAACGCCGGGCTGGCCGTCGCCGAGCAGGCGCGGGACGCCCTGGGCGATCTGAAAAGCGAGCACGTCGTCGTGCTCGTTGGGCCGGGCAACAACGGCAGCGACGGCCTCGTCGCGGCGCGCCACCTCGACGATTGGGGCGCGCGCGTCCACGTCTATGTCTGCGGCGAACGCCCCGCCGATGACCCCCACCTCGAAACGCTGCGCGACCGCGCCGCCGACGTGCGCGACGTCCGCGTCGAGACGCGGCCCGCCGATCTGCGCCGCGCCCTCGACACCGCCGCGATGGTCATCGACGCGATGCTCGGCACGGGGCGTTCGAGGCCCTTGCGGGGCCCCATCGCCGCCGCCTGCGCGGCCCTCGCCGAGGCCAAGACGGAACGCCGCGGCCTGTTCGTCCTCGCCCTCGACGTTCCCACCGGGCTCGACGCCGATACCGGCGCCATCGACCCGGCCACGCCGGCGGCGGACGCGACGGTCGCCCTCGGCTATCCCAAGGTCGGCCTCTTTCTCTTCCCCGGTGCCGAGCGCGTGGGGCATCTCTCCGTGACGGACATCGGGATACCGGCCGGCCTCGACGAGGACGCCGGCCTTGAGGTCGCCTCTCCCGACTGGGTGGCGGCACGGCTGCCCGACCGCCCGATTTCGGCGAACAAGGGCTCCTTCGGGAAGACGCTCATCGTCGCGGGGTCGGCGAGGTTCATCGGCGCGGCCAATCTCGCCTGCGCCGGCGCGGTGCGCTCAGGCGCGGGCCTGGTGACCCTGGCGGCGCCGCGCAGTCTCATCCTCGCGGTGGCCGCGGCGCTCCCCGAGGTGACCTACGTCCCGCTCGAAGAAACGTCGTGGGGCGAGGTGGACGGCCCGCGCGCCGCGGCGCGGGTGCTGGAGGCGCTGCCCGCCTACGACTCGGCGCTCGTCGGTCCCGGCCTTGGACAGGGCGACGGGTCGGTGGGGCTCGTGACGGGTCTCGCCGAAGGTCTCGGCGGGATCCCCGGGCTTCGGCTGGCGCTCGACGCCGACGCGCTCAACATCCTGTCGCGCATGGCCGCGTGGTGGACGAAGTTCCCCGGAGCGGTGGTCACGCCCCACCCCGGCGAGATGGCCCGGCTGACGGGCCGCTCCGTCGAGGAGGTCCAGTCGAGCCGCATTGAAATCGCCCGCGCCGCTGCGGAGCACTGGGGCGCCGCCGTGTTGCTGAAGGGCGCCTACAGCGTCACGGCGCTCGCCGGCGAGCGGACGGTCATCAATCCCTTCGCCAATCCCGCCCTGGCGACGGCGGGAACGGGCGACGTGCTCGCCGGTGTCGCCGCCTCGTTGCTGGCCCAGGGCCTGCCGCCGTTCGACGCCGCGGTCGCCGCTGCCTATCTCCACGGCGCGGCGGGCGAGGACATGCGCGCCGCGCTCGGCGACGCCGGGGCCGCGGCCTCCGATCTCCCCATGCGCATCCCGCCCGTCATGCAGCGCCTCCGCGGCGGGTAACCGCGCCCGCGCGCCTGCGGCGCGTGCCCTCTCTCAGTCTCCCCCAGAGGGGGAGAGGTTTAAGTGAATGCCACCTCCGCTCCCCCACCAGGACCCCAGTCGGTTTTGCAAAGGTCTCCAGAGGGGGAGAGGTTTGTGGTCGCCACCGGCGAGGCGGGGCGCATCCCGTATAATGGCCGCTGGAGCGGCGGTATGCTTCTGGCCGTAGACATCGGCAACACCAATATCACCTTTGGCGTCTTCGACGGCGATTCCATCGAGGCGACCTGGCGTATGGCCACCGAGGTCCACCGCCAGACCGACGAGTACGCCGCGCTGTGCATGACACTCCTCAGCTACCACGGCGTCCCGCTCAAAGCGCTGGACAAGGGTATCGTGAGTAGCGTCGTGCCGCCGCTGACGCACACCTTTGAGGAGTTCTTCGAGCGCTACTTGGACATCAAGGCCATGGTCGTCGGGGCCGGCATCAAGACCGGGATGCGGATTCTCTACGAGAGCCCCCGCGACGTCGGGGCGGACCGTGTGGTGCAGGCCGTGGCGGCCAACCGGATTTACGGCGCCCCGGTGATCGTCCTCGACTTCGGCACGACGACGGTGCTCGACGCGGTGAACGAGCACGGCGACTACCTCGGCGGGGCCATCGCGCCGGGAATCAACCTCGCCGCCGAGGCCCTCTACGAGCGCGCCTCCAAGCTGCCCCGCATCGAGGTGGCGCGCCCCCCCACCGCCATCGGACGCAATACCGTGGCCAGCATGCAGTCGGGGCTCTACTTCGGCTATATCGGCCTCATCGAGGGTCTTGTCACCCGCTTCCAGCGCGAGTTGGGCGGCGCCGCTAAGGTCGTCGCCACCGGAGGCCTCAGCTTCCACATCGTCGACGACACCAAGCTGATCGACGAGGTCAACGACGACCTCTTGCTGCTCGGCCTACGGATGATTCACGAGATGAACGAGAGCCGGCCATGACGCTCGAAGGGCGAAATATCGCGCTGGGGGTCACCGGCAGCATTGCCTCCTACAAGGCCGCCGACCTGGCGAGCAAGCTCACCCAGGCCGGGGCGCTGGTCGACGTCATCATGACGCGCTCCGCCATGGAGTTCGTGACCCCGCTCACCTTCAGCAGTCTCACCCACCGTAGCGTGGTCCGTGACCTCTTCGACGCCGATTCGGAAACGAGCGTCGAGCACGTGATGCTCGCCAAGCGCGCCGAGGCCGTCATCATCGCGCCGGCTACGGCCAACGTCATCGCCAAGATCGTCCATGGGCTGGCCGACGACATGCTCACCGCCACCGTCCTCGCCACGGCCGCTCCGCTCATCGTCGCCCCCGCGATGGACGGCAACATGTTCGACAATCCGGCTACGCAGCGGAACCTGGAGATGCTGCGGGAGCGCGGGGCGGAGATCGTCGGTCCCAACACGGGCTACCTGGCCAGCGGACTGAGCGGCGTCGGCAGGCTGGCCGACACCGGCGAGATCATCGGCGTCACCCGCGCCGCCCTGGGGAAGAACGGCGATCTGGCGGGGCGGCGCATCGTGGTGACCGCGGGCGGGACACAAGAGCCTATCGACCCTGTTCGCGTCATCACCAACCGTTCGTCGGGCAAGATGGGCTTTGCCCTAGCCGAGGCCGCCCGCGACCGCGGCGCGAGCGTTACGCTCATCGCCGCGCCCTCGGCTCAGCCCCCGCCGGCGGGCGTCGACCTAGTCCGCGCCGTCACCGCGAGGGAGATGGCGGCCGCCGTGGCTGCCGCGGTCACGGACGCGGACGCCCTCATCATGGCCGCCGCCGTCGCCGACTTCGAGAGTGCCGCCCCCGCCGACCGCAAGATCAAGAAGACCGGCGCGCCCCTCTCCATCGACCTGGCGCCGACCCCCGACATTCTCGCGGAGACGGACGCCGCCTGCGTCCGCGTCGGCTTCGCCGCCGAAAGCGCTGACCTCGTCGCGAACGCGCGCAAGAAGCTCGAAGCCAAGCGCCTGGACCTCATCGTTGCCAACGACATTACCGCTGCCGACGCGGGCTTCTCCTCGGAGAACAACCGTATCGTTATCATTGACCCCAACGGCGGCGAGGACGCCCTCCCGCTCATGCCCAAGTACGACTGCGCGGGCAGAATATTGGATAGAGTCGCCAAGCTTATCGCGGCCCCTGGGAGGTAGTGATCGTGACTACAAGGATCAGCATCGTCGGCCTAGGCCTGATCGGAACATCGATCGGGATGGCGTTGAAGGCGGCGAAGAACAAGGACCTGCAGATCGTGGGCCACGACCGCGAGCCGACGACGGCCCGCGCCGCCAAGAGTCGGGGCGCCGCGAACTCGGTCGAATGGAGCCTCCCGGCTTGCGTCGATGGCGCCGACATGGTGATCATCGCCGTGCCGGTGCTGGCGATCAAAGAGGTGATGGAGCAGATCGCCCCCCATCTCCCCGAAGACTGTGTGGTGACCGACACCGGCAGCACCAAGCAGCAGGTCCTCGAATGGGCGCAGGACCTTCTGCCGCCGAGCGCGCACTTCATAGGCGGCCACCCAATGGCGGGCAAGGAAGAGTCGGGTCCCGCCGCCGCCGACCCAGCCCTTTTCAAGGGCGCCACGTACTGCGTCCTCCCCTCCATCCAGGCCGCGAAGTGGGCCGTGCGGGCGGTCCTCTCACTCGTCGAGACCCTGGGAGCGAAGCCCTACTTCATCGACCCACAGGAGCACGATAGCTACGTCGCCGCCGTCAGCCACCTGCCGATCGCGCTCTCCGCGGCGCTCGTCGCCGCGACGTCGGAGAGCCCGTCGTGGGCGGAGATAGCGCGCCTCGCCGCGTCGGGCTACCGGGACGTTTCGCGGCTGGCCTCCGGCGACCCTGAAATGAACCGCGACATCTGCATGACCAACGCAAACGAGATCTCGATGTGGATCGACCGCGCCGTGCTCAAGCTCCTCGAGCTCAAACGCGGGCTCAACGAACGCGACGAGGAGAGCGTGGCGAGACTGTTCGCCGGTGTCTTCGAGGAGCGCGAAAAGCTTATCGCCGGCGCGATCAGGCCCGTCGATTCCTCTCCCGAGTTGCCCTCGATGGGCGACAACATGCGCGCGCTCTTTGTTGGCGACCTGCTGGCTCGCAAGGGCCGGGATCTCATGGAGCGGTACGAGGACGATCCGCTGCGCAAGGGCAAGCGCAAGCGCAAGTAGCGCGCCGCCCAGAGGCCGGTATGGTCCAACGAGTCCAAGGCCGCCGCTCGGTCCGGGGCCGTCTCCACGTGCCTGGCGACAAGGCCGTCGCGCACCGTGCCTACGTCTTCAACGCCATGGCCCGGGGCCGGGCGCTGGTGACCGGAATCCCCCGCGGCGAGGACTGCGCCTCGACCCTGCGCTGCCTCCGCGACCTCGGCGTGCCGGTCGAGGAGCGCGATGGCGGCGTCGCCATCGAAGGCGTAGGCAAGACGGGGTTCACCGCGCCCAGCGGCGTCTTGGACGCCGGCAACAGCGGTACGACGATGCGCTTCCTCGCCGGCCTACTGGTCGCGCAGCCGTTCGAGTCCGTGATCACCGGCGACGACTCGCTGCGCCGCCGCCCCATGGCCAGGATCATCGACCCCCTGCGGCGCATGGGCGCCCGGATCGAGGGAGCCGAGGGCGGGCGGGCGCCGCTGCGCATCGTCGTCGGCGCTCTTGAGGGCATCGAATACCACACGCCGGTGGCGAGCGCCCAAGTCAAGACGGCGCTCCTCATCGCGGGCTGCAACGCCCAGGGCGAGACGGTCGTCGTTGAGCCCGCCCCCTCGCGCAATCACAGCGAGCTCATGCTCGCGGCAATGGGGGCGGACATCGAGACCGCCGACGGCCGCATCCGCATCAGGCCCGGCGAGCTGCGGGCGCGGGACGTGGCCGTCCCCGGCGACATCTCGTCGGCGGCCTACTGGATCACACTGGGCGTGGCCCACCCCGACGCCGACATTACCGTGACCGGCGTGGGGCTAAACCCATCGAGAACCGGGATCATTGACGTGCTCCGTTCCATGGGCGCCGACATCGCGGTCGACAACGTCCGTGACGCCGGCGGGGAGACCGTCGGCGACGTGCGGGCGCGCTCAAGCCGGCTGCGCGGAACCGTCGTCGAGGGCCCGGTCATCCCGCGGGCCATCGACGAGCTTCCCTTGGTCGCGCTCGCCGCCGCGCTCGCCGCCGGCCCGACCGAGATCCGCGACGCCGCCGAGCTGCGCGTCAAGGAGAGCGACCGCATCGCGACGACGGCGATGGATCTCGCCAAGTTCGGCGTGTCCATTGAGGAGCGCCCCGACGGTCTGCGCATCGAGGGTGGGGCCGTGCTGCACGGCGCGGAGTGCGCCTCCCACGGCGACCACCGCCTCGCGATGATGCTCGCCGTCGCGGGAATCGTCGCCGAGGGTGAGACCGCCATCGGCGGCGCGGAGGCCGCCGCCGTCACCTACCCAGAGTTCTGGGACGACCTCTTAAGCCTCTCTCCCCCTGGGCCTGGGAGAGCGTCTTAAACCTCTCTCCCCCTGGGCCTGGGAGAGCGTCTTAAACCTCTCTCCCCCTGGGAGAGACTGAGAGAGGGCGCGCGCCGCTAGGCGCGCGAGCGCCCGGGCGCTTCTCCCTTCCCGGCCCCGCTTTACACAAAGACTTTTCTAGGGAGAGCGTCTGGATGGCCGAGGTGGGTTTCAAGGAAGCCGAGCGCCTTGCCCCAGCCGTCTTTCGCCGCCGCCGCGTCGTGGGTCTTGATCATGGTGTTGACGAAGCCGTGGTCCACCCCCGGATAGGTGTGGAACTCGTGGGCCTTACCCTGACCGTGGAGCAGGTCGCGCAGGAATCTCACTTGAGAGAAGGGGACGAGCGAGTCGGATTCGCCGTAGGCGAAGAGCGCCGGAATCTTTAGGCCATCGACGTATTGCAGCGGCTGGACGGGGCGGTTCTCGTGCAGCGCGGGGTACATGATGACGGGGTAGAAGGCGACGAGCGCGGCGGCCTCCGCACCGCGGGTGCAGGCGAAGAGCCCGTACCGCGCTCCGAACGAGTAGCCGGCGATGGCGACGCGCCCGCCGTCGACGTCCGGGCGCCGCGTCATCGCCGCGACGGCGGCCTTGAGGTCCTCGATCGTGCGGAGGTCTGGGTACCCGCCGATCTTGGCGATTTCCGCCGTGCGCGGCGGCCATCCCGGGGCCGGACCGTCCCCCCGCCAGTACATGGTCGGCGTCATCACCGCGTACCCTGCCTCGGCGTAGGCCCGGCCGAGCTCGCGCATGTGCGGCGTGACGCCGTAAACGTCGTGGACGAGCACCACGCCGGGAAGAGTCCGGCCGTCGTCTTGCCGGGTGTACAGGGCCTCCATCTCGCCGTCTGGCACTTCGAACCTGATCGAGCGTTCGGCGATAGCCGGGGCCGTGTCCGTCATGAGTCTCTCCGTCCGCAAGCTCCGGGCATCATAGCGAGGATGTTCTATACTTCACAAACCACCGCCGCCGGCCCCGCACTGGAGGAACGAGTGCCCCAAGACGACATCGTCGTGCGCGGCCTGACCAAGCGCTTCGGGACACTGACGGCGGTCGACGACATCTCCTTTGCCGTACGCCGGGGCGAAGTCTTCGGCATCTTGGGCCCTAACGGCGCGGGCAAGACCACGACTCTGGAGTGCATCGAGGGCCTGCAAGACCCGACCTCCGGATCAATCGCCGTGCTTGGCCTGGACCCCCAGCGCGAATCCCGCACGGTCAAGGAGCGCATCGGCATTCAGCTGCAGGCCTCGACCTATTTCGACAACCTCAAGGTTCGGGAACTGCTGAATCTCTTCGCCAGCCTCTACCCCAAGCGCCTTCCGATTGACGGCCTGCTGGAAAAGTTCGACCTGACCGAGAAGGCCAACGCCTTCCTGCGAGACCTCTCTGGAGGGCAGCAGCAGCGCTTCACCATCGCCGCGACCCTGGTCAGCGACCCCGAGGTCATCTTTCTCGACGAGCCGACGGCAGGACTCGATCCCCACGCGCGCCACGGCGTGTGGGAGTTCATCGAGGAGATGCGCCGCGAGGGCCGCACCGTCGTCCTCACCACCCACTACATGGAGGAGGCCGAGGCGCTCTGCGACCGCGTCGCCATCATGAACGAAGGACGGATCGCCGCACTGGACACGCCCGATGGCTTGGTGGAAGGCTTGGACGCACCCCACGAAATCCGCGCCCGGGTGGAGCCTGCGCCGCCCCCCGCCGCCGGTGACGCGCTGCGCGCGCTGCCCGCGGTGGTCGCCGTCCGCCTGGAGGACGACGGCGGGCTTGCCCTCCGCTCCTCCGACGCGGCGAAGACGGTCCCCGCCTTCTTTCGCTGGGCGGAGGAGTCCAAGACCGCGGTCACGCGCATCGAGATGCGGCCCGCCACGCTCGAAGACGTGTTCCTCGTCGTCACCGGACGGGCCCTGGCCCAGGAAGTCTGACCGTGCTCGTCACGACAATCCTGACACAGTTCAAGGCGTTCGCCCGCGACCGGCAGGCCATCTTCTGGACGCTGGCCTTTCCCCTTATCTTCGTCGCCGCCTTCGGACTCTTCGACATCGGCGGCGGCGGCCTGTCGGTCCACACAGTGGCCGTCGTGGACCAGGCCGGCAACGACCTCTCCCGCGGCATCATCGAGGATCTCGACGCGCTGGAGAGCTTCGAGGTCGACCGCCGCGCCGATCCCGCCGCGGCCCGCGATGAGATCCGGAGCGGCGAGCTCCGCTACCTCATGACGATACCGGCGGACATCGAGGAGCGGGTCGAGGCGGGGCAGCCCGCCGCGGTCTCGTTCGTGTTCGACGAGACCCGGTCCGACGCCTTCGCCGTGCTAGGACAGTTTCAGCGCTTCCTCGACCAACAGAACCTGAACTTGGTCGATGCTCCTCGGAGCATCGTCTTCGCGCCCGAAGGCGTGCGGACTGAGGATCAGGACGACTGGGCCTACTTCGACTTTCTTCTCCCCGGCCTGCTGGCGATGGGGGTGATGAACTTTTCGATCATCGGGCTCGCCACGGTCCTCGCGACCTATCGGGAGCGCCGGATCTTCAAGCGTATTCTCGCCACGCCCATGCCGGTGAGCGTCTTCTTCGCCGGGATGATCTCGTCGAACCTGGTCTTGACGCTCGTGCAGTCCGGCATACTCCTCGCGGCGGGTATCTTCCTCTTCGACGGCTCGGTGCGGGGAAGCTTGGCTCAATTCTTCCTTATCGTGCTGTTGGGGAACCTGATCTTCCTCAGCATCGGCTTCATCACCGGGGCCTTCGCCAAGACCGCGCAGGCGGCGGCGGGCATGGGCAACGCGGTGACGCTGCCCATGATGTTCTTATCGGGGACCTTCTTTCCCACCGACACCCTCCCGTCCGTGCTAGGCGCGATCGTCGAGTTCCTCCCCCTCTCGCCGGTGCTCACCCTGCTGCGGGGCATAGCGCTGGACGCGCGGAACTTCTGGGAGTTCCCCTTCGAGCTTGGCTTGCTCGTCGCCTGGATAGTGGTGGCGGCCTTCGTCGCATCGCGCGTCTTCCGGTTCCGTTAGGCCTGCTAGGGACGCGGGATTCCCCTCCGCCCCTCTCCCCCTTCTGGGGGAGACTGAGAGAGGGCGCGCGCCGCAGGCGCGCGGGCGCTCGAAGGGCGCCGCCTCCCCTTCACGCCGATTACGCAAATATCTTCAAGGGGAAGGGCAGAAGAAGAACGAGCCTCCTCCCTGAGGAGGCCCGGACTCCGGCGTTACGCGGAGCCGACGGGGTGCTTGGCCGTGGCGGCGGCGCGCGGCGTTCTTGGCGCGGGTGGTCCTGCCGCCGTCTCGGGGTGGAGGCGCGCCTCGATGAGGTGATTGGGAACGCGGTAGACGTTCTTCACCAAGCGGAGCGCCCCCAACGTCTTGATCACGTACGAGGATGCGTCGATCTGCCACCAGCGGAGGCCGTGGAAAGCCGACTTGGGGAAGGCGTGATGGTTGTTGTGCCAGCCTTCGCCCATGGCGAGAACCCCAACGAAGATGTTGTTCGTGGCCCGGTCTTTGCCGAGGCTGAAGGGTCGCTGTCCCCATATGTGGCACACCGAGTTCACCGACCACGTGGAGTGGTGCATCAGAAAGACGCGGACGAGGCCCCCGTAGAGGAAGCCGCTCCAGCCGCCGATGAGGAAGGGGATCACGAGGCCCAGCACCGTCCACCAGAACGCGGTGCGGCTGATGAACATGACCACGGGGTCTTTCATCTGCTCCTTGGCGTACTTCTCCAGCGCGCCGCGGTTGGTCCCGAACATCCATCCCACGTGCGCGTGCCAGAAGCTCTCCACGGGGTTGTGCGGCGAGTGGGGGTCATTCTCCAGATCGCTGTTCGAGTGATGTTTCAGGTGGATCGCGGCCCACGTAATCGCCGCGCCTTGAATCGACCAAGTGCCGAAGATGAGGAAGATAGCCTTGACGATGGGGTTGGTCTCGAAAGCTTTGTGCGTCAGCATCCGGTGGAAGCCGACGGTGACGCCCAAGCCGGTAGCGATGTAGAAGCCGGCGAGCAGCCCCAGGTCCGTCGCGGAGGGATAGACGCCGCCGGCGATTCGGTAGATGGCGTAGGCGAAGGCGGCGAACGGAACCCCCGTCAGTATCAGGGCGAGCAGTTGCTGAAGCCGGTACGCAACGCCGGTGGCGTTGGCGCTCGGGGCGGGGGCGAGGCCGCCCTTGAGGTAAGCGAAGGCGTGAAGAGGTCCAGGCATAGAGAAAGGCTCGCGCCGCGGCAATCGAACGCCGCGCGGTTCATGATGTGCCGCCGCCATTATAGCCCGTTTCCCTATCCCGTGGGCGGCCTAGGCGCGGCGGATTAGCATCAGGCCGTCGCGCACGGTGAGGATGACGTTGCGGACGCGTGGGTCGTTCTGCACGTGCCGGTTGAAGGCGACCATGGCGAAATCGCTCTCCTCCTTGGGGTCGAGGACCCGCCCGCTCCACAGCACGTTGTCGACGGCGATGAGGCCGTCCGGCGCGAGCAGTTCCATGGCGCGCTCGTAGTATCCCTCGTAGTTCAGCTTGTCGGCGTCGATGAAGACGAGGTCGAACGGCCCCTCCACGCCCTTGAGCGTCTCGAGGGCCGGCCCCATGCGTATCGTGATCTTGGCCCCGTGCGGGCTCCGCGCGAAGTACTTCGAGGCCATCGCCTCGGCCTTCGGATCGACGTCGCAGGTGATCAGCTCGCCGTCGTCGGGTAGCGCGGCGGCCATCATCTGGGCGCTGAAGCCGGTAAACATCCCGATCTCCAGTATGCGCTTCGCTCCCGAAAGACCCACGAGAAACTGGAGCAGCGTCCCCTCCAACTGCCCCGACAGCATCTGCGGAGCCCGCATCGACTCGTGCGTCTCCCGCTTCAACTCCTCCAGCAACTCCGGCAACGGCGTGGTGTGCGCCGCCGCGTATGCCTCAATCTCGTCGTCAACAACGAACATGATCGGCCTCCTCTGTTTGGGCATTCCTGGAGTCTTCCCGACCCCAGACAAGCATGCTAAAGGCTATCGAATTCAGCGGGAGTCAACCTAGCCTGCCGCAATATGCTGCGCAGGACACCTACCGATACTTCTCGATGGCGTGGGACGATCGCAGTGAACATCCCTTCGTCGTGCTCCCTGACGCAGCGAGCCTGCGGGCGACCTCTCGATAGGGCAGCGGCCTAACTGGCGGCAACCTCTACCTCGATGCGGCGAAGTTCGGGAGCGGCCGTTGGGACAGGTGGATCGAAGTGAAGCACCAGTGCCTCGCGCAGATTGGCGAGTGAGTCATCGACCGTCTCCCCCTGACTCGCTACGTCGACCTCAAGGGCCTGCGCTACGTACGACGCCCCTTCCTTGCAGACGCTTGCCGTAAATACTCGTTTCATTACTCATCGCCTCCGCCGTCTGAGGGTGCGGGGTCATGGCCGTTCCGAACGCATCCTAGCAGACGATCCGGGCTCGCCGCCAAGAAGCGCGCTAATCGGCGTCCGGGTCGGCCATGCGGGTCGATGATGTCACGACCTTCGCCTCTGTCAGTTCCCGGATCTTCTCGTCCGAGTAGCCGATGGCGCGCATCAACTCGTGGGTGTGCTCCCCGACGAAGATCGTCGGCGCGATCCGGTTCTCCATCTCCGAAAAGCGGACGTAGGGGCCGAAGCGATTGTAGTCGTCTAGGGAGGGGTGGTTGGTCTTGACCCACAGGCCCGCCTCTTGGAGGACCGGCTGCTCGTTGGCGAACGTAGGGAGGTCGCCGTCGAAGACCTCGGCGCAGGCGACGCCGTGCTCCGCGAGCAGCGACTCCCAGGCGTTGGCTGGGCGGGAGACGAAGATTCCCGCAAGCTCTGCGGCGAGGTCGTCGTCATGCTCCAAGCGCGCGTCGGGGGAGGCGAAACGTGCGTCGCCGACAAGGTCGGCCCGCCCCAGGCCTTCGCAGAGGCCCGCCCATTCCCGCTCCGTCACGCAGGCGAGAAAGACCCACCCGTCGGCGGCGCGGTACGACCGGTAAAGCGCGTGGATCCCGTTGAGGTCGCGGTCGGGCAGCCGGCGCTCGGGCTTCCCCTCGTACTGGATGAAGTCCTCGCTTTCGGCGTAGAGGCACGAACCGACCATCGTCGTCTCAAGGTACTGACCCTTACCGGTACGCTCGCGGGAGCGGAGGCCCATTGAGAGGGCCGCGGCCACCGCGAGAGCGGAGGTCACGTCGGGGTTCCCCTCGTTGGCCTGGAAGAGCCGGCTCGACATCTCCCGCAGCTCGGGATAGCTCATCGGCGTGTCGGGATCGGGCGGAACACCGCGCCCAGCCTGATGAAGCGCCCCGCCGCAGATCGCGCCGGGTATCGGGTGCATCGCCGCGCGGTGCGCCATCGGCCCCGACGATCCGTACGACGCTGCGTAGAGATAGACCAGCCCCGGGTTCAGGTTGCGGCATGTCTCGTAGCCGATGCCCAGCCGCTCGGGGACGCCCGGACGGAAGTTGTGCATCAGCAGGTCGGCCCGCTTGATGTACTCGTAGGCAATCTCCCGCCCTTCCGGCTTCTTCAGATCAACCGCCATCGACTTCTTGCCCTGCATCGCCTTCGCCGCCCCGGCCGCGAAGCGGCGGAACGTATCGCCGTCGAGGCTCTCGAACTTGATGACCTCCGCTCCGAGATCCGCCAGAATAGCCGTGCCGAACGGACCGGCGAAGAACGTGGCGAACTCCACCACCTTGAGTCCTTGCAGGGGATACCGGGGGGAGGAGGCGCCGTTCACCGCCGCCGCCTTCGTCCCCGCTGCCTTCGCGGCGCTCAAGAGTGCCGCGGTGTGCTCGCCCAGCGCCGGCGCCGGGCCCTGCGGCCCCATCGGTGTCTCGGAGCACTTGACCAGCGGCCCAAGTTGCCGCGTCTTGCCCACCGCGGGGTCCGTCACCCCGATCCAGTTCCCGTTGTGCGTGATCTGTGGATGGTCAAAGGCATCCTGCGCCGTCATGAACGGCTCGGCGGCCACGTCGTACTGGTTGATGAAGAGGTCCATCCACTCGTCGGCGGTCTTCGTCTGCATCCGCTCGTGGAGCTTCTCGTACAGCTCCTCCAGGTCGGGGCCCGCCGGAATCTGTGGCACGTTCGCGTACCGCTCCTCGCCCAGCAGGTCGCCGAGGTCGAGCGCCAGAAGGAAGTTGACGAACAGGTGCGACATGGCGTTGGCGCACTGGATCCACTTGCCGTCCTTGGTCCGCCCCACGAAGTACTGGGCCGTGGGTGACCCTCCCGGAGGCCGCGTAGGCTGGTTCGGCTTCCGGTCCATCTGCCACTGCAGCCACATCCAGTCGTAGGCGAGGATGGCCTGCGCCAAGCTCGTCTCGACCTTCTGCCCTCGGCCGGTGCGCTCCCGGGCGTGCAGGGCCGCCATGCTGCCGGTGATGGCGTACATGGCCGCCCCGTAGCTGGCGGCGGGGATGGCGGCGAACGCGGGGCCTTCCTTCGTCACCTGCTTATCGAAGGCACGGGCGCGCCCCATCTTGGCGTTCACCACCGCGTCCCAGCCCTTGATGTGCGACCAGCGATTGATTGGGCCGAAGCCGGTAATCGAGCAATGCACCAGCCCGGGGTTCGCCTGGGACAGAGTCTCATAGTCGATGCCGAGCCGGCTCGCCGCGCCCGTGTGCACGGCGGCGATGAGTAGATCGGCGGTCGCCGCAAGGTCGCGTACGCCCGCCCGCCCTTCGGAGGTCTTGAGGTCGAGGACCGCGCTCTTCTTCCCGCGGTTCCACATGATCCAGGCGGGATGGGCGCGCGTCCGGTCGCCGGAGGGGGGCTCGACCTTGATTACTTCGGCGCCGGCGTCGGCCAGGATCATCCCGGCGAGTCCCCCCGCCATCCCTTGGGAGACTTCTATGACGCGCAGACCGTCGCACATTCCCGGCATGATTTCCTCCGCCTCCTAGAAAACCGCCCAATTCTTGCATACGGGCCTAGGCGGTTCAAGAAGATCGCCCTCAACCAGCCCTCAGAGAGGAGAGTAAGACCCGGTGGCGACGCGCCCAAGCGGGCAGGCCCGCGCCGATAAACGTAAGCGTCGCAAACCTCCCCGCAAAGACCGATAGCGTAGCCGGTGTCGGTCAAATGATGCGACGCTTATTGACACAATGCGGCATCGCTTCTATTCTTATCGTCGGGTTTCTCGCTGACCGTCTCGCTTTCCGCCATTCCCGCTTCAGGAGTCCCTGCTTGAGAATCGACGATACCGACCGCCGCATTATCGGATTGCTGCAGGGAGACGCCCGGCAGCCGAACGCCACCATCGCCCGCGCGCTCGGAGTCAGCGAAGCGACGATCCGCCGCAGGATCAAAATGATGGTCGATCAGGGCTCATTGACCATCCGCGCCGTCCCCAATCCCAGCAGCTTCGGCCTGAACACCTCCGCCGTTATCGGCATCGACGTGCAGCCCGACGCGCTGGACGGCGTGGCATCGGGCCTCACCGCCCGCGAAGAGGTCATCTTCGTCGGCGTCTCCACGGGGCGCTACGACCTTATCGTGAACGTCCTCGTCGGCACGCTCGACGAACTCCGCGAGTTCCTCGAGAGTGTGATGACCAAGCTCGTCGGCGTCCGAAAGACGGAAACGCTGGTGCTGCTCGACGTAAAGAAACGAACGTTTGGGCGCGTGACCTAGGTACCGCCGGTCCCAACCCACGCTCAGCGGGAGGGACAAGACCCGTCAACCCCCTAGCCGCTGCTCTGTTGTATGCGGTGTGGTTCTGGGGATGGCATAGATGGTATAATCTGCGCGAACGAAAAGTCTGAAGACTCGACGCTAGGTGCGGGAGTAGTTGGAAAAGGGAAAGAAAGAAGAAGTCCTGAAGGAGTACCAGCGCCACGACGGCGACACGGGCTCGGCGGAAGTGCAAGTCGCGATTCTGACGCAGCGAATCAACGACATCACGGATCACTTGCGCCAGCATCGCCAGGATCACCATTCACGGCGCGGCCTCTTCAAGATGGTTGGGCGGCGGCGCAGACTGCTCCGATACGTCCATAAAGAGGACGTAGGCCGGTACCGGACGCTCATTCAGCGCCTCGGCCTCCGCAGATAGACCTCGCTTCACCGCGGGGTCTTCTTCTTTTCACCTGTTTCGCCCTCCCCTCAGGAAGGAACGTTTCGCATGTCCCATAGAGTTGAACAAGAGATAGCAGGTCGCCCGCTGATTCTGGAAACCGGAAAGCTGGCCGGCCAGGCGAACGGCGCGGTGACGATCCGCCAGGGCGACACGATATTGCTGGTGACCGCCGTCGCCGGATCGCCCAGGGAGGGGATCGACTTCTTCCCCCTCACCATCGATTTCGAGGAGCGGCTGTACGCGGTGGGCCGTATCCCGGGGAGCTTCTTCCGCCGCGAGGGAAGGCCCACCCAAGAGGCCATCCTGACCATGCGGCTGACGGACCGCCCCCTCCGTCCCCTCTTCCCCAAGGGGATGCGCTCCGATCTCCAAGTCATCATCACCACTCTCTCCGCCGACCAGGAGCACGACCCGCAGCACCTGGCGATCATCGGCGCATCCGCCGCCCTCTCCATCTCCGACATTCCCTTCGGCGGCCCCATCTCCGCGACGCGCATCGGCTTCATCGATGGCAAGCTGGTGGCCAACCCCACCTTCCAGGAGCAGCAGGAGAGCGCGCTGGACCTGATGGTGGCGGGCACCCGCGAGGCCGTCGTGATGGTGGAGGCGGGCGCCAACGAGGTCTCCGAGGAGATCGTGATCCAGGGCATGAAGCTGGCCCAAATCGTGAATGGGGAGACCATCGATCTCCAAGAGGAGCTGATGCGGTCTGCCGCGAAGCCCAAGTTCGCCGTCACACTCCCCGAACCCGCGCCGCAAGAGCTTGCCGACGCCGTGGCCGAGGCCGCCGGCGACCGGCTGGACTCCGTGCTCTTTAAGCCGGGGCGCAAGGCCGAGCGCGACGCCGACGTGGCCGAGGTGAAGAAGAGCGTCGTGGCGGGTCTATCCGACCGCTTCGACTCTTCTGAGGTGGGCAAACAGTTCGAGGCGCACCTCAAGAGCCAGGTGCGCAAGAGCGTGGTCGGCCGGGGCGTTCGCCTCGACGGGCGCGGCTTGGACGAGATCCGGCCCATCACCTGCGAGGTTGGTGTGCTCCCCCGGACCCACGGCAGCGGACTCTTCACCCGTGGCGAGACGCAGGCCCTCTCCATCGCCACCCTCGGCTCGCTGAGCCTCAAGCAGCGCCTTGACACCATCGGCATCGAGGACAAGAAGCGGTACATGCATCATTACAACATGCCGCCGTACTCGACCGGCGAGGCCAAGCGCATCGGCAGCTCCGGGCGGCGCGAGATCGGCCACGGCGCGCTCGCCGAGCGGGCGCTCCTCCCCATGCTGCCCGACGAGGACGAGTTCCCATATGCCCTGCGCGTCGTCTCCGAGATACTCAGCTCCAACGGCAGCACCTCGATGGCGAGCGTGTGCGGCAGCACCCTCTCGCTCATGGACGCCGGCGTGCCCATCAAGAAGCCTGTCGCCGGCATCGCGATGGGCTTGGTGATCGGCGACACCCCCGACCAATTCTCCGTCCTCACCGACATCCTGGGCTGGGAAGACGCCCTCGGCGACATGGACTTCAAGGTCGCCGGCACCAAGGACGGCATCACCGCCCTGCAAATGGACTTGAAGTCCACCGGCATCACCTTCCCCGTCATCGCGCAGGCCCTCGAACAGGCCAAGGCGGCCCGGATGCACATCCTCGGCAAGATGGCGGAGGCGATCACCGAGGCGAGGCCGGAGCTGAGCCAGTACGCCCCGCGCATGCTCCGCATCAAGATCGACCCTGAGAAGATCGGCGCCGTCATCGGCCCCGGCGGCAAGATGATCCGCTCGATCCAAGACCAGACCGGCGCCACTGTCGACATCGAGGACGACGGCACTGTCATCATCGGTTCGAGCTCGGAGTCCGGCGCCAAGAAGGCCATCGAGATGATCGAGGGCCTGACCAAGGAGGTCGAGGTCGGCGAGGTCTATACCGGCAAGGTCGTCCGCACCATGAACTTCGGCGCGTTTGTCGAGATTCTGCCCGGTAAGGACGGCATGGTCCACATCAGCGAGCTCGCCGACTACCGCGTCAACACCGTCGATGAAGTCGTCAAGATCGGCGACGAAGTCACCGTGATGGTGATCGAAATCGACCGCATGGGCCGCATCAACCTCTCCCGCCGGGCGGTGCTCGAAGGGCCCGAGGCCGGCGGCGCGCGCGTCCGCGACGGAGCCGGCGGCGGCGATCGAGACCGCGACCGTGGCGGCGACCGCGGTGGCGACCGCGGTGGCGACCGTGGCGGCGACCGGGGCCCCCGCCCCTACGGCGAGCGCTCCGGCGGCCCTCCCCGTGGCGGCTCGGGCCCTCCCCGTGGGGGCTCGGGTGGTCCTCCCCGCGCCGGGAATGGCCGCGGACCGCGCCCTCCGATGCGCGACCGCGACCGGGGTCCCCGGCCGCAGGGACAGCGCTAACCGCGCCGTCCCTACAACGTTCGACGAATCGAAGGGGCGCCCGTGGGGCGCCCCTTAAGCCTCTCTCCCTCTGGGAGAGATTGAGAGAGGGCGCGCGCCGCAAGGCGCGCGTGCGCCCGAAGGGCGCTGCTCCCTCCCCGGCCCCTCCGCCTGCACGTTTCGTTCCAGGCGCTCGCGCGGCGGGCTATAATTGATTCCCTGCTGGGGGCTTGCGTTGGGTGAGATTCGCGTTCTAATGCACGGCGCGCTGGGGAAGATGGGGCAGGCGGTCTCCGCCGGCCTTCAGCGCGAGCCGGATATCGTCATCGCCGCCGCGGTCGACGTGGCCGCCGACGGCGGGCGGTTCGTCGTCTCCGGTGTCGACGTCCCCCTCGCGGCGTCGGTCGATGAAGTTCCCAATGACGTCTCGGCGTCGGTGCTCGTCGACTTCTCGCGCGCCGACGCGACGGCCGGTGCCGTCGAAGCGGCGGCGTCGCGGGGCATGAGCTTCGTCGTCGGCACGACGGGCCTATCCGACGATACGGTGGCGGTCCTGGAGCGCATCGCGGAGCGGTACGGCGTGGCCGGCGTCGTGGCGCCGAACTTCGCCATCGGGGCCGTCCTGATGATGCACCTCGCCCAACGCGCCGCGCCCTATTTCGACCACGCCGAGATCATCGAGACGCACCACGAGACGAAGATCGACGCGCCATCGGGCACCGCGGCCACCACCGCCCGCATGTTGAACGAGGCCCGAGGCGGCGACTTCGAACGGAATGTTCCCGAACGGGAGACCGTGGCGGGCACGCGCGCGGGGCAGCTCGGCGGCGTCACCATTCATAGCCTCCGGCTGCCCGGCACGATGGCCCATCAAGAAGTGATCTTTGGCATCGCGGGGCAGACGTTGAGCATCCGCCACGACACGGTCAACCGGGACTGCTACGTCCCCGGCATCGCGCGGGCTGTGCGCCGCGCCGCCGAGGGCAAGGGCTTCGTGTTCGGCCTCGACCGGCTGCTCGGTCTTTAGATCACCAACATTAACGGGAGAAGTGGAGTGGCTCTACGTATCGCCTTCGTCGGCGCGACCGGCGCGGTCGGCGCCGAGTTCCTCAAGATACTGGGCAGTTGGGGCACGCGGATCAGCGATCTGCGCCTGCTTGCCTCGGCGCGCTCGGCGGGGTCCAAACTCAGCGTACGCGGTGAGATGATCGAAGTGATGGAGACGACGCCCGCCTCGTTCGACGGCGTCGATATCGCCTTCCTCTCCGCCAGCACCGCGGCCTCGAAGGTGTGGGGCCCCGCCGCCGTCGAAGCCGGCGCCGTCGTCATCGACGATAGCTCGGCGTTCCGGCTCGACCCCGCCGTCCCGCTGGTCGTGCCAGAAGTCAACGCCGCCGAGATCGAACACCACCAGGGGATCATCTCGCAGCCGAACTGCACCACCGTTCCGCTGGTGATGGCGCTCCACCCGCTCCGCGGCCTCCGGCCCATCAAGCGCGTCGTCGCCGCCACCTACCAGGCCGTATCCGGCGCGGGCGCCGCCGCCGTAGCCGAGCTCGACCTCCAGACCGAGCGGCTTGCGCGGGGGAAGACCGCCGTGCCGGAGGTCTTCCCCCATCAGATTGCGTTTAACCTGATACCGGCGGTGGACGTCTTCCTCGAGGATGGTTACTCAATGGAAGAATGGAAGATGCAGGAGGAGACGCGGAAGATACTCGGCCTCCCCGCGCTCCCCTTCTCCGCGACCTGTGTGCGCGCGCCGGTCTACCAAGCGCACAGTATGGCGGGCCACGTCGAGTTCGATGGGCCGGTCTCGCCGGAAGAGGCGAGGAACGTCTTGGCCGCCGCGCCCGGTGTGCGCGTCGTCGACAATCCCGCCGAGGACCTCTACCCGCACCCCCTCGCGGCGGCCAACTGCGACGATGTCTTCGTGGGCCGCATTCGGCGCGACACGTCGGTGGAGCACGGTATCGTCCTCTGGCTCTCCGCCGACAACCTACGCAAGGGCGCCGCGCTCAACATGGTGCAGATCGCCGAAGAGTTGCTGGCCCGGGGGCTCGTCAAGCAACCCTAGTCGGCGTGGTTGCTATAATGGGCCTCCCGTTGGGCTGAGAGGCCCGTGGGTTGGAGAAACAAGGCTCGGAGGAAGCGATGGGCCATCTAGGTAGACTGCTGACCGCTATGGTGACCCCGTTCGATGGGGAGGGCCGCGTCGACTTCGCCCGCGCCAAAGAGCTTGCCATGGCGCTCCTCGCCTCCGGCAGCGACGGCCTCATCATCTCGGGCACGACGGGCGAGTCGCCCACCCTAACCCGTGACGAGAAGCTGCGCCTCTTTCAGGAGATCAAGTCCGTCGCCGGCGATGCCACCGTCGTCGCGGGGACGGGCGACAACGAGACCGCCTTCAGCATCGAGATGACCCGCGAGGCCGACCGCATCGGCGTCGACGCCGCGCTCCTCGTCGTTCCCTACTACAACAAGCCGACGCAAGAGGGTCTCTACCAACACTTCAAGGCCATTGCGGAGAGCGTCTCGATTCCCTGCATCCTCTACAACGTGCCCAGCCGCACGGTGACGAACTTGAGCGCGGCCACGACGCTCCGGCTGAGCGCCGTGCCCAACATCGCGGGGATCAAAGAGGCCAGCGGCGACCTCGACCAGATCGGCGAGATCATCGACGGCGCGCCCGAAGACTTCCTCGTGTGGAGCGGCAACGACTCCGACTTCCTTCCCGTCCTGGTCCGTGGCGGCTACGGCGTCGTCTCCGTCGCCTCCCACCTCGTGGGGAAGCAGATGCGCGAGATGATGGAGCTCCAGATCGGCGGCGATCCCGTACGGGCGGAGGCGATCCACAACCGTCTCATGCCCGTCTTCCGCGACCTCTTCGTGGTCTCCAACCCGATTCCGGTCAAGTATGCGTTGAACCAGGTTGGGTTCCCCGTCGGCGGTTTTCGCCTGCCCCTCACCCAGCCCGACGAGGAATCGGCGCGGACGGTGATGGAGTCGGTGCGCGGCGTCCCGATCGACCTGCCGCTCCCCGCGGCCGCGTCCTAGCCGGCCGCTACAGGCCGCGGATGATCGTGGCGTCGCGGTGGGGGCCCACCGAGACGATCCCCATCGGGCAGCCGAGCAACTCTTCGAGACGGCGGATGTAGTCCCGCGCCGCCTCCGGCAGGTCGCCGAATGTGCGAGCCTCCGTCGTCGGCGTCTCCCAGCCCGGCAGCATCTCGATCACCGGCTCGCAGGCTTCCAGCTCCGCCCGCGTCGAGGGGAAATGTTCGATCGTTCCGCCGGGCGTTCGGTAGGCCGTGCAGACCCCGATTGAAGGGAGATCGTCGAGCACGTCGAGGCGGGTCACCGCCCCTTCCGTCATGCCGTTCAGGCGTGCGCTGTAGCGCCCTGCGACGGCGTCGAACCAGCCCACACGGCGGGCCCGACCCGTCGTCACCCCGAACTCGCTGGCCCGCTGCCGGATGGCTTCGCCGATGTCGCCCGTCAGCTCGGTTGGCATGGGACCGGCGCCCACCCGCGTGGTGTACGCCTTGAACACGCCGAGTATCCGGTCGAGTGCCTGCGGGCGCAGCCCGGAGCCGGTGAACACGCCGCCTGCGGTCGTGGTCGACGCGGTGACAAAGGGATACGTGCCGAAGTCGACATCGAGCAGGGTCCCCTGCGCGCCCTCGAAGAGCACCGTCTGCCCCGCGTCCACGGCCTCGTTCACCAGATTCTCGATGGGCTGAATCGTCTCGCCAAGGGCTTCGGCGTAGCAGGCACACTCCCGCATGACTTCATCGAAGTCGATGAGCTCGGCGCCGTAGGCTTTCAGCAGCACGTTCTTGGTCTCGACGATTTCGCCCAGTCGGGCTCCCAACTCGTTGGGATGCAGCAGATCGCCCGCCCGCAGGCCGATGCGGGCCGCCTTGTCGGCGTAGAGCGGGCCGATGCCCCGCTTCGTCGTGCCGATGGCCCCGTCCCCGCGCACGCGCTCCTCGATGCCGTCGAGCCGTGGGTGGTGAGAAAGGACCAGGTGTGCCTTATCGCTGATCCGCAGCCGGCTCAGGTCGACCCCCGCGTCGCGCAGACTCTCGACCTCCGCCAGCAGGCTGGCCGCGTTGAGGGCCACGCCGTTGCCGATGACGCAGCGGGTGTGCTCGGCGAAGATGCCCGAGGGCACCATGTGCAGGCCGAAGTGGCCCTTGTCGTTGACGACGGTGTGGCCGGCGTTGTCGCCGCCCGAGAAGCGGACGACCACGTCCGCGTTCTGGGCAAGGAGATCGACGATCTTTCCCTTACCCTCATCGCCCCAATGGGCGCCGATGACGACGATAGACGGCATGCGCGCTTCCCCGTTGACGCTCTTCGAGAAGCGCCGCCGTCAAGTATAGCAAAGGTGTGGCCTAGTCCTTCCCATTGCAGGGGCGCCCCTCGTGGGGTCCCGCCCCGTCCACCCTCAGGGCGTCCACGAGGGACGCCCCCCCAATGGGACGCTGCGGCCCTTAGGCCGCGAGCAGACCGCGCATCTTGTGGAGGCCGAGGCGCATGCGCGTCTTCACCGTGCCCAGCGGTGTACTCAGCTCGGCGGATATCTCGGACTGTGTCAGCCCTTGGAAGTAGGCCATCATGATCACCTGCTTCTGCGCCGGCGGGAGCCGGTCGAGCGCCTCGAGGAGCGCTTCGCGGTCCAGCGAGTTGAAGACCGCCTTGGTCACCTCTTCGGGCTCTCCCGATGGCTCGATGTGGAGGTCGTCGATGTCGAAGGTGGGAAGGCGGGCGCGGCGCCGCACTTTGCGAAGCTCGTCGATGCACCGGTTGTGCGCGACGCTCATGATCCACGTGGGAAACGAGCCGCGCTCCCTGTTGTAGGTGCCTCCGCGGCGCCATACGGTCAGGAAGACGTCTTGCGCGATCTCCTCGGCTTGGCTCTGGTTCCGCAACATGCGCAGCGCCAGCGAGTACACCCGCCGCCAATACCGGTCGTAGATGCGCGCCAGCGCCTCTCGGTCGCCCTGCGCGGCGCGTTCCGGCAGGTCCGGCTGCTCCGCCGGGTCTTCGCTGATCAGCGGGACGGGAGTCTTAACGGCTGCAGGCTCGCCAACCGCCGCGCCGGCGGCGTCCGTCCCTTTGGTATGAGAGACCAGCTTCAGGTTTGTCATCGCTCGCTCCTTAATCCGCGCTTTGGCGGCGGCCTGTTAGGGATCAGCCTAGCAGCGCAAGATTAGAAAGACTTTTGACCCGCCCGGCGTGACGCCCCAACGTTGACCGAGTTTTCGCGGACTCGGTACAATGGCCACCCGCCTGCGGAAGGGGACCCACTTGATCATCGACATGCACATCCACACCGCACGGGGTGGACCTGACAGCAACCTCAGTCCTGAAGAACTCATCTCCGAGGCCCGCCGCTTGGGTCTCGACGGCATCTGCCTCAGCGAGCACGGCGGCGGCTGGGACAAGTGGGACTTCGACAAGTTCGCCAAGCAGTACCCCGATCTGCTCCTGATTCGCGCGCTCGAAGTAGACACCGAATACGGCCACATCGGCACGGTGGGCTTGGACGGCTATCAGAGCGGGATTCACCGCATCCATCACCTGCGCAAGGTGATCCAGGAGTGCCAAGGTTTCATGGTCTCCGTCCATCCCTTCCGCCGGTTCTTCGAGAAACCCCCGCTCAACAAGTCGCTGCTATTCAAACAGCCCGTACCGCTGGAAGAGGCGATCGAGCACCCCGTGTTCGAAATGACGGACGCGATCGAGGTGGTGAACGGGGCCTGCACCCTCCGCGAGAACCAGTTCGCCCTCAAGGCGGCGAAGCTACTGGGAAAGCCGTGCACCGGCGGCAGCGATGCCCATTCCACCCACGGTATCGGCAGCGGCGCCACCGTCTTCGAGCGCCGCATCACCTGCCAGGACGATCTCCTCGAAGAGCTGCACGCGGGGCGCTTCTACCCCACCAGCGGCATAATCCAAGGGCACTCGACCCCGTTCGACACCCCGGATGGTTAGCCGGTCTACGTTGACTGAAGATTCCGACCATAGGGCGGCGACCCCCACGCCGGACGGCGACGAGCCTGTGCTGGTCGCAATCGACCTCGAAACAACGGGCCTCGAACCCGGCGTCGACGAGATCATCGAGGTGGGCGCGGTCAAGTTCCGTGGCCGCGAGGTTCTCGGCCGCTTCACCTCCTACGTCGACCCGGGGCGCGGCATTCCCGCCTTCATTCAACAGCTCACGGGGATCACGCCGGCGGACGTCCACGGCGCGCCCTCCTTCGCCGCCATCGCGGGCGACCTCGAAGACTTTCTTGGCGACCACCCGATCGTCGGCCAACATGTCTCCTTCGATCTCAACTTCCTCGCCCGACGTGGCCTGCGCCCGCCGGGCCCGGTCTACGACACCTTCGACCTCGCCTCCGTCCTCTTTCCCACCCGCGCCGGCTACTCGCTGCGCGACTTGGCGAGACATTTCGCCGTCGGCCACGACAACCCGCATCGCGCCCAGGACGACGCCGAGGCCGCGATGGGCGTGCTCCTCGGGCTGATCGACATGCTGCGGGTGCTTCCCCCGCGCGTCCAAGCGGGGATCCGCACCATCGCCGACCGCAGCGACTGGTCCATGCGCCACCTGCTCCGAACGGTGATTCCCCCGGCCAGGCCCTCCCTCGGCGCTACCGCCGGTGTGGCGGACGAAATCGGTTTCGAGGGGGTCGACCTCGAAGACCTCATGAAACGCCTCGATACCAGCCCCCGCGAGCCGCGTCCCGACGAGCCCACCCCCTTCGAGCCGAGCAGCGCCGCGTCGTGGTTCGACGGGGAAGGGCCGCTCGCCGCCGTTCTCCCCGGCTATGAGCCGCGCTCCGAGCAGACCGCAATGACGGAAGCCGTGGCGGCGTCGCTCAGCCAAGGGAGCCGCCTCGTCGTCGAGGCCGGCACCGGCGTCGGTAAGTCGCTCGCCTACCTGCTGCCCGCGGTCCGCCACGCCGTGGGGAACGGGGAGCGGGTCGTCGTCTCCACCAACACGATCAATCTGCAGGAGCAGCTACTGACGAAAGACATCCCCGCCGCGCTCGAAACCCTGGAGCGCGTCGGCGAGATCGCGGACGGCGAGGCGCGGGCCGCGCTCCTGAAAGGGCGGGCCAATTACCTCTGCCTGCGTCGCTGGGCCACGCTGAGGAGGGGCGAGTCGCTGAGCGCCGCCGAGGCGCGGCTCACCGCGAAGGTGCTCGTCTGGCTGCAGACGACCTCGACCGGCGACCGCAACGAGCTCTCGCTCAATCCGCAGGACTTCCCCATCTGGAGTCGGCTTTCCGCGCAGGGCGCCGAGGGCCAGATCGGGCGCTGCCCCTTCGCCAAGCAGGGCCGCTGCTTCTATCAGGCCGCCCGCCGCCGCGCTGAAAGCGCCGATGTCGTGGTCGTCAACCACGCCCTGCTCGCGCTCGGCGCAACCAACGACGGCCTCCTGCCCGACTACGACCACCTCGTCATCGATGAGGCCCACAATCTCGAAGAAGTCGTCACCAACCAGTGGGGCTTCACCGTGAGCGAAGAGGCGTTCGACCGCGTCCTGGAGCGCGTCGTGGGCGGCGCGGCGGCGGGGACCGGCGTGGCCACGCCCCTCGACGCCCTGGCCCGCTCCGTCGCCGTTTCCCCACAGCGGCGCGCCGACTACGCCGAAACCGTCGAAGACCTGCAGGCGAGCGTCCTCCAAGCGCGTCGGCATCTCACCATGCTGTTCAAGGAGCTCACCGACTTCGCGACGAAACGCTCAGAGAGCGGCGGCGACTACAACGTGTCGCTGCGGCTGACCACCGCCCTGCGTAGCCAGCCGGCGTGGTCGAAGCTGCAGACCGATTGGGAGCAAGTCGACATCGCTCTGGCGAAGTTGGCCCGCGGTGTCGAGAAGGCGGCGGGCTTGGCGGCGAGCGCCGTCGAAGGAGAAGTCCCTGACAAGGAAGGCTTCCTCATGGAGGCCCAAGCCGTCGCCGATCAGCTCGCCGAGCTGCGGGACGGGCTGCGGGCAAGCGTCGCCAACCCCGACGAAGGCGGCATCTATTGGATCGAAGTCGGCGCACGCGACGGCGTGACGCGGCTCCGGTCGGCCCCGCTCCACGTGGGCGCCGACCTCAACCAGCGCCTCTTCGATCAGAAGAAGAGCGTCGTCCTCACCAGCGCCACCCTCAGCGTGGGGGAGAGCCTCGGCTACATCGAGGAACGGCTCTCCCTCGACTCGGCGAACGAGCTCATGGTCGGCTCGCCGTTCGACTATCCCAACCGCGTGCTTGGCTTCTTCCCCAACGACATCCCTGAGCCCAACCGATCTGGCTACCAGGCGGCGGTCCACGACGCCATCGCTAACGCGGCGCGAGCCGCCGGTGGGCGGATGCTCGTCCTCTTCACGTCGAGGGCCTCCCTCCGGACGGCGCGTCGCTTCCTCCCCGATTTGCTCACGGGAGACGAGATCGCCGTGCTTGCCCAAGGCCAAGACGGCAACCCTGCCCAGCTCGTCCAGCGCCTCCAGTCCGACCCGCGCGCCGTCGTCCTTGGCACGGGCAGCTTCTGGGAAGGCGTCGATATCCCCGGCGACGCGCTCAGCGTCCTTGTTATAACCAAGCTGCCGTTCAACGTGCCCAGCGATCCGGTCTTCGCCGCGCGCTCCCAGCAGTTCGAGGCCCCCTTCGACCAATACGGCCTGCCCCAAGCGGTGCTCCGGTTCAAGCAAGGCTTCGGACGCCTCATCCGCCGCAAGACGGACAAGGGCGTCCTCCTCTGCCTCGACCGGCGCGTGCTGACCAAGCCCTACGGCAAGACCTTCGTCGATTCGATCCCCCGATGCACCTTCCGCGCCGGTCCGGTGGGGGACGTCCCCGCCGCCGTCGCCGAGTGGCTCGCCTCCCGCGGCTAAGGGGGCCCCCGTGTTCCTTCCCGCGAATGGGCCGATCGACCTCGGCCACACGCTAGAGTCGGGCCAGACGTTCCGGTGGCGCAGAGACGGCGCGGTCTACGTCGGCGTAGTGGGCGGCAACGTCTTTCGCGTCCGCGCCGCCGACGGAGGCGTCGAGTTCGACTCCTCGCCCACGCCGCCGGAGAAGGCCGCTCCCGTCCTCCGCGGCTACCTTCGGCTCGACGACGACCTTGAGCCCTTCTACCGGTTCGCCGCCGGCGACCCCAGGCTGGCCGAGGCCGCCGTCGACTACCGCGGCCTGCGGCTCGCCCGCCAAGACCCGTGGGAGTGTCTCGTGACCTTCGTCATCTCCTCCTACTCCAACATCAAGCGCATCACCAAACACGTCGAGGACATCGCGGCGGCCTTCGGCGACCCGATTGCCGCTGAAGCCGCGGGCTGGGAACACGTCTACGCCTTTCCCGGTCCAGCGGCCCTGGCCGAGGTCTCCGAGCAGGAGTTCCGGCACATGGGGCTCGGCTACCGGGCCCGGTTCCTCACCAGGACGGCCCGCGCCGTGCTCGACTTACCCCACGGCCTCTTGGCGCTGCGCGGCGCCCCCTACGACGAGGCGAAGGAAGCCTTACTGAGCTTCTACGGCGTCGGTGAGAAGGTCGCCGACTGTGTGCTCGCCTTCTCGCTGGACCAGCCCAAAGCCTTCCCCGTCGACGTCTGGGTGCGGCGGGCCGTGCGCGAGTGGTACTTCGGCGGCGAGCCGGTCACCGACCGCCGCGTCCGCGAATGGGCCGCCGACTACTTCGGCGACCACGCCGGCTACGCCCAGCAATACCTCTTCCACCGCCGCCGCCTCGGCGCGTCTCCCCCAGCTTAACCAGGTGTCTTAAGCCTCTCCCCCTCTGGGGGAGACTGAGAGAGGGCACGCGCCGCTAGGCGCGTAGGCGCCCGTCGGGCGCCTTCTTCCCGCCTACGCCAACGACCCCTCCGCGACGCAAACGTTGCACACGAACGCGATCCCGCAGCATTGCAGCGGACTCACGACCTGGCTGCACGCCGATTCAGGCGCGCCCTCGGCCCACGCGACGTGCACCGGCCCGCCGCAGATACGGCAGCTAGAGTCCAGCCGCTCATCGGTGGGGTCGCCGCAGATGCGGCACGGCTCGCCGCGGAACCGGGCTGGGTTCTCGCGGGCCTCGGCGGGCGGCCTGGTCTGCGGTTGCGTCATGACGGACTCTCAGGGGCGGCCTGCGGCGTCCCGCCACCGCAGAGGAAGCAGGTGAAGTAGAGGGCCAGCGACTGCTCGTCGAGGGCGAACGCGCCGCAGTCTTTGATCTCCAGGCGTGTGTCCCACGTCAGGTGGAAGGTGCGCCCGCACGAGGAGCAGAAGGCGCTGTGGTCGGGGTCCATCGCCTCGCCGCAGACCTCGCAGGTGGCTGAAGCGTCAGTCGTCATCGCGGCCCTCCGCTGGCTCTTGCCGCCACGCGCGGACGGCCTCGATCTCGTCCTGTTTCGTCTCGACCTCGCCGTCTAGACGGGCGCGCAGCAGTCCTGCCAGCAGCTGCCCGACGCGGGGGCCGGACTCGATGCCGAGGGCGATAACGTCGTCGCCACTCAGCACGGGCCTGACGTCCGCCAGCCGGCCGGTGAAATCGTCGATCCGCTCGGCCATTATCCCGTCCCCCGCGGTGAATCGGCAAGCAAGCACGGCCTCGCGGACGTAGGGCGAGAGCGCGGCGTAGACCTCGCTGTCCTTGAGTGCGGGCGCCGCCAGCGCCTCCCGGCGTGACGCCAACCGGGCCGCGTCCGTCATGGCGCGGCGGATCCCGGCCCGCACCGCCAGACGCTTCGCCAGCGCTGCGGCCGTTTCCTCCGACAGTGCCGCGCCGAGGATAGCGAAGCCAAGCGTCCCGCCGCCGCTGGCGGCTTCGTCGAGTGCGCGGGCCGTGGCGTGTCCAAGGTGGAAGCCGGGATGGATCGCGGCGAGCGCGCCGAGCCGTTCGGCGAGGTCGAACGCCGCGCCGGGCGACGCCTCTTCCAGAGTGCGCTCGATTTCATGGCGGATGCGGCTGCCGCTGATGGCACGGAGGCGGCCCGTGGCCTCCATGGCGAGCCGCTCCGTCTCGTCTTCGAGCGCGAAGCCGAAGCGGGCCGCGTACCGGCAGGCGCGGAGGATCCGCGTGGCGTCGTCGATGAAGCTGCGCTCGTGCAGGACGCGGATGAGGCCCGCGTCGAGGTCGGCCCGCCCGCCGTGGGGGTCGATCACGTCGCCGAAGCGTTTCGGGTCGAGGGAGGCCGCCATCGCGTTGACGGTGAAGTCGCGCCGCGCGAGGTCGGTGTCGAGGTCGGCCGGGCGCACCGTGGGCAGCGCCCCGGGGCGAGCGTACCGCTCCTTTCGTGCCGTGGCGAAGTCGATACGGACCGCCCCCACTAACACCGTCGCGGTGAGAAAGCGGTCGTGCGTCTTGACGCTCCCACCGCGCGCGGCGGCGAGACCGCGCGCCGCCTCCCGCGCGTCGCCTTCCACCATCACGTCGAGGTCGAGCCCGCCGGCGCCGAGCAAGAGGTCGCGGACGATGCCGCCGACGAGGAAGGCGCGCTCGCCGCGCTTCGCCGCGCTCTCCGCCGCGGCGAGCAGCAGGTCCTGTCGCTCCCCGGAGAGGCGCTGCTTGATTCGTCCGGCGATGTTGTCGATGGCTGCGTAGGCGGACATAAGGCTGGCGGGACTCTCCAAACGTCAGGGGCGATTATAGGCCCGCGGCCCGCGCCTGACGGGGGGTTACAATGAGGTATGCCCCGCTCTCCTGAAGCGATGCTGGAGCGCCGACTCGGAATCGAATTCAAAGACCGGTCGCTCCTCAAGCTCGCGCTGACTCACCGCTCCTACGTCCACGAGGCGCCCGACGACGCGCCAGAGAGCAACGAGCGCCTGGAGTACCTGGGCGATGCATTCCTCGGGTTCGTCGTCGCCGAGCACCTCTACCGGCGTTTTCCCGACCTGGCCGAAGGCCGCCTCACCGCGCTCCGCTCGGGCTTGGTGCGCGCGGCGACGCTCGCCGCCGTCGGCACCGAACTCGGCCTGGGCCGGCGCCTCTACCTCGGGCACGGTGAGGAAACGAGCGGTGGGCGCACCCGCGAGCGCAACCTCGCCCGCGTCTTTGAGGCCGTGCTCGGCGCAATCCTGCTCGACCAGGGCTACGCCAAGGCCAAGCGGTGGACGCTGAAACTGTTCAAGGACAGGCTCGAAAGCCTCCCGCCCGACTTGATCGACGACTACAAGTCGCTGCTGCAGGAGCGTGTGCAAGCGGAAGGCCACCCGCCGCCCGTCTACCGCACCGTCAAGGAGGAAGGCCCGGACCATAGCCGCGACTTCACCGTCGAAGTCATCGTCGGCGGCGCCGTGACCGGCGAGGGCGTCGGCCCCAGCAAGCAAAAGGCCGAACGCGAAGCCGCCCGCGCCGCCATGGCCAACCTCGGCCTAACCTAACCAAGGGCAGGTAGGGGCGCGCCTTTCCAGCCGCTCCCGTGCGCGGGTCGAAACGGGCAGGGCCGGGAGGTCTTGCCTCTTCTCCCAACGGGAGAAGATTGAGATGAGGGGCCCCCTCACAACCACCAAACGCACTTCGGATCCCAGCGATCCCGAGGTCGAGCGGTTCTTCCGCCGCATCCCGGAACACGGCGGCCGCGTCCTGCGTGTTGCCGTCAACACCCGCGTTGCTCCCTGGCGCGTGGTCAGCGTATTCTTTGATCGAGGCGTGAGAGGAGAGCTATGAAGTTAAACGTGGACAAGGAAGCAGATGCCCTCTATTTGCGCCTCGACGACTCCCCCATAGTCGAGTCCGAGGAGGTCTCGCCCGGCGTGGTGCTCGACTACAACGCATCGAACGAAGTGGTAGGAGTAGAGATGCTCCACCTCTCCAAACGCTCATCCAGTCTGAATCTCTCAGCGTTGCAGTTCGAGACGGTTTGAGCGCCGGAGGGGAACCGGGCAGCAGATGACTCTTCCCAGGCCACGGCTTCGCTGCCGCCTTAGACGGCCTACGGGGGGCAACCTTCGCCTGCTGCACGCGCCCCTAGGCGCGAAGCGCCCCTCCGGCTGCCGCCGCCTACCCCGCCCGCTTCTCCTCGCGCAGTTGGCGTGTCGCGTCGGCGTCTACCGCGTACTCCTCAGGGCCGAGATCGAGCACGACGCCGTACACGTCACGCGCCTTCCGCTCCGATATCCAGCCGTTGCGTACGTCCTTGCGGACCTGATCGGGATTGCGATCGAGGGGGTTGCCGAAGCCGCCGCCGCCGTTGCCGAAGATTTCGATCGCCTTCCCCTCCTTGATCTCGAATACGCCGCAAAGGGGAAGCTCCTCTTCCTGGACGCCGGTCGCAAGGTCTTGGATGAAACCCTGATTGGGGTGTCCGGCGCCGCCCCCCATGACACCGGCGGGCGGGTGGACGCCGCCGTCGCCGTAGCCCGCCACGGAGAACGGGCCCTGCCGGTGCCGCACCAGCATCCTGGGGCCCACGCTGCCGATGAACTCCCCATCGCCCGGCGAATCGGTGACGATCTGGGCGCCGACCTCGAAGATGTGCGGGTTGTTCTTCTCCCAGAGCTCGACGGACGTCGTCGATATGCAGCCCTGCGTGCCGCCGATTCCCCACGCGGGCCAGCCGTCATGTCCCTTGACCGCGGGGCCGCCCCCCACGAAGCTGCCCACCACGATGGGTTGGCTGACGTAGGGCGCGTTGTTGCGCCGGAAGTCCTGGCCGGAGAATACCCCCTCCTGAAAGCCGATGTAGCCGCCCTCTGCGCCGCCTCTATTCGGGTCCACTTGCGCCATGATCGCCATGGCAAGACTCGTCAGGCGGTCGGTGAGATAGCTCGTCGAGACCGACGTGCCGGCGGGGAATATCGGTATCCCGCAGATGCACCCTTCCCGCAGCTTGAACTGGATGCGCTCGAATGCCCCGGTGTTGTGGTGCAGCGTCGGGTCGAGGCTGGCGAAAATTCCCTGCGACGGCCCGGCGATGCTCGAAGCCTCCGGCAGGTTAATGCCGCCTTCGACCTGGTCCGGGTTGTCCCGTAGGTCGACGATCATCGCCGCCTGTTCGTGGTCGATGGTCAGCTTCATGTTCAGCGCGAAGCCGTCGGGGATGAAGTCGATGGGGTCGACCCACGTCTCGCCTTCCCACGTCCCCTCCGGCAGGCTCTTGATCTCCGCGATCATCCTGCGCCGGCCGTACTCGATCCACTCGTCGATGAACTCGGTTATGACGTCGTCGCCGTACTCCTCGATCAGGTCCCGAAGGCGCTGGTCCCCGATCCACGAGCTCCCCAGCGCCGCCGCGAAGTCGCCGTACCACTGCTGCGGGACGCGGATGCGGACGAGGCCGATCCGCACGATGTCCTTCAGTTCCTCGTAACCCCGCGCCACTCTGACGCACGGCCAGTGCAGTCCCTCTTCGTAGATTTCCTTGGCGTAGGGAAGATAGGCCGTCGGCTCCGGGGCCCCGACGTCGACGTTGTGCATCCGCAGGAGCAGCCAAAAGATGATCTTGTCGCCGGAGAAGATCGGCGTGCAGAACGTGTAGTCGGCGTGGTGGACGTTGCCGTAGAAGGGGCAGTTGTTCAGGAAGCAGTCGCCGGGTTGGATGTCGTCGAAGAGCTCGACAATGGGCTTGAGGGCCATGTCGATGCTCATCGTGTGGATCGGCAGCCCGCCGTAGATCGTGACGGTGCGGCACTGGCTGTCGGCGATGGTGACGGAGAAGTCGCGGGCGTGGACGGTCGCCGAGCGTGCGCTTTGGACGCACTTGATGGTGACTTCCTGCACGATTCGCTCGATGCGCTTGCCAAGCGTGGTGAAGACAATCTGGTCCATCCGGGTCTCCGTCCCTCAGCCCAAGTGCTCCCTCAGGGGAGCGTGGGCAAGATAATCGCGGGCCGCTGCCGGCCGGCTATTTCTTAAAGCCCCAATGTCTCGAAATGGGCTTGTAGTAGTTCGTTCGTACGTCGCGGGTCAGGGCGTAGTACGGCTCCGCCGCCGGGTCTTCCCAGAACGCCTTGGCTTCGGGGATTCTCTGGTCGGGGTCGCCGAGCCGGAACGCGTCGTCCTCGCTTTCGAGCTCGAAGATGCTGATGTAGTTGTACCCCGGCTCGTACTCGCGGCCCTCGGTCGTGATGCCGTACCAGCCTGCCATGACGACGCCGGGCAGCTTCTCCAGGGCCGGGAAGCGCTCCGCGCCGTACCACTCCTTCCATCGCGCGTCGTTCTCCCGCGACACGCTGATCAGCTCCGTGCCGAGGGGATTGTTCGACTTCAGCAGCGGATCGTCCAGGGCCGCGCCGGCGAGGTACCGCCAGCCCCAGTGGCCCTGGTCCAACGGGTTCTTGTCCGTCGCGCCGCCGGTGAAGGTGAACTTGCCCGTGTCCTGGAGGCCCCGGCGCACCTTGTCTTCCCAGTCCTGAAGCGCCGCCGGGTCGATGTTGTCCGTGATCGGGTCCATCTTCCCCTGGTCCACCCGCGGCCAGCCCTCGATCAGCTTCAGGGCCTCGTAGTCCTCGACCCGGTACAGCGACACGTACTTCTCGGGGCCGATCAGGTTCATCAGCCGGTAGTTCCACGTCCAGCCCGGCATGCGGCACATCATGAGCTGGTGGTAGTCGTACCACTCCATCCAGATCTCTTCCAACTCGGGACCCATACCGGCCGTCTTGGAGAATACCCACTCGAGCAATGGACGTTGCATTGGCTGCCCCCCGGCCCAGTCTACCGGCGTTGTAAAGAAACGCGGTTGCGGTGTCAAGGGCCGGTGGCTAGACTTGCCCCATCCTCGCTCTCCCTGGAGACTACTCTTTAATGGGGCTCCTCGACGGCAAAGTCGCCCTCGTCACCGGCGCGGCCCGCTATCCCTCGACGGGCCGGGGCATCGCCCTGCGGCTGGCCGAAGAGGGCGCCGACGTCGCGGTAAACGGCCGCCGCTCCGCCAAGGGCCCCACCGACCCTGAGCAGCGCAAGGGCTGGCGCGGCCTCGAAAGCGCCCAAGCCGAGATCGAAGCCCTGGGCCGGCGCAGCGCGGCGCTCGAAGCCGACATCACGTCGCCAGACGAAGTCACGGCCATGTTCGACCGCCTGACTGAGCACTTGGGCCGCATCGACATCCTGGTCAACAACGCCGCGGAGACCCCCTTGATGCCGTTCCTGGAACAGGACGAAGCCTCCTGGGACTCATGCATGCGGGCCAACCTCGTCGGCCCGTTCCTCTGCGCCAAGGAAGCGGCACGGCGCATGATCGCACAGGGCGAGAGCGGCAGAATCATCAATCTCTCGTCGAGGCTGGGGAAGGTGGGCACGCCCACCGCCTCAGCCTACTCGGCCTCCAAGTCGGCCCTGATTGGTCTCGGGCAAGTCATGGCGCTCGAATGGGGTGTCCACGGCATCACCGTCAACACCGTCTGCCCCGGTGTGATACGCGATAGCGGCAACCACCGCCCCTTCAACTACTTCCCCGCCGACGATGAAGACCATCACTGGCAGATCGTCCGCGGCCTCGTCCAGAGCCAGCGCGACGCCAGCCCGCTCGGCACCCTCGCCGACCCCGACAGCGTGGGCAACCTCGTCGCCTTTCTCGCCTCGTCCCGCGCCAACAAGATGACCGGCCAAGCCGTGAACCTGACCGCCGGGTTGCTGATGTGACGACCTCCGGCGCACTCACCGGGAAGACCGCGCTCGTGACCGGCGCCGACGGCTACGCCGGCTTCGGACAGGCCATCGCCGCGAAGCTGATGGCCGAGGGCGCCGGCGTCGCCCTGCACTCCCAAACCGCGGCCTCGTCGCCGCTCAGCGGCGCCTTCGCGGTGTCGGGCGACCTAGCCGACGACGCTGCGGCCCGCTCCGTCGTTGAGCAGACCATCGACCGCTTCGGTCGGCTCGACGTCCTGATCGTCGCGGGCCTGACCGTGCCAGGCGGCCCGCTGCTCGAAACGGAAGCCGACGTGTGGGATGGAGCGCTGCGGAGCGATCTCAAGGCCGCGTTCGTGTGCAGCCGCCTCGCCGCCGAGCGCATGGTCGAGGCCGGTGCCGGCGGCTCGATACTCTTCCTGACCTCGCACGCCGCGCGCGCCGGCATCGCCGGACTTGGCGTGCATTCTGCCACGCAGTTCGGCCTCGTCGGGCTCATGCAGTGCATGGCGCTCGAATTGGCCGACGACAGCATCCGCGTCAACGCGCTCGCCGTCGGCCTACCGGCGGAGGCGGAAGCCGACGACGCTCCCGGCCTCGGCCTGCTCAAGGGTTGGAGCGGCGGCAAGGGCACCGGCGTGGGCCGGACGGAGGGCGAGTCGCCGTCGGCCTTCCCGATGCGCGGCGGCGTGCGTCCCGGCGAGGCCGCCGGCATGATAGCCTTCCTCGTCTCCGACAGCGCCATGCACGTAACCGGTCAGCTTGTCGATTTCACTGGAGGCCTCGTCGTAGGGCGCTAGCCCGGACGGCGGCACGGCCCCACGGACGTACCTACTGGGGAGGGAATCTTGAAGTTCATCATTTGCCGAACGAATCGTGCCGACGAAGAGACGATCAGACAGCACGTCGCCACGTCCCGGCCGCTCGTGGATGCCGAGGTGGACGTCGTCGCGCTCACGCGCGGGCCCGATTGGACCGTCTCCGAATACGACGCCGGCCTCATCGCCCCCGAGATGTTCGAGGTAGCCGAGCAGGCGGAGAAGGACGGCTACGACGCCTACATCGTGGGCTCGTGCTCCGACTCGAACGCGAGAGGCCTGAAGGAGCTGACGAGCAAGATGCTCATTGTCGAGCCCGGCGCGGCGGCGATGAGCGTGGCGTCGTTCCTGGTCGACCGTTTCTCGGTCCTCACGGTCAAGGAGCCGAACATCCGCGCCATGATCATGAAGTCGGCCGACCGGCTCGCCGTAACCTCAAAGCTCGTCTCCATCAAGTACGTCCAGCCCGCCACGGAGGTGGTCTTCCCCTCCGACGAGGAGCAGCGCCAGAACGAAGCCCGGCAGATGGTGGACGCCGCCAAGGACGCCGCCGACAACGACGGCGCGGAGGCCGTGATCTTCTACTCGCTCTCATACCGCGAGCGGGGCATCGTCCCGATGGGCCGCGAGATGCTCGACGCCGAGGGCTACAAGGACCTCTTGGTCATCGATCCCGCGTGCGCGGCGTTGAACTACGCGCGGATGTTGGTCTCGTGCGGCCTTCGCCAGGGAAAGCTTGCCTATCCGCTGCCGCCGTCCACCGCTATCCGAAAGCTCTAGGAGCTAGGCCGGTCAACCCTCGGGCTCGACGTAGTAGTTCCCGAACCGGGTGACGGTCAGGCGGAAGCCCGCGGGCACGACCACGGTCGTCGCGGGCTCCTCGATGATGGCCGGCCCCACCAAGACGTTGCCGCTGCGCAGCTTCTCCCCAGCGTAGACCTGCGTCTCCACGTAGTCGCGCGCCTCGGTGAAGTACGCCGGACGGCTGCCTTTCAAGGCGGGGCTCGCGTCGGCGGTCGTCATCTCCTGCGGCGCGGTCCGGGCCTTGGGCTGCCGTCCCTGGGCCTTGACCCGCCAGCTCACGAACTGGACCGGCTCCTCGGTCACCGTGAACCCGTACGTTGTCTTGTGCACCTCATGGAAGAGCTCGACGAGCTCCGGCAGGCGCTCCGGCGTTACGCGGCCCCAGGGGAGCGGCACTTCGACGTCCCAGGACTGATAGGGGTACTGGGCCATCACCGAGAAAGAGAGCGTCCGGTCGTCCATCGCGACGCTGGCGCGCGCCAGGAAGTCGTCGCCGTCCTCTTCGAGGCTCGCCAGTAGTTCGTTGACGCGCTCGTGCTCGAAGCTGTCGCTTCGCGTGATGAAGCTGTGCGCCCGCTCGTACAGCAGGTCGGCCGCCAGCATGCCGAAGGCGCAGAGGCCGGGGGCGATCCTGGGGATGAGAATCTTCGTCATCCCCAGTTCGGTGGCGATGGCGACGAGGTGGGCCGCCGAGCAGCCGCCCCCGCCCACCAGCAGATAGCCCCTCGGGTCGATGCCCTTCTGGATGCTGACTTCGGACAGCCCCAAGACCATGTTGTGGTTGACGATGCTGTAGATGAGGTTGGCGGCCTCCTCGACACTCTGGCCCAGCGGCCCGGCCACGTGCTCTTGGATGGCGGCACGTGCCTTTTCCGCGTCGATCCGCATCTTGCCGCCCATGAAGTAGTCGGGCGAGATGTAGCCCAGCACCACGTTGGCGTCGGTCACCGTGGGCTTGTCGCCCCCCAGGTCGTAGCAGGCGGGCCCCGGCGAGCTTCCCGCGCTTTGCGGGCCGACGTGCACGAGGCCGCCGGTGTCGACCCAGGCGATGCTGCCCCCGCCGGCCCCGATGCTGTGCACGTCGAGCGTGGGGAAGGAGTAGTGATACGGCCCGACGCTGCCGATGAGCGTCGTGACCACCTCGCCCTTGACCACCATCGAGGCGTCGAAGCTCGTCCCGCCCATGTCGCACACGATCAGGTCTTGCTCCGCCCCCTCTGCCTCTGAGACCGTCATGCCGGCGACCGGCCCCAGCGATGGCCCACTCTTGAGCGCGTAGACGGGGAACTCCGTGAGCTCTTCGCCTTTGACCACGCCGCCGTGCGAGTTGACCATGAGCAGGTCGCGCTCGTAGCCGTTCTCTTTCAGCCGGCGGATGAGGTTTTTCACGTACCGTCCGAAAAGCGGCTTGATCGAGGCGTCCAGCGCGCACGTCGAGGTACGCTCGTACTCCCGCACCACCGACGTGATCTGATGTCCGATGGAGACTTGGGCCTCGGGGTATTCCTCCGCGATGATCGCGCGGGCCCGCTCCTCGTGCTCTGGATTCGTGATGGACCAGAGGAAAGAGACGGCGAGCGATTCGACGTTGCGCCGCTTGAACTCGGCGACCGCCGCTCTGATGCCCGCCTCGTCAAGCTCGGTCTCGATTCCGCCCTCGGCGTTTATCCTCCCCCGTATGCCGGCGATCAAGTGCCGCGGAATGATGGGATCGGGGTAGTCCTGATGCGTCTTGAACATCTCCGAGGGCGGCTTCCCCCGGGAGCCGAGCCCGAAGAAGAGCATGTCCTCGTAGCCTTCGTTGGTGAGGAGCGCGGTCTTGGCCATGTTGCCCGAGATCACCGCGTTAGTGACCAGCGTCGTCCCGTGCACGAACACCCGCGTCTCTTCCAGCAGGCTCCGCATCGCCACGCCCTTCTCTTCCGCTGCCAGAGCTAGGGCGTTGAACACGCCCTCTTCCGGCGAGTCGGGCGTCGACGGCGTCTTGTGCAAGTTCCACCGCCCCTCGCCATCCATGATGACGAGGTCCGTGAACGTCCCGCCGATATCGACGCCAATCAAATACATGGTTCGGAGGAGGAGGGGCCTGGGTTATTGGCCCCAGAGAGGGCCGTCGTGGAGTGCTGCGGCATCGACAAGGGACGATAGAAGCAAAGCCGCGCGGGTGTCAAGCGCCGCTCCCCGCCTCTCGCGCATCGGCTTGAGGCGCAGTTCGCGTCGGTCCCCCTGTGGCTACGCCAAGCCTTCGTCGAAGAGCACCTTAGACCTTTCCCCCTCTGGGGGAAACTGAAAGAGGGCACGCGCCCGAAGGGGCGCGTCGGAGGGGCGGGGTGGGGACGGCTGCGCCCTGTCCATGGAGCCGGAAGCGCCGACAATGCAACGGTTTCCGCGTCTAGCCTGCTGGCGTCTCCTAGCCTCCCACGACCCTCACGACGACGGCGGTGAGCCCGACTGCGGCGGTCAATCCGGCAAGCATCACGCCAAGAGCCCACCAGATAATGTCGGACGTGATACGCTCCAAGTCCGCCTTGGTGGCGTAATGCTGGAGCTCCTCGCGTAGCTCGGCGCGGGTGACGGGATGTCCCTCCGCCAACGCTGCCATTCCTTAGAAGATTAACTTTGCCAAGCCGAGGCCCGCGCCCAGCGTTGCCAGCATCGTTCCGATCATCCAGACCTTGAGATTGACGACGTCGGCCTTCGTCGCCAAGTGCTCATAGGCCCCTTCAATCCGGGCAAGGCGCTCCTCGACTGTCGCCATCGTTCTCCCCCTACGTGACCTACGATAGGGACTGGAAACAGGCCGTCAATGGTAGGGTGTCGCTGTGGCGCCACCGCTCGCCGAGATACGGCAGCGGTCATTCTTGCGCCACGCTTGAGCGCCGCCCCGCCGCGATCATGTCCGCTGCGTGCTCCGCGATCATGACGACGCTGCACGTGAGGTCGCCGCGCACGATATCCGGCATGATCGAAGCGTCCACCACCCGGACGCCCTCCACCCCATACAGCCGGCAGTGTTGGTCGACCACCGCCATCGGGTCGGTCGTCGGCCCCATCTTGCACGTGCCGCTGGAATGGAACGCCGTGTAGAGGTTGGCCAGAATCCAGCGGTCCAGCGCATCGTCCGAGGCTAGCTCGTCGTCGCTGGGCCCGGCGCGGCCGTCAAAGATGCCCCGGAACTCCCGGCCCTCCCCCAGCCGGACGGCATGGCGCACTCCTTCCCGCACGCGCTCGAAGTCCGCCGGGTCCGTCAGATAGTTGTAGCGCAGAACCGGCGGATCGCCCGGTTCGGGCGAGATCACGGTGAGCGTTCCCTCCGACCGCACCTTCCACAGGACGACGTAGAACGGCATGCAGGGCGTCCCGTCCACGTCTTCCTCTACCAACGGCGCGATCGTGATGCCGTTGCGGTCGTTCGATCCCGGCGGCATATAGCGGAGGACGAGCTGCGCCGCCGGCCCTTGCTCCCGCGCCTCCTCTCTGATGCGAAACTGTGGAGCCACCGCCGGATGGTTCCGCAAGTTGGCGCCGAGACCGGGTAGGTCTTGTACGAGGGGCGCGCCGATTCCCCGGACTTGGTCGGCGGGCCCGATGCCGGACCGCACCAGCAGGCAGGGCGACTCGATAGCCCCCGCGCACACGATGACCTCGCCGCCCCGCACGTTGCGGCGCTCTCCGCCTTCGTCGATCTCCACGCCAACGGCCCGCCGCCCCTCGAAGAGAATCCGGCGGGCCAGCACGTTCGCCTGTATCGTCAGGTTGGCGCGTTCCCGGCTCCGGCTTAGATAGCCGACCGCCGTGCTGATGCGGAGCCCGTCGGCGCAGTTGACCGGCCTTGGCCCCACCCCCGTCGTGTCGGGGAGATTCATGTCGGGGTCGTCGGGGAAGCCGGCCTTGCGGCACGCCTCGTAGAAGGCGCCCGCGATAGGGCCCCAGGCGTCTTTCTTGGCGCGCCGCACCAGGATCGGGCCGTCTTTGCCGTGGTACGGACCGCCGAAGTCCAAGTCGGTTTCGAGCTTCTTGAAATAGGGAAGGAGCTTCTCGTACGACCATGCGTCGTTGCCCGCGGCGGCCCACTGGTCGTAGTCTTCCGGCGCGCCCCGGTGAAAGTAGGTGGCGTTCACCGCGCTTCCCCCGCCGGTGACCTTGCCCGCCATGATGACGATGGGCTTGCGCCGGTAGGGATGGCCGCTCGCCGTGTACGTCCAGAAGTGGGTCCCGTGGTTCATTGCCTTCACCACGTTGTCCCCGTCCCGGATATCCTCGGGCAGCAGGTCTACCCTTGGGTAGTCCGGCCCCGCCTCAAGCAGAAGCACGGACCGGTGCGGATGCTCGGAAAGCCGGGACGCGACGACCGCTCCCGCCGACCCTCCGCCGACCACGATGACGTCGTAGTCGCGCTCGTACCACTGGGGAGACATACCGCGCATTGTACTGACCGCCGCCGTCGAGCGTCAGCGGTATAATCCGCGGGCAACCTAGCCCGACCGTTGCGAGGAGGCGTCATGCCGCAGCTTTCTATAGTCGATACCCAAGCGGTGGAGTGGGAGAACGGACTGAGCGTCTACGAGAACATGGCGCCGGCTTGGCGGGAGCACCTTGGCCCGAAGGACAAGGTGATGGAGATGCTCGCAATGTACAACCAGAAGACGTTGCGCATCGACCCCGTTACGACACGCCGGTGCGACCTTATCTGGCTGGCTCCCGGCTACATTGACGTGACCCATGCCTATCACGGTTCGGTGGAAGAGTGCTTCCTGCTGGAGGGCGGGATCAAGTTGAACGGGGAGGGCTCTTTCGAGAAGGGCGACTATTTCTGGAGGCCGCCCGGCTGGGTCCACTCCGCGGAGGCGCCGGAGGGGGCGCTCGCGGTCCTGAGCCTGGAGGGAACGAGCCCAGGAGACGGGAGCGGCGCCGCGTCCCGCCACATCCGGCCGGCGGAGGAGCTTGGCTCGAACGCGCTCCTTACCGGATCTCCCGCCGACGTCCCTCCCCGCGGGCGCGTCCTACATCTTCGAACAGGCACGCTCGCGTGGCTTACCGGAGAGCAGTACGCTCGCGGTCAGCGGGCGCTCGACGGCTTCGACATCGAACACATTGCGGTCAAACCGCTTAGCGTCAACCAGAAGACGGGGGCGCAATCGGTCCTGCTGCGCCTCGGTCCGGGGTACCGGCAGCAGGATCCCGGGCGGCACACCGCCTCGCTGGAGTTCTACGTCGTTTCGGGGGCGCTCGCCATCGGCGATACGCCGGTAAACGCCGGCGCCTACGTCTTCCGCGAAGGCCAATCGGTCCAGCCCCCCATGTCGAGCGAACAGGGGGCCACGCTGTTCATGAAGGTCGACGGCTGGCTGGACTACGTCATGGCCGGCCGGTGACCGCGGAAGGGCCCCGCATGCGCTTCGGCTACGCTGACACTCCGCTGGGACAAGTCCACTACCGGGAAGCGGGAAGCGGCCCGGCGATCGTGCTGCTCCACGAAAGCCCGATCTCGGGAAGGATCTACGAGCCAAGCTTGCCCTTCCTCGGCCAGCGCGCCAGGGCGATAGCTCCCGATACCCCAGGCTACGGCGCCTCCGAGCCGCCGCCCGAACCCCCCACGATCGAGGAATACGCCGAGCGTTTGACGCTGTTCCTCGACACGCTTGGACTGGAAGACGTCGCCCTTGTGGGCAACCATACCGGCGGAGGCATCGCGGCCCAGATGGCGGTGAGCCAACCCGACAGAGTCCGAGCGCTCATCATGATCGGCTCTCCGCTATTCGGTGAGGAAGAGGGTCGGGACTGGCTGGAAAACTACATCCCCACCTTTGAGATCGAACCCAAGGGTGAGCACCTGACCTGGCTGTGGGACCGCTACCGAAACATCTGGGGCGACGATACCCCGCCCTGGCTCTTCGACTTGGCCACCACCGAGTTCCTCCGCACCGGGACCCGCTACCACTGGGGCTACCGCGCCGCCTTCCTCTACCGCCTCGAACGGGCCTTGCCCTCGGTGCGCTGTCCCACCCTCTTTCTCACCAGCGAAGGCGACATGCTGCGGAACAAGAACGAGCCCTCCGTCGCGCTCACCCCCGGCGCTGAGGGACACATCGTCGAAGGCCCCCACGGCCAATTCCCCGCCCGCCGCCCCGAAGAGTTCGCCCAAGAGGTCTTTCGCTTCCTCACCCGCGTCGGCTACCTGCCCCCGGCCTAGCCCCGCTTCCGGCAGCAACCGCAGAAAGAACAACCCATGCCGAAGACCCTCCAAGCCTCATGACCGGCGCCCTCTCCGACATCCGCGTCATCGAGGTCGGCGACCACGTCTCCGGCCCCTACGCCGCGCGCCTGCTCGCCGACGCCGGTGCCGACGTGATCAAGATCGAACCCCCCTCCGGCGACACCGCCCGCCGCCTCGGCCCCTTCCCCGGCGCGGAACCCGATCCTGACTGGAGCGCACTCTTCGCCTACCTCAACTGGAACAAGCGCGGCGCGGCCCTCGACCTCAACGACCCCGCCGACCGCTGCACGCTGGACGAGCTCTTGGCGATCTCCGACGTCCTCGTCGTCAACCTTCCCCTGCCCGACCTCGAACGCCTCGGTCTGCGCCACGACCGCCTCCGGAGCGTCAACCCCTCCTTGATCGTCACCGCCATCACGCCCTTCGGACTCACCGGGCCCAAGCGCCGCTACGCGGGCGACGACCTCATCGCCGTGGCATCGGGCGGGCTCGCCTACGCCAGCCCCGGCGTACCCGACCTGCCGGCGGACCCCTACGGGGAGCCGCCGATTCGTGCCAACACACCCATGGGCGAGATGATGGCCGGACTCCAGGCGGCGACGGCGACGATGGTCGCGCTCGCCATGCGGGCCTTCGACGGCGCGGGCGCGGAGGTCGACGTCAGCGCCCAGGAGTCCATCGCCGCGATCATGACCTGGGAGGTCGCACACGCCTCCTATCACGAGTCCAAGACCCGCGATCCCGTCGTGGCCGGCGCCCAGCCCAACGCCTACCTCCCCTGCCGCGACGGCTACGTCGTCCTCGCCGCCTTCCTCGATCATCACTGGCGGGGGCTGGTCAAGACCATGGGAAGCCCCGACTGGGGCGACCTAGAGGTCTTCAACACCGGCGCCGAGCGCGCCCTCAACTGGGACGTGCTCGGGCCGCTTATCGCCGAATGGGCCATGCTGCACACCGGCGAGGAGATCGCGAGCCTGGCTCATCAGAACCGCGTGCCCAGCTTCCCGGCCTACGGCGTCGGAGACATGATGCGCCACGAGCACGTACAAGAGCGCGGCTACCTGCGAACCTGGCAGGCGCCGGGCGGCAAAGAGCTCCAGCTCCCCGGCTTCTCCGTGCGCATGAGCCGGACGCCGTGGAAGGACCCCTCCCCCTGGCCCGCCGTCGGGCAGCACACCGCCGAGCTCGTCCGCGACCTCCTCGGCAAGCCGGAGGGAGGAGGGAAGGCATGAGGCCGCCGCCGCTCCAAGGTCTCCGCGTGCTCGACTTCGGCCAGATGATCGCCGTGCCCTACGTCACCCAGGTGCTCGGATGGCTGGGCGCCGAGGTCATCCTCGTCGAGAATCCCCACCTCCAGTCCGTCCGCATCCTGCCCCCCTACGCCGAGGGCGTGCGCGGCATCAACCGCAGCGGCGGATTCAACATGATGAACACCAACAAGCGCAGCCTCGTCCTCGACATCGGCCTCCCCGAAGGGCTCGCCGTCGCCAAGAGACTCGCCGCGATCAGCGACGTCGTCGTCGAGAACTTCACCACCGGCGTCGCCGACAAGCTCGGCCTAGCCTACGACGACATCCGCCGCGTCAGGCCCGACGTCGTCTACCTCTCCGTCGCCGCCTTCGGACGCACCGGCCCGCTCAAGAACTTCGCCGGATTCCACAGCGTCGTCAATCTGTTCAGCGGCGTCGCCGCCACCACCGCCTATCCGGCGGGCCCCCCCCGCATCCTCGGCGGCTTCCCCCCCGACTTCATCGGCGGCTGCTACTCCCTCCTCGGCGTGCTCGAAGCCGTGCGCCACCGCGCCAGGACCGGCCAAGGCCAGGCCGTCGAGACCTCCATGACCGAGTCCTTTACTACCTTCATCCCGCAGGCGATGGCGGACTATAGCCTCCACGGCGTCGAGCCGGAGGCCGTCGGCAACCGCCATGCTACCCAGGCCCCCCACGGCGTCTACGTCTGCCGCGGCGACCAGCGATGGATCGCCATCTCCGTCGACGGCGAGGAAGCCTGGGCGGCCCTCTGCGAGGTCGCCGGCCGTCCCGGCTGGCGCAACGACCCCCGCTTCGCCACCGCCGCCGACCGCTGCGCCAACGTCGAGGCCCTGGAGTCCCTGATCGAGGAGTGGACACGCAACGAGGACGCCGCCCCCCTCGCCGACAAGCTGCAGCGAGCCGGTGTCGCCGCGACCGAAGTCCTAGACTCCGACGACCTGCTCACCGACGAACACCTGGTCGACCGCGGCTTCGTCGCCAGCGTCGACCACCCCGAGGTCGGCCCCCGCCCCATGGGCACGACCGCCTGGCGCATCGACGGCCAACGCCCCACGGAGTTCTCCCCGGCCCCCCTGCTCGGCGAGCACACCCGCCACGTCCTGGGAGACCTCTTGCAGATGGACCGGGGGGAGATCGACGATCTGGTGCGCCGCGGCATCGTTATCGCCTCCGATAGCGCGGCATCGTCTGAGGACTAACCTATGCTCGAAGTCTACTTTCGCCAGGAGACCGCCGACCTTGGAAGCGTCGCCGAGGAGGCCAGCCGCGCCGAAGCGCTCGGCTTCGACGGCTACTCCTCCTACGACCTGAACCACGATAGCTTCCTCTCCCTCGCCGTCGCCGCGACCGCGACCAACCGCCTCAAGCTCGAGACGCGAGCCGCCATCGCCTTCCCCCGCAGCCCGACGGTCGTCGCCTACACCGCCTGGGACCTGCAACAGCTTTCCAAAGGCCGCTTCAAGCTTGGACTGGTCACCCAGTCCAAGGTGCACGTCGAGCAGCGGTACGCCTCGCCGTTCTCGCCGGTGACCCCGCGGCTCCGCGACTACGTGGCGGCGGTGCGGGCCGTCTGGGGCGCCTGGGAGAAGGGCGAGCCGCTCGACTACCGCGGCGACTACTATCCCATCACCTTGATGCCGCCCGCCTTCCATCCCGGCCGCTTCGACCACGGCAAGCCGCCCATCTACCTCGGCGCGGCGAATCCCCGCAACACCCGCCTCGCCGGCGAAATCGCCGACGGCTTCCAGATCCAGACCTTCAACAGCCCCAAGTACGCCGCTGAGATCGCCTTGCCGGAGCTCGACGCCGGCGCGCGCCAGAACGGCCGCACCCGCGCCGACCTGCGCGTCAACTGCGGCGGCACCGTCGCCTTCGGCCGGACAGTCCAGGAGGTCCGCGCCGTCCGCGAGCAGGCCCGCGCCACCGTCGCCTTCTACGCCTCCTACAGCGACGTCTACCGCCAAGTCTTCGCCGCCCACGGCTGGAGCGAGGAGCACAAGGGCCTCCAGGAAGCGGCCCGCGACAACCCCCTCGACGTCGTGGCCAAGGGCGTGACCGACGACATGCTCGACGCCTTCGCCGTCGTCGGCCCCTACGACGAGGTCGGCGCAATGGCCAGGGAGCGCTACGAGGGCTTGGTCGAGGAAGTGTGCTTTACACTACTCAGGCCCGCCCTCGACGTTGACGAAGAGAACAGGCTGCTCGCCAGGCTGCTAACGGACTTGAAAGGCTGATGGAGGAGGGGGCCATGACGACCACGGAAGAATCGGTCTCGGCCGGGGGACGCATCGGACCAGACGCCGCCCTCATCGTCGTCGACATGCAGAACTCCTGCCTCGCCGACGAAGGCTCCATGGCCAAGGTCGGCCTCGACATCTCCGACCTGAAGACCACGGTCGAACCCGTCCAGCGCCTCATCGCCGCCTCCCGCGCCGCCGGCATTCCCATCGTCTTCAGCCAGTACGAGTTTCGCCCCGACTACTCCGACGGCGGCCTCCTCGTCGAGCTCTACCCCGCCCTGCGCGAGGTCGGCGGCATGGCCGCCGGCACGTGGGACGCCGCGTTCGACTCCCGGCTCACCGTCGAGCCCTCCGACATCGTCATCTCCAAGAACCGCTACTCCGCCTTCTACGGCACCGAGCTTGAACAACTCCTCCGCGAGCGGGGCGTCCGCACCCTCATCATCTGCGGCGTGACCACCGAGATGTGCGTCGAGTCCACCCTCCGCGACGGCTTCTTCCACGACTTCCACATCGTCCTAGCCGCCGACGCCGTCGCCTCCGTCGACAGAGCCCGCCACCAAGCCACCCTCCAAACCGTCGAATACGGCTTCGGCGCCGTGATCCCCACCGACGAAATCATCGCCGTCTTGGAACAGGTGCCGAAATAACCTCTCCCCCACCCGCACCCGTCATTCCCGCGAAAGCGGGAATCCACTCCCCTCCCGTAGGGGCGAGTCACGACTCGCCTTCCGGCCTCTTCTCCCCCCGGAGACCTTTGCAAAACTCCGTCGAGGGAAAGAGCGCCGCCCTAGGGCCTTGGGAAAGGGAGGCGGCGCGGGGTCTTCCCCCTCTCCCCCTCTGGAGGAGCTACCTTAAACCTCTCTCCCCCTGGGAGAGACTGAGAGAGGGCCCGCGCCCGCAGGGCGCGCCAACCCCAAACACCCCTAGGAGGTCGAAATGGAGCGAATAGGCGTAGCCTTTCTAGGCGACATGGCCCCGCCCGACTTCGTCGAATGCGCCCAGTATGCCGAGGAGCTCGGCTACGAGTCCGCCTGGATGGCCGAGGGCCGCTGCGGCGACCAGTTCTCCGTCCTCACCGCCTGCGCCCTCGCGACCGAGCGCATCCAGCTCGGCACCTGCATCACCAGCGTCTTCGTGCGCAGCGCCCCTATCATCGGCATGGCCGCCGCCACCGTCGACTACTTCTCCAAGGGCCGCTTCATCCTCGGCGTCGGCTCCGACCACAAGGCCCAGGTCGGCCCCATGCACGGGCTCCCCTACGGCAGCCCCATACGGCGCCTCCGCGACGCCGTCGACATCGCCCGCCAGTTGCTCCGAGAGGGGCGCGTCTCCTACCAGGGCGAGCAGATCAGCATCGAAGAGTACGAGCTCTGGTTCGAGCCCTTCCGGCCCGAGATTCCCGTCTACGTCGCCTCCGTGCAGGAGAAGATGACCAAGATCGCCGGCGAGATCGGCGAGGGTGTCATGACGACGTGGCACACCGTCGACAAGGCCCGCCTCGCCCGCGGCTGGGTCGACACCGGCGCCGCGCGCGCCGGCAAGGCCCCCGGCGACGTCGACCTCGCCCAGATGATCCCCACCTACGTCAGCGACGACGACCAGACCGCCCGCGCCCGCATGCGCCACCGCGCCGCCTTCAAGGCCTACATGCTGCCCCGCTACCGCATGATGATGGAGGAGGCGGGCTTCGCCGAGGAGGTCGCCGTGGTCCGCGCCGCCTGGGGCGAGGGCAAGTACGAGGAAGCCGCCAACCTCGTCCCCGAAGCCCTCATCGAGACCTTCGGCATCGTCGGCGGCCCCGACGAAGCCCGCGAGCAGCTCAACCGCTTCCGCGAAGCCGGCGTCACCCTCCCCATGCTCTCCCTCCGCACGCCGCCCGGCATCCCCGTCAGCCGCGAAGAAGCCAAGCGCCAGTTTAAGGAAGCGATTCGCGGCTGCGCGCCGCGGTAGCGGCCGCCTTAAACTCCCCCCTCTGGGGGAGCACCTCCGACCTTTCCCCCTCTGGGGGAAACTGAAAGAGGGCACGCGCCCAACGGGCGCGCTGGTGCGCTAAACGCGCCGCTCCGGCCTCCTCTCCCAGCGGGAGAGGGACCCACGTGAAGGACCGCCCAACAACCAGAGCCCCTTCCCTCAAGGCGCTCGGCGGTCCAACTTCTAGTGACCCTATGTATAGTAAACGGCGCCCCATGCCCCACCCCGCCCTAATAACGGTGATGCTGGCCACTGTCTTGGTCGTCGGCTGTTCCGCGCCCGCGCCCACACCGACGGTGACTCCTACGGCCATACCGACGGCGACCCCCGCGCCGACACCGACGGCGACTCCTACGGCCACACCGCCGGCGACACCCACGGCCACACCGACGGCGATCCCCACGGCCACACCGACGGCGATCCCCATGCCGACACCGACAGCGACCCCCGCGCCGACACCGACAGCGACCCCCGCGCCGACACCGACGGCGACTCCTATGGCCACACCGACGGCGACTCCTATGGCCACACCGACGGCGACGCCCACGGCCACGCCGACGGCGACTCCTACGGCCGCGCCGACGGCGACTCCTACGGCCACGCCGACGGCGACTCCTACGGCCACGCCGACGGCGACCCCTACGGCCACGCCGACGGCGACCCCGCGGGCCACGCCGTCGGCGACCCCGCGGGCCACGCTGAACCTCCGGTTTGACCCGAATGGTCCTGATCGCGATTGCGACGATTTTGCTACCTGGGCTGAGGCAATGGCGTTCTACAGAGCCGCCGGTGGCCCAGAGAGGGATCCCCATGGGCTCGACCGCGATGGGGATGGCATTCCGTGCGAGTCTCTTCTCTAGTCGTAGTGTGGGGTAGCGTGGAGAAACAGACCGGGATCGGCCCGCCGCTCCGTGTAACTTCCTCATGGTAGGAACAGGGGCACGCGCCGCAGGCGCACGGGCGTCCTTCCGGCCTCTTCTCCCAACGGAGAAGATCGAGGCGAGGGATCCTCAACGGCTAGACTAGTGGGGAATTGCCCCCAAGCCCCATCGACGCCCACCAAACCCCTTCTGAGGGACTTAGTTAGGCTTAGGGGTATGCTCCACGATCTCCACACCGTCAGGGATCAAGTGAGCGTAGATTCTGCGATAGTACTCCGCCAAGGTTTCTCCATGCTTGTCGCTGAAGTCCCTCAACACGAAGAGAACCTTACGGTAGTGCGCCGGAGCGAGGGCGAAGTAGTACATCGCCTCGTTCCAGGCGTGCATCTTGGCGCTTGGCACATTCCCGCCGGTAGTCCACCGATGGGACTTACATTCGACTAGGATAGGCGGCTCGTCAGAGCCAAGGTCGAACTTCCTTTCCTTTTTGTCCTTGTCGGGAACCCCGACCTCTACGGGATAGCCTCTTTGAAGCGATATCCCCTCGTTGTTTTGGAAGTATCGCTCGGCCTCGGTCTCGAAGGCGCGGCCCACGTGAGCGTTCGAGACTGATCCGACCCTCTGGAAGTTATTGACCAATGTATCCCTCCCGAGCCTAGGTTGAGTGCTGGCGACCTAGCAGTGGTCCAAGAGGAGGGCAAAGACAAGTTCGCTTTCCCAATCACGGGGTCCCTCTCGCACCGTTGCCTGGAGGTACTGGTCTAGAGTGCCGAATCTGACCTGCCCCGAGGCCGTGTTCCAGACTTCAGTGAAGCCCCTGCTATCAGCGGAGCTTAGCAGCCCACAGGTGTGGGCATCCCATTCTTCCGTGCCCGAATGGCCGCTTCGGCCCAATCTCACCAATGCCTGACCAATAATCCGCTCTGAGCGCGCATCGGGGTTTTCTCTTTGCCGGACTGGCGGTCTCGGCACAGCGGCGAGGGCGGTGGCCCTCGCGGCGATTGCAGTGGCGCGCGTCTCAATATGGTGTGGGGCAATTGCGGTTGCAGCGGTGATGGTGGCGGTCACCTCCGCCGTAGAAAGTCGCCACGACAGATTACGAGCCGCGCTACGTGCCTTAAGGTAGTCAGATGTAACAGCAGTTGAGGTGGCTGCGGCGGCTGTGACGGTGACGTGGGCGGCTGTGGCCGTGCTTGCAGCCATGGCGGTGCCTGTGGGGCGAACGGCGGAAGCGGTGGCGGCACGAGCCTCGGCGGTAGCGGCGCGGGCGTCGGCGGTGGCGGCCTGGGCGTCGGCGGTGGCGGCTTGGGCGGAGGCGGTGGCGGCAGTGTATGGGGTCGGCTCGGGCGCGGAACAGCCGACGGCCAATAATAGGGCCAGCAACGTGGCTATGAAGAAAGTGAGGCGCGGCATGCCGAACAGTCTAACGCAGGTAGGTCGACCAGGCGGCTGCGCGTCGCGGTAGGGGGCTAGGCCCTTACGTAATCGGCGCCCCAGGGGTAGGGGCTAGCGCCAACTACCCAAGGCTCGTCGGGGGCTGCCGACCCCCCACCGTCATTCCCGCGCACACAAGAATCCATCCCTGTCGTAGGCGAGTCGCGACTCGCCTTTTCACGCGGACGCAGGCTCTACACAGTTCAACAGCCCGATATAGTGTCTCGGCAATCTCGTCCCTGTGGCATCTACGGTGGTGAACGTGAACATCCAAAGGTCCGATTTCGAGGAGAGGGCACAAGGTTGGCTTGTGCAAGCCGTCACGGTTCTTGTTGTCCTTGCCGTCGGCTTACTTGCCTGGTACGAGACAGACTACGTCACGGACGACAAGCTGCCCGATACGATCGTGGCGATCTTGACGAAGATGGGAACGCTTGCCGTTCTGTCGGTATGGCTGTACTACACCACTTCGGGAACGATTGGCATGTTCGTCTTGGCCCCGTTCAAGCGAGGGGTCGCCCATAGTGATGCCCTTTGGAGAGCGTGGCATCAGGAATTTGCAGCTGCCCAAGCTGAAGGACGAGAACCACCCGCGCCGCCGTTTGAACCAAGTCAGGACATCAGCCGGGGCGTGGTCGATGCGATTTGGCGCCGCATGATGCCCTTTAGAGCCGGTATGGACAGGGGCCACGCCGAGGAAGACGCCCTTTGGCGTGAGTGGTACGAGAAAGCCGAGGCCGAGGTGGGAGGGCTACCAGCGCCACCGCCCGTTCCGAGCCAGCGGAACGGGCCTACCGGTCCCTAGCCCCGGCACTACAACCAGCTGGCAGCGGCCTAAGCACCGCCGTCCACAGATTGATCCTCACCGGCGGGGATCGAGCCGTGGTGTAGAATTTCACGCCCAAGGTGTTGCCCTGAACGCGTGTCGGATGCCATGATTGTCCTTTACAAGTATGTCACTTCGGAGAGAGCCCTCACCTGCATCCCAGAGGTCGGCGACGGGACTCTCCGCGCTACTCAGCCAGCATCCCTCAACGACCCGTTCGAGTGTGCCGTCACTCCCACCTACGTGATTGGGGACGAAGCGGAAGAGAACCGCCAATTGGCGGAGGTTCTCACTGAAATCAATGTAAACAAACCAGTCACGGCGGAAGGTGTACACCGTGCTCGGCGAGAACACGGTAGCCTGTTTACCCGTCAACTATTTGCGGAACAACTATCGACAAGGTTCGGCATCGTCTCGTTTACTACAGATCCTCGCCATCCGCTTCTGTGGTCTCATTACACCATTGACGGATCCGGCTTCGTCATTGGCTATGACATTACAGAGCTCACGAAACTGACCGTAGGGGAAGGATACCTGCGGAGCGTGGACTATGCCGACAAACCAGCCCTGATCTTGGGCCCGAAAGTACTGGTTTCGCCAGAGTCCAATCTGCCGATTCTCCTGTCGAGGAAGAGCGACCATTGGTCCTACGAAAGGGAATGGCGTTTGATTGTTGAGCTGAACAGGACCATCGGCACGGGAGAAACGGATCAGCACGGTCAACCCATCAATCTGGTTCAGATACCCAACGAGGCAGTCGTTAGTGTGTACTACACGGAGAGAACACCTGATGATTCGGTCAACTTGATCCGAGATCGCTTGGCGGACAAGAACAATCGATACCGGGCCAAGAACCCATGCAAGCTAGTCCTGTCGTTCAAGTCGTATGGCTACGAGGAGGCTGCCCCCCAGCCCCCTACCACTCCTGCTTCTTGGAACGACCAGTGCTTCGAGATCCGCTCGTACTAGTCGATCGGCACGTGGCCGACTAGGAAGAGCGCATTGCTAGGCTACGCTCCGCACTTCGAGCAGGATTTGACGGTGTAGGTGCTGTCCGCGGCCCGTCGCTCGGCCTGGGCCCTGGTGGGAAGACCACTGATGTAGTAGCCAGTCGGCGGGTTCCTTTTACTGACTCCGCCGTGCTTCCTGAGCTCCCCGCAACCTTCCCTATGCACTGTCGCTTTCTTGTTAGGTCGGTTCACATAGACTTCGTACATCTTGAAAGACTTCCCCCTACCACTCCTGCTTCTTAAACGACCAGTGCTTCGAGATCGGCTGGTAGTAGTCGATGAGCACGTCGGTGGTTAGGTCATAGTAGGGCTTGGCCGCCGGGTCCTCCCAGAAGGCCTTCGCTTCCGGGCCGCGCCTGGCCGGATCGCCCAGGTCCAGGGCGGCGGCTTCGTCCTCTAGCTCGAAGAGTGTCATGTAGCGGTAGCGGGGCTCCTCGTCCCAGCCTTCCGTCGTGATGGCGAACCAGCCGCCGGCGACGACGCCGGGCAGTTCGAGGAGCGCGGGGAAGCGCTCCTTGCCGTACCACTCGCTCCACCGCGCCGCGTCGGCCTCGGGGACGCTGACCATCTCCATGCCGAGATGCCGGTTGTCGAGCAGGAACGGGTCGTCGAAGGTCGAGCCGGCGAGCTGCTGCCACCCCCAGTGCCCCGTGTCCTTGCGCGCCCCGCCGTTGAACATGAACTGGCCCGTGTCCGCGAACCCCCGCTTCTGCTTCTCCGCCCAGTCGGCCCGCAGCGCGGGGTGAAGCTGGTGCTCGATCACCTCCGTCCGGCCCGCCTCCACGTCCGGCCAGCCGTAGACCTGCTCCAGCGCCTTGTAGTCCTCCACCCGGTACAACGCCAGGTACTTCTCCTCCCCGATCAGCGCGTGGTACATCCGCGCCCACGTCCACCCCGGCATTTGCATCACCATGTAGTGGTGATAGTCGTACCACTCGATCCACGTGTCTTCACGGTCCAGCCCGACGCTCCGGTAGAACACCCATTCCAACAGTGGTCCGCTCACGAATTGCCTCCTTACGAGTTCAAGTGAAGACGCGCCGTCATCTCCGCGTGTTCTCCGGGACGACGCCCGACGTCCTCGGATCGAGGAAGTCCCGCATGCCGTCGCCCAAGAGGTTGAACGCCAGCACCACGAAGAAGATCGCGATCCCCGGTATCGTCGCCACGTGGGGGTTGTTGCTGATGAAAGCCCGGCCCTCCGACAGCATGGCGCCCCAGTCCGACGTCGGCGGCTGGCTCCCCAGCCCGAGGAAGCTCAGGCCCGCCGTCACGATGATCTTATAGCCGATGTCGATCGAGAGCAGGACGGAGAGCACCGGAATCGTCGCCGGGAAGGCGTGGCGCCACATGATGCGCCTCTCCGTTGCGCCCAAGGCGCGGGCGGCGGTGACGTAGTCCATCTCACGCTCTACTAGGATCACGGACCGCACCATCCTCGCGTAAAGCGGGATCCCCATGATCCCCGTCGCGATCAACGCGTTGCGCAGCCCCGGCCCCAGCGCTCCCACGATCGCCACCGCGAGCACGAGCGGCGGAAAGGCCATAAGCACGTCGACGACCCGCATGAGGAAGACGTCCCACTTGCCGCCGAGGAACCCCGCGCTTAGTCCCAGGAGCGCGCCGATGCCCACGGAAATCAACGCCGCGAAGATCCCCGCCGCCAGCGACACTCGCGCCCCCCAGATCAGACGGGCCAGCATGTCCCGCCCCACCTGGTCGGTCCCCAGCGGGTGGTCCCCCGACTGGAACGGCGACAACAGCCGGACCGATGTGTCCAGCATGTTCGGATCGGCGATCGGCAGCAGCGGCGCTAGGATGGCCGCCAACGCCACGAGGAAGATGATGACCGCCCCCCAGAACGGCGTCTGACTTTGCCACGCCGTCGTCCACCAGCGGCGCCAAGCGCTCGGCCTGGCGTAGGCCGCTTCCAGGTAGCCGGCTTGGGCTGCCCGGATGTGGTGATCTCCCCTCATTGCGCCTTCACCCGGGGGTCGATCAGCCCGTAGCTCATGTCGACGATGATGTTCGCCAACACCACCGCGAGGGCCAGGACGAGCGTCGTCCCCTGCAGCAGTGGGAAGTCGCGCCCGTCCACCGCGAGCACCATCAGCGCCCCAAGCCCCGGCCACCCAAACACCGTCTCGACGAGAATGCTCGCGCTCAACAGATACCCAACCTGCCACCCGACGATCGTCACCAGTGGAATCAGTATGTTGCGCAGCGCATGCCGGCTAAGCACCAGCGACTCGCTCAGCCCCTTCGCCCTCGCCGTCCGAATGTAGTCCTGGCTGATCACCTGCAGGAAGCTCGACCGCGTCAGCCGCGACGTAATCGCGATCTGCGGCACCGCCAACGTCACCGCCGGCAGCACCAGGTGCTTGGCGAGTTCCCCAAACTCCGTCGTCGTCGACCCTGGCGGCCGCATCCCCGAAGTCGGCAAGATGTCCAGCTCCACGCTGAAGATGATGATCAGCACGATCCCCAGCGCGAACTCGGGCATGCTGATCCCCATCGACCCGAAGACCCGCGCCACGCGGTCCATCCACGTATTCGGACGGCTCCCCGACAGCAGGCCCAGCCCGATCCCAACCACCGCCGCGATCCCCACCGCGGTGAACACCAGCAACGCCGTGTTCCCCGCCTTGTCGACGATCTGCTCCGTGACTGGCCGCCGGAACTGGATCGAGCGGCCTAGGTCGCCCTGCGCCGCGTTGCCGATCCAGTTGAAGTACTGGACGATGATCGGCTTGTCGAGCCCGAGCCGCTGCCGCAGTTCTTCGATCTGCTCGTCCGAGGCCACCGGGCCCGCCGCGATCGCTGCGGGGTCTCCGGGCGTGACCTGAATAACCGTGAAGACGACCAACGTCACGCCGAAGATCGTCGGAATGGCGATGAGTAATCTTTTCGCTAAGAACGCGGCCACCGAGCGGCTCCTCGTGTGGGCGGGGCTAACGGATCATGGATTATAGGCGCACCGGACGGAAGGCGGCTATCGGTCCCGCCCCTTCCGCCAACCGAAAAGGGGGACGGCGCGATGGCCGTCCCCCTTTGGTATCGGCGTGCTGCCCGTCGGCCCGCCGCCGCATGGCCGCGGGCCTAGGGGAGGCGCTGGTGCATTACTTCACCCAGACGTCCTCCATCTCCATGGCGTAGTTGCCGGTGAAGCCGATGTCGCCCTGCACCTCGGTGCGCCGCACCATCGCGTAGACCTCGTGGTAGAGGTACACGAAGGCTTGCTCCTCGCTCAGGGTGACCTGGATCCCGTCGTAGATCGGTTTCCTCTCTTCGAACGTGACCGCCCTGTCTGCCTGTGACATCAGCTCGTCCGCCTCGGGGTTGCTGTAGCGGCCCCAGTTGGAGAACTGGCCCGTCTGGTGAATCAGCGAGATCTGGTTCCACGGCTCCGCCATCCAGTACGTGATCCCGTAGAGGAAGGCGTCGTGCATCCCATCTTGCAGACCCTGGTAGAGCGTGCCGAACTCGACCGCCTCGATCGTCATGTCGATGCCGACCGCGGCCAGGTCCGCCTGGATCACGGTCGCCACGTCCCTCGGCTCGAGCTGCCCCGCTCCACCCGCCGGCACCAGCAGGCTGAACTCGAACCCGTCCGGGTAGCCGGCCTCGGCCAGCAGGGCCTTGGCCCGCTCTGGGTCGTACGGCCACTTGGGGATGTCCGGGTTGGCCCAGATGTTCGACCTCGACGGGATCGGCCCGTGCGCCACGTACGCGATCGGGTCTAGCACGTCGGCGACGAGCTTCTCCTTGTTGATCGCCGAGGCCATGGCCTGGCGCACCAGCTTGTTCTTGAACTGTTCGGGACCGTCCGCGCTCTGATTGGGCCAGATGGCCGCGAAGTGCCGCGCCTCGGGGAAGTCAACGCTGATGTTGGAATCGGCCTCCGCCGCTCGGATGGTGGCCGCGTTCAGCTCCGTCGCCAGATGGATCGTCCCGTTCTGGATCGCCGCCCAGCGCGTCTGCGCCTCGGGCATCACCACCCACGTGAGCTGGTCGAGCAGCGGCTTGCCTTCGTTCCAGTAGTTGTCATTCCGTTCGTAGATCGTCTGCTCGCCCAGCGAGGCATCGACGAGCACGAACGGACCCGACCCCGTCGGCTTTTCGAGGAAGCCCTCGAGGTCGTTCTCCGCCGCCGTGGGACTCATCTGGATGCCGCAGGGGAGCGAGCCCGCCGCGATGATCGGGCCCAGCGTCTCCTTCAGCGTCATCTTGATCTGGTGCGAACCGGTCGTCTCAATCGACTCGACGTACGGGTCGAACAGGATCCATGAGCAGATGAATATGGGTATGCCCCCGCCCTGTCCCTGCGGATGTTCGGGGTCCATCTGCCGGTCGAAATTCCACTTGACCGCCTCGGCGTCCAAGGTGGTGCCGTCGTGGAAGGTCATCCCCTCGCGGATGTCGATGAGGAATTCCAGGCCGTCGCCGCTCACCGACCAGCCCGTGGCGGCCTCCGGCGTCAGCCGGCCATCGGCCTCTTCGAGGAAGAGCCGGTCGAAGTTCGGGTACATGAGCCGCATCTCGGTGCCGGCGGTGATCTGGTGACCGTCCCGCAGACCGGTGTCCGCCGAGACCGCCGCGATCAGGTGACCGCCGCTCTCCATCATGGCCTCGGAAGCCGTCGGAACCGGCGTCGGGACCGGCGTCGCGGTCGGTGCCGGCATAGCAGTCGGTGCCGACATCGCGGTCGGTTCCGGCATCGCGGTCGGTTCCGGCATCGCGGTCGGTTCCGGCATCGCGGTCGGTGCCGCGGTTGCCGCCGGAGGAACCGGCGTGGCCGTCGGGTCAGGATTGCTACAGGCCGCGGCGATCAGCGCGACCACCAGGAACAGGGCCCCGAAAGTCGTAATCCTATGGGTAAATCGAAGGCGAGTCGACATGAGCTCCCCCTACAGAGAGTGTGACGGCGGTGTCCCGATGCGCGGAGTAGAGGCGGCCCTGTCCAACAGGGGCCGACGCTAGCGCCGGAGCGCCGCTCCCAAGATAGGCGCGATGGTAGGCGACAGAAGTGCCATTGTCAATAAACCGGCCTATTCGCTGGCCCCTTGCTTGACACCGCGCCGCGCCGTGGTCTAATGACGGCATTCTGGTTTGGGGAGGCATTCATGGCCGACAGAAAAGTAGCGATCGTGACCGGAGCGAGCCGCGGCATTGGGCGAGGCTGCGCCCTGGAGTTGGCGAAGTGCGGCTACGCCGTCGTGCTCGCCGCGCGGTCGGTGAAGGAAGGGACCGCCATCGAGCACTCCTCGACGATCAAGCGATCGGACACCGTCCCCCTGCCCGGCAGCCTGGAGACCACCGCCCGCGAGGTCGAGGAACTCGGCGGCGAGGCGCTCTCCGTCAAGCTCGACCTCTTCGAGCGCGCCGACTGCGACAACTTGATCGACACCACCCTCGAAAAGTATGGCCGGATCGACGTCCTGATAAACAACGCCCGCTACATCGGCCCGGGTCACATGGACCACTTCGTCGACACGCCCATCGAGGCTCTGGAGAACCACTTCCTCGCCAACGTCATCAATCCCCTGTATCTGACGCGGCTCGCGCTCGATCCGATGATCAAGCAGGGCGGCGGGATCATGATCAGCGTCACCTCCGGCGCGGGCAACCACGAATCGGCCAAAGACATCGGCGAAGGCGGTTGGGGCCTCGGCTACTCGATCTCGAAGGCGTCGGTGAACCGCATGGTCGCCGGGCTCGGCAAGGAGTTCCGCAAGCACAACGTGGCCTTCATCGGCCTCGAACCCGGCTTCGTGGTGACCGAGCGCATGACGCAGGACATGGGCGCGTTCGGCTTCGACATCCCCGGCCTCAGCACCGACGTGCCCGGCGCGGTGGCGGCCTACATCTGCGAGCACCCCTATCCGATGGTCTTCGCGGGCAAGACGATCAACGGGCCGCAGTTCGCCCCCGAGCACAACCTCGTCGACGGCCGCGGCTTCCCCGACCCCTACGGCCCCGGCACGTGGGGGCTTCCCACCGCGCCGATCCTCTAAACCCCGCCGCCGAATCCACACAGGGCGCGCCGGGCGTAAAAGGCCATAGCCCGGTCGGCGCCCTGTCCTCGCTCGGGACAGGGGAGTGATACCATGACGCCCCGATACCCTGTGATGTCCGCGCAACACACCGTCATTCCCGCAAAAGCGGGAATCCATCCCTCCCGTAGGGGCGCCCCTTGTGGGCGCCCTTCCCTCCGGCCTCTCCCCCTGTGGGGGAGACTGAGAGAGGGCGCGCGCCGGCAGGCGCGCGGGCGCCCGGAGGGCGCCGCCTCCGGCCTCCCCACCCAACGGCGCCCCTTGCGCAACCCGCCCCCATCCGTCATTCCCGCGAAAGCGGGAATCCCTCCCTCCCGTAGGGGCGCCCCTTGTGGGCGCCCTTCCCTCCGGCCTCTCCCCCTGTGGGGGAGACTGAGAGAGGGCGCGCGCCGGCAGGCGCGCGGGCGCCCGGAGGGCGCCGCCTCCGGCTTCCCCACCCAACGGCAACCCTTGCACAACCCGCCCCCATCCGTCATTCCCGCGAAAGCGGGAATCCATCCCTCGAAGCCGACCGAATGTGATTGACCAGTCATGCCCTTCTTTCGCCGACGTGAAAAAGTCGAGGCCGGCCTGAAGAAAACCCGCGAGACGTTCTTCGGCCGCATCGCCGGTCTCCTCAGCCGCTCGACCGTGGACGAGGCCTTGTGGGAGGAGCTCGAAGAGGCCCTCATCTCCGCCGACGCGGGCGCCAAGCTCACCATCGACCTGCTCGACCGCGTCCGGGCGCGGGCCAAGTCTGCCGGCGCCTCGACCGGTGAGGACGTGCGCGGCATTCTGCGCGCCGAGATAGAGTCCATCATGCGCGTGGACGCCCCCTCGTCGCCGCTGCTTAATGAAGACGGAGCGGTCCTGCCCGCCTCTCCCTACGTCGTCTTGGTCGTGGGCGTCAACGGCGCGGGCAAGACGACAAGTATCGCCAAGCTGGCCAATCTCCTCTCAGGGCAGGGCAAGAGCGTTGTGCTCGCCGCGGGGGACACTTTCCGCGCCGCCGGTATTGAGCAGCTTGAAGTCTGGGCCGGACGGGTGAACGCCGAAATCGTCGCGCACCGCCACGGCGCCGACCCCGGCGCCGTCGTCTTCGACGCCCTGCAGGCGGCCAAGGCCCGCGGCGCTGATGTAGTGATTATCGATACCGCGGGCCGGCTCCACACCAAGACCAACCTCATGGAGGAGCTCCGCAAGGTGCGCCGCGTGGCCGAGCGCTTCGACGCCGACGCCCCCCACGAAACCCTGCTTGTCCTCGACGCCACCACGGGGCAGAACGGCCTAGCGCAGGCGGGAGCCTTCGCCGAGGTCGTCGGCGTGACGGGCCTTGTGCTTGCCAAGCTCGACGGCAGCGCCCGCGGCGGCGCCGCCATCGGCATCGCTGACACGCTGAAGCTGCCCATCGTCTTCGTCGGCGCAGGCGAGGGGATCGACGACCTCGTCCCGTTCGACGGCGCCGAGTACGCCGCCGCCCTATTCGCCGACGGGGCGCCCACCGTCTAGGCGGGCCGCCTAGGGAGACGGCACGTGGGCGCGGCAATACTCTGGTGGGGGACCTTTCTCGGTATCGGTCTGGCCGCTCTTCCCATCACCCTCGCCGTCTTTCGCTCCCTGCCCGACCGCGGCTACGGCTTGGCGAAGCCGTTGGGGCTCCTTATCTTCGGCTATCTCTTCTGGATTCTCGGGACCGTTCGCGTCATTCCCAACAGTCAGGCCGGCGCCATCGGCGTCCTCGTCATCCTGCTCGCCATATCGGGCGTCGTGCTCTACCGGCGCAAGGAATCCCTGAGAACGTTCTTCAAGGAGCATTGGAAGACTGTCCTCGTCACCGAGATCGTCTTCGCCGCGGCCTTCGGCGTCTGGGCCTACATCCGCAGCCAGACTCCGGCGGTGGCCCACACCGAGCAGCCGATGGACTTCGCCCTGCTCAACGGCGTCCTCCAGTCGGCGCACTTCCCCCCTGAGGATCCGTGGTACGCCGGCAAGCCGATCAGCTACTACTACTTCGGCTACCTCATGTCCGCCGGGGTCACCCAGGCCACCGGCTTCGCCTCGGCTATCGCCTACAACCTCTTGCTGGCCTCGTTCGCGGCGATGGCGGCGGCGGCGGTCTTCAGCGTCGTCTTCAACATCGCCGCGGGCCTTCGAAAGACGGTGGCCGGACAAGGCGCGGGACTCTTGGGGCCCATCGCGGCAGGCTTGGCCGGTGTCTTCCTTCTGCTGTTCGTCGGCAACCTTGTTGGCGTGCTGGAGTTCTTCCACGCCAACAACGTCGGCGATGCCGATTTCTGGAAGCGCGTCTCGATCACCGGCCTCGACGGCACCGGCGGCGGCGTGGCCTGGCATCCCAACGACTTCTGGTGGTGGTTCCGCGACACACGCGTGATCAACAGCATCGCCGAGAGCGGTTCCTTCGCGGGGTCGGGCGTCGACTTCACCATCACGGAGTTCCCCTTCTTCAGTTTCCTGCTCGGCGACATGCATCCCCACGTCATGTCCATGCCGTTCGTCATCCTCGTGGTCGGTCTGGCCTACAACGCCCTCAGGTCGCCGGAGCCGCTCGACCTTCGCTGGCTGCGCCGCCGGCCCTTGGAGGCCGCGCTGACCGCCGCCGCCATCGGCGCACTCGGCTTCCTCAATAGCTGGGATGCCCCGACGTTCCTGGCCCTCTTCCTCGCGGCGGTCTTGCTGCGGGCCTTCCACGACCGCGCCGTAGGGGGCGCTGTCGATTTCAGGAGCGTCGCGGCGCTGATGGTTGTCATCGCCGCCGCCGCAGTCGCCCTCTACGTCCCCTTCTACGCCCTCTTCGACTCTCAGTTCGCCGGCATTACGCCGGTGCGCTTCCAGTCCACCGGCCCTATCCATCTCTTCCTCGCTCTCGGCCCCTTGCTTGCCGCTGCCCTCGTCCTCGTCGTCGCCTGGACGTGGAAGGAGGTTGCCGGGCTCGATCCTATGGACGCCGCCCCGCCGCTGCGCCGGCGCCCCCTCTTCTGGGCCGTCGCCATTCCACTCTTGCCCTTCGTACTCTGGGCGCTCGTCGAGTTGGGCCTGACCCTCGGCGGCGTTTCCCACGGCCTCCTCGACGGCGAACGCTCCATAGCCGAGGGCTTCCTCGCCATCGGCTCCCGCTTCGGACGGTTGCTGCCCGCTTTCGTCGTCATTGCCGCCGGACTATGGGTCTTGTTCCGCAGGGCGTCGCGCGATGGCGCGGCGACATCGACGGCGCAGTTCGCCCTCCTCCTCATCGCCTTCGCCTTCGTCCTGCTCTTGGGCGCCGAGCTCTTCCACATCGAGGACCAGTTCGGCGTCACTCTCGACCGGATGAACACGGTCTTTAAGTTCTACTATCAGGTCTGGATACTCCTTGCCATCGTCGGCGCGGTGGCGCTCTACTACGCCGCGTCGCGCGTCCGGCGCTCGTCCGCTGCGGCCGGAGCCCTGACTGTGATGGCCGTCCTGATCGCCGCCGGGTTCGTCTACGTCCCCGCCGCCGCCTACAGCCGCGCCCACGACTTCACCGGCCCCACCACCCTTAACGCCCTTACCGAGGTCGAGCAGCGCGACCCGTGGGAGTATGAGGCCGTCCAGTGGCTGAACGAGCACGCCGCGCCCGGCTCCGCCCTCATCGAGGCGGGCGTGATCGACGAGTTCGGGCAGCCCCAGGGCGGCTACGACGCCAACGTGGCCCGCTTCTCCCAGCGCACCGGCGTCCCCACCGTCATCGGCTGGGGCGGCCACGAGCGCCAGTGGCGCGGCCAGCCCTTCGAGCCAATCGCCCAGCGGGGCCGCGACGTAGATACCTTCTACCGGACCGACGACCCCAAGTCGGCCCGGGCCATCCTTGATCGGTACGGCATAACCTACGTGATCCTCGGCGACCTCGAGCGTCGTATCTACGGTCACGAAGTCGAGGAGCGGCTCGCGTCGTTCCTCGACCCCGTCTTCGAGAATGAGCGTGTAATAATATACGGACGCCTCGTTTCGTAAGCATGATCTTCAGCAACGGCGATACGCCGGAAACCGAGCCCGAAGGCCGGCCTCACGAGGGGGCGGGTCTTGTTATCCGCATCGAGCGGGTCCCCTGGGAGCTCATCGGCTACGCGCTGATCTTCCTGGCGGCGCTCGCCATGCGCCTCTGGGATCTCGACGGCCGCGCCTACCACTACGACGAGACGATCCACGCCTTCGATAGCTGGAGCCTCGCCAACGGCGACGGCTACCTCCACAGCCCGTGGTCGCACGGGCCGCTCCTCTACCACCTCTCCGCCGTCGCGATCTTCATCTTCGGCGACAACCTGGCCTCCCCCCGCCTGCCCACCGTCCTCTTCGGCGCCGCCCTCGTCGTCATGCCCTGGTTCCTTCGGCACCGGCTCGGCATGTGGGGTGCGCTGGCCGCCGCCGCGATGCTCGCCTTCTCGCCCTCGCTCTTCTACTTCAGCCGCTTCATAAGAAACGACGTCCTCACCCTCGTCTTCGACCTCGCCCTCGTCATCTCGATGTGGCGCTTCCTGGAGACGCGGCGGAACGTCTGGCTCTTCGTCGCTGCCGCCGCCCTTGCGCTTGGCTTCTCCTCCAAAGCAACAACCTTCATGTCCTTGGGCATCGTCGGTCTCTTCCTCATCGCCTGGTGGCTCGCCGACATCCCCTCCGTTGCAGACGGCCTCCGCCGTGTCGCAGACTTCCTCCGCCGCGCCAGACTCGGTCCGCTGGCGCACCTCCTTGACCGCATTGCTTGGCGGTTTGCCCACATCCCCTCCGTCGCGCACTGCCTCCGCCGCGTCGGACTCGCCCCGCTCGCGCGCCTCCTCGACCGCCACGCCCGCCCGCTCGCCGCAGACCCGGACGGAAAACAGGCCGAGGCCGATGGCCTTGCTGAGGAGGCGGTGGACGTGGGTCCCGCGGCCGATGGTCCGCCAGACACCCCAAAAGAGGCCGAAACCGGCGAGGAACCGCCCGCCGGTGAGCCGGGCACCGACCTCAATGGTGACGCCACAGAACCCCAGGCGATTGGCGAAACTGGCGAAACTGGCGAAACTGGCGAAACGCGGGACGCCCCGGACTGCACGCCTGCGGCGGGCTTCCTCATCTTCCTCATCGCCCTCACGCTGCCCCTCTTCGCCGCCCTTCCCGGCCTCCTCTTGGACCAGATCGGGCTCTTCACTACTGTTATAACCGACCCCTCCCTTACCAGCGGCGTGGTCGGAGCCCCCAGCGGCGTGGGCGGCTACACGATCGCGGCGATCATCGCCGGGGCCCTCTTCGTCATCGGCGCATTCGCCGGCTACCGCTGGAAAGGGAAGACCTTCCTCCTCGCCTGGACTCTGTTCTACGGCGTCTTTCTCGTGTTCCACACCACCTTCTTTACCAACATGCTCGGCTTCGGAACTGGCGTCTGGCAGTCCCTCGGCTACTGGCTCGCCCAACAGGAAGTCGAGCGCGGCGGTCAGCCCTGGTACTACTATTTCACCCTGCTGCCGGTCTACGAGTTCCTGCCGTTCTTCTTCGGCGTCGCCGCAGCCCTGTTCTACATGTTCCGGGGACGCCTTGGCTTCTTTCCCGGGGCGTTTCTAGTCCTGGCCGCCGCCGGACTCGCCGCATGGGGCGTCCACGTGTTGGTGGGCGGCCCCGGAGTGCAGGGCAAGGCGCTCTACCTGCCCCTCGTCGCGGGCGCCTTTATCGTCACCGTCCTTGGGCTGCGCGGCGGCGACCGCTTCGAGTGGTTCCTGGTGTTCTGGGCGGGCTTCTCCTTGCTGGCCTATATCGTCGCGGGCGAGAAGATGCCCTGGCTAACTACCCACTTGGCGCTGCCGTTCATCATCCTGTCGGGCAAGTTCATCGGCGACTTGATCGCCGCCGTCCCCTGGCAGCGCGTCGTCCGCGGCGGCGCCATCGCCCTTCTTGCCACGGCGCCGCTCGCGCTTGTCCTCATCTACGCGCTTACCACGAGCTTGCCCTGGCAGGGCGACGCCATCGGCATCTGGAGCTTCGTCCTCCCCCTCGCCGTCGCCGCCTTCGCGGTCGGGGCGGTGCTCTACGCCTTGCTCACCCTCGGCGCGGCGCGCGTGCTGCCGCTTGCCTTGCTCTCGCTCGCCATCCTCATGAGCGTGTTCACCGTGCGGGCCGCCTTCCAGACCTCCTACGCCAACGGCGACAACCCCGACGAGCTCATCGTCTACTCCCAGCTCTCCCCCGAGGTTGGGTTGGTGTCGGCGGAGATCGATCGCCTCGCGCAGCTCAATCTGGTGGAGCTTCGGGAGCGCGCGGCTGAAATCGAACGCCTCGCCCGGCTTGCTGGCGAACAAGCCCAGCCTGACCAAAAGGAAGTACGTCTGCGGATCTTCGCCGACGCCTCCCACGCCGCCGTCGGGCCGTGGCGCTGGTATCTCCGCAACCACCCCGAAGTCGCCCTGTTCGACCTCTCAACCTATGAGGGTGAGTTGGACCACGACGTGATCCTGGCCAATAGGGCCAACCGGGGAATCCTCGAAGATGTGGAGGAGAACTACGGCCCGCCGCTCCGCATCACGTTCCTCCAGTGGTTCAACCCCTTCGAGGTCTATAGCAACTACACCCCCGGGAAGTTCTGGGACGACGTGCGAAGCGCCGAGTCTTGGAACAAAGGGCTGCGCTACTTCGCCTACCGAGACATATCCACCGAACCTTCCGATGGGGAAGTGCTGGTTTACTTCCACAAAGACCTGAAGGCTCCACCATGACGCGCGGCCCCCGCAGCGCATCGGCTATACTGCCCTCTTGAGCCGGCTCTCCCAACGCGCGGCCTCGTTCTCTGGAGTCCCACCTGTCCCTTTTCATCAGTAAGCGGTTCTGGCTCGGCGTGGCGTTCAGCGCTGGCCTGCTCCTCCTATTCTTCTGGCAACTCGATCCGGGAGACACCTTCGAGGCGCTCAGGGACGCCAACTACATCTGGCTCATTCCGGCGCTCGCCCTCTACTTCCTCGCGGTCTTCTTCCGCGCCCTCCGCTGGCGATTCCTCTTGATGCACATCAAGTCGGTCCCGGCGATCCGCCTCTATTCCCCCGTGGTGGTGGGCTACATGGCCAACAACCTCCTGCCGGTGCGCTTGGGCGAATTCGTACGGGCCTGGTTCTTCAGCGAGCGCGAAGGTGTCAGCAAGAGCGCGGCCCTCGGCACGGTGCTCCTCGAGCGCGTGTTCGACGGCGTTGGCCTGCTCATCATTGCCCTCCTTGTCTGGCCCTTCCTCGACGTCTCCGAGGTCTTTAGCGCCTTCTCCGACGATATCGGCATCCCCGAGGGCGCCCTTATCGGCCTAATCCTTGCGCTCTTTCTCGGCGTCCTGGTTCTCATGTTCGGGGTCGCCCTCTTCTCCGGGATGCGCGACGCCGTGGTCAACGTGCTCTTGCGGTTTCTGCCCCAGCGCTTGCGCGCCCCGGCCCAGCGCGTGCTCTACTCCTTCGTCGATGGGTTGTCCGGCCTGCGCAATCCCAAGCGCGTGGCGCTGATCCTCATCGTCACCATGCCAGTGTGGCTCGCGGAAGGCGCGATGTACCACATCATCGGCTGGGCGTTCGATCTCGGCGTTCCCTACAACGGCTCGCTCTTCATCACCGCGATAGCCAACCTGGCGGTGAGCCTTCCCTCAGCCCCCGGCGGAATCGGTCCGTTCGAATACGCGACCAAGGTCGTGCTCGAAGGATTCAATGAGTCGTCGGAGGTCGCTGCCGCCTACGCGGTCATACTCCACGCCGCGCTGCTCGCGCCGGTGACCGCTCTCGGCCTCTTCTTCATGTGGCTGCACAACCTGAGCTTCAGCGAGATGACCCGCCGCTCGTCCGAAGTCGTCGCCCCCGAGCCTGGGGAGGACGACCAGCCCTCCGCGTAGCCGCCCACGCCGGTATTGCTTTTGCGCTACGCTATGGCGCGATGCCTTCCTCCAAGATTCTGACGCGCCGAAGCGCGGCGACGGCGAACGGCGCCTCCCGCGTGGAGCACTCGATCGCCAGCACCGTCGTCCTTGATGTGGAGCGCGGCGCGGCGATCAAGACGTACGCCCCGCCCTTCGCGGTGCGGCTGCTCTACTGGCTCTCTTTTCAGGCACGATTCCCCTACGAATCGAACGAGCGCGCGCTGACGTCCGCCGTCCACCGGCGTGGCATTGCCGGCTTTCTCACCCGCTGCCGGTTCGGAAAAGACCTGGTCGCCCCGATCTCGACGGAACATACCGGCGGACGGTGGCGCCTGGTGAGCGAGCTCATCTCCGGCGAGAAAGTCGAGAACGACGCCGAGGCGCAAGCCTTCCTCCGTCACTTGGCCGATATGTTCGCCTCGGCGGGGCTGAGCGTGTGGCAGATCAACCCTCGCAACCCCCGCGCCCACACGAATTTGATCCGCAACTGGTATGGCGACATGATCATCGTCGACTTGGAGTCGGCGGTCGTTACGCCGTTCCCCGCGCCCGGTCAGTGGCGCGCCGCCTTTCGCAGCGGAAGCATCCCGGTGTTCGACGACATCGACTTCGAGCGCCTGCGCGGCTGGATCTCGGAGAACGAGGCCGACGTGAAGCGCGTGCTCGGGGACGATGGCTTCGCCGCCTTCCGCATCACTGCCGCCGAGGGCGAGGCGTCGATGGCCGCTTGGAAGGGCTCGGAGCCCCGTCTGTGGGGCCGCCTCATCAGCGGCCTTTACCGGCTCCTCACCCGCGAGCCCCACACTCCCCCCAGAGGGGGAGCACCTTAAACCTCATCTCCCCTTGGAGACCTTTGCAAAATGCGGGCTGGTAGAAGGATCCTACCGTAGGGGCGTCCCTTGTGGGCGCCCTCCCTCCCGTAGGGGCGATTCGCGAATCGCCCTCCCCTCCGGCCTCTCCCTCCCTTGGGAGAGACTGTCTTAAACCTCTCTCCCCCTGGGAGAGACTGAGAGAGGGCGCGCGCCGCTAGGCGCGCGAGCGCCCGAAGGGCGCTGCTCCCTCCGCCGCCCGTCTCTGCTTGTTCCACCTTGGCCGGTGTGCTAGCATCCCGTTAGTTCCGTATTTCACGAATCAGCCGCTCTTGCGGACAGAAGGGACGCGGTCCGGCCATGGACCCCAAGATGCGGGAGATTCTCGACTCCCAGAAGGGGCGGACGATTACCGTCCTCTCCTCTCTCATTCGCATCCAGGAACGGCTGACCTATCTGCCGCTTGACGCCATCCCCGCCGTCGCCGAGTACACCGGCGCCTCGGTCAACGAAGTCCACGGCGTCGCCACCTTCTACACGCACTTCCGCTTCGAGCCCCCCGGCGACCACACCATCGAGCTCTGCTGGGGGCCATCGTGCCATCTCTTCGACTCGAAGGGGCTGATGCGCCAGGCCGAGGCGTTCGCCGGCGCCGTGTTCGACGGCTACAGCGAGGACCGCAAGTACTCTCTCCGCGGCCTCGAGTGCGCCGGGGCGTGCGCCCTTGCTCCCGTCGGCAAGATCGACGGCAAGCTCGTGGGCCGCTTGAACGCCGACCGCCTGGGCCATCTCCTCGACGCAACAGCGGGAGGCGGGGCATGACCGAGGCGTTCGGGAAGCTCGCCGAACGGGCCGAGCGAGAATGGGCGGCCTTCGCGCGCCCCGCCGAACGGACTCAGATCGCCGTCGGTATGGGCATCCATGGCCTCGCCGCCGGGGCTCCGGACGTGATCGAGGCCATCGAGTCGGCCCTCCGGCGCGCCGGAGTCGAAGCCGATATCCACGAGACCGGCGGCTTGGGCCTCGACTACGCCGAAGTCATCGTCAGCATCACCAAACCGGGCAAGCCCCGCGTCTACTTCGCCAACGTCACGCCCGATTCCGCGGAGGGGTTGGTCGAAAGCTACGTGGTCGGTGGCGCCATCCCCGACGGCGCCGACGTCCTCGGGGCCATCGGCGATCTCGAAAGCGGCGGGCCGCCCGATCTCTTCTCGCGCGAGGAGTTCTCGCTCCAGCGGCGGGTGGCGACCCAGAACTGCGGCGTCATCGATCCCGCGAACCTGTGGCACTACATCGCGAACGGCGGCTACGCGGCGCTGGAGAAGGCCGTGAGCGGCATGACGCCCGAGGAAGTCATCGGAGAGATCGAAAAGTCGAACCTGCGCGGTCGCGGCGGCGCGGCCTTCCCTGCGGCGATGAAGTGGAAGTTCCTCATCGGCGCCCCCGGGCCTCCCAAATACCACCTCTGCAACGCCGAAGAGGGCGACTCCGGCGCGTTCAACGACAAACACCTACTCGAGAGCGATCCCTTCCGCGTGATCGAAGGGATCACCATCGCCGGCTACGCCACCAAGGCCGGGGGCGGCAAGGGCTTTATCTTTATCCGAACGGGGTGGGACCTGCCCATCGACCGCATACAGCGCGCCCTCGACTTGGCCTACGAACACGGCCTGCTCGGCAAGAACATCCTGGGCACGGGCTTCGACTTCGACATCGAAATCTCCCTCACCGGCGAGTCCTACGTCTCCGGCGAGGAGACGGCGCTCATGGAGGCCGTCGAGGGCAAGCGGGCCATGCCCCGGTACAAGCCTCCCTTCCCCGCGGCCGCCGGACTCTGGCAGAAGCCGTCCAACATCAACAACGTCAAGACGTATTCCTATGCCCCTAGCATTGTGGCCAACGGAGGCGACTGGTTCGCCGGCATCGGCACCGAGCGGAGCAAGGGTACGGCCCTGGTCTGCCTATCGGGCCGCGTCAACCGCCCCGGCCTCTACGAAGTGCCCTTTGGGGTGACGCTCCGCCAGGTCATCGAGGTGCTCGGCGGCGGCGTCCCCGGCGGCAAGGCGTTGAAGTTCTTGCAGACCGGGGGGCCGCTCGGCGGTTTCCTCCCCGCCTCGTCGCTCGACATGCCCATCGACTTCGACGCCATGATCGCCGCCGGCGCCATGTTCGGCTCGGGCGGCATCATCGTCGGCGACGAGACGGACTCGGTGCTCGAGATCGCCGCCGTGCTCGGCGAGTTCAACGCCGAGGAGTCGTGCGGCAAGTGCTTCCCCTGCAGGTTGGGTACGCGCCAGATTGCCAACATCCTGGAACGCCTGCACGGGAAGGAGGCGACGCGCAAGGAGCTCGACACCGCGCTCGTCATCGGCGAGACGATGAAGTCGTCGCTGTGCGCGCATGGCCACCTGGCGGAGAACCCGATCAAGTCGGGCTACCGCTACTTCCAAGACGAGTTCGAAGCCTCGCTCCAAAACGAGACCGTTCAGGCGGGTTGACTGAGGGGCGCCGACCGATGACAACCGACAGGATCAAGCTCAAGATCGACGGCGTCGAGGTCGAGGCCAATCGGGGCCAGACGATTATCGAGGCCGCGCGCGACCACGGGATCTATATTCCCTATCTCTGCTGGCATCCCATCCTCAAGCCCTACGGCGCTTGCCGCATGTGCGTCGTCGAAATCGAGGGCGGGCGGGGCTATCCCGCTGCCTGCCACACCACCGTCGGCGAGGGCATGTCCGTTCTCACCAATCCGGGGCCCGTCGAGGAGATACGGCGCGACATTCTCGCCCTGACGCTGTCGAGCCATCCCCACGGCTGTCTCACCTGCTGGCGTGTCGAGCACTGCGGCCCCACCGACGTCTGCCTGCGCAACGTCAGCGTGACCGACCGCTGCGTCGTCTGTCCGCAGAACGAGCGCTGCGAGCTTCAGGACGTGACCTACTCAGTCAAGCTCAACGAGGTCCCGCTCCCTTATCAGTACCGCAACCTCGACTTGGAGACGCGCAATCCCTTCATCGATCACGACATGAACCTCTGCATCGTCTGCGGGAAGTGCGTGCGCGCCTGCGACGAGATCGAGGGCGTCAACGCCATCACCTTCGAGATGCGGGGCAACGACACCATCGTGGGGACCGCCCAGGGCGGGACGCTCGCCGAGTCCGGCTGCACCTTCTGCGGCCTCTGCGTCGACGTCTGCCCCGTGGGCGCAATCACGGAGAAGGACAGCAAGTGGGCGGGGCGCGCCGACGAGATGGTCACCTCGGCTTGCTCGCAGTGCAGCGTGGGCTGCTCGCTCAACCTGAACGTTACGGATGGCAAGCTCATTCGAGTCACGCACGACGTGGACGGTGAGGCGAGTCGCGGTCAGGAGTGTGTCCAGGGCAAGTTCGGCTACAAGTGGGTCTACAGCAAGCAGCGCCTGATGACGCCGATGGTGCGGGGCGCTGACGGCCTCGAAGCGGCGTCGTGGGACGCCGCCCTGGCGGCCGTCGCCGAGGCCTTGGGCAAGTACGAGCCCGACGAGATCGCCTTCCTCGGTTCGGGCAAGGCCATGAACGAAGACAACTACCTGCTCCAGAAGTTCGCGCGCGGCGCCATCGGCTCCCCCAATGTCGACTTCCCCGATCCGCTCTGCCCGCCCTCCGCGCTCGATCCCCTCACCAACGCCTTCGGTAGCGCCGCCGCGACCAACCCAATGTGGGACCTGCACGACGCGAAGACCGTCCTCATCGTCGATTCGGACATCACCTTCGAGCAGCCCGTCGCCGGTCTTCAGGTCAAGGAGGCGGTGAACCGTGGTGCGCACCTGATCGTGATCGACCCGCGCGACACCGAGATCGGGATGCTCGCGGCGGAGAAGGCCGTCTGTGCTCTAGGCTCCGAGGTCGCCGTGCTCGGAGCCATCGCCAAAGTCATCGTCGACGAGGGCCTATTCGACGTCGAGGCGGTACAGAAGCGGGCGGCGGAGCTCGACCGGTTCGTCGAGTCGCTTGTCCCCTACACCCTCGACGCCGTGGAGGCGCTCTCCGGCGTGCCCGCCGAGCAGATACGGCAGGCGGCGCGCCTTCTCGCGGCGCGGAAACCGGCGTCCTTCCTCTTCAGCCCGGCGCTGCTCGGCGGCGGGGAGCTCGCGACAGCCGTCGCGGGGCTCGCGATGCTCACCGGAAACGTCGGTGTCCGGGGGGGCGGCGTCTATCCGCTGCGAGGCGAAAGTAACAGCCAGGGCGCCGAGGACATGGGATGCAGGCCGCACCTGCTCCCCGGCGGAGCGTTCATCGACGAGGCCGGTGCCCGCCTCCGGCTCGGCGCGCATACCGGCCGCCCCGTGCCGGACCACCCCGGCGTCGGCCTGCCCGATCTGCCCGCCGCCATCGACGCTGGAGAGATCAAGGCCGTGGTGATGATCGGACAGAACCAGGTGCTGCCCGATCCCACGGGCGAGCTTGCGCGGGCTTTCGCGAAGCTCGAATTCCTTGCTGTCCACGAGGCGTTCCTGCGCAACCTTGAGCCGTTCGTCACCGTTGCGTTCCCCGCCACGTCGTTCGCCGAGAACGACGGCTCCTCGACCAGCTTCGAGCGGCGAGTGCAGCGGGTGCGTCCGGCCATCGAGCCCTTGGGCGAGTGCCGCCCCGCGTGGCGCGCCATCGCCGGCCTCGCCGAGCGCATGGGCGCCGAGGGCTTCTCCTACGACAGCCCGGCGGAGATCATGGACGAGATCGCCCGCGTGGTGCCGACCTACGCCGGCGTCTCCTACGACCGTCTCGATGACCGTCCCCTGCAGTGGCCTTGCCGCTCCAAGGACGATCCGGGCGCGCCGATGCTCCACGTCTCCCAATTCATGCGCGGCATCGGACGGTTTTTGCCGCTGCCCGCGCCGGCCCGCGTGGACGAGGACGGCATGATCGCCCTTGCCGCCGTCGTGCGCGAGATCAAAGGGACCGTCGAACTCGACGGCGCCGCGGCGGTCGACATCAATTCCGCCGACGCCCGCCGCCTCTCCATAGAGGACGGCGACGCGGTCACCCTCACCGCCGCCATGGGCGAAGTCTCCGCGAAGGCCCGGGTGAACGGACGCGCCGCCCCCGGCGTTGCCCTGCTGACCTTGCCGCACCAGAAGATGGTGACCAATATCTGGAACAAGCCCACGCCGGGCGCGCTCACGCCTTTCTCCCGCGCCAAGCGCTTCCCCGTCGAGATCGCCAAGGCGTAGCGCCGCCCCTCCCGTAGGGGCGCCCCTTGTGGGCGCCCGTCCCCTCCGGCCCCTGGCCGCCACCTTAAACCTCTCCCCCTCTGGGGGAGACTGAGAGAGGGCACGCGCCGCAGGCGCGCCGGCCGCCGCGCTACAATACCCCGCAGCCATGCCTGCCCACATCGACACAAACGACCCCAAGTATGCGAAGGCCGCCGCCGAAATCCTCCGGCGCCACGACTTGGGCGAACCCGAGGCCAACATCACCAGCGCCGTGCGCGACTTCCTTGTCCTGACCGGCCTCGCCGAGTCCAGCGAGATCGTCGAGGAGAACCCGCCCGCCCTGGGCTCGCGCCGCGCCGTCGACCTCACCGCCCTCGACACCTTCATCGAGTTCAAGCGCAGGATCGGCACCGCCGGCGGCTTCAACCCCGACCCCGAGAACGTTCGCCAGCTCGACGACTACCTGGAGGCGTCGCAAAAGCAGGGCCGGGTGCGCATGGGCGTCCTCACCGACGGCAAGTACTGGCTGCTCCGCTGGCCCAACGCCGGGGCGGTTAAGACTGTCGAGCCCTACGCCTTTACCTTCGACAGTCCCGACCGCTGGGTCGCGCTCCACGACTGGCTCCGCGACAACGCCCTCTCCGCGGAGGAGAACAAGCAGCCCTCCCGTAAGTCCATTGAGGACCACTTCGGCCCCAACAGTCCCTCGTACGAGCGGGACATCGCGACCCTCAAAGCGCTCTACGACGAGTACGCCGGCTACACCACCATCAAGGTCAAACGCGACCTCTGGCGGAACCTCCTGACCGCCGCCTTGGGCGAGATCGCCCGCACGGACGATCAGCTCGACGGCCTCTTTGTCCGCCACACCTATTTGACCGCCGTCATCGGCATGGTGGTGCAGGCACGCTTCGGCGGCGACATCGTCCGGTTGGCCGCCAACGACCCCGCCGACCTCCTTCATGGCCGCGACTTCCGCAACAAGACCGGCCTTCAGGGCGTCGTCGAGTCGGACTTCTTCGCCTGGCCGACCGAGGTCGGCGGCCTGCCCTTCCTCAAGACCCTCGGCCGCCGCATAGCCAGGTTCGACTGGCAAGAGGCCCCCAACGACGTCGCCGCCATCCTCTACGAGACCGTCATACCACCCGACGAGCGCCGCCAACTGGGCGAGTACTACACCCCCGACTGGCTCGCCCGCGCCATCGTCCGCGAGGTGATCGCCGACCCCCTCGACCAGTCCGTCCTCGACCCCGCCTGCGGCTCGGGCACCTTCGTCGCCGAGGCCGTCACCCACTTCATCGAGGCCGCCAGGGATACCTCCCTCGACGCCAAAGACCAGTTGGAGTGGCTGCGCTTCTCCATTGCCGGCATCGACGTGCACCCCGTGGCGGTCCACCTGGCCCGCGCCGCCTGGGTCCTGGCCGCCCAACCCGCCCTCCAGGCCGCCGCCGCAGCCGGCCTCGCCGCCAACGTCACCGTTCCCATCTACCTCGGCGACGCCCTCCAGCTCCGGTTCCAAACCGGCGACCTGTTCGCCCAGCATGAGGTCAGGGTTCAGGTGAATGACGACAAGAACACCGAGCTCGTCTTCCCCATGAGCCTCGTGGACCGGGCCGAGACCTTCGACGCCCTCATGGGCGACGTCGCTGAAGCCATCGAGCACGGCGACGACCCTTCTTTTGCCCTTGACGACCAACAGATTACCGACCCCACAGAGCGGCAGACCTTGGAGAGCACCATCGCGGCCCTGCAGCAACTGCATGCCGAGGGCCGCAACCACATCTGGGCCTACTACACCCGCAACTTGGTACGTCCCGTCGCCCTATCCCGGAACAAGGTCGACGTGATCGTCGGCAATCCGCCGTGGATCAACTACAACCAGACCGTGAGCACCTTGCGCGCCGAGTTGGAGCGGCAGAGCAAGGACCTCTACGGCATCTGGGCTGGCGGCCGCTATGCCACCCACCAAGACGTCGCGGGGCTCTTCTTCACCCGCAGCGTCGACCTCTACCTGAAGGATGGCGGCGTCATCGGCATGGTGATGCCCCACAGCGCCCTCCAGGCTGGTCAGTACACGAAGTGGCGCGCAGGTTCATGGCAAGCAAGACGCAGTGGGCGAGGTCTAGGGGTTGACTTCGGCCACAAGACCGCATGGGACCTCGAGAAGCTGGAGCCAAACACCTTCTTTCCCGTCCCCGCGTCCGTGGTCTTCGCCCAACGAGTGGGCGAAGGCGACACGGCGAAGGCGACGCCCTTAGCCGGCGAGGTGGAGCGATGGCTCGGCAAGGCCGGAGCGGCCGATATGCGGAGGGTGCCCGCCGCCATCACCGATACATCCGTCGGCGGTGGCTCCCCCTATGCCGGCCACTCTCGCCAGGGAGCGGTCATCGTGCCCCGTTGCCTCTTCTTTGTAGAAGAGACCGAGAACCCGGCCGCGATTCAGGCCGGTCAGACCGTCACCGTAAACCCGCGGCGAGGCTCGCAGGACAAGGAGCCTTGGCGCAGCCTCGAACTTGCCGCCATCTCGGAGCAGACGATAGAAGCGGCCCACGTGTTCGACGTTCATCTGGGCGAGAGTCTCGTCCCCTATGCGACCCTCGACCCACTCAAAGCAGTCTTGCCGTTCAGACAGGGCGACCACAGCCTACCCGCCGACACCAGCGGCGTGGGTGGCATTAATCTCGGAGCGTTGGGCCAGCGGATGCGCGACCGCTGGCGGACCGTCAGCCGCCTGTGGGAGGCGAACAGAGCGGAAGCCAACAAGATGGATCTGTTGGGGCAGTTGGACTACTACGGCAAACTGTCGGCGCAACTTGAATGGCAGGAGAACCCGGCCGACAGGCCGGTCCGGGTGGTATACACATCTGCCGGTCAACCAACCGCCTCAATGATCCAAGATCGTAGGGTTGTGGTTGACTACAAGCTGTTCTGGATTGCCTGCAAGGATATGCAGGAAGCCAATTACCTACTGTCCATCATCAATAGCGATGCCCTCTATGCACTAGTGACGCCGCTAATGTCGAAGGGCCAGTTCGGAGCACGTGACCTGCAGAAGCACCTGTGGAAGCTGCCCATCCCGGAGTTCGACCCCGCGAACGGCCTGCACGTCGAGGTTTCCCAGGCGGGGCAGGTGGCCGCGGACGGCGCGGCCCAGCGCCTAGCGCAGCTTCGCCAAGAACGCGACCGCGTCACCGTCACCATCGCCCGCCGCGAGCTGCGCCAATGGCTGCGCCAGTCCCCCGAAGGCAAAGCCGTCGAACACGCCGTCGCCCGGCTGCTCCAAGCCTCCCCGTAGGGGCGCCTCTTGTGGGCGCCCGTCCCCTCCGGCCTCTCCCCCTCTGGGGGAGACTGAGAGAGGGCGCGCGCCGCAAGGCGCGCGGGCGCCCGAAGGGCGCCGCTCCGCTGTTCGCCGCCCCACGTGACATCTCCCCATTGCTCTTTCCCGCCCGTCGTCACTATCCTCTCCAATGATTTGGGAGGTGAAGGACGGACGGCAAGGCGGATCGCTCCATTGCCCACTACTTATCATTCTTCGTGACGGTGGTAGTGGACGACATCGGTATGGTCCTAAAAATGGACGGTGCTATACCTGCGACTGTGCTATTTGGGCCCACCGGTTTGCACCGGTATGGGCATGGCACTGCCCCTCTTGCCCTACGCATAGGCTTGTCACAAGTGACCATACCCGCCCAAACGACTCCATTTCACTACCTCGACTTTGCGACCCACGGATAGATTCGGCTTATAACGAGCGACGCACTGGCTCTTATTCGCTCAAGCTAACGCAGAAGGACTCCGATAAAGTCCTTCTGACTGCGGAATATCCATACTTAATGTCGGCAAAACGGGATCCCCAAACATCTCCAAATCTCCGACTCTTGTACAAACAACAGGCGGGTCGTTGCTATATCTGTACTGGGAAGTTCGAGGAGCCAGAGATGACGGAAGACCATGTTGTTCCTGCCTCACGAGGAGGACGTGCCATTAATTGGAATATTGCATTGGCGTGTCAGCCATGCAATCAAGAAAAGGCGGACAGGACCATGCAGGAGTACCTGCGCCAAGCCGGAATGGCCGCATACGCTGTCTGCCCCCGGTGTGGTAAGAAAAACGATGTCTGCTCCGATCGGCTGGGCTGTGAACATCAATACCCCGTTCTTTTCCCCGTTACCGAGGGTCGCAAACTTCTCCGCCGGTAGGGGGTCTCTTCTGCGCAACCCGCCCGCAGGCCCAAACATGGGTGGGGCCGGGAGGTCTTGCCTCTTCTCCCAGCGGGAGAAGATTGAGATGAGGGGCCTCCTTACAACCACCACGGGTAGTCAAAGTCCGCCTCCTAGCGTCATTCAGTCCAGTAATGCAAGGGTCTCCACCGGGAGAGGATCGAGGTGAGGGGCCCCCTTTCAACCGCCAAAGCCTATCGAAGCCCGCCACCCTGCGCCGCCCGCCGGCGCCTCCCTCCCGTAGGGGCGGTTCGCGAACCGCCCTCCCCTCCGGCCCCCATCTCCTGGGCAGGTTCAGAAGGCGGACGCTGGCGCAATGACGCAAAGCCCCACACAATGTGATCCTATGGAGTTCGAGGAAGACAAGCGCCTGATCGCCCCGTGCGTCGCCGCCTGCCCCGCGGAGGTCGACGTGCCGCGCTACATGGGCTACGTGGCCGAGGGGCGGTTCTCCGAGGCCCACGCCACGGTGCGCGAGGCCATTCCCCTCCCCGTGGTCTGCGGGCTGATCTGTTACCGCCCCTGCGAGCCGTGGTGCCGTCGCGGCATCATGGAGGCGCCGGTCGCTATCAACGCCGTCAAGCGCGCCGCGGCCGAACACGGCTCCGGCGGGCCCAGTCCCACCGCGGCCCCGCCGACGGGGAAGCGCGTAGCCGTCGTCGGGTCGGGGCCGGCGGGCCTGACCTCCGTCTACTACCTTGCCAGCCGCCGCGGCCACCACGTAACACTATTCGAAGCGATGCCAAAGCTCGGCGGCATGCTCGCCGTGGGACTCCCTGAATACAAGGTTCCCCGCGATCTGCTCGAACGCGAAATCGGCCTCATTTGCGCCACGAGGGTCGAGGTACGCACGGGCGTGCGAGTGGAGTCGATCGACGAGCTAATCGACGAGTACGACGCCGTCCTCCTCGCGGTCGGTCAGACGAAGCCGCGGCCCCTCGATCCTTCCGGTACAGCCTTGCCCGGTGGGGAAGTGGGCCAAGACGTCGAGTACGCCGCCGCCTTCCTTCGTGACGTCAACTTGGGTCGGCTGGGGAGCGCCCCGCCAAGCGTTGTCGTGATCGGCGGCGACAACGTAGCGATGGATGCAGCCCGCTCGGCGCTGCGCCTCGGCGCAGCTCGCGTTGCCGTCCTCATGCCGTCCGACCGCGCCACCGCCGAGGCCCACGACCACGAGATAGCCGACGCCGAGGCGGAAGGTGTTGAGACTCTTCCGCTCATGCGCGTCGTGGCGGTGCGGCGAGCCGGCGGCGGCGTCGAAGTCGCCGCCGAGTCCCTCGAAGTCGTCGCCACCGACGAGTTGGGCCGCGAGACGCTGGGCGCCGTCGAAGGGAGCCGCCGCACCATCGCCGCCGATCTGGTGCTGGTCTCGCTGGGCCTCGAAGTCGAGGCTCCGGCCTCCTGGAAGCTCGATCTCGGCCCGCGCGGGCGAGTCCTCACCGATCTCGATTCGTGTATGACCAACCGCGAGGGCGTCTTCGCCGCCGGCGACGCGGTCACCGGTCCGGGCAGCATCGTCGACGCCATGGACCAAGGGAAGCGCGCCGCCGTCGCTATCGACCGCTTCCTCGGCGGCGACGGCGATATCTCGGAGGTCTTCGCGCCCGCGCCGGGCTCGGAGATGCGGATGCGCGCCGACATCGCGGCGCAGGGCAAGCCCGTCACGCCCATGCCCATGGCCGAGGCCCCGCAACGCAACGTGACCTTCGAACTCGTCGAGCGGGGCTACGCGAAAGACGAGGCCGTCGCCGAGGCGCGGCGCTGCATCCGCTGCGACCTATGGCGGACCGGCGCCCCCGGCGTGTGGTCGAAGCAGCAGGGCTAGCGCGCCCGCACGCGTCGGCGCGTCCAATCATGCACGAAACGCGGTCCAACCATGGACGAAGTACGGACGAAACGCGGTCCAACGACCGCTAAATGGCCGTTAAACGCTCACGAGATGGCGCCAAACGCTCACGAGCGCTCACGAGATGGCCCGCCGACGCTCACGACCTCACCTTGCCGACGTTCCACCGTTCCGCCACCGGCTCCTTGCCCACCATGTGGTAGTTGGCGGGACCGGGTCGGATGTTCATGAAACGAACGCCGTCGGGGCCGGTGTCGAACTTGTACTGCGTATCCGCCTTGATGAACATCACGTGGCCGGGGCCGAGCTCTCGCTTACCGATCGTCACGCCGCCTTCCAGGATGTGGATGATCTCGTCCTGGGAGTGGCTGTGCAGGTTGCCCGGCTTGTTCGGCGCAAGCGCGATGATCATCGCGCGCAACCCCTCGTCGAGGTCGCCGATGACCTGCGCGCCGAGCTTGCGCGGACCCTTCTGCGGTTCGACCTCGCGGACCCAAGGGGCTTCGTTGAGGTGCATGATGTCGACGCGCTTCTGGGGCATGGTCTACCTCCGCCGGTCAGTCCAACGTCGTAACCCGGTGAACGAAGGATAGGAAGGGATGCGCCGCCGTGTCAACGTTGCACGGCCCTCCGCGCGCGGGCAGATCCTAGCCTTCCGTTCCCTCTGGGAGAGGATCGCGCTCCGCCCGGGGCTCGCAGCGCACCGTCCGCGTGATGAAGCCGGTATGGGCGACCATACGGTGGTCGGGGCGCGCGCTCGATTCCGAGAGGTGCCAGGGACGCTGCATGAGCTCGAAGGTCTCCGCCAGCTCGAAGGCGGGATGCGCGCCGAGCTCGAGGTGTACGCGATGTACTTGGAGCACCGTCGGCAGGTACACGATCAGGATGCCGCCAGGCCGCAGCCGCTCCCCCGCGGACGGAACGACGCGCCAAGGCTCGGGCACGTCGAGCACGATCCGGTCGATGGGTCCGTCCTCGTCGATACCGTCGTAAACGTCGCGCTCGCGGACGGTGTGGTTGGGGCTCTCGCCTAGGTAGCGCTCCACGTTCCGCGGGCCGCCCACGAGCGGGTCGGGGCGCGTTTCGTAGCTGATCAGCTTGCCGGCAGGGCCGACGGCGCGGAGCAGCGCGAGCGCGAGCGCCCCCGAACCGAGGCCGGCCTCGAACACCGTCGCGCCTGGGTACATGTCGCCGTAGAAGAGGATCGCCGCCGCGTCCTTGGGATAGATGATTTGCGAGTGGCGGGGCATATTCATGACGTAGTCGGAAAGAGAAGGCTTGAGGGCGATCACCATTTTCCCCGACGCGCTGCGCACCCGCGCCCCCTGATCACGCCCGATGACCTCGTCGTGGGGGACGGCGCCAAAGTGGCTATGGAAGACCTGTCCCGCGCCGAGGGTGATGAGATACTGACGCCCCCGGCTGTCGATGAGCAGGGCGAGGTCGCCTTCCGCGAAGGGGCCGGCAAACCTGGTGGAGAAGTCCGCCGTGCTCATTCGGACCCATCCGGCGCGCCGAACGCAGCGATGAAGCGGGCGACGGCCCCGAAGTATTGCGCCATGCCGACCCAGAGCAGGTCGTTGTGCCCCGCCCCCGGGATCAGCTCGATCTCCTTGTGCTCCGAGGCCGCCATGTCGTACAGCGCCACTGCGGCTTCGGGCGGCACGAGATCGTCGCGCTCGCCGTGGATGATGAGGAGTGGCAGTGTAATCGAGCGCACTTTCTCCTCGTGCCGCCGGAGGGTTTCCTTGATCGCAGGCGATTCGGGGTCGAGTCCGTAGCGGCCCGCCATTCGGTCCATCGTCGCCGAGCCGCTCTCGATGATTAGGCCGCGGAGCTCGGTGCCGTGGCGGGCCGCCGCCTCGATGGCGGCGTGCGTCCCCAGCGAGCGGCCCTTCACGAATAGGGGGCCGGTAAAGCCCGCCTCCTCCAGGTTACCCTTCGCGAACTCGAAGGAAGCGTTGGCGTCGCCGATCATGGTCGAAAAGCTGGGGGAGCCGCCGCTTCTGCCGTAGCCGCGAAAGTCGACGGCGAAGAAGTTGGCGCCGGCACGATGGTAGTGCGGGGCGATGTCGTCGTACATGTAGGCGACCTCGCCGTTGCCGTGGAAGAAAAGGATGGTGGGAGCGGACGGGTCGTGTTTGTAGAAACGGGCGGAGAGCGCGACGCCGGGGGCAGCGGGGACCATCACGTCCTCGGCGCCGTCGGGGGGCGGCGCCCACACCCGCTGCGGGTAGAACGCCATCATGCTGATCTCGGGGATATCGAACGGGGTGTAGTCGATCGCGTCCATGAGCTCGCGGGCTAGCGCGGTAGACCGAGGCCCCGGGTGGCGATGATGTTGCGGTTCACCTCGGAGCTGCCCGCGGCGATGGTGTTGGCTATGTTGCTCAACGACTCGAAGGGAATTGCGCCGTGTACGGGAGCGTACCGGTCGCCGGGCATGGCTTGGCCGTAGAGGCCGAGAAGCTCCAGCCCCGCCTTGGTGATGCGCTGGTGGAGCTCGCTGGCGAACAGCTTCGCCATCGACGCCTCCCTGTTGGGCTGGATGCCGTTGTCCTGCATCCATGCCACGTGATAAGAGAGGGTCCGGCTGGTCTGCACCTCAATTGCCAGTTCCGCCAGCCGGTGACGCGCGATGGGGTCGCGGCGGACGGGCGCGAGGGCCGGCGTTTCGCCCAGAGCCTTGACTAACCGGTCGTAGGTGCGGCGCGCGCGGGACACGTCCCGGATGCCCGAACGTTCGTTGTTCAGGGTGGTCATGGCGACGTACCAGCCCTGGTTCTCGTCGCCGATCATGTTGCCCTTCGGTACCCGCACGTTGTCGAAGAAGACCTGGTTGAAGTGGTGGACGTCGTCGATGCTTATGAGCGGACTGATGGTGATCCCCGGCGTCTTCATGTCGAGAAGGAAGTAGGAGATGCCCTTGTGCTTGGGCGCGTCGGGGTCGGTCCTGGTGAGGATGTGAATGTAGTCGGCGCGGTGGGCCTGAGAGGTCCAGATCTTCTGGCCGTTGATGACGTAGTCGTCGCCGTCGGCGGTCGCGGCGGTCTGGAGCGAAGCGAGGTCGGAGCCGGCGTTGGGCTCGGAGAAGCCCTGGCACCAGAGGATCTCCTGGTTGGCCGTGGCGGCGAGGAACTTCTTCTTCAGGTCCTCCCCGCCGAATTCGATGATGGCGGGGCCGACCTGATACGCTTGGGGGTCAAGGGGGGCGTTGAGATAGATCATCTCCTCGTGGAAGATGGCCTGCATCATCGGGGTGGCGCCAAGGCCGCCGTACTCGGTGGGCCAGCCAATGCCGATCCAACGCTTCCCGCCGAGCTTTCGCCGGAAGGTCATGGCGTCGTCGAAATTCTCGTCGCTGTAGGCGTCCTCGCCTGCCGCGATGCGTGGAGGCAGCTCCCGCTGGATAAACTCGCGGACCTCGCCGCGAAAGGCGTCGTGTTCGGGAGCGAAGCTGTAGTCCAACTGAGTCCTCCGAAGGCTGCGGCACTTCAGTAGCGGGGCGCCATGAGTCTAGCACAACGCCGCGTGAGGCTGCGGGCGGTGGTCGCCGTTGAGGCTCATGCGGCTCGCCGTTCCGGAACTGCATTCTCGCCTGCGGCGTATACCTTAATGCATGAAGTGATCTTGCAAGTTCAGCAGCAGAGCCGCGTCGCATCGCGGCGCGCCTTTGGAAGGAAGGAGGAAACGCGATGGTAGACGAGACGCGAATCACGACGGCCGCGGGCATTCCCGTCGGCGACAATCAGAACAGCCTCACGGCCGGGCCGCGGGGCCCCCTCCTCGTCCAGGACTGGCAACTCTTCGAGAAGCACGCCCACTTCAACCGCGAACGGATTCCGGAGCGCGTCGTGCATGCGAAAGGCTCGGGCGCCTACGGTACGCTCACCGTGACCGGCGACGTCACCCAGTACACGAAGGCGGACCTCTTCTCCGATGTCGGCAAGCAGACGCCTTGTTTCTTCCGGTTCTCCACCGTGGCGGGGGAGCGGGGCGCCGCCGATGCCGAGCGTGACGTCCGCGGCTTCGCAATGAAGTTCTACACCCAGGAGGGGAACTGGGACCTCGTCGGCAACAACACCCCTGTCTTCTTCGTGCGCGACCCCTACAAGTTCCCCGACTTCATCCACTCCCAGAAACGCGATCCAAAGACCAACCTCCGCAACCCTACCGCCATGTGGGACTTCTGGTCCCTCTCCCCGGAGAGCCTCCACCAGATCACGATGCTCTTCTCCGACCGCGGTATCCCAAAGTCGTACCGTCACATGAACGGCTATGGTTCCCACACCTACAGCTTCATCAACGCGGCGAATCAACGGTTCTGGGTCAAGTTTCACCTGAAGACGCTTCAAGGGATCGATTTCCTGACAGACGAACAGGCTGCCGCGGTCATCGGCGCCGATAGAGAGTCGCACCAGGCCGACCTCTTTGACGCAATTGAGCGGGGCGGCCACCCGAAGTGGCGGGTTTTCGTCCAAGTCATGCCGGAGACCGACGCGGGGTACACGCCCTACAATCCCTTTGACCTCACCAAAGTCTGGCCTCACGGCCAGTACCCCCTCATGGAAGTGGGCGTCATCGAGCTCAATCGGAACCCGGACAACTACTTCGCGGAAGTCGAACAGTCCACGTTCTCTCCCGCCAATCAAGTCCCTGGGATTGGCCACAGCCCCGACAAGATGCTTCAATTCCGCATCGCCTCCTATGCGGACGCGCACCGCTACCGTCTGGGCGTGAACTACGAGGCGCTGCCGGTCAACAGTGCCCGTTGTCCGGTGCACTCCTATCACCGCGACGGCGCGATGCGGTTCGACGGAAACGACGGCGGCGCGGTGAACTACGAGCCCAACAGCTTTGGCGGGCCCGTACAAACCGGAGCCCTAGAGCCGCCGCTCGAGATCGAGGGCGATGCGGACCGCTACGATCACCGCGCGGGGAACGATGACTACACCCAGGCAGGCGATCTCTTTCGACTCATGACACCGGATCAACGGCAACGGCTGATCGACAACCTCGTGCGGGCTATGCAGTCGGTTCCCGAGGAGATCCAGCAGCGCCAGATCAGCCATTTCCGGAAAGCCGACCCGGCCTATGGCGAAGGCGTGGCTCGGGGCCTGGGATTGATCTTGCCGGTCTAGGATAGCGCCGTAGCCCGGCGCCGGGTTCGTTGACCCTTCTCTTGGGGCGGTGCTACGATGGCGGCACGCTCGAAGGGGGCGGATCGGCGCGTATGGAGCAAGAGCAGGACCGGTTTATCTACTTGGACCATGCCGCGACGACCGCGGCGCATCCCAAGGTCGTCGAGGCGATGCTGCCCTTCTTCTCCGACTGCTTCTATAACGCTTCGAGTATGTACGGGCCGGCGCAGGAGTGCCGGCAGGCGATGGAGAACGCCCGCGCCATCGTCGCCGAGGCGCTAGGGTGCAAGCCCAGCGAGGTGATTTTTACCAGCGGCGGCACCGAGTCGGACAACGCCGCCGTTCGCGGCGCCGCCTTGGCCCTGCGCGAGCACGGCGACCACGTCATCACGACGAGCGTGGAGCACCACGCCGTGCTCCACGCCTGCCACACGCTTGAAAAGCTTGGCTTTGAGGTGACCTACCTCCCCGTCGACTCCGACGGGTTGGTGGACTTGGACGACCTCGAACGGGCGATCGGCGAGCGCACGACCGTCGTCAGCATCATGCTCGCCAACAACGAGGTGGGCACGGTGCAGCCCATCGCCGATATTGCTCGGCTGGTCGAGGCGAAGTCGAAGCAGCTCGGTGCTCAGATCGTCTTCCACACCGACGCGGTGCAGGGCGCTTCTTACCTTGACCTGGACGTCGATACGCTCGGCGTCGATGCCCTCAGCCTCTCGGCGCATAAGTTCAATGGGCCGAAGGGAGTCGGGGTGCTCTACCTCCGGCGGGCGACGCCGTTTGAGTCGCAACAGGTGGGCGGCAGTCACGAGCGTAACCGGCGGGCGGGGACGGAGAACATCGCGGGGATCGTCGGGCTGGCCCGCGCTCTTTCCATCGCAGTCGAGGAACGCGACTCGAACCGGGAGCACGTCCTTGGACTTCGCAACCGCCTCATCGAAGGAGTGCGCGAGCGCATCCCTGGGGCGCACCTGAACGGCTCCGAGGACCGGCGGCTGCCCAATAACGTCAACTTCTCGTTCGACGGCACCGACTCGCAGTGGACGCTGATGGCCCTCGACGACGCGAGAATCGCGGCCTCGACGGGCAGCGCCTGCCGCACCGCCTCGCTCGATCCGTCGCACGTGCTGATGGCGCTTGGCGTGCCGGCGGACCTCGCCATCGGCGCCCTGCGCCTGACCCTCGGCCCGGAGAACACGCGGGAAGAGATCGATTACGTGATCGATACCCTGCCCGGCGTCATCGAGAGCGTGCGGAACCCCAAGAACGGTCCGCGCCCTCTGACATAGCGGCTGGCGGAGGGGCGCCGTGGCGTACAGCGAGGTCCTGCTCGACCACTTCAGCCACCCGCGTAACGTGGGCGAGATTGCCGACCCCGACGGCGAGGGCTCCATCACCAACCCGGCGTGCGGCGACATACTGCGCCTCCAGCTTCGAGTTCGCGGCGGAGTAATCGAAGAGGCAAAGTGGCGCGTCGAGGGATGTAGCACGTCCATCGCCGCGAGCAGCATGATCAGCGAGCTTATTGCCGGCCTGACCGTGGAGGATGCGGTCAAGATATCCCGTGCCGATGTCGCCGAGGCCCTTGGTGGGTTGCCGCCGGCGAAGACGCACAGCGCCGTTCTCGTCACGGACGCGGTGAAGGCCGCCGCCGCGGACTACGTCGCGAAGGGTTCGGCGACCGCGCCGCCGCGCGCCGAATAGCCCGAACGACGCCGCTTCCTTTTGTTACCCTTGCTGGGATGTCTTCCGACACGCCCAACGGTCCAGACGAACCCGGTCAGGTGGACCGCCGCGCCGCCGGTATCCAGCGCCGCATCTTTCACCTGACGGCGGGCTCGACCTTCCCCACCCTCTACGTATTCCTCGACAAGGAGCTCGTGCTGCCTGTCGCGGTCGCCGCCGCCGCCGTCGCTATAGCGCTTGAGATCGCTCGCTTTCGCTCCGGCCGGCTCAACCGCGGTCTGATGAAGCTGTTCGGCCCGCTCACCAAGACGGCGGAGGGGCGGGCCGTGTTCGGCTCGACGTGGATGCTCGCCGCCACCGCCATCTGCATCGCGGTCATCGACCGGCCCTTCGCCATCCTCGCGCTCTACTCTCTCTCGCTGGGCGACCCGGCGGCCGCGCTGGTCGGGGAGCGATTCGGCTCGGTGCGGATCGGAAAGAAGAGCCTTGAAGGCGCTGCGGCGTTCTTCGCCGTCGCCGTCGCCATCGGCTCGATCCTTCTTGCGGGGGTGGTCGAGACCACCTATCCCTTGATGCTGATCGGGGCCGGTGCCGCCGCCCTTGCCGAGTTGACGCCGATGGCGGGCCTCGACGACAACTTCAAAGTTCCCCTCGTGGCGGGCGGGGTCATGGAACTGGCGGCACGGGGGATTGGCTGACGCGGCGCCAGTCTGTTGGCGACTCCGACGGCTTCCGGTACACTACCACTGCACGCTTTACCCGCTCCGTACGAGGCAACCACGTGGCGACCATTGCAGTCGACTTGATGGGTGGCGACCATGCCCCCGAGGCCATTGCTCTTGGCTGTTTCCAAGCGGCCCGCGACCTCGGCGTCGATATCAAGCTCGTTGGCCAGAAAGACACGCTGGCCCGCGAAATCGAGCGCCGTGGCGGACGCAACGGGCGCGTCTTTCCCGTGGAGGCCGAGCAAGTCGTCGGCATGAGCGAGGCGCCGACCGCCGCGTGGCGGGACAAGAAAGGGTCCTCGATATCCGTCGGACTGGATCTCGTGCGCACCGGCGAGGCCCAGGCTTTTGTCTCCGCGGGCAACACTGGCGCCATCGCCACCTATTCGCTCTTCAGCCTGGGCATGATGCGCGGTATCGAGCGCCCCGCCATCGCCACGCTCTATACCAGCCTCGAGGGTCACGTGTCGATGATGCTCGACATCGGGGCCAACGTGGAGTGCCGCCCCCCCTTCCTCGCGCAGTTTGGCCGGGTCGGCAGCGACTTCATGGCGAAAGTCTTCCAAGTGCCCGCACCCCGTGTCGCGTTGGTGAGCAACGGCGAGGAAGAGAGCAAGGGGACGAAGCTGGTGCGGGACGCCCATCAACTGCTCAAGGAGAGCGGTCTCAACTTCATCGGCAACGCCGAGGGCTTCGACCTCCCCAAGGGTACGGCGGACGTCTACGTGATGGACGGCTTCACGGGCAACGTGGTGCTCAAGCTGGCCGAGGGGCTCGCCGAGTCCATTTTCAAGTCGATCAAGGAATCTCTTCGAAAGAGCCTGGGGGCGCGGCTCAGCGCCGCTCTCTGGGCTCCCGCCCTGCGGAATACGCTGGCCCAATGGGACTACAGCCGCATCGGGGGCGCGCCGCTGCTGGGCGTTCAGGGCAACGTCGTCATGGCCCACGGGCGCAGTGACGCCGGCGACATCCAGAACGCCGTGGCCCTCGCCTTCCGCATGGTGCAGGAAGGCTGGGCCGACGTCCCCGAGCCGTCGGAGTCCCAACCGGACCCGGCACAGCTCAACTCCTAATCGACGCGTACGGCATAATGGGATGGGAGCGGCAACAATCGCTCGGCCGGAACACCGGAGGCAAATTCCTCTGAGAGTTCATGCGGATAGGCCCTCGTCGAGGGCCGCGGAAAGGGGCGACACAACGTGTCCAAGGCATTTGAGGTAACGGACAGCAGCTTCGAGAGCGACGTGGTGGAGGCGACGACACCGGTCGTGGTGGACTTCTGGGCCGTCTGGTGCGGCCCGTGCCGGATGGTAGCCCCCATCGTCGACGAGCTCGCGACCGAGTACGAAGGCAAGGTCGGCTTCGCGAAGCTGAACGTGGACGAGAATCCGGAAGTCTCGATGAAGTACGGGATCCGGAGCATTCCGACGCTGCTGGTCTTCAAGGACGGCAAGCCGGTCGATCAGATCGTCGGCGCGCTGCCCAAGAAGGAAATGCAGAAGCGCGTGGAGGCGGCCATCGCCTAGCCACGCCCCGCGGGAGAGGATGGGTCCCGGTGGGCTTCGCGGGCTTCAAACCCGTTGGCGGGCGCCCTTCGGCGTCCGCGGTGGGTTCGACTCCCACCCTTTCCCGCCACGCGCGCCTCGGCGCGACGGCCTACAATCCTCGTTTTCTTCTCTCGTTTGATTCCTCTTTTGGTCAGCCGGGATCACCGATCGCCGGCGTTGATGCCCCACATCACACCCTGTGCTACGGAGATCGGGTGGCCGACCGTTCCAATTCACCGCCAACGTGAGTCCAAATCGTTTCGAGGAACTCAATCTCATCATTCGCCACATGTCGCCTGCCAGAATGAGAGAGACGGTTTCTGATGATGTTTAGGCGGTCCATCCACGCTAGTCTGCTTTGTTTTGACCGCTGTGACTTATCGACAGTCCAGTGGCTCTCAAAGTCACGCCAGACTATTGACTGTTCCGCAATCTTCTTGTAGTCGATCAGATCCAAGAATTGATGGGGGCTTCCACCCTCTTCGTTGAACTCAGCCTTACTTGCTGCAGAGCTTCGAACCGTCTGCGGAACGCCTTTCCGCCACCACTCCGACTCATCCTCACCAAACTTCGCCTTCAATACAGCGAAAGTTAGTTTCCTCATAGCGTCCTCGATCTCAGTAATCATCTGCTGGGCGTAGGTTATGGTTTCAGCGCTGCCCTCTTGTTTGTGCTTAGCCAGACCAGGAGGGTCGAATGATGGGAAGCGGTCGTGAATGATACCCATCATTTCGAAGGCGTATATTATCGGTGCGCCGCTCCCAAAACGGCCCTGGAATCTTGACTGGTTGGAGTCGTATTCTGTGTTGAACCAATCTACGATTGGAGAAACGAACTGACCGACGCTACCAACGATTGCGTCGGGAGAGAGTTTATGAAACTCTATGTCATTATTGGTGTAATTTACGTGTTCAAGTACGGCCTGGAATACCCGCAATAGCGAACTGATGCCGAGGTTGGTGCACAGGAAGCCGCCCGCCCGAGGGCCTGGATCTCTTTCCCAGTATTCGGCAGCACCCTCCGAGAACAGGGTAAGGTACTTTTCAATGGTTACTCTGGCCCTCTGGCGAGTGGTCTGTGTATCCCGATCATAGAGGTACCCCTGTTGCAAAAGCCCTCCACGTATTGAACCCACGAGCCGACTGCTAGCTATACTAGTGGCCAGTTGCGGTAATGTGACAGGCTTGTTGACGGTGTCGGTGTCCCACTCGGACGTCACTCGACCTAAAAGCGGGGAGTCGTCGCTCTGGGAGAGGTCGTTTGCCAGTTGAGAATGCAAGGCGCTTAGGCTCTGTTCGGGCTGATCCTGTCCAAGGGACAATTCTGGTTCAAGCTGAACCAGCAAGGCCCGCGGGACTCTGACCTGTTTGTTATTGATGTCCACAAACAGGCTGACCTCGTCGCGAGGGTCCAGCCCCTCGAAGGCCAGCACAGGTACTTTCCCTTTCGAGGCCCAATCACTCAGCGAGAACCCATAGAGCCGGTGTTGACCGTCAATGACCCATGCACTCTTATAGACATTGGGCAAATGAAGTGTCCCAAGTACGGTAGGAGCATCATCTGAAGCACCCGCTGGATCGAACCTTAGACGCTTGTCTTTCCGAAAGTTTACAACAATACTTGTGGGAAACACACCGCCAGTGTCGTTGATGTGCTTAGCGATGTCCTTAAGACGCTTCTTCTTAAGAAGTCTTTGGTATGTGCCAATTGCTTCCCCATCAATCTTCGTTCGGTGACTTACATATGCCAGCTTGAGGAGTCGCTCCGGTTCGATGGCAAACTGATAGAACCTCTTACTCCCGAACGTACCCCTCAGTGCCGGGACCGTTGCTCTGAGGCCTTGGATAGGAGACCCTTCCAAGAGATCGGCTTGCAGTTGGTGTCTGGCAGCGGGACCGATTATCTCAACCAACTTTCGGTAGTACTCGATCCTCCAATCATGAATGATCGCAATCTGGTGCCCCTTCGCTCGCTCGCGGTCCGGAGAGCTCCAACGGATATTTCTGGTCACATAGATAAAGCAGACTCTCCGACGGTCGTCGAATTGCGAGTTGATCCAAGTTCGAATTGGCTGTTGTAACGCCCGAGTTTCGTTGAGATCTTTCTGAAGTGACCTCGATCTGAGTTGCTCTGATGCTTTACATTCGACGACGAGTGCTGTCTCGTCGTCAACGGCTAGAACGTCGATCTGCTTGGGAGGAACGTTCGCATGCAACTCGCTGACCGGTATCGTAAAGCTGCGGCCACTGCTCATATGGTTGAACCGCATTCGCGCAAGCAATGACCACACATCGTCCTCGAGTTGTTGATCAGAGGGTTTCGGCTTCCGGACACGCACGGTTTTCTTGCCGTGCCTGACTGCCTCCCATCCTTGCTCTGTATAGTCCGCCTCCTGAGCAAGGAGAATCGACCTCTCCATAAATGACTTACGGCGTTGTCTTAATTCCCTGTCGAGGTCGGAGCCTGTGACAAGCCCGGCGTTATCAGCTTGCAGATCTGTTGGTCCCACTCTGATTACCTCCCGGTCACCCCTCCGTCAGCGATGCCAGTAGGCATCCTCCAGTTAGGGACCATGATCCGACATCAGCACCGCATCTCTAGAGGTCCCAGAGACCACCCCATTCATGTCGTTCCCCCATTGCACCCAGTTAGCGCGCCTGTGCCGTGCGAATAACTCCAGATATGGCCCAGGGCTACATTGTTCAATGACGTCGTACAGCTCATCCGGTTTCCGAGAATGCTCTCGCTTTCGTGCTGCTATTACATTCACTTGCCTCCGACCGGGATCGAAAGTTCGTAGAGAGCCACGTACACCAAAGAGAACCAGTTCAGTCACATTGCGGAAGTAGAAACCGACACCGCGGCCATCGGGTCCACCATCCTGGCGGATCTTGTACCAAACGATGTTTGTCTTGTATTCAAAACCCCAATCCTTCATCACTTCCAAACCGTGTTGGATTAAGGCGTTGGGTACCCATAGGTAGAGGTGGCTGTTGTCTGACGACAACTCTGGAACTGGCAGATTCCTGATCTCACGCAAGTCAAGCGATTCATATCGAGGCAATCGACGGTACTCAGGCGCAACTCTGCCAGTGCGGTTGCTAAATCGCCATGGCGGATCTGCAAGTATCGTTCCGAAAGTCCCAAGCGCCGAGCCAGTCAGATCCTTCGGCAGACGTATGGTGTTCTCGACAGTAGTCATATCGATTCCCATTGGGGCAGTGGCTACCTACGGTCGCCGCCACGCGCGCCTCGGCCGGTCGCCCCCTGCCCTAGCGCGGGTCCTTCCCGAACACGATCCCCCGGCCGGAGTCCAGCAGGTAACCGGTAGCGACGGCGAGCTCCGCGCCCTCGACTTGCCGTGGGCCGGCGCGGCCCATGAGTTGGAGCACCGAGTCGAGCATCTGCGAGATGCCGTGGGTGCGGCCCGAGCCTAGGTTGCCGCTCGACGTGTTCAGCGGCAGCGAGGTCTCGTTCATCCACGAGAAGCCCTCGCCTTCGCCGCAGAACCCCAGGGCCTCGGCCCACATCGGCGTGAGCATGCTGAAGCCGTCGTAGAGGTTCGCGATGGACACGTCCTCAGGCCCGACGCCGGCCTGCCGCCAGAGGTGCCGGCCGACCATCGCGCCGCACTCCATGAACTCCTCCAGCGACATCACCAGGCTCTTGGGCGCGCCCACCGGCGCCGAGGTCCCCCGCACGTAGACCGGCGGGTTCCGTAGGTCTTTGGCGCGTTCTTCGTTCGTGAGCACGAACGCGGCGCAAGCCTGTACCGGAATGTCGCAATCGTGGATGCACAGCGGGTAGCTAATCATGCGTGACGTCATATAGTCGTCGACGGTGAGCTGGCCCCCGCCGTGCTGCGCCCAGTAGCCGTACTCCCACTGCAGCGCGCGGTCGCGGTTCTTCGACGCGAACTGGGCCATCTGCTCGCGCGTGCCGCCGTAGAGGTCCATGTGGCGCTGCGCGTAGTGGGCAAAGCTCCCCGGCGCGAAGATGCCGTAGGGGCCGCGGAACTGCCCCCGGCCCTCGGCCGTTGCCGGACTGCTCGATCCGTAGCGGCGGCCTACGGGGTTGTAGAGGCCGCGAAAAGCCAGCGCGTAGCGGCAGGCCCCCGAGGCGACGGCGTGGGAGGCTTCGATGACGCAGTGCTGCGACGAGCCGGCTACCACCGACTCGGTCCAGTTCGCCTCCAGGCCCAGCGCGCCGATCATGAACGACGGCGTCAGCGTGTTCATCCCCGGACGCTCGGCCTCGCCCATCTCAAACGGCATATACGTCGCCGTCGCCACGCCGTCGATGTCGGACGGGGCCAGGCCCGCGTCCTCGATCGCCTGTTTGCAGGCGTCGAGGGCGAGGATCCCCAGGGGAACGTCGGCCCGGCGGTAGACCTTAGAATGGCCGACCCCTACGACCGCGGCTTTCGTGCCGGAATTGGACATGTCATCGGCTCCTTATGGATGCCCCTGGCTTCGGCCTGGGGACGTGGCGGCTAGGCTACTTGACTAGGTGGAACTGGGGGATGAACCGGCCCGGGATGAGTTCCTCGAACTCGACCTCGACGGCCATGCCGTTCCGCAGTTCGTTCACGTCGGCGCCGGGAATGTTGCTCAGCATGAACAGCCCGGGCTCGTCGTCGAGCTCGACGACGGCGACAGCGTAGGGCTGAATCGCGGAAAAAGCCGGCTGTCGCGCATCGTGGGTGATGGTCAAGCTATAGATCTTGCCCTTGCCGCTCACCGGCTCGAACGTGAACTCGGTCGAGTGGCATGCGGGGCAGATGTCCACCGGCGGGTGGTTGAAATGGCGGCACGCCGCGCAGCGCTGGACTTCGAGCCGCCCCGCGTCCACCGCGTCCCAGAACGGCTTGGTCAGTTCGTCGGGTACTGGTACGGGCTTGTGCACCGCTCGGCTCCTTGACGTTCGCAGTGTTCGGACCGGCGGGCGCGCCGGGGGGCGTCGCCAGCCGCCGCTGAAGTCTACACGAAATCCCGCGGAAGCTCCCGCGGATTGCCGCCGGCGCGTGTGCCAGCCGTCCGCGCCTCTGGTATAATCGCTCAAGTTTCGCCCCAGACCTCCCCACCTATGAACGTCTTTTTTGATGTCGATTACACCCTGATCGCGGACGACGGAAGTCTCAGGCCCCACGTACACGAAGTCTTCGCCAAGATCGTCGAAGACGGGCACAAGATCTACATATGGTCAGGCGTGGGCATTCGGTGGGAGGTCGTGAACCGGCACGACCTGCGGAAGTACATCCAGACGTGCTACCTGAAGCCGCTGTCGGACTACAAAGAGACGCTGACCGAACTCGGCGTCGATGTGCTGCCCGAGTTCGTGATCGACGACCACTCCGGCATCGTGATGGCGCTCGGCGGCGTCGTCGTCAAGCCGTACTACACGCGGAACCCAGACGACGAAGAGATTCTGCGCGTCTACAACGAGCTCTGCACGTACAAGGGCTAGTTGCTACGGGCCGCCCGGCCCGGATGGTGGCGCCATGAACAGACCCATCGGGGTCGGCGACGCGGCTCCGCCGTTCACCGTTCCGAGTACCCGGGGCGACGTTTCCCTGGCCGACCTTCTATCGAAAGGGAAGGCGGTTCTCGTCTTCTATGCCGAGGACGACACCCCAACCTGCTCCACGCAAGTCGCCTCGTTTCGCGACGAGCACGAGACGCTGGTAGATCTCGGCGCGCAGGTGCTGGGAATCAGCGCCGACGGCCTTGACCGGCACGCGGCGTTTGACGAACGGCTGGGCGGCCTCCCCTTCCCACTCGCCGCCGATTCCGATCTGGCCATCGCCGCCGCCTATGAAGTGCTCGACGACACCGGCAAACGGTCACGGCGAGCCGTCTTCGTCGTTGAAGAGGACGGTAGCGTGGCCCTCGCCAACACCTTCTACAATCCGGGGAATCCGGCCCAGTTCGCCGAGGTCTTCCAGGCGCTCGGCCTAGAGCTCTGACGGCCCCGGCGCTATGCCTTCAGACGCATCCCCCGTCCGCGTGCTCGTCCTCTATGACAGCCGCTACGTTCTCGAAGAACTGGCGCGCGCCGTGGGCGAGGGCGTGGACTCAGTCGACGGCGCTGCGGCGCTGCTTCGGCGGCTCGATGACGCCGCCCCCGACGATCTCTTCGACGCCGACGCGCTGATTCTCGGTTCGCCCAACTGGTCGGGCGTGACCGGCAAGATGAAGGACTGGCTCGACCGCGTGGGCGATGTGTGGGCCGATGGGCAACTTCGAGACAAGGTCGGCGCGGCCTTCACCGCCGGTGCGTCGCGGAACGCCGGTATCGAGTTCACCCTATGGTCGCTGCTGCACTGGATGCTCGCTGGAGGGATGATCGTGGTTGGCCTTCCCTTCAACGAGGCCATGCGCGAGACCGGCTCCTACTACGGGGCGACCGCCTCGGGCTCGGTACGGGAGGCCGACCGTGAGCAGGCACGGACGCTGGGTCGGCGCGTCGCCGAGCTCGCGCTGCGTTTCGCGGCACACTAGCGAAGCCGCTTACATGAATTGGCGTGTTCTGTTACCCTGCGGGCACCACCGGAGCGTATCGAAGGAGGTCTGTCATGGCCGACGCCTACCCCGCTTCCATCCGAGGGGAGCTTGATCAGGGCACGAACCGCTTCATGTTCCTTGTCAAGTGGTTTCTGCTCATACCCCACTATGTCCTGCTTTTGTTCCTCGGCATTGCGTCATACTTCGCCTGGATCGCCGCCGCCGTGGCGATACTCTTCACCGGAAGCTATCCCCGCGGGCTCTTCGACTTCATGGAAGGGGTGATGCGGTGGAACTGGCGCGTCACCTTCTACGGCAGCGTGTTGGGCACCGACAAGTACCCTCCGTTCAGCCTAGCCTCGGATAGCGGCTACCCCGCCGACCTCACCGTCGAGTATCCCGAGAGCCTCAGTCGACTCCTCTTGGTGCTCAAGGTAGTGCTGGGCTGGTTGATCCTGCTGCCTCACATCATCATTCTCTATGTCCTGAGCATCATAGAAGGCCTGGCCGTCCTCATCGTTATCCTGGTGAAGCTCGTTACCGGGAATTATCCGGAAGGTATCTTCGAGTTCATCATGGGAGTCAACCGCTGGGGCATCCGGGTCTCGGCTTACGGGAACTTGATGACGGACAAGTACCCGCCCTTCAGCCTTTCGGATGACGGACAGGCATCCGCCGTTCAGCCTTCCGGAGCAGCGGGCGAACCTCCTTCTCCCAGCAGCTAGGAGCTTGGCGCCCGGCATATCGCGTTCCCTCTGCCGCTGAGCGGTTCCGCGTCCCGGCGCACGCGGCAAGAGTTGCGAGTGCTAGAATTGACGCGCCTCCCCGCCGCCTTCCGCCATCTATGGACTGGGTCACCGAACAGATCGCGCTCTCGGAGTATCCCTCGTCCAAGACGGACCTGAGCCGCTTCGACGGCATCCTGAATCTCGACCGGTACACGCCCTACAAGACGGACGTGCGTTTGGTGCACATGCCGTTGATCGACGGGCCGGGCAATCTTCCAGACTCCATCGCCGACGTGCTCGAATGCATGGACTCGCTGTTGCAAGACGGCGGCCGCGTTCTCGTCCACTGCGCCGCCGGCGTCAGCCGCTCTCCGTTCGTGATCGCGCTCTACCTGAGCTGGAAGCGCGGGATGCCGTTCGACGCCGCCATCGGCCTGGTGGCGGAGCGGCGCTCGCGCAACCTCAACATCGACCCCGGCCTCTCCGCGATCAGCCGCGAGGTCCTCGACGTCATGGACCATCGCGGCGGCAATGGCCGCCATGGCCGGTGATCTGACCGCCGAGGCCATCAGCGCCACGCTCTCCACTGCCTACGTAGGCCGACGCCTCGTCGTAGTCGAGCGCACGACTTCAACCATGGACCTCGCCGCGCGGGAGGCCGCTTCGGGCGCGCCCGAAGGAACCGTCGTCGTCGCCGAGGAACAGACCGCGGGACGAGGCCGGTTCGGTAGGCCTTGGATATCGCCGGAGGGCGCCGCGCTCTACGTCTCGATACTCCTACGTCCTCCGACTGGACTGCTGCCCGGCGTCAACATGGCTGCCCCGCTCGCGGCGGCAGCGGCGGCGAGTGATGTGGCCGAAGTCGAGGCGGAGGTCAAGTGGCCCAACGACGTGCAGGTGAGAGGCCGCAAGCTCGCCGGCGTGCTCGTGGACGCAGCCTCCGGCGCGTCCGGCACCGGGTACGCCATCGTCGGCGTGGGGCTGAACGTAAACCTCGACGTGGCGGCCCATCCCGAGATCGCGGAGACTGCCACGAGCCTCCGCGGCGAAGCGGGGCGCGAGGTAAGCCGCCTCGATGTTCTCGCCGCGCTGCTGTCGCGCTTCGAGATGCTCTACGACCGGCTCAAGGCCGGCGAATCATTGCTCGGCGAGTGGCGCGGGAGGCTCAACGTCATCGGTAGGCGCGCGGTGGTCACGTTTCCCGGTCTTCCCGGCGCGCCGCCCATCGAGGGCGTCGCCGAGGACGTGGACCTCGACGGCGCGCTCCTGCTGCGGAAAGACGACGGCGCCGTCGAGCGCCTCATCGCCGGCGAAGTGTCGCTGCGCTAGGGCCAGACCGTTCCGAAATCGGGGGAGCGCACCACCCGCATGGTGAACGTTTCCGCCGTCTGCTGAGCCAGCCAGACGAAGGCCTTGGCGGCATCCAAGGGGTCCTGCCACCCTGTCCAGTCGAATTCCTTGGGGTACACGACCTCCGCGCCCTCGGTCTTGACCATGCCCGGCTGCACCGCGACGACGGAGATGTTGTGCCGGCGCACCTCGTAGGCGAGGCCGAGGCTGAAGCGCTCCACGGCGGCCTTGGTGAGCCCGTAGACGGTATCGCCTGGGTAGCGGAAGGTCTGCGCGGCGCCCGAGCTCACGTTCATGATCGAGCCGCCCTTCTGGGCGATCATGGTCGGCAGGACTGCCTGCGCGCAAATGAAGACACCCGTGACGTTGAGAGCGAGCGCCTTCTCCAAGCGCCACATGGGGTACGTCTCGATCCGCTCATACTGATACGGCCCGCCGGCGTTGTTGACCAACACGTCGATGCGGCCGAACTCGTCAAGCGTGCGCTGAATCATGGAGCCGACCTGCTCGGCGTCGGTTACGTCGCAGCGCGCCGCGAGCGCCGTCCCGCCCTCCGCCCGAATTCGCGCCACGGTCTCGTGAATCGTGCCGGGGACCGACTTCGCCTGTTCGGAACGCGCCGCCACCACCACTGCCGCGCCCTCGCGCGCGAAACGTGTCGCGACGCCCTTGCCCAGGCCCCGGCTCGCGCCCGTGACGATCGCAACCTTGCCATCCAACTCGCCCATGCATTCCGCCTCGATGGAGTCTGAGTTCTTATACCCGCCGCGCGTTGACGGCGCAAGGGCGTGCGCTAAAAGAATGGCCGACCGCGGGAGGTCGCGGGCGGCCGGTCGCAACGGACGGGGAGGGAGTTCGGTTAGTTGAACTGCTCGACTTCGGTGGAGCCCGCCAGCGCCAGGGTCGAAGCCTGACCGCCGGTGACCACTTGGACGACTTCGTCGAAGTAGCCGGCGCCGACCTCGGCTTGGTGCTTCGTCGCCGTGTAGCCGTAGGGCTCGGAGGCGAACTCGCTGTCCTGCAGCGTGCTGTAGGCGGACATGCCGCGCGCGCCGTAGTTTCGGGCGAGGTCGAAGGTGTGATAGTTGAGCAGGTGCCAGCCCGCGAGGGTGATGAACTGGAACTTGAAGCCCAGCGCACCGATTTCCTCTTGGAACCTGGCGATGTCTTCGTCGCTGAGGTGCTGCCGCCAGTTGAAGGAGGGGGAACAGTTGTACGCAAGGAGCTTGCCGGGGAACCGCGCGTGAACCGTCTCGGCGAACCTCGCGGCCTCCTCGACGTTGGGCTCCGAGGTCTCGAACCAAAGAAGATCGGCGTAAGGGGCGTAGCTGAGGGCGCGGGCCGTGGCGGACTCCATGCCGTCGCGCACGCGATGGTAGCCCTCGGCCGCGCCGCGGACAGGGTGCGGAGGAACTGCGACGTCGGCACCAACACCTTGCCGCCCATGTGGCCGCACTTCTTCTCCGCGGCAAGCTGGTCCTCGAAATGGACGCCTGCCGCGCCCGCCTCGATCATGCCCTTCATCAACTCGAAGCCGTGGATCGGGCCGCCGAAGCCGGCCTCCGCGTCGGCCACGATCAGCGCGTACCAGTTGGTCGAGTGGCCGCCGTTGATCGACGCGATTTGATCGGCTCGGGTCAGCGCGTTGTTGATCCGCTTGATGACGGTGGGCACGCTGTTCGACGGGTAGAGGCTCTGGTCGGGGTAGGTCTGGCCTGCCAGGTTGGCGTCCGCCGCCACCTGCCAGCCGCTCAGATAGATCGCCTTCAACCCAGCTTTGACCATCTGCACCGCCTGCGCGCCGGTCAGGGCGCCGAAGGTGCGGATGAAGGGCTCGTCGGGGAGGAGGCTCCACAGGCGCTCCGCTCCCGCCCGCGCGATGCTGTACTCGATCTTCAGGCTGCCGCGCAGCCGGATGACGTCTTCGGCGGTATAGGCGCGCTCGATACCCTGCCAGCGCGCTTCCTGCGCCCAGCGGGCCTCGAGCGCCGCCGCTTCTCCGGCCTTGCCCGCATACGTCCCGTTTCCATTGAGTGACATAAGAACGGGCCCTCCATCTGTTGTCTTGTCGGTATTCCCCGTAAATCGCCGCCGGAGCGCGGTCGTGTAAGACCAGGGCCGTGCTCCGGCGGCGATGAGGGCGTGGATCCACCTGAAGTTCAATTGTAGGATGTCCAAGTGATACGAAAAGACCTTCATCATGTATCGCTATGATAGGATGGGTCTATCATTACGTTCGGGGTGGACGATGGAAATCACTCAGATCGAATCGTTTCTGGAGGCGGTCAAGGCGGGCAGCTTTCGCGCCGCGGCTCGCGCGCTGAGTCTGAGCCAGCCATCACTCAGCGCTCGCGTCCAGGCGCTGGAGCACGAGCTTCGAACACCGCTCTTTCACCGCCTAGGGCGCGGCGTGCGGCTCACCGAGGCGGGCGAGGCGTTTCTCCCCTTCGCTGAGCGCGCCCTGAACGTCATCGAGCAGGGCAGGGAGGCCGTCGACTACATCCGCGACGCGGAGGGGGGCACGCTCACCATCGGAACGGCGCGGAACATTGGCACGTACACCCTCCCACCGATCCTCGAACACTTCCGCCGACGCTTTCCCCGCGTTTCCACACACATCCGCACCGGACGCTCGTCCGACGTGCTCGAATGGGTCACCGACGGCGTCGTCGACGTGGGCCTGTCGCGCGGGCTCGACTATCCCGACGTGCACTCGCTGCATCTCTACGACGAGGAGATCGTACTGGTCACCCATCCCGAGCACCCCTTCGCCGAGGAGGGCCGAGCCCGCATCGACGAGGTCGCACGGCAACCGCTTATCCTCTACGACCCCGGCTCAACCTACTTCGTGCTTATCAACCAGGTGTGCCGTGAGGCGGGCATCGTACCGAAGGTCGAGATGACCCTGGACAGCATCGAGGCCACCAAGCACATGATAGTGCTCGGCCTCGGCGTCTCGTTCCTGCCCCGCAGCGCGATCTCCAGCGAGGTCCAGCGCGGCACGCTGCGGCACATCGAGCTGGTGGGCGATCACCGTGTGTACCTGCCGACGCACGTGCTGGTGCGCCGCGCCCAGCACTACAACTCCGCTGTGCTCGCCTTCCTCGAAGTGCTCAAGCAGCTCTACGGGTGCGACATTTCGGAAGTCACGCCAATTTCCTAAGCGGGAACAGACCCGAATGGGCTAGAAAAAACGCTTGGCGAGGCCCAGCGCGCCTTGTTTCCAGGGCGCACGGTGCGAAACGCCGGCCTTTCCCTGGAACGTGTGGAGGTTTTCGAGGTACCAGCGGTAGTTCCGCACGAGCGCCGCTTGGTTCGCATAGCGCGGATCGTAGCCCAGCACGCGTTCCGCCTTCTCGATGGAGACGTAGGAGTCCTTGGCCACGGTCTCGTAGACCCACTTGTAGAGCGGCGAGACGCCGAGCTTCTCCAGCACCCGCAGGATGGCGATGAGCGGCGCCGCGGGGAGCGGTCGGATGTGTTTGCCGAACCCGGCCTCGTCAAGCACCGCTTGGTAGTCCTCGCCGAGGGTCGCGAACTCCCGCGCGCCGATGTTGAAGGTGTCGTTGGCTGCTGCCGGCGGCGCCGTGGCGGCGAGGGAGATCGCCTCGCACAGGTCCTCGACGTCGAGCAGTTGATAGCGGTTTCGTCCGCTGCCGAGGACGGGGAACGACCGCCCCTCGCTGGCCCACTCGTAGAGGATCGCGAAGACGCCGAGGCGCTCCGGCCCCACGAACGACTTCGGGCGGATGATGGGCGCACAGAGGCCCTTGCGGCGATATTCGAGGCACAACTTCTCCGCCGCGATCTTTGCGCGTCCGTAGGCTCCCACGCCCACGAGCGGGTCGTCCTCTACCAGCGGATGGTGATCGGGTATGCCGTAGACGGCGGTCGAGGAGATGTGGATGACGCGCTCGGCGCCGGCCTCGTAGGAGGCCTCCAGAACGTTGTGCGTGCCGTCGATGTCCGTGGTTAGGATGTCCTCCGTCTTGTAGAGAGGGAGCGCGGCGGCGGTGTGGACTACGACGTTCGCGCCCGCCGTCGCCCGCGCGACGGCGTCCTTGTCGCGGATATCGCCCGTGTGGATGTCGACACGGTCCCGCTCGGGGTAGTCGAACGGGGCGAGGTCGAGCGAGGTGACCTCATGGCCCCGCGCCAGCAGGAGCCGCGCCAGGTTGATTCCCAGAAAGCCCGCGCCGCCGGTGATGAGATAACGCGCCACGGGCGGAATCTACCGGAACCGGACGGCGATTCGGTCGCCTTCTTGAGGGAGATAGCTCATGAAATCATCGCGCTCCTCGCCGTTGATGGTTACGGCTAGGCGTCCCTGAGAGCCGTCGTTGCAAAGGTCGCCGTCTCGGTACTCGATGTTGTTGTCGACCTGGATGGAGTCTTCCGTAAGAGCGAACGAGGGCACAGCCTCCGCAGCGTTGCGGAAGAAGGTGGCGAGGCTCGCGTTGTCTCCGGCCTCGTCCGAGGACGTGGGGTGGAGGTGGATCAGCCCGTCGCCGTGCGAGTGCACACCACCGTTGAAGTAGGGAAACTCGTAGGAGTCGTCGTCGCAGACTTGGATGTTGAGTGCGGCGTGCCAGTGGTCGCCGGCATTCGCTCCGCTGCTCGTGCCTTGGAGGATGGCCACGATGACGACGACCGCCGCGATGGCGCCTCCGCCGCCCACCCACCAGACCCAGCCGGGAAGGCGGAACCCCGCCCTGGTCTCGGGTTGTGTTGGACGCCCGCCCCGCTGTGGCCGCAGTCGGCCGCCTCCGGGCCCGCGCCGGCGTCCGCCCTCATCTTGGTTCCCGCCGCCGAAGGTCCCGCCAGCGGCGCTTGGGGAGACCGGTGCGTCCGCGGTTTCGTCCGGCGGCGCGGCGTCTGACCCGCCGGGAGGTGCTGCGGCGGGCGGGCGCGGCGGCCCCGCGGGACGGCGCGGCCCTCGTCCGCCCCGCCTGGCGCGTCCGCCGTGCCCTCTGCCTTGTCGACTACTGCTCATACGTTACTTTCCTCGAATCCCTGCTTGCTTGTGCGGCCTGCGGCGCTAGGCGAACCCCGAGGGACTATCGATGTCGCCGGGGGTGAAAACGGCCCGCCCCGGCTGGGCGGCGGCCGGCGCGGCGCGGGCGGCGTCCAGCGCCGCCTCCCGCTCCCGGGTCTGCCGCTCGTTCTTATCAAACCAAACGGAGAAGGTGAAGACGATGGCGATCATGAGCATCATCACGCCCACCACCCACATCATTGCGCCGCCGGCCTGCTGGTCCTCCAATGCGGTCAGTCCCCAGATGCGGACACGGTCTTCGTAGTAAGGATACAGGACGTTTCCTCGAAAGGTCAGGGCCGCCCCGAGCGCAACGTTCTGGAGCACCGTCAGGATGAGCACGGGCACCCGCAGATGGTAGGGCAGTTTCGACCGGAGCGGCGCGGGGTCGATGATCGACCACCAGAGCAGGAATGCGGTGAATCCGAAGGTGAAGTGCTGCGCGATATGCACCGCCTCGTTGCGCAGCGATGCTTCGTAGGCCCCGCCGATGAAGTGCCATCCCCAGGTGCTTGCCGCGAACAGGCCCCAAGACACCGGGGGGAACGTCAGCAACTGGTAGAGGCCGCGCACCAGGCGGTCGCGCACCAAGGGGCGCACCACCAACTGCCGAAGTCGCAGAGGTATGCCGAGCAAGACTGGCGTCGTCGGCGCGCCCAGCAGCACCAGCGGCGGCCCCATCATCATCAGGATGACGTGCTGGAGCATGTGGAAGGTGAAGAGGTCGTCGGCGAGCGCGTCGATTGGAGAAATCAGCGCCGCGGTGATGAAGAGCAGGCCCGTGTAGAAGATGTAGGGGCGCCACCTCGGCCAGGTGGCGGGCCGATCTTTCCATGCGATGAGCCCCCGGGCGTAGAGGACGCCGGGGACCAGCACGAAGAGCAGCCACAGGGGGTCGAAGCCCCAGAGGGCGAGGACATCCAGCCCGTCGCCGTCGCCCGGCGTCCAGATATGGGCCAATACACCCATGACGGGCTTGCTAGCGCACCGTCTCGCGGAGCCTTGGCAGGAGCTCGGCGGGCAGCACCCGGTCGCCGGCGGTCTTGCCGATGCGCAGCCAGTCGATCTTGCCGTCGCTTCCGACGATGAACGTCGCCGGGGTCGCGACGCCGTCGCCGAGCAGGTTGAACACGCCGTAGCTCCGTGCGATGGCCTTGTCCGCGTCGGTCGCAATGGGGAACGCGGCGTCGGTGTAGGCCGTCATGTCCGCCGCACCGCCGAGATCGTCTGTGCTGATTGCCACCAGCTCTGCGTTCAGCCGCATGACCTCCGCGTAAGCATTCGCCAACTGCTCCAGTTGGACGCGGCAGATGCCTCAGCCGAAGCCCCGGTAGAAGACGACCACCACGGAGTCGTGGCGAGCAGTCAGGCTTGTCAGCGTGACGTTGCCGCCGCCGGCCGTCGGCGCGCTGAACGCGGGTGCGGTGTCGCCGACGGAGAGTGTCCCGTCTCCATTCCCCGATCCGCACGCCGTCGTCAGGGCAAGCACGAGCACGGCCGGGATTATCGCTAGCCATCGCCGGCCCCGGCGCGTTCTCCCGCTTACTTGGCCCGCAATCAATTCGTACCGCCTCGGCGTTCGATGATCTCGCGCAGCTCCTTGATCTCGGCCTCCGACTCTTGCTGCCGCTTCGACAGCAGGAAGACGTAGCCGAAGATCGCGGCGATGACGATAGCGAAGACGACGTAGACGACGGTGATGCCGCTCATGCGCGATCCCTTCTCTGTTTCAACGGAGTACCTATTCCTCTAGTGCGGCACGCATCTCGTCGATACGCTCCCGCGTCCTGTCCCAGCGAATGCGTAGCGCGAGCAAGAAGACGAAGAGTGCGAGGAAGCCCACCGTGGCCACGAGGAAGGTGATGAACATCGGTTGGGGCATGCCCGCCGGCTCGGGGTGAATCCCCCGCCACAGATAGACAGAGGCGAAGATGAGGGGCACGTCGGCGAAGCCGATGATGCCAAGGACGGAGGCGAACCGCGCCGCTTGGTCACGGTCGCGCGACGCTTGCCGAAGCATGATGTACCCCAGGAAGATCAGCCACAGCACGAAGGTGAAGGTGAGCCGGGGCTCCCATTGCCAGAACGTGCCCCAGGTGGCCTGCCCCCAGAGTCCGCCGCTGATGATGACCAGCGTGATGAAGAAGAAGCCAATCTCCGCCGCCGAGCGGGCCGCGATGTCGAACTTGGGCCGGCGCGTCCAGAGGTACAACGCTCCGCCTATCCCTACGATGAGAAAGGCTACGTAGGAGGCGATCGCCATCGGCAGATGGACGTAGAAGATGCGCTGCGGCTCGCCCTGAATCAGCTCCCTCGGCGCGTAGAGCAGCCCCATCCCCAAAGAGACCGCCACGAGGGTGAAGGCGACCAGCCCCAAGAGGTCGAGGGCCCCGACGCGGAGACGCTTGGAAGGCGCGCCGGACACGGCGATGGGCTGGGCCGCGCTCATTGAACGCCCCTTTGGGTCGCCGGGAGGCCGCTCATCCCCAGTCCTCTAAAACGAACTCGAACACGAGAAACGACACGGTTAAGTAGACTACGTCCACCGCGATGAGGAGGTTTACCCAGGTCCAGATTTCCGAGAAGGCGCCGCCGTCGATCAGGACGCCGGTGGCGCGTACCGCTCCGATAATCAGCGGCGTCACGATGGGGAGCAGGAGGACCGGAAGCATGACTTCCTTGGCCCGCGTGTTCACCGACATCGCGCCGAAGACCGTCCCCACCGCGGCGAATCCGATGGTGGCCAACAGTATGACAGCCACGACCCCGGGTCTCAAGGCGGCGACGTCGAAGAACGAGTCGTAGACGGGGACGATGACGATCTCGGCCGCCCCGATGAACGTCAAGTTGGCGAGAAACTTGGCCACGAAGATTGTCCCACGGTCGGCGGGGCAGAGCAGCAGCCCCTCCATCGACCCCCGCTCCCGCTCGTGAGTGAACGCGCGTCCCAGCCCCAAAACGCCCGCGAAGAGCACCGCTACCCACAAGACCCCCGGGGCCACTAGGGCGATGCTCTCGGCCCGCAACTCGAAGGCGAAGTTGAACACCGTCAGCGCCAAGATGCCGAAGACCATCATCGCGACGATCGCGTCGCGCGTCCGTAGCTCGATTAGCACGTCCTTCCACAAGAGCGCTCCCATCTGACGCAGATGTGAAGGTCGTGGCTCCGTAGGCTGCTCAGGCGCCGGTCGCATCGCGATAGAGCTCCTCGATAGCCTCAACGGTCATCCCCGCCGCGTCGCCCTGGCGCGCGATCCGCCCTCGATGGAGGATGATGAACCGGTCGCACAGGCGCAGCCCCAGGGCGAGGTTGTGCGTGGTGGCGATGACGGTGCGCGGCCCCCGCGCCGCCGAGGTCAGTAGGTCCCCAATCCGGCGCGAGGCGTCCTGATCGAGGCCGGTGTCCGGCTCGTCCAGTAGCAGCACGTCAGGATCGTGCAGGGTCGCGCGGGCCAGCGCGGCCCGTTGCTGCATCCCCCGCGAGAAGGCGCGCACCCGGTCGCGCCGCCGCTCGAAGAGGCCGGCGCGCTCCAGGGCCTCGGCGGCGGCCCGCTCCGGTTCCGCCAAGCCGAACATCCTAGCGTAGAACACCAGGTTCTCCTCGGCGGTCAGGTCGTCGTACAGATAGGTATGGTGCGCTACGACACCGATGCGCCCGCGCAGCCGCCGCGCTCCCTTGGCGTGCGTCAGCCCGCCGATGCGGACCTCGCCGTTGGTGGGGCTCGACAGGCCGGCGAGGATGCGGAGCAGCGTCGTCTTGCCCGATCCGTTCGGCCCGAAGACGGCGAGACGCTCGCCGGGGGACGTCTTGATGTCGATCCCCCGCAACGCCGACGACCGCCCGAAGCGCTTCGTCACGCCCTGCGCCGTCACGTCGAGCGTGCTCACGGCTGGTCCTCGCGCGGCGCGGCCTCGGCCAGCAGCAGCGTCACGTCCACGAGGCGGCGCTTGCTGGCATAACGCCGCCGGTCGTACTCGGCCTGCGGGACCTGCCCCGCGGCGAAGCCGGCGTCGAGCGCCGCCAGCGACTCGACGAGGCCCGCCCGCTCCCGCGCCAGCGCGCTCGGCGCCGCGGCGTTCAGGTCCGCGGCGAGCCCCGCTCCCGCGCGGCGTCTCAGAGCGAGCGCCAATGCGCCAGCCGCGACTAGCCCAAGCACGGCTACGGCGGCGTAGCGGAGCGCGCTATCGAAGTCGAGTCCGCCACCGGAAAGGTCGCGGAAGAGGGGAAGATCGGAGAGCCGGAGCTCGAAGACTTGGCCCGCGGGAAGATCGGAGGCGGTGAACAGCGTATGCGGTTCGCCGCTGACCTCGACGGGCCCAACGGCCTCGAGTTGCGGGCTGTTCAGCGCGCCGAGATCGTCCGGCATCAGCACGGTCACGCTGCGCGCGGTGTAGAGATAGCGGCGCTCCAGCGCCGCCGTCGTTCCCGTGTAGGGGACGGTGTAGCCGTAGATCATCTCGGACGGGCCGGGCAGCACCGGCGCCTTGTTGATGACGCCGCCGGGGACCGCGGCGAAGCCGTCGGGGCCGAAGCCGTGGCCCAGGTTGACGTCCAGCGCGTTGTCGGGCAGCGAGATGCGGGCCGCGCCACCGTTCACCGGGTCTTCGAAGAGGTCGCCGACGTAGGTGCGGTCGCCCTCGTTTTGCAGCGTAATGATTTCGAGCACGCCGAGAAGTCCGATGTTCTCGTCGAGCGACGGGATCGCCACGCTCGCCCGCTCAATGACGATATCGGCGTCTGACGTCGTCGTCTCCCACACCACTACCTCGGTGAATGATGGAGCGCCGGGGAAAATCTGCACCGCCGGCGAGCGGTACGCCACGTCCAGATAGCCCGCCTGGACGAAGTACCGCATGTCGGAATGGACTTCGAGCCCCTCGAAGCGGAACCGGCCCTGGCTGTCGGCCTGCCCGAAGCGTTCCTCTTCCCGCGTCATACGGCGAAAGGTGAGCAACGAGAGCGGCACCGACCCGGCCTCGCCCCCGCCCTCCGTGGCGTTGACGATGCGCCCTTCGATGACACCGTCGAACGTGCTTTCCGCCGCCGCCCCGGTTGACGGGGCCTCCGTTGGCGACACCGTCTGCGCTCCCGCGGGTAGCGGCGCGGTGGCTACCACTAGGAGCGCCGCCGCGACCGCCGCGACTATGGCGCGGCGCGTCATGGCTGTTGCTCCGTGCTGCGTTCTTCCGTGGGCTCCATCTCGGCGCGAGCCCGCTCTACCTCGCGCTCGACTGCGTCGGGCAGAGTGCCGGCGCGCGAGTCGAGTGCCTTGTAGATCTCGACCGCCTCGCGCTCGTAGCCGGTCCGTAGCTGGCGGTAGTCCTGCTCGGAGAGGTTGCCCAAGCCCTTGTCGTATTCGAGCTCTCGCAGGGCGCGCAGCAGCGTGTCGCGGCTGTCGAGGATGCGTTGGACGTCGCTGGCGGTGGTGACGGTCGGCGCGGCCCTCCGCCGCGTGCGCCCCGTGAGGGGATAGACGATGGCGGCCAGTGCGGCGAGGACGAGTACGATGGCGACGACCAGGGGCATGGCTACACTCCGAGCTCGAGGTCTCGGCGCAGGCGCTCCCGGTAGGGGTCGAGCTCGGGGTCGAAGGGCGGCTCGCCCTCGTCGGGAGAAGGCCCGCCGGCGTCCACCGACGGGGCCTGCCGCCGGCGCAGCACGCCGTAGATGGCGGCGGCGCCGAGCAGGACGGCCACGCCCGGCATCCACCACACCAGAGAGTAGAAGCCTGTTCGCGGCGGGTTGCGGAGCACGCCGGGGCCGTATCGGTCCTCGAAGAAGCGCAGGATTTCGGCCTCGCCCCGGCCTTCCGCGAGCAGGTTGGCGATGGTCTCCTTCATCCCCACGGCTACCTGCGAGTTGGACTCCGCGACGGACTGCCCTTGGCACACCGGACATTGGAGCTTGTCGGCGATGCGCCGCACCTCGGTGGCGTCGCTGTAAGCCAGCGCCGCCGGGGCGCCGAGTACGGCGCCAAGGACGGCGGCGATGGCCGCGATGCGGACGATACTCCGCGCCAAAGCCGTCATCGCCGCGCCTCTTCGATTTCCGCGCGCGGGGGCTCGGTCGAGCGGGCCGCGCCCGGTGGTGCGGGCCAGAGGGCGACGGCTGTGCCGATCAGGAAGACGACGCCACCGATCCACATCCACAGGACGAGCGGGTTCACGAAGATGAGGAACGTCGCCGCTTGGTCGTCCCAGGCGGCGAGCAGCACGTAGAGGTCTTCCTTTGCCGTGGTGCGGATCGCGATCCGGGAGGTCGGCTGGCTCTCCTGCCCGTCGTAGATGATCCGCCGGGGGTGGATCTCGTCCCAGAACTCGTTGTCCTTGTACACGGTGAGCGTGGCCTCTGTGATGTTGTTATCGACGCCCCGCCGCTCCTGGATACCCTCGTACCGCAGTTGGTAGTCGCCGATCACCGCCGCTTCGCCGTTGCGAAGTGTCACGTCGAGGTCCTTCTGGTGTAGCTCGACGCCGATGACGCCGAGGGCCACCAGCAGGACGCCCGCGTGAATGATGTAGCCGCCGTAGCGTCTGCGATTGCGCGTCACCAGCGCCGTAAGCGCGGCGGGGACCGCCTCGCCGGTCGCCGCCCGCCTCGCTCGCACCCCTCGATAGTACTCCAATGTAATCACGCCGAATGTGAACGCCACCGCTGTGAAGCCCGCGAGCGACCGGACGTTCGTCACTCCCAACACGGCGATGAGGAAGACCAGCCACAGCGCCGCGCCGATGAGCGGCGCGCGGAAGTTGCGCTTTATGACGTCCCACGTGGTGCGCCGCCAGGCGAGAAGCGGCCCAATGCCCATAAAAACTAGCAGAACCAAGAACAAGGGGCCGTTGACTTTTTCAAAGAAAGGCGCGCCAACAGTGATCTTCGAGCCGTTGTAGACCTCGGTAAGCAGAGGAAAGACGGTCCCCCAGAAGGTGGCGAAGGCGATCCCCACGAAGAGCAGGTTGTTGAGGAGGAACCCGGACTCCTTTGAGACGGCGGAGTCGAAGCGCTGCCCGGATTCGATGTCTTGGGCGCGGGTGAAGAAGAGGAAGAGCGAGACGACGAGGATGAAGCCGAGGAAGGCGAGGAAGCTCGGCCCCAGCGCCGACGTGGCGAAGTTGTGCACCGAATCGAGGAGCCCGCCCCGCACCACGAGCGTGCCGAAGATGGCGAGGAAGAACGTCGAGAGAATGAGCAGCATGTTCCACCGGCGCAATAGGCCGCGGCGCTCCTCGACCATGATCGAGTGCATGAAGGCCGTACCGGTGAGCCAGGGGAGGAGGCCCACGTTTTCAACGGGGTCCCAGTTCCAGAACCCGCCCCAGCCCAGGACGTGATAGGCCCACCACGCGCCGAGCATGAGCCCGGTGCTGTGGATCAGCCAGGCCACGAGCAGCCAGGGCCGTGCCGCCCGCAGCCACTGGCTGTCCGTCCGCCGCGAGACCATCGCGCCGATCGCCAGCGCGAAGGGTATCGTCCACGACATGTAGCCGAACAGCAGGAAGGGTGGGTGGATGAGAAAGCCCGGGTCTCGGAGCAGCGCATTGACGCCCTGCCCGTCGGTGAGCGGGATGGGCAGCCGCTCGAAGGGGCTCGATAGAAAGACGAGCACGACGAGGAAGAAGACCTGCACCGTCATCATCGCCGCGATGGCCCAGGGCATGACTTGGTGGAGGCGGTCGCGGTTGACGTAGACGGCGAGGCCGGAGAACAGTGCTAACCCCATCGCCCAGACTAGGAGCGAGCCCGCCTGGCCCCCGTAGAGCCCCGCAAGGTCGAAGTACCACGGCTGCGCGAGGGAGGAGTTGCCCACGACGTAGGTCACGCCGAAGTCGTGGCTTACCAGCAGGTAGGCGAGCACGCCTATCGCTGTCAGCATCGTTGCGGTGACGACGTAGACCGCGTTGCGGGCGCTGGCCAGCACGGCGGGGTTGTTTTGGCGAAGGCCCAGCGGCGCGGCGAAGACCGCGTAGGCCGCGGCTGCGATGGCCACTACGAGCGCGACGAAGCCGATGTCCGAGGCGTGCACCGGGTTTCCCTACCGCTCGACGGGCGCGTGCGTCGAGCCCGGCTCCGCGACTTGGAACTCCGGCGGGTGCTGCGCGATGAGATTACTCGCGTAGAAAGTCCCGTCGCGGCGCCATTCGCCCTCGACGATGACGTCGACCTCGTCGCCGAAGATATCCGGCGTCACCCCGCGGTAGCGCACCGGCAGCGTGTTCGTGACCGTGTTGTGATAGATGGTGAACGAAAGGTTGTTCTCGGCGTCTTTCTGTATGGTGCCTTCGAGCACGCGGCCCCCCACGCGCCGCCGATCGCCGACCGCCTCCGCGTCGGCCTTGAGCTCGTCGACGGTGTTGTAATAGGTCAGCGCGTCGCCGAGGCTGGTGACCATCAGCGCCGCCACGGCGACGACGATGACGACGATGCCGGCGAGCACCTTCTTGTTGGCGCGCCGGTACCATTCCACGGGGCCGGACGCGCCGGGCACTGGCGGCTGCGCCGTCATCTACACCACCGTTGCCAAGCTGCGCTCATAGACGTGAACCAGCAGCATTGAGAGAAGGAACGCCGCGAGCCCCATCACCAGAATGACGCGGGACGGGGAGAGCCAAGCGCGGAGGGCGCCGCCAGCCCGTGAAGTGTCGGAGATTGAGGGCTCGACCGGCGCCGTCTTGGGCTTGCGCCAGGGTCGGCCTCCGCGGGTACCCAGGTCGCGCGCCATCAGCAGCATGATGAGGAAGGCGAAGAGCTTGAGTCCGAGCACCGCGTAGTACGTGGTGGTGACGGGGAGCGAGGAGAGCCGGTCGAAGGTGATGACGACGCCGGTGACGATCAGGGCGGCGATTGAGACGTCGACGAGGTCGCGGAAGCGGCGGTTGACCGCCGGTTCAATGGCGGAGCGGGACTCGGCGGCGGCGGGAATGGCCAACGAAGGCCGGAGAACGAGCAGGTAAAAGATGCTTCCCCCCACCCAAACGACCGCCGCTATCGCGTGAATCCAGCGGACAACGGCCAAGAGTATATCGATGCCGTCCAAGGCCCTTTGAGCCTCCGCGGCCCCTTGCGCTTCACGGCGAGGACGGTGGAATGTTACGAGTTTCACTAGCTTCAGTCAAGGAAACGTACAGGTTTGGGCCGTGGATTTCTCGGTCGATAGAAGCGCGTGTAGAATCTGCGTGCCGCCTCTTCCAATGAGAAGAGGTAAGACCCGTGCCGGAGGAGATATGACGATACGGCTGTTTCGTTGGAGCGACCTCGATGGCTACGCCGGAGTGGTTGCCGCCGGAGGCCGCCCCTACACGGCGGGCCTCGCCGAGGAATACCTGCGCCAACCGAACCTCTCGCCGGAGCGCGACTGCTTCGTCGTCGAGGGAGACGGGCGGTTCGACGGATTCACGCTCGTCGTGCCTGAGCCCGTCCTGGGCCGCGTGATCCTCGAAGGCGCGGTGCGTCCTGACGCCAGGGGACGGGGCCACGGACGGGCGCTTCTCGCCGCGGCGCTGGACCACGGACGCGCTCTGGGAGCAAACATCGCGCATATCTCGGCCTTGCCCGATCAGACGGACGCCCTCCGCCTCTTCCGGGCCGCCGGTTTCGAAGAGGTTAAGCGCCAGTGGCAGATGCGACTCGAACTCAACGACTTCGCCCTGCGCGAGGTCGATACGTCCTACGAGAGCGCCGAGATGCGCCCTGGCGAGGAGTCGATCATGACGGCCTTGCAGAACGCCGCCTTCGGTGAGAGCTGGGGCTTCGCCCCGAACCTCCCCGAGGAGATCGCCTACCGCGTCCGCATGGCGGGGTCCGAGCCCGGCGACGTGCTTTTGCTCCGCGTCGCAGGCGAGCCCGCCGCCTACTGCTGGACGCGGCTCGAACCATCGCCGGACGGAGGCGCCGCGCTGGGGATCATATGGATGATCGGCTCCGACCCCGCCAAGCGTGGTCTCGGTCTGGGCCGCGCGATGATCAACGAGAGCATCCGCGCGTTGGCGGAGCAGGGCGCGGTCGCCGTCGAGCTTACGGTCTACGCCGACAACGACCCCGCGGTGGGGCTCTACCGCTCCGTCGGCTTTCGGCACAAGCACGACATCATCTGGTGCGAGAAGGCGCTGACGGCGGACGTGTGACGAGGAGCGGTGGGGGACGAAGCAGGAGCTACGACTCGCAGAGGACCGCCTGCATCAAGTGCAGTGTGCCGCCCAGGGCCTGATCGTAGGCCTCCTCTAGGCGGTCGGCCACCATGCTCCACGTCCAGTTCTGAGCCGCCTCGTAGGCGGCCCGGCCCAGCGACTCGCGCAGCAGGTCGTTGCCCAGCATCAGGTCGAGCCGTTCGGCGTAGGGTTCGGGGCAATGCCACGGCACCAGGTACCCCGTCTTGCCGTCGATGATCGTGGCCTGCAGCCCGCCCACGCGCGCCGCGATGACCGGCGTGCCGCATGCCATGGCTTCCAGGGGGACCAGCCCGAACGTTTCGTAGAAGGAGGGTGCGACGCAGACGTCGGCGGCGCTGTAGTAGAGCGGAAGCCGCCGCTGCTCGACGGTCCCCGCGAAGATCAGACGCTTTTCGATGCCGAGGCCCCGCGCCATCGCGCCGAGCCGCTGCTGCTCCGCGTCGTCCTCCGAGCCACCGATGATGACGATCCGATAGTCGCTGCCGCCCTCCATGGCCGCCGCCGCCCTGAGCAGCACGTCAATGCCCTTGATCGGCTCCATCCTGCCCACGAACAAGATGATCTTGTCCGCGTGGAGGCCGAGCTCCCGCCGCGCCTCGGCGCGGTCGATCGGCTTGAACACGCCGCGGTCGAACCCGCAGGGGACGACGTGTGTCTTACCCGGGTCGGCCCGGTAAAGGCGTATGAGTTGCTCACGCTCGTGAGGGCTCGCCGTCACCAGCGTGTCGGCCTTGGCCGCGATCGCGTGCTCGGTCGCCAGACGCTGCTCGGCGTCGCCGCCGCCGGTCCCGCTTCGCACTAGGCGTTGGACCTCGCCCAGCGTGTGGAAGCTCGAAACGACGGGCACACCCCAGCGCTTCCCCAGTTCGAGCGCCGTGGGTCCCGACAGCCAGTAGTGGCTGTGAACGAGATCATAGGAAATGGGGTTCGCCGCCACGTAGTCGAGCAGGCTTTGGGTGAAGGCGGGGATGCGGCCGTAGAGGTCCTTCTTCGCCTCTTCCAGCGGCCCTGCGTCGAGGTGAATCACGCGGGCGCCGCCGCCCAGATCGATCGTGGGCGGGTCATTCGGGTCGTGGCTGCGGGTGAAGATGTCCACGCAGACCCCGCGCCGCCCCAGCTCTTTGGCGGCCTCGCGGAGGAAAACGTTCATGCCCCCGGCGTCCTTCTGACCGAGCCGGGCGACGGGGCATCCGTGGACGCTGATAAATGCGATGCGCAAAGAGGACTCCAGGCTAGACGTTACACCACGGCGTCAACGCGACACCAGAAGCTTCATGAGCCGGCCGCCGCCGCCGCCAAGGTCGAACTTGTACGGCTCCGCACCGCGCAGGAAGTGAAACACCTCGCGGCCCGCCTCGATGGCGTCCTTCAGCGCCAGCGCCTTAAGCATGACGCCGACGCTGAGCGAGGCGAAGCGGGGCTCGTAGCCGCTGTTGTAAAGGTAGTAGGCCCCGCCGTAGTCGAAACACAGCGATGCGGCGGCGGTCACACCGTCGATTTCGAGAAAGAAGAGCTTGAGCCAGCCCTTGGCTTGCATGGTGTCGGCGAGGGTGAGAAAGAACCGCTCGCGATCCTCGGTAAGAAAATCAGCCTTGTCCTCGTTGCTCTTCCTCGCGAGGTCGAGAAAGAGGGGCATCGCGTCGTCGAGGCCGGACTCCTGGGCCGCGTCGTAGACGCGCACCTCACCCGCCGACATGAGCCGCCGCAGCTTGCGCCTGATCTCGTGGCGGTCCTTCTTGGGCAGTCCGCTCAGATAGGCGTCCCAGTCGCCGTCGAGCGAGCGTGACGGGCTTTCCTCGTCGAACGACTCCTCGACCTTCCACCCGCGCTGGGCCGCCGCCGGGGGCAGACCTTCGAGGGTCGCCGAGCCCTCGGGAATCCCTTCGAGTCGCAGGCTGCTCCAGTCGAGCGTATCCAAGTGCTCCACAAGGGCCTGGAGGACCGGCCGCTCGCGGCCCGGCGCTATCGTGATCTCGTGGTGGTCGCAGACGTCGGACCGGCCCACGAACGTTATCGCGTCGCCGGAGCGCATGAGCGGCGCGACGCTGACGAGCTCGCCGCCGCCTCTGACCGAGAGCAGGTGCAACTCCTCTGCCGAGGCGCAACTCGACCACCATGCCCCGAGCCATGCCGGAGTGGCGAAGACGCCGCCGCCGGAGTGCCGGTTCAGCTCCTCCCATTCCGCCGAGAGCGAGGCGAAGTCCTCGCGACGGACCTGTAGACTCACCGGGCCCCCTGGAGCAGCGACATGAACTCGTCGCGGGTCACCTGGCTCTCCTCGAACCGGCCCCGCACCGCCGACGTTACCATGTCCGCACCGGCCTTCTTCACGCCGCGCATCGTCATACAGAGGTGCTCGGCGCGGAGCACGACGGCGACACCCTGCGGATGGAGCGCGTCCACGATGGTGTCCGCGATCTGCGAGGTCAGCCGTTCCTGCACCTGCGGGCGCTTCGACAGCGTGTCGACCACTCGGGCCAGCTTGCTGATCCCGACGATGCTCCCGTCTGGGATGTAGGCCACCGCCGCCGAGCCGTAGAACGGCAAGAAGTGGTGCTCGCAGAGCGAGTAGAACGGAATGTCCTTCAAGACCACCATCTCGTGATGGTCTTCGTCGAACCGGACTTTCAGGTCTTCCAGAGGGTTGCGCCGCAGTCCGCTGAAGATCTCGGCGTAGGCCTCCGCGATGCGCCGGGGCGTATCGGCCAGCCCATCGCGCCCGGGATCTTCGCCGATGGCCTCGATGATTTCGAGGACCGCGGCCTTGATGCGTTCGATATCCACGGCTTTCTCGCGTTGGGTGGCGGCGACGACCATGACTCTGTCCTTAACTGGAGTGCGACGCTTGCGGATCTGCGGCCTTCAGGCCGGGAGCGGCAAGGCCACATTCGAGGGTAGCAGAAACGCGAACGGGGCAACAAGCGCGGGCGGGCGCGGGCCGTTCTGGGCTAGCGGTAGCCCAGTGCCGCCTCCACCGCGCCCAGGTCGGCAGGGAGCTTGATTTCGTCGGGGACGACGTGCTTCGTGGCGGTGTCCGGGTCCTTGAGGCCGGTTCCGGTGAGCACGCAGACGACGGTCTTGTCCGCGAGGGCCCCCTGCCTCGCCGTGCGCCGCAGGCCCGCGACGGAGGCCGCGGAGGCCGGCTCGACGAACAGCCCCTCGGTGCGTGCGAGCAGACGGTAGGCGTCGAGGATCTCCTCGTCCGTCACCGCTTCGATCACCCCGCCGGACTCGTCGCGCGCCGCAAGGGCGCCCTCCCAGCTTGCGGGATTGCCGATACGGATTGCGGTGGCCACCGTCTTCGGCTCGGCGACGGGCGCGCCGTGGACGATGGGTGCGGCGCCGGCGGCCTGGAAGCCCATCATCGCCGGCCTGCGTCCGGCCTTGCCATCCTCGTGATACTCCTTGAACCCCTTCCAATAGGCGGTGATGTTCCCCGCGTTCCCCACGGGGATGAAGAGTGCGTCGGGCGCCTCGCCCAATGCGTCCACGATCTCGAAGGCCGCCGTCTTCTGGCCTTCGATGCGGTTCGGGTTCAACGAGTTCACCAGCGCAATGGGGTGCCGGGAGGTCATGTCGCGGACGATGTCTAGAGCCTCGTCAAAGTTGCCGTCGAGGGAGACCAGCTTCGACCCGTAGGCCGTCGCCTGGGCGAGCTTGCCCGCCGCCACTTCGCCTTTGGGCACGATGACGATGGAGCGCAGGCCGTAGCGGGCCGCGTAGGCCGCCGCCGAGGCGCTGGTGTTGCCCGTCGAGGCGCAGATGACGGCGGTCGCGCCCGCTTCCATGGCCTTCGCGAATGCGACGACCATGCCGCGGTCTTTGAACGACCCCGTCGGGTTGCACCCTTCCAGCTTGAAGTAGAGCGCTCCGCAGCCGGTCTCGCGCTCGATGTTCTGGGAGCGCACCAGTGGAGTGTCGCCCTCGCCAAGCGAGATCAACGGAGTGTCGTGGGTCAGGGGGAGACGGTCTCCAAAGGCGTGGAGAACTCCCTTGATGGGAAGGCGTCCGGCGGCGCCCGTCATGCCATCGTCGCTATCCAAGCCCGACCCCCTCGCCGACATTATGCCATTTCTTCGGCGGGGGAGAGGCCGCCGCGGCTAGGGCAGCCCGAACTGGTTCTGCGAGCTTGCCTGGCGCTGCGCCACGGCGGTGGCGGTGAGCAACTCCTGTGCCCGCGTCAGCGAGATGTCGTCGATGTCGCTCAGTACTTTGTCGACCTTGATGCTGCCGAAGCAGTTGTCCGAGCCGCCGGGGCAGTACTCGATGCGATTGGCGTCCCACTCGCGGGACAGCCAGGTCTCCAAGGCCCTGGTCTTGAGTGTGTCGAGGTTGTCCGCGTCCACCTCTCTCGCCGACGTGCGCTCGGAGACCATGATGTACTGTGAGCCGGTCCCTTCGGTGACAGGCGGCGAAACCTCGCCGATGGCGAGGCCGCGGATGATCTCGTCGAATAGCCCGTCTAAGTCGCCGGCCGTCACGATACCCAGACTCCCCCGCGCCGCGCGGAGGTCGGGGTCGGTCGAGATCTCGGCCGACAAATCCTCGAAGCGCGCCGCTTCAAGCTGATCGCGGACGTCGCGGGCGGTGCGGACATCGGGCACCTTGATGGCGTGCAGTTCAGCGGTCTCGACGTCGATGCGCCGCGTCAGCCGGACGACGTAGTATTCGCCGTCCTCGGCCTGGATCGGCTGGCTCAACTCGCCCACGTCGAGCCCAAACAGAAAATTGTCGTACCGCAGATGCGCGGTACGCGGTATCCATCCAAGGCGCCCGCCGTTGGCGCGGCTTTCCTGATCGACTGAGAATTGGAGAGCTATCTTGGCGAAGTCCGCGTCGCTGGCGTTGAGTGCCGACTCGACCTGGTCGGTGACCGCGATGTCGGCGATTTGTATCATGTGCACCTCGGCGTGCGGCTGAACGAGTTGGATGTCCCGCCCCAGCCTCTCCCGAAGCTGATTGCGCATAAGGTCGATCTCGACCAGCGACTTATAAGTGTCGAACGACAACTGCGTCGTCGAAAGGTAGTTGCTGACGGCCGCCTCGTAGTCTCGCCGCACCTGCCCCTCGATGGGCTGCCCCTCGGCGCCGGGGACCAATCGGCGCAGGATCTCGGCCTCAGTCTCCTGCTCGGTTACCGACAGCCCCTCCCGGGGCGCCGCTTGGCGGATGAGCTCGTTCTGGGCCAGGTTCTGCATGAGCTCGTACGGGGCGACGCCGGGGTTGAAGCTCCCGCCGTAGGACTGCGCGTAAAGGCGCTGCGACTTCAGGATCGACGTGTATTCGCTTTGGCTGACGCTGACGTCGTTGACTTCGAGGATGGGCGGGTCCTCGCTCTGTACCGTGGCGTACACGGCGATTGCTATCGCGATCATCGCGGCAAACGCGCCGGCGGGCGCCAGGAACTTCCAGGAAAGATTGCGCGGGCCGCTGGGGGGCCGGCGCCTGCGGCTGAGGGTAATGGGAGGCGGCTCGGGGGCTCGCGGCTGACGGCCCGAATCCCGGCGCCTCGACCGGCGTCTATCTGGCACGAATCGACCTCACGCGCATCGGACTTCGGGTCACGAGTGCGGCTCCGGCGGGGTGGGCAAGCAGCATACGAAGGTGTACGAACGGGCCGCGCGGGCGGGTTTCGCCGACGCTGGACATCTCGCCCGGCTCAGCTGCGCCGCGGCCTGTCGTAAGAGATTCCGGTTTCCAGGATATGGCCGATTGTATAGGGGAGAAGCGCGAGGTGCCGGGCGCGCTTGAGGGCCATCGCGAGCGGGCGCTGGTACTTCGCGGAGACGCCGGTCTTCCGCCGGGGCTCAATGCGGCCGCGGTCGGAAATGAAGCGCTTCAGCATGTCGACGTCTTTGTAGTCGATGTGCGTCAGGTGCCCCGCCTTGAACGGGCACACCTTCCGCCGGGGAAAGTACCGCGGCCTTCCCTTGCGCTCGCGGCCTCGCCCGCCGCCGCCACCGCCGCCGCCACCACCGCCACCACCGCCACCACCCCCGCCACCGCCGAACGGCCTTCCGCCGCCGCCGTAGCCGCCGGGCCTCGGCCCGCCGTAGCCGCCGGGTGCTGCGCCGCCGGGGCGCGCCCCCGCTGGGGGTGTGGGAGCGTTCATGTCTGCCATGGTCTCTGCGGTCTCCGTTTCGGTCGTAGCAGGATAGGGTTAAGTCTAGAAGGGAAGGTCGTCGGCGTCTACGCCGCCGCCGGCGCCGCTGTAGCCTGCTCTCGCCTCAGCGCCGCCGCCGGTCTCGCCGGGACGGTCGAGGAAGACAACCTCGTTCGCCGTGATCTCGTTGCTGGTCCTAGTGACGCCGTCCCGGCCTTCCCAGCTACGGCTGTGAAAGCGGCCTTCCACGTAGAGCTTGCTGCCTTTGGTCACGTACTGGCTCACTAGCTCGCCCAAGCGTCCGAACGCCGTCACGTCGAACCAATCGGTCTCTTCTCTGCGCTCGCCGCCGGAAGTGTACCTGCGGCTGGTGGCGATGGAGAATTTGGTCAGAGAGGTCCCATTCGGGGTGTAACGCATCTCCGGGTCACGCCCCACGTTTCCAATGACCGTGATCTTGTTGAACATGACGTCTCCGAGAGGCGCGCTCCTAGCGCGTAATGGCCGTGTCCTCGGCCTTGACGATGAGATGGCGGATGATCTCTTCCGTCAGCTTCAAGTTCGACTCCACTTCCACGATGGCCTCTGGGCCGCTGGTGAAGTCGATCTGGACGTAGGTGGCCTCTTCAAAGTCCTGAATGTAGTAGGCCAGCTTGCGCCTGCCCCACCGGTTCACCTTGCCAATCTCACCGCTGCGGGAGGTGACGAATTGCTTCACCCTGTCGACGAGACCGTCGACCTCGTCGTCGGGTACCTGGGGGCTGATCAGGAGCACTAGTTCGTAATCGCGCACGCGCCGTTTCTCCTTCGTTCTCTGGGGCGGCTCCAAGCGGATGGCCGCCGGGGAGCGGTGGCATTATAGCATGGGGGCATGGAGCGGCAAGCAGCCGACGTCACCGTTGGACGCGGGGTTCTGAACCTGTTGGGCTCGGGCTGAACGCACTACGCGACGTCGTCGATGCCGGGCAGGGGGAAACTGCTTGCCAGCGCCTGTGCTTCGGCGCGGACCGCCGCGAGGGCCGCCTCGTCGCCGCGGCCCTCGATGGCCCGAGCTATCAACTCCGCGGTATTCCGCATCTCCTCGATCCCGAAGCCGCGCGTGGTGACCGCCGGCGTGCCCAGCCGCAGGCCGCTGGTGACCCGAGGCGGCTGCGTGTCGAAGGGGATCGCATTCTTGTTCACCGTGATGTGCGCCGATTCCAGCAGCGTCTCCGCCTCCTGGCCGGTCACTCCCAACGGCGTCAGGTCGACGAGCATCAGGTGGTTGTCGGTCCCGCCGCTCACGATGCGGAAGCCGTGCTCTTGCAGGCCCGCGCTCAGGGCTTTGGCGTTGTCGAGGACGGCCTGCTGGTAGTCGCGGAAATCGGGCCTTAGCGCCTCGCCGAAGGCGACCGCCTTGGCCGCGATGACGTGCATTAAGGGCCCGCCCTGGAGCCGGGGGAATACGGCCTTGTCCACTGCGCCCTTGTACTTGGCGCTCGACAGAATCATGCCGCCCCGCGGCCCGCGCAGCGTCTTGTGCGTGGACGACGTGACCACGTCGGCGTGGGGTGTGGGCGAGGGATGGAGCCCCGCGGCGATGATGCCCGCGGGATGCGCCATGTCCACCATGAGCCGTGCATCCACCGCGTCGGCGATAGCGCGGAAGCGGGCGAAGTCGATCGTTCGGGGATAGGCGGTCGCGCCCGCCACGATCAGAGTTGGCCGGTGCTCCTTGGCCAGCCGCTCGATCTCGTTGTAGTCGAGTAGCTCGGACTCGCGGTCTACACCGTAGGAGACGAAGTTGTAGAGGACGCCGGAGAAGTTGACCGGGCTGCCGTGGGTGAGGTGGCCTCCCTGGTCGAGGCGCATGCCGAGCACGGTGTCGCCGGGCTTGAGCAGGGCGAAGTAGGCCGCCATGTTGGCCTGGGCGCCGCTGTGGGGCTGCACGTTGGCGTGCTCCGCGCCGTAGAGATCCTTCGCGCGGTCGATGGCGAGCTGCTCGCCGATGTCGACGAACTGGCAGCCGCCGTAGTAGCGCTTCCCGGGGTAGCCTTCAGCGTACTTGTTGGTTAGCGGCGAGCCGAGCATCTCCAGAACAGGCCCGCTCGCGTAGTTCTCCGACGCGATGAGGACGATGTTGCCGCGCTGCCGGTCGATCTCCCGGTCGAGCGCTTGGGCGATCTCGGGGTCCCTTTCCTGCAGCGTCGTCGAGATCAAGGGGGGCCTCTTCTCTGTGAATTCGGCGTGTATGGGCCTAACACGCAAAGACCCCCGCCCATGCCGGCGGGGGCCCCGCCGGCGGCCTGTACCGTTGACGTAAAGTCTAGGCCCCGTACGGAAGGGGTGTCAATCAAATGCGCTCCTTCCCGGCCCCTTTTTTCTCCGGCGCCGCTCCCGCGTAAAATAGCGTCATGCGCAGGATCGCCGTCACCGGCTCGTCGGGATATCTGGGTGCGCGGCTCGCCGCCCGGCTCGCCGCGCGGGACGACGTTGAGACCGTCGTTGGCGTCGACTTCCGCCCGCCGCGCGATCCCCCCGCGAAATTGCGCTTCTATCAGCGCGACGTCGCCGCCGCCTTCCAGGAGGTGTTCGAGGCGGAGCGCGTCGATACGGCGGTCCACCTCGCGTTTGTGGTAGCCCCGTCGCGGGACCACCGGCGGGTGCGGGCGGTCGGCCTCGACGGCGCGCGTAACTTCCTCGACGCGTGCCGCGCCGCCGGTGTCGAGCAGGCCATCTACATGAGCAGCGCCGCCGCTTACGGCGCCCACCCCGACAACCCCGAGCCGCTCACGGAGGCGTCGCCGCTGCGGCCCAACGAGGCCTTTCTCTATTCCCGCTACAAGGCGGCGGCAGACCGGCTCTTCCAACAGTTCGCCGAGGAGCATCCGGCGACGAACGTGACGGTCCTGCGGGGCTGCCCCGTGATCGGCCCCGGCGGCCACGGCGCGGTCGGTGCCAAGGTCTTCCAGCGCGTGATGCTCCGGATCACCGGCCACGACCCCTTAACTCAGTTCGTCCACGAAGACGACCTCGTCCGTGTCCTTGTCCACGCGATAGAACGCCGGGCGCGCGGCATTTTCAACACCGCCGGCGACGGCTTCATCCGCTACTCCGACCTCGCCGGTCTTGCCAAACGGCCCATGGCGCCGCTCCCCTATGCCGTCATCGCGCCGTTGATGGAAGCCACGTGGCACGCCCGCCTACAGCGCTCCGCCTCTGCCGTGGGACTCCGGTACATCATGTACCCCTGGGCCGTGGACAACCGGCGCTTTGCCGAACAGACGGGCTTCTCTTACCGCTATTCGAGTGAAGAGGCGGTGCGTGCCCTCTTTGAGCGCTAGCGGCTGCCGGAGTGTTCGGCGAAGAAGTCGAGCAGCGCGGTGTTGAAGACGTTCGGCTTCTCAAAATAGACGGAGTGCCCCGCCCCTGGGACTTCAAGCCAGCGGGCGTTGGGGAACATCTCGTAGCCCATCCGGATGGCGGCGGGCGGCGCGATGCGATCTTCGGCGCCGGCGATGAATAGCGCCGGTGTGGCGAAGTCCGCCAGGTCGTCGGCGGTGACCCCGGGGACGTTGTTCTTCCAATAGAAGGTCTTGGGCCTGGGTTTGTTAAAGCCGCGTATTAGCTTGTAGAGGAAGCCGAGATCGGGGCGCTCCCGCCACGTGTGCTCCGAAAGCGCCGCGCGCAACCGGTCGGCTCCGACGGCCTGGCTCGCCTCCCGCCGCGCCGTATCGAGCGCCGGCGAGCGTAGGTTGGCCAGCGTGTCGGCCAGCACGATCCCGCGGGTCCGCTGGGGATACCGCTGCGCGAAGCCGAGCACCGTCCGCCCGCCCATTGACTGGCCCACAAGGAAGGCCGGTTCGCGCAGCCCAAGGTGGTCGAGCAGGCCGAGGATGTCGTCGGCGAAGGCTTCGGCGTAGGGCTCGTCCTGGGGCAACTTGGTGTTGCAGAACCCGCGCTGATCGAGGATCACGCAGGTGTACCGCTGGGCCAATACCGGGGCCTGCTGCCACCAGCTCAGGTGATTGCCGCCGACGCCGTGGCAAAGCACGACGGGAATCCCCGAACCTTCGACCTCGTAAAAGATCTCGATGCCGTTGACGGGGGCGTAGGGCATGGTCGTCGAGACTATAGCCGCCCCGCCGAAACCCTGTCAAAGCAGTTGCGCCGCTTGGCGTGTGGAGCGCAGAATAGGTCTGCTCTTCTGGCTGTATCGAGGTTGCGGGGAACCCTATGGACCATGACTTTCGCGATGTGTTCGAGCGGTACTTGGAAGACGTGCACGTCGGCGATACGTTCCGCCATTGGCCCGGCCGCACGATCTCGCAGGCCGCCGCCGATCAGTTCTGCTACTGGACGTCGAATCCGCAGCCGCTCCACCTCGACGCCGAGTACGCCGCCGCCTCGCAGCATGGCCGCGTCCTGGTGAACGGCATCCTCGTCTTCGCCATCGCCGTCGGCCTCAGTGTGCCGAACCTTAGCGGGAACACGATCGCGAACCTGGGCTTCGAGCGCGTCGATCATCACGGCCCCACGTTCATTGGCGACACGATCTACGCCGACACCGAGATTCTCGAGGTGCGCGCTTCAGCCAGCCGCCCCGACCGGGGCATCGTGAAGGTGCGGACGGAGGCCCGCAACCAGCGTGGCGAGACCGTGCTCAGCTACCTGCGCACGTTCATGCTGCCCCGCCGCCCCGCCTGATGCCCCCGTCTGGCCACGGTGGTGCTATCCTGATTGTCGCGCCGTTCGGCGCCGGATAGACGACATGAAGCTCAAGCTAAACGAGCAGGGGCTGATCCCCGCCATCGCACAGGACCGTCGGACCAACGAGGTCCTGATGGTGGCCTACATGAGCCCCGAGTCGCTGGCCAAGACCATCGAGACCGGCGAGGCGTGGTTCTATAGCCGCAGCCGCCAGTCGCTCTGGCGCAAAGGCGAGACGTCGGGCAACGTCATCAGCGTCGAGCGCATCGAGGTCGATTGCGACGGCGACACGCTGGTCCTGAAGGGTGAGCCCGCGGGCCCCGCGTGCCACACCGGCAAGCCGACCTGCTTCTTTCAGGACCTGAGCGGCCAAGACATCGGCGACATCGAGTTCGATGCGGGGGGCCGCGACGTCGTCGCCGAGCTTTTCGAGACTATCGAGCAACGCAAGCGTGAACGGCCCGAGGGCAGCTACGTCGCCAAGCTCTTGGACGAGGGTGTGGACCGCATCGGCAAGAAGGTGCTCGAAGAGGCCGGCGAGACAGTCATCGCCGCCAAGAACGGCGTCAAGGAAGAGACGGTCCACGAGGTAGCCGACCTCTGGTTCCACAGTCTCGTACTCCTAGCCGACGCCGGCCTGACCCCCGACGACATCTGGGACGAGTTGCGTTCGCGGCGCCCGGCCCCGGGGCCGGAGTAAGCGAAGGATGCACGTCCCGAAATCGGTAACGCTACGGCCCGACGGCGTCCACATCGACTGGGACGACGGCGAGCACGCCGTCATCGAGCACCTTGAGCTGCGAGGGGCCTGCCCCTGCGCCGCCTGTGTCCATGAGCTCACCGGCAAGCGGATGGTCGGCCCCGGCGAGGTTCCCGAAAATGTCGAGGCGCTGGACCACATGCCGGTGGGGCGATACGCGCTCCAGCTGCTCTGGAGCGACGCACACGACACCGGCATCTACCCCTACAACCTCCTGCGCAGAATCTCCGGCCTGCCCGAAGCCTAGAGGGGGGACGTTTTGAAGATCGGTATGCACACGGGGCAGCAGGACTGCTCGTTCGACGACCTGCGGCGCGCCTGGCGCTTCGCCGACGAGCACGGCTACGCCTGGATTTCGGTGTGGGACCACTTCTACGAGGCCCCCTACGTCGACGGGCAGAGCGTGACCTACGAGACCGTCGCCGCCTTCGCCGCCCTTGCCGCCGACACCAGCCGCGCCCGCCTTGGCTGCCTGGTCTTCACGCCCGGCTACCGTCCTCCCGGCCTGCTGGCCAAGATGATCACTACCATCGACCATATCTCCCACGGGCGTGCCAACCTCGGCATTGGGGCGGGATGGCACCGCGCCGAGTACGAAGCCTTCGGCTATGAGTACGGCCCGAACCGCGAGCGCCTCGACATGCTCGACGAGAGCATGCAAATCGTTCAGGGCTTGCTGACCCAGGAGCGCACGACCTTCGAAGGACGCTACTTCCGCGTCGCCGATGCGATCAACAACCCCAAGCCGGTGCAGTCGAAGCTGCCCGTGTGGGTGGGCGGCACGGGGCGCAAGCGCACCCTCCGCATCGCGGCGCGCTACGCCGACGGCTGGAACGCCGCCTACATCCCCGCCGCCCAGTTCCAGGAGTTGAACGGCGTCCTCGACGACTGGTGCGACAAGGAAGGCCGCGACCCCGCCTCCATCGAGCGCAGCATCAACGTCGGCTTCTACATGGGCGTCGACGACGCCGAGGCCGAAGCGATACGAGCGCGCTTCGACGATAGTTGGAAGGGCCACAGGCGCCCCGTCGGCAACGGGATGCTGATGGGCGCGGCGAACGAGGTCGCTGAACGGCTCGGCGCCTACGCCGCCATCGGCGCGGAAAACGTGAACATCGCGATACGGCCGCCCTTCAACTGGGATGCGCTGCAGAAGTTCACCGAAGACGTGATGCCCCAGTTCATCTAAGCCCCCGCCCGCTTCCCAGCATCCGCTCAACGGAGGAGTCACCCATGAAGGTCGGCGTCGGTCTCCCCGCCACCATTCCCGGCGTGTCCGGGGAGCACATCCTCGAATGGGCGCGCAAGGTCGAAGCCGGCCCCTTCTCCAGCGTGGGCGCGCTCGACCGGCTCGTGTTCGACAACTACGAACCGCTCATCGCGCTCGCCGCGGCCGCTGCGGTTACCAAGAGGGTGCGGCTCATGACGTCGGTGCTGCTCGCGCCGCTGCGCACCGCCGGTATCCTTGCCAAGCAAGCCGCCAGCCTGGACGCGCTCTCCGACGGCCGGCTCACGCTTGGGTTGGGCATCGGCGGGCGCGCCGACGATTTTGCCGCGGCCCCCGCGGAGATGGCGCGCCGCGGCAAGCGGTTCGAGGAGATGCTCGAAACGATGAAACGGACGTGGGCGGGCGGGCCCGCCGCCGACGGCGCCGGCGCGATGGGGCCGACGCCGAGCCGCGCGGGCGGGCCGGAGTTGCTCATCGGCGGGACCTCACACGGCGCGGTGCGCCGCGCCGCCCGCTACGCTGACGGCTACATCTCGGGCGGCGCCGCGCCCCCGCAAGTCGTGGACGCCATCTTCAGGAAGGTCGTCGAGCAGTGGAAGGAGGCGGGCCGTGCGGGTGAGCCGCGCCTCGCCGGTCTCGCTTACTTCGCGCTCGGCCCCGACGCGAAGGCCCAGTCCGACGCCTACCTGACGAGCTACTACGGCTTCCTCGGCGACCGGGCGAAGATGATTGCCGACAATGTCATCGCTACTCCTGAAGCCGTCCGCGCCACCATCCGTGGCTACGAGGCTATCGGCATGGACGAGGTGACGCTGTCCCCCGCCGTCCCCAACCTCGAGCAGATCGACCGCCTCGCCGACGCCCTGCCCTGAGGCGGCCCTCCGGCATCCGCCCTCCGTGGCGGCTTGACCCTGCTTCAAGGACGCCCCTATGCTGAACGTACCGGCATCGGGGCGTAGCGCAGTTCGGTTAGCGCGCCACGTTTGGGACGTGGAGGTCCTGGGTTCGAATCCCAGCGCCCCGACCAACTCGCGGAGTGGCGTGGCCTCACGAGAAGAGATCGACCTGATCCTCAACAGCCTCGAGCAGATCGAGCGCTGTTCGATCTGCGCCACCCGCCTCCGCTACGGCGACTTCGAGTGCCCTCACTGCGGCGCCGACTTGGAATCCACACTCTCAGGGTGGGCCGAGCGCCTCGCCGACCGCCTCCGCCGTCCTTAGCGCCCCCGCAGACGGCCCCGCTCCGCTCGGATTTTCACAATAGGGCGGCGCGGGGTTGACAGCGCACAGGTGGTGTGCTTGGATACTCCGCGTTTGAAAATATGTATGAACATAGTTCTTTGCTATGTGCGCAGCGGAAAGATAGAGGTACGTATGCTGAACCGTTTCTTGGTACGCTTGGGCGCTGTGCTCGCTGCTCTTATCGCTGCCTCGATGGTCTTGGCAGCTTGCGGAGGCGGGGATCCGACGGCGACGCCCGCCTCGCCTCCCGACCCGTTGGAAGGCGCTGAGATCGTCCTCTACTCGGGGCGCAACGAGAACCTCGTCGGTCCCGCCATCGAGGCCTTTAGCGAGGCCACCGGCATCCGCGTCCGCACGCGGTACGCCAGCACCGGCGCTATCGCCGCCGCGATACTGGAGGAGGGCGGCAATACGCCAGCCGATGTCGTCCTGCTCCAGGACGCCGGCGCGCTCGGCGCGCTTTCGCTCGAAGGCGTGTTGGACAGTCTGCCCGCCGAGTATCTCGATCGCGTCGACCCCCGGTTCCGCTCGCCCAAGGGCGAATGGGTAGGGACCTCGGGCCGCGCCCGCGTCGTGGCTTACAACACCGAGCGCCTGTCGCCCGACGACCTGCCCGACTCGATCCTGGGTTTCACCGATCCCGTGTGGAAGGGGCGCATCGGCTGGCCTCCCACCAATGGCTCGTTCCAAGCCTTCGTCACCGCTCTCCGCGTCGAGCTTGGGGACGATGGTGCGCGCGACTGGATTCGCGGCATCGCCGCCAACGACCCCATCGCCTACTCGAACAACACCAACACGGTGGCCGCGGTGGCCTCGGGCGAGGTGGACGTGGGGTTCGTGAACCATTACTACCTGCACCGCTTCCTCTCGTCCGAGGGCCAGGGCTTCACCGCCCGCAACTTCTACTACGGCGGCGGCGACACCGGCGCGCTGGTGAACGTCGCCGGCGTGGGCATTATCAAGGGCACCAATGACCTTGAAGCCGCCCGCGTTTTCGTCGACTGGATGCTGAGTGAAGAGGCGCAGACCTACTTCTCGACGGAGACCTATGAATTTCCTCTAGTCGAGGGCATTCCCTCTCCCGAAGGTGTGCCGCCGCTGAGTACGTTGAACCCACCGGACATCGATCTCAGCGACCTGGAGGACCTGCGGGGAACGCAGGACCTTCTACGGGACGAGGGCATCCTCAGCTAGGCTCCTCCTCCTTCTCTAGGGACGTGCCCTGGCCGTCTCCGTTCACCCCCTTACGGCGGGGGCGGCCGGGGCGCCGTCCGAAGGATTCGAAGGAGAGAGCTCTCTCCGTGGCTAGCCCAGCCCGTCCTGGAACTGGTAGCCGCGCGCGGTGACGCCAATCGGTTCGAGGCGAGCGCCTACGGTCTTGGCGAAGTGCTCTTGGATGGCTTCGAGCGACCAGCCCTGGGTATTCACCGCGGTGGCGATCGGGCGTGGGTGCGAGAAGAGGCTGAGCACGTTCCGGTCGAGCCGTGCAACCTGGCCGGTGACGCGCCGCGCCGCATCGCTGGCCAGGTAGGCCACCAGCGGCGCCACGTTCTCGGGGCGGCGCAGCGGCGGAGGCTCCGCGCCCTCGGGAAGCGGCTCGGACATGCGCGTCTGGGCCGTGGGGGAGACGGCGTTCACCCGGATACCGTAGGGCGCCAGCTCGAGGGCCCACGTGTACGTCATCGCCGCCACCGCCCCCTTCGACGCGGCGTAGGCCGACCGCTGGACGTAGCCCGCCTGCGCCCCCGACGTGACGTTGACGATGCTGCCGCTCCGCCGCGCCATCATGCGCTTCACGGCGTGGTGGGCGACGGCGAACGTTCCCTTGAGGTTGGCCTCGATGATGCGGTCGAGCTGCTCTTCGGTCTCGTTCTCGAAGCTCGCCGCGTGGGTGACGCCGGCGTTGTTGACCACGGCGTCGGGCCCGCCGAACCGCGACGCGCAGAGCTCGACGAGCTCCGCGGCGACGGTCCAGTCGCCGACGTTGCCGGCGTGCGCGGCGCCCTCACCGCCCGCCTGGTCGATCTCTCTCGCCGCGCCCTCGGCCTCGGGGCCGTCGTCGTCGTTGACCACGACCCGTGCGCCTTCGCGCGCCATGAACACGGCGTAGGCGCGGCCCAGACCCCGGCCCGCGCCGGTGACGATCACGCTCTTGCCGTCGAGTACGCCCACGGCGCGCCGCTTAGAGCCCGTACAGCTCGGCGGCGTTGCCGCACACGATCCGTTGCTTCTCGGCTTCGGGAACGTTGACGAAGTGGTCGGAGATCACTTTGCGTGAGTAGGGCCAGTCGTTGGGGTGGTGGGGGAAGTCGGTGGACCAGCACATGTTCTCGATGCCCACCGCGTGCCGGCTCTCGATCGCCATGCGGTCTTGGATGAACGTCACCGTCCAGTTGTCCTTGAAATACCGGCTGGGGAGCTTCTTCAGGGTGAGGCCCGACCACGTGCGGTTGCGCCAGTAGCGGTCGTCGAGCTCGTACATGAAGTAGGGGATCCAGCCCGCGCCGCACTCCGCCGCAACGATCTTCAGGTCGGGGTAGCGGTCGAAGAGCCCGGTGAAGATCATCTCCGTCATGAGCTCCATGGTGTACTTGTAGTTGGTGGCGCCGACGGCGGGCTTGACCCCTTGGGCGAAGGGGCGCTGCTTGTCGAGCTGGCTCGCCAGCCAAACGTGTAGGCTCACCGGCGTCCCCGTCGCCTCCGCCGCGGCCCAGAACGGGTCGTCGGCCTCGCTGAGCGCCTCGCCGCCCGACGGCCACGCCTTCAACATCACGCCCCGGAACCCCGCACGCCGCAGCGCGTACAATTCGGAGACGGAGGCCTCGATGCCCACGTTCGGAATCGCCGCGATGGGAAAGAGCCGCTGAGGGTCGGCGCCGCAGAAGCCCTCCTGCACCCAGCGGTTGTAGGCCCGGATGCCGGCAAGCTGGAGGTCGGTGTCCTCGTAGCCCATGAATGTGGCGATGGCGCGCATCGGCGGGTAGAGGAACTCGGCGTCGACCCCGTCCTCGTCGAGCGCGGCGATGCGGGCCTCGCCCTCATAGCAGGCGGGCCGGATCTCGTGACCGTAGCGGACGCCGTTCCAGCTAAAGTCCTCGAACTTCCGCCCCATCACGGTGACAAGGCCCAAGGGCTCGGGCTTCCCTTTGGGATCGTAGAGCCAGGCGTCGCCCCCGTCGGGATCCTTCATCAGCTTGGGCGCTTGCGGGCGGAACTTGGCTTCGAGCCAGACGTCCCAAAGATCGGGGGGCTCGACCACGTGCGAGTCCGCCGAGATCACCTGATAATCGCGGCCCGTTTTCTCCGCTGCCTTCTCCATGAAACACCCCCATCCGTAGCGAAGCGGCGCGAGTATAGCACGCGCCTCGCCACCGTCCTTTCCCGCGGCATTTCGAGGGCGTATTCTAGAAGCGCGCCATGCCCGACCTCGACATAACCGATGCCCACGCCTATCCCTTCACGAGCCGCGAGCGAGCCCTCACGGCCCTCGAAGGCGGCGCGCCCGAAGGCGAGGCGAAGGATGAGGCCGCCGCGGAAGACTCTCTGAGCGACGCGTTCGACGCGCTTCTGGAGTCCCGCGGCGCCGACGTCGTCCGTGTCAACGCCGCCGTCCACGTTCCATGGGGGCCCTATCAGGCGCGGATCGACGCCATTCCGCGGGACGATCCCAACCCCATCGCTCGGGAGGAGGAGGCCGTCGCCAACTACGTCGAGGCCATCGGCGAGCGCAACGAGGCTGCCCTCGCCGAGGCGGCGCGGCGGGAGGGTCTCGCTGTCTCCTGCGGCGTCGATCCCGCCCGGATGACCGAGCGCCAGATGCTGGAGGAGGCGCAGGCCCGGCTGCGCGCGGGCGCGTCCGCCGTCTTCATCACGCCGGCGAATGCCGGAATCGACGGCAAAGACCGCCGCTATCCGGCCCTCTTCGACTACTGCCAGGATGTCGGGGCGCCCATCATCTGCGCGCCGCCCGCCTACCACGCCGGCGGGGACTCCACCCTGGGCAGGCCCACAACGTTTGGCTGGACGATCCGCGACTTCCCTCGCGCCCGGGTCGTCTTCGGGGCGATGGGGTGGACCCCCGAGCTTGCCGACGGCGGCGAGCTCGACCTGCTCGAAGCCATCGGCCGCCTGCCCGACGCCTGCGTCGATCTGTCGTTCGCGCTGGCCCCGCTCGCAGCCGCATCCTCCGGCCCGGCCCGCCCCACCGCCGAGGAGCTTGCCGCCGCGAAACTCGCCGCGCTGATCGGGCGCATCGGCGCGGAGCGGGTCCTCTTCGCCAGCGGCTGGCCCTTCGCCGACGCCAAGGCGGCGCTGGAAGGCTTTTGGAAGCTGCCCCTGCCCGACCTCGACCTGATCCTTATCGGGAAAGAAAACTGGGGGCGACTGACGTCGTAGCGCCCCGTGTTCGTCGTTAACGATCAGTCAGCGGGCCGCCGCAAAGAAGGGCCGGAGGGCGACCACAAGGGTCGCCCCTACGGGAGGGGACGCTGCTGGAAGGCGCGAGCGGCAGCGGTACTAGGCCGTGATGAGGGCCGAGCCGGGGCGGTAGATGGCCAATGCCACGGCGGAGACGATCTTCTTTTCGGGGTCGAGGAAATAGGGTGTGACGGTTTCGCGGTGGAAGGAGTCTTTGCTGTAGGCGTCGAGGCCGGCGGGGCCGCCGAACTCCGTCTCCCAGCAGTGCGTCCACCCCGAGCGGTTGCCCTCCGCGAGCCGCCGCGACAGCGCCCAATTCGGTAGCCCGTCGATGCGGCCGCCAAGCTCCAGCAGCATTTCTTCCAACTCGGCGGTCTGCGCCTCGGTGGCGGACTCGTCCATTTGGAAGAACATCACGCGCCGGATGGGGTCGTCGACGCCCTCCGCGGCCGAGGCGATGGCTTCGTACCACAGGTAGTCGAGCTTACTCACCAAGGCCTTGTCCGAGGCGGGATTGAAAATGGGCACAAGCACGTCCATGTGGTAGGGGCTTGGCCCGTAGCGCCGGACGGTCTCGACGTCGGCTACGTCCATGTCCCACACGTGCGACCACGGGCCTGGCGCCTCGTTGCGCCCGATCGCGATCCGCGTCGCACCTTCGATCTCGCCTACCGCGGCGCGGGTCAGGGATTCGAGGTCTGCCACTGCTGCCGCGGACGCATCCTCGCGCACCGTAAAGAGCATCGTTCGCCGAATCATCGCCGCCTCCTTGTGGATCTTGTAGAGCCGCTTGCTGTTTGCGTGCGGTGAGCGCGTAGTATGCCACGGCGCCGGCGGGTCCTAACCGCTTGACACGTCCGACGCCCGCGCCATACTCGGCGCGGAGGCGCGGGCGTCGCGAATCGCGCCGGGGGGAGGCGCGCCATGGACGGGACCGAACACCAAGGGCTGATGCTGGTCATGAACTCGCCGGCCGTTCCAGACCAAGAGGCTGACTGGAACCGCTGGCACAACGAGGAGCACCGCCCCGCGATCCTCGGCTCGGGCTTCTTCACCGCCGCCGACCGTTTCGAGGTGTTCGGCAAGGCCCAGGCCCCCTCAGAGACGCGCTACCTCTCGTTGTACCAAACGCCGCGCGCCGACGCCGACCAGGCGCAGGTTGACATGGCCAAGGCCAACGCCGCCCACCGCGCCGAGCCGCGTCCGCCATCCGTCCGCGCCCTCATCGGGACCTACACAAAGCTCTCCGAGTTCGGCGCCCCCGACCGCCCGCGGGCGGGCAGCATCGTCCTCGTGATGACCGACTGCGTCGATCCTGCGGCGGAGGCCGACTTCAACAAGTGGTACGACGAGGTCCACGTCCACGAGGTCATGGCCCACCGCCAACATTCCGGCTGCGCCCGCTACGCGGCGATCAACCCCAAGCCCTGGCAGGCGAAGTATCTGGTGGTCTACGAGAATCCCAACGACGACGCGGGACAATCGCGGGGCCCGATTCCGCCGACGCTCAGCGCGACGCCGAAGGCGCTGCGCCTCTGGTGCAACATCCCCTACCGCCGGTTGACCTAGCGGGAGCGCAGGTTTTCGGTTAGGAACCGGTCGAGGAGCGCCCAGGCGCGCTCGCTGCGCTCTTCGTCGTAGGCCTTGGGCAGGGTGTGGTTCATGAAGCTGTGCTTTCCGCCTTCGACGATGACCCATTCGTGTGGAACGTCCCAGCGCTCGAGTTCGCCGCGCATGCGGTTGCGGTCCTTGATCGAGATCAGGGGGTCGTCATCGGCCACGATGGCGAGGACGGGGCACTTGATGTGCTTGAACCGGTCGATGGGGTGCTCCGGCTTCTCGCGCGAGAGATGGTGGTAGACCGCCCCGCCGTAGACATCGACGCAGGCCCCAAGCTCCGCCGAATAAGTGGCGAACAGCAGCGCGATGCGCCCGCCCATCGAGAAGCCGACCACGCCGATGGCGTCCGGCGCGAGCGCGGGATGCTCGCGCAGCGTCGCCATCCCGGCCTCCATGTCCCGCACCGCCTGCGGGTCGTCCAGCATCCAGTAGCACCATGATTGCTTCTCGCGGTCGCGCAGCTCGTCCATCGTGGCGAGGCGGGAGAAGAGGTTGATGGCGAGGCCGGCGTAGCCCATTTGGGCGAAGCGCCGGGCCACGTCGCGGGGGTATTCGGTGAAGCCGAAGACCTCGTGGAGGATGATGACGCTGGGGTGCGGCCCGGGCCCGTCGGGCACGGTTAGGAAGGCCTCGACGCCGCCCGCGCTCGTCGGAATGGTGAGTTCGGTGGCGGTGTAGTCCATCAGCGGCTCGGAGGCGGGGTCGCCGCCGGCGCGCATTCTCCCACAGCGCGCCGGTCGCCGCTAGCGGAGGCTCCGCAGCTCGCCGCGGACCACGCCGAGGTAGCCCATCATGGCTAGCAGGCTGGCGCCAGAGATGGCAATCGACCAGCGCAGGCCGATGAACTCCGCGATTGATCCCAAGAACAGGGCGCCGATGGGGAGGGCCGAGAAGCTCAGCATCAGGAAGCTCACCACCCGTCCGCGGAACTCCTCTTCCACGTAGGTCTGCGCCAAGATGTTTGCCAGAATGAGCAGGCCCGTGCTCGTGGCGCCCAGCCCGATGAGCAAGGGAATCGCCACCGCGAGGTTCGGCGCCGCCGATAGCCCGATTAGCGCCGCCCCCCACAGGAGCGTCGCGGCGATGAGCATGCGCCCCTTGTGCATGCGAGTCGCAGTCGCGGTGATCCCGATGCTCCCCGCCAGCGCTCCAACGCCGAGCATGGTGAGCAGCAGGCCGAACCCGCGCGGCCCGAGTTCCATAAGGTCCTTGGCGTAGGCCGGCATGAGCTCGCGGAAGGGCAGGCCGATGGCCGTGCCCGTCACCAACGCCATCAGTATCCAGAAGATCGTCCTGTCCCGACGCACGTAGGCGAAGCCCTGCTTCATCGCCTCGAACGGCGTCTCCTTCCCCCGCACGGGCGGGCGCTCCTTGCGTCGGACCAGGAACTTGACGATGAACATCGAGAGCACGTAGCCGCCTGCGGCAAGAAAATAGACGCTCTTCGGGCCGGCCTGCGCGATCAACAGCCCCGCGATGGCCGGGCCGCTCAGACGGATCACGCTGACCGTCGATTGGTTGATCGCCATGGCGCTCGCGATGGCCGGTTTGCCCACGATGTCGAAGAGGTAGGCCTGCCGCGACGGCATGTGCACCGCGGCGACGGCGCCGAAGAGGCCGGCGTGTAGGTAGAGGTGCCACGTCTCGACGTTGCCCGTCGCCACGATGGTCCCCACGACCACCACGCCGACCATGTTGACGCCCTGCGATCCGACGATCCAAGTCTGTCGGTCCAAACGGTCGGCGATTACGCCGCCGATCGGGGCCATCGCCCCCTGTACGGCGCCGAGGACGAACATCACCACGCCGAGCTGGAAGGTCGAGCCGGTGAGCTCGAACGTCAACCAGCCGGTGACGACGATGGTGGACGTGAAGCCGAGGGCGCTCGCGCCGAAGCTAAGGTTGTAGCGGCGGAACTGTGGGTCGCTGAGCGCGGCGCGGGCGGAGCCTTGCGGTGCGGCGCTTGGGGGGCGGCTTCGCCGGCTGTCGGATGGCGAAACGTCGGACGCTGGCTTCTCGCTGAATCGGGGCAATGGGCTCCTTCGACGGCGCCCCGCCCCCGTGGACGGCGTGGGCGCCAATCGAGTCTATCACGCGCTGCCGGTTCTGCTTGACAGAAGTAGGCTGCGGGTTTAGTGCCGCCTTCCCCGCGACGGTTGGCCTGTGCCGCAAGGGGCGCTACTCTAAGCGGACTCGCGGCCCGTCCGCGAAGAAGGCGCGCGGAGGAGATCTCGATGGCCCAGGGAGGGTACGCGCTCGTCGAGCAAGACGGAGGCGTCGCTCTGTTGACGCTGAACGAGCCGGACGCGCTCAACGCCTTCACCGCCGCGCAAATGAACGAGCTCGTCGAGGCGTTCAAGGAATTGGACGCGGACCGCTCGGTGCGGGTGGTGGTCGTCACCGGCGCGGGGCGGGCCTTCTGCGCGGGGTCGAATCTGCACCTGGGCAGCGCGGGCAAGCCCCGCGACGACGAGCACCTGTATGAGATGAACGCGAAGGCGCTGGCATGGTGGATGCTCGAAATCTACCGGGTCGAGACGCCGTTGATCGCGGCGGTGAACGGACCCGCCGCCGGGGCCGGTTTGTCCCTCGCCATGACGTGCGACATCCGCCTCGCCTCCGAGACCGCTAGCTTCGTGGCGAGCTGGGTGGACCGCGGGATCGGCCCCGATGCCGGGGCCAGTCACTACCTGCCGCGCATGGCGGGCCCGTCCGTAGCCAACGAGATGGCGATGACGGCAGAGCCGATGGACGCACAGCGCGCCCTCCAGACGGGCATCGTCAGCCGTCTCTACGCGCCTGAAACGCTCCTACCCTCGGCGTTGGAGATGGCCCGGGGCATCTCCGAGAAGGCGCCCATCGCCCTGATGCACACCAAGCGGAGCATCCGGCTCGGCATGCAGAACGACATGGAGCAGCAGATATGGATCGAGACGGGCCTCCAGGCACTGCTCCAACGCACCAATGACTTCCAGGAAGGCATGGCGGCGTTCAAGGAACGCCGTAAGCCGAGCTTCAAGGGTCTATAGACCAGGAACCATGAGGGCCGCCGTATGATCATCGACACGCACTCGCACATCATCGCTCCCGACAGGGCGAAGTACCCCTTGCAACCCTACGGGCTCGACCAGGGGACCGGCTCCGACCGCCGCCCGGCCTCGTGGTTCGAGGATGTCCCCGCCAGCGCCGAGCAACTCCTGCATGAAATGGACGTGGCCGGCGTCGATGGCGCGCTCCTCGTCCAGGCGATGGGCGCCTACTCCTATGACAACGCCTATGTTGCCGACTCCGCGGTCGCCTACCCCGACCGCTTCTCCAGCGTCGTCATCGTTGACATGGAGGCGCCCGATCCCGCCGACACGCTCCGCTCTTGGGCCGAGCGCGGCGCCCGGGGTGTCCGTCTTTTCACCATCACCAGACCTATCGGGTCGTGGCTCGACGAGCCGCGTTCCTTCCCGGTGTGGGAGGCCGCCGCCGAGCTCGGCATGCCCGTCGTGATCGCGATGCTGCCGACGCTCCTGCCTCAGCTGCGCAACGTCTTGGAGCGCTTCCCCGAGATCGCGGTCGCCCTCGACCACTTCGCCTTTCCCAACCTTGAAGGCGGGCCGCCCTACGCCAACGCGCCGGAGCACTTCGCGCTCGCGGACTTTCCCAACCTGCACCTCAAGGTGTCGTCGAACCTTCTGGAGCGGGCTGAGGAAGCCGGCGGTGCGCGCCCGTTCATGGAGACGCTCGTCGAGCGCTTCGGCTCCGAACGTTTGATGTGGGGCTCGGACTATTCCCAGACACACGACCGCTCCTACGCGGAGCTGCTGGAACTTGCGACGCGCGCCACCGCCGTCCTCTCGTCCGGCGACCGCGCGGCGTACCTCGGCGGGACCGCGCTCCGGCTGTGGCCCGAGCTAGCCCAGAACTCCGGCAAGGAGGCCTAGAAACCGACATGAGCACGATCTTCGAAGGTGTGCGCGTCCTCGATCTGTCGGAAGGCATGGCCGGCGGCCTCGCCACGATGATCATGGCCGACAACGGCGCGGAGGTGATCAAGGCCGAGCGCCCTGGCGGCGACCCGTTCCGGTCGATGCCGGCGTGGATCATGTGGAACCGTGGGAAGCGGGGCGTCGTCCTCGACCTCGACAGCGAGGCGGGCCGCGCCCGGCTTGACGACTTAGCGCGCCGCGTGGACGTGCTGGTTGAGAGCGCCCGCACTGGTGACGTAGCCCGGCTCGGCCTCGACCCGGCGCGGCTCGCCGAGATCAATCCCCGGCTCGTCCACGCCTCGATCGTCGCCTTCTCCAGCGACGGCGGCTACGCCGACCTTCCCGCCTACGGCCCGATCGTCGAGGCCAAGGGCGGCGTCTGCCTCAAGTTCCAGACCGAGGCGGGCCGCGAGGAACCGTCGCTGCGAGTGCGTCCCAACGCAGCGTGGGCCACGGTCAACACGCTCCTCCAGGCCGTCTCCGCCGCGCTCATCGTCCGCGAGCGCACCGGGCTCGGTCAGCACCTCGAAGCGAGCATGTACGGCTCGCTCACCGCCTACGACATGTTCGCCTCGGTGCGGCGGCAGGTCGACAAGGGGATGCTCGGGCCGGCCACGGAGCCGCCGGGGCCGCCCCGCGCTAGCTCGGTCAACTTCCCCTACATGGTTGTCCGCTGCAAGGACGGGCAGTGGCTCCAGATGGCGAACATGGCCGCCCGCCTCTTCCCCCTCTGGATCGGGGCCATGGGCCTGAGCCATATCTACGACGATCCGCGCTTCGCCGGCGCTCCTTTCGTTTGGAAAGACCTCGGCGACCAGATCGTCCTGCACCGTATGATCGTCGCGGCGATGCTCACTAAGACCGCCGACGAGTGGCTCGATGTCTTCCAGGAGAAGGGCGTGGCCGCCGACAAGATCATCAGCACGCAGCAGGCGATGGACCACGCCGTCGTGCTGCACAACGGCGGCGTCGTCGAGATCGACGATCCCGCCGTCGGCAGAACAGAGCAGATCGGCCCCCTGGTCAAGTTCTCCGACGCGCCGCCGTCCATCGGCGCACCCGCTCCGCTGCTCGGCCAGCACGACACCGAGCCGCTGACCGACCTCCCTGCCGCCCCTCCGCCGACGGAGGGCGCGCCGCCGTCCGCGCCGCCCCTCGAAGGCATGACCATCCTCGACTTCTCGACGTGGCTCGCCGCCCCCGTAGGCACGACGCTCCTCGCCGGCCTCGGCGCGCGCGTCATCAAGATCGAGCCCCCCGGCGGCGACGAATTCCGTCCCATGAGCAACGGCCTCGGCTTCACCTTCCAGGGCAAGGAGAGCGTTGTCATCGACCTCAAGACGGAGGAAGGCCGCGCCGCGGTGCACAAGCTCGTCGCCAAGGCCGACGCCCTGATGCACAACATGCGCGGCCAGGCACCGGAGCGGTGCGGCATCGACTACGAGACGGTGCGCACCATCAACCCCTCGATCCTCTATCACTACGCCGGCTCCTACGGCTCGACGGGGCCCGGCGCGGGCCGCGCCGCCTTCCACCCTATCGGCGGGGCGCTGAGCGGCGGACAATGGTGGCAAGTGGGGCGGGGCAACGAACCGCCGCCCAACGACGTCGAGATGGGCGTCGACGAAATCATCGCCCAGGGTGAGCGGCTTCGACGCGCCAACGAAGGCTCTCCCGATGTTACGTCGGCGCTCGCCGTCGGCGCCGCCCTCGCCATGGCCCTCTACCACCGGCAGCGCACCGGCAAGGGCCAGTACATCGAGACCACGATGGTGATGAGCAACTGCTACATGTGCTCCGACGACTTCATCCGCTACGAGGGAAAGCCCCCGCGCCGCGAGCTCGACCGGGCGCTCCGCGGGACCCACGCGCTGAGCCGCCTCTACCGCGCCAAGGAGGGCTGGGTCTTCCTCGAAGCCCCGACCGGTGACGATTGGGAGCGCCTGCGCCGGGCGCTCGACCTGCCCGCCGACTCGCGCTTCGACACCCCGGAGGCCCGCGCCCGATTCGACGACCAACTCGTCGCCGAGCTTTCGATGGTCTTCGCCGCGCGCGGCGCCGAGGAGTGGGAGGCCGACCTTCGCGCCGCCGGCGTCGCCTGCGTCCGCGCCGACGCCGCCGACCAGGACGAGTTCTTCCTCACCGATCCCGTAGTGGAGGCGGGTGGTCTGCGGGTGCATCACGAGCACCACGATGGCTGGTCGATGTGGCGCCAAGGGCCGCCGGTCAAGCTGTCGATGACCCCAGGGCGCGCCGAGATCGCGGCTCCCTTCGGCTACGACACCGCCTCCGTCCTCCGCGAGGTCGGCTACGGCGATGGCGAGCTGCGCTCCCTCGCCGAGCGCGGCATCGCCGTCTGGCACGCCCACTCGCCGGACACGCCTGCGTCCTGACCCTCCTCCGGCCTTCCCCTACTCCGCCGTGAGGCTGAGGCTTCTTCCCTTTGGGGGCTTGGGCTGGCGCGCCGCGAACATGGTCAGCGCGCCGAATACCCCGACGACGATGAGGCCGGCGAAGGCGATGTCGTAGCTGCCCTGGAGGTCGTATATGGCGGCGGCGGCGGTGACGCCCGCAAGGCCGCAGAGCGTCTGTACGGTGATCATGAGGCCCGAGATCGTGGCGAAACTCTTGGTCCCGAAATAGGTCGCCCGAATCGCGAACATCGTGCTGCCCCCGGCGCCCCATGAGAAGGCATAGACCATCATGAAGAGGGCGACCTGCCAGAGCTCGTGCGCCCATAGAAGGATTGCCATCGACCCGGCGAGCAGCATGGCGATGCCCGTCGCCACGTGCCGAGGATTGAGCCGGTCGATCATCAGCCCGCCGCCCAACCGGCCCACGATGCTGATCAGCCCGCCCAGCCCGATGAGCTCGGCCGCCGTCGCTGAGGTGAAGCCGCGGTCCTCCACCATCGCCGCGATGAAGTGGGTCGTTATGGACGTAATGATCGCGTTCCGGAACCCGAACGAGGCGCTCATGAGCCAGAACGATCTGGTGCGCACGGCCTCCCCGACGGAGAACCCGCTCGCGGCGGTCTGGGGCGATGGCGCGGCCCCGGGCGGCGCGGCTGCGCCATCGGGGAGCTGGCCGTATTCCTGGGGCCGTGAGCGCATCATCGTGGCGAGGGGCAGCCCGACGGCGATGATGATGATCCCCAGCACCCGCGCCGCCATCCGCCAGTCCGCCCCTTCGATCAGCGCGTCGACGAAGCGCACCAGCAGCGCCCCCAGGCCCATGCCCGTTCCCGCGATGCCGAAGGCGATACCCCGCCGCCGGTTGAACCAACGGGCGATCGCGGTGAGCGGCGGCGAGATGAGCCCCATCCCATTGCCCACGGCGACGAACATGATCCAGAAGACGAAGACGAGCGCCAGCGTCTCGGCGAAGCTGAGCAGAATGAAGCCCACGCCGCTGAGCATGATGCCGAGGAACATCACGGGGCGCGGCCCGTACTTGTCCACGAAGTGGCCCTGGAGCGGGCCCAGCGCCGCGCCTTCCAAGGCGGTGAACGACGCGATGAGCGAAATCTGGGTGCGCGTCGTGGAGAACTCCGCTTCCAGCGGCAGGAGAAAGACCCCGAAGCCGAAGGCGATGAACCCCATCCCCATCGAGGCGAGCAGGGCGGCCGCGCCGGCAATCCACCAGCCGTAGAAGATGCGGCCCGGAACGGCTCTCCAGGGCACGTTCGCCGCCGGCCCTTACCCGAAGACGGGGTAGGCTTCCATGTACCCCATCTCGATGAGCTCCGCCTGGGGCGCGCGGCGCGCCAGCTCGCGGCGGACCGGCTCGACGTCCAGTTCGCGGCTCGTCACCGGCGGCATCCAGTTGTCGTGGTGGCAGAGCGCGACCCGGCGCGGGCGCAGCAGGTCGGTCTCCCGGGCTACGAACTCCGCCAGCGATCCCTGGATGGGCTCGCCGTCGATATTGCCCCGTCCCGCCGCGGCAAGGATGGCGAAGTCGGGGCGCAGGTCGCGCAGGATCCCGCTCCAGTGCCCCGACGTGTCCTTCCAGAGGATGCTGCCTTCCGGCGTCTCGATCAGATAGGCCAGCGCCGCGCCGTCGCCTCTGGCGCCCTGGTTTGACTCCTTGACGTGCCGCGCCAGATCGGCGGCGCCGGTACGCTCCGGGTCGCGCGCTTGCCGCCGGTTGCGCCGCAGGTTCTCGTCGCGCTCGTGGAGCTCGAGGCCGTAGTCGCCGAGGCAGACAAACGAGGGGTCGCCGTTGTCGGGCGAACCGCCCTGCGTCGCCCAGATGCACGAGTGCTGGCTGGGGAAGACCCGCACCACCACGTCCTCGGAAAGCCGGATGCGCTCGCCCCCGCCCACGGCGACGATCTGGGACTCGGGGACTTCCTCGTTTGTCATAATCCGCGCCGTCTCGTAGGAGCCGATGACCGTGGCGCCGGTGTTGCGGGCGATCGTCTCCGCGCCCCATAGGTGGTCGAAGTGCGAATGGCCCACCAGCACGAAGTCGGCCCGCTCCACGTCCGCCGTCCCCATGCCCACCGGCGGCGCCCCCGGCACGCGGTCCATGTACGCGTCGAGAAAGACGACGGTGTCGTTGACGACGAGCCGGAAGGTCGAGACCCCCAGCCAGTCCAGCGTCACCGTCATGCGCCGCCTCCCTACGCCGCGCTGCCGCGCGGGCGCGGCGATGGTACCACGCGGCGGGGCGCTCAACCCATCGGGCGCGTGCCCTCTTTCAGTTTTCCCCCAGAGGGGGAAGGGGGATGCCCGCCCCTCTCCCCCCTTTCGCGCTGCCCCTAGCGGAGGGCAAGCAGAGTTCGCAGCCCTTGCGTCCGTTCGGCGGCGCTCAGAACCCGCGGTCTCCGTTCGTCGCGTCCGCGCCTCACCACGCAACGCGCCTTGGGGCGCGCCCCGGCTCAGGCCCGCCCCGGAGGGGGCGGCCGAGCGGGGGCTCGACCGTTGGCGCGGCTGACCGTCCTCGCGCTTTCGCGCCGCGTCTGCCGTGCAAGACCGCGGAGTCCGGCGACCTTCGCCGGGTTGGTGGCCCTTCGCCTCGCTCCTTGGGAGGAGGCTGCCTTGGCTAGGCTGTCGGTCCTCGGTGCGGCGTTCTTTGATTTGTACGGCCTTGGGGGCCGGGCCACGCGGGGCGGTCGTCGCGCGCGCCGTCTGTTGTGACGGAGCGGACGGTCCGCTCCACCACGCAGGGTGAAGCGAGGCCGGCGGTTCGCGCACCCCGCGGGCAAGGCGGGGATTGGTCCCCCGCGCCGCCAAAAGCGGCGCGGGCGCTTTGCCGTCCGTAGCGATTACGGAGGCAGGTCGTCGTCGCGTGGCCGGCGAGAGGCGGGACGACCCTCCGGGCTTATCGTCCGTTGGGAGGACGGGCCGGGATGGACTTTGCCGCCACGGTGGCGGTGTCCACGGATAGCGCCGCACCGAGAGGGGGGCGTATGTGGTCGGTTGGGGCTGGGACCTCCTTAAGGGTGTGGGTTGGTTGGTGGCCCGCGTTCCGCGCGTCCGTGGGCGGCGGGCCGTGGGAACATTTGTTCTTCCATGATGGTAGGGGAGGGGTTTGGGGGTTGTCAAGGACGGTGTGGCGGGCGGGGGGAGGGGCGGAGGGGAGGCGGCGGCCTACTTTGGGACAGGCTTAGTGTTCTGACACCACCGTGGAAAGCCGGAGCAACCGAGGAATTGTCCGTTGCGCCCATTCCTGAGAATCATCGAACGACCGCAGAGGTCGCAGACTTTCCGTTGCGCCTTGTTCCGCTTGGTCCTGCGTGGAGAGAGTTCCTTTCTTGAGATCTTGCGCCTGGCGGGTGCCTTGTGAAGGGCGTGGAGCTCCGAGAGGCCCTTCGGCTTCAGATCAGGCTCCGGCTCGAAGATATGGTTTGGAACTGGATCAGCGTTGACCTTTCCAAGCAAGGCCCGGAGCGCCGACAGATCCTTCACTGGCTCGGCGGTCGTCAGCCGAGTAGCACGCCTTCTTGGTGGCGGCATTGCTGAGGCACCCTCTGTAGTCTTCACACGCACCGCCTGGATGGCATCTTTGAGGGCGGCATCGATGCGGGAGCCGCGGCGCTTGAAACCGAGTTCCCGCCGCATCTCGGTCATCAGATCGTCGTCCGTGCGGAGTAGGGTGTCGGAGAGAATCCAGCGGGCAAGGGACGCCAATTCACGAGGCGTATATTCCGTTATGGAGTGGCCGGGGCGGATGTATGGCCGTTGGCCACGGGCAGGAGGGCCAGACTCGGAACGCAGGGCCATGGGCTGCGGGGGCGGACCCGGCGTCTGTGGCTGATCCGGTGGATCGGGATCGTCACCTTCGTCGGCGCGGCGGACTGCCTCCCTCCACGCCTCGGCTGCGCGGTCGGCTTCTTCGTCGCGGTTCTTGAACCAAGCAGTCGACCAGATGCGGTGGAACCGCCAGCCCAGGTTCTCAAGGACCTGCTGGCGAAGGCGGTCCCGGTCGCGGGCGGTCGGCGACGAGTGGTAGCTGGCGCCGTCGGCTTCGATCGCTAGCACCATGCGTCCCGGCTGGTGGGGATGGGCGCAGGCGAAGTCGATTCGGTATCCCGACGCTCCGTATTGGGGAGTGACGGGGACACCTCTTGCTTCCAGCCGTTGCTGTACGTCCAACTCAAAGGGGTTGAGGGGCGTGTTGCTTAGGGGCGTCCCCAACTCGCCGCCGCCGGATGCCGCGAACTCCAAATACTGTCGTAGGAGCTCCACGCCTCGGGCGGTTGACCGCCCCGGTTCCATGTCATGGCGGGAAAATGAAGACACAACGTGCATCCGGGAACGTGCGCGGGTGATAGCCACGTTGAGCCGCCGCTCGCCACCCTCTTGGTTGAGTGGCCCAAACCGGTAGGGCAACGACCCGTTGGCGGCCTTGTGGTACCCGACGCTAAGGATAATGGCGTCCCGCTCGTCGCCCTGCACCCGCTCAATGTTCTTGACGAAGAAGCGTTCCTCGGGGTCTTCCGAGAAGAACTCGTCGAGCGAGTCGTCGTCGAGGTCGCGGAGACGTTTGCGCAGCGCTTCGTCGATATTCTCGGCGTGACGGAGTCCGAAGGCGATGACCCCCAGCGATTCGCGGGGGCGGTCGCGTGCGTGATCGATGATCAAGTCGACCACGCTTTGCACCTCGTCAGGATGGGATCTAGTAGACCGTTGAGGTAGGGGACGGAAGGGTACGAGGTGGTGGGCGAGTGGACCTTCGAGGTTGGCGCCGGGGAAGGTGGTCAGGGCCTCGCCGTAGAGATTGGCGTTGGAGAAGGCGATCAGGCGATCGTCGCGGCTGCGGTAGTGCCAGCGCAGCATTTCCTCACGAATAGGGCCGGCCTTGGCCACGTCGAGGATGGATTCGATGTCGTCGGTGAGCGCCGTGTTGGGGTCGTCGTCATCCTCCTCCTCGTCCTCGTCGGTGGCCTGCTTGCCGAAGAAGGGAGTTGGAGGAAGCTGACGGTCGTCTCCGGCGATCACGGCCTGCGGAGCGCGGGCAAGGCTGCCGACGGCCTCGGCGGGGGGAATCTGTGAGGCCTCGTCGAAAATGACCACGTCGAACAGGTCCATGTTGGGGGGTATCATCTCCGCCACCAGCAGCGGGGACATGGTCCAGCAAGGGCGGATGGCGGTTAGCACGTGCGGGGCTTGCGTGAACAGTCGTCGAACCGGAAGGTGGCGGCTCTTCTTTGCCGCTTCCCTCCTCACAAGATCGGTTTCTATCGAGTGTTCGTTCATCACCTGAATTGCGGCTTCGGCGGCCGCCCGCTTGATCCGCTGAGGGGTGATCTCCAAGTGGTGACGGTCGAGGCCGGCGAATGCCTCCTCTCGGCGATTGTGCCCGTCGCTCGTGAAGCTAGCCAAGTTGGAATCATCGAAGAGCTTGTCGTCCCATATCGTCCGCAGCCAGGCGTATTCGAAGGCTTCGGCGGCGTACTCCGGTAGGATTTCTCCTCCTACGGCGGCGGCGATCTTGTCGATACCGGCCTTCTTGAACTGGCGCTCCAGCGCCTGGATGCGCGGCAAGTTCGCCGCCACGTTCTGTTGGGAGGCCATGCGTTGCAGCTTTTGCTCCACCTCTCCGTAAGGCTCGCGCGTTAGGTCTTTGCATGACAGCAAGTCCCGCAGCTTGGCGAGGCGCCCCCTCAGGGAATCGACGGCTTTCCGGACGTTTTCGAGGTCCGGTGACACTCGAGGGTTGCCATTGGCGCCTAGGCGTTCCCATTCGCGCCAGTGGCGTGCTGCCTCCTCGACGGCGTCAAGCGCGTGGGCCGCGCCCAGCCGCTCCCATTCCAGACGGTGTCGCGTGGCTTCTTCAATAGCATTGAGGGCGTGGGCCGCGCCCAGCCGTCGCCATTCCAGACGATGACGCGCCGCTTCCTCGACAGCGCTGAGTGCTTCGGCGGCGGAGATGCTCTGCGGGGCCCGGTGGACGGCTCGCACCGAGTCTCTGGCGGCGCGGTAGTCCTTCGAGAGAAGGCCCGCAATCAGGCCCCGCCAACTCTTGGACGGCGCCAGCGCGGCCGACAAGGCGGCGTGGTCGAGTTCATAGATGTCGGTTCCGAAACGTTCAAGCAAGCGTGCAATGTCCGCGAACAACGCCGATAGCTCGGCCGCTCGATTGGGCCAGTTGACCGATTCTCCTGGAACAGAACCTTCCTCGTCGGCGACGGGAAGCAAACGGCGCACCTTGGAGAAGTCGGCGGACGGGTGTCCTACCAACTGGTCCGCGCGTTCGCGGTCGTAAATCTCGAATCCGAAGCGCGTGAGCAGGCGCTCAATGTCTTGGAACAATGCCGACAACTTGTCAACAAGCTCAGGCCAGTTGACCGATTGCCCTAGAGCGGGAACTTCCTCGTCGGCGGTGGCGGAAAGCGAGCAGCGTGCTTTGGAGAAGTCGACGGACAGGTGTCCTACCAACTGGCCCGCGCGTTTTCGGTCGTAAATCTCGGGGCTGAAGCATTCGAGCAGACGCCTGATGTTGGGGAACAGTACCGATAGGTCTTCCGCGAGCTCAGACCAGTCCGCTACCGTTCCGGGGCAAGCCAGACCCAGCTCACCAACGTCGTCAGCCAGCCGCCGCTGCGTGTTAGGGAGATCGTCGGCTAAGCCTCTGACCAACTCGAATGCGTCGCGGGCTTCTTCTGGCGTTGTTGCGGAGAGCCGTGCCCAGTCGGCATAGCGGGTTCTCACATACGGACCCTCTAGCCGGACCCATTCCGTTATTTGCTCTTTGAGCCGATCGGCCTTCTCCCTGTCTAGTTTTCGTGCCTTGCCGGACGGAAGCCGAAAACTCGTCTGGGCGGCTTCTGGGGCGCCGATTAAGCCATTCTGCACGTCGAACAAGGTTACATTCCAGGGGAACAGAGGCTCGTGAAGCGCGTCCTTGTGAGCAATGAGCTCGCTGCGGCGCTCCGAAAGTTGGCGGTGAAGGATGGCATGGTCGGGCTCGGGAATCGATCCGATGCTGCGAATTGAGGCGGCCATGCTTTGGGCGAACTCGCGTTTCGACTTGCCGCCTCCGTGGACGTCGAGGACGAGATCCGACAGCCCCGCGCGCCGGAGGCGTCCGACCACCATGTCGATGGCGGCCCGCTTTTCGGCCACAAACAGAATGCGTTTTCCTTGGGCGATGAGGGCGGCGATCAAGTTCGCGATGGTCTGCGACTTTCCCGTCCCCGGCGGTCCCCAGATCACCACAGACTCGCCGCCCAAGGCACGATTGATCGCCCGGTGCTGGCTTGAGTCGGCGTCGAGCACGAGGAACTCCGACTCGGGCGGGTCGATATCGGGCCGATTGGGGGAGGGGTCGTGGATTCTGTCGGCGAGGGCCCGGCGGGCTTCGTCCACGCCGGCGATAGCGGCGAGGAGGTCGTTGCCGGCAATGGTTTCGCGGCTGCGTTCGAGGTCGGCCACCATCGGCATGGTGGCGTACCGGAAGTTACTCACCACCAAGCGGGGCTCGATGCTCAAGCCTTGGACCTTCGACCATTGAACCTCTAATTCCCGCAAGAAGTCAGTTATTCCGGCATAGGACTTGGGAATGTCGTCGGTAACCGATGACGCCCGCTGCTTACCCAAGCCGAACTGGGTTATCTCGGAAAATGCCGCGTTGACGTCGTCGTCAAGGCCGCCTTCCTCTACTCCGGGACCGATGCCTTGTTGGGTTCGGAGCACATGCGCGAGCACCGGATTGAGATGCGGCTCGCTGGACAGCTCGATCGTGAAATCCCGCCGCGCGGCGCCTTCGGGGTGCACGGCGAGGGGCAACAGCAAGACCGGGGCCCTGGGTGTGGCCCCGCTTTCCACCGCCCACGACGCCAGACCCGCGGCGGCGAACAGGGTGTCGATGCCCTTCTCTTCCAAGTGCTCTTGGGTCTTTCGTTGGATCACCGTCAACCGCTTGCGGGCGTCGGTCTGGGACTCCTCGTTCGGGAGAAGGCGGGTCAGCCGGACCGTATCCCCGCCAAGCAGGGAGTCTAGGACGCGGGGATCGACGCCCGCGTTCCAGCGAGGCGTTAGATCCAGCGTCCCCCGCTGCAGGTCGCGGTAGTTCAGCAGTCGGTTGCGTCCGGAGACGTCTACCAACTGTTCTTTCCACCGGTCTACCGCGCGGTTGACCGTTTCTAGTCGTTCTGTCCCTGAACCCAAGTCCTTGTTTCTTCCGTCCAGTGATCGTCTCGTCGCCATTATACGGGCGGGAAAGCGCGGGAGTGGACGCGGCCCCCGTGCCTGGCTACCCTAGCTCCGATACTCGAATCGAGGAGGCGTCATGCGCCGCGTCAACGTGCTGATCGTCGCGCCAATGCTTGGAGAGGATGCCGTGGAGGTGATCTCCGAGGTCTGCCCCGAGGCGGTCATCACGCGCGTTCCCTACTACGAATCGGTGGAGCGCAGGCAGGCGCGCCACGCGGGCCTCGCCGGTCCGCCGGCCAACGAGGACTTGCCCGACGGGATGCTCGAAGCGATGGCCGAGGCGGAGGTCATCGTCAGCCTAGTGCTTCCCCATAACGCCGTGGCAGGCTCGCCCAACCTTCGTTGGGTGCAGAACATCGGCGCGGGCATCGAGCAGTACTTCGAAGACCGCGGCTCCGGCGTCTGGGAGAACCCCATCATCCTGACCAACATGGGCGGCTTCAACTCCCGCGCCATCGCAGAGTACGCGCTGGGGATGATCATCGTCTTCTCGAAGGGGATCCGAGGGTACGTGATTAACCAGCAGAGTCACCTTTGGAAGCGGAGCCGCAGCGTCATGGTCGCTGGCCGGACGGTGGGCGTGATCGGCCTGGGACGCATCGGCACCGAGGCGGCCAAGCTGTGCAAGGGGGTCGGCATGCGTGTGCTCGCCAACCGGCGCTCGCCCGGTGAGCCGCCGCCCTACGTCGACCGGCTGTACGGCCCCGACGGGCTCCACGAGATGCTTGGGGAGTCCGACTACGTCGTCCTCGCCCTCCCTTCGATACCGGAGACGATCGACATCATCGGCGCGGAGGAGTTCCGCGCCATGAAGTCGTCCGCCGTCTTCATCAACGTCGCGCGCGGGGTGCAGGTTGTTGAAGCCGAGATGGCCGAGGCGCTCAAGAACGGCGAGATCGCCGGCGCGGCCATCGACGTCGTGGAGAACGAGCCGCTGGACAAAGAAAGCCCGCTGTGGGACCTCGACAACGTCATCATCACGCCCCACGCGTCCGCCTCCGTCAGTGACTACGGCTACCAGGTGGCCAAGGAGTTCGCCGCCAACCTCCGCCGCTACATCGACGGCGAGCCCATGCGCCACGTCGTGGACAAGGAGAAGGGCTACTAGGGGCTTTTGCAAGACACTCTCAGGGACGGGAGGGGCGCCGCCCTGTGGCGCCCTCTAAGCGTCCATCCTTGATAGCGGCGCGCTTCGTCCACCTTGGCGCGCCCCGCCGCCCCCCGCCCTCACCCCAACCCTCTCCCAGCGGGAGAGCAACTGTGTTGAAAGTCAAGGGTTCTCTACGGCTGGGACCTCCGTTCTCGCGAACGACGGGTCCCACGCGGCGCCGTGCTTGAGCATGCTGTTGAGGATGACCAGCAGTTTGCGCATGCAGGCGGTCAGCGCGACCTTCTTTGCCTTGCCCGACCCGCAGAGCCGCAGATAGAAGTCCCGGATCACCGGATTGTGGCGCGTGGCCGTAAGCGTGGCCATGTACAGGGTCTGACGAGCCGGCGCCCGACCTCCCCACACGGTGCGCCGCCCGCGCAGCATCCCGCTGTCGCGGTTGAACGGGGCGACCCCGAGCAGGCTCGCGATCTGCTTGCCGCCCAGCTCCCCCAGCTCGGGGACCTCCGCCAGCAGCGTCATGCCCAGCACCGGCCCCACCCCGGGGACGCTCCGAAGCAGGTCCTCTCGCTCCCGCCATACCGGGTTCCGTTGGATGCGCTTGCTCAGCTCCTCGTCCAGCTTGCGCAACTCCTTTCCCAGCCAGGCGATGTGGCGCTGGATGTCCTTGCGGACCGGCCCCACGGTGCTGCTCAGACGGTTCTTCTCCGCCGTGATCATGGTGACCACCTGCCGCCTTCGCTCCAGTTGCGCCTCCAGCGCCTGTGCTTCCGCGTCGGGTAGACGGGTGGGCCGCGGCCGGATGGCCATGCCGAAGCGCGCAATGACCTCCGCGTCCAGCCGGTCCGTCTTGGCCAGCCGTCCGCTGGCCTTGGCGAAGTCCCGCACCTGGCGCGGATTGACCACCGCCGTCGGGATCTGCGCCGCGACGAGCCCCGCCACGACCGCCCGCTGCAGTCCGCCCGTCGATTCCAGCACCACCAGCACCGGCGCCAGGGGTCCGAGCGCGGCGACCAATTCGTCAATTCCCTGCGGCGTGTTGGGGACGCTCCACTGCGTCCCGTCCGGCAGGACGGCGATGTCCAGCACCTTCTTGGAGACGTCGATCCCCACGAAACGTTCCGCTGACTCCACAATCCCTCTCCTTTGGCCCTACCTTGCAGATTCGGGCTTTGCATGCCCTGGCAACTGTTCGGGCTCTTCCTTGGAGTAGGAGCGGCGACCATCGCTCTCCCACGGTCTTTCTTGGACCAGGGGGGTATCGGTCTACCGCTCTCCTCCCCAAGATACAAGGGGGTAAGAGCCCCGCCCCTGCATCAAGTTATGCAAGGGTCTCTATTAGGGGGCAGCGCTAGCCGAACAGGCGGCCGAGGAGGTCGGGGCGGTAGCGCAGGCCGAAGCCGGGCTCGGCGGGGAGACGGTAGAGGCCGCGCTCGGCGGCCGGGGGCGTCTCGAAGAGGCCGAAGCTCCAGGGGAACCACTCGAGGATCATTCCGTTGGGGAGCGCCGCGATGACCGGGGCGCTGATCTCGGGCATGATGTGGCTGATGATGGGCAGACCGCCCGACTCCCGCGCCACGCGCATCCAGGGTGTGATCCCGCCCGCTTCCTTGCCGTCGATCATGAGGATATCGACGGCCTCCGCCTCCACGAGCCGCCGCAGGCCTTCGGGGAAGCGCGTGCTCTCCCCGGTGGTGATGGGAACGCCGACGGCCTCGCGGACCCGCGCATAGCCCTCGACATTGCGCTCCGGCAGCAGGTCTTCGACCCACGTCAGGTCGTAGAGCTCCAGGGCCCGGGCGATGGCGACCGCCTCGTCCTCGGTGTAGTACTGCAAGGCGTCGTACATGAGCTGCACGTCGGGGCCGATGGCGTCGCGCACGATGGCGACGCGGCGGGCCTCGGCGTCGGGGTCCTTCGAGCCGCCGGTGCGGATCTTGACGGCCTGGAAGCCTTCATCGACGAAGCGTTTGGCGGCGCGCGCCGCTTCTTGGTCGGGGACGGACTCCCACATGTCGTAGCTGGCGTAGGTGGGAACCGACTCCCGACGCGCTCCGAGGAGGCGATGCACCGGCGCGCCCTCGGCCTTGCCGAGAAGGTCCCACAGGGCGATGTCGAGCGCCGACAGCGTGGCCGCAGCGCCCGCCTCGCGTTCCTCCGGCCCGCCCCCTTCTGCCGCGACGGCGCGCTCGACCTCGGCGCGCAGCGCGGCCCAGTTCGCCTCGGTGTTGGAGGGGTCGAGCCCCACGACCGCGTCCTCGACCGCTGCGAGGGTGCGGGCGATGGCGTCCCCGCCGTCCGGCCGCATGGCGAAGGTGAAGCCCACGCCCTGCTCGCCGCCCGAGCCGGTGAGACCGACGACGACGTAGCGCAAGATGGAGAGCGTGCCGTACTTCGACCCCAAGTCGAGGTCGATGGGCAGATCGATGGTGGTGACGGCGAGCCGTTCGACGCGCATGACGTGGTCACCCTACCGGCTCGCGCGGGGTGGGGTCAACGGCGGCGCGGCGGGCGCAGGGAGAGGAGGCCGATGGCGGAGATGAGCGCGGCGATGGCGAAGGTGCCCGAAGGTTCAGGGGAGTAGGTCCAGGAACTCTTCCCTCGTCAGGCCGGCGTCGCGAATCAGCGCCCGCAACAGGCCGCGGCCTAACTCCTTGTGACGAGGGACCGAGAGCCTTCGTCCCGCCGGGCCTAGCAAGATCATGTGGCAGCCCTCGGTGCGGTCGAGGGCGAATCCGATCTTGGCGACGGCCCGGACGAACTCGTCGCCCGACAGCAGAGGCAAGCGGGCCACTAGGCGGTCGCGTCCACGACTTGGAACTCGGACGAGGAAGGCGGGGGGGCGCCGTGCTCGCGCATACTCGCCAGGTAGCCCCTGATGGCCTCTTGGATGTTCGCCAGCGCTTCGCTTCTCGTCCGGCCCTGGCTGTGACACCCTGGGAGTGTCGGACAGCTCGCAACCTCCCAGCCGTCCTCATCGGTCTCGAATACGACGAGAAGCTTCAGCGATTGCTCTCCATTGGAGTCATCGGCGGACACCGAACCGGGTGAGGAACGGTCGGAGATGTCGAAATCCAGCGCGGTGAGAATCCCATGCGCGTATTGCGAGGTGAATTCGGGCGGCGTCAAGCCGGTGGCCAGTTGGACGACCTGCTTGATGGGGTAGTGACGACCGTGGAGCTGGACGAAGTACTTGTGACGCCCGTCGGTCGTCGTGGGAGTCCTCCCGCGCGTGGCGTTTATCACGTCGTCCCGGGCCACCTCATAACGCTTGCCGCCTATCTGGAAGTTCATCTCGCCAACCCTCGATTCTATTATTAGATAATAGTAGTAACAGCAGCAAGGCGTGTCTAGGCAGCGCTAGTCCGTCACCGGTTCCGTCGGCGTACCGCGCTGGGGCGGGCGCAGGGAGAGGAGGCCGATCGCGGAGATGAGGGCTGCCACGGCGAAGGCGACGTAGGCCAGCCGGTAGGAGCCGGTCTCCTCGAAGATGCGCCCGGCCACGAAAGGGCCGGAGATCTCGCCGAGCCCGATGACGAGCGTGGTGACGCTGGCGATGGCGGCGAAGTCGCGCCGTCCGAAGAACTCGCCGCGGAGCGCCATCGACATCGCGCCGCCGATGCCGCCCCAGGCGGCGCCGTAGAGGAGCACGAAGACGATGATGAGTGCCAGCGCCTGGGCCCAGATCATGATCAGCATCGAGCCCGCGATGACCACCATGAGAACGCCCGCGATGATGTTGCGCCGCCAACGGTCGCCGAGGTACCCGGAGGTCAGCCGGCTGGGCACGGTCATCGCCGCGAAGGCGATCAGCAGCGCGGCGGCGGCAGCGGCGGTGAAGCCCTTGTCTTCGATGGCGGGGATGAAGTGTCCGCCGAGGCCGGTGGTGACGAAGTTCCGCGCCATGAACGCGAGGCTCATCACCCAAAACGTCCGCGTAGCCAGGGCCTGACGCACCGTGTGGCCGCTGTCGGCAGGCAGGACTGGCACGGCGGCGGACGTTGCGGGGGCTTGGACGCCGGGGCGCGGCTGCTCTCCGTCAGGCAGCAGCCCCTCATCCTCGGGGCGCGTTCGCATGATCGCCGCCAGGGGCAACCCCGCGGTGAGCACGATGATGCCGAGCACCAGCGTCGTGTCGCGCCACCCCATGCCGTCGATGAGGAACTGCGTCAGGTTGACCAGCAGCGCTCCGAAGCTCACTCCCGTCATCCCGATGGCGAAGGCGAGCCCGCGCCGCTTGGAGAACCAGTTGTTAATGATCGTCCCCGAGCCGTACATCACGATTAGGAAGCCGCCCGTGGCCACCAGCGGCGCTTGGATGAAGGCGTAGGCCAGGAACGACTCCGCCCGCCCCAGGAGCAGGAAACCGACGCCCATCATGAGCACGCCGGCGAAGGTCATGACGCGGGGACTTATTCGCGCCGCCGCCAGCCCGAAGACGGCGGCGACGGAGCTTGAGACGCCAAAGAGGAGCCCGACGCTGTCGCGCCCCACGTCGAACGTCTCAGAGAGGGGGAGCACGAAGGCGGAGAAGCCGAGGAAGTAGAAGCCCGATACCATCGAGGTCAGGCCGAAGACGGCGGTGACGATCCACCATCCGTAGAAGACGTGGCGCCCCAGGATCGACTCCGGCGGCGTCAAGCGAAGTGAGGAGAGGTCCAAGACGCGCGGGCTAGCGGAACTTCGCCGGCGCCAGCTCGTCGACGGTCCGCAGCATCGTCTCCATCGGCGAGCCGTTAGGTACGTAGAGGACGGGCGAGTCCAGCCCCTTGTCCGCGAGGTCGGCCAGCTTCTGCCGTGCCTGTTCCGGTGTGCCGCCGGCGCAGAACTCGTCGACCATGGCGTCGGTGACGACGTCGGCGGCCTGTGCGCGCTCGCGCTTCGACCACAGGTCGGTGATGCGGTCGGTCTCCTCGACGTAGCCGTACCGCGCGATGAGGTCGCGGTAGTACCGGCCCATCCCGCCGATGTAGAAGGCGAGGTGCCCCTTGATGAGCTTGCGCGCCACCTGGGGGTCGTCGTCCACGCAGGCGACGACGTAGGGGCGCAGGTCCACCTCGCGCGGGTCGCGTCCGGCCCGTGTCGCGCCCTCGGCCAGCCAGGCCTGCAACTGGGGCAGATAGTTGGGCGAGACGTAGAGCGGCGCCCATCCGTCGGCGAGCTCGCCGGTCAAGCGGACGTTCTTCGGGCCCAGCGAGGCGACGAAGATGGGCGTGTCGGAGCGGGGCGGCTTCGTCGCGATCCGGAAGTCGCGCAGCTTGTAGATCTCGCCGTCGTAGTTGACCCGCTGACCGCTCAGCGCCAGCCGGACGATCTCGACGTACTCCCGCGTGCGCTGCAGGGGCCTGTCGTAGGGGACGCCGTGCCAGTCACGGATAACCTTCGCCCCGCTGGTTCCGAGGCCGAGGATGGCCCGCTTGCCGGAGACTTCGTCGAGGGTCGCGGCGCACTGCGCCACCAGCGCGGGGGTGCGGCTGTAGACGTTGGCGATGCCCGCCGCGATCTGGATGCGCGAGGTGTGGCACGCCAGCGCGGTGAGCATGACGAACAGCTCCCGCCCCCACGACTCCCCCACCCACACCGAGTCGTAGCCCGCCCCTTCGAGCCGCTGGACGAACTCGACGATCTCGGGGACCGGGCGGTCCTCCCGCAGCGTGAGGTTGACCCCGATGCGTTCGAGCATGCCGCGCTAGCCGCCGGCCATCTGGGGGCGGGCCGAGGTGCAGCTGAGGCCGCCGTCGGCGTGGATGGTCTGGCCGACGTAGCCGGCGCGGTCGGAGGCGAGCATGGCGACGAGGAAGCCGATGTCCTCCGGCTGCCCCGCGCGCCCGATAGGGATGACCGAGGCGTCCATCTCCGTCCGGCCCGAGTGCCCCAGCGCCTCCGGCGTGTTGATCGACGCCGGCGAGACGCAGTTCACGCGGATGCCGCGCGGGGCGAGTTCCATGGCCAGCGTCTGGGTGTAGTGCATGATCCCCGCCTTCGACGCGCCGTAGGGCGAGAGCCGCGCGGACGCCCGCAGCCCGCTGATCGAGGCGATGTTGACGATGGCGCCCTTCACGCCGCGCTCGACCATAGACCGGGCCATTTCGCGGGAGCAGAGGTACGTCGAGCGCAGGTTCTGATTGACCACGTAGTCCCAGAACTCGAGCGATGAGTCGACCACCAGCGCGGGGTGCTCCTGGCTCAGCCCGCCGATGTTGCACACGCCGATGTCCAGCCCGCCGAGCTCGGCCACGGTGTCTTCCACCATTTTGCGGACGGCGTCCTCCGACCGCGCGTCGGCGGTGAGGGCGATGGCCCGGCGGCCCATGCCGCGGATCTTGGCGGCGACGCGCTCGGCCTTTTCCGGGTTCAGATCGACGACCGCCGCGTGGCAGCCGGCCTCGGCGAGGACGGTGGCGATCCCTTCGCCCATCCCCTGCCCCGAACCGGTGACGAGGCAGACCTTATCCTCCAAGCCGAGCAGTGAATCCGCCATGATTGCCTCCTAGGCTGTGCGTTCGTCTTGGGCCCGGCGCGGCGCGCTACCGCACGATGGGGCGGGTCACCGCGTCCGTCTCCGCGAAGGAGTGGCACGCGATGGCGTGCAGCCCGCCGAGGCCGCCGTTGACGATGATGAGGAACTGATCGGGGTTTGCCGCCATGGGCACGACGCCGTTGACGATGCGCCCGCGCTCCTCCATGGGGCCGTGCAGCTCCTCGGGCCAGCGGTCGAGCGGGACCGCGCTTGTCTGTTCGAAGATGAACTGGCGCGCGTCCTCGACCGACCAGCCGTCGCGCGACACGATGTAGGCGAAGTCGGGGCACAGCGCGAGCAGGATCTGCGCCGACTCCAGCTTGCCGAGCACCATGTTGGTGGCCGAGCAGTCGATGGAGTGCGCCAGGACGGTCAGCAGGCCCGCCGCCGTCTTGCATGCGACGTCCTGCAGGTTGAGCGTGCCCTGCGCGCCGAAGACGGTGACCGCGTCCTGGCCTTCGGCGAGGCCGCGCTGGACGCTGAGCGCCGGCCAGGGGCTCTGCTCCTCCCACTCGCCGACGCAGCCCGTGATGCGCAGCGGGTTGCCCATCGTGCTCTTGCTGACGATGCCCTCGATGGAGCCGCCCACGTTCCGCATCACCAGGCGCACGGCGCGCCCGATGGTGGTGTTGGCGCGGGCGTTGGCCCCGCCGAACACGCTGTAGCCGCAGTTGATCTCCAGCTCGTTGCGGATGGGGCCGTTGACGATGAGCAACTGGCCTACGCTGCTCGTCGTGGTGTTGAGCGCGTAGAGGTTGAACTGCGGGTCGGCGCAGGCCTCGATGGCGCCGACCACGACCGGCATGTACTCCGGCTTGCAGCCCGCCATCACCGCGTTGATGGCGATCTTCTCGATGGTCGCCGGGGCGTTGTTGGGCGGGATGTTGGCGACGTTGTCCTGCGGTTCGCGGTTGACGCCCGCCATCATCCGCTTCACGCGGTCCGGGGTCGGCGGGATGATGGGCAGGCCGTCGATCCAGCCGAGTTCCGCGGCGCGCTCGTAGACGGCCTCGATTGAGTCGTCGTCGAGGGCGACGATCTCCGCCGTCAGGGTTGGGTCCGGCATCGGGGCCTCCTAAGCGCTCGTCTCGCCGTCGGTCAGCGCCCTGGCCACGGCCTCGTACTTCTCTTTGGCCAGCGCCTTGATGTCGTCCTTGGGCAGGGGCTCGAAGGGATGAGGCAGGACGACCATCGGGATGTCGCTGCGGTTGCGGGCGCGCAGCAGGCTCTCGGCCAGCTTGACGAACTCGGAGGTCACCATGAGGACCGCCGGCTTACCCAACTCGTTGACGGCAATTGTGTCGTGGACACTCCACGCTGTGCAGGAGCCTCAGGCCGCGAGGCCGACGGCGACGGCATCCACGCTTTCTACGAAGTCGGCCAGTTCCTGGGCGCCCGAGTCGGTCTGGCTCCGGCCGCTCGGGTAGTAGTGCTTGACCTCGAGGGGCTCGTAGTTCTCCTTGAGGTGGGCGTCGACCTCGTCACAGAAGACATCGAAGTTGGCCCAGTCCACGCGGAAGCCGATCCGCTTCCCGTCGATGGTGTCGAGGGTGGGGGTGTCGGTCTTGTCCAACTTGGGCATGACGCCGGTAGGGTCGAGCAGCTCGATCTTCGCCATGACGCTTCCTTTCGCGCCGCTGAACGCGGCCTCGCCGGATATGGGCAGATGTTACGTGGTATGGAGGGCGGCGGCAACATGAGGCCGGTCCACTAGAGGAGAAAGAGCCACGGAAGGCATAGGGGGGCCAACGCGTACTCTTTTCAGCTGAGTTTGGGGAGTGACCGCCGCGCGGTGGCGGTCACGGGCCCGGCGGGGGGATAGCCGCGGGGGGCCGTCTCTCTAAACTCCGCTCTGCAACTCCGGCGTGGCCTTGTTGGTCCCTAGGAGACCGGCCACGCTGAAGTTCTTCAAGTCGGACGCTGAGGTCAGCGTCCGACTCGCTCAAGGCGCCGACGGGTCAGCGCTCGGCGCGCCTACGCGCGGGAGCTTCCCGAAGGAGCTCTCTCGCGCTCGCGCGCCCACGGCCGTCTCGGCCGGCGCCAATGGGCTGGTTTCGCATGGGGACATGGTAGGGGGCGGGGGTGGGGATGGGGAAGGGGCGGATGGCGCGTGGGGGGGTCTATGGGAGCTCATTTTGTAGCAGCGGGCCGTCTTCGATCACGGCGCCAATCCGCTTGGTTAGGGCATCCCGCAGTTCTTCGGGCGTTTCCCACAGGATGTGGTTGTATTGCCTGGTATCGAAGGCCAGTTTGTCCTTCACGTCCTTTCGGCAAGTGTAGATGATGGGGATGTTCAGTCCAAACGCGAAACCTGCCTCAAAGTAGACACCACCTCGTGCCCCGTCTTCTCCTTGAGTGAAGTCGGCTACCAAGAACCGCGAGCGCCTAATTCCGGCAATGATCTCGTCGTCGATCTTATTCGTGTGTTCTTTCTGATCGATTCTCAGTGCTTTGTAGCCCGCCGCTTCTATACCTGGCTCGATACCCTTCTTATAGGCCTCATTCATTTCGTCGTGAAACCACATGGCGACGAAGGCCTGTGCGGAGTCAGTTCTCGTTGCGATATCTTCAATGTGGCTGTATCCGTCGACTGTTACAGTCAATCGTCCGCATCTGCCAGCGAGGGAAAATGTAATCCAGCCCTTTTCCTCTAGATATTTGGCGAAGGGTTTGACTTCGCTCGACTGTACTGACTCAGACCAAGCCGTCGCGCTCCAGAGGCTTTGAGAATCAGACGGAAGCCACTCTCCAAAATTATTGCGAGAACCTTCGCAGCCAATCTCTATTTCCTGACCTATCGAGTTCGTTTGTTCTACAAGGTACCTCAAGAGTCTATTGGCTCTCTCGTGAACCAGGAATGGGCGGCGATGCTTAGCGTAATCGATGATTTCTTGGGTTACTATGGGACGCCTAACACCCAGCGACCTTTGATCAATAAGCCAGGTAGTCAGACGTGACCGTTCTTCATCGGTTAGATCCTTGAGTGCATCTATCAAGCTTGGATTGTCTGCAACCTCGTATGCTCCAGCCGCTCGGAAAGAATAGGGCACACGATAAATTCCAGTTGATGGCAAATGCTCTCCGATCGCGAAAGACCCCGGCCAAATGATGCACTCTTCTATCTTGCTTGACATTGACCTGTCCCTCTGGCTTTGCCATCTCCTTCAATGCCCCAACCTTGTTCTGTCGTGTTGCCCTCTACGGCTGGATAGCATACCCCACCTCTAAGCCTGGGAGGAGCTCGGCGTAGTGTCGGGCCGTGAGGTTTGGCGTTCGACGAACCCCGCCATGCTGCGCCGTCATGCTAACCCTCTCCCAGCGGAGGCCTTTGCGCAACCGGGGTGACTGACCGCGAAGGTGGCGGGCTTCGATAACCCGTGGTGGTTGCGAGGGGGCCCCTCATCTCAATCTTCTCCCGTGGGGAGACCTTTGCGTAACCGGCGGGCGGGTTTCAGCAAGGTCGCGCGGCCCCCGCCTCCCCCCGCCCTCTCTCAGTCTCCCCCAGAGGGGGAGAGGTTTAAGTGAATGCCACCCCCGCTCCCCCCGCCAGGACCCCAGTCGGTTTTGCAAAGGTCTCCAGAGGGAGAGAGCGGAAGGGGGCGGGCTTCGATGGGCTTTGGCGCGCCGCTGGCCGCCCCCCGCCCGCCTCCGACGCGCCTGGGGCGCGTGCCCTCTTTCAGTTTCCCCCAGAGGGGGAAAGGTTGAAGGTGCACTTCGGCGAGGACTTGGCGTTGGCGGAGGGGCTGACCGCGAGGGTGGCGGACTTCGTTAACCCGTGGTGGTTGCGAGGGGGCCCCTCATCTCAATCTTCTCCCGTGGGGAGAAGAGGCAAGACCTGCCGGCCCCACCCATGCTTGAGCCCGCGGGGGGTTACGCAAAGGTCTCCAGCGGGAGAGGGGGCAAGACCTCTCCGCCGCGCCCCAGCGCCGCCGCGCCGCGCTCCAGCGCCCTCGCTCAGCTTAGCTTGAGGCTTACGCGGACGGCGTCTTTGGCGGGGATGCGGCGTTCTAGGGCTGCTATGGCGGTGTCTACGTCGTCGATGGAGTAGACGTTGCCGAGGAGGGCTTTCGAGGGGATGCGGCCCGCGCCGAGGAGGCGCACGGCGCGCTCCATCGTCTCTGGGGTCGCGCCCGCGCCTCCGTTAATGGTGAGCATCTTGCTGACGATTTCGTCGCTCGACAGGCCATCGACGGGCTTGCCGTGCTTGAGTCCCGCGAGCAGCACCCGGCCTCCTCGGCGCGCCATCTTGACCGCTAGGGGCACCGTCGAGGGGGCGCCGTCGGCGAGGTCCATGACCACGTCGGCCATGACCCCGCCGGTGAGCTCGGCGACGCGCTGGACGGGGTCTGCCGCGTCGACGTCGATGGTCTTGGCGTCGAAGGCGGCGGCGGCGGTTTCGAGGCGGAGACCGTCCCGGCCCGTGCCGGTCACGATGATCTCGGCGGCGCCCGCGAGTTGCGCCGCCGCGGCGCAGCAGAGCCCTTGGTGGCCCGGGCCCTGGACGACGACGGTGTCGCCGGGCGCGATGCGTGCGATGCCGGCCCAGTTGAGCGCGTTGGCGAGGGGCTCGAAGAGGGTGAGCTCCTCGGCGGGCATGGCGTCCGTCGCCGGTATGAGGTGTGTGCCGGGGAGAATCGCCATGTACTCGCCGAAGCCGCCCCACAGGCCGGGGCCGTCGTCCGCGCCGAAGGAGTAGCCGTAGACTTTGAGCCGCTCGCAGCGGGTGCTAGCGGCGCGGCAGAAGCGGCACGTTCCGCAGCGGAGCACTTCGTCCACGGCGACGCGGTCGCCCTCGCGCACGGTCCAGTCGCCGGCGGGGTCGATGCGCTCCACCCGGCCGATGGTCTCGTGGCCGGGAACGACGGGGAAGACGGCGTTGCCGACGAGGCGATGGCCGTGAAGCTGGGCGGCGTCGCTGCCGCAGAGGCCCACGGCCTCGACGCGCAGCACGAGCCCGCCCTCCGGCGGGTCGGGCTTGGCGAACCGCCGCACTTCGTGCCGTCCGTCGCCGGTGAAAACGATCGCGCGTACGTCTTGCTGCATCAAGGGAGTCTTGCTTTCTCTGCTCTTTCGGCGGCCTTGGAGGCGGGCGCGGCGGCGCTCTCTCTCAGTGTCCTCCAGAGGGGGAGAGAGCGGAAGGGGGCGGGCTTCGATGGGCTTTGGCGCGCCGCTGGCCGCCCCCGCCCGCCTCCAACGCGCCTGGGGCGTGTGCCTTCTTTCAGTTTCCCCGAGAGGAGACTTTTGCGTAACTCGGCGGGCGGGCTTCAGCAAGGTCGCGCGGCCCCCGCCTCCCCCCGCCCTCTCTCAGTCTCCCCCAGAGGGGGAGAGGTTTAAGTGAATGCCACCCCCGCTCCCCCCGCCAGGACCCCAGTCGGTTTTGGAAAGGTCTCCAGAGGGGGAGAGGTTTAAGTGAATGCCACCCCCGCTCCCCCCGCCAGGACCCCAGTCGGTTTTGCAAAGGTCTCCGTGAGGGAGAGGTTTAAGTGAATGCCACCCCCGCTCCCCCCGCCAGGACCCCAGTCGGTTTTGCAAAGGTCTCCAGAGGGGGAGAGGTTTAAGTGAATGCCACCCCCGCTCCCCCCGCCAGGACCCCAGTCGGTTTTGCAAGGTCTCCAGAGGGGGAGAGGTTTAAGTGAATGCCACCTCCGCTCCCCCCGCCAGAACCCCAGTCGGTTTTGCAAAGGCCTCCCACGGGAGAAGAGGCAAGAGCTCCCGGCCCCACCCATGCTTGCCCGCGGGCGGGTTGCGCAAGGTCTCCAGAGGGAGAGAGGAGACAGGAGGGGAAGGGCGGCGTTCGTCGTGGTTTCCGCTGCCGGATTATGCTACTCTCAGGGGCGCAGGCGGGCCGAATCAGAGCGCGGGAACGCGGGCCGCAATTCAGGAGGAATACCGTGGGCTATCCCTATCGCAGGATCGACGTCGATTCGCATATTCAGGAAAAACCCAACACCTGGACCAGCCGCATGTCGAAAGAGAAATGGGGCGACCGCATCCCCCACATCCGCCAGAGTGCCGAGCGTGATGAGTGGTGGGTGGATGGCAAGCCGACGGGCTATCTCTCGACGTGCCCCGCCGTCATGCCCGACCGCGTCACCAACCCGAACCGGTGGGACATGATCCCCCCGTCCGTGTACGTCGCTGAGGAACGCATGAAGGCGATGGACTCCGAGGGCACCGACTGCCAGGTCATGTACGCCAACACGACGGGCGTCTCGGGTGACCGCTTCCAGGGCCTCGACCCCGAGTTCGAGGCCGCGTGCGTCCGCGTGTATAACGACTACCAGACCGAGGAGTGGGTCAACGTCAACCCCAACCGGTTCGTGGCCCTCACCGTCCCTGTCTACTACTCGATGGAGAAGACGCTGGAAGAGGTCCATCACAACGCGAAGAACGGGCACCGCGGTGTGATGCTGGTGGGGACGCCGCACACCCGCGGGCTGGAAAACTACAGCTCGCCCTACTGGGAGCCGCTGTGGCAGACGGTCGTCGATCTCGACCTCGTGCTCACCGTCCACGGCTCGGGCGCGGCCCCGCAGAGCATGCGCATTGAGAAGCACGCCACGCAGGAGCATCGCCGCAACGACGCCGCGCTCGCCGCCTCGGGCTTCAGCATCCAGCCCCAGTACTTCGCCAACTTCCTGTTCGCGGGCGTCTTCGACCGCTACCCCACGCTCACCCTGGTCGCTGCCGAGACCGGCATCGGCTGGCTCCCCTGGCTCCTCGAATCCTGCGATTACGCTTGGGAGCAGGGCCAGTTGTGGAACAAGGGCCTGCCCACCCGTCCCACCGACCTCTTCAAGCAGCATTGCTACGTCGACTTCTGGTACGAGCGCTCGGCGGTGGAACACTACCGCCACGTCATCGGCGTCGACCGGATCATGTGGGAGACCGACTTCCCCCATCCGACCTCCCTGTGGCCCAACACCAACGAGTTCGTGGCCAAGGCGTTCCAGAACGTGCCGGAGGAGGAGCAGTACCAGATACTGGTGGAGAACCCTAAGAAGGTCTTCAAGCTCAACTAACACCGCGGCGACTCGCCGGCGAAGGGGCGCGACTCATGGCTCTCGACTTCCCGATCATCTCCTCAGACGACCACGTGCAGGAGCCGCCCGACCTCTGGATGTCGCGCTTGCCCAAGAGCCTGGCGGAGCGCGGCCCCCGCATTGAGCGCCAATCCGACGGCCGTGACCGCTGGCTGGTCGATGGCGAAGTCCTGGCCGAGTGGCCCGTCTCCCGCGCCCGCGCTATCTCTAACGGCGACCGGTACCTCGACATCGAGACGTGGGACCAGGTCCCCGCGGCGAGCTACGATCCCGCCGAGCGCCTGAAGGCCATGGACGAGGACGGCATCGCCGCCGCCGTGCTCTACCCCTACATCGCGGGCCTCGGCGGCGAGATTCTCGGTGCGATCAAAGACCCCGAGCTCCAAGCCGCCTGCGTCGACGCCTATAACGATTGGCTCCTGGAGACATGGAGCAGCGACCGCCTCGTCCCGCAGGCGCTGGTGCCGATCAGCTCAATCGAGGCGGCGAGGGCGGGCGCGGTCAAGGCCGTGAAGGCTGGTCATAAGGGGATCGTTCTCCCCGCGGCTCCGTGGCGTATCAACGACGGCACGCCGCACCTCTACGACCCCGACTGGGACCTGTTCTGGAAGCAGATTGGCGACCTCGACGTACCGGTCTGCTTCCACTCGGGCAGCGTGCCGAGTCTGATGATGCATATCTACGAGGGCTTCGACCCCGCCGTGGCCAAGGCGTTCGACGTGGTGCGCCGTCCTTCGAGCAGCGGCATGATCGTCTGCCGCTTCCTCTTCTCCGGCGTCGGCGAGCGCCACCCGGACGTGAAGTTCGTGTTTAGCGCCACCGGCATCGATTGGTTCGCGTTCATGCTCGAAGTGTCCGATCACGAGTGGGAGCGCATCTGCCTGAAGAGCGAGAACGTCGAGATGAAGACCGCGCCCAGCGAGATCTTCCATCGCCAGGGCTTCGTGACAACGTCGTTCGACCAGGTGGGCCTGAAGCTGCTGTACGTCATCGGGGCCAAGAACGTGATGTGGTACTCCGAGTTTCCCCTGGAGAGCTCGACCTTCCCCGACTCCGCGAAGACGCTGGAAAAGAACTACGCCGACGTCGCCGCTGACGAGCGCCGCGCGATCCTCCACGACAACGCCGCGGGGCTGTACGGCATCAGCGCGTAGTAGCGCGGGGTGGTGGGTAACACCGCCGCGTACCATGTTACGGCGTTGACACGTCGCCCTTGACGAAGCGGCCCAGCTCTCGCAAGCTGGCGCCGTAACCTTGGCTCGATGAGAAGCTGCGAGAGCTGGGGCAATCAAGTTCGAGCAGGGCTGAACGAGAATGGCGAGGCTCACAGCGGCAACCGAATCCGATCGCTCGGCTTTGGCGACTGGCGTCTTTCGTCCGCCCCTTCTTACGCCGCTCGAATCCTGGAGGTCCACTGCTGAGGCGTCGGCCTCGGAAGGTCTGGAAAGCGCGCTGAGTTGCGCGGCGACCGAGGAGCGCCTAGCAATAACGGCCGCCCTTGCCGCCGGAGCGCATGAGTCGCCGTTCTTGGCTGCCTCGCAGTGGCGGCCATCCGCACCGGAGTTGAACGAAGTGCGCCGCCGCGTGCTTGCGGGCGGTGATCCATTGGGTGCAGCCTTCGCTATCGTCCGGAGCCGCGCCGAGCGCCGCAAGTTGGGGGCCACCTATACGCCATGGCCGATTGTCGAAGCGATGATCGCTTGGGGGCGGCGACACGGCCCGCCGGATCGCGTCGTAGATGTCGGCGCCGGGTCCGGCCGCTTCCTGCTAGCCGCCGGTAGCGCCTTCCCGAAGGCGGACCTCGTCGGCGTCGAGGTGGATCCCTTGGCCGCCATGGTGTCCCGCGCCAATCTGGCCCTCGCCGGCTTCTCGCAGCGAAGCAGTGTCCTCGTCGAGGACTACAGGAGCGTTGAGATTCCTCTAGCCGACGGGCCGACGTTGTTTGTCGGCAACCCTCCGTACGTTAGGCATCACCTAATCGATTCGCAGTGGAAGGAATGGCTTACGCGCGAGGCAGACGCGCGGGATTTCCGAGCGAGCCAGCTAGCTGGACTGCACGCACACTTCTTCCTCTCGACGTTACTAAAAGCGCAGCCTGGCGACTATGGCGTATTCGTTACCGCGGCGGAGTGGCTCGACGTCAACTATGGACGGCTCGTGCGAGACCTGTTGGTCAGGTCTTTGCACGCGCAGACGCTCACGATCGTAGACCCTGCCGCGCAGCCGTTTCCCGACGCAGCCACAACGGGCGTCATTACCACGTTCAAGGTGGGGAGCCCTTCCGAGCATGTGAGGTTCCGAAAGGTCGGCACCATTGACGACCTTGGCAACCTAGAGACTGGCCATCCCGTTCCCCGGGAGCAGCTAGCAACTGAAAGGCGCTGGAGCAATCTGCCTGGGAAGCGCCGGGCGGCACCCGCCGGTTTTGTCGAGCTTGGCGAGTTGTGCCGTGTACATAGGGGGTCTGTGACGGGGAGCAACCGCGTTTGGATAGCGGGAGCCCACAGTCAGGGCCTTCCGGCGAGGGTCCTCACCCCCACCGTTACGAGGGCCAGAGAAATCATCGACTCGTCGGGGGTATTGACGGATGCGGCGCGCCTCCGGTACGTAATTGATCTGCCGGAGGGCCTTGATGTCCTTGATACAGAGGACCGAAAGTCCGTCGAACGATTCCTGCACGTTGCCCGACTCTTGGGCGCTCACGAAGGCTACGTGGCGAAGAACCGGAAGTGCTGGTGGGCGGTGAACTTGCGCCCTCCCGCGCCGATCGTCGCTACCTATATGGCGAGGCGCCCGCCGGCCTTTGCCCTGAATCCCATCGGGGCGCGGCTTCTCAACATCGCGCACGGAATATATCCGAGGGAGCCCCTGTCGCCGCTCGCCTTGGAAACGCTCCGCGACTACCTGTCGAATGAGGTGCGTCTCAGCGATGGACGGACCTACGCCGGCGGGCTCGTCAAGTTCGAGCCGAAAGAGATGGAGCGAGTCCTCGTTCCGGCTCCCGAGATGCTGGCTTCTGGAGTTGTTACGGTTGGTTAGCCGGCAGAGCCCGCCCCGCTGGAGTGCTGAGGAGTTAGAGCGCGACCGGCTCCTCGCCATAGAGCAATTCCGCACGGAGCGCCTAGACGAGTCGTTGGAGGGCTACCTCCAAGCGTTTGATGCGTACGAAAAGCACATCAAAACACTGCTGGAGACAACGGACGACCTCGCGGAGCTTCAAGAGCAAGCTGTCCAAGTTCTCACCGACGAACACTTGTTGGATGCGGTCCGCTATCTCGCGGGCCCGCCGATTTCCGTGGACGACTTGAAAGTCCTCGTAGAAGGTTCTCTCTCCGCGAAGCGTCTTCGCGAAGACCCAGACCTCGCACAGCGAATCGTCGAGGTAGTGCTTCAGGCGCTAGATCGCCGCCGTTTCGCTTGGGTGTCTGAGGGCCGCGGCCCAACTGGGCCTGAGCGGGAAGGCGCGGTCTTGGCGTCGGCGGCGCTCATCGCCGCGAGCCGCGCGGCGACCAAGAGGCGCAGCGAGGGGAAGGAAGCGCAGGAGAAGAAGGTTGGGGAGCTTTTTTCTTCCAATGGATTCACTCAGGTCGAGCAGAGGACGATCACAACGATGTCGAACGCGCCGAGACCGGGTGAGTTCTGTGGCGAAAGCCTGCTTGGGAGCCGAAAGGCGGACTTTGTCGTGACTCTGCGGGACAGCCGTCTGGTGGCGATCGAGTGCAAGGTGTCGAATTCGTCAACCAACTCAGTTAAGAGGCTGAACAACGACGCGGCTGCGAAGGCCGAAGTGTGGCTCCGTGAGTTCGGCGAACGTCAGATCGTACCAGTCGCGGTGTTGAGCGGCGTCTACAAAGTGCACAATCTCCAGGCCGCCCAAAAGCAAGGATTGATACTCTTCTGGGCGCATGATCTCCAGGCCTTGGCCGACTGGGCCGCCCCAGCCGTTTAGATATCGCCGCCGCCGTCTGCCGTATAGATTCTCCCGACTCCACGACCTTCACGTCCCGTGAGAGTTGCGCCAAGGGCCGCGCCTCCGTTCCGGCTAGGCTTGCGCGTCGAGGTTGAAGACGCGGATGGCGTTCTCGACGAGCATCTTGCGCCGCTCGTCCTCGGGAACGCCGGCGAGGGTGCGCTCGATGTAGGCGCGCGAGTTGGGGTAGGAGCCGGTGGGGTGGGGGAAGTCGGACTCCCACATGATGTTGTCGATGCCGATGGCGTGGCGGAGGGCGATGCCGGTCTCTTCATACCAGAAGTTGATGTAACACTGGCGGTGGAAGAGCTCGCTCGGCTTGGTGGGCATGCCGTGCTTGTAGAGGCGCTGCGACTCCCACTGGTGGTCGGCGGTCTCCAGCAGATAGGGCGCCCACCCCAGGCCGCTTTCCGATGAGACGAATTTGAGGGTGGGGAAGCGGTCGAAGATGCCGGAGTAGAGGAGGGTGCTCATCACCTGGATGTTCGACGCCAGCCCCTTGGTGCTGCCGTCGGCGACCTGCACCATGCGGCCCCGTCCGCTCCAGCTTTCGTTGATGATGCCGATGCTGCCGCCCGAGCCGATGTGGAGGTTGACCGACAGGCCGGCGTCCTGCGCCGCCTGCCAGAACGGGTCCCAGAATGGGTCGGAGATGTGGGGATAGTTGAACTGCTGGGGGAAGGAGAAGGAGATCGCCTTCACGCCGCGCTCGTGCATCCGGCGGACTTCGGCGGCGGCGAGCTCGGCGTCCCACAGCGGCACGAGCGCGATGGTGATGAAGCGTCCGGGGTAGGGATCGGCCCATTCTTCGATCTGCCAATCGTTGTAGGCGCGGATGCACTCCATGCGGAAGTCGACGTCCGCATAGATGGGGTTGCTGAACGTCTGCCCGGCGACGCCGGCGATGTTGCTGAAGAACGTGTGGACGTCGACGCCGTCCTCTTCCATCGCCTTGAGGCGCTCCGTGGGGACGTAGGTCTTCCTGGGCATGTCCTCCCAGCGGTCGGGGCCGAGTCCGTCGGGGAACTCACCGGCGACGGCGCCTTGCACGGTGCCCAGGCTCCGCTGCATCGGGATGTCCCAGATGTGCCACCGCTCGTTGCCGCCCTCGACTTCACGTATGTGGGGGACCTTGCCGCCCCACTTGCTCTTCGACATGCGGTCGGTCCACACCGTCGAAGATTCCTGCAGGTGGTCGTCGGTCGAGATGACTTCGTAGTGCATGTGCTCTCGCCCCAACCCGCTCCCAGAGGAGACCTTTGCGTAACTCGACGGGCGGGCTTCAGCAAGGTCGCACGGCCCCCGCCTCCCCCACCCTCTCTCAGTCTCCCCCAGAGGGGGAGAGGTTTAAGTGAATGCCACCTCCGCTCCCCCCGCCAGGACCCCAGTCGGTTTTGCAAGGGTCTCCAGAGGGAGAGGAGTAAAGACTTCGCGCCGGCTTCTTGAAGGGGTTGCGGGCTGACTATAGCATAGGGGCGGTCTGGAGCAATGCGATTGCGGAGGGATGCTATGGCGAACGAATCAAAGGTGGCGTTGGTGACCGGCGCGAGCCGGGGCGTGGGCAAGGGAATCTCGATTGAGCTTGGGCGGCTGGGGTTCACGGTCGTCGTGACGGCGCGGTCTGTGGCGGAGCGTGCGGTGAATAACTGGCCGGGCACGATCGGGCAGACCGCTGAGGAGGTCGAGGCCGCGGGCGGGCGGGCCGTTCCCATGCGCCTCGACCTGCGTGACATGGACAATGTCCGCCAAGTCTTCGATGACACGATCAGCCAGCTTGGGCGCCTCGACGTGATGGTGAACAACGCGCGCTACGCCGACAGCGGCTACGTGAGCAAGCTCGTCGATACCGACTGGAGCGACCTCGAAGCGATGATCGACACGAACTTCCGTGCCGTCCTTCTCTTCCATCACCTTTGCCTGCCGGTGATGATCGAGCAGGGAGGCGGCGTCATCATCAACCTGACCTCGGGGGCCGCGCAGCACGACACCGCGGGCATGCCGGGCAAGGGCTCGACGGGCATCGGCTATCCCGTGACCAAGGCGGCGTCGCACCGGATCGCCCCGGCCCTCGCCAAGGAGGTCGCGGAGCACAACATTGCCGTGCTCAACCTCGACCCGGGCCACACGCTCACCGAGCGCCACACCGACACCCAGGGCGGCAATGTGTCGAACGTCAATATCGATAGGTCGGACACGCACGGCGTGTGGATACCGGCGAAGGCCGCGGCCTACATCGCCACCTGCGCCAACCCCATCGCGTTCACCGGCAAGTCGATCGTCGCCCGCCCGTTCGTCGAGGAGATGGGGCTCGCTACCCCGGAGGAGCTTGCCACGCCCTGGAAGGCGTAGCGGCGGGGGAGGGCGAGTCGCGACTCGCCCCTACGAGAGGGTCGGCACGGTTGTGCGGTGGCCTTGCTTACCGCGCGGCCTTGGCCTCGGCTTCGATGACGGTGCCGTCGAAGAAGGCGGGGTTGAGGTCGGTGAAGAAGCGGAGGGGGTTGGCGAAGGTGAAGTCGCGGAAGTCGTCGGCGGTCATGAGGCCGTGCTCGACCATCTCGTAGGCTTCCTCGACTACGTCACGCATGTCGATGACGTCCCAGTGGCCGATGTCGGAGCTGAGCATTGCGCCGACGCGCGCGCCGAACGGGGCGATCTTGGAGTCGAAGGCGACGGCGTTCATGGGGTCGTCGGCCTCGCAGCCGAAGAAGAAGTTGGGGACGAAGCGGTCGTGGATGTCCTCCGGCTTCGTGATGCCGGACCGGGAGAAGTCGTTGAGATCATCGGGCGCGTTCTGCGCGGCGAACAGGCTCGGCGAACGAAGCGACGCCTTGATCTCTTCGACCCTGCCCGCGGTCTTCTCGTCGCCGTAGGCCGCGAAAAGCTCCATGACACGGTCCTCGTCAAGCTGGCGAGGGTCGATGCCTTGCAGGGCCTCGGGGTTGCGCTTCTCCCAGCGGGCGATGATGCCGGCGTAGAGGTCGGCGGCCCAACCCGCTCCACATTCCAGGAAGGCGATGCGGAGCGCGGGGAAGCGATGGGTTACTCCACTAAAGAACAGCGACTTGCACAGTAGGTTGGCCGCATTGGCGAAGTGGCCGAGGTGGTTCTGCATGAAATTGTTGACGTTGGAGTTGTTGGTGAACCCAAAACCGGACGAGTGCGCCGCCAGAGGCATCCCTAGCTCGACGGCCTTGGCCCAGAAGGGATCGTAGTCGTACTCGCTGTCCTCGCCGAAGGTGTCGTACCACGAGCCGCGCTGAGGGCCGTATTGCCCAATCGCCCCCAGATGCTCGCGCCGGGCCTCGCCGATGGGGCGGTGGACGTGGCCCGCGATCATGGCGGTCTTCAGGCCAAGCGTCCGCGAGGCGAACTCAAGCTCCTCGATCCCCTCTTCGGGGGTGTGCATCGGAATCACCGCAGCCGTCGTCATTTGCCGCGCATAGGGGGCGTACATCTCGGCGACGTACTTGTTGTAGGCCCGGCAGGAGACCCGCCGGAGCTCCTCGTCGGCCAGATGGGGGAAGTCCAGCCCTAGCGAGGGGTAGAGGACGCAGAAGTCGAGACCGAGACCGTCGAGACGCTCGGCGAGAAGGCGGGGGATCATTGCCGTCGCCCGGTCGAGACCGTTCTTGGCGGGGACAAGCCACCACGTGATGGCGGGCACCCGCGCGCCGCGCCGTTCGCCGGGCGAGAGCCGCGTCCAGTGAGACTGCTCAATCTCCGCCTTGAGCCGCCGGACCACTCCCTCGCCGCCCTCGGCGCGGACATAGTCGTAGAGCACCGGCGTGACCTCGATGAGGTGGCCGTCCGCATCGATGATCGGATGCGTCAGCTTTGCGCGAATCGCCGCCGATTTGCTCGAAGCCGCCGCCATGGCTTCCGCCTCCGATCGGGGCCGTTGGCCCCGTACTGCGCCGGATTCTACCACCCGGCGGAGGGGAGGGGCGCCCTCCGGGCACCCGCGCGCCTGCGGCGCGCGCCCTCTCTCAGTCTCCCCCAGAGGGGGAGAGGCTTAAGGTGCTCCCCCTGCGGGGGAGAGGTTGGAGGAGGGAGGGGCGAGGGCCGCCTTGGCCTCGGCTTCGATGACGGTGCCGTCGAAGAAGGCGGGGTTGAGGTCGGTGAAGAAGCGGAGGGGGTTGGCGAAGGTGAAGTCGCGGAAGTCGTCGGCGGTCATCACGCCGTCCTCCACCAGCTCGTAGGCTTCCTCGACTACGTCGCGCATGTCGATGACGTCCCAGTGGCCGATGTCGGAGCTGAGCATGGCTCCGACGCGCGCGCGGAGGGGAGCGATCTTGGAGTCGAACGCGATGGCGTTCATGGGGTCGTCGGCCTCGCAGCCGAAGAAGAAGTTGGGGACGAACTGGTCGCGGATGTCTTCCGGCTTGGTTACGCCGGACCGGGAGAAGTCGTTGAGGTCTTCCGGCGCGTTCCGCCCGGCGAGGACTCCGGTCCCGACTAACGACTCCTTGATTTCTTCGAGCTTGCTCACCGCGCGCGCGTCGCCGTAGGCCGCGAAGAGCTCCATGATCCGGTCCTCGTCCATGAGGCTCGGGTCGACGCCCTGCAGGGTCTCGGGGTTGCGCTTCTCCCAGCGGGCGATGATGCCGGCGTAGAGGTCGGCGGCCCAGCCCGCACCGCACTCGAGGAAGGCCATGCGGAGCGCGGGGAAGCGGCGGGTCACGCCGCTAAAGAACATCGACTTGCAGAGCACGTTGGCGGCGTTGGCGAAGTGGCCGAGGTGGTTCTGCATGAAGTTGTTGATGTTGGAGTTGTTGGTGAAGCCGAAGCCCGCCGAATGCGTCGACAACGGCATGCCAAGCTCGATGGCCTTGGCCCAGAAGGGGTCGTAGTCGTACTCGCTGTCCTCGCCGTAGACGTCGTGCCAGACGCTGAACTGTCCCGACGCCCCTGGGAACTCGCGCTGCAACTTCTTGATGGGCCGGCGGACGTAGCCCGCCATCGCGGCCACCTTCAGGCCAAGCTCCCGCGAGGCGAACTCCAGCTCCTCGATCCCCTCCTCGGGCGTGTGCATCGGGATCAGCGCCGCGGGAGTCATCTGCCGCGCGTAGGGGGCGTACATTTCGGCGGCGTACTTGTTGTACGCCCGACAGCAGACGCGGCGGAGCTCCTCGTCGGCGAGGCTCGGGAAGGGCAGCGCCGTCGAGGGATAGAGCACGCAGAAGTCCAGACCGAGCTCGTCGAGGCGCTCGGCGAGAAGGCGGGGGATCATCGCCGTGGCGCGGTCGAGGCCGTTCTTGGTGGGGACGAGCCACCAGGTGCTCGCGGTCATCCGCGCGTCGCGGCGCTGGTCGAGCGATACCTGCGTCCAGTGCGGCCCTCCCTGGGCCTTGAACCGCTCCAGCACCTGCTCGCCGCCCTCGGCGCGGATGTAGTCGTAGAGCACCGGCGTCACCTCGATGAGGTGGCCGTCCGAGTCGATGATCGGGTGCGTCAGCTTCGCGCGAATCTCCGCCGACTTGCTCGATGTTGCCGCCATGGCTTCCGCCTCCGATCGGGGCCGTTGGCCCCGTACTGCGCCGGATTCTACCACCCGGCGGAGGGGAGGGGCGCCCTCCGGGCACCCGCGTGCCTGCGGCGCGCGCCCTCTCTCAGTCTCCCCCAGAGGGGGAGAGGCTTAAGGTGCTCCCCCTGCGGGGGACTTAAGGTGCTCCCCCCGCGGGGGAGAGGTTGGAGGAGGGAGGGGCGAGGGCCGCCTTGGCCGCGTCCTCGATGGCGGTGCCGTCGAAGAAGGCGGGGTTGAGGTCGGTGAAGAAGCGGAGGGGGTTGTTGAAGGTGAAGTCGCGGAAGTCGTCGCCGGTCATGAGGCCGTCCTCGACCAGTTCGTAGGCCTCGTCGACGACGTCGCGCATGTCGAGGACGTCCCAGTGGCCGATGTCGGAACTGAGCATTGCGCCGACCTTCGCGCCGAAGGGGGTGATCTTGGTGTTGAACGCGGCGGCGTTCATGGGGTCGTCGGCCTCGCAACCGAAGAAGAAGTTGGGGATGAAGCGGTCGCGGACATCTTCGGGCTTGGTGATACCGGCGCGGGCGAAGTCGTTGAGTTCCTCCGGCGCGTTGTGGGTGGCGAACATGCTCGGCGAGCGCAGCGACTCCTTGATTTCTTCGAGCTTGCCCACCGCCTTCTCGTCGCCGTAGGCGGCGAAGAGATCCATGATGCGGTCCTCGTCGAGGTGCCGGGGGTCGACGTTTTGCAGCGCCTCGGGGTTTCGTTTCTCCCAGCGGGCGATGATGCCGGCGTAGAGGTCGGCGGCCCATCCCGCGCCGCACTCCAGGAAGGCCATGCGGAGCTTGGGGAGGCGGCGGGTGACGCCGCTGAAGAAGAGCGACTTGCAGAGCAGGTTGCCGGCGTTGGCGAAGTGGCCGAGGTGGTTCTGCATGAAGTTGTTGATGTTGGAATTGTTGGTGAAGCCGAAGCCGCCGGTGTGCGTGGCCAGGGGCATGCCAAGCTCGATGGACTTGGCCCAGAAGGGGTCGTAGTCGTGCTCGCTGTCCTCGCCGAAGACGTCGTACCACGAGCCGTACTCCGCCACGGCGCCGGGGTGCTCGCGTCGGACCTTGCCGATAGGGCGCCGGACGTGGCCCGCGATCATAGCGACCTTGAGGCCGAGCTCCCGCACGGCGAACTCCATCTCCTCGATGCCCTCTTCGGGGTTGTGCAGCGGGATCAGCGCCGCGGGCGTCATGCGCGACGAATAGGGGCCGTAGGTGTCGGCGACGTACTTGTTGTAGGCGCGGCAGCAGACCCGGCGAAGCTCTTCGTCGGGCAGCCGGGGATAGCCCAAGCCCCCCGAGGGGTAGAGCGCGCAGAAGTCCAGCCCCAGGTCGTCAAGACGCTCGGCGAGGAGGCGGGGGATCATGGCGGTGGCCCGGTCGAGGCCGTTCTTGGTGGGAGCGAGCCACCAGGTGATGGCGGTCGTTCGCGCGTCGCTCCGCTCGTCGGCGGAGAGCTGCGTCCAGTGCGCGAAATCCGCGTTCTTCTTGACCCGTTGGAGGACGCTCTCGCCGCCCTCGGCGCGGATGTAGTCGTGCAGGACGGGCGTTACCTCGATGAGGTGGCCGTCGGAGTCGATGATCGGGTGGTCTAGCTTTGCGCGAATCGCCGCCGACTTGCTCGATGTTGCCGCCATGGCTTCCGCCTCCGATCGGGGCCGTTGGCCCCCTACTGCGGCGGATTCTATCACCCGGCGGAGGGGAGGGGCGCCCTCCGGGCACCCGCGCGCCTGCGGCGCGCGCCCTCTCTCAGTCTCCCCCAGAGGGGGAGAGGCTTAAGGTGCTCCCCCTGCGGGGGACTTAAGGTGCTCCCCTTGCGGGGGGCTTAAGGTGCTCCCCCCGCGGGGGAGAGGTTGGAGGAGGGAGGGGCGAGGGCCGCCTTCGCCGCGTCCTCGATGGCGGTGCCGTCGAAGAAGGTGGGGTTGAGGTCGGTGAAGAAGCGGAGGGGGTTGTTGAAGGTGAAGTCGCGGAAGTCGTCGCCGGTCATGAGGCCGTGCTCGACCATTTCGTAGGCTTCCTCGACGACGTCGCGCATGTCGAGGACGTCCCAGTGGCCGATGTCGGAGCTGAGCATGGCCCCGATCTTCGCGCCGAAGGGGGTGATCTTGGTGTTGAACGCGGAGGCGTTCATGGGGTCGTCGGCCTCACAGCCGAAGAAGAAGTTGGGGATGAAGCGGTCGCGGATGTCTTCGGGCTTGGTGATGCCCGCGCGGGCGAATTCGTTGAGCTCCTCCGGGGCGTTTTGCGCGGCGAACACGCTGGGCGCGCGCAGCGACTCCTTGATCTCTTCGAGCTTGCCCACCGCCTTCTCGTCGCCGTAGGCGGCGAAGAGATCCATGACGCGGTCCTCGTCGAGCAGTCTCGGGTCGACGTGTTGCAGCGCCTCGGGGTTGCGCTTCTCCCAGCGGGCGACGATGCCGCCGTAGAGGTCGGCGGCCCATCCCGCGCCGCATTCCAGGAAGCCCATGCGGAGCTTGGGGAAGCGGTGAGTGACGCCGCTGAAGAACAACGACTTGCAGAGCAGATTGGCCGCGTTGGCGAAGTGGCCGAGATGGTTTTGCATGAAGTTGTTGGTGTTCGAGTTGTTGGTGAAGCCGAAGCCGCCGTGGTGCGTCGCCAGGGGGAGGCCAAGCTCGATGGCCTTGGCCCAGACGGGGTCGTAGTCGTACTCGCTATCCTCGCCGAACGCGTCGAACCACCAGCCGTACCCCGCCACGGCGCCGGGATGCCGCGACTGGACCTTGCCGACCGGCCGGCGGACGTGGCCCGCGATCATGGCGGCCTTCAGCCCGAGCTCCCGCACGGCGAACTCCATCTCCTCGATGGCCTCTTCCGGGGTGTGCATCGGGACGAGTGCCGCCGGGGCCAGTCGCGACGAATAGGGGCCGTAGGCGTCGGCGACGTACCTGTTGTAAGCCCGGCAGCTGACGCGCCGGACGTCCTCTTCGGCCCACCTTGGGTAGAGCAAGCCCGCTGAGGGGTACAGGACGGAGAAGTCGAGGCCGAGATCGTCGAGGCGCTCGGAAAGGAGGCGCGGGATCATGGCCGTAGCACGGTCGAGGCCGTTCTTGGTGGGCGCAAGCCACCAGGTATTGGCGGTGACACGGCCGTCGCGCCGTTCTTCGGACGAGAGGTGCGTCCAGTGTGGCTCTATGGCCGCCTTGTATCTTGCGAGCGCCTGCTCGCCGCCCTCGTCGCGGATGTAGTCGTAGAGCACGGGGGTCACCTCGATGAGGTGGCCGTCGGAGTCGATGATCGGATGATCGAGCTTTGCGCGAATCGCCGCCGACTTGCTCGAAACCGCCGCCATAGTTTCCCTCCCGTATCGGGCCGCCAGCCAAGCCCTGCGCCGGATTCTACCACTCAAGGCTTTTGCGTAACCGGGCTGACTGACCGTGAAGGTGGCGGGCTTCGATAACCCGTGGCGGTTGCGAGGGTGCCCCTCATCTCAATCTTCTCCCCACGGGAGAAGAGGCAAGACCTCCCGGCCCCACCCATGCTTGCGCACAGGCGGGTTGCGCAAAGGCCTCCCCTCGGTGGCGCCGACCGAGTGTCGCGGGTCTGTATACTCTTCCAGACGCGCCGTCGCCCGGGCCCGCTACCCATCCAGATGCAGATCGGACTCAAGTTCACCGGACCCGGCTCACTCGCCCGCGCCGACGCTATCGAGCTCTTCGCCCGGGCCGACCGCTTGGGCTATCACTCGCTGTGGGCGGGCGAGCGCTTCGCTCCCGATATCTTCCTTTCCCTGGCCGAGTTGGCCTTCCACACCGAGCGAATCCTGTTGGGCTCGGCGGTGGTCAACGTCTTCAGCCGCACGCCGGCGGCGATCGCCACCGCAGCCGTGACGCTCGACCGCATGTCGGAGGGACGGCTGCTTCTCGGCCTCGGCGTGAGCGGCCGGATCGTCGTCGAAGACTGGCACGGCCTGCCCTTTCACCGGCCCTACCAGCGCCTTCGCGAGTACGTCGAGATCATCCGGCAGATCGTCGGAGGCTGGCGGGTACAGCACGAAGGCGAGGTGCTGCGCCTCGGCGGCCACGTCATCGAGGTGACGCCGCTCCGCGACCGTATCCCGATCTACGTCGGCGCGCTGGGCCCCAAGGCGGTGCGGCTGACCGGCGAGATCGCGGACGGCTGGATACCGGTGTTGAACGCGCCGGATGCGATGGGCAGCGACTTCGAGGCCCTCCGCGCCGGCGCGGAGTCGGCGGGCCGCGTTGCCGAGGACATCGTGGTGGCCCCTGACGTTCTCGCGCTGGTCGCGGACGACAAGCCGGAGGCGCGGAACATGATGCGCGCGACGATGGCGCGTTCGATGAGCGGGCGGGGGGCCTATTTCGGGCGCCGCGCCGCACGGGCCGGCTTCGCCGAGGAGGTTGGCCGCATGATCGAGCTCTGGCGCGCCCGGCGCCGCGACGAGGCTGTCGCGGCGGTCACCGACGCGATGGTGGACGCCTTCTGCCTCTACGGCTCCCGCGAGGAGATCCTTGAAGGGATCGAGCGGCGCGCGGCCTCCGGCTGGGACGTCACGCTCATCCGGCTGCCGGCCCAGGCGAGCCCGGCGCAGATGGCGCGGACGATCGAGGCGCTGGCCCCGAGCTAGATTCCGCTCAGCGCCTCGACTTGCCCCTCGACGTTGCGGAGGTCGGGAAGCGCAAGCGCGATCTTCCCTTCCTCGTCGATCAGCACGCCGGGACGCCTGCCCTCGGCGTTGTTCGCCACGTACTTCTCGGCGGTGGGCTGCGAGACGCCGAAGGCCGTTCCGATGGCGCGGTCGGCGTCGACGAGGATGCGGAAGGGGAGCTGCTCGCGCTCGACCCACGCCGCGGCGTCCTCGGCACTCCGGTCGTTCACCCCGAAGACCTCGACGCCCTTTTCCTGCCAAGCCGTCCAGTTGTCACGGTACCCGTGACTGTGGCGGGTTCAGTTCCCGCCTCCGGGAGAGGTATAGAACCAGAGCCAGACCTTCTTGCCGCGAAGGTCGGAGAGGCGCATCTGGGCGCCGGTGTGGTCGGTGGCGGTGAAGTCGGGGGCGGAGTCGCCGATGTTCAGCATGGGGATGGGCCTTTATCCTGCGTGGTCTCGAATGCGCGGCCCATTATAAAACACCGCGCCGGACGTGGTTAGGAGATGACGAGGCGCGCAGCGAAGGACTCCGCCGAGGCGCGGTCGCCGCCGACCTCGACGGCGCCGAGGTCCGCCCGCCCGCTGAGGAAGAGCGCGATGGCGCTCGCTGTCCCCATCAGCGCGGCGTCCGTGTCGCCTGAGGGAAGGTCGGCGGAGGGCGAATCGCCGCCGGTCACGTCGAAGGCGCCGCTGCCGGCGGGCTCGATGCGTACGCGGGCGTCCGGTCCGGCCCGCAGCCGGCGTCCGATGGTGTCGCGCCACAACTCGATTGACGCCAGCGCGGCGTCTTCGACCAGCGCCGCCTGGTCGTCGCCGGGGCTGCGCACGTCCCAGGAATGGAGCGCCACCTCGTTGATGCGCAGGCCGATGAGCCGCCGCAGCGGGATCGTGTCGTTAAGAAAGGGGACGGTGAGGGTGTCTTGGACCTCCGGGTCGAGGGCGTCGAGCATGTCGATGAAGCCGACGTTGTGCTCCTCGAACGATTGCAGGAGGCCGTCTCCCAGCTTCTCGCGAAGCTCGACGGCGCGGTCGCGGACGAAGTCGGCGGTGATCTTGGGCGTGCCGCCGGGGGCCGGAGCCGGCGGGGGCGGCTCACCCGCGAGCCCCATGCCGAGAGAGCGGATGTAGAGCCGGGCGTTCCAGGCCAGGTGGGCCGCCACGTCGGCGGAGCTCCACCCCTCGCAGGTGCTGGGCGCGGCGAGTCCGTCCGCGTCGAGCGAGCGCAGATGCCGCGCCAGCCGCTCGTACTCCGAGCGCAGCGCCTCGACTAGGCTTTCGTGACTGAGCATGCGTCGTCCTCCGTGCGCTCCTTGGGCGTGGGCAGCATTATAGGGCCGTAGCTGCGCCGCGGAGGGGGGAGCGCCCCTTGGGCGCTGCGCGCCTGACGGCGCGTGCCCTCTCTCAGTCTCCCCCACAGGGGAGAGGTTTAAGTGAATGCCACCTCCGCTCCCCCCGCCAGAACCCCAGTCGGTTTTGCAAAGGTCTCCAGGGGGAGACGCCGAAGGGGAAGCAGGCCCCGGTTGACGCGCCATTCCGGCGTCTCTAACCTTCGGCCCATTCCAGACCGCGACGAATAGGGGGGCGACATGTCTGACGATCTCGTGCTGCTCGAACAGGAGGGCGGCGTGGGCACGCTCACGCTGAACCGGCCCGAGAAGCTCAACGCGATGAGTCCGCTGGTCCTCGCGGCCTTCGATGAGCGCCTCGCCGAGGCGGGGCGCGACGATTCCATCAAGGTACTGGTGATTCGCGGCGCGGGACGCTCCTTCTCGTCGGGTTACGACCTCACCCGCCCCGCGGACGATTCCCTCGAGGCCGACCGCCTCCGGCTGCAGGCGAACCTGGAGCGTTGGCTGCGCGTCCGCGACCTAGCGAAGCCGGTGATCGCCATGATTCACGGCCACTGCCTCGCGGGAGCGACGCAGCTCTGCGTCTGCTGCGACGTCATCTTCACCGCCGAGGACGCCAAGATCGGCTTCCCTTCGATTCCCGCCGGCGCCGGCCTGATCGGGCAGACGTGGATGTGGCACGTCGGGCCCCACCGCGCCAAGTACATGTCGTTCCTCCCCAACAGCCAGATATCGGGCAAGGACGCCGAGGCCTTCGGCTTCGCCACCCGCGCCTTCGCCCCCGACGCGCTGGAAGCGGAGACCTACAGCTACGCCGCCCGCATCGCCAAGGTGCCCGCCGATCTTCTACGCATCAAGAAGACGGCGGTGAACCGCGTCATGGACCTCAACGGTTTCCGCGCCGCCATCATGTACGGCGCGGAGTGGGACTCCATTTCCCACCAGACCGACGGCGTCCGCGAGGTCCGCCGCATGATCGACGAGCGGGGGCTCCGCGGCGCGATCCAGTGGTACCAGGACTCCTAGCACCGCATCGATGGAGTTTCGGTTCACCGAGCGGGAGGAGGCGTTCCGGCGGGAGTTGCGCGCCTTCTTCGACCGCGAGCTTCCTCCCGGCTGGAGCGGCGTCTACCCCGACGCGGAGTTCGAGGACGAGTACTGGGACTTCGTGCGCGGTTTCTCGGCGAAGCTCCTCGCCCAGGGTTGGCCCATCATGGGGTGGCCGGAGGAGTACGGCGGACGCGGCGCTTCGGTCATGGAGCAAGTCGTCTATAAGCAAGAGCTTGCCTACCGCCGCGCTCCCGACCGCGACCTTGTCGTAGGGGTCAATCTCGTCGCCCCGACGTTGATGGTCCACGGCACGGAGGAGCAGAGGCGCGTCTTCCTGCCGCCCATCGCGTCGGGCGAACACGTCTACTGCCAGGGCTTCAGCGAGCCGGAATCGGGGTCGGACCTCGCGTCACTCCAGTGCGCCGCGGTGCGGGACGGCGACGACTACGTCGTCAACGGCTCGAAGATATGGACGAGCGGCGCGCACCGCTCCAACCGCGCGATTCTCCTGACGCGCACGGATCCAAACGCTCCGAAGCACCGCGGCGTCACCGCCTTCCTCATCCCGATGGACCTGCCAGGGATCACCGTGCGCCCGATCGTGAACATGATGGACGTGCACTACTTCAATCAGGTCTTCTTCGACGACGTCCGCATCTCGCGGGAGATGATGCTCGGCGAGGAGAACCGCGGCTGGTACGTCGCCGCCACGACGCTCGACTTCGAGCGTTCTGGGGTCGGCTGGTTCGCCAACAACCAGCGCTCCATCGACGATCTGGCGGCGTTCGCCCGAAGGAAGGCGGCGAACGGCGGCCCGCCGCTTCCCGCCGCGCTGCGGCACGCGCTGGCGGAAACAGCCATCGCCAATCAGGCGGGCGTAATGCTGGCCTACCGGATCGCCTCGATGCAGGCCGAGGGTCTCATACCGAACCAGGAAGCCTCGGCCTCCAAGTTGCTCTCCTCCCAGCTATCGCAGCGCATAGCGCAGGTGGGCATGCGGATGTTGGGCCTCTACGGCCAGCCGCTCAAAGGGTCGCGGGGCGCGGTACTCGCCGGCCTTCCCGCCGGCGAGTACCTCTATACGCTCTCGAACACGATCCAGGGCGGCACCACGGAAGTCCAGCAGCACATCATCGCCACGCGCGGCCTGGGGCTTCCGCGGGGCTAGCCGGGGGCGGGCGATAGCCGCGCCGCGCCCCCGGCTAGAAACGGGGGCGGGCTAGCGGCTGTATCCCGAATCGCCCGGCCGGGACTCGGCGGGAAGGCTGTGGACGATGTGGTCGAGCAGGAAGGCGAAGTCGCGGTAGGCCTCCAGCGTTCCAAGGTCGCGCTCCAGGCGCCGGAGCTCGTCCATGAGGACGGAGAGGTCGCGGCGGACCTCCGGCGCGTACCTGCCGTCGGCATAGGGGAGCGCGCCGTAGCGGTCGGCGGCAAGTGCCGCGATGGTGCCGAGCCGCAGCCGCGCGTCATCCATGGCGCCGAAGTCCGTGCCCCAATGGCCCCAGATCGGCGCGTGCTGCCGGACCGACGCTTCGCTCACCGGCGTGACCCAGCGCAGTTCGATGTCGCCCAGCTTCGCGCCGCCCGCGCTTCTTGCGTCCACGCCTTCCACGAGATCGAGCTCGTAGAAGACCGTGGTGGCGGCGCCTGAGGGAATCTCCGCGAACTCCTTCCGGTCTTGGGTGAACGACTCGTCGGACGTGATGCGGTTCTCGTAGCCGATGATGCGCCACGACCGGACGAGATCGGGGTCCCAGGTCACCTGGGCGCGGGTCTGATCGGCGAAGGGAAGCGAGAGCGCAAGCCAGGCGCCATGGCCGAACGTCTCCCGTGCCTGGGCGGTGGTGCTGAGGTAGCGGTACCAACCGTTGCCGTGCTGGGCGAGCTGCTCCAGCAGATAGTCGTTGTAGTTGTTGATCCCGACGCCCACCGTGATGAGTCGCAGCGGGTTCCCGTCGTCGCGGCCGCCGGTGGACTCCAGGATAGCGAAGGGGTCGGTGGCGTCGACGTTCGCCACGCCGTCCGACATCAGCACGACGTAGTTGAACGCGTCGGGGCGTTCGCGGCGGGCTTGGTCGGCGAGCCGGACGCCGAGGTCGAGACCGGCCTGCACGTTGGTCGAACCGTGCGGCCCCAATTGCGCGATCGACCACTTCACGTCGCGGTGGTCCGGTCGCAGCGGCCCGACGGTGTACTCATGGATAACGTTTGTGGTGAAGTGCACCACGGAGATGCGGTCGTGGCTGCGCAGGCTTCGCCGGATGCTCTCGGCGGCCTCGCGGGCGATGGCCACCCGGTTGCCGTCCCCCATGGACCCCGAGGCGTCGAGCACGAGTGTCACGTTGAGCGCTCTCTCGCCTCCGTGCAGATCCGGCGCCTGGAAGGCCAAGCGCGCGAGGCGCTTTCCGTCGTCCAGCGGATGCCTGAAGATGTCGGTGGAGATGGCGAAGCGGTCCTCGGAGCTCGGCGGTTCGTAGGCGTAGTTGAAGCTGTTGACCCACTCCTCGGCGCGAACGGAAGCGGGGTCAATCTCGAAGCCCGATTGGGCCCAGTTGAGCGCGAGGTAGTAGGACGTGCGGTCGGTATCGAGGCTAAAGGTCGACGTCCGGTCTTCAGCCGTCGCGACCGCCGGCGAGCGCGGGTAATCTTGGAAGGTCGTCGCCCCGGGGCTGCCCTGGGCGCCTCTGGGTCCCGACGCTCCTTGTGCCCCGCTAGACCCGCTCGAATAAGGCGCGGCTTGTGGTGCGGCCGTTGCCATCGGCGCCCCCGTCGGCTGCATCATCATTGGCGCCGGCGTCGCCGTCGGGGCCGCCATCGCTGTCGCCCTTGGCTTCGGCATCATTGCCTGCGACGTCGGTTCCCTCATCGTCCTTGGGCTTGGGGCGCCCGCCGCCGCCGGCGCCATCGTGACCTGGGAGCTGCCTTGAGACCCTGCGAGGCCTTGTTCTCCCTGGAGGCCTTGTTCTCCCTGAGGGCCGCTGACGCCATCTGCTCCGGTCGCCCCTCTGGGGCCCGATGGCCCGCTTTGCGGTACTGCCGATGCCATCGGTAACCCCGTCGGCATTGCCACCGGCGTCGCTGTCGGGGCTGCGGTCGGCATCGTTTCGTTCGAGTCTGTGCCGCACGCCGCGAGGACGAGGGCTATTCCGAGAATCAAACTGAGCGTCGAGAAGATGCGTCGAGCCGGCATGTCTGGACCTCCGGTGGAGTGTTCGCACATGCCTAAGACGCGCGAGGCGGCCGATTTGTTCCACGCGCGGCGGAACGGGCGGGTGGACTATAATCGTGCTCACCGCGAGCCAAAGGAGCGTCATCAATGGGCATCGATCCCGCCACAACCGCGATCCTGGTGATGGACTATGAAGTTGCCGTCACGAGGATGGTCCCAGACGAAGACGCGCTGAGGAATGCCAAGACGGCCATCGAGGCCGGCCGCGCGGCGGGCGTCTCAATCATCTACGGGGTCGTTGAGTTCTCCGACGACTTTCCCGTGGTCCATCCCCGCAACTGGAGCTTCAATCGGCTGAAGAACAGCGGGGTCTTCCGAAAGGGAACGCCGGACGTCGAGGTGCACCCCGACTTGGCTCCGCAACCGGGGGAGACCGTCATACGCAGGCGGCGCAGCGGGCTCTTCGCGTCCACCGATCTCGATGCGGTCCTCAGGGCGAAGAACATCGACACGCTTGCCTTGATGGGGATCAGCACGGGCGGGCAGGTGCTCTCGGCCGTGAGGGCCGGGGTCGATCTCGACTACGATCTGTACGTGCTGTCGGACTGCTGCGCCGACAAAGACCCCGAAGTGCATCGCCTGCTCATGGAAAAGGTGCTGCCGATGCATGCGAAGGTGATCACCGTGGGTGAATTCCAGGAAGCGCTCGCTGGTTAGTAGTACCGGAGGTAACGGCTATGGACTTCGATGACATTATCGTGGAGACCCGCGATCACATATGCACCGTAACGATGAACCGGCCTGAAAAGCTCAATGCGTTCAGGACGCAAACGAACTTTGAAATGAAGGACGCCCTGGACGCGATTGACAAGGATGGAGACATTCATTGCGTCATCCTGACCGGAGCGGGCCGCAGCTTTTCCTCCGGGCACGACACGTCCGAACCGCAGCCGGACGGCGAAGCGTGGCTGAGCCGGCATTCCCCCGGACGCATCCATAGCGAGGTCTGCGAGACCCTGTTCCGGCTTCGCCAGCCTGTCATCGCCGCCATAAACGGGTGGTGCGCCGGCGGAGCCTTGGGTATGGCGCTCTGCAGCGACATCCTCATCGCGTCGGAAGACGCAAAATTCTACGTGCCCCAGATCGCTTACGGTTACCCGAGCATGCCGACGATGGGCGCCCTGCTCTACAAGTTCGTGTCGGTCGCCTGGGCGAAGGACATCATCATCGGGCGGGCAAAGGTGGATGCCAAGACCGCGAAGGAGATTGGACTGGTTAGCAGAATCGTCCCATCCGATCAACTCATGGACGAGGCCTGGCGAACGGCCGAGGACATCGCCGAGATTCCGCCGGACGTCATGGCGATGCAGCGCGAGATGATGAACCGCATTTGGTTCAACATGGGCGGCCCGGACGGCGCGTTCGTCTCCGGACGACACACCGCGATCGCCGGTCATTCTCACCCCGATTGGCGCGAGCGAGAGGCCGATTGGAAGACGAGTCAGGGCAGGGGTCGAGACCGCGGCTAGCGGCGCCCGCGGCAGGCCTCATTCCGCAAGCCGCCGCCGCCGCTTGCTTCGAGCACCTGCGGCTCGATTGCGTCGTCTTCCCGCTCATCCGGTTTCTGTCGCGCCGACTTTCGTCGTGTTGACCCTGATTCTCGCGCTATGTTAGAGTCGCCACACGTCTCCCCCGGATAAAGCGGTTCGTTCTCGGAGTAGACGTACCTGCGGACGCTCAGCGTTGCTCCGGCGCGGCGCCGCCATTTGGGAGGGCCCACCATGAGACGCACCATGCGACTTTCTCTATTTGTTACCGTGGGAATTGTCGTCGCCTTGCTTGTCGCCGCTTGTGGGGGCGCGCAAGGGCCGCCAGGGCCCGCAGGACCGGCTGGCCCCGCAGGACCGGCCGGCCCCGCAGGAGCCGAAGGGCCGGCGGGCTCTCAAGGACCGGCCGGGGGCGCCGCTCCGGCTGCCACGATGGCACCGGCGCCGACGGCAACGGCCATGCCGGCGCCGACGGCCATGCCCGCAGCTCCGGCCGATGAAGGGGTCAAACGGGGCGGGACCTTCCTCGTCCCGCAGCGGAGCGGCCCTCGGGCGTTCCTGCCAAGCGAAGCTGGGTTCTACTCCGGGAACCAGATGTTCAGCCACGTCTACGACAAGCTGGTGCGCTGGAACTGGGGCGATCCGAAAGATGAGATCCTCCCCCACCTAGCCGAAAGCTGGGAGATCAGCTCGGCCGCCGACCGTTACACCTTCAATCTCAAGTCCGGCGTCAGGTGGCATGACGGCGAGGCCTTCACTGCCTCCGACGCCAAATACTCGTTGGAGAACCAGTCGGGCCGCGTCGCTCCCGAGTACGCGATCATCGGCAGCGTCGACACGCCGGATGACACGACCCTCGTCGTCAACCTGGCCGAGCCGAACTCCAACTTCCTTGCCCCGCTTGCGATGCAGCTTTCGCCGATCTACGCGGAGCACGTGCTGGAGGCTTACAGCGGCGAGCCCATAAACGCGCCGCAGATAGGGACCGGCCCGTACCTGTACGAGGAGTTCACGCCGGACGTGAGCATGGACCTGTCCGCCAATCCGGACTACCACGTTCCCGGCATTCCCTACCTCGACGCGGTGAAGTTCTTGTACATCCCAGAGGAGGGAACCAGAGTCGCGGCGTTCAAGGCCGGAAGGCTGCATGTCCTCGGCCCGGGGGCCACGACGGTCTCGGCGCCGGTCATCGCGGACCTCAAGAGCACCGTTCCCGACCTGAACGAGAACGAGTTCTTCTCACTCGAGGTAGCCGGCATCTTCTTCAATACCGCGCGGGCGCCTTGGGACGACATCCGGGTACGGCGCGCGGCATTCCTCGCGTTCGACCACCAGGTCGCTCTCAACGTGCTCCCCGAGCACGTCCTGACTGCCGGCTTCCAGGTCGGGCCGCCGGGATGGGGGATCTCCGAAAGCGAGCTGCTCACGAGGCCCGGCTTCCGTTCGGGCGCCGACCTGGAGGCGGACCGCGCCGAGGCCAAGAGGTTGCTCGCGGAGGCCGGATTCGCGGATGGTCTCGACGTGGAGAACGTGGTCGTATCCGGCACCACGTACAACGGAACATTCTGGCAATTCGCCCAAGACCAGCTGAAGACCGTGGGCATCAACGCGACCGGCGTACAGTTGCCCTTCGCCGAGCACGCCGCGGCCAAGACCAACGGAGACTTCACGCTCAACGTCGATTCTCCGGCAATGAACTACGCCGACCCCAACGGGGCGATCCTCTCGATCATTCCGGGCATCTTCGTCAAGCTCGTGGATGCGCAGACCGCCGACCTGTTCGCCCAACAGCGTGGCGAGACCGACCCGGCGAAACGGCGCCAGCTCGTCATCGAGATGCAGGAGCGCATGTTCGAGACCATCCCCTTCGTGCCGGTGAGCTGGCTCGGCTCGTTCTGGCCCGGACGTCCCGAAGTCCAGAACTACACGTCGCCGCTTGGGCAGTGGGGGAACGTCATTTGGGACCGCGTCTGGCTCGACCAATAGCGAGCGCCGCCGCAGCGAACCTCGGTCCGCTGCGGCGATAGGAAAACACCTGGGTTTGAGGAGGGTTGGGACATGACCACCGACACCCAGACGGTGCTGCTGTCCGCGGACAACCACATCGTCGAGCCTCCCGATCTGTGGACGGCCCGCGCCGGCGCGGAGTACCTGGAACGGGTGCCCAGGCTCGTGAAAGGCGAGGAGTTCGATTGGTGGTGTGTCGAGGGCAACCAGTCGATGGGATCCATCGGCAACACGACGCAAGCCGGCAATAGGTACACCAGCGACGAACCGCACAAGATGACCGCCAAGGGGCGCTGGGAAAGCGTTCGGCGGGGCGCCTACGATCCACACGAATCGTTGGCCGACATGGAATACGACGGCGTGTTCGGCGGGACGATCTTTCCCACTGCCGGCGTCGGCGGGATCTGGCGCATCGAGGATACCGGCCTGCTCAATGTGGTCTGCAGCCTCTACAACGAGTGGATCGCCGACTTCTGCAAGCCCTATCCCGATCGCCTTAAGGGCGTCGCGATGCTGAACCTCGACGTCGTCGAGGAAGGCGTGCGAGAGCTTTACCGGGCCCGCGACCTTGGGCTCACCGCCGCCCTCATCACTGTCTACCCGAAGCACGAGCGGCAGTACCACAACCCTGAGTACGAGCCACTCTGGGCGGCCGCCCAGGAGTTGGGGATGCCCCTTTGCCTCCACTCGGGCTCCCACCGCGACGGCGTGCCCATGGACCAGTTCAACGACGAAGACCCCAACAATCCCCTTGGGGTCATGTACTGCACGCAGCAGTACCGGATCATGCGGTCCATCGCTTCGATGATCTGGTCGAAGGTCTTCGAGCGGTACCCGGACCTCAAGGTCGCCAGTGTGGAGAACAACGCGGGATGGGCCCCGCACCTCCTTTACATGATGGACCTCCACCACAGAGACCGCGGCATGCTGTGGCCGCGGTTCAAGAACGACATGAAGCCGAGCGACTTCTTCCATCGCAACGTCTTCCTGAGCTTCCAGGAGGACTGGGGGGCGGTCCGCGAGCGTGACGTGATCGGCGTCGAGAACCTCATGTGGGGCTCCGACTATCCGCACACCGAAGGCACCTGGCCCGACTCGCGCCGCGTCATTAGCGACATCTTCAGCGATGTCCCCGAGGATGAGGTGCGAAAGATGACCCACGACAACGTTGCGAGGGTATTTGGGTTCAACTAGCCTCAGAGGTAGGCCGCTGAAGCCGGCCCGAGGAGACAAGCCATGGCCGAGTATGACCTCGTAATCCGCGGCGGCACGGTCATCGAAGGGACTGGCGTACCCCGCTACCGCGCCGACTTGGCTATCAAGGACGGACGGATCGCCAAGGTCAGCGGACACATTTCGGCCGGCTCCGCCACCGAGCTCGATGCCGGCGGATGTATCGTGGCGCCGGGCGCCATCAACCTCCATACCCACTACGACGCCCAGCTCAACTGGGACCCGTACGCCACGCTGGACGGGTGGTTCGGGCAGACCACGATGACCATCGGCCAGTGCGGGTTCGGCTTCGCGCCGACAAGGGCCGAAGACCGCGACCTCAATATGCGCATGATGAACCGCATCGAGGCAATCCCGCTCGATTCGATGCGCAAGGGCATGCGGTGGGACTGGGAGACGTACCCCGAATACCTCGACAGCCTCGATCGTCAGGGCCTCGGAGTCAACATAGGCTCCTTGCTTCCCTTCTGCTCGCTTCGGGGCTATGTCTTGGGGATGATCCCCGCCCGGGAACGCACCTCGGTCACCGACCAAGAGCTCAACCGCCTGAAGGAGCTGTTCCACGAGGGGATGCAGGCGGGCTCGTTCGGCTTCGCCATCGATCGAAGCGAGGAGGACCGCTGCGAGGACGGCAGCCCGATTCCCACCCACATGGCTTCGGAAGCGGAGGTCGTCGGTCTGGCCGAAGTGCTCGGCGGGTTCGGCGTCGGCATGATGGGCTGGACGATGATCCGGTCGGTAAACCACGACGCCCAGGAGCGAATGGTCACGAAGATGTTGCGGGCCAGCGGAAGGCCCCTGCACGTGGTCTTGGACCGGAACGACAGCGGCCCCGAGTGGTATCGGCGGTGCCGGGAGGAAGGGCTTCCGGTGGCGCCGCAGAAAACGCCGCTTCGGATTGCCGGCCGATGGTCCCTCGCCGAGTACAACCTCTTCGACTATATGCCGTCCTGGGTCGATCCGCTTGTCGGCTCCCCGTCCGTTCGGGCGGACAAACTCCGCGCGCCTGGAGTCCGGGAGGCGATGAAGCGGGCCGTCGAAGCGCAGCCGGACAGCCGGACCGACTGGGACTCCGTCAGGGTGCTTCAGGTCGTCGACGAACGGAACTATCCCTACGAAGGGAAGTCCATGCGGCAAGTGGCGGCGATGATGGGCAAGCATCCCGTAGACGCCCTGCTCGACTTGTCGCTCGACGAGGACCTCCTCACCGAATTCAGCAATCAAGAGTCCTACGAGGACGACGGCGAACTCGCCAGCAAGATCGCGGACCTCTGCGACCCTTCGACGCACATCTCCACGTCCGACGGCGGGGCCCACACCCGCTTCCAGGCGAACGCGCGGTGGGTGGTGGACATGCTCGCCTATTGGATCCGCGATAAGGAGATCATGTCGCTGGAGCAAGGGCACTACAAGATGAGCGCCTACCCGGCATGGATCGCCGGCTACACCGACCGCGGGACCCTGGCCGTCGGGCGGGCAGCGGACATCATGGTCTACAACCTCGACGAGCTGGGCGTCCTCAACGAAGACCCGGTCTACTCCAACGACTTCCCCGGAGGTGAGCGCCGCCTGATCCAGAAGCCGAAGGGGTTACGGTACACCCTCGTCAACGGCAGCGTGACGTTCGAGGAGAATCAGTGCACCGGGGCGCTACCCGGAAAGCTCCTTCGCAGCTACGATATGGCCCGTTAGGGTCGTCCGAGCGGCGGGCGATTCAAGACACCGACCGCCACCGAACCGCCCCGGGGCCGGTGATCGGCCCAGGAGCAGCGTTCGGCCCGGGGAATCAAGCCTTCGGCGGTCGAGAGCGAAGCTCATGCCTTGTCTGGCCTTGCCGTTCTGGCCTTGCCATTCCGGCATCAAGCCGCACAGTATTGTCGGCCCGTGAGTAGTGGCCGCATCGTTGAATAGCTGAGGACGAAGGCCCCACCCGTGCAACGCTACCTGGTAAGCCGCCTTCTCTTGATCATCCCCACGGTGATCATCATCTCCTTCGCGATCTTTCTGATCTTCCGGCTGCTGCCCGGCGACGTAGCGCTCAACATCCTCTCCGACGATGGACGCAAGACCGTCGATCCGGTGGAGTACCAGGAACTTCGCGACGAGCTCGGTCTCAACGATCCCCTCATGGTCCAGTATGGCGGCTGGCTCTGGGACCTAGTCCGGCTCGACGGCGGTACGTCGTTGGTCACCCGGAGTTCGGTCTTCTCCGACCTTCGGCGAACGTTGCCGATCACCCTCGAGCTTGCGGTCCTCTCCATCGCCATAGGAGTCGGTATCGCCGTGCCCGTGGGCGTGATCGGCGCAATCAATCAAAACGGCGTATGGGACCTCTCCGGAAGGTTCTTTACGACCATCGGCCTCGCCATGCCCAGCTTCCTGGCAGGCGCCCTCCTGCTCCTCCTGCTCGTCAACCAATTCAGTTGGATTCCGCCACTTGAGTTCACGCCCTTCTTCGAAGATCCAGTGGCGAACCTACAACAGATGATCTTCCCAGCGCTGGTGCTCGGCTTCGCGTCATCGGCGGTGCTGGCCAGGATTACCCGCTCCTCCATGTTGGAGGTCCTTCGCCAGGACTATGTTCGAACCGCCAGGGCCAAGGGCCTCCCCCCGGGCCTCGTCGTGCGGCGGCACTCATTGCGTAACGCCCTGCTGCCGCTGGTGACGCTTGCCGGACTGGAGGTTGGCTTCCTTCTCGGCGGTTCGATCATCGTCGAGAGGATCTTCGTGTTGCCTGGGATCGGATTCCAACTCCTCAAGGCCATTGAGGTGCGCGACTGGGTGACCGTCCAGACGATCGTCACGATCTTTGCCCTCTCGATCCTGCCGCTCAACGTTGCCCTCGACCTGCTCTATGGGTGGCTGGACCCGCGAATCCGCCTCGGAGGCGGAACGGCGTGAGCTCCGCGGTGAGCATGGCGGCGCCGTCGTGGGCCTTGGGCCGGCTCCAATGGATGGGGACGCGTACCTATCAGTTCGCCCGGACTTCGCCCGCGGGGGCCCTCGGGGCCGGCATGGTCCTTGCGATGGTCGTGTTGGCGGTCTTCGGTCCTTGGATACAGCCGTATGGACCGTTGGACACGAACTTCAACGACCTCTTCCGGCGTCCCGGCGGCGACTTCCTTCTCGGCACCGACTACTTGGGGAGAGACCAGTTCAGCCGCTTGATCTCGGGGGCGCGGCCCGCAATCTTCGTGTCCATCGCCTCCGTGCTCATCGGCAGCATTCTCGGCGGCTTGATCGGGATCGTCAGCGGTTTCACCGGAGGATGGCTCGATCTGACCGCGCAGCGGATAATGGACGGGCTCCTGTCGATGCCGACGCTGATTCTCGCGTTGGCCCTGGTTACCGTGCTGGGTCGCGGAGATGTCAACGTGGGCATCGCCATCGCGACGATCAACATACCGATAGCCAACCGCCTAGCCCGAGCCGTCACGCTGTCAAGTAAAGAGGAAACTTACGTGGAAGCCGCTCGGGCGATTGGGGCCTCCAGCGCCAGGGTCATGTTCCGCCACGTGGGGCCGAGCCTGATCCCGCCCCTCCTCGTCGTTGTTACGAACCGGATCTCCTTCGCCATCATCATCGCCGCGGCGCTGAGCTTCCTCGGCGTATCGGACTCGCCTCCGACTCCCTCCTGGGGACTGATGCTCTCCGAAGGTGTCGACCAGTATTCGACGCAAGCGCCTTGGCTGGTGATCGGTCCGGCCGTCTTCATCTTTACCACCATCCTGGGCTTTACACTGTTGGGCGACGCGGGCCGCGACTATCTTGACCCGCGCATGCGATGACGCGACCGACGGTAGAAAGGACACAGTCATGACTACCGACGTTGGACCCGCCAGCCAAACAGACGCCGGCTTTCGGGTCGTGGGCACGAGGCCCATCCGGCACGACGGCGTGGAGAAGGTCACCGGCCGGGCCCGCTACGGCGCCGACGTGCACATGCCCGGTCTCTTGCACGGCAAGATCCTGCGGAGCCCGCACCCGCACGCCCGCATCCGCCGCATCGACACGAGCAGGGCGGAAGCGCACCCGGACGTCAAAGCCGTGACCACCGCAGCCGACCTTCCCATTCTTGCCGACCGGACCATTGACTTCGCCGAGATTCGCGGCAACGCGAGGATGCTTGCCGAGAACGTCCTCGCGAGGTCGAAGGTCCTCTATAAGGGCCACGCCGTGGCCGCGGTCGCCGCGACCAGCCCCCACGTCGCCGAGGAGGCGCTCGGCCTGATCGACGTCGAATACGACGTGCTGCCCACGGTGCTCACTCTCCGCGACGCGATGCGGCCCGACGCGCCCTTGCTCCACGAAGACATGACCACACGGTCGACCTTCGCTTTTCTGGAGCGGGGGAACGATACCGAGGTGAAGAGCAACGTGTCGTTCCGCATTCAGTTCAAGAACGGCGACGTGGAGGAAGGCTTTAGGGAAGCCGACGTCATCGTCGAGCGCGAGTTCACCACCCAGACCGTGCATCAGGGCTACATCGAGCCCCAGACATCGACCGCGTGGTGGGCGCCGGACGGGCAGGTCACGGTCTGGACGAGCACGCAGGGGCCCTTTGCGATCCGGGCCGAGACCGCCATGATCCTGGGCATTCCCGAATCGCTGGTACGAGTCATTCCGATGGAGATCGGGGGAGGCTTCGGGGGCAAGCTCGATACCTATCTCGACCCGGTGGCCGCCATCCTTTCCAAAAAGAGCGGCCAGCCCGTGAAGCTCGTCATGACGCGCGCCGAAGTCCTAGAGGCGTCGGGCCCGACGTCGGCCACGCAGCTGCGAGCCAAGATCGGGGCCACCGATACGGGGCGGATCACCGCCGCCGAGCTCTCGATGATCTACGAAGCAGGAGCCTTTCCAGGTTCGCCGGTCGGCGAAGGCGCCATGAGCGGCTCGGCTGCCTACAAGATCGACAACATACTCATCGACGGTTGCGATGTGGTCTGCAACAAGCCGAAGGTGGCCGCCTACCGAGCGCCCGGAACGCCGGCCGCGGCCTTCGCCGTTGAGAGCGTCCTCGACGAGTTGGCCCGCCGGCTCGACATGGACCCGCTCGATCTACGGAAAGAGAACCTCGCCCACAAAGGCGACCGGATGCCGAACGGTCTCCCGCAACCGCAGCATGGGGGCGAGCAACTGATCGACGCGATGAAGCGGCATCCGCATTACCAGTCCGATCTGGGAGGGCCGAACCGCGGACGCGGCATAGCGCTGGGGTACTGGAAGAACGCCAGTATGCAGTCCTGCGCCGCGATAAACGTGAACAGCGACGGGACGATCAGCTTGGTCACCGGCTCCGTCGATATCGGCGGAACACGAACCGCCGTTGCCATGCAAGCGGCGGAAGCCTTGGGGCTGGCGGCCGCCGACGTGCACCCCGTCGTCGTGGACACGGACTCCGTGGGCTGGACGGGCCTCACCGGCGGCAGCCGGGTCGCGGTCGATACGGGACGCGCCGCGCTCCAAGCCGCGGAAGAGGCGAAACGGCATATGATGGCCCGCGCCGCCCTGCTCTGGGAGGTGGAGGCCAAAGACGTCGCCTTCGATAACGGCGAGTTTGTGTGCACGAAGGGCGAGGGTCGACGAATCACCTGGAAGGAACTGGCGGAGCAGCTCCCGCGCTTGGGCGGCCTTATCTCGGTTTCCTCCGTAGCCCACCCCGCGAAGGCGGCCCCCGCGGTCGCCGGCAATATCGTGGACGTGGAAGTGGAGCCCGAGACCGGGAAGGTCAACATCCTCCGCGTCACCGTGTTCCAGGACGTTGGCCAAGCGGCGCACCCCAGCTACGTCGAAGGCCAGATGCAAGGCGGCACCGTGCAGGGCATCGGCTGGGCGCTGACCGAGACCTACAGTTTCACGAGCGACGGTATCATGGCCAACGCCAGCTTCTTGGACTACCGGATGCCGACCAGCTTGGACGTGCCCAACATCGACCCAGTGGTGCTGGAGATACCCAGCCAGGAGCATCCCTTCGGTATGCGCGGCGTCGGCGAGGTCTCGATCGTCCCGCCCTTGGCAGCGGTAGCCAACGCCGTGTCGGACGCTATCGGGGTCCGGATGACGCGGCTTCCCATCACGCCGGCCGAGGTGCTGACCGCCCTCAGCGACAAGTAGTCTGCAGGCTACGGGTCCTGCGCCAACGCGCCGGGGACCTTGGGAAAGATGACTTCGTTCTCCTCCAGAGAGCGAAGTTCCTGCGTCGACCGGCCCAGCAGCTCGCTGACGACGTAGCCGTTGTGCTCGGCGACCAGCGGGGCTGCTGAGTCTATCTTCGCAAGCTTCGAGTTTCGCAACTTGGGAACGGGCCCCGGCACCGTCAGCGCGCCGTGCAATGGGTGCTCGACCTCGACCAACATCTCGCGGGCCTTGAGGTGTTCGTCCTCGAAGATGTCGGGCAGCTCTCGGACCGGGCCCACGACCAAGTCTTCTTCCCGCAGGGCGGCGAGCGCTTCGTCGACGGTAAGCTCGCGAGACCACTCCTCGATCAAAACGTCGAGATCATCGTGGTTCTCCCAGCGCTTCGGCGTGCGGGCGTAGCGGGGATCATCGGCAAGCTCCGCGTGGCCTATGACCTTGGTCAATCGCTGCCAATTCGCGTCGCCGCCGCCCGCGATGACGATGTGGCCGTCCTTGCATGGATAGGCACCGGACACGCCGGCCCCCGCCACCCGGTTGCCGATCCGTTGATAGAAGAGATCGGCGAACTTGTAGCGGATGGGGTGATAGTTCAATTGGTAGACCATGGCGTCGAGCATGCCGACGTCGATGTGCTCGCTCCGGCCGGACATGGCCCGCTGACAGAGGGCCGCCGCGACACTGAGGGCCCCAAACATGCCCCCGGAGTAGTCGGCCATTTCGACGCCGTACTTCGTGGGCGGGTCGCCGGGCTGGCCGTTGAGGCTCATCAGCCCGCTCATCGCCTGAGCGATGAAGTCAACGCATGGGAGTTGGGAATACGGCCCACTCTGGCCGAAGCCGGAGATCGACGCGAGCACGATCGTGGGGTTGATCTTCTTGAGGTCCTCGTACCCGATGCCGAGCCTGGCCATCACGCCGGGGCGGAAGTTCTCTACGCATGCGTCGGAGACCCGAATCAGATCGCGAAAGAGGGCCTTGCCTTCTTCGGTCTTCAGGTCCACGGTCGTGGACATCTTTCCACGGTTGTGGACTTGGAAGGTGAGACTCTCCCCATAGGGAGTAGGGTAGGCCCCGCCATACCGGCCCGCCTCTCCCTGTAGCGGCTCGACCTTAATCACCTCCGCCCCCAAGTCCCGGAGTAATGACGTGCAAACGGGCCCGGCCATGAAGTGGGTCAGGTCGGCTACTCGTATTCCGTGAAGCGGACCGCTCATTTGGGGCCTCCTTGAATGTGTGCCACGGCCGCCCAATGTTACGCGGCCAAGGGCGTGCTCCGAGTCTCGCCTGCGATGTCGGGGACAGCACAAGAATGGCAGAATCCCCCTCGCCTCACAACATATCGGCACTCCCTGAAGCTGGCCGCTCGCTGACCGCTGCTCAAGCCCGGCGGCGCGCCGCGCTCAACCGCGTGGCGCTCAACGCGGCGACGCCTGCTCCACCGGCGCCGATAAGGAATGAGGGGAGGTAGGAATCGATCAGCCCGCCGAGGAAGACGCCGAGTCCGGCCCCAAGGTTGACCGCCAGCAGGATGATCCCGACGGCCGTTCCCAGGATATGCTCGCCGACGATGGCCCGGATCACGATGGTCTGCAGGACTACGGCCCCACCGAGACCGATGCCATAAATCGCGGCGGAAAGGTACAGCAAGGCCGGATGGGAGAAGGCCGCCAGGAGTCCCACCCCTGCCGCCATCACGACGCAGCTTACCGGCAGGAGTCTGCCGAAGCCCGCCCGGTCGGCGATGGCGCCACCCCCTATCCTCCCCACCACGCTCACGCCAGTGACCACGGAGAGGAGCCCGGCCGCCGTCACCGCGGAGAGCCCCACTTCCCGTCCATGGTTCACGATGTGCAATATGATGAGCCCCGTACTGATGTTCGCGCTGAAATAAACAAGGCATGCCCACCACAGGGCTCTTTGGCGGAGCGCTTCCCGGACTGACGGTCCGAAGGGTGGCTGCGGCACCGTTGGGCGAGCGCCGGTCTCACCGCTGGCCGAAGACTCGGCACCATAGGGGTGCCCGCCCTTCTCTTCAGGCCGGCGATACAAGAATCCAGCCGCGAGGAGAAGGAGCACGAATGGGATGAAACCCAGCAGCGCGAAGGTCCACCGCCAGCCGACGCCGTCGGCGAGCAACGCCGTCATGGGTGAGAAGAGGGCGGCTCCCGCCTGTCCGGCGGAGGAGCCGATGCCCAGAGCCAAGCCCTGATGGTGGTGAAACCACCGGGCGACGATGGCCAGCAGCGGGCCTACTCCTATACCGAAGGCAATGCTGCCTAACAGGCCGAAGCCGATATAGAGCTGCCACACCTCGGTAGCGCGGGCCGCTAGGAGGTAGCCCCCAAGGTGCAGCAGCGCGAAGATGGGCAACACCCGCCGCGGGCCGTAGCGGTCGACGGCCACGCCGGCGACGATGAAGGAAACGCCCATAACAATCTGGCCGAGGGTGGCCGCCCCGGCGACCGAAACGCGGCTCCATCCGGCCTCTTCTTCCAGCGGCCCGTACAAGACGGCGAAGGACGCCCGCGCTCCGTTGAGGGCGAACAGGGCCGCCACGATCAGGGATAGGACCCACCAGGCGGGGTGTATCCGGCGAATCAAGGCGAACCGCGAAGTTCGCGACTATTCGGGTCGATGACGACCTCAGCAGACGTTGCCCGCATCCGCGGTTTCGTCACTCGCCGGGGATGCAGTCCTCATTGGCCGGACGTGACGCGGGGCTACCGTCCCTAGGGCGGCAGCCCCGGTGTACTTTCGATTCCGCGCTATCCGTCGGAGAGCCAGACGTAATGGTGGCGGATACGGCTCCATATCCCAAGGCCGCCCTCGTGGCCCTCGACCTGGGGCGCGACCGGGGAGAAGTTCTCCTGCCAGCCGATATAGATCACGGCGGAGGTCTCCATCATGAGGCGCTGCATTTCGGTCACAAGCTGCCGGCGCTTGTCCAGGTCGGCCTCCACCGCCTGCTGGTCGAAGAGCTCGATGAGTCTGGCGTCTTCGAGGAAGTGGAAGATGTTGGGCTTGACGTTTTTCTCGGTGGCGTCAGGGTCGGGGAAGGAGATGTTGTGTCCAAAGGTGGTCACGTTGAACGCCTGTTGCTGCCAGGCGTCTAGGGCTTCGGCCAAGGGCAGACCGTTGGACTTCATCCTTATGCCGACCTTGGCCAACTGGTCTATGGCAAACACCGCGAGGTCCTGCATCCAGGCGGCATGGGTGAAGTGCATCAACTCGCTTTCAAAGCCGTCGGGGTAGCCGGCCTCGGCGAGGAGTCGCCGAGCCTCTTCACGGTCTTGCTCCTTGTCTGCCCCCTTACGGAATCCCGGCAGTGCAAAGAGCTCCTCGTCGGAGAGACCCCATCCGGGTGAGACGATGGGGCCGGCGGGCTTGTACAGGTTCTCGTTGAGCTCCACGGCCTCCCACCGGTCGATGGCCAAGTTGGCGGCCTGCCGCACGCGCTGGTCGTTCCAGGGTTCGGCGTCGGGGTTTATCAGGAGTGTCGATATCTGCAGCATGTCCCACGGCGTTGGCTTGAGGTCGGGGACGCTTCCCTTCAGCCGCTCCACTTGGGCCCTGTCGATGCCGACGCGCGGGTCCAGCAGCATGATCCGCCCGGCGCGGAATGCGGCCAAGCTGGTCTCCAAGTCGCGGATCATGAACGTCTTGACTCCATCGAGGTAGGGCAACTGGGTGCCGTCGACCGTCTCGAAGTAATTGGGGTTTCGAATGAGCTCCGCGGCCTCACCCTTCTGGTACTCCGCTTCTAGGAAGGGGCCGGTGCCGATGTTCGGGCCGTTGGACAGGTCCCCGCCGTTCGCTTCGTAGACATGCTGAGCCACGATGGGGACGAAGATGAGGCCGAGTATCTGGAGCACCGAGGCCTGCGGCCGCTCCAGATTGAGCACCAGGGTGCCGTCGTCGGGGGCCTCAATCGTAGCGATAGCGGGTAGTTCGGCGGCGTGGCCGCCCTCCGCCATGAGGGTCTCCAGACTCCACTTGGCGTCGGCGGCGCTGAATGCCTGGCCATCGTGCCAATTGACGCCGGGGCGCATCTTGAACGTGTACCGGGTGAGATCGGCGCCTATCTCCCAGCTCTCCGCGAGGTCTGGAATGATCTGGTTCACCGGCTGCCTTGGGTTGTACTGGACCAGGCCGCTATAGATATTGCCCCAGTGCAGGTAATACTGGCTGGTGACGGCCTTGATGGGGTCGATGTTGGGCGGATCGCCTCCAGAGACCGTCAAGATACCGCCCCGGCGAGGCTGGGACTCCGTGGGCGGAGCCGGCGTTGGGGCCGGCTCCGGTGTGGGCGTGGCCGTGGGTGGGACCGCTGTCGCAGTCGGCGCCGGTGGGGGGGCCGGAGCATCGCCCCCGGCCGGCCCTTGTGGGCCCTCGGGGCCTGCCGGTCCCGCTGCGCCCGCCGGTCCCGCTGCGCCCGCCGGTCCTGCCGGGCCCGCCGGTCCCGCTGGGCCCGCCGGTCCTGCCGGACCGGCGCAGGCGGCGACCACCAAGGAGACAATGGCGGCAGCCGCGATGAAAACAGCTAGTCGGCCCTTCATATCCTGCCTCCTCGGGAATTGTCTAGCGCTGTAAGCGTTATCTTGTTCGTTGCCCGGTAGGCGCCCTACGCGACCATGTCGTAACTGCGGAGCAGCTTGCCGGGCAGGGCGCCGGTGCAGTCGTTCTCCTCGAACGTGACTGTGCCGTTGACGATGGTGTAGCGGAGGCCGGTGGGCTTCTGAATGATCCGCCGCTCCCCGCCGGGGAAGTCGGTGGCGAAGACGGGTTTGGGGTACATGTAGCCCAGCTTGTCGAAGTCGTAGACGATGATGTCGGCCCAGGCGCCCAGTTGTAAGGTGCCGCGGTCTTTGAAGTCGGCAAACCATGCAGGGTAGGCGCTCATCTTGACGTGGGCCTCTTCCAGGGTCATGAGCTCTTTGTCTCGGACCCAGTGCGCCAGGAAGTTGACGGGCCAGGTGCTCACGGTGAAGTATCTGGTGTGGGCCCCTCCATCCGACAGGGAGATGTGGAAGTAGGGGTGCTTGATGAGGGGCGCAAGCCCTTCTTCCCCAGGGTCCCCGGCACCCGACTTGTTCATGAATTCAGTCTCGAGGTTTTCGTCGAGGGCGAGATCGAGGAGCGCGTCGAGGGGGTGTTTCCCGTCCATCCGGGCTATCTCTTCAATCGTTTTGCCCTCGTACTTGCGGTTTCGCTCGTGAGCGACTTCCACGACGGCGAAGGTGTCCCAATCCGTACGCGTGGTAATGCCGCTCTGGCCTTCCACATCGCGCTTCATGGCGGCGCGGGTCGCCGGGTCTCGCAGCTTGGCCGCCCGTTCCTCGGCGCCGCCGACCAGAGGTTGCACCCAGTTGGGGTAGATATCGAAGAGGTTGTACTCCGAGAGCTTGAAGATGGCGTCGGGGTAGATGGTGGGCTGCTGGATCAGCAGGGGAAGACCTTCTTCACGAGACTCATTCAGCCAGACCATGTCCTCGGGGGTCGCGAAGATGCAGTTGATGTGCGCCGGACGCCCGCAAATCCGCATCATTTTGCTCACCAGCTTGTGCTGAGCAGGGCGGTCGTCAAAGATAGGGACGCCGATGGTCCAGCCGATGTGACCGACGCCGAACTCTCCGAGGACCTCGGCCATGGCCAGGTATTCTTCATCGGAAGTGACGTGGGTGGGCAGGTAGCCGCCGTCGTCGGGCCGGTCCTCGGCGCTCTTGTTGGCGGAGAATCCGAAGGCCCCAGCCTTCATGGCGTCATAGAAGATCTGTTTGATCTGATTGATCTCCGCATCCGTCGCCGACGTTCTCTGCCGGGACTCCAGCATTCCCATGACGTAGCCGCGCATGGGAGACATGGGAAACAGCGCTCCGATATTGAGTCCCAGGCCCTGGCGGTCCAGGCTATCGAGGTACTCGGGGAAGGTCTCCCAGTCCCAACGCATGCCCTTTTGCATCGAGTGGAGGGGGATGGCCTCGACGCGGTTCATCATGCGCATGTTCAACTCTCGGTCATCGGGCCGCGTGGGCGCGAAGCCGAAGCCGCACTGACCGATGGTGAGCGAGGTCACGCCGAACCAGCCGGACATGGAGCAATAGGGGTCCCAGTTGACCTGGGCGTCGTAGTGGGTGTGGAGGTCGACGGCGCCGGGGGCCACGATGCAGCCGCCGGCGTCAAGCTCTCTGGCACCCCCCGCGTTGATCTTCCCACTGATCATGGCGATTCTGCCGTCCTTGACGGCGAGGTCCGCCTTGTACCGGGGAAGGCCTCTCCCATCGACGATAGTGCCGCCGCGGATAACCAGATCGTACATCGCCATACTTCCTTCCTACCGCCTCCTCCAACCCATCGCCGTGGTGAGGGTACTCTTTCCTCGTCCCGAAAGGCGCCTAAAGCGAATCGCCCCTGCCGCAACAGGGGCGATTCGGTTGCTAGGTCAGGAGCGTTACTCGTCTATCCATACGTGGTCCAAGCGCGGTGCGTGGAGCCAGACGCCCAGGGGTGGGAAGAACCCCTTGATTCTCGGCTGAGAGGGCCAGAAGCCCTGTCCCCACGCGATGGGAATCTGCCCTAGCGTCTCGAGCATGCGGCGTTGCATCTCGTAGACCAACTCGCGCCGCTTCGTGGGGTCTTGTTCGGCCCGCTGCTGGGCATAGAGCTCGTTGGTTCGTTCGTCGACCAGGACGTTGGAGAAGGGTTGGACCGAGATGTTGTAGGAGTTGGCGTCGGGGTCGATGTAGAGAACGGAGGACTCCACCGGGAACAGGTCGAAGTCGTTGGAGACCGCTCTGGGGACGAGTTCAGGGAAGGGAAGCGGCGACGACTTCACGCGGATGCCGACCTTGGCGAGCTGGTCTACGACGAAGACTTGCAGCTTCACCAGCCGTGCCACGGGTCCTACGGTGACGGCTTCGGTATCGAACCCGTCGGGGAAACCGGCCTCAGTGAGCAGCCTCTTCGCCTCGTCCAGGTCTTTCTGTTTTTCAGCGCCCTGGCGGTAGCCCGGCATGGAAAGCAGCTCCTCTTCGGGCAGCTCCCACCCCGGCGCGAATGCGGGACCCGCGGGCCTGGTCACGTCGTCGAGGACTTCCAGAGCCTCAAACCGGTCGATGGCGAGGAAGATGGCGCGCCTCACGCGCACGTCAGTGAACGGCTCACGGTCGGTGTTGATGATGACGATCTTCGAAGAGAGCCGGTCGTAGGGGTTGGGGCTGAGATCGGGCACGTCGCCTTGGAGCTGCGCAAGCTGGACCTTGTTGATGTCGGTGACGCCGGGCCCCAGAAGGTCCACCCTGCCGGTCCGGAAGGCCGCGATACGGGTCGACTCGTCGCCGATCATCAGGTATCTGATGGCGTCCAGGTAGGGCTTGCCTTCCAAGTAGTAGCTGTCGAATCGAGTGAAGTCGACGGACTCACCCCGGACATACTCGCCTGCTAGGAAGGGCCCGGTACCCACCGTCGGCCCGTCCGACAGGTCGCCGGCTGCGGCCTCCCAAACGTGCTTGGCTATGGTCGGGGCCTGGATGATCCCGAGGACCGCCACGAGGGACGCTCTGGGGGCGCTTAGGCTGATCCGCAGAGTGTCGTCGCCAACCGCCTCAATAGCGGTGACCGACTCCAGCTCCGGTATGAGGCGAGGGTTTTCGTCCTTCAGCACTTGGACAGCAAACCTGGCGTCTTCAGCGGTGAAGTCTTGTCCGTCGTGCCATTTGACGCCCTGCCGCAGCTTGAATGTGTAGACCTTCGAGTCGGCGCTTATCTCCCACCCCGTTGCAAGGTCGGGGACGATCTCTTCGAGGGGCTCCTCGAAGTTGTAGCGGACCAACTGGCTGTAGGCCTGGCCCCACATGTGCAGGAGCTGAACGGAGGTGGCGCGGGCCACGTCGAGGTTCGGGGGGTCGCCCGACGAGGCGGCAATCAGTGTTCCACCGTACTTCGGTTCGTCCCCGGGCGGCGGCGGAGCGGGCAGGGGCGTAGCGGTGGGTGGGACCGCTGTCGCAGTCGGCGCCGATGGGGGAGCCGGAGCATCGCCCCCGGTCGGCCCTTGTGGGCCTTGTGGGCCTTCGGGGCCCGCCGCTCCCGCTTGGCCCGCCGGTCCTTCGGGGCCCGCCGGTCCTGCCGGTCCTGCCGGTCCCGCGCAGGCGGCCACGATGAGCGCAAGCAGGGCCGTCGCGCCAATCATGAAATGCAGCTTCCGGAATCGAGACCGCTGGTTCATTACGGCTTCCTCCGTTTGATCGTGGTGGCGGCTCAGGCCAACCCTAATGGCAGTGTGAATTTGAAGATCTTGGCTGCCGTCTCCGAGGTTATCTTGCGGCGTTCCTCGTCGGGGACGCCCTGGAAGATCCTGTCCAGGAACTGCATCGACTGGGGCCAGGTGGACTCCGCGTGGGGGAAGTCGTTCCCCCAGAGCATGTTGTCCACCCCGATGAGGTGACGCATCTGGATGCCGGCGTCGTCTTCCATGAACTCCACAAAGAAGTTCTCGCGCCAATAGTCGCTGGGGAGGAACCCTTGCTTGGAGCGCCATCCCAGCTTTCGGCTTTGCGCCGGCCGTTCCATGTAGATAAAGTCCATCTGTTTGAGCCAGTGGGGGATCCACGCCGTCTCGTGCTCGACGGAGCCCACTTTCAACTTCGGGTAGCGGTCGAACACACCGGCGAAGATCATGCAGGTCATGGAGTATCTGACCCAGTAGTCGATGGTGGCGAAGCCGGCCGCCGTGAGGTCGGCAGTGTCGATGGTGAGCTCGCAGCCCGGGATGCCGCCACGATTGCTGCCGATGTGCAGCAGCAGGGGTAGGTCCACGTCCTGGGCGGTCCACCACAGTTTCTCGTATATGGGGTCGCGGTAGGGCCTCTCCCAGAGGGGCGACGACGGGATGAAGACGCCTACCAGCCCCATCTCGGCGCAGTGCTCCATCTCGGCGCAGGCCTCGTCGACGTCGTCGACGTTGAGAACACCGATGCCTTTGAGCCGATCGGGGTAGGGCTGGCAGAACTCGGCTATCCAGTCGTTGTAGGCGCGGCAGGTCGCGGTGATAATCTCGTGGTCGTCCAACCGGTACCAGAAGAGGCCCTGGCTGGGTTGCGGGCATGCCGCCCAGACCCCGTCCATCTCCAACTCTTTGAGCATCTCGTGAGGGTCGTAGGCCGCCTTGCGCACGTCATCCCAGAAGCCCAGAAAGTCGATCTTCTCTGGGTCATCGAACCGCTGACCGGCCTTGACGAAGGTGCCCAACATGCCGGCCTCTTGGCCGTCCACGATCCACACGTCGTAGTCCTGCCCGGCCTTCGTCGTCCGGCGCTCTATCCGCGGGGCCCGGTCTCTCAACCCCGGCTCGAACCTCGAGGTGTACAGGTCGGGTGGCTCGACGATATGTGTGTCCGCCGAAATGACCTTGTAGTCGCCCATGGGGCACCCCCTCCGTCACGCCCGCCACCCCTGCTTGAATGCCCGGGCAAGTAGGCACGGTATAGCATTGCGCTCAGGTGATGTCAAGAATTCCCTTCTGTTGCGTTATCGTGACGAGCGGTCGTCTCTAGCTATCCATTTCGACGTACACCGTGTCTCCCCTGACCGTGGCCTCGTAGCGGGCCACGTTGGTCGTGTAGGGGCCATCGATGAACGCACCGGTCCGGACGTCGAAGCGAGCGAAGTGCAAGGGGCATTCCACCAGAGCGCCCTCGAGCATGCCTTGCGACAGCGAGGTCCTCTTGTGGGTGCAGGTGTCGCTGATGACGTGGAACACGCCGTCGACGTTCGCCAGGAGCAGCCGCTCCCTGTTGGCCACGACGAGCTTCATCTCGCCCGGCTGCAACTCCGATACCTTGGCAAGCGGATACTGCTTCGCCATCGTCGTACTCGGCGGACCGTCAGCGTCCGCGCAGTCTGGGGTCCAGGGAGTCGCGCAGGACGTCGCCCACAAGGTTGAAGCTTAGCACGGTCAAGAATACGAAGACCGCGGGAAAGACGGCGAGCCATGGCGCCCGTTCGGCGAATTCGCGAGCGCCTTCGGACATCATTCTTCCCCAGGAAGGCTCGGGCGGGGGCGAGGCGACTCCCAGGAACGACAATGCGGACGCAACGATGATCGCCCAGCTCAACTGGGTGGTGACGACAACCAAGTATGGGGCCAACACGTTCGGGCCGATGTGCCGCAGACTGATGCGCCAGTCGGAAGCCCCGAGGGCCTTAGCGGCGGTGACGTAGAGCTCTTCTTTGGCGGATAAGGTCGCCGAGCGGATCACCCGGTTGGCAATGGGCACGTTGACCGCGGCGATGGCCCCGATGACGTTGATGTCGTTGCGCCCCAGCATCGCCAGGATAGCGAGGGTCAGGACCAGAAGCGGGATGGCCATCATGCTGTCCATGAACCGCTGCAGAATGCTGTCCAGCCATCCGCCGCGATAGCCGCTGATGAGGCCGATCAGGGCTCCGGCGGTGACTCCGATAGCCACGGAGACCACGACGATGGTGAAGATGGAGCGGGTCCCTGCGATCAGCCGGCTGAGTTGATCGCGGCCGAACTCATCCGTGCCCATGAGGTAGGTCCCCGAGGGGCTGGCGAACCTTTCTTTGGAGTGGAATTCCAGGGGGTCAAATGGGGAGATGAGCGGCCCAAAGGCGGCCAGGAATCCCAGGACGAACAGAATCAACGCGGCGATCGCCGCCACAGGGTTATCCCTAGCGAAGCGGACGGCTCTCGCCCCCCAGCGGTGCAACGCGGCGTACGCACTCCCCGAGAGACTCGCCGTGATCCCGATTGCTTGGTCGTTCCGCAACGGCGCGCAGCCTCCCTGTTACCCGTACCGAATCCGAGGGTCGAGCCAACCGTAGAGAAGATCGATGAACAGATTGATGAGCAGGATGGCAAGGGCAAAGAGGGTCACCACGGTCTGGAGGGTGACCCAGTCCCGGTTGACGATGGCCTCCAGGAGCTTAAAGCCAAGCCCGGGTATGGCGAAGATGTTCTCGACGATGACGGCCCCGCCAAGGAGTTGAGTCGTTTGAATGCCGGCCACCGTGACCACGGGAAGGAGCGCGTTGCGCAGGGCGTGCCGAATGTAGATGTGCCGGGAGCCCAGCCCCTTGGACCAGGCGGTGCGGATGTAGTCCTGGCCCAGCACCTCAAGCGTCGTCGACCGGATCATCCGGGCCAGGAACGCCGCTTGGATGTATCCCAGAATCAAGGCCGGCCAGATCATCTGCTGCAGATTGCTGGCGGGGTTCTCGAAGAAGCCGGCGTAGTCGAGGGGCGGTATCCAGTTAAAGAAGACGACCATGATGAAGATGAGCATCGCCCCCACCAGAAAGTCTGGCATGGCCAGCCCCGAGATCGCGACGATCCTCATGGCGTAGTCCAAGAGGCTATTGCGGTACATGGCGCTCAGGACGCCAAGGGGAATCGCGATAACAAGGGAGATGAGCAACGCCATGATGGTCAACTGAAGCGTCGCCGGCAGAGCTCGTGAGATGTCTTCAAAGACGGGATTGCCGGTCCACAAGGAGTCGCCGCCCTCCAGCCGCAGCATGCCCCATACCCAGTCGAAATACTGCACGTGCCAGGGGTCGTTGAGCCCCAACTGCTGGCGGAGCTCGGCATACTGCTGGGGGTCGATTTGCGTGGTCCCGCCGCCGGTCAGGATGATGAGGGCGACGTCACCCGGCAGAAGTCGCAAGATGATGAAGATAAAGACGGAGACGAGGAAAAGCGTGGGAATCGTGAGGAACAGGCGGCGGACGATATAGGCCTTCACGAAGTAAGGTCCCTGCAGCGCCTAGGCGCCTGCGAGCACGGTCGAGGGAGGAATGAGTCAGCCGTATCCCCGGCGACTAGGCTCGATTTCCGAGGAGTATACGTGATTCGGGCTCGTGCAGGCCGGAGCGTCGTCGAGCCGGGCGCTTCGCCGGGAGATGCGAAGACGCCGACAGTGGCAACGCCGACGGCCTTGGCATGAGGGAGAGCCAGGGGGAACGCCTACCCTCCTACGCTAGCGGCTGTTAGCCCTTGTAATCGGGGTCGCGCCGCTCGAGGAAGGAGATCTGGCCCTCGTAGGCGTCCGGGACCACGCGCTGCATGGCCCCAAGGATCCTCGCGTATTGGAGGACCATGCTTCGCGGCACATCGCCGGTGACGGCGGCCATCTCCTTCTGCACGCGCAGGACTTGGGGAGGGATCTTGCTCAGCTTCCGAGCGTACTCCTCGGCCACGGGCAACACTTGGTCCTTGGGAACGACTTTGTTCACCAGGCCCGACCGCCAGGCATCCTGGGCGTCCATCATCTCCCCGGTCAGCAACAGCTCCATGGCGATGCAGTGGGGAATCTGCATCGTAACTCCAGTGTTCGCTCCCCCAGCCAGCCCTCGCAAAACCTCGGCGAAGCCGAACTTGGCGTCGTCCGAAACGACGCGAATATCCGTCATGAGCAGAAGGATCTCCAGCCCCGCCGCCAGACAATAGCCGTTGACCGCCGCAACGATAGGCTTCCACATTTGCAGGCTGAAGACGTCGTGAAGGGCGGATGGATAGCCCAAGGGCTCGGTGTGCGGGTACCAGATCCGCTCGAAGATCTCCAGGTGGTCCAATTCGTCCGCCGACTTCACCATCCGTTTGAGGTCGCCGCCCACCGAGAACGCCTTGCTTCCCTCGCCGGTGATGATGGCGACGCTCAGCTTCCGGTCGTCGCGGAAGTCTTTGAAGACGTGGTACAGCTCTTGGTACATCTCGGGCGAGAACGGATTGACCTCGTTGCGGCCGTTGATCGTGATATAGGCGATCTTGTCTTTTTTCTCGTATTCGATAGGCACTCGTTTTCCACCTTTCACTTGCCGCCGCGTCTTCGTCCCGCCGAGCCTGACCATCCGCCTTATATGTCGGGTGCGCCGAGCCTGTCAAGGTGCGAGATCCGATAATCGGGGGTGTGGCGAGGGACTATGAAGGCGAAAGTCCCGAGGTCATGCGATTGTGAGATGGCGCCTTATTCATGCCGGGGCCCTCTGACGATCACACTGCCTGCCAGCAGCTGCTCAACCTGCTGGGCCGAAATACCCAATAGCTCAACTACGTCGTCAAGATGCTGGCTGAAGAGGGGGGCGGGCTGTTGTGGCTCCGACGTGAAGGGCCCCCAGCCGAACCCGGCGAATGGACTAGGGGGTACGTGGGGATGCTGGTCGAACTCGAAATATCCCCGCTCCCACAGGTGCGGCGACTGAAGCAGGTCCGCGGAGTTCAGCACGGCCACGGCGGGAACGGCGGCCGCCTGGAGGCGGTTCGCCAGATCGAAACGGTCCTGCGACGCGGTCCAGTCTGCTAGGAGCCAATGGAGGCTCTCCCGCTGTTCCCACCGGGCTTGGGCGTGACGCCACCGCTCGTCCCGGCCCCAGGAGGGCCTGCCCATGACGTCGCAGAGCGACAGCCACTGTCGGTCGTTCTCGACGGCTATGACGATCCAGGCGTCGTCGCCCGCGCAGGGAAAGCAGCCGTGGGGCGCCATGCCTTCGATGTCGTTGCCGGTCTTGGCGGGAACGGCGGCTCCGGCCGCGGCCGCTACTAGCTCTCCGCCGACGATGTGCTCCATGCCCTCGAGCATGGAGAGGTCGATGCGTTCACCCTTGCCCGACTCGCGGCGGCGGTAGACGGCCATCAGCACGGCCCAAGCGAGATACAGACCGGCGATGGGGTCGGGGACGAAGTTTCCCGGACGCAGAGGTGGGCCGTCCGGATAGCCGGTCAGCCAGGCAATGCCGGAGGCTGCGTCGATGGCCGGTCCGGCGGCGCTCCAGGACGCTGCCGGACCGGTAGAGCCGTATCCCGACACCGTGGCGTAGATGATGTCCGGCCTTACCTTAACGAGGGTCTCGTAGTCGAGGGCGAGGTTGTTCATGACGCGGGTCGAAAAGTTGCTCACGATAACGTCGCTCACGGACGCCAGATCGAGAAGGAGTCGCCTCCCCTCGTCTGACGATATATCTATGGGGACGCTTCGCTTGCCCCTGTTGACCTCGTTGAACCACAAGACGCGATTGTAGGATTCGTCCGGGGCGCCCGGCTTAGCGGGAGGCGTTATTCGCCGCCCCTCGCGCAGCTCCGAGATCCACGGTCGCTCGACCTTGATGACCTCGGCGCCCAAGCTGGCGAGTGCCAGCGTCCCGAAAGGCCCAGCCACGTTGTTGGTGAGGTCCAGGACGCGCAGCCGCTCCAGTGGCTGGATGGACTTGAGCGGAGCCGTGGGTGGGGCGTCGCCCTTCCCCTGGGACGATGGATTGGCGTTCGCTGGGGAACCGCCCAAGACTTGCTGGAAGACCTGGGCATTGTGCTCGCCGAGGGCTGGGGCCGGTCCCACGCGCCAGGCTAGTTCCTTGCATCGGACCGGAGCGCCAAGGGCCAGTAAGTCGCCGAAAGCGGGATGCCTCGCCGATTGGAAGAATTCTCGGGCGGCGTGTTGGGGATTCTCCAAGACCTCTTGGAGGGTGAGCACCGGGGCGACGGCGATGTTGAGCTCCTGCGCCAGCGCGGTGACTTCTTGTCGTGTCCGCGAGATTGTCCAGGCTTCGATGGCGGCATCGATCTCGTCGGCATGCAGGCCTGGCTGACGCCAAAGCTCGGGGGATGCCAAGTCATCCCTGCCGACAAGTAGTCCAATCATGTCCTGGTTGTGCCCCGTGCCGAACCAGAGGTAACCGTCGCTGCACTGCAGAATGTTGCCGGAGTAGGCATGGCGCACCATCGCTTGGGCCACACGAGCTGCGACGCGAGTCTGGGTCTGGCCGAAGTGGTGGACCCAGGCAGGCCCCCCGCTGAGGAACATTCCGACGGCCTCCTGGACTGAGACGTCGATATGCCGGCCCATACCGGTCACCTGACGAAGGCACAGGGCGGCGGAAGTGGCTACGACGGCCTGGAGGCCGCCGGCGTGGGAGGCAAGGTGCGCCCCCGGCTTGATGGGTTCCCGGTCCGGGGCGCCAGTGATGTAGAGCTCCCCTCCGGCGGCCAGCAACCCCAGCTCCGTGGCCTCGTGCCCCCGCATGGGCCCGCTTTGCCCAAAGGGCGTGACCGAAGTGAGAATGACGTCCGGTCTGGCTCGGCGCAGGGACGCATAGCCCAGGCCCATGTCGTCGAGGGCGCCAGGCGTCAGGTCTTCTATAACCACGTCGGCAATGGCGGCAAGCCCCATCGCCGCATGCCTACCGGCGGCGGAACTCAGGTCCAGGGTAATTCCCTGCTTGCCGCCGTTGAGGTGCCAAAAGAGCGCACTCCGGTCCAGCCCAGGCTCGTCCCGGAGAAAGGGCGGAATGCCGCGCGTGGCGCTGGGGTGCTGGGGATGCTCGACCTTGATGACCTCAGCGCCATAGCCGCAGAGCAGCCGGGCGCAAAACTCGCCGGCAATGCCGCGACTGAGATCGAGCACACGGAGGCCGTGCATCTTGCTATCTCCCGAGAATCACGATCCCTTGACCGACCGCCTGGCCTGAGCGCCGCCGTATGGGCCTACCCGCCTTCGGCAAGGGATGGAGGGGCGGGCTAGCCGAGGGCAATCGGAACCAGATGGCAGCTTACCTGTTGGGCGTCCGAGCGGCGTTTGGCGGGAAGTCCTCAGCTAAGGGGCGAGGTAGGCTCGGATAACGTCGGACTTCCCCGTAGCCCAATCGGCTTGGCCGAAGGCGTGGTTGATGTCCGCGAGGTTGAACTTGTGGGAGGCAAGGCGCTCGAAGGGGTAGCGCTCCCGATTCTTCACAAGGAAGTCAAGGACTTTCGGAATCATCGAGGGGTGGGAGCCGGCGGAGCCGATGATGCGTTTCCCCTGAAGAATGGTCGAGGGGTCGAAGGGGACGGTGCGTCCCCACACCATGTTGCCGATCTCAAGGAACGTGCCGCCGCGGCGCAGCATCGCCACCCCTTCCGGGAGCAGCTCGGCCTTGCCGACGAGCTCGACGACAAGGTCCGCTCCCACGCCGCCGGCCAGCCCCCGGACATGCTCGATCCGGTCCTCGTCGGAAGCGAAGGCGTCGACTTTGACAGTGTGGTCGGCGCCGAACGCGGCGGCCATTGCCAGACGGTGCTCCAGCATATCCAGCACGATGATGGGGTGCGCGCCGAGGTCCTTCGCGAAGGCCGTGGCCGAGATGCCCAGTGCCCCGGCCCCTTGAATCACCACCGAGTCCCCCTCGGTGACGCCCACGGAAGACAAGCCTTGCAGGACGGCGGCCATGGCGCAGTTGACCGGAGCGAGGACTTCATCCGACAGCTCCGGGGGCGCCTTGAAGGCAAAGTGGTTGGGAGGCAGGTAAAAGTAGTCGGCGAAGGTGCCGGTGAAGTGCGGCCACTCCCCAGCGGGAAGGGCGCCGCGCCGATTGGGACACATGTTGAAGCTCCCCCGCACACAGATCGGGCAGTGGAAGCAGGGGAAGTGGATGCTGTAGCAGATGCGGTCGCCTTCCCGAAGGGGTTGGCCCATGGCGTCGGTGGTCAGTCCCTTGCCCAGGCGGTAGACGGAGCCGGTCATCTCGTGACCCTGGGCTAGGCCAGGCGCCTGAGGGCTGCTGAAGGTAGGGGAGGAGGTCTCGGAGAGATCTCCGCGCCAGGCGTGGAGATCGGAGCCGCAGATTCCCGCAAGGGCGACCTTCGCGACCATGGCTCCCGGCTCGGGGTCGGGGACTGGGTGCTCCTCGAGGTCGTACCCCTCCCCATAGCCCTTTAGGATCGCGACTCGTCCCTTCATCGATTTCTCCTCAGACAGACACGCGGGCAGCGGGGGCGGCTGCATCTCCCAGTAGAGGCCCGCTCCGTGCGGTCGCGAAAGCTCGGACAGTCAGGAGAGGTTGTAGTAGCGCGAGCAGTTGTCCCAGAGGAACTTGCGCTTGGTCGCCTCGGGGAACGGCATCTCCAGGAACCGGTCCACCGCCTCCGGGAATTTGGAGTCCAGGTGGGGGTAGTCGGTGGAGAAGAGCACGTTGTCGTCGCCGACCCAGTCGACCATGTACTTGGCGGGCTCCTCATCGCACTCGACGGAGGTGTAGCACTGGCGCCTGAAGTATTCGATCGGGGTGAGCTTGAGGTCGAGATGGAGGAAGCTGGCGTAGGAGCCGGGCTCCAGGTGCTCGTTGAGGCGCCACAACATCCAGGGCACCCACGAACAGTTCGCTTCGAGAAAGGCCACCGTGAGCTTGGGGAAGCGGTCGAGAACGCCGCCGCCGATCAGGCTCACCATCGTCACCATCATTTGCATGGGATGCGAGCAGGTATGGTAGAGCGCCGAGCTCTCGAAGTTGTTCCCGATCTGGGGCAGCCGAATACGACCGCCTTCGTGGAATCCAAGAGGAATTCCCAAGTCTTGGATTTCAGCCCAGAGCGGGTCGTAGTAGGGGTCGTACCAGTTCCGGCCGGCCACTACGTTCGGCCGCAGGAAGATCCCTTTGAACCCGAGCTCCTTCACGCAGCGCCGCACTTCCAGAATCGCCGATTCCACGTCGTGCACCGAGAGCATCGCCGCACCGTACATCCGTTTTGGGTCGGCCTGGCAGAAGTCGTACAGCCAGTTGTTGTAGGCGGTGGCGATTGCGCCCCCGAGGGCGGGATCCAGACCGTCCATGGCCAGCGGCATGAGCCCGCGGCTGGGGTAGAGGACGGCGACATCCAACCCCTCGTCGTCCATGGCGTCCAACTGGGACGTGGAGTCCCACGACCGGGAGATGGCGTGCTTGTACTGGTCCGCCTGCATCTCTTCGGCCTTCTGCCGCTGGTAGATATTGCCGGCAGACCGATGGCCCTGGGGGACGGGAATGAGCTGGCCCTCGACCTCGACGGTCATGTCGCGAGGCTCCGTCGTTTGACAACGCGGCGCCCGGTCGCGGAACGCGGGGTCGATGTAGCGCTCCCAAAGGTCGGGAGGCTCAAGCACGTGCATGTCCGAGTCGAAGACTTGGAAGCCGCCCTTCGCCATGCCTGCCCTCCGCGTTTCCCCATCCCTTAGGGTGGCTAATAATACCTAGCCTCAAGCATCGTACAGGAACACTTGAGCACCGTAGGCGACTATAGGTAGAATCGGCGTTTACTGTCAAGGAAAGCCAGGTGTGCAATGCACTCTGTAGACTCCACTCCCGAGCTGGTCGAGGGAAGCTACCGGAAAACCGAACAGAACCTAGAGGTCGTTCGGTCCAGGCTCGGCAGGCCGTTGACCCTCGCGGAGAAGGTCCTCTACGGGCATTTGCGTGACCCCGCCGGCCAGGACCTCTCCTCGGCGGATAGCTACCTCTTCCTCCACCCAGACCGGGTCGCCATGTCCGATTCGTCGGGCCCCATGGCCTTGCTGCAGTTCATGCTGGCGGGGCGCAAGGAAGTCGCGTCGCCCACGACGGTGCACTGCGACCACCTGATCCAAGCCCGCCAAGGAGCCGGCCGGGACCTGGAAGCGGCTTCCCTCGAGAATCACGAGACGTACACCTTTCTGCGCTCGGCTGCCCAGAAGTACGGCATCGGATTCTGGGGGCCGGGGTCCGGGATCATTCACCAGGTGCTCTTCGAGCGTTACGCCTTTCCCGGCGGCCTCCTGCTGGGCGTCGACTCGCACACGCCGAACGCCGGCGGGCTGGGCATGCTGGGAGTCGGCACCGGAGGCGCCGACTCCGTCGACGTGATGGCCGGCTTCCCCTGGGAACTCAAGCGGCCTAGCGTGATCGGCGTGCGCCTCAGCGGCGAATTGCGGGGTTGGACTGCGCCGAAGGACGTCATCCTGCTCTTGTGCAGCATCCGCACCACTCGCGGCGGCACCAATAGAGTCATCGAGTACTTCGGCCCGGGAGCCGGGAGAATCAGCTGCACCGGCAAGGCCACGATCACCAACATGGGGGCCGAGTTGGGGGCCACCTCCTCGATTTTCCCCTACGACGACGGCATGGGCCGCTACCTCCGAGCGTCTCAGCGAGACGACCTAGCGGCGCTGGCTGATGAGCATGCTCGCCTGTTGCGAGCCGACCCGGAGGTCGAGGCCAGCCCGGAGGAGTTCTTCGAAGAGATCATCGACATCGACCTCTCAACCCTTGAGCCGCACATCGTGGGGCCGCACACCCCCGACCTGGCACGGCCCGTCGCCCGCATGGCCCAGGACGTCACGGAGAATGACTACCCCGACCGAGTTTCCGTCGCCCTCATTGGCAGTTGTACCAACTCGTCGTACGAGGACATCTCCAGAGCCACGGACATCGCGGAGCAGGCGATTGCGAAGGGGGCCAAGGTCCAGACCCCGCTGATGGTGACGCCGGGCTCGGAACAAATCAGGGCCACCATCGAGCGCGATGGGCAGATGCGTTCCTTGGAGGCCATCGGCGCCACGGTCTTGGCCAATGCGTGCGGCCCGTGCGTAGGCCAGTGGGGGCGTTCAGACGTGAGGCCCGGCGAGCAAAACTCCATCGTGACATCGTTCAACCGGAACTTTCCCCGCCGGAACGACGGCAGCCAGTCGACGCTGGCCTTCATCGGCAGCCCGGAGACGGTCGTGGCCTACGCACTCTCCGGAAAGCTCTCCTTCAACCCGCTGGAAGACACGCTGCCTGCTGGGGACGGAGGCGTGTTCAAGCTCACGCCGCCCAAGTCGGTGCCCGATGTTCCCGAGCAAGGCTTCGTGCGGGATGAGGCAGGCTATCTGCCTCCGGCTGTGGACGGCGACGCGGTGGAGATCGTCATCGACCCCGACAGCCAGCGCATAGCGCCGCTCGAACCCTTCCCGGCATGGGACGGCCAAGACTTCACGGAGCTGCCGGTCCTGTTCAAGGCTTCGGGCAAATGCACCACGGACCACATCTCGCCGGCGGGTCCTTGGCTGGCGTTGCGAGGCCACTTGGACAAACTCAGCGATAACCTCTTCCTCGGTTTGGTCAACGCCTTCGCCGAAGAACCCGGCAAAGGTGCCAATCAGGTGACGGGTGCTAGAGACGAGTCGTTGATGGCCATCGCTCGCGACTACAAGCGCCGCGGCTTGCGGTGGGCGATGGTCGGCGACTGGAACTATGGCGAAGGTAGCAGCCGCGAGCACGCGGCCATGTCGCCGCGTCATTTGGGGGCGGCGGCGGTCATCGCCAGGAGTTTCGCCCGCATCCACGAGACGAACCTCAAGAAGCAGGGTCTCTTGCCTCTGACCTTCGCCGATCCGGCTGACTACGACCGGGTGTTGGAGGCCGACCGGGTGAGCATCACCGGCTTGGCGTCGCTTCGGCCGGGCGCACCGTTGCGGGTCGTCCTGCTCCACGGCGGCGGTGCGGAGGAGACCACTGAAGCACGCCACTCCCTCAGCGAAGAGCAGATCGCCTGGTTCAGGGCCGGCTCCGCGCTCAACGCGCTGGTGGAGCGCTCGGCGTGATCCGGCCGGTCCTCACACCATGTGGAGGCGTAACTGGGAGTGTTGGACGGCCTTCGGCGTGGATGACGGGCATCCGCACTCTGGAGAGGATGGCTCCAAAGTGAAGAGTGTACGCAGGGGTGCCGGGCGCGTGCCGCGCATCCTATGGTCGTCTTGGATGAGCAGAGTCCTTATTGCGGTGCTTGTGATTCTTGTGCTCCTCATGGGGTGTAACTTCCGTTATGAGGGTGGGGGAACCGGGGATGAGTGGAGTGAGGAAGCGTCCACTGTGCTGCATGTGCTCGCGCCCCAGTGGACGTCTGACGGGAACCATGTGGTTTTCACCAGACTCAGAGAACACCACCCGACATGGTGGGAGGGCGGCATCTACATCGTTGCATCGGACGGCTCTCGTCTGCGCAAGATAGCGGAGAACCGATATTGGCCGAGCCTCTCTCCGGATGATTCCCGTATCGTCTACAGCACCACGCGAGAGCAGCGCGTGCTCCCCTTCTATCTCGAGACCTCCACGTTGGACGGTTCCGACGAGCACCGGATTACGTCCGCGACGCAGAGATCGAGTGACGTCTCTCCGGTATGGTCGCCGTCCGGCGAACGCATTGCGTTCTCAAGGGGCAATTTGGGAATCTACACCATCGCCGCGGACGGCTCCGGTCTGCGGCGGCTTTTTCGCCCCCGCTTGGAGGTGAGGGGCGATGAGGCGACGGACTACTTGCGTGCGGGTCCGGTGTGGTCACCCGACGGGCAGACGTTGGCCTTTCTAGTCGAGGAGCACAGGAAATCCGTCGGACCGCGAAACATCCTGTACACCATAGGAGCAGACGGCTCCGGTCTGACGCAAGCGTTCGCCACAATTGTTGGGACGGTTGTATATGAGAACTATGAGAACAAGGGTGCCTTTCGCATAGATTTAGTAGATGCGCTGGCTTGGTCCCCGGACAGCCTAAGGCTGGCGTTCATTCGTCATACTCGCCCTGATGACACTGATCTTGCTCCGGGCGACTCAGGGCTTAGGACAACGCTGCACACCATAAACGACGACGGCTCGGAGCTTCGGACGGTGGCCGAACTCACCCACCACTTTGGGGGTTCCAGCAACCTGTCTTGGTCGCCGGATGGCGCTAGCATCCTCTTCGTCGGGGCCAGGGTGTACGTTGCCGAGGCGGACGGTTCCGGCCATCGCCCGGTTGCAGACGGCCGATATGCATCCTGGTCTCCTGACGGCTCAAGAATAGCCGTGGCGAACGCCCGTGATTCCGCCTCCGACTATGGCCGCCCCACGCCGATCCCGCCGTCGCCGCGGCCCCCACCCCCACCCCCACCTCTCTTCACGATAGCGCCCGACGGATCGGACCTCCGGGCTCTCGTGACGATCGACGAAGAGGGCAACCTATCCGCCGCAGGTGGGCGATGATGCGGAACGGCGCTTCTCGGAAGGACAGCCCGCCCCCGGACGGACACTCGGCGCGCGATAGCCGTACACAGGGCGAGTGCCCTGTGAGAGGGCGCAGTGCCAAACCGGTGTTGGCGTGCGCGGCGCTCCTGACGACGAATGGAGGGAGCTTGGACGAGGCGATCGGTACGGCGGCGAGGCCATGAGACTTGCCGGCAGGAAGGCTTTCGTAACCGGCGGCTCTCGGGGTGTCGGAAGAGCGATCGCCCTGGAGCTGGCGAGGGAAGGCGCGGACACGGCCGTCACCTACCTCAGCCGGAAAGCTCAGGCTGACGAAACGGTGGCGCAGGTCGAGGCCATGGGTAGGCGAGGCGTCGCGGTCCAGTGCGACGCTGGAGATCCGGACCAGGTAAGACGAGCCGTTGGGCTGGCGGAGACGGCTCTGGGCGGACTGGACATTCTAGTGCACAACGCCGGAGTCCAAGGGCGGCTGTGTCATGTGGCGGAGACGACGGAGGAGGAGCTGAAGGCCGTGCTTGACGTAAACCTCTTCGGCGCCTTCTACCTCACACAGGCCATTCTTCCCTCTATGCGGAAGGGGCCAAGGGGGGACATGCTCTTCATATCCAGCTCGGGGACGAAGCACCGGAGGGACATCGGCCTCCCTTACGACGTGGCTAAGAAGGCGCTGGAAGTCATGGCGCAGCAGTTCGCCGCTGGGCTGTCCCAATGGGGAATCCGGGTGAATGTGGTGGCCCCGAGCATGGTGGACACCGACATGACGAGGGAGACGCTGCGCGAGCTTGCCGAGAGGGAAGCTGAAGCGGCCGGGCCTGGCGCCGAAACAAACCTCGAGTTCCTCAAGCCGGCGGCCGAGTTCCCCTTCGGTAGGATTGTGGAAGCTGAAGAGGTGGGCAAAGCCTGCGTCTTCTTCTGCTCAGAGGACGCCGGCTATATCAGCGGTCAGGTCCTCTACCTGGATGGCGGCGCGGAGTGGACGTGACCAGGTGGAACAGAGCCGGGAACCGCAGAGGCACACCGAGCGGGTTTAGCGCAGCGGATCATCCAAGACGGCGGCCGGCTATGACCCTTTCCTTCCATACGGCTATGACTATCGTCCGCGCGGCCTTGGAGGCGGCCGACGCGTCGCAGGCGGTGGTCGACGTTGCGGTGGTTGATGCCGGAGGGCGGCTGATAGCGTTCAACCGCATGGATGGGGCCGAACCTGCCGGCGCGGTCGGCGCGCCCGGTAAGGCAAGCCTGTCCACGGCCTTCGCCGCCCCCAGCGGCGAGTTGCGAGAGGCAGCCGAGGAGCCTTGGGCGCGGGCCCTTCTTGACATGCTGGGGGTCCAGGTCATGGTATGGTCCGGGGCCGAGCCCATCTTCCAGGATGGAGAACTCGTCGGCGCGATCGGAGTCGCGGGGGCGGGTCCGAACGACCACAGCATCGCGTTGGCCGCCCTGGCGTCGGCCGGGCTGTCCCACACGGCGCATAGTTGAAAGGGGTTACGGCGTGCATAACGGCATAAGGCTCAACAAGGTCATCGACCTTCTTGAGAAGCGCGAAGTTGTGTTCGGCCGCGTTGCCATGAACGGCAACCTGGACGAGTTGATGTACTGGAACGAGTCCGACTACGACTTCGTCATCATCGAGATGGAGCACGAGGGTTTCAACTTCACGAACCTTCGCCAATCGCTCTCGCAGATGCTGAACCGGCGGCAGATCGTTGAGAAGGGGAGTCTGCAACCGGAAACCGTCCCGTTCGCGTGGGTAGCCCCCGACGCCCGCGAGCTTGTCATGAACCAGTGGGTGGTCCAGCAGACCTTGGACGCCGGCCCGTACGGGATCATCGTGCCCGGACTAACGACGGTGGAGGAGGCGAAAAGCGTCGTGGCCGCCGCCCGCTATCCTCAAGCGCCGGGCGCCAAGGACTTTGATCCGCCGGGCCTGCGCGGGTGGTGGAGGCGGTATGCGCCGCGCTATTGGGGATTGACACCGCAAGACTATTTCGACAAGGCGGACCTCTGGCCGCTCGATCCCGATGGCGAGTTGCTGCTTATGGCCATCATCGAGGACGCGGAAGGCGTTAAGAATATTCGCGACATCCTTCGCGAGGTGAAGGGCATCGGCGCAATATGGATGGAGCACTTCGACCACGCGCTGTCGTTGGGCGCTCGGATGGGCGAGCCGTTTCCTCAACAGGAGGTAGCCTTGCTGAAGGTATTGGACGCCTGCAAGGAGTTCGACGTGCCGTGCGGCGTCGGAGCCAACGACGCGGCCGAGGCTGAGTTACGGGTCGAGCAGGGATTTCGCATCATCATCACCGGGATGTTCAGGCCGGACAACTCAATACTCGACACTGGGCGAAAGGCCGCGGGCCGAACGGCGGGCGATAGGCCACCCTTGGGGTACACTTGAGCCCACCCCGCCGCCTGATGGGCCCCAGCGGGCTGAAGGGTTCGACAGGGCGTCGCAGGGGGACTCGACCGCTCGGGTGAGCCTACCTGGAAGCGCGAGGCCCGGTTAGGTAACGATCCATGGCGAATGACAAAATTATCTCCGCCGACACGCACATCGTCGAACCGCCCGACATCTACGCGTCCCGTATCGACCCGAAGCTCCGTGACGAGGCTCCGGTTATGCGGAAGGCAAAGACGGAGGACGGCCGGGACTATGACGGGTGGTTTTACAACGGGGAACAGGTCGCGACGGTAGGGGTCGCGGTCCAGACCGGCCGGCGCTTCGAGGATCCCAGCACCATCGATTGGGTCAGCCCGTGGGAAGAAGTGCCTAGGGCCGCGTACGATCCGCATGAGATGGTCAAGGCGCTTGCCGAAGACGGCATTTGGGGCGCCCTGTTGCAGCCGAGCATCGGCCTCGTCTGGTGGAGGCTTCCCGACAGCGAATTGCTGACTGGTCTCTGCCGCGCTTACAACGATTGGATGGCCGACTTCGTCGAGCCCTACCCTAACCGCTTGAAGGGTTTCGCCTGCCTAAACCTGGACGACATCGACGAGGCCATCGCCGAGCTTGATCGCTGCGCCAAGATGGGCCTCGCCGGCGCCATGATTCCGGTCAACCCGCCGCCGGAGGAAACCTACATGGACCCGCGCTATGAACGGCTGTGGGCCGCAGCCCAGGACGCCCGGATGCCGCTCAACCTCCACCTCGGCACGGGCCGCGCGGGGCCGGGCGGGCCGATTAGCGTAACCGCAAACACCGCTATGGGGCGGGCGACGAACGATTATTGGGTGCGGGTCTCTCTGGCGGCCATCATTTTCGCGGGCGTCTTCGACCGCTACCCGCAACTCTGCGTCGGGTCCGTGGAGCATGAGATCGCCTGGATTCCCCATTGGCTCAACCAGATGGACTTCGCTTACCGAGAGCGGCGCATGTACACCGGCGGCTGGACTTCGAAGTCGGGGCTGCTGCCGAGCGAGTTCTGGAAGCGCAACATGTTCGGCACCTTCATCGACGATTTCGTGGGCGTGAAGATGCGCGAATATATCGGCGTGGACAACATCATGTGGGGCACCGACTACCCCCACGCGGAATCGTCATGGCCGAAGTCGATGGAGCTGTTCGGCAAGATGTTCGAGGACGCTTCAGAGGAAGACAAGCGAAAAGCGAGCTTCGACAACGCGTCGAGGACGTTCGGTTTCGCCTAACCGGCTGTAGCCGGACCAGGCGCTCGCCCGTTCCGCGGTGGGCGCCTACTTGCCGGCGAAGAAGAAACGCCGCAGCGTTTCGGCCACCTCTTTTGCCCGAAGGTCGCAGATCAACGATCCCACCCCGCTAAAGGTAGCCCTTTCCGCGGTCGGGACCGCGTTGCAGGCCGCGTCGAAGTGGGGCCAGAGCGTGTCTAGATCGCCGGCCATGAGCAAGAGCGGGATTCGCAGCTGGGGCAACTGGCCGGCGAAGTCGTGGTTGAAGACGGCGAGATAGGCCTCGTGATAGCGCTCTCCGGCATGGAGATTCAGCACGGTCTCACGGTGAGCTAACGCCTCGGGCATATCGGGCTGCTTCGCCCACGTCCGCTCCCACGTAGCCGCGAGATACGAGCCGTCCCTCGCCACCACGATCGGCTGCACCGCCGCCCTGCGTTCGGCCTTCTCCTCTTCGGAAAGAAACGGCGGTCCGGACAGCGCCATCTTCAGCGCCAAGTCCGGGTGGTCGTAGGCCACCTGCACCGCGATGGATGCACCGGTGTGGTGGCCGAATAGCCAGCAGCGTTCGATGCCCATAGCCCTGACGGATGCGTACAGCACGTCGGCGTAGTACTTGATGGAGGCCGTTTCCGGGGGAGCGGCCGTGCCTCCGAATCCCGGAGTGTCCGGCGCGAAAAACCAGACGTCATCGCCAAGCTCGGCGCAGAGCGACTCGTACATCACCGAGGAGCTCGCGGTCTGGTGAAAAAGGACGAGCGGCGCGCCTGTCGGAGGCCCCGGCGATGACCGGTAGTGGACTTGGCCGTAAGGCGTGTCCACGTAGCCCTTTATGATGTTCTGCTGTCTCGGCATCACGGAGGCTTCGTACGCTATTGTTGGAGGGCTCGCCGTGTCAAGCGCTCGCACCGTTCGGTGCCTATAATGGCGACAGGTTGGAAGGGGAGGACGTCTTGAGCGAAAAGCGTGTCGTCATCGCGGGAGGCGGCCCGGTGGGTCTGACGGCCGCCGTGGCCCTAGCCCGTCAAGGCATACCGTCCCTCGTCCTCGAATCCCACACGGAGCTTGTGACGGAACTGCGGGCATCGACCTTCCACCCACCCACGATCGAGATGCTTGACGATCTAGGGATTGTGAAGGACCTGCTGGCCAAGGGACTCAAGGCTGACAAGTACCAATTCCGCGACCGTCACGAGGGCAAGGTAGCCGAATTCGATCTCGGCCTCCTCAAGGACGATACGAGATACCCCTTCCGCCTTCAGATCGAGCAATACGCTCTGTGTGTCGCAGCCTTGGAAGCGATCAACGAGAGCGACCTGGCGGAGGTACGGTTCAGTCACCGAGCGACGGGCGCCGAGCCCTTTGACGATCACGCCGTTGTGACCGCCGAGACGCCGGAGGGGACACAGCAGTTCGAGGGGGCGTTCGCCATCGGCGCCGAGGGGCTTGCCTCGCCGGTCCGGACATCGCTGGGCCTGAAGTTCCAGGGGATTGCCTACCCTGAACGCTATCTGTCCCAATTCGTACCCTTCGATCTCCAGTCCGTCATCCCCGGCCTATCCCACGTGGCCTACGTCGGCGACTATCCCGACTGGCACGCCCTGATCCATACCCCCACCGAGTGGCGCGTCCTCTTCCCGACCCGTCCGGAGGAAACGTTCTTCGACGATCCCGACCTTGACGAGGAAACGCTGGAACGGGTTGGTCAGGAACGGCTTCAGCGGGTCTGCGCGACCGGCCGGCCCTATCCGGTGAAGCTCCGGCGCATCTATCGCGTCCATCAGCGTGTGGCCGAAGACTATCGCCGCGGCCGTGTGGTCATAGCGGGCGATGCCGCACACGTGAATAACCCCCTGGGAGGCATGGGCCTCAACGGCGGAGTCCACGATGCGGTGAATCTGGCGGAGAAGATCGGACGCATCTGGCGCGGCGAGGCAGAAATGGATGTGTTGGACCGGTACACCAAGGAGCGCCGCACCATCGCCATTGAGGTGGTCCAGCGGCAGACGGAGCAAAACGCTCGCGACATAGCGGAAAAGGACCCTGACATAAGGCGGCGCCGCAATGACGATATGCGCCAGCTCGCCGACGATCCGGCCAAGGCGCGGCAGTACTTGCTGCGCAGTTCGATGATTGAAAGCCTGAGGCAAGCCGCCGCTGTGGAATAGGGAGGTCGCATGAAGGCCGCGGTGCTCTTGGAGAACAACACACCGCTCGTGGTGGAAGACGTGGACCTAGCCGAGCCCAAGCACGGCGAAGTGTTGGTCCGCTATGTTGCCAGCGGCGTTTGCCACACCGACCTCAGCATGATGCAGGCGCTTCGGCCTATCCCCTTACCCATGATCCTGGGGCATGAGGGCGCCGGTGTCGTTGAGAGAGTTGGGCCCGGCGTGACGCGCACCAAGCCGGGCGACCACTTCATCGCCAATCCCGAGCCCTTCTGCGGCAGGTGTAAGTTCTGCGCCTCGGGGAGGCCGAACATCTGCCTGATGCGCGGCATGCCCAAGAACCTGTTCAAGATGCTCGACAACACCTATCGGGTCCACCGCAACGGCGATCCGGTACACACGTTGCTCCAGATCGGGACCTTCGCTCACGGGGCGGTCGTCCCTGAGGAGTGCGTAATTCCGATCCGCAAGGACGCGCCGCTGGACAAGGTCTGCCTCATCGGCTGCGGGGCCATGTCCGGCGTCGGGTCGGTTTTCAACCGGGCCAAGGTCGCGCCGGGGAGCAGCGTCGCGGTGTTCGGTTGCGGGGGCGTCGGTCTCTGCGTCGTGCAGGGGGCGGCCATCGCGGGCGCCGGCAAGATCATCGCCGTCGATGTCCTCAAGCACAAGCTCGAAATGGCCGAGCACTTCGGCGCCACCCACGTGATCGACGCGTCACGCGAAGACCCCGTCAGCCGGATCCAGCAGCTCACCGATGATCTCGGCGTCGACTACTCCTTTGAAGCGGTCGGCACCGCGAAGACGGTAGAGGATGCGTTCGCCAGCGTGCACCGGGGCGGAACGTGCGTCATGATCGGGCTTCCCCCCGCCGGAACGAAGATCACGCTGGACGTTGACGTGATTCGTCCCGAACGCGTGCTCATGGCCAGCGGCTTCGGCGGGGCCAGACAGCCGATCGATCTTCCGATGCTGGTCGATCTCTACATGTCGGGCAAGCTCAAGCTGGACGAGCTCATCAGCCGGACGCTGCCCCTGGAAGAGGTCAACACCGCCCTCGACGAGCTGCAACATGGGCAGGTGGCCCGTAGCGTCCTGAAATATGACGCCTGATCGGAGGCCCCCGTGAGCGAATACAGAATCATCTCCGCCGACACACACATCGTCGAGCCGCCGGACCTGTTCGAGGAGCGGATGGACCATCGCTTCCGCGACCGCGCGCCCCGGCTCAACGTCACGAAGAACGAGGATGGCGTCAATCACCACGCCTGGTTCGTCGACGGTAAGCTCATGGCGCCGCTCGGGGTTACCGTCCAGACCGGCCGCCGCTTCGACGACCCCGATACCATCGACTGGCTCGCCACCTGGCCGGAGATACCAAAGGCGGGGTACGAGCCCCTGGAGTACCTGAAGGCGTTGGAAGAGGACGGCCTTTGGGGAGGCATCCTTCAGCCCAGCGCCGGCCTGGTGTGGTGGCGAGTCGCGGACTCGGCTCTGGTCACCGCTATTCAGAAGACCTATAACGATTGGATCGCCGAGTTCGCCAACGCCTCTCCGAAGCGACTCAAAGGGATGGCCTGCATCAACGTGGACAACGTTATCGAGGCCTGCGAGGAGCTCGAGCGTTGCCGCAAGTTGGGCCTCACCGGCGCAATGATCCCGGTTTACCCGGGACCCGACCGACTCTACAGCCATCCGATACACGAGCGGCTGTGGTGGACGGCCCAAGACCTCGAGATACCGTTGTGCCTCCACGTCGGCACGAACCGGGGCTCGGGGGGTGCCGTGTCGCTTGCGAGCGAAGTCACCAACCTGGCTCCGTCGAGCCGCGCTACGAATGACTACTGGGTCCGCTTCGCGATGTGCGACATGATATTCGCCGGCGTGTTCGATCGCTTCCCCAGGCTCAAGGTTGGCTCCGTCGAGCATGAAATGGGCTGGATTCCCCACTGGCTGAATAACATGGACTTCACTTACCGCGAGCGGCCCGTCTTCACCGATTGGTGGAAGTCCAAGTCGGGGCTCATCCCTAGCGAGTTTTGGCACCAGAACATGTTCGCAACCTTCACCGAGGATGATCTGGGCGTCGAGCTGAGGGACAGGATCGGGGTGGACAACATGCTCTGGGGCAACGACTACCCCCACGCCGAGTCCTCATGGCCGCGGTCGATGCAGTTCCTCGACCGCATCCTCGGCGACATGGACGAGATGGAGCGCCGCAAAGTGACGAGCGACAACACGGCTAAACTGTTCGGCTTCGATCTCGACTAGCGGCGCCGCGCCGCGTTCGCTAGTACTCTCGGAGCAGCCGGCCGCAGCCGTAGACTTTGTCGTCGATGCCGTTGTCACGCAGCGCCATCCACCACGTCGAGGCGTTGATCGCGATGACTGGCTTGCCAAGCCAGCGCTCGGCGGTGTCGGCAAGCTCGACGCAGGCGAGATTCGTTCCCACTTGGACCAAGGCGTCCACGTCGTCGCCATCGACCGCCTGGAAGGCGGCGCGGACCGCGGCTTCCTGAACATGCGCTATCGATACGGCGTTGTGCATGCGCAGGCCGTGTATGCGCTTGACGTCTACGCCAACGTCGGCGAAGAACTTCAAGACCTGCTCGTCGCCATTGGCCTGGTACGGCGAAAGGATGGCGATACGCTTCGCGCCGAGGGCTTGCAAGGCCCGCTCGCACGACTCGGCGCCGGTCGCGACGTCAAGGCCGCTCATGTCCTTCAGCCGCCGTTTGAGGGCTTCACAGCCCTCCTTGCCGCCCCAGAAGGTCTCGGCGCTGAGGCCCATGATCATATAGTCGGGCTCGCAGGTAACGGCGCGGTCGATGGCCTCCTGAATATTGGCGCGAATCTGTTCGAGGAAACGAACGTTGGCGTCGTTGCTGCTCAGATCCGGCACCGGGCAAAAGATACGGGAGGCGTGGGCGGTCACCCCGGGAACGGCCATCAGGTAGGTCTCGGGTTCGACGATGGTGTTGGTGCTCGGCACCAACACCGCGAACTTCTTCCGCCAACCGAGAGCGTCGGGCATTGGACTAGGCCGATCAGTTCAAGTGGTAGATTCTCGCCGCGTTGTCGCAGACGATCTTCGCCTTCTCGTCCTCGGTGCAGCCTTCGAGGGTCTCTCCGATGATCTCGCGGCTGCGGGGGAAGGTCGATTCGATGTGCGGATAGTCGGAGCCCCAGAGGAGGTTATCGACGCCGATGTATTGGCGGTTCCGCACGCCGATGGCGTCCTGCTGGAAGCTGATGAAGCAATTGCGGTGGAAGAAATCGCTGGGTTTCATGGCGTCTTTGAAGACGTACCGGCCCGGTTTCTTGGGCCGATAGAGATACGTGTAGTCGATGCGCTCCAGAAAATGCGGCGCCCAGGATACCTCCTGCTCGATTGACCCGACCAGGAGCTTGGGATGCCGCTCGAACACGCCGCTGAAGATCATATCCGCCAGCGATACCCTGACCCAGTGGTCGATATTGGCCACGAACGAAGGGCGGAGCAGTAGAGGTTTGTCGAATTGCTGGCCGGGCCCGGGGCGGTTGGTCCCGAAATGCAAGCCTAGCGGCATGCCCAGGTCTTCCGCCGCCGTCCACAAGGGATCGTAATCGGGGAGGTGGTAGCTGCGGCCTTCCGTGGGATAGGTGGTGATCATGGCGCCGACGAGGCCCAGCTTGTGAATGCGGGTGAGCTCCTCTACGGCTGACGGAATATCGTCGACGTTGAGCAGTCCCACGGCCTTGAGGCGTTTGGGGTACGCGGCCGCGAATTCGGCGACCCAACCGTTGTAGGCGCGAAGCAGGACGGTGAGGAGGTCGGAATCTTGGAGGTTGTAGAGGGAGAGGCCAACGCTGGGATAAGAGATGCCTGCCTCGATGCCGTCTTGGTCCATGTCCTTGATCCGCTCGTCAGGAATGTAGCCGCCCTTGCGGATGTTTTCGAGTTGCCCGGTGAACCGAATCTTCTCGGGGTCTTCAAACCGCAGCCCCGTTTGAGTGCCGGGCCCGAGGCTCATGAGCTTTTGTTCTCCGCAGACCCACCAGTCCTCCTCCGGCTCACGCACGATGTGCGGCGCCCTGTCGAGATAGGCTTTGTCGGTGCGAGTAGTCCAGAGGTCGATGGGTTCAAACACGTGATCGTCGGATGAAATAAGTCTCCCTGTGTACATGGGTGACCTCCAAGCCGCTGCGGTAGGCAGCGTCGGCGCAATTCTAGCATGGCGCTTTAGGCGCGTCCGGTGTTCACCGCTTTCGGACGCATGGACGAGGGAGCGTGGGCGGCGCCGACGTGGACATCGCCGACGCCGCTGCCGAAGCCCTTTGAGCTACCGCCTGATCTCGTAGACCACGTCCACCGGGTCTTCCCACAGGCGGCGCACCCGCGACAAGCCGGCCGCCGAACAGAGCTCGCGGACCTTCTGCTCGTGCAGTCCAAGCCTGCCGAGTCCTTCCCCTCCGCTGCGGAGGTTCTCACTCAGGCAGTACAGCACGCTGACCGAGTAGAACATGGCGCCCCTAGGCGAGATGTTGTCTTCGAGCTTCTCGCCGACGTTCACTTCGTGTAGCAAGAAGACGCCGTCGGGGCCCAGCGCGTTACGAATGCTCGTCAGCGTCGCCGGGATGTTGGGGAACTCGTGCAGTGCGTCAACGCAGATCACGAGGTCGTAGGCGCCGTCGAGCGCCTCCGCGGCGTCCTTTCGCTGAAAGCGGACGCGATCGGTGACGGCCGCGCCGGCGGCGTTGGCCTCGGCCCGGCCGATAGACGGGGCGAACACGTCGAATCCCTCGAAGCGGGCGTTGGGGAAAGCCTGGGCCAATTTGATTAGCGCTTGGCCCCGGCCGCAGCCGATGTCGGCGACGCGCCCTCCTCGGTCGAGCTTCGCTTTGAGGTCGGGCAGGAGGCCAATCCAGTCCGGCAGCAGGTGATGCTCGTACCAGCGGCCCGTGCAGCGCTCCATCCCTGTCCAGTAGTTGTCGTCGAAGTGCTCTTTCGAGACGCCCCCGCCCTCCTTGAACGCTTCGATGATCTGTGGCGCCCCGGTCTGTAACGCCGGCAGCATCTGGAAGATGCCGCTCATGAACTTGGCGCTGCCCTCTTCCGCGAGCACCGGCGCATGCTCCTTGGGCATACGGAAAACCCTGTCGGTTGGGTCATAGTCTAGGTATTGCGCCGCAACCATGGCGCTCAGCCATTCGAGGGCGTAGCGCGCAACGATGCCGTTCCGCTCGGCGAACTGGTCGCTCGTGGCCGGGCCGCGCTCCGCGAGGTCCTTGAACAGCCCCAACTGGTCGCCGATGAAGCACAGTTGCATCACCAGCGTTCCACTGAGGTCCTCGCTCACCCGGCTTAACATGCGGGTGAACTTCTCTTGGTCGAAGCTGGTTTCGCTCATACCCCTGGGTCGGTGAGGAAATCAACGATAGTCCTGGCGGCGAACTCTGCGTCCAGGTGGGCCGTGAAATACGTACCGCCCGATCCCTCGATGGACTTGACATGTTTCACCCGCTCGACCGCCCGATGGTGGTTTGGAAAGAGCGGGTCCTTCACCCCGGTCCAAATCAACGTCGGCGCCGCGACATCCCCCAGCCGTTGCAGGATGTCCATCGAGAAGACCATGTGATAGGCGTCCTTGCCGGCGTCTCCCGACATCAGCTTGGCAAGCACCTCGTGGTGGACCAGCTCCTTGGCCTGGTCGTCGTAGGGCCGATCGAAGGCCTCCCCCGCCGTGGCCATGTCGTTGATGGTGTTCCATGCTTCGACCAAGTGGCTGCCGTCTTCCTGCAACGGGAGTTTGGCGAACCATCGGCGCAGCCTCGGCGATTTGTTCAGAATGTCTTCCTGGGTTACCCCGTCCTCGTTGTACACCGGTACGCCGTTGACGATCAGCTTGTCGACTCGGTCCGGGAACGCCGCGGCGATTTCCACCGCGATAGAGGCGCCGGTGTGATGCCCCACCACACTGGCTTTCTCAAGACCGACGGTGTCCATAAACGCGACAATGATGCGCGCGTAATCGCTGGCAAGCGGCTTGTCCATAGGCGGCGGGTCCGACATCCCGAAACCCGGCGTGTCCGGAGCGAAACACCGGAACTCCTTGCTCACTTTGGGAAGTAGCCACTCCCAGGTCGCTGACCACGCCGCCGACTGGTGAAGGAACACCACCGGCTCGCCCTCACCGCAGTGGCGATAGTGGACCTGACCGAAGGGCGTTTCGGCATAGGCCCGCTCGATCCTCGCCGACTCACTGGTCGCTGGACTCATCGGTGCGCCTCCTCGTGCCGTGGGGTCGGCACATTCTACATGAGTGACCGGTTCGCAACAGTATCGCGTAACCGTGCCTGAAGAACGGCGACGCGAGAGCCCCTCAGGCTGCGGACGGGCATGGTACTATCGCACCCCACGGAGGCCTGCGGCGGGACCCGTCGGCAGGGCTACGGCGCGGCGCGAAGACGAAAGTCAGGGCGAGGAGGCATCTCATGTCGGACGCGCTAGGTTGGCGAAAGAAGTTCGGGGTCTTGGCGCCGAGCACGAACACGATCGTTTCGCCGGACTACTACCGGATGACAGTCCCCGGTGTTACCGCGCACTTCTCGCGAATCTTCACGCCGACAGCGGACCTGAGCAGCAGCGACGCCGTCGAGCGGTTCCTCGAAGGCATACGCGCCGAGATGCGCAGCGCCTTTGAGCGAGTGCTGACCTGCGAACCGGACTACCTGATCATGGGCATGAGCGCCGAGACGTTCTGGGGCGGCGCCGAGGGGAACCGGCAGCTAGTGGAGCGTATGCAGGACTGGGCGGGCGGCTTGGGAGTCGCGACGGGTGCGGAAGCTTGCGAAAGAGCGCTCAAGCACTATGGCGTCACCCGCGTCGGCGTCGTCACCCCCTACCAGCCCAACGGCGATGAGAACGTCGTGCGGTTCTTCAACGACGTTGGCGTTGAGGTCGTGGCTATCAAGGGACTCCGCTGCCCGTCCCCAGTCTCGATTGCCTACGTGGAGGAAGAGACCCTGCGCGACGCCTTGCAAGAGGTCAACGTGGATGGAACCGAGGCGCTCGTGCAGGTCGGAACCAACGTGAGTATGGTGCAGTTGGCGGATGAGGCCGAGCGTTGGCTGCGCAAGCCCGTCATTGCTATCAACGCCGCCACGTGGTGGATGGCCCTGCGTGATAACGGCATCGAGGACAAGGTCTACGGCTGCGGCCGCTTGTTGCGGGACTTTTAGCCCGCCGGCTGGGGCTCCACGGTGCCGGAGTCATTTGACACCGTGGCGAAACGGCGTGAGCAACACAGTTCCTTGGCTGCGTGGTGGCCAGGCCCAGCTTCCCGAGGTCGGTGAAGCTCGGACGTTTGACGACCCCTAGGGCTGGGACTAGACTCCCGCCCAGAGTAGAGGCCCCTCTTCAAGGGGCAAGGTGGCCGAAAAGGGAAAGCATCGGATCTGCGTTGAGGGGGGTCGTGAACGCTTACAGACTGATCTCGTCCGATTCACACGTGGTTGAGCCGCGCGACCTCTGGGAGGCGTGGATCGAGCCGGCCTTCAGGGAGCGGGCGCCCCACGTCGTACGCGAAGAAGCCCGAGACCAATGGATCGCCGACGGCGACGTGCCCATTGGCACCTTCGGCTCCGTCGGCCAGGCCGGGGTGCGGTTCGAAGATCGAACGCAAATAACGCACTATGGACGGGCCGAGGACATCCCACCGGGCGGCCGCGACCCGCATGCCCACGCCAGGGACCTCGATCGGGACGGCGTCCACGCCGACGTCATCTACCCTTCCGTGACCTTGACGGCGTACATGCTCCCGGCCGGCGATCTGGTCTCAGCAATATTCCGCGCCTACAACAACTGGCTGGCCGAATTTTGTAGGGCGTACCCTGGGCGACTCAATGGTGTCGCGGTGCTCAACGTGGACAATGTGGACGAGGCACTCGAGGAGCTCGAACGCACGGCCAAGCTGGGCTTGGTGGGCGCCTGCATCCCCAGCGCCGCAGGGGTGGTCCGATACCACGATCCCAGCTACGAGCCCTTGTGGGCCGGCGCTCAGGATCTCGGGGTGCCGCTGAGCCTGCACCTCTTCAGCAACCGCTGGAAGCCGGGGATGCCCGCCGGCGTCTTGATGAAGAAGGGAACTGCTGACCCCTCCAGCACCGTCAACATGGAGATCGCGGTCCGACAATCCCTCGCCGACATAATCTTCTCGGGCGTCTTCGATCGCTATCCCAGACTCAGGGTCGGAGCTATCGAGTTTGAAGCTTCCTGGGCGGCCTACTTCACGCACACGATGGACCGGGCCTACAAGACGGCCGCCTCCCTGAACCGGATCCGCTTCGAGGGAGACGCCTTGCCCAGCGACCACTTCCGCCGCAATTGCTTCGTGAGCTTCCAGGAGGACGAAGCGGCAATACGGGTTCGCGACTACATCGGTGTCGAGAATCTGATGTGGGGCAACGACTATCCGCACGCGGAGAGCACCTTCCCCAAGTCGCGAGAGTTCGTGGACCGTATCCTCGCGGGCATCCCCGAAGACGAGCAACGAAAGATTGCCGGGGAGAACGCCGCCGGGCTCTACCACATCGCTTGAGCCCAGCGTGAGGACCCCGGCCTGCGGGAAGCAGGGCACCGCGCGGCGGCCTAGGGCCTGATGTCGAAGACCACGTTGACCTTGTCCTCCCAAAGGCGGCCGACCTGGGCAAAGCCTGCGTCGGCACAGATCTCGCGTACCTTATGGTCGTGCAGGCCCAGCCTCCCGAGGCCTTCGCCTCCGCCCTGGAGGTTGTCCGGCAGGCAAAAGAGCACGCTTGCCGAGTAGAACATGGCCCCCCAAGGGGAGATATTCTCCTCCAGGCTCCCCGCCAAGTTCACCTCTTGCAACAGAAAGACACCGGCCGGATTGAGGGACGAGCGGACAGCCTTCAGGGTTCCGGGAACGTCGGTGAACTCGTGGAGCGCGTCGGCGCAGAGGATGAGGTCATACTTCTCGGACGCGAGTCCACTGGCGGCCTCAACGAGCCTAAACTCGGTCCTGTCCGCGACGCCCGCCGCCTCCGCACTTGCCCGGGCGGCGTCGAGGTTGGGCCCATAGATATCGAACCCGACGAATCGCGACTTGGGGAAGGCCTCCGCCAGCTTGATAAGAGCCTGGCCTCGGGAGCAACCGATGTCGGCGGCCAGCCCCCCCTCGCTGAGCTTCGCCTCGACTGCCGGCAGCCGGTGGACCCACTCACGGAGCATCTGGTGGTTGTACCACCTGATGCTACATCGCTCCATCCCTGACCAGTAGTACTCATCGTAGTGGCTCTTGGGCACACCGCCCCCTGTTCTGAAGGCTGCCGTGATTTGCTCGATGGCCGAGGAGAGGGCGGGCATCATCTCGAAAATGCCGCTCATGAACATCGGGCCGCCCTCGTCAGCGAGGACCGCAGCGTGCTCCGGCGGGAGGGTGAAAGCGCCGCTAGACGGATCGTAGTCCACGTACTCAGCGGCGGCCATGGCGCTCAGCCATTCCAGGGCATAGCGCTCATGGATCTGGTTGCGGGCCGCAAACTCGACGTGGGTGGCGCTCCCCTGCTCGACGAGGTCCTTGAAAAGAGACAGACGGTCGCCAATGATGCACAATTGCATGACCATCGTAGCGCTCAGCCCCGCACTGACCTTGATCATGAACCGACCGAGCTTCTCGTTGTCGATGCGAGGTGTGGACGTCATCATCGGCCCCCTTGGCAGTGGCCCCGTAGCGGCTGGAATGGTCGCATTCTATAGGACGGATGGACCAGGAACGAGTCTCGTTCGACGGGCCTTCCCGACCGAAGGAGACCGCGCCAACTCCCCTTGTAGGGCGGCGAAGCGAGCTCATCGGGGCGCCCGTCCATACTTCGCGTCCCGGCGCGATCCGAGGAGTCGACGTTGCAGGCCATGAACCCGAGCGGAGCTCCCGTCATACGCAGGGCCTACGCGGCGACGCGCCGCGGTCAGGTCCACTACACGCACGCGGGCGAAGGTGAGGCTCTGATCCTTCTGCACCATTCCGCAGGCTGGTCCGCGACCTGGAACCGGATGATGCCGGAGCTGGCTCGGCATTGCCTTTGCCTCGCCGTCGACACGCCGGGGTTCGGCATGTCCGACCCGCCTCCCGAGGCATCGCCCACCGTGGCCGACTATGCGCGGTGCTTCGTCTCGTTCATGGACGCCTTGGACATCGACCGCGCGAGCCTCTACGGTCACCACACCGGAGCGTCGATCGCCGTTGAACTGGCGGCCGCCTATCCGGAGCGGGTCGCCAAACTCATGCTCAACGGAATCCCGCACTTCGACGAGTCGCGGGACGAGCTGGTGCGAATGGTGCCGCGGTTGCGCAACTACTTTAGCTCGGAGCCATTACGTGAGGACGGCGTCCACCTCAGCGAAACCTGGCACACCATCAGCGATATGGGCAAGGCCATGGAAGCCTTCTCCAGCCCCCTCGACGAGCAGGCTCTCTGGCTTGTCCAAGAGGAGGTGCTCGCGAAGCTGCTCGCGGGCAAGAACACCGCGGCGATCTATGACGCGATCTGGGATTACGACATCTTCGGCCGGCTCGAGGAGGTCCGCGCGCCCACGATGGTGTGGAGCGGCGAGCTCGATCCCCTTCGCGTGAATCACGACCGGGCCGTCGCACGGGTTCCCGGGGCACGCAGCGTCATTGCCCCTGGGGGCACGGAGTTCACCGCCTACCTGGACGCATCGGAGCTGGCAGCGGGCATCGTCGAGTTCCTGAACGAGCCCGTGGCGTGAGTCACCGGCGCGGGCGAGCCTCGGGCGCCGTTACTCTCCCACGCACGACGCCTTTATCGATGGCACGCTGCCGTCGCCTTTATCGCTCACCAAGGCAGCCCCGGTTCGCGCTAGTAAACCCTGGTGGCGTTGACAAAGCTAGGGTAGTCAATAAGGATACGCACTGGGCGGGCGGTGACTTCAACGGAGCATCAGGCTGTTCAAAACGTGCATCACGGGCACCTCTCGATAGAGGAATAGCAGAGCGCGGCCCAAGCGTTCTGCTAGGTGGACGCTCGAGCCTTACACCAACATCCTGGGGACAGTGACGGTCGCGGAGGGGACGGATGACTGACTACAAGATCATATCGGCAGACACGCACATCGTGGAGCCGCCGGACCTCTGGGAAGAACGGATCGACTTCCGGTTCCGGGACCGGGCGCCGGAGCTGAAGATCACCAAGAACGAGGACGGGATCGCGCATCACGCGTGGTTCGTCGAAGGCAACCTCAGCGCGCCACTGGGCGCCACGGTGCAGAACGGCGTGCGATTCGATGACCCCGCCAAGATCGACTGGATGACGCGCTGGCCCGAGATCGATCGATCCACCTACGAGCCGAACCTGTACGTCGAGGCTCTGGCTGAAGACGGCATCTGGGGAGCCGTCTTGCTCCCAAGCGTCGGGCTTGGATGGTGGCGCATCGCTGACAGCGCCCTCATGTCCGCAGTGCTCGGCACCTACAACGATTGGATCGCCGAATTCGTCAGCGCGCAGCCCGAGCGTCTTAAAGGGCTCGCGTGTATCAATGTTGACAACGTGCTTGAGGCATGCGAAGAGCTCGAGCGCTGCAAGAAGCTGGGTTTGGCCGGCGCCTTGATCCCGGTCCACCCCGGGGACGACAGGCCGTATCGCGACCCCATCCACGAGCGATTCTGGTGGACCGCCCAGGACCTGGAGATGCCCCTGTGCCTGCACGTCGGCACGAATCGGGTGCGTGCAGCCGGGGAGGTGCTCACCACGAACCAGGTCGAGATACCGCCTTCGATGCGAACGACCTATGACTACTGGGTGCGCCTCTCCCTTAGCGACATCGTCTTCGCCGGGGTCTTCGACCGCTACCCGGGCCTGAAGATGGGCTCCATCGAGCACGAGATGGCGTGGGTCCCCTTCTGGCTCGACAACATGGACTTCACCTATCGCGAGCGCGACGTGTTCACCAAGGGCTGGAGGTCCAAATCAGGCCTGATCCCGAGCGATTTCTGGCGCCGCAACATGTTCGCCACCTTCACGGAGGACAAGACCGGCGTCGAGTTCCGCCACAAGATCGGCGTGGACAGCATGATGTGGGGCAGCGACTTTCCCCATGCCGAATCGGTCTGGCCCAAGTCCATGGAGTTTCTCGACCGGATGTTCGCCGACGCCTCCGAAGACGAAAGGAAGAGGGCCACCGCCACTAACGCGGCTAAGGTCTTCGGCTTCGATCTCGAGCAAGTGGCGCCGTCAAACGAGAAGCAAGCAGGCGCGGCCGCCCAACAAGCTTTTCATCGGCCTGGGAACGAGGCCAACCTCGCACCAGCGTAGTCCCCGCCCGGCGAGGAGGCTCCGCGCACGCCGGACTGGGAAGGCGTGGCCGATCTTCGCGGACCGTGTCTGACTACGGTGTAGCGGGAGCGTATAGATTGCGAATAGGAATACAGATCGACGCGCCTCTCCCGCTGGCCAAGACCGTGGGCATCGCCCGGGAGGCGCTGGACCGTGGGTTTTCCGGGCTCTGGCTGCACGAAGACCGCGACTGGAATGCCCTCGCCTACCTCTCAGCGGTTGCCGCGCAGACTGAACGCATCGAGCTGGGCACCGCGGTCGCCAACGTCTACACGCGCTCGCCGGCCGTGCTGGCAATGGGCGCCCTGACGTTGCACCATGTGAGCGGGGGACGATTCATCCTCGGCCTCGGGAGCAGTCACCCGCGCTTGATCGAGGGCTTTCACTCGATACCGATGGAGATGCCCATGAATCGCGTGCGGGACTACGCCACGATCATTCGCCGGGCGCTGGCCGGCGAGACCGTGCAGTACCAGGGCAAAGCCTACTCCTCGGATGGCCTCCGGCTTCGGGGCGAAGGGGCCCCGTGGCGGGTCCCCGTCTACCTGGGCGTACGAGGGCTGCAGATGGCCCGCATCGCCGGCGAGGTGGCGGACGGCGTCGTGCTGCACATGACGACCCTGGAACACGTTGCTCGCGTAAGGCAGGCCATCGCCGAAGGAGCCGCGGCCGCCGGCCGCGATCCGGCCGAAATCGAGTTGGCATGTTTCATCATCTGCAACTCCCACCGAGACGAGGCTCGAGCCAGGCGGGAGATGATGGACACCATCGCCTTCCACGGAAGTGTGGACGACTACCGAAGACACATGGGGAAGCTCGGCTTCCCTGAGGAGACCGCAGGATTCGAGCAGGCGTGGGGCCGTAGCGACCCGGCCGCGGCGAGCGAACACGTCTCGGACGCCATGCTCGAAACGCTCTCGGTAGCCGCCGGGTTCGACGAGATCCCTCGCAGGGTGGCGGCGTTCCGGGAGGCCGGCGTAGACTACCCTATCCTCTACCCCTTCCCCACCGGCCTGCATAACTGGTCGCCGGGGACTATCCCGTTCATCGAGAAGGAGTACGTTCAGTCCGTGCTCGCCGCAATCGAGGCGGCGAGCTGATCCAGCGGGGTGAGCGCCCCTGCCAGCGAGTCGCATGAAGATAGGCTTGCACGTCGGCCAGCAGGACTGCACCTTCGAAGAGTTGGTGCGCCTCTGGGGCATGGCGGAGGACCTCGGCTTCGACTGGGTCTCCATCTGGGACCACTTCCTTGAGGTGCCCTATCGCGATGGTCGAACTCCGGTCTATGAGTCTGTCTCAACGATGGCAGCCCTGGCGGCGAAGACCAGCAAGGTCCGGGTGGGGTGTCTGGTGTTCTGCGCCGGCTACCGGCCGCCAACCGTACTGGCGAAGATGGCGGCGACCATCGACCACGTCAGCGGGGGCCGAGTCACCCTCGGCCTGGGTGCCGGATGGAACGCGGAGGAGTACGCGGCCTACGGCTTCCACTTCCCCGGAGCGGGCGTCAGGCTAGACATCCTCGAGGAGAGCGTCCAGATCGTTCGGGCGATGCTGACGCAGGACCAAACGACGTTTCTCGGCAAGCACTTCCAGGTCGAGGCCGCTCGATGCGAACCGAAGCCAGTCCAGGCCAGACTGCCGCTCTGGATAGGGGGGATGGGCGAGCGTCGTACGCTGCCGATGGCGGCGCGGCTAGCGGACGGGTGGAACGCATCCTTTGTTTCAGCAGCAGCTTTCCAACGGAAGAATCGTGTCGTCGACCTGGCTTGTGAGGCCGCGCGACGGGACCCGAGAGAGGTAGAGCGGAGCATCAACGTCGGCTTCTACATGGCGGCAGACAGGCAGGGCTCTCAGCGGGCTAGGGAAGCCTACCGCGACCTGATCGACGCGGCTCCATATCTCGAGGGCGGAGCAATTGTCGGGTCCCCGAGCGAGGCGGTCGATCAGGTTGCCGAGTTCGCCGAAGCCGGAGCGGACACGCTGACCCTGGGGATCCGGGCGCCGTTCGACTGGGATGCGGTCCAGGCCTTCGCGGAGGAAGTCAAGCCGGCATTCGACTAAGGAACGGAGGAGACATGCGCGCGAGGCGAATCTATACGGGACCCGATGGTCGTTCCCATTTCGATGACATCCCTCTCGACTTTCAACTGGGCGATGAAGGCTTCGAGGACCTGCCGGAGATCAAGGCGAAGACCGTGATGCTGCGGAGGTCCACCGCGGCCGGCCGGGCTCATATCTCCGAGCAGTTTCACACCGCTCCGGCGCGCACCTACGTCGTGCTTCTGCAGGGCCGCATCGAGATCGAAGTGGCGCACGGCGTGAAGGAGCGATTTGGCCCCGGAGACATCATCCTGGGAGAGGATCTCGAGGGGGAAGGGCACGTTACGAGAGGCGTCGGCGACGAGCCTCGCATCGCCCTGTTCATGACGCTGGAACCATAGGTGATCGCCCGGCTATCTCCGGAGCCTCGGGTCGAGCGTGTCGCGCAAAGCGTCGCCGAGCAGGTTGAAGCCAAACACCGTCAGCGTCAACGCAATCCCTGGGAAGACCGCGTTCCAAGGCGCTCGTTCGACGTTTTGGAGCGTCGGCCCTGCCAGCATCGCCCCCCACGAAGGGTTGGGCGGGGGTGTGCCTAACCCGAGATAGGAAAGGGACGCTTCGATGATGATGGCCAACCCCAAGAATGACGTAGAGACGATCATCACCGGAGCGAAGGTCTGGGGAGCGATATGCCGAATCAGAATGCGGGCATCGGCAGCTCCGAGCGCCCGGCTCGCCGTTACAAACTCCATAGATCTGATGGAGAGCGCTACCGACCGGACCACCCTGGCCGTGATTGGCACCTGGATGACCGCGATGGCGATGATGACGTTCTGTTGAGATTTCCCTAAGACCGCGACGATCGCCAGGGCGAGGACCAGGATGGGAAAAGAGAGCATCACGTCGATGAGGCGCTGGAGCACCGCGTCACGCCAATCGGCGTAGAACCCGCTGATCAGCCCTACTACGACACCGACGAGCGTTCCCGAAACCACTGAAATGACGGCGATGCTGATGGACGATCTTGATCCGATGATGATTCGGCTCAGGTTGTCGCGCCCAAGATGGTCGGCCCCGAGGACGAAGCCTTTGTACCATTCCGGCCCCTGAAATGTGCTCCCGGCGTTGATGTCCAAAGGGTCCTTGGGGACGATCAGTGGACCGAAGATAGCGAGAAAGGCCATGAGGGCAATGAAGAAAAGCCCGACAGCCCCCATGGGCTGGGCCTTGCAAAACGTGACGAGCACCCTCCACGCTCGGCGAAGCGTGGAGGCGCCGGCAGACGACAAGCTTCGCAGTGCCGGACTTGGTGTGTTGCCGTGCGAAGTCATCTACTCGTGGACTACCGGGAGGTGAGGTTGCCTTGGGCTCACCGTGACCTAGCCGTAACGAACTCTCGGATCCAGCCACGCATACATGATGTCGACCGCTAGGTTGACAAGCAGAACGATGACCGCGAACACGAGCACGATGTCCTGGACGACGACGATGTCTCTCGAGTCGACGGCGTCCACGAGGCTTGAGCCGAGGCCGGGAAGGTTCCATATGCGCTCCATGATGACGGTGCCGCCGAGGAGCGTCGCGTATTGCACGCCCACGATGGTAACAATGGGCAAGAGGGAGTTCTTCAGCGCATGCCGCACGACTACCGTGCGTTCGGAGAGACCCTTGGACCACGCCGTCCGCACGTAGTCCTGCCGGAGCACTTCGAGCAATGCCGACCGCGTCATCCTGGCGAAGATTGCGGCGAACAGGTAGCCCATGGCGAGAGCGCCCCAGATAACCTGCTGGATGTTCTTCCAGGGATTGTTCCAGAAGTGTTGGTAGTCCAGCGGGGGACTCCACCCGAACCAGACCACCATGATCAGCAGCATCAACGTTGCCACCCAAAACGTCGGCATGGTGAGGCCCCCGATGCTCAGGATCCTCGCCAAATAGTCGATCCACGTGTTCTGCCGGATCGCCATGATGATGCCCGAAGGAAGCCCAATGAGGAGCGAGATGGCGACGGTCAGCGTGGCCATCTCGAACGTCAGTGGGAGCCGCGTTCGAATCTCGGAGAGGATGGAAGCGTTGCTGCGGTAGGAATCCCCCCAATCTCCCCGGAGGAAGCCCCAGATCCAGTCCACGTATTGCGCGGGCAGCGACCGGTTGAGCCCCAGCTTCTCCCGCAACTCCTCCAAAGCGGCGGGATTGACCGATCCCGAGCCGTCCGGGCCGGCCAAGATGGCGACAGCTACGTCGCCGGGGACAATCCGCATCAAGACGAATATGACGATTGAGACACCGAGCAAGACCGGTACGAACTGCAACAGGCGCCTGAGAATATAGGTGCTCATTAGCCCCTATCCTCACCCCGGGGGCCCTCGACGTACCCGCTGCGGAAAGAATGCGGGTCGGGATCCCCCTGAACCGCGGGTCCGTTGGCTACGCTCGCTGGGCCGGTGTCACCATTCGGAGACTTCGAGTGGTCTTCGTCCGTCAGCGGGGAATGTGCATCGAGATCGGACCGTGGATCGACCGCCCAACCCGCCAAGAGCCTCACCGCCGGGACACTTTGCCCCCCGCGAGGCCGAATACTCGGCTTCGCGGGGGGCGACTGGATCAACTGTTCGCTTCTAACCTTCGATCCAGAGGTGCTCGTGCTTCGTGTTCTGGAACAATGTCGCAGGAGCATGGAAGTTCTGGACACGGTTATCGATGATGTTGGCGCTTACTTCCCAGAGGAGACCAGCCCAATGCGTATCGCCGCCAATCAAGAGGGCTTCGGCCTGCTTGACGATGGCCGCTCGTTCCTCGTTGGTCCCGGACAATTGCTCGTGGTAGAGCGCCTCAATGGCATCGCTCTGCCATTTCGTGTAGTTGCGCGTGCCACTCTCCCGATACAGTCCGTCGAAAACAACGACGGGATCCACGATGAGCATGGACTCCGAACTGATGCCGAGCTGGAACGAGCCTTGGGCGTAGATCGTTAGGATTTCGCCAAAGCCGCCGGCTTGAACCCCCACGTTCCAACCGAACGCATCATTGAGTTGGGATGCGACGACCTCGGCGGTCTGTTGATTGTCGTTGGCCGAGTAGGCATAGAGCGTGATCTCCAGACCCTCCTCGACCCCAGCCTCCTGCATCAGGCGGCGAGCTTCATCAATGTCGCGCTGGTCCTTCACTCCCGGCGAACTTTCCCGGTAGCCGGGCTGCTGGACCAGTTCTTCCGTGCTGCTCGAGAAGAAGAAGTCCGGCGGGAAGGGGCCGCCCATGTGGTACTCCCCGCCGAGAATTTGGATCACCTCTTGGCGATGCACCACGAGGTTCAGCGCAGTCCGGACACGAGGATCGTCGAAGGGGGCAACATTCACATTCATCGCCAATGCTCTCGACCCGGTTGGGCCCGCAAAGAAGACCTGATGCGAGTCGCTAAGGGTCTCTATGAGATCCTTGGCCTGGAGGTTCGGAATGTTGCAGAAGGCGCTCGAACAGGCAAGGACCTGACCGGTCCTGAATGCCGCCACGGTGCCGGTGGAAGTTGGGATAGTGAAGACCTCGAGGGCGTCCACATAGGGTAGGCCGTCCTTGAAGTAGGCAGGGTTTCGGCTGTACTTGAGGGAGACACCCTGCTCGAGGCTGTCGAAGACGAAGGGTCCTGACCCCACGGCGTTCACGGCCACGTTGACGTCCGTCCCTGCCTCCACGACGTGTTGCGGCAGCACCTTGACGTACTCGTTCGCGAGGATGCTGATGAACAAGGGGGTCGCGAACTGGAGTGTGACTTCCACGGTGTTGTTGTCGACGACCCGTGCGCTATCGAAGTAGGAGGAGAACTGCCCCGCTCTCCTCCCGTTCTCGACCATCCTGTCCAGGCTAAAGACGACGTCGTTGGCGTCCAGGGTCTCGCCATCGATGAAGCGGACGCCGGTCACGATGTTGAAGGTGTACGTAATACCGTCGTCGCTGACGGTCCAGTCCGACGCGAGCTCGCCGCGGATGTCAAGCGCGTCGTCCGTTTCGGGGTTGTACTCGATGATCGAACTATAGATCGGGGCGAAGTTGACGAGATCGAAAAGCCCGGTGGCGATGTGCGGGTCCCAGTTACCGCCAGCTGCCAGGGTAGGCATGGGTAACGTGCCGCCCCGCACGCCCATTGCGCTCGGCGTTGGCGTAGGTGCTGGGACCGGGACTGCGGTCGCCGTCGGCGCGGGCATGGCCGTCGGCTGCGGCGCTTCGCCCCCTGCCGGTCCTTGGGAGCCTGCCGGCCCTTCAGGCCCCGCCGGCCCCTGAGCACCCGCAGGTCCTTGAGCTCCCGCGGGGCCTGCCGGGCCTTGCGCCCCGCCGCATGCAGCCACAACCAACGCAACGAGGACTACCAACCCGGTCAGAGCAACGAACTGTCTACGAAGCTTCATTCAGGATCTCCTTCGACGCTCGAATGCCGAACGCTCGACATGAGGGCGTTTCCAATCAAGTTAATGCCGGGTCACCGTACTGGCGCCAAGCGGCATTGTCAAACCGAAATTCATTCTGGGCCGGTGTGTTGAAGCCCGGGTCGGGCGACTGTCTGCGCGCGAAACGGCGGGTCATTCCGGACCGACCCGTCCGCCAGATTCTCGCACGGCGCTATGGGGTCGCTTTTACCCGCTCGTACACCGACGGGCATCTGCTAGAATTGGCCGTCATGCGTGCAGAGGAGGCTTGTGCATGTCCCTTACTCTCGACGAAGCGAATCGGGTAATTGAGGCCGCCATCAAGAAGGCTCAGGAGTTGGACTTCGAGGTCAGCGTGGCCGTCGTTGACACAGGCGGGCGGCTTATCGCATTTGGGCGGATGGACGAGGGCGTCTGGGCCTCAATCTACGGCGCCATCGGAAAGGCGGTGCTGTCGTCGGCGTTCGGCGGCCGGACGGAGTCCCTAGAGAAGATCGCCGAAACGCCTATCATGAAGGGGATCATGGAGGCAGCGGGGGGCGGTATGGTTGCGGCTGCTGGAGCGGTTCCTCTTAAGAAGGGCGGCATTGTCGTGGGAGCGGTTGGAGTCGGTGGAGCCAGAGGCGGCGTCGACGTGGACATCGCCGACGCGGCTGCAGGGGCACTCTAGCCGGCGCCGGATTTCGTAGACAACGCCGACCGCGTTTTTCTCAGAGGCGGCGTGTGTGCGTCAGACCCGCCGCCAAGCGGAGCTCTCGTACCTTCTCCTCGTGCAGGCCTAGCCTGCCAAGACCCTCGCCCCCGTCATGCAGGTTCTCGCTCAGGCAGCAGAGAACGCTCCACCGAATAGGAAATGGCTCCGCGGAGGGAGATGGTCCTTCAGCCTCTCTCCGACGTTTACTTCAGGGGGTAGGAAAACGCCCTCGAGTTCCAGTGACCCATGAATCCTGGTGAGGGTGGCTGGGATGTCGAGGAACCCGTGGAGGGCGATAAGAGCCGTCGAGCGCTTGCGCGGCATCCGACCCCGTTCGGAGACTACCCGGTCCGCGACACGGGCCTCTCCAGCGCTGCTGGTGGCCCGCTCTATGAACGACCCGAAGACGTCATAGCCGAAGAACCGCGAGTTTGGGAAGCTTGGGCCAGCTTAATCAACGCTTGGCCTCGTCCGCAGCCGAGGTCCGCGACGCGGCCGCCAACCCTCTAGCTTGCGCTCGAAATTTGGGAGCAGATCCAGTCCGGCAACAGGTGGTGTTCGTACCAGCGCACTGAGCCACTCGCGTCCATTCCGCTCGACGATGTTAGTGAGATTCGTCCTGAACCTGTTGTATCGCCTAATTACGGCATGCGTACCACGATGCGTACCACACCGCCAATGCCCTGCCCGCGGCGCAAGATGGACAGGCAGTAGAGGCCCACGATGCGCCACGCTGCCACCTTCATACCAAAGCTTGCGCCAATCTTCGGCAAGGGTTTTGGTAGGTTTGGGCAAAGATACTGGCCGTAGCAGCCTTGCCGGAGTGCTGTTTGTCCATGGCAGTCTCCCACGGCCCTCTCCGCCCGCAGCGGGGATTCTACTGCACCCAGAGACGGCTGCACACATGAACACCTTGACGCGTCGTGGGTGGGGTTTGCCGGGGGCGCACCTTGGCACTCCCTTTCGGCCTCCGGCAGCTTCCGGGGCGGGGCAATCAGGCGATGCTACGCCCTAGGCGCGTCACTCCCCAGCAAGCAAGCCGGACAGCGCCGCCGCCCGCTCAACGTCCATCCCCGCCTGAACCATCGAGGCGAAGGCCCGCGCGCGCCCCGTGATGTCCGAAGCGGACAACGCGCGAAAGTCGAGCCGGAGGCTGGGCGTGTCCAACTGGTCGCCAAGCTCTGCGGTCACGATCTCCCCGACGGGCGCAAGAAACGCATGGACGTAGCCCCGCCCCGCCTCCGGCACGGCGGCCCCATCGCTCCGGGCGGTGATTAGCTCAACCGGCTTGCCGGTGGCCCGCGCCCTTCTCAATCACGCGCTGAACGCGGTCTTCGTTGATACTCAACGCCTGGGCGCGGCTGACTGACCGTCAACGAAAGGTGCGGAGGCGCACAACGTCAACTGTCGCTCGTTCATCGCGTCTCGCCACCTACCAATACGGACGTGTGACTAGCTTCTTACTGACTTCCCCTAATTTTGCCGGTTGTGAAGGGGCGTTCCGAAATCCACTGCTCGATGTCTCCCAAGCGCGAGCGCACGGCACGAGGGCCGACGCGGATGGGATGGGGGAAGTCACCAGTGTCTGCTAAGCGGTAGATAGAAGCGCGGCTCAGGCTGACCATCTGCTCAACCTCTTTCCGCCTAAGTAATCGGTTCATGCGGACTCTCCTGGCAGGCAATCGTGTCGAAGTGCCTGCCCTGCGGTCGGCAAGCATGCGCTGGAACTCCGCTCACTTCGAGGACCAGCCTGGATCGACATCCTGGTCTCCCGCGAAAAGGATCACTTCCTTGCGAAAGCACGTTTTCGGAAATGCTAGGGGGAGCGCCGGAAAAGCAATAGCCCTCCCAGCTGGGGGGGGCTCCCCAAGCGACCCCCCCCCTGTAATTTCTCTTTAATGGTCCGGTTTTGCCGAGGGCAAAGACACGCGCGGGCCGTGCAAGGCCCGGCGGTGGCGACACCGCCGGGCACGGAGGCTTCAGCCGCCGCAGGGGCTGCCGTAGCGTGGCGGGGGAGCGGCCTGTCTCTTCCACCCGCTCTCCGGCGTGGCGTCGAGGCCTCTCAGCCCTCACCATGCGGTAGCCTGCCCACGTCGTCCGCGTTGCAGCCTCTCCCCGATCTCCCGATGGATGCGACGCAAAGGCAACGGAAGACTCTACTCGTGGGCTGTTGCCCTCAAGTCAATGGAAGAGGGTTGCAGGCGACGCGACCCATGAGCGGTTCGAGTCCAGTTTGGTCGCCCCTCCGCCCGCACGACCAATGCGTATATGTCTTCCCGAGGCACGTAGCACCGCGCGTAGCCGTTGCCGTTCGTCCGGCTCCTGCCCAAACCCGCCACGGCGACTTCGCCATCCGCGACTGGCTTGCCATGCTCTCCGAGGACTTGAAGCACAGCGGTCCTGCCCGCGAGACGGACCGCGAGGAACCGCCGGAGACGCCGGGGCCAAGCCAGCCGCTCAGCCGGGAGGTTATCGACGCCGTCCTTCTCATAGCCGATACGCTTGGGCGTCGCCCAGTTCGGTCCGTACTTGCAGCGAAGGTACTCTTCAGGTGGACTGGGTACGAGAAACCTCTCGCCAGCGAAGTCGACCTCTTGGAGGCGGGCAAACAACTCCACCGGGATTGGCACGTTCGGGAAGTGGACGACGCGGCCCTTGCGGACGCGGTAGCAGAACCAGTCGATCCGTATGTGGCGTTTCATGATGCCGAGCCATGTCTCGCCGCTGTACGTTGCCTCCTCGACGTGGAATCCGCGAGCCCTGAAGGCCTCGGCCACGGACGCCGCCGACCGCTTGGTTAGGCCGTGCATCCCATAGCTGGAGCCGAGGTCGATATCGTCGTCCCAAAGGGGTGAAGGCGCCATCGCGGACCGCGCCGAGGCAGGTCCCCTGCCTCAGGAAGAACACGACCCCCAGCTCGTCGAAGACCTCCTTTGCCTCACGGAGGAGGGCAACTGCCATGGTGACGTCCATGGGCGGGATGGTCCTCATCAGTTGGTCCATCTCCGTCTCTCCGGCGGCATCGCGCTCACTCATCGCGCTCCTCCCTGCATGCCCGCGCGCGGTACCGTCAGCCCGGGGCTCGGGCGCCGGGTGGGCGTCAGCGACATGGTCTGGGCGTGGCGTAGATCATCGACGGTGTCGATCTCCGTCCACCACCGGGGGCCGGTGCCGAGCACGTGCATGCGCAACGAGCCGTCGGCAATGGCTTGGGCGAAGGCGATCTCGTAGTAATCGCCGGTCTGGCCCTGCGCGATGTACTCGCCGAGGCGAGGCATCACCTCACGGTGCACCGCCCCGCCCGACAGCTTATAGATGTTGACCGTCTTGAGCGCGGACCCGCAGTCGAAATCGGGGGGCTGATCTGCCTTGAGCACCATGGCGGTGGCTAGGTCGCCGCCCGCTTGAATGACGGTCCCGTTCATGGTGGAGTTGTACTGGTCAACCACGGCGACGTTGTCGTACGGCGCGTCGAGCAGGTCGAGCAGCAGGCCGGGCTCGAAGACGAGATCGCCCTCAAGCAACAGGATATCGTCGACGATGCTGCGCCGCGCCAGCCAGAGCGAGTAGATGTTGTTCGTCCGGTCGTATATTTCGTTCTCGACGTAGGAGATGGCGACGTTGCCGAACCGGGCGCCGATGGCGTCGCGGACCAGGTCGGCGCAGCAGCCTACGACGATCACGCACTCCCGAACGCCCGCCCCGTGGAGCGCCTCGAGCTGGTAGTGCAGCATGGGCTTACCCTGAACGCTCACCAGGGGTTTGGGGCATTTGTTGGTGAATGGACGGAGTCTCGTGCCCTGTCCCGCTGCGAGGATTACTGCCTGCATGACGTCTACCTACTAGCGCCGTCGGGCGCGGCCGAGCGGAGCGCTCGCGGCTCGCCGGCCGCCATCGTGCGGAGAACGGCGACTAGCCATTCGTTTTCCTCGGTTGTCCGCGAGGCGATGCGGAAGAACCTGTGGTCGAGTCCTTGCTTTCGACTACAGTCGTTGACGAGCACCCGGTGCTCGTCAAACAGGCGAGCGGTGACCTCCGCCCCGCTAAGCTCGGGCGAGGTGCGGCAGAGGACGTAGTTGCCGTGGGTCGGATACGGGTGGAGGAAGGGGACCGTCCGGAGACCCTCGTAGAGGGCCTGTGTCGCACCGGTCACGAGTACACAGGACTCGGCGAACTCGGCCTCGTATCGCTGGATGCGCTCGAGGAACAGCTGCGCAAGCGAGTTCACGCTCCAGATGGGGAGCTCGGCGCGCAGGCGAGCGACGAGGGCGGCGTCGCCGGAGACGGCGTAGCCCAGCCGGAGCCCCGGCACGCCGTAGGCCTTCGACATGCTGTTGACGATGACCAGGTTCGGGAACTCGTGTATGAAGCTCAACGCGCTCAGCTGCGGCCAGTCGGGCGACGCGAAGTAGAGGAACGATTCGTCGATCACGACTAGGTCGAGGCGGCGGAAGGCTTGGAGCATATCGACAACGCTGCTCTTGGGGATGAGCGTCCCCGATGGGTTGTTGGGCCGGATGAGGACCACTGCATTCGCGCCGGTCTCCGACACGTGCGCGATGAATCCGTCGACGTCGAGGACGAACTCAGCGTCCGTGGGGTAACGACTGACGGGCTTGCCCTGGACGGCGGCGCGGTTGGGGTATTCGTCGAACGTCGGGATGGGCACGGCCAGGCGCTCGACGCGCAGACCGCTGAGGACGCTGATGATCTCCGCCGCGCCGTTTCCAACGACGACCTGCTCGTGGGTGAGGCCGAGGGGCGCGGCAACGAGCGACGAGAGGTGACGGTTCGTCGAGGGGTACGACTTAACAAGCTCGGGGAGGCTCGATGCGAGCTCGCCAATGAGGTCCGCGGGAGGGAAGTACCGGTTCGTCATGTAGCAGAAATCCTGGAGCTCGAAGTTCCAGAACCCCCCATGGAGCGACGAGACCGCTTGCACCTGTGACGCCATGCGAGACCTCCCGTTTGGGTAGCTGGCGCGCTCGGCTTGCCTCGCGCTATGGCTGTGTCACGCGCGGAAACGCCGGAGCGGTTGGTCCAGAGACTACCGGGGGCGGGATGACGGTCAAACTGTAGGGACTAATTGGGGCGAGCGCCGTCATCCAGCCACATGGTGGCCAGCAAGCCGACGGTGTCAGCCAGGCTGGTAGGTGAGGCCCCCGCGCAGGGGCGGGCGGTCAATGTTGGACTGCTCAGTCATCGGGTGAGACCCTCTCGGACGCGCCAAGCGCTAGTCTACACAGGCAAGGCCGTGTGTCAAATACGTTGTACTCGTCCAGTACATAAGCGACACTCGGGTTCCTTTCGCTGAGCTCGCCATTGAGCGGTCTGGGGCATTGGACACACCGGCGGCAGGGGGAGCGTCCGCACATACGGTGAAGCAGTTCCGCCGCTAGCTGTAGTTCCCAGCGACGTTGTTTACAGCCGGGAGGCGGCAGTGGTCCCGCCAATGCCGCCGTGTGGACGCCGGTGATTGTAGTACGCAAGGAAACCCGGCAGCGCGTCGAGCCGCTCGCGGTTGGAGTAGTACGGTCGCTGGTAGACCCACTCGGCCTGCATGATCTTGTTGAACGCCTCCGCCTTGCCATTGGTCTGAGGCCGGAAGGGCCGCGTGCGCTTCAACCGTATATTCCTGGCCGCCACCGTGTCGGTGGTCTCGTGCGGCACCGCGTGCCCCTTGGGAATGGCAACCCGACAGTTAGGGGCGCTCACACATGAGCGGTCCTATAAGCCCCATATGGTGGGCCTAAGTGGACGGTAGGTGGTACCGTCTTTGAGATGTGGTTGGGGGCTCTGTGAGGGTCACGTCCCGTCAAGTGGTGTAAGAGCGTCACCCTCGCTGGTTGATCAGGCTGCCCCTGCGGGCAGCATCATTGATGCCTCCATGCTGTGCTGGTCGCCGATGTTGATGGCAAGAGCGGGCAGATAGCGGCGGGCGACCTGCCACTCGTCGTGCTGCTCGGCGAGGACTGCCCCGATGAGCCGCCGGACCGCAGCCCGGTTCGGGAAGATGCCCACCACGTCAGTCCGGCGTCTGATCTCCTTGTTGAGGCGCTCCTGCGGGTTGTTCGACCAGACCTGCCTCCAGTGGCCCACGGGGAAGGCGGTGAAGGCCAGGATATCCGGGCCCACGTCGGCCAGCAGTTCGGCGGCCTGCGGGAAGCGTTCGTCGAGCATGCCCACCATGCGCGCATGCTGTGCGTGGACCTCTTCAGGGGAGGGCTGCTGGTAGATCGTCCGGACCATGGTCGCCACCCACGGCTGTGCACGCCGCAGGACTCTGGAGAGCAGGTTGGTCATGAAGTGGGTGCGGCAGCGCTGCCAGGACGCGCCGGCGAACACCGTAGCGATGGCGCCCTTCAGCCCCTGATGCGCATCGGAGGTCACCAGCTCCACCCCACCCAGACCCCGGGCCGCCAGCGAACGCAGGAACGCCAGCCAGGACGCGCCGTCCTCGCTCGTCCCCACGTCGATGCCAAGCACCTCCCGCTTCCCATCGCGATTGACCCCGGTGGCCACCGCGACGCTCACGTTGACGATCCGTCCGTCCTCACGCACCTTCTGGGTCAGCGCATCCAGCCACAGGTAGGGATAAGGGCCCGCCGTCCAAGGGACGGCCGAGGAAGGAGTCGACCACGGAGTCCAACTCGGAGCAGATGCACAGGTTGATGGAGTCGGCGTTCTGCACCGACCATCCTGCCTGCTCAAGCAGCCGATCTATGTTTACGCGGGCCTCTTGTTCGGGCGTCATGCTCCTCCGACTGACGACCCCCTGCCGCCGACCATACATCAGTCATTGGCAGAAGAAGGCCAGTCTTATGTCAAGAATCGGCTACCATCGTGCTCACGGGTTCGGCCAACCATGCGGGCATCACGGCGCGGGTGGCCGCCAACTCCTCCAAGTCCCTGGATGAGAGCCTCTTTTCAATTGCTCCCAGGTTCTCCTCGACCTCCTCGGGCCCGAGCCAGGCCAGGGCGCGGACAGCATCGCCCGCTGGTCGGTGCGGTGCTACTAGTTGCCACCGTGGGGCATGGCGCAGTTCCACCATTGGCCCACCGAGCTTGAGCTTGCGGTTGGGTCCGGATGTCAGGTGAACCTGCCGTACTGGCACCTGCTTGGTGAGTCCAAGGGCGTTTGCCGCCATCCCGCCACAAGGTACAATCGTCTCGCCCCAGAGCGCGGACAGGGACGCGAGCACCTTGTCCATGGAGGGCGGTCGAGGGCCGAACCGGGTCTCGATGGGCCGGACGTACACGCCCTGGCAGACCCGTATGATCTCCCCCTTGCGGGCAAGGCGAGATAGCATAGTTACTGACCATATGCAAGGTGGCAACGTGCGAGCGAAGAGTGCTGAATGATCCAGAGACCTCGGATATCACGCAGAACTCAGAAGATGCTATGGTCCGAGTCAATCAACGTAATGCAGACAGGTTAGCCAAAAGGTGTAAAGCGCAGATGACAACGTCAACCGGCAGTGCAAAAGGAGTCTCGCGGCCCCGGTCAACGGAAAGAGGCGATGTTGAAGGAACGTAGATTCCTCGGACGGGAATCATCCGGCGACGAAAACCCGCTGCCGACTATCCTGTCTTTTGTTGTTGACCCGGCCAACATCGTCACGCTGCTGGGCCTGAGCAGCGGGCTTCTTGCCATCTACTTCGCGCTCAATCAGCACTTTTCAGCCGCAATAATTGCCCTGCTCTGGGCTGTTTTTATGGACTGGTACGATGGCTTGGTCGCCCGGAAAATGCCGAACAGAAGCGAGTCGCGCAAGTTGTTCGGCGCTCAGATGGATTCCCTGGTTGATATGGTCACGGCGGCCACGGGTCCGGCGATTCTCCTGCTGAGCGTGGGCAATTTCAGTCCGTGGTTCTACCCCGGCGCCCTGGCAATAATCATGTCCGGGGTTCTCCGTCTGGCCTACTTCGACGTGTACGGACTCGATGAAAACGGTGCCCACGCCGGCGTCACCATCGACAACACACCGATCGTTATTTCGGCGGTGTTTTTGTTGTACAACTTCATCGACAGCAATGTATTTGCTGCCATTCTTTACGCTGCAATCTTGGTCATGGCGTATTTGCACGTTGCGCCGTTTCGAATGAAGAAGTTGGGAGGTCGGTGGTATTACGCCCTCACAGCGTACGTCGTTATTCTGACCGTAGCCCATGCCTTTAAAATTTGGACGCAATAGCCGCGGCTTCGGACCTAGCAGCACAGGAATATCGGCCCTGGCATCTGGAGCCAGCCTTCCCCCAAAAGCGTTCTAGCTCGCGGTCCGAAGCAAGTAGAAGTAGTTCTGGAGCCGAGGCCAGGGGACCTTCAGTCCGGACAGCACCTTTGGCAACGACCAAAAGCTGATCGGAGCCGTCCCTCTCAGCGCGTACCAGGTAAGGGCACCCAGCAAGGGGGATTCCTTCGGCAAGAAGGGCAGCCACCTGCGGCGAAAGCTTACCAGTTCTTCGGCCATCACCACATCGTTATAGCCAAGGTTCTGCTTAACATCCAGGCAAGCGATATCCGCCCGCTGGAATAGATGGCGGTACAAGTCCACACTCCGGTAGACCGCCTGGTAATCACCCTTTGCCACCAACACCCCGCCCCGCACGCCCGACTCGCGGAGAACAATCGAGCCCCCAACACTGAGGCGGTCTTTCAGTGAGCCCAGAAGCGAGACGGCATCAGAGTGGTTGAGATACATGAAAAGACCGCCCGCGAAAATTAAATCGAAGGGGCCATCCGGCAAGTCCTTCCGCACGTCACCGCTTATTATCTGAGCATTGGCGAGATGGCTGACCCGGTTTCTCGCCGCATCAACCATCAGCTGACTTCGCTCAACCCCAATGACGCTGTCGTACCGATTGGCAAAAAGCTCGACCCACGCCCCGGCGCCACAGCCAACGTCAAGCACTCTTCCGGAGTCAGGCACCGCATCGAGCCATTCGCCGATGATCCTTTGCTCCCTCGCTACCCGATGGGTCACCGCCTTCAACGGCAGATTGTGCCCATGAGCCATCATGCTCATTGAGGCCGCGGTCGTTCCGCCGGCCCCATCGAAATAGCTCTCTACAACGGCACCATCAATCTCTTCCTGAGGAGAAGTCTCCGATTTCTCCTGGTTCATCGTCATAAGTCGTTTTTCTCCATCTCCTCTCTGGTCGGCATCATAGCAAATTGTCCGGTGCCCTACACTTCTACCCGCGTGGTCCCGCCTCCCGCCGCCACGTTTAGCAGACTGATGAAGAATGCGAGTTTGGGAAATAGGGAGCGGGTCGGCGCTGGCATTAAAGCGCCATTGGACGCCGATTCGGAGTAAGCGGCGCCCTGGGGCGCCCCTGATCGGGCCGCTGGCGTCTCCGGTTGGGGCGTTTCATCCTCAACCCGCAGGGACCGCCCCCGGAGATGATGATGGCGGGGGCATGAGCTTGGCCATACGCACGAGGTTGTACGCCGCCAGAGCCATCTCCGCCCAGAGGCCGTTGCGGGCCGCGCCGCAGTAACGCAGCTTCCTCCCGCCCCCGACGGTCTTCAGCCAGCCGAACACCTCCCTCGACCCGCTTGCGCACCCGCTGGCTCGCCGCGTACCCCGCGTGACGGCTCGTCCGCCGGCCGGCTTCATCAATGAAGTCCTTGCCGAAAGGAAACGTTGTCGGAAATTCTAGTCTCCGCCAGTGGAAAGCAATACCCTATCCCGCGGGATAGGCTGTCCCTTGCCCCACAGCACTATTACTCTCTCTTAACGGGGTGCGCCCGCCGAGGGCAGGAACCGTGCGCGGGTCTTGCCGACAAGACACGGGAGCCGCCTTGGCTGCACCCCAGGCTGGTGCAGACGGGCCTCGACCTGGTGGACTTCCCTACCATCGCCGGGTTCGAGACGGACTACCAAGTCTCCACCATGCGCCAGGCCTCACGTCGCTCCTGGCGCATCGGCCTGTCCCGGCCCGTCAAGGTCTTCTTCATGCCCACCGGAACAACCTCCAGACCGACGCCCTCAAGCTGGTGGCCAAGAAACTCCAGCCGTCCCTAGCAGTGGAAGGTCGAAGTCATCCACAAGTCCGGTGGGAAGTGCGAGGTCGCCACTGGCCCGAGGCCCGTGCCGTTCAGGATTGGACGCCTGATGTCGAAAGCGCCGCCGTGAGGGAAGCGCCTGGCGAGTAGTGTCTGGGGCGGCCTCATCGCCGACCGCGGCCAGCAAGCGCGCCGCTGGGCCGTTCCGCGGCGCTTGAACGTGCTAAGCCGCCGCCGCGGTCTGCGATGGAAGGGTGATGTAGTCGGCCCACGCTTCCACGAGCGCCCGGCGCTGTTCGAGAAGATCGCTCCGCGCATAGGCCCGCTCAACGGCGTTGCCGACGTGATGGGCAAGGCTCAGCTCCATCGCGGCGTGACTGGCCGATGTGCGCTCAGCTGCCCAATCACGGAAGCTCGACCGGAACCCGTGAACGGTCGCGCGCTCGGCAAGGCCGGTTGTCCGTAGGACTTTCGTCATCGTCATATCGCTCAGCTGGCGGCCCGCCGTCCGGCCCGGAAACACCAGGCCGCCGTCATCCTCGCGAAGCGCCCAGGCTTGCGCCAGAACGTCCATAGCTGCGTCTGAAAACGGTACGCGATGCTCGGCCCCCGCCTTCATGCGTTCCGCCGGGATTGTCCATATGCGGGCTTCTAGGTCTATCTCGCTCCACGTCGCGCCCCGCGTCTCGCCGGACCGCACGGCGGTCAAGATCGTGAAACGCAGGGCGAGCTTGGCCGAAAGGCCCGCCTTCGATTCGTCAATCACGCGGAGCGCGTCGGCTACCTCGGCATGGGGCAAGGCGCGGAAGTGGGAGCGCCGCGCCGGGAGGCGTGGCAGCGCCCCGTCGATGCCCTCTCCCGCGGGGTTGTCGTCGCGGTAGCCCATCGCTTGCGCCCAGCGGAAGACTGCCCGCATGTATGAGCGAACGGTGCGGGCCGTCTCCGGCGTCCGCCCCCAGATCGGCACTAGAACCGCGAGAACGTCTTGCCGCGTGATGCGGTCGATAGGCAGCGATCCCAGCTCGGGCATGGCGTGCTTTTCGAGCCGCTGCTTCCAATTCTTGGCTACCTTCTCACTGCGCCAGCGGGGGCGGTGGGCGTTATAGCAGGCGTCGGCGGCGGCGCGGAACGTGGGCAGCTTGGGCCGCCGCTTCTCCGCGACAGGATTGCGTCCTCCCGCGATGGCGTCGTGGTTGCCGGCGGCCCGCCGTCGCGCCTCAGCCAATGTGACCTTGGGCCAGCCGCCGAGGCCGATATCGCGCCGCCGCCCATCAACGACGATGCGCTGCACCCATGCCTTGCTACCGCCTCGCCGGACTACGAGATAGAGGCCGCCGCCGTCTCCATAGCGGCCTGGCTCCTTGACAGCCTTCACCTGTACAGCAGTCAGCATTGCAACCCCTCCCGGTCTCGTGGTACCACAAAACGGTACCACATTGCGGCGGGATGCTCTAGGACGACGTGGGACGGCCTAGGACGATGTGCAGGAGGATCAACAGGTTACAGGCGCAATATCAGGGACGTAAAATACCATAAGGAACAATAAAGTGGTACCCCTGGTGAGACTCGAACTCACGCAACCGGCTCCGGAGGCCGGTGCTCTATCCGCTGAGCTACAGGGGCGCGCCTGGCCCGAAGGCACTTCGAGAGGCCTTTCGGGGGATGCTATCGTAATACGCGCCTGAAGCCCGCGCAACGCGGCTTCAGCGTTCGAGGCCTGCCGTGACCACCGACCCCGCTAAGCAGATAGCCACCAACATCGCCGACGTCCGATCTCGCATCGGGCGCGCCGCCGAGCGGGCGGGCCGCGACCCCGCCGCCGTCCGGCTCGTCGCCGTCACCAAGTCCACCGGCGCCCTCGGCGTCCGCGCCGCGTACGACGCGGGACTGCGGGAGTTTGGGGAGAACCGCGTCGCCGCCGCCGCGGCCAAGCTCACCGAGCTCGAAGACTTCCGTGAGTCGGTCACCTGGCGGCTCGTCGGTCATCTTCAGCGGAACAAAGCGCGGGACGCCCTCGGACTGTTCGATATAATCGATAGCGTGGACTCGGAGCGGCTCGCCGAACGTATCGACGGGTTGGCCTCGTCGCCCGTGCCCGTGCTCCTCGAAGTTAATCTTTCCGGGGAGCCGGCCAAGCACGGCTTCGACCTCGCGGAGGTCGATAAGGCGGCGGAGCGCATCGGACACCGAACGAACCTCGAGGTCCGGGGCTTGATGGCGATGGCCCCGCGGGTCGAAGACCCAGGCGAGGCGCGGCCGTTCTTTCGAGCGCTGCGCGAGGCGGCCGAACGCCTCGGGTTGACGGGGCTATCGATGGGTATGACGGGCGATTTCGAGGTGGCGGTCGAAGAGGGCGCGACGATGGTTCGCATCGGGCGTGCGCTCTTCGCCGGGGTGGAGCAGCCGCCTGAGACGGGCTAAGGACAACACTATGAAGCTAGCGTTCATCGGCGGCGGCGTCATGGCCGAAGCGATCTTGACCGGCGTGCTGCGCGACGGCGTATCGAGCCCCTCGGAGGTCACCGTCGCCGACGTCATCGCGGCGCGGCTCGACGAGCTGCGAGAGCGCCACGGCGTTGCCGTCACCGGCGACAACGCGGAGGCCGTCGGCGGGGCCGACCTCGTCATCCTCGCCGTCAAGCCGCAGAACGTCCCTGAAGTCCTCGACGGGCTGAATGGCGCGGTCGGCGATACGCAGACGGTGCTCTCGATTATCGCCGGCGCCACGATCGGGACTATTGCCAACCGGCTGAATCACCAGTCCATCGTGCGGGCGATGCCGAACACGCCGGGACAGCTCGGCGAGGGCGTCACGGTGTGGACGGCGACGGAATCCGTGGACGCCGAGGCCCGCGCGCTCGCCGGCGGGGTGCTCGCCGCGATGGGCAAGCAGGTCTACGTCCCTAACGAGAAGCTCATCGACGTCGCCACCGGGCTCAGCGGCAGCGGCCCAGCCTACGTCTTCCTCTTCATCGAAGCGCTCATCGACGCAGGCGTTTATCTGGGGATGTCCCGCGACATGGCCCGCGAGGTCGTCGCGCAGACGGTCTTGGGCAGCGCCAAGATGCTCGATAGCTCGGCGCTCTCCCCGTCGGCCCTGCGGGAGCAAGTCACCTCTCCCGGCGGGACCACCGCCGAGGGACTGCTCGCCATGGAGGACGGGGGATTCCGCGCCGCGGTGATGAACGGCGTCATCGCGTCCTACGAAAAGTCGGCGGCCTTGGGCCAAGGAAAGTAGCACCCGGCCCGGCGGGTCGTGAGCGTGCGATAAGAAAGGCGCGGCGGCGTGGACATCGGCGGACTCATCATCATCATCACGAACGTGCTCACCTTCGCCCTCATCGCGCGGGCGATCCTCTCGTGGTTCCCCGACATGCAGAACAGTTCCCTGGGCCGGGCGCTCTACAACTTCACCGAGCCGATCCTGGCACCGTTCCGGCAAATCATCCCCACGGTCGGGTCGTTCGACATCTCGCCCATCGTGGCGATTATCGTGATTCAAATCTTGGGAAGCGTCCTAGCGAGCTTCCTCTAGGCGCAGCGACGCCTCCTCGGCGGTTAGCCCGTCGATCTCGATGGTCTTGCGGCGAGACGACGCGCCCCGCGCCACACGCAGCGCCGACTTGGGCAGGCCCAGCCGCTCCGCGAGGAGTGCGACGACGGCCTCGTTCGCCTTGCCCCGCTCGGCGGGAGCGGTGACGCGCACCCGTACCTCGCCGGCGCGGGTCGTCACCTCGTTGCGCCGCGCGCCTGGCTGGACGCGGACCTCGATGCGGCATGTCATGCCGCCGGCCTCCTGGACTTGCTCCGCTTCTGGACGCGTTGACGGTTGAAGCCGCTATCTGTTAGAGTTTTGCACATATGGGAATGCGCGGCTGACACGAGTATGCGTTTCCGAGACGGGCCTCCAGGACGGAGGATCCGCTAAGACCGCTTCTGTCCGAAGGGGTCTTATTTTTTTGCCGGCGGAAGGCGCGCCGGGGCTTGGAGAGCGACGATGGCGTACGCGCGGGCGCTGAAGGCGAAAGAGGGCGGTAGAGAGTACCCCCTCGAGGCCCTGAACATCTGCGAGTGGACGTTCAGCCCCCTCGAGGTAGTCTACGACTACGACGCGATGCGCGGCGTCGTGACCCGCGAACGCATCGAGTCTGGGCCGCTTTCGATGTGGCGCTACCGAGACCTGCTCCCCGTGGGGGACGGCCCTATCGTCGACATGCAGACCGGCTTCACTCCCTTGGTGAAGGCCGACAACCTCGGCGAGGTCTTGGGCCTCAATAATCTCTACATAAAGAACGATTGCGTGAACCCCACGTATTCGTTCAAAGACCGCGTCGCCGGCGTCGCCGCTTCCGTGGCGAGGGGCCTCGGCTTCGACACGCTGGCCTGCGCCTCGACGGGCAACCTCGCCGGCGCCGTCGCGGCCCATGCCGCCAAGGCCGGCATGAAGTGCTACGTCGTGATACCCGCCGACCTCGAAAAGGTCAAGATCGTGGGCGCCGCGGTCTACGGGCCCACGGTCGTCGCGGTCAACGGCACCTACGACGACGTGAACCGGCTGTGCAGCGAGATCGCCGACACCTACAAGTGGGCCTTCGTGAACATCAACGTCCGCCCCTACTACGCCGAGGGCTCGAAGACGCTCGCCTACGAGGTCGCCGAGCAGCTTGGCTGGCGGGCCCCGGACCACGCCGTCGTCCCCGCCGCCTCGGGCTCGCTCTTCACCAAGATATGGAAGGGCTTCAACGAGTTTTGGAACCTGGGTCTCATCGACGCGGTCCAGACCCGCATGCACCTCGTGCAGCCGCAGGGATGCTCGCCGATCGTCACCGCCTTTTCGGAAGGGACCCGCGACGTGCGCCCCGTCAAGCCCGACACCATCGCCAAGTCGCTGGCCATCGGCAACCCCGCCGACGGCCTCTACGCCCTCGAAACCCTCGAGGCGTCGTCTGGTTCGGCGGCGGCGGTTACCGACCCCGAGATCATCGAGGGGATGCTCCTGCTCGCCCGCACCGAGGGTATCTTCGCCGAGACCGCGGGCGGCGTGACCATCTCGGGCCTCAGGCGCCTCGTCGAGTCGGGCGTCATCGGCAAGGACGACCTCACCGTCGCCTACGTCACCGGCAACGGCCTCAAGACGCAGGAGGCGGTGGAGGACAAGGTCGATACGGTGAAGGTGAAGGCGACGATGGAGTCGTTCAAGCAGGCCCTCGGCCTGTAGCCCAACTCCGTAGAGCCGTCGAAAGCGGGGACGGGTGATGAAGCAGATCGAAGAAGACCTATGGCAGAGCACGCTCCATAGCTCTGGGATCTTGAACACCCATGCCTACTTTCTGCGGCGTCCGAAGGGGAACGTGCTCTTCTACAACACCGGCAACAACGGCGACTTGGACGAAGTCGAAGAGCTTGGCGGCCTTCAGTGTCAGATCCTCAGCCACCGTGACGAGGCCGCCCCGTCGCTGCGCCGCATCAGAGAGCGGTTTGGCTCAAAGCTCTGTTGCAGCGCGCTGGAGGCTCCGGTCATCGACAAGGTCGCCCGGCCCGACATCCTCTTTGACCCAAATGACCGGCGCCTGGACGACATCGACATCATCCACACGCCCGGGCATACCGAGGGCAGCCTCAGCTTCTTCTACAAGTCGCCGCATGGAAAGGCCTACCTCTTCACCGGCGACACCATCTTTCTCTGGGACGGGAAGTGGGCCACCCTTGTCCTCTCCGACGCCGGCGGCAGCGAGGCGTCCCTGGCCGAAAGCCTCCTCCGGCTGCGAGACCTCGACCCCGATCTGGTCATGAGCAGCGGGTTTGTCGGCAACGCGGCCTTGGCGGAGGTCGCTGGGGGCGAGTGGCAGCGGGTCATTGATGACAGCGTGAGACGTCTGACAAGAGAATCATCGCCGGCGGTACCGGACTAGGTTCCCGTCCACTGCGGCCGGGCCGCTTGACCGGGGCGGCCAACTAGGCATAACGTAGCTGGGCGTCCGAGTGACAGCGCAGCGATCAAGGGGTGGGGCCATGAAGCAGCGCGTGAAGTTCACCTTTCCTACGAATCTCGTCACCGAGCCGGTCATCTATACGCTCGGCAAGGACTACGACGTGATCACCAACATCCGCCGCGCCGATGTGACGGACACCCAGGGCTGGGTTGTTCTCGAGCTTGATGGGGCCGAGCAGGACATCGAGCGAGGCTTGGCGTGGGTCCGGGAGTGCGGCGTCCGCGTCGACCCCGTCGGTGGCGATGTGCTGACCGGCTAGCTTTTGCCCGCCGTGCCTTCGGTCTGCTACGCTAGGGCCGCCCGCGGAACCCGCAAGGCGCAAGCAAGACCGTTGCGCGAACCGTAAGGAGAGAGATGCCGATCGTCGTAAGAGTGCCGACCCCCTTGAGGAAAGCCACCAACGGCCAGGAAACGGTGGCCGTCAGCGGCGCGACCGTCGAGGAGGGGTTGGCCAACCTCGAAGCGCAGTACCCCGGCATCAAGGAGCGGCTCCTAGACGCGAGCGGCCAGCTTCACCGGTTCGTCAACATCTACGTCAACGGCGAAGACGTCCGTTTCCTCGAAGGCCTCGGCACCGCCATCAAAGACGGCGACGAGGTGAGCATCGTTCCCGCCGTCGCCGGCGGCGTCTAGCGCGGACGACTACGGCTTCAGGAGAAACGGGGCCGCCTCCTCGCGGATCTGGCGAGGGGCGCGTCTGAATGTGGCGCGCGGCGCGAAGCGCGGATACTGCGCCTCCACGCCTTCCAGCAATCCCTCAATGGTGAGAATCTGTACGCGGGGGAAGCGATGGTTGGAGAAATGCTCCGGCTCGTAGAATCCCGCCGATAGCGCCTCTTGCGCCATTGGGTTCGTGGGACGCTCCAAGGTGATGAACAGTCCGATCTCCGCCTTCTCCCGCTCCCGGTCGCTGTTCAGCGTCGCGATCTGACTACGCTCCACATGTCCGCTCTTAACCTGCACGACGATGCGCTTCGCCTTGCCGCTGTTGTCGTCGAAGAAGTTGATATAGCCGTCCACGCCTGAATCCGCGCCCTTGCGCTTGTCGCCCGCCGGTCTCGCGTCCACCAGGCCCAACGCCCACCATTCGAACTGGTAGCGGTTCTCTTGCGCCAGCGCCGCGGCGCCGGCCAGGTCTTCGGGGACACCGATGACCTGGTATGGACGCAGCTTGCCGCCGAATGCGTCGTTCAGCCGGTGCCGGATCAACGTGATTGCCAGGTGCGTAATGTCGATGCCGATCCAGCGCCGCTTCAACCGTTCGGCCGCCGCGGTAGCCGTCCCGCATCCGCAGAACGGGTCGAGCACGACGTCACCCTCGTTGCTGCTCGCGCTGATGATGCGCTCCAGCAGCGATTCCGGCTTCTGGGTGGGGTAGCCGAGGCGTTCGCGCGCCCGAGACCCTATTGGCTTGATGTCCCCCCACCAGTCCTGCAAAGACACGCCGGGCATCTCATCGAGATACCGCTTGTATTGAGGAACGACGCCGGGTTTACTCTGGATTACTCTACCTTCGTCGATAAGCTCCTGCATCCTTTTCTTGCTGTAGCGCCAGTGCCGGACGACTCCCATAACCTCGTACTCCGGATTGCCTTTCTGGGCGCCTCCCGGCCCTGTTAAGTCGCCGAGCCTGTAGCGGCGGCCCGTCTCCGGCTCGACATGGCGGTAGAAGTCATCCGCGTACCCTTGGTCGTACTTCGTATGGACGGCATTCCACGTCCACTCGTCGCTTTTCGTGTAGAAAAGAATGACGTCGTGTATGCGCCCAGGCTGCCGCCGCCCTTGCTTGGTGTCGCTGTGGGCGCTGGTGCGCTTCCACACGATTTCGTTCCGGAATTTGTCGGCGCCGAACGCGGCGTCGAGCAGCAGCTTCAAGTAATGGCTCGCCGTCGGGTCGCAGTGCAGGTAGAGGCTGCCGGTGGGCTTCAGGACGCGGTGAAGCTCGGCCATGCGCTGCGCCATCATCGTCAGGTAGGCCATCATGTCGTTCTGGCCGAGGAAGGCGCGCATCGCCTGGAGCATGTCGCCGAGCTTCTTCGGGCCATCCGTCACCAGTTCGCGGTAGGCGATCTCGGACTCCATGCCCCAGTGCCAGGTGTCGTCGAAGGCGGTGATCTGGGCCGCCGATTGCTCGCCGCTCTTTTCGGCGAACAGGACGTTATACGTAGTGTTCGAGTTGAACGGCGGGTCGAGGTAGACCAGGTCGATGCTCTCGTCCTTGACCTGCTCGCGCAGGATGCCGAGGTTGTCGCCGAAGTAGAGCTTGTTCTGCCAGGTGTAGCCGCTGTCCGGCGCTTCCTCGGTCATAGGGCTCTCCCGGATGCCTTCCGCCTTGGCTGGTACTGTCGGGCGATAGGGCGCGGAGTGTCAACCCCGCCGCGTCACCCGCCGCCATCCTGACGCGCGGCCCAGGCGCGCCGCGCCGCGAGCCACTTCTCCTTCTGCGCCAGGCGCGTCGCTTCGTCCGTGGGCTGGTAGCGAGCGAAGAAGTCGGCGGCGAACGTCTCGAAGCGCCCCGCGGCGATGGCCTCACGGGCCTCGTTGGTGAGCCGCAGGACGAAGCGAAGGTTGTGGACCGTGGCCAAGCGGTGATAGAGGATCTCGCCGGCCCGCATGAGGTGGTAGAGGTAGGCCGCCGAGTACTTGCCGCAGGTGTAGCAGTCGCAGCCCTCCTCGATGGGCGCCTCCTGCTCGCGGTAGCGGGCGCCGCGCAGGTTGATGCGCCCTGAGCGGGTGAAGAGGCCGCCGTTGCGCGCGATCCGCGTCGGCAGGGTGCAGTCGAACATGTCGATGCCGCGGGCGATGCACTCGATCAGGTCGTCGGGCGCGCCCACACCCATGAGGTAGCGCGGCTTCGCCTCTGGTAAGTACGGCGCGGTCTGCTCGACGGCGCGGTAGGCGGCCTCCTTCGGCTCGCCGACGGAGACGCCGCCGATGGCCACGCCGGGGAAGCCGAGCGAGGCGATGAACTCCGCCGACTCGCGCCGCAGCTCGGCGCTCCAGCCGCCCTGCACGATGCCGAAGAGGGCTTGGTCAGCGCGCCGGTGCGCTTTCAGACAGCGCTCGGCCCAGCGGTGCGTCCGCTCCATCGATTCGTGGATGGCCGCCTCGTCGTCGCCGTAGCTGGGGCAATGGTCGAGCGCCATGGCGATGTCGCTCCCAATGCGTTCTTGCGCCTCGACCGCGCTCTCGGGTGTGAGGGTGTGCTCCGAGCCGTCGATGTGGGACCGGAACGTCACACTGTCGTCGGTCAGCGTGCGGAGGTGGCCCAGACTGAAGACCTGGAAGCCGCCGCTGTCGGTCAGGATTGGGCCGTCCCACGCCATGAAGCGGTGGAGCCCGCCGAAGCGCTCGATGAGCTCCACGCCGGGGCGCAGGAGGAGGTGGTAGGTGTTGGAGAGCACGATCTCCGCGCCCGCGCCCCGCACGTCTTCGGGGGCCAGCGCCTTGACCGCCGCCTGCGTCCCCACGGGCATGAACGCCGGTGTCCGCACCTCGCCGTGCGGGGTGACGAGCACGCCCGCTCGCGCCGCACCGTCCGTGGCGGTAACGGTGAAGGAGATCACGGCCCGTCCTCTCGCGATCTCCGGCGCGCGGCGCTCAGCGCCACGATCAGCCACAGGCTCCAGAGGATGACGGCGGCCCCGATGCCGATGGTGAACCACTCCACCATGTTGTCCATGCCCCCCACGGTGATTCCGGCGGCGGCGGCGAGGGCGGCGCCTATGAGTATGAGGAGGGCGAGAGTATGGAGGGGGCGCTTCATCGCGCTTCTTTCGGGTCGATGCGGCGGGCGTCTCAGCCCAAGATGGCGGCCATTGCCTCGCGCACCACGTCCTCGGGGACGTCGTTGCGGGAGACGGCGTTGCCGATCCCGTCGAGCAGCACCCAGTTGATGCGCTTGCCGGCGACCTTCTTGTCGAGGGCCATCGCCTCGCGCACCGCCGCTTGATCGATGCCCGCCGGGCCCTTCATCGGCAGGCCGAAAGAACGCAGCGCGTCGGCCTGGCGTTCGACGTCGGCGCCGGTGAGCATCCGCATCCGCACCGCGATCTCCGCCGCGACGCTCATGCCGATGGCGACCGCCTCGCCGTGCAGCAGCCCTTCGTAGTCGAGCACCGCCTCCAGCGCGTGGCCTACGGTGTGGCCGTAGTTGAGCAGGTTCCGCGTCCCCGACGTTTCGCGCTCGTCCTCCGTCACCACGCGGGCCTTGATCGCCGCGCTGCGCGTGATGATGTCCGCGAGGGCGCCGGGGTCGCGGTCGAGCAGACGGTCCCGCTCGCGGTCGATGTCGTCGAGCAGGGAGCGGTCGAGGATCAGTCCATGCTTGACGACCTCGGCCCAGCCCGCCGTCATTTCCCGGTGGGGAAGGGTCCGCAGGGCCTCCACGTCGGCGAGGACGAGGCGGGGCTGGTGGAAGGCGCCGACGAGGTTCTTCCCCGCGGGCAGGTTGACGGCCACCTTCCCCCCGATGGAGGCGTCGACCATGGCGAGGAGGGTGGTGGGGACTTGGACGAACGGCATGCCGCGGAGGTAGGTCGCCGCGATGAAGCCGCCCAGGTCGCCGGCGACGCCGCCGCCGAGCGCGACGACGCAATCGCGCCGCTCGGCCCGCCGCCCCGCGAGCCAGCCGTAGATGTCGCCGGCCAGTTCGAGCGACTTGCTGGACTCGCCCGGATCGGCGATGCCCTCGTAGGCCTCGAAGCCGGCGTCCTTCAGCGACGCCATCACCGGCTCGCCGTACAGATCGAAGACCGCACCGTCGGCGATGACGAACGCGGTTCCGTCGAGCCCCGCGTTCCGCATCAGCGCGCCGAGCTTCTCCAAGAGCCCGCTGCCGACGTAGCCGTGGTACGTCCCCGTCTTCGTGGTGACGGTGTAGGACGGCGCGACGCCGGTGTTCGTGGGGCGTCCCGACGCTGCTCCGTGCTCGCCCGCGACGATCTCGTAGCCGCGGGCGATCTCGGCCGCCACGCCGCCGGCGTCCAGCGCGTCGGTGTGGACGGTCCAATCGGCGGCATCGGCGTAGGCGTCCCGGCGCTCGGCCTTGAGCAGGGCGATCTGTAGCAGCGGGTCATCGCCGGCAAGCATGGGTCGTGCCGACTCCTCATTGCCCCCTTCCGCCGCCTGCCGCGCGCGGATCGTCCGGGCCCTGGCCTCTAGGAGCACGACGACGCCGGACTCGCGCATGCGCCGCCGGTTCTCCTCGTCGACGGGAACACCGCCGCCGGTGGCGACGACCGCGCCGCCCTCGGCGCAGACTTCCGCCAGCGCCTCGCGCTCCAGCGCCCGGAAGGCAGGCTCGCCCTCCGCCTCGAAGATCTCCGGTATCGGCCGCCCCGCCCGCCGCTCAATGCGCTCGTCGAGGTCGATGAACGGCAAGCCCAGCCGCTCCGCCGCAAGCCGCCCTGCGGAGCTCTTGCCGGTGTAGGAGAAGCCGATGAGGAATAGGTTACGCATCGCCGCTTGAAGCTCCGCCCACTATCACGAGCGGGCGCGTTCAAGAGTAACGCGGCCCAAGGCGGGCCGCAAACGTGCCTTGTTCCCCTCCTCCGGCGGAAGGCAAGCGGGTCTAGCAGCCCTTGCGTCCGTTCGGCGGCTCGCGGAACCCGCGGTCTCCGTTCGTTGAGTCCGCGCCTCACCACGCAACGCGCCTTGGGCCGGCTTCTCGACGCAGCCCGCTCCCGAAGGAAGCGGGCGAGCCGGGGCCCGGCCGTTGGCGCGGCTGACCGTCCTCGCGCTTTCGCGCCGCGTCTGCCGTGCAAGACCGCGGAGTCCGGCGACCTTCGCCGGGTTGGTGGCCCTTCGCCTCGCTCCTTGGGAGGAGGCTGCCTTGGCTAGGCTGTCGGTTCTCGGTGCGGCGTTCTTTGATTTGTACGGCCTGGGGGGCCGGGCCACGCGGGGCGGTCGTTGCGCGCGCCGTCTTTTGACGGAGCGGACGGTCCGTTCCACCACGCAGGGTGAAGCGAGGCCGGCGGTTTCGCGCACCCCGTCGGCAAGGCGGGGAACGGTCCCCCGCACCGCGGAGGCGGCGCGGGCGGTTTGCCGTCCGCAAGATACGGAGGCAGGTCGTCTTCACGCTACCGGCGAGGGGCGAGACGACCCTCCGGACTTACCGCCCGTAGGGAAGGCGGGCCGGGGATGGACCTACCGCCGCGCGGGGTCCATAGGGGATAGCGCCGCACCGAGAGGGGGCGTATGTGGTCGGTTGGGGCTGGACCTCCTTAAGGGTGTGGGCTGTTTGGCGGCCCGTGTCCCGCGCGTCCGCGGGCGGCGGGCCAGAAACATATGTTCTTACCTGACGGTAGGTGAAGGGGGTGGGGGTTGTCAAGGGCGGTGTGGCGCGGGGCTCGGCGCACCCTTCCCCACCCTGCCCCTCCGACGCGCCCTGCGGCGCGTGCCCTCTTTCAGTTTCCCCCAGAGGGGGAAAGGGGGGAGGGAGGAGGCCTAGGGGCACCCACGCGCCTAGCGGCGCGCGCCCTTTCTCAGTCTCCCCAGAGGGGGAGAGGGCGATTCGCGAATCGCCCCTACGGAGACCTTTGCATAATCGGCGCTTCCGGCTTCCGTGGACGTCGGCGCACACCTCCCAACCCTGGCCCTCCGACGCGCCCTGCGGCGCGTGCCCTTGTGCGACCGGGCACATGGGTGACAGTTAGACCGGGGACATAGGTAACACGTGTACCGAGGTCTTGTCGATCCGCCGCGCGTGGTCGTCGAGGACGCCAATGAGGAGGGGTCCGAACTGTATCGACCAGGTGCGCTCGTCTTGCTGGACGAGGCCGATGGGCTCGCCCCGAAGAGACGCGCTCACATAGACTCTGTCCCCCTTCCACTTGATCTCGCCGTTGTGGCGCACTCGGCGCACGGTGACCTCGGCCCCGTATTCCGGCGAGTTGAGGCGTGAGGGATAGGGCCGGAACGAGGGGGTGTAGAGCCTGACCGGCGGTCGCTGTCCCAGGGCCTCGTGGGGCCGCTCGTTGTTGTAGCTGTGCCGGAAGTGATCGAAGGCTCGCCGCTGCCGTCTCCGGTTGGCCCTGGGCGGCGACGCCGTCTCCGCCTTGAGGGTGCGGTGGAGGCGCTCGAGACGCCCGTTCTGTTCGGGGTGTCCCGGCTCGATGCGCTCGGGGACGATCCCGAGCTTGATCCACCATGCGGAGAGGGGTGAGAGGCTGCCTAGGCCGACGCTGGCGAAGGGCGGGCCGTTGTCGGTGCGGAACCAGCCTTTGAAGTCGATGAACCAGACGTCGTTGGGCACGATGGCGTGGGCGAAGGGCTCGTTCCAGGGGGAGGCGCGGCGTCGGCGCCGGCTGCGCTGCACGAGCCCCGCCCGGTCCAGGATGCCCCCCGCGGTGCTGTGGGCCGGCCAGGGCGTATCCGGCTCCATGTCGTGCAGCCAGGCGACGAGCTTCTTCGGGCCCCACGTGGGGTGGGTGCGCTTCGCCTCGACGATGCGCTCCGCCACCGCCGCGGGGATGGCGTTGGGGTGGTAATGAGGCGCCCGGCTCCGGTCGAGCAGGCCGTCTTCGCCGTGGGCCTCATAGCGATGGATCAGCTTGTAGCCGGTCTTGCGGCTGATCCCCGACTGTCGGCACAGTTCCGTGACGGGCTCCTCCCCCGCGGTCACGCGCTCGATAAAGCGCAACCGCTCCGATTCGACGCTCGTCTCTTTCCAGGGCAACACAACTTCCTCCTGTGGGATTGCCTCCCACCATCACACACTGTGTTACCCATGTGCCCGGTTTAGATGTTACCTATCTCCCCGGTTTGTACCCCCTCCCCCCTTTCCCCCAGAGGGGGAAAGGGGGGAGGGAAACGCCGCGCCCCACCCCGGCCCTCTCTCAATCTCCCCTAGAGGGGGAGAGGCCGGAGGGGAGGGCGCCCACGAGGGACGCCGCTACGGGAAGGGATAGATTCCCGCGTTCGCGGGAATGACGGATAACGCGGCGGACCGGTGGATTTGGCGCGGCGATGATACTTGACGGGGGTTGTCAAGGGGGTTTACGGTTAAGGTAGAGAACAAGTGTTCGCGTCCAAGCGGCCCCTTGCGGGGGAGCCTGGCGCCAAGGCCCGCTCCGGTTGAGCGGGCTTTCTTCGTTAACAGAAGGAGGCGGTTATGACAGGGAAGCAGCAGCCGCGGCGAAAGCCGAGAGCGAGGTGGTCGGGAGCGGAGCGGAGGCGGGTCTTCCTCGAGACCTATGGGCGGACGGGAGCTCTCACCATCAGCGCGGACGCGGCGGGAATATCCATGAAGACGGCGAATGAATGGATGGAGAAGGAGCGGGACTTCCGTAAAGCCTTCGAGGAGGCGACGCTCCGTTTCCATGAGCGTCTCGATGCGGAGATGATGAAGCGCATCGAGGCAGGCAAGGACGGCGTGATGCTCCGCTTCAAGCTCCAGGCCGAGCTACCCGAGAAGTACGGGCGCGCGGGGAAGAAGGTCACGGTCAATCGCGGGTTTACCTGGGACGACCTGGAGCGCATGGCGGAGGAGGCGCGAAGGGAGGAGGCCGGGGAGGACGGCGAGGGAGGACTGCGCGTCCAGGAGGGATACCGGTATTAGGGGGCCTGTGGGGCAGCGGCCGCGCCTTGGCCGCCGTGGTTGCGAACGCCGTGGTTGCGCGATCCGGCCTTCCGTCCTCGTCGTGGTCGCCCTTGACCTTGTACGGGACAATACCGCGGTGAAGAGGGCTATCGTCATTGGGGCGGTGGGGGTGATCTTGGTCGCCTGCCAGTCCTCGCCGGAAGTTGTGGTCGTCACGGCTACGCCGACGCTCGTGCCGACGGCGACCCCCACGCTCGCGCCGACGGCGACGCCCACGCCCCTGCCAAAGGCCACGGCCACGCCCGTGCCAACGGCGACCGCGACGCTTGTGCCGACGGCAACGTCCACACCCGTGCCAACGCCGACACCCACGCTGCAGGCCACGGCCACTCCCGTCCCTGCAACGCGTTCCGGAAGTCCGGACTGGCCCGCACTCGTGGCGCTCTACAACGCCACTGGTGGGGCAAGCTGGAAGAACAACGCCAATTGGTTAAGCAATAGACCGCTCAACCAGTGGCACGGCATTACCACCGATGGCAATGGCTACGTTACCGAGCTTGATCTCGGATACAACCGCTTGACAGGGGCTATCCCCCCGGAACTCGGCAATCTCTTCAAGCTGCAGAACCTGGACCTCAGTGGCAACGAACTTACTGGCCCAATCCCGGCCGACTTCGGTAATCTCTCCAACCTCCAGTACCTTGACCTCGGCTACAACGCACAGTTCCAGCGCTCACATTTCGTGGGTGGCCTGACGGGGCCTATCCCCGAGCAACTCGGCGACCTCTCCAAGTTGGAGCGGCTAGCCCTCGGCGGCAACCAACTGACTGGGCCTATCCCCGAGCAACTCGGCGATCTCTCCAAGTTGGAGCGGCTAGCCCTCGACGGCAACCAACTGACTGGGCCTATCCCCGAGCAACTCGGCAACCTGTCAAACCTGGAGTGGCTATACCTCGGCGGCAACCAACTGACTGGGCCTATCCCCGAGCAACTCGGCAACCTGTCAAACCTGGAGTGGCTGGAGCTCGCTTTCAATCAACTGACGGGGCCGATCCCCGAGCAACTCGGTGACCTTCCCAACCTGACAGGTTTGGACCTCGGGTACAACCAGCTGACGGGACCGATTCCGGCACAACTCGCCAACCTGTCCAACCTGTGGTCGCTGGATCTCAACGACAACCTGTTGTCGGGTACTATCCCCGAACAACTCGGCTATCTCCTCAGGTTGTGGGGACTTGATCTCAGTAACAACGAGCTGACGGGTCCGATCCCAGTCCAACTCGGCGACCTGTTCAACTTGCAATCCCTGCGTCTCGGTTGGAACAACCTGACAGGACCGATTCCCGCGCAACTTGGCGATCTCTCCAAACTGCAGAGTTTGGACCTCCCCGGCAACGAACTGACGGGTCCGATCCCTGAGGAGCTTGGCGACCTGTCGAACCTGGAGGTGCTATGGATCTTCGGCAACGAACTGACGGGGCCGATCCCCGCTGAACTTGGCAACCTTTCGAACCTACTAAGCCTGGCGCTCGTCGACAATGAGCTAACGGGTCCTGTCCCACCTCAGCTCGGCAACCTCTCCAATCTGGAGCGCCTATGGATCGGCGGCAACCAACTCACTGGAGAGCTACCGTGGAGTCTGACGTACTTGCCGACATTGGCCCGGCTGTATTTTGAGGACAACGCAGGGCTTTGTGCGCCACCGGACGCCGCGTTTCAAGCCTGGCTTCAGGGGCTTGAGGAGGTAGAAGGGGATACTTGCCCGTCGTAGGGGAGGCGTGAAGGGCGGTCAGCGTTCGCAGACCACGCCGTCGCTATCCCCGTCGCGGGCGCTAGGCACGAGGTCGGCTGGGAATCCCCTACCGCCGCCGCTGCTGCCCTGTTGGCGTGGGACACCGGCCTGCTCTGCCTCCTCGCAGGAAGCGTAGACGGTAGCGTCCTCTGTAACCCGTGAGCCCCCGACAGGGGTTGCCGTAGGGGCGCTCGTGGGCCCCGCCGCCCCGGTACGTTCGCACACGACGCCGTCGCGATCCCCGTCACGGGCGCTGGGAACTGTCTCTGCCGGGAAACCATAGCCCGGCCCCTGACTTCCCTGTTGGCGCGGAACGCCGGCCTGCTCTGCCTCCTCGCAAGAAGCGTAGACGGTAGAGTCTGAAACTGCTCTCGCCGCCCCCACTGTAGCGGAGGGGGCAGCGGTCGGCGTAGGGGCGCTGGTGGGTTCTGCCGCTCCGGTGCGCTCGCACACCACGCCATCCCCATCGCCGTCGCGGGCGCGAGGGACCGTCTCAGCGGGGAAGCCATAGCCCGAACCCTGGGTGCCCTGTCGACGAGGCACGCCGGCTTGCTCCGCCTCGTCGCATGAGCTGTAGACCGTTGCGCCGGGGGCGAGTGTGGCCGTCGGCGGTGGGGGAGCGGGAGGGGCTTGGCCGTCGCAGGTGGCGGTCATTGACAGGAGGGCGTCCCATTCTGGCTGCGTCGCGGAGAGGCCCCAGGCGGCCTTGATGTTGGCCCAGTCCCTCGCGTACTGGCACCAGTAGGACTCATCGGGCGGCTTCCACCACTCGGGGCCTTGGTCGGACTTGGCGCGGTTCACCGAGTTTGTCACCGCGATCAGGTGGTTGGGGTAGGAGAGGTCGTTGGCGTAGGCGCGGCGGCGGGCGTCGTCCCAGGCCCAGGCGCCGGAGCGGTGCGCGTTGGAGAGGGGGACCATGTGGTCGACGTCGAGGTCGCGCGCCGAGGTGAGGATGTCGCCGGTGAAGGGGTCGAGCCATTCCCCCGTCGCCACCGAGCAGCGCTCCTCGTTGGTGAACGTGACCGCAATCCTCGACTCCTCGACCAGCGTCTCGTGCCTGGCGTTCTGGCAGTCGCCGTCGTCGTCCACCCATTGGCGCCAGTCGTCGCGATCATACTTGGGCAGATCGCTTGGCACCGCACGGACCGTCAGTTGCGGCAGGCCGCTGGGCAAGGCCGTGGGCGCGGCGACAAGCAAAGGGCCGGACGTGGGGGTGGGCGCGGGCGTGAGCGTGGCCGTCGGTGCCGCGCCGGGCAGGTCGACGCCGCACGCCGTGGTGATGGTCGCCAACGCCGCGACCAGCCCCAGCGTTCCCGCCCAGCGCTTCCATTCCCGGAACGGTTTCGGACGACGCATGTCTCAGTACAGTGTACCGGCGCCGGGGAGGGAAGGCCGCCCCACCCCACCCCCGCCCTCTCTCAATCTCCCCCAAAGGGGAGAGGCTTAAGGTGCTCCCCGGCGGGGGAGGGGTTTAAGGTGCTCCCCTACGGGGAGGGGTTAAGGTGCTCCCCTACGGGGAGGGGTTAAGGTGGATGCCCCGCCCCGGGCCCTCTCTCAGTCTCTCCCAGAGGGAGAGAGGCTTAAGGTGCTCCCCTACGGGGAGGGGTTAAGGTGGATGCCCCGCCCCGGGCCCTCTCTCAGTCTCTCCCAGAGGGAGAGAGGCTTAAGGTGCTCCCCTACAGGGAGGGGTTAAGGTGGATGCCCCGCCCCGGCCCTCTCTCAGTCTCTCCCAGAGGGAGAGAGGCTTAAGTGAATGCCACCTCCGCTCCCCCGCCAGAACCCCAGTCGGTTTTGCAAAGGTCTCCAGAGGGAGAGAGGCTTAAGGTGCTCCCCGAGGGGGAGAGGTTGGGGCTACGCTTGACCGCTCGCTTCCATGTAGGCGCGATGGTTGCGGCGGGTCTCGTCGATGTGGTCGCCGCCGAACTTTTCGAGCATGGCCCCGGCGAGTATCAGCGCCATCATCGCCTCGCCGACGACGCAGCCCGGCGGTACCTGGCAGACGTCGCTGCGCTCGTAGTGCGCCTCGACCACCTCGCCGGTGTCCATGTCCACCGACGGCAGCGGCTTGGCCAGCGTCGAGATCGGCTTGATGGCCACGCGGATGACGATGGGCTGGCCCGTCGTCATGCCCCCCTCGAGGCCGCCGGCATTGTTGCCTCGGCGGGTCCACTTCGGCGCGCCGCCGGCCCACGGCTCGATGATGTCGTGGACCTTCGACCCCATGAGCCGCGTCTGCGCGAAGCCGAGGCCGATCTCGACACCCTTGACGGCGTGGATGCTCATCATCGCCTGGGCCAACATGCCGTCGAGCTTGCGGTCCCATTGGACGTGGCTGCCAAGGCCGATGGGGACGCCGGTGGCGATCACCTCGAAGACGCCGCCGGCGGTGTCCTTGGCCCGCTTTGCCGCGTCGACTGCCGCCATCATGGGCCGCTCGGCGTCGGGGTCGGCGCAGCGCACCGGCGAGGCCTCGACGGCGTCCCAGTCGATGGGGCCCTGGGGCTTGGACTCGACGCCGGCGATGGAGACGACGTGGGCGTTGATCTCGACGCCAAGGTCTTCGAGGAAGCGGCGGGCCACCCCGCCGGCGGCGACACGGGCCGCGGTCTCGCGCGCGCTGGCGCGCTCGAGGATGTTGCGTACATCGTCCTGGCCGAACTTCACCACGCCGGGGAGGTCGGCGTGTCCGGGCCGCAGCCGGGTCACCCGTTCGAGGCCCTTGCCCTCGTGGGGGCCGTCGCCGAGCGGGTCGGGCGACATGCCGTGCTCCCAGTTCACCCAGTCGCGGTTTTGCACCCAGAGGGAGATGGGGCTGCCCAGCGTGAGGCCGTGGCGGACGCCGGCGATGATCTTCGCCTCGTCCTTCTCGATCTTCATGCGCCCGCCGCGGCCGTAGCCCTTCTGGCGGCGCTCCATGTCGTGGCGCAGGTAGTCTTTGGTAAGCGGCAGCCCGGCGGGAACGCCCTCGACGATGACGTTGAGGCCCCTGCCGTGGGACTCGCCGGAGGTGAGGAAGCGGAAGTTGCCCAAGAGTCGCAGACCTGTCCGAGGGCCGGTAAATCTGAAGAATGCCGCGCTTTCCAGTGTAGCACGCGGGCGCGTAAGGACGCGTATAATGCGAGCCGTGGCCGCTTTCATCGACAAGCTTCGCCGCGCTGCGCGGGCCAACGACTCCCTCCTGTGCATTGGCCTCGACCCCGACCCTGACCGCTTGCCGGAAGGCGTCTCGACGGCGGACTTCAACCGCGCCATCATCGAGGCGACCAGCGACCTCGTCTGCGCCTACAAGCCCAACATTGCCTTCTACGAGCAGTCTGGGATCGACGGCCTCCGCGCCCTCGAAGCCACCGTCGCCGCTGTACCCGCCGGCATACCCGTGATCGCCGACGCCAAGCGTGGCGACATAGGCAACACCGCGCGGGCCTACGCCAAGGCGCTCTTCGAGACCTGGGGTTTCGACGCCGCCACGGTCAATCCCTACCTGGGCGGCGATAGTCTGGAGCCGTTCTTGGACTACGGCGAGAAGGGCGTCTTCATCCTGTGCCGCACCTCGAACCCCGGCTCGTCCGACCTCCAGTCGTTGCTCACGACGACGCCCGCGCTCGACGGCGGCGCGCCGATGCCGCTCTATCAACGCGTCGCGCTCATGGCGCAGGAATGGAGCACGCGGGGCAATGTTGGCCTCGTGGTCGGGGCGACGCAGCCCGACGAGCTCCGCTGGGTGCGTGAGCATTGCCCCTCGATGCCGCTGCTGATTCCCGGCGTCGGCGCGCAGGGCGGCGATCTCGCGGCGGCGGTGCGGGGCGGGGTCGACGCCAACGGCGAGCTGGCGATCATCAACTCCTCGCGCGAGATTCTGTACGCGTTCCGAGAGGACAGCGCCGGCGGCTTCGCCGATGCCGCGCGCCGCGCCGCCGTCCGCGCCCGCGGCTACATGCGCGAGGCCCTGCCGGCGCGCCGGTAGCCGAGCGCCAGAGGCGAGAGGACGGCCCCCATGCCCGAAGAAATCCTCACGCTGCGCTTGGGAGATGTCGTCGTGCTGAAGAAGAAGCATCCCTGCGGGTCCTATGAGTGGACCGTGTCGCGGCTGGGGGCCGACATCGGCCTGGTGTGTCTTCGCTGCGGACGCCGGCAGCTGATGGCGCGCTCGGCGCTCCGCACGCGGGTGCGGTCGGTCAGGCCCGCGCCGTCCTCCTGAAGACAAGCGAGCGACAACAGAAGCGGCCCGCCGTCTTGCGGAGGGTCTTTCGTTGACACCCCCGCGAGGCGGGGCGTAGTATGCCCGCTAATCTCTTTCAGAAACCGGTCGAGCTTCGGAACCATCCGAACCGCGAGGTCCCCGTATGGTTGAGATGACCATCGATAGCATTCGCGTCAGCCTGATGAACTACCAGCGCGTGGTCATCCTTAAGGAGAAGTCGGCTGATCGCTACCTGCCCATCTGGATCGGGCCCGCCGAAGCCGACGCCATCGCGGTCAAACTCCAGGATGTCAGCGTGCCGCGCCCGCTGACCCACGACCTGCTCGGCAATGTCATCTCGGAGCTTGGTGGCAGCGTCAGCTCGATCATCGTCCACGACCTGCAGAACGACACCTTCTTCGCCAAAATCGTCCTCAACGTCGGCGACAAGAGCGTCGAGATCGACTCGCGGCCCAGCGACGCGCTGGCGCTGGCGGTGCGCTCCAAGGTCCCCGTCTTTACCGAGGAAGCGGTGCTATCCAAGGCGGCCATCTTCCTCGACAAGGAGACGGGCAAGCCCATCACCGTCGCCGAGGCCGAGCAGGCGGAGCATCCCGCCCGCCCGTTGGGCGAAGAAGAGATCAAGCGCATGTCGGCGTTCAAGTCGTTCATCGACACGCTCGACCTCAGCGGCCTGGGCAAAGAGGGCAAGGAGAAGGAAGAGGGCAAAGAGAAGGAAGAAGGCAAGTAGCCGCTCTCGCCGCCCCATCTCCGGTCTTCCCCGCTGCAGACGCTGCGTAACCCGCCCTCATTCGCCATTCCCGCGTTCGCGGGGATCTCGCTCCCGCAGGGGCGCTTTCGCGAAGCGTCCTCCCCTTCGACCGCTCCTCTTGTGGAGACGTTTGCGTAACTTGGGGAGAGGCGCCCTACGGGCGCCCGCGCGCCTGCGGCGCGCGCCCTCTCTCAGTCTCCCCCAGAGGGGGAGAGGTTTAAGTGAATGCCACCTCCGCTCCCTCCGCCAGGACCGCAGTCTTTGCAAAGGTCTCCAGAGGGGGGAGAGGTTTAAGTGAATGCCACCTCCGCTCCCCCTGCCAAGACCGCAGTCGGTTTTGCAAAGGTCCCCAGAGGGGGAGAGGTTTAAGTGAATGCCACCTCCGCTCCCCCTGCCAGGACCGCAGTCGGTTTTGCAAAGGTCTCCGTTGGGAGAAGAGGCAAGACCTCCCGGCCCCACCCATGCTTGAGCACTGACCGCGATGGTGGCGGACTTCGATACCCCGCGGTGGTTGCGAGGCGGCCCCTCATCTCAATCTTCTCCCGTGGGGAGACGTTTGCGTAACCGAGACCGGGGAGGGAGCAGCGCCCTTCGGGCGCTCGCGCGCCTAGTGGCGCGCGCCCTCTCTCAAATCTCCCCCAGAGGGGGGAGAGGCTTAAGGCAGCCCCACGCTCCCCCCGCCAAGACTCCGGCGGGTTGCGCAAAGGTCTCCGAAGGCTGAGGCAAGACGCCCGTCAGGCGCTTCTCAATCGCCGCCGCGACGATTAGAATGGCGCGGCGAACTCCGCCGCCGGCGCATGGACACGTCCGAGGACGGATGCGCGCGCGTTTGTTGACAGTCAAAGGGGTTGTGATAGAATGCACAAGCCCGACGAGGAACCCGATTCGACCCCGACGCTCATACGTCAGAAAGACGTGCTGCGGCTTCTGGGTTTCGGGTGGTACTTCTCCGCTAGCCTGGGTATCGGGATCGGCGGCGGCTACTACCTCGACAGGTGGTTGGGGACCGAGCCGGTCTTTCTCCTCCTCGGGCTGCTGTTAGGGACCGGCTCCGGTTTCTACGGCATGTTCAAAATGCTGATGCCGTTATATAAGCGAGAGGCGCAAGGCCGCGCCCCCCGCCCGGGGAACGACGAGTGACCGGGAAACAGAAAGTCATCCTCCTCGTCCTCGTAGCCTTCGCAGCTACGGTGGCGGGCCGACTCTTCCTCAACTTCCCCATTCCCTTTATCTCCCTCGCCGCCGAGACGGTCGCCAAGGACATCTTCGGCGTCTGGAACATCACCAACAGCATCATCGCGGCATGGATCGCGATGGCGGTGGTGGTCCTCATCGTGTGGCTGGGGACGCGCAACCTCACCCTGATTCCCAGCAGCCGGATGCAGAACCTCGTCGAGGGCATGGTCGGCTGGCTTCTGGGCATCGTCGAGGACATGGCGGGCAAGAAGCGGGGCAGGATGTTCTTCCCCCTTATCGCCACCATCTTCATCTTCATCCTTGTCGGCAACTGGACCTCACTCACGCCGATCTACGGCACGATCGGCAAGGTCGAGACCGGCCAGTACGTCCTGTTCCACGGTGTCGAGGAGGCTTCCGCCGACCTCGCGAGCAAGATCGAAACGGCCCTCGCGGCCCCCGGCGCCAACAGCGAAGCGCTCCATCACCTCGAAGAGGCCCTGCGCCACTACGAGGAAGAGGTCGAGCACTATCACGAGACGGCGACGTTCGAGGGGGCGGGACCGCCCAACCCTCACGAAGTCGACGTGGTCGCCCACGAGCTTGGCCTGCCCACGCTCACGCAGCTTATCGAAGACGGCTCCGGCTCGGACAAGCTCGTTATCTTTGACGGCGACGACGGCGCGCGCCTCATCCCCATCGGCTTCGGCAAGGCCAAGGAAATCGAGTTGGGCGAGTGGTGGAGCTTCACCGAGTGGGCGCCGCGGACGGGCGTCGTCGCCACCGGCGAGGCGGAGGCCGACCTCGAAGGCAAGACCGTCGGCCGCCTGCTCCCGTTCTTCCGCGGCATGAACACCGACTTGATGAACACGCTGGCCATCGCCCTCGTCGCCATGTTCATGGTGCAGTGGTGGGGGATTCGGGCCAACGGCTTCTTCAGCTACGTGTCGCGGTTCATTCAGCTCCGCCAGGGCCCGCTCGGGTTCATCATCGGCATCCTTGAGGCGATCAGCGAGTTCGCCAAGATCATCAGCTTCAGCTTCCGGCTCTTCGGTAACATGTTCGCCGGCGAAGTCCTTATCTTCTCCGTCGCCTTCCTGCTGCCGATCATGGCCGGAGTGTTCGTCTTCCCCTTCTTGCTCGAGGTCTTCGTGGGGTTCATTCAGGCCGTCGTCTTCGCGATGCTCACGCTGGTGTTCGCGGTGCTGGCGACGACCTCCCATGACGACCAGGGCGAGGAGAGCCACGGGGGCGGTCATTAGCGTGACATTTCCGCCGGGCGCGCCCGGCTTCGATAACGGAACGTGAATCTAGAGAGCAAGCAACTGAGTCAGGCAGAAACGTAGGAGGACAGGAATTATGGATGCACTCTTTTCGGTGTTGGCTCAAACCGCGGTCGGCGACAGCGGCTTGAAGGCCATCGGGGCCGGTCTCTCGATCGGCCTCGGCGCCATCGGCCCTGGCATCGGCATCGGTATGCTGGTCGCCCGCGCGATGGAGGCTCTGGGCCGCAACCCGGAAGCCGAGAATTCGATCAGGACGAACATGATCCTGGGCATCGCGTTCGCTGAAGCGATCGCGATCTACGCCCTGATCGTGGCCGTCATTATCGCCTTCGTCCTCTAGCGGTTCGAACAGGAGTAAAGGGCCGGAGACCGCCATAGGTCTCCGGGCGCTCCATTGGTGGAACCAAGGGGGTCTGCGTGGATGCACTAGGGATCAACCTACCAGGTCTGGTCGCCCAGATCATCAACTTCACCATCCTGCTGACGGTGCTGTACCTCTTGCTGTACAAGCCTGTGACGCGGATGCTGGACCAGCGCGGCGAGCGGATCAAGGAAAGCTTGGAGCAGGCCGACCGGCTGAAGGCGGAGAGCGCCGAGGCCGAGGAAGCGGTGCGGAAGCAGATTGATGAGGCCCGCCAGGAGGGCCGCGGCATCGTGGCCCAGGCGACGCAAGTCGCCGAGCGGGTGCGCGAAGAGGCCCGCGAGCAGGCGCGGCGCGACGCGGAGCTGATCACGGCCCGCGCCCAAGCCGACATCCAACGCGAGCGCGACGAGGCGCTGGAGCAGCTGCGAACGCAGTTCTCCGACCTCGCCATCCTCGCCGCGGAGCGCGTCATCAATTCCTCGCTCGACGAGGCGCAGCACCGCGAGTTGATCGAGGAAGTCCTCCAAGAGGGCATGCAGAACGGCGCGAGTCAGAACTAGATACCCGAGCGTGTAAGGAAACAAAGCAGTGCCGTCACCTGGAGCATCGGCGAGACGTTACGCCCAAGCGGCGTTCGAGATCGCCCGCGAGCGCGACACGATGGACGCGTGGGTGGGCGATCTGGAAGCGCTCGCCGAAGCCGCCGCGCAGGAAGGCTTCTCCGAGTTGGTGGAGAGTCCGAAGCTGTCGATCGAACAGAAACGCGAAGTCTTGGCCCGGATACTCCCCGCGTTGAGCGCGGAGGGGCTGAACCTGGCGACACTGCTAGTCGCCAAGGGCCGGCTCGCCGCCCTCGCCGCGCCGGTCGCCCGTGAGTTTCACCGCCTCCTCGACGAGCACCGCGGCATCGTGCGCGCCGAGGTCGTCACCGCGGTGGACGCCGATCAGGCGGAACGCGGCCGAATCGAACAGTGGCTCGCGGACGTGACCGGGAAAGAGGTGCGCCTCGAATACCGCACCGACTCGTCCCTCGTCGGCGGCATGGTTGTCAAGATCGGCGACCGGGTCGTCGACGGCAGCGTTCGCTCGAAGTTGAACACCCTGCGCCGCACCCTGCACGAGGGCGCGGCCTAGCGACCGCGGCGCAAGGAACGACAAACGACATAACGGCAGCGAGATTACGATAACCAGAGACAAGCGCTAAGACCAATATACGGGTAACCCAAGAGGCCGCGAGAGCGGCTGGGGAGCAGAGCATGGCGGCAAACGACATCGCTGCGATTATCAAGCAGCAGATCGAGCAATACGGAGCCTCCACGACGACCGTGGACGTTGGGACCGTCGTCGAGGTTGGCGACGGCATCGCTCGGGTGCACGGACTCACCGGCATCAGCTACGGCGAACTGGTGGACCTGCCGGGCAACGTCCAGGGCATGGCGTTGAACCTTGAAGAGGAGACCGTCGGCGTCGTGATTTTCGGCGATGACTCGCTCATCAAGGAAGGCGACGAAGTCCGCGCCACGGGGCGCGTCGCCGAGGTGCCCGTGGGCGAGGCCATGATCGGCCGCGTGGTCGATTCGCTGGGCCGGCCCATCGACGGCAAAGGCCCGGTCAAGACGAGCGAGACCCGCCCCGTCGAGAAGATTGCCCCCAACGTGGTGACCCGCAAGTCGGTCAACCGCCCCGTGCAGACCGGCCTCAAGGTCATCGATGCGATGATTCCCATCGGGCGCGGCCAGCGCGAGCTCATCATCGGCGACCGCACCACGGGCAAGTCCGCCATCGCGATCGACGCCATCATCAATCAAAAGGGCGGCGACTTGATCTGCGTCTACGTCGCCATTGGCCAGAAGGCCAGCAAGGTGGCCCAGACTGTAGGCATCCTCGAAGCCGCGGGCGCGATGGAGCACACGATCATCGTCGCCGCCAACGCCTCGGACTCCGCGGCGCTCCAGTACCTCTCCCCCTACTCCGGCACCTCCATGGCGGAGTTCTTCATGGATCAGGGCAAGGATGCCCTGATCATCTACGACGACCTCTCGAAGCACGCCTGGGCCTATCGCCAGATGTCGCTGCTGCTGCGGCGCCCGCCCGGACGCGAAGCCTACCCCGGCGACGTCTTCTACCTGCACAGCCGGCTCCTCGAACGCTCGGCCAACCTCGACGCCGAGTTTGGCGGCGGCTCGATCACCGCCTTGCCCATCATCGAGACCCAGGCCGGCGACGTTTCGGCGTACGTGCCCACCAACGTGATCTCGATCACCGACGGGCAGATCTTCCTCGAGACCGACCTGTTCAACTCCGGGGTGCGCCCCGCGATGAACGTGGGCGTCTCGGTGTCGCGGGTGGGCGGCTCGGCGCAGACGCGGGCGATGAAGAAAGTCGCCGGCGGCATGCGGCTCGACCTCGCCCAGTTCCGCGCCCTCGCCGCCTTCGCTCAGTTCGGCACCGCCGACCTCGACGCCACCACCCGCGCCCAGATCGAGCGCGGCCAGCGCATGACCGAGCTGCTGAAGCAGGGACAGTACGGCCCCTACTCCCTCGCCGATCAGATCGCGGTGCTTTACGCTGGCGTCAACGGCTTCCTCGACGACGTGCCCGTCGAAAAGGTCACCGCCTTCGACGCCGCCTTCGTCGAGTTCATGCGCACCAACCACCCCGAAATCCTCGCCGCCATCACCGAGACCAACGACGTGTCCGACGACACCGCCGAGAATCTGAAGACCGCGATCCAGGAATTCAAGGACTCAGTCCCCTACTAGGCTGAACCATGCCGAACCTACGGACCATACGGCGGCGCATCCGGAGCGTCGAGAATACGGCGAAGATCACTCGCGCCATGGAGATGATCGCGGCGTCGAAGATGCGCCGCGCCCAGGAGCGGGTGCTCGCCGGACGGCCCTACGCCGACAAGCTGCTCAGCGTCCTGGGGCACCTCGCGGCCCAGTCGGAGAACCTCGACGACCTGCACCCGCTGCTCGAAAAGCGGGAAGTGCGCAACGTCCAGATTCTCCACGTCACGCCCGACCGCGGCCTCACCGGCGGCCTCAACTCGAACCTCAACCGGCGCGCCTCGCAGTTCGTACTCGAAGAGAAACAGCCCGTCTCCGCCGTTTCCGTCGGCAAGAAGGGCCGCGACTTCCTGGTGCGCTACGGCCAGAACGTCACCGCCTCCTTCACCGACATGGGCGACCGTTTCAGCGTCCTCGATATTCAGGGTATTACCCGGCTGATCACCGACGCCTATATCTCGGGGCAGGCCGACCGTGTCTATCTGATCTTCGCCGAGTTCGTCTCGATGGTCGTGCAGCGCCCCGTGGTGCGGCAGCTCCTGCCCATCGAGCCGGAGGCGGCCGACGGCGCCGTGGCGGCGCACGCGAGCTATATCTACGAACCGGACGCCGCGAGCGTCCTGCGGGAGCTGCTACCGCGTTTCATCGACGTGCAGATCTACCAGGCCCTCCTCGAAGCCAATGCGAGTGAGCACTCCGCCCGCATGGTCGCCATGCGGAACGCGACCGATAGCGCCAACGAAATGATTGATGGCCTAACCCTCGAAATGAACAAGGTCCGCCAGGCCGCGATTACCGGCGAACTTCTCGACATAACCGGCGGCGTCGTGGCGCTGGAAGGATAAGGTTTCGTGATACCAATACCAACGTCGCTTTCCTCGACGGCTCTCCTTGAGCAGGAGGTTCTCTAGATGGCAACCGGTAAGGTTGTGCAAATCATCGGCACCGTGGTGGACGTCGAGTTCGCCGCGGCGGAGTTGCCCGCTATCTACAATGCGCTGGAAATCGGCCAGAACGGCGAGAAGCTCGTCCTCGAAGTCGAGCAGCACATCGGGAACAACTGGGTGCGCTGCCTTGCCCTCGGCGCCACCGAGGGCCTCAGCCGCGGCGCCGAAGCCGTGGACACCGGCCAGGCTATCGCCGTCCCCGTGGGCCGCACCTCTCTCGGCCGCCTCTTCAACGTCACCGGCGAGACCCTGGATAACCTCGGCGACGTCGTGGCCGAGGAGCGATGGCCCATCCACCGGGCCGCGCCTCCGTTCGAGGACCAGGTCACCGAAGCGCAGGTCCTCGAGACCGGCATCAAGGTGCTCGACCTCATCACGCCGTTCGCCAAGGGCGGCAAGATCGGGGCCTACGGCGGCGCCGGCGTCGGCAAGACCGTCGTCATTCAGGAGCTGATCCGCAACATCGCCACCGAGCACGGCGGCTTCTCCGTCTTCGCCGGCGTGGGCGAGCGCTCACGCGAGGGCAACGACCTCTGGCACGAGATGCAGGAGTCGGGCGTCATCGACAAGACCGTGCTCGTCTTCGGGCAGATGAACGAGCCGCCGGGGGTGCGCCTCCGCATCGCCCTCACCGGTCTCACCATGGCGGAGTACTTCCGCGACCGCGAGGGCCAGGACGTCCTGCTCTTCATCGACAACATCTACCGCTACATCCTCGCCGGCATGGAAGTGTCCGCGCTGCTCGGGCGCATGCCCTCGGCGGTGGGCTATCAGCCGACGCTCTCGACCGAGATGGGCGACCTCGAGGAGCGCATCACCTCGACCAAGAACGGCTCGATCACCTCGTTCCAGGCGATCTACGTCCCCGCCGACGACTACACCGACCCCGGCGTGGCGACGACGTTCGGCCACCTCGACGCGGTGATCTCCCTCGACCGCGACCTGGCCGCCCAGGCGCTCTATCCCGCCGTCGACCCGCTGGTGTCGAGCTCGCGCGTCCTCGACGCCAACATCGTGGGCAAAGACCACTACGATGCCGCGCAGGGCGTCCGCCTGGTGCTCCAGCGCTTCAAGGACTTGCAGGACATCATCGCGATTCTGGGCATGGAGGAGTTGTCGGAAGAGGACAAGCAGACCGTGTCCCGGGCCCGCAAGATCCAGCGCTTCCTCACCCAGCCGATGTTCGTCGCCGAGCCGTTCACCGGCATCGAAGGCCGGTACGTGCCCGTCGTCGAAACCGTGCGCGGCTTCAAGGAGATCCTGGAAGGCAAGCACGACGACATCCCCGAGCAGGCCTTCTACATGAAAGGGACCATCGAGGAGGCCGTCGAAGATGGCCAGAAGATGCTGGCCCGCAACTAAACGGCCGGACCGCTCCGCCCGCGCGCAGCGCCGGAGAACAAACCAATGGCGAAGCTGAAAATCGAGATTGTCACCGCCGAGCGCACCGTCCTCGAAGCCGAGGCCGACATGATCATCGCGCCCGGCTCCGAAGGCCAGCTAGGCCTGCTGCCCCGCCACGCCCCGCTGCTCACCATGCTCGAACCGGGCGAGATACGCCTCAAGGACGGGGGCCGCGACACGCTCTCCTTCGCCGTGGCCGGCGGCTTCCTTGAAATCCTCGACAACCGGGTCATCGTGCTTGCCGACTCCGCGGAGCGCGCCGACGAGATCGACCTCGCTCGCGCCGAGGAGGCGATGAAGAAGGCCCAAGAGCAGATCGCCTCCCACACCACCGACCTTGACTTGGAGCGCGCCCTGAGTTCCTTTCGGCGGGCGAACATCCGCCTGCGGGTGGCCCGCCGCCGCCGCGCCACCGGCGCTCCCGCGCCGCCGCGTCCCGGCTCCTAGGCGCGCGGCGGCTTCCCCGCATCCGCGTCCTGACGCGACGCGAGGTGGTAGGTCATTGTCTGCAGGCCGAGCACGGGGTCGATGTTGCGCACCCGCACGTCTTCGGGCGCCTGCGGCGCGATCGGCGCGTAGTTCAGGATTGCCTTGACCCCGCAGGCGACGAGCTGATCGATGACCGTTTGCGCCGTCTGCGCCGGCACTGCGACGATGGCGATGTCGATCTTCTTCGTACCCATCACCTTGGGGAGGTCGTTCGTCGAGAGCACCTTGAGGTGGGCTAGCTCGCGCCCGATCTGGTCGGGGTCGTTATCGAACGCGGCGACGACGCGAAATCCCTCGGGACCGAAGCCGGGATAGTTGATAATGGCCCGCCCCAGACGGCCCACGCCGATAACGGCGGTATTCCACTCACGGTCGAGTCCCAAGACGCCGCGCAGCTCGCCGACGAGATAGCCCACGTTGTAGCCCCGTCCCTGCTTCCCAAAGCGCCCGAAGTAGCTCAGGTCTTTTCGTATTTGCGCCGGGGTGACGCCGAGGCGGTTGCCGAGCTCCCGCGAGCTCACGACCTCGGTGCCGTCGTCGCGGAGCTGCGTTAGCACGCGCACATAGAGCGGAAGCCGGAGGATCACGACTTCGGGAATATTCTGCGGTACCGGCGCGTGTGCTTGAGTCAAACCGTGGCGGGTGAAGGCTGGGATGGTAGGCCCGCCGGCTCCTTTCGGCAGAGATGGATGGCGACGGAACCCAGGTTCAGCAGCCGCCAATCGACGCGGGAGAATCCCGCGGCCCGCATGAGGCCGGCCAGCGGGTCGGGCCCAGGAAAGGACTTGATCGAAGCGGTCAGATAGCGGTAGGCGCCGGCGTCGCCCGTCACCGCGCCGCCGAGGATTGGCAGCACGTAGTTGAGGTAGGGGCGGTAGAGCGCGCTGACGAGGGCCGAGGGAGGTTGGGTGAACTCCAGGCAGAGGAAGCGCCCCGAGGGCTTGAGCACCCGCGCGATCTCCGCCAGGCCCCGGCCCAAGTCGGCGAAGTTCCGCACCGTGAAGGCCGCCGCCGCGCCGTCGAACACGGCATCGGCGAAGGGGAGGCACAGCGCGTCGGCGAGGACGTGGGAGATGTCGAGGCCGCCGCCGTTGGCCTCGCGCGCCCGCCGCGCCCCGATCCGCAGCATGGGAGCGCTTAGATCGCAGGCCGTGACCGACGCCCCTGCCGAGGCCAACGCCAGCGACAGGTCGCCGGTGCCCGATCCCACGTCCAAGATGCGTTCTCCCGCGGCGGGGGCGAAGTCCCTGACCGCCGCGCGCCGCCAGCCCCGGTCGCGGCCGAGGCTGATGACGCGGTTCCCAAGGTCGTACCGGGGAGCGATGCGCCCGAACAGGCGGCGAACGTAGCCCGTTTTCTCCGCGTCTGATGGCCTTGCCATAGCTTGTGGGGACACTGCGCGAAAGAGCCGTCGGATTGCTACAAGATTCACAATTCTAAGGAGACACCGGCGGTAGCGTCAATCGCGCCAGTGTAACGAATGGGTGAACGCGGGGGGTTATAATCGGTGGGCCATGCACATAGGCGTTTGCAGACTCTCCCTGAGAATCCCTGAAAACGACAACATTAAGGGGAAGCGGCGGATCGCCCACTCGATTGCCTCCAAGGTCCGTGCCAAGTTCAACGTCGCCATCGCCGAGATCGAAGACCAGGAGGCATGGCAGCGGCTCACCTTTGGGCTGACGTGCGTGAGCAACGACGGCCGGCACGCCAACTCCATGCTCTCAAACGTCGTGCACTATATTGAGCGGCAGCTAGGCGATGCCGAGTTGCTGGACTACGAGATAGAAATCATCGACGGCGTCTAGCCACGGCGCGGCGGGCGCCGGTCGCTACGCCCTGAGCGAGACGGTGGACACACAGGCCTTCCTGGCGCGCGTCCGTGAGCAGGACTGGTACGACGGCCAGATCGTGCATCTGGAAGACGTCCAGCCTCGCCCCGTTCGCCCCCGCGAGCTATCCGAGCCGCTCCCCGGCGCCCTGGAAACGCATCTCGAATCGCTGGGGTTCCTGCCGCTCTACGAACACCAGGCGCGGGCCATCGAGGCGCTCCGTGAGGGCGGCAACGTGGTCGTGTCCACCGCCACCGCGAGCGGGAAGAGCCTTTGCTATCACGTCCCGGTGCTGGAGCGCCTGCTGCGGACGCGGGGCTCGCGCGCGCTCTATCTCTTCCCCACCAAGGCGCTGGCCCAGGACCAACTGCGCAAGCTCCGCGAGCTTGGCGGCTGCATGGACCCGGCGCTCCGCTGCGCGACGTACGACGGCGACACGGAGTCCCGCGACCGGGCCGAGATACGCCGCGCCGGTCAGGTCGTCATCACCAACCCCGACATGCTGCACCTCGGCATCCTCCCCAACCACGCCGCGTGGAAACGCTTCTTCGCCGGGCTCCGCTACGTCGTCATCGACGAGAGCCACGTCTACCGCGGGGTTTTCGGGTCGCACGTAGCGAACGTCATCCGGCGGCTGCGTCGCGTCTGCGCCCTCTACGGCGGCGCCCCGCAGTTCGTGCTGTGCTCGGCGACGGTGGCGAATCCGGGCGAGCACGCCGAACGCCTGACGGGGCTGCCGTTCGAGGTCATCGACGACGACGGCTCTCCCTACGGCGGGAAGGACTTCGTGCTGTGGAACCCGCCGCTCATGGATGAGGAGCAGACGGCGCGCCGCAGCCCGAACTCAGAAGCCACGCACGTCTTCTCCGAGCTGGTGAAGGACGAGGTCCGCACCATCGCCTTCAGCCGCAGCCGCAAGACCGCCGAGCTTGTCTATATCTACACCCGCGACCGCTTGAAGCAGGAGTCGGTGCCGCTCTCGGGGCGTGTCCGGGCCTACCGCGCCGGCTATCTGGCTGAGGACCGCCGCGCCATCGAGCAGGGACTCTTCGAAGGCTCGCTGCTCGGCGTCTCGGCGACCAACGCCCTCGAACTCGGTATCGACGTGGGCGACCTCGACGCGACGGTGCTCAACGGCTACCCCGGCACGGTCGCCAGCGCGTGGCAGCAGGCGGGCCGCAGCGGACGCGGCGGGGAACGCTCCCTCAGCGTGATGATCGCCTCCGACAACCCGCTCGATCAGTACCTCATGCGCCACCCCGCCGCTTTCTTCGGCAAGCCGCAGGAGCACGTGCTCATCGCGCCCGCCAATCCCTACGTCCTCGAACCGCATCTCGCCTGCGCCGCCTTCGAGGCCCCGCTGGAGCCGAACGACGAGGCGTTGTTCGGCGAGGAGATGCGCGCCCTGCTGCCGCACATGGAGCAACAGGGCGCCGTCCACGAGGCGCGCGGCCGTTGGTTCCCCTCCCCCGGCGTCGCCTACCCCGCCGAGCATGTCGACATCCGCTCCGCGTCCGGCGATCGGTTCCTGGTGGTGGAGGAGACGAGCGGCGCGCTCCTTGAGCACGTGGACGCCTCGATCGTCTTCTCGCAGCTTCACCCCGGCGCGGTCTATCTGCACCAGGGGGAGCCCTTCTTCGTCACCGATCTCGACATGGCGGCGCGCACCGCCCGCGTCCGGCCCCACGCCGATCCCTACTACACTGTCACCCGCCACACGACCGACATCGACATCGAACGCGTGGCGTCGAGGAAGAACGTGAACGGGGTCGACGTCTTTCTAGGAAACGTGGACGTGACGCGCACCGTTATAGGCTACCGGCGCAAGCGCCAATTCACCGACTCGGTGATCGACGACGTGCCCTTGGAGCCACAGACGCGGTCGTTCGCCACGACGGCGCTGTGGTCCGACATCGCGGACTCGGCGCTTGCCGAGATCGACCGGTTGAAACTCGACGTTCCGGGCGGGTTGCACGCCGCCGAGCACGCCGCCATCGGTATGCTGCCTTTCTTCGCCATGTGCGACCGCGCCGACATCGGCGGGGTCTCGACGGCCCTCCATCCCGACACCGGCAAGCCGCAGATCTTCATCTACGACGGCCACCCCGGCGGCGTGGGCATCGCGGAGAAGGGCTACGACCTCATCGAGGAGCTCTGGGCGGCGACGCTGCGGGCCATCCGCGAGTGCCCCTGCCGCGAGGGCTGCCCCTCGTGCATTCAGTCGCCCAAGTGCGGCAACAACAACGAGCCGCTCGACAAACGCGCGGCGGCCGTCATCCTCGAACACCATCTGCAAGGCCCACGCCGTTGAGCCGACTTGCTACCATGGATAGGTTGCGTTGGATGACTGAGTGAGGACGCGTTGAGGTCTTTCAAGCCATGGACGTTGCTCGAGCACGGGGGGCGGGACTACGCCTTCAGCGGGATAGTTCGTCCCGTCGCGCGCTTCATCAAGACCGAACAACTCTCCTCCATCATCCTCTTGGCGGCAACGGCGGCGGCCCTGATATGGGTGAACTCGCCGTTCGACCACGAGTACTTCGAGTTCTGGCACACCGAGCTCGGCTTCGACGCCGGCCTATTCGGGATTCATCTCACCCTCGAAGAATGGGTCAACGACGGCCTGATGGCGGTCTTCTTCTTCGTTATCGGCCTCGAAATCAAGCGAGAGGTCGTCCATGGCGAGCTGCGCGAGCCTCGGAAGGCGGCGCTTCCCGTGATGGCGGCCATCGGCGGGATGATCGTGCCCGCCCTCATCTTCTTCGCCTTCAACGGCACGGGGGAGGACGGCCGCGGCTGGGGGATTCCCCTCGCCACCGACATCGCCTTCGCGCTCGGCGTGCTCGCGCTGTTGGGACGTTTCCTTCCCGCGGAGCTCCGTATCTTCCTCCTCGCCCTCGCCGTCGTCGACGACATCGGCTCGATTCTCGTCATCGCCGTCTTCTACACCGACAGCGTCGATGTCCAAGCTTTGGGCTGGGGTGTGCTGCTTCTCGGCGCCATGGTCGCGGCCTACCGGGTCGGCGGTCGGAGCATTGGACTCTACGCCATTCTTGGCTTCCTCTTCTGGGCCGCCATCGAAGAATCGGGCATCCATGCCACCATCGCCGGCGTTATTCTCGGCTTCCTTACGCCGGCCCACTCGCGCTATAGCCCTGCTGGATTCCGTCCTTCGATGGAGACGCTGGCGAGCCGCTACGAGGCTGCCGCCGAGAAGCACGACGAGCCGGTGATGAGCGCCACCCTCGTGGAGATCGACCATCTCGCCGAGGGGAGCGAATCGATGCTGGAACGGCTGGAGCGCCAGGTCCACCCATGGAGCAGCTATCTCATACTGCCGTTGTTCGCGCTGGCGAACGCGGGCATCGCGCTCTCCGGCGGCGCGCTGTCGGACGCCTTCTCCAACTCGGTCACCTTCGGCGTCATCGCCGGACTGGTAGTGGGGAAGACCCTGGGCGTGACGGCGTTCACCTATATCGCGGTCAAGAGCGGGCTGGCCGTGCTGCCGCGTGGGGTTACCTGGACTCACATCACTGGGACCGCCATGCTGGCCGGTATCGGTTTCACCGTCTCGATCTTCATCGCGGGCCTGGCCTACGGTGACGAGCTCGCCTCAGAGGCGAAGATCGGCGTGCTGATCGCTTCCTTGATCGCCGGCGTCTCTGGCTATCTGTTCCTCAAGACCTTTGGGGCCCGCGCCCCCGCGCGGTCGGACGAGCAAAGCCCGGCGGCATGAGAGTCCGCGTTCTCGGCGCGCACAACGCCGCCTCCGCCACTACCGCGCCGGTCTCCCTCCTCGTCGACGACGTCATCTGCATCGACGCCGGCGCGGTTCACACCGCCCTGACGATTGAGGAACAGCGCCGCGTCCGCGCCGTGCTCCTCACCCACCGCCACTTCGACCATATCCACGGCGTCCCGCTACTCGCCATCAACACCGCCGGCCACGGCCTCACCCGTGTCTACGGCCTCGAACCCGTGCTCACCGAGCTTCGCGAGCACCTGATCAACGGCGTGCTCTACCCAACGTTCCTCCCCGGAGGCAATCTCCCCTCGCTCGACCTCCACCCCATCGAGCCGTTCGAGGAGATCGAGATCGAAGGGCATACGGCACTCGCCGTCCCCGTCGAGCACGGCGTACCCGCTGTGGGCTACGAGGTGCGCTCGGCGGATGGCCGGAGCATGTTCTACACCGGCGACACCGGCGGTGGTCTGGCGGCGGCGTGGGAGCACGTGACCCCCGACGCGCTGTTCTGCGAGGTGACCTACCCCAACGCCCACGGCGGCGGAGCGAAGCATCTCACACCGGCCCGTTTTGAGGCCGAAATGGCCTCCTACTTGACGAAACCGGCTCCCGCGCGGGTGATTACCGTCCACATGACGCCCTGGCTGGAAGAGGCGATATTGGCGGAATTGGCAGAAGTCTCACGCCGCCTGGGCGTCGAAATCGAAGCGGCCTACGAGGGCATGGTCGTCGAAATCTAGCGCTGTCAGGCGATGCGGTAGAGCCGGGCGGCGTTCTCCCAGGTGAGCTTGGCGACGACGGCGGGGTCGAGGCCGATGTGGTCCTCCGCGATGCTTTCCTTCGAGTGGGGCCAACTGCTCCCCGGATGGGGATAGTCCGAAGACCACATAATGCTGTCCGGGGCGAAGTCGGCCATCAGCTTGATGCTCGCCGGATCCCCGAGGTACGTGGTGAGCACCTGCCGCTTGAAGAGCTCCGACGGCGGAACCTCGGGCCGGAAGTCCTTGAACGTGCCCCGGTACTTGTGGAAGACCTCGTCCATCTTGGTAACGAGGAAGGGTATCCACCAGAGGCCCGATTCTCCGAGCACGATCTTGAGTCCGGGCCGCCGCTCCAGCATGCCGCAGAAGCAGATGCTGGACAGCACTTCGTCCAACTGAAGCGCGGAGACGGAGACGTAGGCGCCCATCATCCAGCTCGAGGGGCGTGAGCGCAGGCTGTGCGTTCCCGCTTGTGCCAGGTGGACGGAGACCGGCATCCCCGCTGCCTCCGCCTCTGTCCAGAGCGGCTCCCAGACGGGATCGAAGATCGGGCGGTCCTCCTCGGTGTGGTCGAAGATCGCGCCGCGATGCCCGAGAGCGGCGGTCCGCCGGAGCTCGACCGCCGCCGCTTCGGGGTCGTCGGTGGGGAGCACGGCGAGGTTGTGGATGCGTCCGCCGGCCGCCGCGTCGAACTCGGCCGTCCAGTCGTTGTAGACCTTGATGCACTCGCGGCGTAGGGCCGGCTCCAATGCCGGGATCCCCTTCAGCCCAGGGTAGATGACCTGGGCGTAGACGCCGTCCGTGTCCATGTCTTCCAACCGCAGCGCGGGGGTCGAGGGGCGGACGGTCCAGTCGCCGCCGATGCCGGCTCGCTCGAAGAGGCCCGGCATCGAGCCGGGGCGTCCGGGGCCGTGCGGACCCCATCGCGCGCCGTCCGCCTGCCAGATCGGGCCGCGCTTCGGGTCTTGGACGACCTGCGGTGCGGCCTCCTTGAACTCGGTTGGCAGGCGGCTGCTCCAGAGGTCCGCCGGCAGCTCGTTCAGGTCCAGATGATCGTCGGCGGAGATGTACGTTGGTGTGTTCGTTGCCATGTTCTTGGCCTTCCCTGCGGGAGCATTCCGAGCCCGTCAATACTAGTACACTGTGGCCATGAGGCGCGCCGCCTTCGTCTACGACGATCAAGTCTCCCGCCACGTGCTGCGCGAGGACCACGTGATGCGTCCCACGCGTCTGCGCTACACCCACGACCTCCTGGACGCCTACGGCGCGTTCGAACGCTCTGACAAGGTCGCGCCGCGCCCTGCCTCCCTCGACGAGCTCGGCTGGTTCCACACCGTGGAGTATGTCCGCGCCGTCCAGGGGATCAGCGGCGGAGAGGACGGCGTGACGCCGGAGCGCTACAACTTCAGCGCCCATGGCGACAATCCGCCCTACGAGGGCATGTTCGAGGCCTCGGCGCTCTCCACCGGCGGCTCGCTGGTGGCGGCGGAGCTCGTCGTCGAGGGCGGCGTGGACGTGGCTTTCAACGTCGCCGGCGGGCTGCATCACGCCGCGGCGGGCCACGCCTCCGGCTTCTGTATCTTCAACGATCCGGTCATCGCCATCGAGGCGCTGCGCCGCCGCGGCCTGCGAGTGATGTACGTGGACATCGACTGCCATCACGGCGACGGCGTGCAGGCCGCGTTCTACGAGACCAGCGACGTGCTGACCCTGTCGATGCACGAGTCGGGGCGCTACCTCTTCCCCGGCACGGGGGAGGTCGGCGAGCTCGGCTCGGGCGAGGGCCGAGGCTTTTCGGTCAACGTGCCGCTGGCCCCGTATACCGGCGACGAGACGTTCCACTGGGCGTTCGACTCCGTCGTTCCGCGGATCGCCGAGGCGTTCGCCCCGGACGTGTTGGTGACGCAGCTCGGCATGGACACGCACTTCGACGATCCCATTACGCATCTGGCGATGACCGTCCAAGGCCACGGCGAGGCGGTGCGCAAGCTCGGCGGCATGGTGGAGAAGTGGGTCGCGCTCGGCGGGGGCGGTTACGACATGTCGGCGGTGGCGCGCGGCTGGGCGCTCGACTTCGGAGTGATGATGGGCGGCGACCTACCCGATGCGATACCGCCCTCGTACGCGGCGGAGTACGGCCTGAGCCGCCTCCGCGACGTCGAGCCCTCGGTCGAGCCGCGCTATCAAGAGGCGGCGCGGGCGTTCGCTGAAGCCTCCGTCGCCGAGGTCAAGCGCCTCGTTTTTCCGTTGCACCGGCTGGCGTGATACACCGCGGGCTCGCTTGACCCCCGCGGGCGGGCCGCGTACATTCGCCTTGCTCCAGTCCGGTCCAAGCAGGACTTCGTTTGAGCGAGGAGGCCGCGATGCCGATGATCGAAGAGCAGGAGGGCGGCGCGAGGTTGGTGATCGTCCATCAGGACGAGTATCCCTACTCCGAAGTGCGTTCCCAGAATCACGGCGACCGGCGGGTTGGCGTGCATCTGAAGAACTTGTTGCGCACGCCGGAGTACGTGATCAACATCGCCATCTACGACCCGGGGATGGTGCTCGAGCGCCACGGGCACGCGAGCAGCCACGTGATCTACGTGGTCGAGGGGGCCGTCGACGTGGGGGGCCACGACGCTCCCGCCGGCTCGGTGATCCTGCTCGAGCACGGGGCCAAGTTCGGTCCGCTGATCGCGGGGCCGGAAGGCTCGCTGCTGTTCGAGGTGTACTTGGGCGACTCGCAGCCCGTCCCAGCCGATCCGGAGGGCTTCCTCAAGCTCCTCGCATCGATGGGGATCGAGCCGCTGCCGCACCCGGAGTACGAGTACCCGGCCGACCGGGCCTAGCCCCAGGCTTCCCCGAGGGAGACCTTTGCAGAAGCCTTGGCGCGGGGGAGCGGGCGCCCACAAGGGGCGCCCCTACGGGAGGGATGGATTCCCGCGTTCGCGGGAATGACGGATATGGACAGGTTACGCAAAGGTCTCCGAGGGGCGTCAAAGCTTGGCTAGGTAGTCGATGCAGGCGGTGATGATGGCCTCGTGGCCGCGTTCCGCGAGGGCGGGGCCGACGACCTCGATGTCGTAGAAGCCGTCGTAGCCCGCCGCCTCGAACGCCCGCAGGATGCGGGCGCAGGGAATGACGCCGTCGCCTAGCGCGACGCGCGACGGGGTGCAGAAGTCATTGGCCGGCTGATCGTCGATCTGCACCAGGAAGATGCGGTCGAAGCGGCGCGCGATGTTGTCGTAGAGATGCCGCTCGTACCAGGCGTTGTTCATCTCGAAGAGCACACCAAACTGCGGCGAGTCGACCCGCTCCGCGAGGTCGAGGGCGTCATGGAGCGTGTGGCAAAAGCCCAGGTCGTAGCGAAGGCAGGTGTTCGGCTCCAGGGCCAGGCGCGTGCCATTGTCGCGGACCGAGGGGAGGAATTGGTCGAGCAGGGCGAGGAACTCCTCCGCGGCCTCCTCGTAGCTCAGCTTTCCTCCGCTGCCCGCGAGCAGTGGCATGCACTCCGCTCCCATGCGCCCCGCCAAGTCGGTGACCCGCTTGCTGCGCTCGATTTGCTCGGGCCACTTGGCGCGGTCGTCGAGCGAGAACATGCCGGCGCCGGTCGCCGCCGCGACGGGGAGGCCGGAGTCGGCGAGCAGCTTCAGGCCCTTCTCGACGCCGAAAGGCTCCAGCTTCGCTACGGGGACGGTGAGCCCGTCCATGCCGAGCCGCTGGGCCAGTTCGACGTCGTGGTCGAGGGGCAGGCCGTGGGACATCAGGCCGTTGAACGTGAGCTTCATGACGCCTCCCGCCGCCTGGGGCGGCACGGGGCATTCTAGAAGCGGCGTCTGCGGGTGTCCAGGCGGCGCCCGGCTCGGTTGACGCCCTCCGGCGCGCCGCCTACAGTGGCCGATGGCGGCTCCGCGCCGCTCTGGGACCATCCGCTTTCATGACTGCTACGCAACGCACGACGCCCCCGGAATGGCGCGCCCACTACGAGTCGCGGACGGTCTCCGCCGAGGAGGCGGTGTCCGCCATCAAGAGCGGCGACCGAGTCGCGTTCACCTCGGGGAACGAGCCCACGGCGCTCTCGTTGGCGCTGCTGGCGCGGGCCGATGAGCTTCGCGGCGTGACTCTCTTCCTGCCCACGCCGAGCCGCGACTTGGGCTGGTACGATCCGGGGTTCGAAGAGAGCTTCCAGATCGAGATCGGCTACATCCTGCCCGTGGTGCGGGAGATGGTCGCCGAGCGACGCTGCGACTACAACGTGCAGACCCTCCTCGTGGAGTACGGCCCCCTCGACGAGGCCCCCGATGTCGCGCTCGTGGAGGTCTCGCCGCCCGACGAGCGCGGCTATTGCAGCTTCGGCGCCTCGCTTTGGAACAAGCGCGAGCAGATCGAGACGGCGCCGCTGGTGCTTGCCGAGGTCAACGACCGGCTCATCCGCACCGGCGGCGAGAACTACGTCCACGTCTCCGAGATCGACTCCTTTACGCCGCATCAATCGAGCGGCCGCCGGCCCGGCGCGACCGACCTGCTAGGGCGCAAGACGATCGAGCCCGGCGCTGTCGAGCGGGCCATCGCGGAGCACGCCGGCGCGCTGATCGACGATGGTGCGACGCTCCAGATCGGTGTGGGGAGCACCTCGGAGTGGGTGGCGCGCCTTGGTGTGCTCGGCGAGAAGAACGACCTCGGCTGGCATTCCGAGACGACGCCGGCCGGCGTTATCAAGCTGGCGCGCAAGGGCGTCATTAACGGACGGCGCAAGAGCTTGCACCAGGGGCGCGTCGTCGTCACGGCGGTGGGCGGCGGCGATCCTGACGACATGGCGTTCGTCGACGGCAACCCCATGTTCGAGCTCTATCCGGCGAAGTACGTACTCGACCCGCGGACGGTGGCCGCCAACGACCGCATGACCTCGGTCAACAGCGCGCTATCCATCGACCTGACGGGGCAGATCGCGGCGGAGTCGCTTGGGCCGGCGCTGGTCAGCGGGACCGGCGGGCACCTCGCCTTCGCCATCGGCGCGTCGCTGGCCAAGGACGGCAAGTACATCACGGTGATGCCCTCGACGGCGCGCGGGGGAACGGTCTCGCGCATCACCCCTCAGTTCGGGCCCGGCACCGTGGTGACCGTGCCGCGGACGCTGGCGCACTACGTGGTCACGGAGTACGGCGTTGCCGACTTGAAGGCGCGAACGCAGCGGCAGCGCGCCGAGGCCCTGATCGAGATCGCGCACCCCGATTTCAGGGGCGAGCTACGCGCCGAGGCCCACCGGCTCTTCTGGCCCTAACAGTCCGAGTTGGCTGCGGACCGGCGCATCGGAAATCTGGAGGAAAGCATGACGGAACGGCAAGGCGTGTTGGTGGAAGGAACGATCAACGAGGCGGCTCTGGAGGTCTTTCGCTCACGGGTCGGGGCCCGGCTCCGCATCCCCAATGTGTTCAACGAGCACGTGACGCCGGAGGCCATCCGCAAGTTCGTCAACGGCATCGGCGACACCAACCCGCTCTACCTCGATCCGGCCTACGCCGCCGACACGCGGTTCGGTTCGCTCGTCGCGCCGCAGAACTGGGTCTACAGCGTCTTCCCTACGTGGGTGCTCCAGGGACTCCCCGGCGTCCACGCCTTCCACTCGGGGAACGATTGGGAGTTCTACCGCCCGATACTGCTCGGCGACAAGATCACGCCGGAGTCCGACTTCACCGGCTTCGAGGAGAAGCAGAGCAAGTTCGCCGGACGTTTCATCATGGAATACCAGGAGGCCCGGTACCGGAACCAGCGCGGCGAGCTGGTGGCCAAGGCCAAGACGTGGCTCGTCCGCGCCGAACGCCCCGCCGCCCGCCAGCGCGGCAAGTACAGCCAGACGGTCCTCCCTCACCCTTGGGCCGAGGACGAGCTCGCGGCGATCGAAGCGGAGACGCTCGCCGAGCGGCCATTCGGCGGCGAGGTCCGCTACTGGGAGGACGTCGAAGTCGGCGACGAGCTTCCGCCGATCATCAAGGGCCCACTGGGCGTCACCGACATCGTGGCCTACTGCGTCGGCGCCGCACCGGTGCAGATCATGGCGCACGGCTCAGCGCTCCGAGAGTACGCCCGTCATCCCGCGTGGGCCTTCCGCGACCCCGAGACCAACGCACTCGAACCGGTCTACGGTGTGCACTACAACAAGCAGGCGGCGAAGTCGGCGGGGCTTCCCTTCCCGTACGACGCCGGCGCCCAGCGCCACGCCTGGCAGATCCAACTCTTTCTCAACTGGATGGGCGACGAGGGTTGGCTCAAGCGCAACTATGGCGAGTACCGCAACTTCGTCTATCTCTCGGACGCGGTGCGTTTTACCGGCAAGATCGTCAAGAAGTACATCGACCACGACGGCGAACCGGTGGTCGACATCGAGACGTCGGCGGTGAATCAGCGCGGGGACAACGTGCTGCCCGGCAGAGGGACGGTGGCCCTGCCCTCCCGCGAGCGGAAGATGTGGCCGCTGGAGCACCGGCTGCCCGCGGGCTAGCGGCCTAGAGGACGCGCACGCCGGAGAGGATCACAAGCAGGCCCAGCGCGGGCCGCATCACGCGGTCGGGCGCCACGACGGCGAGCCGGGCCCCGATGAGGACGCCGGGGATCGAGCCCGCGAGCAGGTTGACGGCGAGCGACCAGTCCACGTTGCCCGCGCTCCAGTGCGCCAGCGAGGCCACGCTGGCGAGGACCATGGCGTGGAAGATATCGGTGCCCACGATCCGGTTCATGGGCAGCGGGTAGAAGAGCGAGAGCACGGGCACGATGAGCGCGCCGCTCCCGATCGACGTCACGCCGACGAGAAAGCCGACGGCTGCGCCGAGCAACGCGGTGAAGCGGACGCGCTTCTCGAACGGCACGAAGAAGCGGACGTCGGTGCGCTCCCTCTCGCCCTCGCGCCGGTCGAGGAAGGGCCGCGCGATCATCAGGACGCCGGCCGCGACCAGCGTCACGCCGAGAACGGTCTGGACTACGCCGGTGGCGTCGAGGTCGTACTTTTCGAGCAACGCGATGAACCCGACCCCGCCCAGCGCAGCGGGGATGCTCCCCAGGCCGAGATAGAAGGCGAGCCGGTAGCTGATGGTCTCCTGGCGGGCGTGCTGAACGGAACCGAAGAGCTTGGTCGCGGCGTTGAAGACGAGGTCCGTCCCCACGGCGGTCAGCGGGCTCGTCTTGAAGATGACGATCAGCGCGGGCGTGAGCAGCGAGCCTCCGCCGATGCCGGTCAGGCCGATAAGCACGCCGACGATGAGGCCGAGGAGCGCAAGGTCGAAGTCCATGAGTGGTGGACCGGCGCGCGATGGTGCCGGCGAACAGATAGAAATTGTAGGCCAGGGGGAAAGGGGTCACAAGCGAGCGGATTTTCGCGTCGCCGCGCTTGGGGGATTGACAAGCGAGAACAGGCCATGTAAGTATAAGTACGAACATGTACTTAGGAGGTCGCCATGGTCGCCGTGGCTGAGAACAGAAACGTGCAACGAGCGCTCGCTCTGATGGAGCGCGACCTCAAGCGGGCCGCTGTCGAGTACCAACTTTACGGCGCGCGCCGTAACCGCCTGGAGGAGTTGCAGGCCGTCCACAGCAACTTCTCCGCTGGGCTCTTTCCCAAGCCGGCGGCGCTCACGTCCGTCCGCCCGGCCCGCGGGGGAGAGGTCCGCCGCGCCGCATAATCCCTCGACGCACAAGGGCGCCCGGAATGGCCCGGGCGCCCTCGCTGTTAGAGGCCTCCCGCGGGGGCCTCATGCTATAATCCCGCGACTCTCTCCATGGCGCGTAGCGTGGCGGGGCATGTAGCTTGGATTTGAAAGATGTCCTGCGCCAGGTCCCCGGCCTCAACCGCCGCTTTGTCTCCTACCTCGAGTCCCAGGGCCACATCAGGCCCAAGCGGCTTCCCAAGCGGCGCATCGACCGTCGCGACTACAGCGAGGCCGACGTGGCGGTGGTCCGGGAGACGTGGCGCTATTACTCACGCGGCCTCTCGCTGCAAGCCGCGGCCCGTCTCGCCACGACGCAAAAGCGCCGCTCAGCATACGTGGGGCTCTCGGCCCAGGCCGGCACGGAGCGGCGGGTCATCGCGCGGATCGCAGAGGCCGACGACGCCGTCGAGGCGGCCGTGGTCTACGCCGACGACTTCAACGTCATGGCCAAGCTGCTCGTCCGCAGGGACGAGGACGTCTACGAGTTCGCCGCGTCGCTTCTCGCCGAAGGCGTTGTCGACCGGGCGCCGCGCCTGTGGAACGCGGAGCCCGCGTTCGCGCGCGCGGCCCCGAACGGAGGCCCAGCAGGCATGATGGCCTATCTCTTGATCAAAGCGCCGGGCAAGGACGTCGCCGAGGTGCTGCGCCACCTCGAAGCTATCGATGAGGTCGTCGAGGCGGGCGCCGTCTACGGAGAGTCCGACATCATCGCGCGGATCGAAGCTCCGTCGCAGGAGGCGCTGGACCGTGTCGTGATGGAGCAGCTGCACGAGATCGAGGCTGTCGAATCGACGCGCACGTACATCGTCGTCGGCGGCACCCGGTGGGTCCGCGAGTAACGCCTTGGGAGGCGAGGGCTAGCCGAGACGTTCGAGCGAGCCGAGCATCATGGCGCTCGTGGGGATGTCGAACTGATGCGAGGCGCGGTAGATGAAGCGCACCTCGCCCCCGCGGTCAATCAACACAGCGGCGGGGTGCGCCATCTTCCAGGCGTCGTAGGAGAGCCGGTTGTAGACGCCGTACTGCTTGATTACGGCGCGGTCGTCGTCGACGAGCCAGGGGACGAGCTGGGGATTCGCGGCGAGCCAGCGCTCTGCCGAACGCGTGCCTTGGGACGAGATCGCGAAGACGCGCACACCAGCCGCTTCGTAGTTGGGGGCGTCGCGGCTCAACTGAGCCACCCATCGGCGGCAGTTGGGTCATATGGTCCCGCGCAGGAAGACGAGCATGACGCCGCCCTCGGCGAGCTCGTCGGCAAGGCGCATTTCGCCGCCGCCGGCGATGGGCAGCGTGAAGTCGGGAGCCTGGTCGCCCTCGCGCAGGATGGATGTGTGATCGCGCCCTATGGTCCACCGCCTCCTTCGGCCTAGAACTCGAAGGATGCCACGCTCTTCGGACGGTAGAGGCCGCCGCCGGGGGCGGCGCGCCACCCGATCACGTTGGTGCGCTCCGTTTGACTTAGCAGGATGTTCATGAAGTCTCCACCCCGCACCAGTCCCAGACCCCCGCGCGCGCAGGCGCGTTCGCTGAACGAGGCAACGTCGTCGCGGAGGGCGTTACGCCCCGCGATGGCGAGAGGGACCGGCTCGCCGGAGTGCTGGTCGTGGAACCGGCCTGGGACGAGGCTGCCCGAGACGACGCTAGGGGTGCAGTGATCGGCGGTTACCACGGTCACGACGTCCTCGTTCTGCAGGATCCCTGCGCGGAGGGTCTCCATTCCGCGGTCCAATGCTTCGATGGCGTCGCGCTTCTTTTCGGGGTCCGCCATGTGGGCGGTCGCGTCCGGCTCCTTGGTGTGGATGTGGACGAAGTCGTAGCCGCCGCTCAGGAATGCGGCCGCCTGAGCGAGCCTCGCGCGGAGGTCGCGCTCGGTGTCGTGGTCCTCCTCCTCCCAGGTGTCCATGCCGAGCTCGCGCGCGACGCCGACGAGGATTTCTTCGGAGGTCAAGATGACAGCCTTGAAGCCGTAGCGCTCCTCGAACGAGGGCAAGGCCCGCCGCCGCCCCGCCCACTTCGGGAGCAGGAAGTTCATCGGCTTCTCGCCGCGTTGGGCGCGGCGGGCGTTGACGGGATGCTCGCGCAGGATGCCGTGCGCCCAGCGGAGGTAAGCGTTGATCGCCGCCGCCGTCTTGGCCGCCGCCTCGGGGTCCTGCGCCGAATCCATAGGCTGCGCCGCGATAACCGGCAGGTCGGTCCCCAGCGGGTCGCAGTCGGTGACGGCGTCGCTGACACCGCCGCGGAGGAAGAGCAGGCCCTCCGTCGCGCCGGTGTAGACGAGCTCGATCTCCACGCCGTCGTGCGAGAAGGTACGGACGGCCTCCGCGAGCGCCGTCGATTCCTCCTCCGGCGCCGTCATCATGCGCTGCACCAGCGAGCCGCCGCCGTTGGCTCGCGCGACGCTTGCGAAGCGCGTCAGGCTGACAACGTCGCCCGGCTGAGGAACGATGCCGCGGGCCACGGCGTGGAAGACGGCGCGCCCGGGAAGTTCGTCGTAACGGTAGCCGAAGAGGAGCGCGTGGCCCACGGGCGTCCCCGCGGCGACCCCGGGGCCGACGGACGTGAAGAGCCCGTTGATCCCTTGGTCGGCGATGGCGTCGAGGTTGGGTGTGTGGGCGGCCTCGAGGGCGGTCCGTCCGCCGAATTGCGGCGCGGGGCGGTCGCCGAGACCGTCGAGGGTGATGACGAGGGATTGCATGGTGGTCCTTGAGGGCGGTCTTGCCGCGCTGGTTGGGGTCCGTCCCGGCGCAGGCGGCACGGACTCAGTATAGCCGCCGCGTCTCGACATAAGAAAAGCCCGCCGGTTGCGCCGGCGGGCTCTCCGTGTTGGACGTGTTGCGGGGGCTAGTAGCCGGGGCGCCGGGAGGCCTCCAAGACGGCGTGGGCCTGGTCGCCGACCCCGGAGTTCACGCAGTCGGTGAGGCTAGCGTAGACGGCGCGGGAGATGAGCTTCCGTTCGAAGTCGTCCTGCTCCTCGCGCTGCAGGTACTCGGCTTGTTGGTGCACCAAGGCCTGCATCCGGTCGAGGAAATGCATCTGGAGGTCGGTAAGACCATCTCGGCTGAGCTTCGTTTCATGAAGCTGAGAGGCGTTCTCGAGTTTTTCAGACATCCGAATCACCTCCTATGGCAGCGCACTTCGCCCGATTATACGGCATGGGCGCAAGGTCGTATTTCGGGCGTGTTTCAGAATCGTCTAGACTTCGCGGAACTCGCCTTCCACCGTGTCTCCGCCGCCGTTCTCCGGGGGCGGCGCGTCGTCGCCCGGCGCGGCAGGGCCGCCCTCGGCGCCGGCCTGCTGACTGTAGACGTGCTGCCCAACCTTCTGGAGCGACGCCTGCAAGTCATCTACAGCGGAACGTAGCGTGGTCATGTCTTCGGCTTGCAGCGCCGATCGGACCGCGGCGATCTTGCCCTGCACCTCCGACTTGAGATCTTCAGGAATCTTGTCGCCGTGCTCGTTGAGGAGGTTCTCCCCCTGGTAGGCCATGCTGTCCGCGGTGTTCTTGAGCTCGATCGACTCACGCTTCTGCTTGTCCTCCTCGGCGTGACTCTCCGCTTCCTGCACGAGGCGTTCCACCTGCGTGTCGTCGAGCCCGGAGCTCGGCTGAATCACGATCTTCTGCTCTTTGCCCGTTCCTTTGTCCTTTGCGGACACTTCAAGGATGCCGTTGGCGTTGATGTCGAACGCGACTTCGATCTGGGGCATCCCCCGCGGGGCGGGGAGGATGCCGTCGAGGATGAACCGGCCGATGGACTTGTTGTCCGCCGCCATGGGCCGCTCACCCTGGAGGACGTGGATCTCGACCTGCGGCTGGCTGTCCGACGCCGTGGAGAAGGTCTCCGACTTCGCCGACGGGATCGTCGTGTTGCGCTGGATGAGAGGCGTCAACACGCCGCCGAGCGTCTCGATCCCCAGGGTCAACGGCGTCACGTCGAGCAGGACGACATCGCGCACGTCGCCGGAGAGGACTGCGCCTTGGATCGCCGCGCCGATCGCGACCACCTCGTCGGGGTTCACGCCGCGGTTCGGGTCTTGGCCGAAGTAATCTTTCACCCGCTGCTGAATGAGAGGCATCCGCGTTTGACCGCCGACGAGGATGATCTCGTCGACGGCCTTAGGATCGATCTTGGCGTCGGCGAGCGCTTGCTTGACCGAGGCGAAGCTGCGGTCGACCAAGTTACCGACGAGGTTCTCGAGCGAGGCGCGGTTCAGGGTGAGCACCAGGTGCTTGGGTCCGGTTGCGTCGGCGGTGATGAAGGGGAGGTTGATCTCCGTCTGTTGGGTCGAGGAGAGCTCAATCTTGGCCTTCTCCGCCGCTTCCTTCAGGCGTTGAAGGGCAAGGCGGTCCTGGCGGAGGTCGATGCCGTTGTCACGCTTGAACTCGTCGGCCATCCAGTCCAGCAGCATCTGGTCGAAGTCGTCACCGCCTAGGTGGGTGTCGCCATTGGTCGACTTGACCTCGAAGGTGCCGCCACCGATGTCGAGGATCGAGATGTCGAAGGTGCCGCCGCCCATGTCGTAGACGGCGATGACCTCGTCGCCCTTTTTGTCGAGGCCATAGGCGAGCGCGGCGGCCGTGGGCTCGTTGATGATGCGCAGGACTTCAAGTCCCGCGATGGTGCCGGCGTCCTTTGTCGCCTTGCGCTGGGAGTCGTCGAAGTAGGCGGGGACGGTGATCACGGCCTGGGAGATGCTCTCACCCAGCTTGGTCTCGGCGTCTTCCTTCAGCTTGCGCAGGATCATCGCCGAGACTTCCGGCGGCGACACGTTCTTCCCGCTCATCGTCACTTGTGCGTCGCCGTTCGGCGACTTCACCACCTTGTAGGGTAGCGACGAGATGTCCTTCTGGGCGACGGGATCGTCGAACTTGCGCCCCATCAGGCGTTTCACGGAGAAGACGGTGTTCTCCGGGTTGGTGATGGCCTGCCGTTTCGCCACCTGGCCTACATACCGCTCGTTGGTCTTGGGGTTGACCGCCACGATCGACGGCGTGGTGCGGCCTCCCTCCGAGCTTTCGATGACCTCGGGGTCGCCGGCCTCCAAGATGGCCATAGCCGAGTTCGTTGTACCGAGGTCGATTCCTAGGATTTTTGCCATGCGTCGCCTCCTGCTGTCGTCCTCTCGGACGGTCTTGTTTGTTTTGTCGTGGCGGGATGCGGGCGCGTTCGGCTCCGGTCATGCCGCCTTGGGACTTCCGTGATCAACGCGCGCGCCGGAACGGGCTCATTTCCGGCGGCCCCGCCTCCGGCCGCCGGGTCTCTTCGGTAACGGCGAGGCCGAGCTCGCCGAGGAGCCGGTCGATGGCGGCGGCGGCGGCTTCGCGCAACTTTTCGGGGTCCTTCTCGTTCTCTACCCGGCGCCGCAGCGCGACGAGCCGGTTGATGTGGCGCAGCGCCAACTCGACGCCGGCGAGATTCAATCCCAGCCCGTCAACGAGATGCTTGATGAGGCGCAGCCGGGCTATGTCCTCGTCGGAGTACAGCCGCAGCGTGCCGAGCCGGGGCGGCTCGATGAACCCCGCCCGCTCGTACTTCCTAAGGGTCTGCGGGTGCATGTCGAGGATCTGCGCCGCCACGCTGATGATGTAGAGTCCTTGTCTTCTGGTCTGCATAGACTTCCTCGTTCCGCGGCCCTCGCCCCACAACGCTCCCACTCGAAGAGTTGTGCGAGGGGCCAGGCCGCGATGGCGCCTGCTCGTTTCTGTATTGAAACACCATGTCAGCGAGCTGTCAAATGTGGTGTCATTCTAAACGACTGAAGGTGTATCACTATGAGGCTTGTAAGATGTGCGTTGTATATTGACATGAGGCATATCAAGTTATACTCTGATTGTCCACCAAAGGGTGGCGGCGCCAACGCCGTGGCATAGGAACGGCCGAATCGGCAGATGTAAAGGGGTTGACACCGAAGGTGAGCGGACGTAGAATCGAGGCGAGTTTTGAACCTTTTACAAAAAGAGTGCAAGACAAGATCAAAAAGGGATAGCCGGGACCGTGGTCCCACGGCGAAGGAGCGGACAATGCTCTACCTCAAGAGTTGCACCAAGTGCGGCGGGGACATGTACGAGGACAAAGACTCCTACGGCGCCTTCCATCAATGCCTACAGTGCGGTCTCATGAGAGACCTCGACGCGCCGTCGATGCTGCTCACCAAGCAGCTCCAAGCCGAAGTTAACAAAGCGAAGCGGGCCCGCCGTTCCAAGCGCGTGAGTAAACCGGCTGCGGCGTAATTTGTCCCCGGCGCCAGTGCGCGGGACCGTGTGGGCGGATGCTCCATGCGCCCGCCTATGCGGGTGAGGCCAGCGGCCTCACCCGCATTCGGATTCAACGCCTGTTCGGCCTTTGACGCAACCAGAGGAAGCGGACCTCCTCGGGAGTTCGCTTCCTCTTTTTACGGCCCGGTGAATTCCGCGGGGGATGGTGACGATGGCGATGAATGAAACGACGGAGGACAGGGCCGGTCCTCTTGAACTCGTTGAGAACCTCATCGACGCCGAGGACTTCGACGGTGCCGTCGCGGCCATCGCCGAGCTACACATCGCCGACGGCGCCCGCGTCCTCGAGAACCTAGACCGCGAGTCCCAGGCGCTTATCGCCGGCCGTCTGCCCCCGGAACGGGTCGCGCAGACGTTCGAGCACCTCGAAACCGAGCACGCCGTCGATCTGTCTTCGGCCCTCGACGCCGCCGTTCTGTCCGCCATCCTCGACGAGGCTTCCCCCGACGTCGCCGCCGACGTACTGCGCGGCTTGCCCGAACACGACCGCGAGGCGGTGATCGGCGCGATGGGCCGGGCACTCGAAGTCGCGCCGCTCCTCAACTACCCTGACGACACCGCCGGGGGCCTCATGGTCCCGGATTTCGTGTCGCTCCGCGATTGGATGAATACCGAGGACGCGGTGAGCCATCTGCGCCGCTTCTCGCCCGATCAGGTCTACTCGAATTACCTGCTGGTGCTCGACCGGTGCAACGTGCTCGTCGGCGTCGTTCATATGCGCGACCTTGTTCTCGCCCCAGCCGCCGCTCCGGTCCCCAGCCTCATGAACACCGAGGTGGTGCGCGTCGGCCCCGACGCCGACCAGGAGGAATGCGTCCGCGTCGTACAGCGGGACGACCTCACGCAGCTCCCCGTAGTCGACGATCAGGGCCGCGCGCTGGGCGTCATCCTCGGCGAGGACATCCTCGACGTCATTGAGGAAGAGGCCACGGAGGACATGCTGCACCTCGCCAGCATCGCGGGCGCGGAGCGGGTGCTCAACCCCATTGGGCGCTCTTTTCGGAACCGCTTCCCCTGGCTGCTGCTGAACCTCGCCACGGTGCTCCTCGCCGCGACCGTGATCGACGTCTTCGAGCAGACGATCGCGAGGGCCGCGTTCCTCGCCGTCTTCCTGCCCATGGTGGCGAGCCAGGGCGGGATCGCGGGCACGCAAACGCTCACTTTGGTGACCCGCGGCATCGCCTTAGGCGACCTCACGTGGGCCAATGCCAGGCGACCGATCTTGAAAGAGATCCTGCTCGGCGTGGTCAACGGCGTCGTCTTCGGCGTCGTCGCGGGCGCGCTGGCGTGGGTGTGGAAGGGCAACATCGACCTGGGTCTCATCGTGTTGACGGCGATGATCGGGAACCTGCTGGTCGCCGCTGCCGTCGGCTATGTTACGCCCCTGGCGTTGAAGGCGGCGCGCCTCGATCCGGCGGTCGGGGCCGCGGTGGTGGTGACGACCTTCACCGACGTTGCGGGCTTCGGCTTGCTGCTGGGCCTCGCCGCGTGGTGGCTCTAGCGGCACGGTCCGCGCCGCCGGGCAGCACCGGCTAAGAGAAGCGCTCTTCCGACCAGGGGTCGGCGTCGTTGTGATAGCCGTGCATTTCCCAGAACCCCGGGCGGTCGGCATCTATGAACTCGAGGGCGCGCAGCCATTTCGCGCTTTTCCACGCGTAGCGCTTGGGGACGATGAGGCGCAGGGGCCAGCCGTGTTCGGGGGCGAGATTCTCCCCGTCGTGCTCGTAGGCTAGTAACACGTCGTCGTCGAGCAGCACGTCGATGGGTAGGTTGGTCGTATAGCCCCCGTCGCAGTGCGCCATCACGTGGGTCGCGGTGGGGAGGGGCTTCGCCATCTCGGCGAAGGTCTGGATAGCCACGCCGCCCCAGCGGTTGTCCAACCGGCTCCATTGGGTCACGCAGTGAAAGTCGGCGGTGAGATCGAATCTGGGGAGCGCGCGAAGCTCGGTGTAGCTGAGCGAGACGTCATGCTCGACCAGGCCGAGAACCCGGAACGACCAGGCGTCGGCGTCGAACTTGGGCGTCGCGCCGTAAGTGAGGACGGGGAACTTGCCGGTGACGAACTGGCCCGGGGGAACGCGTTCCTTGCTCACGTCGAGCCACTCCCTTCGGAAGCGCGGTTGGTCGGCGATCAGTATGAACGATGGTGGCGTCGAGCGCTAGCCGACCCGTCGCGCCGCGCCGCTTGGCGAAGACGAGGTTTGCCAGGTTTTTCCATCGAGCACGCCACCAACCAAGCACGACGAGTTCCGTGACTTGTACCGCCGCCTCCGCCGCGGGTCGGTTCCTGGATACTAAGCCCCGGTTGACCGCTTCCGCTCTCGTGTCCGCTTGCGGGAAGACTCGATGCCCAGCCTCGTGTCCAGGACTCGTCCGCCGCCGCCGTCAGGCCGCTGCCCCCAGCGTTAGGGATCGTGTTGACTTTCACAAGCTACAGCATTAACCTAGAATGCCGGTCGGACACGTTAGGCAAGTATGCACAGATTTTGGCAGGTTTTACAGCAATGACACGGGCGACGGCCTCGAAGTGGATCTCGTTGGGCAGGGCCTGCGAGATGCTCGGTGTCAACGAGAGCACGCTGCGTCACTGGGCCGATTCCGGTCGGCTGCGGACGTTCAGGACCCCTGGGGGCCATCGCCGCTTCTTCGCTCAAGACATTGAAGGCTTCATTGGGAGCAGCGCCACCGGCGCCGTCGTTCCCGAGGGCGCGCTCTCGCGTATGCGTCGCCGGTTGAACCGGCGGCGCGCCGGCGCGCCCGAGATGGGGGGCAGCTTCGACGATGCGGCACGAGCACGGCTCCGCGTCCTCGGACGGCGCATGGTAGCCCTAGCCTCGGAATGGACCGCGGCCGCGCGGCCGCGCCCCGAGTTGAGCGAGGAGGCCCGCTATCTCGGCGGTGAGTATGGGCGCGAACTCGCCGCCGGCGGCGTCGGGCCCCGCGACGCTGTCGCCGCCTTTATCTTCTTCCGTAACACTCTACTGGACTCGCTCGCCGTACCCTCTCAGGGCGGGACGCGGCCCGACATCGCGGCGCTTGCGGACGAGATACTGCTCGAAATCGCGGGCGCTTACGAAGTCAAACCGCGCAACATACGCCGAAAGTCGTCGGCGGGTTGAGCAATGCCGGCATCGTACGCGGTCTTCCTCTCCCTCCAAGGACGCAAGTGCGTGATCGTGGGGGCCGGTGACGTGGGCGAGCGGAAGATCGACGGACTCCTAGACTCTGGAGCGGACGTTGTCGTGATCGGTCCGGAGGCGACCCCCAAGGTGCGTGCGTGGGCCTGCGACGGCCGCATCGCTTGGATAGACCGAGAGTACGCGGCGGGCGACCTCGACGGCGCCTTCCTCGCCATCGCGGCGACCGACGACCGCGAGGTCAACAGGCGGGTCGCCGAGGAGGCGGCCGAGCGCCGGGTACTCCTTAACGTGGTGGACGATCCGGAGCTGTGCATGTTCACCGCGCCGTCTTTACTCAAGCGTGGCGACCTCACCGTGGCGATCTCGACCAACGGCAGGAGTCCGGCGATGGCACGGAAGGTTCGGGAAGACCTAGAAGGGCGATTCCCCCGGAATTATGGCGACCTCGTCACGGCGGCGGCGGAGGCGCGGGACGCCTTGAGGGAAGAGGGGCGACAGATCGCGGGAGAAGTGTGGAACGCCGCCCTGGGCCCTGTTATCGATCAGTTCGCCGGCGACGGCAAGGGGGCCGAGGCGAAGCAGGCGCTGCTGCGACTCCTCCGAGCCGAGGCCAAGACCGAACACAAGGAGCGTTCGTGAGCATTGTAGCCGTCGGCATAAGCCACAAGTCGGCCCCGATCGAGGTCCGAGAGAGGCTGGCGATCGTCCCCGCGCGCCTCAAGGACGCGTTGGCATCGATTGGCGACTACTTGCCGGAGGCCGTTATTCTCTCGACGTGCAATCGGGTCGAGGTCTATGCCTCGGCTTCCAGCGCCGATGTTGGGACCAAGCACGCCGCCGACTTCCTCGCGGAATTCACTGGAACGACACGAGGCTGGGCCGAGCCGTATCTCTATGAGTATCGCGGAACGGAGGCGATCCGCCACCTCTTCCGCGTGGCCTGCGGCCTCGATTCGATGGCGCTTGGCGAAAGCGAGATTCTGGGCCAGGTGCGCGACGCGATGGTCAGCGCGTCGGAGGCCGGGAGGCTAGGTGCCGCGTTGACTAAACTGTTCCACCGGGGGCTGCGGGTAGGCCGCGCCGCTCGGACACGGACGGGAATCAGCCGTCACGCGCTCTCGGTCAGCACTGCTGGTGTGGAGCGAGCACGGGTGGTCTTGGGCGGCCTCGGCGGTTCCAGGGTGCTGGTCATCAGCGCCGGCGAGGCGGGTAAACTGGCCGCGAAGGGCCTGCGCGATGCCGGTGCGTCGGAGATCGGTGTCGCCAACCGCACGCGTTCGAAGGCCGCAGCGCTTGCCGAGATTCTCGGCGGCCATGTCGTCGACTTCGACAACATCGCCGCCGTGGCCCACTCCTATGACGTCGTCATCAGCGCTACGGCAGCCGAGGGCTGCGTTCTCGACGCCGCCACCGTCGAGGCAGCCATGGTCCGCCGCGAAGGCCGTCCCATGTGCCTGATCGACCTGGCGGCGCCTCGGGACATCGATCCGCGATGCCGCGAGGTTGCGAACGTCTTTCTCTATGATGTCGATGACCTGAAGGCGGTCACGGAGGACAACCGGGCGGCGCGGGACCGCGAGGCGGGGTTGGTCGAAGCGATCATTGAAGAGGCGGTGCGAGAGTACGAAGGGTGGGTGCGGACGCGGGGCGCGGGCGAGGTCGTCGCACAGATCCAAGGCAGGGCCGAGGCGATTCGCAAACGCGAGCTGGAGAAGAGCCTGCGGAAGCTCGGAGGCCTGTCGGACGAAGAACGGGAGCGCGTCGAGACGCTGACGCGGGCCCTCACTCGTAAGCTCCTCCACGATCCCTCCGCAGTGCTCAAGGCCCGCGGCGAAGACGAGGGAGTCCTCGAGACGGCGCGGGCGCTCTTCCGCCTGGATACCTCCCAAGCCGGCACGGAATAGCCGGCGGGGACCGGGCCGCCACGGCGGAATCGATGCGGATACGGGTAGGTACGAGGGGAAGTCCGCTGGCCTTGGCGCAGACCGAGACCGCGCTTCGGCGGCTGCGGGAGCTGCGTCCCTGGGATACGTTCACGGTCGAGGTTATCCAAAGCTCTGCCGACCGGTCGCCGGATGCGCCGCTGGCCTCGATGCCCCGCGGCGTCTTCGCGAAGGAGCTCGAGGCCGCCCTCGCCGACGGCGTGATCGATATGGCCGTCCATAGTTTCAAAGACCTCCCAATCGAGGCGTCGCCGGACTGTGCGGTCGCGGCGGTGACCGAGCGCGTGGATCCCCGGGATGCGCTCGTCTCCCCTGGCCGCGCCTCGTTGGCCGATATGCCAGCGGGGGGCCGTATTGGGACGAGCAGCCCGCGGCGGAAGGCGCTGCTCTATGCGCTGCGTCCCGACCTCGAAGTCGCTCCTGTGCGCGGGAACGTAGGCACGCGCGTCAACAAGGCAGGGGCCGGCGGGCTCGACGGGGTGGTGGTCGCCGCGGCGGGTCTTGCTAGGCTGGGCTTACTGGATGTGGCGTGCGAACTCTTCGATCCGGCGTCGTTCGTTCCCGAAGCGGGCCAGGGCGTGCTCGCTTTGCAGATCAGGGCCGGCGACGCCGCGATGGAGGAGCTTGTCGAGCCGGCAAACGATCCTGATACGTGGGCCGCCGTCGCTGCGGAGGCCGCTACAGTCCGCGCACTGGGCGGCGGTTGCACCGTCCCCGTCGCGGCCTATGCCCGCGTCGAAGGCGACGTGATGAACATGTACGGCGTCGTGTCCGACGGCGGCGCTAGGCTGGTCCGCGCCGAGGCGCGTGGCGGCCGCGCCGACCCCGAAGGCGTGGGTCTCGCGCTGGCGAGCCGCCTTTCCGATCTCGGCGCGGCGGATATTTTGGCGGGCCTCTCGTGACCGCGGGGAAGGTGTACCTCGTGGGCGCGGGCCCCGGCGACCCAGGCCTTATCACGGTGAAGGGTCTGGAATTGCTCCGCGCCGCCGACGTCGTGGTCTACGACCGGCTGGTGAACGAGGCGTTGCTCGACGAGGCGGGGTCGGAGGTCGAACTCGTGTTCGCGGGCGCGAGCCTGCGCCGCAACCCAAACCGCCAGGCCGACATTAATGCGATGCTCGTCCGTTTTGCCGAAGCGGGCAAACGGGTGGTCCGGCTCAAGGGTGGGGACCCGTTTGTCTTCGGGCGCGGCGGCGAAGAGGCCGAGGCGCTGGCCGCGCACGGCGTCGAGTTCGAAGTTGTTCCGGGAATCACGTCTGCGATCGCCGCACCTGCCTACGCCGGTATCCCTGTCACCGACCGGCGCGCGTCGTCTTCCTTCGCGGTTATCACGGGGCGGGAGGATGCGGGCCGGGAATGGTCGCGGGTCGCGTGGGCAAAGCTGGCCGGCGGCGCCGGCACACTCGTTATTTTGATGTCGGTCGAAACGCTGGAGTCGGCGCTGGCCCAGCTCCGCGAGCACGGCGTCCCCGCGAGCACGCCGGCCGCGGTCATCGAGTGGGGCTCGCTCCCCCGGCAGCGGACCGTCGAAGGCACACTTGGCGACATCGCGGCGCGGGTCGCCCGGGCCGGCCTCGGGCCGCCCGCGGTGACGGTGGTTGGGGACGTGGTCCGGCTGCGCTCGCGGATCGGGTGGTTCGAAAACAAGCCGCTATTCGGCATGCGTGTCATGGTGACGCGTGCCAAGGCGCAGGCCCGCCCGCTCAGCCAACGCCTCATGAGCGAAGGGGCCGAGCCCATCGAAGCGCCAACTATCGAGATACGACCCGCGCCAGACGTCCGCGCCGTAGACGACGCCATTGAGCGTGTCGGAAGCTTCGACGCCGTCATCTTTACCAGCGTCAACGCCGTCGATGCGTTCTTTGTGCGCCTGGGCGCGCTGGGCCTCGACGCGCGGGCGCTAGGCGGGCTGACCGTCGCCGCCGTTGGCCCCGCCACGGCGGCGGCGCTCGAGCGGCGGGGGGTGCGGGCCGACTTTACCCCACGTCGGTATACCACCGCGGCGCTGGCGGAAGCGATGCCCGGGCTGGAAGGCAAACGTGTGCTGCTACCGCGCTCGGTGATCGCGCCGGCAGAGCTGCTCGAATGGCTCGCCGCGCGAGGGGCGCGAGTCGAGCAGGTCCACGTCTACGATACGGTGACGCCCAAAGAAACGCCGGCCCGCGCCCGCGAGCTGCTGGAGAACCGGCGGGTCGACGTCGTCACCTTCACGAGCTCCTCCACGGTCGACAACCTCGTTGGCGCGCTCGGGGGCGACGCCGGCCGCTTGCTGGAGGGGCTGACGCTGGCGAGCATCGGGCCGGTGACGACCCGAACGGCGGAGGCGCGGGGTCTCCGCGTGGCGGTAACGGCGGAGGAGCATACGGTCGATGGGCTGGTGGACGCGCTGAAAGTGTTCGTACAGGCAAGAACGTCAACGGCGCGGGCTTAGGATGAGGTGGATGAAGGTAAGGAAGAGGGTCCCGCCGGTTAAGGCGAGGGGGTCGAGATGAACACGGCATTTCCCGCGATGCGTATGAGACGGATGCGGCGGGGCGCACCAATGAGGCGGCTCGTGCGGGAGACCACGCTCGCACCATCGGATTTCATCTATCCGATGTTCATTGTCCCTGGCGCCCGGTCGCGCACGGAAGTGGGTTCGATGCCTGGAGTGTTCCAGGTCTCCGCCGACGAGGCGCTGCGGGAGGTCGGCGAGGCGGCCGAGCTTGGCGTCTCGGGGATCATCCTCTTCGGTCTGCCATCGGCCAAGGACGCGATGGGCTCGGAGGCCTACGCCGCCGACGGCGTGACGCAGCAAGCGGTCCGCACGATCAAGGCGGCCTATCCAGAATTGCTCGTCGTGACCGACGTCTGCCTCTGCGAGTACACCGATCACGGCCACTGCGGCGTGCTCGACGGCGCGCACGTGGTGAACGACGCGACCCTCGACCTGCTGGCGCGCACCGCGGTGTCCCATGCCGAGGCGGGCGCCGATGTCGTAGCCCCATCCGACATGATGGACGGGCGCGTCGGGGCGATCCGCGCTGCTCTCGACGATGCCGGCTTCAGCGAGACGTCGATCTTGTCGTACGCGGCGAAGTACGCCTCGGCCTTCTTCGGCCCGTTCAGGGAGGCCGCGGACTCGGCGCCGCAGTTCGGCGACCGGAGGGGCTATCAGATGGACCCCGCCAACGCGCGAGAGGCGATGCGCGAGATCGAGCTCGACGTCAACGAGGGCGCGGACGCTATCATGGTAAAGCCGGCGCTGCCCTATCTGGATATCATCGCGCGAGCGCGACGGCGGTTCGACCTGCCGCTGGCGGCCTACAACGTGAGCGGCGAGTATGCGATGGTGAAAGCCGCGGCTCACGCCGGGTGGCTCGATGAGGAGCGCGTCGTCTTGGAGGCGCTGACCGGAATCAAACGCGCGGGCGCCGATGTCATCCTGACATACCACGCGCTGGAAGCGGCGCGGTGGTTACGAAATTACTAATATAGGCATTGACGAAGAAAGTAGGTTCGTGGTACGGTGCGTCTTGAGCGAACGGAGCGGTTCAAACGGGCGTATAAGAAACTCTCACGGGACGAGCAAGACCAGTTCAAGAAGGCGCTGCAGAACATGCTGCAGCACGGCGCCCGGTATCCTGGCCTGCACATGAAGCGCATCAAGGGGACGCGAAGCATCTGGGAAGCGCGAGTCAGCCGGGGATGCCGCATGACCCTCGAGATCGACGGCGACCGGCTCACCCTGAGAAACGTAGGAGAGCACGATGCCACGCTCGAAAGACCCTAACCGCGGACAGAAGCCGGACGAGGGGCCGCACATAGCCGAAACGCCGGCGCTTTATACCACGAGCGCTCCGACGGAAGGGATCGCGTTGACCAAAGTGACGCGGCACGGGCAGATCACCCTGCCCTCCGAGGTACGCCGCAGGATGGACATCGTCGAAGGAGACCTCATTGAGGTCGGCATCGTGGAGGGAAAGATCATGTTGACGCCCAAGCGCCTGGTGGACAAGAGCCAGGCCTGGTTCTGGACTCCCGGCTGGCAGGCGGCTGAGGCCGAGGCCCAGGCCGATATCGACGCGGGGCGCGTCGCGGCCTTCGGTTCGTTGAACGAGCTGATCGCCGACCTCGATGACTAGCCGCTCCGAGCAGCTCTTCGCCGAGGCCCAACGGCTTATTCCCGGTGGGGTCAACAGCCCCGTTCGAGCCTTCAAAGGCGTCGGGGGCTCGCCGCGATTCATCGCCCGCGGCGCCAGGGCGCACATCGTGGACGTCGACGGGCACGACTACATTGACTACGTTGGCTCGTGGGGGCCGCTCATTCTCGGCCACGCGCACCCCGCCGTCGTCGTGGCGGTGCAGCGCGCCGTGGAGCTCGGCGCGAGCTTCGGCGCGCCCACCGAAGCTGAAAACCGGCTTGCCGCGCTCATTATCGAAGCGGTGCCATCCATCGAGATGGTGCGCCTTGTCTCCTCGGGCACCGAAGCCTGCATGAGCGCCCTGCGTGTCGCCCGGGCCCACACCGGGCGCGATAAGATCATCAAGTTCGACGGTTGCTATCACGGCCACGCCGACGGTCTGCTGGTGAAGGCAGGCTCGGGCGGCGCGACCTTCGGCGTTGCCGACAGTGCCGGCGTCCCCGCCGCCTATGCCCGCGAGACTCTTGTCGCCCGCTACAACGACCCCGAATCGGTCCGCGCGCTTCTGGAGGCCAATCCCGACAACGTCGCCGCGGTGATCGTCGAGCCGATCGCGGGGAACATGGGCGTGGTGCCGCCTGCCGAGGGCTTCCTCGTCGCGCTGCGCGACCTCACCAAAGCGGCCGGCGCGCTCCTCATCTTCGATGAGGTGATATCGGGCTTTCGTGCCTCTCCGGGCGGCGCGCAGGCGCTGTACGGCGTGACCCCCGATCTCACCTGTCTCGGCAAGGTCGTCGGTGGGGGGCTGCCCATCGGGGCCTATGGCGGCCCCGCCGAGATCATGGAGCTAGTGTCGCCCCTCGGCCCGGCCTATCAAGCGGGGACGCTTTCGGGGAATCCGGTCGCCGTCGCTGCAGGTCTCGCAACCCTGACTGAGCTCGCCTCCGGCGATGCGTACGACCGCATCGAGTGGGCCGCCGCTGCGCTGGAGGAGGGGTATCGCGGCATCATAGCCGAGGCGGGTCGGCCGCTTTCCTTCAACCGCGCGGGCTCGGTGATGACGCTCTTCTTCGAGGGCGGCCCGATCGTCGACTACGAGAGCGCGGCCCGGTCCGACCGAGGCGCCTTTGCCGACTATTTCCACGCCATGCTCGAGCGAGGTGTCTCTCTGCCGCCCTCGCAGTTCGAGGCGATGTTCGTTTCTGCGGCGCATTCCGAGGCGGACGTCGACCGCACGCTTGAAGCGGCCCGCGGGGCGCTCACCGGCCGTTCGTGACGTCCGGGTGCGGCAAAATAAGCACAAGAACTACCGTTTGGTGGCGCCGGTCTACCCTATAGGGTATACTCGCCTGCACACTTTTTCGGGCTGGAGTCAACCGTGAAAGTTTCCTGTTTGCAAGAGAATCTCAATCGTGGCCTCGCCGTCGTCGGCAGGGCCGTCGCTACCCGCACGACGCTTCCCATCACGAACAACGTCCTGCTCGCTACCGAGAATGGGAGGCTGAAACTCGCCGCTACCAACTTGGAAGTGGCGATCGTGCACTGGATCGGCGCTCAGGTCGAAGAAGAAGGCGCCATTACCGTGCCGGCGCGGATCCTCACCGAGTTCGTCAACTCCTTGCCCAACGACCGGGTGGAGTTGACGATCGCCGAAGAGTCGCGCAGCCTGGAGATGCGGTGCGCGCGGTTTGAAGCGCGGCTGAGCGGTATGGACGCCGACGACTTCCCCCCGATCCCCGAGGTCACCGACGGCGTACGGGTCAAGCTCGACCCCGAGCGGTTGCGTCAGACGATCAGCCGCGTAGTCTTCGCCGCGGCGACCGAGGACTCCCGTCCGGTGCTGACCGGCGTCAATACCGAGTTTAGCGAGATGACGATGACGCTGGCGGCGGCGGATGGCTTTCGCCTATCCGTCGATAAGGCTCCCCTGTTGGAAGAGGCCGCCGAAGTGGTGACGGTCATCGTGCCGGCACGCGCGCTCAGCGAGGTCAACCGCCTCATCGGCGAGTCCAAAGAGCCGGTCGTCATTACGGTCAACCAAGGAAAGAGCCAGATACTCTTCGAGATGGACGACGTTCGCCTCGTCTCACAACTGGTCCAAGGCTCGTTCCCCAACTACGCGCAGCTCATCCCGCAGGAGCGCACCACCACGACCACCGTCGACGTCGAGGACTTCCTGCGCGCGACCCGCGCCGCCTCGATCTTCGCGCGCGACGCGAGCGGCATCGTGCGGCTACAGGCGGCGCCGGTGAACGACGGGAGCAAGGGCAGCCTGATGGTATCGGCGCGTGCGGAAGAAGTGGGCGACGACCAGGGCGAGATCGACGCGGAGGTTGAAGGCCCGGATTCGAAGATCGCCTTCAACAGCAAGTACCTCACCGACGTGCTCGCCGTCGTTGCCAAGGGAAAGGTGACGCTCGAAACGAACAGCCCGTCCAGCCCCGGACTCCTCCGACCCGTCGATGACTCGGAATTCATCCACGTCGTCATGCCTATGTTCGTGCAGTGGTGATGGAATCACCCGCTTAGCGGGCACTCCCTTGCGGTTTGATTTCTTCCTTTCTGCGTGTCTTAGGACGTTGGATTGATGGCTTGTTTCGTGGCGGTGTAGCGTAGCTCCCTGTCCAATAGCCCGCGAGATACGTCGCTCGAGCAACCGCTTATCCGACTGCTTCGTAGGACTTGCGCCGTATGCCGAACGTCCGCTGGAAGCTCGTTGCCGGGCCTTCGTTTCAACGCGTGGCCGCCTGTGTATAAAGGGAGGAAAAGGCGCCGCTTTCCCGTGTGCGAGGCTGGCCAATTAGTTGTATAATGCCGCCGGATTAGATGATGTAGGAGACGATATGCCGAAGTTCACCACCATCAGCCTGACGGAAGCCAAAGTGAAAACCATGCCGTCGGCGCGGGCGAAGATTATTGCCGAATACGTCGGCTATATCGAGCAGGCCGAACGTGAAGGCAGCGCCGGCGTTATTGAGTCCTCCTCCGGCGAGAACCCTAGAACGTTGAGAAGGCGGCTAGGCGATGCCATGCGTCAGACCGGGAAGGCTCTGGAGATCCGGAAGGACGGCGACCGGCTAATCTTCTGGAGCAAAGTCCAGAAGAGGCGTCCCGGTCGGCCCAGGAAGTCGTAACCGGCTCCCTCTCGGCCCCTTTTCCCTGAATTATGGACGCGGCCCGCGGGTCGCGTCCTGCTGTGAGTCACCCCTACTTCGCGCCGGCCCGCGTCGAGGCCGACCGAGTGAGGCTGATTGACTTTCTCCGTGCCGTGGCCTACATACGTGGGTGAAAGGCCGGAGCGATACCCTCGTGGAGGTGCGCCATGCCCGTGCAGCGATTCGAGCCGATGACCAAGGACTTCGCGACCTTCGACTGCGACGCCCACGTCACCGAGCCGCCGGTCATTTGGGAGCGGGCCCACGAATACCTTTCCGAGGACGAACTGCAGGCACTCAAGACGACGATTTGGTTCGATTCCGACAGCAAGCAGCTCCTTGTTAACGGCAAGGCCGGCGTGGGCATCGGGTCTCAGCGTGTGGGCGGCGTGAAGGGGTTGCTGCACGTGCTAACGTGCGCCGGCCCCGGCATGAAGCACGATGTGCAGCGCGTCTTCAACGTTCGTAACCTCAACTCCGCCACGGCAATGGACGCCGAGCAGGCGGACTATCTCGACCACAAGGGGTCATACGAGCCGAAGCCCCGCCTGCGCGACATGGATGTCCAGGGCATCGACCAGGTGATGATCATCCCTACGGACATCGACACCTATCCCTGGTTGCAGGACTCGCTCGGCGCCAAGGCTTTCTGCAAGGCCTACAACGGTTGGGCCCACGAGTTTTGCCAAGAGGACCCGGAACGGCTCTACTTCGCTGCCATGCTTCCCCTCCAAAACCCCAAGTACGCCACGGAGGAGCTCTATCGCGTTGCCGAACAGGGCTGCCGGGTTGGTCTCGTACGCCCGATGGATGCGATGGGCAATTACCCCATCCAGCCGAAGTTCGAGCCGCTGTGGAGCGCGATGGAAGAGGCCGGCGTGGTCTATGGGATGCACCCGTTCCCCGCGGCGGGCTCACTCAAACCGCCGGGCTACACGGAACAATATTCCGGCGCCGAGCTCATCGGCAGGACGGTGCGCTCCGCCGGGTTGCCCCACTTCTTCCTCACCAACGTGCAGAACTTCCAGGCCGAAGCCTCGATGTGGGTCGTCATCACGCTCATGTCCGGCTTCTTTGAGCGGCATCCCAAGATCAAGGCCGCCGTCTTCGAGGCCTCCTCGACCTGGCTCAGCTTCCTTCTCGACGAGTGCGACAAGGCCTACAAACTCTACCGGAACGACCGCCGCTACCGTCCGCTCAAAGACCTCCCCAGCGAGACCTTTAACCGTCACTGTGTCACTGGCTTTGAAGGCGACGAATCACCGCCGTCGCGCCTGCCTGACTTCTACGAGGACATCCTCGCGTGGTCGTCGGATGTCTATCACCACGACGGCGACGACGCGTGGAAAGCGATCGAGACGATGCGGACGTGCGAGCTCCCCGTCGAATACCAGACGAAGTTCCTCGGCGAGAACGCACGCAAGCTCTACGGCATTGAGCCGCCGCGCGACATAATCCGCGAGCGCGTCACCGAAATTGAGCGGCCCGATTGGTGGCCCACCGAAGCCGAGATCGAGGGTGCGCTCGACCCCAAGTTGGCTCTTCGACGCTAGGTTTCACGCGGTAGCTTCGCATGCCCCGCCGTGTGGGACACGCCGCCGTCATGACTTCCAGGTAAAGGAAACGCCATGCCCGTGAAGAGCTTTCCCGTTTTCGACAGCGACACGCACGTCGTCGAGCCCAAGGATCTGTGGGAGCGCTATCTCGATCCCGACTACCGCGCCCTAGGCAAGAGCGCGTTGTGGCGGGAAGAGGGGCGCTTTGGGTCGTACCTCAAGGTCAATGGCAGGCCGGTCCACGACACGGGGAACCGGAACATTCCCCGACATGCCATCTGGCGCCCCGGCATGACGTGGGATGACGTGGGCGCGCTCGACCCCGCCATCGTGCATCCCATCAACGAGGGCGCTCAGGACCCTAAGGCGCGGCTCCGCGACATGGACGCCATGGGCGTCGACCAGGCCTTCCTGTATCCCACCTGGTTCGCCGAGGGCTTCCATCTCGTCGAGGACCCCGATGCCGCCTATGCTCTCGCCCGCGCCTATAACGACTGGATCGCGGACTTCTGCTCTGCCGCGCCCGGCCGCCTCTTCGCCGCCGCCATGCTCCCGTTGCAGAACGTGGACTTCGCGCTCGAAGAGTTGTCGCGGGTCTCCAAGACCGCATGCTTCCGGGGCGTGTTCATCCGCCCCATGTTCATCGATGGCCGCTATTTCACCCACCCCTCCTACGATCCGTTATGGGGCGAGCTCGAGGCGCTCGGCCTCGTCGCCGCCGTCCATCCCTCCCCCGGACTGTGGAGTCCCGAATGGACCTCCCACGGCCCCTTCATCGAGAAGCTGCACGGGCGGCTCGCCCAGGCCGCCGGCCTCTTGGGAGGGATCCCCGCGGCCGCGGGCGGTGGGCCTGAGGCCGGCGGTGGCGCGTCCGGCGGGTCGCCCAGTCCCATGGGCCACCCCATCGCCCCGATCCTCTCCTACTGGCTCGACAACCACATGTTCGTCGCCTCCGCCCTCATCGGCTTCACCGTCATGCAGCGCTTCCCCGATATGAAGGTGGTCGTTGCGCATGGCAAGGCCTCGTGGATGGAGGAGGTCATCGAGAAGATGGAAGCCTCCACCCGCGTGATCCCGCTCCTGCACTACTACCCAGTGCGGACCGACCCCGAAAAGATGTGGGAGGAGGGCCACGTCGCGCTTGGATTCGACGCCGAGGAACGCCTCGTGCAGAAGCTCCCCCACGTCTTTGGGGAGAAGGTCGTGTGGGGCTCCCGATACCCGCACCACGACACGACGAGCGCTTGGGACGCCATCGATATGCTGGTAAGTGCCAACGTCCCCGTGCGGGCCCTCGCCCGCATGATGGGCGGCAACGCCGCCGAGCAGTTCGGCGTCGCTCTCGCGCCCTCGCCGGTCTAAGCGCCGGTTGTCCCCTCGGCCCAGGAGCGGATGAGGTGGTGGGCGATGGCGAAGGGGCCGGGTAGGGAGAGCGTCTCGCCTTCACCGGCGAGCGCCGCCCGCACCTCGTCGCGGCTGAACCAGCGGACGTCGGTCATCTCCTCGTCGTCCTTGTGGATGTCTGTTGTGGCCGCCGCCGCGTGGCAGCCGATCATGAGCGACGACGGGAAGGGCCAGGGCTGCGACGAGTGGTAGCGGACGTCGACGGCCCGGATGCCCGCCTCTTCCCAGACCTCCCGCGCGACCGCCTCCTCGATTGATTCCCCTTGGTCCATGAACCCCGCCAGCGCGGAGTACATCTTCGAGGCCGCCAGCCGCCCCCACGACTGCCCCAACAGGCAGCGCTCTCCGTCGGAGACGACGACGATGATGACGGGGTCGGTGCGGGGAAAGTGCTCCGCCCCGCAGGCACCGCACTTTCGCACCTGGCCGCCGCGCCCGATGGCGGTGGGTTGCCCACAGACGGAGCAGAAGCCGTGCCGGTTGTGCCAGCCAACGTGCGCCCGCGCCTGCGCGATGACCCCGGCGTCCTCACGGGAGACAACACCGGCGGCGGCGCGGGCGTCCCCGAACCGGAATGTCTTGTTTGCTCCGTCGAGTCCGTCGAGCGCGGAGACGTCAGCCGCGAAGTGGGCCACGCCATCGCGTAGGCCGAGCAGCACCACCAGCGGGCTTCCGCCCAGGCGTTCGAGCTCCGCCGGGCTCAGCCATGCCAACGCGGGCGGCCCGTCGCCCTGTACGGCGACCTTGAGTCCGTGGAGGGGCAGGACCTTGCTGGTGGGATCGACCGCCCTCGCCACGATCCACGCCTCGTCGCGCCGCTCGCGCTCGCCGCGCATCAGCGGATTGCCCGAATAGACGTGCTCGCGCGTCATCGCTCCCTTTCCCGCGCCCCGGCCTTCATGCGGCGGTTATTGTAGACGATTGGGCCGTGCCCTTTATCATGGTCTCGCGCTGCCGCTCCGACCCGTTCGGGCCAATCCACCGGCGCGCCGGGCCGACCCATTCCCGTGACCTCTTCGGAATCCCCCAACCGCCTGGGCGAAGTCGCGGCGCTCTTCCTCAAGCTAGGCCTCTTTGCCTTCGGGGGCCCGGCGGCCCACATCGCCATGATGCGGGAGGAGGTCGTCCGTCGTCGGCGCTGGCTCGAAGACCAGGAATTCCTGGACATGGTCGGCGCGACCAACCTCATCCCGGGGCCGAACTCCACCGAGCTCGCGATTCATCTGGGACATCGCCGCGCCGGCTGGAAAGGACTCTTCACGGCGGGCGGCCTCTTCATCGTCCCCGCCGTGCTCATCGTCCTCGGTATCGCCATTCTGTACGTCGAGTACGGGACCACCCACGCCTTCGAATGGGCGCTCTACGGCATCAGGCCGGTGGTGATCGCCATCATCCTCAAGGCGCTCTTGGGCCTCGGCAAGACGGCGATGAAGGGCCCCATGACGGCGGCGGTGGGCGGCGCCGTCCTTGCCGGGTACCTGCTGGGCGTCAACGAGCTGCTGCTTCTGGCCGCCGCGGGCGTCGTTGCCACGGGCGCGAGGTTCGGCGGGCGGCTAGCGGGCGGGGGTGCCGTGGCGCTCGCCTTGCCGGCGTCGCTGCCGTTTCTTGGCGCGCTCCCCGCCGGCGCCGCGACGTTCAGCATGCTCACGCTGTTCTTGAACTTCCTGAAGGTCGGCTCCGTGCTCTACGGCAGCGGCTACGTGCTGCTCGCCTACCTGCGCGGCGATCTCGTGGAGCGCCTGGGGTGGCTCACCGAAAGCCAACTGCTCGACGCCATCTCCGTCGGCCAGCTGACCCCCGGCCCGGTATTCACCACCGCCACGTTCGTCGGCTACGTGGTCGATGGATGGGAAGCCGCGATCGTGGCCACCGTGGCCATCTTCATCCCGTCGTTCGTCTTCGTCGCCGCGCTGAGCCGCATCCTGCCCTGGGCGCGCCGGACACCCTCGGCCCGCGCCGCACTCGACGGAGTCAACGCCGCCTCGCTGGCGCTCATGGCGGGGGTGAGCTGGCAGCTCGGCCGACTCTCCTTGGAAGACCCCTTCACCATCACCGCCGCCGTCGTCGCGGCCCTGCTCGTCTGGCGCACCGGCCTGAACCCAATGTGGCTCATCATCGGGGGCGGGGCCGCCGGTGCGGTTGTACGCGGTGTTGGGCTCTGAGCCCGGCGCGGCGGTGAAGGGCGAGCGGCCCTAGAGGCCGCGGAAGTTCGGCGCGCGCTTCTGTTGGAACGCCGCCACCGCTTCCTTGTGATCCTCGGTGCGCACGGAGAGTGCCTCCGTCGCCAGGCTCATCTCCAGCACCAGGTTGAGGTTGTCCCACACCATCCGGTTGATCGCCATCTTCGTCCACCGCACCGCCGCCGTGGCGCCGTTGGCCAACTGTCTGGCGTAGGCCGTGGCCTCGTCGAGCAGCTTGTCGGCGGGCACGACGTGGTTCACGAGGCCGATCTTGTCGGCGGTTTCGGCATCGGCGTACTTGCCCGCCATCAGATATTCCTTGGCGCGGTTCGGGCCGATAAGCAGCGGCCAGATGACGGCCCCTCCGTCGCCGGCCACGAGCCCCAGGTTGACGTGGGTGTCCCCGATGCGCGCCGTATCCGCCATGAACGTCACGTCGCAGAGCAGCGCGATGGTCGCGCCCAGCCCCGACGCGGGGCCGTTGATCGCCGCGATCGTGGGGACCTCCGCGTTCACCATCCGCTGCACAAGGTACTTCGGCCCCCGCGTGATGCCCGTTGGGGCCGACGCGCCGCGGCTCTGGTTCGTCTGCGGCCCGAAGTCGCCGCCCGCGCAGAAGGCGGTCCCCGCTCCGGTCAGCACGATCGCGCCCACGTCGGGGTCGTCGCCTACCTCCCGGAACACTTTCTCTAGTCCCACGTGCAGGGCCGGGTTTATCGCGTTTCGCTTCTCGGGCCGGTCCATCGTGATCAGCGCGACCCGGTCGGTGATCTCGATCTTTAGGTGATTCGCTTCGTAATGGTCGTACTTGCCCACGTATCTGCTCCTTCTTGTATCCGCTTTCTCGGTCCGCCGCCTATGCCGCGGCCTCTTCGTTTACTTGCGACACCAGGTCCATGACGCGCTCGAGCAGCGCGATACGGTCGTAGAGGCCGAGTTCAGCGGGCGGCGTCGATCCCTGGCGCACCGCGACGTTGAGGGTGTTGAAGCCCGCGCCGATGTAAGCGCGGATCCGCGCCTTGACCGCGTTATCGTCGCCGACGAGGTGCGTCATCGCCGCCAGCTCCCGCGGGACCAGGTTGCGGGCCTCGTCGCGCTTCCCTTCCATCCAGAGACGTTGGATCTCCTTGGCCTCGTCGGCGAACCCCGCCCGGCTATAAGAGTTGTTGTAGAAGTTGTTTTGGCGCGACCCCATACCACCCAGGGTGAAGGCGAGCCGTGTGCTGAGCTCCTCGATAGCAGCCTCGGGTTCGTCGGTAAACCACACCGTGCCATTCCCCTGGAGGTCAAGGTCGTCGAGGGAGCGCCCCGCCCTGGCTGCGCCCTCGGCGATCGGCTGCATCGAGACGTCGGCGTGTTCTGGCATCACGTAGATACCGCGCCAGCCGTCGGCGAGCTCGCCGGTCAGGCGGAGGTTCGCCGGCCCCATCGCCGCGATGTAGACCGGCACGTCGGCGGGGGGCGCCGTCAGCCGCAGGGCCTTCCCCTCGCCCTCGCGGACGGGCAGCCGAAAGTGCTCGCCGGCGTAGGCCAGGCGCTCGCCCGCGAAGGCCTTCTTCAGAATCTCGACGGTCTCACGGGTGCGGCGCACCGGCTGGTCGAAGACGACCCCGTGCAGCCCTTCGATCACCTGCGGCCCGCTCGTCCCGATGCCGAGGATGAAGCGGCCGCCCGAAATCGAGTGCAGCGACAGGGCGGTCATGGCGAGATTCGCCGGTGTGCGCGCACCGATCTGCAGGATGCCGGTCCCCAGCTTGATCGTCGAGGTCTTGCCGGCGAGAAAGGCCAACGGTGTCGCCCCGTCGAAGCCCCAGCCCTCGGGCGACCAGATGCTGTCGACGCCGAGACGCTCCGCCGCGCGCGCATACTCCGCGAGGTCGTCCCACGCCATGACCCCGCCATCGAAGTTGAAGCCGATCGAGACCTTCACCAAGCCCTCCCTGAGCCGCGCCGCCCGCCGATTATACGCGCCCGGCCGCGTTCTCCAAGTTCGGCGGGGCTATAATCGAAAGAGATCCGCCCGCGCGAGCGCCCCCGCACGCCCCAGGGCGCTCAGCCGATGCACCCCACGCGCCATTACCGGTTCCCCGCCCTCCGCGCCTTCTACTCGCAGGGGTACCGCTATTTCTGGCTGGCGACGTTCTTCAGCTTTGGGTCGTTCCAGATGCAGCAGGTCGCCCGGGCCTTCCTGGCGCGCGATCTGACCCCCTCGCCGATTCTCGTCACCGCCGTGTTCGCCCTCGGCATGATCCCCATGCTCTTCGTCCCCGTCCTCAGCGGGTCGCTGGCCGACCGGGCCGACCGCAAGAAGGTGATGATCGCCGCCGAGATCGCGCAGTTGTCCCTGGCCGCTCTCACCGGCGCGCTCATCATGATCGGCGCGATGACCATTCCGATTTTGATGGCGGTCTCGTTCCTCTCCGGCGTCCTCATGGGCGTGATCTTTCCGGTGCGCCAGACCATGATTCGCGAGCTCACCACGCCCGACGCCGCGACCAACGGCCTCTTCCTCTACTCGTCCGTCTTTAGCAGCATGCAAATCATCGCGCCCGCGATAGCGGGGGTGCTCATCCAATTCGCCGGCGTCGCGTCGCCGTTCTACGTGGGCCTCGGCGTCTACGTGCTGGTCTTCTACTACATCGCGCGTACGCCGGTCCGGCCTCCCGCCGCCGACGCTCCGCGACGGACCTTCGCCGAGACGACGGCCGGGTTCCGCTACGTAAGGAAAACACCGCTCCTGCAGATGGTAATGGTCACCTCCATCATCGCCACGGTCCTGCTCCTTCCCGTCTTCTCGCTGATGCCCATATTTCAGGTCGACGTACTCGGCGTCGAGGCCAGCGGGCTCGGCATGCTCATCGCCGCGATGGGGGTGGGCTCCCTGCTGGCCTCCGTGGCCCTGGCCATATTCGGCGGCGAGCGCCCAGATATCCGCGTCGCCCTCGGCTTTGGCGTCGTGGCGGGCCTCGTCGAAGCCGCCTTCGCCCAGTCGTCGGTCTTCACGCTCTCGCTCGTTCTGCTGCTCGGCGTCGGCTTCACGCAAGCCGTGTTCATGATCCTGAACATGGCCTTGGTCCAAATCGGCACACCGGACGAGATGCTGGGGCGCGTCTTCGCCGTCCGCATGATGGTGCTCGGCCTCGTGCCCCTGGGCACGATGATCGCCGGAGTGGGCGCGGAGTTCACCTCGGCCCCCACCGCGCTCGCGGTGATGGGCGTGGCCGCCTCCGGCCTCATGCTCTTGGGCCTGCTCTGGAGCCAGCGCCTCGCGTCGTCCGCCTCCGCCCCTTTCCCGCAGGGAGAGGGTTAGGGGGAGGGCGCAGCACCGGCGCCAACCGCAGAGGGCGCGTCGCGGTAGTACTCCATGCCGAGGTGTGTGATCTGATCCTCGCCCATCAGCCAACGCAGCGTGTTCTTCAACTTGGTCTGCTGTATGAACAGGTCGTGCTCAGGATAGACGTCCCGCGCGTGCTGCGGGCTCTTGAAGTAGAACGAGAGCCACTCCTGTATCCCCGCCATGCCGGCGCGCTTGGCTAGGTCCATGAAGAGGATGAGGTCGAGTACCAAGGGAGCGGCGAGGATCGAGTCGGAGCAGAGGAAGTTGATCTTGAGTTGCATCGGATGGCGCAGCCAGCCGAACAGGTCGATGTTGTCCCAGCCCTCCTTGGCGTCGCCGCGGGGCGGATAGTAGTTGATGCGCACCTTGTGATAGGCGTCGGCGTAGAGCTCGGGATACACCTCCGGCTGTAAGATGTACTCCAACACACCGAGCTTCGACTCCTCTTTTGTTTTGAAGTTTTCGGGCTCGTCGAGCACCTCTCCGTCACGGTTGCCCAGGATGTTGGTGGAGAACCAGCCGTCCATCCCGAGCATTCTCGCCTTGAGCATTGGCCCGAGTACCGTCTTGACAAGGGTCTGGCCGGTCTTGAAGTCCTTTCCGCAGATCGGCACGCCTTCGGCCCTCGCCATCCGTTCGAGGGCGGGTATGTCTGTGGAGAGGTTGGGAGCACCGTTGATGAAGGGGACGCCCTCGAGCAGGGCCGCGTAGGCGTACACCATGGACGGCGCGATGTTCGCGTCGCTTTCCCGGAGACCCCCGACGAAACGCTCGATGTCTTGGTGCGGCTCGCTCTCGGTAATGAATTTTTCGGTGGAGGCGCACCAGACCATCACCAGTCTGTCGCATGCGTTGTCCGCCTTGAACCGGCGGATGTCCTCGCGTATGGCCTCGACGGCTTCGAGCTTGTTGTCGAAGGACCTGACGTTGGTGCCCTGGAGGCGCTTGACGTAGTCGGGGTCGAAGACGGCCTCCAGCGGCTCGATCGTCTTGAGGAAGTCCGCGATCGGCTCAATCTCTTCGTTCCGGTTCAGTACGCCGCTCTTGATCGCGGCCTCATAGGCGTTGTCCGGGATTGGGTCCCAGGCCCCGAAGATAAGCTGGTCGAGCTCTGCCAGAGGAGCGAAGTCTCGGATGAGCGGCGCCCGCCCGTCGGAGCGCTTGCCGAGCCGGATGGTCGCCATCTGGCTGATCGATCCGATGGGCTGTCCGCCACCTCGCCGTATGTGCTCGACGCCCGCGATGAGGGTTGACGACACGGCGCCAAGGCCTACCAGGAGGACGCCAAGCTTGCCGTCGGGCGGTTCTATATGGATCGCGGCTGACGATACGAAGTCCTTGGGTTCGAGGCCGATGCCCTGCTGGCGGGCGAGTTCCAGCAGCCGTGTGTGCCACTGGGCGGGGATTCTCCCTGCCTTGGCCCAGTGCTGTACCGTGCTCTGGCCCTTGCCAAGGAGGGCGGCCAGTGCGGACTGGCCTCCGAAACGGTCGATGATCTGCTTTGCGGGGTTCTGGTGGTTGTCCATCGCGCCATACTACCAATAAAACCATTAGCCGCCAAGTCATAGTTTTTCGGCGCGGCGCGCAAGGTGTGAGCGCTCCGTCCCGTCTTGCGCTCGCCGGTGCGCTCCGCTAACGTTCCGCGTGGGCGCGCCCGTCGAAAGCGGCGGCCCGCTCGGAGGTCTCCATGAAAGCGAACGGCGCGGTCGTCGGTCTCATCGACGTGCCCCAAGAGCACACTCAGGACTACAACGTCTGGTACGACTTCGACCACCTGCCGGAGTTCGTCGCCCTCGACGACATGCTCTTAGGGCGGCGGTACGTCGCCGACACCGAGTGCAAGGCGGCGCGCCCCGGGCCGTCCAAGCTGCCCGAGCTCGCCGACGGCAAGGGCTCGTACTGCTCCACCTATTTCATGTCCACCACCGACATCGGCGCTGTGATGGGTTACTGGAACGAGGCCGGCGTCCGACTTCGCAAAGAGAAACGTATCTTTCGCCACGGCAAGATCGCCGACGTCACCTTCTACGCGCTTACTCAGGCCCACGCGCGGCCCGGCATCCCCGTCGTCGAGGCGGCGGTCCCTTACCTGGGGCACCAGGGGATCTACGTGGTGATGACCGAGGTCGCCGACCCGGCGATGCGCCCCGCCGTTGACGAGTGGTTCGCTGAGGCACATTCCAAGGACCTGCTCGCGGTGCCCGGCGTCGTCGCGGCGATGCGCCTGGAGGCCCACGCCGAGTTCGGCACGGGCGCCGGCAAGGCCGGCCGCTATATGAACCTCTACCTGCTCGACGAAGACCCGGTGAAGACCGTCGCCGAGATTCAGAAGGCCCGCGAGGGCTGGGTCGCGCGCGGCACGTCGCCCGCCCCCGGCGGCGCCTCCAACGTCCTTTTCCAGAGCCCCTATCGGCTCGTTACCCCCACCCAGTACGGCTTCCGCATCGAGTGATCCTCCAACGCCCCTTTCAGGAGTCCCCCATATGAGCTACGAAGAGATTCTCTACGACGTGAGCGATCACGTCGCCACGATTACGCTGAACTGCCCCGAACGCATGAACTCGTTCAGCGACACGCTGCTCACGGAGTGGGCCGACGCCATCACCAAGTCGGCGCACGACGAGGCGGTGCGCGCGGTGATCATCACCGGGACGGGGCGGGCCTTCTGCGCGGGCGCCAATCTGAAAGCACGCGCCGAGGAGGACAAGGTATTGCGCACGGACGCCACTGTCGCCGAGCGGCGCAACGGGCTGCGCTTCACCGTCCACCAGGTGGCGCGGGCGCTGCACCTGCTCGACAAGCCCTATATCGGGGCAATTAACGGCGCGGCGGTCGGCGCGGGCATGGACATGGCGTCGATGACCGACATCCGCATCGCCTCCGACCAGGCACGGTTCAGCATGTCCTACGTCAACGTCGGGCTGATCCCCGGTGACGGCGGCGCATGGCTCCTTCCCCGGCTCGTGGGGCTACAAAAGGCGCTCGAATTGCTCTGGTCGGGCGAGCTCTTCGGCGCGGAGAAGGCGCTGGAGATCGGCTACCTGTTGAAAGTCGTCCTCCACGACAGCCTCATGGACGAGGCCCGCGCCTACGCCGAGAAGCTTGCCGCGGGGCCGCCCATCGCGATGCAGCTCACCAAGCGCCTTGTCTACCGCGGCCTTACCTCCTCCTTCCTCGAAGCCATGGACGCGGCCCAGGCCGCCATGACCTTGGCCCAGTCCACCGAGGACGCCAAGGAAGGCCCCCGCGCCTTCGTCGAGAAACGCCCGCCCCAGTTCCAGGGCCGCTAGGGTCAAGGACCGTGCGTTTCGAGTTTTCTCCTGAAGACGAGGCGTTCCGCGCCGATCTCGCGGCCTTCTACGACAACGCTTTCCCCGCCGATTGGGGGCAAGACCCCGTCGCGCAGGAGCATCCCAAGACGCGCGAGACCGTCCGGCGGGTGCGGCGCGAGCTTGGCGAGCGGCGCTGGCTCTGCATGGCGTGGCCCGAAAGGTACGGCGGCATGGACGCGCCGATCAGCCGGCAGATGGTGTTCTCGGAGGAGACGGCGCGGCGACGGTTCTATGCCCGCGACCAGGGCGCCACGTTCCTCGGCCCCGCCATCCTTGGAAAGGGGACCGATGAGCAGAAGGAGCGCTTCCTGCTCCCCATCGCCCGGGCCGAGATCAGCTTCCACCAAGGTTTCTCCGAACCCAACGCGGGCTCCGACCTCACCGGCCTCCAGACCCGCGCCGACCGGGACGGCGATTGGTACGTGATCGACGGCCAGAAGATCTGGGGCGGCGACATCGACACCGCCGACTACTCCTTCCTGCTGGCGCGCACCGATCCCAACGCGCCCAAGCACCGCGGCATTAGCTTCTTCGTCATCCCGGCCAAGACGCCAGGCATCCGCTTCGAGAAGATCGAGAACCTGGGCGGCCACATCCAGAACATCGTCTACTACGACGACGTCCGCGTCCCGGTGCAGGAATCGCTGATCGGCGCCGAGAACGAGGGTTGGTACGTGGCCACGGCGGCGCTCAACCTCGAACGCACCATGATCGAGCACGCCGCCAACGCCAAGCTTATGCTCGGCGACCTCGTCGCGCTCCTGCGGGAGTACGGCTCCGTGTCACCGGTGACGCGCCACAAGCTGGCCTCGGTCGCCATCGAGGCCGAGGTGGCCCGCATGCTCTCCTTCCGAATCGGCTGGCTCCAATCGCGGGAAGAGGACATAAGCTACGCCGCCTCGCAGATCAAAGTCTTCGGCAGCGAGATGTCGCAGCGGCACGCGCGGCTGGGCGCCGAAGCGATTGGCCTCTACGCACAGGTCGCCGCGCCCGCGGCGGCCCGCCACCTCCGCGCCGGCGGCAGAGTCGAGCTCGCCCTGCGCCAGACCATCGGCCACACCCTCGCTGGCGGATCGAGCGAGATCCAGCGCAACATTATCGCAGGCCGAGGCCTCGGCCTGCCCCGGGCGTAGGGAGTGGCCCTTCTGCGTGGTGTAATGGTAGTAATATGCGCAGGGCCGTCTGGTATCGGCTCCTGCATGGAGCTACCTACTCACCGCCATGCGTTGGTTGCGTTCCCGCAATCCAAGTGGTCTAATGCTGCCCGACGGCACAAATGTTCGGGCGTGACAGACGCTGCCGGCTAGAGTGGAAGGAGGCGCTATGTCCCCTCGCGCATCCAATCGAGGACGTGACTTCGCCACCGGCAAGCCCGTTGATCTATCCAAACCCGAAGAACCGGTACGCCAAGATTTCGAGCGCGTTCTTGTCCAGAGCTATGGGTACCATAAGGATGAGATTGATATCCGTGTAGCCATCCCTCGTGGCGTGGGGCACTTCCCCGACGAGGCCGATATCGTCATCTACCGCTCGGCGACAGGGCGCGATCCTGCCCGCGATATCTTAGGCATTGTGGAGACTAAGCGCCCTAACCGATCTGATGGCCTTGATCAGATCAAGTCGTACATGACTGCCACTTCCGCGGAGTGGGGAGTTTGGACGAACGGCGAAGACATTGCCTATCTCTGTCGCGACAGCAACCAAATTCTGGATGACTATCTCAACAACATCCCGGAACGAGGCCAATCCACAGCCGATGTTGGACAGTTTTCGAAGGCTGATCTTCGCCCCTTTGGACGACAAGAATTGAAGTCTGCATTCAGACGAATCTTAAACACCCTGTACGCAAACACAACCATCAGCAGGCGCGAGAAGCTCGGAAACGAAATGATCAAGCTCATCTTCTGCAAGATCGAAGATGAGAAGACATATCCTAGCCGTGCTCCCGCGTTTCGAGCCCGAGCCGGTGAAGATGTAGGGCGAGTGAAGGAACGTATTGATGAGTTATTTGCTCGAGTCCGTGAGGAACTTACTCACGATGGTGTTTTCGCCGACCACGAGACCATCACACTCGACGAAAAATCGGTTGCATGGGTCGTAGGGCAGTTGGAGCGAGGAAGCTTCCTCGAAACGGATAGCGACGTTGTCGGGGATGCGTTCGAGGTCTTTGCGGAGCCGAAGTTCGTTGGTGAAAAAGGCGAATTCTTTACACCCCGTGGAGTAGTGCAGATTGCGGTGCGGCTTGCCAATCCTCAGCCGCACTCGACGATTTGCGACCCCGCGTGCGGTTCCGGCGGGTTCTTGATCCACTCGATGAAGCATATATGGGATGCTATGGAAAAACACCCCAGGTGGAAGGATTCTCCGGACATCGACTCCCAGCAACGACAGATGGCGGCTCGGACGATCTATGGTATCGACAAAGAGACTGACCTTGTGCGGATTGCAAAAGCGTACATGGCGATCTCAGGGGATGGTCGGAGCAATATCGTCCATGACAACTCGCTACATGAGGCGGCGGAATTGACTTACGCAGCTAAACAGCACTTTGTTTCAGGCGGCGAATTCCACAAGTTCGACGTAGTCTTGACAAATCCTCCTTATGGCACCAAGGCTAAAGTGCTCCCTTCTGACTGTGTACCATTTGCTCTTGGCCACACTTGGAAGGAATCCCAAACAGGCAATTGGGAGCAAACGACCAAGATTCCCCCAAAGGGAAGGGATCCCTATATTCTCTTTGTGGAGCGGTGCCTCGACATGCTTAGAGTGGGAGGCACGCTTGCCATCGTACTTCCTGAAACCGTCTTTCACGCCCGAAGCTTAGGCTATCTTCGCCAGTTTCTCTTTCAGAGGAACAGTATTTCAGCAATCATCAGCCTTCCCCATAACACCTTCCGCCCGCACTGTAATGCGAAGACCTGCCTCCTTGTACTTCAGAAAGGCCAACCCCAGCAAGAGACCATACTGATGGCTAGTCCTCAGGAAATGGGCCATGACCATCAAGGCAAGGTTCTCTACCGGCCTGGGACGGAGGATATATGGGATGATCTTCAGGTTGTGTTGGATGAACTAAAAGGTGGTGCGAGTGCCCAGGACGGCCTTACGTTCGAAGTCTCCGCTGATGAACTTAATCAGAATATCTTAATCCCAGCTTATTACGAAGGGTTGATGGACTCACCTGAAATACCTGAAGGTCGGACCGGAGTTGCTTTGGGCACACTCGTTGATGACGGGTTCATCGAAGCTTGGGATGGACACGGCTCGCCTCCGGCGACCGAAAAAGGTAACGGCCCGGTTCCCTACATCCGAGTCTCTGATATTGTTAACTGGGAGTTGTATCGAAACCCTGTCACAGGAATCCCCCGAGACACCTATGAGGCACTTGTCGGCAAGAAGCGACGTCCGGAACCCGGAGACGTTGTGTTCGTGCGACGAGGCAGTTATCGTATCGGAACTGTGGCTATGGCCTCCCCTCGAGATTCCGAAGTGTTGTTGACGAGAGAACTGTTGTCTTTACGAGTCGTTCAGGATAGCCCTTACGAAATCACACCCTTCTATCTTCTCTTCCTGCTCTCTTCACAATTTGTGCAGGAGCAGATCTCGTGCAGAGTTTTTGTCGATACAACCCTTCCCAACTTGGATGATCGCTGGCGCGAGCTTGTCCTCCCGATCCATAAGGACCGAGCGGAAGCTCGCTCGGTGGGTGCTGGAGTTGAGCAAGCGATTCGCAGCAAGTGGCAGGCGCAAGAACAGATTGACATCTTACGCAAGTCGGCTGGCGGCATCACCACCTAACGGCATGACGTGGGCACCGCGGGGCCAGACGTGCATCGCCGGCGTCGGCGAGACGGAGTACTCGAAGCGGGGGCAGGCGAAGCGGCCTGAGTTCGCGCTGGCCTGCGAGGCGGTGCTCAAGGCGGTCGAAGACGCGGGTCTCACCATGGGCGACGTCGACGGCTTCGCCACCTATGCCATGGAGAAGAGCGAGGCGTCCGCCGTGGCGCAGGCGCTCGGCGTTCCTCATTTGCGCTTCGCCAACCTCTACCCTGGCGGGGGCAACGCCGCCTGCGGCATCGTCCACAATGCCGCGATGGCGGTCTACAGCGAGACCGCGGAGGTCGTGGTCTGCTACCGCTCCCGGTGCCAGGGAGCGTTGCAGGGACGCTCCAGCGCCGGCGTCAACATGGGCATCCGCGGCGATGCGCCTGTCGGCGGAGGGCAGCAGTTCGCCGCGCCCTTCGGCATGCTCGCCCCGGTGGTGGGCTACGCCATGCAGGCCCGACGCCACATGCACGAGTTCGGCACCACGAGCCGCCAGTTCGGCGCGATCGCCGTCGCGGCCTACGCCCACGCCCAGCGCAACCCCCGGGCCGTGATGCACGGGCGCCCGATCACCATCGACGACCACCAGGCCTCGCGCCTCATCGCCGATCCCTACCGGCTCTACGATTGCTGCCAGGAAAGCGACGGCGCCTGCGCCGTGGTGGTGACGAGCGTGGAGCGCGTCAAGCGCCCGCGGCGTCCGCCGGTCTACATCGCCGGCGCGGCGCAGGGTATGGGCGAAGGCGACGGCCCGAACCGAATGGCCTGGCCCGACGACCTCTGGACGACTGCCGGCCTCTCGGACGTGGCCCGCGAGGTCTACGAGCGCGCCGGCGTCGGCCCCACCGACATCGACGTAGCGTAGTTCTACGAGAACTTCACCGGCCAAGTGCTGATGGCCATCGAGGACTTCGGCTTCTGCGAGAAGGGCGAGGGCGGGCGCTTCGTCGAGGAAGGGAACCTGCTGTGGCCCGACGGCGCGCTGCCCTCGAACACCAGCGGGGGCAACCTCGCCGAGGGAAACGTTCACGGCTTCGAGATGATCGTCGAGGCGGCGCGGCAGATCCGCGGCGACTCCACCGCGCAGGTCTCCGACGCCGAGCTTTCTCTCGTCGTCGCCGGACCGTCGGCGTCGCCCTCCAGCGCCCTCATCCTGTCAAAGTCGAGCTGACCACATGACGAATGAACGGACTCCGCTGCATCTCTTCGGCCCCGGCATGCCGCCGCCGGCCCCCGACGAGATCACCGCGCCCTTCTGGGAGGCTTGCCGTGAGCGCCGCCTCGTCGTCCAGCGCTGCGCCGATTGCGGGCTCCACCGAGCCCCGCCGTCAGCGGTCTGCCCCAAGTGCCGCGGCTTTGACTTCGAGTTCGACGAGTCCGCCGGCCGCGGCCGCGTCTTCACCTACACCGTGGTGTATCACGGAGCCCACCCTGCCGTCATGGACGCCGTCCCCTACGCCGTCGCGGTTGTCCGGCTTGACGACTGCGGCGGCGTCAAGCTCATCAGCAACGTCGTCGGCTGCTCGTATGACGAGGTCCGGGTGGACATGCCCGTTGAGCTGGCCTGGGACGACGTCAGCGCCGATCTCACCATGCCCCGCTTCCGTCCCGCCTAGGCCGGAGTTGCGCCCGCCCACACTTCGGGCTACTGTCGCGGCGCACTACGAAGCCGGAGGCGAAGCCATGGACTACAGCCGCTACGGCCCCGACATCCTCGTCGAGCACCGCGAGGGGGTTGCCGTCGTCACCTTCAACCGCCCCGACAAGCTCAACGCGCTGACCGCGGCCATGCACGCCGACACCGGCCGCATCTGGCTCGACTTCGCCGCCGATCCCGAGGTGCGCTCCGTGCTCATCACCGGCGCGGGCCGCGCCTTCTCCGTTGGCGGCGACTACGACCTGCTGGAGTCCAGCGTCGGCGACCACGCCACCGCCGGCCGGCTGCTCGAAGAGACCCGCGCCATCGCCTACAACATGACCAATCTCGACAAGCCCATCGTCTCCGCCATCAACGGCTACGCCCTCGGCGGCGGGCTGGCGGTGGCGATCATGGCCGACATCAGCATCGCCGCGGAGGACGCCATGCTCCTCGATGGGCACGTCAAGCTCGGCGTCGCCGCCGGCGACCACGCCGCCATGTCGTGGCCGCTCCTGATGGGGTTGGCGAAGGCGAAGCGCTACCTGCTCACCGGCGATAGCCTCACCGGCGCTGAGGCGGAGCGCATCGGCCTCATCAGCATGGCCGTCCCCGCCGGCGAGCTCATGACGACGGCCATGGACGTGGCCGTCCGCCTTGCCAAGGGCCCGCCCATCGCCATCGGCCACACCAAGCGCGTCCTCAACCAATGGCTGCGGCTGGGAGGCCACACCGCCTTCGACTACTCCGCCGCCCTGGAAACCCTGGGCTTCCTCGGTTCCGAAGTGAAGGAGGGCCTCGCTTCCCTCCAGGAGAAGCGCGACCCCAAGTTCTAGCTACTCCGCCCGCCACGGATGATCGCCGCTCCGGCGAATCGCACTGGCGAGGCATGACCGGAACGCGGCGCTGTCGTTTATACTGCCTCCATGCCCGCCCTTCTTGAAGCCCGCGCGCTCACCAAGCACTACGGCTCCACCATCGCGCTAGAGCAAGCGAGCTTCGACGTTCACGAAGGGGTCACGGGTCTGCTTGGCCCCAACGGCGCGGGGAAGAGCACGGCGATGAAGCTCTTCCTCGGCCTGATCCTCCCCACCTCAGGGACGGCCATGCTGCTTGGGGAGGAGCCCTACAAGACAGTGGAAGGCCGGGCCCGCATCGGCTACATGCCAGAGAACGAGTCGCTGCCCCCAAACGTCACCGCGTCTGAATTCCTGATGCACATGGCGCAGGTCAGCGGCATTCCGCCCGCGTACGCCCGCACTCGCGCCGCGGACACCCTGCGTCACGTGGGGTTGGACGAGGAGCGTTACCGGCCCATCGGCGAATACTCCACCGGAATGAAGCAGCGGGTGAAGCTCGCGCAGGCCCTCGTCCACGACCCGGTCCTCGTGCTGCTCGATGAGCCGACGGCGGGCCTCGACCCGGCGGGGCGCGAGGAAATGCTTGACCTAATCAAGCGGACCGCCCGAGGTTTCGGCATCAGCATCATGCTCTCGACCCACCTGATGGGCGATATTGAGCGCGTCGCCGACTCGGTGATCGTCCTGGAGTCCGGGACCGTGACGAGGCAGGACTCGGTAGCACAGCTCACCGAAGAGACCGAGACCCTGCTTATCGAGGTGGCGGACCGGCGCGAGGAGTTCGCCGCGACGCTGGCGGCCAAGGGCGTGGTCGCCGCTGACGATGGGAAAGTCCTCGTCGTCGAGCAGGCGGGCGAGGCCGAGTACGACCTGATACGCGACGCGGCGGCGGAGTCGGGGGCGCGGTTGCGCCGGCTGATGCCGCGCCGGCGGGACCTCAGGGACATCTTTAGGAAACCGTCGTGAGAGTCGACCAAGCGGAAGTCTTCGATCTCGGCTATCAGCCCTACACCGGCCCGCGGGAGGGCCGCGCCCGGGCGCGCCGCGCCGTCTTCGAGAACGGCGTCCGCAGCCTCCTCGGCATCGGCCGCGGCGGGCGGGCCAAGGTGCTCCCCGTGCTCCTCTTCATGTCGGCCATGACGCCGGCACTGGTGTTCGTGGCGATCCTCGCGTTGGTGCCGGCGGACGACTTCCTTCCCGGCCCGGCGGAGTACTACGAAATCATCGGCCTCGTCCTCATGATCTTTGGCGCCATCATGGCCCCCGAGCTTCTGATCCCCGACCGGCGCGACAACGTGCTCCAGCTCTATCTCGTGCGAACGTTGAGCCCGACGGACTACTTGGGCGCACGCTTCTTCGCCTTCTTCGGCGTCGTCTTGGCGCTGGTCTACTCCGGGCAGATCGTCCTGCAACTTGGGCTGATTTTCACGGCGACTGAGCCGTTGGACTACCTGCGGGACAACTGGCTCGATATACCGAAGTTCCTCGCCGCCGGCGTGGTCGTCGCTCTATTCTTCACCGTCCTGCCGATGCTCGTCGCGACGTTTACGACCCGGCGCGCCTACGCGGCGGTCTTCGTCATCGCCGCGGTGCTGGCATCCTCCGCGGTGGCCGACGGTTTCTCCGCTGAGAACTGCACGAGGACTGACGGGGCCGAGGGGTCGACAAGGGTGTGCGAGCGGCCCATCGGCGCCGCCGCGCCTTACGTGGCGCTCCTCCATTTGGGGGATACGCCGGGGCGCCTTAACGCCATGATCTTTGACCGCGACCCCGACGACGCAGGGCCGTCGCGAGAGGCGGTGGCCGAGTTGCACGCCGTCTTCCCCATCGGCTTCTACGTGCTTCTGACCGGCGGGGCAGGTCTGCTGCTGTGGAACAGGTACCGGAGTATCAAGCTGTGAGTACCAGCGCCGCCGAACCGAGCATCGAGGTCGACGCCGTCTCCAAGTGGTACGGCAGCGTCGTCGCGGTGAACGACGTCAGCTTCGACGTGTTTCCCGGCGTCACCGGCATCCTCGGCCCGAACGGCGCGGGCAAGACGACGCTGCTCCACATAATCGCCGGGCTGGCTAAGCCTTCCGAAGGGGAGGTGTGGGTCTTGGGTCAGCCGGCACGGGGCAACCCCGACCTCTATCGGCGCATCGGCGTGATGCCGGAGCACGACGCTCTCTATCCCTTTATGACGGGCCGAGAGTTCGTCGAGCTCGCGGCGAAACTGCAAGGCGTGACGTGGGACGGTGCCGTGGAGGAGGCGGTCCGCTCCGTGGACCTGTTGGACGCGCAGGACCGCGCCGTGGGCACCTACTCGCGGGGCATGCGGCAGCGCATACGCCTTGCCGCCACTATGGTGCACCAGCCCGACGTCCTAGTGCTCGACGAACCGCTCAACGGCACCGATCCCCGCCAGCGCCTCGAGTTTTCGGACCTTGTGGAGCGCCTCGCGGCGGACGGTAAGACGATTCTCATCTCGTCCCATATCCTCGAAGAAGTCGAGGTGCTCGCCCAGCGCATCCTGCTCGTGGTGAGCGGCAAGCTCGCCGCGTCCGGCGATTTCCGGGCCATCCGCGAGAAACTGGACGAACGCCCCTTCAAAGTTCGCATCGTCGCCTCCAAGCAGCGGGAGATGGCCGCCGCGCTCATAGGGGTCGAGAACGTGCTCTCGGTCTCTCTTGACGAGGACGGCATCGACGTCCTCACGGGGAACATCGGTGAGCTGGAGGCCGCCGTGGCGAGCCTCGCCCGCGACATCGGCAGCCGCCTCTACCGGGTCGAACCACTGGACGACTCGTTGGAGAGCGTCTTCACCTACGTGGTGCAGCGATGAGCCTTCCGCTCTTCACCCTGGCGCTCCGTCAGGCGGCAAGCCCCCGCCGGCTGCTCCTGCTGGTGCTGCTCGCCGGTCTCCCCATCTTGGTCGCCGCGCTTGCGGGCGGGGGTGAGGAGGGGATCATAGACGGGACGCTCGACGCGCTGGTGATCGCCGCGGTCTTGCCCATCGCCGTGATGGCGCTGGCGACGGCGGCCTTCGGCAACGAGGTGGAGGACAGGACGCTCAGCCTGCTGGCGATGAAGCCGATTTCACGCATGGCCATCGTCCTCCCCAAGGTTGCCGCGACGGTACTCGTGGCCGGCCCGATCGTGGTGATCGCGGCCGTCGTCGTCGCGGCCCTCGCGGTTGACGAGGCCCCTGCGCGGGCCGCCACTGCGGCGGGCGTCGGCGCCCTGGTCGGCGTGGCGGCGTACACCGCGCTCTTCACCTGGGCCGGACTGGTGAGCAACAAGGCGCTCGGCTTCGCGCTGGTCTACGTCCTGCTCTGGGAAGGGCTCATGGCGAGCCTGATCTCCGGCGTCCGGTACCTGAGCATCCGGGGCTACACCATCGGGATCATGCACGGACTGAACGAGGAAGGCTTGGCCGCCTTCTCATCCCGCGCCATCGAGCTTCCCGCCGCGCTGATCGGGGCCGCCGTGGTGACGATTGTCTTCGTCTACCTCACCGTGCGCCGGCTTGGGGAGATGGATATTCCCTAGGGCGCCCGCGTTAGAGGCCGTTTTCTTTCGTCAGCCTTGCCAGATGGGGATCGAACACTCTCTTGAAGTCGAGGAGCGTTTCGATCATCCAGGTCTGTGTTTCCGCAAGAGCCTCTTCATCGTCTTCGATGCTTCCGGGCCGGACGGCTTCTATCCGGCACGCTCTCCGATCCTCCGGCTGCTCCCAGTCGAGCGACAGGCCAAGCTCGGCCTCGATCTTCTCCTTGTACCGCGACAGATCGTCGAGTAGGCGAGTGTTCTGTTCGCCGTCAACGTAACCGATGTAGACCTCGACTCGCGCCTTTCTCTGACCGCCGAAGTTTGCTCCATATTTGACACCGTGGTGGTCGGTCGGGAATTGGCGCCAGCTCACGTTGTTTGACTTCTTGTCGTTCGTGAATCGGTACTTCTCTCGCAGGGTATCGACGAGCTGTTGGAAGAAGGCCCTGTACCGCTCTTGGCGCTCTGAGGTACCGCGTTCGCCGCGCGATCGCTTGACCGCTTCTTTGCGCCAACCATTCGGCGTGGCGACAAGGTTGAAGTGCGGGGCGGGTCTCGACCCGTCGATTTTCCAAGCCTCCACCGTGACGCCGAAGAAATCCGTGTCTTCATCGGTATGCTGGTTCAGCCAGTCCAACGCCTGCCGGTGCTCGTCCCGGAACTCCTTTGTGAGCCAGACAACGACGTTGGCGTCCAACCCGGCCGCATAGGTCAGCAGTTGGCCGAGGTGCTTGTGATCGGTGGACTCCAATTGATTCTCAATGACGACCCTGCGATTGCTATTGTCCGTCGCCAGAACGTCTAGTGAATAACCGCCGACAGGGGCCTCGGTTTCCTGCAACTCAAGGTCGAGCCCCAGCGCCTCACCCAAACGGGATATGTTCTCGGCAAGCCAGGGCGTAAAGTTGGCGGCCTCATCCTTCCAGACCTCGCGCAGGTCTACACGGTCGATACTCGCTAGCTCGATGTCGCTCACGTGGCGGGCCGCTATTCTTGCGTCAGGATTTTTATGACGTCGCCGACGCGGTTGCGCACGTCCTCACGGATGTCCTCTTCGGGCAGGTGGTCGTAGCGGTGGGGGAGGACGATGATGGGGAGGTCGGGCATCCTCTTGCCGCGGGCGGTGGCGTTGGCCAGGCCCTTGAACTGCTCGGTGACGAAGCCGACGGTGGGGATGCCAAGCTCTTCGAGACTCGCGCTTTCGTGGATACTCCACGCGGTGCAGGAGCCTCAGTTGCCGAGGCCGGTCACCACCGCGTCGACTCTCGCGGCGAGGTCCTCCAGCGCGTCCTGGTACTTCTTGGGGAGGCCCCCCGCGCCGGGCGAGAGGAAGATGGTCTCCGTCTCGGTGACGCCGTGGTCGCGCTTGAGGGTCTCGCCGAGCTCGTCGACGAGGATGTGCATCGAGCGCCAGAGCTCGTTGTCCACGAAGCCGACCTTCTTGCCGTGGAGGTCGGGCAGCCGCTCGGCGAGCTTGGTCGCGGTCTCGTCGGACTCGCCGTGGGGGAGCAGGATGGTGATTCGATCAGACATCGTCCACCTCGCACCGGGGGGTTCTTGCCATCGGACTCTAGGCAGGCGCTTCGAGCGTGTCAAGCGAACGGGCGCGGTTAGGCGAGGCCGCGCTGCGTCAGCTTCTCCGCCGTCGCCACCTCGTAGAACTCGATCTCGTAGGAGGTGACGAGCGGCATCATCTGGCCGCTGACCTCGAAGACGGCCTTGGGGATGTTCTCGAAGAAGTTGGGCTCGATGCGCTCTTGCGTCCATTCGGCGTAGGCCACATTCTGATCGCCGGGCAGCCCGCCGCCGATGTAGATTCGCGCCTTGTCACGCCCGTTCTCCTCGTAGGCGGCGCAGATCTTCGCCAGATAACCGGCGACTTGCCACGACTTGCCGGGCTGCGTCTTTGCGACTCTTCGGACCAGGTACATAGGCTCACGGTCCCTTTCTTGTTTCAGTAGCGCGCTCGTTGGCGCGTTCGGCTTGGCGCAAGCATACCAGCACGCCGCGCGCCGTTGGCGTTACGGGAGGCGCGGGCTAGAATGGCACGAACGTTCGACTCGCCGGGTCCGGCGGGAGAGGGGCGCGAGAGGTATGGACAAACTCGAAGGCAAGATCGTCGTCGTGACCGGCGCGAGCCGGGGCATCGGGCGCGACATGGCGCTCACCTTCGCCGCCGAGGGCGCGAAGGTGGTGGTGTCGGCGCGTACGGAGAACGAGGGCGACTTTCGGATTCCCGGCAGTATCGCGAAGACGGTGGCGCAGATCGAGGAGGCCGGCGGCGAGGCGATCGGCGTCCGCTGCGACGTGACCGACGACGCGCAGATCGAGGCGCTGGCCGCGGCGGCGGTCGATCGGTGGGGCCGCCTCGACGTCTGGGTCAACAACGCGGCGGTGCTGATTCCCGGCAAGATCGAGGACATGCAGACGAAGCACTTCGACCTGCTGTGGAAGATCAACATCCGGCCCATCTTCGTTTCGGCAAAGGCCGTGCTGCCTCAGATGAAGGAACAGGGCGGGGGGCACATCCTGAACCTCTCCTCCACCGGCGCGATCGGGCCGGGCGAGGGGCCCTACGACGCCGTGGCCGCCGGCGGCACGGCCTATGGCGCTGGCAAGCGCCACACCGAGCGCCTGACGCAGGGCCTAGCCGGCGAGATATGGCCCTACGGGATCGCGGTCAACGTCGTCTCGCCGAAGCGGGGCGTCGCCACCGAGGGCCAAGTCTGGTTCCGCGGCCCCGGCCACCCCTTCGTGGGCGCGTGGGAGACGGGCCAAATCACCGCCGACGCCGCCGTCTGGATGGTGTCGCAGGACCCCAAGGCCTACACCGGGCGCATCGTCTACGACGAAGACCTGATGACGGAGCTGGGCGTCGACATCTACGAGCGCTACCCGCTGGTGAAGGACTAGACCTTCTCTGGGCGAGGCGAGTTCGCAGGGCTCGTGGAGCGTTTTGGGCGCAGCTCGGCTTAAGTCGCGTACACCGGCCCCGCCCCCGAAGGGGCGGCCCGGCGCGGGTCGCACGCTCCCCTTGCGGAGAGGCGCGCGCCGGCACACGCTCAGTCGGGTGGTCCGGCGCAGGTGCACACTCCCCTTGCGGGGAGGCGCGGCGCCGGGGGAGGCCCCGAAGGGCATCTACCGGCGCAGGTGCACACTCCCTCGCGGGAGGCGCGGCGCTGGGGGAGGCCCCGAAGGGCGTCTACCGGCGCGGTTGCACGCTCCCTCGCGGGAGGCGCGGCGCTGGGGGAGGCCTCGAAAGGCGTCTGCCGGCGCGGTTGCACGCTCCCTCGCGGGAGGCGCGGAACACAGGTTTCCCGCCGTTACGGGGCATAGCACTAATGTTCTAGGCTAACGATAAACCCCCTTGACAAGGCCTGTCAAGGGTCATCCGGGGGCAGAATTGGCCTGCAGGGGGTTGTCGAGGGGCGATTCGGGGGTGGGGACGGGCGCCCACGAGGGGCGCCCCTACGGGATTGAGGGTTCTAGGGCGGGGCGACGGTCGGGCCGTGAATCACCCGCTTCGCCATGCGCCAGCCCTCGGGCGTGCGGCGGAACTGATCGCGATAGACGCCCATGCTGGTGATCTGAGGCATGGCGTCGGCGTTGCGGTAGTAGTGGAAGTACGCCTTGCCTGCCGCCGCGTCGCCGTCGACCTCGATGTTGATGTTCGAGATGAGGTGGAAGGAGTTCGTGCCGGGGCCTTGGATGCCGGCGTCCCGACGTTGCTGCGCCCCCGCGATGATGTCGGGCCGCCCGGTTCGCGTATCGCCGCCGGGCCCGGTCCACGAGCCGTCCTTGGTGAAAAGCTGCGCGTACTCGTTCAGGTCGCCGTCGTCGGCCATTTGTGCCAGCTTTGCCAGCAGCTTGGCGATCTCGACCTCGTCCGCCGTGCGGCGGCTCCGCTCGTCCGTCATATGAACCTCCGTTTTGTTCCCGCTGGGCCGCGAACGTACCAACGGAAGCGTGGGCTGTCAAACGGTACAATGCGCTGCGCTAGGGTGTAAGGAGGGGCGCATGACGGTCTGGATGGTGAGAGCGGGGAAGCACGGTGGGAGGCGACCGATATGAAGTGCTGACGTGGCCAATGGTGCGGGCCGGGGTATAATCCGCAGCGTCCCGTCGACACCATGCCGGCGCTCCGGTGCCAGAAGGAGGACATGGTGATGAAACAACTATCCCTCACGTTGGAAGGGCCGCGGGTCGCTGAAGGCGGCGTGCCGGTGGCCGCCCTCATCACCACCCTGGAAGGCGTGCAAGACGCTATGCGGCTGATGGTCGAACACCTGGGAGAGCAGCAGCCAAAGCGGGGCAGACGACCCAAGTGGATACAGGAGCAGAGCGCCTTGAGGCTGGTGTCCACCAAGCCGGGGTCCTTTGTTGCCGAATTGGCGCGGGAGCCGTCAGGGAACGTTGAAGTCTTCCAGAGGGACTACGGGCTTCGAGCGTTCGACGCCCTACAGAATTGGAATGGAAGCGAGAACTCTACATTGCCTGGAGTGGTGACGGCCAGGCTCTACCAAATACCGTCCGCGCTTCCACAAGGCGTACGGGTCTGGCTTGGCGGTGCTGACGACTCCCGAAGAGTCGAGATCAAGCGTAGAAGCCGCGCTAGGCGGGTCGGCCCGGGGACCGAAGAGGCTCTCCTTCACGGTTGGCTCAAGGCGGTGAACTGGGATAAGCGGACGGCGCAACTCCATCGGAGCGTCGGCGGCTACGTCCGGCTGCGGTTCGACGAGCCACTAGATGAAGCAATGCTCGATCTGGCGAAGCAGTACGTCGAGGTCAGAGGCCGCGGGCGGTTTCGTAAGGATGGTGTTTGGACGGCGGTGGACGTCATGCAACTCAGCGGGACGCGCTCATGGCATGAGCCCTTCGACATGGCCACTTTCTTGGATGATCCCAACCCGAAGGTCTTTTCCTCTAAGAACGTCGTCACCGCGAGCGAACCTTTCGACGTGGACGAGTTCAACCGCGCCATCCGTGAAGGCCGTGACGTAAGCCGAGGGGAATCCTCGGATTGGTAGCCGTGAACGCCAACTTGGTGGTCGTGGACACCAATGTCGTCTCGTACTTCTTCCGTAGGGACGACAAGGCCGCGTACTATGAGGAACGGATTCAAGGCCGTCGCGCCGTCATCTCATACCAGACCCTTGAGGAGGTCTGGTATGGAGCGTACTCAAGGGGCTGGGGCGATAGGCGGAAGACCGAACTCGCCCGCCATCTCGAACAGTACGAGGTGGTTTGGCCCAACCCTGAACTGGTGGAGGTGTGCGCTCAATTGCGCAGCCAACAGAAGTCTGTTGGACGGGAGCTAGCAGTGGCGGACGCTTGGATCGCGGCGACGGCGGTCCTCCTGAATTGCCCGCTCGCCTCGCATGACGGCGACTTTGTCGGCATCGCCAATCTTCAGTTGGTTCGAGCCCCAGATGCTCGATGAGTGCCACAATGCCGCCGAACCCGCGCATCCTGCAGCACGCACTGGCTTTCCAGATTTCGAATACCGACTGCCACCAGCCTTCGCAAGACCACCCACAACCCTTGCCGTGAGGGTGAAGGGCAACGACGCCCTCCCCTACCCCGGCACCACGTAGCGCGCCGGTACCTCTTCGACTCGGCCGTCCTTCTTGAGCTTGACGAGGTGTTGGCGGACGTTGCCGGCGGCGGCTTGGCGCAGGGCCTTCTTGAGGTTCTTGGGGTAGATGCGGCCCGCGATCTCGTCGGCGTCGCCGAGGCCGTCCTTGAGAGCGCCGAGGACTTGGCGCTCGCGCAGGTTGCGGTGCTTGATGTAGCCGGCGACCCACTCGGGCGCGTTGTGGACGATCTTGCCGTGGGCGGGGCAGATGACGTGCGGCTTGAAACGTTCGATGAGGGCGAGCGACTTCATGTAGCTGGCGAGGTCTTGGACGACGCTGGTGCTGGAGCCGAGGATGGTGTCGCCGGTGAGGGCGATCTTCTCGGTGTTCAGGAAGTAGCAGGCGTGGTCTTCGGCGTGGCCCGGGGTGAAGCGGGCTTCGAGGACGGCTCCGCCGCCGGCGGCGATGCGCTCGCGGGAGCGCAGCTTCGTCACCCACTCCGCGCCGAGGTAGGGGGTGAGCTTCTCGACGAGCTTGGGGTGGCAGCGCACCGGCGCCCGCATGACCTCGTGGATGCGGTCGAGGCCGCCGATGTGGTCGACGTGTCCGTGGGTGATGAGGATGGCGGCGATCTTGGGCTCGCCGAGGTCGCGGTAGGCGTCGAGGATCAGGCGCGTCCACTCGCGGTCCTGCTCGCCGGTGTCGACGAGGGTCATCTCCGTGGCGGGGTCGCCGACGAAGTAGATATTCGTCCCGCCGGGGTGGAAGGCGTGGGTGTCTTTGATGTGCAGCCGGTGAATGTGCTGGCCGATGCGTTCCAAGGCGGTCATCGAGTCCTCCGTAAAGCCGTGGTGGCGGCGGGCGAATCATACCGCGAATCGAGAGCCGCGTTACCGGCTCTCTCTCAGTCTCTCCCAGGGGAGACCTTTGCGTAACCGGCGGGTGGGCTTCAGCAAGGTCGCGCGGCCCCCGCCTCCCCCGCCCTCTCTCAATCTCCCCCAGAGGGGGAGAGGTTTAAGTGAATGCCACCTCCGCTCCCCCCCCCCCCGCCAGGGCCCAGTCGGTTTTGCAAGGGTCTCCAGAGGGGGGAGGTTTGTGGTGCTCCCTCACGGGGAGAGGCTTAAGGTGGCGGCTGCGCTACAATCGCGGCGTTCGATAGCATCGCATCGAAGGGGGCGGCTCAATGGAGAAACGCGCGCCGACGGAAGCCGAGGTCTTGGGCTACCTCACCGACCGGAGGAATTGGGGCCGGTGGGGGAAGGATGACTCCGCCGGCACGGTGAACCTGATCACGCCGGAGAAGCGCGTGGCGGCCGCCGGTCTCGTGAAATCGGGCCGGACGGTGTCGCTGAGCCGTCCGTTGGACAAGACGATGGGGGCGCACAATCCGCGTCCCGTGCAGCACTACATGACCCGGTCGCCGGTGGAGGGCGCCCCGGTCGGGGCCGCTGGGGACTACTTCGGCATCTACCACCACGGGATGACGATGACCCACTTGGACGCGCTCTGTCACTTCTGGTACAAGGGCGAGATGTACAACGGCCGCGACCCCGAGAGAGAGATCGCGTTTACGGGAGCGACGTTCGGCGCGATCGACGTCTGGGCCGACGGGATCGTCACCCGCGGCGTGCTGATCGACATCCCGCGGCTGCGCGGCGGGGCGTTCGTGACGCGAGAGACACCCATTCATGGGTGGGAGATCGAGGAGGCGGCGGAGGCCGAGGGCGTCGAGCTGCTGCCCGGCGACGCGGTGGTGCTCTACGCGGGGCGCGAGCGCTGGCAGGCCGCCAACCCGGACACACCCTACGGAGTCAATCCGGCCCCCTGGCCGGGGGCGCACGCCTCGTGTCTACCGGTGCTCCGCGATGTCGACGCGGCGCTCCTGGTCTGGGACATGCTCGATCACAACCCCAGCGGCTACGAGATGCCGATGCCGGTGCACGGCGCCATCCCGACGCTGGGGATGCCGCTGCTGGACAACGCCCTCCTCGAGCCGCTGGCCGACGCCTGCGCGGAGGAGGGCCGCTACGAGTTCATGCTGACGGTGGCCCCGCTGAACATGCCCGGCGGCACCGGCTCGGCGGTGAACCCCATCGCGCTGTTCTGATTGAGGGGCGGCTAGGGACGGATGTTCAACCGCACCCGGCCGCCGACGTCTACGGAAGGGGCCGCGACCGGCGACCAGAATGCGAGGCCCCCCGCGGCGACTGCCAGCGGCGGGTCGTCCCCCGAGGCGTCGATCACCAGGACGTGCGACTCGGGGGTTGCGCCGTCGCCCGTCAGGGATCCGCTGAACACGAGGTAGCGGCCGTCCGCCGACCAAACGCGGTGCGACTCCTTGTATTGGTCGAAGAACGAGAGCATGACCCGCATATCCGACGAGGGGATAAACTCGGCGACCTGACGGCCCTCGCCCGTCTCGATGTCGAACACCGTGACGATGAGGTGGCCGCTCCGCTCCGACAGGCCGATGAGGGCCAAGCGGTCCCCGCCGGGCGACCAGAAGAAGGCGATGGTGGGCGCTTCGGTCAGGACCCGGCTCCGGCCATTCTCCGGTTCGACCAACAGGACGCGGTCGAACACGGGGACGTTCGCCGTCACCGTCGAGGCAAAGGCGATGAGGCTTCCGTCGGGCGACCAGGCGAAGGCGCTGGTGTTTGACGCGGGCGCCAGCGTTCTGGGGTCGGATCCGTCGGCGTTAGCGACCATGAGGGAAGCGGCGTCTTCCGTGTCACCGACGAAGGCGAAGCGCCGCCCGTCGGGCGACCAGTCCGGCGCTCGGTAGTCCCAGGAGAGCGGTAGGTCGAGGAGCGTCAGCGTGTCGGCGACGTCCGGCTCGAACAGCAGCAAGCTGTCTTGAAGGTGAATCAGGAGACGTGCCGAATCATCCGTCCACGCATAGTAGAGCGGCGATCCTTGTACGACGGACCGCGCCGGGGTATCGCCCGCGACGTCGTCGAGAAACAGCGTCATATTCCCCGCTACGGCCAAGAACGCCACCTGTTGGCCGTCGGGAGAGCCGTTGGTGTAGTGCGGAGCGTTTCGGCCCACGAATGGAGCCCCGGGGAGACTCTCATAGACGACGCTGGGAGCGCCGCCGGGCGTGGCCGATTGGAGGGAGAAGCGCGGCCCGTCCGCCCCTACCACGACCTGTGAGAACACAACTGCTGCGCCGTCTCCGGACCACATGGGCCAGGTGTGCGCCGTCCGGTCGCCGTCGCCGTCGGGTTCGCTGATTCGCACCTTGCCGGATCCGTCGGCGCGCATCACGTAGACGTGGCCGTCGTTCCCGACATAAAGAAGGCTGCCGACGTCCGCACCGTCGGTGCCGGCCTCCGCCGTGGCGCTGGGGGCGTCGATGGCCGGCGTATCGGTTGGAGCGACGGCTTTGGCGGAGGGCGTCGGCGTCTCTCGTTCCTGCGCCGGGGCCGAGGACGGTGTGGGCTCCGGGGTCGCCGCCGGCGCTCCACTCGAGCACGCCGCGAGGAACGCGGTCATGATCGCGACCGAGAGGCTCCAGCGCAGGAGAGTCGTCGGAGGGGGTGTCATGGGAACGCACGGTGGAGGGAGGCCGGCTCAGTATACGTCCGTGGCGGAGGCTGGGGGCGCGGCGCAAAAGAAAGGCCCGAGGTCAGCGACCTCGGGCCTTCATTGCGATTCGGTTGGTAGCGGGGGCAGGACTCGAACCTGCGACCTTCGGGTTATGAGCCCGACGAGCTGCCACTGCTCCACCCCGCGACGGGTGAGCGGGAACCGAAGAGAAAGTACGAAGGAACGAACGGATGCTTCTCACCGTGACTTAATGTAGGTCAAGCCCTCGACCGATTAGTACGGCTCAGCTGAACACATTGCTGTGCTTACACCTGCCGCCTATCAACCAGGTGTTCTTCCTGGGGTCTTACTCCTTCCCGAAGGAAGGACTGGAAGTCTCATCTTGAGGTGGGCTTCGTGCTTAGATGCTTTCAGCGCTTATCCCTTCCCAACAATAGCTACCCAGCGATGCTCCTGGCGGAACAGCTGGCACACCAGAGGTTGGTCCCTCCTGGTCCTCTCGTACTAAGGAGAGATCCTCTCAAACTTCCTACGCCCGCAGAGGATAGAGACCGAACTGTCTCACGACGTTCTGAACCCAGCTCGCGTACCGCTTTAACCGGCGAACAGCCGGACCCTTGGGACCGCCTTCAGCCCCAGGATGCGACGAGCCGACATCGAGGTGCCAAACCGTGCCGTCGATGTGAACTCTTGGGCACGATCAGCCTGTTATCCCCGGAGTAGCTTTTATCCGTTAAGCCACGGCCCTTCCACACGGAACCGTGGGATCACTTTGCCCTGGTTTCCCACCTGCTCGACTTGTAGGTCTCGCAGTCAAGCTCCCTTATACCAATGCGCTCCACGGGCGATTTCCATCCGCCCTGAGGGAACCTTTGGGCGCCTCCGTTACTGTTTAGGAGGCGACCGCCCCAGTCAAACTGCCCACCAGGCACGGTCTCCGAACCGGTTTCACGGTCCGGGTTAGACCAAGCACAAACGAAGAGTGGTATTTCACCATTGGCTCCCCCCAGTCCGCAAACCGGGGTTCACAGCCTCCCACCTATCCTACGCATCGCAAGCACCGAGTCAATGCCAAGCTGCAGTAAAGCTTCACGGGGTCTTTTTGTCCTTCTGCGGGTAACCCGCATCTTCACGGGTACTTCAATTTCGCCGAGTCCCTCGTTGAGACAGCGCCCAAGTCGTTACGCGTTTCATGCGGGTCGGAACTTACCCGACAAGGGGTTTCGCTACCTTAGGACCGTTATAGTTACGGCCGCCGTTCACCGGGGCTTCGGTTCAAGGCTCTCACCTCTCCCCTTAACCTTCCGGCACTGGGCACGCGTCAGCCCCTATACCTCATCTTTCGATTTGGCAGAGACCTGTGTTTTTGTTAAACAGTCGCCCGGGCCAATTATCTGCGGCTCCGCGATGCTCCAGGAGCAAGTCCCTTCACACGGCGGAGCCCCCCTTCTCCCAAAGTTACGGGGTAATTTTGCCGAGTTCCTTAACGAGGGTTCTCTCGTCCACCTTATCTGATTTCAGACTGCCTACCAGTGTCGGTTTGCGGTACGGACGGCCACGGCCCTCGCTCCGAGGATTTTCTTGGCAGTGTGGACTCACCGAAATCGCCCTTCCCGAGGGAAAGACTTTCCCCGCACCTCAGCTCAAACAGCCGCCGTGGATTTGCCTGCGGCGACCTCGCCTACGTTTAGGGACGCGCCATGTCCAATGGGCGCGCTCCGACTATCCTCCTGCGTCCCCCCTGAGCTCAAACGGATCGTGACCGGGGCAGGAATATTGACCTGCTGTCCATCGGTTACGCCTTTCGGCCTCACCTTAGGCCCGCCTAACCCTACGTCGATTGACGTTGCGTAGGAAACCTTAGGCATTCGGTGTCACGGGTTTTCACCGTGATTACGCTACTCATGCCAGCATTCTCACTTCCCAGCGCTCCACCGCCCCTCACAGGACGGCTTCAATGCCCTGGGAACGCTCCCCTACCACTTGCGGAGTGCAAGTCCATAGCTTCGGTGGAAAGCTTGAGCCCCGTTGAATTGTCGGCGCCAGTTACCTCGACCAGTGGGCTATTACGCACTCTTTAAAGGGTGGCTGCTTCTAAGCCAACCTCCTGGCTGTCTTCGGGAACTGACTTCCTTTCACACTGAGCTTTCACTTGGGGACCTTAGCTGATGGTCTGGGCTGTTCCCCTCGCGACAATGGAGCTTATCCCCCACTGTCTCACTCCAAGGCTTGCGACCATGGGTATTCGTGGTTTGGTTGGGTTTGGTAAGCTCACGCCCCCTAGCCCATCCAGTGCCCTACCCCCCATGGTTAATACCAAAGGCTGCACCTAAATGCATTTCGGGGAGAACCAGCTATCTCCGGGTTCGATTGGCATTTCACCTCTACCCACAGCTCATCCCCGCTTTTTGCACAAAACGTGGGTTCGGGCCTCCATGAGTTGTTACACTCACTTCACCCTGGCCATGGGTAGCTCACCCGGTTTCGGGTCTGCTCGAATCGACTAATCGCCTTATTCAGACTCGCTTTCGCTTCGGCTCCGGAACTTAGTTCCTTAACCTAACGCCGATCCGAGCAACTCGCTGGCTCATTCTTCAATAGGCACGCTATCACCCTTCCGAAGAAGGGCTCTAACCGCTTGTAGGCCAACGGTTTCAGGTCTATTTCACTCCCCTCCCGGGGTTCTTTTCACCTTTCCCTCACGGTACTGGTACGCTATCGGTCGCCAAGAGTATTTAGCCTTAGAGCGTGGTCACCCTAGATTCCCACCAGGCTCCACGGTGCCCCAGTGGTACTCAAGAACACCGCGGGAGTCTCAACCCTTTCGTCTACGGGGCTATCACCCTCTATGGCCGCCCGTTCCAGGGAACGTTCGTCTAGAGTTGAGATTTGTAACTCCCTGGATCACCTGGGGGATCACCAGCAGTGTCTTACAACCCCCCGAACACACAGGACCCCAGTCCGTTTGGTGCTCGAGGTTTAGGCTGTTCCCCTTTCGCTCGCCACTACTCAGGGAATACTTTCTTTTCCTCGGGGTACTAAGATGTTTCAGTTCCCCCACTTACCCCTCACTAGCCTATGTATTCAGCTAGGAGTCTCCGACTTTCAGTCGGAGGGGTTACCCCATTCGGGAATCCCCGGCTAAGCCCGCTAGACGGCTAACCGAGGCATATCGCAGTCTTGCTGCGCCCTTCATCGGCTCTTGGCGCCAAGGCATCCACCGTTGGCCCTTAATAGCTTGACCTACATTAAGGCACGACGAGAAGCTTCGACGTTCAGAAGTAATTTCTCTTCGGTTGTTAACGTGCGCGCCTTCGAAGCTCTTGCTTCAAAGGCCCGGACTCCGCCGAGGCGGACGCCCTCGGCGACCTCGGAGCGTGGGCTCCGGAACCGCCGAGGATGGCCGGCTCTCTCTTGTCTTGTTGCCCCGGCATGGCCGCTTCGGGGCGAAAAAAATCGACTCGATGTCTCACCGAGCCGATGCGCTCAGCAACACCTGGGCCGAATTGTTAGGTGGTCTCGGTCATAGGCGGTCCCCTCAGCTCGCTTTCCTGGGAGGCGCTCCTTGAACAGTGCAACTACGCAGTATAGGGAGCGGCCTGGGCGATGTCAACCGGCCCCGCGCGGCCCTTTTCTCGAAGTGGACAGGCCTCGGATACTGCCCCCGGCGGCGCGCCGACCGTCTATCATGGATGCGATCTGCGCAAAGCGCCGGCCCACGTGCGTGCCGGATGGGAGAGAGACGACGAGCGCCTCGGAGCCGTTGCGGGACCGTCCTCATATGCCGCCGGGCTACGGCATCGAGCCGGAGGAGTCCGGCGGCATGATCGAGTGGAGCGCCGTCGCCGAGCGGCTGACCGCCGCCCGCAGCTATTGGGTCGCCACTACGCGGGCCGACGGTCGGCCCCACGCCTCGCCGGTATGGGGTCTGTGGCTCGACGGCGCGGTGATGTTCGACGCCGACGTGAAGTCGGTCAAGGCGCTGAACTTGGCGCGCGACCCGCGGGCCGTCGTGCATTTGGAGAGCGGCGACGATGTCGTGATCGTCGAGGGCGTGGCCGAGCCGATGCTGGACGAGGCCCACCGCGAGCGCTACGTCGACGCCTACGAGCGGAAGTACGCCTTCCGCCCCGAAGGCATGGAGGGCGCCGTCACCTTTCGGCTCGCGCCCCAAGTCGTCCTCGCCTGGCACGAGGCGGACTTCCCGAAGTCCGCCACCCGCTTCCGCTTTCCCTAGCCACCGCCCGCCTAGGCGATGGCCCCAGCCTCTTCCAGGCGCGCCGTCTCTTGGGCGGACATGCCGAGGATCTCGCGGAAGACGTCGTAGTTGTGCCCACCGAGGAGCGGGGCCGCCTTGCGGACCGCGCCGGGCGCCCCGCCGATCTTCCACGGGACGCCGTTGAGCATCATCTTGCCGAAGGGATGATCGACCTCGACCCATCCGCCGCGGGCGGTGTAGTGCGGATCGTCGAACGCCTCGGCGTCGCTGAGGACGGGAAAGGCAGGGACGCCGGCGCGTTGCAGCGTCATCGCCGTCTCGCGGGCGTCGCGGTTCTTGGTCCACGCGCCGATGCGCTCGTCGAGGGCGTCCTGGTTACGGAGGCGGCGGTACATGTCGGCGTGCCCCGAAGTGGCCCTTGGACATCAAACGGCTTGACCGCATCTTGCCGCGCTTCACTGTTGTCACTAGGATGGCTGCCATCAGCTGTCCGCCGACGCCCAGGGCGCCGCCAAGTCGAGGCCGCGAAGCCACCGAAGGAACAAGCCTCCTTGCCGGGCATGGGGAAGCCGAAGCACCACTAGGCCATGGAGAGAAAAACCGACAACTGGCTGGACTGGCGCTGGTGGATGGAGAAATGGCGCTGGGTGGGGTTGCTCGCCGTGATCTTTATTGCCATCGGCCTTATCGGGACCGCCGGCGAAGAATCCGACCCCCCAATGGGGACCAACCTCGTCGCTCCTACCCCTACCCTTAGCCCGCCAACCACTCCTGCGGAGCTGGTTGAGCGAGTCCAAGACGGCGTTGTGAGAGTAGTCGGAGTCACTCAGCCGGGGCTCCTCTTTTCGCTCGGCAATACGGGATCCGGGTTCATCTATGCCGTGGACGGGACTACTGCATTCGTGGCTACCAATCATCATGTCATCGAAGATGCGGCCAACATTGACGTTTATGTCGAGGGCTCGAAGTTTGAGGCGCTTCTCTTAGGCTTTGACGCAAACCTGGATGTAGCGAGCCTCTCAATCTGTTGCAGCGGAGACTTCTTTGCGCTCCCGGCGGCTGAGGCGCCGCCAATGCTCGGCGATGACGTGGTTGCCGTGGGGTACCCTCGCGCCGATGCGGAGACTGTCACGGCGACCATTGGCAAGGTGCGCGGCCTCGGCTTCGTGGATCTAGAGGGTGGAATCCTTCATGACGCCCCTCTAAACCCCGGGAATAGTGGCGGACCTCTCTTCTCTATGGACGGAAAGGTCCTAGGTATCAATTCAGGAACGGTTGATGAAGGAACCGCGACCGGGGTCGCGGTTCCTTACTGGGCAATTTCCGGCTTTCTGCGAGAGTGGAAGTCAAAGATCATAATTCCCAATTAGGCGACGGTCAGCACGGCCCGCCTGTCGGAATTCGTCGCCGCGCACTCAGATCCGCCACACTGTGCCCGCGCGCCCATGTCGGCCATGGCGCCGGCGAGGGCGGGTGCGGCCCAGATCCAGCCCAGGTTGACGACGCGCACCCCGGCGAGGGGCTGGGTCGCCGCGCCGTGTCGGCCCGTGTGGGCCGTCACTTGTATCCTCCGTACACGGCGTGCCCGGCGTGCATCCAGAAGCAGTCGACCTCGCGGAAGCCGGCCTCTTCGAGCCAGCGGAGCTGGGCGGCGAGGGGCGAGGGCTTGTCGTAGGGGTCGATAGCGCCGAGCTCGTAGTAGTTCCACTTGGAGTTGCGGAAGAAGCGCAGGCCCTCCTCGCCGGTCTGGTTCACGATGGCCTCGTTCCACTGCTCGGCGAAGACGGCGCGGGCACGGTCGTTCGCGGGCTCGACGATGTCGGCAATGAGCAGCGCGCCGCCGACTTCCAGTCGCATGGTGACGTCGCGGAAGAGATCGCGCTTGCCCTCTGCCGAGAGGTGGTGCAGGACGAGGGAGGCAAGCACGGCGTCGAGGGGCCGGGGGAGCTCGCGGCGCCACCGCTTGTCTTCAAGCATGAAGCGGCGGACGGCGGCCCGGTCGCCGTAGCCGCCGAGGGCCTTGTGCAGCCGCTCCAGCATCGTCTCCGAGCCGTCGAGTGCGGTGTAGGAGCACGCCGGGCAGCGGTCGAGGACGGCCTGGGCGAGGGTTCCGTCACCCGCGCCGAGCTCGACGACGTGGCGGGGGCGGCCGCCGTCGGTGGGGATGAGGTCGCGCAGGGCCTCGACCATCACGCGCCGCGAGGGGATGTACTGGACGCCGTTTTCGAGGAAGAGGCGAGAGTCTCCCTCGGTCCAGCCTTCGATCTCGCCTGATGGTTTTTCTTGCATGGGGCTCAGTATCCTACGAGGGGGGCGGTGCCTAGACGACGCCCGCCCGCCGGAGGTCGGTGAGGGCGTGCCGGTCGAGTCCGAGCCCCTCGCGCAAGACCTCGTCGTTGTGCTCGCCGAGGCGGGGAGCGGGCTGCCGCAGCGCCCACGGCCCCGCGCCGAGCTTGTAGGGCGCGCCGGGCTGACGCATCGGGCCGGCGACGGGGTGGGACGTCGTGACGAAGAACCCGCGCTCGGCGAGATGGGCGTTACCCAGCACCTCGGCCATGTTGTAGACGGCGGTCGAGGGGACGCGGTTCTCCTGGCAGCGCTGGAAGATATCCTCTTTTCCCGTCGCGTCGAGCCACGGCTGCATCATGCCGTAGACCTCGGGGCCGTAGCGGGAACGGTCGCGGTAGTGGCCCTTGAAGATGTCGGCTTGCGCCCACTCGGGGTCGCCCATCGCCTTCACCAGGCCATCCCACATATAGGACTCCGAGGCGAAGATGAAGACATAGCCGTCGCGGCAGGGAAGCATGGCCGCGGGAACGCCGAGGCGCTGGCTGTTCCCGGGACGGCGGTTGGAGAGGCCGCGCTCGTGATAGAGGGCCACCAGCCCGTAGCCCAGGATGCCCACCGCGAGCACGTCGGCGACGGAGATGTCGACCTGCGTTCCCCGCCCCGTCGATTCGCGGGCGCGGAGGGCCACCAGCGTCGCGGCGGCGGCGTTGACCGCGGCGTAGTAGCTGGCGAACGAGCCGCCGCTCCGTAGGGGCTCGCGGTCGGGTTCGCCGAGGTACCGATGTCCGAGAGCGGAGGCGTGCCAAGTGATGAGGTCGGAGCCGAGCAGGCCGCGGTAGGGGCCGGTGAGTCCGAAGGGGCGTACAGAAGTGACGATGAGGCGCGGGTGGGCGGGGGCGAGCAGGGAGTAGGTGAGGCCCCGCGCCTCCATCTCGCCGGGCTCGGCGTTTTCGAGGAGGATGTCGGCGCCGCGGAGCAGGCCGTCGAGCAGCGCCCGCCCCGAACGCCGGTCGAGGTCGAGGGTGACGCCGCGCTTGTTGCCGTTGAGGTAGATGAACTGGGCCGCTGCCTCGGGATTCGGCGCGTCGCTCTGGAAGGGGCCGAGCGAGCGGGCCGGCTCGCCTACCGGCGGCTCAACCTTGATCACGTCGGCGCCAAGATCGGCGAGCATCTTCCCGGCGAACGGCGCGGTGATGTTCTGCCCGTACTCGACGACACGCACGCCGGAGAGGAGACCAGGCGGAGTCGGGTCAGGCGCCATGGCGGACATGATACGCCGCGCCGCGTGGTGCTTCAGTCGGTGGTGTCGAGTTCCATGCGGCCCAATGCGATCAAGCTCTCGACATCGTCGGCGTCTTCCGGCGCGTAGTCGGCGAGGGCGCGGCGTACCGCTCCGAGCGCGGCGTCGTCCGCTTGTCCCAGCATCCTGGTGATGTCGGCGATGTCCTGTACCCTGCCCGCGTCGAGCTTCATGAGCACGAGGTAAGCGAGCGGAAGGACGGGTAAGCCTCGCGGATCGAGGTTGCCCGACGCGGCGTCCAAGGCCGTGTCCGTCCAAGGGTAGGCCAACTCGATGACGTCGATCGGCACGCGTCCAGGACTCGACCAGGAAGATCCGCCGATGCCGAGCTCGGAGCGATAGCCGTAGCCTGCCGCCTTCAGGGCCTCGCGCACCGCGGCGGCGTCCGATCTATTCACGACGATATCGACGTCCGCCGTGGCTCGCTCCGGCATATAGAGGCGCGCCGCCGCCGCGCCCGTCAGCGCCCAGCGCAGTCCGCGGAGCGCGGTGTTGAGGTCGGGTATGTCCATCGTGCTTGTGCGGGCCCGAAGTGTGGCGGGGGCCGTGCCTGACCCTCGGCGTTGCCGCCGCCGTGCGATTGCGATGATCCGCGCTCGCAGGCTTGTCTTTCTCTCAGTCGCCATGGTGTCGCCACGTTGCCCCGGCTCGGAGGCCGATGCCACTCCATTATAGAGGTTGGGTTTCGCCGATCTGTTCGTCCAGCACGTCGAGGAAGAACGGGTCGTAGGTCTCGTCCACGTGGCGGTTGTTCCAGAGGCCGGAGCGGCGCACGGGCTGGCGGTCGCTGTGGCGTCCGAGCCAGCTCGGGGACGGGGGATCGGGCGGCGGCTCGCGGTAGCCGCTGAGCAGGGCGATGGTGTTGCGTTCGATCAGGGCGCGTTGACTGCCGGGACCCGGTGAGTCCCCGACGTTCAGCCACAGAAACGGCATGGCGCCGATCGTGCGGCTGACAAGCGCTTCGAGTCCGGCTTCGGCCCGCTTGACCTCGGCACGGTCCACCCCAAGCCGTCGCGCCGCCGCGCCAAGGTCGCTCGCGACGCCCCAAGATGGCGGCAGGGGGAGGTCGCCTCGCCGGGCCAGCGCCGTGCCCACGAGCAGACGGAAGATGGACCCACGGTGATTGCCGCCGCCGGACCGCGCCGACCCTCGGTGCTGCGACAGCCGGTTCCATAGGGTGGTCCGGGAGGCGCTCGTCACGGCATGCGTACCGACGCGCACGACCCGGCGTCCGCCGCCCAAGCCGGAGCGAATCTCGCCGTTCTCGTAGAAGAAGTAGACTCCCCGCCGCGGCCAGTTCAGCCTGCCGTTGCAATCGGCGAGAAGGCGGGCACCGCCGACGCGGGCTTCGAGGTGGTCGAGTAGGTCGTAGAAGCGGGCGGTTTCGGCGGGGCGCCCGGTCATGACCGGAGTTGGCGGTCGAGCCACGACAGTTGCTTCCCGATGGGCAGTCCCTCCATAGGAACCTTCACAGTGAGGCCGCGTGCGCGTAAGTCGGGTTCGAGATGCTCGCGGTAGCGTTGACCGGCCAGGAAGACGATGAATCGAGCGTCCGCGAGATGCGGCTCGAGTTGCGCGAGAACCCTCCTTGCCCACGCGTTCCGCTCGCCGGCGGGCATGGCGTTCAGCGTCCGTTCATAAGGAGAGATTACCGTCTCCGGGTGAACGAGACCGTACTGCGGGGAGAGGATGAACCACGGCTGGCCCTTTCCCTCGACGTAGGTGCGCGACTTCACGAACAAAGGCGATGTGTAGAGGTCTCTCGCCTTTGCCCGCGTCGAACGCTTTCTGCTCACGCAGGAGACGAGATAGAGCGCACCGCCGCTGGATTGCTCGGCTGCGTTGGTTGCCATGTGGCGCAGTATAGCGAGCGCCGCCGCTGCGTCGGCTATTGCAGCGCCTCGGCGGCTTCGAGCGCCGCGTACTCCGCTTCTGACAGGCCGAGGAAGTCCTTCAGGACGTGCTCGGTGTGCTCGCCGATGAGGGCGCCTTGGCCGATTTTCGCGGGAGTCTCGCTGAGGCGGAAGGCGGGGTGGGTCACGCGGTGGGGGCCGATGCGGGGATGGTCGACCTCGGCAAGCACGCCGAGGTGGGCGAGCTGAGGGTCGGCGTGGAGGCCGCGCCCGTCGGCGACGGCGGCGGCGGGCACGCTTTGCGCTTGCAGTAGCTCGGCGGCCTCGCCGGCGGTACGGCGGGAGGCCCACGACTCTACTAGGGCGTCGATCTCCTCGCCGGCGGCGACGCGGCCGAGGGCGGTCCGGAAGCGTTCCTCCTCGATCCACGCCTCGCCGTCGAGGGCGCGCTTGAACCCGGCCCACTGCTCCTCTGAGGCGACCGCGATCGCGACCCATTCGCCCTGGCCGCTGTCCTGCGCCGCGTCCGAGTCGCGGCAGCGGTAGGCGCCGTGGGGCGCTGCGCTGGGAGAGGCGTTCCCCACGCGTCCCGGGGCCGCGCCGTTGACGGTGTGGTCGAGCAGGGTGGGGGCGATCATGTGCATCGTCGCCTCGTACTGCGAGAGGTCGATGTGCTGGCCTTCGCCGGTGCGGTCGCGGTGTTCGAGGGCGGCGAGAACGGCGGCGGCCCCGAACCACGGCGCGATGGTGTCGGTGTAGGGGCGGGCGACGCCGACGGGCTCGGCGTCGGGCCAGCCGGTGAAATGGTTGACGCCCACGAGCGCCCCCAGGGTCGCGCCGATGCCGGGGTGCTTGGCGTGGGGGCCGTCGGCGCCCTGCATCGACGAGCTGAGCATGATGGTCGATGGCTTCTCCACGGCGAGGTCGTCGTAGCCGAGGCCCCACCGGGCCATGATGCCGGGGCTGAAGTTCTCGTTCACCACGTCGGCCCAGCGGCAGAGACGCTTGGCGACGGCGAGGGCCTCCGGCTTGCGCAAGTCGAGGGTGATGCTGAGCTTGCCGGGGTTGATGTCGGTGTAGTAGGCGGAGCCGTTGCGGCTGGGCTTGCCCCGGAAGGGCGGCCCGACGCGCGTGCCGTCGAGGCGGTGGTTGGTCTCGACCTTGACCACGGTGGCGCCGTGGACGGCGAGCATCTTCGTCACGAGCGGCCCGGCGACGGCCCAGGCGAAGTCGGCCACCTTCACCCCGTCGAGCGCGCCCCGCGTTGTGTTTGTGCTGCGCATCTGCCGACTGGCTACTTCAGCTTGACGGCGGTGCCGTAGGCCAGGATCTCGGACATGCCGGCGGCGATGGCGCTGGTGGTGTAGCGCACGTTGACGATGGCGTCGGCGTTGAGGGCCTCGGCCTCTTTGATCATGAGCTTCGTCGCCTGCTCGCGGGACTCGGTGAGCATCTCGGTATAGCCGCCGACCGTGCCCCCGACGAGACTCTTGAGGGCGGCTTGGATGTCGCGGCCTAGGTGCTTGGTCCGGACGATGTTTCCCCGAGCGAGGCCGAGGATTTCGACGATTTCGCGTGCGGGTATGGTCTCGGTGGTGCTGACGATCATGACGTCTCCTTGCGTTTTGCGGGTGCTTTCCTCATTAAATTACTCCAGCCCCGCGCAGGGTGACGGCTTCGCCGCGGCCGATGCCGGCGAGCGCGAGTGCGTCGAGGGTGTGCTCGCCGACGCGCGGCGGGGGCAGCCGCGGAGCATAGTCGGCGGCGGTGCTGGTGACGAACGGCCCCGGATAAAGGACGGGGGCCTCGCGCCCGGGGTGGCGCAGCGCGCGGAAGAAGCCGCGGGCCCGCATCTGGGGGTCGACCACGATATCTTCCGGCGTGTGGACGGGAAAGCAGAGGAAGCGCCGCGCCAGCGCCTCCCGGTAGATCTCCGCCTTGGTGCGCGTGGAGAAGAAGCGCTGCACCGTCTCCTCCATGTGATCGACCTGCTCCTGGGTGAGGCTGTAGAGCGTCAGGGCCTCGTAGTCCCAATCGGCGACGCCGTCGTCGGCGCCCTCATCCCGCATCCACTCCATCAGACCACGGTTGCGCCGCCCCCGCCCGCGGTCGACGAACCATTTCCAGGTCACGTAGCCGTCCTTGCACGAGAACAACCAGCGCTGCATCAGAGGTCCCCACTCGGAACGGACGCCGCGCCGCGCGATCTTGCCGCCCACGTCCCACATGGCGGGTATCTCGATCAGCGTGTTGACCACCGCGGCCTGCATCGAGACGTCGACATGCTGACCGCGTCCGGTCAGACGCCGATGGTGGTGCGCGATCATGGCGCCCATCGCCGCCTGCGCCCCAGCCTGAGGGTCGGCCTGGGGCGCCGAGCATCGCAGCGGCGCCCGGTCCTCGTTGCCCGCGAGATGCATCCAGCCGCCGGCGGCCATCAGCGTGATGTCGTCGGCGGCCCAGCCGGCGCGAGGCCCGTCGCTGCCGTAGGGCGTGATCGAGACCCATACCAGGCTGGGATTGATGCAGCGCAGCTGCTCGTAGTCGAGGTCCATCTCCGCCAACCGCCCCGGCGGGAACGACTCGACGACGAAGTCGGAGGCCGCCGCCAGCGCGGTCAGGACCGCCCGCCCGTCGGCGGTGGTGAGGTCGAGGACGGCCGACCGTTTGTTGTAGTTCGACGCCCACCACGAGAGGCTGCCGTTGGGTTCGGGGCGCCCATCGGCGAAGGGCGGGAGCCGGCGCGCCGGGTCGCCGCCGGGCCGCTCGATCTTGATGACGTCCGCGCCCAAGTCGCCGAGGATGCGTCCGCAGAGCGCCCCGAACTGCTCGGTCAGATCGAGCACACGGTAGGGGGCGAGGGGCAGCGGGCCGGCGGGGACCGCCATCGGGGCGCTCCTTCTGCGTCGCGGTTGCCCACAGTATAGAGTCGGCGTCTCGCTTGTTCCTTGACGGCGGCTTTGGCGCGGTGGGAGACTCGGACGGATGCTTATCGACCTGCACGCGCACACCTCGCTGGAGTCGTGGGACAGCACGCTCACGCCGGACGAGCTTGTCGAGGGGGCCAAGGCGGCGGGCCTCGACGGCCTTTGCCTAACGGAGCACGACCAGTTCTGGACCTCCGCCGCGCCGAGGAACTGGCGAAGCGGCACGACTTCATCATCATCCCCGGCTGCGAGATCACCACCGAGCAGGGGCACGTGCTCGTCTTTGGGATCGAGTCCTACGTCTACGGGATGCACCGCGCGCCTTTTCTGCGGGAGTACGTGGACCGGGCCGGCGGCGTCCTCCTCGTCGTGCACCCCTACCGCCGGGCGTATACCGACGAGAGCGAACCGTGGTCGTTGCCGTTCGACGAGCAGGTGCGGCGAGCGGCGAGCGGCAACGCGGCCTTCGGCCTGACGGAAGGCGTCGAGTCGCTCAACGGACGGGGCACCCGGCGGCAGAACGAGTTTTCGGCGGCCCTGTGCGCGTTCACCGGTCTGCCTTCCTTCGGGGGCAGCGACACCCACGACCCGGATGACATGGGCGTATGCGCTACCGAGTTCGAGCGCCCCGTCTCCGGGCTCGGCGACTTCATCGCCGAGGTGAAGGCGGGACGGTTCCTCGCCGCGCGGTTACGGTGACGCGCGCTAGGGGAATTATATCGCAAAGTAAACGGCGAGCCACTTTAGCTATCCTTCCGTTCCTTCTTCGCGTAGTCCCAATCGCCCTTGCTTTTGGGCGGCGTGTTCAGCACGGCGCGGGCGACGTTCTCCGGCGTATCGGGGATGCGCTCCGGCATCGGTTTCGGCGGTCGGCCAGGGCCGCGTTTTGGTGTCTTTGTCATGCGGAGACCTCCTGTAGTCGCGCCATGAGGTACGCTTGATCCCGATTCCCTTTGATGCGGTTACAGTGGCTACACAGGAGTTGAAGGTTATCGATGTGGTCCGAGCCTCCCCGTGATTGTGGTATCACATGGTCAACCTCGAAGACCTTGAACGGGAAGTCCATGCGACACCCATTGCAGCGACCTTCCTGTTGGCCGTAAAGGACGTGCTTGTTCTGGCGGTACGGGATGGGCGCGTCAATGTCCGTGCGGCGCGGTATGTCCGTGCGGGGCGTCACGAGCCGGTCATGGAATAGACTTCCCATGTCGGCGCGGAGACGCATGTTGACTAGCTCAACGGCCTTCGGTGATATGTCTATGCCCAACCATTGCCTGCCTAACCTCTCGGCTGATACGCAAGCTGTGGCGCACCCACAGAACGGATCGAGCACCGTGTCACCGGGGTTGCTGCTCGCCGCGATGATGCGCTCAAGAAGCGCCAATGGCTTCTGGGTTGGATAGCCGAGGCGCTCTTTGGACGATCCAGCGAGGATCGATATGTTCCACACGTCTCGCTGGGGCATGCCCTTCGTGGGCTGATCCACGACAAGTTTCCTCGTCCGCGTATCTGGGTCTAGGACTTGGGTCTTGCCTTTGAACCGCTTGATGTAACTTGCGCTTGGTGGCTCGTACGACACGTTGAACGTAGGCACCTTCCCTTTCGAATACCGAAGAAGCACATCATGCATACGTTGAAAATCGGGTTGTTTGGACGGCCACCGTCTATAACTCCAGATGATCTCGTTCCGAAAGTTGTCTGTGCCGAAGATGGCGTCCATGAGAGCCTTGAGGTAATGGCTCGCCGTTGGATCGCAGTGCAAGTAGATGCTGCCGGGGTTTTTGAGGACGCGCCGCATCTCTAACAGCCGCACTGCCATCATGGTGAGATAGGACTGCATCCTCTTGCCGTGCACCGCGCCCGCTGTTGCGAGTAGCGACGCGATAGCGGGCTGTTCGTCGGCTATGAGCCCCATCCAGGCCACATCCAGGTCTGAGAGCGTCCATGTGTCCTTGAACGCCGCCCCCGCCGCCTGAGACCCCACAGGCGCGGCATAGTCCTTGTTGGAGTTGAAGGGCGGGTCTAGGTAGATCAGGTCAACCGTCTCCGAGTTCAGCCCCCGGAGAACGTCAAGGTTGTCTCCCGTCCATATGGTCTTGTCCGTGAAGTTGGGGGCCGCCATCTCTAAGCCACCAAGTCCTGATAGCGAAGCCGCCTGCCTTCCATGCCTTCGGCCATATGGCGCATTTGGTCGATGGTGTCGGCGGGCCGGTCGTTGTAGCGTCCCTCGAATTCGGCGACGTAACGGTCTAGGTGCTTGGCGCTCATCTGGTGGTATACGCCATCGTAGCCGCGCTTCAGCGACGCCCAGAAGGATTCCATGCCGTTCGTGTGGGCCTGCCCTCGGACGTACTCGCCGACGCTATGCCGAACGGCCACATGGTTCGGTAGGTCCGCGTACATCGTAGCCTCGTCAGTGTAGACCTTCGCGCCGTCCTGGATGCGGTTGCGCACAAAGCGGTCAAGCGTCGGTTTGTTCGTCAGCGGCACAACGGCGGCGCTCACTTGACCCGTGGTGCGGTCTTTCACGCCCGCGACCGGTACCTTGCCGCCCGTTCCGCTGCCGATGTTGCCGCGCTTCGAGCGGTGCTTGTTCTTTTCCTTGCCGCCGACAAACGTCTCGTCGGCCTCGACCGGCCCGGCGAACGGCGCGGGCTGCGTAGCCGCCCAAGATTCCCGAATCCGATGGGCCAAGTGCCAAGCGGTCTTTTGCGTCACGCCGATGGCGCGGTGCAGCTTCATGCTCGACGTGCCTTTGATCTCGGTGGTGAGCAGGTACATGGCGATGGCCCACTTCTTGTAACCCAGCTTCGAGCCTTCCATGACCGTCCCAACCTTCACCGAGAAGAACGTGCGGCACTCGCGGCAATGGTAGGGCATCGTGGGATGGTTGCCTTGCCGTGCTACGTTGGCGCTGTCGCAATGGGCGCACCGCACGCCATCCGCCCAACGGCAACCCACGAACCACGCCTCAGCCGCATCGTCGTCGGGGAACATGTCGAACAGTTGTGGGAGTGTGATTCCCCGTCGGTAGTATTTGCCTGGTGCCTTCTGACCAAGATGGCCACTGCCATGACTATCACCCCTTTGCGGTACGGCACACGAACAGGCTTTGCTGGCCAAAACAACGACCCTCTGTTTACTTTTCGATATAATTCCCCTCGCTAGCGCCGCCCCGTCGACGCGCTGGCTTCCGCGACGAACATTTCGAGGCCGAGCTCGTCCGACACCTTGCCCGTCTTGATCGCGAGGTCGGTCTCCAGCAGGCGTTCGTAGAGTTGCTTCAGGGCGTCGAGGCTGTAGCTCCTCGCCTGCTCCTTCGTCTTGCGCACCACGAAGTCGGAGCGCGTGCCGAGCGCGGCCATGATCTCGTCGTCGCCCGCGTTGCGCGCGGCGAGCGCCTTCACGTGCGTCATGAGCCGCAACTGCCGCGCCAGCATCGTCATCGTCACCGGCGGCGGCGCGCCTTGCGTCAACAAACGCTCCAGCGCTTGCATGGCCGGGCCCTGCCGACGCGTCGCCACGGCGTCGACCAACTCGAAGATGCTCGTCTCCTTCGCCTGGGATACCAGCGCTTCGACGTCGTCCCGCTCGATCGTCCGGCCCCTAGCGTAGGTGGCGAGCTTGTCGATCTCGCCGTCCAGAAGGCGGAGGTTGCCCCCGACGAGGGCGGCGAGCATCTGCACGGCGGGGCCGGCGATGTTCGCGCCCTTGTCCCTGGCCCGCGCCGTGATCCAGCCCGCGACCTCCCGGTCCCGGAGGGGGTTGAAGATCTTCGCCTCGCCCTTGCCGGCGCGCACGGCCTTGACCAAGGGGTTGCCCGTCGTCAACGGGCCGTCGAGGAAGATGAGCACGGTCGTCGGCGGGAGGCCGGTCACCAGACCGGGGAGCCCCGCCCAATCTTTCGGGCCGTCCTTGCCGCCATCCTTGCCCTCGCCGTCCGCGGCTTTCCTGGCCCGGGCCACGAGCCGCCGTCCCAGGCCTTCGACGACGACCAGGCGCTTCGACCCGAGGAAAGGCATCGCCTGAGCGGCCATCGCGACCTCGCCGAAGCTAACGCGCTCGCCGTCGAACGTCGTGGTGTTCGTGAACAGCTCCTCGGCGGGGCCGAGGGTGGCGGCGACGCGCTGGTACGCCTCGTAGGCGGAGAATTCATCCTCGCCGTAGAACAAGTGGCACGGCATGGCGGGGCCTCGGCTGGCGGTTGATGGAGCGGTAGGGCGTCCGACGCTCCAAGGATAGTATCCTGGGGCCTGCCGGCGCCAGATAGCCGCGCCGTCGCGCCCGTCTAGAGGAACATGACACTCGCGCTCTACATCCACGTTCCGTTCTGCGAGACGAAGTGCTCTTACTGCAACTTCAACACCTACGAGCGGATCGAACGTCTGATCCCCGGCTACCTGGAGGCGGTGAAGTGCGAGGCCGCCTACTGGGGCGGCGCGCTCGAACGGCCCGCGACGGGGTCGGTCTTCTTCGGCGGCGGGACGCCGTCGTGGTTGCCCCCGGCCGAGCTTGCGGGCGTCCTCGACGTGGTCCGCCGCGTCTTTCGCGTCGAGAAAGACGCCGAGATCACGGCAGAGGTAAACCCCGGCGACGCCGCGGCTCGCAGTCTCGCGGTCTGGCGCGAGGCGGGGATCAACCGCCTCAGCTTCGGGGTCCAGAGCCTGCGCGACGACGAGCTTGCGCTGCTGACCCGCCGCCATTCGGCGGGCGAGGCGGTCGACGCCGTGGCCCGGGCGCGGGAGGCCGGCTTCGACAACGTCTCGGTCGATCTCATCTACGGCCTGCCGCGCCAGACGGTGGCGCAGTGGGAGGAATCGTTGGAGGGCGCGACGGCGTTGGGCGTAGAGCATTTGTCCCTCTACGCGTTGGGGATAGAGGAAGGGACGCCTCTACACCGCGACGTGGAGGCGGGGCGCGTCCCGGCGCCCGACCCCGACCTGGCCGCGGAGATGTACGAGCTTGCCGAGCGGCGTCTCGCCGAGGCGGGCTACGAGCACTACGAGATCTCGAATTGGGCGAAGCCGGGCCGCGCTTCACGGCACAACCTGACCTACTGGGAGAACGATCCCTTTGTGGGACTGGGGCCGGGGGCGCACTCCTACCTGCCTCCGGCGCGCTTCTGGAACATCAGGCCGCCCGCGGAGTACGTCCGGCGACTGCGCCAACCGGCCCCGGTGCCTCCGAGCGCGGCGGGCGCGGACGAACGGAACGCCGCCGCCATCGGGGCAAGCCCCGTCGTCGAGGAGCGGCGGACGCTAGACGAGGCCGAGCTGGCGGCGGAGACGGCGATCCTCAAGCTGCGCCTCGCGTCGGGGTTGGCCGAGGCGGACATCCCGCCGGGGGCTGCGCCCGTCCTCGACGAGTTCGAGGGCTACGGGATGGTCGAGCGCGTCGGCGGCATCGTCCGGCTGACACCGAAAGGGCGGCTCCTCAGCAACGAGCTTTTCGCCCGCCTTCTCCCCGACGGAGAGTAGCCGCGCGGCCTGCCCGGTGCGGGGCCGCGGTGTTATTCTCTCTTCCGTAGGAACAGACATGTACGTCATAGGCACGGCGGGCCACGTAGACCACGGAAAATCGACGCTGGTGAAGGCGCTCACCGGCATCGATCCCGACCGCCTGAAAGAAGAGAAAGAGCGTCAGATGACGCTCGATCTCGGCTTCGCCTGGCTCCGTCTCCCCAACGGCGAGGAGGTCGGGGTCGTCGACGTGCCGGGGCATGAGCGACTGGTCAAGAACATGCTCGCCGGCGTCGGCGGCGTCGATCTGGCGATGCTCATCGTCGCGGCGGATGAAGGCGTCATGCCCCAGACGCGGGAGCATCTCGCGATCCTCGATCTCCTGCGCGTCGAGCGCGGCCTCGTCGTGCTGACCAAGAAGGACCTGGTGGACGACGACTGGCTCGAGCTGGTAGGCGCCGACGTCCGCGAGGCGTTGGAGGGCTCGGCGTTCGAAGGCGCGCCGATGATTGCGGCCTCCGCGATGACCGGCGAGGGCCTCGACGAGCTCAAGCAGACAATCGCCGAACTTCTGGCCGAAACCGAGCCCCGCAAAGACCTAGGCCGTCCCCGCCTCCCTATCGACCGCTCCTTCGTGATGCCGGGCTTCGGGGCCGTGGTGACCGGCACGCTGTCGGACGGGTCGTTCTCGGTTGGTCAGGAAGTCGAGCTGGTACCAAAGGGGCTGCGAGGCCGCATCCGCGGCTTGCAGACGCACCGGAAGAAGCTCAACGAGGCTGGGCCGGGGCGGCGTCTCGCGGTCAACATCAGCGGCATCGGCCACGAAGAGGTCAGCCGGGGTGACGTGGTGGCCGCCCCGGGCTGGCTCGTCGCCACCGCCGCCGTCGACGCGCGTGTGCGGATGGTCAAGGACGCACCGGCCCCACTGAAACATAACGCGACGGTGCTCTTTCACACCGGAACGTCGGAGACGCCGGCGCGTTTCCGTCTCCTCGAGAACGACGAGCTCGGGCCGGGGGAAACGGAGCTGGCGCAGTTGAAGTTCCAAAGGCCCGTCGCGCTGGTGAAGGGCGACCTGTTCATCCTGCGGAACTCGTGGGGAACGGTGGGCGGCGGTGAGATTATCGAGCCGCGGGCCAAGCGGCACCGGCGCTTCGACGAAGGCGTGATTGGGCGCCTCGAAGTGCTCGAAGCGGGGTCGCCCGATGAACTCGTGATGGAGGCGATCGCTGCCAAGGAGCCACGCCAGGTCAAGAGCCTGCCCGACACGGTGAACATGTCGGCGGCCGAGGTGGAGGCCGTTGTCGGTCGGCTCGTCGCGTCCGGGGATGTGGTGCACCTGGGAAGCGGGGCGCTTGGCCCCGCGTCGCACGTGCACACCGAGCACGGCTTGGCGCGGCGCGGGCGGGCGCTCGCGAGTCTTCTCGGCGATTTCCATACGCGCTATCCGGCCCGCCGCGGGATGGCGAAGGAGGAGGTGCGGAGCCGACTCAATCTCAATCCCGCCCAATTCGGACTGGTGCTCGACGCGCTCCAGGCGCGGGGCGACGCCGCGGAGCGCGGGTCGCTGCTCCACCTGCCGGGGCGCGAGCCGTCCGTCTCCCAGCCGCAGCAGGCCCAGATCGCCGCCTATCTCGCCGCCCTCGCCTCGTCGCCCTACAGCCCGCCGCCCGAGGCCAAACTTGATCCCGAGCTCGTGAACTATTTGCTCGACGAGGGCAAGGTCGTCCGCGCCGCGCCCGACGTGGTCTTCGCCACTGCGGCCTTCGAGGAGATGCGCGGCAGGGTCGTGGACCGGCTTCAAGAGGAGGGGACGATCACCGTGGGGCAGGTCCGCGACATGTTCGGCAGCAGCCGCAAGTACGTGCTCGCCTTCCTCGAATATCTCGACCAAAGCCGGGTCACCCGCCGGCAGGGCGACGAACGGGTGCTGCGATGATCGGACTGGAGAGGACGGCGAGGCCGTGACGCCGCTCGACCTGCACCGCACCGTCCCGCAAGTGGAGGGTATGACCCGCGGGCTCGACGATGGCTTCGACGGGTGGCGGAGCCGCCTCGACCGCGCCGCCGCCATGCTGCGGGACCCCACGTCGTCGGGCCTGGCCGAGTCGGAGCTCTTGCATCGGATCGAGGCTGCCGCGCCGCCGCGCCGCCGCGTCACCTGGATCGTGGCGGGGACGCCCGGCGGTCTCCGGCCCGGCCTCGCCGAGGCGACACCCGCGCCGCCGCTCCCCGCCGACTACACCGCGTTCGCGACCGACGGATCGCAGATTCACGTGGACCGTCATGGGTCGGCGCACTGCTACCTCATTAACGTGGGCGGTGTTCGGCTGCGCTACGGCGCGGAGCCCGACGCGGAGCTATTCGGCGAGCCGGTTCTCTTTAGCGAACCGCGCGACATGGTCTGGGCCGACCCTGCCGGAATGCAGGACGCGACGGTCGACGAGACGCTGGTGGGCTTGCTCCGCACCGCCATGGAGGCGCGGGTGCTCGCCGACCGCGTCGAGGCGACCGCCGGCGCCGAGCCCGCCGCCGCGCTCCTCGACGGCAGCCTGGTGCTCTGGCAGCTGGCGCGCCATCCCGAGCACGTGCGGGACCGCATTTTGCGGCACGGTCTGGTCGACGCCCTTACCCGCCTGCGCGAGGTGTCCCGCCGCCGCCGCTTGGCCGTCGGCAGCTATATCAGCCGCCCCCGGGCTCGGGAGGTCACCAACGTGGCGCGGGTCGCCGCGTGCCCCCACGACGAGGTCGCCGCCACCGGCTGCGACAACATCTGCGGCGTCGGCCTCGGCAAGCGCGAGTGCGAGGGAGCCGTCGCCGGCCTTATGGACCGCGACCTGTTCGCCGAGCTGCTCGGGCCGGGTGAACGCTCGCGCGTCTTCGCCAGCGCATCGAGTATCGTCGAGGAGTACGAGCCGCACGAGGTACGCTTCTTCTATGTGAACATCGGCGACGAGATCGCGCGCGTCGAGACGACCCAGTGGGTCGCCGACGATCCAGAATCCCTCGACCTGCTGCACGCCGCCGTCCTCGACCAGTGCGCCAAGGGCCGGGGCTATCCGCTCGTCTTGCAGGAGGCCCACGAACGCGCCGTGCTTACCGCCGCCGACCGCCGGTCGTTCTGGGCGCTCGTCGAAGGTTCGATGCGCCGGCGGGGGCTCTCGACGGCGGGCTCACGGAAAGCGCAGAGCAAGCGGTCGCGGGCCATTTAGGGAGGACGGACGTCTATGACCGGCGATAATCGAAACGGTGGCGGCGCGGCGCGGGCCGGTGAGGTCATCGAGGCCTCGACCGGCGAGTTCACCGCCGAGTGCTACCGCAACGTCGACCCGCCGCCGCTGGGCAGCCTGGTGACGACGCGCGACGGGGAGATCGAGATCTTCGGCGTCGTCTTCCACGCCGCCGCGACGGGTCTCGACCGCTCGCGGCCGGTCGCCGCCCTCGGCGAGGACGCCGACACGGAGGCCGAGCTGCGCGCCCGACATCCGGAGCTGGCGGAGCTGCTGCGCGCCGAGTTCTCGGCGATCGTGGTGGGGTATCGGGGCGCGGGCGGTGTCTCGCACGTCCTGCCGCCGAGGCCGGCCCGCCTGCACGGGTTCGTTCACCTGGCTGACCCCGGGGCGGTGCGGGAGTTCACCCGCTCGCCGCACTTCCTCGCCAACCTCGTAAGCGCCGCGCCCCCGGAAGCCGACCACGCCGCCGCGGCCTTCGTCCGCCTCGCCCGCCGCGCCCACCCCGATCCCGCCGCCTTCCAACTCACCGCGGGCAAGGAGCTCGCGCGCCTCCTCGCCCGCGACGTGCAGCGTCTCAACACGCTCCTCCGCATGATCCAGGGGTGAGGCTGTCCCCCCTCCAGAGGCCTTTGCACAACCTGGTCATCGGCGGGCGGCGGGGGTCTTACCCCCCTCCCGCTGGAGACCCTTGCAAAGGGATTTATATAGAATCCTACCCATGCTCCGGGCAGATGAAGTCGGCGCAAAGCTAGGCCGTACTGAACGCATGCCCTATTTGACTTGGTGGCCAACGACGGGCTACGCTTGGGAGCGTAGCCCGTCGTTGGTTAGAGTGTGGCGGGGCCGCGCTGGAGGGGGGAGCAATGCCAGCCGGTAGACCGCCTGAGCCGATACCTGATACGTTCGAGAACGTGATCAAGGCCCTTGTCGCGCCGAAGGTTCCCAAATGACCACCGAACAGGCGCCGCTATGCAGCGCGGCGCACGAGGCGACGGGGCCGGAAGGGAGCACGGCTGTCGCCCCTGCCGACGAACACGGGAAACGGTCCCCACGGCTCCGCCGCCACCAGCGCGCAGGAGGAAGAGGCCCCGTAAGGACGTGAGATGAGAGATAGTGGTTTGAGTGCTGGCCGCCCCTGTTGGGCAGCGGGCGTGCTGGTTGCGGCAGCCCTCCTGCTACTGGTGGTCGGGTGCGGGGGAGGCAATGGAGGGCAGGACGGCCCCGATTCCTCCGCCACCTACATAGCGGAGTATGCTGAGTACAGTTGCAGCAGGGAGGGCATCCAGAACTGGGTCACGACCCTCGAGGGTCGTCACACTTGGGGCGAGGCCTTGGAGCGAGCGGAGGCGCACCTAGAACACCAAGAGAGCTACGATGGCCCGCTCTCGGTTGAGTTCAGAAGAGGGTACCACGAGCCTTGGCTCAAGGCCCTAGGGCAAGCGGTCGACGCACTCAGAACACAGGACGCCGATGAGCCCTACGACGAGGACCGGTTCCAAGAGTTAACAAGCGCAATTCAGTCGGTGGGGTCCGATGATGCTACTGCGCACCTTGGAGAGCAGTTCGCGGAAGCATGCCAGAAGGCCCTAGCGAGCTGGGGTGGGGGGCCGGGCTAGAAGAGCCAGCCTCAAGTGAGATCAAGGAACCGGCAGGCCGCCCACAGCGACATGCAGGCCGACACCATCGGGTCCGGGATATCAAACAGGAGGGGGGCAGCTATGCAGATCGACATTGAGTCGCCGGCCGTCGCCGCAAAGTGGTTAACCGTGCTGTGGACCGTCTCGATGTGGGCGTGGTTACTCATTGAGGCCATCTCGGCCTTGGGGAGCGATGCCTATGCCGGCAGCGGCAAGGGCCTCGCGGTCGCGGTCGAAAGCGGCCACGTGGTCGTCTTGTGGTTCCTCGTGATGGTCCCGCTGGTCGGCGCGGTGGTGTACCTCAAGAAGCAGGAAGCATCGGCTGAGAGCGCTGAGTGAATCGGGGGCGCTCCGACTGGCGAGCGGGCTTTGCCACTGGCCGTAGGAAAAGGACGCGGAGACAAGCAACCGTGACTCGTTACTTAGCAATCAGGTCGGCGTAGCGGAGTCGCTTGCCTTCCATGCCTTCGGCCATGAGCCGTATCTGTTCCTCGGTCAAGCCTCCCCAGCGGCACGGCGCTTGGGTAGGATTGTATATAATTCCCCTTGCAAAAGACTCCGCCGAGGGGAAGAACGCCGTCCGCTGGCCTTGGGAAAGGGAGGCGGCGCGGGGTCTTGCCCCCTCTCCCGCTGGGAGAGGGTTGGGGTGAGGGCGGGGGGAGGCGGGGGCCGCGCGACCTTGCTGAAGCCCGCCCTCCGAGTTACGCAAGAGTCTCCTCGACGGGAAGACCCTCGAACCCGCGCCGCTCCCTTCCACCGCCGCGAGGCGCCAGGACGGTCGAAGAGCCGCCCCCCGTGTGGGGCGGAATTGGCGCCTTAGTGGCGGAATTGGCAGGAGTTCGGCCGTGCCCTCACCACAGCCCACTCCTGTTGGAAGCCTTTCCGTCCTCCGCGAAAGACGCGGAAGCCCCACGGGAAGACCCTAAACCATCGAATACGCGACCCAAGGCGGGCCGCTTTGGGCCCTAATCAGGGATCTTCCGACCCTTTCACACCCCTTTCCATACCGGCCTCTCGTATCAGCTAGGGCGAGAAGGGCAAACAGGGGCGGGTAGAATGGCGGCGGCCCTAGAGGGCCGAGGAGGTACGCCATGCGGGGACTGCCAAGGAAAGCGCGGGCGATGTACGACAAGATCGCGCCGCGGTACGGGGAGATCACCGACGACTTGCTGTTTGGGGAGATCTGGGACCGGCCGGACCTGACCCACCGGGAGCGGAGCCTGTGCGTGATCGCGGCGCTGACCGCGCTCTACCGCACCGACCAGATTCGCGCTCACGTGCAGTTGGGCCTGAACAACGGCTGCTCCGAGGAGGAGATCGCCGAAGTGATGCTGATGATGGCCTTCTACGCGAGCTGGCCCTGCGCGGGGAACGCGCTGCGGGTGGCGTCGGAGGTGTTCGAGGAGCGCGCCGGCTCGGACGCGTAGCCCGGAAACTTTGTTAAAAAATTCACTTGAAAGCCCTAGGGCCCTGTGCTACATTGAGCGCCCGCACTTCAGGCGCGCATGGAGCGGCCGCGTTACTCCTAAGCCGAGGCATCGCGTGATTCATCCAATGCGCTTCACGTTTTGGGGGCCGTCGTGAGTGAGTTCGGCTTCATCGGGATCTTCCTCATCTTCGCCGTGGCGGTCCCGTTGAGCATGCTGCTCATCCCCTACCTGCTCACCGTGGTCGGGATCAAGCCCCAGGTCCGCGACAGCGTCAAGAGCGACACCTACGAGTGCGGCGTCCGCACCATCGGCGGCTCCTGGGTGCGGTTCAACTTCCGCTACTACTACTTCGCGCTCTCGTTTCTCATCTTCGATATCGAGGCCGTCTTCCTGTTCCCCTGGGCCGTCAACGCGCGCGGGCTTGAATGGTTCGGCTTCGGCGCGGTGGCCGTCTTCGTGGGGATCATCACCCTGGGCCTCCTCTATGAATGGCGCAAGCGCGCCCTGCAGTGGAGCTAGCCGTGCCCGATCCAGACGACACCCAGACCGCAAACCCCTACGCGATCCCCCGCGAGCTGTCGCGCCGCCTCGACGCCGAAGAGGGCGCCGAGATCAACCAGCTCATCCTCGACTCGCCCCGCCAGGTGATGGACGACCCACTGGTGATCTCCGAGGAGGCGCAGCGCAACGTCTTGGTCACGTCGGTCGACGCGCTGGTCTCCTGGGGGCGCAAGAACTCGATGTGGCCCCTGACCTTCGGGCTGGCCTGCTGCGCCTTCGAGATGATCGGCAGCGCCATGTCGCGTTTCGACATTGCGCGCTTCGGCATGGAAGCCTTCCGCGCCTCGCCGCGCCAGGCCGATCTGATGATCGTGTCGGGGACGGTGACCTGGAAGATGGCGGTTCCCATCCGGCGGATCTACCAGCAGATGGCGGAGCCGCGCTGGGTTATCTCGATGGGGGTGTGCGCCACCAGCGGCGGCCCCTACTACGATTCGTACAGCGTGACGCCGGGAGTCAACCGCATCGTGCCCGTGGACGTGTACGTGCCCGGCTGCCCGCCTCGGCCCGACGCGCTGCTCTACGCGATCATGAAGCTCCACGAGAAGGTCACGCGGGGCAGCATCGGGAAGCGCAGGACGTTCGCCCGTGACTAAAGCCCTTTCCGGCAACGAGCTTGCGGACCGGCTGCGCGCCGCCGTTCCCGGGTCAGTCGCCGAAAGCGGCGAGGCGGCGGTGGTGCTGAACGCGCCCTCGGTGGCGGATGCGGCGCGCTTCCTCCGCGACGATCCCGACCTCGACTTCGCCGCGCTGATTCACCTGACCGCGGTGGACTACGTGGACTACTTCGAGATTATCTACCGGCTGACCTCCTACCGGCAGAATCACGGAGCCCTGGTGAAGACCCGGGCCTATGGCCGCGGGGCGCCGGAGGTCCCCAGCGTGACCGGCGTGTGGAAGTCGGCCAACTTCCAGGAACGCGAGGTCTTCGACCTGATGGGGGTGCGCTTCGACGGGCATCCCGACCTGAAACGCATCGTCCTGTGGGAGGGCTTCGAGGGCTATCCCCTGCGGAAGGATTTCCTGCTCCGGAGGCCGTAGCCCGGGGCGCTCGAGCGATATGCCGTGACCCTTCAGTCAGAGCCGATCACCGTCAACCTGGGGCCGCATCACCCCAGCACCCACGGCGTCTTTCGTGTGCGGGTGGTGTTCGACGGCGAAGTGATCCAGGACGTTGAGCCCATCTTCGGCTATCTGCACCGCGGCTCGGAGAAGCTGGCCGAGGAGCGCACGTGGACGCAGGTGGTCACGCTCACCGACCGGCTCGACTACACCGCGTCGATGTCGAACAACCTGGCCTACGTGATCGGCGTCGAGCGGCTGCTCGGCGTCGAGGTCCCGGAGCGTGGCCAGTACATCAGGGTGCTGATGGCGGAGCTGATGCGCATCGCGTCGCACCAGGTCGCCACCGGGTTCTTCCTCCAAGACCTCGGCGCCTTCGCCACCCCGCTCATGTATATGTTCCGCGACCGCGAGCGCATCCTCGACTTGTTCGAGATGGTGTGCGGGGCGCGGATTACGCACACCTACATGCGCGCCGGCGGGGTCAACGACGACCTGCCCCCGGAGTTCTTCCCCGCGCTGGCCGAGGTGGTCAACGAGCTGCCCCGCAAGTTCGATGAGTACGAGCAGCTCATGCGCGAGAACGAAATCCTGATCAGCCGGTGCAAGGGCGTCGGCGTACTCCCGCTCGACCTAGCGGTGAACGCCGGCGCGACCGGTCCCGTCCTCCGCGCCAGCGGCCTGGCCTGGGACCTGCGAAAGTCGGATCCCTATGAGGTCTACGACCGGTTCGAGTTCGACATTCCGACGGGGAGCGACGGCGACAACTACGACCGCTTCCTGGTGCGGCTGGAGGAGATGCGCCAGAGCCTGCGCATCATCCATCAGTGCGTGGAGCAGATGCCGCCGGGGCCGCACCGCACCGACCTTCCCATGCTGCTGCGCCCGCCCGCCGGCGAGGCCTATGGAAAGGTCGAAGCTCCCAAGGGCGAGCTCGGCTTCCACCTGGTGAGCGACGGGAGCGTGGCGCCGTACCGCTGCGCCATCAGGTCGCCCTCCCTGATCAACCTCACCGCACTCCCTGAAATGCTCATCGGTTGGAAGATGGCCGACCTGGTCACCATCTTCGGCAGCATCGACATCAATATGGGCGAGGTGGACCGCTAGTGGAACACCTCGCGACCGGGTGCAAGCCCGATGGGTTCTGGACCGACATGTCCCTGTGGCAGGAGTGGGGCATCAACTTCCTGCCGCGGATGGGCGACGGCCTGTGCCGCGCGATGGGCGGCGCCGTTCCCGGCGGCTGGCCCGATCCGCTGATCTACATTGTCCTGGGCGTCATCGGGAGCCTGCTTGTGGTGAACGTCGCGACGCTTGGCGTGCCCTACGTCATCCTGATGGAGCGCAAGCTGTTGGGGCGCTTCACGCAACGCCCCGGCCCCAACCGGGTCGGAGTGTTCGGTCTCCTCCAGCCCGTCGCCGACGCGCTGAAGCTGATGACGAAGGAAGACACGACGCCGCGCGCCGCCGACAAGTTCCTCTTCGGCCTGGCGCCGCTCGCGTTTGCGGCCATGATCTTCGCGATGTTCGCGGTGATTCCCTGGGGGCCGTTCGGTGCCGTCCTGGCCAACATCGATGTCGGGATCCTCTACGTCATCGGCGTGACCACGGCGGCGGAGATCGCGGTCTTCATGGGCGGGTGGAGTTCGAACAACAAGTACTCGCTGTTCGGCGCGATGCGCGCCGTGGCGCTCCTGGTGAGCTACGAGATACCGCTGGTGCTCTCGATCATGGGCGTGGTGGTGCTCACCGGCAGCTTGAACCTTACCGAGATCGTCGAGCAGCAGCGGTTCGCGCCCAACCTGGCGTGGATGCCGCTCGGGTTCATCGTCTTCGCCATCGCCGTCTCCGCCGAGCTCAACCGCGCCCCGTTCGATCTGCTGGAGGCGGACTCGGAGATCGTGTCCGGCTTCCACACCGAGTACAGCGGGATGAAGTGGACGGTGGTGCAGCTCGCCGAGTACGCGGCGATCATCGGCTTCTCGGCCATCACCGCGACGCTGTTCCTCAGCGGCTTCAAGGGCCCCGAGCCGATCCCGCCCTATCTGTGGCTCGTACTGAAGATGGGCTTCGTGATCGGGGTGCTGATCTGGGTGCGGGCGACGGTCCCCCGGCTGCGCGTCGATCAGATCATGGGGTTCGGCTGGAAGTTCCTCCTGCCGCTCTCTCTCGTGAACCTGTTCGTCGTCGCCGCCGAGGTCGTGGCCTTCCGCGACGCAGCAGACTTGCCCTATTGGATCATTCCGGTCAATTTCGCCATCGCCATCGGCTCCATTGTCGTCATGACGCGTATCTTGGGCTTCCAAGGCCGGACCCGCCGGATCGTCGATCCGTCGCGTCCGATCATCGTCGGTGAGCCGGCCGCCGTGCGCGGCGAGGTCGGGGGAGGGTAGGGATGTACGGAGAAGGAATCCTCAAGGGGATGGCGCTCACACTGAAGCACCTCTTCCGCAAGCCCGTCACTGTTGAATACCCCGAGCAGCGGCTGCCCGAGCATCCGCGCTACCGGGGCTACGAGTTCGTGTGGTACGAAGACCGCTGCACCGGCTGCGCCTCCTGCGCCAAGTATTGCCCCCTGGGCACCATCCGCATCGAGACGGCCCCGCAGGACAACCCGAACGTGGGGGACGACTACGCCCTCGAAGTCTTCGACATCGACACCGGGCGCTGCATGTTCTGCGGCCTCTGCGTCGAGGCTTGTCCCTACGACGCACTCTTCATGGGCACCGGCTTCGAGCGCGCCACTTATACCCGCAAGAGCATGGTGGTCCACATCGACGAGCTTCGCACGTCGCGCAAGAAGCCGAGCGCCTTCGCCAGGCCGCACCTCCACGGCGTCGACTTCGAGAGCGGGACCTCGCTGACCGGCGGGGAGGCCGGCCGCTAAGACCATGGACGTTGGCGCGGGCAACTCGATCGCTTTCTGGATACTGGGCGCGGCGGCGGCGGGCTCCGCTCTCGGCGTCGTGCTGGTGCGCGACATCTTCCGCGCGGCGCTGCTGCTGGTCGTGACGTTCCTCTGTGTCGCCGGGCTCTTCATCACGCTGAACGCCGACTTCCTCGCCGTGGTGCAGATTCTCATTTACGGCGGCGGCATCTCGATTCTGATCGTCTTCGCCATCTTGCTCACGCGCGACGTGCAGCAGGGCAACCCCTCCGGCAAGCTCATGCGGCCCGCGATGGGCCTGGCGGCGCTCCTCCTGGCCACGTTTGTCACCGCCATCGTCAACACGGACTGGCGGCTCTCCAAGAGCGAACCGCTCGACAACACCACGACGGCCATCGCCGACCTCATCGTGAACGTCTATGTGCTCGCCTTCATCATCGCCGGCGTGCTCCTGCTCGCGGTAATGATCGGCGCCATCGTCATCGCGAAGGGGCAGGACGAGGACTAAGCATGGCGGGCCTCGAACACTATCTAGTCCTCTCCGCGATCATTTTCTGCATCGGTCTGGCGGGTGCGCTGGCGAAGCGCAACATCGTCACCGTCCTGATGTCCATCGAGCTAATGTTCAACGCGTCGAACCTGGCCTTCATCGCCTTCACCCGCTTCGTGACGCCGCAGGCGCTGACGGGCCACGTGTTCGCCATGTTCGTGATCACGGTGGCGGCGGCGGAGGTTGCTCTCGCGTTGGCCATTGTCATCGCACTCTTCAGGAACAAGGAATCCGTCGACATCACCGCCGTCGACGGCATGAAAGGCTAACGCGTGTCCTGGTCCCCCTATAAACAGGCACCGAACCTGCTCCTCGCCGAGATGTGGAAGGAGCTGTTCGAGGCCGAGGGTCTGCCGTCACGGATCCTTCCCGACGGCGACATTACGAGTTGGAGCGAGACCTCGAAGTTCATCGTCTACGTGCCCCGAGGCAGGGAGCACGTGGCCGACGAGATCATGCGGAAAATCTAAGTGCCCGAAATCGACGTTTGGTCCATCTTCTTCCTCCCCCTGGGGTCGTTCGTCCTGATCGCCCTGCTGCGGCCCGTCATGGGGTCGCGATGGCGCGGCGCGGGGTATCTGACCGTGGCCGCGATGGCCGCGGCCTTCGTCCTTTCCGTGTGGGCGCTGATCGAGGTCATCAACGCGCCGGGGCACGACTTGGGCTTCGAGACGCGCGAGTGGCTGACCGTCGGCTCGCTCACGATCAACGTCGGCGTCACGATGGACGGCCTGACCGCGGTGATGGCGGTCATCGTGACCGGCGTGAGCCTCCTCGTACAGGTCTACGGCCTGCAGTACATGAAGGACGACGAGAGCTTCACGCGCTACTTCGCCTACATGTCGCTGTTTACCGCGTCGATGCTTGGGTTGGTGATGGCGTCGGGGCTCGTCTTCTTGTTCGTGTTCTGGGAGCTCGTGGGGCTGAGCTCGTACCTACTCATCGGCTTCTGGTTCCGCAAGCCCGAGGCGGCGCGAGCGGCGAAGAAGGCATTTCTCGTCACCAGGCTGGGCGATGTTGGCTTCATGATCGCCATTGCCTGGGCCTTCGTGTTCGCGGGGACGCTCGACATCGAGGCGCTCAATCATGCGGCGGAAATCGGCGCGATCGCGGGGGTGGGCCTGACGTGGCTCTGCCTGGGGATCTTCGCCGGCGCCGTGGGCAAGTCGGGGCAGTTCCCCCTGCACGTCTGGCTGCCGGATGCGATGGAAGGCCCCACGCCGGTGAGCGCGCTCATCCACGCCGCAACGATGGTGGCCGCGGGCGTGTTCCTGGTGGCGCGGATGTTCCCGCTGTTCGAGCACTCCGAGTCGGCGCTGACCGTCGTGGCGTGGATCGGCGGCGGGACGGCGATGCTGGCGGCGACGATGGCGCTGGTGAACAACGACATCAAGCGCGTGCTCGCTTTCTCGACGGTGAGCCAGCTCGGCTATATGTTCCTCGCCCTGGGGACGGGTGCGTTCGGCGCGGCGATCTTCCACCTGCTCGCCCACGCCTTCTTCAAGGCGCTGCTCTTTCTGGGTGCGGGCAGCGTCCACCACACCACTGAGACCTACGACATGCGCTACATGGGCGGCTTGGGCCGGTTCATGCCCCGCACCTACGGGACGATGATGATTGGGGCGCTGGCGCTGGTGGGGATCTTCCCCCTCGCCGGCTTCTGGAGCAAGGACGCGATCCTGCTCGCTGCTTCGGAGAACACGTTCGGGATCGGCGGCGGGGCCGCGCTCTACTGGATCGCCGTGCTGACCGCCGGTATCACCGGGTTCTACGTCTTCCGTATGTTGTTCATGACGTTCTCCGGCGAGTACAGGGGCGGCGCAGAAGCCGAGGCCGCGGCCCAGGCCCCCGCCGGGAACGGCGAGGCGGACGCGGCTGTGGCAGCGTCCGATCACGGATCGGCCCACGGGCACGGCGCGCCGCACGAATCGCCGTGGCTCATTACCCTGCCGCTGGTGGCGCTGGCCGTCCCGGCGGTCTTCTTTGGGCTGGCCGACCTGCCCTGGGACTTCCTCAACATCGGCGCCTTCAGCCTGTCGATCTTCCTCGGCGAGGCTCACCCGCACGAGTTCAACGTCGGCGTCGCCGCGATCTCGTCGGCCGTGGGCGCGGCGGGGGTCGTCCTCGCCTACTCCATGTACCGGTTGGGCGCGCCGTCGCCGGCGGCGGTGGCGCGGCGCTTTGCGCCCGTCTACCGAGTCCTCGCGAACCGCTACTACATCGACACCCTCTACGAAGAGATCATCGTGCGCCGCGTCTTCATCGACGGCGTCGGCGCGGTGGTCGAGTTCATCGACACCCACCTCGTGGACCGGGCGGTGAACTTCACCGGCTGGTTGGGCCGGAATCTGGGACGGTGGCCGTCCACGCTCCAGAACGGTCAGGTGCAGGCCTACGGGGCCTTCATCGCCTCGGGCGTCATCCTCATCGCGGCGGCGTTCTGGATATGGGGCTAACCGGATGTATGTGGTAATCGACAGCGTCACGCGCTCGGCCGGCGCCCTTGAGAACGGGGGCGCGCGGTGTTAACGGCGACGGTCTTCCTGCCCGCGGCGGCGGCTCTCTTCATCCTGCTCTTCCTTAGGGAAGACCGCCATGTCCGGTGGGCAGCCCTAGCGGCGACGATCGCGGTGCTCGTCCTCGGCCTGATCGTCTGGGCGGGCATCGACCTCGACGCGGGCGAGCCGCAGTGGGTGCAGCAGCACAGTTGGCTGTCGGCCCTGAAGGTGCAGTACTTCGTCGGCGTCGACGGACTGAGCGCGCCGCTGCTGGCGCTGACGGGTCTGCTCGGCGTGGGCGCGGTGTTGGTCTCCTGGGGGGTGAAGGTCCGCGTCAAGGAGTTCTTCTTCTGGCTGCTGCTGCTGGAGACGGGCATTCTCGGCGTCTTCGTCTCGCTCGACCTGCTGCTCTTCTTCCTGTTCTGGGAAGTCGAGCTGATCCCCATGTACATGCTGATCAGCATCTGGGGAAGCGGACGCAAAGAGTACTCGGCGATGAAGTTCCTGCTGTACACGGCGGGAAGCAGCGCGCTGATGCTCGCCGGATTTCTGGTGATCTTCTTCTCGACGGGCACGTTCGACATGATGGAACTGCGGGATACGCCGTTCACCACGGCGCTGATCACCGCCGAGGGCGTCTTCTTCCTGCTCCTGGCCGCCTTCGCGGTGAAGCTGCCCGTCTGGCCCTTCCACACCTGGCTCCCCGACGCTCACACCGATGCTCCTACCGCCGCCAGCGTGCTGCTGGCCGGCGTGATGTTGAAGATGGGCGGCTACGCGATCCTGCGGCTCAACGTCAGCCTCTTCCCTGAAGTGACGGCGAACTGGGCCTGGCTGTTGGCCACGCTGGCGGTGGTGAACGTGCTCTACGGCGCGGTCATGGTCTTCCGGCAACGTGACATAAAACGCCTCATCGCCTATAGCTCCATCAGCCACATGGGCTTCGTCCTGCTCGGTGTCGCGTCGCTGCACCAGATCGGCCTGACCGGGGCGGCGATGCAGATGTTCACCCACGGCACGATCACGGGGCTGCTGTTCATGCTCGCGGGGTACGTGTATGAGAAGGCGCACACGCGGCACATTCCGGACCTCGGCGGCCTGGCAGGCCGGATGCCGGTGTTGGCCGTCGCCTTTGTCGTCGCCGGCTTCGCCGCCATCGGCCTGCCGTCGATGAGCGGGTTTGTCGCCGAGGTGCTGGTGTTCATCGGCTCGTTCGAGGCCTACCGCGAGGCGACGATCCTCGCCATCGTCGGCGTCTTCTTGAGCGCGGGCTATATTCTCTGGACGGTGCGGCGCATCTTCTTCGGGCCGGAGCAGCGCCGCTTCGCCTCGATCAGCGATGCCACGCTCACCGAGGCCGTGCCGCTGGCCGGCATGATCATCGTCATCTTCATCGTCGGCATCTATCCCGCGCTGGTGACCGACTACTTCGACGCCGGGCTCGCCCCGATCATGAACATCCTGGAGGCGGCCTCATGACCCGGGGCCGCGCACGGAGAGGGCCGCGGAGGCGATGATCGAAGCCCGCGACTTCTATCTGCTCTCACCGGAGATCAGCATGGCGGGAATCGCCGTGCTGGTGATCCTGGCCGATCTGTTCATCGAACGGAAGAGTCTGCTCGCGCCGCTGGCGACGCTGCTGCTCGGCATCCCGCTCGGCTTCACCATCGTCCTCTGGGGCGAACAGGACACGGCCTTCAACGGCTTCTTCATCGTCGATAGCTACGCGGTGTTCTTCAAGCTGCTGTTCATCGGCGTTGCCGGCATGGCGGCGATGGCGTCGCAGAGCGCGGCGTCGCAGTTCCCCCGGTTCCAGGGCGAGTACTACGCACTGGTGCTGTTCGCAACGTCGGGCCTCATGCTCCTCTCCGGCACGGGCGAGCTGCTCACCATCTACGTCTCGCTCGAACTCAGCACCCTTTCCGCCATCGCGCTGGTGACGTTCTTCAAGGACCAGCGCTCGACGGAGGCGGGAGCGAAGTACCTCGTGCTCTCCGGCGTGAGCTCGGGGCTGATGATCTACGGCATGGCCTTCATCTTCGGGTTTACCGGCGAGACCGAGCTGGGCGAGATCGCCCGCGCCGTGGGATCCGTGGGCTTGCTCGATCAGCCCGGCCTGCTGGTCGGCGTGGTGCTGCTTGTCGCCGGCTTCGGGTTCAAGATCTCCGCGTTCCCCTTCCACATGTGGGTCCCCGACGTGTATCAGGGCGCCCCGACGCCGATTACGGCCTTTCTCTCCGTCGCCAGCAAAGCGGCGGGATTCGCGCTGCTCCTCCGCGTCTTCTACGCCGCCTTCCCCGGCCTCGTGCTGGACTGGAGCATGCTCTTCGCGGTCCTCGCCGTCATTACGATGACGGTGGGCAACCTGACCGCGATGTTCCAGCAAGACATCAAGCGCCTGCTCGCCTATAGCGCGGTGGCGCACGCGGGATACATCCTCATCGGCGTCGCCGCCGTGGCGGCGCGGGCGCCCGGAGGCGAGGCGCTCGGCCCGCAGGGCGTCCTCTTCTACCTCGGCGGCTACGCCTTCACCAATCTCGCCGCCTTCTTCGTCGTCATCGCGGTCGATCACCGGCTACGGAGCAACGAGATCGACGAGTACGCCGGCCTGGGCAAGCGGGCGCCGCTGCTCGCCGCGCTGCTCGCCATCGCCCTGATTTCGCTCACCGGCCTGCCGCCGACGGTGGGGTTCTGGGGCAAGCTCTATGTCTTCAACGCGGCGGTCAACGCCGACCTCGTCTGGCTCGCGGTCGCGGGCGGGATCAACTCGACGATCTCCGCCTACTACTATCTCCGCGTGGTGAAAACGATGTTCATGAGCCCCGCGAAATCGGAGGAGCCGATCACCGCGGCGCCTTCGATGGCGGTGCCGCTCCTGCTCACCACGGCTGGAGTGCTCTTCTTCGGCTTCGCGCCCGGCTTCCTCTTGGACTTCGCGGTAAACGCCGTCAAGGCCTTCCCCGTCTGACCGACCCCGCTGCTTCCCCGCGGCTGTTATCCTCTCCGGCATAAGCTTGTCCGGTTTTCAGAGCGAGCCCTACTCCGAGTCCACCCGTGAAACGCATCGGCATTGTTTACAACGCCGCGAACCCGGCCTCCCTCGAGTTGGCTTGCGCCCTCCGTGACCGCCTGAAGGGGCTGTCCTACGACTGCCCGCTGGCGAACTCGAGGAACGAGGCGGAGATCCTCGACTCGTGCGCCGAGTCGGAGGTCCTCGTCACCGTCGGCGGCGATGGGACCATCCTCCGCACGGCCAAGTTGGCCGTGGTGCTCGGTGCGCCCATCCTCGGCGTCAACATGGGCAAGCTTGGATTCATGACGGAGATGCGCGGCGCCGATGCGTTGGAGCGCGTCCCCGACTATCTGAAACCCGGCGTGTGGGTGGAGGAGCGCGCCACCCTCGATGTCGAGGTGACGCGCGAGGGCGAGTCGTTGACGGACTGGGCTCTGAACGAGGCCGTGGTGAGCCGCGGCGGCGTGGCGCAGCTCATTACGGTGCGCGCCTACGTGGATGGCGCGTTCCTCGCCGCCTACCGCGCCGACGGCGTGATCCTGGCCACGGCCACGGGCAGCACCGGCTACGCCATGGCGGTGGGCGGCCCCGTCCTGGAACCGCAGAGCCGGCAGCTCGTGCTGGCGCCGGTGTCCCCCCATCTCTCCATGTCGACGCCTCTGGTCTTGGGCGAGGAGAGCCGCGTCGAGCTCGAAATCGCCGGCGGGGGCGGCGCCGTCGTCAGCCTCGACGGCCACAACGACCACGACCTCGGGCCCGGGGACCGGGTGCGGGCGAGCAAGAGCGCCAAGACGGCCAAGTTCCTCCGCGCCCGCAAGCCCCCCTACTTCTTCGAGACGCTGGCGCAGCGGCTGGGGCTGGACCGGCTGCCCGGCGCAGCCGCCGCCGGCCCGCCTTAGGACCGGCCCATGCTTTCCGAACGGAGCGCCAAGGGAATGAAGACGATCGACTCGAAGGTCGTGGCCGAGGGGCGCGTCATCAAGGTGCGCGTCGATCTGATCGAGACCCCCGACGGGCACCGCGTCAAGCGGGACATCGTCGAGCACCGCGGCGCGGTGGCGATGGTCCCCATCGATGCGGAGGGCCGGGTCATCCTGGTGCGCCAATACCGCCACGCCGCGGGCAAATGGCTCCTAGAGATTCCGGCGGGGACCCTCGACCCCGGTGAAGACCCCCTTGAAGCGGCGCAGCGCGAGCTCCGCGAGGAGACCGGCTTCGCGGCGGGCCGGATCGATCCTATCGGCGGCTGCTACGCCTCACCGGGCTACAGTACGGAATACCTGCGCCTCTACGTGGCCCGCGACCTAACCGAGGACCCCTTGGAAGGCGACGTGGACGAGCAGATCGAGCTCGCGCCCACGGCCCTCTCCGAGGTGCGGAAGCTCATCACCGGGGGCGAGATCGAGGACGCCAAGAGCATTGCGGCGCTACTCCTCGTCCTCGCCGACGAGGGCGCCTAGCCGGCTCCAGCCCGCGCCACTCTCCGAGAGAGTCGGTGAGGGCGCGCGGCGACCTCATGGTGTGTTCTTAGGCGCGCCACCGCCTGGTTTGAAAAGGTTGAAGGCTTCCCTATAATGTGCCGAGCGATGAGCAAGCCTACGAGCTCGCCCCTTCTCCCACGGCTTCTCCTCAGATTATCCGGCGTCTTGGACCGGCTGTTGCGCGCCAACGGAGGGGTGGTTCCCCTGCTCGACCCCGGACGAGCAGGGCAGCGCGCCGAGGTCGCTCTGCGCTACTTCTCATGGCGCAAGTTGATCAACATCCTCTTGATCGAAGCGGAGCTCAAGCTCACCAGGAAGCGCGTGCGTGGCAAGCCTTACGAGTGGGAAGTCGACACCACCAACATCTGCCAGCTCAAGTGCCCCCTCTGCCACACCGGCTTAGGCAATATCCACCGCGATAAGGGCGTCATGAGCTTCGAGACGTACCGGAAGACGGTCGATGAGATTAGGAACTACTGCGTGTGGCTCACCCTCTATAGCTGGGGTGAGCCGTTCTTGAACAAGGACATCGACGAGTACATTGCCTACGCTCACCGGGCGCGCCTCGCCACCATCATCAGCACGAACCTCAACAAACCGCTCACGCTGGAAATGGCGGAAGCGGTGGTGCGCTCGGGCCTGGACACCATGATCGTCTCGCTGGACGGCGTGACGCAGGAGGTCTACGAGCAGTACCGCGTGGCGGGGCGCCTCGACCGCGTGCTCGATAACCTGCGTCTGCTCGTGGAAACGAAGCGGCGCCTCGGCGTCGAAACGCCCTACCTGGAATGGCAGTTCATCGTGATGAAGCAGAACGAGCATCAGATCGAGGCGGCGCGCGCCGTGGCCGAGGAGATCGGGGTGAACGGCATCATCTTCAAGAAGGTCGACTTCCCCTGGGGGATGGACGACCCCTCGCTGGCGGAGAAGTGGGTGCCGGCGGGCGACTCCCGCTACATCCGCGAGGCCGCCTTTGACCGGCCGTACAAAGAGGACGGCGCGGCGTGCTGGCGTTTATGGCGGAGCGCGGTAGTGAATTGGGACGGCGGCGTGGCGCCCTGCTGCTATCTCACCGACAAGGAGCAGGACTTCGGCGACGTCGGCGAGCACAGCATCCGCGACATTTGGAATAACGAGCGCTACACCGCCGCGCGCGCGCTTTTCAAGGGCGAGGCGCCGGAGGAACGCGTCGGTTGCCTGGACTGCAGCGTCTTTCTGAGCTCACCCCACGGCGCGCGGTGGGCCGCCCGGAGCCGCGTCAACGGGACCGCGCCGCATCGGGTCGAGCTTCCGGTATTGAATGGCGCCGGCGTCGCCAAGAGTGCGCGGGAAGGCGAACTGGCCAAGCGCGGGTGAGACCGGACCTATGCGAGATTTAGCGCAACAGCCCCCCTTGCTCCGGGGCATAGCGGACAACCTCTTGGCCACGGACGGCTATAAGTCGGCCGTGCGCGAAGTGGTCCTGATCGCCGGGGCGTACTTCGCGTACATGTTCGTGCGCAACAGCCTCGTTTCCGAGGTCGAGGTTCTCGGCTTCGAGAACGCGAGCTCGCTCATCTCCTTCGAGCAGGCGGCCGGCGCCTTTTGGGAGGCGTCGTGGCAGTCGTGGGCGCTGGAACACGGCGGCGCTTGGGTGATGCAGCTCTTCAACTACCTCTATATCGTCACGTACTTCCCCATCATTGCGGTGACGGCGGTCTTCTTCTACTGGAAGCGCCGAGAGCGGTATTTCCACTACCGGGCGCTGATACTCCTCACGTTCGTCGCGGCGCTGATCATCTTCGCCTCGTTCCCGCTGGCGCCTCCCCGGCTGGTCGAGGGCTTCGGCTTCGTCGACGGCATCGCAGTCTACGGGCCGGGATGGTACGCGAGCCGCGAGACCGCCTCGTACTACAACATCTACGCCGCGATGCCGAGTCTGCATTTCTCCTGGACGTTCATCTTCGGCTTCCTGTTCTGGAACACCGGTCCCAAGGTGCTCAAGCTCCTGGGGGTGCTCTATCCCACGGTGACGTTCTTCGCCATCATCATCACCGGGAATCACTACATCGCCGACGCCGTCGTCGGCATTGCGATGGTGGCCGTGGTCTTCGTCCTGTTCGAGGGATGGCGGCGGCGGGAGTGGATTCTGGCGAAGATACCGCAGAGCCGCCAGGGCCGGCGGACGGCGGCAGCGGGGTCTGGCTTCGAGCGGAGCCGGCGCGCCCTTTCCTGAAATACACCGCCGTATGCGGCGGTGGTCAATCTGTTGACGCGGTCCGCGCCGCCCCCGGTTTCCGTTGAACGCCGGATTGGGTTGTGATAAGATTCACGCGCCTTTGGGAGGGGCCCCTATGCACCAGCACGATGTCCTCGTCATCGGTGCCGGCCTTGCCGGTATGCGCGCCGCAATTGAAGCATTTCGCCTCGGCGCGGACGTAGCGGTGCTGACGAAGGTACACCCGGTGCGGAGCCACTCGAACGCCGCCCAGGGCGGCATCAACGCCGCCATGGGCGCCGAGGGCGACGACGACACTTGGGAAGTCCACGCCTACGACACCGTCAAGGGCAGCGACTGGCTCGGCGACCAAGACGCCATTGAAGTCATGGCGAGGGACGCCCCCCAAGACATCTACGAACTCGAGCACATGGGCGTGATCTTCGCCCGCGACGAGTACGGCCGCCTCAAGACACGAGCCTTCGGCGGCGCGACGAACCAGCGGACCTTCTTCGTCGGCGACATCACCGGCCAGGCCTGTCTGCACGTGATGTACGAACAGCTCATGAAGGCGGGTATGCGCGTCTACGAGGAGTGGTTCGTCCTCGAGTTGCTGAAGGAAGAAGGCGTCTGCACCGGTGTCGTCGCCATGGACATCAAGACCGGCGACATCGAGGTGATCCAGGCGAAAGCCGTGATCCTGGCGGGCGGCGGTCTGGGCCGCGTCTACGAGCCCAGCACCAACGGTCTCATTTGCACCGGAGACGTGCAGGCGCTGGCGTATCAGATCGGCGCCCCGCTCATGGACATGGAGATGGTGCAGTACCACCCCACCACCCTGAAGGGTAACGGCGCGCTGCTCACCGAGGGCGCCCGGGGTGAGGGTGCCTATCTTGTCAACGCCGAGGGCGACCGCTTCATGTCGAAGTACGCCCCGAATAAGCTGGAGCTCGCCTCGCGCGACGTGGTCTCCCGCGCGGAGGCGATAGAGATCCGCGAGGGGCGGGGCCTGGACGGCTGCGTCCTCCTCGATTGCCGCCACCTGGGGGAGAAGCTCATCAAGGAGCGCCTGGGGCAGATCGCGGAGCTTGCGACGCTCTTCGCCGGTGTCGATATCGTGAAAGACCCCGTGCCCATCCGGCCCGGCATGCACTACATCATGGGGGGGATCAAGACGGACACCAACGGCGCGACGGCGGTCCCCGGCCTCTTCTCCGCTGGCGAATGCGCCAACGTGAGCATCCATGGGGGCAACCGCTTGGGCGCGAACTCCCTCCTCGAAACGGTCGTCTTTGGGCGACGCTCCGGCGCCTACGCCGTCGAGTACGCCCGCCAAGCCGGCCCCTTCCCTATGGTCAACGAGGACGATCTGGTCGGGAAGCAAACCTCCAAGTTCCAAGACCTGATGGAGCGTCCCTATCCGGGCTACACCGCGGCGGCACTGCGCCTTGAGCTCGGTGACGCCATGGACAAGAACATCAGCGTCTTCCGCAACGAGCAGGGCATGCAAGAGGCCCTGGACACGGTCCGCGACCTGACCCGGCGCTTCCAGAGCCTGACGGTGCGGGACCGCGGCAAGGTCTTCAACTGGAACCTCCTCTCGACGCTGGAGTTGGAGAACATGCTCGTCTGCGCCGAGACCATCGCCGTCTCCGGCCTCGCTCGCAAGGAAAGCCGCGGCGCCCACGCGCGGGAGGACTACCCCGAGCGCAACGACGCGGAATGGCTCAAGCACACGATGGCCTACCACTCGCCGGAGGGCCCGGCTATCGGCTACGAGCCCGTCACGATCACTAACTGGCCTCCAGAGAGGAGAGTCTATTGAAGACCGTCAACGTGAAGGTCAAGCGCTACGACCCTGAGACCAAGGAGTCGCGCTACGAAGACTTCTCCGTCGAGGTCGAGGACAACGACGCCGTCCTCGACGCGCTGATCCGAATTCGCGAGTATCAAGACGAAACGCTGGCAGTGCGCTGCTCCTGCCGAAGCGCGATCTGCGGCTCCTGCGCCATGCGGGTGAACGGCGGAGCGAAGCTCGCGTGCATCACCAAGATTGAAGACGTCGCCGACGATGAGGGCGCGTTCACCGTCGAGCCCATGGGCAACATGAAGCCGTTGAAGGATCTTGTCACCGACATGTCGGGCTTCTGGAGCAAGATCCGCCAGGTGCAGCCCTTCCTGCGGGCGCATCAGCCGGCGCCCGACCGCGAGTACATCGCCTCCCAGGACGCTATGGGCGATCTGGCGCACACGATGAACTGCATCATGTGCGGCGCCTGCGTCTCCGACTGCGCCTCGCTCGAAGTCGATGAGAACTTCATCGGTCCCGCCGCCTTGGCCAAGGCCTACCGCTTCGTCGCCGACCCCAGAGAGACGCAGGAGTCCCGCGACGATAGGCTCAAGGAGTTGAGCAAATATAGCGGCGTTTGGGACTGCACCCACTGCTTCGCCTGCGTCGAGGTCTGCCCCAAGGACGTGGCTCCCATGGAGCGTATCGTCGACCTGCGGCGCACCGCCCAGGAGTCGGGGTTCACCGACAACAACGGGACGCGGCACAGCGACTCGTTCGCCAAGTCGGTGTCGGAGAGCGGTTGGGTGGACGAGCTCAAGATCGGCTACGAGTCGTTTGGGCTCGACGACGCGCCGGCGCAGATTCGTATGGCGCCCACGGCGGTGCGGGCGCTGCTCAAGGGCAAGTTCCCTCCGATCATGCACCACAAGCGCCCCGGGCACGAGCAGGTGAAACGGATCTTCCAGGAGATGGAGAAAGAGTAAATGCGCTACGCCTACTACCCGGGATGCGTCGCTCAGGGCGGCGCGCCCGAGCTGTTCCAAGCCATGAAGCTCGTGGGCGATCGCTTGGGCTTCACCCTCGAACACCTGAAAGAGGCGGCCTGCACCGGCGCGGGTGTGCTCCAGGAGCGCGACCCTGAGCTGGGCGACACCCTCAACGCCCGCACTTTCGCCATGGCGGAGCAGCGCGGCCTTCCGCTCATGACCATTTGCAGCACCTGCCAGGGCGTCATGAGCCAGGCCAACCACCGGCTGAAGGCCGATCCCGACTACCGCACCTTCATCAACAAGTACCTCGAGCCGGAGGGCCTGAGCTACAACGGCACCACGGAAGTAAAGCACTTCATGTGGATTCTGGTCGAGGACTACGGCCTGGACCGGCTGAAGGAGCACGTGACCAAGCCGCTTACCGGCCTCGCGTTGGCTCCGTTCTACGGGTGCTATGTGGTGCGGCCCACGGAGAAGCTGGGCTACGACGAATTTCCGGAGCGGGGCTCGTACCTCGAACAGTTGATCACCGTGATTGGCGGGACGCCGGTCGACTTCAGCGGCAAGACGAAGTGCTGCGGCTTTCCTATCCTGACGATGAACCGGGACAACTCGCTGAGGATGGCGGGGGCGCACCTGTTGGAGGCCAAGGGCCAAGGGGCCGACGCGATGGTCACGCCGTGCCCGCTGTGCCACCTCAACCTGGATGGGCAGCAGCCCGAGGCCGCCAAGGCCCGTAAGACGCAGATCAACCTGCCCGTGATCCATCTGCCGCAGATCCTCGGCTTGGCGATGAATATCGAGCCGCACCGGCTCGGGCTCAACAAGCACATCGTCTCGACGAGCGCGCTCGCGGCCAAAATCCCCGCCTAGCCCCTGAGGGCGCGCGCTCCTCAGCGCCGCCGGCACGGCAAAGGTTCCCAATGCTCCTCGCGGGGCCTTTGCGGGATCCGCGGACGGCCCGCCGGCGAAGAAACAGCCACTTCTCCGCGACATCCGCCCCTTCCCCGTCCCCGCCCCCGTCTCCTACCATGTCCCCATGCGACCCAGCCCGTTCGACGCCAGGCCAAGACGCATACCCACGCTTCCTTGGGAAGCCTGTAAACGGCCACGGGCGCGCGCCAGAGCTCCTTCGAGGGGCTCTTGCGCGTAGGCGCACCGGGCGCCGCCTGTCGGCGCTTTGAGCGAGTCAGCCGCTGACCTCAGCGGCTGACTCGAAGAACTCCACATGGCCGGTCTCCTAGGGGCCGACGAGGCCATGCCGGAGTTGCAAGGGTGAGTTTGGAGAAGCGGCCCGGCGCGGTAACCCCCGCCGGGCCCGCGCCCTTAGCGCTGCTCCTGCGGCGCCGCGGACGCTACCCAACTCAGCCTTTTTTCGGGGTTGCGCCCTGGTTCCCCTATGCCTTCCGCGGGCCTCACTCACGGAGCGCTAACGCTTTCGACGCGCTTCGATGGGCAGCCCGTGGGGATTATGGCGCTGCGACCGACGGGCTGCGAGGCTTGAGGGTGGGCCGCCTCGCGTGCCAGATGACGAGGCCGGAGACGAGCGAGATGGCGGCGAAGCCGAGGAAGGTGGGGTCGTAGGTGTCGACGGCGTCGTGGACGTAGCCCGCGATGGCGGGGCCGGCGACGGAGCCCGCGGTCATGAAGAGGTTGGCGAAGCCATTGATCTTGGCGTAGTGCAGCCGCCCGAAGTATTCGCCGCGGATCGCCTGTTGGGTCGGGCTCGCCGCGCCCCAGGCCACCGCGAAGAGCGCCGCGAAGACGCCCAAGGCCCACAGGCTGTCGCTCATCAGGTAGAAGGCGAGGGACAAGGAGGTGACCACGCCCACGGCGGCGCCCACCTTGCGCTTCTCTATGCGGTCCTGCACCAGGCCGGAGATGATCCGGCTGGGGATGCTGATGGCGGCCATGATGGCGAGGACTGTGGCACCGAACGCCTCGGAGTGGCCGCGGTCGACGACGGCGGCGATGAGGTGAATGAGGACGGCGGAGGAGAGCATGTTCCGGAGCCCGAAGCCGACGCCTAGCTGCCAGAAAGCCGCCGAGGTGAGGGCCTCCTTTACGGTGAAGTCGATTTCGGTGTGCATGCTCACCGCGCCCGCGGGGGCCTCGGCGTCGCGGCGGGCCTCCTCCTCGGTGATGCCATCGGGGAGCAGGCCGTAGTGCTCGGGCCGCTGACGCATGAGCAGGGTGAAGGGCAGGCCGACGATCAGGATGATGACGCCGATGATGAAGGCGGCGTCCTGCCAGCCGTATTCGGCGATGAGGTAGCGGGTCAGCGGCACGAGGAGCCCGCCGATGCCGATGCCGGTCATCGCGATGCCGAAGGCGACCCCGCGCTTCTTGATGAACCAATTGCTCACCGCCACGAAGGCGGGTGACATAATGCCGAGACCCGCTCCGATGCCGATGAAGGGGATGAAGAAGAGATAGAACTCGAGGAGGGAATCGGCGGTGCTCAGGAGCATGAAGCCGACGCCCATGAGGGTGACGCCGAGCATCATGACGGGCCTTGGGCCGTACCGGTCGACGAAGTAGCCCTGGATGGGGCCGAGGGCTGCGCCTTCGAGGGTCGAGATGCTCACGGCGAGAGAGAGGGGGCCGCGGTCGGTCATGAGGCTTTCTTCGACGGGAAGCAGGAAGGCGCTGAAGCCGAAGAAGTAGAATGCGCCGCCGAGCATGGTGAGACCGCCGGCGGAGAAGACGATCCACCAGCCGTAGAAGACGGAGCGCCCGTCGCGGTGGAGGACGTGGTGAACGAAGGGAGGTTTCACGGAGTGAACGGGACGCTACACCGCGGTCAAACCCGTGTCAACGCACGAGGGCAATCGCTCAGTCCCTCCTAGAGGGAGGGAGGTCTTGGTCGGGCGGGGACGCGTGAGGTGGCGGGCTTTGATAACCGATGGTGGTTGCGAGGGGGCCCCTCATCTCAGTCTTCTCCCGCTGGGAGAAGAGGCAAGACCTCCCGGCCCCACCCCTCGGACGCGCCCGTTGGGCGCGCGCCCTCTCTCAATCTCCCCAAAGGGGGAGAGGTCGGGAAGGGCGATTCGAGAATCGCCCCTACGGGAGTGGAGTGGAGTCCCACTTTCGTGGGAATGACGGATAGGGGCAGGGAAGGGACCGGAGGGAATGGCGGGTGCGACTCGCCCCTGCGGGATAGAGGTGCCCCTGCGCGGCGCAGGTTGTGTCAATTGTTCGTTGCCAGCGGCGGGGAGCGTCGGCTATAGTAATCGGCGGCTCTTCTGTTGGCGCTCGCTGGGGCGTCAGGCGCCGCGATACCAAGCGGCGGCCGCCCGCGCGGAGAGGTGGCGGAGCCTGGCTGAACGTGCCGCACTCGAAATGCGGTGTACCTTCGGGTACCGCGGGTTCGAATCCCGCCCTCTCCGCCAGCTTGGTGCGATTACACGGAGCGGTGCTGGAGTCTGGTTGAACAGGCACGCCTGGAGAGCGTGTGTACCTTCGGGTACCGTGGGTTCAAATCCCACCCGCTCCGCCACTTCATCGTCATAACCCCCCATACCCCCCTGATGAACGACCCCTCCCCACCCCGCTCGATAGAGGCCGACGCCCCCTACTGGATCGCCTTCCACCGCATCCACGGCATGGGGCGGGTGCGGTTCAACGCGCTGATCGCCGGCTTCGACTCGATGGAGGAGGCGTGGAGCGCCCCGGCCTCGGCGCTGCGGCGCGCCGGCCTCGACTCCAAGGTCGTCAGCGCCGTCGTCGAGGCGCGGCCGTCCATGGACCCGCGGGCGGAAGCCGACCGCCTCGATCGGGCCGGAGTCCGTGCGCTCACGCTCCGCGACGAGGCCTATCCCGCGCGGCTGCGCGAGACCTACGATCCGCCGCCGGTGCTCTACGTCCGGGGGACGCTGACCGAGGCGGACGAGCGTTCGATCACGGTTGTTGGCACGCGCGACATGACGAGCTACGGCCGCGAGGTCACCCGCATGGTGACCGAAGAGCTCGCCCGCAACGGCATGACAATTGTCAGCGGCCTGGCCCTCGGCGTCGACGCCGAGGCCCACAAGGCGGCGCTGGACGCGCAGGGTCGGACCCTCGCGGTGCTGGCGTGCGGGCTCGACATGGTCTATCCCACCAGCCACCGGGCGCTGGCGGAGCGCATCACAGAGAACGGCGCGCTTCTCAGCGACTACCCCCTGGGGACGAAACCCAAGCCGGAATACTTCCCCCGGCGCAACCGGATACTGGCCGGCCTCACGCTGGGGACGATCGTGACGGAGGCGCCGGAGCGAAGCGGCGCCTTGATCACCACGACCTACGCATTGAACGAGAACCGCGAGGTGTTCGCGGTCCCGGGCAGTGTGCTGTCGCCGGCCAGTGCGGGGACGAACCGCCTGGTCCAGGAGGGCGGCGCGAAGCTGGTGCGCAATGCGGCGGACGTGCTCGAAGAGCTCAATCTGACCGTCCCGGCCCGCCAGCTTCCCCTGCCGAGCGTGGAGCCGGCGGACGAGACCGAGGCGGCGCTGCTCGCGCTGGTGTCCCGCGAACCGACGCACATCGACGCGATCCGCGAGGAGTCGGGGCTGCCGATGCCCGTGGTGAGCGGCACGCTGGCGCTCATGGAGCTCAAGGGCTTGGTGAAAGAGATTGGACCAATGAGTTATATTTCCCAAATCGGCGGGCCGACGCAAACCGGAAGGCCCGCCGCGCCGCGGCCCGGTTGACGCTTGTGAAGCGGTGCACTAACGTGGTGACGCTATGACAAAGAACCTTGTGATCGTCGAGTCGCCGGCCAAGGCCCGGACCATCGGGCGCTTTCTTGGCCGCGACTACGACGTGAAAGCATCCATCGGTCACATCCGCGACCTTCCCGAGCGCACGCTCGGCGTCGACGTCAAGAACGACTTCGAGCCGAAGTACGTTGTGCCCGAGGATAAGAAGGCCTTGGTCAAAGAGCTCGACCAGGCGGTGAAGAAAGCCGACGCGCTGTATCTGGCGACTGACCCCGACCGTGAGGGTGAGGCCATCGCGTGGCACCTGAGCGAGGCGATCAAGACGGGGAAGAAGCCCGTCCGCCGCGTCGTGTTCCACGAGATCACCAAGCCGGCCATCGACGCCGCCTTCGACCACCCCCGCGAGATCGACATCGACCTGGTGAACGCCCAACAGACGCGGCGCATCCTCGACCGGCTCGTCGGCTACCGTCTCAGCCCGCTGCTGGGCAAGAAGGTGCGCCGCGGCCTCTCGGCGGGACGGGTGCAGTCCGTCGCGCTTCGCATCATCGTCGATCGCGAGCGGGAGATCGAGAAATTCGTCCCCGTCGAGTATTGGCGCATTCTGGCGAACCTCGCCAAGCAGTCGGCCAATAGCGGCAAGGTCAAGAGCTTCAACGCGGCGTTGGCCTCGGTGAAGGGCGAAAAGGGCAAGCTGGAAGTCCACGACGAACAAACGGCGACGGCGCTGGTGGAAGACCTGCGCGGTGCCATCTACACCGTCGGCTCGGTGAAGAAGCGCGAGACGCAGCGCAGGCCGACGGCGCCGTTCATCACGAGTACGCTGCAACAGGAGGCCTGGCGCAAGCTGCGGTTCTCCGCCCGCAAGACGATGACCGTGGCGCAGCAGCTCTACGAGGGGCTGTCGCTCGGCGCGGAGACGATGGGTCTCATCACCTACATGCGGACCGACTCGCCGGTGGTCTCCGCGAGCGCGCTCGCGGAGACGCGGGAGTACGTCGCGGGCAAATACGGCAAGGAGTACCTGCCGCCGCGCGCGCGGGCCTACGCCGCGAAGTCGAAGGGAGCGCAGGAGGCCCACGAGGCGATCCGGCCCACTTCGATCATGCGCGATCCGGCGAGCGTTCGGTCGGCGCTCTCCAACGATCAGTTCAGGCTCTACGACCTTGTCTGGAAGCGCATGGTCGCGAGCCAGATGGCGAACGCCGTCTTCGACGCTACGTCGGTGCAGGTCGAGGCCGCGGGCGCGCCGCGGACGTACGTGCTCACCGTGACCGGGTCGGTGCAGAAGTTCGCGGGCTTCCTCACGCTCTATGCCGAAGGCTCGGACACCAACGACGAGGACGAGAAAGAGGAGGGCGCGCTGCCCCCGCTGGAGAAGGGCGAGCGGCTGGACCTCAAGAAGCTCGACCCCCAGCAGAAGTTCACCCAACCGCCGCCGCGCTACTCGGAGGCGTCGCTGGTGAAGGCGTTGGAGGAGGCGGGCATCGGCCGCCCCTCGACCTACGCCGCCATCGTCTCCACGATCCAGAACCGGGGCTACGTGAAGAAGGACAACGGGCTGCTGCAGCCCGAGAAGCTGGGCGTCATCGTCAACGACCTCCTCGTCGAGGCGTTCTCCAGCTACATCGACCCGAGCTTCACCGCCGTCATGGAGGAGGGCCTCGACGAGATCGCCCGCGGTGAGAAGGGTTGGACGCCCTACCTGAGCGATTTCTACGGCCCATTCGAGGCCGCGGTGGCGACGGCGACCGAGACGCTGGAGCGCAAGCCGGAGGTCTCCGACGAGGTGTGCGACCTCGACGGCAAGCCCATGGTGATCAAGAAGGGCCGCTTCGGCCTCTTCCTCTCCTGTACCGGCTACCCCGAGTGCAAGGGAACGAAGCCGCTCAACAAGGTCGAGGTGAAGGTGGACAAGGCCCTAGAGGAAGCGTACGCCAACGAGGTGTGCGAGCTCGACGGCAAGCCGATGATCGTGAAGCACGGCCGGTATGGGCCGTTCCTCTCCTGCACCGGCTACCCCGAGTGCAAGGGGATGAAGCGGATCGAGAAGAAGGCCGACGCGCCCTGCCCGGAGGACGGTGGGAACCTCGTCGAGCGGCGCAACCGCAAAGGCAGGACGTTCTACGGCTGCGCGAACTATCCGAAGTGCAAGTTCCTCACCGGTCGGAGGCCCCTCGCCGAGCCGTGCCCCTCGTGCGGCGGTCTGCTGACGGAGGCGCCGCGCAACGGCGCCCGCTGCGTCAAGTGCGACTACAAAGGCGCGCGCCCCGAGCCGGAGGAAGCGCCCGCGCCGGAGCGCGAGCCCGTCGCGGCGGGGTAGGACGGGGTATCGCCGCCTCCCTTCCCTAGGGGCCGAGTCGCGACTCGCCCTTTCCTTCGGCCCTATCCACCCTCAGACCTTTGCGTGACTCTCTCGTGGGAGGGAGGAGCGCCCTGTGGGCGCCCGCGCGCCTAGCGGCGCGCGCCCTCTCTCAGTCTCCCCCACAGGAGGCCTTTGCATAACCAGCGGCGAGGGAGAGAGCGCCGTCCGCTGGCTTGGGAGAGGGAGGCGGAGAGGGGTCTTGCCCCCTCTCCCGCTGGGAGAGGGTTGGGGTGAGGGCGGGGGGAGGGGGGCTGCGCGACCTTGCCGGAGCCTGCGGACCAAGGTTACGCAAGGGTCCCCAGAGGAGGAGAGGCCGGACCAGAGGGGAGGGCGCCCTTTGACATGAAGGGACGCCGCTAGTTAGCATGAAAGAGGTTCGGAACCGTTTCAGACCTATGTTCTCGCCATGAATGCCGAATTTGAAGCGCGTGTGCAGGACTTCATCCGCCACTTGGGCGCGGAGCGGGGTCTCTCGCCGCGCACTGAAGAGGCCTATGCGACGCATACGCGCCGGTTTCTCACTTTCCTGGAGGTCGAGGGCGTCGATGACCTAGCGTCTGTCGAACGTCCGATCATACGGCGGTACATGGCGTCGCTGGGCAATTCGGGCCTGGCCAAGAGCGGCATCGCGCTGCGTCTGAGTGCGGTCCGGGCCTTCTTCCGCTTCCTCTCGATGCGTGGCGTCGTCCCGGCGCGCCCGCTGTGGAGCAAGCGGTCGCGAGAGGGGCGGGCACTCGCGCCAAAGCAAGAGCAAAGACTGCCGAGCTTCCTCACGCAAACGGAGGCGGTGCGTATGCTGGCCGCCGTCGACACGAGCACGGTCCAGGGGCTGCGGGACCAGGCGATCCTCGAGCTGGTGTACGCGGCCGGCCTGCGCGTCAGTGAGGCGGCGGGCCTCGACATCGGCGACATGGACCTGACCGAGCGCGAGCTTCGCGTCAGAGGCAAGGGGGCGAAGGAACGCATGGCCTACATCGGCGTGCCCGCCGCCGCCGCGCTGCGGCGCTATCTCCGCGAGCGCCACGTGTTCACCGGAGAGAAGGCGGCGCGGGAGAACGGGGCGGAGGGACGGCGTGGGCGGCGCAGCGACGCGGCCTTCCTCAACCGCTACGGGCGGCGGCTCACGCCGCGCTCGATCCAGCGCATCGTCAAGGAGACGGCGCGGCGCGCCGGACTCGACGCCGAACGCATCCATACCCATACGCTGCGCCACAGCTTCGCGACGCACATGCTCGATGGCGGCGCCGACCTCCGCGTGGTCCAGGAGCTTTTGGGTCACAGCAGCCCCGCGACGACGCAGATCTACACCCACGTCACCCAGGTGCAGGCCCGGAAGATATATGAATCGGCCCACCCGCTGGCGCGGGGCGGGCACGGCGATGATCAGGAGGGCTAGGATGGCCCGCTACCTCGTGATTCACGGTCCTAACTTGAACCGGCTCGGCCAGCGCGACCCGGCTCTCTACGGCAGCCAGACGCTCGACGAGGTGAACGGCTTGATCGCGGAGCGCGCCGCGGCGCTGGGGGTCGAGGTCTCGTTCTTCCAGGCCAACGGCGAGGGGGCCATCATCGACCATCTTCAGGCCGAGGCGGGCGGGGCCGACGGCATCGTCATCAACCCCGGGGCGTTCGGTCATTACAGCTACGCCATTCACGACGCGCTGGTCGACACGGGGAAGCCGATCGCGGAGGTCCACCTGTCCAACGTCTTCGCCCGCGATGAGTGGCGCCGCACGTCGGTGATCTCGCCCATCGCGCGGGGTGTGGTCAGCGGCTTCGGCTGGCGGGGCTACGTAGCGGCCCTTGAAATGCTGGCAGCCCTGGCGAACGAGTAGCGCGGGGTAGAGCGGGAAGGGCGCTGGGGGCTAGAATGGGCGGGCCGCCGCGCCTCGCCGGTGCGGCCAGACCCTCCGAGGAGCCCCGCATGAACCAACGCGTACAGCGCCTCCGCGAACGTCTCGCGGACGAGGGCGTCGATGCGGTCCTGATCTCGAATCCCCAGAACCGGCGCTACCTCTCGGGGTTCACCGGCTCGGCGGGGTACCTGTTCATCTCGCCGGAACGGGCGTACATCGCAACCGACTTCCGCTACTGGGAGCAGTCGAAGATCCAAGCGCCGGAGTTCGAGTTGGTGAAGATGACCGGCGAGATGAAGACCTGGCTGCACCCGCTCATCGAGGCCGGCGGGCCGGGCAAGCTGGGTTTCGAGGCCCATGACGCGACCTACGCCTTCCACGAGATGCTGAAGTCGACGCTGCGCAAGCTCAAGCCGGCCCTACGCCCCAAGCTGGTCCCGACGGCGGACCTCGCCGAATCGCTGCGCATCTACAAGGACGCAGAGGAGCTCGCGCTCCTGACCCGGTCCGTTGAGATCGCCGACCGGGCGATGGTGGAGGTGTCGGAGCGGCTGGAGCCGGGGATGACGGAGCGGGAGATCGCGTGGCGGCTGGAGCGGTCGATGCGGGAGCAGGGCGCGGAGAGCACGTCGTTTGACATCATCGTCGGCGCGGGGCCGAACGCGGCGCGGCCCCATCACCGGCCCAGCGATACCAAGATCAAGGCCAACGAGCCCATCGTGATCGACATGGGGGCCAAGCTCCAGGGCTACTGCTCCGACATCACGCGCACCCACTACATCGGCGCGCCCGACGACACCTACAAGCGCGTCTACGACACGGTGCTGGTGGCGCAGGAGACGGCGATCAACGCGGTGGAGGCCGGGATGTCGGGCCATGACGCGGACAAGCTGGCGCGGGACGTGATCGAGAAGGCGGGCTACGGCGACAAGTTCGGCCACGGCACTGGGCACGGCGTCGGCCTCAACATTCATGAGAACCCGCGCGTCTCGCGCAACATGAAGGACGAGCTACAGGACGGGATGGTGTTCACCATCGAGCCGGGTGTCTACCTCCCCGAGTGGGGCGGCGTCCGCATCGAGGACATCGTGGTGCTGGAGAACGGCAAGGCGCGCGATCTGACCACGGCTCCGAAGATGGACGCCTCCGCGGCGTAGACGCCGCCGCCCCCTTGCCCCGCGGCGGCCTGCGGCGCGATGATGGGGCCGCTATGCCCGTCTATACCGTCACCCAGGTCTCGCGGTACCTCCGCGATACGCTGGACGCCGACGCCAACCTCGCCGATCTCTACATAACGGGCGAGGTCTCGAATCTGTCGCGCTCCGGCGCGGGGCACTCGTACTTCTCGTTGAAGGACGCGGAGGCGCAGCTTCGCGGCGTGATGTTCCGCAACGGCGGCATCGGCGCGGAGCATCTGGAGAACGGCGCGTCGGTGACGGTGCACGGGCGCGTGGCGTTCTATACGGCGCGCGGCGAGGTGCAGGTCTACGCCGACCAGGTCCAGCCCGAGGGCGTCGGCGTCCTGCACATGGCCTTCCTGCGCCTCAAAGCGAAACTGGAGGAAGAGGGGCTCTTCGACCCGTCGCGGAAGCGGCCCATTCCCGCCATGCCGCGCCGCGTCGCCGCGATCACGTCGCGCACGGGATCGGTGCGCCACGACATTCAGACGGTCATCGAGCGGCGCTTTCCCCTCATCGAGCTGGTGATGGCGCATACGCCGGTGCAGGGCGCCGCGGCCGCGCCGGGAGTCGTTGCGGCGCTGCGAGCGGTGAACGACCTGGGCGGCGTCGACGTGGTGATTCTGGCGCGGGGCGGGGGGTCGCTCGAAGATTTGTGGGCGTTCAACGAGGAGTCGGTGGCGCGGGCGATTCACGCCAGCCGCGTCCCGGTCGTCAGCGCCATAGGCCACGAGACCGATACGACCATCGCCGACCTCGTTGCCGATCTGCGCGCCCCGACGCCCTCGGCCGCCGCCGAGCTCTGCGTGCCCGACCGCCGCGACCTCGCGCAGCGTCTCGCCGAAGCGCGCGCGGCGCTCGGCGGCGAGCTGACACGGCTGCTCGACTCGAAGCGGGATGAGGTGGGTCAGTTGGCCCTCGGCGTCCAGCGCGGCGCTCCGGATATTGCGTCGCGCCGCCAGCGGCTCGACGAGCTATCGCGTGTGGCGTTCGCTGCCGCTGCCCGCGAGACGGCGCTAATGCGGGAACGCCTTCGAAGCCGCCGCTTGCAGTTGGCGTCGTTGAATCCGGCGAACACCCTCGACCGGGGCTACGCGCTCGTCGAAAGGGAGCGGGACAGCGGCGTCGTATCGCGGACGGCGCAGGTCTCCGGCGGCGACGCGATCGTGGCCCACGTCAGCGACGGCGCCTTCCGTGCCGTGGTAGCAGAGGCGGGTCATCCGCCTCCGCCTCCGGCCCGACGCCGTCGAAGCGCCAAGGCGCGCGCGGCGGAGCAGATGGCGCTCTGGGAGTCGTAGGGCGCCGCCCCGCTAGAGCCGTTTACAACCGCCCTTGACAAGCCCGGCAAGCAGCCGTAAAGTAGGCATAGCGAACATATGTTTCAGTCCGGTATCGCCCCCGTGGGCCGTTTGGGGCCATCGACCGGAGTTGCTGGAAGGCTGGACGATTGCGGGAGAGCGGGCCCCTTGCCGGCAAGGGAGACGAGCCTCCTGCGGAATTGCGGAGACGGGACGAGCCCCGGTTACGCAAAGGTCTCCGTTGGGAGAAGACGCGGGAGGGCGCCCTCTCGCAAACTCCCCCGGAGAGAGCAGAGGTCGGAAGGGACTCGGCTCGCGGTCCCCGGCGGATGCGGCGTTCTGGAATGCGGGGGCGTTCCGGGCTAAGATAGCGTGGTGAGCGACACGGCGGCGGATGCAGTCGATTTCGAGGCGGCCTTCCGGCGGTTGGAGGAGACGGTGCAGGCCCTTGAAAAGGGCGGCCTGACGCTGGCGGAGGCCACGTCGCTCTATGAGCAGGGCATGGGACTGGTGAAGACTTGCTCGGAGCGCCTCGACACCGCCGAGTTGCGGATCAAGGAGCTGCAGACGGCTTTCGTTACGAGGACAGAGTCCGGGGAGATCCGCGAGGATGGTCTGGATGTCTGAGCCCGGGAATGCTGAGCGGCGCACGAGAACGACGTGAGAGGGCGGGCATGATGCTGCGCGGCGATTTCCATATGCACACCTGGCGCTCCAAGGACTGCGGCACCCCGCCGAAGTCGTTGGTGAAGCGCGCGCTCAAGGTGGGCCTGTCGTGCATCGCGGTCACCGACCACAACGAGGTGGACGGCGCGCTTGAGGTCCGCGATCTAGCGCCGCCGGAGCTCAAGGTAATCGTGGCCGAGGAGATCAAGACGCCGTACGGCGAGATCACCGGATTCTTTCTGCGCGAGCGCATCCCGCCGGGTCTCGGGCCAGTGGAGACCTGCCGCGCTATCAAGGAGCAGGGGGGCTTGGTCTCGATACCGCACCCCTACGACCGGGTGCGGAACTCGCCGCTGGACGAGGACCAAGTTTCCGGCATTCTCCCGTACATCGACATCGTCGAGGTGTTCAACGCCCGCACGACATTGGAGCGCGACAACGAGCGCGCCAAGGCGTTCGCGACGGAGCACGGCTTCGCGATGGGCGCGGGCAGCGACGCCCACTGCACCCTAGAGCTCGGCGCGGTGGCCGTGGTGATGCCGCCTTTCGAAGGCCCCGATGGCTTCCTCGCCTCGCTGCGAGAGGCGAGCATCATGGGGCGGCGCTCCTCGCCGCTGGTGCACTTGGTGTCGACGGTCAACAAAGTGCGCTCGAAGTACCTGCGCTTCACCCTGCGCAACTAGGCCGGCGCCCGGCCGGAGGACGTGAAGCCCGCGTGTTTCGCATCGGTCTCTTCGCTACCGGACGGGGGCAGGGATCGCTCCAACTCGTGACCGCGGTCCGCGACGCGATCGAGCAGGGCCGACTGCCGGCGCGCGTCGAGTTCGTGTTCAGCAACCGCGAGCCGGGCGAATTCGAGCCGACCGACCGCTTCTTCGAGGCCGTGCGCGGCTTTGGCTTTCCGCTGGTGACGCGCTCCTTCCGCCGCTTCAAGGCCAGCCTGAGAGATAACGCCGCCGGCTGGCGGGTGAAGTACGACCATGAGGTGATCGAGCGGCTGGCCCCCTACGAGCCGAACCTCTGCGTGCTCGCCGGTTACCTGCTCATCTTCAGCCCCGCGCTCTGCGAGCGGTACACCGCGATCAACCTGCACCCGGCGGCCCCCGGCGGCCCCATCGGTATGTGGCAGGACGTCATCTGGCGGCTTATCGAAACGAGGGCGTCCGCGAGCGGGAACATGATGCAGTCGGTGACCCCGGAGGTCGACCGAGGCCCCATCGTCTCGTTCTCGACCTTTCCCATCGCGGGGGGATCCTTCGAGCCGTTGTGGGACGAGGTGCAGGGCCGGTCCGTCGAGGAGCTGCGGGAGAGCGCGGGAGAGGCGCTGCCGCTGTTCCAAGCGATTCGGGAGGCGGGGACGGCCCGCGAGCGGCTGCTGGTGGTGGAGACGCTGCGAGCCTTCGCTCAGGGCCGCGCGCGCATCGATGGCGGGGCGGTGACCGATGGGCAGGGCCGGCCCATCGAGGGGCTGGACCTGACAGGGGAGATCGAAGCCGGGCTGGGCGGGCCGGCTTAGGCCGTCTTCTGCTGATCGGGAGCGACGGCGGGAATCTCCTGGCCCGCGCCGGTCAGCAACAACGGCCGGCGCTTCCGCACGATGCAGTCCGCCGTGATCACGCACTTGCGGACCTTGGGCATGGACGGGATGTCGTACATGACTTCCATCAGAACTTCTTCGATGACGGTGCGGAGCCCGCGCGCGCCGGTCTTGCGCTGCATAGCCTCTTGGGCGGCGGCTTCGATGGCGTCGTCGTCGAAGACGAGCTCGACCTTGTCGAGGTGGAGGAGCCGCTGGTATTGCTTGGTGAGGGCGTTCTTCGGCTCGGTGAGGATGCGGACGAGCGACTCTTGGGTCAGCGGGTCAAGGCTGCAAGCGACGGGGAGGCGTCCCACGAATTCGGGGATAAGGCCGAACTCGAGAAGGTCGTCAGGAATCATGTAGTCGAGGATGCGCTGGCGGTCGATGGCCTCAGGCTCATCGCCGCCGGTGGGCCGCGCCGCCTTGAAGCCGAGGCTCGAGGTGAGCCCCGTGCGCCGGCTCACGATCTTGTCGAGGCCTTCGAAGGCGCCGCCGCAGATAAAGAGGATGTTGTCCGTCTTGATCTGGATGAATTCCTGGTAGGGGTGCTTGCGCCCGCCCTGAGAGGGCACGTTGGCGGAGGAGCCTTCGATGATCTTGAGAAGCGCCTGCTGGACGCCCTCCCCGGAAACGTCGCGGGTGATCGAGGGGTTGGAGCCCTTGCGAGCGATCTTGTCGATCTCGTCGATGTAGATGATGCCCCTCTCGGCGCGGGGGATGTCCCAATCGGCGGCCTGGATAAGACGGAGGAGGATGTTCTCGACATCCTCCCCTACATAACCGGCTTCGGTCAGGCACGTGGCGTCGGCGATGGCAAAGGGCACATCGAGGATGCGGGCGAGAGTCTGGGCGAGGAGGGTCTTGCCGCAGCCGGTGGGCCCGACGAGCATGATGTTGCTCTTTTCGACCTCGATGTCGTCGCTGAGCCCTTGGGGGCGGATGCGCTTGAAGTGATTGTAGACGGCGACGCTGAGGACCTTTTTGGCGCGCTCCTGCCCGACGACGTATTCGCTGAGCTGGGCGTAGATCTGCTGGGGAGCGAGGTTGCCGATGGCCGCCGCGGACTTCGTCTCCGCGGCCGCGGGAGCCTCTTCGTCGATAATGCGCTGGCAGAGGCGCACGCATTCGTCGCAGATGTAAACTTTGCCGGGGCCGGCGATGAGTCGCTTGACTTGGTGCTGCTGCTTTCCGCAGAAGGAGCACTCGTACTGCGACCGTGATGAACGTCCTGCAGGCATTCGGCTAGGCCTCCGTGTCTGGTTGCGGCGCGTTCCGCGGGTGCTCAGTCTACTTTGATTGCTGCGGGTCCGATAACACTTCGTCCACCAGACCGTACTCCTTGGCCTGCGCCGCGTCCAGATAGAAGTCGCGGTCCGAGTCCTGGGCGATTCTATCGTAGCTTTGGCCGGTGTTGTTGGCCAGGATGTTCCGAATGACATCCTGCATGCGCAGGATTTCCCTGGCCGCGATCTCGATGTCGGACGCCTGGCCCTGGGCCCCGCCCATCGCTTGGTGCATGTGGATCGTGGAGTTGGGGAGGGCGTACCGCTTGCCTTTCGATCCCGAGCTGAGAAGCACGGTAGCCATGCTCGCGCAGCTTCCGACGCAGATCGTGGCCACATTGCACCGTAGGAGCTTCATCGTGTCGTGGATGGCGAGCCCGGCGCTGATCACACCGCCTGGGCTGTTGATGTAGAGGCTGATGTCCTTCTCAGGGTCCTCGCGTTCGAGGTAGAGAAGCTGCGCGATGATGAGATTCGCGATCTGGTCTTGGATCGGCGTGCCCAGGAAGACAATGCGCTCCTTGAGCAGCAGTGAGTAGATGTCGAAGGCCCGTTCGCCGCGAGCGCTCTGCTCGATGACCATTGGGATGATGTTGCTGGGCTGAGGGGTGTGGTCGTAAGGGGTCATCGTCACGGAGTGGGCTCCTCTTGTTCCTGTTCTTCCGCCGACGCGCCGGTCTCGGGCGAGGCTGTTTCGGTCGTTTCTTGCGTTTCGTCTCCGGTCATGATCGCCGCCAAACGGTCGAGCGTCTTGCGGGTCAGGACCGACTGCTCCATTCTCTGGCGGCTGTCGTCAGTATCGAAGATGCGCCGGAACTCCTCGCGGTACCCGGGCGCGGCGGAGCCAAGGAGGGTCTCAACCTCGGCGTCGATCTCCTCAGGGGCAACCTCGATTTCCTCTGCGGTCTTGAGCTCGACCGCGACGAGCGAGCGGACGATACGCGCCCGGGCCGCCGGCTTCATTTCCTCGACGAGCTCGTCCTTCTCTTTGCCGAGGGTCTGCACGTAGGCGTCGACGCCGCCGGAGTTTTGGCCTGCCTGGCGGGCCTGCTCTTCGAGCAGGTGCTCGGCCTCGTGATCGACGAGGGTGGGCGGGAAGGCGACCGCTGCGTTTTCGATCAGCCGGTCGAGGGCGCGCTCGCGGAGGCGCTCCTTGGCGGCTGCTGCGGCGCGCTCTTCAAGCCGGCCGCGCACATGCGCCCGCAGGGCGGCGAGGTCTTCGAAGCCGTCCTCGACGCCCTTGGCGAACTCGTCGTCGATCTCGGGAAGGTTCTTGGCCTTGATCTCTTTGACTGTGACGGCGAAGCCGAACGAACGTCCCGCGAATTCCTTGCGCTCGTCCGACTCCTCGAACTCGATGGTGAACCGCTTCTCGCCGCCGGGCTCGATCCCCACGAGCTCTTCCGAGAATCCGGGGATGGGTCTGGGCTCGCCTTCGGTGGGCCGGAACTGAGCGTCCTTCTGATCGGCGATGGTCTGGCCGGCCTCCTCGATGACCGCGTCGAGGGTGACCAAGTCGCCTAATTCGACGGGCCGCTCGACGGGTTCCCAGGGGGCGTCGTTGAACCGGATGTCTTCGATGACGCGCTCGACCTCGTCTTCGTCCACCACGACCGGCTCGGACTCGATGCGGAGGTTGCGGTAGTCGCCGAGGTCGACGGTTGGGATGAGGGGGACGGTGGCCTTCCACGCGACGGGGTCGAGGCCGGAGACTTCGATGCTGGGGGCGCCGGCGGCTTCGACATCTTGGTCTTCGATGGCCTTGCCGGTGGCGTCGGGGATGAGGAAGTTGAGGGCCTCCTCGAGCAGGGCTTCCTTGCCGATCCAGCGTTCGAGCATGGCGAGGGGCGCCTTACCCTTTCGGAACCCTGGGATGTTGACGCGCCCCACGAGTTTCCGGTAGGCCTTCTTGCGAGACGCCTCAACCTCCTCAGGGTCGGCCTCGATATCGAGGATAACCTGACGCTCGGGAAGCTGTTCGAGGGTGACTTTCACGGGAGAAGGGCCTCTGAGGTTGCGGGCTGCGCCGCTAACCGTCCGTTTCAGTATAGCAACCGCCTCACTATGCGCCAACGGCGGGGGCGGATGGGGCGGGCCGCCGAGGGCTTAGGCGCGCTGTCCAGGGGACGGCTCCACGACGCGGAGATGGAGGTCGCGAAGCTGGGCTTCGTCCACCGCCGAGGGGGCGTTCAACAGAAGGTCGGCGGCGTTCTGGGTCTTGGGGAAGGGGATCACCTCGCGGATAGTCTCGGCTCCGGCGAGGAGCATGACGATTCGGTCGATTCCCGCCGCCATGCCGCCGTGGGGCGGCGTGCCGTACTCGAAGGCCCGCAGCATGTGGCCGAACCGCTCTTCGATATCGTCGGGGGCGTAGCCGAGGGCGGCGAACATGCGCTCCTGCAGGGTGCGGTCGTGGATTCGGATGCTGCCGCTGAGGAGCTCGACGCCCTGGGCGACGCAGTCGTAGGCGCGGGCGCGGACCTTACCCGGCTCGACGCTTAGGAGATCGACGTCGTTGGGGTGGGGCGCGGTGAAGGGATGGTGCAGGGCGTCCCACCGGCCCTCGTCTTCGTTCCATTCCATGAGAGGGAAACCGACCACGAAGGCGAAGCCCATGGCGTCCTCGTCGATCATGCCGAGCCGGTGTCCCATCTCGACGCGGAGCTGGGAGAGGGCGGTGTTGGCGACCGCCTCGTCGGCGGCCACGATGAGGACGAGGCCGTCTTTCTCCGCGCCGGTGCGCTCGGCGATGGTCCGCACCTGCTCCACGGTGAGGAACTTGGCTACGGGCGACTTGACGTCCGCGGCGGTGAGTTGGGCGGGAGGCGCACCGAGCCCGATGGGGACGAGGCCGCTGGCGCCGCGAATCTTCACGAAGTCGATGAGCTCGTCGATCTGGCGGCGGCTGTAATCGCCGCATCCCGGCGCGGCAAAGCCTTTCACGACGCCGCCGGCGTCGGCGACGGCCTTGAAGACGTTGAGGTCGGTCTCACGGGCTACGTCGGTGAGGTCGGCGAGCTCCATCCCGAAGCGGACGTCGGGCTTTTCGGTGCCGAAGCGCGCCATGACGTCGGCGAAGCTGAGGCGGGGGAACGGCGTGACGACTTTGAGGTGCGGCGCGGTCTCGGCCACGAGCCCGGCGAAGAGGCCCTCGACGAGGTCGAGGATGTCGGCCTCCTCGACGAAGCTTATTTCGAGGTCGAGTTGGGTGAACTCGGGCTGGCGGTCGGCGCGCTGGTCTTCGTCGCGGAAGCAGCGGGCGATCTGGTAGTAACGTTCGAGGCCGGCGACCATGAGGAGTTGCTTGAGTTGCTGGGGCGATTGGGGGAGCGCGTAGAACTGGCCGGGGCTGAGGCGGCTGGGGACGAGGTAGTCGCGGGCGCCCTCGGGCGTGCTCTTGACCAGCACCGGCGTCTCGATCTCCCAGAAGTCGCGCTCGTCGAGGTAGTCGCGGATGTACTTGACCACCTTGCGGCGCAGCCCGAGGTTCGCCTGCATCCGTTCCCTGCGCAGATCGAGGTAGCGGTATTGCAGGCGCAGGCTCTCGTCGACAGCGGCGTCTTCGTTGATGTTGAAGGGCGGCGTCTTGGCCTGGTTGAGGACGGTGAGCGACGCCGCGCTCACCTCGATCTCTCCGGTGGCGAGCTTGGGATTTTCGGTGCCTTCGGGACGCGGCCCGACGGCGCCGGCGATCTGGACGACCCACTCGCCGCGCAGGTCTTGGGCCTGGGCGTGGGCCTTGGCGTTCGTTTCGGGGTTGAAGACGACCTGGATGAGACCGGAGCGGTCGCGCAGATCGATGAAGGTGAGGCCGCCGTGGTCGCGCCGCCGGTGGACCCATCCCGCGAGGGTGACGGTCTGGCCGGCATGCGCGGGGCGAAGCTCACCGCAGCCATGAGTCTTGAGCAAGGAGGAGCCTCCGGAAAGGCGAGGAGTCCGAGGCTGTCGAAGCCTGGTTCAACGAAGCCCCGTTTAACGAAGAGTATAAGGGTTGGGGGCGGCGCTCACAACGAAGGCGGGCAGTCCGGCGGCGAGACAGCGCTCGTGCAGCGACTCGGCCTCGTCCCTGCTTCGGGCCAGCGAGAAGAGCGACGGCCCCGCGCCGCAGAGGTGGACGTTGTCCGCGCCGGCCTCCTCGAAACGGGACCAATAGCCTTCGAGTCCGTCGAAGCGTTCGAGGGCGGCGCGGGTGAAGCCGTTGAAGAGGTCGTCGGGCGTGGGTGGAAGGCGCTTGCGGAGCCCGTCGACGAGCGCGCGGGTGACGTCCCCGCCGGTGAAGTCGGCGGGGTCTAGTGAACGGTAGAGCGTCGCGGTCTTGGAAGGCAGATCGATGGGGGGCGCGAGGAGCACGAGGTCGGCGTGGCGCAGGGGCGGGAGGGGAGTGACGCGCTCACCGCGTCCCTCGGCCAACGCCGTACCGCCGTAGAGGAAGAAGGGAACGTCGGAGCCAAGCTCGGCGGCCAAGGAGGCGAGCTCCCCCCGGCGAAGTTCGCGTTCCCAGAGCCGACAGAGGCCCACGAGCGCGGCCGCGGCGTCGGTGCTGCCGCCGCCGAGTCCGGCGGCCATGGGGATGCGCTTATGGAGCGTGACGCGCGCGCCGCGAGTCTCGCCGAGATGCGTCTGAAGCAAGACCGCGGCGCGGTAGACCAGGTTCTCGGCCAAGGGTATGCCCTCGGTGTCGCCTTCGACGATGATCTCGGAGGCGGGCGCGAGCTCGAGCTCGTCGGCGAGGTCGACGGTTTGCAGCACCGTGGCGACGTCGTGGTAGCCGTCGTCCCTCCGGCCCAGGATTTCGAGCGAGAGGTTGATCTTCGCGAGGGCCGGGATGCTGAGGGGCGGCTCAGGCGGCATGGGCGCGGGTCTCTTGGATGGCGCGGTGGAGCGCGCCCCATTCGTCAATGGTCAGCGTCTCGGCGCGGCGCCTGGGGTCGACGCCCGCGCTGTTGAGCGCCGCTACGATGCGGACGCGGTCCTCGGCGAGCCCGTGCGTCAGGGCGTTGGCGAGCTGCTTGCGGCGGGTGCCGAATCCGGCGCGGACGATCTCGAAGAAGGCGTCGGCCTCGCCGTGCGCGAAGCCGCGGGGCCGTGGATAGGGATCGAGCCGAACGATGGAGGACTCGACCTTCGGCGGCGGCGTGAAGCTTCCCGCCTTCACGTGCCCCACGATGCGCGCGGTAGCGTAGACCTGGATGGCGACGGAGAAGATCGACATGACGCCGGGCTTGGCGGCGGCGCTCTCGGCGACTTCGCGCTGGAGCAGCACGACGACCCGCTCGGGCCGGTGCGAAGCTTCGAGCAAGCGGCGCAGGATCGGCGAGGCCGCGTAGTAGGGAAGGTTGGCGACGACGCTATAGGCGGCGCCGCCGGTCAGCTCCCCGGGGTCGGTGGCGAGCATGTCGGCGGCGACGACGCGAAGCCGGGGGTCGTCGGCGTAGCCGTCGCGCAGCCCCTCTGCGGCGCGCTCGTCCTTCTCAACGGCGATGACGGAGCCGGCGCGGGCGAGAAGCTCACGGGTGAGCGTCCCCGGCCCGGGGCCGACCTCGACGACGAGGTCGTCGGCGTTGAGCTCGGCGGCGTCGGCGATGCGGCGCAGGGCGCCGGCGTCGATGAGGAAGTGCTGCCCAAGACTCTTGCGCGGCCTGAGCCCGTGGCGGTCGAGGAAGGCGCGGACGAGCCGCGCGGGGCTGGGGCCGCTCCGCGGTGAGGGCGCGTCGGTCGTGGTCGGCGACATGAGACTCGTCTCGTGGGACGGCAAGAAACGAAAGATAGGCCGTGCACCCACCTTCGATCGTCGTAGCGGCGAGATCACCGGCGTCGAGCGGCTCGGAGCAGGCACGCCTGCGGCGCCCGAAGGCGCCTACTTACCGTTGCTTCCTTCCGGACCTGGCGGAGTTCATAGACCTTCGCCGCGCAGGACCCGCTCGTCAGCGCCGCCGTCGCCGGCTCAACCCGGAGCCATCGGACCTCTAGGTGGGAATTCAGCCCCGCTGTAGCGGATTGCGGATACAGGGCACCGCTAGCTCCCCGCCTAGCACGGCACCTCAATGCTACGGCCCAGCGCGGGGCGCGTCAATTTTGGCACGGGGCATGTATGCTGCGAGTGCTATGGATCAGGGTAGAGCGGAGGGCTGCGTACGGGCCGCAATCGAGGCGAAGGGGCGGATTACCTTCGCCGAATTCATGGAGCTTGCGCTGTATGGGCCCGGCGGGTACTACGTCGTCGGCGGTGAGGCGGCCCGCATCGGCGCGGCGGGGGATTTCTTTACCAGCCCGCACGCGCATCCGGCCTTTGGCGCCCTGATCGCGGTGCAGCTTGAACAGATGTGGCGGCTGCTGGGATGCCCCGAGCGGTTCGACGTCGTCGAGGCCGGCGCGGGGGGCGGGCGGCTGGCGCGCGACGTGACCGACTTCGCTTCGGCGCTGGACGCCGCTTTCGCCGCCGCCATCGCGTACCAGGAAGTCGAGGGCCGGCGTTCCGCGCTTTCCTCCGGCGTCGTGGGCTGCCTGCTGAGCAACGAGCTCTTCGACGCCTTCCCCGTCCATCGCGTCCGGATGGTTGGGCGGGAGCTCCGAGAAGTCTACGTAACGTTGGCGGACGATGGGCGCTTCGTCGAGGCGCTGGATGAGCCCTCGACGCCCCGGCTTGCGTCGGAGGGCGCCGAATTGGGGGAGGGTTGGACGGCGGAAGTCTCGCTGGAGGCCGCGGACTGGATGAGGGACGCCGCGGCGCGGTTGGCGCGGGGCTACGCGATCACCATCGACTACGGCGATCCCGCCGAGCGGCTGTACTCGGAGCGCCGCTGTGAGGGCACGCTGCGGGCATACTACCGGCACACGGCGAGCGACGACCCCTACGCGCGGGTGGGGCGGCAAGACTTGACGGCGCACGTGGATTTCACCGCCCTGATCGAAGCAGGCGAGGACGTGGGCCTCATGCCGGTCACGCTGATGACGCAGCGGGAGTTCCTGACCAACCTCGGCGCGGAGGTCTTCCTCGACGCCATCGCCGCATCGGATGCGCCGAAGCAGGCCGACCTGAAGGGCCTGCGCAGCATCCTCGATCCGGCGGGGCTCGGCGGCTTCCGTGTGCTGGTCCAGGCAAAAGAGGCTCCCGCCGCCGGGCTGGTGTGTCTGGACGGCGAGGCCGAGCGGCGGGGTTTGGCGGCGCGAATCGAAGCCGGTCTGCCGCTGCCGCGTTTGACCGCGGCGCATCTAAACCAGTTGGCGGGCCGCCCCGGCGGCTGGACGGAGTGGGCGCCGTCCCCGCCGGCGGGGGAGATCTCTAGCTAGCCGCTGCGGCTGATGTGAGCGAGCGGTCTGTTCTGAATTTTGACGGATTTTCCGCGTCAATGATACTTGACAGGCCTTGTCAAGGGGGTTTATCGTTACCGTAGAGAGCATGTGTTCTTTGGTCGGGCGGCCTCCGCGGGGGCGTCCGACGCGAGCAAGGCCCGCCCTGTCGAGAGCGGGCCTTTTGGTTTAAAGGGGGCGCGGAGTTGATGGATTCGACGAATTTTGGTGGCTGTTGGGAAGGGGCGCCCTGCGGGCGCCAGGTGCTCCCCGTCTCTTCCACAGCGGGAGAGGCTTTTGGCGTGCTTCCCTGGAGGGGGACAGGAGGAGGGGGCTAGCGGCCGGTGAGGGCCTGCGCCGTGTGGATGAGCTTCTGCGCCTGGAGGGCCATCGCGGTATCGATCATCTTGCCGTCGAGGGCGCAGGTGCCGCGGCCCTCCGACTCGGCCTGCTGGAAGGCGCGGATGACGCGCCGCGCTTGCTCCAGTTCCTCCTCGGAGGGGCTGAAGATCTCGTTCAGCGTGCCGACCTGGTCGGGGTGGATGGCGAACTTACCTTTGAAGCCGAGGCGCAGCGCCTGTTGGGCGTCGGCCTCGATCCCCGCGGCGTCCTGGTAGGCGACGAAGGGGGCGTCGATGGCGAGCTTGTGGGCGGCGCGGGCGGCGATGGCGACGTGGCTGCGCGCGTAGAGAATCTCCTCGCTGTCCTCGCTACGGGGAATCCCCATGTCGGCGGAGAAGTCCTCGGCGCCGAAGGCGATGGCGACGACGCGGGAGGAGGCGGTGGCGATCTCGAAAGCGCGGATGACGCCGAGGGCGCTTTCGACGAACGGGATGATGCGGGTGAGCCCGAAGGGGAGATGCTTCCCGTGTTCGAGGCTGGTGATCATCTCGTCGAGGCGGCGGATGTCGTCCGCTGAGGAGATCTGGGGTAGGACCACGCCATCGAGGTTTTCGGAGATGAGCGAATTAAGATCGGCCCAGATGTGACTGGAGTCGATGGAGCTCACCCGCGCGAGCACGGTCTGCCCCTTGCTCTTGAGCGTGGGGAGGGCGGCGCGGATCATTTCCCGCGCCGCGCCCTTTTCCGATTCGGGGACGCCGCTCTCCAAGTCGGGCACGAGGGCGTCGGCCCCGACATCGGGAGCTTTCTCCAAGAAACGTTCGCGGTTACCTGGGATAAAAAGAAGGGATCGCAGTGGCTCCAAGGGTCCTCCCGGGGCTAGCGGCGCGCAGCCGCTTCTTGCCGCTCGATCTTCTCAGCTACGTCGAGCAGCTTGACGGCCCGCTTCCAGACGGGCGTATCGACCATCTTGCCGTCGAGGGCGACGGCGGCCTTGCCTTCTTGCGTGGCTTCCTCGAATACTTGCACGACGCGGCGGGCGTGCTCGACTTCCGCCGCGGAGGGGCGAAAGACGTCGTTGACCGGGCCCACCTGGTTGGGGTGGATGACGAACTTGCCCGTGCAGCCCACGGCCTTGGCACGCCTCGCGTCGGCGACCATGGCGTCGATGTCCTTGTAGTCGGGGTCTGGGGTGTCGAAGCAGACGAGATCGGCGGCGCGGGCCGCGATCGCGGTCATGGCGCGGGCCGTGGCAATCTCTTCGGAGCCTTTGGTGCGGGCGACGCCCATGTCGGCGGTGTAGTCCTCGGCGCCGAAGGCGAGGCCGAGCATGCGGGGCGTGGAGCGCGCGATCTCTAGCACGTTTGCCACGCCGAGGCCGGTCTCGATCCAGGGGATGATGCGGGTGTGGCCGATGGGCAGGCCGCGCTCGCGCTCGATAGCGGTGAGGAGGGCGGCGAGCTCGATCGCCATTTCCCGCGACTCCATCTTGCCGATGCTGATGCCCTCGATGTGGGGGGAGACGACGGCCAGGAGGTCGTCGTAGGTCCAGTCCGTCTGCATCCCGTTGACGCGGACGAAGACGCGCTTGCCGGCCATCTTGGGGAGGAACTCGGCGACGATGCCTCGGGCGTTGGCCTTCTCGTCCGGAGGTACGGAGTCTTCGATGTCGGGGACGAGAACGTCCGCCGGCTGGCCCAGGCTCTTGTCGAGCATTCGGGGGTTGTTGCCGGGGACGAAGAGCAGGCTGCGAATCAGATCCAAGGATGGCCTCCCTGCTTCGGACGCGAAGCAGGCCACATTATAGCATCGCGCCTGGTGGAGCGGCCCTCACCTGGGGGCCGCGGGCTTAGTCCTGAAGGCCGCGGGTGAAGATTTCCTGCGCTTTGGGCGTGCCGACGAGGGCGTTTTCGCGGCGGTGGACTTGCCAGCGTCCGTCGCGCCGCTCGAACTCCCAGCGGTTTGTGGAGAGGCGCCAGAGGGCGAATTCCTTGTCCTTGCGCACGTAAACGCGGGAGTAGCCAATGGCGGTGGCTTTGTCGCCGTCCAGCTTGATGATGGCCGGGCCCATGGTGTGGGCGCAGTTGGGCAGGAGCGACTGGTGACCGCGGCCCGTGACCATCGCCTGCACGCCCTCGCGGCCCACCATGGGCGGCCGGCCGGCGTCGGTCTCGTAGATGGTGTCCTCGGTGTAGAGCCGGTCGGTGGCCTCGGCGTTGCCGGTATCGACGGCGGGGCCGTAGGCGTGCATGAGGTTGGTGATTTCGAGCTCGTCCTCGAGGGCCTGAATGCGCCGTTCGAGATCGGCGACTTGCGCTTCGATGTTGGCCATGTCGTTCTCCCTCGCCGCCTTCGTCCGGACGGCGGTTAGCTCTCCGGGCCAGCGCGTCGCAGGCCCTCGGCGAGATGGTCTTGGGCGCCCTCGTTGCCGAGGATACGGGAGCTGCGGTGGGCGACCCGCCATTTGCCGTTGTCGGTCCGCGTCAGCCGCCACTGGTTGAGGCCGATGCGGAAGAGAGTGAAGCGGTCGTTCTCGCCGCCCTTGTCGTCGCGATGGTAGATGCGGGAGTAGCCCGCTGCGAGGGCGGTGTCGCCTTCGACCCGCACCATGAAGGGGCCGATGGTATGGGCGCAGTTGGGCAGGAGGCGCTGGTGGCCCTCGCCGAGGACGAGGTCGTTAATGATGCCGTCGCGGCCGTGGATAACGACGGGCGTCCCGTCGCCGGTGGACAAGGGGCCGATGTCGTACTCGGTGTCGTCGGTGAAGGTGTCGGCGGTACCCTCGGCGTCGCCGGTATCGATGGCGAGTCCGTAGCGCACCACGACGTTGCGGATGGCGAGTTCGTCCTCGGCGCGGCGGACTCGCTGTTCAAGGGTGCGCAAGCGGCTCTCGATGTCGGCCATGCCGCGTCTCCCTGTGCGCCGCCCCGCCCTAGATGCGGTGGCTAGCTCTTTTTCTGCCGCGCTCTGGCGGCGAGGTGGTCGACGTGGTGGTCCTCGGTGCAGCCTTGTACCGAGGTCTCCAGTTGGAACGGCGTTCGGAGAGTGGAGATGTTTACATTCATGACCTAGTGCGGCGTATCTAACCATGAACCCAAAAGGAGCACAATACTGGGCAATAGAGAGACACTCGCGCTGTTCTCGGCGTGACTAAGCCGGGCCTTTGAGCGCCGCTGCTGTCGAGTCGCGGAGTGATGCCAAGGATTGGCTAATCTCAACGGGGTATACGGGGGGCGATTCGAGGCGCTTGAAGTCGTCGGACAGAGTGGCGAATCGCTCGCGGAAGCGGTGCCGGAGGTCGGGGAGGGCGGGCGCGGGCGTGACGCGCTCCCCGCCGCGGACGGCGGCGCGCAGCAGCGGCACCGCGCCCGGCGGCGTGGACTCCGACGCGAGGCCGATGACGTCGCGGTCCATCATGCCGCCGTCGGAGCGCCGGAAGACCTGCTTGACGCCGGGAAGCGAGGACTTCGCTTCACTGAGCTTCATCACCGGCCGGCCGGCGTATTCGACGAGTTTGTACGCTGTCTCGGGGGCGGGGGCGTCGGAAGAGACCGCGAGACTGGTGCCGACGCCGAAGCCGTCGATGGGCGCGCCGTCTCGCAGCAGTCGCTCGATGACGGTCTCGTCGAGGCCGCCGCTGACGAACACGCTCACGCCGGGGAATCCGTCGTCGTCGAGCCGCCTACGGGCCAAGATGGACAGTGCGGCAAGGTCGCCGCTGTCGATCCGCACGGCGCGGAGCTCGCTCCCGCGGCGCCGCAGATCGCGGGCCGCCTCGATGGCGGCGGAGATGCCTTCGACTGGGTCGTAGGTATCGATGAGGAGGGTCGCCGAATCGGGGAAAGCCTCGGCGTAGGCGCGGAAGGCCCCGGCCTCGGACTCGAAGCTCATGACGAAGGAGTGGGCCATGGTGCCCCGGACAGGGATGCCGTAACGGACGCCGGCGCGAACGTTGCTGGTGCCGTCGAAGCCGGTGAGGTAGGCGAGGCGGGCGAGGGCGGCGGCGGCGTCGAGGCCGTGGGCGCGTCGTGCCCCGAAGTCGACGACGGCGCGACCGGCGGCGGCGTGGGCGGTCCGGGCCGCCTTGGTGGCCATCAGGGTCTGGAAGCCGACGCGGTTGAGCAGGTAGGTCTCAACGATCTGGGCTTCGATGATGGGGGCGCTGATCTCGATGATGGGTTCGTTGGCGAAGACGATCTCGCCTTCCTCAACGCAGCGCGCCTCGCCGGTGAAGCGGAGTCCGCCGAGGGTGTCGAGGAAAGCTGCGTCGAAGAGTCCGAGCGTGTGGAGGTGGGTGAGGTCTTCGGGAGTGAAGCGCAGCGAGGCGAGGTGATCGAGACATTCCTCGACGCCGGCGGCGACGAGGTAGCCGCGGCGGGGGGGCAGAGAGCGGAAGAAGAGGCTGAAGGAGGCCCGCGCGTCCATGCCCCGCCGCCAGAAGGCCTGGGCCATCGTCAACTCGTAGAGGTCGGTGAAGAGGGCGTGGGAGGAGTCTGTCGGCATGGGGGCAGTGTAGCCGCGCGCCCCGCCCCGCGCACGAGGCCGCGGCGTACGGGTAGAATGGCGAAGCGCGGTTTCCTCGCGGGCCCTTAGCTCAGTGGTAGAGCAGTCGGCTCATAACCGATCGGTCGTTGGTTCGATCCCAGCAGGGCCCACCAAACTTGACGGTAGACAGAACCGAGCCGTTCAGCGCCATCTCCTCGGCGTCTCTCCCCGGTATGGGGCTATCGTCCGGCATCGGAATCGTGTAGCGCACCACGGCGTTGTCGGGCATGACGACGATCTCCTTCACGAAGCTCTCGATGAAGGCCCTGCGCTCCGTCAGCTCGCTCTCGTTCAGGAACATGCTCATGTCCAGGGCGTAGGCCGTGATGGTCTCCACGTCGTCCAGGACCTCCCTGCGCTGAGAGAGGACCGTCCTCGCCTCTGTCGCCGTGGACTCCAGCCTCTCCTGCCGCTCCCGGTGCTCGCGTATCCTGGGTTTGAAGTCGTCGATGTCTAGGTCGGTGGTCTCCGCCAGGTCGTAGAGCCGTCCCAACCTGCGCTTCACGTCCACAAGCTCCGACTCTATGGTCTCTAGCTTATGGCGCTGCTCGCGGGCGATGCCGTCCATCTCCTCGTCCACCAGCTTCACCAACGCCCGGATGTTGGACTCGGTGAGCACGTTCTCCCGAATCTTCCCCACCACCTGCTCCTCGAAGCGCCGGGCGTTGAGCCTGGGGGCGTCACAGGCCCCGCTGCCACGCTTCATCACCGACTGGCAGACGTAGTAGGCGAACTTGCCGCTCTTGGCGTCCTGTCCGGAGAGCGCTCGGTTGCACGCCTTGCACCTGACCAGTCCGCTGAGGAGGTAGGTACTCCCCACCCTGCGGGGGTGGCTCCTCCTGGGTGCGCGGGAGCGCAGCTTGCGGTTCACCCTGCGGAACCGGGCCTTGGATATGATGGCGGGGAAGGCCTTCTCCACCCGCACCGGCTCCGCCTTGTCCTTGGCGTCGACGCCCCAGACCAAGGTTCCCGTGTACACCTCGTTCTTCAGGATGATGTGGACGCCGTTCTTGGACCAGAGCCTGCCGGTGGGGTTGGCGATGCCCTCGTCGTTGAGGGTGCGGGTGATGTCCAGGATTCCCCTGCCGGACTCGGCCATGCCGAAGATGCGCTCCACCACGGTCGCTGTCGTGGGATCGGGTTCCAGGGTGGGCCGCTTCTTGGCTCCGTCCTGCACCATGAGCTTCCGGTAGCCGTAGGGCACGCGACTGGCCACCCAGAAGCCTCTAGAAGCAGACTCACGCATCCCCCTGACAACTTCCTGCGCCAGATTCTCGCTGTAGAATTCGTCCACGCTCTCGATGATGGCCTCAAGGAGCTTGCCGGTGGGGGAATCGTCGGCGTGCTCGGTGATGGAGACGACGCGGATACCACGTCTGCGGAGCATGGCCTTGAAGGCGACGGCGTGCTCCCGCTTCCTGGTGAAGCGGCTGAATTTCCAGACGAGGATTTCCTTGAAGGGGGCCTCCGGCTTGGCGGCCTCATCCAGCATCTTTTGGAACTGGGGCCGGTCGGCGATGCGTCCGCTCTCGGCCTCGTCCACGTACTCGCGGGCGACATGGTAGCCGTTCTTCTCGGCGTAGTCCCTGAGCGCCCGCAGCTGTGCGGCCACGGACAGGTCCACGTCCTGGCGGTCGCTGGATACTCTGGCGTAGAGGGCCGCCGGCATCAGATCGAGTCGGTTGTTCATCAGTCTCTCCTCCCTGTGTCTTCCTGTTCGTCCTGGCGGGAGCGCAGCCGTTCCAGCCGCTCTCGTCTGCGCCACTCCCGTTCCTCCATGAACAGGCGAATCCCGTGCCGGAGCAGCTCGCTCACGGAGAGGTCGTCCTCCTTCATCACCTGCCGCACCTGCGCCTCCATCTTCGGCGGCAGGGAGAAGGTGATGGTCTTGGATCGTCTGGGGGTGGTCACTCCTCTCGTCTCCCTTGTAGTATAATGTCTTACTATACACTATCATGATGCCGGCCTTCAACCCCTCCGGTACAGAGTCTCCGCGGGGTTCGGGCTCTGCAACAATTGTCACGTTTCGACCTGTTGGGGGCTGACACCGTAGGTGGCGGAATGCCCTTTTGTCCCCCTACAGGAAGTCGTGGGGACAGGCTGGGGCCGGTGGTGGTACATGCTCCAGTGGCCGTCATGGGCCTGGTCGTGAAGGTCGTTGGTGAGGCGGATGTAGCTACGAGCCAAAGCTGAAGTGCAACGGAGAGGTGAGGTGGACGGGGACTCCCTGACGTGTCAGATCTGCACCAATTTGTACTCGGGAGGGCGTAAGAGGCATGAGCGGTTGCAAGTGGTCGGGAAATGGTCCCAGCAGCCATGCTGGGACACCCCCTACAGGAAGTGGTCGGAACGGCTGGGTGGTCATTGTCCTCCCTGGTTAAGGCCTGACAAGGGCCTCCTGTCGAGGGAGTGCGGAGGCGGAAGAACCCATGCGTCCCCCAGGATGCCCCGCTCGGCAAGGGTCTCTGCGTTCGATGTGATGATGGGCGCCCCCTTCACCGTGTCGGCGACGTCGAGGAAGGCGTCCTCGCTGCCGGGGGACTCGAAGACGAAGAGCACCCGGGGCAGACGCCCCTCGTGATCCCGCTCAGCCCATCCGCTCAGGAAGTAGCGCTGGTAGGACTTCAGGCGGGCGGCGACGCGTTTCGGCGTCGTGGCCCGGCGCTCGAACTCCAGCAGGTACGGACGCCACCGGCCTTTGTATTCCAGGGTGAAGGAGGCGTCGGGGTGGATCACGTAGGTGGTCCAGTCGTAGCGATAGCCGATGCTGGAGCGGGACGTGGGCAGCAGGTCGAATAGGTCGTGGTCGGGGGACCGGGCGACCTCGGCGGACAGGGCGGCGGCGAAATCGATGACGCCGGCGTGGTGACGTATCTGAGAAGCGAGGGCTCGCACGGCAGTCCCGGCGTAGATGTCGGCGTTCAAGTACAGAGGCTCGGCGCTCCAGCGGTCGAGGGTGAGGCCGACGGCGGCCCGGTCCCTGCGGGCCAGGTACGTCAGCCCTTCGTCGGAGAGCATGTGTAGGGGCTCGTCCGTCCGCGCGAGGCCGTGCTGGGAGAGTGAGCGGAGCACCTGGTTGACCCGGCGCAGGGTGACGCCCCTCATCAAGCCGGAAAGTTGCTCACGGGTGCACAGGGGCCAGGCGGCCAGCAGGTCGAGAACGTCCTTCTCGGCGCGGGTCAGCTGCACCGAGAGGGCCGGTGTGAGTTGCTCCGTGGGCTCCGGCATGGCGGCCTGCACGCCGGAGGGATAGAGGGAGCCGGGCTTCGGCTCCGGGTTGTCCCGGAGGAAGGGGTAGGATGAGTCCAGCATGCGCTCCGCCAAGGCCAGGATGCCCGCCAGGGATGCGTCGGCGTGGATGCGCACGGCCTCGCCCAGACCGCTCCCGCACTGCTGCCAGACGACTCCCGTGTGGTCTCCGGCCAGAAGCTCCCCCTCCGTCGCAACGAAGGTCCTGCGGTGCTCCGATGGGTCGCCCAGGGAACGGATGGCCCTGCGGGTGGCCTGGTCTGCGTGGGTCAGCACCAGGGTGACGAAGGGCGTGTCGCTGCTGTCCAGGCGCTCGATGCTCCTGAGGCGGTAGCGGAGCCTGGACGTGGGCAGGGCCGGTCCTTGGCGCAGCAGGCCGATTGTGCGGCCACCGGACAGGGTGAGCAGCATGTCGTAGGGACCGTTGCGGTAGTGGTCTACGCGCACGGGCTTCTCGTGCGGGTCAGCGTCGGCGACCCTGGCGGCGACGCGGTGGAGCACGGCCACGGCGTCCAAACGCTCGGCCAGTAGCCGGAACCACTGCTTCGACACCGGGTAGGCGCGCAGCATGTGCGCTCGGCCTTTCGTGGCTGCGCCCCCGGCGGTGACGCCCTTCTCCGTCGGAAAGTACCGGCGCTGGGGGCGAGTCCCTAGGACGCTCAGGTGGTGCGGCACGGAGTCCACAAGACCCCGCTCGGTCAACTTCTTCAGCCGGTCGCGCAGCGTGGAGGCCGGAACGCGCCCGAAGCGGGACAGCTCGTCCACGGTGGCCAGGGGCGCAGAGCAGAGCAGCAGGAGCGCCTCCTCAAGCCCCTGGCGCAGGGAGCGCAGCGCGGGGTCGGGCCGCAGGCCTTCCAGGTCGATGATGATCTCGAACGTGGCCGCCTCAATCGCTCGACCGCCCCCGCCGACGGAGCTCAGGACGGCGGAGGGCACGGCGCGCCCCGTGTGGCCCCGTTCGAGGAATCGCCAGAGGGTATGGCGGGACACGCCGAGGTCCTCGGCTGCCTTGCGCCGTCCGTGCAGCGACGCGTAGGCGCGCACGTAGCCCCGGACCGCCCTCTCGAAGCGCGGTCCGGCTTGTGTCGCACCGTTCAACGGTCGTGTTCTTGGCTCCGCGACGATCAATCAACTGCTCCAGTCGGCAACGGCCCATCTCATTTTGAAGGGGACTTCCGTCCAGGGTAAGGCCCTGCAAGCCCTTGTTTAGGACGCGGTTTTGTGGTAGGGGCGAGGCGTTTGGTGGAGTTGGATAGGTTACAGCTCGACAACAGTAGGCCGGTCAGCGAAATACGACGCAGGTCTATTTGGCAGACAGACGTGGCGCTCTACCCGACGCAAGAAAAGCAGCCAGTGGCAGGACCGCAGCATGAGCGCCGCTACTCTCAGACGTGTATGCAGGTCGCTACTACCGACGCTGGCGCCCGAGTGCGCTCTTCAATGCCTCCACATCGTCGAGATGGCATCTCTTGAACTTGCGGCCGCTGCCACAAGGACAAAGTTCATTCCTGCCAGGATCTCTACTAGCCATGTCGAGCATTTCGCTGATGAATTGCCGGACCCCGTCATCGCCGTGAGGGTACTCTCCCCAAAGGTCTCTTCTGGCAGCAAGCAGTCCATTTCTGTCCACGTAGGACAAACGATACAAGAACGGGATTACAAGTTCGTCTGTGAACCGCTCAACTGTTAGGAACCGTTCGGGAGAGAATCTGATTCCCAGACAACATGACCCGTCTGGATAGAAATGCAGGTCAATAACATCGACGTTGTGCTTTGTCAAGATGGCCTGATGGCGGCCGCCAACTTCATAAACCCTTGGCCAACCGTTCCTGTCAATGGAGTTCAAATCGATACGCAGGGAGTATGAGTCGCAAAGGAATGACGCCAATCGTCGATGTGCCTCATCGTTCCCGATCCGCACCTGGTCTGTCCCACCGTCGTATGCTGCGCAGAACGTGATCTCGCCAGCTATCTCGTTGGCATTCGCATCGTACAGCAGGCCGGGAAAGCATCGAGTGAGCCCCTCCAAGTCGGCAGTAGTCGGTTTCATCTGGCGTAAGGCTTCCTTGGGGTGACTACCCTGGGAATGCTTACAACTGGGGCGGCAATTCCACTAGGGTTGTTCCTTGGTCCACTTGGCGGATTGCTTCGTCCGCCCCCACCATTGCCTCCTCCATTGCTACTACCACCAGAGCCCTTGCCGAAGTTCTCCCCGAACAGCTCTTGCCAGCTCTTGACGGCATCTTCGCTTGAGGATTCCTCTTTGGCCTTCTTTGCGATACGCGCATGGGAATTGACTCTGTTCCTGAAATTCGCATACTTGGTCTGGTCCCAGTGTCGATTGAAGGTTTCCGTTGGCAGCACCGGATTCCTGATCTCGGGCATGTAGGGGTGTTGCTGGAGGTAATCGTCCATTCTCGTTAGGACGGTAACCAATGTGTCGGCCACAGTGCTTACCCCCTCGGTACCTTCATCCGAGGGCTTAATGGTGTTGCCAGCCAACGTAGTCAGCAAGATCGACTTGGCGGTGTAGTTGTTCTTGTGGTCTCGCAGGTACTTGAGCAACCTGACGGCTCGCTTCAGATTGCCGCCAGTTATCCGATTCTGCTCATTGAACCAGTCCCGGTAGCCAGTGCCGTCAGTGTCCTCGAATTTGTTGTCATTCCGGTTGCAAACGCAGTGCCTGTCGCCAAAAGTCACACGGGGAACTACGTCAAGATGGAAGTCTCCAGCATAGTCGATGGTGACGCATCGAGTCTTGAGATTGAGCTTGTCGGCATAGTTGTCATTCTCCTTCAGAGTCTCCTGGACCTCGTTGATGTAGTCTTTCGCCTGCCACTTGGGATTGGGGTTCATTACTATCTGGATGTCTGCATCGTACTCGTCGTTGTCATCGACGGGTTTGATGAGAGTACCTAGCGCATATGAACCCTGCCGCTCCATCTTCTGATAGCCAGTCAGGTGGTCCTTGAGGTAGGCGTCTACAGCTCGCACGCTCGTATTCAGCCGGTCGAGCCGACTTTGGTTCAGGTTGACTTCATCTCTGAGAAAGTCCTGGAAGTCCTTATTATTCTTGGCCATCTCAATCTTCTCCTTCTGTTCTGTTTTCTTGGAAGCTCCTAGATCGGTCGGCGTCTCGTCACCGTGGTATCTTGAGGTTCTTCATAATCGCCTCACTCTGTTGAGTGAAGTCCCTGATCGCCAGGGCCTTCAGGCTGTCCAGATGTTTGATGTCATCCAAACCCCAAGGCGCGATTTCAGGGTCAAGTCGGAGATACCTGTCCGCGAGCAAGAGCTTGGCCATGTTCGCCGAGGCGTCGGATTGTAGCCGGAGGACGTAAGCGACCAACTTTTGACGCCCCCAGCCCGTGAGCAGCCCCCAAAGCCTGTGCTCGGTATAAAGATTCACGGAATGGCCGGTGCCAATGGACAGGATGCGCACTTGGCTAACCGACCGCCCGAACTTAGAAACCGCCTCCGTCAGAGCTATGATGGATGGGTTGTTCGCCCACAACCCGCCGTCCGCCAGAAGGAAGTCGCCGACCGGCATGGGATCGAAGTAGGTGGGAGCAACACATGATGCAAGGATTGCATCGCTCAGAGCGACATTCGCATCTCTGACGTATGGCTCTCCGAGCTCCTTGAGGTACCTGGACTTAAACACGTGGACACCGCCGGTGGAGATGTCGGAGCTTGTTATCATAAGAGGCGTCGAGATTTCTCCCAGAGTCATGTCAGGCAGGTAAGCCCTAACGGTTTGTCCGAGAGGGTGCCTTGGATACTTGCTTCGGACATGAAGCCAACTAAACCACCTTCTCCGAAAGATGCGTGGTGACTCCGTTCTGAAGAGCTCGACAATCTTGGCCATCGGAATGCCAGCCGCGACGGCTCCGGCCACTATGGAGCCTGTGCTGGTACCGGCGATGAGGTCGAACTGCTCTTTTATCGGCACATCGTTCACCTGTTCGATGCTGGCGAGGACCTGGGCCGAATAGATTCCCCTTGTCCCACCACCATCCAGAGCCAGTATGTGGAATGCGCTATCTTGTGCCATAGGAATCTGCCTTCTGTCCTCCATGCTACCCATCTTAATGTAGACTGCGTTGAATGTCAACTCAAGTCCATGGCAAAGGCAGACCGGTACTATCCTAAGCGCATCTGGCCTTCATATTCCTGTCGCGATGGGTAGAGATTCCCTTCCTCCGTCACGAACACGAGTCCCAGTCTTTCGAGCCTGACCTTCAGGGCCGATATGGTCACTTGGAAGAGGTCACGGAGCCTGTAGAGGGCAGGCCAACTCACCAGGTCAACGTCTCTGGCGGCCTCCAGCAGTATGGGTGAGGGCATCAATAGAAACCCCATGAACCGGTGAGCTTGGACTTCACGCGGGTCCTGGCCAGGTCCGGAGCCTCGGTAGAGGCACTTCATGTAGTGCTCGAAACCGGGTAAGGGCGACTGTGCAAAGAGGGCATGATCAACGTGGGCCTCCCAATGCCCCGCCTCGTGAGCAAGGATGGTGTGGTAGAGGCCCGGTGTCTCAGTTATGAGTGTACGCCTTGATTCATTGAAGACCACCGTCTTCAAGTTGGAATCCAACTCGGCGAGAATAGACTGGCCAGGCGGTTCGGAGACCTTGTCCCACAGGATGTTGAGGTCTAGCACATCCTCCAGTATGCGCTCCACCGGAACCGGAGGACGGGACACCGCTCCATACAGAGACTCGTATCGGCCCAACAGGCGGCTCGCCATGACCTCAAGCTGGGCATCTGACAGAAACGTAGTGGTCATCGCTGGCCCGACCGCCGTTCCCGTATTAGCCTCCGCCACTCGGCGGGTGATCGCACGTCATCGCCGAGAGACCTCAGAAACTGGACGGCGCCTGGATTTCGGGAGAGCGTATTCGCCAAGTCTGAGGGAATCTTCCCAGCCAGGGTTATCAGTTCGTCGGCCAATTCAGTCTCGTTTCGGCTCAGTTCACCAGCCAACTCTCGAGCGATCCCCTTCAGAACCACTTCGCTAGGAGGCTCGACACGTCCATTCTCTATCTTGCTCAGGTAGGTGAAGTCGACTCCAATCTTCTCCGCCAAGTCGCGTTGGCTCAGTTGGGCTTGCTTTCGCAATGAACGTAAACGCTCTGGGAAATCCATGCTGTACCCCTCCTATAGGGTAGCTGATATTGAGTTGATTATCAACAGCAATCGAGAGTATGATGGGAAGAGTCTTAGAATCCCGGGACAATGGGAGAAAGCGAACGCATGCCCATAAGGAATCGAGACGACGCAGTTGAGGTAGAGGGCCGCATCGCACGCATCTTCGCCGCGCCTGCGGGTGAGCGGGCCGCCGCCGTGCGCGCGCTGTTCGTCGAGGCGCTGGACTTCGCCCCAGCCTCCGGCAGCGTGGACCTCGGCGCCACTGCAGGCAGCGTGGCCTTGCCCGCCTACGCTGAGCGCGTAGCCTACTCCGGCGGTGTGCATGTGGTGTACATCGCTCTGGACACCCCGGAGACGGACCGTGTGCGCAAGAGCGAGGCGTCCGCCGCGGCCAGGCGGGTCGCGGAGCAGCTCGACGGCGACCTGCTCCTGGTCTTCACCAACACGTCCGCGAGCCAACTGCACTTGGTCTATCCCAGTTTCGAGAGAGCGCAGCCGGTCCTGCGCCGCCTCGTTGTGGAGCGGGATCTGTCCCGCCGCACCGCGATTCAGCAGGTCTCAAACATCTACTGGAACCTCCGGGAGAGCGGCAGCGTCCGTCTGGCCCTGGACCAAACCTTCGATGTTGAGCCCGTTACCAGGGAGTTCTTCGCGGGGTACAAGCGGGTCTTCCAGGCAGCAGAAAACAATGTCTCCGGCTTTGGCGAGGACGTTGAGATCAAGCGGCGATTCGTCCAGACCCTCTTCAACCGGCTCATGTTCGTCTACTTCCTGTCGCGCAAGGGGTGGCTCACTTTCAAGGGCGACAAGGACTATCTCAACGCGCTGTGGAGTGACCACCGGGCCACTGAGGGCGAGAGCAAGAACTTCTATGTCAACAGGCTGAGGCCCCTCTTCTTTGCTGGACTGAACAATCCTCAGTCCCGCGACCTGATGCGTAATAACCCGGTGATGTACGCTCTCATCGGCGGGCCTCCCTTCCTCAACGGCGGCCTGTTCGAGGAGACGGGTCTGGACAAGCGCTCAGGTGTGGTGGTGCCTGATGACGTTATTGAGAGTATCCTCGGAAACCTCTTCGACCGCTTCAACTTCACCGTGATGGAGTCCACGCCGTTCGACGTCGAAGTGGCGGTGGACCCTGAGATGCTGGGTAAGGTGTTCGAGGAGCTTGTCACCGGACGCCACGACTCCGGCGCGTACTACACTCCCCGCCCCGTGGTCTCTTTCATGTGCCGCGAGGCGCTTAAGGGATACCTGGAGGGCCAGGACACCGGCGTCACACCGGAAGCCATCGCACGATTCGTGGACGAACGCGACACGTCCGGCATCTCGGTGGCGTCTGCCCGCAAGGTGGCGCAGACGCTGGATGAGGTGACCGTGGTTGATCCCGCCTGCGGCTCTGGGGCCTACCTCCTAGGCATGATGCAGGAACTGGTGGAGTTGCAGACCACCCTGTTCAACGTGGGCGTGACCCCAAAGGGGCTGTACGATCTGAAGATGCATGTCATCCAGCGCAACCTCTACGGCGTGGACATCGACGACTTCGCGGTCAACATCGCCATGCTGCGGATGTGGCTCTCCCTGGCCATCGACTACGAGGGCGATGTGCCACCGCCTCTGCCCAACCTGGACTTCAAGGTGCTTTGCGGCGACAGCCTGTTGGGGCCTGACCCTAGCCCAAGTAACTACGGGGACCTTTTCCGCCACAGGGCAGAAAGCGTCGCGGCCCAGCTCGTCGGCCTCAAGGCTCAATACATGGAGGCCACGACGGGCAAGGACGCGCTCAGGCAGGATATAGAGCGGGTGGAGGACGAGCTCAGGGAGGCGCTTGCCGACTCGCCCGCGCCCGCCGAGGCCACCGACTGGCGGGTTGAGTTCGCCGAGGTGTTCTCTCAGCGTCGGGGGTTCGACATCGCTGTCGCCAATCCGCCGTATGTAGTTATAAGTGATGAGCGACTTCGGGCGACGTACAAAGAGGGTATATATGGACGAATGAACACCTATGGACTGTTCATCCAACGAAGCTTGCAAGTTATGAGAGACGGATCCCAATTGACTTTCATTAACCCGAGGACTCTGTTAACCGATAGGTACTTCACGAACCTTCGGAAAGTAATCAAACAGCGGTCACATCTGAAAGGCGTTGTACTGATAGGCGACAGGCATAACACTTTCGAGCGTGTATTGCAGGAGTGCATCATCCTGCATCTAACTAAGAAAACGGAACCTGCCACGTCATACCAAGTTAACACACGGGCGATTTCGATACCCACTGACCTTAACGACCCGGAGGACACGGTTACGGTGGCATCTGATCGGGTACTCCTGGACGAAAGATACGACGGGGCCTTTTACATTGGAGCTTCAGACTTCGAGTACCGAGTGTTCGAGCGCATGAATTCGTTTGGCGTCAAGTTGTCGAATCTTGGCCTTAGAGCTGAGACGGGCAAGATACAGTTTGACAAATACCAAGAGTATGCACAGCCGACCAACGCAGACGATTCCTGCCGACTGATATGGGCCGAAAACATTCAGAGATATGTTAGGCGAGCGTCCCGTACACGGGTCGGAAAAGAGTGGTTAGCCAATGGTATCACGACCGTAGTGCCTCCCAACATTACGGGGATGGGAATCGTGACACAACGCGTTACTGCCAACGAACAGCCCAGGCGCATCATTTCAACTTTGATCCACCCGGATGACGTGGCAGCAAACAACATTTACTCGGAGAACCACACAAACTTTATACCGCTGCCCCAAAGTTCACGTTACGTCTTTCTGCTAGGAGTACTTAATTCTAGCTTGATGGAGTTCGCCTTTAGGAGGTTGAATAGCAATACCCAAGTGTCGGCTGGCGAACTTAATCAACTTCCATTCCCTCCTTTACCAGAAGATGCCACCCTCAACGAAATCGAAGAGCTAGTTTTCGACCTATTGAAATTAGGGGGTGTGGACTGCGGTCTGGATGCAACTGCAAGAGCACTAACCCATGAACACCGCCTCGACATTATGGTTGGTTCACTTTATGGCTTTTCCCCCGGCGAGGTGGAGTCAATCCAACAAAGATTGTCGTCATACGAAGCGGTCTACGGCATGGTCGAAAAGGCTCCTCAGCCATCAGCGGAACCCAAACTTGACGGAGTCGGCGGTGTCGCAGTTCGGGGCCAAGCAATTTACAACCGAAAGATACGCCCTATAGTTCAAGACACCGAGCGGGGTAACTTTGCGGTTATTGACATCTACAGTGAGGACTATGAGATAGACGTTAACCACGCTGCCGCCACTCGTCGATTGGTGGCCCGTCGACCTGGAGTGATTACGTATACAGTACGGATCGGGTATTCAACGACCTACAGAATGGGGATTAGGTCCCCAGCTCTTACATCATGATTACAGGGAGAGTTTCTGAAAGCCTGGACCTGTTAGTCCCTATCGAAGTCTCAGACAGGAATGGAGTGTTTCTTCCTTTGGAAATCGTTCTGGACACCGGATTCAACGGAGACTTAGCGTTACCTAGAGAAATAATCCAGAATCTCGGTTTGACCTATAGAGGTCAAACATCTTGGACCCTCGCAACTGGCGAAGAAGCGACGATGTCCAACTATGACGGAGTAGTGTTATGGCACGGACAGCAGCGTGATGTGGTGGTCATCGAAACTGCTAGCGAATCGCTGATTGGGATGGCTTTGCTTGTCGGGAGCAGGATTACGGTTGACGCTCGGATATGCGGCGAAGTGCTGATTGAGGAAGACCCATGAACAGGGTGAACGCGTTAATCACCAATTGAGCCTTGCATCGGGAACCTCGACGGCCATCCGAAGGAAACGGACTAATACGAAGGTAAACGCTCTTTGTGGAGGAAGTCAGATGAGCACCGTGCGAGCAAAGTATGCGAATGGAGTCCTTACGCCGCTTGAGCCCCTAGACCTCGAAGAGGGCGCTGAGGTGACGGTATTGGTGGAGGGCACCCCTGGGGGAGTGTCGGAGGAGACGCCGGCACCGAAGCAAGGGCTGGCGGGGATTGTAGAGCGGGTCCTGGAGATGCAGAAAGATGTTCCGCCGGAGGCGTGGGAAGACCTCCCCGCTGACCTGGCCAAGAACAAGAAACACTACCTCTACGGTCATCCCAAGGAAGAGGACTAATGAGTGGCGTCTTCGCTGATGCAGGCTACTGGATAGCTGTATGGAATCCCAGAGATACTCTGCACCCAAGGGCAGTCAGCGTTGCCGATGGCCTCGGAACAACTAACGTCGTGACAACCCAAATGGTCTTGACCGAGACACTTGACGCTATGGCGGGCATGGGGGAATTCCGTCGACGATTGGCAATACGGATGATTCACGACCTGGAGACCGACCCGTACGTTGAGGTCGTCGAGCAGACGGGGGCGCAGTTCAGGGCTGCGGTGGAGCGGTACGCCGCTCGCAGTGACCAGCGGTGGAGTCTCACGGACTGCGCCAGCTTTCTGGTCATGGAGGAGCGCGGCATCACCGAGGCATTGGCCTACGACCGGGACTTTGAACAAGCTGGCTTCGCCGCCCTGCTGAGAGGGGGGCAGGCATGATGCCAAGCCACTCCTCCCATACAGGTGCAAGCCGTTGAATATCCTGCACTCCACGACGGACCCCACGCTGCTGGCTCGCCTGAAGGAGATGCTGGGCAGTTCCGCCAAGGCCGACATCGCTGTCGGCTACTTCTTCATCGGCGGCTTCGGGGCCGTCGCCGACGACCTAGCGCGACTGGACAAGGTGCGCATTTTGGTGGGGCGCACGGACCGGCAGGTGCTGGAGGAGGTCGCTCTAGGCCTCCAGCAGCACCAAGCCCTGCGTGCCCGGCTGGACGTGGACGCCCTCGTGCGCCGCAGCCAGCGAAGCCAGATAGCCCAGGAGACCGTCGCCCGCGTCGCAGAGGGCGTGGCCGTGCTCCCTCAGGAACAGGGCACAGAGGTCGCTGTCTCGAAGCTGAGGGACATAGTGTCCCTCGGCAAGGTGGAGGTGCGGGCCTACCTGCGAAGCCCTCTTCACGCCAAGGCGTACCTCTGCTGGTATGACAACCACGCCGAACCCGGCGCGGCAGTAGTCGGCTCATCCAACCTCACCCTAGCTGGGTTCACCGGCAACACGGAGCTCAACGTGCGCGTCACCGGCGACGCGGAGATGGCAGCCCTGCGCGAATGGTTCGACGCGCTGTGGGGAGACTCGGAAGACATCAGCGCCGCCCTCGTGACGGAGCTGGAGCGGTCGTGGGTCCTGGCCAAGACCCCACCGTACCACGTGTATCTGAAGGCGCTCTACGAGCTCTACTACACCGACGTAGGTGGTGGCGAGCTGACAGTTCCGCCACGAGACCAGGAGCTGGCCAACTTCCAGTTGGACGCCGTGCGCCGCGGGCTGTCCATGATCGAGGCCTACGGAGGGTGCTACATCGGCGACGTGGTGGGTCTGGGCAAGACCTTCATCGGAGCGGAACTGCTGCGCCAGCTTCGGGTCAGCTATCCCAACGAGGGGCCGCCGCTTATTCTCTGCCCGGCCAGGCTGAAGCCCATGTGGGAGGTGTTCAACGAGCGCTTCGCCTTGGGGGCCGAGGTCGTCTCCCACAGCATGATCGCTGCGCCTGCTGAAGCCGAGTTCGACGAGGAACTGGGGCGCTACGTGGACGCAGCCCAGCCCGGACAAGGCATCGCCCTTGAGCAAACATACCGCAATCGCGGGCCAGTGCTGGTGGATGAGGCACACAACTTCCGCAATATTAACCAGCGTTCCAGAGGACTTACCACCTACCTGGAATCGGGCGACCACAAGCTGATTCTGCTCAGCGCCACACCACAGAACCTAGGTCCCATGGACATCTACCGCCAGCTCCGGCTGTTCCTCCACGACACGGAGCACGGCCTGAACATCGAGCCAGTCAGCCTGGAGGCCTACTTCCACAATGCCCAGGAGTGGCTGGTCTACCGCGCCCTGTACGAGAACTACGAGGCGGAGTTCGGCGCGTGGCAGGCTTCGGGATCGATTGGAGTGCCTCCGCTACCTCCTGACAAGCCGAAGGTGCCCAAGGCGGAGATAGACCAGGTGCTGCTGCCGGTGTTCATCCGCCGCCGTCGAAAGGACATACGTGACCTGTACGGAGATACGGCGCTCGTGGACGGCAAGCCGGTGCGTTTTCCCGACCCGATCTTGGACAACGTGGGGTACCGGCTGGACAAGGTGTACGCCAAGGCTGGACCACTGTCAGAGTTGGAGGAGTTGCTGCGCGAGCACAAGGCGGCAAGGTATCGGGCGACGGAGTACATCAAGGAAGAAGCCGAGGCGAAGCCGGAATACCGCGACCTCTTCCGGGCGGGGGACAGGATTGCCAGATTGATGGGCGTTCTGTTGCTGAAGCGGCTGGAGTCCAGCATTGAGGCGTTCCGCTCCACGCTCCGCTCCCTGATGACCAGCAACCGGAACTTCCGGGAGGCGCTGGCCTCCAGCTTCGTTCCCATCGGCAGCACGGCGACGCGTCTGCTGGCCGGGCAGTCCTTCGACGTGGACGACCTGCTGGAAGTTCTCAAACAGGAAGAGCAGCGCCGTCAGCAAGCGGGCAGCGAGCGCGACAAGCTGGTCCACAGTGTCGTCGACTTCGATGCCGACAGGTGGATGCGAGACCTCGATGCTGACCACGATGTGCTCAAAGACATTCTGGGGCGTGTCGAGGGAATCGGGCCGGAGGACGACGACAAGCTTCGGGCTCTGCGGGATTTCCTGGTTCGGCCTGAAGTGCAGGCGGGAAAGGTGTTGGTCTTCTCCGAGGCCGAGACGACCGTGGAGTATCTCTACAGGGAGTTGAATCCCAACGGGCAGCAGGCGGACATCGCGCGGCTGACCGGCAGCACCAGCCAGGATGCCGAGAGAATCGTGAAGCGGTTCTCCCCAACGTGGAACCTGGGAGCACGCGAGGCCATGCCCGGCCCTGAGATTCGGGTGTTGCTAGCGACGGACATCGTATCCGAAGGCCAGAACCTGCAGGACTGCGCCTGTGTGCTGAACTACGACCTGCACTGGAACCCGGTGCGGCTCATCCAGCGGTTCGGGCGCATCGACCGCATCGGCACTGAGCACGAGGTCATCAACCTGCACAACATGTGGCCCGACGTGGCGGTAGACGAGGAGCTGTCGCTGACCCAACGACTGCACCGGCGCATACAGTCGTTCCACGACCTTATCGGGCTGGACAGCAAGCTGCTCTCCGATGCCGAGCGGCTGAACGCCAGTGCCATGTACCGCATCTACGAGGGCAAGACCCTGCCCGAGATGGACGACGGGCTGGACGAGGTGGCTGCCAATCAGCGGGCCATAACCCTGCTCCAGCGCATCCAGGAAGATGACCCGGACTTGTGGCGAACGATCACCCATCTGCCCGACGGCATACGCTCCGCCTTGTCGGCGCGCACGCAACAGCCTTCGGCCGTGAACGACCGCTACGCGCAGAACGTGCTGGCGGTTGAGGGAGCGCAGGCCCCTCTTATTTCGCCGGCGACGATGGCATCCATATCGTCTCCCTTCGATGACCCAAGGCAGGAGGAGACGCTGGTCCTGCTGAGTGCCGGGGGGGTGAGAAGCTGCTATGCGGTCGGCAGTGGCGTGGAGCCGCGCGCCCTTAGCCCGGCGCAACTCATCGCGGCGGCCGAGTGCAGCCCAAACACATCTGCCCAGCAACTGCCCACAGACACGAACGAGCGCGTCATGGCCGCGTTCGAGGCATTCAGCATAGACTTCCAACGACGGCTGGGCAGGGCCAGAAGACCGCGTGACACAAGGGCACGCCGGTACATCTCACGTCACCTCGGCATCGCCATGCGCGAGGCCCATGAGGACGCGGGACTGTTGAGCCGCATCGAAGTGCTGCGGCAGATATTCCTGGGGGAGGTGTCGCCACAGGTTGAGACCGCCTTGGGCGAAATCAGGAGTCTGAGGCTTGAAGGCTCCGTGCTCCTGACCCGCCTCGAAGCCCTCCGGGAGCGGTACCGCCTCAACCCGCCCGATGACACCGACCGGTCCCAGCCTGCGGAGCCACAAGTCATTCGCATCGTCTGTTCGGACGGGATTGTGTAAGAGGATGGGGGCAATGCGCCTCACAGTGCCATCCACATCTCAAAGATGGTTCTGCCTACCGTCAACTTAGGCCCACTGCCATTGTCATCGAACCTAACTTCAGCACACCCAACGCAATCAGTTCCCACCTGCAACTCCACAATAGAGATGCGTTTCCCACCACGAAAGGGGGAGTCATGACTAAAGAACAACCATCAGTCGACGTAGCAGACAGTAAATGGGCTGCCACCCTAATAGAAGAAAGCTTTGAGACGAACCCTCAAGTCACCACTCAAGCCTCTGCTGTCATGGAAGAACTCTTGAGTGGAAGGCTACTCGAACGCGAGCTAACCGCAACAGGCCTAAAAGAGGTTGCCCGGCAGCTGATTGAAGCCATGGTGCAAGCAACAACCGACCTAAGAGATAACTATGAGAATTAAGTCCATAGAGTTGGCATGGTTTCGTGGAGCTGCTACCCCAGTTGCGCTTGAGCCAAACGGCAAGTCCATGGTTGTCTATGGAGAAAATGGATCAGGTAAGTCGTCCTTTGTAGATGCGGTAGAGTACGTTGTCAACAATAACGGCATAGAACATCTCAAGAATGAATACAGTGGCTCCCACCTAGTCAATGCAATTCCCAACACTCACAAATCCGAATCTGACAAAACCACGTTGAAGTTCCAGTTCAGGGACGATTCACAGCTCAATGTCGAATTCAGACCTAGTGGGTCATCGAAGATTTCAGGGGCCGAACACATAGGCATGCCTAATTGGCAATATAGACAGACGGTCCTCAGGCAGGACGAAGTCTCGCGGTTTATTCACGACAGAAAAGGCGAAAAGTACTCCGCGCTATTGCCGTTGTTGGGATTGACTGAAATGGAATTCGCTGCAGAGAACCTCCACAAGCTAGCACGATACGTGGAGGTTGAGTCCCACATTGTAGAAAGCAAGACCAAACTCAAGCAAATGGAGCAACATCAGATTGATACGTTCGGCTCTCCAGCGGATGAAGACATCCTCCAAGCCGTTGATATTCTCTATCGGGACTACTGCGACAGTGACCCGACGGTAAGTGATCCGATGTCGCGCTGCGACGAATTGAAAACAGCAATTAACGGCCGCATACAAGAGTACGCACCTACTGACCGTTTACGGTTCCTCCTCAGGAAGGTAACTGAGACAAGACTTGAGGATCATGTAGTGGCCGTTCGTGCCTCCGGTGTGCAACTCGCCTCGTCTATGGATTCCCTCATCGGAGAAAAGCTGGCGGTCTTGAAGTCAGCCGATGATTTCGCGAAACGCCTCACAGAGACAGAAACAGTGGCATGCCCGGCATGTGGTCAGAGTATTGCGGTCGACGCATTCCGTGAACACATTGCCAAGGAAAGCGACCGCCTCAAAGACATTAACGACACTTTTATCACTTATAGAGCAACCATTGACACCGTCTGTGACACGTTGGTGCTGCTCAGGTCAACCTTAGCAGCACCTGAGTTGCAGACTTGGCGCTCCGAGACTACGGATCAAGAGACTTTAAAGGGCTTCGCCGACTTGGAAGCAATGGACATAAATTCGCTTAGACAGTCCTGTACCGATGACGACCTAAAAGCTATCGAAGGCATGATTTTCCCAATTGTTGCTGCCGCCCACCTCGCTTCACGAGACTTACCGCCAGATATCCAAACACTCAGCGTGGATCTGGAGAAGGTAGAAGTCGCTCATGGCGTCCTAGGAACTGGCAGAGTCAGAAAAGATGTTGCCGCCGTTGAAGCTCTCTTGGGTTGGATAGTCATATTAGAGCAACGAGTACGTCTCTCAATTCGACAAAAGGCTGAGAGAATCATTGGCGGCATTTCTCATGATGTAAAATCCATGTGGGAGACCTTGCACCCTGGCAAAGCAATTGACAATGTGCGCCTCTCAATGCCGATAGGATCAGACAAAGCAATCGACGTAGTGCTCACGTTTCATGGACTAGACCAAGAGTCCCCTCGCCTTACCCTCTCAGAGGGTTTCAGAAACAGTCTTGGCCTCTGCATTTTCTTGGCAATGGCAAAGCGGGTTGCCGACACAGAACGCCCCTTGTTCTTGGATGATGTGGTGGTGAGCCTTGATCGTACTCACCGTGGGATGATTCTTGAGCTTCTTGAGAAAGAGTTCAGTGACAGGCAAGTCATCATCCTTACACATGACAGGGAATGGTACACGGAACTGCGGCATCAGCTTGAACACGATAGCAAGTGGCTCTTCAAGACGCTGCTGCCTTACGAGACGCCGGAAACCGGCATTCGATGGTCTCACAAGACCACGACGTTTAGTGACGCTAGGGCTCTGCTCAATGCGCGCCCCGACGCAGCTGCGAATGACGCTCGGAGGATCATGGACGTAGAGCTTCCCATGATTGCCGAACAACTGCAGATTCGTCTGCCGTACCTCCGCTCCGACAAGAACGACAGGCGAATGGCACATGAGTTTTTGAGTCGCTTGGCGGCAGACGGCAAGCAGTGTTTCCAGGAGAAAGCCGCAAGTGGCTACGTTGAGAACTCTGATGCGCTTGACGCCCTTGCCAAAGCGGACAAACTACTAGGGTCTTGGGGGAATCGTGCATCGCACTCCTTCGACATTGTTCAATCCGAAGCATCCAAACTAATTGACGCCTGTGAGAGTGCACTTGCATTTTTCTCGTGCGACTCGTGTGACCCGCCCTCTAGGGTCTGGAGACTTAAAGACAGAAAAGCGGAGAGCTTTCAATGCCGGTGCGGCGCAGTACGTTGGAAGCACGGAAACGCTTAGGAACACTCCGGCCCTGCCACTATGGTCAAAGGCTCCCACCGCCGCCATTGCCCCCGCCGACCGAAACCCCTATCCTCGCCAGCCGCGGCGATAGCTCCGGCGTAGGCCGCCTGCCTTGCCTAAGCATTTCGGGAGGATGGTGAGCCTTGCCTTATCTGACGTTACCTGGAGCTGACTTGTACAGGCAGAATCGTGTAGTAGCAGACCTTGGTGGGCCTCCCAGGCCGCGCTGCTAGCCCCGCCATGGCCTTGCGCCGGTGAACCGCCTTGATCTGATCCGTCTTCGCGAGGGCGTGACGGCTGGGGCGGACGCGAACCGGCCCCTTGGGTCATGAAGCCGCTGGCGTCGGTTACTCCCGCAGGTCGTTGGGGAGGCGGCGCTGGGTGAAGCCGAGGACGGCTCCCATGGCGTCCTCCCGGTCCAACACGATCGTCTCGGCGTCCTTGGATTCGAAGCGGACGTTCTTTGACCGCAGGAAGTCTGCTGCTTTCTGGACGTCCTTGACCTTGAAGGTGACCGCGTAGAGCGCCTCGCCCGCCCGCTCGAGCTCCCGGCCTTCCGGGCCGGAGGATGAGAGAGGCTCGGCGGCCTCCATGACGGACACGTCGCCCAGGGCGAAGTAGCTGCTCCTCTTCCGGCCGGCGACCTCTTCTTCGTGCAGGAGGTTGCCTCCGAGCGCCTCTTCGTAGAGGGTCTTCGCCTTGGCTAGGTCCCTGACAACGGCAGTGAAGTGGGAGACCCGCTCGATCCCAAGGGGATGCTCGTCGCGCCAAAAAGCCGTCGACCAGCCGGGTTTGAGCCGGGGGTCGAGATGCGGGCTAAGGCCCCCGTGTGGGGAGAACTCCAGCATCCCGTGGGTGTCCTTGGGATGGGTCCAGATCGCGCGCCCCGGCCGGGGCTCCTCAAGGCGGTCGCCGCCGAGGCTGTACATCCTCACGTTGTGCCGGCTGAGCGCTTTGAAGACCTCGGGGACGCTGTCTACGAACCAGGCAACCGAGTGCAGACGCTGGCCGAACCTGGCGGAGAACCGGCCGAGCGCGGAGTTCTCCACGCCCGGCACCTTCGCCGGCGCTACGACCTCCATGACGAAATCCCCGATGGCCAGCAAGGATGCGTCCCGCATCGCCTCAGCGTTGTATCCCCGGTAATACCGATTCGGCGCAAAGACCTCGTCATACCATGCATCGGCGGCGTCGAGGTCGCTGACGACGTGGACGACGTGGTACACCATACCGATCTTGAACACGCTCGCCTCCCGACTGGACGGGTCCGCATCTCCGCCAGTTCGCTGCGTCCCAGAAGAAGTGCCACGATTGTACGAGAAATCAGAGCACCGCACGCTCTGACCGCGTCACCGGCGCGATGAGCAACCTCGCCAAGGGCGAAGGCGAGTGCAGCATCCTCAGAATGCAGCCCGTCTCTAGCCGCCGAAGCCGCGGCCGCCCTGCCCGCCCCCGAAGAGCCCGCCGAGCAGCGATTGCAGGTTGGGCGCGGCGACGATCGACTCCGCGGAGCCGTCCGCGCCAACGGTGATGATGACCTGCCCGCCGGGCGTTAGGTCGGTGAGCGGTGTCTCGGTCAGCACCTGGAGCAGCGTGCCTTCGGGGTCGATGGCGGCGGAGATGGGGCCGCGCTCGGTCTCGATGGTGACCGTGGCGCCGTCCACCGCGGTGATGGGGCCGACGAGGAGGTTTGCGGCGAACCCGCCGGCGAGGCCGCCTTGGCCCGCGCCTTGCCTACCCGTGCCTTGTCCCGCCGCGGCCTGCCCCGCGCCGAGCCCGGGACGGCCCGCGCCCGCGCCGAAGTTTTCCAGCACACCGGAGCCCGCGGGGGCGGCGAGGAGGAACCGGGCCGTGACGCCGCCCTCTCCGGGCTGGCCGAAGAGCACCGCTTCCTGCCCCACCTCGAGGTCGCCGGCGCCGCCGGCAACGAAGCTGAGCGCCGTCGCGCCCTCGGCGAGCGCGATCTCCGTATCCACGCCGTCCGCGCCGGCGATCACGACGGCGTTCTCGCTCACGCTGCGCAGCACGCCGTTGAGCGTCTCGGCCTCGCCCATACCGGGCGGGGCGGTGGTCTCGGCCGGCGGTGGCGCCGTTTGTCCGCCGTCTTCCGGCACGGCGGCACCGGCTCCCGCGCCGGCGGCACCGAACTGGTTCTGGATCTCGCGGAGCCGCTCGGTGTCGCCGCTCTGCAGCGCGGCCAGGACGTCGGCGGGGCCGGCGGCCCCCGGCTGGGCCGCGCCGTCGCCCTCGGAGGTGAGCGATCCGATGAGTCCGCCGGCGGCGCCGCCGACGGCGAGGGTGAAGATGAGGGTTGTGATGAATGGGATGGGCCGCATGGATGTGGTCTCCGAGAGGGGGCTACTCGTGGCGCAGGGCTTCGATAGGGTGCAGCCGCGCCGCCCGAATGGCGGGATAGATGCCGAAGAAGAGGCCGACGGCGGCGGAGACGACGAGCGCGAGCAGGGCCACGTCGCCGCTGAAGACGGTGGCGAGCGTGTCGTCGCCGATGGTGAGGCCGTCGGCGAGCTCCGAGAGGCCTAGCCCGAGACCGACGCCAATGATGCCGCCGCCGATACTGAGCACCGTCGCCTCGGTCAGGAACTGCAGGGCGATGTCGCGCTGCCGCGCCCCGACGGCCTTCCGTATGCCGATCTCGCGTATGCGCTCGGTCACGGAGACCATCATGATGTTCATGATGCCGATGCCGCCGACGAACAGCGAAATGCCGGCGATCGCGGCGAGCAGGATCACGAACGTCGATTCGGTGGCCTGGAGCGTCTCGATGGTGTCTTCCTGGTTGGTGATGGTGAAGTCTTCCTCGCCGTGGCGCACATAAAGCGTGCCGGTAATCTCGTCGGTTGCCTGCTCGGTACGGTCGACGTCGGTCACCTGCACGTTGATGCTGGTCACCGTCACCTCGCCCAGGGCGGTGCGCTGCGCGGAGAGCCGGTAGTACGCCGTCGTGATCGGGACCATCACCTGGAGGTCTTCGATGCCAAAGGCGTTGCCGCCTTTGCTTTCAAGCACACCGATGACCCGGAACCGGCGGCCGGTGACACGCACCTCGGCGCCCACGGGGTCGCGGTTCCCGAACAGGGCCTCGGCCACCGACGAACCGAGCACGACGACCTGTTCGTTGTTGATGACGTGGGCCGGCGAGATGAAGAAGCCCGAGAGCAGATCGAAGTTTCGGACCTCGGCATAGTTCGAGGTCACCCCCGTGATCTGGGCGAACGTGAAGTCGGTCCCCGCCTCGATTGAGCCGCCGGTGCGGATGTCGGGGGCGACTTCCCGCACGCTGGGGAGGAGGTCTTTGTTGGCGAGCGCCGACGCGTCGCTCAAGGTGAGCGCGGCGTCGCCGCCCTGACTGGACTGGACGAAGAGCAGGTTCGTGCCCAACGCCTCGATCTGATCGCTCACCTGCTCCTGAGAGCCGCGGCCTATGGCGATGGACGTAATGACGGCGGCCACGCCGATGATGATTCCGAGGAGGGTAAGCCCGGCCCGCAGCTTGTTGGTGGAGAGCGAGATCAGGGCGGTCTGGACGATGAGGAAGGGCGTCACCGCGGGCCTCCCCCGGTCGGGTCCGAGGGCGGGCCGTCGGAGACGACGCGCCCGTCGTGGAGGGCGACCACGCGGTCGGTCCGCGCCGCGATTTCAGGGTCGTGGGTCACGACGACGACGGTGATGCCCTCGTCGCGGTTGAGGGAGCGCAGGAGGGCGATGATCTCGGCGCTCGACTTGGAGTCGAGGTTGCCCGTGGGCTCGTCGGCGAACAGGATGCGGGGATGCTTGACGAGGGCCCGGGCGATGCCGACGCGCTGCTGCTGGCCGCCGGAAAGCTCCGTGGGCCTGTGGTTGGCGCGGTCGCCGAGGCCGACGAGATCAAGGGCACGCAGCGCGCGGGTGCGCCGGTCGCGGCTCCCGCCGTAGAGGGTGGGAAGCTCGACGTTCGCCGCTGCGGTCAGCCGGGGCAGCAGGTTGTAGGTCTGGAAGACGAAGCCGATCTTGCTCCCGCGGATCCCGGCGAGCCGGTCGTCGTCGAGCGCGCCGACCTCTTCGCCGTCGAGGACGTAGCTCCCCGACGTCGGAACGTCGAGGCAGCCGAGAATGTTCATCATCGTCGACTTGCCCGACCCGGAGGGGCCCATGATGGCGATCATCTCGCCGCCGCCGATGGTGAGGCTGACGCCGTCGAGGGCGCGCACCTCGACGGCGCCCATCCGGTAGACCTTGGTGACGTCGGTGAGGGTGATCACGTGTTCGGTTCCTGCTACCGGGCTACCTGCCGGCGCCCGGCGGAGGCCGTCCGCCGAATATTTGCCGCAGTCCTTGGCCGCCGCCGAAGAACGCGCCGAAGATGCCGAAGTCGCCACCGGCGGTCTCGACGACGACCGTGTCGCCCTCGTTTAGGCCGTCCAGCACCACCACGTTGAAGTCGTCGCCGTCGCCCAGGTTCACCGGCTGCTCCGTGACGGCTCCGTCCCGCTGGACGAGAACGGTGGGCTGCAGGAAGCTGCCCCCGATGGCTGCCGAGGGAACGAGCAGCGCGTCCGTCGTCTCCCGGAGTACGACGCTGGCCGCGGCGCTCAGACCCTCGCGCAGATCGACGCCGGGAGGGGCCTCGACGCGCACCCGCACGGGGAAGCTGACCACGCCGCCGGTCGTTGACCCCGTCGTCTCGATGGAGGAGACCACGCCGGCCAGGGTTTGGCCTAGCAGAGCGTCCATCGTCACCGCCGCCTCCGCGCCGACGCTGAGGAAGAGGACGTCGATCTCATCGACCACGCCGTCGACCTCGGCCACGGAGGTGTCGACAATCTCGAAGGCGAAGCCCGTGAGTGTCACCGCGCCGCCGGCCTCGATGTTGACGGTTTCGACCACGCCGCCGATGGGCGCGGTTATCGCGGTGCGGGCCAGGTCCTGCTCGGCTTGCGCCAAGTCGGACTCGGCGCTCTCGATCTCACGTTGGCGTAGCGCACGGACCAGCGGGTCGAGGCCGCCAACGAGGTCGGCGAGGGATTCCTCGGCGTCACCGAGCTTGGCGGCGGCCACCCCTACGTCGGCTTCGCGCTGCGCGATGGGGAGCGGGTCGAGAGGGCCTAGCATGTCGGCGAGCTGCTCTTCCTCGTCGGCGAGGGCGGCGACGGCGGTGGCGATCTTCGCCCGTTTAAGCTCCAGGTCGAGCGGGTCGGGGAGAGTCTCGGTAAGCATGTCGGCGAGCTGCGCTTCCTCGTCGGCGACGGCGGCGACGGCGGTGGCGATCTTCGCCCGCTTGAGCTCCAAGTCGAGTGGGTCCGCAGTAGTTTCGTTGAGCATCTCAACCAGTTGCTCTTCCTCGTCGACGAGGGCGGCGACGGCGGTGGTGATCCGCGCGCGCTTGAGCTCCAAGTCGAGCGGGTCGGCGGTCTCGTTGAGCATGTCGGCGAGGGTCTGCTCGGCCTGGGCTAGGTCTTCCTCTGCCGTGGCGACGCCGGCCTCTTTGAGGGCGATGTCGAGCGGGTCGGGCGGGGCGGTCAGCGCGGCGAGCGCCTCCTCGGCGTCGGCTAGGTCCTGTTCTTTGCGGGTCAGATCCCGCCGCACCTCGGTGACCGCCTGCCCGGCCTCTGCCGCCTCGAAGTCGCCCCGCGCCTCAAGGAGCGCGGTCCATGCGTTGAGCGCCGCGTCCGAGACCATCGCATGCGGGGCGATACGCTCCTTGAGCACCCGCGGGTCCAATAGCAATTGGTCGTCCCCCAGCGCCACGTGCGTCCTGGGATCGAGGGGCGGGCCGCCGCTGGGGTGGACGAAGGCGATCTCCGAGTCCACGAGCGCCTGGCCATAGACCTGCTGGGCGGCATCGAAGGCGTTCTCGGCCGCTTCAATCATGCCGGGCTGATCCTCTTCGGCTTCGATCACTGTCAGGGCGGCGTCGTCGCGGGCGGCTTCGGCAGACTCGATTTTTGCCTGGGCGGCGTCGATGGCGGCGGAGGTCGCCGGCTCTTGTGCCTTGGCCAACGCCTCGCGGGCGTCGGCGAGCTTGACCCTGGCCGTGGCCACGGCCTCTTCTTGCTTGAGTATCTTTTGAAGGTCGAGCGACGGCTCGGCGTTGGCGAGCGCGTCCTCCGCGGCCTGCAGGTCGATCTGCGCTTGGACGACGGCTTGCCGTTGGGTCGCCACGGCGAGCCTGTCGGCGTCGGCCACGGTCAGAGCGTCGGCGAGGGCCTCTTCTGCATTTTGTAGATCGGTCTTCGCCTGGACGATCGCTTGGCGCTGGGTTGGGACGGCCAGTTCGTCGGCGTCGACTACGGCCAGAGCGTCGGCCAGCGCCTCTTCCGCGTTCTGGAGGTCGGTCTTTGCTTGGACGACCGCTTGGCGCTGAGTGAGAAGCTGGAGCTCGGTGAAGGGATTGCGGGCGTCGTCCACGGCCTCGTGTGCGGCGTCGAGGTCGGCGCGGGCCTTGACCACGGCGGCCTCCGCTTCGGCAACCTCGACGGCGCTCGGGGGGTCGAGCCGCTTCCGCGCCTCGTCGAGCGCGACCCTGGCCTTGGCCGCGGCCTCCTCGAGCTTGGCGACGGTCGCCGCGTCGAGCGCCGCGAGGGGCTGACCGGCGCTCACCCGTTCGCCCTCCTCGACGAAGACCGCGCCGACGGTCCCGCTGATCTCGAACTGCACCCGCTCGCGGTTGGGGAAGACGATGGAGCCGTTGATGTCGACGGCGTCGATCAAGTTGCCGCGCCGGACGGGAACGAGCTGCTGGTTCTCGCTCAACGCCGCCGCGGCGGAGGACTCGAAGCCGCCGGTAAGGGTAAAGGCTCCGAGCCCGGAGCCCAGTAGGGCGACGATGAGGGTGAGCGCCTGCCAGAGCTGGATGGGGGTGAAGAGCGAAACGGCCCGCTGCATGTGCTGTGCTCCTTGGAAACGGCCGCGCCGCGGCGGGCGTCTACGGGGATTACGGAGATGCTCCCTACCCCGGTTCTACTCCGAGAATATCGAGAGAATATCGAGGTTCTGCTACACTCGTGTGCGGCAATCATACGCCAGTCAACGAAGACGACTGATAAGGAGGCGGCGCGATGACGACGCAAGCTCCGCCAAATCCAGCCACACTTGACGTTGCACAGCACCCGAAGTGGGAACGCTATGCCGTGAGGCTTCCGGTGTGTGGCGAAGGGTCTGGCGGCTCTCCGGCTCTATTTCCTATCCGCACGAGAGGCGCCCGCCGTTGACCACGGATAGTCTCTTTGCGGCGCTGGGAACGGCGTCATGCGGCGCCTATGCCGTGTCCATCGATCAGACGATCGTGTTCTGGAACCGGGCCGCAGAACGGATCCTCGGTTATGCGTCCGACGAGGTCGTGGGCCGCCGGTGCTACGAGGTGGTTGCTCCCGGGGGCTTGACGCCGCAGTGTTTGGGAGGCTGCCCTTCTATCCGCTACCTCCGTGCCGGCTTGGTGCCGTCGACGACGCAGCTTCGAATGACCTGCTCTTCCGGGCAGCGCAAGTGGGTCTCCGTCACTCCCATGGTGGTCGCGGGCATCCTCGGGGACGCGCCTCTGTTGGTGCACCTCTTCGAGGACGTTGCAGATGCGGACGACTTCGGTGAGGCGGAAGCCTCGCTACGGGATGCGCTGGAGGCGGGCGGCGCTGACATCCTGTCGGACCACCCCCCCGAGCCGGCAACGCCTGGGGCGGCATCAGCCCTGACGGGACGAGAGGTGGAAGTGCTGCGTCTGGTTGCACTGGGCCGGGAAACCGCGCGGATTTCTCAAGAATTGGGCATTAGCCAGCACACGGTGCGCAACCACATCCGCAATCTTCGGCACAAGCTCAACGCGACTACCAAGCTCGACGCCGTAGTCGAAGGCATACGCCTGGGCATCCTGTCTGTAGACCGATTGCGGTGATGCCCGCCTGGTGTGCTCTGCTTGACACCCCATTGGAGGCAGCCATATCATGCTGCCCAACACAACATAAGAAATCACAGCCCGTTCAGGTGCCCACCCAGGGAGAATAGGGAAGGCGGTGCGAATCCGCCGCGGTAGCGCCACTGTAAGCGGGATTTTGGAGCCGGGGCCCACTGTCGAGAAGTCGACGAGAAGGGTCCGGCGGATAAGATCCACCCGCGAGCCAGGAGACCTGCCTGAACGGGAGGTGACCACTCTCCGCTGCAGAGAGGGTCCCTCGCCCGTCGGGTAGCAATCCCCGGCAGAACGAAACCAGAACCTCCAGCGGAGAGCCGCTGGAGGTTTTTCTGTTGAGGGCCGCCGGACTCACCACTCTGCGAGGTTACCGCGAGGCGCGCATTAGCACCCGCCTGGCGATCGGCTCCGCGATCCTTCTTCTGTTGGTCCTCGCGACCGCCCTTGTCTCGCTAAGCCTCGGGCCTGCCGACATACCGGTAAGCCACGTCGGTTCGGTCCTGCTGTCGCTGTTGGGCTTCGACCTCGCGGGCTTCAGCCGCACCGAGCAGCTTGTCGTCGAGCAGATCAGGCTTCCCAGGATCCTCGTGGGAGCCTCAGTCGGCGCGGCCCTAGGCGTGGCGGGAGCAACGATGCAGGGCTTGTTCCGCAACCCGATGGCCGACCCTGGGATCATCGGCGTCTCCGCCGGGGCCGCCGTGGGTGCGGTCGTCGCCATTGCCACCGGGATGGCCAGCCTCTTCTTTCTCGCCCTGCCGGCCTTCGCCTTCGGGGGCGCCATCGCGGCCTCCTTCCTGGTCTACGGCATTGCCGCCGTTGGGGGGCACTTCTCGATGGCGACGCTCCTGCTTGCGGGCGTCGCGGTCAACGCATTTCTTGGCGCTGTCGTGTCCGCCATCCTCCTGCTCCTCCCCAACAACGAGGCGCTTCGAGAGATCCTGTTCTGGCTTGCGGGAGGGCTCGACTCCCGTTCCTGGGAGCACGTCCGGATCTCCGCGCCACTGATTTTCGGGGGCGCCGCGGTGATTCTGCTGATGTCCCGCGACTTGAATCTGCTGATGCTAGGGGACGACGAAGCCCGCTCGATGGGGGTCCGGGTGGGCCTGGCGCGTGTGACGCTTCTCGCGGCCGCCGCGCTGGCGACCGGAGCCGCCGTGGCGGTAAGCGGGACGATCGCCTTCGTCGGTCTTGTCACTCCCCACATCCTCCGGCTGGTGCTTGGGCCGGACCATCGTGTCTTGATTCCGATGAGTGCACTGGGAGGCGCCGTCTTTGTCATCCTCGCCGACACCGTGGCCAGGACGATCATCCAGCCGGCTGAGTTTCGCGTCGGTGTCCTTACCGCATTCGTCGGCGCACCGTTCTTCATTCTCTTGCTGATCAGAAACAAGCGTCAGGCCTACTCGCTGTGAAGTAGGACCCACCAAAAGGAGTCATTGTGCCGATTCGACATTCTTGGGTGTTCACCGTCTCTCTTGCCGTCCTCCTTGCCTTGGTGTTGGCGGCATGCTCGTCGCCCACACCAACCCCGACCACGACGCCCGCGACGCCGACCCCAGCGCCCACGGTTGCCCCAACGGCGGCGCCGACTCCTGAGCCTCTATCGAAGTTGCTCGAAGGCGTCCGTGGAATCGTCGACCCGACCAACTTCGGCTGGCCCCGTGAAGTCGAGGGGCTGAATGGCGTCGTGAGCATCCCGGCCAAGCCGCTCCGCATCATCACGGCTTCCGTGGGGCACGACGAAATGACCCTCGCCTTGGTCCCCCAGGACCGGTTAGTCGCGGTAGGGGGCTCCACGAAGGACGCTGTCTACTCCAACGTCGCGGCGCTGGTCCAGGAGAAACCCCAGATTTCGCGCGACCCGGAGACCATCATCGCTCAGGCGCCGGACGTGGTCGTCACCAGCCCATTCTTCTCGGCGGACGGAGTCGATGCCTTGTCGAGGACTGGGATTCCGGTGATCCAGACAGAGTTGAAGCAGGACCCCGCGGCGCGGATTCACGGCATCCTGCTCATGGGGTATATCTTCGGCGAGGAGGAGCGCGCTCTCGAATTCGCGGAAGAGGTGCGGGACCGGCACAACGATCTTGTCGCGGTGACAAGTGGGCTGGAGCCTCGCCCCCGGGTCCTTGCACTCACGCAGTACTCGGACACGCTGTGGGTCGCGGGCGGCAATTCCACCGAGGGCGGCGTCATCGCGGCCGCCGGCGGGGTCAACGTAGCCGAGGAAGCCGGCATTGAAGGGAATCAGAACACCAGTCTCGAGGGGGTCATTGCCATGGACCCCGAGGTCATCATCATTGCCCAGCCGCTCGAGTTTGGTGCCGAAGAGTTCCGACAGAGCCTTCTTTCCCACGAGGCACTCGCTGAGGTCCCGGCAATCAAGAACGGCAAGGTCCACGTGGTAGAAAGCAAACACTTCACTACACTGTCCTATTGGAACATCCGCGGGGCTGAGGACCTTGCCCGGATACTTTGGCCGGAGGACTTCCCCGAGCCCGCTGCCGCTCCGTTCACGCTTGCCGAATAACTGAGATGAACGACGATAGACCACCGACAATCAGCGCGCAGGACCTCTTCTATGAGGTCGAAGGGGAAACGCTCTTGGACGGCGTGGACCTGCACGCTGATCGAGGAGAGCTTGTTGGCCTGATAGGCCCGAATGGTGCGGGAAAGTCTACGCTGCTCAGAGCCATAGCGGGCGTCCTCCGCTATCAGCGCGGCACCGTCTGGTTGGATGGCGCGGAGTTGCACTCCATTTCATCGAAAGACATCGCCGCCCGCCTCGCGCTCATTCCCCAGATCGCGCCCTACACCCATGGATTTACGGCCCTCGAGCTCGTGCTCATGGGCCGGTACCCGCACCTAGGGCGCTTTCAGGTCGAGGGCAAGGAAGACGACCGCATCGCTAGAGACGCGATGCGGCGGACTGAGACCGAGCAGTTCGCCGATAGGACCCTCGACACCTTATCCGGAGGAGAGCGCCAGCGGGTGTTCATCTCCCGTGCCTTGGCTCAACAACCCCGCATCCTCTTGCTCGACGAACCAACGTCGGACCTGGACATCTTTCACCAGATCAAGGTGCTCGACTTAGTCCGGAAGCTCGTCGACGACGGCTTGACGGCGGTCGCGGCCATCCACGACCTGCACATGGCGGCGCGCTACTGCGACCGTCTCGTACTGCTGAGCAATGGACGGGTGCTCGCCGACGGATCGCCCGAGAATGTCCTATCGCCGGAGATAGTCGAGTCCGCCTTCGGCGTGAAGTCGGCCGTCTACCGAGACCCGATAACAGGGTCCCTGGCGATAAGTGTGATTGGCCCGGCGGACGAGCGGCCGCTAAATGGCAAGGGGCCGACAGCCGGCGGTTTCCTGCGAAAAGGAGGACCGGTTGGAGAACGCTCCGGAGGAAGCGGAGCAACTGGCGGAACGGGTGAGGTGGACGCATGAGCAAACGAGACCCCGGGGAAGCACCCGCGAAGGTCGTTAAGCGGCCTTGTGTACGAAAGGGCCTCGTCGTCGTCAATACCGGCGATGGCAAGGGCAAGACGACCGCCGCACTGGGGGTGATCTTCCGCGCCTGGGGCCGGAACTTCCGTATCAGAATGTTCCAGTTCATCAAGCACACCGGCGCCCAATTCGGAGAGCAGCGGGCTGCGGCTCGGCTCGGCATACCAATCGAGGCGCTGGGCGACGGTTTCACCTGGCTCTCGAAGGACATGGACCGAACGGCGGCCCTGGCGGTGGAGCAATGGCAGCGCTGTAAGGAGGTGATACTCAAGGGGGAGGAGGACATCATTGTCCTGGATGAGTTCACCTACGCGATGCACTATGGCTGGGTTCCCGTTGCCGACGTCATTGACGCCTTGCGGCAGCGGCCCGAGGCGCTGCACGTCATCATCACCGGACGGTATGCGCCCCAAGAACTGATCGACTGTGCTGACCTCGTCACGGAGATGAAACTGATCAAGCATCCCTATCAAGATCAAGGTATCAAGGCCCAACGGGGGATTGAGTTCTAGGGATGACGCTCGACGAGGCGCTAGCCGGTATCACACCGGCCGATCCCCAAGCGAAACGAGCGGCCCAGCTTCGCCAGGACCGTCTGACCAAACCGCCCGGTAGCCTGGGCCGGTTGGAAGAACTGTCCATCCAACTGGCGGGCGTATTCGGTACTGCGCAGCCAACGGTGCGAGGCAAGACCATCGTTGTGGCCGCTGCCGATCACGGTGTGGTCGCTCAAGGGGTCACCGGATACCCCCAGGAAGTCACGGTCCAGATGGTGCTGAACTTCCTGGCGGGCGGTGCGGCGATCAACGTCATGGCGCGGAAGGCAGGGGTGGACCTCGTGATCGTCGACGCCGGCGTAGCCACGCCGCTGCCCGACCACCCCGATCTGTGCGTTGTAGGAATGGGGCGCGGCACTGCGGACATAACGCAGGGTCCGGCCATGACGCGCGAACAGGCTGAGGCGTGCGTCATGGCGGGAGTCGGTCTTGCGCTGGAGGCAGCCGAAGGTGGGGCTGACATTCTTGGCACCGGCGACATGGGTATCGGGAACACCACGCCTTCGAGCGCCATAACCGCGGCCTTGACTCGTCGACCGCCAAGCGAGACGACGGGCCGGGGAACGGGACGAAACGATGAGGAGATGGAGCGCAAGATTGCTAGTGTCGCCCGTGCCTTGGAGGTGAACCAGCCCGATCCCAGCGATGGGCTGGACGTGCTGAGCAAGGTCGGCGGGTTCGAGATTGGCGTGCTGGCCGGGGTGGCGTTGGGAGGGTCGCTCGCCCGTCGGCCCGTGGTGCTCGACGGCTTCATTTCCGGCGCCGCGGGTCTCATCGCGCACAGCCTCTGCCCCAACGTCAAAGACTACGTCATTGCCGCGCACCTGTCGGTCGAGACGGGGCATCAAGCTGTGCTGTCGCACCTGGGACTGCGGCCCCTCTTGGATCTGGGCATGAGGCTGGGTGAGGGTACGGGTGCGGTGCTGGCGATGGGCCTCGTCGAAGCCGCCGCGGTCTGCTTGTCTGAGATGGCCACCTTTGCCGAGGCCGGCGTTTCCGGTGAGAACCCAAAGGACGCAAGCGGGCTGGCACCTTGAGAAGCTTGCGCCTGGCCATTGGTTTCCTGACAGTCTTTCCCCTTGCGCCCAGCGGCCCAGCCCAGATGGGACCGGCGCGCGCCTACTTCCCGCTTGTAGGACTGGCGCTGGGAGGTGTCTTAGCAGGGCTCGACTTAGCGGCAAGGCAAGCGTTGCCGCTGCCGGTCGTCGGTGCGCTGCTGGTGGTGGCGCTGCTGGTGCTGACGCGAGCGATACACACGGAAGGGTTCCTCGACTCCTGCGATGGGCTGTTCGGCGGCTATACCCCGGCGAAACGGCTGGAAATCCTCCGGGACTCCCACGTTGGGGCATTCGCGGTGGTTGGCGGTGCGGGGCTCCTCTTGCTGAAGTGGACGCTCCTGACGGGCATCCCCGACGACGTGCGCGTGGGGCTGCTGGTGGCGTTTCCGTGCCTGTCGCGGTTTGGGATGGTGTCGACGATGGCCGCCTTTCGATATGTCAGAGAGCAGGGAATCGGCACTTCGTTTCAGACCGGGCGCAATCGGTGGCAGGTCGTGTTTGGATTCGCCACCGCGGGAGCGGCGGGCGGACTGCTCCTCGGCGTTGGAGGACTTATCCTCGTGGCCGCGGCCATCGGCGTGTCCCTTGGCGTGGGCTGGTGGGTCACGCGTTTGCTAGGAGGAATGACAGGCGACACCTATGGCGCCGTCAACGAAGTGGCGGAGGTGGCCGTGCTCCTGCTGGGGTTTGTCCTGTTCGACGTGTCGTCCGTGCTCTTTGATGTACCGTTCTGGTAGGGGTCTGAGAGATGGGTAGCTGGTACCTGGTCCGGCACGGCGAAACGCTGTGGAACCGGACTGGTCGGGTCCAAGGGCATACCGACGTGCCCCTGAGCGAGCGCGGCAGGCGGCAGGCGGGGGCGTTGGGTAAGAGGCTCGCCGGGACCAGCTTCTCCTCGGTCTACACGAGCGATCTTTCGCGTGCCAGAGAGAGCGCGGAGGCCATTGTCCACGGCAGCGAGGTCTCGATCACGGCCGAGGCGGACCTCCGAGAGTTCTCCTATGGAGCGTGGGAAGGGCTGACGCTTGCGGAGGCCGAGGCTCGGGACCCGGAGGTATTCGCGGCGCGGATGAGAATGAGGGCCCCTGCGTTTGCGGCTCCTGGCGGTGAAGACACCGCGCAGCTACTCGACCGCGTGCGGCGGTTCTCTACAAGTGCCGCGAAGCGCCATGATCCCGCCGAGGACCTGCTGATCGTGGCGCACGCAGGTTCGATTCGGGCCTTGCTCGTCTGCCTGCTGGATTTGACGGATGAGTATTTCTGGCGGTCCCGGGTTGACTGCACCGGTCTCTCCATCATCAGCAATCAGCCCGGCGGACGCGTGCTCGAGCTCTGGAACGACACGAGTCATCTGCCCGGAGGGGCTGAGGAAAGTAACCCATGGGTAAGCGGCTGACGTTGGTCTTGGGGGGAGTCCGAGCGGGAAAAAGCAGCTACGCCCAGCAGCTAGCGTCGGGCGGCAAACGCGTCCTGTTCGTGGCGACCGCGGAGGCGGGCGACCAAGAGATGGCGGCGCGGATCCAAGCCCATCGGGAGAGCCGGCCCGCGGACTGGGACACCCTGGAAGAGCCCATCGACCTCGTGAAGGCGCTGGCGCCGCTGCAGCACCGCTACGACACGGTGCTGCTCGACTGCATGACCCTTTGGGTCAGCAACTTGCTTTTACGGAAGCAGGGCCCGAAGCCAGGGCGTGTGGATATCCTGTCGGAAACGAAAAGGCTGCTCAACCTGTATCAGGAGAACGACGCCACTTGGATCGTCGTCAGCAACGAGGTAGGACTCGGCGTCGTGCCGGCGAATGAACTGGGCCGCACCTACGCCGACGAGCTCGGACGGGTGAACCAGATCGTAGCGGCGGCGGCGGACGAGGTGTATTTCATGGCCGCCGGACTGCCGCTGCGGGTGAAGGCCGGCAACGGCGGCGCCGGACCCATGGCCAGTTAGCCGGGCGCGGCGGAAGGTGCGGATGCCCTCGGTGGAGCCAGCGCCTGAAGAAGAGAGCTACTCCCCGCTGGGTGGGTAGGTAGGGGCCGCTACCGAGGCTCGACCGCAGGCCGCAGCGTGGCGAGCGTCGGCGCGTAGACGATGCCGACGGCCGGAATCGCGGCGAACGTCGGCGGAAGTGCTCAGTCACCCTTCTCCCGCTCGGGAGTGCGTGGGCCTGCTGCTAGTGCTCGCCCTTGGCGTCCAGCAGCATCAGATCCAGGATGTCGCGGCTTGTGATTGTGCCCAGGAACGCGTTGCTCTCCCTGTCCACCACCGGGATGACGGTCAGCGAGTGCTCCGTCATGCGCTGCAGCGCGTCTTCGAGGTGCTCGTCGGGCCAGGTCTTGGGCGTGTCGTGGCTCAGGACGTTCTCCAGCGGCGTTTGGGACCACTCACTCTTGGGGAGGTACCGCAGCTTGCTCAGCGACACGATCCCCGCGAGGGCGCCCTTCTCGACGACCACGTAGTCCTGTTGGTGCGGCACGGTCCAACGGTCGGCGAAGTGTCGCACAGAGAGCGTCGACTCCGGGTAGTTCCATGACCTGTCGAGGATGTCCTGCACCGTGGCGTCGTCGAGGGTGAAGCGGGCGAGGGAAGGCGGGATCGTCTGGGGCAGGGCGCTGCTGTCCGGTATCTTGGCCCGATTGATGGCAAAGCTGATGACCGGGGGCATGAACAGGATGTAGACGAGCATGATGAGCACGAGTAGCGAGAAGACGTCTTCCCCGATCACGTCGGTCTGGAAGAGGACCAGGAGCAGGGCGACCTCGGCGACCCCCTTCGCCAGCAGTCCCGCGGCCAGGGGGAACGAAATGTCCAGCCGCGTCACATAAGCGCCGATGAAGGCTCCGGCGAACTTCCCCGCCAGGGGGATCGTGACCAACGCGACAATCGTCCACGGGGGCAGGTTGGTAAACGACAGGCTCAGGTGAAGACCGGCGGAAGCGAAGAAGAGCGGCACGAACAGCCCCTCCGCCGCGCTTCGTATACCTGGCAGGACGCTTTGACGCACCTGATGGGGGAGTCCCGATAGTGCGGCGCCGAACAGCAGCGCGCCGATCGAGCCGTGGAGCCCGATCTCCTCGGCGCCGACGACCATCAAGAAAAGCCCTCCGAGCAGGAGTCCGAACGAAAGCTGGGGCACCTGCAGGACGCGCTGCAGGAAGGTGAGCAAGTGAGGAATCACTCGGGTAGACAGGAACCACGTCGCGACGGTGAACCCCGTGATCTTCCCAAGCAAAGTTAGCACGACTATCACGCTCAGCTTCTCCGCGTGCTCGCCGATGGTGAAGCCGACGACGAGTAGAGCGAGCAACTCCGCGATGATCACGGTAGTGAAGAGTTGAAGGCCGAGTGGGTCTTTGAGGCGTCCCTCGTCGGCCAGCACCTTCGCCACGATGCCGAGACTCGAGAGTGACAAGATCCCGGCGAGCGCGAGCGCCTTGTCGAATTCGAGACCGAGTCCGAAGTCGTAGAGAAGGTCGGAAGTAACGGTGAGAGCCGCGACTAGCGATATGACCACCGACACCGTGGCGGCGACGAAGAACCGGCCGCGAATCGCCGCGACGAACCCCGAAATGTCGATCTCGTCGAGGCCGATGAGGAAGAAGAAGACAAAGACGCCGATGCCCAACACAAGCTGAAGGTCGCTCGTCGGCTCGACGATTCCGGTGACGGGCCCGAGTATGAGGCCGGTCACCGCGTACGCTACGATCGAGTTCAGCCCGAACCGGCGGAAGATCCCCTCGGCGAGCTTAGCGACGACAATGAGCAGCCCGATGGAGAGCAGTGCCTCGTTGATCATGGCCGCGTCACCAAGTGAAACCTAGCAACCTTCTCGAATGTTCTGGGGATGGCGTTGGAAGCCGCTGCCTACCTTTGTGCCGGCGCTCCAAGAGAGCCTTGGCTAAGATTCTCCATCCCGGAGTTTGGCATGGCCTCCGGCCATGTCGACCGGGCTGACCCTTGGGTTCGCGCCCGCCGGAGACGGTAGTTTATCATGGGCCTACGATGACAGTGCGCGTTCGCGACAGAGCTACTGGGCTAAGTAGGGAGGGCTCCATGAGTCAGTCCGGATATCCCCCACAGCACATGATCCCCGTCACGCAGCCCTACCATTGGCGGGCCGATCCGCCCGGCTACGGCGGGCCGTCGTGGACGCATGCGGGGCTGCTGGAGCCGCGCGCCGATGAGGCAGCCCGGCGCAACGCCGCCGCGATCGACGCGCGTATGTCGGAGTGGACCTTCCCCGTCGAGCAGACGACCCGCCTCCCCCTCGACCGCGGCTAGCTTCGAGGTCGTGCCGCGTCCCCGGTAGCATGCTTCCCCAGGGGAGAGAGCGTTGAAGTGCGCCCGCCCGTGAGAGGTGTGAGTGCGTGCTAGACTTGCCGGGCGTCTCCTTCGGGGCGCGTCCCCCTTATGACAGAGCGACCGCCGCCATCCGCCTCCGCTTCTCGGGCCGGCGACCGCCGGAGACGCCCGCCGCGCTCCCGCCTGGGCGGGACGTTCCAGTCGCTCAGTGTCCAGCAGTACCGCCGTTACATGGTGTCGTTCGTGGGGAGCGGCATCGGGTTCCAAAGCATGCTCGTAGTCACGAGCTGGTTGGCCTGGGAGCTGACGGAATCAGAGTTCATGCTCGGCGCGGTCCTGCTGATGAGCGGCGTCGCCCAGGTGTTCATCGCGCCGGTGGGCGGCGTGATCGCCGACCGTTTTGCCCACAAGCCGATCATGATCTCGATGCAGTGCCTGATTTTGGCCAACGGCGCGGTGCTGGGCGTGCTGGTGGCGGCGGGCCGGATCGAGGTGTGGCACCTGTTCGTGAGCGCTGGATTGTTCGGAGCGGCGAATAGCCTGCACATGCCGTCGCGGCAGGCGTTCGTGTTCAACCTGGTGGGCAAGGAGCACCTGCAGAACGCGCTGGCGCTGAACGCGGGGGCGATGAGCTCGATGCGGTTGATCGGACCGGCGATCGGGGGCGTCATGATCGGGTGGTTGGGGGCGGAGGCGGTGTACTTCACCGTCACGGGCGGCTACGTGGTCTCGATTGCGATCATGGCGCTATTCCTCACGGCGGACGGCGCGCCGGCGCGGGTGAAGGAAGAGTCGGCGCTCACTTCCTTCACCGAGGGCGTCGCCTACCTGCTGGGCCACCCGGTGTTGAAATGGCTGGTGCTTGGGCTGTTGGGGGCGACGCTCGTCGGGCTGCCCTTCCGCGACCTGCTCCCCGCGGTCGCCGACGTGCTGGGCCAGGGTCCGAAGGGATTCGGGCTGCTGCTGAGCATGTCGGGGTTGGGGGCGCTCCTGGGCAGCCTCGTCATCGCCGCGTGGTCGAACATGCGGGCGAAAGGGAAGGCCTACATCGTATCCGGTGTGGCCTGGGGCGCGGCGGTGGCCCTCCTGGCGGTATCGCCCAATATGGCCTCGGCCCTCGTCATGATGATCGTCCTCGGAGCCATCAGCACGGGCTTCAACACGATCAACAATATCTTGGTGCAGACGAACGTCGATGACGCCTACCGGGGGCGTGTGCTCAGCTTCCTGATGGTCATGTTCGGGATGCATCTGGTCGGCGCGGTGATCATCGGCGCGATCGCCGAGTTCACCGGCATCCGGTGGGCCCTTGCCGGCTCGGGGGCGGTGATGGGGCTGTTCGCGCTCTACCTCGGCCTCGGCCGCACCGAGATCCGCCGCCTCGACTAGCCCGCCGCCTGCGCGGCGTCTCGCCCCTCCCTCAGCGATGGGTCGCGATGCCCCTCCCTCCATTTGTAAGGACGTCCCTTGCGGGCGTGCTGCTGAGTATCGGGCTTCCGCAACCCACCGGCAGCGTGAACGTGCGCACGTTTTGGTGAATCGCGGAGGGATGTATTGACAATGATAGGTTGGAATTGGTATAAACTGGCGCTAATTGGTTAGAAATAGGGCCTTAATGGTGAAGCTGGTCCGCCATGGGCGGAGGGGTTGGCCGCTTGCTCTTAGGAACGTTCGAGGGCCGAATGGACGCACAGGGGCGCATCGTGGCGCCTCAGAAGTTCCGCGCCGCGGTCCAGAACGGCATGGTCTTGGCCCGCGGCGCCGACGGCTGCGTCGAGGTCTACCCGCCGACCGAGTGGCAAGAGGTGGCTGGCAGCGTTTCGAGGTTCTCCCGGTACGATCCGAACGCGCGGAGGCTGCAGCGGCTGACCTTTTCGGGAGCGTTCGAGGCGGCGCCGGACCGGCAGGGGCGAGTGGTCGTACCCGCGAATCTACGAAGCTTCGCCGGGATCGACGTCAACCAGCCCGTGGTGATTGCGGGGCAGAACTCCTACTTCGAGATCTGGTCGGTCGAGGGTTGGAACGAGCAACTCGCCGAGCAGGAGAACCTATCGGACATCGCGGAGAAGCTGGAGCGTGGCCATGGCGAGTCTTGACGAGACTGGACATGAGCCAGTGCTCGCCGCCGAGCTTGTCGCGGGGCTCGATGTTCGCCCCGGGGGCCGGTACGTGGACTGCACGCTCGGCGCGGGCGGGCACGCCGCGGCAGTGCTCGAGGCCAGCGGCCCCGACGGGCGGTTGCTCGGCATCGACGCGGACGAGGACGCCCTCGCACTCGCCGGTGAACGCCTCCGGGCTTACGGCCGCGCCCTGACCTTGACGCAAGGCAACTTTCGCGATCTCCGCGGGCTCTGCGCCAATCACGACTTTCTCGACGCCGACGGCGTCTATTTCGATCTTGGTCTTTCCTCGATGCAGCTTGAGGCCGCGGAGCGGGGCTTCAGCTTCTTAAAGGAAGGCCCCCTGGATATGCGCTTCTCGAAAGCGGGGCCGGTCTCTGGCCGGGATGTGGTGAACACCTACCCCGTCGATGAGCTCGCCGGCGTGCTCCGACGGTACGGAGAGGAACGCAAGAGCCGGCTCATTGCCCGCCGTATCGCCGCCCGCCGCCCCATCGAAACGACGACCGAGTTGGCGCGTATCGTCGCGGGTGCCTATCCGCCGGGCCGGCATCGCATCCATCCGGCCACGCGGACCTTCCAGGCGCTGCGCATCTGCGTCAACGACGAGCTCACGGGCATCGAGCAGGCCCTAGAGGGCACGGTCGACGTACTCAAGCCGGAGGGTCGGGTCGCCGTCATCAGCTATCACTCCTTGGAAGACCGGATCGTGAAGAACTTCTTCCGCGACCGGTCCGCCGACTTTGCGCACGTACCTAGAGCGCCCGGCGGCGGGCATCCTCTCACACCCTCCTTGGCGGTGGTGACGCGGCGCGCCGTCGTCACCAGCGCCGCCGAGACGGCGCGCAATCCGCGCAGCCGCAGCGCCAAGCTGCGCATCGCCCGGAAGCTTGCCGTGCAAGGGAGCCGCTGTGGCTAGGGGCCGATCGGAAAGTCGCGACGGCACCGAGATGGTCGTTGCCGTCGACGTGGGCAGTGCGATGGTCCGCGTAGTCGGCGCGGAAATCGGCGCCGACGGCGGGGCCGAGATCTTCTCGTTCGGTCAGACCAAAGCGATGGGAATAAGACGCGGGATCGTCGAGGACGTGGACGAGGCCAGCTACGCGATCCGTGCGGCCTTGGAGTCCGCCGGCTTGGAAGCGGTCGTCCGTGGCGCTCGGGTCGTCGCGGGCATCTCCGGCGTGCACGTCCGGTCGTTCAACGCCGTCGGCGAGGCCGCGGTGAACCGCGGCGACAGTGTGATTACCGAACGTGACGTGGTGAAGGCCCGCGCGGCGGCGCAGACGCAGGCCGCGGCCTGCGATGACGTCGTGCTGCATAGCGCCCCGGGAGGAATCCGAGTCGACGGCTACCTCTGCCGTCGCAGCCCGGTGGGCATGCGGGGCGCGCTGGTCCAAGCCGAAACGCGCGTCGTCACCGCCGGCGAGGAGGCCGTCGAACGTCTCCGGCAGGCCGCCCGCATGGCCGGCGTCGAGATCGACGAGGTCTTGTCGAGCGTGGTTGCGGCGGGGCGCGCCGCGGTCCAACGGCCGGAGGCCGAGGCCGGCGTCGTTCACATGGACATCGGGGCCGGCACGACAGATGCGGCAGCCTACTTCAACAACGCGCTGCTGCATACCGGGTCGGCGCCCGTCGGCGGCGATCATCTCTCGAACGACATCGCGATGGCGCTTAATACCTCGTTCTCGGTGGGCGAGGGCGTCCTCCACGATCACGGCGCGGCGTCCTTGGAAGGCGCGGCCTTGAAGGAAGAGGTCACGATTCCCTGCTATGGCGTGAGCGGCTACCGCCGTTTCCGCCGGAGCTATCTACTGGAAGTCATACGGCTCCGTGTGACGGAGCTGTTGCAGCTTGGCTGGGCGGCGGCGGTGGGCGCGCGGCGCCGGAAACGCCCCGCGGGCCTGGTGCTCACTGGTGGAGTCGCCGCGCTTCCCAGCATCGCTGACTTGGCGCACGAAGTGCTCGGCGTCCCCGCCCGGGTGGGCGAGGCGGCGGGCGGCGGCGTCTTGTACCGCGAGGGCGGTGCGGTGAGCGATCTGCGAGGTCCGGCGCACGCGTCCCTGCTGGGCCTGCTGCGGCTCTACCGCGACCCGGTCTTTGGTCCCTTGTGTCGGCGGCAAGCCGACCGGCCGAGAGGCTTCCGCCTCTTCGGACAACTCGAAGGGCTCCGGGCCTGACCGGCTCGGGGCGTGACGGAATGGAGAAAGCGGCAGTCATAACGAGAGCATCAATCGACTACTGGAAGCGGACACACAGCTAACGGAATCGCCGGATTCGAGACCGGTGGTAGTAACACGGAGGGAGAGGCACCTATGGGCGGACAGAGCGAATTCAAAGGGATGGCGGATGTAAAAGTCATCGGCGTGGGCGGCGGAGGATGCAACGCCGTCGCACGGATGCTGAAGGAGCAGGTTAACGGAGTCAGCTTCGTCTGCGTCAACACGGACGCGCAGGCGCTGATGCGCGCCGAAGCCCCCCTGCGCATTCGTATTGGCGACCAGGTGAGCCGTGGCCTCGGCGTGGGCGGCGATCCTGAGAAGGGGCGCCAGGCCGCGGAGGAGAGCCGCGACGATCTCATCGAGACCATCGGCGATACCGACATGGTCTTCCTCACCGCGGGGATGGGCGGCGGCACGGGCACCGGCGCGGTGCCCGTCATCGCCGAGGTGGCGCGGGCCAGCGGCGCGCTCACCGTGGCCGTCGTGACGCGTCCGTTCGAGTGGGAAGGGGCGCACCGGCGCAGCCGTGCAGAGGAAGGGATCAACCGGCTGCGCGAGAAAGTCGACACGCTGCTCGTCATTCCCAACGACGCGTTGGTTGCGGTGTGCGACCGCAAAGTCACCGTGGGCGACGCCTTCAAGCTCGCCGACGAGGTGCTGCGCCGTGCCATCCAAGCAATCTCGGACCTCATCACGGTACCGGGCGACATCAATCTCGACTTCGCCGACGTGCGCGCGGTGATGAGCGACGCCGGCTCGGCGATGATGGGCGTGGGCTACGGCAAGGGCGACAACCGGGCGACGGACGCGGCCCGGGCCTCTATCTCGAACCCACTGCTCGATGTCTCCATCGAGGGCGCCAAGGGCGTGCTCTTCAACATCACCGGCGGCCCCGACCTGACCCTCGCCGAGGTCCACGCCGCCGCCGAAATCATCAGTAAGGCCGTGGACCCGGCCGCCGACATCTTCTTCGGCATGTCCACGGACACGCGGATGGAGAGCGACGTGAAGATTACGCTCATCGCGACGGGGTTCCCCTCGGAGCAGAGCACGGCCTTCGCGAGCCCGGACACGATTCAGCGCCTCATGAACGGCGGCGGCGGCGCCGACGATCCCGACTTGGACGTCCCGCCGTTCCTGCGCAAGCGGTCGCCGATGGCCTCGGAGCCGATCAAGACGCACTCGAAGCTGCCCATCGAGTTCTAGACGCCCCCCTCCTTCGGGCCCGCCCTGGGACGTCACCCCCTCCAGGGCGGGCCCGTTTTTCTTCACCGGTGGGCGCCGAGCGCGTGTGCGTGAAGGGTGCGCCGTGTGTAGGCAAGGTCGAGGAATTGTGCGTGAATCGTCGGGAATGTGCGCGGCTTGTCGACAAGCTCTAGTAGGCAAAGGGTGGCAAAACACAACAGGTAGTGGAAAGACTTGACATATGCCCTCGCTGTAAGTATTGTCATACGACCTTTCTGGTGAAACATCCCTGAGTGGCCATTCCGGAAACCTGTTTCACTTGAAGGGAAGCCGCCGTGTCGGATCGTAAGGTGGCAGTCTTGTCGGCGGCGAGGTAGCGAGATCATCGGAGTGTTACAACGTGCGGTGCCCCCATTGCGCCCACGAGGACAGCAAAGTCACCGACTCGCGGGCCGCGGAGAGCGGCATACGCCGGCGCCGGGAGTGCCTGCGCTGCAACAAGCGGTTCACCACCTACGAGCGTGTCCAGTCGGCGGCGGTGCAAGTCATCAAGCGGGACGAACGCCGCGAGGAGTTCAACCGCGAGAAGCTGGCCTCGAGTATCCGCAAGGCCAGCGGCAAGCGTCCCCTGCCGGTCAACGCCATCGACAAACTGGCCGGCGAAGTCGAGGGCGAGGTGCAATATCTGGGCCGCGCGGAGATTTCGTCCTCGCTGATCGGCGAGATGGTCATGGAACGGCTCAAAGGCCTCGACCGCGTGGCCTACATCCGGTTCGCCTCGGTGTACCGCGACTTTGCCGATATCGACAACTTCCGCGACGAGATCGAGTCGCTCATGGAGGCACGGGAGCCCCGGGCCGCCTCAGCGCAGCTCCCCCTGTTGCCGGGAGAGAAGCCGATGCCGCGCGCGGCGCGGCGCCGGCCACGGCGGCCTCGAGGAGCGCGGCTCCCCTCGGTGGACGAGGGGCCGCCCAAGGAGGCGCCCGACCCCGAGGCGCCCGGCGGACCCGGGGCTGCGGAGGATGGGTAAGCGACCCGGCCTTCCGCTCCTAAGCCCCGGGTTCCTTGTAGGTGTGACAAGCCCCCCTTGCGAGTAATGGACGTAAAACGAAAATAAGAGGTTTGAGCGATGCCTTCTAGTCCAGCCGGTGACCATATGGAAGAGGTACTGCGCGCCGCGACGTCGGCTCTGAACGGCGACGGCCTGAACGGCTACGCCCTTGAAGATGTGCTGCAGGACCACCCCGTATTAAGGGGGGAGGCGTTCCACGCTCCCCTTGTCGAGGTCGAGTCCCAGGTCCCCGGCCTTGAGATCACCGCCAACGCACTTGAGGTGCTTCGGCGGCGCTATCTGGCGAAGAACCGCGAAGGCGAGATTGTCGAGACGCCCGACGAGATGTTCCGCCGCGTGGCGGGGAACCTCGCCGAGGGAGATCGCGTCGAGGAGCCGGGCCACGACATCGAGCCCATCGCCGAGGAGTTCTACCAGATGCTGGCGAGCCTGGAGTTCCTCCCCAACTCGCCCACGTTGATGAACGCGGGCCGCGAGCTGCAGCAGCTCTCCGCCTGCTTCGTCCTGCCTGTTCCCGACAACATGGAGGGCATCTTCGAGTCGGCGACGCACACTGCCCTCATCCACAAGAGCGGCGGCGGCACCGGATTCGGCTTCTCCCAGCTTCGCCCTGAAAGGGACGTCGTCGGCTCGACGGGCGGCGTGGCCTCGGGCCCGGTGTCGTTCATCAAGATCTTCGACACCGCGACCGACGTCGTGAAGCAGGGCGGCACACGTCGGGGCGCCAACATGGGCATCCTGAACATCGAGCACCCCGACATCCTGAAGTTTATCCACGTCAAGGATGACGACAAGTCGCTGCAGAACTTCAATATCTCCGTCGCCCTCACCGAGCGTTTCATCGAGAAGGCGCGTTTGGGTGAAGAGTACGAGCTGATCAATCCGCGCACGGGACGCGTGACGGGCACGCTGAACGCCGGCGAGGTCTTCGAGCAGCTCGTCAACAGCGCGTGGAAGACGGGCGATCCGGGCATCGTCTTCATCGACCGCATCAACGCCGACCACCCCACGCCGCACGAGGGCCTGATCGAGGCGACGAACCCCTGCGGCGAGCAGCCCCTGATGGCCTATGAGTCGTGCAACCTAGGCTCGATCAACCTGGCCAAGATGGTCAAGGACGGCGGTGCGGCGGATGCGGTCGAGGTGGATTGGGAGCGCCTCGAGCGCACCGTCTACACCTCGGTGCGGTTCCTCGACAACGTGGTGACGATGAACCGCTATCCCGTGTCCAAGATCGAGGAAGTTACCAAGCGGACCCGCAAGATCGGCCTCGGCGTCATGGGCTGGGCCGACATGCTGCTCGTGCTCGGCGTTCCCTACGACTCGCAACAGGCAGTCGAGACCGCCGAGAAGGTGATGGGCTTCATCCAGAGGAAGGCCGACGAGGCCTCCATGGCGCTGGCGGAGGAGCGGGGCGTCTTTCCCGCATGGCATGGCAGCGTCTACGACCAGAACGACGGTCCCCGCTTCCGCAACTCGACGCGCACCACCATCGCGCCTACCGGCACCATCAGCATCATCGCCGGCTGCTCCAGCGGCTGCGAGCCCCTGTTCGCGCTCAGCTACGTGCGCACCGTCATGGACGGTACGCGGCTTGTCGAGGTCAATCCCTACTTCGAGGCGGTGGCCCGGCGCGAAGGCTTCTACAGCAGCGAACTCATGGAAGAGCTCGCGGCGCGCGGTACGGTGCACGGCATGCCCGGCGTTCCCGAGTGGGTGCAGCGGGTCTTTGTCACCTCGCACGACATCTCGCCGGAGTGGCACGTCAGGATGCAGGCCGCCTTCCAGCGCTATACGGACAACGCCGTCTCCAAGACGGTGAACTTTAGCCACGACGCCAAGGTCGATGACGTACGCATGGTCTATGACCTCGCCTACGACCTTGGCTGCAAGGGCGTGACCATCTACCGCGATGGCTCGAAGAGCATGCAAGTGCTCAGCACGGGCCAGACGGAGAAGGCGCGCAGCGGCGAGACGACGGACGTGTCGCCGGGCTCGCCGGGCGTGCTGCAAGAGGCTGAGAAGATCGCCGCCGGCCCTGTTCCGCGCCGCCCCCGCGAGCGTCCGCGCGCAATGGTGGGCATGACCCACAAGGTGCGCACTGGCAACGGCACAATGTACGTCACGGTGAACGTCGACGCGACGGGCAAGCCGTTCGAGGTCTTCTCGCAGTTGGGCAAGGCCGGAACGACGGACGCGGCTCACCTGGAGGCGATCTCACGGCTCATCTCGCTCTCGCTGCGCGCCGGCGTCGATCTTGAATCGATCATTCACCACCTCAAGGGCATCACCAGCAACCCGATTTGGGACGATGGGGTGCTGGTCGCGTCGCCGCCCGACGCCGTAGCGCTGGTGCTGGCTAAGTACCTGCCTGGCGAGAACGGCGCGGCCGAAATGTGGAACGAGCCGACGATGCAGGGCGCGCAGCTCGGTCTATTCAACCCCGAAAAGGCCGAGGCCGCCCAGGACGAGAAGCTCACGCCGTGGAAGGAAACGGAGTCGGCGGTCACGTGCCCCGACTGCTCCGGCGCGCTGACCTACCAAGAGGGCTGCCTCATGTGTCACGCCTGCGGCTTCAACAAATGCGGATAGATGGCAAGGAGGCCGCGCGGGACCGGCGTGGCGAGGGAGCGAGAATCGAACGATGAATTAACACCTCCGGCCCTGCCCTAGCCAGGGGTCGAAGGCAGCCTGCGCCCACCGCCTCCAGGGCGCTTTGCATGAGCCCGTTCTCCTCCAGGACGGGTGTCCCACCGGCGTCCTCTGCCCTCACCCAGAGGACGCCGCCTTTTAACCCTTAGTCGAGGCGCGGACCCACTGGTCTGTGCGCCGCTCCGATTTTGAGTAGAATCACGGGGCCGCCAAACGGCGGGGGAGGGTTCCATGCAGATCGGAGTCTCTGTTCCCGGCGTCACGTTACAACCGGACGCCGCCGAGTCCTGGGCCGCCAAGGCGACCGCCGACGACATGCTGCGCGTGGCGCGGAAGGCCGACGACCTCGGCTTCGACTTTCTCGGCGTTCCCGAGCACGCCATCATGCTCGAAAAGATGGTCCCGGTCATGGGGCCGCGCTGGCCGCATCCGTTGGTGACGCTGGGCGTCTTCGCCGGGGCGACGCGGCGCATCCGACTGGTCAACACCGTGATCGTGCTCGGCTATCACCATCCGGTCGAGCTGGCGAAAATGATCTCGACCCTGGACTGGCTCTCCGGCGGGCGGGCCATCGCGGGGCTGGGTGTCGGCTACCTGCGCCGCGAGTTCGCCATCACGGGCGGGGACCACGCCAACCGCGGCGAGGTCGGCAACGAGATGATCGAGTCGATGATCGAGCTGTGGTCCAGCGACGAGCCCGCCTATCACGGCAAGCACTTTCAATTCGACCGCCTCGCGTTTGATCCCAAGCCGCTGCAGAAGCCCTATCCGCCGATCTGGATCGGTGGGCACTCGCGGCCCTCCATGCGCCGCGCCGCCGCTTACGGCGACGGCTGGCAGCCGTGGCAGATCACTCGCGAACAACTTCCCGAAAAGCTGGAATATATCCACGAGCGGCGGGATCAGGCCGGCGCCCGTCCCTTCGAGGTCATCATGCCGCTGTTCGAGGCCAAGATAGACGTGCGGCACACCGTGCTCGAACCCCCCAAGCTGACCACCGAGAAGGACGAGCTCCTAGCGGAGCTCGACGCGCTCGAACGCGCCGGGGCAACAGGCACGACGTTCGCGACGACGCCGACGAGCAGCGTCGACGAGTACATCGAGCGTCTTGAAGCTTTCGCCTCGGACATCTTCCCGGCAATTGGCAAGTAGCCGGCGCTAGGCAAGAGATGGCGTGCTACGGCGCTAGTGGCCGGTGTCCTGGGGCGTCGGCGGTACCGTGGCTTCCTGGCCGGGAGGGTCGTCGTCGCCGCTGCCGGGGCCGGGCTTGCGCAGGCCCGAACCGCCGCCGGTAAAGAGCGGCTTGAGGGCGATGGGCGCGACGATGGTGGTCACGATGGTCATGAATATCGCGATGTCGAAGAGGTCTTGTTGGATGACGCCCTCGGAGAGGCCGATGCCGGCCACGATGAGGGCAACCTCGCCGCGCGGCAGCATGCCGAAGCCGATCCGCGACGCGCCCCGCAAGTTGAACCCGACGGCAAGGGCCGGCACGCCCGACCCGAAGACCTTTCCGACGATGGCCAACGCGGTGACCACCGCGCCGACCCCGATGGCCCCCACCAGGGATCCAACGTCGACGAGCATCCCCATCGTACAGAAGAAGATCGGAACGATGGCATTGGCGAGGACGCCCATCTTATCCTCGACGGCGTGGCGCAAACGGCTCCCGGAGAGCGCTAGGCCCATGGCGTAGGCGCCAATAATCATCGCGAGCCCGAAGGTCTCCGCCAGGCCGGAGGCAAGCAGCGCAAGGAAGAACGCGAGCCCGATGGCCGCGCCGTTGGTGCGGAAAGACAGGATGGCCCGCGAGATGAACCGCTGGCCAAGGAAGCCGAGGGCCAACAAGGCGCCGAGGAAGATGAGCGCCTTCGCCCCGATCCAAACGATCTCGCCCACGCTGACGGTTCCGCTCGCGTGGATTCCGATGACCACGGTGAGCAGGAGGATGCCCAGAACGTCGTCGAGGACCGCCGCGGCGAGCACGGTGACGCCCTCAGGGCTATCGAGCTTGCGCTGCTCTTCGAGCACCCGCGCGGTGATGCCCACCGAGGTGGCCACCATGATCGCGCCCATGAAGAGCGCCTCCGTGTCGCCGAAGCTGATGTGGTCCTCAAAGAAGGCGATGGCGCCGGCACCGAAGACGAAGGGAAGGATGATCCCCCCGGCGGCCACGGGGATGCTGGGCCCGGCGTAACGGAAGAAGAGCCTCGAGTTCGTTTCGAGGCCGGCGAGGAAGAGCAGCACGATGGCGGCGATCTGGCCGAGCGCCCAGAGCTCGATAGATACCGGAAGTACCGGGCCGCCTTCCATCCCATAGCCGAGGGGCAGCGGGAACAGCGCCCCGAAATCGGCGGGGAGCGCGAACTGCCCGAGGGCGAAGGGGCCGATAGCGACGCCGGCGAGCAGCTCGCCGATGACGGAGGGGATCTTCAGGTAACGGTCGCAGATTTCCCCGAAGACCTTGGCGGCGAGCAGGATCGCGGCAAGCTGAAAGGCCAGCCGCATGAGCGTCTCGACGATCTCCGATTCGGCGGGGAGGATAGTAAGGGGCACGGCGGTTTATTCAGGGCGCGTGGACGTGGCGTGAGTGTGCAAAGCGGGGTGAAGGCCGTCCGAGAAAGCCTGGCCGCGGCGATTATAGCATTGGCCGCCCCGACACCTGCGCCCACCCCCATATAATGTCCCCCGGTATGACCACGCATCTGCTCTTCATTCGCCACGGCGAGGCGCGCTACGGCTCGAACGACGGCCTCACGCCACGAGGCGCCCGGCAGGCTTCGGCCCTGGCGCGCCGTCTCCTTGCTGAAGGGATCGATCATCTGTATTCGAGCCCGCTGCCGCGGGCGCGCGATACGGCGGAGGCCGTGGCCCAAGCCACGGGCCGCGAGATTCGTTTCGACGCGCGACTCCGCGAGATCGACGTCGGTGGTTTCTCCCGCCTGCCCGATCCTGAGAGCAAGCGGCGCTCGGAAAACTACTTCCGCCCCGACATTCTCCCCATCCTGGACTTCAGCGACCGCGGCGGAGAGGGCCCCACCGAGCTGCATGTCCGCGCCGCCGGCGTGCTTCGCGAACTCTTCTTCGATGGCGCGCCGGACTTGGGCAGGGTTGCCGTCGTTTCCCATGGCGGCTTCATCAACGCCGCACTCTGCGTGCTGCTCGGTATGGAGTTCACCGGACCCCTGCGCTTCCGCCTCTTGAACACCTCGATCACCACGGCGCGTATTGTCGGCGGAGGTGCTGTGGTGCTCGCCGTCAACGACACCGCGCACCTCGAAGTCTCGGCCGACTGATGCCCCGCGGCGACGCGTTCCCCATGGTCAGCCCGCCGCCCGCTTCAGGCGTGCGGAAAGCCGACTTGGTCCTCCACAACGCCCGGCTGTTCCTTCCCCAGACGACGGGGCCGGAGGCGACGCTGGTGAGCGCCGTGGGTGAGTGGGTGCAGTGGGTGGGCGGCGAGCGCGACCTCGACACGGTGCGCGGGCCGGATACGCGAGTGATCGATTGCGAGGGCCGGCGCGTCGTCCCCGGGTTCATCGACGCGCACGCGCACCTCTTTGCCTACGCAGCCAACTTGGGGGCGGTCGATTGCAGCCCGCGGGGCGTGTCGTCCATCGCCGACATGCAGAGCGCCATTCGCGAGCGGGCCGCCCCCGTGGGCGAGGGCGTGTGGCTGCGCGCCTGGGGCTACGACGAGTTCCACCTCGCCGAGGCGCGAGCGCCCACGCGGTGGGAGCTGGACGCCGCCGCCCCGCGCAATCCCGTCAAGCTGACCCATCGTTCCGGCCACGCCTCGGTATTGAATAGCGCCGCGCTGCGGGCCTTGGGCCTCGGCAACGAGACGCCGGAGCCCGTCGGCGCGGTGATCGAGCGCGACGCCGCGGGCGAGCTCACCGGCTACGTACAGGAGATGGAGGCCGAGCTCGGAGCGCGCGGCGCTCCTGTAACGGCCCCTCACGAGGCCGAAACGCTCCTCGAACAGGCGTCTCGCCGGTTGCTTTCACTTGGGGTAACGTCGCTGCACGACGCCACCCCCGACGGCGCGCTCGGCCAGTGGGACACACTCGAAGACCTGCGGCGGCGGGAGCGGCTGCCCCTCCGCGTCACCAAGATGGTTGGGATCGGGGACATCGCCGAACTCGCGGAGCGCGAGCTCGGCTACGGCGGCGGCGGCGCGTGGCTGAGCGTCGGCCCAGTCAAGATCATGCTCAACGAGACGGGCCGGCGAACGCTTCCCGAAGCGGAGGAGCTTCTCGAACGGGCCTGGCCCGCGCACGCCGCCGGCTATCAGATCGCGTTCCACGCCGTCGAGGAAGGCGGGCTCACCGCCGCGGCGGAGGCCGTCGAGGGACTGCTGCGGCTGACCTTGGAGCGGACGACGGACGTGGCCGGCGGCGGGCTGCGCCTTCACGACCACCGCCACCGCGTCGAGCATTGCGGCGTCTGCCCGCCGGATCTGGCGTGGCGGCTGCGGGCCGCGGGCGTCGTCGTCGTCGCGCAGCCGGGATTCGTCCACGAGCACGGTGACCGCTATCTGCAACAGGTCGACGTGGAGCGGCATGCGTGGCTTCACCCACTCAGCTCGCTAGTGGAGGGCGGGCTGCGCGTGGCCCTAGGCTCCGACATGCCTTTGGCCCCGCCGGGCCCCTTGACGGCGGTCGCCGCGGCGGTGACCCGAGCCTCGAGGCGGGGTGCGCCGATCAACGCCGCCGAAGCGGTGGATGCGGCGGCGGCGCTCCGCCTGCACACGGCGGGCGGCGCCTACGCCGCCGCTGACGAGCATCTGAAGGGAAGTATCGCGGCCGGCCAGCTTGCCGACCTCGTGGTGCTCGACGACGACCCGCTCACGGCCGAACCCGCTGCGCTCGACGAGATCAGCGTCGCGATGACGGTCGTGGGCGGGCGCGTCGCCTACGAGGCCTAGTTCGTCGCGTCCAGCCGACTCAGGGTGCCGGGCCAGCGCAGTATGCGTTGATCGGCGGTCAACAGTTGGTGGCCTTCCATCGCGGTGGCGATGATCAAGCGGTCGGCGGGGTCGGCATGCGCTCCTGTCAGGAGTGCGGCTCGGACGCCTATCGCGCCGTCAATGGGGATCTCGATCAGCCCCTGCTCCAGTTGTTCCCGCCGCCAGAGGCCAACATCCTCGGGGAACCGTATGCGGCCCTTTTCCTTCAACATCGCCACTTCCCAGAACGAGATTGCGGAGACTCCCAGGTCGTCGGACTCCCAGGACCGATCGATTTGCCGCCGCGCGCGCGGCCCTAGCCTAGGATTTCCCAGCCTCAGCCACAGTAGCACCTGCGTGTCGAGCAGCATCAAGGCAGGTGATCCACTTCTATACCGGCCTCGGCTTCCCATGCCACGTCAACGGGCTCACCGATGTCGCCGAGGACCTCTATCCTCCCGCGGTCGATGGCAAAGAGCGTCTTCGGCTTCTTCCGATACGGTGTCAGCCGCGAGACCGGACGACCGTTCTTGGTGATGACGATCTCCTCGCCGCTCTCAGCGACCTCGTCCATGAGCTTCAGGCACTTGGCCTTGAACTCGGAGGCCTTGATGGTCTTGGGCCCGCCGGCGGCCTTGCTGCTGCCTTCTTCCATGCTCCCATCCCAACTTGTCAGACTGGTGCAATTCTACCATGGTCACGACTATAGTCATCCGCGGGCCTCCAAGACGCTCGTAGCTATGACTGGCCCGGTGGAGCCAAGAGAGCCGAACCTACGCCCAGCGGTCGGTCTGTGCGATGAAGCCCCGGCCTTCGAGGTCCGCGATCTCGTCCCCGGAGTAGCCGATTTCGGCCATGATGGCATGCGTTTGCTCGCCGATGAACGAGGGCGGGCCGGCGCGGGTCTCCATATCCGAGAAAGAAACAGTGGGGCCGTGCCGGTTGTAGTCGCCGCCGAAGACGGGTGAGTGGGCCTGAACGCGGAAGTTATTCTCCGCCATCTGCGAGTCGCTGATGTAGAAGCGGCCCCAGGTGGTGTCGTCGGCGCGGACACAGGCGACATCACGGGCGAGCAACAGGGCCTCGACCTCCTGGGAGGCGCGTCCCTTCATCTCCGCGGCCAACTCCGAGACAAGGGCCTCGTCGTGCTCCTTGCGACTCTCCGGCGAGGCGAACCGGTCGTCCTCGATCAGGTCGCCCCGGTTGAGCGCGTGGCAGAGATCTTGCCACTCGGACTGCGTCGGGCATTCCAGCATCACCCAGCCGTCGCTCGTCTGGTAGAGGCGTTGGAGGGCGTGATAACCGCGCTGATCGGAGTCGGGAATGGGCTCCTCGGGCATGCCTTCGTACTCCATGAACCAGTCCGACGTCCCGTAGCTGCCGCTGGCGATCATGCGGGACTCCATGTACTGGCCCTTGCCGGTGCGCTCCCGCGCCTGGAGGCCGAGGAGGAGGGCCGTTGCGGCGCAGATGGCCGCGTCGGGGTCTCCCTGCATCGAGTCCATGGGAGGGTTGCCCTCACCGGACATGCGGACGCCGGCCCCGGCAATGGCGCTGACGGTGGGATGGAAGGCAGGCATCGTCGCCTGCGGCCCCTTCGAGCCGTACGAGGCGGCGAAGAGGTAGACAAGGCGCGGGTTGACCTTCTGGACGTCTTCGTATTCGAGCCCGAGGTTCTTCCAGGTGTTGCGGCGGAAGTTCTGCATCAGCGCGTCGGCCCTGGCGATGATGCGGTAGAGAATCTCGCGGCCCTCCGGTGTCTTGAGGTCGAGCGCGATGCTCTCCTTCCCTTGGATGGCCTTGTGGGAGACCTCGTGGATGCGGCGCATGAGGTCGCCGAAGACCGGCTCGATCTTGATGACCCGCGCCCCCATCTCGGACAACAGCGTCGTCGAGAACGGGCCGGCGTAGTACGAGGCCATCTCCAGCACGGTGTAGCCTTCGAGGGGCAGGCGGGGCTTGGGGCCGGCGGGCGCGGTCGATGGAGCGTCGGCCCGCCACGGTCCGCCGGCGTCGAGCGAGGCGAGGACGGCATCCGTATGCTCACCCATCTCTGGCGCGTGGCCCTGCGGCCGCGACGGGGTGGCGGTCATCTCGGCGATGGGGCCGACCTGCCGCATCGGGCCCACGCGGGGGTCGTCCAACTCGAAGTAGAGGTTGTTAGCCTCGACCTGCGGGTGGTGGAGGAACTCCCTGGTGGTGACGTACGGCTCCGCCCCGATGTTGCCGTTCGCGATGAAGAGCTGCATCCACTCGTCGGAGTTCTTTTCCCGCATCTTCTCGCGGATCAGGCCGTGGACGCGCTTGCGGTCGTCCTCGGACGGGAAGACGTAGGGCATGTCACGGTAGCCGGGGTCGTCATAGAGGTAGTCGAGCCCGAGCAGCTCCATGAAGAAACGGAAGATCTTGACGCTGGTGGAGGCCATCTGAATCCAGCGACCGTCCTTGCATTGGACGATCTGATAGCCGGTGGGCATCTGGGTGTGCGGGTTGTCTCCCGTCCGCCGCGCCGATAAGCGCTTCGCGGCCTCGTCCTCCTCGCCCACGGGGACGGCCCATTGGCCCATGGCGTGCGCGGTGGCGACTTGGAGAAGCGAGGTCTGCACGTGCTGGCCGCGGCCCGTCTTGTCGCGGGCGAGCAGCGCGGCAAGGATGCCTTGGACCGCGAGCTGGCCGGAGCCGTAGGTCATGCGGGGAAGCGACTCGAATACCGGGCCTTCGCGCTCCCAGCGTGGCACCCAGTTCATGCGCCCCGACTTGGCGGCCACGATCGAGTCGTAACCCTTGACGTCGCGGTAGGGGCCCTTGGGGCCGAAGCCCGTGATCGAGCAGTAGACGAGCCCTGGGTTCTCCTTGGAAAGCTCGCCGTAGCCGATCCCCATGCGGTCGGCGACTCCGGGGCGGAAGTTCTCCAGCGCGACGTCGGCGGTCGCCGCCAGCTTTCGGGCTGCCTCGACGCCTTCGCTCGCCTTGAGGTCGAGCACGACGCTTCGCTTGCCGCGGCCCCACTGCAGGAAGGCCGGCATCTGTCGCTCCGGCGCTCCGCCGGGCGGCTCGATCTTGATCACGTCCGCGCCGTTGTCCGCCAGCATCATGGTGGCGATGGCGCCGCCCATCCCCCGGCTGAAGTCGAGGACTCGAATCCCGTCGCAGGCTCGCGCTGACATGGCTGCTCCCCGCCGGCGTTCCTCCGGCGGCGTTTACTCTAGTCCCGCGACGCCGGACGGGTCAAACCGGCCGTGCCCTTGGGGACACTTTCGCGGGACGTGAATGCTAAGATGGCGGCGTCCGCTCAGAGCGGCAGGCGAACGCGCGGAAGCTGAGGTAGACCATGGGCGCCGACATTCTCATCAAAGACGGGCTGATCGTTGACGGCACGGGGGCTCCGGCCTACCGAGGGAACGTTGCCGTGAAGGACGGCAAGATCGCGTCCGTGGGCAATGGGACCGAGACCGCCGACCGTGTGATCGACGCCGACGGCAAGGCCGTCGCGCCCGGCTTCTGGGACATGCATACCCACTACGACGCGCAACTCCTGTGGGATCCCATCGCCACCTCGACGTGCTGGCACGGTGTCACCACCGTGATCATGGGCAACTGCGGCTTCACCATCGCCCCTTGCAAGCCGGAGGACCAGGACTGGATGGCCCACATGCTCGCCCGCGTGGAGGGGATGGACATCGGCGTCCTCAAACGGACGCTCCCTTGGCCGTGGGAGTCGTTCGGCGAGTACCTCGACACCCTGGACAAGGGGATCGGCCTCAACGCGATCGCGCAGGTGGGGCATAGCGCGGTCCGGCGCTACGTGATGGGCGCCGACGCCTCCGAGCGCGAGGCGACCGCCGAGGAGATCGAGAAGATGAAGGCGGTGATCGCCGAGTCGCTCGACGCCGGCGGCGCCGGCCTGACTACGTCGCGGGGCTTCTCGCACTGGGATGGCGACGGCCGCCCCGTGCCCAGCCGCGCCGCCGCGCTCGACGAGTTTATGGACCTGGCTGCCGTCCTGAAGGGGACGAAGGTTGGCTTCATAGAGATGGCGGCCGGCAGCGAGTTCACTCACACGCGCAGCGAGGGGCGGGCGCGCCTGAAGCGGCTCGCCGAGATCAGCGGCCGGCCCGTCTGCTGGAGCGCGATCTCGGCGACGCTGGACAAGCCGGACGCCTGGGAGCAGCGCCTCGCCGACTTCAACGCCCTGCGCGCCGAGGGCGTACCCTTCTTTGCTCTGGGCTACACCCAGCCCGACGACTTCGAGTTCAACTTCCGCTTCACCAACGTCTTCGACCGCTTCCCCAAATGGCAGAAGGTGCTGATGCTGGGCCGCGAGGAGAAGCTGCGCGCGATGCGCGACCCGGCGACCCGCGCTGTCCTTCGCGAGGAGATGAAGTCCGACCCGCTGCCCGGTCTGCCCGCCCGCTGGGACCGCATCGTCCTAGTGAAGGCCGCCACTCCCAAGTACGAGCGGTTCAACATGATGAAGGTGAGCGACATCGCCGCCGATCTGGGCAAGGACCCGCTCGACACGGCCTTCGACATCGCGCTCGACGAGGACTTGGGGACGCAGATGCGGCTGCTTGACTCGCGGAACCCGGACGAGAACGTGATTCCGGCGGTGCTCAGTACCCCGCATATCGCGGCCGGATTCACCGACGCCGGGGCGCACCTCATCACCGAGGTCAACACCGGCTTCTGCACGCGGTTGCTCGGCTATTGGGTGCGCGAGAAGCAGGCTATGACGCTGGAGCACGCCGTGCGGTTGATCACCGGCGTCCCCGCCGAGGAGTCGGGGATCACCGACCGCGGCTTCCTCAAGGAGGGCCTCGCCGCCGATATCACCATCTTCGATCCGCGGACGGTGAACACCAGCGCCCGCGAGTTCGTCGACGACATGCCCGGCGGAGCGACACGCCTTGTGCAGCACGCCACGGGGATCGAGTACACCTTGGTCAACGGCCGGGTGCTCCTAGAACACGGCAAGCACTCCGGCGACCTCCCCGGCCGCACGCTGCGCAGCACGTACTACAACTAGGCCGGCCGCGCCGCCCGGCCCGCCGACGCGCCGGCGATCTTGCCGAAGACGGCCCCCGCCATTAGCCCCGAGCCGCCCGGGTAGTTGTGGTAAAAGAGGCCGCCCACCAGCTCGCCGGCGGCGAAGAGTCCCGGCATGGGCCGGTCTTCCGTATCCAGCATCTGGGCGTTCCGGTCGATGCGCAGCCCGCCGAAGGTGAACGTGATGCCGCAGGTGACCGCGAAGCCAACGTAGGGCGGCGTATCCAGCGGCAGTGCCCAGTTCGACTTGGGGGGATCGATGCCCTGGGTGCGCTTCCCATCGAGGGCGGCGGGGGCGAACTCCCCCGGCTGCACCGCGGCGTTGAACCGCTCGACGGTGCGGACCAACCCCTGCACGTCGACGCCGAGACCATCGGCGAGGCCCTCGATGCTGTCCGACTCGATCTTTGACACCTGCGCGATGCGGTACTCGTCGCGCAGCAAGTCCGCGACCTTGGCGTCGAAGATCTGGAACGCGGCGCGCCGCGGTTGGCGCAGGATCTCGCGGCCGTACTTCGCGTAGGTGTAGTTGCGGAAGTCCGCTCCTTCATCGACGAATCGCTCCCCATCGACGTTGACGATCAGCCCGAGGGGGTAGGAATGCTTCTGGAAGAGGTCGGCGACGTTGCGATCGCCGAAGGGCGGGGCGTTGAGGTCCCACGCCACCGCATGGCAGCCGCTCCAGTGGCCGAAGGGCTGCGCGCCGACGTCCAGGGCCATGCGGATGCCGTCGCCGGTGTTGAAGCGGACGCCTCGGACCTTGGCGAGGTCCCAGCCGGGGCCAAGATACCGCGTGCGCATCTCGGGGTTCGCCTCGAATCCGCCGCTGGCGAGCACGACCGCGCGAGCCGCGATGGTTCGGCGCCCGTCTCCGTCCTGCACCGTGACCCCCCGCGCCGCGCCGTCGCCGCCCACGTCGAGTGCGACGGCCTTGGCGCCGTAGACGACCTCGACGCCGGAACGCTCCGCCAACTCAAACAGGCGGTCGGAAAGGCCCTTGCCGCCGCCCACGGCCTCCACGGTCAGGCCGCCCCAGAACCTCATCACCCCGTTCTCCCGGAAGGCCTGCCGTCCGTAAGCCAAGACCCAGCGCGCGCCCCGGTCGCTCATCCACTTCATGGTGGGGAACGATTCCGTGACGAGGATGTCGGTGAGTTCCGCGTCGGCCAGCCCTTCGGTCACCCGCATGACGTCGTCGTAGAAGGCCGCGGCGGGATAGGCGCCAACGTCGACGGAGTCGCGTTCTTGCTCCGACGTGTCGCGGAGGAGCTGGGCGATCTCGTCCCAACCGTCGTAGGCGAAGCGGAAGAGCCCGCCGGTGAAGTAGGTGTTGCCGCCGCGGAGGTGACGGGGAGCCTTTTCGAGAATCAGAACGGACGCGCCCGCCTCCCGCGCCGCCAAGGCGGCGGCGAGGCCGGCGTTGCCGCCGCCCACGATCACAACGTCGGCGGCAAGGACGGGCGCGCGAGTCGTCATGCCTCCATGATACGCGAAGCGGCGCGAGCTTTGTCGCCGTCAGCCTGAGCCCCCGGCGGTGGCGCTTGGGCGCGCGGGGTCTTATCATCGGTGACGCCCGCGACGGCGGGCGGGAGGCGCTGATGATCGAAGGTCCTATTGGAGTGATTGGCGCGGGTCAGATGGGCGGCGGTATCGCCCAAGTGATCGCGCAGGCGGGGCTTCCCGCCGTGCTGACCGACGAGCGCCCGGGGCAGGCCGTGCAGGCCGTCGCCGACACTCGTAAGCGGCTGATGCGGCGCGTGAAGGACGGGCGCATGGACGAGGCGGCCGTCGACCAAGTCTGCGGCCTGATCACGCCCGTCGACTCCTACGACGGCTTCGCCTCGTGCGAGATGGTCATCGAGGCGGTCTATGAGGACGCAGGCGTCAAGGCCGGGGTCCTCGGCGCCGTCGAGAAGCATCTCTCCGAGAACGCCGTCATCGCGTCGAACACCTCGACCATCCCCATCACCGGCATGGCGAGCGTCCTCGAACGCCCGTGGAACTTTTGCGGCATCCACTTCTTTAATCCGGCCCCGGTGATGAAGCTCGTCGAGATCGTGCGCGCCCTGCTCACCTCCGACGAGACCATCGCGCGCGCCGTCGAGCTTTCCGAGCGCATCGGCAAGACGAAGGTCACCGTCAAGGACTCGCCCGGCTTCGTGGCGAACCGCCTCCTCGGACCGATGATCAACGAGGCCGTCTTCCTCTACTCCGAGGGCATCGCGTCGAAGGAAGACATCGACACCGTCATGAAGCTGGGGACGAACCACCCCATGGGGCCGCTCGAGCTCGCCGATCTCATCGGGCTCGACATCTGCCTCGCCGTCATCGAAGTCCTGCACCGCGACCTCGCCGACTCGAAGTACCGGCCCGCGCCGCTCCTGCGGCAGATGGTCCAATCGGGACTGCTGGGACAGAAGACGGGGCGGGGCTTCTACGACTACAGCGGCTAGGGCGCGGCGTCCGGCCCGGCCCAAAGCCCCGACTCCGGTGACCGCGGCCATCTCCCGTCACACGACATAACCACAGACAATCTGAAAGGGAGCGAAAGCATGGACCCGATGGAACGATTCAAGGTCGGCGCCAAGGGCAGCGTGACCAAGACGATCAGCCAGGAGGCCGTGGCAAGCTTCGCCGAGCTCACCGGCGATACCCAGCCCCTGCACCTCGACCCCAGCTACGGCGGGCAGACCCGCTTCGGGAAGCAGGTCGCCCACGGCGTTATCTCGGCAGGGCTGCTCTCCGCCGTTCTCGGAGTCGAGATGGCCGACCCCAAGGTCACCGTCATCTTCCTCGGCATGAACATCCGGTTCGTGGCACCCGTCTTCCCCGGCGACACCGTCACCGCCGAATGCATCGTCACGCGTGTCCGCGACGACAAACCCATCGTCACCCTCGACGCGAAATGCGTGAACCAAGACGGCGCCGAAGTCCTCACCGGCGAAGCCACGATCATGGTAGACCCCTACCCGCGCAGCTAGGTGGCGGCGCGCGCAGAATCATGACAAAGCGCCTCGTTCGTAAAATGGTAATGTGAGGACGACGCGCTATTTCGACGAATAGGTGCGGCGTAAGCGGCCCGAGATTGATCCGGCTTGGTGCGTTAGAGTAATCGGTGATCCATTGCGGCGCGACACGCAGTCAGGTGGCCGTATTCGCTTCTGGGGAGAATTCATCCGCCCGGGAGAAACCGTCCCGAGAATCCTGCGCGTCGTCACGCTTGAAGACGGGGAGACCATTCACAATGCCTTCTTCGAACGCGGCTTTCGAAAGGATGATGCATCATGAAGCTCCACTACTACCCCGAGACTGACAGTCTGTACATCGAGCTCAAGGGCAAGACAAGCGCGAGACACGCGAAATCTCAAACGGCGTCAACGTCGATCTTGACGCTACCGGGGGATTGATCGGCTTCGACATTGACCATGCCGCCGAGCGGCTCGACCTCTCGACTCTCGAGATGGTTGCCCTGCCTGTGCACTCGGCCCGGCTTGCCTGACTCCCCTCTGCACCCAACCTTGGCGGGTGGGGCGGCTTGCCCCTAAGGCGGCGAGCGCCTGGGAGGACTCCGTGGAATACAAGGACCTGCTGTACGAGAAGAAGAGACACGTCGCGACCGTGACCTTCAACCGGCCAGAGCGGCTCAACGCCCTGTCGCGGGACATGCTCCAGTCCATCGCCGCCGTCTGCGAGGAGATCAATAGGGATGACGACGTCCGCGTCGCGGTGTTCACCGGCGCGGGCCGCGCCTTCTGCGCCGGCCTCGACCTGAAAGAGAACTCCCTCGCCAGCGGCGGGATGCGGTGGCTCGAGGTCAAGCCCCAGTACACCGACGTCAGCAAGATCCTCGACTGCGACAAGCCGACGATCGGCGCGCTCAACGGCGTCGCAGTAGGTGGGGGCTTCATCATGGCGCTCGAATGCGACATCCGCATCGCCTCCGACCGGGCCAGCATGTCGCCCTTCAATGCGAAGGTCGGCATGCCCGTGGTGGACCCCGTTGGCGACCTGCTCCCGCGCGCCGTCGGGCTCTCCAAGGCCCTTGAGTGGCTCTACACCGCCGACATCATCGACGCCGAGGAGTGCGAACGGATCGGGCTGGTGAGCCGCGTCGTCCCCCACGATCGGCTCATGGACGACGTGTACGCCCTGGCGAACAAGATCGCTATGCGGCCTCCCGTCGCGGTGCGGCTGACCAAAAACGTCGTCATGGCCCAGGTGCGGCAGAGCCATGCGGACTCGATGCCCCTGCACGCCTTTGCCGCCGCGATGAACCGTAAGGTGGCCAAGCACGACATCGAGGAGGGCGCCCGCGCCTTCCACGAGAAGCGCGCCCCTGAGTTTAAGGGCCTGCTGAAGGGCGAGGGCCCGCCCGGCCCGTAGCCGGCGTCGTCTCCCCCTATCGCGGCAAGGGGAAAGACTGTAGGGTTCGGTGCAATTCCCGCAGGCACCCTTATGGGCCCCTCGCGGACGGCGAGGGGTGGGGGCGTGTCGAGCGGATCGCTTCCGAGTCGGTTGCCTGTGCGCAGGGCACTAGTGGCGGCACTCTTCCTTGCCGCGCTCACCGTCGGCGTGTCCGCTGCCTGCACCTTCGGCGACCCCCCGTCGCCGACCGCGACGCGCACCGGCGCCCACGGCCACGCCCACACAGGCGCCAACGGCCACGCCGACCGCGGTGCCAACGGCCACGCCGACCGCGGCGCCAACGGCCACGCCGACCGCGGCGCCAACGGCCACGCCGACCGCGGCGCCAACGGCCACGCCGACCGCGGCGCCAACGGCCACGCCGACCGCGGCGCCAACGGCCACACCGACCGCGGTGCCAACGGTCACCCCGACCGCGGCGCCAACGGCCACGCCGACCGCGGCGCCGACCACAGAAGCCGCTTGGCTAAGCGCGATGAAGTGGCTGGAGGAGAACAGGCCTGCGTTGGCATCGGCGATCACCTCGCTGCCCTGGGTCGCCGACGGCATCGAAGGGATCGAACGACAAGCCATGCAGGAGTTGGTTAACGTCGAGACCCTCTACGGGACGGATTCGGCTCCCGCGCTAGTGGACAAACCATGGATCACGGAAGGCGTCGACGAGCTAGGGGTCTCCGTAATGGTGCAACTACGGATCCTCGCAACGTATGACGAGGTGTCGGCGGCGAGCATCGCACGTATGCCGTTCTTGGACACCTTGGAGACGATCGATGTCGACACGCTTGGGGCGCTGGCCGATCTGGGCCGACCTGTGAATTGGCGAGGACTGTTACGCGCCCTGGTGGGCGAGCCGTGGGTCGAGGATGGACTCGACCAGTCTGAAATTGCGTTCGTACAGGCTCTTCGAAGGCTTACCAACATCGGCGAGGCTCTTGCGTCCGCGGTCATGGACAAGCCGTGGATCACGGACGGCCTCGACGAGACCGAGGCTCGGGTAGTGCAACTCCTCGAATCGATTGCGCGGGACGGCAAGGACATCGCCTTGCGGCTAGTCGCCGCGCCTTTCTTGGAGACCATCGAACCCGTCGATAGTGCCGCGGTAGCAACGCTGGGGGCCTTGGGAACCTCTAGCCAAGATACTCTCCGCGCTGTCGTCGAGAGGCCATGGGTTGAGGACGGCCTCGACGAATCCGAGACCGCGTTCGTGCAGCATCTTGGGTGGCTCGCGCGTAGGGACGCAGCGTCGGCGTTGCGCGTCATCGCTCTGCCCTTTCCGGAGGCCCTCGGGGCCGGCGATGTCGAGGCGGTAGCCGTGCTGCGGTATATGTCGAGTCATCCGCCGGAGCTTCTCCGCGCCGTCCTGGATAGGCCATGGGTCCAAGACGGCTTGGACGAGTCTGAGACCCAGCTCTTGAAACACCTCGAGTGGACGGCACGAGGCGGCGAGGACGTCAGCCTGTGGTTGGTGGGACTCCTGCCAACTGTCGAGTCGGACGATGGCTACGCGGTAGGGGCGCTCTGGGCCTTGGGAGCCCAGAGCCAAGACACGCTTCGCGCTGTTCTGCCGATGTCATGGGCCGAGGACGGTCTCGACGAAGCCGAAACCGTATTCGTGCGGAATCTCGGGTGGCTTGCGCGTGACAGCGAAGAGGTGGCGCTGCAGGCTGTCGGGATGTTGTCCCAGCAAGAATCCCCGACGGCTGCCGATGTCGCAATGGCGCGCGCGTTCAGAAGGTTGGTGGCGCATCCGGACCTTTTCCGCGCGGTCATGGCAACGCCTTGGTTCGAGGATGGCCTCAACGAGTCAGAGGCCGCAGCAGCACAGAACCTTGCACGTATTGCAGACGGCGACGATCTTGCGGCGCCGCAGGTTCTCGCGATGCCTTTCCTGCAGACAGTCGAGCCCGCCGATGCCGCCGCCACGCAAGCGTTGGGGCACATGGCGGTCTACAGGCCGGCGAACTTTCAACGAGTGATGGCCCACCCGACCCTTAGCGGCGGCATTTCGGATGAATGGGCCAAGGTAGTGATGGTGCTGGGCGCGGTAAGCGGCTTCGCCCCCGACCGTATTGACACGTTGCTAGACCCTGGGCAGGTGAACTTGGAAGAGCGCGTCATCGACCTCCCGCTTGCCGGGACGGTGACACTGGCCATCATCCGCACCCAGGAAGGTGCGCCGCGCAGCATGGACTTGTTGGAACACGCGGTCCGCAGCTCGGAGGCGTTCATGGGAGTGCCGCTGCCGACTTCCCGCGTCACGCTGCATTTCGACGCTGCCTATGGAGCTGGTGGCGCCGGGCTTAACTTTGGCACGCACATCGGCATGCTCTCCAGGTTCGACGTCGATGACGACAGTACCAACGCAGGGCACACTGGTGCGATTACGGTGCATGAGGTAGCACATTACTATTGGAGGGGAGGGAGCCCGTGGGTCGTCGAGGGGGGAGCCAATATGGTGGCGGCGATCTCGGAGCACGCCCGCACCGGTCAGCCGGTGGATGCGGGGGGGCTCTCCTGCACCCACGCCGGCAACATTGCTGAGTTGGAGGCTCAAGGGAAGCGCGGGGTGTTTGGCTGCAACTACGCCTTCGGCCACCGTCTGCTCCTGGACCTGTACCGCACCCTCGGCGAAGACGCGTTCCGCCAAGGATTTCGGGACCTCTATCTGAGGTCCCGAATCGAAAGGCTGGGTATCAGCCACTACAAGACCGCGTTTACGGCTGTTGCGCCCGACCGCGCCGCCGACATCGAGAGGATAACGGTGCGATGGTATGAAGGGGCGGAGGCCCCCAATGTCTTGGACCCCGACCCGAGCCCCGTCGATCCCATTCTGCCGAGCGTCTCAGGGCGAGTCATTGACGCATACGTCGTCGCAAGCGACGGAAACCGCCGGACCAATTTTTCGACCCGGTACACGCATCACATGTGGCTCCGCCTCCTCTTCACCCTCAGAGCGCAACCGGAGCCGCGCGAGCTACGGTTCACTATCGAGGGTTACTACGAGGATGGCTTCGCTTTCTGGCTCCGCGATGTGACCGTACCGGTGCCTGCCCACCGGCCCTCCGGCGACTTTCAGGTCTGGCGCGGCGCGTCGAGCACATATCAGTGGGCCCCAGGCCAGTACATCATCTACATCTACCACGAGGGGCAGAAAGTGGCTGAGGTGCAGTTCCGGTTCCTGGAAATCAGCTAGTGCAGGGCACAGCTCGGAGCTTCGGTTGAACGCGCCCCACTCCCGGCGGTAGACTGCCGCAACGCGACTATCGGAGGCCGCCATGACCGCGTCCAGTCCTCGCCCCGGCTCCACCGGCGCCCTTCGAGGTGCGCGCGTCGTCGAGTTCGGACGGTACATCCCCGGACCGCTGCTGGGGATGCTGCTCGCCGACCAAGGCGCCGACGTCGTCAAGGTCGAGCCGCCCGGCGGCGACCCGGCGCGGTCCCATCCCGCCTTCGCGACGTGGAACCGAGGGAAGCGCTCCGTCATGCTCGACCTCAAGACGCGCGGCGGCCTGGAACGGGCGCTGGAGCTGGCCCGCGAGGCCGACGTGGTAATCGAGAACTACCGGCCCAGCGTTGCTGACCGTCTCGGTACCGGCTATGCGGCTCTGTCCAAGGACAATCCCCGGCTGGTCTACGTCTCCCTGCCCGGCTACGCGGAGGGTCACCCCAAGCGCAACGCGGAGGGATGGGACGCCGCCATCGGTGCGGAGACGGGTTTCTTTTCACCGCCGGAAGGGGTCGCGGGGCCGGTTTTCAGCCCGCTCCCGATGCCGAGCATCTTCGCGGCGGTGCTCGGCGCATTGGGGGTCGCGGCGGCGCTGCTGGCGCGGGAGCGGACCGGCCGGGGACAGCGCATCGAGGCGCCGCTGCATGCGTCGATGTTCAGCGCCATCGGTCTGCGCCTCGTCCGGTTCCACGGGAGCGATCTGAACAGCGGCAGCGGCTTCGTGAACATCGGGACGCTGATGTCGCGCCAGTACCGCTGCGCCGATGGCCGGTGGGTGCATAACCACGGCATGTACGAGCGCTTCGTCCACCAGTTCCTGAAGGCCGCGGGCCGCGAGGAGTGGACCGACGAGATCATCTCCTACGTGCGCGGGCCGGAAGACCCCGAGGCGCAGGCGGCTTGGCGGCGGCGGTTCGAGGCCGTCTTCCTCGAGCGCAGCGCCTGGGACTGGGAGCGCGACATCAACGCCGTGGGCGGCGCCTGCACGGTGTGCAAGACGGTGGACGAGTGGATGGTCCACGAGCACCCTAACGCCGCGGGTATGGTAATCGAGGTGGATGACGCCGAGCGCGGGCCGATGAAGCAGCCTGGCGTCTCGGTGAACCTACGGGGCTCGCCCGGCGGCGTTCGAAGCGGCGCGCCCGGGCTTGGCGAGCACACTTCGCAGCCCTGGGCGACGGCGGCGTCGGAGACGCCGCGTCCGTCCCCACCCGCGTCGCGTACGGTCGCGGGCGTCCTCGAAGGCGTTCGAGTCCTCGATCTCTGCATCGTACTCGCGGGGCCCACCTGCGGCCGGGCGCTGGCCGAGTTCGGCGCCGACGTGATCACCATCGACGACCCCCGACGCCCCTCGCAGCCGATCTGGACCGTCGACGTGAACCGCGGCAAACGCAGCATCGTGCTCGACCTCAAGACGCCGGAGAGCCTGGAGGTATTCTGGGACCTCGTGGACACCGCCGACGTCATCGTCCAGAGCCATCGGGCGGGGGCCTTGGACCGTCTTGGCATTGGCTACGAGGCGGTCAAGCGGCGGCGTCCGGGGATCATCTATACCTCGATTAACGCCTACGGCTTTGGCGGGCCGTGGGAGGAGCGCCCTGGCTGGGAGCAGCTCGCCCAGGCCACCAGCGGGATGCAAGTGCGCCACGGCGGGTGGGAAGCCCAGCCCAAGCTGGTCACCTACCCTGTCAACGACTACGGGACAGGCCTGCTCGCTGCCTACGGGGTCGCGCTGGCGCTGCTCGAACGCGAGCGCACCGGTCAGGGCCAGCAAGTCGACGCAGGCCTCGCGCTCACCGCCGGCCTGCTCCAGTCGCCGTACTTCCTCGACTACGAAGGCTACCGGCGGAACGATCCCGAGGGCCTGGCGTTGCGGGGGTTTGGGGCGCTATCGCGTCTCTATGAGGCGAGCGACGGATGGCTCTATCTGCACTGCACCGGCGAGGCGTCATGGCGGGCGCTCGCGAGCGCCGATGGATTCGAGGCGGTCGCCGCCGACCCCCGGTTCTCCGATCCCGGAGCGCGGGCGACGAACGATGAAGCGCTGACGGCGTCCCTCGCCGGCATCTTCTCCACGCGCCCGCGGGAGGCGTGGGCTGAGGTCTTGACCGCGGCGGGCGTGAGCATGTCCATCGTCCGCGCCGTCCCCGACTTCCACGAGGACCCGTTCCTGCGCGGCGCGGGCCTCGTGGTAACGCGGGAGCATCCCGGCCTCGGCGTCGTTGACCATGTCGGGCCGCCGCCGCTGCTCTCGGCGGCGCCCGCACGACTCGGCGCGCCCGCGCCGCAGCGCGGCGGCGACACCCGCGCCATCCTCGCCGAGTTGGGCTACACCCCCGAGCGCATCGCCGCCCTTGAACGGGCCGGCGCCGTGGCGCAGTCCTAGCGTCGGCGCTGCCACCGGCCCTTTCCCCCACTGGAGCACCCTTTCGCAACCTGTTGTCGTGGGGAGAGGTGCCCCTTGGGCGCCGTGCGCGCGGCTGGCGTGGGCTAGGGCATGACCGTGCCGGCGTTGACGTGGATGGTCATGCCGGTGACTTGGTCGGTGTTCGGCCCGCAGAAGTAGAGCAACGCTTGGGCGATTTCGTCCTCGGTCGCCAAACGGTGCGGCTGGACGACGGAGCCCGCCCGTATCTGCTCCTCGACCTGGTCCTGCATGCTGCCGTAGGTATCGCGGGTCATGGGGCTGAGCACCATGCCTGGCGCGACGTTGTTCACGGTGACGCCGAACTCGCCGAACTCGGCGGCCATCACCCGCGCCATGCCCGTCATTGCCGCCTTCGCGGCCCCGTAGGACGCCGTGCCCGGCCGTCCGCGCCAGCCGGCGCGTGAGGTGATGTTGACGATGCGCCCATAGCGCTGCGCGATCATCTTCGGCAGCACCGCCTGCGAGGCGAACATCATGCTCTTCAGGTGGGAGGCGACAACCTGGTCGAGCAGCTCGCCCGTGTGCTCCAGAAACGGCGCGCCGCCCGCCAGGCCGGCCGCATTGATGAGAATGTCGATCTTGCCGAAGCGTTCGTTCGCCGCGGCGACGATGCGGTCGACCTGTTGCTTGTCGGTGGTGTCCGTCTCCATGGCGAGGGCCTCGCGCCCCAGCGCCTCGACCTCGGCGGCAACCTTGCCCGCGTTATCCGCGTTGATGTCGGCGGAGACGATGTTGGCACCCTCTTTCGCCGCCATCAGGCTCGTGGCGCGGGCCGATACCGCCGCCTCCGCCGGTGACCATCATCACGCGCCCTTCGAACAGCATGGGAAGACCTCCTAGAAGGCAGCGGGAAGCCCGAGCCGCGAAGAGAATACCACGCGCGCCGCGGAGGTCAGCGGTGGCGGGTTACGCGGAATTTGAAGCGCTTGTTGGGCTTCGGTGTCGGCGCGGAGATGGTGCGGAGCTCGTAGTCGGGAGGGTCGAGTTCCACGTCGACGTAGTGAACGATCGCCGCCATCGTGATCGCGATCTGGAACTCGGCAAAGCCGAAACCCAGGCAGCGGTGCGTTCCCAGGCTGAATGGGGCGTATATGCCCGGCTGTATGTGCTCTTTGCGCTCGGGGGTGTACCGGTCGATATCAAACCGCTCAGGGTCGGGGAAATACTCGGGCAAATAGTGCGGCACGGTGGTGCCGATGATGACCTTGCTTCCCGCCGGAATGGTGTAGCCGCCGAACTCGAACGAGTCGGTCGCCGTGCGGAAGACCGCGGGCGCTATCGGATACATGCGCAGGGTCTCCATCGCGACTCGGTGTGTCACGTCGAGCGTGCGCACCCGTTCGATGGTGGGCGTCCGGTCCCGGAAGAGTTCGTCCGCTTCCTTCCGCATCTCCGCCAACACGTCGGGGTGTTTCAGCAGCGCGTAGAGCATGAACGCGCAGGTGGCCGCCGCGGTGTCCAGTCCGGCAATGAATGGCCCCAACATGGCGAACTGCATGTCGCTCGCGGGAAAGAACTCGGGGTCGCGCCGGTGCAGGTCGAGCAAGTCGTCGATCAGGTCGGGGGGCTTGCCCTCGCGTTTCTCCGGTGCGTGCGCGTTTAGGACTTTCTGGAACAGGCGGTCGACGCGCTTACGTGCGCGGCGAATGTGCGGGAGTTGCAAATAAAGCCTCGGACGTTGGTGGAGGACGTGGGTGAGCAGCATCGCTTCGACAAAGACGATCAGGTCGTCGAGATACTCTCGGGGCGACGTCGCGGCGGCCAAGACGCCGAGCTGCTCGGTGATGATCCGTTGGAGGGCGTAGTGGCCGCGGATCGGCTCGGCGATGGGCCACGTCTCGATCTCGCGCCGGGCGATGTCGGCGGCCTCCTCCAGATGACTCTCGGCGAAGCGCCGCGAGTAGGCGCGCTTCTGCTCCCGGCGGTGCCGGAGGTGATCGGGACCATCGAGGGTGAGCATGGCCCGCTCCGCCCCCATCTCCTCGACGAAGTCCTGCCACGTCTCGCGGTTTCGGAAGTAGCCCTTCCCAGGGCCCGCAAAGAAGCGGTTGGCCTCTACGCCCGCGAGCACGACGTATGAGCGATGGAACGCCGTGACCCGGAAGACGGGGCCGAGTTGCAGGTATTGCTCGGTAAGAAAGGCGCGAAGGTCGCCTGCCAAGTCGAAGGCGTTGCCGATGAGAGGCGGCCCGGAGGCGCGGGGAATCTCGGCCAAGGCACGACGTGCCATCTCCGGCGTGGAGCGCCCGTCATTGGCGGACGGCCTCCACCACGGTCTCAGCCAAGAACGCCGAGGTGCCGCTTGGGAAGGTTGCACGAGAGTCCTACCTTTCGCCTTTAATGATACTACCTACGCATTAAAAAATACGACCTGCGCGCTTCCTTGGATGTCCTCGCCTCGCGCGTTGCGTAACCTGCTACGCCGCCAGGAGCCAGGCGGCGGCGTCGGGCCAGGCGCGCTCGTCTTGCCACATGAAGAGGTGGCCGCCTTCGTAGAGCTGGAGGCGGGCGTTCGGGATGCGGTCGGCGAGCGCCTCCAAATTCTTGACGGGGGCGATGACGTCGTAGCGCCCGCCGCAGACGAGCACCGGCATCGTCAGTCGATGAAGACGGTCGTAGGTGTCGTGGCCCATGCGGGCCTCGAGCTGGCGGTGCGCCCCGGTGGGCTTGGCCGGATCGTCGGCACCGAGGTCGCGGTTCTGTGCGGCGCGGTCGATGATCGCGGCGAAGCTGGCAGGCCACTGCTCCCGCGGCGTGTCGCCGAAGCGCGCGTCGTAGAGGCCGATGCGCCGCTTCAGCGCCTCCTCAGGAGAGAGGCCTTCGAGCTCGTGCAGGGGGTAGGAACTCCCGCCCGCGCCGCCGCTCGACGTGCAGGCGAGGACGAGGCGCTCGACGCGCTCCGGGTAGCGGGCCGCAAGCTCCTGGGAGACCATGCCGCCGAAGGAGACTCCGATGACCCGCGCCCGGTCCCAGCCGACGTGGTCGAGGAGCGCCGCCGCGTCCTCAGCGTAGTCGGCCATGGTGTAGGGAACGTCGGGCTTGTCGGTCTGGCCGAGGCCGCGCTGATCGTAGGCCAGCAGGTCGAACGCCTCCGCTAGGGGGCCTTCGAAGACCCGACCCGCGCGCAGGTCGCCGCCCGTCCCGCTGATGTAGAGGAGCCGGGGCCCCGACCCGCGCTGCTCGTAATACATGCGGATGTCCCGGATCTGTGCGAAGGGCATCGCTGCCTCCCTACGAATACCTACCCAGGTTGTGGTAGACCCGCTCCGCGACCACCACGACGCCCCGCCGCTGCTGCTCGACCATGGCGCGGTCGTAATCGTCCCAGTCGGGGTGTTCCTTGCGGGCCGCGGCGCGGTAGATGTCCCGGAGCGCCATGCGCAGGACCTCGGGGTCGGTGACGCCCGGCGCGTACAGGTCGGCGTGACCCTCAAGGGTGACATAAGACCGTCCGTTGGGGCTCACGACGATGTACGAGCAGCGGGGGTCCCGGGTCAGGTTGCGCACCTTCACCAGGTTACCGGCGGAGGTGAAGGCCGGCGCGCCCCGGTACAGGCCGTGAGTGACCACGGTAAGCTGCGCCGCTCCGTTCTTCCCGAACGTCGCGATCACGCCGTTTCGCTGCTCGGCGATGAATTGCTGGACCTCTTCCGAAAGCTCGACGCTCATAGCAGCCCCTTCTCCTTCACTAAGTCCGCCGCCACGACCACTTGGCCGGTGTACGACATCGGGTCGTGGGTGATGACGTAAACCGTCGCCAGCGCGGGGACGGCCATGGGGTGGGCGTCCTCGGCGCTCATCCCGATGCCGGAGGCGGCAATCTCGGCGATCTCGGTGCGGGTAAACCCCGGGTCCAGGGCGATAACGGGAATACCCGCGTCGCGGTAGTCGTGGGCCATTCCCATCGTCATGCGGTTGAGCGCGGCCTTCGAGACGCCGTAGGCCAGCCCCGACACGACGGTGGTGGCCGACCCCGAGGTGACGTTGACGATGATCCCGCCGCCGCGCTCCTTCATCCCGGGCGCGAAGGCCTGGCAGAGCAGGAAGGGCGCGGTGAGGTTGAGCGCCATCTGCAGGTCCCAGCTCTTGGCGGAGAGGTCCCAGCTCGAATGGTAGGCGGCTTTGCCGAAGAACGCGGCGTTGTTGACCAGCACGTCGCAGCGGCCGAAATCGTCCTCGACGCGCCGGACAAGCGCCTCGATGCCGTCGCGTCGGGTGAGGTCGGCCTGCACCGCCACCGCTCGCCGTCCCAGCGACTCGATCTCGGCTACCGTGGCGCCGATCGTGCCGGGAATCCAGTCCTTCTCCTCGACCGTGCGCGCCGTGACGACCACCTTCGCGCCGAGCTTGGCGAGCTCAACCGCGATGACCTTGCCGATGCCGCGGCTGCTTCCCGTCACCACCGCGACCTTGCCTTCCAGGCTCCCCGAATCGGACATGCGCCGCCTCCCTTCCGATACGTGGGCGCACTGTACCCGCAATCCAAGTGCGGGAGCAAACGCCGCCGGCGAGGTGGCGTGGTAGGCTTGCCGCGCGGAGCGGGGCCAGCTCCGAGGAGGCGGTGTGTACACCGAGAAGTTCGGCTTTAAGGGGAAGAACGTGCTCTTGACCGGCGGCACGGGGAACCTTGGCGCGCACCTGGCGCGGGGGTTCGCCGAGGCGGGGGCCGGCGTCATTCTTGCCGGACGCTCGCTCGCGAAAATGACGAAGCTGGCCGGGGAGATAAGGGCCGCCGGCGGCGCGTGCGACTACGTGCTGTGCGACCTCAATCGCCCTGAGACCGTAGCCCCGATGTGCGGCGAGGCGTGGGCGAAGCGGGGCGGGGTCCACGTCATCGTCCACAACGCCGTGCCCGACAATTTAAGGACCGGCAACATCGTCACCACGACCTCCGAAGGCTGGGCGGCGCAGCACAACGTCATCTTCGAGGCGGCGCTTGCCATGTTCCGCACGCTCTGCCCCCGCATGGTGGAGGGCGACGGTGGCAGCATCGTCTCCGTCGTCTCGACCACGGCATTCACGCCCACGCGCGGCAACCGGCTGGCCTACGGCATCGCGAAGAGCTCGCTGCTGATGCTCACGAAGTACGCGGCGCAGGAGTTCGGCCCTAAAGTACGCGCCAACTGCATTAACCCGGGCACTATCGAGACGTATCCGGGGATACCTTCGACGCCGGAGGGGCTGGCGATCTTGCCCCGTATCTCGGCGGGCCGCCGCGGGACCAGCGAGGAATGCGTCGGCGCGGCGCTCTTCCTTGCCTCGGAGGCCGCCTCCTATATCTCGGGCCAGGTCATTAACATCGACGGCGGCCGGTTCTAGGCCGGCGGCTTCCCTCGCGATTCCCTTGACACCGAAGGCGTAGCGGCTATCGTAAAAGCTTGATGAATAGGCGGCCGACGGCCCGAAAAAGGCGTGTTGGGCGCTATCATGAACAGAGGAAGAGAGACTGATGGCAGAGCCGTACAAGATACTCGTGGTCGACGACGAGCCGGACCTCGAGCGGCTTATGTTGCAGCGCATGCGGCGCCAAATCAGGGGCGGCCGCTATCAGTTCGTCTTCGCCGGCAACGGAGTCGAGGCGCTCCAACGCCTGAACGAAGACGCGAGCATCGACATGGTGCTCTCGGACATCAACATGCCGCAGATGGACGGGCTGACGCTGCTCGATCAGATACCGGAGGTAAGCCCCAACATACGCGCCGTGATCATCTCGGCTTACGGCGACATGAAGAACATCCGCACCGCGATGAACCGCGGGGCCTTCGATTTCGTCACCAAGCCGGTCGATTTCGAGGACCTGCAGGTCACGATTGACCGGACGCTGCGGCATCTTGATGAGTGGCGGGAGGCGGTTTCGTCGCACGACAAGCTCGTCGCGTTGGAGAACGAGCTCGACATCGCTAGCAAGATACAGCAGTCGATTCTTCCGGGGCGGTTTCCCACGCCCCCCGGCTTCCAGGTTTTCGCCAACATGGAGCCGGCGCGTAACGTGGGAGGTGATTTCTACGATGTCATACGGCTGGAGAACGGACGGATGGGGCTCGCCATCGCGGACGTTTCTGGCAAAGGGGTGCCTGCGGCGCTTTTCATGATGTCCAGCCGAACACTGCTGAAGGGCACGGCGATTGGCGGCGCCGAGCCCGCCGAAGTGCTGACACAAGTGAACGAGCTACTCTGTGAACAGAACGAGGCCGCGATGTTCGTCACCGTCCTCTACGCGGTCTATGATCCGGAGAGGGGGGAATTTACCTACGCCTGCGGTGGCCACGATCCGCCGCTTGCCGTGCACGCCGATGGAAGCTCGACGCCGCTTCCGCTGACCAGCGGATTGGTCCTTGGAGTGGCGCCGGGATTCCAGTACCGGCAGCACACCGTTCCCGTCGCGCCCGGTGATACCCTAGTGCTGTATACCGACGGTGTCACTGAGGCCATGAATAGCGGAAACGAGCAGTTTGGGTTGGAGCGTTTGCGCGAGATTTTTACCGATGCCCCGCCGAAGAGCGTGAGGGAAGCGATCGACTCGATTTTCGCCGCCGTCAGCGACTTCGCAGGCGATGCGCCGCAATTCGACGACGTTACCTGCCTAGCAGTGCACCGCAGTGAGTTGGGGACATGAGCGCGGAACTGTCGCTGAAAGTCGAACCTAATCGCGGCGAGCTGGAGCGCATCGCCGCCGCGGTGGAGGACCTAGCGGAGCAGGAAGACTGGTCTCCCGGGCTCGCCTTTCGCGTGAACTTGATACTGGAAGAGTTGGCGATCAACATCATGGACTACGGCGATGATCAGGGCCGCCACAGGATCGAGATCACGCTGACTTCGGGACCGGACGAAGTGGTCATGCAGCTCGTGGACTCGGGCCGCCCGTTCGACCCGACACACGAAGCGCCCGCTCCGGACTTGGACGGCTCGCTGGACGACCGGCGCGTGGGCGGGCTCGGCGTCTACTTCACGCGGACGATGGTGAAGGAGATGCGCTACCGCCGGGAGTCAGAGCACAACCATCTGACGCTGGTCATGAGCCGGGAAGAGTAGGGCGATGAAGAGGCCGCGCCGCCTGCCGGCCGTCTACTCGGCCGCCTTGGCATTCGGCGCAAACGTCGCGGCTGCCGTGGTCTTGGCTGGCTGCTCGGGCGGTGAGTCTCCGGGGAACGGAGGCGGCCTATCTACGCCGGATGTCGTGCCGGCCACACCCACGGCCCCGGCTCCGGAACGGACCCCCGGCGTCTTTGACGACCGCATCGTCTTTGGCCAGTCCGCCGCCTTTACCGGTCCCGCTCAGGAGCTGGGCAAGAACATGCGGTTGGGCATCCAAGCGGCCTTCCAGGAAGTGAACGAAAGGGGCGGCGTCCACGGCCGAACGTTGGAGCTCACCTCCTTGGACGACGGCTATGAGCCGGAGGCGGCGGCGATCAATACGCGGCACTTGATCGAGGAGCAAGATGTCTTCGCCCTCATCGGCGCCGTAGGAACACCGACCTCACGCGCCGCCGCTCCCGTTGCCGAGGAGCACGGCGTTCCCTACATCGGCCCGTTCACCGGCGCCGCCTTCCTGCGTGACGCGGAGAGGCTGAGCACCGTGATCAACCTGCGGGCCTCCTACAACCAGGAAACCGAAGAGATGGTGGCCCGGTTGACCGAAGACCTTGGCATCACCCGAATCGCGGTGATGTACCAGGACGATTCCTTCGGCCGGGCCGGCTACAACGGAGCGCAGAGCGCGCTCCAGCGCCGCGGCATGGTGCCGGCGGCGATCGGGATCTATCAGCGCAATACGACGTCGGTGAAGTCGGCCCTGCTCGATCTTCGCGATGGGAACCCTGAAGCGGTGATCATCGTCGGGGCCTACGAGCCGGTGGCGGCCCTGATCGCGTGGGCGCGCCATACCGGCTTCGACCCGGTCTTCATCACGATCTCCTTCGTCGGGAGCAATGCCTTGGCCAGGGAGCTCGGCCCTGCTGGCCCGGGAGTCTTCGTCACCCAGGTCGTGCCCTCCCCGACCGATGAATCGAACCCGACCGCTGCCGCCTATCTTCGCGCCCTCAAGGCCTACGCGGTCGGCGCAGCTCCCGGCTTTGTGTCGTTCGAGGGGTATCTTGCCGCCCGCCTGGCCATCGCAAGCCTCGAAAGGTGTGGCCGGGAGGTGAGCCGGGCCTGCCTGTCCGAGAGTCTGCACCGCGCGGAGATGCTGGACTTGGACGGGTTCGAGCTCCGCTATGATCACGACGGCGACAACCAGGGCTCCGACACGGTGTTCCTCTCGGTGATCGGTGATGACGGACGCTATCACACCATCGAAACGCTCCGGGATGCAGGACTGTGATTGACCGACTGAAACGCCTGCTTGAGATCCGCTTTCGCATCTCGACGCAGCTCTACTTCGGCTTTGGCGTAGCGGTCGCGCTGACGATCGGCGCGAGCCTGGTCGGCTGGTTTTCGTTTAACCAGGTGGGCGACGCCCAAAGCCGGGTGAACGAAGGTAGCGTTCCTGAGCTTGCGGCGGCGTTCGGCGTCGCGCAATACAGCGGCGAGCTCGTCAACGCCGCTCCCCGCCTGTCGGCCGCCGAAACACGGCCGAGTTTCGCCCGCGTCGTCTCCAGCATCGACGAGTCGCGCGCCGCCTTTGAAGAACAACTGACTGGGCTGGAAGGGAGCGAGGCCAACGAGCGATTCGACCGTATCGGCGTAGATGCGAAGACGCTGTTCTCCAACATTGAGGCCATCAAGCAAGATCGGCTGACACTCTTCGAGTTGGCCGATAGCAAGGGGGACCTGCGGACCGAGATCGAGAAACTGACCGTCCAACTCAACGACTACTTGGGCCCGGCCATCGATGATCAACTGTTCTACACCGTCACGGGCTACCGCGAGCTTGGCGTCCCGCCGGCGCCCCGGTCGGAGCACTTCTCCGAAGAGGAGGTCGAGCGTTACCGCCACCTCGCCGAGTTGCAGGTGGACGTCAATATCGCGACGCAGCTGCTCGCGGACGCGTTCGGCGTCTCGGACGCCTCGCTCGTCGAGCCACTCCGCGAGCGCTTCGAATCCGCTGCCGGCCGTATCGAGCGCAATCTCTCGACGCAGAGTGCGGTCTCCCTGCCCAACGAAATGGTCCCGGTCCTCGCCCGCCTGTTCGAGTTGGGCGGCCTAGAGATCAGGCTTTCCGAGAGCCTTGCCATGTTCGTCGTCGGCGTCGGTGGAGCCGCGGAGCAGCAGAGCGGGTTCGACCTGATCGACCAAGAGCTGAGGCTGGCCGACCGGCAGCAGGACCTCCTCAATGACAACCGAAACCTGGCCGTCACGCTCCTCAGTGAAGTCAATGGCCTGGTGAGCGCGGCCGAGGCCAGTGCGCAGGAAGCCACCGACGCCTCGACGCAGGCGATCTCGACGGGCCGGACGCTCCTCCTCGTAATCAGCGGAATCAGTATCGTCGGCGCGGTGCTCATTGTCTGGGTGATCGTCGGCCGAGTGTTGCTGCGCCGGCTCGAAATGCTCTCGGACTGGATGCGTCGCATGGCCGGCGGCGACCTGGAGGCGCACGTCGAAATAGGCGGCCGGGACGAGGTCGCCGACATGGCGGCCGCGCTCGAAGTTTTCCGCCGCCACGCGCTGGAAGTGCAGCGCCTCAACCTCGTGGAGAAGCTGGCGGAGGAGTTGCAGGGAAAGAACGCCGAGCTAGAAACGGTGCTGGCCGACCTGCAACGGGCGCAGGACCAGATTGTCGTACGGGAGAAACTCGCGGCCCTCGGTCAGCTCACCGCGGGCGTGGCTCACGAGATCAAGAACCCGCTGAACTTCGTCAGGAACTTCTCCGAGGTCTCGGAAGAGCTGATCAAGGAGCTGGTGGAGGTTATCGAAGAGGGCGGGGAGCAGTTACCCGAGGAGCAGCAGAGCTATATCAAGGAGATCGCGGAAGACCTCGTCGGCAACCTCGGACGCATCCGCAGCCACGGTGACCGCGCCAACCGGATCGTCCAAGACATGCTGATGATGGGCCGCGACTCGGGCGGGTTCCAGCCTACCGACATCAACCGCCTGCTCGATGAACACGCCCGGCTGGCCTACCATAGCGCGCGGGCGACGGACGCGGACTTCAACCTCGACCTGAAACAGGACTTGGACCCGGAAGTGGGCGAGATCGAGGTCATCCCGCAGGACTTGGGACGCGTCTTCCTAAACCTGGTGAGCAACGCCTGCGACGCCACGGACGAGAAGCGGCGCGAATTCGACGCGGGCACGAGTGGCGAGGCCGTCTACCAAACGGAGGATGGCGGGCCCTACTTCCCCACGCTGTGGCTCGCCACGCGGCGGGAGGAGGACCGGATTGAGGTCCGCGTCCGGGACAACGGGAAGGGGATGCCCCCCGAGGTCATCGATAAGATCTTCAATCCGTTCTTCACCACGAAACCTACCGACCGCGGCACCGGCCTCGGCCTGGCGATATCCAACGACATCATCCGGAAGCACGGCGGCTCGATCCATGTCGAGTCCGAGGCCGGCCGGTTTACCGAGATGATCGTCGAACTGCCCTTGACGCCGCCTCCCGGCGCGGCAGAGGAAGCGGCGGGGCAAGCGGCTGGGGCCGCGCAGTAAGCCGGTCCGGTAGCGCGCCCGAGTCGGCGCGCTACGGCTTGACGGCGGCCGCCTCGCCAAAGGCGAGGGCTCCGCCGGCCCCGGGCTCTTCCTTCCACTTGGCGAGCTCGACGAGCCACGTGTCGAACTGCTCGTGCGTCGCTTAATCGGCTGCCGGAGCGTCATGCGTCATTGTTCGGCGCTCGTTCGTCAGGGGCGTCCTCAGTCGCGTCGCTCCATGTGGCGTCGTCGTCCTGCGGCGCCTCTTCTTCCGGCGCCTCTTCCTGCCATGTCGACTCTTCCGTCTCCTCCGGCGGCGGCGGCTCCACCTCTTCGGCAGGGGCGGGTTCCTGCATTACGCTGCTTCTAGCCGCGGCAACGACGGTGACGACCGCCATGACGACACGCAACGCAAACTCCACGGCGATGAGGAAGAGCAGGTAGTAGAGGATGGTCTCTCGGTTGTCGTTGGCCTGCTTCAGGATGTCCAGCGATTCGCCGATTTCGAAGAACGAAACGTCAATGAGAAAGATGGCCAAGACGGCGAACGGCAGAATCTTGGCCAAGTCCCGTGAGAGGTCTTCGCTGTAATAGGAGGTGATGCGGATCGCGCCGACGGTGGCCAGGGCCACCAGCAGCACGTCCGTGAATACCTGCTCTTTCGAAAGGAAGGCCAGGATGATGGTGAGGACCGCGAACCAGAAGAACGCGAAGACCGGAAAGAGAATGAGGTACCGCAAGACGTAGAAGACGAAGTGCAAGACGGTCCGCACGAATTTGAACCGCGACGCCTCATACTTGGAAAAGTCCAACTCGAACATGTCGCGGGTAGCGAGGAACCGATAGAACTTGAAGATAAAGACGGCGTAGATGGCCATGCCCACGAGGTAGACCGCCAGAGGCCTCAGGAGATCGAGGGCAACCTCGATATCTAACCCCTTGGGGAAGATGTCGTTCATTTCCATAGACCCCGCCTTTCGTGGTGGAACACGTGGACTTGGACGCGGCTATTCCGCCGGCAGTGAAAGTGGACGCGCCAGTGAGCGATCAGCCCCCCGCGGACCGGTTGATGCGCGGCGTCACGCGGGGCGGACGCGCTTGCCGTTCGGCATCGTCTCAGCGGAGTATAGCGGGCGCAAAGCCGATAGACGACCGCCTAACGCGTGCTCTCGACGCTCACCGTCACGATGTCTACGCCGTGGTATTTCTGATGGCGTACGGAAGAGGCGTAGTGCCGTAGCAGGCGGAACGACACCTCGCGCTCGTCCGGAACGGGAGGCAGTTCGCTCAGGTACGCCAGGCGTTCCGCCCGATCTTGGAGGCCTGGAGAATGGTGGTGGCGCCGCTGACGAGCAGCGCCGCAAAGATGGCCCACGTGATGTAGCTCTCGGACTGCTCGGCAATCCGCATCACGATGACGATCGTGACGACCACCGGCGCGACAATGATTAGGGCAGCCTGAATCCCCGCGCCAATGGCCACGGCCGACGAAGGACGCTCGTCCGGCTCGTAGCGGATGTTCTCGTTTGCCTGCGCCGAGGCCAACGGTCACACCTCGGTCATGCCGGCATGACTCTTGGCCATCTCAATTGACCGCTCCTCACTCTGACGCCGCCGTTCGCGGTAGCTCGATTTCCCCGCTGCGGAGCCAGACGCGAGCTGGGAGGTCGGGGCCAGCGGGGAGATAGCGGATGTCGGGCGCGATCTCCTCGCCGTCGGCGGTCACAAAGCCCAGTTCGATGCGGCCATCGGCCACACGCCTCGCACGAATCTGCCCGATGGAGTTCCCGTCCACCTCGACGTCGCCGCTCACCACCCACTCATCGACGGCGGCGTCGGGCGGCACGAAACGCATGGGCGGCAGGACTTGCTCGCCACCGGCGAGCTCCACCCCCAGTTCGATCCGGGCGTCAACGGTCCGCATGGCGATGATACGGAGCCGCAGCGGCGGCGGCTCCACCACGGGCGCCTCTGGGGCCAACAACCGGCGCATCTCGGCGCTGCCCGCGATCGACAAGAGCTCCAGGAACCGGGAGTTCGCCGCGTCGACACCCGCCGCCGTGCAGAGCGCGGCATCGTTCACCGGACCGTAGAAGGGCACGACCGCGCGCAGCTCGGCGTCGAGGGCGAGCAGCCCGTCAGTATCCGCCACGCCGGCGGCGTCGAGGGCGCCGCGCAGCACCGCCGCTCCATCGCCGCAGGAGGCCTGCGCTCTGAGGTCGGAGACCATCGCCTGGACCTCGGAGTCTTGCCAGCCCATGCTGGCATCGCGGGCCGCCTCGACGATTTTGCCGGCCGTCACTGCCGTCGCGATGATCCGTTCGGCATAGGCGAGTTGGGACTGGAGAGCGAATGCGTCCTCGAACGATAGCGCCTCGCCGCCTTCAATCCGCTCTTGGAGAGCCTTCCAGGAGGCGGCCAGGGACGCATACCGGGCGGACCCCGTCTGGGCTGTGCTGAGCATCATATCTTCGACCGCGACTGGACTGACCGTCTCTCCTGCGGCCAGTGACTCGGCCAGCCCCGACGCGCCGACGGCGTACTGACTCGCGAACGCCTTCAGCAGGGTGCTCGACGATGGGTTCGCCACGTTGACCGTTTCTGGCTCGGCCGTCGTAGATAGCGCGGCGGTCGCCGGCCGCTCGAAGACGCCGTCCAGCACCTGTGTGCGCACGCCGGCCGCGTAGATCGCCTTCGCCCGCACCGCGTCGTCGACGTCCGCGTCCGGGTCGGCGGCGGAGCTGACGGAGACGGTAACCCACCCATGCTCGTCGGCCTCCGCTGAGACGACGTAGTCTGCATCGTCGACCTTCACGGTAACCGCGTCGAACGCCGCACTGCTGAGTATCATCAAGTTCCGCCAGAGCCCGTGGAACGCAATTTCTTCTCCGAATTGGTCGAACGCGATGATCGCGACAAACACCCATGAGGGCCCCGGTCTCCCGAGCGTGACCTCGAACGGCGTCACATCGCCAATCTCGATGCTTGCCGTACTCGCGGCCTGTTCGCCGGAGTGGTAGGAGACTCCGGCCTCCCAATCCCCTGCCGACGTGATGATCGCGTCCTTCCGCTCGAACACACTGGGCGCTACCAGATACACAATGACCCTGCCGTCGGTGCTGGCCAGATCGCCGCCGCCGAGGTTGCCGATGCGGTAGTGGACGGGGAAGGGCTCGCCCGCGACCACCCGGTCGGGCGTGTGGGACGCCTCAACCTTGAGTTGGAAGCTGCGCTGCTCCGCCACCTCGTCAACCAGGTGGATCACGAGGGTGAAGTCGGCCATCAAGGGTTGGAGGTCACGTTCCAAATAGGTCGTCGCCTCGATCAGGTAGGTGCCTGCCGAAAGGTATTGCTCGACGCGCGAGTTGCGACCCCCGCCACCGTCGTCGTTGGCGGCGATCACACCGATGGAGGGCGACACCACGGAGAGGACGGGATCGCCATCTTCAGATATCAGGTCAATGAGCACGCGGCCGCCTTGTGGCAGGTTGAAGGAATAGCTGTGGGCGGGGTGTTCCACGACGAAGCGTGAGCCGCAGGTGTCGAGCGTCCAGGAGCCGGATGCGGTCAGGTTGGCGCCAGGTTCAAGCGCACCAAGATGTACCGGCTCGCAACCCATGACACGGCTAACGGAAAGCGTGAAGTCCGCCGGGCCGCGCTTGCGCCCGCCGACCGTTGTGGCCTCAGCGAGGTAGACACCCGGCGCAAGGTCGCGTTCGACACGTGCATCAAGGTTGGCGGCGCCGTCATCGTTGTCGGTGATACGGCTGCCGTCTTCAGCCAGCAGGTAGAGGTAGGAGTCACCTTCGGCGGACGTCAGGTCAATCCTGACCCGGCCACCCTGGGTGATTTGAAAACGATAGGTGTGGGCGTCGCTGCCCGCACGGAAGCGCGAGTCGCAGTCTTTCGTCGTCCAGCGTCCGCTTGCCTCCAGCACGCCGTCCGCATCGGAGCTCAGCGTCCCCAGATCGGTAACTTCGCAGGATGACTCCTGCGCCGACGCCGCGCCGAGTCCCCCCAGGGCTAGCGCGGCGGCGATCACGGCAATGGCCGCGCACGCTACCACCAGCATGCGGATACCAAGTCGAGCGAGTAAGTCGGACGTTGTGGTAGGCATTCGTAGCTCCCCAGGCGGTATAGCGCGGCCTCGTCTACAGAGTTCTCGTTGGGCGGTTCTTCATCCTCAGCCGCCGGTGTCGGCGGTGTGGACTGTCTTCCCCGCGTGGGCCACACAGTACGAGCCGCCGTGCACACCGTCAATACTCAGTATCAAAAAGCACGTGAATTGGTGGGCGGAGTCCACCCTAACGTCTCCACCTCGGCGGAGAGCACCCTAAACCTCTCCCCCCCTTTGGAGACCTCTGCAAAACCCGCCCATACCCGTCATTCCCGCGCACGCGGGAATCTATCCCTTCCCGTAGGGGCGCCCCTCGTGGGCGCCCGCTCCCTTCGCGACGAGGGTTTACGCAAAGGTCTCTGCTGGGAAAGGGTTGGGGTGAGGGCGGGGGGAGGCGGGGGCCGCGCCACCTTGCTGAAGCCCGCCCGCCGAGTTACGCAAAGGTCTTCGTAGGGGGGCACCACAAACCTCTCCCCCTTTGGGGGAGATTGAGAGAGGGCCGGGCCGGGGGCATCCACCCTAACCTCTCCGCCATCGGCGGAGAGCGCCTTAGAAGACGTCCGCGTCTGACCCCAGCCACTCCTTGATAAGCGCGTTCAACGAGCCGTCCGCCTTCATCGCATCGATGGCGCGGTTCAGCTTGTCCTTCAGGTCGGTGTCGTCCTCTCGGACGCCGACGCCGATACCGGCGTCCAACGGGATCGCCGGACCGACGAGTGTCAGCCTTCCCCCGCTGTCCGCGATGCTCTCTACGGCGAAGCCCCGGTCGACCAACGCCGCGTCCGCCTCGCCGCTGACGACGGCCTCGACGACCTCCGGCGCCAGCGCGAACTCGACCAGCGTCGCGCCGGAATCGGCCAGAAAATCGGCCTGTACCGTGGCCGTTTGGGCCGCTACCCGACCGTTAACCGCTCCGTCACCGGCCCCGGCCAGAGCAATATAGACTGACGCAATTGGCGGAACGTACGGCTGCGTGAAATCGATCACCTCGTCCCGCTCACCCGTGATGCTCATGCCGGCGAGGATCGTGTCATACTCCCCGCCCAACAGATTGGGAATCATGCTGTCCCACTCGTTGGTCACCCACTCGCACTCCAGATCGGCGCGACGGCACAATTCGTCCCCCAGCTCCCGTTCCAACCCGTCGATCTCGCCGGCCTCGTTGATGAAGTTGAAAGGCGGATAGGCCCCCTCTGTCCCCATCCGGACAGTGTCGGACCCGCCGCACGACACCGACACTGCGGCAAGGAGGACAAGCATCGCGACGGCAACAACAGACTTCGCCATATTCACGTCCCCCGTTTCCTGACCGCTGGCACCCCGCCCACTGTATCACCGCCGCCGCTGCAGTTGCTGGTAACGAAGAATTCTACCCGCCTTCGTGTGCCGCCTACGTCCCAGGTTCCCGTGCGCCGCGCCCCCACATCGGATGGCGGAACGACGGATTCGCTTCCGTGTGCCACGACCGCTGGGCCGTGGCCGCCACGGCCTCCACTGTCTCCGTCGCCGGCGGGGGAGATTGCTTCCGCACCGGCCAACTTGTCGCCAGGCCGTTCAAGTGGCGCGCCAGGTCCAGCAACGCCGCCAGATTGTGCACCGGCAGCAGATCGTCAATATACGGAGCCGCGGCGCGCATCCCCTGGGTCAGCGGTTCATAGTCTTCATTGCCCGCCAGCGGATTAAGCCAGATCAAGCGTCGGCAACTCCGTTGCAGGCGCGCCATCTCGGCGCTCAGCGCTTCCGGCTCGCCCCGGTCCCAGCCGTCCGACACGATGAGCACGATCGCCCCCCAGCCCAACGTCCTCCGCGCCCACCTGAAGTTGAATTCCTTGAGCGCCGCCCCGATGCGCGTCCCCCCCGACCAGTCAGGGACCGCCTTGGCGACCTCTCCCACGGCTTGGTCGACGTCCCGCCGCCTCAGTTGCTTCGTCACTCTGGTGAGCCGCGTAGCGAACAAGAACGCCTCGACTTGGTTCCCCAACCCTCCGTAGAGGCTGTGGATGAAGTGGAGCAACATCCGCGTGTAACGCTCCATCGAGCCGCTCACGTCGCAGATAACCACCAGCCTGCGCGGTTTCTCCTTCCGCCGCCGGCGCTTCAGACGCAAGAGCTCGCCTCCGAACTGCGCGTTCTCCCGCAGCGTCCTCCGCACGTCCAGCCCCGGCCCATTGCCCCGTTCCTTGCGCCGCGTGCGCCGCACGCCGGGATTCCAGTCCAAAGAAGCCATGAACCGTCTAGCCTGCGACATCTCCTCCGCGGTGAACTCCGCGAAGTCCTTCTCCCGCAGTACCTCTCGCACGCTGAACGTCCGCGTTAGGTCGATCCGGTCGTACCCCTCGTCGGAATCCGTGGGCTCGGCGGCGGCGCCGTCCGCCGACTGCCCCGGCGGAGGCGGCCCGGCCTCCACCCTCCGGTACCGGCGCTGCTCGCCCATCGAACGTAGGTCGAGCGACGTCATCCGGTCTTTCCGCTGGCGCCAGAACACGTCGAACGCCTCGTCAAACACGGGCAGGTCGTCCCGCCGGTGCACCAGCAGCGTCCGCAGGGCCGATCGCACGTCGGCCCGGCGTGACACGCCGATGTCCTCCAGCACGCGGACCGCGTCCAGCATCCGCCCCGCGTGAACGTCGAGGCCGAGACGCCTCAGTAGGCGGCCGAAGATCAGGAGGTTGTGGAGTAGGTGGCCGGCTTCTCCACTAGCCACGCCGGCCCCCGCGCCGCGTCCCGCGATTCAGCGCCCGGTTCAGCAGCGCACGGGTCTGCTCTCCGCGCACCGCCTGCACGTCCTCCCGGTACTTGAGCATGACGCCGAGCGTGTCGTCGATCACCGACGGACTGAGCTCGCGCTCGTTCAGACTGACGAGCGCCGCCGTCCAGTCGAGCGTCTCCGCAACGCCCGGGACCTTGTACAGCTCGGTTCCCCGCAGCTCCTGAACGAAGGCGGTGACCTGCTCCGCCAGCTTCTGCGCCGCCCCAGGGACCTTGCTCCGCACGATCTGCATCTCTTTTTGGAGGTCCGGGTAGTCAATCCAGTAGTACAGACAGCGCCGCTTCAGAGCGTCGTGGATTTCGCGTGTGCGGTTTGATGTGATGACCACGACCGGCGGCTCGTCCGCCGTGTAGGTCCCAATCTCCGGAATCGTGATCTGAAAGTCGGACAGCATCTCCAAGAGATAGCCTTCGAACTCTTCGTCGGCGCGGTCGAGCTCGTCTATCAGGAGCACCGTCGGACCCGCGCTCTCCAGCGCCTGCATGAGAGGACGCTTGATCAGGAACTCCTCGCTGAACAACTCCCGCTCAGCATCTTCCCGGTCAACGCCGCCCGCCGCCTCGAGCAGCCTGATGTGCAAGAGTTGGCGGGAGTAGTTCCACTCATAGACCGCCTGGGTTACGTCCAGCCCCTCGTAGCATTGCAGCCGGATCAGACGCGCCCCCAGCGCGGACGCCAGCGCCCTCGCGACCTCCGTCTTCCCAACGCCTGCCTCTCCTTCGAGGAACAGCGGCCGCCGCAACCGCAGCGCCAGGTAAATAGACATCGCCAGACCGTGGTCGGCGACGTACAACTCCTTCTGAAGGGTCGCTTGCAAGGCGTCAACCGACGCCGGCATGGAAGCGGCGGGAGTATGCTCCAAGGTTTCCTCCGTCCGTCCCGCGCCGCTCCCGAATAGGTAGAGCGTGAAGCCCTAGCCCGCCCGCGACACGGCGGTTCCGAGAGCGCGGCGCACGTACACTTCCGCCATCGCCCTCCGGTATTCGGCGGAGGCGAAGATGTCGCTCATCGGATCGCCCCCGAGGTCGCCTGCCACCGAAGCCGCGGCTGTGTCCAGCGCTCCGTCGCTCAAATCCGACCCCACCAGCGCCTGCTCGACGGACGACGCTCTGGTTGGCGTCGCCTCGACGCCCCCGACGACGACGCTGGCCGAGGAGCACCTTCCCCCCTCGACCGTCACGATCACCGCGGCCGCAACCACCGCGTAGCGTGAGGCCGGGTGCGGGAACTTGACGTACGCCGAGCCTGAGCCCGACGGCACGGAAGGGACCGACACGCTTGTCAGAATCTCATGCTCCTCCAGCGCGTTCTCGAGCAACCCCGTCGCGAAATCGGATGCCGCGATACTCCGCTCGCCCCCAGGGCCGGTTATGTTGAACGTCGCGCCCAGCGCTTTCAGCGCGGTGGGCGGGTCGGACGCCGGGTCGCCGTGGGAGATGTTTCCCCCGATCGTGCCCCGGTTCCGTACCGCCGGGTCTCCCACCATTCCCGCCGCCTCTGCCAACAGCGGCGCGTGCTCCTTCACCAAGTCGGACGACGCGATCTCCGCGTACGTCGTCAGCGCCCCGATGGACAGGCCGTCGCCGCCGGCGGCAATGCCCTTCAACGCCTCGATTCGACCGATGTCCACCAGCACGGTGGGCGCCGCGATCCGCAGCTTCATCAGCGGAATCAGACTGTGTCCGCCCGCCAGCACCTTGGCGCCCTCGTTGTTAGCGAGCAACTCCACCGCCTCGGAAACCGAACTCGCGCGATGGTACGTCGTCTGTGCCGGATACATCCCTAGCCTCCGTTCCGCGCGTCGCCGATCGCCCGCCAGACCTTCTCCGGCGTCAGCGGCATGTCGATACGGTTAATCCCCAAGGGCCGCAGCGCGTCCATCACCGCGTTGTAAACCGTCGGCGTGGACCCGATGGTCCCAGCCTCTCCCACACCCTTCACTCCCAGAGGGTGATGCGGCGAGGGCGTCGTGTTCGAATGCACCTCGATCTCAGGTAGACCGTCCGCGCGCGGCAGCGCGTAGTCCAGCATCGTCCCCGTCAAGAGCTGCCCGTCGTCGTCATAGACGGCGCCTTCCCACAGCGCCGGCCCCACGCCCTGAACGACCCCGCCGTGCACCTGACCTTCCACGATCATCGGGTTGATCTGCACGCCGCAGTCGTCGACGGCGTAGTACCGTTGCAGGTCGATTTGCCCCGTAGCCGGGTCGACTTCGACCACCGCCAGGTGCGCCCCGAACGGAAAGGTGAAGTTCGGCGGGTCGTAGAACGCGCTCGCTTCCAGGCCCGGCTCCATACCCTCCGGCATGTCCCACGCCACGTTCGCCATGAGCGCGATGTCCTGAATCGTCTTGTGCTGGTCGGGAGATCCTCGGACGAAGAACCGGCCGTCTTCGTACTCGATGTCCTCGGTCGCCGCCTCCAACAGGTGCGCCGCCAGCGCCTTCGACTTCTCCTTGATCTTCCGGACGGCCACCGCCACCGCGGCGCCCGAGACCGCCGTCGTCCGGCTCCCGTACGTTCCCCAGCCCATCGGAGTCAAGTCGGTATCGCCGTGGATGATCTCAACGTCGTCCACGTCCACGCCGACCTCACCCGCGATGATCTGGGCGAACGTCGTCTCTTCCCCCTGACCGTGCGGCGAGGAGCCCACCATCACGTTCACCTTCCCCGTGGGGTGGAAGCGAACGATGGCGCTCTCCCAGAGCCCCCCTTGGAATCCAACCGCCCCCGCCACCTGCGAAGGCCCGAGGCCGCATATCTCGACATAAGTGGAAACGCCGATGCCCACGCAGCGGCCTTCCGCCCGCGCCCGCGCCTGCTCCGCGCGGAGGGACGAGTAGTCCGCGGCGTTCAGGCAGGTGTCCAGCGTTGCCTCGTAGTCGCCGCTGTCATAGGTGATGCCGGTCGCGACGTCGTGCCCATTCTCGAACTTGGGGATCAGGTTCTTCCGGCGCAACTCCACCGGGTCCATATCCAGCCGGGCCGCGAGCAGGTCCACTAGACGCTCGACCAGCATCGTCGCCTCGGGACGTCCTGCACCCCGGTAGGCGTCCACCGGGGTGCCGTTGTTGAACACGCCGTAGACCGTCCCCCCGATGTTCGCGATGTCGTACGCGCCTGAGTACATCAGCCCGTGCAGGATCGTCGGGATTCCCGGGCTCGCGGTCGAGAGGTACGCCCCGAGCCCCGCGTACACCTTGGTGCGAATGCCCGTGATCTTCCCCTCCGCCGTCGCCGCCATCTCAACCTCTTCGACGTGATCGCGGCCCTGGGTCGTCACCTGATAGTTCTCGCTTCGAGTCTCCGTCCATTTCACCGGCACGCCCAGACGCATCGAACAGAACGCGGTGATCGCCTCGTCCGGGTAGTACGGAATCTTGCTCCCGAAGCCTCCGCCAACCTCCGGCGCGATCACACGTATCCTGTGTTCCGGCACCCCCGTCACAACGGACGTCAGGAACCGCGCGATGTGCGGGTTCTGCGACGTGCTCCAGAGCGTCAGGTCTCCCGTCACGTCGACCCACTGCGCGACCGCCGAGCGCGGCTCCATCGGATTCGCGATCAACCTTTGCAGCGTGATCGTGTCGCTCACCGTCACGTCCGCCTCCGCGAACGCCGCATCCGTGTCCCCTCCGGCCACCGCCCAGGTGAACGCGATGTTGTTAGGAACGTCGTCATGTAGCTGCGGCGCGCCGTCCTGCGCGGCGTCCTTCGGGTTGATGACGACGCCGAGTGGCTCGTACTCCACCTCGATGTGCTCCAGCGCGTCCTCGGCTTCGTACCGGCTCTCCGCCACGACCACCGCGACCGCGTCGCCGACGTAGCGCACCCGGTCTTTGGCGATAGCGGGATGCGTCGGCGTCTTCAGGTCGGAGTTCGGGATGAGCCAAGCGCAAGGGAGGCCGTTAAGCGCCCCCTCCGTGTCCTCTCCCGTGTAGACCGCGACGACGCCCGGTTGGCCCGCGGCCCCGCTCGTGTCTATCGACTTGATTGTCGCGTGGGCGTAGGGACTGCGAAGGATCGCCGCGTGCACTATCCCTGGCAACTTAATATCGTCCGTGTACGACGCCCGTCCCGTGATGAGCCTCGGGTCCTCACGGCGGCGGATGCCGGAGCCAAATACTCGTGTAGTCATGGCCTAACTACCTCCCATGGTGCTGGCGGCCTCCTCGACCGCCCGCACGATATTCTGGTAGCCCGTGCAACGGCAGATGTTCCCCTCAAGACCGTGGCGGATCTCCTCTCGCGTCGGCGAGGGGTTCGTCCGCAACAGCTCCTCCGCCGCCATAATCATCCCCGGAGTGCAGAACCCGCATTGCAGCCCGTGCTTGTTCCAGAACGCCTCCTGAAGGGGGTGCAGCGCGGCCCCGTCAGCAAGCCCCTCGATCGTTCTAACTGAGGAGCCTGACGCCTGAACGGTGAGCACTGTGCAGGCCTTCGCGGACACCCCGTCCAACTGCACCGTGCACGTGCCGCACTGGCTCGTGTCGCACCCCACCTTCGTGCCCGTCAGCCCCGCGTTCTCGCGGATGAAGTGGACGAGCAACTGACGCGGCTCGACCTCCCCGCTGTAGGACCGTCCGTTGATCGTAATCTCTACCGGGACTCCCACCATGCTTTTCCTCCCGTGGCCGCTTGGGATTCGCGCACGTACGCCTTGGCAGGCGGAGTGTAGCAGATACCACCCGTCTGTTAACCGGTAATTTCCGCAGGCGGCTCGATCCGTTTCAATCGGGGCAGCCCGAGCCCCCGCGCAGTACCCTCTCCAAGCCTTTGCCCCCTGCTATAGTTCCCCTATGAAGCTGAACGGGACCTACCGTTTCGACATTCCCCGCGAGCGTCTCTGGGACGCCCTCTTAGACCCCGCCGTGGTGAGCGAGTGCGTGCCCGGCATTCGGACCTTTACCACCCTGGCCCCCGACCGCTACGAGGTCGAGGTGGCCGTGCGCGTCGGCATCGTCTCCGGCGCCTACAAGGCCACGCTCGAAATCGTGGAGAAGACGGCTCCCGCTTCCTACCGGATGGTCGTCAAGGGCGCCGGCGCGCGGACGAACTTAAGGGGAGAGGGCGTCGTCGTCCTCGCGGAGGAGGACGGCGCGACAACGCTCACCTTCGACGGCGACGCGCAAGTGACCGGTGTCCTCGCGAGAGCCGGCCAGCGCCTCATGTCCAGCGTAGCCAAGGCACAGATCGACCGCTTTTTCCAATGCCTCAGTTCCAAGGCGGCGTGAATATGGCGTTGTGGATGCGTTTCGCCGGGTGTGACCCCCTCGGATGAGGACGAACGGTACATACGACGTCATCGTCGTAGGCGTCGGGGGAATGGGTTCGGCGACGGTGTACGAGCTGGCTAGCCGCGGCCTTCGCGTGTTGGGCCTCGAACGCTTCGACATACCGAACGACTTCGGATCGTCACACGGCGTCAACCGCATCATCCGGCTGGCCTACTTCGAAGACCCCTCCTACGTGCCCCTCCTGCGCCGTGCCTACGAGCGTTGGCGCGAGTTGGAGGCGGTCAGCGGCGAGAAGCTCCTGCACGTCACCGGATCGGTGGATACGGGCAGGGAGGATGGCGAGGTGTTTCCGGGCGCTCTGCGCTCCTGTCTGGAGCACGATCTGCTCCACGAGCCGCTTACCAGCGCCGAACTAACTCGGCGCTTCCCCGGCTGCCGGTTCCCGAAGGACTGGATGGGCGTCTACCAACCAGACGGCGGCTTCCTGCTGTCAGAGCGGTGCATCGTCAACTATGTCTTCGCCGCATTGGAGCGCGGCGCCGACGTGAGGGCCCGCGAGGCGGTGTTGGAATGGACCTCCGCCTCAGGGGCCGTCCGTGTAGAGACTACCCGTGGATCGTACGAGGGGGGGTCGTTGGTTATCAGCGCCGGCGCCTGGACAGGACCCCTCTTGCCGTCCGTGGATCACCTGCTGACCCCTGAGCGGCAGGTCATGGGCTGGTTCCAACCGTCGCGCCCGGAGCTCTTTGCGCCCGGCGTCCATCCGGTCGTCATCGGCGAGTTCGAGGAAGGTGACTACTATTCCTTCCCCGTGTTCGGCGTCCCGGGCTTCAAGATCGGTAAGCTCCACCACCTGTACGAGGCGACGACCGCCGATGATGTAGACAGGGACTGCCGGGATGAGGACGAGGCAGTGTTGCGGCAGGCCGTGGCCCGCTACTTCCCCGACGCAAACGGCCCGACGATGGCACTGAAGGCCTGCATGTTCACCAACACTCCCGACGAGCACTTCATCATCGACGCCCTGCCCGGCTCTCCGAACGTTTTCTTGGCGGCGGGCTTCTCGGGCCACGGGTTCAAGTTCTGTAGCGTCGTGGGCGAGATCATGGCCGACCTCGCCGCGCGAGGCGACACGCCCCACGATATCTCGCTCCTCCGCCTGAGCCGCTTCGAGTCACGCGTCTGAGGCGTCCAGAGTGTCGAGGAAAGGCTAGGCCGAGGGTGCGCCACCACCGGCTACCCACCTAGGGAGAGTAACGCTCTTCTCCCGACGCCGACTCCCCATGGCGTATCCGTACTTCCACCTCGAGCCGGGTCTCGCCACCGCCGTGCATAACGCCTCGGGTCGGGGCTACGTCCTGGTAGTCGCGGCCCACCGCTATGCGTACGTGACCTTGTCCGGGCAGGCAGCCGTTGGTGGGGTCGAAGCCGGTCCAGCCCAAGCCGGGCAGCAGGCATTCGACCCAGGCATGAGAAGCCGATGCCGGCGCCATGCTGCCGGACTCCACTGGGACATAACCCGAAACGTAGCGGGTAGGTGCGCCCCAGGAGCGCGCAATGGCGATCATGACGTGCGCGTAATCCTGACACACCCCCCGGCCGCTCTCCAGGATGTGGTCGATCGGCGAGGCCACCGACGTGCTCCCAGGGACGTATTCGAGGCCGTGGTGGAGCGCGTCCGAGAGAGTGGTGAGAGCTTCCAGCGGGTCGCCCTCTGCCTTGATCCCCATCCGGTTGACGAATTCGCCGAGGGCGGCGGTCGGCCGGGTTAATGCGCTCGGATGCGTGAAGTCCCAGTACCCGAACGAGTCCCGCCAAGACTGCATCTTCGCCCAAGCGCCAGCGCCCAGGTGGCCAGAGATAGGCGCGGCGGCTATGGTCTCGACCGTGGACAAGGCGGCAATCTCCAAAGCTTCGTGTTCTCGGTGGATATCCAGAACGTGCTTGGTGTTGCCGAAGCTGTCCGTTTCGCTGTTCATAGAAGAAGGCGGCACCGTCGTGAGTTCGAAGCTCAGCAGGCGCTGTGCAGCATCGTCGCGAGGCTTCAAGCAGAGCGACATCACGCAGCCCCGTAGCGGCAGGGAATAGAAGTACCGGGAGACGTGACTGATCTCGTAGCGGCTCGTGTCCTGCATGCGTCAGCGTGCCCGAAAGCCTTCTACTGGGTAGTCGAAATAGGCCGATGCGACGAGGTGGTGCAGCTCCCTTCCGTGCTCCAGGACTTGGCGCAGAAGCTCCGCGTGGTCCTCGCGGTCCGGCCAGTCGTAACGTATCAGAGAGGTCATGCGTCCGATAAGCCGCACCGCAGCGGCGCTGGAGTTTGTGTCCGGGCCAGGGCCCAGGGCATCGAGATCCGAGGCCACCCTGTCGAGTGATCGGCACAGTGAGTCGGGCAGGTTGGGGTCCGTCGCCAGCAGGTCCAGCACCTGTCGCGGCCGCACCTCGACGCTGTACCTGTGGTTGTACACCTCGAAGGCGTGCCATGCGCGCAGCAGGCCCGTCCAGTCCGCGTCCGATTCATCCACAGTGTTCGTTGCGGGGTCTAGCTGGGTAAGCAGGAGCGAGGCCGAGAGCTGGGAACGCTCGATAAAGCGGCCGATCTGCAGGAACCGCCACCCCTCGTCGCGGTACATGGTGGCGCCGGCCACGCCCGAGAAGGTGGCGAACTCAGCCACTAGTTCGTCGTAGAAACTTTCCGGGGAGTTCCAGATGTCCCGGACCCTCAGCTTCTGCACGCGCAGATAGGCCAGGTTCAGCCGGGTCCACATCTCGGCGCTGATACAGTGGCGCATCTGGCGGGCGTTCTCCCGTCCCAGCGCGAAGCAACTCCATACGGAGTCGGGGTTGGAGCGCTCGAACGTGAGGTCGTCCGCCAAGGTGTAGGCGTCGGCCAGCGTGAAGTTGTCGTCGCCGATCTCGAGAATTTCACCGGGAGGCCGCCGGTCCAAGCTCTCGTAGATGCGGCTCCACCCGTAGTAGACCTGGCGCGCCGGCCGGTCGACCAAAGCCTCGGTCTCAAGCCGCAGCAAGCGACACAGATTCTCCGCCCGCTCGAGATAGCGGCCCATCCAGTAAAGGCCTTGTGCGCTGCGTGCGAGCATCCGCTCAGTCCTCAAGAACCCAGACGTCTTTGCCGCCCCCACCGCGGCTGGAGTTGACAACGAGGCTCCCCCTTCGCAATGCGACGCGGCAGAACGCGCCGGGCACGATGCGGGTCTCGCGTCCCTGCAGTACGAATGGGCGAAGGTCCACGTGGCGCGGTTCGAACCGGCCGTCGATAAGACATGGTGCGCGGGAGAGGTCGAGCACCGGCTGCGAGATGAAGTCGGCCGGATCCGCGCGCAACTGCTCGGCGTACGCGGCGCGCTCCTCCGGCGTCGAGTGAGGGCCGACGAGCATGCCGTATCCTCCAGACTCCCCCACCCGCTTGACCACGAGGTCCTGCAGGTTGTCGAGAGTGTACTCCAGGTCTTCTGGTCGGCGGCAGAGCCGGGTATCGACGTTGGCGAGGATTGGCTCCTCGCTCAGGTAGTACCGGACCATGTCGGGCACGTAGGCATAGACGCTCTTGTCGTCGGCCACGCCCGTACCCGGCGCGTTCGCCAGCGTCACGTTCCCCAGCTTGTAGGCGTGGATCAGGCCGGGCACGCCCAGCAAGGAGTCGGGCCGGAAGACCAGCGGGTCGAGGAAGTCGTCTTCCACCCGTCTGTAGATGACGTCCACGCGCTGCAGCCCCTTCGTGGTGCGCATGAAGACGAAGCCGTCGTTGACAAGGAGGTCGCGGCCCTCCACCAGCTCCGCGCCAAGCTCGCGGGCCAGGAAGATGTGCTCATAGAAGGCGGAGTTGTAGACCCCGGGCGTGAGCAGCGCGATACACGGGTCGGACTGCCCCTTCGGTGCGAGCTCACGCAACGTTTCCTGGAGCAGGCCCCCGTAGTGTGATATTTCCCGGACGTGGGACCTTCGATAGAGGCGGGGCAGGCTCGACTTGGCTACCTTCCGGTTCGCCAGCATGTACGACACGCCGGAGGGGACGCGTAGGTTGTCCTCCAGAACCATGAATCCGTCGTTGGTGCGCACGAGGTCGGTGCCGCAGATGGCTACCCAGGCACCCTGGGGTGCGGAGAAGCCGCGCATCTCTATCCGGTATTGAGGACATCCGCGGATCATGTCGACGGGGATTACGCCGTCGTGGACGATCCGGGGCTCCCTGTAAGGGCCGCTGGTGCTGGGCCGGCCGTAGATGTCCTCCAAGAAGAGGTTCAGCGCCTTGAGGCGCTGGGTTAGTCCCGCTTCAAGATGCCTCCACTCGGCGCTCGAGAGCACCCGGGGGAGGCAGTCGACGGGTAGCGTCCGCTCCTGGGCCTCCTCGTCCCCATAGACCGCGAAGGTGATGCCCTCGTTCGAGAACGAGCGGGTGACTCGGTCCTGAATACTGGCCAACCGCTCAGCGGAGATCCGCGTCAGGATCTCATGCACGTGACGCCAATGCTCCCGCGGGGAGCCGTCCGGCAGGAACATCTCGTCGTAGAAGGACGGATCGAGGTCGTAGTCGTCGAAGTCCACGTCAGCGCACCGAGCCCTTCGGGAACAACCGCTCGCGTCTCCCGATGCCGCCTGCGGCGGCAATCCTCGCCCAAGGGGATGCTACCACCTTGGCGGCAAAGAAGAGCTTATGGCGTGGGCGCGGCGCCCAGGACGCGGTAGCCCAGATTCTCCTCGGTCCGCTCGGCCAGCGGCAGGACCTCGACGACCACGTTGGACAAGCCGACCACGTCGCCGTTTTCGTCGAAGCTGTAGTTGTCGCCGATGGCGCCGCTCCAGGTGAGGTTGTGGAGACAGTCCCGGAAGCCGTCGGCGTCCTGGTCGTCGCCGGTCTGCTTTAAGCACTCAGCGGCGATGTACACGTCGTCGTAGGCGGAACCTTGGAACCAAGGCAAGGTCGCGACGGTGCCGTAGCGGGCGCGGAAGTTCGCGAGGAAATCCTTACCGGCGGCGGTGGCCAAATCGGGGTTGGGTATGATTGCCTTCAGGCCGGTGGCGGCGTCGCCCGCGATGTTCAGGGCTTCGGGCCCCGTTGGCACGATCTCCGAGTAGATGGGGCCGTCGTAACCCAGCTCACGGGCCTGCTTCATGATGGTCCCTCCGGCGGCCTCGCCTTGGGCTGCCAGGAGGAGTGCGTCGGGGTTCGCGTTGATCAGCTTCGTCAGCTGGCTGCGGAAGTCGACGGTGTCGGAGGAGAAGCCCTCCGCTGCTATCACGGAGCCGCCGAGCTTCTCGAACTGCGCAACGGAAGTACTGCGAGCGCCCTCCGCGTAGTCGGTGGACTCGGTGATGGTGGCGATGGTGCGGGCGCCGTCGGCCCAGAGCGTGTTGCCGATGTCGATGCCCAGTTGGAGGTCGTTGATGGCAGTGCGGAAGATGTAGTCTCCGGCTCCGGCGATGTCCGGGCTGGTCGCCGATGCGGAAAGCATGACGACGCCCTCCACCTCGGCTAGGCGCGCGGCGCCGAGCGTGGAGCCGCTGCACGTGGCGCCGAGGATGATCTTGACGTCGTCCACGTCAGTCAACTTGTTGTAGGCGGTAATCGCATCCTGCGGGGCGCACTTGGAGTCCTCAACGATGAGCTTCAACATCCGGCCGTTGATACCGCCGGCGGCATTGATTTCCTCCACCGCCAGCAGCTTGGCCTGATGCAACGGGTTGCCGTAGGACTCGGCGACCCCGCTGAGCGCGTCCATCGCGCCAATCACGTAGGGCTCGTCTGAGTCTGAGCCTGAGCAGGCGAGGACCAGACACAGTGGCAAAGCTAGTAAGAAGAGCGGTTTCCAGACCATGGAACGCATCGCACCCTCCGTTGGCCTAGGCATTCGCCTGGGACTTCTCGTCTATGTGTGTCTCGCGGCAGTATAGCACGCGCATTCGATAGGGACTTGAGGTGAGCCCCGTGGTGCGGCGGCCAGCCGCCACACCACGGCCCGTCCCCTGTCGGCCGGCCTAGCGGCGGCGACGCCGAGCGGATTCAATGAGATTGCCGGAAGGCGCCCTGTATGACGTCCTTCGGGAAGATAGCCGGGACCTGGCCGGTGGCGGCGTAGTTGTACAGCGCCGCTTTGTAGATTCCGTCCATGGTTGCAAAGGCCACCACAATGCCACCGGCCAACACGACGCTGATTCCGATCGCCGTGACTATGCCTGCCGTCCCGAGCGGCGACAGGATCGTGAACAGCACCGCGATGAAACCGGCGGCGACGATGGAGGCGAGGAAGGCCGCGATTCCCAGACCGAAGCTGCCCGCCACCTGCTCGCCCCAAGTCGAGAACGGCGGGCAATGGGCGTCAAAAGCTCGGCTTGGTGGTAAAGGGGGTCAATTGGAGTTCGTGGGTCCAGCAGGACTTGTCCTGAGTGTGCAGATAATAGAAAGCCTCGGCGATCTTAGCGGGATTTATCAGCAATTCAGGCTGCTGCTGGGCATACGGGAGGGCTCGGGTGCCCGGAGAATCGATGGTGCCGTCGATCACCACATTGGCAACATGCACACCGTGCTCGGAATATTCCTCCGTCAACACCTGTGCCAGCGTCCGTGTCAGCGCCCTCGGATAGTAGAGCGACTCTCCGGTGTGCCGCTTCCTCCCTCGCAGGGAAAATGGCGTGTTGGAAATCAGGATGGAGCCCTCGCCTCGCTCCCGCATCGCGGGCAAGACCTCCTTGACCACCAGGAAGGGTCCGCTGCTGGCGATGTGCTGCGTGGTTTCGTACATTTCGAAGGAAATGTTTTCCAGCAGTTCCTTTTCCGGCGGAAGGTCGCGTCCTTCCATGTAGCCTGCGTTATAGACCAGCACGTTTGGGTCGCCGGCTTGGTCCCGGATCTCGGCGAACGCGTTCGATATGGAGTCGCGAGACGAGAGGTCCATCTCGACGATCATGCTTTCGCCACCCTGGTCCCGGATCGCTGCCTCCAAAGGAGCCGCGTTGGAGGCATTGCGGGTGGTCAACACGATGAACAAGCCCTCTCTTGCAAACTTCTGGGAGATGGCCCCCCCTACGCCCCAGCGCACGGCGACGGGCAACTCGCTGTCGTCGAGCGCCCTACCGTGGGCGAAGTGGGTGTTGCGCCCATCTGATTGCCACTTGGATGTCGCCCCGACCACGACGGCGACTGGTTTTCGGTTTGAGTTCATGTCGGATTCCTTTCCTGGAGGTGTCGACTGCCCACCGTCACCGAAACTTGAGTCTGCTGCTGGCGATCATCCCGTCCACGGGGCATCATACCCAGGGAGGAGTCGTCGGCCGACTTCGAGACCATCACTATTCCGGTCAATTGGGCAGCGCCAGGGTTGGTGGGCCTAATGGGACTGAATTGCGAACTTTTCGCTGGGAGGTCCGAATATAAGGCGTCGCTCAGGCTACCCCAAATAGGCTCCATGAGCCTCAGAGGACATTAGGGGAGTCCGACTCACATTATCGCCGGAGTGTCGCTGTGAAGAGAAGGTCGGCCGTGGCGGCTCCGCCTCAACCGCAGGCTCGAGAGCCGCAACCCCGTGTCCAGCAGGTACGAGGCCTGGAACGACGGCGAACGGACGAAGGACATCTCCATAGAGAGAGTCATCGGCGGCCCAGCCTTCCGAAGCTCCCAGGACGACGACCTTCTACAGATGGCCGACCTCATCGCCCACGCCCTCCTCAAGCAGGGGGAGGAGCCGTCTCCCAGGGTGGAGCGCCTGGGCATCGACCGGGCCTTCAACATCATCGACCGCGCCCTCAACCGCAATGCGTCGAGGCGGGATTCCCAAGGCGTGGTCAGGAGATGAGGGACTAGGGCGGTTGTGCGGCTCTAGGGCGTGAGAGCGTCCCCCGGAAGGTTCTCACGGAGATTGCCCCACCACCCGCGGTCCACTCCGTAACGGACCACGTATCCCCCGTCCTCATGCTCTCCGATGCGTCCGGCCACTTGGACCCGTCTGCCCACTGAGACCTGTTCGAAGACCTCCGCCGGTCCACGGACCCTCACCCACTGCACGTATTCTCCCCGGTCCACCTCCACCACCAGCTCGCCGGCGTCGTGCGACACTACCTCCCCGGTAACGCTCACGCACTCATCCAGGAACACGTCAAGCACCACAAGCAGCAGCCCGGGTGGCGGGATAGTCGGAGAGTCCGCCGGACACGGGTCGACAGCCGGTGAGGCCAGGTTGAGGCCGACCACGACCGCCACGACCAGCCCCCCTATGCCGAGTAGGCGGACCACCCACATCAAGCAACCGCCGCACCCCCGTCCGCCCTCCGTCTCCTCCACCTGCTCCGGAGACCGGTATGTCGTTGTTTCCCCTCGCGCCTCCGTCTCAGGCGTGACGCCCTCAGTTTGTGGTCTCTCATACGCCGTTCCGACACCGCCTTCGCTCTTCGCCGTTCCTTCAGCCTGCTCGGTGTTCCACAGCCCCAATTCGATCTGTTCCGACTCTTTCAGCCAGGAAGCCGCGTCCGCCGCCTTATCAGACCGGCCGCTCAGGTACCACTCTACCGAGTGCATAAAGCCGTGATAGGCTGCGTCCAGGTCGGGACCCCGAAGGGAGGATGCCTGGCCGGAGCCGAACCACAGCGGAGCCGAGACCGAGACGTCCAGCCATGGCTGGGCCACATTCAGCCCTACGGCATAGGCCAACATGGAATCGGGTTGGTCCCGGGGGGAAGGCGAGTCGGATCCGGCAAGGGACTTTTTCCAGCCAAGCCACTGACCTTTTTCGTGTGCACCCCTCTGCGTCGGCGGCACCATACCCGTCTGCACCGACGGCGCATCCAGCATGTACATGAAGCCTATGAACGCGCCGACCAGGGCGTTCGCCCACCATTGGGACAGCCATAGAGCCAGCCAGAGCCCGCTGCCGACGCCCATAAGAGCCCCGGCCAACATTCCCCATTCGACTGCATCCCCGAGGTTTTCCCTCCTTACACGCACCGGGTTGTCATCGAAAAGGCCCTGGTGTTGCAGGAACTCTCCCAACTTGTCGCCGATGGCATCCTCGTGCTTCTTCAACCGGTCATGCAGCGCCTCGACCGTTGTGGGGCCCGGCGGCAGGCTGTTGCAGATGAGCCGCTCCCAGTCATTTACGACGGGACCCTGCTGAGACAGCCGGTATAGGAAGCCGGTTCCTGTTCTGACGCACTCCAACTGGAGCGTGCCGCGCTGGCACATCTCGATGATGGAGGCCAACAGCGTATTGCTCAATATCAAATGGCCTTCCAGCACCGATACCGCTGCCGCCGGCAGTGAACCGGACTGTGGCATTGCCGGGTACGATGAGCGCCAATGCGCCTCGGTCCCCTGCGGGGGCCGGTACTTGGGCCACAGCCACAGCACAAGAATGAGCAGCAGCCCGACGCCGACGCCTATTGTCCGGAAGCCCCAGGCCGTGAGCTGCTTCCAATCCATTGCCTGGAAGTCGGGGAAGCCACTTGCGGCGATGGCCCCGCCAGGGTCCAGCGCGAACAGCAGCCCAATGGCAACAAGGGCCGCCAGCGTCGCCACCACACTCACCATAGGTTCCCTGCCTTCCTTACCCTCACAGGTCTCCTTGCGCCACGCCCGGCTTGTACCACCTGCGCTCGACAGTGCAGGGAATCCCGCTGCTCTACGCAGCCAACTGGGACCTTACCGCTGTCTCCAACCGGTTTATCGCCGGAAGTCTCTCAGGGAAAGAGCAGGATCGCCTTAGCTGCCATCGTCTACTCTATACCTACGCCGGAGGACTCTCCCATAGGCGGAGCGGACGCCGCAGAGACAGCCCGAAACGGGCGAGTTCGCAGTGCGGTAGGGAGTGGTGGGCGCTAGTGGACTCGAACCACTGACCTCTTCCTTGTAAGGGAAGCGCTCTAACCCGCTGAGCTAAGTCCCTGCCTCAGCCGCCTGCCGCGAGGTCCACAGGTTTGCCGTGCGGCGTGTTCAGATAGGCCCTGCGCCAGGCCTCCTTGCGCTCCGATCCCTCCGCCTCCGATACGAGCCCCCGCTCCCGGCATAGCCGCTCCAGCGCGCGCAGCCAGTGCCGGTAGTACGTATCGCCTATGTCCGGGTCGCCTTCTCGCTGCGCCGCGCGTATCTCCTCGCTCAGCGTCGCGGCCCACTCGTCCCACGTGAAGTGGCCTGCGCCGGAGAGGTGCACCGCGAGCGCGAACGCCGACGCCTCCCACGGCTCTGCAAAAGCCAGCCTGCCGTTGTCGTCCAAGGGGATGCCTCTTAGTCCGCCGATGCCTCCGGGAGGTTGTGCGTCCGTCATGGCGCAGCCTCCAGGTATTCCTCCCAGAGGTCGACGTACACGGCACTGTTGACGTCCGCCGACTCGCCCCACAGCTCGCGCGCATCGAAGCGCACGCTGTAGAGATGGCGCCCCTCGACCACCCCCTCCGCGCTGAGGTCCGGAAACACCTGGGACCCATAGTGCTCGTCCACCGTCCCGACGTGGCCCCGAACGTAGCGCGGCTCGCGGGTGTGTCCGCGCGGGTGGCGGTTACGGGCCCGCACGCGGTCGCCCGGCACGAACCGGGCCGGCGCCGGCCCGGGACGGCGATAGCTCGTGGTCATGAACGGCATGGCTCGCACCCGCTCGGCGCGCATCACCCGCTCCAGGATGGGCCCGGAGACGGCCGATGACGCCCTGCCCGTCCGCAACTCCTCCTCCGAAACCAGACCGGATTCAACCAGTTGCTTCTGCAAGGCTGCGAACCAGATCTCGTAATAGGAATAGGCCAGGTAGTCCGCGGGGCGCAGATTCTCCCGGGTGTGGCGCACCATGTCCAGGTTCCACAGCCCGAGGCCCCCGATGAGCCGGACCATGGCGTACACCCGGCCCTCCCACTCCTCGTGGAAGACCGGCTCCTCCGACTCCGGCTCGGGCCGCACCGGCCCGAATCCCTGCACCCCACCGAGGTCGTGGACTCCGTTCATGGCGTTCCCGTCGTTGCCGGCCGCTGCGCCTCCTCCACGCCAATCATGGAGTTGCGGGTCACGAGGTCCCGGAGTTCCTCCTCGCTCCAGCCCTCCGTGCCTGGGGGACGCTGGGGGAGGACGAGGTAGCGCATCTCGGAGGTGGAGTCCCACACGCGCACCTCCTTCTCGTCCCCTATTTCCGAACCGAACTGCCGCATCACGCCGCGCGGGTCGGCGACCGCCTGCGCCCGGTACGGCGCGGACTTGTACCACACCGGCGGCAGACCCAAGAGCGGCCAGGGATAGCAGGAGCACAGCGTGCACACCACGAGGTTGTGGACGTCATCCGTGTTCTCGACCACCCGCACCTGTTCGCCCTGCGAGCCCACGTAGCCCATTGAGGCGATCGCGGCGTTGGGGTCATCCAGAAGCCAACGTTTGAACTCCTCGTCCGCCCATGCCCTCGCCACCACGCGCTTGCCGTTCGACGGGCCGATCTTGTCCTCGTACAGCTCGATGAGCGCGTCAACCGCCTCCGGGTCGACCAGCCCCCTCTCGATTAGGAGCGACTCGAGCGCCTTCACGCTCAGCTCGATGTCGGAGGGCGGCTCGGTGTGGTCGTGGTGGTCCTTCGTCATAGCGTCGCTCGCGTACTCCGTGCTTCCGCCCGAGTGTGCCTGACCTCCTCCATTAGGGCGTCGACAGGGCTATTTTGACAGAAGAGTGCCGGGCCTGGTGGGCGCTAGTGGACTCGAACCACTGACCTCTTCCTTGTAAGGGAAGCGCTCTAACCGGCTGAGCTAAGCGCCCGCGGTGGACTGGCCGGTCACAACCGTCGAACAGTCGGGACAGAACCGCCAGTAAACGTAATCGAACATCTCGCAGGTGTACAGATCGTCGGCGGCGAAGGCGATGCGGGACTGGCAGCCGGGGCACGTCATCTCGAACCGGTTGGGGCCGACGACCTCGAGCGCCAGGCGGTCGCGGTACCAGCGGAGCGCCGCCTCCGCGGGCGGCTCTCCCGATGGGAACGGCGACGTCTCCAACTTGTCGTAACCGAACCACGCCTGGACAGCCGCGACCAGCTCGTCCAACGTCGTGATCGTGGGCGCATCGCCCGCGCCGTCCGGCATCGATTCGGCCTCCGCCGACGTACGTCCTATCGACGGTACCGGCGGGGACGCCGTCATGTCAACGCTCGCCGACGTGGCGTCCGCCCCGGCGGGGCTGTCGGGTGTATAAAGAGACCATGGACCGTGCGCGCTTCATCGCTGTTGTCATCGTGGCCGTCGTTGGCACAGCCGCGTGCGTATCCAGCGCCACGCCGACCGCGCCTCCAGAGCCGACGCCGACTGCCTCCCCAAGTCCGACGCTGCCCGCGGCCGAGCCGTCGCTGCCCGATATCGACATGGGACGGCTCTACCAAGTCCTCGATCTCGACGAAATCGTTCCGATCTACGATCCCGTGTTTGAGACGGCGGGGCGGACGCGCTTGGGCGACGAGCAGCTCGTGATGGGCGTCGCGCTCAACGGCGAGGCCAAGGCCTACCCCGTCGCCATCCTCGAGTTCCGCGAGATAGTGAACGACGAGGTGGGAGGGACGCCAGTCCTCGTCACCTGGTGACCGCTCTGCTTCACCGGTCTGGTGCACGACCGGCGGCTCGACGGGGAAACGGAGAAGTTCGGCAACAACGGCGCGCTCTTTATGAATGCGATGACGTGGTGGGACTGGTCGACGGGAAGCGTGTGGGCACAACCGTGGGGCCTGGCCATCGACGGCGAGTTGCGTGGCGCGCGGCTGCGCCAGCTTCCGATGAGCCTGACGACATGGGGTGAGTGGCAGGCCGACTACCCGGACAGCCTAGTGCTCGCCGACGACCGGTACCACCCGCCGCGCCTCCAGAACATCGAGTTCCAAACCGACTTCGTGGTAGGCATCGCGCTAGACGCCGCCGCGAAATCGTTCGCCTTTTCCGCGCTTCGGGAAGAGGTGGTCGTCAACGACTCCGTCGGCACTGTCCCCGTCGCGCTCTACACGCCCCCCGGCGGGGGGAACGTCCATGCATTCGTACGCCGCCTCGGCGACCGTGTGCTCACCTTCGAGCTTGCCGAGGGCGTCGGACCCCGCCTGCGCGATGTCGAGACGGGGAGTCTGTGGGACGCCGCGCTCGGCCTGGCGGTCGAGGGCCCGCTCACCGGCCAGGCGCTGCAACGGGCGCCGACGGCCAGCGCCTTCGATTGGGCGTGGCGCGACTTCTACCCGCACTCCGTGGAATACCGGGGCCGCGGCGCTGGGTAGGCGTCAGGCCGTCCCTGGGAAGGGGTGGTGCGCTCGGCGGGATTCGAACCCGCAACCTCAGCCTTCGCAGGGCTGCGCTCTGTCCTGTTGAGCTACGAGCGCGCGGGGGACGGAGTGAAACCGGTCTGGCGGGGCCGGGTCCGGCCCTTGCGGCGGGGACGGAAGACGCGCGGGTTTCACTCCTGTTAGACGCTCGTCCCACTATAGCAAAGGGGCGTCGCCCGCGCTAGCGGCGCGGCCCGCGCCCGCTATAATCCCTCCGCGCCTTGACGACCCATAACTCGTGGGCGCGGAGAGTGTGCCATGCGCTTCGATCTGAGCTTCGATCTTCGGAATCCTCCGTGGTCGGGCAAGCCGTTCGACCAGTTTTACGCCGACTTCCTCGACCTTGCCGCTTGGGCCGACGGCCAGGGATTTGACCGGATCGGTCTGTCCGAGCATCACTTCGTGGAGGACGGCTATCTGCCCTCTCCGTTCGTGGCCGCCGGCGCCGTCGCCGCCCGCACCAAGAAGATGCGCATTTCCATCAGCCTCGTGCTTCTTCCGTTGAAGCATCCGGTGCAGACGGCGGAGGACGGAGCGCTGGTTGACATTATCAGCGGGGGCCGCCTCGAGCTCATGGTAGGCGCGGGCTACCGCAACGAGGAGTACGAAGGCTACGGCATCTCCATCAAAACGCGGCCGGGTCGCATGGAGGAAGGCGTCGAGATCATCAAGAAGTGCTGGGCCGACGAGACGTTCAGCCACGAGGGGCGGTACTGGAAGCTGAAGAACGTGAACGTCATGCCCAAACCGGTGCAAAAGCCGCGTCCGCCGATCATCATGGGCGGAGCCTCTCCCGCGTCGGCGCGGCGCGCTGCGCGGGTCGCCGACGGCTACTCGCCGGTGTCGGCGCGGCTGATGGAGTTCTACCGAGAGGAACTGCGGGCGCAGGGGAAGGACCCGGGCCCGATTCCTCCCGCCGACGCGCCGCGCCCGCCGCGGAACTTCTTGCACGTGGCCAAAGATCCCGAGGCGGCGTGGAAGATCGTCGGGCCTCACGCAATGCACACCGCGAATAGCTACGCCGAGTTCGCCGGCGCGCTGCGCCACGGCCCCTTCCAGGCCGTCGAGAATCCCGACGACCTGCGGGGCAAGGGAACCGATGAAGTGATGACGCCGCAGCAGGTCGTCGAGCTAGGCAAAGGCATGGAGGCCGCCGACCCCGCCGGGGCGGTGCTCAGCTTCCGCCCCCTCATGGGCGGGATGCCGGTCGAAGAAGGCCGCCGCTGTCTGGAACTCGTCGTCTCCGAGGTAATGCCGCACTTCCGCTAGGCGCGGCGCGGGCCTTTCTTAAACTCCCGTGCGGTAGTCGGGGCGCTCGAAGCGCGCCGGGTTCAGAATGTGCCGCGGGTCGAGCGCGTCCCGGACGCGGCTCACCACGGCGGCGTGCTCGGGGCCGTAGTAGCGGTGGAACCACTCGTAGTGCTGAGGGAAGACGCCCTGCTCGCCGGTGGTGCAGCCGAACTCGATCTGGAGTTCGAGCATGCGTCCGTGCATATCCGCCGCCAGGGCTTGCAGGCGCTCAAACTCCCACGCCTGCGGGGCGAAGAAGACGGGGTGGAAGGTGCCGCCGCCGATGTGGCCGATGCGGACGCCATACAGCCCGGGGTTGGCGGCGCACATCTCGTCGAGCATCCGTCCCGACGCCTCCATACAGGGGGCCATGGCGTCGAGCGGCCCGTCCATGACGCCGCCCAGGAGCGGGAAGAGGCCGAGCTCCTTGATGAGGTCCGCCTTCTCGCCCACGTTGCGGAACCCGACGAAGCGCTGGAACTCCTCGGAGGTCACGTGCTCCGTCCTCCGCGCGTTCTCTTCGCGCGCGACCTCGAAGATGGCGTCGAGCTTCGCCTGCGCCTCGACCTCCGTCCAACCGTCGGTCCCAATCAGAATGACGGCGTCGTGCTCCTCGTTGGCGAGTCCGCCGAGCTCTAGGAACTGGTCGTCCATGAGCTCCATGAGGCGCGGCGGAGGCACGCCCTGCCGGTAGAGCCGGGCTACGGTGCGGCCCGCCGCCTCGACGGTTGGAATATAGACGACGCCCCAGCGGGTGTTGCGCGGCGTGGGGACGAGCCGCAGACGGAGGTTGGTGATGACGCCGGCCATGGTCTGGAAGCCGGCGAACAGACGCGTAAGGTCGATGCCGCAGGGCCTCCGGTGGGAGCGTGTCCCCGTCCATATGATCTCGCCCGTGGGCAGCGCCACCTCTAGACCCATCAGGTAGTCGCCGGGCTTGCCCCAGTAGGGATCGACGGAGCGCCCGCTGGTGTTCGAGGACACCAGGCCGCCCCAGGTGACGGGGCCGACGAACTCGGGGTAGGTGAAGCCATGCGGCGCGAGGGCCCTGTTAAGCTCGCTCTCCGGCACGGCGGGGCCGACCTCGACATAACCCCCGTCGAGGTTCGGCAGTATCCAGTTCAGACGGCGGAGGTCGAGGACGAGCGAGCCCGGCGGCTCGGGGCGAATGATGTCCAGCGTGACGCCGCCCACGCCCTGCCGGACGTAGACCGGCGCCTCCTCGGCGTTGGCCTTCCTGAGGACGGCGGCGACTTCCCCGGCGCTCTCCACCTCGACGAGGGTGATCGGCTCGCCTTGCCGCAGCGACTCAGGCACGCGAACGTGCATGTACTTGCCGGCCTTAATGATCGGCGAGTACTTGAGCGTCCGCACCCGCGCGGGATCGACGAGCCCGTCCAAGAACGCCCGCGCCGCCGCAATGTCCATCCCGAACCCCTTTCGCCTTCGCCCGCTGGCTGTCCGCCGCCAGCGAGGTATACGATATCCTGGAGGTCAACCGAGCGACATGGTGATGAAGATCAACACGGACTACCTAGACCGTTGCATCGAGACGCTGGAGAGTGCCCATGACTTGCTGTCACGGCACGCCCCGGACGACGTCGCCTACCGCATCTATCGCTCCGCGTGCGTCAAGGAGTTCGAGATCATCGAGGAACAATGCGGCACACTGCTGAAGAGGCGGCTGCAAGAGTATTTCGCCGCCAATCGCGACGCGGATAGGCTCGTGTTCAAGGACATCTTCCGCCATGCCGCGAAGCACGTCCTGATTACCGGAGGCGAGTGCGAGCGTTGGCTGCGCTACCGCGACTACCGGAACGACGCCGCGCATCGCTATGGCGAGGGTTACGCCAAGGAGGTTCTGGCCGCGTTGCCTAGCTTCATTGAAGACGCCAAGGCGCTTTCGCGAGTGCTGGCCCAGGAGAGCGAATGATCCTCCGACTCGACTTGAATCCCCGGCACCGAGAGCAGATCGAACGCCTGTTGCGCGAGCACGTCCCCGGCATAGAGGTATGGGCTTACGGCAGCCGTGTGGATGGCCGGAGCCACGAGGGAAGCGATCTGGACCTTGTGCTGCGCGGCGCGGACTTGCGGCCGATTCCGTTCGATGCCCTCCAAGGTCTAGAGGAAGCCTTGCGTGACTCCAGCCTTCCCTTTCTCGTCGAAGTGCGCGACTGGGCGCGTCTGCCGGAAGCGTTTCACCGCGAAATCGAGCGCGGCTACGTGGCGCTCACAGGCGCGGCGCGCTGAGATCTCTGCCCGGCCTGCAGCACAACGCTTTAGCGACCGCTGCTGTCCTTACAACCTGGCTGTTGTAGGCGCGTCAGCCTGCGACACCGCGTACTCGTGCGCCGACTCGGCCGCAACCTTCCCGGTGATCAGGGCGATGCCGAGGCCGCCCATGTACCCGCCGCCGCCGGCTTTGCCGTGGATCCCTCCCGAAGAGCAGCCCGCCGCATAGAGGCCTGAGATGACGCCGCCGGACTCGTGGAGCACTTCGGTCTTCTCGCTGATGGCGATGCCGGGGAACGTGAAGGTGATCCCCGGGCTCACCGGGATGCAGTAATACGGCGCCGTAGTCACCTTCGTGTCGCTGTTCGCGTTGTGACGCTCGACGGCTTCGGCCAGCGACTTCGGGTCCATACCGCAACGCTGCGCCAGCTCCTCCAGCGTGCCCCCTCTTTCGACTCTGCCGCCGCGCTCCTCGATAGCGGGGTTGACGCTTGGATGGTACGGACCGCCGCCGGTGGCCGGCCCGGTCCACATCGGCTCGTCGAGCACAACCCAGTACGCGGCCGGGTCTGCGGACGCTAGCATCCTGGCGGTGAGCTCGGGGCCATCGGCAGCGGCGTGTTCCAGAAGAACGCCCCCATTGTCAACGACAGGGGCCATCAAGCACAGTTGGTCGAACATAGGGTAGGGGAGGAAATTTTCGTCGGAGGCCGCGTTCCGGTGCAGGATATGCCCATAGACGCCCCGGCCCTCCCCCGCGACGTAGGCGCCGTGCTCCTGCGCCATGGTCAACCCGTCGCCGCTCGCCGTATGAAGCGCCCGGAGAGAGCCCTTACTGGCCTTGGGCCCGAGATAGCGGTCCAGCAGCTGGGGGTTCGCTTGAAAGCCGCCGTCGGCGATGATCATCGAAGGCGCTTGGACCTCGAGGTCTCCGGCCACCGTTGCCGTGGCCGCCACTATCCATTGTTTACCATCGCTCGACCGGGTCAAGGACTGGGCTCTGGCCCCATAGTAGATGACGCCGCCCTTTTCGACGAACTTGAAATGCAGCTCCCGCATAGCCCGGTCCGGTGCCGCCGCCCGATTGAACTTCCTCCCCGGCGTCGAAGGGCCGCGGGGATCGATGGTGAACTTTCCGTGCTCCCCACCCTGAGGCTTGAAGGGGATGCCTTGAGTCGCCAGCCATTCGATGCTGGGCTTTGACTCGTCGGCGACCATCCTCGCGAGGTTCGGGGCGATCTCGCCGCCGGTCACCTTGTTGATGTGCGCGAGCATGGCCGCGGGCTCCAAGTCCATAGAGCCCATAGCCAGGTGAAAAGCGCCTCCTGACAATCGAATCCCTGCCGCCCCGCCGATCTCTTGGCCGCGCTCGAGAGCAATGACGTTCGCTCCGAGCTCTTGGGCCCGCAGCGCGGCCGCGATTCCAGCCGTCCCCGCACCGATGATGACGATGTCACATGAATCCATGGAGTTTCCTCCGGTGGCGCTGCCTTAGCCTGACAGACTCACGTTGAGACAGCCTACTGTTGGTGGGGTGACCATCAGGCCCAGAGATGGGGCAGCGCCGAAGTGGTGGGCATTCTAACAGAAGCCGGTGGCGCGCATCGCGAGTGCCGGCTTCACGTCGAAACCCACCACAGCACACCCGCGAACACGCAGGCGCTAAACCCCGTCAACCACCCGCCAACGTCGCGGTATGCCCAATCGCGGATGCGTAATCCCTCGGTGACCTCGTAGGCCAGGAAACCGGCGAACATGATGCTAACGGTTCCCAGCGCCAAGCCCTGAGGAAGCTGGCCGAACAGGGCGGCGACGATCAGCAGGCCGGACAGGACGCCGAGGATCGCATGGATCCCCTCGCGCTTCCAGCCCCACCGGCCCACCGGGTCCTTGCGCCATTGTCCGCCGGCGCCGATGTACCAGGCCGGGTTCTCGTCGGGCGGTGGCGACGTTCGGGTGGCCCCGGGGTGTTCGCGGATCGCAGCCAGCAGGTTCGCGTAGCGGACCCGCTGCGTGCTCCCCTCGCGAACCACCACGCTGTCGCCCCGGTTGGGGTCGTCGTACACGTAGCGTTTCAGTTGCTACCTCCGCACAAGGCAGGGAGATCGGTCAAGGCGCGGCCCGCCTCGCTCCTCTCAGGCGCGCACCTTCCCTTGGGCTTGAGAGGATGGGTGTGTAGTCGACGCTACGGCTTGGCCGCTCGCACAGTCAAGCACCGCGTGTCCGTCCGCTTGTGCCGAAAGTGCACCGGGGCCGCCGCCGTAGGGGGTCGCCCGTGAGATTGGGGAGGTGCGGAAAGTGTGCGCCGAACCACTTCTGTTGGAAGGCGCTACAGGAGCATTTGTACCATACCATGCTCCTACGTTCGCGCCCGGCTGGCCGTGGAGCGGTTCTAGTCGCCCGCCATCAGCCCGGACTTGCTGTTGCCGCGCTCCACGCTCAGGGCCGCGCCCGCCACCCCGTCGCGGAACGCGCCCAGGACGAAGCGCCGTTCCCACGGCAACGCCAGGAACGGCTGACCGGCTAACCGGCCCTGTGTGACGGTGAGACCGGCGAGATGATCGGCTACTTTAGCCGACTGTCGGCGGTTACTTGGTCGCTGTATAGTTCGACGACCCATACACGCTCACGGGGACAGGCTTCGCGCAGTGCTTCATACTTGGCCAAGGCATCCTTTGCAGTCTCGAAATAGCCGACAACGCGCCAAGTAGTGCTGTATGACGGTTGGTGCCGAACGACGTAGGTAGTCTTGGCCGTCTCAGTCATTGCGACCTCCCCTCTTCTGTTGCATCGTGACTCCACCGCCGCCACCCCACCGCTTCCCACCCTCTCGGCGGTGCCATACGGGGTCAATTGTCTTGGGATCGCCCCTTTGCACGTCTTGCTTGGTCCAAAGCAACATCCAAGTTGCGGCGAAACGCCTGCACGCGCTCGTACAACTCCGGCGGGTCCATATCAGGAAATCCAGGGACGTAAGGCGCTTTAGGTATTTCTGACAACAACTCGTCAAGAACCTGCAGGAAGCCCTCCGACGTTCGATGTTCAGGTGGCAATTCATCAAGGCCCAGAATCGCAACCGCTACGGCCTTGTGAAGTGAATCAGAGCTTCGAAGTTTCGATCCGCGTCTGTTATAACTTTACCCCTCCATTTCCGTCGCCATCGCTTCCGCCGCGTTCTGCCAATTCCGCACTCAGTGCGGATTGCATTGATACGGTCCGTGTCAAGGCAATCCGAAGTCACTTCGCATTTGCATGACTCTGCCGTTGTCACCGTGCTATACACCGGGTGCGGATTGCTCTGCGGATTTAGCCGCCCGGCATCCGCCGGCGCGCTTCGTCCCATTCCTGCACGATCATGTAGGCGAACAACGCGTCTTCCGGCGTCGCGTCGCCGTACAACGCCGTCAAGTAGCGTCGCAGGTCACGGTTGACCTGGTTGGCTTCGCGCCGGTCATTGTCTCGCAGCGCGTGTTGCTGCATGTAGGCCGTGTCTTGGACGGCGCGGGTGACTTCGCGGATCGCCGCTTCCGCAATCACGTCCATACAATGCGCCAACGGATAGACGGCTTCGCCAGCTTCCGACGGCCAGATGTCGCCGGCGATCACCTTCCGCGCGGCTTCGGTGACCTCATACACCGCGCCGCCGCAAGGCACTTGGTACGGCGTCGGTACCGCCGTAGGCTTAGGCGTCGCCGTCGGGCGCGGAACAGGCGACGGCCAGAACTGCGGCCAGCATCGCCGCTATCATGGCGGGGCGGAACATGGGGCTCAGTTTACTACCCTCGGCCCTTAGGGTCGCTATTGGGAAGGTCGTCTGTTATGAGAGACAACCGGTTGAAGGCAAACAGGAGGAACGCCGAACGCTTTGAGCGGGAAGGCGGCGGCCCCGGTTGCTGGACGTGGCTCCTGCTCATCGTTGTCGTGTTTATTGCTGTCGGCTACTGAACGTAGAGCGTCGCGCCGTGCGCGCAACAACACTCCCCGGCTAGCCATCTACATAATCTCCCGCCGCCCGCTCTATCTTCATGCCCGCCTGCACCATCGAGGCGAAGGCACGCGCCCCGTTGAATCACGCGGCCAGGCGTGGGAAGCAGGGGTGGTGCCGAAGGTGAGATTCGCGCCAAACCTGTTGCAACGCCTAATTGCGGTATGCGTACCACGCCGTGTACCACACGAGCGTCAGTTAGGCGCAGCTTTCCCACAGTCTTGCGTGGTGGAAGAAAAGATGGAGCGGGGAGCCTTGGCCCCGCTCCATCCCCATGCCGTGCCTTGCCCCGCCGTGCCTTGCCTTGGCGTGCCACGCCTAGCCTCGCCACGTCTTGCCGAGAATGAAACCATAAGGCCCGCTGGCGGAGTGTGACAAGCCCCGGTTGCAGCCCTAGGCGGACACTTGATACCCTTCGAGTAGCAGGTGCTACAGGAATCAAAGAATAGGGGTCGAACGTGGTCACTTCGTTTGATGAAATACGGTCTAAACAGCAAATTGTCGGGATGGGGCTACCGCGCCGCCACTATGGTGGCGTCTATGTTGTAGAAGAAGGTTTGTACTGGTGGGAGCTTCTACAGCTCCTTGAGAACAAAGACCGGCAGCTGGCGAATGGCGTGGCGAGGAGCGCAGCCGAAGCGGTGACCGCGCTGACCACCACATACAGGTTCTGGTTCGAGTATGGCAAGACCGTGGACGATGACAACTTCGACATAGAGCGCCTCCGTAACGTGCCACGACCTTCCATCGGATTCCCAACCAGCCAACCCTCTCGGAGTGGGCAACCCTAATGAGAAGGAACCCGCTCCGCTTGGGCGTCGGCTTCCTGATTGTAATTGCCGCCCTAGCCCTTACCGCTCTTGCTGTCCATGCAATAAGGACGGAAATGGCGTAACGCTCCCACGGGCCTCCGAGCGCCATTCTCTCCGGCGGCGGTCGTAGCGGGGCCGCCCGTCGTCTCGCATCGGCTCCGCGCCGTCCCATCACTCCCCCGCGAGCAAGCCGGACAGCGCCGCCGCCCGCTCTGTCGCCATGTCCGCCTGAACCATCGAGGCGAAGGCGCCGGGCGCGCCCCGTGATGTCCGAAGCGAACAGCGCGGGGAAGTCGAGCCGGAGGCTGGGCGTGTCCAACTGGTCGCCAAGCTCTGCGGTCACGATCTCCCCCGACGGGCGTAAGAAACGCATGGACGTAGCCCCGCCTCCTGCACGGCGGCCCCATCGCTCCGGGCGGTGATTAGCTCAACCGGCGTACCGGTGGCCCGCGCCCTTCTCAATCAGGCGCTGAAGGGGTCTTCGTCGATACTCAACGCCTGGGCGCGGCTGACTGACCGTCAGCGAAAGGTGCGGAGGCGCACAACGTCAACTGTCGCTCGTTCATCGCGTCTCGCCACCTACCAATACGGACGTGTGACTAGGCTCCTTGCTGACCTTCTCTACTTTGTCGGTTGCGAGAGGGCGTTCCGAAATCCATTGCTCGATGTCTCCCAAGCTCCAGCGCACGGCACGAGGGCCGACGCGGAGGGGATGGGGGAAGTCACCACTGTCCGCTAAACGGTAGATGGAAGCGCGGCTCAGGCTGACCATTTGCTCAACCTCTTTCCGTCTAAGTAATCGGTTCATGCGGACTCTCCTGGCAGGCAATCGTGTCGAAGTGCCTGTTCTGCCGTCGGCGCGCATGGGCTGGAACTACGCTCGCACCGAGGACCTGGGCCGACATCCTGGTATCCCGCGACAAGGATCACTCCCTTGCGAAAGGACGTTGTCGGAAATCCTATGGGGAGCGCCGGAAAAGCAATACCCCCCCAGCTGGGGGGCGCTCCCCAAGCGACAAGGCCCTATTAATACTCTTAGTTAATGGTCCTCGGTCCTCGCCCGCAGATGTCGGGAGCCCTGTGCGAGGCTTCCCGCCGAGACCAGGACGCCAAGGTCATCCGGATCTTGCTGACCCTGCACGCGGCCTTGCCTCCCCGATGCCCAATGCCATCGGCCTTGCTTCTTCTTGGCCTGACGACTGCTCCTCCCCCGGCCCTGGGCGTCGTCCATCCGCGTGACAGTCCCTCGCCAGGAACCGCTGCTCCAAACCTTAGGTGACGGGCCGGGAAAGCAATAGCCCACCCAAAGAGGGTCGGGCTACCCTCTTTGGGTAGGGCTTCCCAACCGACAAACCCCCTTTAATATCTCTTTAATGGTCCGGATCCACCGACGGCAGGGACTCCGTGCGAGCTTTTCCATATGAGATCAGGGGCTACAATGTGACCGCCGACTTGGCCGTGGTACGTTGTAGGCGGAGGCGACCCCCTCCCTGGCGCCCTACGCAGGCGGGGACGGCCTTGCGGCGTCGCGTCCCAGTCACCGCGGCCGCACGCCGGGATCAGGGAGGAGTTAGTGAGCGCCCTGAACATTAGCAGCTTCATTTGGGGCATCGCGGACGATGTGTTGCGCGATGTTTATGTGCGGGGCAAGTACCGCGACGTCATTCTGCCCATGACCGTCATCCGCCGCCTGGATGCCGTCTTGGAGCCGACGAAGGACGCGGTTCTCCGGATGAAGGCTCAGTTGGACCGCGCGGGCGTGACAAACCAAGACGCTGCTCTCCGTCAGGCATCCGGTGAAGCCTTCTACAACACGTCCCCGTTCCGACTCCGCGACCTGACCTCCCGCGGCAGGCAACAGCAGCTGCGGGCCGACTTCGAGGCCTACCTCGACGGGTTCTCCCCGAATGTCCAGGAGGTCTTGGAGAAGTTCAAGTTTCACAACCAGATCCCCACGCTGGTGGAAGCGGACGCGCTGGGCTTCCTTTTGGAGAAGTTCCTGGACCGCTCCATCAACCTCAGCCCGAGGCCAGTCCTGAATGGAGACGGCTCCGTTCGCTTGGAGGGCCTGGACAACCATGGCATGGGCACGGTCTTCGAGGAGCTCATCCGCCGCTTCAACGAGGAGAACAACGAGGAGGCCGGGGAGCACTTCACCCCGCGCGACGTGGTGCAGCTTATGGCCCGGCTCATCTTCCTGCCTGTCGCTGATGCGGTCAGGTCCGGCACCTATCTGGTCTATGACGGCGCCTGTGGGACCGGCGGGATGTTGACGGTCGCCGAAGAGACCCTGAAGCAACTGGCCAGCGAACGGGGCAAGGAGGTATCGGTCCACCTTTACGGCCAGGAGGTGAACCCCGAGACCTACGCCATCAGCAAGGCCGACCTCATCCTGAAGGGTGAGGGCATCGAAGCGGACAACGTGCAGTTCGGCTCCACACTCTCCACCGACGCCTTCCCGGCCCGCGAGTTCGACTTCATGCTCTCCAATCCGCCCTATGGCAAGAGCTGGAAGACTGACTTAGAGCGCATGGGCGGCAAGTCCGGTATCAAGGCCCCGCGTTTCATCTTTGAGCACCGAGACGACCCCGACTACTCCCTCATCACCCGTTCCAGCGACGGCCAGATGATGTTCCTGGCCAATATGCTGAGCAAAATGAAGCACGGTACCGAGTTGGGCAGCCGCATCGCCGAGGTCCATAACGGAAGTTCCCTGTTCACCGGCGACGCCGGGCAGGGCGAGAGCAACATCCGCCGCTGGATCATCGAGAACGACTGGCTGGAGGCCATCGTCGCGCTTCCGCTCAACATGTTCTACAACACCGGCATCGCCACGTACATCTGGGTGCTCAGCAACCGCAAGGCGGAACAGCGCCGCGGCAAGGTGCAACTCATCGACGCTACCCAGTGGTACCGGCCGCTGCGCAAGAATCTGGGCAGCAAGAACTGCGAGCTCTCCGACGAGGACGTCCGCCGCATCTGCGAGGTCTTTCTAGCCTTCGAGGAGACGGAGGAGTCGAAGATCTTCCCCAACGAGGCCTTCGGCTATTGGAAGGTCACCGTGGAGCGCCCACTCAGGCTGGAGGGCATCGACGCCGAGCGGTCCTATAGCGCCAAGGAGATCAAGGCGCTCAAGGAAGGGGCGGGCCGCTCCGAGACCGCGCCGCCGGTAATCAAGAAGCTCCACAAGAGGGGCACACCGCCTGAGCCACTACACGGCCTGTTCCCGGTCACGCTTGACGGCAGGCCCGCCGTCGTCGAGTACGAACCGGACTCCGACCTGCGCGACACCGAGCAGGTCCCGCTGCTAGAGGAAGGCGGCATCGAGGCCTTCCTCCGCCGCGAGGTGCTGCCCTATGCCCCCGACGCCTGGTACGCACCGTCGAGCGTCAAGGTCGGCTACGAGATCAGCTTCACCCGTCACTTCTACAAGCCCCAGCCCTTGCGGCCCTTGGAGGAGATACGGGCCGACATCCTGGCGCTGGAGCGGGAGACGGAGGGGCTGCTGGCGGACATCGTGGCCGCGGGCGGCCCGACGGACGTAAAGTAGCGTCCTGCCGGCAAAGCAATGCAAACCTATAGGAGGAGCCAATGTCTGAGACCGAGATCATATTCGAAGTTAGCGAGGATGAGGTGGACGGCGGCTACACCGCTAGCGCACTGGGATACGGCATCCACACGGAGGGCGATTCCTTGGAGGATCTTCGCCGCAACGTCAAAGAGGCCGTCGACTGTTACTTCGACGACACTATGCCGCGGCCCAAGCTGATTCGGTTGCACTTCGTACGGGAAGAGGTCCTGGTCGCGTGAGATTGCCTCGTGACGTGAGCGGCGCGGCGCTCCAGGCATCGCTCCGACGGTTGGGCTACGAAGCCGTGCGGCAGCGCGGTTCTCACGTTCGGGTCACGACCCACGTCAATGGCGAACACCATGAGGTGCTCCCTCAGCACAATCCGATCAAGGCGAAGACGCTATTGAGTGTCTTGAAGAGCGTCGCGCGACATCACGGAATGAGTGTCGACGAACTCCTAAATGCGCTTCAGCTATGAACCCAATTCATCACACCCGCCACTTCCACAAGCCCCAGCCCCCGCGGCCGCTGGAGGAGATACGAGCCGACATCCTGGCGCTGGAGCGGGAGACGGAGGGGTTGTTGGCGGACATCGTCGGAGGTAGCGGCTAGATGGGTGACAACGACAATCTCGGCGTGGAGTCGGCCGCCGTCCAGGCTCACCTGACCATCGTGCAGGGGGTGATACAGCGGATGGCGGAGAATAGCCGCTCGTGCAAGGTGTGGGGCGTCACCCTGGTGGCGGCCATCTTGGTATTGGTGGCTCGAACCGGGGAGGCGGAACACGCGCTGATTGCACTGGCGCCGACGGTGCTGCTCTACCTGCTGGATGCCTACTACCTGATGCTGGAGAGGAGATTCATCGAGTCGTACGACAGTTTTGTTGGGAAAGTCCACGCAGGGGAAGTATCCGCTTCAGACCTCTACGTCGTGGCACCCTACGGCCCCGTGGCACCGGTACTCCTTTGGTCGATGTTCCGGTCTTTCTCCGTGCTCCCCTTTTACATCGCCGTGGTCGGCACGGTGCTGCTGGCCTGGTGGCTGATCCTGTAGGCGGTGCAAGGCTATGGCCCCTAAGATATCCAGACACAAGGTATTCATCAGCTTCCATGAACAGGACCTAAAGTACAAGGAAACGTTCGTTCGCATGATGGGCACGCGGATACTGGACAGGTCGGTCGATACGGGGAACATCGACGACACTGGCCTGAAGACCGCGACGGTACGTCAGAAGGTTCGTGACGACTACATTCGAGACGCCACGGTCACCATCGTGCTGATCGGTCCTTGCACATGGCAACGGAAACATGTGGACTGGGAGATCGGGTCGAGCCTGCGGAGGACCAAGAAGAATCCTAGGTGTGGGCTTCTCGGTATTCTGTTGCCCAGTCATTCCGACTACGGGAAGCGAACGGTCAATTCCCACTTGTGCCCTCCGAGATTCTCTGACAACTGCGAGGGTGCCGACCCCTATGCGCGTATCTTTCATTGGCCACAGCCCTGGACGCCGGCCCAAATTAGTGAGTGGATCCACCAAGCTTTCGTGCGGCGGCTGGGAACTCCACCCCAGAATGGACGGCCTTCATTTGGCCGCAATTGGGTCCGGCGCAGGTGCTCCCAAGGGTGGACAAGGTAAGTCAGCAGTGCCTTGACCTATAGAACCCATGACCTCTTCCAACCCATACCCGGCCGCGACGATTCATGAACTGTCTCAGACAGTTCGAGATACCATCTTCGATCCGCTAGTGGAGCATATATTTCTGGAAAGCGACAGTCTCCGCTACCAAGTCGCGAGTTGTCTGGATACGATCGAGGATGCTCAGATGGCTATAGACGTATTTCGCCTTCTCGATCCATCGTCTGACCAGACCGATAAGGGGAGCCTGTATTTGGCCATTTACGGGGTCTTCCAAGGGGTAATTCTCCAACAAGATGCACTTATGAACTTGGCGAAGGCTCTTTCCTTCCCGTTCAAGATTGCTGACTCTCCCGTCCTAGAAGAGGTTCGTGGGATCAGGAATCGCATCGTTGGTCATCCAACTAGCTACAAGAGAAAGAAGACTGAATCTTACTATGCTATCAACAGATCCTCGTTGTCACTGGAGAAAATGGACGTGATGGAGTACAGGCAGGACGGACAGGGGCAAGTGACATCAGTCGACATCACACGGACGCTCTGCGACAACGAGTCACTCATTAGCCAGGCGTTGAGAGAACTGAACAGCAGCCTACAGAGTCAAATAGCTGACCACAAAGCCAAGTTCCGCGACAAGCCTCTAACAAAAATCTTCCCAGATTCACTCGAGTATCTATTGGGGAAGATAAGTGCAGGCGCATCGGACTCCAAGGGATTTGACCACACTTTGGCAGTTGCCGCTCTGGTGAGCGTAGAGAAGTTGCTCTGCGACGTCGAAAAGGCGTTATCGGAACGAGGCCAGCCTCCTCAAAGCGATCAGGGCATAAGCTTGCTTTGGCACGAACTCCAGTACCCGATGAAGGAATTGCGAGCCTTTTTCTCTGAGGATAATGACATCCAAAAACCCGATCCTGAAGCAGCACATATATTCACATGGTATTTGCAGACCAAGCTACGCGAACTGCGGAACATGTGTCAGGAGATTGACGAGTATTATGGTGGCGATGAAGCCCCGTGAACAGGAGATGGACGCAAGGCGCCCCTCCCGCCCCTACCCTGCCTACAGGCCCTCTGGTGTCGCGTGGCTTGGCGACGTGCCCACCAATTGGGAGATGCGGCGCTTCAAGTATCTTTTGCACGAGCGGGACGACCGTTCGGCTGACGGAAGCGAGCAGTTGCTCCGGGTGTCGCAATATTCTGGAGTCACGGAACGTAAGCGGGTAGATGGCGAAGCGGGCCCCGACACTCGGGCAGCGTCCTTGGTGGGCTACAAGTGTGTTAGACGCCATGATCTTGTAGTCAACATCATGCTCGCGTGGAATGGCAGCCTGGGGATTTCGCAATTCCATGGCATAGCGAGTCCTGCATACTGTGTCTACCAATTCTTGGCCGATGCGCACCCGTGGTTCTTCCATTACCTACTTCGCTCTCAGGTTTACAGGTCCTACATCAAAACTGCATCCACTGGCGTAGTAGACAGTAGGCTCCGTCTGTACACGGATGATCTCTATCAACTCTATACTCCCGTCCCACCCCTCCCCGAGCAGACCGCCATTGTCCGCTACCTGGACTACGCCGACAGGCGCATCCGGCGGTACGTCGGCGCCAAGCGGAAGCTCATCGCGCTGCTGGAGGAGGAGAAGCAGGCCGTCATCAACCAGGCCGTCACCCGCGGCCTCGACCCCGACGTCCCCCTCAAGCCCTCCGGCGTCGAGTGGCTCGACGACGTGCCAGCGCATTGGGAGGTGCGGCGGCTGCGTCATTTGATTGAAGGCAAGCCAAAATATGGGGCCAACGCCGCAGCGGAATACGATAACCCTGCCTGGCCTAGGTATCTAAGGATTACTGACTTTGATTTAGACGGTCAGCTTAGAAATGAGGCATTCCGCTCACTCCCCCCGGCAATAGCGGAAGACTACATGGTTCAATCCGGTGACATTCTCTTTGCACGAAGTGGCGCAACGGTGGGAAAGACCTTCCTTGTTTCTTCGGATACTGGGGAGGCATGCCATGCCGGTTACCTTATTCGTGTTCGACCACGGTGTTCGCTGATAGATCCAAAATATCTTTTCTCGTTCACCCAAAGTGCAACTTTCGCCAAATGGAAAAACTCTACCTTCATCATCGCCACGATTCAAAACATCAGTGCAGAAAAGTACTCTGATTTATACGTTCCTGTACCACCGCCGTCAGAACAAACCGATATTCTCTGCCAGCTCTCTCGGTCCTCCTCACGCATTGACGGTGCAATCGCCCGTACCCACCGCCAAATTGACCTTGTGCAGGAATACCGCACCCGGCTCATCGCCGACGTGGTGACCGGCAAGCTGGACGTGCGCGAGGCGGCGGCGCAGTTGCCGGAGGAGGATGACGACCAGGACCCGATAGGGAATAGTACGCCGTCGGCAGACGATCTTCCCAGTGACCTTTACGACATCGACGAGTCAGTAGAAGATTCGGTAGTGGAAGAGGAGGTCACGGCATGACGGATTGGAGCAAGTGCCCGGCGGTCGAGAGTGTGCCCGGCAGGGTGAGCGGGGCGTGGGTGTTCACCGACAGCAGACTGCCCGTATCCGCCCTGTTCGAGAACCTGGAGGCCGGCGCCACCGTCGAGGACTTCATGGAGTGGTTCGCGCCCGTGGACGAATGGAAGGTGAGAGCCGTCCTGCAATACGTGGCCGACTCCCTGAAGACGCCCGTGCCGGCGAGCAGGCCTTGAAGATACTGTTTGATCACGGCACGCCCAGGCCCCTCAGTCGGGAACTCCCCGGACACTCAGTCGATACGGCGGCAGACAAGGGGTGGGACCAGTTGGCCAACGGAGACCTGATCGACAGCGCCGAACAGGATGGCTACGAGATTCTGATTACTACCGACCAGAACATGAGGCATCAGCAGAACCTTGCGGGCAGGCGGCTGGCCATCATCGTACTGCTCTCTGGGGCTTGGCCTTACGCCCGGTCGAGGATCGAGGACATTCGAGCCGCCGCCGCTGAGGCGCAGCCTGGGGAGTTGAGGGAGGTCTACATCCCGATAAGAGGCGACGGATAGCGTGACCACCGACACCAGCGAGAAGGGACTTGAGCGTCTCATCTGCACGGCGATGGCGGGCCACCCCTGCGATCCGCCAGAGCCGGGCGCGATACATGAGCGGCCGGCCGTGTACAACGCAGGCTGGGTCGGCGGCGACCCGCACGACTACGACCGCGAGTACTGCGTGGACCTCGTCCATCTCGCCGCCTTCCTCCGGGACACCCAGCCCATCGCCGCCGAGTCGCTCGACCTCGATCAAGACAGTCCGACGCGGCGCAAGTTCCTGGCTCGGCTACAGGGAGAAATCGCCAAGCGCGGCACCATCGAGGTGCTGCGCGGTGGCATCAGGCACGGGCCCCATCAGATCGACCTGCTCTACGGCACGCCGTCGCCGGGGAACGAGAAGGCCAAGGTCCAGCACGGGCAGAACCGCTTCAGCATCACGCGCCAACTCCAGTACAGCCGCGACAATACACAGCTTGCCCTCGACCTGTGCCTGTTCATCAATGGCCTGCCCATCGCGACCTTCGAGCTGAAGAACAGCCTGACCAAGCAGACGGTGGACGATGCCGTCGAGCAGTACAAGCGGGACCGCAACCCAAGGGAGAAGCTCTTCGAGCTTGGCCGCTGCCTGGCCCACTTCGCCGTCGACGATCACGAGGTGCGCTTCTGCACGCACCTTCAGGGCAAGGCGTCGTGGTTCCTGCCCTTCAACCGGGGGTGGAACGACGGCGCGGGCAACCCTCCGAACCCCAACGGCCTCAAGACCGACTACCTGTGGAAGCAGGTCCTCACCCGCGACGGACTCACCGACATCATCGAGAACTACGCCCAGATCGTCGAGTCGAAGGACGACAAGACCGGCCGCAGGAATCGGGTGCAGCTATGGCCCCGCTACCACCAGCTCGACGTGGTGCGCAAGCTGTTGGCGGACGTGTCCAGTAGGGGAGTCGGCCCCAAGTATCTGATCCAGCACTCGGCGGGCAGCGGCAAGTCCAACTCCATTGCCTGGCTGGCCCACCAGCTCATCGGGCTGGAGCGGGACGGCAACGCCCTCTTCGATTCGGTGGTCGTCGTCACCGACCGGAGAGTGCTAGATAGGCAGATCAAGGGCACCATCAAGCAGTTCGCTCAGGTCGGCTCCGTGGTGGGCCATGCCGAGAGCTCCGGTCATCTCGGCGCGCTGCTCCACGAGGGCAAGCGTATCGTCATCACGACCGTCCAGAAGTTCCCCTTCATCCTCGATGCCATCGGCAACGACCACCGGGGACGGAAGTTCGCCATCATCATCGACGAAGCCCATTCAAGCCAGGGCGGGCGCACGTCGGCCTCGGTGTCGATGGCCCTGGGGGAAGCCGGCGCCGAAGAAGACGACGAGACCACCGAGGACCAGATCAACCGGCTGATGGAGTCGAAGAAGCTCCTGCCCAATGCCAGCTACTTCGCCTTCACCGCCACACCCAAGAACAAGACCCTGGAGATCTTCGGCACACCCGTGCCCGAAAGCGGGCGCACCAAGCACGTGCCCTTCCACTCCTACACCATGAAGCAGGCGATCCAGGAGGGGTTCATCATCGACGTGCTGCGGCACTACACGCCGGTGGACACCTACTACCGGCTGGTGAAGACGGTCGAGGGAGACCCGGAGTTCGATACCAAGCGAGCTGGGAAGAAGCTGCGCCGCTATGTCGAGGACCATGATCAGGCCATCCGCCTTAAGGCCGAGATCATGGTGGACCACTTCCACGAGCAGGTGGCCGGCTTGCGGAAGATAGGCGGCCAGGCTCGGGCCATGGTGGTTACCAGCAGCATCCGGCGGGCCATCAGCTACTACGACGCCATGCGGGACTATCTAGAGGCGCGCAAGAGTCCATACCGGGCCATCGTCGCCTTCTCCGGCGAGCACGAATACGGCGGCGTCAAGGTCACCGAGGCGTCACTCAACGGCTTCTCGTCCAATCTGATCGCCGACAACATCAAGAAAGACCCTTACCGCTTCCTCGTCTGCGCCGACAAGTTCCAGACCGGCTACGACGAGCCGCTGCTGCACACGATGTATGTGGACAAGCCGCTGTCCGGCGTGAAGGCGGTGCAGACGCTATCGCGCCTCAACCGGGCGCATCCCAAGAAGCACGACGCCTTCGTGCTGGACTTCGCCAACGACGCCGACACCATCCAGTACGCCTTCGCCGACTACTACAAGACGACCATCCTGGCGGACGAAACCGACCCCGACAGGCTGCACGACCTCAAGGCGGCGCTGGACGGCTATCAGGTCTACGGCTCAGCCGAGGTGGACGAGTTGGTGGCGCTGTACCTTTCGGGAGCCGACCGTGACCAGCTCGATCCCATCCTGGACGCCTGCGTGGCGACCTATCGAGAGCAATTGGACGAGGATGGCCAGGTGGAATTCAAGGGCAGGGCGAAGGCGTTCCTCCGCGCCTACGGGTTCTTGGCAGTCATCCTGCCCTACACCTACGCCGAGTGGGAGAAGCTCTCCATCTTCCTGACGTTCCTCGTTCCCAAGCTGCCCGCCCCCGCCGAGGACGACCTGTCGAAGGGGATCCTCGAAGCCATCGACATGGACAGCTACCGCGTGGAGAAACAGGCGGTACAGGACATCCAACTCCCCGATGAGGACGCGGAGATCGGCCCGGTCCCCACCGAGGGTGGAGGGCAGAAGCCGGCACCGGAGCTGGACCGGCTCTCCAACATCATCAAGGACTTCAACGACCGGTTCGGCAACATCGAGTGGAGGGATCCAGACAAGATCCAGAAGGTGATTGCCGAAGAGTTGCCCACGAAGGTTGCCGGGGACAAGGCGTACCAGAACGCCATGGCCAACTCCGACAAGCAGAACGCGCGTATCGAGCACGACAAGGCCCTGGAACGTGCTATGACCGAACAGGTCGCAGACCACACGGAGCTATTCAAGCAGTTCAGCGACAACGAATCGTTCCGGCGGTGGCTTTCGGAAATGAACTTCGCCTCCACCTATTTGGTGCCTGTCACGTCTGCCAGCGTGCCGGTAGACAGGGTTGGCCAATAGTTGGGAGACGCGAAATCGGTTCAGCGTCGCCAATGACTGCGGCAATCTTGATCGTCAGCGAGTACTAGTCGGCCTGCTAGGCTGCCTGCGGAGGAGTCCTTTGTTGCCATGAGTGTGGAAGTCCAAATGCATGAATTGGCCGAGAGGGTCCAAGGCATGCAGCTTGCCGGATTCTCTGAAAGAGCGACAGAGCAGTACTTGGTGAGCCCGTTCATTGATGCCCTTGGCTACGACGCGCACGATCCTACCGAAGTCCTCATGCAGTTCCCGATACGAATGGGCTCGACGAAGAAGAATTGTGACTACGCGATCAGGCCGGATGGCGAAGTGCGTATTCTGATCGAATGCAAGAAAGCAAGCATGCCCTTGGACGACAGCGGCCAATTGGCCAGCTACTTCAGTCAGGTTCCCACGGCGATGCTTGGTATCTACACAAATGGGATCGAATACCGCTTCTATTCGGAGGGGAACCAAGGAAGGGTCAAGCAGATGGACGTGGAGCCATTCCTTGTTCTCGACCTGCGTAACCCTGACCAGACTGCAATACAGAGACTTTCAACCTGCAAGGACAAGGTCGGCGACCCGCAAGGATTCCTTCAGTGGGTAGATGGCTTGAGAGCCACGCGGGTCATAAGAGAGAGGCTACGCCGTGAGTTGATGGACAGACCCTCCGACGACCTTGTAGCCCTGGTAATGGATTGGGTTGGAGCCAAGGACAAGACGCCAGACCAAATCAGCCATTTCAGGAGCATCGTCAGCGCCGCTGTTCGGGATATCCTCCACGCGTCCTCTCAGGGCGGAGCGCAGGTCGGGTCACAGCCCGCAGTTCAGGCGATACGCGCTCTGGACGCTACACGGGAGCAGGAGATTCCTCTTGACCAGGCTCCGCGATTCATTCAGCCGAGGGGCAGGAATGCTCCGGTGGCCATTAGGTTTCACAACGGAACGCAGGTAGCCGTCAGGTCTTGGAAACACATGATGGAGGAGATCGCATTTTGGCTATACCAGGAAGGCCGGTTGAATGTGGAGAATTGTGAGGTTCAATCCCCCACACATCCCAGCCGAAAGCTTCTGAGTCCGAGCGAGGATGAGTTTCGAGGGGGCGGGGCTCCGGTAAGGAATACAAGGATACGGATGGACACCCAATATGGCGGTTCGCAGTTTGTTCGTAATGCTTGCAAGCTACTCCGCGCATTCGGTGAGGAACCATCGGAAGTCCACCTCAGACTTCGGCGTTGACGATAGGGACGAATCTACGATCATGACACAGACAGAGATCTCCAACAGGTGCGGATTCCTGAGGGAATCTTCGGGCAGCTATAGAACATTCGGATCTGGCGCGTATATCGATGACAACCCTGCGCTTCTTTAGAGGGATTGCCGTGCCCGCCTCATCGGCGGATCAGACTATTGCATCGATAAGGGAGAACGGTCTCATCGAAGGGCAAGGGACATGGAACATGCTGCAGAGTTGGAGGCTGCCCGATGACAGGCTGGGCCGCAAGGCTGATCTAAGTACTTCAGATACTAGACGAGAGTCGGCGACACGGCCTGCCCTCTGTGCGTGTGGTACCGTCGAGGGGGGCGGCCTACTATGCCTGGCACCACAACCGTACGTCGTATAACGACACACCGGTGCTGGTGGAGTTTGACGCGCCACTCGACGACATTGCGGTCGACGGCAGGGACTTCCCTTACCCAGCGTTTCAATGTGACGAATCGGAGAGAGCCATGAGTGCCGTTGACTCTCTCTTTGGTAAGAAAGCTCTAGCTTACGCTGAAACGGCATGGGCCTCGAATGACCAGTGTTATCGCGTCGCCCTTTGTGATTTGGCCACGATGGATCCTCAAGTCGTGTTGGCACACTATGCCAATTGCAATGTCATCGGAGGGAGATACGGGACGGTCTTCGAGAACGCATTCACGGTTGCGCTACCTGCTCTTGCCAGGGGCGATTATCCGCGTGTGGTCGTCGACCAGTCCTGCACCACTCCGAACACCGTCTATCACTGTCGTAAATCTCCTTGGTGCTTGTCGTTAGACCTCGGCTCCTGAGAGCATATTCCGAAGATCATTGCAAACAGCATACCTAGCAACGCTTCTCAACTCGTCATGCCACATGTCGCTCTTGCCGGGGCCGTACATATGAGAAGCTAGGAGGGCTGTCGCTGCAAAGGTGACAGCCCCCCTGTACGTATCTGCTAGCGCGCCGCGCATGCCCCCTCGGCATCTGAGCGCCCACGCGAACAGTGACGCGGTTGCGTGCCATCCGCAACTTCGTCAAGAGTGTGGCGGTCGTGGGAAACGAGGCCACGCTCACCTGCACCATCTCCATGCCGTCGGACGGCGTGACCAGCGAAGGGGCCTCGGTTCTCGATTTGGCCAGGCAGGGGTACCAGGGTGGACAGAATCGAGAACCTTCGTGTTACGGTTCAGATTGGTCCAGTAGGCCCCAACCAACCATCAAGAACAGCCTATGGGGACTTCGCGTCGCGCGGTGTTGAGCGTTGGTAAGTCGCCCTAGTCGTAGCGGACCCTGGGGTCGACGTATGCGTACAGCACGTCCGTCACCAGGTTGATTAGAATCACAGCTGCGGCGACCAGCATCAACGCGGACTGCACGACGATGTAGTCGCGGTTGCGCACCGCGTCGATCATCAAGGTTCCGAACCCGGGTAAGCTGAACACGCTCTCAAGAACGACCACACCTCCGATCACGGCAGCCGCCTGTATGCCGATGACGGTGAGAACGGGGAGCATGACGTTCGGTGCGGCGTGGCGGGCGACGACGAACCGCTCGGCTAACCCCTTGCTCCGCGCGGTCCGGATGTAGTCGTCGCCCATCACCTCCAGCATGCTTGAACGCGTCATTCGGGCGAGGATTGCGCCGAAGGCCAGGCCACCGATCACGGCTGGCAACACCATTTGCTGCGCGTGCTCGGACAGATCCGCGATCGGTCCGCTGTAGCCCAGCGGCGGGCTCCAGTTCAGCCACGTCACGAGTGCGACGAGCGAAAGGATCCCAAGCCAGAAACTCGGCACCGAGAGGCCCAGGACGGCGACGATCCGGGCGAGGAGGTCGACTGGGGAGTTGGGTCGTAGCGCGCTTATGATGCCCAGGGGTATTCCAATCAGCACCATGAAGCCAATGCTGTAAACGGTCAGCAATATCGTGACCGGGAGGCGTTGTTTGAACAGGGTGTTGACACTCTGTTGTGTGTACAGAGAGGAGCCGAAGTCTCCACGAGTCAGGATGCCTCCGATCCAGGAAAAGTACTGCTCGTGGAGCGGCCTATCGATCCCGAGCCGCTTACGCAGGGCCTCTTCTTGCTCGGCGGTGAGGGTCGTCGACTCTTCGCCTTGGAGGACGTCGACGACGTCGCCCGGCAATGCCCGCAAAATGATGAACACCACCACGGACATGATGACGAGGACAACGAACAGCGATGCAATCCGGCGTGCGATGTACCGATGCACGGCTACGTCCCTTTCCGCGCGGAGGCCGCATGGTCCGAAACACACATGGCGCCTAGGGTTCCCTCACCCGCCTTGAAGGCCTTCACCGCCACCTGCCACAAGATTCCGCAAACGCGGGTCCGTCACGTCGCGCAAGGTGTCTCCGAGCATGTTGACGGCGAACACGAGGAGGCTGATGGCGACGCCGGGGAAGACCGCGATCCACCAGGCCTTTCGGAAGAATTCCGTGGCGTCAGACGAGAGCATGCCGCCCCACGAAACTGAGGGAGGCGGCGGACCAAACCCCAAATAGCTCAGCGCCGCCTCGGCCAGAATCGCTATCCCAAGCATTGCCGTGCTGATCACAACGAAAGGCGCGAAGCACTGAGGCGCTATGTGCGAGCGCATGATCCGTGGTCCGCTGCCGCCGAGCGCTCTTGCGGCCATGACGAACTCCGTACTCTTGACGCTTAGCGCTGTGGCTCGCACGACGCGGCTTGATCTCGCCGCCAACGGCACCGAGATCGCCACGATAATGCTGAAGGCCCCCGCTCCCATCACCGCCACAATGGCCAAGGCCAACACGAGCACCGGGAACGCCATCAGGGCGTCTACGACGCGCTGGATGACGTCATCCACCTTTCCGCCATAGTATCCGCTAATCAGGCCGAGAATCGCTCCGGAGCCTGAGCCGAGGACCACTGCGGCCACGGTGACGATCACCTCGGTTCGTGCGCCAACTACGATGCGCGCAAGTACGTCCCGTCCAAAGCCGTCCGTTCCCAGTGGGTGTGCCCATGACGGCGCGAGCAAACGTTCGTCGAAGCGGAAGAGGGCGGGGTCACCCACGAGCAGTGGCCCAAAAGTCGCCATCACCAGCGTCACGGCGAGGATGAGCGCTCCCGCGAACCCTAGCGGCTGCTGTCGAGCAAAGGCGTAGCTCTTACGCCATGCCGCGCCGGCTACGTCGAGCCCCACACTACTACACCACGACCCGCTCGTACTCCAGCTCGCTAACACGAGTCTCACATAGACCCAAAAGTTCGCGCAGGATCGGACGGGTGTGCTCACCCAAGCGGGCGGCGGCTTTCTCGATACGGCTGGGTGTCTCCTCCAGCCGCCAAGGCGCGTGAACCGAGATTCCCCTCCCACTGAGCGGATGGTCTACTTCCGTGAGGAGGCCCCTGACCTGCATGTGCGGGTCATCGAGCAGATCCTTGACGCTGGTGGATATAGCTGCCTTGACCCCTCGGCGCTGGAGTGCGTGAAATAGCTCTTCGGCGTCTCGCGAACTCGCTTTCTCGGCGAGCCAGCCCTCGATCTCTCCAATGTTCTGCTTTCTGGCGGCGGCCGTCGCGAACCTGCGGTCGGCCGCGAGCGAGGGCTCGCCGAGCGCTTGGCACAAGCCCTTCCACTCCTCGTCGGTCGTTACGTCCAGCGCGATCCAGCGGTCCTCGCCGGCGCATTGGTACACCCCAGCGGGAGCAGACCCCTGCCTGACGTTCCCCATCGGCTCGGCCACGCGGCCATTCAGTTCGAAGTCGAGCACCGCTTCAGGAAACAACATCACGGCTGACTGCAACTGTGAGACGTCCACGTGCTGCCCCTCACCGGTGCGGTCCCGGTGTGTCAGCGCCACGGCTATCGCCAGCGAAGCCGTCGCGCCCATGAAGTAGTCGGGGAAGGGGGGGCCGCCGCCCCAAGGGTCGCCGTCGGCAAAGGTGTTCAAAGCGGTGATGCCGGACAAGCCCTCGATGACCGTCGCATACGACATGTAGTCCTTCTCCGGCCCCGTTGCGCCGAAGCCCGAAAGGGAGGCGAGAATGATGTCCGGCCGCACGGCCCGCAGCGCCTCGTAGTGGAGTCCGAGCTTGGGCATGACCCTCGGCGAGAAGTTTTCAAGCACCACGTCGCTCAAGCGTACGAGGTCGAGAAACAGCTCCTTCCCCGTCGGGTGGCTGAGGTCGATGAGGAGGCTCTGCTTATCCGTGTTGAGGGTGTTGTAGCTTACGCTGCCGTTCTTGCCCGCGTGCCCCTCGACCACCGGCGGGAGGATACGCGTCGTGTCGAAGCGCGCCTCATTCTCGATCTTGATGACCTCGGCGCCCATCATGGCGAGAAGCTTGCCGCAGTAAGGCCCGGCCATCATGCGCCCCAGATCCAAGACGCGAATGCCGGCGAGTACTCCGTTTGTCGTTGTCATGCCTCTACTGCTTCCCCTTCTAGCAGGTTGCGAATGAGAGAGTCTCCGGCAAGCGGGGGCCTGCTAAATGACGCCTGCCTCGCGAAGCTGCATCACGTCCGCCTTGGAAAGGCCGAGCCGACCGGAGAATACGGCGTCGCTATGCTCGCCGAGCCTCGGCGCTCGTCCCCCGGCGTGCCACGGGCTTTTCTCCATCCTGACCGGGCTTCCCGGATAGCGCGCCCCGCCCATGTCGGGGTCTTCCGCCGGAACGAAGAAACCCCGGGCCGCCAATTGTCGCGACTCGCGGACATCTGCCGCCGTCACCACCGGCCCAAAAGGGATCCGGTGCCGCTGCGACTCATGGTATATCTCATCCATTGTGTGGTCTAGAAACCACGTATCCATCAGTTGGGCCAGCGCCTCCCAGTTGTCGGCACGGCTGTATCTGGTAGCGAAGAGCGGGTCGGTGGCCCAGTCCGGACTACCCATGAGCTCGACGAACCGCTCCCATTGTTCTTGGGTCTCGCACTGGGCATAGATGTACCCATCCTTACAACGAACGACGTGCAGCGGCGCTCCGAACGATCGGCCGACCCGGCTGTCGACCTTGCCGGTACCCGAGTATCGGGCGAAATTGAGCATCATGAGGTTTACTGCCGTGTCTTGTATCGAGACGTCCACCAGTTGCCCAGTGCCATTCCGGTTCCGCAGGAAGAACGCCAGCATGGAGGCGCTCGCCGCGCACAGCCCTGCATAAAACTCCGCCAGGTGGCCTGGTGGAGTCAACGGCGGAATGTCCTTCGTTGGCGCCAGCCGCGGGTTGATGTATCCCCACCCTCCGGCATGGGAAAGCGTGGCGCTATTGCCGTCGTAGCCGCGATAGGGACCCGCCCAGCCGAAGGGCGTCACTGCCGTGAGTTGGAGCGGCGGTCTCAACTCCTTGAGCGCCTTGTAATCCAGGCCCTGCGCGCGCGCCTCGTCGCCTTTGACGGACGTCACGAAGATATCCGCCTGTCCGATGAGACGTAGCAAGAGAGCCTTGCCGGTCGGCGATTCGATGTCGAGGGTCACGCCCTCTTTTCCCCGGTTCACATACTGATACAGAGCGCTGCGCTCCGGATGGGGGACGTCGTCTGGGAAGGGGCCAAGCCTTCGCGCGGGATCGCCGGATGGCCGCTCGACCTTGATGACGGTCGCGCCGAAGTCCGCGAGGAGCCGCGCGCAGAACGGGGCCGCGATCGACTCGGCGTATTCGACGACCGTGACGTCTTGCAGAGGACGGCCAGCCATCAATTCTCCAACGGAAGTTGTTGGTCTTGGGGAACGCCGTCAACCTTGCCGCGAAGGCAGCGCGACCGTGGCGTTCCCTACAATAGTCGCCTTGCCCAGTTGGTTCTCGCCCCGGCACGCTATGTCGACCAGGTGTTCTCCGTTGCTTACCGTCTTATCAACGACATACCCTCTCAGCCAGGTCGTGTCGCCCAACTGGTTAAGGTCGCGCAGTTCGCAATAGAACCGCTTGAGAGACCCTTCGTCCCCTTGCCAGTGGGTGATGAGCATGATGAGCCAAGACATCCGTTGCGGCCCGAAGTCGAACGGCGCGCCCACGCCTCGTTGCTCCGCGCCCGCGGGGTCGAAATGCTCCAGCATGGACTTGTAGTGCTCACGCTCCTGAGGCCGTTCAATCCAGGTCGGTTCGTTCAAGGTGTATTCCACTGCCTTGCCGAGCGATCTCTTCCAGTCAGGCCGAACGTCGGGGTAGGCGACCTGCCTGTGAGCCTGCAGCGAGCTGGTCCCAGCCCCAACAACCCACGCGGTTAAGTCCTGAGCGTCCAACGGTCCGCGGACCGCGGGCGGCAATTCGTCGCCGGGCTGCACGTCTTCCCAGTACCGGGGCTCCGCTCCCCGCACGGTCTCGTCACGATAGCCTTCCACTATCTGTCGCAACTCGTCGTTCGTATACGTTTGAACGGGCCGACGTCCGCCGGCGGGCTCTTCAACCGGGTCGAGGCGAAATACCCATCCCGAGCCTTTCGCCACCTTCTCGCCGCGCTGATTCCAGAATTCAACCTCGCTGTCGATTCGATAGGCCCGGCCCCACATGCGGGTATGCTTCTCAACGACACTCGTGATCTTCTCTGAGTACGTGAAGGAGTCTCCCTCGAGGATCGGGGCGAACCATTCCCAGTCGTTTCCCCCGTCCATCCCGTTGCCCGGCGGGAGCCAGTTGCCCATGTTGGACATGCCGCCTCCGGGAAGATAGACGGAATAGAGGAAGCTCGGCGGCGCCGCCAGCGTTCCGTATCGAGTCGTCCTAGCGTACGACTCGTCTCGGTAGAGGGGGTTTGGATCGGCTAGGGCATCGACGAAATGCCGGACCGTGTCGCGCGACGCCTGGGTGTTGAAGTAGGTGCTCTGCGGGTGCATCTCGACGCCGATGAGGCTTCGCACCCACGCGATCATGTCCTCGGTGATCCGCCAGCTTTGGTCCACGCCGCTCATTCCCCGTGGTCAATCACCGCCACGCGGCTCTCAAGAGGCGAGTTCAAGCGTCCCTTACCAGAGCCGATGGGCGCTTATTTTGTGTCGATCCAAACGTCCCGCAAGAGCCAGAGGCTGTGAGCGAGCGGCGCCGCCCGAAGGTTGCGGACCTGCGGGCCGACTCCGTTGACCAACATCAGAAACCCGAACTGCTTGCTGGGCGCATCTTGCAACAGCACGCGGTCGGCTTCCTGCGTTATCTGCATGCGCTTGGCAATGTCGATCGTCACCTTCAACTCGCTGAGCAACTCGTCGATGCGGGGGTTCGAATAGCCGGACGGCCTCCGGCCGCCATCCTCGAACGCCGGCGCCTCCGAAGACCAGAGACCGGACAAGAAATGCTCCGGTTCGCCGAATGCCGTTACCCCGCCCCAGAACGTCACGATGTCGAAGGGATCGCTCTTCGTAAAGGCGGAAAGGCTGGCCTGGTCGGCGAAGGCCTCCAGTTCGATCTCCACTCCGATGCGCCGCAGGAGGTCTTGCGCGGCCTCTCCGACCTTCAAATGCGGGCTCTTTGCCCGGCTTATCCAGTAAAACTTCAAGTCCGTGGCGCCCGCCTCATCAAGCATCTGCTTCGCCATCTCGAGCCGTTCGTCCCGGGACTTGCCAAACCCGTACATTGCGTAGTCGTTCCACTCGTCTTCAGGAATGCCGAACCTTCCGGCTCCGGGGAAAAAGGTCCCAGGGAACACACCGCCCGGATAGGCGACGTCGACGATGTCGCGCTCGTCCATGGCGATGACCAAGGCCTCGCGTATCTTGGGGTTGGCGAGGTTGGGATTGTTGTGGTTGAAGCCTATGCCGATCGTGATGCCTCGAGGAGCGGTGTAGACCTGTAGATCAGAGAGTTGCGCCTTTACTGCGTCCACTTGCTCCTGCGTCAGGTCCGTTGAGCCTGAGTGCAGGAGACGGCCCGAGATCATCGCCGAGATCATCGCCTGGCTCTCGGCGATGAACGGCCACCGGATCTCATCAAGGAACGGAAGTCCGTCTTCGAAATAATCGGGGTTGGCCGTCATGACCAACTCTACCTTGGGCGTGTACGACTCGAATACAAACGGCCCGCTGCCGAGTCCGGTGTCGGTGAACCCGCCATCAGCCGCGACCGGTTCGTGAGCGTGCTTCGGCACGATGCTCACGACAGGGACATGTCCAAGGAACCACCCCACGGTGTTCGTCGTCGTGATGACGACCGTGGTGGCGTCCGGCGCAGCGATTGTATCGATGATGGGCCCAAAGACAGAGCTGAACAGGCTCGACGTACCCTCGGGCGGATTCGCCATCTTGTCCCAAGAGTAGGCTACGTCCTCGGCGGTCAGCGGCGTCCCATCGTGGAATGTCACACTGTCCCGCAGATTGAAGGTGAAGCGGGTGCCGTTTTCTTCAACGGACCAGGTCTCGGCCAGCAGGGGTGCTAGGTCGTCGCTTTCGTCCAGTTGGATCAAGCGGGTGTACATCGGGGCCACCCAACGAAGGTTGGCGGGCAGGCGGCTCAGGATTGGCTCGAGCCCACTGGAAGACCCCCGGTCGGCCAGGGTCAAGGTGCCGCCTTTGGAAACACCCACGTCGGTTGGAGGCGGCAATGGCGTTGGAGTGGGCGCGGGCGTGGCTGTTGGGGTCGGCACCGACGTCGCCGTCGGTGCCGGTGTGGGGGTCGGATCAGCCCCGCCGCAAGCCGCGACCACGAGCCCCGCGATAACCGAAAGAACGACAACGAGCCTCAGGGACTTGAGTTTGCGCATCTCGACCCCTCCCCAAAGGGCGTTTCGCCCCAGCCACCCCACGATAGCATGCCCAGCGATCTAGGAAGGCGGGGGCTTGTAGGGCATACTATTGACCGCTATCGTCATTTGTCAAGGCTTGGATTACGTATCACGACCCTTTGGAGGGCTCTACGTCGAAAGGAGCGAAGATGGGGGATTTGAATTTCGATACCGGCACAACTGCCCTTGTCCTGATGGACTTTCAGAACTTCACGCTGGATTACTTGCCAAGCGCTCGCGAGTCCGGTCTCATCGAACGGACTCGTTGGGTGCTGGACACTTGTCGCCGGGTAGGCGTCAAGGTTGTCTTTTCGGCGAGGACCTACCGCGCAGGATATCCGGAGGTCAATCCTCGCGACGCAGGCCTAATGGGGAAGAAGGCCAATCGTGTCCAGGAAGAAGGCTCGCCGGGCGCAGCCATCATCGATGAACTCCGTCCTCGGCCGGAAGAGCCAATCGTGCCAAAGCGCCGCACGTCGGCTTTTCTTCACAGCGACCTGGACCTCATTCTTCGGAGCTCGAGCATCGAGACGCTCGCCCTCGCTGGCATCGCGACCAGCGGCGCGGTTCTCTCGACCGTCCGGGTGGCCGCCGACTTGGACTACGGCCTAGTGGTCCTCGAGGACTGCTGCGGCGACGGGAATGAGGAAGTCCACCATGCCCTCATGACGTCCATCTTCCCTAGTCAGGCAACGGTCACGAGCGCCGATCACTTCATACAAGCGCTTGCGCCCTCGAAGTCGTGACGGGTCGGATCAACGGCCTGATTGGCTACTGCCAGTAGTCCCCGCCGTTGACGAAAAGGACCTGACCGGTGACGTATGCCGAATCGTCCGAGGCCAGATAGACCGATGCGTTCGCGATGTCCGCCTGCGTGCCTAGGCGTCCGAGCGGCACCTTCGCAAGCATCGCATCCGGCGGCGGCGGGCGGTCCGATTCAATCATCCCCGGTGAGATAACGTTGGAGCGGATGCCCGAGGCCGCGAGCTCCATGGCCAGGCACTTGGCCAGGCCCACGATCGCGGCCTTAGACGCCGCCACGTGGCAACGCCCCGGGGACAGGCCCCACGCGTTGGGCCCAGCTAGAAAGATCAGGCTGCCCTTCTTCCTCTCTATCATTCCGGGCAACACGGCCTGGGAAATGTGGAACCCGGCGTCCAGGTTGACAGCCAAGACGCGGCGCCATTCTTCCACTGGGATATCCACAAACGGATTTCCGGGCCGGATGGCCGCGTTGTTTACCGCAATGTCCACTCGACCGAAGTAATCCATCACCTCGGCCATCATTGTCCGCACTTGCTGCTCGTCGCCGACGTCGGCGACGATCGGCAGCGCGCGGCGCCCCATCCGTCGGATCTCTTCACTTACCCCCTCGACCGACGCCCGGTCCTCACGGGCATTCACAACGACGTCCGCGCCCTCGTTCGCGAACGCGAGCGCGATAGCCCGCCCGATGTTTCTGCCCGACCCCGTCACGAGCGCCACCTGATCTTTCAGCTTCATAACACCCTCTCCTTCCTCCCCATCCGCCAAACGACATATCGAGTCGGCGTATTATCAGGGATTACCCAGGGGCCTACAAGCCAGCTCAGGCAGACGAGACTTGGGCGGGCCTCAGCCGATCACGTACTCGGCCCACTGATCCATGAGCGCCCGCCGTTGTTCGAGAAGGTCGGACCGCGCGTAGGCCCGTTCAACGGCGTTGCCGACGTGGTGGGCCAGGGAAAGTTCCATCGCGGCGTAGCTGACGCTGGTGCACTCGGCGGCCCAGTCACGAAAGCTAGACCGGAAACCGTGGACGGTAGCCCGCTCCGCAAGGCCCACGGTTCGCAGAATCTTCGTGAGCGTCATGTCGGAAAGCTGGCGGCCCCCTACCGGCGAGGGGAACACTAGCCCAGATTCGTCCCGTAGGGGGGCCGCTTCCTCTAGGGCCGCGATCGCCGCCTCGCTCAGCGGTACGCGGTGGTCTACGCCGCCCTTCATTCGTTCCGCCGGTATCGTCCACAGACCGGCGTCAAGGTCGATCTCGCCCCATGTCGCGCCCCTGGCCTCGCCGGACCTCGCGGCGGTAAGCACCAGAAACTCAAAGCACGCCTTTGTCGCCACCCCCGCCGTGGACGCCGCGATGATCTCTAGCGCCGTCGGAACCTCTTTGTAGGGTAGGGCGCGGAAGTGAGCCCGAATCGCGGGCATGGGGGGCAGCGCCCCGTCAATGCCCTCTCCGGCCGGGTTGTCGCCGCGGTGACCGTGGGCCACTGCCCAACGCAGCACGGCGCGGACTCGTTGGCGGACGCGGCGGGCGGTCTCTTGGCGTGTTCCCCATATCGGCGTGAGCACGGCGAGCAGCGGTCAACGGGAGTGTCAGGCGAACCGAACCTGTTGAAGTGCGGTTTGCTGTGGCTTTTCCCACACTCTTCCCCATACAAGTGCCGGGCGGGCTCTCGCCGTGGCAAGGGCTCGGCCTCGCAGAACTCCCCTCCGCCTACCTGGTTATACTCCCGCCCGGCTTCGGAGGGAACCATGCGACTAGCCGTCCTGGAGGCTCTGGCGGCCCTCGTTCCTATCGCGGCGGCGTGTTCCACTGCCCCGATAGTCGAGAGGGGGCGCTCGGTGCGCTCCAGGCCGTCTAGAAATCCGCGCACCCCCCGGCAGGCGGTATGGGGGGGTCGAGGACGTTCAGGGCGGCGAAGAGGAAGGCGCCTGAGCCGCAGGATCGCTCCGGGCGGTGATTAGCTCAACCGGCGTACCGGTGGCCCGCGCCCTTCTCAATCACGCGTTGAACGCGGCCATCGTTGATGCTCAACACCTGGGCGCGGCTGACTGACCGTCAGCGAAAGGTGCGGAGGCGCACAACGTCAACTGTCGCTTGTTCATCGCGTCTCGCCACCTGCACCAATACGGAGTCGTGACTAGGCTCCTTGCTGACTTTCTCTACTTTGTCGGTTGTGAGAGGGCGTTCTGACATCCACTGCTCGATGTCTCTCAAGCGCGAGCGCACGGCACGAGGGCCGACGCGGATGGGATGGGGGAAGTCACCACTGTCCGCTAAACGGTAGATGGAAGCGCGGCTCAGGCTGACCATCTGCTCAACCTCTCTCCGCCTAAGTAACCGGTTCATGCGGACTCTCCTGGCAGACTATCGTGTCGAAGTGCCTGCTCTGACTCCGGCGGGCATGCGCTGGAACTCCGCTCACTTCGAGGACCAGCCTGGACCGACATCCTGGTATCCCGCGAAAAGGATCAGTCCCTGCGTACGGAGTGGGCCTACATTCGCCGATTTGCTCGGAGGTGGAGGTCTTGTCCTCCCTGCCCCTGCCCTTGCCTGAGACGCGGGCACGGGTCGCTGCTCGGTTCGCCTCCGCCTGCCTCGTGGTGCCTCTCGGCATTCTGTTGCCCCCCCGGTCGCTCCCAACCCTTGCCTTCACCCTCGCCGCTTGTTGCCTTTGCCGCTGTTCGGTCAATCGAGCGTCTCCCGCTGCTCGGCGGAGAGGCGCGGCGACGCTCTTGCCCCGTCCCGGGCGTCGTTGCGCCGCCTCTTGCTGGATCGTCGTGTCGTCCATCGCTCCGTGTCGCCGCCTTATCCCGCTGGGGCGGAGTTTCCTGGCCGGCTTCATCAATGAAGTCCTTGCCGAAAGGAAACGTTGTCGGGAATGCTAGTCTCCGCCAGTGGAAAGCAATAGCCTATCCCGCGGGATAGGCTATCCCTTAGCCTAAGGCACTATTAACTCTCTCTTAATGGGGTGCGCCCGCCGAGGGCAGGAACCGTGCGCGGGCCTTGCCAGCAAGACACGGGAGCGCCTTGGCTGCCACCCCAGGCTGGTGCAGACGGGCCTCGACCTCGTGGACCTCCTTACCATCGCCGGGTTCGAGACGGACTACCCGGTCTCCACCATGCGCCAGGCCTGGCCAGTCAAGGTCGTCTTCATGGCCTACCGGAACAACCTCCAGGCCGACACCCTCAAGCCGGTGGGCCAAGAAGCTCCAGTCGTCCCTGGCAGTGGAAGGTCGAAGTCATCCACAAGTCCGGCGGGAAGTGCGAGGTCGCCACCGGCCACTGGCCCGAGGCCCGTGCCGTTCAGGATTGGACACCTGATGTTGAAAGCGCCGCCGTGAGGGAAGCGCCTGGCGAGTAGTGTCCGGGGCGGCCTCATCGCCGACCACGGCCAGCAAGCGCGCCGCTGGGCCGTTCAGCGGCGCTTGAACGTGCTAAGCCGCCGCCGTGGTCTGCGATGGAAGGGTGATGTAGTCGGCCCACGCTTCCACGAGCGCCCGGCGCTGTTCGAGAAGATCGCTCCGCGCATAGGCCCGCTCAACGGCGTTGCCGACGTGATGGGCAAGGCTCAGCTCCATCGCGGCGTGACTGGCCGACGTGCGCTCAGCTGCCCAATCGCGGAAGCTCGACCGGAACCCGTGAACGGTTGCCCGCTCCGCGAGGCCGGTTGTCCGTAGGACTTTCGTCATCGTCATATCGCTCAGCTGGCGGCCCGCCGTCCGGCCCGGAAACACCAGGCCGCCGTCATCCTCGCGAAGCGCCCAGGCTTGCGCCAGAAGGTCCATAGCCGCGTCTGAAAGCGGTACGCGATGCTCGGCCCCCGCCTTCATGCGTTCCGCCGGGATTGTCCATATGCGGGCTTCTAGGTCTATCTCGCTCCACGTCGCGCCCCGCGTCTCGCCGGACCGCACGGCGGTCAAGATCGTGAAACGCAGGGCGAGCTTGGCCGAAAGGCCCGCCTTCGATTCGCCAATCACGCGGAGCGCGTCGGCTACCTCGGCATGGGGCAAGGCGCGGAAGTGGGAGCGCCGCGCCGGGAGGCGTGGCAGCGCCCCGTCGATGCCCTCTCCCGCGGGGTTGTCGTCGCGGTAGCCCCTCGCTTGCGCCCAGCGGAAGACTGCCCGCATGTATGAGCGCACGGTGCGGGCCGTCTCCGGCGTCCGCCCCCAGATAGGCACTAGAACCGCGAGAACGTCTTGCCGCGTGATGCGGTCGATAGGCAGCGATCCCAGCTTGGGCATGGCGTGCTTTTCGAGCCGCTGCTTCCAATTCTTGGCTACCTTCTCACTGCGCCAGCGGGGGCGGTGGGCGTCATAGCAGGCGGCGGCGGCGCGGAACGTGGGCAGCTTGGGCCGCCGCTTCTCCGCGACGGGATTGCGTCCTCCCGCGATGGTGTCGTGGTTGCCGGCGGCCCGCCGTCGCGCCTCAGCCAATGTGACCTTGGGCCAGCCGCCGAGGCCGATATCGCGCCGCCGCCCATCAACGACGATGCGCTGCACCCATGCCTTGCTACCGCCTCGCCGGACTACGAGATAGAGGCCGCCGCCGTCTCCATAGCGGCCCGGCTCCTTGACGCCCTTCACCTGTACAGCAGTCAGCATTGCAACCCCCTCCCGATCTCGTGGTACCACACAACGGCACCACATTTCGGCGGGATGCTCTAGGACGACGTAGGACGGTCTGGGACGACGTGTGGGAGGATCAACAGGTATAGGCGCGATATTCAGGGACGTAAAAAGATCATAAGGAACAATAAAGTGGTGCCGAAGGTGAGATTCGAACTCACACGCCCGTAAGGACACTGCGCCCTGAACACAGCGCGTCTGCCTGTTCCGCCACTTCGGCCCGGCTGTTCATTCTACTTGAAGCGCCGGAACACTGGCAACGCGGCGCGGCCCTCCGCGGACGCTAGTCGATGTAGACCGGCGCGTCGGGGCGGATGACGTGGCGCTCGGCGGCGAGCCGTTCCCGCAGCCACTTGGGGAGGGCGAAGACGCCCTGGTTGGTCTTGCCGTCGTAGAAGCGCAGAGAGCGTTCCACGCGTTCGGCGACTCGGCGGTCAGCCTCGGCGGCGTCGAGGGCGGCGGCGTCCGGGCCGCCGGCGATGACGAAACCCCACGCACCGCCGAACGACGGGACCTCGGCGGCGTAGACGGCGGCACGCCCGAAGGCTTGCGCGACGGTGTGACGGATGGCGGTCAGCGCCTTCGTCATGCCGAGGGTCGCCGGCCCCGCCTGAGTCACCAGCACGCCGCCCGGCTTCAGCCGCCGCGCCGCCATGGCATAGAACTCGGCGGTGAACAGCGGCAGCGAGGGGCCTGCCTCGGTGGGGTCGGTCACGTCGACCACGATCACGTCGAACTCGGCGCCGCGGCGTTCGAGGGCGGCGCGGGCGTCGCCGATTTCAAGCTCGGCCCGGGGGTCGTCGAAGGCCCCCGCATGCCACTCGGGGAGATGCTCGCGGCAGAGGCCGACGAGCTCGCCGTCGAGGTCTGCCATGACCGCGCGGCGCACCGTGCGGTGGGCCAGGACCTCGCGCAGCGTGGCGCCCTCGCCGCCCCCGGCGATAAAGACGTCGGCGGGAGCGTCGTGGGCCACGAGGGCGGGGTGGACCAAGGCCTCGTGGTAGATGAACTCATCGGTGGCGGCCGACTGCGTCTTGCCGTCGAGGACGAGCGTCTTGCCGAAGGGGTCGGTGTCGAGGATGTCGACGCGCTGGAGAGCGGTGGCGCCCGAGAAGATGACGCGCTTTAGGACGAGGCTATGGTGCAGAGTCGCCCGGACCGGCTCGGTGTACCACGCTTGCCCCGGCGGAAGGTCTGGGAGCCCGGACGGGCCCGCGGTCTCGACCATCAGTGGGCGGCGACGGGAAGCAGCCCGCGTTGCATCTCGATGATTTCGGGTTCCTTGGACCGGAGCTTGCGGGCGATCTCCTCAGCGGCGCGCCGTGGCTGGAACGAGGCGCCGCAGGTGAAGATGTCGACGGCCGCGTAGGCGAACTCGGGCCAGGTGTGGATGCTGATGTGGGACTCGGCTATCGAGACGATGCCGGTGACGCCCTGGGGCGAGAATTGGTGGAAGTTGTGGTCTAGCACCGTGACGCCCAGATCATGGGCGGCGGTGAGAAGGGTGCTTCTGATGAAGGAAAGATCGTCCAAGAGAACGGGATCACTCTCTCGAAGCTCGACTAGAAGGTGCGTACCCAATGCATTCAACCACCTGCCCCCCTTTAGAATTTGAGTCACGAAGAGGAATTATAAACCCAATCCGCGCGGATTCAATAGTTTTCTTCTGAACGGCGCCTCGGCGGAAAGCATGCCGGTGAGGAACAAGCAGCGTAGGCCTGCAGCCGACGCGGGCGCGGCGCTAGAAACCGAGCTTGGCGAGATCGAGGTGGCGCTCGATGAGCTCGGCGGCGCGTTCGAGCTTCTGGGGGTAGTGGAACCTGGGCGTGGCGGCGAAGGCGGCGATGCCGTCGATGGTCTCGGGCGTGTGCGTGGGGACGACGACGAGGGGCACGTCGAAGGCGCCGGCCTTGTCTCGGACGTAGGCGATGGGGGTCCCGCCGCCGGTGAGGATCAAACACTTGGTGTGCTCGTTGATCGCGTTCCACTGCAGATCGGGGCGGTCGGTGCGGGTCACCAGCGCCTTGTTGTCGTAGCGGTCGTAGTAGGGGCCGCTGGCGTCGACGATCATCGCGCCCAGCAGGACGTGCTCGATGAGCTCGCCGGTGTGCTCCCCAGCGTTCAGCACCTCGCCCTCTAGAGCGTCGGCGTAGTCCTGTACGCTGAAGCTGAGGAGCCGACGGTCCTCCGGGATTGCACCGAGCACCTCGGCGCCGCGCCTGGCCAGCTCCGGAGCGGCCTCGTCGCGTGCCATTCGCGCGCTCGTGGGGGGAACCGCGTTCAGCACCACGCCAAGCAGGCGTTCGCCGAAGGTTGCCTTGAGCCCCGCGATCGCGTCCAGATCAACGTCGCGCCGGTAGCGGACGACCGCCACGACCGGCGCGTCGACGAGGCCGGCAAGCTCGGCACTGGCGGCCGCAAGCGTGCCGCCGGCGGGCAGTCCTTCGATCACGAGGTCGGTGCCGGTGGCGGCGGCTTGCCGGAGCGCCTTGCCGACGGCGTCGGCGTGGCGCCCTAGGCCCGCGCCGAGATCTTCGACAGAGGCCGAGACCGGCGGTTCAAAACCGGCGAAGGCGGCGTCGGGATCGGGCACGCCGTCGTCGATGGCGACAGGCTTAAGATAGCTGGCCTTCCCCCCGCGGGAGACCAAGAGAGCGGCCAGTCCGGCGGCGAGGGTGGTACGGCCCTCGCCCCTGTCCAGCGATATGACGTGGAGGTTCGGCATACGGCGGCGATTCGACAGGGCCGAATCCGGGCGTAAAGTGTAGCACAAGGGAGCGCCAAAGGGGCCTGGGCCATGTGAGCACCGACCCTAAACCGGCCCTTTTGAGGTCCAGAAGCGGGTTGGCAAATTGGCAAGAATGGCGCGCTAGACGCCCCGGTGGATGGCGTAGTCGCAGAGCTTCAGGAGGGAGGCCTTGGCGGGAACATCGGGGAAGATGTCGAGGGCGCTCCGGGCGCGGTCACAGTAGTCCCGGGCCACGGTGTAGGCCTGCTTGATGGCGGGCGACCCCTGGATAAGCTCGAAGGCGGCGTCCAGCTTGTCGGTGTCGTTGCGGTGGTCGAAGACGGCCTGGATGGCGCCCTCGTTGGGGCGCTCGCGGGCGAGGAGTATCGCTGGCAGCGTCATGACGCCGTGGCGGAGGTCGTTTCGCAGCGGCTTGCCGACGGTCTCCTCCGACCCCTCGAAGTCGAGGATGTCGTCGGCCACCTGGTAGGCCATGCCCAAGTTCCATCCGTAGCTGCTCAGCGCGGCGATCTCCTCTTCCGAGGCGCCGCTGAGAACGGCCCCCGATTCCGACGCGGTCTGGAAGAGGGAGGCGGTCTTGTCGCCGATGCGCGACTCGTACTGCTCCTGGGTCTGGCCCGCGTCGAAGCTGGTGAGATACTCGCGAAGCTCGCCGGCGGACAGGGCCATGATGGTCTCCGCGAAGCGTCTCATCACGCGGACGTTGCCGGTGTCGCACACGTAGGTGGCGGACTTGGCGAACACGTAGTCGCCGAGGAGCACCGCGACGTTGCGGCCCCAGAGCGAGCTCACCGTGGGGCGGCCGCGGCGGAACTCGGCCTCGTCCACCGTGTCGTCGTGCACAAGCGTCGCGATATGGAGCAGCTCGACGCCGGTGGCCATGAGGACCGACAGCTTGGGGTCGTGAGGGTGGAACTTGGAGGCGAGAAGGGTGAGCGTCGGCCTGATCTGCTTTCCGCGGAGGCTGAGGAGCCCCCGAAGCATCTCGCCATGGCCGTCGAAGCTCGAGGCGTTGCTCATCTCGATCAACATCTCGCCCACCTGCGCGAGCTCGGCCTGCACCGGCTCGTAGATGGAGGCGATCGTGTCCCGCGTGCGCTGTTCTTCAGGCATCCGGACCGGCGCCGGCGGCGCTCATCTCCTTGGCCACTTCCGCTTCGTCCAGCTTTTCGAACAGGGGCTTGGGCCGCTCGAAGGGCGCGCCCGGCGTGGGCGGCTGCAAGACCCACCCCGCGTCCTCAACGGCGCCGCTCAGCCCCAAGTACTCGTGTACCCGCTGCGAGCTGTGCGGCATGAAGGGGCACAGCGCCGTCTTGAGCGCCGCTATCGCGTAGCAGGCGGCCCAGAGCGCCGTGGCTGCGGCTTGGCGGTCGGTCTTCACCGTCTTCCACGGCGATTGCTCTTCGAGATAGCGGTTGCCGTGGTGGGCCAGACCCATCGCCGCGTTGATCGCTGCTTTGAACTTGGTCGCGCCGAGCAACGTGCCGACATGTTCGAGGACGCCGTCAGCCGCCGCGATGAGCTCACGCGTCGGCTCGTCGAACGCCGCGGCGTCGCCGGGGTCGGGGATGCGGCCGTCGAACGCGCGGTGCGTGAAGCTGAGGACGCGGTTGACAAAGTTGCCGTAGGTGGCGACGAGCTCGTCGTTGTTGCGGCGCACAAACTCCTGCCATCGAAAGTCGGCGTCCGAGGACTCGGGCATGATCGCCGAAAGCACGTAGCGCAGCGGGTCGGGGTCGAAGCGGTCAAGGTAGTCGGGTACCCAGACCGCCCAGTTGCGGCTCTTGGAGAACTTGAGCCCCTGAAGATTGAGGTATTCGTTCGCGGCCACGTCGTAGGGCAGCGCCAGGCCGCCGAAGCCCATGAGCATCGCGGGCCAGATGATGGTGTGGAAGGGGATGTTGTCCTTGGCCATGAAGTAGTAGGCCCTGGCGCCGTCCTCCCAGAAGGGTCGCCATGCCTCGGGCTCGCCGCGGTCTTGCGCCCACTGCTTCGCCGCCGAGAGGTAGCCGATCACGGCCTCGAACCACACGTAGATGCGCTTGCTGTCGTAACCGTCGAGGGGGATCGAGACCCCCCATGTCAGGTCGCGGGTGACGGCGCGGTCCTGGAGACCCTCGCGTAGGTACCCCAGGGTGAAGTTCCGCACGTTCGGGCGCCAATGCTCCTGCGCGCCGACCCAAGCTTCGAGCTGCTCCTGGAAGGCGGACAGTTTGAGGAAGAAGTGCTCGGTGTCGCGGAACTCGGGAGTGTCGCCCGAGATGGCGCTGCGTATGCCGATGAGGTCCTTCGCGTCGAGTTGACGGCCGCAGCCGTCGCACTGATCGCCGCGCGCGGCCTCGGACCCGCAATGCGGGCACGTCCCGGTAACGTAACGGTCGGGGAGAAAGCGCTGATCGACGACCGAATAGGGCATCGACATCGTGGCCTTGTACACGTAGCCCTCGTCGAGGAGACGGGTGAAGACCTCATGCGTCGTGGCCGCGTGGTTGGCCGTCCCTGTGTGGGTGAAGAGGTCCCACGAGATGCCGAGCCGCCGCCAGGAGTCCTCGAACTCGGCCTGGTAACGCTCGACGATCTCGCGCGGGGTCTTGCCCTCCTCGTCGGCCCGGACGGTCACCGGGGTGCCGTGCCAGTCGCTCCCCGAGACCATGAGGACGTCGTCGCCTTTTAGCCGGTGGTAGCGCGCGAAGATGTCGGCGGGGAGATAGGCGCCGGCGACGTGGCCGAGATGCAGCGAGCTATTGGCGTAGGGCCAGGCGACGGCGACGAAGATGCGTTCGGGCATCGCGACCTATGGTCGATGCGGCTGGGGGTGTGGTCGAAAAGATGAAGTGTGCTTCATGGCGCGCCGGCGCAGCGGGATGCGTCATTTTAGCATGGGGCAGGGGTCTGCGATGCGAGGGCGACGGGGCTCGCGCGGTGACGACTTACCTGGGTCGTTGTCATAATGCGACGCCTTGCGCTTACAATAGTAGGTGCCCCCACCGGGGCGCCTACGCTAGCAAATGCTGACCGCACGCGACATCATGACCACGGCCGTGGTGACCATTGGGCCCGAGGCCACGGTGCGGGAAGCGGCGGCGCTCATGGTTGAGAGCGGCGCGGGTGCGTTGCCTGTGCTGAAGGACGGCCGCCTCGTGGGCATCCTCAGCCACACCGACTACACGCTGCACGAGGGCAGCCGACCGGTGAGCGGCGCCTATACGATGATGCGGCGGCTGCTTTCGCCGGAGCACATGGAAGCGACGTTGGCGGAACTCGCCGACGGTCCGGTCTCGGAAGTGATGGCATCCGACGTGTCTACGGCCAACGAAGACACGCCGATCTGGCGGATCGCGCAGCGTATGGCCCGCGAGCGCATCCGCCACATCCCCATCATGAACGGCGGCGACGTCGTGGGGATGGTCACCTTGCAGGACTTCCTCAAGACGCTGCTACGCTAGCCGAGCGGCGGCGTGAATGCCGCGACCCGGCACGAGTAGAGCTCGCGCCCCACGCCTTCGAGCACACGGAGCCGCGGATCGGGCACGTTCAGCACCGTGGGCAGGCGGCGGCTCTTCAGGCGCTGGACGAAGGGGCAGCGCTTCTCGAAGTCGGTGAGGGTGAGGCGGTCGCCCCCGACGGCGAAGTGCTCGATGGAGCTCAGCGCGGGCTCGATCTTCTCCCGCAAGGTCTCGCAGGCCTTGTCGTAGAGCATCCGCGCCTGTCCCTCGCGGCGGCGGGCGAAGCGCCCCGACGAGCTGCCGCCCTTCTTGTGCCGTCCCTTCACGAAGGGCGATCCGACCTTGGAGACGGTGAGCCGCTGGCCCTCGAAGATGCCGACCGCGAAGCCCCCAAGCCGCAGCAGCAGCACCGCAACGGTGCGGGGCCGGTCGAGGTGGCTGAGCAGCGGGCCGGTATGCCAGCCTTCCCGCTCGATGGCCCGCTCTACGGGGAATGGAGGGATCACAAGGTGGGACTCGGCGGCGCTGTAGAAGAGGAAGGCGCCGTTCGGCGAGCCGGCGATGGCGTCAGCGGCCGCGGCGCCCACCGAGACGGGCGGCGTCCGTGACGGCGTCAGGACGAAGGTCATGCCGCTCATCGACTCGTCATGCCACCGCGACGCGGCTCGGCGCATACGGTCGCGGGACATAGCGGCGAAGCGCAGGGGCTGGGAGTGGGCCGGGGAAGACAGGGCCGCCCCGCTCAGAACAGGACGTCGCCCAGCGAGCCGTCGCCCTCGGGCGCGGGGGGCGCGAAGTAGTAGCCGCCGCTCACTGTCGTGTAGAAGTCCTCGATGGCGTCCTTACCCACCCGCTCGCCGCCGGTGTGGTCGCTCACCATCTGGCCCTTCACCTGCTCGAATTGCAACAGGTCCGCGACGAAGGAGATGAAGATCAGCCCTGCCTCGCCGCCCTCGTCGTAGGGGAAGCTACGGCGCAGAATTTCGACCTCTTCGCCGTCGGCGTCACGGTAGCTGGACTTCAGGCGGTGGCTGGTGCGGGGCGTGGATTCCGCCGGGTCGAGCTTGGCGCTGTCGGCCTTCTTCCTGCCCACGACGCGTTCCTGCTCGTCAACGGCGAGGCGGTCCCAGCGGGAGAGGTCTTCGCGAATCTTGCGGAGGACGAGGAAGGAGCCCCCGGCGTGCGGCTCCCCTTCCGGTATGGCGACGACGGGGACCCGGTCGTGGCCCTTGGGGTTCCCCGTGCCGTCCACGAAGCCGAGCACGCCCCGCGACTCGGGCAGCGCGAACCCCACGTGCCGCTCTTTGACGGTCAGCCCGCCGCGAAGATGCGTTAGCAGGCTCTTCTCGACCTGGTAGGTCGTCGAGCGTTCGTCGGCGCAGATCTGGACGGCGACGTCGCCCTGGGTCGCCGCGGGATCGAAGTCGTCGCCCTCCCATCCTGGCATGAGCCGGAGGCCCGCCGGGGCCGCGTCGCGGACGCCGAGCTTGTCGAACAATGGCAGTCCGTAGCCGATGGTGACGGTGAGCCCGTCGCCGGCGTACCAGTCGTGGAGGCGCTCGTGCAGGTCTTCGGTGAGCGTGTCCAAGGCGTCTTGGAGCGCGGACGCATCGGCAAGATCGAGGACGAGCACGGTCGCGTGTTTCTGCGGAGGCTTGACGATTCCCGGTTGGAGGGCCACGGCTTCAGTCGCTCCTGTCGTCAGATGTGCAAGCCCATGATACGACGGGGCGGAACGGGCGTCGATGCGCGGCGAGAACGGTGCCGCCATCCGCCGCATTCCGCCTCCGCCCAAAGGTCACGAGGACGTTTGACACCTGTTAGGGCCGTCGATAGACTCGCCGTTGCTCCCCCCGCCGCCCTTTGCTTGGCCGGGAGGCGCAAACCCCGGCAGGAGGCGGTATATGAAGGACTTCGCAGGCAAGGTAGCGGTGGTGACCGGGGGTGCGAGCGGCATCGGCTTCGCCCTGTGCGAACGCGCCGCGGCGGAGGGCATGAAGGTCGTCCTCGCCGACATCGAGGACCAGGCCCTCGCCGACGCGGCGGCTAAACTCGAAGCGAACGGCGCGTCGACGCTGTCGGTGCGCGTCGACGTCTCGTCCTTCGACGACGTGCAGGCCCTCGCCGATAAGGCGGTGGCGGCGTTCGGGTCGGTGGACCTGGCGTTCAACAACGCCGGCGTCGCAACCTACCTCACCACGCCCATTTGGGAGAACACCATCGACACCTGGAAGTGGATCATCGGGGTCAACCTCTGGGGCGTGATTCACGGCATGAGGGTCTTCACCCCCCTCATGCTGGAGCAGGAAAGCGGCGGGCACATGGTGAACACCGCCTCGTCGGTGGCCTTCGTCTCGTCGCCCGCCGTGGGCGTGTACAAGGCGACGAAGCACGCCGTGGCGTCGATCTCGGAGACGCTCTTCCACGAGCTTGGGGCGAGAGGCTCGAACGTCAAGGTCTCGGTCCTGGCGCCCGAGATGGTGGCGACGGGGCTCCGGCAGTCGCGGCGCAACATGCCGTCCGACTTCGACGAGGGCGTTACGGACAAGACCGACGCCGAGCGAGCCATCGAGGAGCGCACGTCCCAGATGCCTAAGATGACGCCGCCGGAGATTGCCGATCAGGTCTTCGACGCGATCCGCGAGGAGCGCTTCTACATCCTCCCCGGCTGGGGCGGCGTCGTGAGCGGGGCGGAACAGCGTCTCGCAGATATCAAGGCGGGCTCCCCCAAGCTGCTCGCCGGACTCGGCGACCGGTAGCCCAAGCACACCCTCCCCTCCGGCTGCCTCTCTCGGTGTAGAGCCATCCGTAGTCGGGACCAAGAGGGGCCGCTCGCGGTGCGTGTGGGGCGCAGCTCGGCCTTTGCGCGCGTGCGCCGGGAGGCCCTCCGGGGCCTCCCGGCGCGGTCGCACACTCCCCTTGCGGAGAGGCGCGCGCCGGCACACGCTCAGTCGGATGGTCCGGCGCAGGTGCACGCTCCCCTTGCGGGGAGGCGCTCGCCGGTCACGCTGTGGAGGGCGGACCGGCGCAGGTGCACGCTCCCTTACGGGAGGCGCGGCGCCGGTCGCGCTGTGGAGGGCGGACCGGCGCAGGTGCACGCTCCCTTACGGGAGGCGCTGCGCCGGTCGCGCTGTGGAGGGCGGACCGGCGTGGGTGCACGCTCCCCTTGCGGGGAGGCGCGGCGCCGGTCGCGCTGTGGAGGGCGGACCGGCGCAGGTGCACGCTCCCCTTACGGGAAGGCGCTCGCCGGTCGGGCTATCGTGGGTGGACCGGCGCAGGTGCACGCTTCCCTTGCGGGGAGGCGCATGCCGGTCACGCTGTGGAGGGCGGACCGGCGCAAGTGCACGCTCCCCTTGCGGGGAGGCGCTCGCCGGTCACGCTGTGGTGGGCGGACCGGCGCGGGTGCACGCTCCCCTCGCGGGGAGGCGCGGAACATAGGTTGCCGATCGCTTCGCGGTGCAGCACATATGTTCGTACCCTAACGATAAACCCCCTTGACAAGGCGTGTCAAGGGTCATTGGCGCGCGAAATTGGGTTGGGTGGCCAAGGTCGCGCGGCCCCCGCCTCTCCCCGCCTTCACCCCAACCCTCTCCCAGCGGAGACCTTTGCGGAACCGGGGCCGGGGAGGGAGCAGCGCCCTTCGGGCGCTCGCGCGCCTAGCGGCGCGCGCCCTCTCTCAGTCTCCCCCAGAGGGGGAGAGGTTTAAGGCAGCCCCGCCTAGACTCCGGGGGGGACGCCCTTCCTCTACGCCAGGTCGGCTGACGTGAGGGTGCGGACGGCTTGGAGCAGGGACTCGCGGGGGTCGCCGGCGGGGGCGGCGTAGACGATGGGCTGGGTGGCGCCGGCGGCGCGGTAGCGCTGGAGCGTCGAGCGCCAGCGGTCCGCCGGGCCGGACAGGGTGAGCTCTTCAAGCAGCTGGTCGCTCAGCAGGTTGGGGATGCGGTGGTCGTCGCCGTTGGCCTGCGCCTCCTGAATGGCGGTGACCTCCGGGCCGAAGCCGTTGACGCGCAGCATCTTCTGATAGAAGGGCATCCGCGCGTAGCGGCCGACGTTGGCGCGCAACGCTTGCTCGACGAGGGCCGAGTCGGAGCCGGCGACGGCGATGATGAAAGGCGCGACGTCGACGTCGCTGAGGTCGCGCCCCGCCGACCTCGCGCCGTTCACGATGTCCTCGCGCAGCGCGCCGATGCCCATGGGGCTCGCGAGCAGCGGTACGACGCCCTCGGCCACCCGCCCCGCGAGCTGGGCCCCCGGCCCGCCGAGGGTGGCGATGTAGACCGGCACGTCGTTCAGCGGCTCGTCGGCGCCGATGCGGAATTCGAAGTTGGGGACGCTGACCGCCTTGCCCTCGTGGCGGGCGCGGCCCTCACGGAGTATCCCTCGGAGGATGGCTACGTAGTCCTCCATGCGGGAGATGGGCTTGGAGAAGGCGAGGCCCTGGCCGCTTTCGACGGAGGCCTTGTGCCCCGTGCCGAGGCCAAGGATGAACCGCCCGCCGCTGAGCTGCGCCATGCCGTGCGCTGTCTGCGCCACCAGCGCCGGCGTCCGCGAGAAGATGGTGATGATGCCGGTGGCGAGCCCGATCCGTTCGGTGTGGGCCGCCACGTAGGCCAACTGGCTGATCGCGTCCTTCCCGCCGCCCTCGGTGAGCCAGAAGCTGGCGTAGCCCTGGGCCTCGGCGGCCTTCGCCACTTCGACGACGAGGGAGGTGTGGAAGCTGAGGGGGAAGGCGAATCCGGTGCGGGCCATGGCGGTGTCCTTTCTCTTGTCCCTACCGTCCCAACGAGGCGATGACGTCGTCGGCGGTGGTGACTTCCGCGGCGCGGGCGAAGACCTTGCCGGTGAGCACGCGGTGGACTTCTTCGTCCTGGTCGGCGCAGCAGTCGGCGACGACGGTCATCTCGAAGTCGAGGTCGGCGGCGACGCGGACGGTGGTGAGCACGACGCCGCTGGTGGCGATGCCCATGAGGATGAGATGCTCGATGTCGTGGGCGCGGAGCAGCATGTCGAGGTCGGAGCCGGCGAAGGCGCCGGTGCGCTTCTTGGTCACGATGAGGTCGCCGTCTTCCGGCGCGACGTCGGGGTGGATCTCGGCCTCGGGCGCGCCGAGCACGAACCGCCCCGCGCCCTTTATGGCTTTGAAGTTGCCGCGCGGCGCGATTTCGGGATGTCCGGGGCGGAACGCGACGATCACGTGGACGACGAGCAAGCCCGCCGCGCGGGCCACGGCGAGGACGGCGGCGGCGCGCGTGGTGAGCTCCGCGTCGCCGCCCGCGTAATTGGCGACGATCTCGCGCTGGTAGTCCATGATGAGAACGGCGGTCTTGTCCCTGTCATAGGTGGTCATTGCGCTGCTCCTTACCGAGTGAAGATAGGGGCTGGGGTCAGCCCGCGAACTGGCGCGCCGCGCCGCTTGCGATCAGCGCCTCGATCTGGTCTTGGGTGCGGCCGATTTCGGCGAGCACGGCCCTGGTGTCGCGCCCCGCGGGCGGCCCCTCGTTGCGGATGCTGCCGGGCGTCTCGCTGAGCTTGGTCGGAATGCCGACTTGCGTCGCGGTCAGGCCGCCCTGGGCCTCGACCTCGACGAACATGCCGCGGTGCCGAAGCTGGGGGTCGCCTGGGGCCTCGTCGACGTCGTAGACCTTGCCGATGGCGAGGTCGAGCCCGCCGAGCAGGTCGAACCACTCGTCGCGGGTCCGCTCGGCGAAGCGCGCGTCCATCTCGGCGGCGACGGCGGCGGGCTCGGAGCGCCGCCGATCGACCCAGTCCGGGCGCTCTAGGGCCTCGCAGAGCGTGCGCCAGAACTTGAATTCAAGGCTGCCCACGGAGAGGAAGCGCCCGTCCTTACACCGGTAGACGCGGTAGTCAGGGTTGCCGCCGTTGAGCGGGGCTTGTCCGGGGCGGTTCTTCTCGCCGTGGAGGAAGAAGTTCTTCATCACCATGGCGTTGAGGTAGACGCTGCCGTCGGTTAGGGAGAGATCGACGTACTGGCCGCGGCCGGTGCGCTCCCTGGCCCAGAGGGCGGTGACAATCGAGAAGGCGCCGAGGAGCCCGCCGGCAGCGAAGTCGGCGATGATGTTGTTGGGGATGACCGGCGTGCCGTCGGGCGAGCCCATGCTGCCCAGCACGCCCGCGAACGAGATGTAGTTCACGTCGTGGCCCGGCATCGCGCGGTAGGGGCCGTCCTGCCCGTAGCCCGAGAGGGAGCAGTAGACCAGCCGCTCGTTCACGCCGCGGAGCGTCTCGTAGTCCGCCCCCAGCCGTTTGACGGTGCCGGGCTTGAAGCCTTCCATGAACACGTCGGCGCCCGCCGCGAGGTCGTAGAGCGCCTGCCGCGCTCCGGCGTCCTTGAGGTCGAGGACGATGCTGCGCTTGTTGCGGCGTAGGGGGTCGAAAGCGGCCTCGCGCACCTCGTCGGTGCCGGGCCCGCCCTGACTACCCACGCCCGCGGGCGCCTCCACCATTACGACCTCGGCTCCCATGTCGGCCAGCGCCATGGAGCAGAACGGCCCCGGCGCCCGCGTGGTGAGGTCGATGACCTTGATGTTGTCGAAGGGGAGCACGGCGGCGCCTCGCTTGCATGGACTCGCTTGCGGCGGGGCCAGAATAGCCGCACCGCCCTGCGCCCGCAACGGCGAGCGAGGTCAGGCGGCGTCCGGCTCGTAGAGGAAGCAGGAGACGAAATGGCCCGGCTTCACCTCGGCAAGCTCGGGGACGCGGGTCTCGCAGACGCCGGGCATGGCGCGCGGGCAGCGGGGATGGAAGGCGCAGCCCGGCGGGATGTTCGAAGGCGAGGGCGGCTCGCCGGGCACGACGTCGCGCTGGCGGTGGCGGTTGGCGGGGTCGGGGACGGGGACGGCGGCGACGAGCGCCTTGGTGTAGGGGTGCAGCGGCTCGCCGATGACTGCGCCCGGCGGCCCGATCTCGACGATGCGCCCGAGGTACATCACGGCGACGCGGTCGGAGAAGTGCGCCGCGCTGGCGATGTCGTGGGTGATGTAGAGGAAGGCGTTGCCGTACTGGCGCTGCAAGTCCCGCATCAGGTAGAGAATCTCGGCACGGCTCGAGGCGTCGATCATCGAGACCGGCTCGTCGGCCACGACGTAGTCCGGGCCCATGACCAAGGCCCTGGCGATCCCGACGCGCTGTCGCTGGCCCCCGGACAGCGTGTGGGGGAACTTGGAGATGAATGCCTCGACGGGGGTGAGGCCGACGGAGGCAAGCGCCTCGTGCACCCGGTTCTCCCGTTCGGACTTGCCGCCGGCGTTGTGGATCACCAGCGGTTCCTCGACGATCTGGGCCACGTTCATGAAGCTGTTGATGCTGGAATAGGGGTCTTGGAAGATGGCTTGGGCGCGGCGGCGGAAGGGCTTGATTTCCTCCTCGCCGAGGGCCGTGATGTCCTGGCCGTCGAACCACACCGAGCCGCGGGCCGGCTTGACGACGCGCAGCGATGCCTTCCCCAGCGTCGTCTTTCCGCTCCCCGACTCCCCGACGACGGCGACGGTCTCCTTGCGGTGGATCGCGAGCGAGAGGTCGGAGACGGCGCGGATCTCGGTGCGCCCGAAGAAGCCCTTACGGGCATAGAAGGTAATGTCGACGTGGTCCAAGCGGAGCAGCGGCGGCGCGGCGCTCTCCGTTGGGCCATTCCCGTTCTCGCTCGCCGCGCCCATGCGCTTTGTGGCCGCCTTGTACGCCGTGGGCGCCAATCCGCCCTGTCTTTTCCTAGCCCGTACAACCGCATGATAGCATTGAACCGTATGTCTAAGAGAACACTACTTCAAGTTGGGAGACACCCGTGCGCAGATCCCCGCTGATTGCTTTCCTGGTCCTTGCGATTGTGGCCATTTTGGCCGTGGCGTCGTGTTCCGGCGCCGACCCAACGTCCACCCCCGTGCCGGTTCCGCCGACCGAAGCGGCGCAGCCCGATCCCACCGCGCAGCCCGAACCGACGGAGCCGCCCGCCGCGACGATGGCCCCAGACGCCACCGCGACGCCGTTCCCCACCGTGACGCCGTTCCCGACGCTCACCCCAACGGCCGAGCCGGGCGCGACGCCCACCCCCACGGCGGCCCCCCGCGCCACCGCGACCCCGGAGCCCACGACGGCGCCCACCGCCGCCCCGAGGCCCCTGGGGGCGTTGTCGCCGGTCGAGAATGATCTTTTCGGTTTCGCCATCGACGTGCCCGAGGCATGGGCTCTCGATGAGGGGAGTGTGTTGGTACGTGCCGCCGACCCTGAGTTCGGGCTGCCCAGGCTCTCGGTTGAAGTGCTGCTGCCAGCGGAGTTGGGGACGAACGAAGACTACGGGCAGATAGCCCTGGGGTTGCTTGAGAGTGCCGCTCCTGAGGTCGTCTCCGAGGGCGCTGTCACCTTCGACGATGGGACGGAGGGCTACGGCTACGTCCTCAACGTTACCGCCGAGACGTCCCTGCGCGCCCATCTCTACGTTGTGGGACGCGGCTCGCAGATCTACCAGGTCTTCGTAGGGTCGGTCCCTGGCGACTTTGACGCCCGCGCCGGCGAGTTCGAGGCCATCGCTAAGAGCTTCCGCTTCCGCGACCCGGCCCCGTTCGGAGCCCGCCTCGACCGGTCGCTGGTGATGCAGTCGATCACGCCGTCGCGGCTCGATCCGCATCTTATCGAAAACATCACCTCCTACCGCTTCGCCGCGCAGATTTTCGACGGGCTGGTCCGGCTCGACCGCGACTTGCGCGTCGTGCCCGCCATGGCGGAAAGCTGGGACATCTCCGACGACGGGCTCGTCTACGACTTCCATCTGCACCCCGACGCCGTCTTCCACAGCGGCAAGCCGGTCACCCCCGAGGACGTGAAGTGGTCGTTCGAGCGCGCTGCCGATCCGGCCACGGGCTCGCGCGTCTCCCGCCTCTACATCGCCGATATCGAGGGCGTGGAGGAGAAGCTGGACGGGGAGGCCGACGAAATCTCGGGCATTGAGATCGTCGACGAGGATACGGTGCGCTTCCGGCTCACCGATCCCGTGCCCTACTTCCTCGCCAAGATGACGCACTCGGCGGGGTTCATACTGAACCGGGAGAACGTTGAGTCGGGCGGCGAGACGTGGGCCCTGACCCCCGACGGCACCGGGCCGTTCAAGGTGCGGGGCTGGAACCCGGGCATCGTGGTCGTCTTCGACCGGCACGATGCGTACCCCCACGGCGCGCCGACGGTCGAAAGTGTGGTGATCTGGCTCTACGGCAATCCGCTGCTCCGCTATCAGGCCGGCGAGCTTGACGTGGCGTCGGTCGGCGAGCTCGTGGGCGAGGAGGTCAGCGACCCTGAACATCCTTTGAACGCCGAACTGAGAATCGTCCCCAGCCTGACCATCTTCTACGTCGGCTTCAACACCCGTGTCATCCCGTTCGACGATCCGCGGGCCCGCCGCGCGCTGGCGATGGCGGTCGACCCCGCAGCGCTCGACATCGGCCTAGCCCCGCCGGTCGGGTTCCTCCCGCCGGGTATGCCAGGCTTCTCCGAAGACCTGGAACCCATCCCCTTCGACCCCGTGGAGGCCAAACGCCTCTGGGACGAGGCGCTGGCCGACACGGACGATTTCGAGGGCGTCCGGTTCCAGGTCTTCGGCTCCTTTGTGACTCCCGAGAACGAGGCCCTCGCGGCGATGTGGCAGGAGCATCTGGGCATCGAGATAGCGTTCGTGGGCACGTCGACGAACGATCTTCGCGGAGCGATCGCGGAGTCGGGGGCGCACGTCTTCGAGTACGGCTGGGTCGCCGACTATCCCGACCCGGAGAACTTCCTCGATGTGCTCTTCCACAGCCGGTCGGTGAACAACACCGGCAGGTATACGAATGCCGCGGTCGACCGTCTGCTGGAGCGGGCGCGCGTCGAGCAGGACCCGGAGGCCCGCTTCGCCCTCTACGAGGAGGCGAACCGGCTGATGCTGGAGGATACGGCTGCCATACCGCTGGGCTACCAGAGCGATCACCTCCTGGTGAAGCCCTACGTGAGCGGTTGGTATCTCTCGGCCCAGGACCTCTGGTACATGACGGAGGCCACGGTCGACAAGCCGACCGACGTCTAGGGCGCGTCCGCGCTCCGGTCAGGGTCCGGGTTCGCGGGCGGTGCGTCCGTGGCGTAGAGCCAGCAGCGCACCCCGCGAGACTCGCCGACCTTGAAGCTTGGCGGCGGCTCCTTGGCGCACGGCTCGAAGGCGTAGGGGCACCGCGGGTGGAAGCGGCACCCCGACGGAGGATCGACGAGGTCGGGCGGCGAGCCTTCGAGAAACTCCGGTTTCTCGGCGCCGTCCATGCGCGGGATGCTGGCGAGGAGCTTCTGCGTATAGGGATGCTTCGGCGCGAGGATGACCTCTTCGGCGCTGCCCGACTCGACGTGCTCGCCGCCATAGGCGACGACGATGCGGTCGCACAGGTCGCTGGCCAGCGCGATGTCGTGGGTTATGAAGATCATCCCCAAGCCCCGCTCCGCCTTGAGCCGCTTGAGCAGGTTCATCACCTGGGCCTGCACGCTCACGTCGAGCGCCGACGTGGGCTCGTCGAGAATGACGATCCGGGGTGACATAATCAGCGCTGTGGCGATGCCGACGCGCTGCTTCATTCCGCCGCTGAGTTCGTGCGGGTAGCGGTCGAGGACTTCCCGGGGCAGGCCGACCATCTCGACCATCTCGGCGGCCCTGCCCAGCGCTTCAGCCTTCGAGACTTCGCCGTCGGCGAGCAACCGCTCCACGATCTGCCCCCCGACGCGCAGCACGGGGTTGAGGGAGTTCATCGCACCCTGGGCCACCAAGGCGATGGACCGCGCGCGTATGCGCGACCGGAACGCCTCGTCGGAGAGCGCCGTGAGGTCTTCGCCGTCGAGGCTGACCGACCCACCGCTTCGGGTAACGTTGGTGGGGACCAGGCGCATGAGCGCGAGGGCGAGGCTCGTCTTGCCGCTGCCCGACTCGCCCACGATGCCGACGGCTTCGCCGGGCTTGTCGATGACGAAGCTGACGCCGTCGACGGCGCGCACGTCGCCCCGTGTCGTGCCGTAGTAGAGGCGGAGGTCGCGGACGTCGAGGAAAGCCATCAGCCCCCCCGCCGCAGCCGTGGATTGACCACCGGCTCCATGCCCAGGGAGATCAGCATGAACGCCACCGCGGTGATGATGATGAGCGCCCCCGGTGGAACGATCCACCACCAGTAGCCGAGGAAGGCGGCGCCGGTGCGGAAACCGCTTTCGAGTATCTGTCCCCAGGTGGGTATCGATGGGTCGCCGAGGCCGAGGAAGCTGAGCCCCGCCTCGGCGAGGATCGCGGCGGGCGCGAAGAAGATCATCTGCGCGAAGACGTAGGGCGCGATCTGCGGGAAGATGTGCCGGTACATGATCCGCCACCTAGACGCCCCCATGGTAATGGCTGATTCGACCAGTTGCCCTTCCCGAATCTGGAGCACCATCGACCGCACAAGGATTGTCAGTCCCGGCCAACCGAAGATGATGAGCAGCGCGATGATGAGATAGAGGTTCGATCCCACCACGAAGACGAAGAAGATGAGGAGCGGTAGCAGCGGCACGTTGGCGACGAGGTCGGCGAGTCGCTGGATGAAGAGGTCGGTGCGGCCTCCGGCGTAGCCTCCGATCACGCCCAGCGACGTCCCCACGAGGGTGGTGACGACGGATGCCATGAGCCCGATGAAGAGCGCCACGGGCAGGCCGAAGAGCAGCCCGTCCTTCAGATCGCGCCCCAGGCTATCGGTGCCCATGAGACCGAAGACTGTACCGCCCACGACGAAGCGCGCCTCTTCAAGCGAGTCGCGCGGGTCTTGGAAAGAGGCCCGCAGCCGTAGCTCGTAGGTTCCCTTGAGCACGGCGAAGCCCCCAGGCGCTTCGGGGTCGGGGATGCCGAAGAGAGCTCGGTCGAGGTCTTGGGCCAGCTCAGCTCCGCGGAACGACGCGCCGTACTCGTCGCGCAGGAAGTCGGCCACGGCGTCGGCCGCCGAGGGCTGAGACGAGAGGTTCACCCGCAAAGCGTCTTCGTGGAAGCGGAGATACGGTGCGGCCTCGTCCTCGCGAGGGCCGCGGACGGGCTGGCGGAATAGCACGACGGCGGTGCCGTCGGGCCGCGCCAGCGACACGGTGAGGACCGGCGGACGGTCGTAATAGGTTATGCCGGCCACGGAGAAGTTCGTGAATGAAGGTGGGCGGTCCGAGTCGTACTCCACCGCGGCGATATAGGTGCTGAGCGCGCCGGACTGCGTAGGCTGGACCTCGGTGGGCTCGCTAACGACGTAGTCGCGGTGGGGCGCGTCGGCCCGCGTGGTGAGCACCGTCGACCACACCGGCGGGACGGCGACGGGATTATCGGCCCACTGCGCCGGGTCGCTCCAAGTCTCTTCGCCCCAACTCAAGGGGAAGTGTATCAGCACGTAGAGCGAGAGAATGACGAGGACCGCGAAGAGGCCCACGCCGAGCTTGCCAGGCCATGACGCGAGGAGCTCCTTGAAGATGTTGCGCCCCGTCATGACGTGTACCGCACCCGGGGGTCGAGGACGATGTACAAGACTTCGAGGAGGAAGCGCGCACCCACGTAGAGCAGGGTGAAGACAAAGGTCAGCGCGACGATCACGTTCTCATCCGGCGTCCCCGCCACCGCGTCGAAGTAGAGCCGCCCCATCCCCTGCCAGTTGAAAATGGTCTCGACGAGGATCGAGCCGCCCAGCGATCCCGCGAGGCCCAGGATCAGCCCGGTCACGATGGGCGGCGCGGCGACGCGGAGGATGTGCCGCCGGTTGACCACGCCCTCCGGCATCCCCTTGGCCCGCGCCATCGTGACGTGGTCTTCCTGCGCCACCGTCATCGTCATCGTGCGCACCGAGTAGATGTAGGGCCCGACGCTCACCAGGACTAGCGTGATCACCGGCAAGATCGAGTGCTTGAGCAGATCGACGAAGCGGAGGAAGCCGCCCTCGGGCGGCGGCGTACTGTACATGCCCCCGGAGGGCAGGATGTCGAGCTTGAACGCGAAGATGAGGATCATGAGTATCCCCATCCACCACGCGGGCATGGCGAACGATACCGCGGAGAAGTACGAGACGGCGCGGTCCAGCTTCGTGCCGATTCGTGTCGCGAGCTTCACGCCGAGCGCCAGGCCGAGGCCGGCGGTGATGACGAGGCTCGTCGTCAGCAGCAGCGCGGTGTTGGGAAGCCGGTCCCACACGATATCCGAGACCCGGCGGCTTCCCGAGAAGCTCTTCAGCGAGCGCGCCTCGCCCAGGTCGAGCGTGATGACGCTGAGGACGGTGGCGGGCAGCCGCCGTACCCAGCTCTCGTCGAGGTCGTAGAACTCGACGAGCTCTTGGCGGCGGATGTCGAGCGTCGCCTCCAGCTCCTCGGGGTCCCGGATCGTCTGCGACAGGCTCGTGCGCAGGCCGCGAAGATCCTCGCCGATCTGCGCCCCTAGGAGGCGGTCGGAGAAGCCCGTGGCACCAAGGGTGACCACCAGCGCCACGAGGACCAGGAAGAGCACGGCCACCAGCGTGAACAGGCGGACCGCCAGCGGCTTGACGACTGTCATGATCTCAGCGTCATGATACCGCCCCGCGGACGGGTATGTCCGGCCTCTCCCCCTCCGGCCTCTCCCCCTCTAGGGGGAGACTAAGAGAGGGCACGCGCCGCCGGCGGGCGGGCGCTCAAAGGGCTACGCGTGATGGTTCAGCCGATGATCTCGATGTCGATGCGCCGCTCGGTCAGACTGACGATTTCGTCGGAGTAAGCCGCGACGAAGAGTTGGTAGAGTCCCGGCTCCAGATCGGCGGTCAACGTTCCGGGAAGCGACACCGTCAGGGCGCCGGCGCCGGCGTCCGCTTCGCCCGATGCCACGACGCGGCCGGCGGCGGGGTCGAAGAAGACGTAACGCAGGCCGATCCGGCCCGGCCCTTGCGCCTCCACCGATACCTCCGCGTCCACCCCGCTCTCGACGTCGCCCGCCTCGACGCGGGTGATGTCCACGCGGGGGGCGCTGCCCAGATAGAAGTCGCCCGGCTTGTAGGGATAGGACGGATCGCGGAAGGCTTCAAGCTCGGCGAACTGCGCGGGCGGGTCGTACCGCTTCAGGAAGAAGGGGCCGTTGCCGATCACCAGCATGTCGCGCTCGCCGAACCAATCGATGGCCGCCTGATAGCGCGCCGCCGCTTCCTCCTCGCTGACCAGCGAGCGTCCGTTGACCACGAACACCCCTTCGGGTGTGAAGCCGTCGTTGCGGAACTCGACGAGCGTGCGCTCGACGAGGTTGGCGTCCTGCTTCATGGCGAGGCTGATCCAGGGCACGCTGAACCGCGCCGCCGCCGTGTCGCTGTAAGCGGCGCGCCGCTTCTCGAACACCAGCTCGTCCATCGCGGCCAGCAACTCCCACGGCGTGTTCAGACTGGAAGGGCTGGCGTAGGAGCCGATGAGGCTCTCCTCGAAGTGCCAAAAGTCGAGATAGACCTCTAGGGTGTTACCGTCCGCGATGCGGTAGCCGCGGAACGTGTCGAGATAGGGGCGGGCCGTCGCGCCCAGGGCGAACTCGATCGCCGACTTCGCGGGGTCGAACGAAATCTCGTACTGCTGGGCGATCGAATACATCACGTCGGCCATGGTGATGGGCTGCCCGTGGTGCCAGTTCGAACTGAAGTAGTTGGAGAAGTCGAACGTCACCTTGCTTGTCGCCTGGCTCGCCTCGACGGGCGCCCACTCGTTGTCCACCGGGTCCCACGCGACGGCGTCGGTGGGAATAGAGAGCTTGCCGGCGGGGCCGGCGGTCTCGACGTCGAATGTCGCGCGGAACGGCGTGGGTAGTCCGGTGAACGGGTGGTTCGAGATCGGTGGATCGACGAGGTGGCGGAAGATGTCGCTGCTATAGAGGTCGCCGAAGCCGCCAATTGGGTTCCACGTCGAGCGCTCCGTCCAGACCCAGAGACTGCCCAGCGTCAGTTCGTCCTTCCCCGGAATGTACGCCTCACGGATGGAGCGGGCTGTCTTGGGGCCGGCGACGAGGTCGGACGTGACGCCCTCGACCTCCTCCCGGACCGGGAAGCTGTTTTTGACCGTCGCGACCCAGACGCGGACCGACTCGTCGAGGCCGATCTCCGTCATGCGGCGGTAGAGATCGTTGCGCTCCTCGACGCCGTTGAAGTCGCCGGTGAAGATGCGCTGGCCGAGATCGTCGAGTTCCTCGTTCCGGTATTGCCAGAAACCGGAGGCGAGCCAGCCGGGCATGTTGCCCTGCCACGGCGCGAGCATCTGATTGATCGTTCCGAAGTCGTAGCGTTGAGGCGCGCCGCGGCTCCAACCCTCGGTGTAGAGGTGCCACTGGAACGCCAGCGGGTCGGAGGAGTAGACGTTGAGGACGGCGGGGGCGAATTCTTGATAGGAGGGCGAGACGAGGAAGCCGGCGCGTTCCAGCTCGGCGCGCAGCAGGTCGCCGATAGCACGCCGCTCGTCTTCGACGCGAACGATGAACTTGAGGCGGATGGGGTCGCCGTCGAAGTTCCACACGCCGCCAATCTTCTCCGCCCCGGCGGCGGTCATCGCCCGGTCGATGACGTCGCGGGCGAACTCGGGATCGAAGCGGTAGTCGGATTCTTTGACCGCCTCGAACACGGTGAGGTAGTCGAAGTCGGTGGGGCTCAGGTGGGTGAGCATGGGGAGCGCCTGACCCTGGTAGATGTCGCTCGCGATGAAATCGCGGTCGACGAGCTGCTGGACGGCGCGGCGCACCTCTTTGATCGAGAAGGGGTTGAGTTGCCCCTCCGGCGCGGGCGCGGGGTTGAGCACGATGGAGAGGGTCGTGGCCGGCGCCTCTTCGAGGCGGATGCCGGGCTCGCCGCGCAACTCGGCGGCCCCCGACGTTTTCAGGCCGAACAGGTAGAAGTCCATCTCGCCGTTCTGGAAATCGAGCGGCGCGCGGTCGACGAAGAAGCTCTTGAAGAAGACACGGTCTACCGCCGGCCCCGGCCGCTCGTGCGGAGGCGTGTAAACCGCGGGCTGGGCCGTGGGAACGGGCGTGGAGGCAGGCGCGGCACTCGTCGGGGTTGGAGCGTCCTCCCCAGGCGTGGCCGTGGGCGCGGCCGTCGGACTCTCGCCGCCGCCCGAGCAGGCCGCCGCAACGAGCATCGCGGCGACCACAACGGGAATGCCCTTGATGAGGAACTGCCGTCGCATCTGCCTACCTACCTCCCGTGTCTTGCCCGCCTACATTGTCCGGCGGCTCAGGGGCCTCTGCGGTGTCAGACGGCTCCGGCATGTCCGGCTGCGCCGGCGTGTCCGATGGCGCCGACGCCTCCGGCGGTGCGGGCGCATCCGGCGGTGCGGGCGCATCCGGCTGCGCTGGTGAGTCTGGCGTCGCCGACGTGTCAGGCGTCGCCGGGGGTTGAGGCGGTCCGCCGCCGCGTCTCGCGGCGCGGAGCAGGATGCCGCCCGCGATGAGGCCGCCCGCCAGTGCGCCGGCGAGCGCGGCGAGCAGCACGGTCCACCACTCGGAGCCGCCGTCGCCGTCGCGGTCGTCGCGGTCGTCGCCGTCGCCGTCGTCGGGCGCTTCCGGAGTCCGGCCCGCATCGGTATCGGCCGCCGGCGCGCCGACCACGAGCCCTTGGATGGCTTCGGCCAGCGCCTGCGTCTCTTTCTGAATGTCCCCGAAGCCGAAGTCGGTGTAGTACGACGCCTGGGCGAAGTTGCCCGATTCGTCGAAGACGCGCACGTTCTGCGCGCCCTCGCTCGACACCGGCATGAACAGCGTCGTGGTGAAGCGGCCGCTGGCGTTGGTCCGCTCGGTGGCGATGGTGACGCCGCCGGCCTGGATGAACACGTTGAGGTCGGGCTGGAGGTTGAAGCCCTGGACGGTCACCTGCTGGCCGCCGGGGCCGGAGGGCGGGCTGATGAAGATTTCGGGCGACGCGATGGCCTGCCGTCGGGCGAAGCCGATCTTCTGATTGATGGGCCCGAACTCGCCCAAGCGCGTATCGGGCCAGACGAGGTAGACCTCGTCGCCGCCCGTGGCCATGGCGAAGTAGTCGCCGATGAACCGGCCTCCAGGGAAGCCCTTGTTCGGGTTCGAGGGGAAGTCGGTCACCCGCGCGTCGTCGGAGCGGATGTTCAGCCGGTCGTCGACGAAGCCCCACGTCGCGCCGTTGTCTTCGGAGCGGGTGTAGTAGACGTGGTAGCGCGTTTGCTCGGGACTGTCCCGCATGTCGCCCCACATCACGTGGATGCCGCCCTGCTCGTCGACGTCGATGGCGGGGTAGAACTGAAGCGACGAGCCCCGGTCGGCGCCGAGCGTGACGGGGCGCGACCACGTCTCGGCGGAGTCCTCGGAGCGAATGAAGTAGATGTCGCCGTCGTCAACCGGCCTGGCGGGGTTGAGTGCGCCGTAGGCGATGTTGACCGCGCCGTCGGGCCCCACCGACGTCTGAGGGAAGGAAGTGGCCCAGTAGCGGAAGCCGGCCGTGCGCGGCGTGTAGGCCGCCTCGCGTATGGTGGCGGCCAGGATAGGCTTGTTGAAGCTGACGCCGTCGTCGGAGCGCGCGACGTAGAGCTCGCCGACGCCTTCTTGGGACTCGTCGTCGGTGGAGTCGAGCCAGGTCACGTAGACCGAGCCGTCGGGGGCGATGTTCGGCGAAGACCCCTGCACCACGCGCTTCAGGCCGACCGCGTTGGCGTCGCCGGCCCCGGGCGTGTCGCCCGAGACGCGCCGCACCACCGGGCTCACGTTAACGGGGTCGGACCACGTCAGACCCCCGTCGGAGGAGCGCACCAATTGGATGGTGCTCTGGACCTCGCTGGTGGAGAGCAGGGTAAGCTCGTCGGAATAAAGGACACTATTGATGACGTTGAAGCGGGTATAGGTCACGTAGATGACGTCGACCTCGGGATTGCTCGGATCGGGGCCGATACCGATCCAGGGTTTGTCGAGGAAGGAGATGTGGACCGTGCCGCGGGTCTTCTGCTCCGCGTCGACCGTCAATTGTGTATCGATGATGCTGCGCGACGTCGAGATGGGTTCGTCCCAGGTGAACCCCCCGTCCCGCGACTTGGCGATCTGGATAGACGAGATCGCGGCGAGGCCGATGGCGTTGCCTACGGTGAACTCGTCGACGCCAATGGAGATGGAGAGCATGTAGACGTTGCCCTCGCGGTCGAAGCCGACGACGGGGTCGCCCGCGCCGATCAGGTCGTCCCGCAGGAACGGACTCTGGAAGGGGCCTTCCCAGTTCTCGCCGGCGTCGAAGGTGACATAGGCGACGACGCCGGGGAAGCTGTAGTCGATGGCGCCGACGACTACGTGGTCGGGGTCGTTGGGATCGACGGCGATGTGGGGCTCGGTCTGGATAGGCGCGTTGCTGAAGTCGCGGGTCACCAGAATGTTGCGGCTGAAGGCCGGGGCGGGGTCGCGGAACGGCACGAGGGCGCCGCCGGCCTGACGCGCCGGCGCCTGCAGGTTGGTAGTGATCGGTCCGCCCGGCGCGACTTCGAAGCGGTGATCAAGATCGAGGCCCACGAGCCCGGTCACCACTTCCCATACCGCCTCGGGCCTGAAGATGCGCGAGGGATTGCCGTCGAGCCGGAAGATGAAGCCGGGTTCGACGGACGTCTCTTGTTCCTGCCCGGTCTGCGCACCGGCCGAGGGGGTTAGGACGCCCGCCGCGGCGGCGACGGCCCCGGCTAGGGCCAGCGTGAGAATGAGCCGCAGGGGGCGCGGGAGAGTCGGGCGGGCGAGCCGCATCGCGTTGCTCCTTCGGGTGGCTTGTGGACGAGTGATTGGGCTCCACCGGCCCGCAGGCTGGTGAGCGGCTTGAGGTCTTTATTGCTCGACGTTGTCGGACACGATGGTGAGCCGGTCGATGAGCGAGAGGGCGAAGGCGCGCCAGAAATCGTCCGTTGCATCCTCGTAGTCCGACGCGCCGGTCAATTGGAAGGTCAGGATAGCGTCTTGTTGGGTGGTGAAATCGGTTTCCAGGTAGTTGAAGTAGGCGGGCAGCGCGGTGATCACGATGTTCGCCTTGCCCACGAGCGAGGTGTCCGAGATGGCCGCAAGGCCCTTGACGTTGTTCCAGTACGCCACGGCCTCGCTGCGGTCGACCGGCAACTCTTTCCGCATCTCGACGAGCAGGAGCCGGTCGGCTTCGATCTGGGCGGCGAAGCGCTCGACATCAGGGATACCGGGGAAGGCCGGCTGCGTATCGGGTGCGGCGTCCATCCGCTGCTGCAGACGGGCGAGCACGGCGTCGCGCTCGTCCAGCTGCGCCCGAATCTCGTCCAACTGCGCACGGATATCGGCGACTTGGGCGTCGCGCTCCTCGATGCGTGCGTCCTTCTGCGAAGCTTCGGTCTCAAGGGCGGCGATGCGGTCGCGGAGATCGTCCTCGACCGAGGTTTCAACCGGAGGGACTTCGGTGGGCGGGGCCGCGGTCGGTGTGGCTTCGGCGCACGCGCTCAGCGCGCCGCCAAGCAGGGCCAAGGCAAGGGCCGTGAGAATGAGGCGGGCAGCGCGTGCGCGCTTTGGGGGCGAGATGGGGTTGTTCGCCGCTGCGTTCATGTCGTTTTGTAGGAGGCTCAGCCGCCGCTTCGGCGGCGTTTGGCTGCGGGTTATTGTCGCACATCCGGCTAGGGAGTTTCGGGTGCCATGTTGCGGCCGCTCACCTGTGCATACGCTTCGCCCCCGTCGCGGGATTCGCCGCCGGCGGCGCGCGGTTGACGAGCGCGCGGCCTGTGACTATCGTATCTCTACGCTTTACGTCAGGAAGAAGCGGCTCCCATGGCCTACCCCAAAGAACTACTGAAAGGGAACACCGAGTCCCTGCTCTTGGCCCTCGTTGCCGACACGCCGATGTATGGCTACCAGCTCGTAAAGGAGTTGGAGCACCGAAGCCGCGGCTACTTCCAATTTAAGGAAGGCACGCTGTATCCGGCGTTGCACCGCCTGGAACGGGACGGCCTCCTGGAGGCGAAATGGATGCCGTCGCCCTCCGGCAAGAATCGCCGGTACTATGCCCTGACTGACCAGGGGCGGCAGGCCCTCGTGTCCCGCGTGGACCTTTGGGCGGGCTTCTCGAAGGCCGTATCGATGGTGCTGGCCCCTAGTTCGTAGCGGTGAGACCCACATGATTCCAGGCCTAGTCCGGTATCTGGAAGAGATCAGCGTTCACCTCCGTCTGAACCCGCTTCGCGAGAAGCAGGTGCTTCGCGAGCTCTACACGCACCTGGAAGACCGCGTCGAGGAGTTCGAAGAGGAGGGCCGCCCTCACGAAACGGCGGTAACGGAAGCGACGCGGACGTTCGGCTCGCCGCGCCTCGTCGCCCACGAAATGTACCAGGTGCATGGCTTGGGTACCTGGGTCAGCGCCGCCATCGCCAGCGTCCCCTATATCGCCGTCGCTTTCCTCTTCGCGCTGCATCTCTGGACGTCGCTGGCCTGGCTGTCCGCGTTCATGACGGTCAGCGTCTTGGTGACGCTATTGGGCTGGTGGAAGGGCAAGCCGCCGTGGATGTACCCATGGGCGGGCTTCTCACTGGTGCTGCCGGTGGCGTCGGGCTTCATCGCCGCCGGCGCGGTCTGGCGAGACGCCACTGCCCTAGCCTCCGGGGAGAGCGCCGCGCTGCCCCTGTGGGCGCTCGCCGGCCTGCTGGTCTACGCCGCGCTAGCCCTCCAGCTGGTGGTGTCGGCGCTGGTGAAAGTCGTGCGGATGGACTGGACGTACGCCTCGCTGATGCTACTCCCCATCCCCATCGTGGTGCGCTGGCTCCTTTCGCTCCAGATGGAAGGGAGCGCGCTGGCCTACGAGCGCACCTCGTTCGAGGCGGGAGCCGATGGTGTGGTTGCGCTGGTCTTCCTCATGCTGGCGGCGCTCCCAATGATCTTCGTTCGAGTCAGCCGCCGCCGCTTCAAGATTGCGGCTCTGATGATTGCCGCACCTGTGGCCTTCATCGCCGCCGCGCAGAACATCTCCGGAGCGATGAGCCTGCCCGCCCTGTTCCTCTCGACCGTGCTGGCAATACTGCTGCTGCTGGTCCCTGCTTTCCTTGATTCGAGAGTCGGGCGGGGCAGCCCAAACTACCGGGCCGTGGCGAGCCGCGAGACGCAGAACGCCCTCAGCGGGCTCTTCTAGCGCCGTGGCGCCGGCCTCCGGCTCCGTCACCGAAGCCGATCTCGCGCTCGCTTGCCCCGCGCTGCCGCGTTCCCCGCGTCCGGCGGCAGGATCCGTGCTCGTGATGCTCTCCGGCCTCCCCGGCGACGGCAAGTCCTATCTGGCCCGCCGGCTCGCCGAGGCGTGCGGCGCCGAGGTCGTCGAGTCCGACGCCGTTCGCCTCCGCCTCACCGGCAAGCCGCGCTTCACCCGCGCCGAGAACCGGCGCGTCTTCGATGTCTGCCACACGCTCATCGAACGTCTCCTTGGCGAGGGGCGGACCGTCATCATGGATGTGACGAATCTGGTCGAAGCCCACCGCGGGACGGTCTACGCCATCGCCGAACGCACCGGCGCACGGCTGATCATCGTCCGGGTCGACGCTCCAGAGTCGATTGCGCGACGGCGGTTGGAAGCGCGCACGGCGCGTGGCGAAGGGCTTGCCGATTGGACGGTGCGCCAGCGGATGCGCCGGACACAGGAGCCAATCCAGCGCCCGCACCGCCGCGTCGATACGTCGAGGGATGTCGCCGGAGCGGTGAAGACGATAGCGTCCGAGGTCTTGGCCCCGGTGGCCTAGGAGCGCATACCGCGTCGGCCGTGGCCGACGATATGGAAGGAACGCAGGAGGAATGTCGATGCAGGTCAAAGCCGCTGCAAGAGATGCCGCCAAGGTCCGCGCCGACGCGCTGATCGTGAGCCTGTTTCAAGGGGTGAAGAAGCCCGGCGGCGTTACGGGCGCCGTCGACCGCGCGCTGGACGGCGCGATCTCGAAGCTCATCGCCGCGGGCGAGATCAAGGGGACGCTGGGCCAGATCACCACGATTCACGTCTTCGGACAGATCCCGGCCTCACGGGTGGTCGTCGCCGGCCTCGGCCGGAAGCGCGACTTCGGTCTCGACGAGGTGCGGCGCGTGGCGGCGGTCGCGATGCGGGCGATGCGGGGCGTCGGCGCGAAGCGGGTCGCCACGGCCCTGCACGGCGCGGGTGGGGGCGGACTCGACCCCGAGGCCGCGGCACAGGCGGCCACCGAGGGCGCGCTCCTCGGCCTCTACGAGTACCAGCGCCCGGGCAAGCCGCCGAAGAAGGAAAGCGTGAGGGAGCTGAGCATCGTCGAAAAGGCGCGGGGCAAGCTGCCCGCCATACGGGCGGGAATCGAGCGCGGGCGCATCATCGCCGAAGGTGTCATGCTCGCCCGCGACATGAGCAACGCGCCCGCCAACCACATGACGCCGTCCGACATGGCGGCACGGGCGGAGCAGGCCGCCGCGGACGCCGGACTCGACATAACCGTCTTCGACCGCGACGAGATGGAGCGGGAGGGCATGGGAGCCCTGCTCGGCGTCTCCAAAGGCAGCGCTCAGCCGCCCAAGTTCATCATCTTGCGCTACGACGGCGACGCCTCCTCGGAGAAGGCCATCGGGCTGGTGGGCAAGGGCGTCACCTTCGACTCCGGCGGCATCTCCCTTAAGCCGGCGGGCGGCATGGCGGAGATGAAGACCGACATGTCCGGTGGGGCCGCCGTCATCGGCGCGATGCGCGCCATCGGTCTCTTGAAGCCCAAGATCAACGTCACCGGACTGGTCCCCACGGCGGAGAACCTGCCCTCCTCGACCGCGCAGAAGCCGGGCGACATCGTCACCGCGCTGAACGGCAAGACCATCGAAGTGGACAACACCGATGCCGAGGGCCGGCTCCTCCTGGCCGACGCCCTCAGCTACGGGAACAAGATTGGGCTCTCCCCCATGATCGACATCGCCACGCTAACCGGCGCGATCGTCGTCTCGTTGGGCAAGGTCGCCACCGGCGCCTTCACCACCGATCAACGGACGCTGGACCGGTTGCTCAAGTCGGCGCGCACGACGGGCGAGAAGATGTGGCAGCTCCCGATGTTCGACGAATACAAGAAACAGAACAAGAGCGACGTGGCCGACGTGAAGAACACCGGCGGACGGAACGCCGGCTCGATCACCGCCGCCCTCTTCCTCGCCGAGTTCAGCGAAAAGACGCCCTGGGTCCACCTCGACATCGCGGGAACGGCGCGCGCCGCATCGACGGACGGCTACACGCCAAAGGGGTCGAGCGGCGTTCCGGTGCGCACCCTCGTCCAATTCGTCCTCGACTCCGCCTCGAACGGACGCGGCTAACCCCCGCTTCCTCTCTGGAGAGCTTTGGGCTGGGGAGGGAGCAGCGCCCTTTGGGCGCTCGCGCGCCTAGCGGCGCGCGCCCTCTCTCAGTCTCCCCCAGAGGGGGAGAGGTTTAAGTGAATGCCACCTCCGCTCCCCCCACCAGGACCCCAGTCGGTTTTGCAAAGGTCTCCAGAGGGGGAGAGGTTTTCGAACTCGGCGGGCGGGCTTGCCGGCACCTGCAGATGTGCTTCCACCAAGGTCTCTAGGGGACGAAACGCATGACGCGAAGACAGCCCGCCGCCTCACACTTCTAGCGTTTCGCTTACCTTCTCGTACAGAGTGAAACCCGCGTGGGACCCCTGCCGCCTTCCGCTTGTCCAAGTAACTTACCCGATGGTATAATGTAATTCTTGAACATGAGTCGTACTTCAGGAAACAGTGGGAGGGCTGGGGCGCAATGAAAGCAGGGGGATCCGACTGGAAGTTCCTTACTAATCACGCGCTGGTGTTAAGCTGGATCGCCCAGCACCAGCAGAGCACGGCCCGTGAAATCGCCATCGCGATCGGCATCACCGAACGCACGGCGCTCAAGATCGTCGGCGAACTTGTCGAGGGCGGCTACCTCGACCGCCGGCGCAAGGGCCGCAGGAACGTCTACCGCGTCAACTCCGGCATCCCGCTGCGCCACGAGCTGGAGCAAAATATCCCCGTCGGCGATCTGCTCGACGTGATCGCCCCCAAGCGGAAGCGCGGCGCCGCGTAGCGCCCGCCGCGGACGTTTGCGGGGCCGCTTTCGCCCGCGCCGCCCGTGGGCTACACTGAAAGACGGTCGAAATCGGCCGCTCGGTGGGCGTGGCCAAGAGGTTAAGGCGCCAGGTTGTGGCCCTGGAGATCGAGGGTTCGAGTCCCTTCGCCCACCCCAGTAAACTCCGGCCTAGGCCGTCGCGCGCCGGTCTGGAGCGCCCGCCCGGGTCTATAATTGAAAGCGTGGCCGTCAGCTCCGCGTTCCGCCTGCGCCCGTAGCTCAATTGGACAGAGCATCAGACTTCGGATCTGAGGGTTGGGGGTTCGAATCCCTTCGGGCGCGCCATTCGCTGAAGGTTGCCGTCAATCGGCGCTGCCGGCGGCGAACTTGCGCTCGATTTCCTTGTAGTGCGGAACGCCGACGATCTTCTCGAAGTCCGAGAACGAGACCATACCCTCTTGCAGCCTCGCCGTCGTCTTCTCCTCCTTCAGCGCGCGGTAGACGTTCCCGATGGATCGGGCGGCGGTGAAGAGCGCGGACAGGGGGTAGACCACCATCTTGAAGCCAAGCGCTTGCAGCTCCGCCGAACTCAGGAACGGCGTCTTCCCGCCTTCGATCATATTGGCGAAGAGCGGCGCGTCGGGCACCTTGGCCACGATGCCGGTGAGCTCCTCCATCGACTGCGGCGCTTCGACGAAGACGACGTCCGCGCCGGCGTCGCGGTAGAGATTCCCCCGGCGCACCGCCTCGTCGAACCCTAAGGGGGCGCGGGCGTCGGTCCTGGCGATGATAACGAGGTCGTCGCTCCCGCGGGCGTGTACGGCGGCCCTGAGCTTCGAGGCGTGGTCCTCCACGGGGATCACGCGCTTGCCGTCGAAGTGGCCGCACTTCTTGGGCCATTGTTGGTCTTCCAGTATCACGCCTGCGACGCCGGCCTCGACACACTCCTGGATAGTCCGGATTACGTTGAGCTCGTTGCCGTAGCCGGTGTCCATGTCGGCGACCAGGGGAATCGACACGGCGCGCGTGATGTGCCGGGTGCGCTCCATGATCTCCGACATGGTCATCAACCCGTAATCGGGCGCGCCGAGAGCCGCCGCCGCGAAGCCGAAGCCAGTGGTGAAGACGGCGTCGAAACCCGCCTGCTCCGCCAAGCGCGCCGACAGCGCGTCGTACGCCCCCGGCAGCACGATGATCTCCGGCCCATCCAGCATCTTCCGCAACGTCGTCGATCCGCGCATTACCGCCTCCTGCGATTCCTGTCGTTGGACCCTGGGCCTCGCTACCAGGCGCCGGTCTCCTCGCGCAGCGCCTCGTCTTCTCCGACCCAGCCGGTCAGCGTTTCCGGAGTCTGCTGGGCGAGGTAGAGGGCCGCTTGGGCCATGTTCTCGGGGCCGACGCCCCAATTCTCCGGGACGTTGCCCTTGAAGTAGGCGACCGCCCCCTCGGTGAGCACGGCGCGGGCGGGCATCAGGCCGGTGACGCTGATTCCGTGGTCGCGTAACTCGGCGGAGAGGCCGAGCGTCATCCGGTCCTCCGCGGCCTTCGAAATGCCGTAGACCAGGTTGCGCGGCGACTCGGCGACCATCTTCCCCGCGCCCGAGCTGATGTTGATGATGACGCCGCTTCCCTGCTCCCGCATCGCGGGCAGCACCGCCCGGATGAACAGGAAGTAACCCTTGACGTTGACATCCATGATCAGGTCGAAGTGCTTGACCGAGATCTCCTGGAACGTCGTCATGACGCTCGCCGCGGCGTTGTTCACCAGGATGTCCACCGGGCCGCAGGCCGCCGCCACCTGATCGACCAGCCCGAACACCTGGTCGTCGTACCGTTGATCGCAGCGAATCGCCATGGCCTCGCCGCCAGCCTCCCGTATCTCTTTGACCGTGAGGTGGATGCTGCCCGCCAGCTTCTCCGTCTCGACCTCCGAGCGGCCCGTGACCACGACCTTGGCTCCCTCGGCGGCGTAGAGCTTGGCGATAGCCTTGCCGATCCCTCGGCTCGATCCGGTGACGATAGCGACCTTGCCCTTCAGCTTCATGGCGCGTCCCTTGCATGCGGGCGATGCGGCCCCGCGTCGTTGCGTGGGAGTGTAGCAGCCTCGCTGCCGCCGCGTTGACAGGCCGGGCCAGCGCCGTAAGATTGCGGCGACTAGGGTGGAGGACGCCATGAAGTTCGGGATGCTCTACGAGCTCCAGTTCCCCAAGCCGTGGGACGGCAAGACCGAGGCGGACATCTTCCACGAGGCCCTCGATCAGATCGTGCTCGCCGAGGAAGTCGGCTTCGAGTACGTCTGGTTCGTCGAGCACCACTTCCTCACCGAGTTCGCCCACTCCTGCTCGCCCGAGGTCTTCCTCGGCGCCGTGAGCCAGCGCACCAGCACGATACGGCTCGGCCACGCCGTCGTGCTCCTTCCGGTGAACCACCCCGTGCGCGTGGCCGAGTACGTCGCCACCCTCGACATCATGAGCGGCGGGCGCGTCGAGTTCGGCACCGGCCGCTCCGGCACGCCCTACCAGCTTACGCCCTTCGGCGTCGACATCAACGACACCCTCGGCATGTGGGAGGAGGCGCTCGAGATCATTCCGCGGATGTGGACCGAGGAGTTCTTTGAGCATAAGGGTAAGTACTACGACATCCCCCGCCGCGAGGTGATCCCCAAGCCGCTACAGAAGCCGCACCCGCCGATGTGGGTCGCCTGCACCCGCGAGGAAACGTTCCAGGCGGCGGGCGAGAAGGGCCTTGGAGCACTCTGCTTCACCTTGGGCAACCCCGGCGACATGCAGCGGCGCATCCGGACCTACCGGGAGGCTTCCCGCACCGCCCGCCCGGTGGGCAAGTTCGTGAACGAGCAGGTGTCGGCTTTCACCATCGCCCACTGCGACCTCGACAACGCCAAGGCGCGCAAGCTCGGCGGCGAGGCCGGCATGTGGTACTTCACCAACTCGCGCATGCGGCACTCCAACGATTGGGCCGGCGTCGACCCCAGCCTCGTCCCCGAAGACTACGAGTACCACCTGCGGCGGAACCAGTACGAGGCCGAGCGCGTCACGGGCGCCAGTGTGGACGACCTGATCGACGGCGGCTCGTTCTGCGCCGGCGACCCCGACGCCTGCGCCCGCACCGTCGAGCGCTATGCCGCCCTCGGCATCGACCAGCTCATGCCGATCTTCCAGGCGGGCCGGACGCCGCACGAGGAGATCATGACCTCGATACGGCTCTTCGGGGAGCAGGTGATCCCTCGGTTCGCCGAGAAGTCGTCGAGCAGCGCCGCCGACGCCGCCCGCTAGAGCGGGCCGTTACCAGCCGGCGGGGGCCGCCACAGGGTCGAGGCCGGCCTCGGCGCGCGCCGCGTTGGCGTGATCGAGGAGGCGTCGGCGCAGCGGCGGAAGCTCGTAGCCGATGTCGCGGAGCATCCGGCTGTTGTCCACCAGGTAGACGTGGGGGACTTTGGCCTCGCCGAAGGTGACCTTCGCCCCGGGGACGATCTCGGCGACCATGTCGGCGACTTCACGAACGCTCGCGAGGTGCCCGCCGGTGTTGTACACCGGGCTGCGCAGGTCGCCGCTGAGGACGGCGCGCGTGAAGATCTCCGCCGCGTCGTCCACGTAGATCATCGACGACGCTTCGGCGGGGTCCACGGGTATCTCGGCGGGAAGCCCGACGGCGGGTCGTGAGATCAGCGCGCCCCCGATCAGTCCGGTGAGCCCTGTGGCGCGCCCATGCCCGAACACCGTGGAGATGCGGATCCCCCGCAGGTCGAGGCTCCAGCGCTCCCGATAGCGCGCCGCGGTGAAGTCGTTCACCGCCTTGGTCTGGCCGTAGACGTTGAACGGCTGGGATGGGTCGTCCTCGGTGACGGCCCGCTCGCCGAAGTTCGACTGATCGCCGTAGCAGGCGATGGAGCTCGCGTAGACGACACGCTCGATCTTGGCCCAACGCGCCGCCTCGAAGACGTTCGCCGCGCCCTGCACGTTGACCAGCAGCCCGGTGTGGGGCCGCTCCTCGGTCGTTGGCGGTAGGAGGGCCGCCAGGTGCACGATGCGCGTCACGCCGTGATCGCCGATGGCCTCCAGCAGGTGCGTTAGTTGAGTGATGTCGCCGCGCACGTCGACCGCGCCCTCGGCGGGCGGGGCGGCTACGGTGTCGAAGCGGACCACGCGCTCGCCGCGCGCGATGAGCAGTCCCGACACCCGCCGGCCTATGAAGCCGGCGCCGCCGGTCACCATGATGGTCATAGGAGTGGCTCCCTCCTCGCGTTAGGAGTCGCGGTACTTGCGGAGTTCGAGGCGGCCGATCTGGTTGCGGTGCACCTCGTCGGGGCCGTCGGCGAGGCGGAGGGCGCGGGTGCGGGCGTAGGCGTAGGCGAGGCCGAAGTCGCCGGACATGCCGCCGCCGCCGTGAAGCTGGATCGCCCAGTCCAGGATTTTGCACGCCATGTTGGTTGCGGCGACCTTGATCAGGGCGATGTCGAGGCGCGCCTCCTTGTTGCCCACGGTATCCATCCTGTAGGCCGCCTTCAGCGTCAACAGCCGCGCCTGCTCGATCATGATGCGGCTCTCCGCGATGCGCTCCAGGGTCACCGTCTGCTCCGAAAGGGGCCGGCCGAAGGGCGACCGCGACTGCGCGCGGCGGCACATCTTCTCCAGGGCGCGCTCGGCCACACCGATGACCCGCATGCAGTGGTGAATGCGGCCCGGCCCGAGTCGCCCCTGGGCGATCTCGAAGCCCCGGCCCTCACCGAGCATGATGTTCGTCAGCGGCACCCGCACGTCGTCGTAGTCGATTTCGGCGTGGCCGTGCGGCGCGTCGTCGTAGCCGAAGACGGTGAGGTGGCGCTTGATGTTCACCCCGGGCGTATCGATGGGGATGAGGATCATTGAGTGGCTGCTGTAGCGGTCCTGCGAGGGCGGGGGCTCGGCGCGCCCCATGAAGATGACGATTTTGCACCGCGGGTCGAGGGCGCCGGACGTCCACCACTTGCGCCCGTTGATGACGTACTCGTCGCCGTCGCGGCGGATCGTGCTCTGGATGTTCGTCGCGTCCGACGAGGCGACGTCCGGCTCCGTCATCGAGAAGCACGACCGTATCTCGCCGGCGAGCAACGGGTCGAGCCACCGCCGCTTGTGCTCCTCGGAGCCGAAGCGCTCCAGCGTCTCCATGTTTCCCGTGTCGGGGGCCGAGCAGTTAAACACCTCGGGCGCGATGGGCGAACGCCCCATGATCTCGCATAGAGGAGCGTATTCGAGGTTGGACAGGCCCGCCCCCCGCTCGGAGTCGGGGAGGAAGAGGTTCCACAGACCGGCCTGCTTGGCCTCTGCCTTGAGCTCCTCCATGATCGGCGGCGGCTGCCAGCGGCCTACCTCGTCGAGTTGGCGCTCGTAGACGCTCTCGTTGGGGTAGATGCGGTTCTCCATGAAGTCGGTGAGCCGCTCGCGGAGGTCGCGGGTCTTCGGCGACTCTTGCCAGATCGCTGCTTCGCCGGTCATACGGGTGTGCTCCTTTTACCGCCGCGCGGCTCAGCCGCCGATGCGCTCCAGCTCGCGCAGCCCCGCCTCGGCGATGCCCCTGGCGCGTAGGCCCTTCTCCAAGGCCTGCTCGCTGGAGGCGGTGCCGGCGAGGGCGCGCGCCACGATGCCTTGATTAATCGCCGCCAGCCGGAACATGTTGAAGATGACGTAGAAATCCCAATCCTCAATCCCCGCCCGGCCCGTGCGCCGGCAATACGCCGCCACGTACTCGTCCTCGGACGGGATGTTGTGCTCGGCGAGGTCGAGCTCGGCCATGCCGTCGACGCTTTGGGGCAGCCGCCGGTGCATGCAGTGGTAGGCGAAGTCGCCGAGGGGATGGCCGACGGTCGAGAGCTCCCAATCGAGCACGGCGGCGATCCGCGGCTCGTCGGGGTGAAAGATGACGTTGGCCGAACGGAAGTCCCCATGCACGATCGAGCTTTCGTCCCCTGCGGGGATGTGGTCGGGGAGCCAGGCGATCAGGCGCTCCATCGCCTCGATCCGCTCCGTCTCCGAGGCGCGGTATTGGCGCGTCCAGCGGCTGATCTGGCGCTCGAAGTAGTTTCCCGGACGCCCGAAGGAGCCGAGACCGGCTTGCTCGTAATCGACCTGGTGGAGCAGGGCCATGACGCGGTTCATCTCGTCGAACAGCGCCGGCCGCTCGTCCCGCGCCGCGTCGGGCAGCCACGGGTCCCACAGGATCCGCCCCTCCACGTAGTCCATGACGTAAAACGCGGTGCCGATGATCTCGGGGTCTTCGCACAGGGCGTAGGTGCGCGGCACGGGGACGCCGCTCTTTTGCAGCCCGGTGATGACGCGGTACTCGCGGTCGACGGCGTGGGCCGAGGGCAGCAGCTCGCCCGGCGGCTTGCGGCGCAGCACGTAGCGGCGACTCCCCGACGTGACGCGATAGGTGGGGTTCGACTGCCCCGTGCGGAACTGCTCGACCTCGGCCTTGCCCGAGAAGCCCTCGACGTGGGCCGCCATGTAGCGTTCGAGGGCCGCCGTATTGAACCGGTGGCGCTCCAGAACGGGCATCACACCCACGACGTCGTCGATTCCCATGATCTCCCATCGCCCGCCGCCCCATGGCGGCGAATGCGTGCGCATCTTATACCAAAACCCCCCGGCGGCGGGGTAGAATCGATACGTTTGAGCGAGTCCCCGGAGGAAGACGCTGGAGCTTCTACTGATACGCCACGGCGAGGCTCTCTACGGTTCCGAAGACGGCCTGACCGAGCTTGGGGTTCGGCAGGCGGAGCTGGTCGCGGATCGGCTAGCCTCCGTCGGGCTGAAGGGCATCTATTCGAGCACGATGGCACGGGCGCGGCAGACCGCCGAGACCGTCGCCGCCCGCACCGGCCTCCCCATCACCTTCGACCGCCGCTTCCGCGAGATCGACACCGGCGACCGCGACCCGCTGACTCCTGAGGCGCACCGCGAGCGGGCGGGCCGCTACCTGAAGCGCACCAAGCTCTACCACATCGATTACGCGGACCAGAACGGCGAGGGGCCGGCGCAGCTCTACGAGCGGGCGTCCACGGTGTTGAGCGAGGTCTTCTCCGGCCCCGTCAAGGACGGCGGCGGGACCTACGCCCTCGTGGCCCACGGCGGCTTCATCAACGCCGCCCTCTGCTACGTCCTCGAAAGGCCGTTCGACGGGGCGATGCGGTTCCGCTTGCAGAACACCTCGATATCTACCATCAGCCTCGTCGACGACAGCAAGCTCGTGCTCGGCGTCAACGATGCCGCCCACCTCGCCCCCATCGGCGGCGCCCTGCTCTAGCGCGCTTCCGCGGATTCCGCACCCTTCTGGTGTAAGATTAATAATCCATGGAAGTCGGGATCATTGGCGGCGGCGCGCTTGGACTGTCAGCCGCATACGAGCTCACGCGCCGCGGCCACAAGCCCGTCGTGTACGAACGGGCCCCGTTCCTCGGTGGCCAGGCGTCCACCTTCGATGTCGGCGGAGGTCGGCTCGAGCGCGGCTACCACCACCTCTTCCGCAGCGACACGTCCATCGTCGAGCTCATCGAGGAGCTCGGTCTCGGCGACAAGATGGCGTGGATCGAGTCCAGCGTCGGCTTCTACAGCCAGGGCGCGGTCCACCCCTTCACCACGCCCCTCGACCTGCTCCGCTTCAAGCCGCTGACGCTCTTCCAGCGCCTGCGGCTGGGCCTGGTCACGTTCTACCTCCAGCGCAAGAAGTACTGGCCGCGCGAGTACGAAAAGGTCACCGCCCGCGACTGGCTGCGCCGGCGCATCGGACAACGGGCGCTGGACGTGGTCTGGGGCCCCCTGCTGCGCGGCAAGTTCGGCGACCACGCCGACGAGGTCTCGATGGCCTGGCTGTGGGGCAAGATCTACCTACGTACGACCTCCCGCGACAAGGGGCTGCGGGGCCGCGAGCGCCTGGGCTACCCCATGGGCAGCTTCGCCGAGATCTTCGAGGCCCTGGAGCGCGCCATCCCCGCCGGCGGCGGGGAGTTGCACTACCCCGCCACGGTGAAGCGCGTCGTCGTCGAGGACGGCCGCGCCACGGGCCTAGTCGTGGAGAGCGACGGCAAAGAGGAGACGCGCCGCTTCGACGCCGTCCTCGCCACCTCGCCCTCCTCCGTCGTCCCCGCCCTCGTCCCCGAGTTGCCCGACGACTACAAGGCCCTCCTCACCAAAGTCCGCTACGAGGCGGCCATCCTGATCGTGATGCAGCTCGACCGGCCCCTCACCCCCTACTACTGGATCAACATCGCCGACTCTTCGATTCCGTTCGTTGGGATGATCGAACACACCAACTTCGTGGACAAGTCGCTCTACGGCGGGCGGCACCTGGTCTACCTGTCGAACTACGTGGCCCATGAGGACAAGTTCTACAACATGCCCCCCGACGAACTCTGGGCTCACTACGTGCCCGCCATCAAGCGCATCGTGCCGGACTTCGACGAGTCGTCGGTGATCGAGTGGAGCTACCACCGCGAGAACGCCGCGCAGCCCATCATCGGCGTCGACTACTCGAAGCAGATCCCCTCGTTGAAGACGCCCATCGAAGACCTCTGGCTGGCCAACACCACCCAGATCTACCCCGAGGACCGCGGCACGAACTACAGCGTCCGGCTAGGCCGGCTCATGGCCCGCATCATCACCGGCGACGCCCCCAACAAGATGTGGTGGGAGTAGCGCGTCCTTAGAGCTCGATCACCGAGCGCAGCGTCTCGCCCCGCTCCATGGCCTCGAAGGCCGGCTCCGTCTCATCGAGCTTGATGAGCTTTGTCACCACGCGGTCGAGGTCGAGCGTGCCCTTGGCGTACCAGTCGGCGAGCATGGGGAAGTCGCGGGAGGGGAGGCAGTCGCCGTACCAGCTCACCCGGAGCGCTCCGCCGAGGCCAAAGAACTGGAGCATGGGAATCTCGACCTTCATGTCGGGACTCGGCACGCCGATGAGGGTGCAGGTCCCGGCGAGGTCGCGGCTCCATAGCGCCTGGAGCAGCGTTTGCGGTGTGCCGACGGCCTCGAAGGAGTGATCGACGCCGTTGCCGCCGGTGAGCGCCTTGACCGCCTCCACGGGGTCGCTGGCGGTCGCGTCGACCACGTCGGTGGCGCCGAATTGGCGCGCCCAGTCGAGCTTGTTCACCGCGATGTCGACGCCGATGATTTTGGCCGCCCCCGCCAGCTTGGCTCCCATGATCACGCTGCACCCGACCCCGCCGCATCCGTAGACCGCGACCGTGCTCCCCCGGCGCACTTGCCCCGAGTAGAGCGCCGCGCCAACCCCCGTCATCACGCCGCAGCCGATGAGCGAGGCCTGCGGCGGCGGGCAGCTTTCGGGGACGGGCACCGCCTGCTTGGCGGCGACCACCGTGTGGGTGCAGAACGTCCCGATCCCCAGCGCGGGGTTCAGCGTCAGGTTGTCTCGCTTGGTCTTCATCCGGGGCTCGGCGTTGAGGCTGGCCGAGCACAGGTGCGGCTGGCCGATGGCACAGAACCGGCAGGAGCCGCACGGGGCGCGCCAGGCGAGGACCACGTAGTCGCCGACCTTGGGCTCGCTCACGCCCTCGCCCACCGCCTCGATGATGCCCGCGCCCTCGTGGCCGAGCAGGAAGGGAAACTCGTCGGTGATGTTGCCCAGCTTGTAGTGCAGGTCGGTGTGGCAGACCCCGCTGGCCTGAATCCGCACCAGCACCTCGCCGGGCCCCGGATCGTCGATCACGATATCTTCGACGAGGGCGGGCTCGCCCGCCGCGCGGGATACGACTCCAAGTCCATCGATCGGCATGGGACGCCTCCTTGGTTCGGCTTGTGCTTTCGGGTCTAGCGGAGCGGGCGGAAGAACTCGCGGACTTCGTGGACGAGGCCGCCGGGGTTCTCCATCGCGGGGAAATGGCCGCCCTGCTCCATGTCCGTCCAGCGCTTGAGATTGTAGGCGTGTTCGGCCAGCGCGCGCGGCGGCCGGTTCGCCTCCTTGAACGTGGCCACCCCGGTCGGGACTTCGATGCGCGGAGAGGGCCGCGGCGTCGTCGAGCCCCGGAACGTCTCTTTGTACAGGCGCATCGAGGAGGCGATGCTCTGGGTGAACCAGTAGATCGAAATATTGGTGAGCAGCTCGTCCTTGGTGTAGCTGCGCTCGACCTCGCCGCCGCAATCGCTCCAGCGCCGCCACTTCTCGACGATCCACGCCGCCAGCCCCGAGGGCGAGTCGTTGAGCCCGTACGACGCGGTCTGTGGCTTGGTGCCCTGCAGGTGGACGTAGCCCCACTCCTCCTGCCGGTAAGCCTTCAGGTTATCCCACCACTCGCGCTGTTCGGGGGTGAGCTTCTCCTCGTCGATCTGGGCGGTGACCATGTTGAGATGGACGCCGATCATCCGCTCGGGATGGTTGACCCCGAGCGCGGTGGTGACTCCGGCGCCCCAATCGCCGCCCTGAGAGCCGAACCGCTCGTAGCCCAGCTGTTCCATCAGCTTCACCCAGAGGGCGGCGATGGCTTTGGTATTCATGCCGCGCTCGCGAGCAGGGTCGGAGAAGCCGTAGCCGGGCAGCGAGGGAGCGACGACGTCGAAGGCGTCTTCGGCGTTGCCGCCGTGGCTCGCGGGGTCTGACAACGGCCCAATCACCTTGTGCAACTCATAGAAGGAGCTCGGCCAGCCGTGGGTGATCACCAGGGGCATGGGGTTTGGCCCCTTGCCCTTGACGTGGATGAAGTGGATGCCGAGCCCGTCCACGTCGGCCTTGAACTGAGGGAACTCGTTGAGCATGCGCTCGTGGACGCGCCAGTCATACGCGTCACGCCAGTACTCGCACAGTTCCTTGACGTAAGCGAGGTTCGAGCCGTAGTCCCAGCCGGAGCCGGGGATCTCGTCGGGCCAGCGCGTTCCTTCAAGCCGATGCTTCAGGTCGGCCAGGTCTTCGTTGGGAATGTCGATGGTGAACGGCGTGATTGCCACGGCGGTCTCCTTCAGGCCGTTGTCGTCGATTGTGGAGGCGCGGCGGTTTGGTGGCGCACCCTAGCGCCGGACCGCTTCGAGCGCGTGGGGATTCTCGAACGCCGACTGATGGCCGCCGCCGATATAGACGTTGTGCGCGCCTGGGATCTCGGACGACCAGCGGGTGGAGCGCAGGTTCCACAGCGTGATACCGGCGGCGGCGAGAGGCGCGGGCAGCCGCTTGCTCAGCAGGAAGCGCCGGATCTCGCCGATGTCGAGCCGGTCGAAGCGAGGCTCGCCGGAGAGCCGCCCGTGGAGCCACGGCCACTTCGACGCCGCCGCGCCGAGCCGGACGCCGAAGCTGGCCCGCTTCGAGATCGAGGGGTCGAGCGTCGTCACTGTCGTGATCCCGGGGTTGTGCCGCCCCTTGATGATCTCGACGATGGCCTGGAGCGCCACCGCGCCGCCCTTGCTGTGGCCGACCACCCGCGCCGAGGCGAGTCGGCAGGCGTCGATCTGATCGAGAAGCTGCCCCGCGGCCTTGATTACCGCGGCACCGACGCCGACGGACGCGTCGCTCGAACGGTGCGCCGTCTCCCTGAAGCCCGCCGCGCCCCATTCAACGAGGCGGCCCGCGCTCCAGTCGAAGGCGAAGACGTCCACGGCGTCCTTCGCCGAGGCCGCCATGTGGTCGAATTGGTCGAACGTCCCCTGGCGCCCATGGATGAAGATGGTGGCCGTCACCGTCATGGGGCCTGAGTTTACGCGCGGGGCCGCGGAGCGTCAAAGAGACGGCTAGGAGGAAAGCGCCCGCAGCGACGGCCCGTCGTCGGTCATCTCCACGTCGATCGTGTCGCCTTTGATGTGCTCCACGAGGTGCTCGCTGATCGAGGCGTCGATGATCAGAATCGGACGCCCCTCGAACTCGACGACTTGGTCCGTCTCCTTGCGCTCGCCGTAGACGAGGTGGAAGCCGCCGTAGATGTCCGAGAGCATACGGATGAGATGGCCCGGCTCGTGCTCCTCCGAGTCGAGGAGGGCCGCCAGCGCCTCGCGGGCCCGGTCGGTGAACTTGAGCGGCATCTAGGGGATGCCCGCGCCGGCCGCTTCGATCCGCGTGTAGCGGATGCGGGCGTTGCCCCGGCCCTCGATCTTCTGGGGGTTCGATTCCTTCGCTTCGAGGAGGAAGAGCGTCCGGCGGTCCTCGCCGCCGAGCGCGCAGGCGATCCCCAGTATGTCGGACTCGATGGTCTCCCTGATCTCGCCCCCCTCGGCGACGCGGATGAACCCCGGTCCCCGCGGCGTCGCGATCCAGATGCAGCCCTCCTCGTCGAGCGCGATCCCGTCCGGCGTCACGCCAAGGTCGGCCCAGACCCGGCGGTTGGACAGCGAGCCGTCCTCTTCGATGTCGAAGGCGGTAAGCCGCAGTCCCCGCGACTCGCCGACGATGAGCGTCTTGCCGTCGGGCGTGACCACCGCCCCGTTGGGGAAGGAAAGCCCGTCGGCGACGGCGCGGACTTCGCCGTCTGGCGTGACGAGTATGAGCACGGTGTCCTTCTGTGCTTCACCGGCGAAGGTGTCGAAGCCGAAGTTCCCCACGTAGGCCCGGCCTTTCGCGTCGACCACCATGTCATTGCAGGGGCCGTCGGCGAGGGCGCTCAGGTCGGCGACCTCTTCGAGCCCGGCGTCGGTGTGGCGCAGCAGCTTCCGGTCGGTCATCGAAATGACCAGCAGGCGCCCGTCGGGATCGAAGCCGAGGCCGGAGGGGCGGTTCGGTACGTGGACCACGGTGTCGGGGCGGCCACCCTCCACCTCGACGCGGACGACCTCGTGGGCGTGCATGTCGGAGAACCACAGCGCGCCCTCATGCCAGCGGGGGCCTTCGCCGAACATAAGGTCGTCGAGCAGGGTGTGGATGTCTCGCGGGGGCATGGATGTCTCCTGGTTCCGCGCGAACGGCGGATGCGCCGTCATTGTAGTGGGGGCGACCCTGCCCGCGCCAGCGCGTCGGTCGCCGTAGCCCCCGACACCGTCTCCGGCGTATCATGCGCCGAGCGGCCCGGTGAGCACGGCGTGGAGGTTTCCGGCATGGCGTACGACCTCGTAATCGAGAACGGGCGAATCGTGGACGGCTCGGGGCGGGCGGAGTTCCCCGGAGGCGTCGCGGTGAACGACGGCAAGATCGTGGAGGTCGGCGAGGTCTCCGGCGCGGCCAAGCGCCGCATCGATGCCAAGGGCCTCGTCATCGCCCCCGGCATCGTCGATATTCACACCCACTACGATGCCCAAGTGCTGTGGGATCCCCTGCTCACGTCGAGCGTCTGGCACGGCGTCACGACCGTCGTCATGGGCAACTGCGGCTTCACCATCGCCCCCTGTAAGCCCGATGACCAGGACTACATCATGCGCATGCTGGCCCGCGTCGAGGGGATGTCGCTCGGCGCGATGCGGCAGGGCCCGGAATGGGACTGGCGCACCTTCGAGGAGTACATGGAGCGCGTCGGCCAAACGCTGGGGCTGAATGCCGCCTGCCAGGTGGGGCACTCCGCGCTGCGCTATACCGTTATGGGCTCCGACGCGCTGGAGCGCGAGGCCACACCGGATGAGGTCGAGGCGATGTGCGGACTCCTCCGCGACGCCCTAGCGGTGGGCGCGGTGGGCTTCACCACCTCGATCTCACGGGCCCATGTCGATTGGGAGGGCAACCCTGTCCCCAGCCGCTTCGCCGCGGTCTCGGAGATCGACGCCCTGGTCGCCGTGGTCGGCGAGCGCGGCTTCGGCCAGATCGAAATCGCGCCTCGCTCCGGCACCAACCTCCCCGACGACGACCAAGAGGACATCGCGCGGTGGGCGCGCACGTCGGGCCGCGTGCTGAGTTGGAACGAGCTCGGCCAGTACCCCCAGGCGCCGGAGGGCCGGTGGCGGGAGATCCTCGACTTCATGGAGCGGACGCACCGTGAGGGCGGGCGTGTCTACGGCGTCTGCTCCTGCCGCCCCACCACGCAGGACTTCGACCTGAAGGACAACAACCTCGTGCTCACCGTGCTGCCCGAATGGCTGGCAGTGCTCCCCAAGCCGGATGCGGAGAAGAAGGCCCTGCTCGCCGACCCGGCCTACCGCGACGGCATGAAGCCGGGTATCGACGCCGCGTGGGAGTCGGGCCCGAAGCCCGTGCGGTGGGACTCGACGATGCTCACCGGCCCCAAGCGCCCCGAGCACGCCGACCTGAAGGGCCTCACCCTCCGCGAGCTTGGGCGTCGCATGGGCAAGCATCCCCTCGACGCCATGATCGAGATCGCCCTGGCGGAGGACCTGGTAACGGAGTTCACCTTCAGCGGCACCCGCAACACCGACCCTGAGGCCATCGCCTCCATCATCCGCAGCCCCTACACCATCCTCGGCGTCTCCGATGCCGGCGCGCACCTCAACATGATCGCGGGCGCGGAGTATTCGACGCAGGTGCTCAGCCAGTGGGTGCGCGACAAGGGCGTACTGACCCTTGAAGAGGGCGTCCACAAGCTCACCGGTATGCCGGCGGGCTACATGGGCTTCACCGACCGCGGCCGCTTGGAGCCCGGCCTCGCCGCTGACGTCATGGTCTTCGACCCCGACACCATCGGCGCGCTGCCCAAGGAGAAAGTCCCCGACCTCCCCAACGGCGAGGAGCGCATCGTCATCAAGGCCAAGGGCATTGAGCACACCATCGTCAACGGCATCCCCGTCGTCGAAGCTGCCGAACACACCGGCGCCTACCCCGGCCGCCTCATCCGCAGCACCGACTACGCCTAGGCCCGCTCGGGACTATCCCACCTTCGTGCCGGGATGGATCAGCGACTCGCCGCGCAGGAAGTCGTAGCGCATCAGCCGGTCGACGATCAACCACTGCCCGTCGCGCCGCTGGAGCTTGTCCAGGTAGCGGATGCCGATCACGTACTCCTGCTCCTCGCCATCCCTGTCGTAGTAGTGACGGGCGACGGCGTAGGTCTCCGCATCGGCGTCGTCCCCGTTGACCCAGGCGATGTGGTTGCCCATGAAGTGGAAGGTGCGCTTGTAGACGCCGACGCGGCTCGTGGATGTGATGATGGCGGCGCGGCCATGCTGCTCTAGACGGGGCGGCGATCTGAACACCGCGTCGTCGGCGTAGACGTCGGCCAAGGCGTCCCAGTCCCGGCGGTCTATGGCGCGGTAGTACGAGGCCAGCACGTCCTGGATGGCGAGCCGGTCGATCAGGCGTTGGACGTCGTCGCTCATGGGGCCCTCGCTCCTAGGGTAGGGGCGGAATCGTAGGAGAGGGCGGAAGGCGCTGTCAATCGCACTCCCGGGAATGAACGGCGCCCCGCTTGCTATAATGGGCCTGTCCTCAATTCCTTTGCCTGGGAGTGTTTCCGTGTCCGACGAGATCAAGAGCGCCTTCGAGAAGGCGATGGAGAAGGTCGAGCGCATGAACCTCGCGCCGCCCTCCGAAGAGGAGCGGCTTTCCTGGGAGGCGGTGCCCGAGGGCCGGAAGATCGCCGCCGCCTACCTCAAGGGCGAAGAGACCCTGACCTCCGCGGTCGCCGCGGCCGACGCCAAAGAACGGCCCTACGTCATCGAGGGGGCCGTCGAGGTGCTGACCGCGAGCCTTCAGTTGGCTAAGCACGAGGGGGCGGAGAAGACGACGGCGCGGGCGTTGAGCGGTATCAAGAGCGTGCTGGCCGGCGCGCCCGGCGTGCAAGAGGTGACCGAGCGGGTGGCCTACGTCAACGAGCAGTTCAAGACCTACGGCGAGCAGCAGCGCCAGCAGGCGATGCAACAACTGAAGCAACAGTTCACCGCGCAGTTGGAGCAGGTGATGCGGCAGCGGGGCGCGGCGGGCGCGCCGCCGGGGAACATCGAGACGATGCCCGAGTTCCAGCAGGAGTGGATGCGCGTGCGGCTGCATCTCGACCAGCAGTACGAAGGACACCTCGAAGGCTACCGCAACGAGATACGGGCTTTGGCCAAGAAGCGTTAGCTTGTCCAACGAAGACGAACGTATCACCGCCGCCCTCGAGCAATCGCGGGTGGTGCGCGCTCCGAAACAGCAGTTGGCGACGTTCGGCGTCACCAACCTCCGTTACTTCATGGTCACCGAGCCGGTCTACCGTGAGCTGACCGGCGGCGAGTCGGAGTCGGTGCTGCGGGAGGGCAAGCTCATCTCCCGGCAGCCCGAGGTGGTGACCCCCTCCTACCTGATGAACGTGCAGGGCTTCGGCGACGAGGCGCGGCGCATGTTCCAAATGCTCGCCTCGCAGTTCGGTGGGGGCTCGCCGGGCTTGATGTACTCGTACCGCAACGAGTCCGAGAAGATGGACATCCTCAGCGGCGACCCCGACGGCGTGGCGGAGCGGGTGAAGGACGATCTCGACCGCAACAGCGAGAGCCTGGCGGTGGTGCTGCGTGGGCCGGACGACCTGTGGGACGTGGCCTTGCTAAAATTCATCTTCGAGTACACTGCCGCCTCGGTCTCCGGCAATGTGGGCGAGCTCGAGGAGCGCGGCATGCTGCGCACGGACCCCTTCTCGGGCCTGCCCGGCGCCGCCGTTGAGAGCATTGAGACGATGTTCCGCCGATTCGAGTCGCGCCAAGGCGGCGACCCCAGGGAACTCAAGGAAGAACTCGACCGGTGGGGCGTCTTCGACCGCTACGAAGACCGCTTCCTCGGCCTCTTCCGCCGCCGCTTCTTCTAGGCCGGCGCCCCGCGCGCGCCGCCGCCTACGCCTCCGCCGGACGCAGCACGTGGCGACCCCGGTCGGTCATCTCCAGGTAGCCTGCCTTGTGCTCCGTCTCGTGGTCGAAGAGGACGAGCCACTGCTCGTCGTAGGCCCGTGTCAGCAGGTCCCGTTTCACGTTCAGCGTATCGATGGGGTAGAGGTCGAAGCTCTGCGCATAAGGCATGGGCAGGTGGTGGACGGAAGGGATGAGGTCGCCGAAGAAGCAGGCCTTCCGCCCATCGACGTCGAGGAGCACGATCTGGTGCCCCGCGGTGTGGCCGCCGGTGCGCTTGCAATGGACGCCGGGGACGATCTCGGTGTCGCCGTCGAGCAGCTCGATCTGGCCGCTCTGCTCAAGCGGGGCGAGGTCGGCCTCGACGTAGCCCGCGCCGTTGCGCTCGTTGGGATGGGTGGCCTCCTCCCAGTCGGCCCGCTGCGCGAGGTACTGGGCGTTGGGGAAGGTCGTAGCGAGCGCGCCCGTGGGTGTCGTGTAGGTCGCGCCCCCGGCGTGGTCGAAGTGCAAGTGGCTGAACACCACGTAGTCGACGTCGCTGGGTTCGAGGCCGTGGCCGCGGAGCTCCCCGACGAGCCGCCCGGCCTGCATCGCGAACTGGTTCTGGAGCTTCTCAGAGTGCTTTAGGCCGAGGCCGGTATCGACGACGATGTTCTTGCCGCCGGCGCGGATGAGTGGGCAGTTGATGTCGAGGGTGACGCGGTTGCGCTCGTCGGGAGGCATCCCTCGCTCCCACAGCGCCCGGGGCACGACGCCGAAGTAGGCGCCGCCGTCAATCCGCATCGAGCCGTCAACCAGGAAGTCGAATCGCAAATCGCCGATGCGCACGGTTTCCCTCCGCCGTTTCTTCCATTATAGGAGTCAGGATGTGGAACCGGCGGAGCGTGCGGGGCGTCAGGAGCCGGCCTTGGCCTTCGCCGGGTTCTCGTACAAGCGCCGCGGGTTCTTCGCCATCATCTCGTCGATCATGGCGTCCGGCACGCGGGCCTCGCGGAGCCGGGGCAGGAACTCGCGGAGCAGATAGCTATGACGGTGCTCGCGGATCATGTCCATCATGTACGCCACGCGCTCGTAGGGAGCGCCGATGATGCAGCACATGTGGTCTTGGGAGAGCAGCAGCCGGTCGGCGTGACCCAAGGCGAGCAGCGCGCTGAGCATCGCCAGCCGATTGTCGTCGGTCTGAAGGTAGTTCAGCCCGATCTGGTCGAAGCCCATAAAGCAGCCCGTATCGAGGATGCGGCGGAGGTAGGGGAGGTCCGTCGATTGGCAACAGTGGCCGATCATGAACTTGCCGGGAGAGAGACCCTCGCCCAAGAACATCTCGGCCTGCTCGACTCCCATCGTGCCGTGGGTGGTGTGGGTCACGATCGGCGCGTTTGTCCTCAGCGCCGCCCGCGCCGCCGCCCGGACCACGCGCCCCTCGTTTTTCGTGATGGCTCCCTCGCCGGTGGCCACCTTGATGATCCCGGCCTTGATGCCGGTGGCCCCGATGCCTTGGGTGAGGTCGCTCACGTACGTCTCCGCGATCTCGTCCGTCGTCCGCACCTTGAAGTAGGGCGGCATTGCACGGAACTCGTGGTCGACCCCCGTCGAGATGATGACCTGCATCCCGGAGGCTTCGGCTACCTCGGCGGAGAACTCGGGGTCCCGCCCCAGCCCCATGGGTAGCGGATCGACGACGGTGGAGACGCCAAGCTCCCGCAGCTCCTTCATGTTGTCCACTGCGTCGTGGAGCGCGGCGGGGCGGTCGTAGGTGTTGAAAGGATCCATCTCGAAGCCGAGCAGGGCGACCTTGAGGTGCTCGTGGATGAGGGTAACCCCCAGCCGACTGGAATCGATTGGGCCGAGAACGGTGTTGACCTGGACGGACATCGGATTCTCCACAGCAGTAGAGGGCGCGGGCATTATAGCGCCGCCCCACCCGTCGGCGCGGGGCCGTTGCCATAGTCCAGGCCACCGTATAAGCTATGTGACGCCTTCCTCGCGGGCGTCGGGCTCCCGGGGGTTGGGCGACCGCTAAGTATTGCGAGCTACACTTCAGAGGATCGCGTATGCCTTCGGACGACCTCACGGTCATCGATAATAGGACCGGCCGGAAGTACAACATTCCTGTTACCGACGGCGCCATCAGGGCGATCGACCTCCGACAGATAAAGGTATCGGAAGACGACTTCGGACTCCTGAGCTTCGACCCCGCCTTCGACAATACGGCGTCGTGCCGCAGCGCGATCACCTACATCGACGGTGACAAGGGCATTCTCGAGTACCGCGGCTACCCCATCGAGGAGCTTGCGGCGAAGAGCACCTTCCTTGAGGTGGCCTACCTGCTGATTTACGGCGAGCTTCCGGCGGCGGACGCGCTCAAGCAGTGGACTACCGACATCACTCTGCACACGCTGGTGCACGAGAACATCCGCAAGACGATGGATGGCTTCCACTACGACGCCCATCCCATGGGGATGCTGCTGAGCGCGATCGCGGCCCTCTCCGCCTTCTACCCCGACGCGAAGGACATCCAAGACGAGGCGTCGAGAGATCTCCAAATGCACCGGGCGATCGGCAAGATGCCAACCCTCGCCGCCTTCGCCTACCGCCACCGCCTCGGTCTCTACTACTCCTATCCCGACAACAACCTCTCCTACACCGGCAACTTCCTGAACATGCTCTTCAGGATGGGCGAGCCGACGTACGACCCCGACCCCGTGCTTGAGCGGGCGCTGGACATATTGTTCATCCTCCACGCCGATCACGAACAGAATTGCAGCACCAACGCCATGCGCGCGATCGGCAGCTCGAACGTCGATCCCTACTCGGCGCTGGCGGGTTCGATCGCGGCGCTCTACGGGCCGCTCCACGGCGGGGCCAACGAGGCTGCGCTGCGCATGCTCGAACGCATCGGCTCGAAGGACAAGGTCTACGATTTCATCAAGGGCGTGAAGGCTGGCGAAGAACGACTGATGGGCTTCGGCCACCGGGTGTACAAGAACTACGACCCCCGCGCCAAGATCATCCGCGAGACGGCGGAGAAGGTCTTCGAAATCACGGGCCGGAACCCCCTCATCGAAGTGGCGACGGAGCTAGAACGCATCGCGCTCCAGGACGACTACTTCGCCAAGCGCCGGCTCTACCCCAACGTCGACTTCTACTCGGGCATCATCTACCAGGCGATGGGCTTCCACGTGGACATGTACCCCGTCCTCTTCGCCATCCCCCGCACCGTCGGCTGGATGGCCCAGTGGAACGAGATGATCGCCGACCCCTCAACGAGAATCGCGCGCCCCCGGCAGCTCTATTCCGGCGCGCCGACGCGCTCCTACGTCCCCGTCGAGGAACGGGACCCCTAGGCGCGCCTTCGCGCCCGCGACCTCTCCCTCCACGGCCGCCGAGGAAGCGGGAATCTAGAGCCCTCCCGTAGGGGCGTCCCTTGTGGGCGCCCGCTCCCTCCGTGCCGAGTTCTTCGAAGGGTCTCCGTTTTTGGGAGAGTGAGTAAGGACTCCGCAGCCCCCCCCGTGCTCCCAAGGGCGCGCCCTCCCAAGGGCCTGTGGTTAAAAGGCATTCCCAGGAGGCTGCGGAAAGCTGAGAGGCGGCTGCTACGCCGGGACCGCTAGGCGGTGGAGTGCTCGCGCGGCCTCGCGGAGAGGCTCTTTTCGAGCAGTTGGATGCCGGTGCGGTAGGTGGGCAGCGCGGAGAGCGTCCCATACTGACCCAGGAAGCGGCCCACGCTGCGACGGGTCGTTGAGACTTCTTGCAGCATCTTCTTGGCGCGACCCACGCCGCCGCCGCCGACGGTGCGCCACAGCGCGGCGTATTCCTCGTAGAAGCGCTGCGGGCTGAGCCGCGTCGGTAGGACGCTGTGGAGGAAGTCGAAGAACTGGTGCGCCTTGGTCACCAGCTTGTGCTCCGTGGTCGTCCACTGGCCGGTGCCGGGCAGCGGGGTGAGGATGGTGAACTGGGGAAACTCGATGTTGTATTCGTGGACCTTGCGCTTAAGGTTCTCGAAGTTGCTCTCCGACCAATCCTGGAAGATGATCACCGCGCCCCAGATCCGCACGCCGAACGAGTGCAGGATCTCGATGGCCTTCTGGTTGTCATCCGACTTCGTACCCTTGCTCACCGCATTCAGATCGTTCTGATCGAATGATTCGAGGCCGATCAGCGTGGTGTCGAGGCCGGCCTCGGCCCATTTCTCGAACTTGCGAGGGTTCCGCACCACGTTATCGGCGCGGACCTGCATCCAATACCGGTGGCCCATCTTCATCTCGATGATCTGATCGGCGAGCTGCTCCATCGGGTCCGGCGCATTGGGATGGAGCCGCCGTTCCGTCGCTGGCGGTTCCTGGATGGCCAAGTCGTCGACGACGTTGACCCATGAGTTTGCGGGAAGCGAGGCCAGCTCGTTGAGCGTTCGGTCGTTCCCCTGCACGCGGAACGTCCCGTTGAAGAACTCGTGGACGGAGCAGAAGTTGCACCGGTAGATGCAGCCGCGGGCCATCTCGATCGAGTAAGGGCGCTCGTGGTAGAGGAAGTAGTAGTCGGGGCGGTAGCGGTCCACCAGATGCCTTGCCGGCTGGGGCCGCTCGTTCATGGCCGGGGAGTCAAACTCTTTGAGAGAGCTCTTGGCGATGGCCCTCACGTTGGAGCGGTCGTATTCGCCGGAGCGGGTGCGGTGGATCACGTCAACGCCGTCGAGACTGGACGAAGCCTGGAGCTGCTGCACCATTCGGCGGAAGATCCACTCGCCCTCGCCGACGACGATGGCGTCGACATCTGGGGAGAAGGCGTCCTCGGGGCACAGGCTCACGTGATGCCCGCCGACGACTACGGGAATGTCGGACGCGATGTGCTTCACCTCGCGTGCGACTTCCTTCACGGAGTCGGCATCCACCATGTAGTTCTGACGCAGCCCAACGAGATCGGGGACGAAGTCGCGCAGCACATCGCTCAGGGGCGTGGGATCGACGCGCATGTCGTGAATGCGAACGTCGGCGATGTCGGCGATAGCCCCGCCGAGATACTCGAGCCCCAAGGGCTCGACGACCACGGTGGCGTTGAAGCCGACGACCAGCTTATTCGGAGGTTCTATGAGCAGAACCTTCGACGGTCGGGGTTGGAGCGGTGAAGCAGAGATTAGACTGCTGGCTTTCTCAGATTGCGAAGGTCGGCCGCTGCCAGGGGGGTCGTTGGAGATGCTACCTACCTTGCAATTCGCACTCGTAAGGCTTGATTCATCACTACAGGGCTGAGAGCGCCTGCATCATACCACAGCTTGAAGACGGCAACCCCAAGAACACGGCGCAAGAGACACGTCTTCCGGCGGCGGCTGGTACACTCCCCCCGCTGGCATTCAACTGGTCAACTCTCCCGCATCAGCAAGGAAGCCAAGACGGCCATGCGACCACGAGTCGGCATGCTGATCACCGCGGCGTCGAGGCCGTTGGGCGCCGGCGGCGACGTTATCGTCGAGGCGGGGCGGTACGCCGAGGAACTCGGCTACGACACGCTGTGGACGGGCGAGGCGTGGGGACGCGACGCCGTCACCGTGCTCACCCAGGTCGCTTCTCCCCTGCGGTGCGGTCGTTCAGGGTTGGGCTCACGCATCAGTTCAGCTTATCTCCGTGCGGAGTCGGAAGTGGTGAGCCGGGTGGGGATCGAACCCACGACCTACTGATTAAAAGTCAGTTGCTCTACCACTGAGCTACCGGCCCGAGCGATGGGCGCGGTTCAATTATACGTTGTAGGCACGCCCTCATCTCCCGACGGAGAGTAGAGCCCTTGTGTGTAGTAGTCGCTCAAGGGAAGCGGCGGCCTGCCTCCGCGGCAGTGATGGGATGGGTGGGGCCAACCAGCCGCTTAGTAGGAGCGGGGCATGCCGAGGACGTTCTGGCCGAGGTAGGCGAGGATGAGGTTGTTGCTCACCGGCGCCGTCATGAAGAGGCGGGTCTCGCGGAACTTGCGCTCGACGCCGTACTCAGCGGCGAACCCGTAGCCGCCGTAGGTGGTCATGCAGGCGTTGGCCGCTTCCCACGAGGCCTGCGAAGCGAGCAGCTTGGCCATGTTGGCCTCCTTGCCGCAGGACTCGCCGCGGTCGAACTTCGCTGCCGCGGCGAAGCGCACCAGGTCGGCGGCTTCCACGTTGGCGTAGGCCTGGGAGATGGGGAACTGCACGCCCTGGTTCGCGCCGATGGGGCGTCCGAAGACCTTGCGGTTGTTGGAGTACTCGACGGCGCGGTCGATGAACCAGCGGCCGTCACCGACGCACTCGGCGGCGATGAGGATACGCTCGGCATTCCACGAGTCGATGATGTAGCGGAAGCCGCGACCCTCCTCACCAATCAGGTTTTCGGCGGGGACCTCGACGTTGTCGAGGAAGATCTGGTTCGTCTGATGGTTCAGCATCACGTCGATTGGGCGGATGTCGATGCTCTTGCCCGCCGCCTTCAGGTCGACGATGAAGGTCGAGAGTCCCTGTGTCTTGTTCTCCAGCTCGTCGTAGGGCGTGGTGCGGGCGAGAAGGAGCATGAGGTCGGACTGACGGGCGCGGGAGATAAAGATCTTCTGGCCGTTGACGACATAACGGTCGCCCTTGCGCACCGCCGTGGTTTCCAGGCGGGTGGTCTCCGAGCCGGCGTTGGGCTCGGTGACGCCGAAGGCCTGGAGCCGCAGATCGCCGCGAGCGATGCCGGGGAGGTAGCGGCGCTTCTGCTCCTCGCTGCCATGGCGCAGCAGCACGCCCATGGTGTACATCTGGGCGTGTCCGGCGGCGGCGTTGCCGCCCGAGCGATTGACCTCTTCGAGGATGACGGCGCCTTCGGTCACGCCGAGGCCGCCTCCGCCGTACTCCTCGGGGATCATCGCGCCGAGCCAGCCCAGGCGGGTCAGCTCGCGGATGAACTCCTCGGGGTACTCCGACTTCTTGTCGAGGTCGCGCCAGTAGCTGTCGGGGAACCGGGCGCATACGTCGCGCACCGCGGTCCGGATCGATTCGAGGCTTGTGGGGGTTGTTGTCGTCGTCAACCGCGTCCTCCTGCCCCGGCGTCTAGGCCCCTTCGAGGGCGCCCAGACAGGCGGCGGCGATGCTCTCCGCGTCGATGCGGTATTCAGAGTAGAGCGCGCCCTGCGAGCCCGATTGGCCGTAGAGCGAGACGCCCAGCGGCAGGCACCGCGTCCCTAAAGCGCCGCCAAGCCAGGCCAGCGTCTGCGGGTGGCCGTCGATCACGGTGACCGCCGGCGCCCGCGCGGCTTCGGGCGGCAGCACGTCGCTGAGGAAGGGGCCGGGGTCGGCCCCCTCGGTGAGTTGCATCGAGGCCCGCTGGTAGCGTTGGAAGAGCCGGTCGGGCGAAGTCACGTTGACCACGTTAGCGGCCACCGAGTCCTCGGCCAGCAGCGCCTGCGCCTTCACCGCCTCTTCCGCCATCACCCCCGCGGTGAAGATGTTGACGGTGTCCTCGGCCGGCCCTGCCGCCGAGAGCAGGTGCGCTCCGTCGATCACCTGCCGCCGGAGCCGTTCGCGGGCCGCCGGGTCCTCGGGCAGCGCGAGCAGGCTCTGGTCGATGCGCTTAGTGGAGAGCCGCAGGTAGACCGACGACTCCCGGGTCGCCATGAGGCGCAGTCCTTCGAGCACGATCCACTCGAGCTCCTGGGCGAAGCAGGGCTCGTAGTAGGCCAGGCCGGGCACGCCGATGCCGATGGGGGGCGTTACGATCGACTGGTGGGCCCCGCCCTCCCTGCTCAGGCTGACGCCCGACGGCGTGCCGACGACCATGAACTTCGAGTCCACGTAGGTGCCGTACATCAGCGCTTCAAGGGCGCGCGCGATGAACGGGTCGTAGAGGGTGCCGATGGGCAGCAGGAGCTCGTCGAAGAGCTCGTGGGAGAGGCCGAGCTGGCCCAGCAGCATGAAGAGATTCGATTCCGAAATTCCCAGCTGGATGTGGCGTCCGCCGGCGTGCTCGTGCCAGTTCAGGGCGCGCTGGGTGGTGTCCTCCGGCGTCTCCGCGCCCTCCTCCGCGTTCCACACGCCCACGCGGTTGATCCAGCCGCCGAGGTTGGTGCTCGACGCCACGTCGGGGCTGACCGTCACCATGCGCTCGGCGACGCCGGGCCACTCCCGCGCCAGGTCGACGAGCATGACGCCGAACGCCTGCTGCGTAGACATCGAGCGGGGATAGGCGTGGCCCAGGGCGTCTGGGACGTGTAACTCCGGCACGGGTCTCGGCTTCGTTGAGGAGCGGGAGCGCTCGCCGATCTCGGCGCAGAGCCTGCCCTCCGGTGAGCCGGGGTCCGGGCGAGGCCACGTCTCGGTGATCGCGAGGCTTTCGCGAAACGCCTCCAACTGCTCGTTGGAGAGCAGCACGGAGTGGTTCTGGGGGTCGCCCACGGTAGGCAGGCGCCAGCCCTTGAAGGTGTAGGCGAAGATGATGCTGGGACGGTCGGCGGCGTCGGCCTCGGCGTAGGCCTCGCGCAGGGTGGCGAAGTCGTGGCCGCCGAGGTTCTGGTAGACGCGGCGAAGGTGGTCGTCGTCCCACTCGCCGATGAGCTTGGCGAGGTCTTGGGGGAAGCGGCTGTAGCGGGGCAGCCATTCGCGCATCACGTTGTCCGGCTCGCGCAGCAGGCGTTGGTACGTCTCGTTGGGCATCGAGTCGATGGCTTCTCTGAGCAGTTCGCCTTTGGGGGCGGCGAAGGCTTCTTGGAGGAGCGAGCCGTACTTGGCGTCGATGACCCGCCATCCGTTCGCCGCCAGCATTTCGCGCCAGACTTGAACCCGGATGCCGGGGATGATGCGGTCGAGGCTCTGCCGGTTCACGTCCACGACCCAGAGCACACGCGGGCTGGTGGCCAGGGCGGGCTCGATCACCGCCTCCCACACCGTGCCCTCGTCGAGCTCGGCGTCGCCGACCGTGGAGACGAACCGGTGCGTCGGCTCCGGCGTGTCGGTGAAGCGGCCGTGCACGTACTGCTCGGCGAGCGAGGCGAAGTTGGGCGCGATCGCTCCCAAGCCCACGGAGCCCATCGAGAAGTCGACGTAGTCGGGGTCTTTGGTGCGGCTGGGATAGGCCTGGAGGCCCTTGAAGTCGCGAAGAGTGGTGAGGTACTGCTGGTCGAGGTTCCCCAACAGATACTGGATTGCGTGGAAGACGGGGGAGGCGTGCGGCTTCACCGCCAGCCGGTCGCGTGGGCCGAGCAGGTCGAAGACAAGAGAGGTAAGGATCGTGACCGACGAGGCGCAGGAGGCCTGATGGCCGCCGATCTTGATCCCGTCGGGGTTGGGGCGCTCGCTGTTGGCGTGGTGCACCATTCGCACCGCGGTCCACAGCACGAGGTCTTGGATCCGAGCGAGTGCGAGGTCTCTGGCCGCGCCGTCCCCGCCGCCGCGGGCGCGCCCGTTGACGTCCCCGGCGCCGGCGGCTCTTTCCTTACTGCGTGTGGTCACGTTCGGCCTCTGCGGACGCCGACGTTCGGCCCCCGCCGCCCGTCCGCCGCACCAGTGTATCATGCGGTCTCTTCTCCGCCGCTGCGCTATCGGCTACGCTGAACGCGCCGCGCTTCATGCGACGGCGCCTTCTCTTTTGAACGCTGCATCATTCGTTAACTTCCCCTCGAACTGGCTGCTCCGCCGCCGGGTCTTTTTTTACGGCTGGTGGATCGTCGCGGCGAGCTTCGGCCTGGCCGGGCTCGTGTCGGGGTTCATCTTCCTCGGCTTCACCGCCTTTCTCGTTCCCTACACCGAGTCTTTCGATGTGGGACGTGGGCAGATCTCCCTGGTGTTCGGGTTCTCCAGCGTCTCTGGGGTGGCCGCCTCGCCCCTGGTGGGGCGCTTTGGGGCGCGGAGGGTCACGATGGCGGGGGTGGTCTCCATGTGCGTGGGAATGTGCCTGATGAGTCTGGCGCAAAACCTGCTGCACTACGCCCTGATTCACCTGACGCTGGTGACGATGGGCGGCTTTCTAGTCCTGTTCTACGGCTCCACCACGATCGTCAACAACTGGTTCGACAAGCGGCGCGGCCTCGCCTTCGGTGTCTTCTTCACCGGCATCAGCTTGGGTGCCGCCTTGGTGTTCGTGGTGAACCTTCTCGTCGAGGGCCTGGGCTGGCGCGACGCGACACTGGTGTTGGGGGTGGCCGGCCTCATCGTCGGGCTCCCCCTCGCTTCAATCCTTCGCGACCGCCCCGAGGATTTCGGGATGCTGCCCGATGGCGCGCCGCCCGACTCGGCTCCGGGCCGGCCCACCGCCGCCGCTCGCGGCTTCGCCGAACACGGCCTCACGCTCCGGCAGGCCCTGCGCACGTCCGCCTTCTGGACGCTGAGCGTCGGTTTCGCGTCGCGGAACTTCGTGATCGCGGGCATGGCCGCGCATTTCATCCCCGCGGTCATCGACAAGGGCTTCTCGTCTACGACGGGCGGACAGATGCTGCTGGTCTTCGCCGGCGCGGCCTTCGTCAGCCGCCTGCTCACCAGTTTCATCTCGGACTACGTCCCCAAAGCCAAGATGACCGCGGTGATGGTGGCCATCGGCGTCGGCGCCTTTTTCATCATGACGCGGGCCGACACGATCAGGGACATCGTAGTCTTCGTGCTCGTCTACAGCCTGGCGTGGGCCGGCAGCGGTGGGGGGATGATAAGCGCGATCCGCGGCGAGTTCTTCGGGCGGGCCCACTACGCCGTCATATCGGGCGCGGGCAATCTCGTGCAGGCCGCCGGTGAAGTCCTGGGCCCCGCCACCGCCGGGATTCTCTTTGACCGGACCGGCTCCTACACCAACACCTACTTCGTCTTCATGGGTATGCTCATGGTGTCTACCCTCGCGTTGCTGTTGACCCGCCCTCCCCGCGCGTCGGCGGGGGCGTCCTGACGGGGCCGCCGAGGGCCGGTGCTATACTTTCGCGCGGCGCACTGGGGTCGAAGGCCCTGGGCGGCAGAGAACGAGGCCCGATGGACTTCCAGTTCACCCCCGAAGACGAGGACTTTCGCCTCGAAGTCCGCGACTTCCTGCGGCGGGAGCTTCCCCCGGACTGGGTGGGCATCGTCAACAACGACATGCTCGCCGCCGACGAGTTCGACATCGAAGTCCGCATGCGCAAGGCCCTGGCGAAACAGGGCTGGCTGACGGTCGGCTGGCCCAAAGAATACGGCGGCGCGGAGGCTTCGCCCATGCGCCAGGTCATCTTCACCGAGGAGGTCTCCTACGCCCTCGCGCCGGGCCGCGACAGCCAGGGCATCGGCATGGTAGGGCCGTGTCTGATGGTGCACGGGACCGAGGAGCAGAAGCGGCGGCACATCCCGCCGATCGCCAACGGCGAGGTGGTTTGGTGTCAGGGCTTCAGCGAGCCGGGATCGGGCTCCGACCTCGCATCGCTGCAGACGCGGGCGGAGCGCGACGGCGACGACTACGTGATCAACGGCCAGAAGGTATGGACGTCGTACGCGCACCGGGCCGATTGGATGCATGTGCTGACGCGGACGGACCCCGAGGCGCCGAAGCACCGCGGCATCTCGTACTTCATGCTCGACATGAAGACGCCGGGGATCGACATCAGGCCGCTCATCAACATCACCGGCGGGCACGGGTTCAACGAGATCTACTTCGACAACGTGCGGGTTCCCGCCGAGAACATGCTCGGCGAGGAAAACCGGGGCTGGTACGTGGCGACGACGACGCTGGACTTCGAGCGGTCGTCGCTCAACTTCGCCGCCGCGCTCCGCCGCGTGCTCGAGGAGTTCGTGCGCTATCTGAAGGAGGCGCGGCCCTCCGGGGCGCCCTCGCCCGCCGATCCTATTCTGCGGAACAAGCTCGCCGACCTCTTCCTGTCGCTGCGGGTGGGCCGAAGCCTAGGTTACCGGGTGGCCTGGCTACAGAGTCAGGGCAAGACGCCCAACATGGAGGCCTCGCTGAGCAAGCTCTACGCCACCGAGGTCTACCAGAAGGTGGCGCGGGGACTCGTCCCGCTCCTCGGCCTCGTGGGGCAGCTTGGCATGGACGACCGGCGCGCGCCGCTTCATGGTCTCCTGGCGCACATGTACCAGCACTGCATCAGCACGACCATCGCCGGGGGCACGTCGGAGATCCAGCGCAATATCGTCGCGACGCGGGGCCTGGGCCTGCCGCGGTAGATCGGGGCGCGGGGCGGCCGGGCCTCCGCGCCAACCCCTCGTTGTCCGCCGCCGCCACCTTCCATTACCTGTTTTGCAAAAAAGCCAAGGGGTTTGGGGTCGCGTTGAGTGTCGAGTGCGTTGGGGATAACCTCCGGTTAGCCCCCCGCTGAAGGGCCGCGGGAGGCTCGTTTGGAGGTTTTTTGGCCCTCCCCCGGCTTTCGCGAAAATTCAACAGGGTAGGGGTTAGGCCCCGTGCGCACCATCAGGCCAAAATTCCGCCAATTCCGCCGCCAATTCCGCCAATTCCGCCAATTCCGCCAGTTTTGGCGCTAGTTTCGCCAGACGGGTTGCGGAGGGGATGCTAGGGGAGGCCCTTGCGTGACGTCGTTGCGGAGGGGACGCGGGCGGATGCCGCGCTCCCCAGCCCTCTCTTAGTCTCCCCTTGAGGAGGGAGAGGCCGGAGGGGAGGGCGAGTCGCGACTCGCCCCTACGGGAGGGACAGGCGTCCCAATAGGAGCCGCCGCAACGGTGTCACGGGAGGGGAAAAGCCATATGATGGGCGGCGCGGTCCAGAGGAGCTTTGTTCATGACGAATGGCGGGATGACTATTGCGATGGTCGGTGACTTGCTGATTCAGCACCGGCTTTCGCCCTATGGCGGCGATGGGCGGTTTGAGGATTTCTTGCGGGTGCTGCGCGAGGCCGACGTGGGTATCGGCAACCTGGAGTGCGCGGTCTACGACGGGGACGACTCGCCGGCGTTCGTCGCCGGGGGGAGCCGTGGCGGGGGCGTGATGGCCGCGCCGCCGTGGAGCCTGGAGGAGATCTGGTGGATGGGGATCGAGGCGGTGTGGGCGGCGAATAACCACAGCGCCGATCTCGGCGAGGGCGGCGTGGTCACGACGCTGGACTACCTCGACGACGCCGGCATCAGTCACGCGGGCACCGGCAGGAGCTTGAGTGAGGCGACGGCGCCGGCGTACCGCGACACGGGCCGGGGCCGCATGGCGCTGATCTCGGCCTCCGACTGGGGGCCGCGCGGCAAGGCCGATCTTCCCTATCCGATACCCCACGGCGTCATGGCCGCCGACCAGGGCGCCGCCTTCCCCGACCGCCCCGGCCTCAACCTGCTGCGCTTCGACGCTCCGCTTCACGTCGACCGCGAGGCCCTCGACGCGCTGCGCCGCATCAGCGCGAAGCTGGGGTGGGAGGAGGCGAAGGAGCGCCGGCGGCGGGGCGGCGGGCGCGATGAACCGCTGGTCGGCCCGGAGCTCGTCGGCGGCGAGCAGGATGACGACGATTCGTTCCACTTCATGGGCACGAAGTTCGTGGTCGGCGATGCTTTCTCCTTCGAGACCGTCCCGTACCAGGCCGACCTCGAACGCAACTACAAGTGGGTCGCCGAGGCGCGGCGTCAGGCCGACACTGTCGTCGTTGGCCTGCACCAGCAGGGGGCGTCGCGGAGCGAGCGCGAGCCTCCCGACCATACCCGCATCTTCGCGCACGGGGCCATCGACGCCGGGGCCGACGTGTTCGTGGCCCACGGGCGGAGCCGCATCGGGGGCGTGGAGATCTACAAAGGCAAGGTGATCCTGTACGGACTCCCCGGCTTCGTGCGCCAGCGCGAGCAGCTCCGGCACGTCCCGCTGGAGCACATGGAGCGGTGGGGACTGTCGTACGGGGCCGCCGCGGGGGAGTTCCTGGAACGCCGCGACGAGGGCGAGCAGGGTCACACGATGCCGCCGGGCTTCCGCCGCACCGCGATCTACGTCGTCGAGGCGGGCGAGGACGGCGCGCCGCGCGAGGTGCGGGTCTATCCCGGCGAGATGAGCGAGGGCTCGCGGGCGCAGTCGGGGCGTCCGCTGCGGGCGCTATCGGGCAGCGAGATGGAGCGGCGGGTGCTCGACGCCGTGGTCCAGCGCTGCGAGACGCTGGGGACGCAGGTCGAGGTCCGGGACGGCGTGGCGGTGATTCCGGTCGTGTAGCGGCCCTCTCTCAGTCTCCCCGAGAGGAGACCTTTGCGTAACTCGGCGGGCGGGCTTCAGCAAGGACGCGCGGCCCCCGCCTCCCCCCGCCCTCACCCCAACCCTCTCCCAGCGGGAGAGGGCGTAAGACCCCGCGCCGCCTCCCCTTCCCAAAGCCAGCGGGCGCCGTTCTTCCCCCTCAACGGAGTTTTGCAAAGGCCTCCGGTGGGAGAGGAGGTAAGAAGGGAGGGCGCCGTGCGGGCGCCCGCGCGCCTAGCGGCGCGCGCCCTCTCTCAGTCTCCCCCAGAGGGGGAGAGGTTTAAGTGAATGCCACCTCCGCTCCCCCCGCCAGGACCCCAGTCGGTTTTGCAAAGGTCTCTAGAGGGGGAGAGGTTTAAGGTGATCCCCCATGGTCGGAGAGAGGCTTAAGGTGGGCGCTAGGTGATGCGGTAGATCGCGGCGGCGTTGTCCCAGAGGATCATTTGGCGTTCGGCGTCGGTGAGCTTGCTGAGCTTCTTGGAGATGAAGTCCATGGAGTTGGGCCAGGTGCTCACGGGGTGGGGGTAGTCGGAGGCCCACATGACGCTGCCCGCGCCGATGTGGGGGATCATCTCCACGCCAAAGTCCTCGTCTTCGAACGTGGCGTAGACCTGGCGGCGGAAGAGCTCGGAAGGGGCGATCGCGCCTCGGTAGTCGCGGGTGTTGGCCGCGTAGTCGCGGTACTTCTTGTCCATCTGTTCGAGGACGTAGGGAATCCAGCCGAGCCCCGACTCGCCGAGGATGATGTTGAGCTTGGGGTGCCTCTCCAGGATGCCGGAGAGGCAGACGACGGAGACGACCTCGTCGAGCTGCATGCCGATCACGCTGGACCGCGCCGTCATGATCCAACTGCCGACCTTCCGGGGCAGCATGTAGGCGCCGCCCCCGAGATGGACGGAGATCGACATCTCGGCGTCCTCGGCGGCCTGCCACATGGGCTCCCAGATGGGGTCGTACATCGGCGGGTCCATGGTGAAGTGGTCGATGACGGCGCCGCGGTGACCGGCGGCCGCGGCGCGCTCGATCTCGGCGCGGGCGGCTTCGCCGTCGTGCGCCGGGACTAGCGCCAAGTTCAGGAGACGGGCGGGGTTGTAGGCGTTGAACTCCGCGCTCCAGTCGTTGTAGGCGCGGAGGCAGGCGTCCTTGAGCAGGGCGTCCTTGATGGGGAAGCCGCCGGGGCCGGGATAGATCACGGAGGCGTAGACGCCGTCCCGCTCCATGTCCTCGATGCGGAGCGCCGAGGTCGAGGGCCGCTCGATCCAGTCGTCCTGGCCCACGCGGTCGAAGATGCTGGGGAGGCCGCGAATCCGCCGGGGACGTGCCCGCCCCCAACGCTCGCCCTCGCAGAACCAGTAGGCGCCCCGCTCCGTCTCCACCACGCGGGGGCCGACCTCGCGTAGGTCCTTCGGCAGCCGCGACTCGAACAAGTCGAACGGCAGCACGTGGAGGTCCATGTGGTCGTCGGCCGAGATGATGCGCGGCGGGAGGGTCGTGGAATCGGGCATGGCTAGCGTCCCATGAACTTGGGCGGGCGTTTTTCCGTGAAGGCCTGCGTGCCCTCGGCGTGGTCTTCGGTGGCGAAGCTGATGTCCTCGACGGCGACGGAGAAGTGGTGGGTGTTGATGACCTGCTGCCATATCTGCTGGTTCAGGGAGGCTTTGGTCCACTTCACGGCCAGGGGAGCGCCGGCGGCGAGCTCGCGGGCGAGGCGCATCGCTTCGGGGAGGCAGTCCTGCTGCGGCGTGACCTTGTTGACGAGGCCGATTCGGTCGCACTCGTCGGCGTGGAGCAGGCGCCCGGTCATGAGTGCCTCCTTGGCGCGGTTCATGCCGATGAGGAAGGGCCACATGAGCGGGCCGCCGTCGCCGGCCACGATGCCGACCTTGACGTGGGTGTCGCCGATGCGGGCGGTGTCGGCCATGACGGTGATGTCGCACATCAGGGCGAGGGTCGCGCCGAGGCCGACGGCGTCGCCGTTGATCGCGGCGACCATCGGCACCTCGACGTTGAGGAAGTGGTGGATGAGCCACTTGGCGCCGCGGAGGGTATTCCCCGGCGGGCGGGTCCCCGACGCCTTGGTTGCCTGGAGGCCGCGCACGTCGGCGCCGGCGCAGAAGGCCTTATCACCCTCGCCGGTCATGACGATGACGCGGACGTCTTCGTCGTTGTTCACCGTCGTCAGGATTTCCTCCAGCGCCTCGTGCATGCCGGGGCCGATGGCATTGCGCCGGTCGGGCCGGTTGAACTTGATCGTCATGATGTGGTCTTCGACGGTGACGGGCATGCTCACGTCGGCGTACTTGCTGTAATCGGCCATGCGGCCCTCCCTAGACGGCGAACTGGCGGGGTGCCTCGGACAGCGCTGGAAGCCGGGTTCGAGTCCGAGTGGGGGCAGTATATGCCACGGGTTGGCGGGGGCGCAAAAGGAGGGGGACGGGGCCTGCTTACAGTTCGGGAAGCGCGACAGGGCGGCGGGGCAGGGACGCCGGATGGGACATCGGAGGGACGATTCCTGGCATCGTTACCCCTGCCGGCGGCACTGCTGGCATAATGTGTTCATGCCAAGCTGGGGAACGTTGAAGGATGCTTGATCAAGACACGCTAGACAGCATTGTTGGGCGCATCGTCGAGGTTGCCCAACCGGAGAGGATCATCCTCTTCGGCTCCGCCGCTCGCGGCGAGATGGGCCGCAACAGCGATGTCGACTTACTCATCGTCAAAGACGGAGCGGACGCGCTTGACCTCATGGCCCAAATCTACCGAAGGCTGCATGGGGTCGGCGCTGCGGTCGACGCGATCGTGGTCTCCCCCGCCGACGTGGAGCGTTACAAGGACAGCCACGCGCTCGTGATCAAGCCCGCGCTGCGAGAGGGAAGGGTGATCTATGAAGCCCCCTGAACGCTTCTCTCCCGACGACCCGCGGGAATGGTTGAATCGCGCCAGAAGTAATCTTGCCTTGGCGAAGAGCCGGGTTCCTGACGCCTACCTCGAAGATCTTTGCTTCGAGGCGCAGCAGGCAGCCGAGAAGGCCATCAAGGCTGTCCTGATCCGGCGCGCTGTGGAGTTCCCCTATGTGCATGACCTCGCTCACCTTTTGGCGTTGGCTGAAGATGCTGGCGAGGCTGTCCCGGAAACGGTGCGCAAGGCCGAGGAGCTCACTCCATACGCCCTCATCACCCGTTATCCCGGACTGGGCAGGCCCGTCACGCTGGAAGAATACGAGGCTGCAGTAGCGGCTGCCGAGGCAGTCGTCCAATGGGCTAAGGAGCAACTGTGACTCCCCTGGGAAGCGTCCTAATCCAGGCAGGCCCTGAGCGCACTAGCGCCAGAGTAGGCTCACCGGCAGGAGGCAGCCGCCGGACTGGAGCGGCCTTTGGTTTGGGTCGGTGATGTCGTCCGGCATCTCGCCCAGGTAGCGGGTTCCCTGGTACGAGGCGTAGCCGCAGTTTAGGCAGACCCAGGTCTCGTCGTCGTCATCGTCGGGCTGGAAGGCGAGCTCCTGCTGGCAGAGAGGGCAGTAGCGGCTCGATATGACTTCCCCTTGCGCTCGCCGGGTTACTCCAGCGCGTTTTCGCCGGTGATTTCGCGGCCGAGGATGAGGGTGTGGACGTCGTGGGTGCCTTCGTAGGTGTAAACGGTCTCGAGGTTGAGCATGTGGCGGATGGCGTTGTATTCGAGGGTGATGCCGGAGCCGCCGAGTATCTCGCGGGCGGTGCGCGCGCCTCGGAGCGCCGCGAGTACGTTCTGGCGCTTCGCGAGTGAGACGTGGGTGTAGCTGAGCGTTCCCTCATCCTTCATCTTTGCCAGGCGCCAGGCGAGCATGAGTCCCGCGGTGTGGTCGGTGAGCATGCCGACGAGCTTGTCCTGGACCAGTTGGCGCGCCGCGATGGGCTTGCCGAAGGTGGAGCGGCTCTTGGCGAAGGCCAGGGCCTCGGTGTAGACCGACTCCAGCGCGCCGAGGGCGCCCCAGGCGATGCCGAAGCGCGCCTGGGTGAGGCAGGAGAGGGGCGCGCCGAGTCCCTTCCCGCCGGGGAGCATGCAGTCCTTGGGGATGCGGACGTCCTCCAGCACGAGCTCACTGGTGACTGAGGCGCGGAGGCTCATCTTGTGCTTGATCTCGTTGGCGGTGAAGCCGGGGGTGTCGGTGGGCACGAGGAAGCCCCGCACGACGCCGGCGTCGTCCTTGGCCCAGATGAGGGCGACGTCGGCGATGCCGCCGTTGCTGATCCACATCTTCACGCCGTTGAGGACGTAGAAGTCGCCGTCGGAGCGGGCGGTGGTCTTCATCGCGCCGGGGTCGGAGCCGCCGTCGTGCTCGGTGAGGCCGAAGCAGCCGACGACCTCGCCGGAGGCCATCTTGGGGAGGTAGTGGCGCTTCTGTTCCTCGGAGCCATAGGAGTAGATGGGGTACATGACCAGCGAGCCCTGGACGCTGGCGAAGCTGCGCAGGCCGGAATCGACGCGCTCGAGCTCGTACATCATCAGGCCGTAGGAGACGTTGTCGAGGCCGGCGGCGCCGTACTCCGCGGGCAGCGACGGCCCAAGCAGCCCCAGCGAGCCGAACTTCTCGGCGAGGTGGCGGGGCGCGGCGCCCTCTTCCCACCAATCGCGGATGTGGGGCGCGGCCTCGTTATCGAGGAAGTCGCGCGTCGTCGTCCGCACCTGCTTTTGCTCGGGGGTGAGCAAGTCGCTGACTTGATAAAAATCGAGCATGGCGTCCTTTATTCCGAAGGAGGATCGCGGCCTAGAGTCCGTGGCCATCAGAGTATAGCAAGGCGCGCGGTTCGCTTCGGTTGGAGACCGTTGCGTAACCGGGCTGACGCGAGGCGCGCCCGTTTAGCTGCGCCGTAGCGTCGCCGGACCGGTCAGTGACGTCGTCCGGCCCTAGAGCGGCAGGGAGTCGACTGCGACGAAGAGCACCGCGGTGGGGTCGGCCAGATCACCGAGCCGCGGAAAGCTCGCACGGGTGTGGGCTTCTCGTTCGGCTCAGTTCGCGGGCACTGGGTCCTTCAGCGCGTAGAGCCGGGCGCAGTTGTCCCATAGGGCCTTGCGCTTGGTCTCGTCACTGATGCCTGGGAGGGACAAGAACGTGTCAATGGCGTGGGGAAACGGCGAATCGAAATGAGGAAAGTCGGTTGAGAGCACGACGTTTTCATTCCCAATGGCGTCGAAGGCAAACTTGGCGATGTCCTCGCCCGCCTCCACGGAGACCACGCACTGGCTCAGGAAGTACTCGCTGGGCTTCTTCGCAAGCTCCACGTCTTCGCCGGGACCGTACATCTCCCACTGCTCGTCGAGGCGCCACAGCAGCCAGGGCACCCAACTGAAGTTACCCTCGAGGAACGCAACCCGCAGTCGGGGGAACGTCTCTAGGACGCCCCCCATGGTGAAGCTGCCGACTGCTTCCATCAGACCGAGGGGAAAGGCAAACGTGTTGCCGAAGACCCCAGGGCTGGGATGGCTGCGCATAAAGTTCGCGTGGTGGGTGGCGTTATGCCCAACGGCGGTGTCATGGAGACAAACCGGAATGTCGAGCTCTTGCGCCACGTCCCACAAAGGAGCGCACTCGGGGTCGTGAAAGAATCTGCCATTGATGGGGTTGGGCTCGAACGTCACGCCGAGCATCCCGAGTTCGGTCACGGCTCGTCTCGTCTCCTTCACAGCCAGTTCGATGCTGTGGAGAGAGATCAGAGCCGCGCCTTTGAGGCGATCGGGGTCCTTGTTGCAGTAGTCCGCAAGCCAGTTGTTGTACGCACGGCAGAGGGCGGCCGCGAACTCCGGGTCCATGGCGTCGAAGGAGACATGCCCCTGAGCCCAGGTGCGGAACAGGGTGGCAACGTCAACGCCTTCCATGTCCATGGCCCGCAGCATGCTGTCGGGGCCGTAGCCATCTTGCTCGGCGTCCTTGAGATGGTGGCCAACCCTCGCGACTCTTGCTTCTCGGAACTTCTCACGTATCGCGTACTGCTGCACCTTCCGGTCTTCGCCGGGAACATTGAGCAGCCAGTTGTTGCGGAATTTGCGCCCGGGTGACGGGATAAACGTGGGAGCGTATGCCTGATACTTTTGATCGAGATAGCGCTCGTACAGGTCCGGGGGCTCAATCACGTGGATGTCGCTATCGAGAATGCGGAATCCGTTCTTCATGGCAGTACCCCTTGCTTCTTATGCAGTCCGGCCCCAAACGTCGATGGAAACAGAGCCCCGCCACCTGTCGGCCCCAGGCGGGCCGCCATTGTACACGTTGGAGCAATTTCCGCCGGAGACGTGCATGGGACACGCCCCTGCTCACGATCTGCGCGGCGCGCGGCTCGGGTCTTCTATCACACCCCTACGGGGCCGTAATAGAGGGCGAGCGCTCCTGTTTGCGAGCTGAAGAGGTGCGGTGAGTGTAGGATAGGCTGGGGAGTCTGCCTATGAACGCCGAGACCGCTGGACTGGACGTCGCTGCCGCTCTAGTCGAACGCTGCCCCCTCGTGTCGTCGGACTCGCACATCCTTGAGCCGGCGGATCTTTGGTCTCGACGTACGGCTGCCCGCTTTCGGGACCGCGCCCCTAGAGTCGTTCGAGTCGCCGGCAACGACGAGTGGCACGCGGACGGCGTCAGATTTCAAAGCATCAGGGGCACGGGCTATCAGGCAGGCCTCCGGTTCACGCAGCCGGAGGAGCTTTCGTTCGATGGCCAATTCGAGGCTATCCGCCCCGGCGCCCTGGACCCCGATGCTCACGTGCAGGATATGGACCTGGACGGAGTGGCGGGAGCGGTCCTCTATCCCACGGCGGGCATGCAGATATACAAGGTCGAGGACTCCGATCTGCTCTCGGCGTGTGTCCGCGCGTATAACGACCACGTCGCGGAGTTCTGCGGCCGCCACCCCGGACGACTCAAAGGCATTGCCATCCTCAACGTGGACGGTATCGAGGAAGGTGTTGGGGAGTTGGAACGCTCCCGGGCGTTGGGGCTGGCCGGGGCAGTGATCCCGGTCGGTCCGAAGGTCCGCTACGACCACCCGAGCTATGAGCTGCTGTGGGCCGCCGCCGAGCAATCCGAGACGCCGCTGACCCTGCATATCGGCACTGAGCGCGGGGCCCCGAATACCGGCATCGCAGCGTCGGCAATGGACCCTATCGCGATGTCGGCATGGGCGCACGAGCTGCGCATTTCCCTAGCAGCGCTGATCTTCGGGGGCGTCTTCGAGCGCCATCCCAATCTCAAGATCGTCGTGGCGGAGTTCGAGATCTCCTGGGCCTTCTACCTACTGCACCGTATGGACGACACCTATCAGCACCGGGGGGCCGGGCTCAAGGGCCGCCGGTTTCAGACGAGCGCGCTCCCCAGCGACTTCTTCCGGCGGAACGTGCATATCAGCTTTCAGGAGGATGCGGTCGGCGTCCAGATGCGCAGACACATCGGGCCGGACCGCCTGATGTGGGGTGCGGACTATCCACACGCGGAGGCGACGTTCCCGCGGTCCCGGGAGATCGTGGACGAGATTTTCGAAGGCGTTCCATTAAAGGAAAAGGTGAAGATGACCCGGGACAATGCCGCCCGGCTCTACCACTTCTCATTTGGATGATGAGCGAACGGACGCAAGGGCATCGCCGCGACCCAAGACACGTCCCAACACAAAAGGACTGGGAGGGGCTACGCAGATGGCGCAGACAGCGCTGAGACTCCTTTCCGCCGACAACCACATAGTCGAGCCGCCAGACCTCTGGACGAGCCGCATCGACGCCAAGTACCGCGACCGCGCCTCCCGCCTCGTCAAAGGGGAGACGGCGGATTGGTATGTCGTGGAGGGTGACAAGTCCATCGGTTCGCTGGGGACGGCAACACATCCCGGACTCCGCCTGCAGGCCGACAAGCCGTACGAGATTTCGCTCGAGGACCGCTGGGAGAACGTGCGGCCGGGCGGTTACGAACCTGACGAGGCGATTAAGGACATGGACCTCGACGGGGTCGACGGAGCTGTCGTCTTTCCGACGCGAGGAGTGGGAGGCATCTGGCGGCTTCCGGACTCCGATTTACTGTCCGCGATCTGCCGCACCTACAACGATTGGATCGCTGAATTCTGTGCCCCTTACCCCGAACGGCTGAAGGGGGCGGCGATGATCAACCTGGATGACGTCCCGTGGGCGGTCGAGGAGCTCAGCCGGGCGAAGGGGCTGGGGCTCGAGGCGGCCGTCATCACCGTGCATCCGCCGCATGAACGGGGATACGACAAGGACGTGTACGAACCCTTCTGGGCGGTGGCTGAGGAGCTGGACATGCCGCTGTGCCTGCACTCGGGTTCGAATCGGACCCTTCGCGACGGCATTCCCATGTACCACCATGACCCTACCATGGACCCGGACGAGCCCCTGGAAGTTGTCTATATCAACGCGGACCACTGGATCAAACGGTCGCTGACATCCATGATCCTGTCACGAGTATTCGAGCGGCATCCCAGGTTGAAAGTCGTCAGTGTTGAAAACCAGGCCGGCTGGGTGGCGCATTGGCTCTATCGGCTCGACCTGTGGTATCGTGAACGCCCAGTGCGATGGGGTCGGTATGACAGCGACATGATGCCGAGCGACTACTTCCACAGGAATGTATTCGTAAGCTTTCAGGATGACCCCACGGCCCCGGCTCTTCGCTCGCTCATAGGGGTCGAGAATCTGCTCTGGGGCTCCGATTATCCGCACACCGAATGCACGTGGCCGGAATCGCAGCGGGTGGTCAGAGAGATCTTCGAGGGCGTCCCCGAAGAAGAGGTTCGCCGCATCACCTATCTGAATGCGGCTGAGGTGTTTGGGTTTGCCGTGCCCAGCAGCTGGGAAGTCGGCGACGCCGGCTAGGGAGTAAGCAATGCAGGAATTCGATATGGTCGTCCGCGGGGGCACGATCGTCGACGGTACGGGGATTCCCCGGTACCGGAGCGACATCGCGATCAAAGACGGCCGCATCGTCATGATCAGCGGAAAGATCCCCAGCGGGGCGGCCAAGGAGATCGACGCCAGCGGCTGCATCGTCGCTCCGGGCGCCATTGATCTGCACACCCACTATGACGCGCAGTTGAACTGGGACCCCTACGCGACGCTCAGCGGCTGGTTCGGCGTCACGACGGTCACGATAGGCCAGTGCGGCTTCGGATTCGCTCCCGTGAGGCCCGACGATCGTGACCTGTCCATGCGCATGATGAACCGTATCGAAGCCATACCGCTCAAGTCCATGAGGCTCGGCATCCGTTGGGACTGGGAGACGTATCCGGAGTTCCTCGACAGCCTGGATGGTCAAGGGCTCGGGTTGAACGTCGCCTCGCTCTTTCCGTTTTCTCCGCTACGGGCCTACGTCATGGGCATGATACCGGCGCGGGAAAGACGGCACGTTACTCCGGAAGAGCTTGCCCAAATGAAGACGCTCTTTCATGAGGGGATGCGAGCCGGGTCATTCGGTTTCGCGGTGGACAAGAACGAGGAAGATCGGGCGGAAGACGGCGGACCCATACCAAGCCACGCAGCTTCAGAGGAAGAGTCTTTGGCGCTTGCGGAGGTCTTGGGGGAGTTTGGCGTGGGGTTCATGGGCTGGACCGTGGGCATCTCTCCAGACCAGGAAGGCCAGCTTGCGCATCTGACAAAGATGCTCGAGGCAAGCGGACGGCCGCTTCATATTGGAACCGGACCAGGCCCGGCCGGCCCAGCGTGGATCGCCGACCGACGGTCCGAAGGGTTCCCCGTCGCCCACCAGCGCGTGGGAGCATTCGTCGATACGCGATTCAGTCTCGCGGAATTCAATCAGTTCGACTATATGCCCAGCTGGGCTCTAGGGCTTGTAGGCACACCCGCGGAGCGAGCTGCCAAGTTGAGGCAACCCGAAATCCGGGAGGGCATGAAGCGCGAAGCCGAGGTCCCGCTCCATCCGAGGACCAATTGGGAGAAGACCAAGGTCTTCCAGGTGTTCAACGAACGAAACTACCGGTATGAGGGCCTGACAGTGCCGCAACTGGCCGAGGCGATGGGTGGAATACACCCTGTGGAAGCCTTGATTGACCTCTCGCTAGACGAAGACCTGCGGACCGAGTTCGGGTTTCGCAACGAGGGGCCGGAGGTCGAGGAAGCGATGGCCAAGGGCATCAAAGACCCCTACACCCACGTGTCGGTCTCGGACGGTGGCGCGCACACGCGGTTCAGCGTGCTCGCGCGGTGGCCGGTGGAATTCTTGGCCCATTGGGCGCGTGATACCGAAGTCCTCAGCCTGGAGGAGGCCCACTACAAGATCAGCGCCTATCCTGCCTGGATCGCGAGCTACCACAACCGGGGCACGCTACGGGTCGGGAAAGCTGCCGACATCATCGTGTACAACTTGGACGAGCTTGGGTTGCTCTACGATCTTCCGATCTATTCCAACGATTTCCCAGGGGAGGAGCGGCGCCTGATACAGAAGGCGAAGGGCCTCCGCTATACAATCGTCAACGGCACGGTGACCTTTGAAGACTCCGTGTGCACGGACGCGCTTCCCGGCAAACTCCTGCGCAGCTACGACGAAGCTATCCCATAGCTTCATATAACGCGCGCGCGTGGGACTTGACCAGAGCCCGCCGCAGCAAGCACACCCCGTGGGAGCACCATGATCCACGAGCTACGGACCTACGACGTTGTTCCCGGCAAGCTGCCGGCGCTCCATGAGCGGATGGCGAAGCGCATGATTCCGTTGTTCCAAAAGCACGGCATCGAGATGTCCGCGGCATGGATCCCGGAAGTGGGCGAAAAAGTCAACCACCGCTTGATCTATATCCTGGCATACGAGAGCCTCGCGGACCGTGAGAGGAAATGGGCGGCTTTTCTGGCGGATGACGAAGTCCGGCAACTCGTCGCGGAAACGGAAGGCGACGAACCCTGGGTGCTCCATAGCCACAACACGCTGCTGCGGCCCACGGACTACTCACCGCTCACGTAGCCGCTCACTGGAGTAGAGACTTGACAGGAGAGAAGGGGGAACGTATATTCCGCCGACGCCACTCGAAGCCCCCAGAAGGGTTTGAGTAGGGCGTCTTGGTGTGGAGATTATCGTTCCCCTCGGGGATGAAATTTAGCGTAGCGCCGTTTTAGGGTCAAGGAGAAGAACTATGCGATTCGGTTCCAAGAGGTGGTTTAGTATTTTTGTGGGGCTTGCCGTCGTGGCCCTCGTTGTAGGGGCCTGCTCGGGGGCTGAAGGACCGGCGGGGCCGGCAGGCGCACAAGGGCCAGCGGGCGCACAAGGACCGGCGGGCGCTGAAGGGCCGGCGGGCGCTCAAGGACCGGCAGGTGGCGATTCCATGACGCCGGCCACAGCGATGCCGGCCACAGCGATGCCGGAGCCGACGGCCACAGCGATGCCGGAGCCGACGCCTGAGCCGGAGCCCACGGTGGCGATGATGATGCCGGAGGGTGAGTACGGCGGCGTCTTGAACATACCGACGATCGCGGACATCGGCAATCGCGACCCAAGCCTGGCGGGCTACTTCTTCAACTATGGGGTCGGCGCCAACGTTTACAACGAGATGCTGCGGTTCAATTGGGAGCCGCCTCGAGACAAGGTTCTTCCGAGCTTGGCCAAGACGTGGGAATCCTCGTCTGACGGGATGGCCCTGACCCTGAAGTTCCACGAGGGCGTGACGTGGCATGACGGCGAGCCGTTCACCGCGTCGGACGCCGCGTTCTCGATCGACATGAACAACGGTCGGTTCGCTTCACAGTTCGACATCGTCACGAGCATGGACGTGCCGGACGACACCACGCTCGTCATGAACTTGACCGGGCCGAAGGCGTCGCTTCCCAGCCTGCTGGCGCATACGCGCATCATCATATTCGCTGAGCACACCTGGGATGCGGCCGGTGGCGATCTCATCGATGGCCCCAATATCGGCACGGGCGCCTTCATGCTCGACCCCGACGACTTCAACAGGGGCGTGTCCTACGGGCTCGTTCGGAACGAAAACTTCTTCGGGGAAGGGCTGCCTTTCCTCGACGGCATCAAGACCTTCGTCATTGGCGAGGCGGGGACGCGCCTGGGTCTCTTCCGGACGGGCCGGCTCGATGTCCTCGGGACAGCCGCATCCACCCTGAACGAGGAACAGATAGACGATCTTAGGGGCGATGTACCCGACCTCCAGGCAGCCCCGTTCAACGCCCTGAACCAGTTGGTCATTGTGGTCAACTCGCAAAAGGCGCCGTACGACAACATAAACGTGCGGCGGGCGATCTCGCTCTCCATCAACCGGCATGAGATGGCCCAGCTCCCTCACGTGGCGAGGCCGTCCGGACCCCTGGTAGGACCTCCCGGATGGGGCCTGTCTGAGGACGATATCCTGGCGCTTCCGGGGTACGGCGACGGAGATCGGTACCTAGCGGACGTGGAGGAGGCCAAGCGGCTGCTGGCGGAGGCCGGCTACCCCGATGGCATTGACGTCGAGTTGATTAGCTCGGCCACGTCGTATCACCGCACCTCGCAGGTGGTCCTCATCGATCACCTCAGCCGTGCTGGGATCAGGGCCTCTGGGGCACCCGTCACGAGCGCGGAGGACGTGGCGAGGAGGAACGAAGGTAACTTCGAACTCAACGTGCAGGGCGTCGGCCTGAGCTTCCCCGATCCCGACGGAGCATTCCTAGCCGTCCAGCCGGGCCTGTTCACGAAGTTGGAGGATGCCCAGATCGCGGACCTGTTCGCACGCCAGTCCGTGGAATCAGACGCTGCGACACGGGCGGACTTGGTCAGGCAGCTGCAGGAGCGGATGATCGACCAGGTGAGCATCATCACCGTGGGCTGGCAACAGTTCTTCTGGGCGCTCCAGCCTAAGGTACGGAACCTTTATCCACCGCTTGGGTGGACCGACTCCAACTGGGACCACGTTTGGCTCGACGAATAGGGAATCCTTAGCCAAGAAGCTTTGAACCTCGGCTGCACGCGCTCCGTGCAGCCGAGGTTGATCTGGGGTGGACATGATTCGGTTCACCGAGCCCGTCAACGACCAGAAGCTTGAGCCGGCCGATGAGGTTGGGACAGAGTTCATTGAGGCCGGCCCGATCACGTTCGCCGTCGAGTACCGCTTCCTGTGTCAGAGAGACGCCGAGGGCGAGCTGACACAGGAAGTCAACGATCACGGATTGACCATCCATGTGTATGAGGGGTCGTCCGGGATCAGGGCCCCCGAGCACCTGCGTTTCGACTGCTTCCTGATCAGGCCCCACTATCACTACATCAGCTGGGCTACCCAGCGCCAGGAGCACGTGTGGTACGACCCAGCCGCGTCCGGCGACATGGTCGAGTGGTCGATTGAACGGCTGCGGAACCGGCTCGTCCCGATGCTCATCGAGGCGGGCGCCACGGAGTTGGCTTCCCGGATCGACCTCCGAGATGTCGACGCCGCGCTCCCGAAGGTCGCCGGGTGGGCGGAGGCGTTGCGCGAACGGGCGCAGAGGAACTGGCAAGGTCCGGTCTATCTGACCGGCGCCGGCGTCTATCCGCACTGGCGCCCTGCCGACGTTCCCGCTCCATGACCCGCGGGTCCGCGGCGCGGCCTTCGAAGGTGGTTTCCGTGCTTTTCCCTAGCTGGGTCTCCCATCGGCGCCCTAGCGCCGGGAGAGCAACGACGCCGCGTGGAGCCGCCTCGGCGTGACTGGCTACACGGCTCGCCGACTTCTGCTGATCGTCCCGACGGTTCTCATCGTCTCGATCATCATCTTCGTTATCTTCCATCTGCTGCCCGGCGACGCCGCCCTTATTCAGGTGACGGAAGGCGGCACATCCTCGATGAGCGTCAAGCAGTACGAGAGGGCGCTCGAGGAGCTTGGGCTGGACCGTCCCCCGGTAGAGCGGTATGCCGACTGGATCTGGGGCCTGCTGCAGGGGGATGGCGGCAACTCATTGGTCACCGGACAGCCGGTCTTCAAAGAGTTGGCGAAAAGCCTTCCGGTGACATTGGAGCTGGCGATTCTCGCTTCCATTATGGGCATAGCCATCTCGATTCCCATTGGGGTGATGAGCGCAGTCAAGCAGGACGGTACGTGGGACTATTTGGGGCGCCTGTTCACCGTCTTCGGTCTTGCCCTGCCCAGTTTTCTGGCCGGCTCCATGCTGTTGTTGGTCATGTCCGTGTATTTCAAGTGGCTTCCACCCCTCGAATACACGCCGTTCCTCGAGGCCCCGATGAACAACCTCGCCCACGTCATCTGGCCTGCCATGATCCTTGCGTTGCACGAGACGGCGATTCTCGTGAGGATGACCCGTTCATCAATGCTCGAGGTCCTCCGCCAGGACTATATGCGGACGGCCCATGCGAAGGGTCTTGCCCCTCGTATAGCGGTCGTGCGGCACGGGCTCCGTAACGCGCTCCTCCCGGTGGTAACCATAGCGGGGCTGCAGTTGGCCAACCTGTTGGCGGGGTCCGTCATCGCGGAGACCATCTTCGTGCTTCCGGGGGTTGGCTCACAGCTGCTCAATGGGATAAGGGACAGAGACTGGGTAGTCGTGCAGACGATCGTCTTCCTGATCGCGGCGGGAGTCTTGCTGCTCAACCTGGCGCTCGATTTGATCTACGGGTTCCTCGACCCGAGAATTCGATACCAATCATGAATGCGCGGGTACCGTAATGCGTTGGCAGACCTCCATGGCCAGGAATATCCCTCTGGCTCTTCAGTGGGCCCGTAGGGCCGCCCCTTATTACGGAGCTAGGGCATGGTGGGTCGCGAAGGCGAAACCGTTAGGCGCGTTCGGGGCCTTCATCGTCTTCGCGTTGATCGTGATAGCCATCTTCGAGACACAGATCGCCACGAACCCACCGTTACATACCAACGTAGCCTTACGGCTGGAGTCGCCCAACTCAACGTTTCTGCTCGGGACCGACGAGGTCGGCCGCGATCAGTTCAGCCGGCTAGTCCACGCCACCCGACCCGCCCTCTTTGTCGCGTTCGGATCGGTCGTGGCGGGAGTCGTCATAGGAGGCCTCGTGGGTCTGGCGAGCGGGTTCTGGGGCGGGCCCTTCGACCTCATCGTGCAACGCTTCATGGACGGCGTGATGGCCATGCCGGCGCTGATCATGGCGCTCGCGCTGGTCGCCTCTCTCGGTCCTAGCAACCTGAACGTCGCGATCGCTATTGGGTTCATCAACATCCCGTACGCGAATCGGTTGGTTCGTGCAACCGTGCTCAGTCTCAAAGAGGAAGTCTATGTCGAGGCGGCGAAGGCAATTGGGGCCTCGGACTTGCGCATCATGGGTAGGCACATCACGCCCAACACGATGGCCCCGGTGCTCGTCTTGATGACAAATCAGTTCGCATCCGCGCTCGTCATCGCGGCCTCGTTGAGCTTCCTGGGCGTCGGCTCCCCACCCCCGGCTCCTTCGTGGGGCGGCATGCTCAACGTCGGGGTGACCCAGTTCGCCACGCTAGCACCGTGGTTGGGGGTCTCTACCGCTGTTATCATCTTCGTGACGATCTTGAGCTTCATCATGATCGGCGACGCGATCCGGGACGTCCTCGACCCTCGACTTCGAGCCGGTGGGATTGGCCCCGTGACACAGGCTCCAACCGCAACCTGATCACCCTCTTGGCCGCTGCGCTCGAAAGGACTAAGTCGCCCATGACTACGCAGACCGGAACCGACCCAACGGAAACGCTCGCGGAACGCTGCCCGCTGGTTTCTTCGGACTCCCATATCCTCGAGGCGGCGGACCTGTGGCCAACGCGCGTGGATAAGGCGTTCCGCGATCGAGCGCCAAGAGTGGTCCGCGTGGGCGAGAATGACGAGTGGCATGCCGATGGCGTTAGATTTCATAGCGTCCGGGCCACGGGCTATCAGGCCGGCGTCCGGTTCACGAACCCGCAGGACCTATCGTTGGACGGGCGGATCGAGGAGATCCGTCCCGGCGCACTAGACCCCCATCCCCACGTTTCGGACATGGACCTGGACGGCGTGGCCGCGACGGTCCTGTATCCCACGGTCGGTCTGCAGCTCTACCGCATCGCGGACACGGACCTCTGCTCGGCATGCATGCGAGCTTACAACGACCACGTGGCCGACTTCAGCGCGAACTACCCGCAGCGGCTGAAGGGGATGGCGATGCTCAACGTGGACAGCATGAAAGAATGCGTCAGAGAACTTGAGCGGGCAGCCAAGATGGGCCTGGCCGGCGGGATGATCCCGGTGCGTCCCTACGTGCGTTACGACCATGCCAACTACGAGCCTCTGTGGGCGGCGGCGCAGGACTTGGACCTCCCGCTGACCCTCCACATCGGCACCGAACGGTGGCGTCCCGATATTGGGATCCCCTCGGCGCCCCTTGATCCCGTGTTGTTCTCGGCTGGGGCGCAGGACCTGCGTCTTTCCATCGCCGCCCTGATCTTCGGGGGAGTGTTCGAGCGCTTTCCGCGCTTGAAAGTGGTCGCCGCGGAGTTCGAAATCTCTTGGGCGCTCTACCTGCTGAATCGTATGGACGATACGTACAAACATCGAGTCGCAGGGTTGAAAGGGCGCCGGTTCGAGGGCAGCGCAATTCCCAGCGATTTCTTCCGCCGCAACGTCTACATCAGCTTCCAAGAGGACGCGATGGGAGTCGAGGCGCGTCACCACGTGGGCGTGGACCACCTGATGTGGGGGGCTGACTACCCGCACGCGGAGTCAACATTTCCCAAGTCCCGAGAGATCGTCGACCGCATCTTCGAGGGCATTCCCGCCGAGGATAAGACCAAGATTACGCGAGACAACGCGGTCCGGCTGTACGGCTTCCCGATCGGTGAGGCCGGCTAAGCGTCCGTGGACGAATGAGCCGACCCGCCCGCGGTGAAGCGACGGGTGGGTCCGAACGTGGAGGAGGCCCCATGGATCAGGCGACGCTGAGACTGCTATCCGCCGACAATCACATCGTCGAACCGCCGGACCTTTGGACGAGTCGAATCGAGGCCAAGTATCGGGACCGGGCGCCACGACTGGTCAGCGGCGAAACAGCCGATTGGTACGTTGTCGAGGATAACCGGTCCATCGGCTCGCTCGGCACGGCCACCCATGCGGGTGAGCGGTACCAGACGGACCGGCCGTATGAGATATCGCTCGAGGACCGTTGGGCGAACGTGCGCCCTGGCGGATATGACCCCCATGAGGCGATCAAGGATATGGAGCTCGATGGTGTAGAGGGCGCGGTCCTCTTTCCTACGCGCGGCGTGGGCGGCCTTTGGCGGCTGGAGGATTCAGGGCTCTTGTCCGCGATCTGTCACACGTACAACGATTGGATTGCGGAGTTCTGTCGTCCCTACCCCGAACGGCTCAAGGGGGCGGCCATGATCAACCTGGATGACGTCCAGGAGGGTGTGGACGAGCTTCGCCGGGCCCGAGCGCTGGGTCTAGAGGCCGCCATCATCAGCGTCCATCCAGCCCACGGCCACGGCTATCATCACCAGGAGTACGAGCCTTTCTGGTCAACCGCGGAGGAATTGGGCATGCCGCTCTGCCTGCACTCCGGGTCGAACCGCACGGTCCGCGACGGCCTCCCTATGTACCACCACGACCCGACCATGGACCCGAACGAGCCGCTGGAAATCCTGTACATCAACGGCGACCATTGGATCAGGCGGTCGCTCACGTCCATGATCATGGCGGGCGTGTTCGAGCGGCACCCGAAACTCAAGGTTGTGAGCGTTGAGAACCAGGGCGGCTGGGTGGCGCACTGGCTGTTCCGAATGGACCAACGTTATCGAGAACGCAGGGGCAGCTGGGAGCGATTCACCACCGAAATGATGCCGAGCGACTTCTTTCACCAGAATATCTCGGTGAGCTTTCAGGACGACTGGACCGCGGTGGCCATGCGATCGCTCATCGGCGTGGACAACCTGCTATGGGGATCGGACTACCCGCATACGGAATGCACCTGGCCCGAGTCGCGGCGAGTGGTCCGCGAGATATTCGACGGCGTCTCCGAGGAAGACCTCGGCAAGATCACCTATTCCAACACCGCGCGAGTATTTGGCTTCAGCCTATCGTAGACCGCTAGGCGTTAGCGGACCGGGTGGGCCAACGACTCCCGTTGATTGACGCCTAGTACTTGTGTCCGGCGTGGCCCTGCAGGATGTAGATCTGAGTACCGTCCGGGCCCGTGGCGTAGCACGACATCTTCCCATCCGGATCGCGTTGCTCCTTGAACGGTAGGCCCTGAGCCTTCAGTGCCTCGATCACGCCAGGCAGATCGTCGGTGTCCAACGAAATGTGCTCCAGGCCGTGGGCCTGCTCGGTAGGCGACTCGGCGTGAAACGTCGTGATCCGTATGCGGACGCCGCAGAGCTCGACGTCGATCATCCAATCTTCCTTGCGGCCGGTCTCCTTCGCACCGAGGCAGTCGACATAAAACCGCGCCGCCTTCTCGATGTCCGTTGCCTTGTGGTGGAGGTGGTGAAGGTCGAAGTTAGCCATGCTGGTCTCCCTATACCGTGAAGTACGGTAGTGGTGATTATAGGCGGGCCAAGGTGTCGGGTACAGCGAACTGGCGCGGGGCGCTGCTATACTCCGGCCAGCCTGCGGGCGGCGCCCGCGGCGCGTAGAGCCAAGGAGGGAGCGACGTCATGGCCGGCTTCAAAATCGGGGACTTCGAAGCGTTCGAGATCGTCGAGGGCATCACCCACCCCGACCCTAAGGAGTTCTTTCCCCGCGCCGCGCCCGAGGAGCTCGCCGAGCTCACTCCCACGCTCGACCGGCGCCTCTTCGGGCCTGAGGGCCAGTCCACGCTGATCTTTCGCTGCTACGTGCTTCGGACGCCCCGAAGCACCATCATGATCGATACCTGCCTGGGCAACGACAAGCCCCGTGACAGGGAGAACGCCAGTATGCTCAAGACGCCGTTCCTTGCCGACCTCCGCAAGAACGGGGTCGAGCCGGAATCCGTCGACTACGTGTTCTGCACCCACATGCACTTCGACCACGTCGGTTGGAACACGCGGCTTGAGGACGGCAAGTGGGTCCCCACCTTCCCCAACGCCAAGCACCTGTTCAGGCGGAAAGAGTACGAGCACTGGACGTCCCCCGCGGGCGAGGAGTGGGGCCGCGACGTCATGGCGGACAGCGTCGTCCCAGTCGTGGACGCCGGCTTAGCCGTGATGGTGGGCGATGAGTACGCCATCGACGACGACGCCTGGATCGAGCCGCTGGAAGGGCACACGCCGGGGCACGCCGGACTGCACGTGAAGTCGAACGGCGCCGAGGCGGTGTTCACCGGCGACATGCTGCATCACGCGCTCCAGGTGGCACAGCCGAGTTGGGAGATTGCCGTCACCGTGAACAAGAAGCTCGCGGGCGTGACGCGCCGCGACTTCCTCGAACGCTACGCCGATACCGACACGCTCGTGGTGCCGACGCACTTCACCATCGCCGAGGGCGGCCGCATCGTCGACAAGAACGGGCGGTTCGGCTACGAGCCCGCGGCGTAGGGGTGCTCGTCTGTCCCAGATGAAGGTCTGAAGAGGAGATGCGATGAAGGGTAGAGCCGCGATCCTGAAGGCGCATGCGCAGCCGGTGGCGATCGAGGAGTTCGACGTGCCCGATCCCGCGCCGGGGTGCATGGTCTTGAAGATCACGCAGGCCGGGGTGTGCGGCTCCGACCTGCATCTGTGGCGCGGCGACATGACGTATCCCCTGCCGCCCCAGGGCTCCCACTTGGGGCACGAGGGCGCGGGCGTCGTCTACAAGCTGGGGAAGGGAGTCACGACCGATTCCCTCGGCGCGCCGCTCCATGAGGGCGACCGCATCGTCCACGCCGCCATCGACCCCTGCGGCCGCTGCCATCTCTGCCTTGAGGGCCGGATCAACCTCTGCCTCTACAAGCACGGGAACCGGTCGAAGGTCGGCGAGTTTCCCTACTTCCAGGGCACCTTCGCCGACTACTACTACATCCACGCCAACAAGTCCGTCTTCAAGGTGCCCGACGAGGTCCACGACGAGCTGCTGGGGCCGGTGAACTGCGCCTACGGCACGGTGCTGCAGGGGCTGACGGTGGCCCAGGCGGGCCACGGGCAGAGCATCGTCTTTCAGGGAGCGGGCGGGCTTGGGCTGATCGGCACGGCGCTGGCCAAGGACATGGGCGCCGATCAGATCATCGTCCTCGACCGGCTGGAGAACCGCCTCGACCTTGCCGAAGAGCTTGGCGCCACGCACACGATCAACATCGACGAGTACAACACGCCGGAGATGCGCGTGGGGCGCGTGCGCGAGATCACCGGCGGGCGGGGCGCCGACCTTGCCGTTGAAGTCGTGGGTATGGCCGAGCTGCTCCCCGAAGGGCTGGCGATGATCACCAACGGCGGGACGTATCTCGACATCGGACTCTTTTTCAGCGGCAGGACGGTCGAGTTCGACCCCTCGTCGTTCGTGCTGAGCGGCAAGAAGCTCATGGGCACCGCGATGTACGAGCCCCTCGTCCTGCCCCAAGTGCTCGACTTCCTGGCGCGGAACCAAGACCGCGTCCCGCTGCACAAGCTGGTGTCGCACCGCTTCCCGCTCGACGCGGTGAACGACGCACTCAACCAGTCCGAGTGGGTGACGGGCCCCACGCCGGTGACCCGCGCCGTTATCGAACCGTAGGGGCGGGGGCCGCTAGCCCCGCTCCAGCCCGTAGATTTCGACGGCGTTGGCGCAGGTCAGGCGGCGGCGCTCCTCGTCGGGGACGCCCACGAACATCTGGTCCATGACCTTGCGGCTGTTGGGCCAATCGCAGCCGTGGTGCGGGTAGTCGGTGGACCACATGATGTTGTTGAGGCCGATCTCGTGCCGGTTGCGCACGGCGTACTTGTCGATGATGAAGGTGGCGGCCCAGTTTCGCTCGAAGTACTCGCTGGGGAGGTGCTTGAGGTTGCTGCCCGCCATGGTGCGGTTACGCCAGAAGCGGTCGTCGTAGAACTCGAGGGCGCAGGGAATCCAGCCCGCCTGGGTCTCGACGGCGATCATCTTGAGCCGGGGAAAGCGGTCGAACATCCCGGAGATGATGAACTTGATCATGATGTCGCTGAAGGCGCCGACCACGCCGCCGAGCAGCCCCGAGGGGTCGGGGTTCGCGATGACCTGGGGCTTGCCCTGCTTGGCGAGATCGGCGCGCGTGGCCCCCCCGATCGAGATGTGGACGTTGATCGGCATGTCGAGGTCCTGCGCCTCGGCCCAAAAGGGGTCGTCGTCGGGGCTGAGGGCGGCGGCGCCGCTGGGGAAGCGGGAGAGCACGATCCCCTTGTAGCCCTCCTTCTTCGCCCGGCGCAGCTCCGCGATGCTGGTCTCGATGCCGAGGTTCGGCATCTGGAACATGGGGAAGAGGCGGGCGTGGTCCGCCGCGGCGAAGTCGCTGTAGACTCAATCGTTGTAGGCGTGGATAGCCGCCTCGTGGAGGCCGTCGTCGGGGTGGTCGAGGAAGTAGTTAATCATGCTGGGCCAGGGATAGATGATCTCGGCGTCCCGCCCGTCGATGTCCATGTCTTCGAGGCGCCCATGCCCGTCGTAGCAGCCCTTGCGGATCGAGTCGTACGTCGCGCCGAGCCAGTGCATCTCCTCGTAGTTCTTCCCCGGCGTGGAGACCATGCCGATGGGCCGGGCCGGGGCGTCGGGGCCGAACTTCCAGGCGTCGCCGCCCCGGGAGTCCTTTACCAGCGTGGGCGCTTGGTCCCGGAACTTGGCGGGCAGGAAGCGCTTCCACATGTCAGGCGGCTCGACGGTGTGGGTGTCGGCGTCGACGACTCGGTAGTCCATATTCGCGCTCCCTTCGTGCGTTGGGCCGGGCTTCGGGGCGGCTAGCGCCCCTTCCACTCCGGCTCCCGTTTCTCGGCGAAGGCGAGGGGGCCTTCGCGGGCGTCCTCGGAGCCGAAGACGGCGCGGCTGATCCATTCGTTCAGCTTCTCCGCCTCCTGCATGCCGTGCCGCCGCCAGAAGGCGGCCATCGACTTCGACCCCTGCACCGCCAGCGGCGCGTTGCTCGCGATCATGGTAGCGAGTTCGACGGCGCGAGGCATGAGGTCTTCCGGCTCGTGAATCTCGTTCACGAAGCCGTAGCGGTAGGCGTCCTCGACGCTCAGCCGGTCGGCGGTGAGCAACATCTGCTGCACCGCGCCGTAGGGAATGAGGCGGGTGAGATGCTGCACGGCGTAGGCCGCCATAATGCCTCGCTTCACCTCGAACAGGCCGAAATAGGCGTCTTTGGACGCGATCCTGAAGTCGCAGTCGGTGGCGAGCTCCATGCCGCCGGCTAGGCAGAGCCCGTTAATCGCGCCGATGAACGGCTTGGGGTGGGTGGACATGCGGAAAGCGCTGCCGGTGTGCTGCCATGCGTCGAGGCGGCGCTTGCGTTCGTCGGCGTCGATCTCGCCGGCCTCGAAGGCGGCCTCGACCTCCTGGGTGGCGGCGTTGCGCTCCGCCATCTCTTTCAGGTCGGCGCCGGCGGAGAAGGCCCGGCCCGTGCCGGTGACGATGCCGCAGCGCATCGCGGGGTCCTCCTCGAAGTCGTCGAGCGCGTCGGAGAACTCCCGCAGCAGGCCGCGCCCCAGGGCGTTGAGGCGTTGAGGGCGATTGAGCCGGAGGATGGCGTAGTGCTCGCCGGGGTGCTTTTCGTACTCAAGTTCCGCCATGGGCCGGACTCCTTGGCGCGCTTGCGTTAGACTGTCGCGGCACGATACTAGCCGATTTCGGGGAGGCTTGGGCAGCTATGAAGTTCGGTTTCTTTCTCATGCCGTGCCACGCACCTTCGGAGAACCCGACGCTGGCCTTCGACCGCGACCTCGAACTTATCGAATACGCGGAGAGCCTGGGCTTCGACGAGGTCTGGATCGGCGAGCATCACACCGCCGGCTGGGAGACGATCGTCGCGCCCGACATCTTCATCGCCGCCGCGGCGCAGCGCACCTCGCGCATCCGGCTCGGCACCGGCGTCGTCAGCCTGCCGTATCACCACCCCTTCGAGGTCGCCGAGCGCATCGCCTTCCTCGACCACCTGACCCACGGCCGCCTCGACTTCGGCGTCGGCCCGGGGCTGCTCACCACCGACGTCGAGATGTTCGGCGTCGACCCCGGCGAGGTCCGCCCTATGATGGACGAATCGCTGGAGATCATCCTGAAGCTCTTCACCGAGCCCGGCCCGGTCAACTACGAGGGCACGTACTGGACGATCAAGGACATGGAGTTGATGGTGAAGCCATACCAGCTTCCCCATCCGCCGATGGCGGTGGCGACGATGGGCGGCGAGCACGGGACGGGGCTGGCGGCTAAGCACGGGTTCAAGCTGCTCGCGGCGGACTTCTTCAACGGCCTCAAGAGCGAGAAACTGGCGCAACAGTGGGCCATGCTGGAGGCGATGGCGAAGCCTTACGGGCGCGCCCCGCGCCGCGAGGACTGGCGCGCCGCGGCCTACGTCTACCTCGCTGAGGACGAGGATAAGGCTCTCGACCTCATCGCGGAACGCGCCACCAAGGAGCAGCGCGAGTACTTCATCCCCCTGCGGCGGCGCCGTTCGGACCCGCCGCTCGACCTCGATAGTCCGCTCGACGTGCGGGAGACGGCTCGCAACAGCGGCTGGCTCGTCACCACGCCCGACAAGTGCGTCGAGTGGCTCCGCGAGATGGACGAAGGATCGGGCGGCCTTGGCGGCCTGCTCCTCATCGCCACCGAGTGGTCGGACTGGGAGGCGTGGAAACACTCGCTGGAGCTCTTCGCGCGCTTCGTCATGCCCGAGTTCCGCGGGCATACCGCCGGCCCCACCGCCTCCTGGCAGCGTCTGCTCAGCAGCCGGGGCGCCTGAGTCGTCTCATGGACAAGCTGATCATCAAGGTCGCCCTCAACGAGTGGGTGCCGAAGGATGTGAACCCGCACGTGCCCTACGGGCCGCGTGAGGTCGCCGCCGACGTCCTGGCCTGCGCCGCGGAGGGGGCCAGCGTCTTTCACTTCCACGCCCGCGACCCGGAGACCGGCGAGCAGCGGCGCAGCGACCCTGCGCTCTACGCCGAGGCGATGCGCATCGTGGCGGAGTCGAGCGACGCGATTGTCTGCCCCGGCTACCAGGGCCTGCCCATCGAGCGCCGCTTCGATCATTGGGAGGCGCTGGCGGAGGACGAGTCGGTGACGCTGGAGATGGGGCCGCTCGACGTGGGGGCCTTCAACCTGACGACCTACGAGGAGCTGCGGGCGGGACGTCCTCCGCAGCTCGAAACGTTCCACAACAGCCACGCCGACATGATGCACTCGCTGCGCCTCATTGCGCGGCTGGGGATGGTGTGCACGCTGGGGCTGCGCGAGGCCGGCCACCTGCGGCAGGTCTTGGCCTACCACGAGATGGGGCTCGTAAAGGCGCCGCTGCTCCTGAAGTTCTACTTCACCGACCGGCACCCCTACGGCCTGCCGCCCACGGCGCGGGGCCTGGAGACGTACCTTTCGATGGTCCCGCCGGACGTCCCGCACCTGTGGTTCATCGAGGCGAAGGGCGGGGCCTACGTGCCGATGGAGAGCCTGGCGGTGTTGCAGGGCGGGCATGTCCGTGTCGGTATCGGAGACTGTCCCGTGCTCGACGGCGAGCCGCTCTCGAACGCGGAGCAGGTGCGGCGCTTCGCCGCACTGGCGCGGCACGCGGGCCGCGGCGTCGCGACCCCGTCGGAAGCGCGGGCGATGATGGGGATTCCGCCCCGCGGCTAGCGCGAGTCACGCACCGCTCGTGGCGCCGGCGCGCCTTTGGCCGCCCTCTCTCAATCTTTCCCAGAGGGGGGAGGCTGGAGCAGAGGTCTAGCCCCACTGGAAGAGCGCGTTGTTGTGGCCCGGCATGAGGACCATTTCCTCCGATTCGTCGATGGTCTCCTCGCGGTAGCGGAACCAGGACTGCAGGGCGGGGTCCGTGTCGCGGGCGGCGAAGAGGTCGGCCATGTGCCGCCACTCGCGCATGAAGAAGACGGTGAGCACCTCGCGGGGGCTCATGGCGACGGTGTAAGCGCCGAAGAGCAGCCATTCGTAGCGGGTCGCGGCGGGGAGGAAGTCGCGCTCCAACCGCGCGAGATAGTCGTCCGTTTCGCCCCAGGCGACCTTGATGAACTCGTGGAGGAAGACGCGCCCCGTGAGCCCCTTGCTCAGGAGGTCTTTGCGCGGAGGGCTGAACGACGTCGGCAGCAGCCAGCGGTCGAAGCCGTGGGTGCGGAGACTGGTGTTGCGCTGCCACCAGTCCTCCATGTCGGTGGACATGCCCGTCCCGCTGAACTGGGAGCCCAGGCTGTGCATAGCCCGCTCGAAGGAGCCCGGCTCCGCGAGGTTGACCGACTTCGGCCAGGGCCCGGAGACGTCGGTGGTACGGAAGCGGCTCGTCGACGTCGCGCTGGAGATGTCGCCCCGCCGTGCCCCGATGTTGCGCGACACCACGTCGTCCTCCAGTGAGAGGACGCTGGCCATGTACGGCTCCTCCTGACCGGGGACCGTGTCCATGATTTCGTGCAGGTGGATCGTCGTCATTCTTTGGCCTCCATTGCGGTCAAGTAGTCTCCGTTGTGGGTTAGGTGCGGAGCGCGCCTTCGGGCGGTTTCACGATGAGGTGGGCGCGGAAGTCGACCAGCAACTCGCCGGAACGGCGTCGCCATTCCTTGGCCTGTGGACCGTCCTGCTCGGCTTCCCAGACGGCGCGGGCGTGGTCCCAGTCCTTCAGGAACCAAAGGTTCATGCCCTCGTTGGGGCGGATGGCGTGGCGGTAGGCGCCCATGAGATCGACGCCGCGCTCCCTGGCCGCGGGGACGAGCTCCGACTCGATGGCTGCGTGGTACTCGGCCATCTTGCCCTTCTTCGTCTTGATCCGCTCGATCTGGACCACGGGCGCCTCAATGCCCCGCGCCTCGCGTTCGGCGCGGTCGGGGGAGAAAGCCGACGGTTCGAGGAGGTCGCTGACGCCGCCGGAGCGCCAGTCGAGGGCCTGGCGCCAAAGCTCGTTGAGGTAGGGGTCTTTGTCCTCGCGGGGGTACTGGTTCTGCGAAGCCTCGGCGAAGTGAGCCCAGTCGCGGTACTCCCACAGCACGTTGGCCTCCGGCCAGTCGGCGGTCTGGCCCGCGGTGGCCCAAAGGCCGGCCATGTGGACGCCGTGCTTCGCCTCGTTCTGCGGCCCCCACTTGCGCCGCATCAGGTCGATGAACTTACCGCGCCCGCCTTTGACGATGGTGATGCGTTCGAAAATATAGACTGCCATCAGGCGCCTCCCGTGTGGGCGGATAGTACCACTCGCGGGCGACCACCGGAGGCGCGCGGCTAGAGGGGCTTGACGACCTCGCCGTAGAGGTCGGGGCGGCGGTCGCGGAAGCGGTTGTACGACGCCCGCGCCAGCTCCATCTCCTCGCGGCGCAGCGTGGCGATCAGCACCTCTTCGTCGTCGCCCTCGGAGATGGCGAGGTAGCGCCCGAAGGGGTCGCAGATGCAGCTCCGGCCCATGAACGAGCCGTTGCCCTCCTCGCCGACGCGGTCGCAGGCAATCATGAAGTTGCTGTTTTCGAAAGCACGGGACGCGCCCATCCGATTGAAGATCACGGGGTCGGGGTAGGCGCCGGTGGGGTTGGCGAAGGGAGCGCACAGGATTTCGGCGCCCTGGAGGGTGAGCGAGCGGGCAAGCTCGGGATAGCAGTAGTCGGCGCAGATCATCATGCCAATCTTGCCCAAGGCGGTCTGGGTGACGGAGAGGGTGTTGCCGGGATAGAAGTAGAACTTCTCGTGGCCGGGGATGTGGGACTTGTGGTGGACATTGATCACTTGGCCTTGGGGATCGATGAGCACGCACGAGTTGTACAGCGACCCGGTCACGGCGGGGTGCGCCTCGGCCATGCCGGCGACGACGTAGCAGTCGTTCGCCTTGGCCATCTCGCCCAGCGCACCGGTGAAGGGGCCGGGTATCTTCTCGGCGCACCGGCGGTAGGCCAGCGCGAACTCCTTGTAGTCGTCGTCGGTCGAGGGCTTGACGTAACCCTGGTTGACGAGCTCGGGGAAGACGACGAGGTCGGCGCCGCCCATAGACGCGACCTCGTCGAAGGCGCGGCCCATCCGTTCGAGGTTGGCCTTGGGGTCGAGCCACTCCACCGCCATCTGGACCGCGGCGGCGCGGACTTCGGGCTTGGGCCGGGTTTCGGAGTGCCCGCCGCCCACGTTAGGCCGCCGCCTCTTGGAGGCCGTAGAGTTCGGCGGCGGTGGTGTAGGTGACCCGTTCGATGAGCGCCTCGTCGTGGCCGTCGAAGGCCTCGCGTATCTCCTCCGCCGAGCGGGGGAACGTGCTGTCGGGGTGGGGATAGTCGGAGGCCCACATGACGTTGGCCTCGCCGATCTGTGGGATGAGGCCCACGCCGACGCGGTCCTCCTCGAAGGTGGCGTAGACCTGGCGGGCGAAGATCTCGCTCGGCTTCATCTCGATACGGTAATCCTTGGCGTTGGGGGTGTGCTTGGTGAATTCAAGGTCCATGCGTTCGAGCATGTAGGGAATCCAGCCCAGGCCCGACTCGCCGAGGACGAGCCGCATCTTGGGATGGCGTTCGAGCGCGCCGGAGAAGGTCATGAGGGCGAGGGCCTCGTCCAACTGGAGCGGGATCGCCGCGGCGAAGGCGGCGAACTCCCAGCTGCCCACCGCGGGCTTGGACGTGTGCAGCCCGCCGCCGAGATGGAAGCTGAGGGGCAGACCGACGGTCTCCGCCGCTGCCCAGAGGTGGTCCCACTCGGGGTCGCAGACGCGCGACGCGGCGTCGAAGTAGCTCACCACGGCGCCCTTGTGGCCGATGCCGGCGGCGCGCTCAAGCTCGACGGCGGCGGCCTCCGGTGACTCGGTGGGGAGATAGGCGAGCAGGCAGAGGCGGCCGGGGTCGTGGCCGGTGAACTCGGCGCCCCAGTCGTTGTAGGCCCGCAGGCACGCTGTCTTGAAGCCGGCCTCGCCCATCTTGAAGCCCATGGGCGGGCCGTAGATCACCTGGGCGTGGACGCCGTCGAGGTCCATGTCTTGAAGGCGAAGGTCCGGCGTCGAGGCGCGGAAGCCGTCGTCTTCGATGCCGGCGCGCGTAATCGCGCTCTGGACCCCGCCGGGCCGGGCCCCGCTGAAGCCGAGGAGGTTGCCGTCGATCTCCCAGAAGGCGCCGTTCTCCGTTTTCCGCACGTGCGGCGCGCGGTCGCGCCACTCCGCGGGGAGCCGTGCCTCCCATAGGTCGCGCGGCATCGCGGTCATGTCCATGTGGTCGTCGGCGGAGACGATCTTGCGCGCCATCTTGGGCCTCCTCAGCGCGTCAATGCTTCCTACGCGCCATTATAGTGGCCGGAACGCCGGGAGCGCCGCCGCCGCGGCGCGTCTCTTGCTAAGATTGTTCTACCTGCCATGCCCTCATCTACCCTCTCCGAGGAGCGCCCTGCGGGCGCCGGCGCGCTAGCGGCGCGCGCCCTCTCTCAATCTCCCCCAGAGGGGGAGAGGTTGTGACCCTCTCTCACTCCACCCAGGCCGCGGATGGCACTCCTCCGCTGACCGGCGTCCGCGTCGTTGAGGTCTGCGGCTCCATCGCGGGGGCGCATTGCGGCAAGCTTCTCGCGCACATGGGGGCCGAGGTCACCAAGGTGGAGCCGCCGGAGGGCGACCCCGCCCGTGGCCACGGCGCCTTCCCCGGCGGCGCTCCGCACGACGAGACGAGCGCGCTCTTCCTGCACCTGAACGCGAACAAGCGCTCGGCGACGCTCGCCGTTGGCTCGGCGACGGGCCGCGCCATCCTCGACCGGCTTGCTGCCGCCTCCGACGTCCTGGTCTACGACGCGCCGGAGCTTTCCAACACGGCCACGGGGGCCGGCGAGTTGGTGCGGGTCGCGATCACACCGTTCGGACTCGATGGGCCGAATGCCGGCTACGGCGCCAGCGACCTCACGTCGTTCGCGGCGGGCGGCGAGGCGTACACGCTGCCGGGCAATCTGTCCTACGAGCTTTTCCCCGAGCGCGGGCCGGTACGCGCCGGCGGTTATCTGGCCGAGCACGACGCCGGGGTGCTGGGGGCGCTCGCGGCGCTGTCGGCGCTGCTGTCGCGGTCGCGCAACGGGTCGGGGGAGCGCGTCGACCTGTCGAAGCAGGAGGCGTCGATGGCGATGGCGAGGGAGACGCTGCAACGGTTCGCCGGCTACGACGAGCTGATCGATTGGCGGCGGACGTACTTCTTCGGCGGCATCTTTCCAGCCGCCGACGGCCACGTCGTCCTCTTCCCCCGTGAGGACCGGCATTGGGCGGCGCTGTGCGATGCGATGGACCGGCCCGACCTCGCCGCCGATCCCAGGTTCGCCACCTTCGACGAGCGCCGTGCCCACCGTCCCGAGGTCAACGCCGTGATGCGCGCGTGGGCCGCCGGACTGGAGAAGCGGACGATCTATCACGCCGCCGCGTCCCGAGGCTGCCCTGCGGCGCTCTTCGCTGACGCCCGCGACGTGGCCGCCTCGCCGCAGCTTCGCGCCCGAGGCTTCTTCCAGCGCGCCGTCCACCCCAGGGCGGGCGCGCTGGAGTACACGGCGCAGGCCTACCGGCTCTCGCGGACGCCGCCGGCGCAGCCGCGAGGGGCGCCGCTCCTCGGTGAACACAACGCGGTGGTCTACTGCGACGAGCTCGGCTACTCCCGCCGCGACCTCACCGGCCTCCGGCGGGCGGGTGTGGTATGAGCGGCGCCCCGCGGTCTGCCCCTCTGAGCGGCGTGCGTGTCCTGGACTTCACCTGGAACCTTGCGGGGCCGTACTGCTCGCTCCAGCTCGCCTTGCTTGGGGCCGAGGTCATCAAGGTCGAGACGGCCTCGAACCTCGACGGAATGCGCCGCGGCCAGTACGCCATCGATCTCGATCCCGACGCCTCGCCGACGTTCAACAGCGTCAACCTGAACAAGCTGGGGCTCCGGCTCAACCTGAAGCGCGCCGGCGGCGTGGAGACGATTGAAGCACTGGCGGCGGTCAGCGACGTGCTTGTGGAGAACTTCCGCACCGGCGTCCTCGACCGCATGGGGATCGGCTACGAGGCGCTGCGGCGGCGCAACCCGACAATCATCGTGGCGTCGAGCTCGGCCTTCGGGGGAAGCGGGCCGGAGAGCGCCTATCCGGGGTACGCATCCGTCTTCAACGCCAGCAGCGGCCTGGGGAGCCTGACCGGCTATGAGGACGGCCCGCCCGTCGAGCTGCGAGACTCCATCGACCTGCGGGTCGGCTCCGCCCTCGCCTACGCCGTGCTCTGCGCGCTGTGGCACCGCGAGCGCACCGGCGAGGGGCAATACGTCGACCACTCGTCCGTCGAGGCCATCGCGGCGCTCGCGGGGACCGCGGTGTTCGAGCACCTGATGACCGGCGTCGTCCCCACGCGGGTGGGCAACCGCGACGCGCGGCGCGCCCCCCACGGCCTCTACCGCTGCCGCGGCGACGACTGGATCACGATCTCGGTGGGGTCCGACGCCGAGTTCCGCGCGCTATGCGGGGTGATGGGGCGCCCCGCCCTGGCCCGCGACCGACGCTTCGCCGACGGCTATCGCCGACTCCGCCGCGCCGCGGAGCTCGACGCCGAGGTGGAGGCCTGGACGCGGCGGCGGGCGGCAGTCTCGCTGGCGCGGTCGTTGCAGCGGGCCGGCGTCGCGGCCTATCCCGCGGCGAGCGGCGAGATGCTCTTCAATGATCCACACCTACGCACGCGGGGGGCTTGGCGCGAAGTGGAGCACCCCCGCATGGGGCGGCGCGCGGTGCAGGGCCTCGCCTGGCGCTCGACACCGGACGGCACGCCCGCGCAGCGTCCATCTCCCTTGCTCGGTGAGCATAACGGCTATATCCTCGGCGACGTGCTCGGCCTTTCGAGCGCCGCGATCAACACGCTCGCCGAGGCGGGCGCGTTCGAGTAATCCCATGCTCCCAGAGCGATCCCGCCCCGCGTCCGCGCCGCCGGGCCCGCTGGCCGGGGTCGCCGTCATCGAGATCGCCGACGGGGTCGCCGGCGCGTTCTGCTCGCGGACGCTGGCCGACTTAGGCGCCGACACGATCAAGGTCGAGCCGCCCCAAGGCGATCCGCTGCGCTCCCACGGCCCCTTCCCCGGCGACGCGCCGGACACTGAGGCGAGCGGCCTCTTTCGTTTTCTCAACGCCAACAAGCGCTCGGTGACCATCGACGTGGCCACGGCGACGGGGGCGGCGCTGATAGACCGTCTGCTGGAGGACGCGGACGTGCTCGTGGCCGAGGGCCGCGTGCGACGCGCCCTCGATCTCGACGCCCTCCGCGCGCGGCGTCCCGGGTTGATCGCGGCCTCGATCACGCCCTTCGGCGAGACGGGGCCGTACCGAGACTACGCGGCCTACGACATCAACATCAGCGCCGCCGGCGGCCTGAGCTTCGGCACCGGCTTCCCCGACCGCGAGCCGCTGACGATTCCGCTCCAGCAGAACGCCTACCTTGGCGGATTCGCCGCGGCGCTCGCCGTCGTCATGGCCCTACAGGCGCGCGACCGCGACGGCGAGGGACAGCTCGTCGACGCGGCGGTGGCGGAGGCGCCCGCGCTGCTGCTCAACGGCTACCACCTCCCGACGTATATCTACAAGGGGATTCCGGGCCGGCGCTGGGGCAACCGCATGAGTCTGGGGCTCTTCCCCAACTGCGTGCTGCCCGCCCTCGACGGCCACATCTGCATCGACGCGCCGCAACTGGCGCAGTACCGGCGCTTCCTGGAGGTGCTCGGCGATCAGCCTTGGTACTCGGAGCCGCGGTTCCGCAACCGCCGCGCCATGTCGGAGGAGTATCCCGAGGAGGCGGAGGCGTTGATCGCGCCCTGGTTCGCCGAGCGTACCAAGGAGGAGATCTTCGAGACGACGCGGGCTCGCCGCGTCCCCTGCGTTCCGGTGAAGACCATCGGCGAGGCCGTCGCCGATGACCACCTCGCAGAGCGCGGCTTCTGGCAAACGATCGCCGCCGAGGGCGGGGACGGCGCGCTCTACCCCGGCCCGCCCTACCGCTTCTCCGAAAGCCCGTGGCGGCTCGACCGCCCCGCGCCGCGTCTGGGCGAGCACAACGGCGAGGTGCTTCGAGACCGGCTCGGGCTCGAACTCGCCGGCCTGCGCCGTGCGGGGGTGGTCTGATCGTGGATGCGCTCGCGGGCTGCCGGGTGATCGACTTGGGGAGCGCGTGGGCCGCGCCGATGGCGGCACATCTGCTCGCCGACATGGGCGCGGAGGTGATCAAGGTCGAGAGCCGCGCCAAGATGGACGGCATGCGGCTCGGTCGGCCGATGGTGGGAGAGGACGCGGCGGGCGGCGACGAGGGGCGCTGGCCCGAGCTGCAGCCCGTCTTCCACGGCCTCAACCGCAACAAGCAGAGCGTGACCCTGAACCTGAAGGAGCCTGAGGGGATAGACCTGCTCCGCGGCCTCATCGCCCGCTCCGACGTGGTGATCGACAACTTCTCCCCCGGCGTGATGGGGCGGCTAGGGCTCGACTACGCCGCCCTCCGCCGCCTTCGCCCCGACATCGTCGTCGTGGCCATGCCCGCGGCGGGGAACAGCGGCCCACTGCGCGACGTCATCGCCTACGCGCCCATCGTGCTGGCCCTCTCCGGCCTGATGAGTCTGGTGGGCTACGAGGACGGCGCGCTGGTGGGCGAGCTGCAATCGGCGTGGAGCGACGCCGTCGCCGGACTGCACGCGGCGATGGCGGCCACGGCGGCGCTGCGTCACCGGTCGCGCACGGGGCGGGGCCAGTACGTCGAGGCGGCGCAGCTTGAGAGCACGGTGTCGTGGCTCGGCGAGGCGGTCATGGACGTCACCATGAACCGCCGCGGTCCCGCGCCCATCGGCAACATCGGCGTCGGCCTCGCGCCCCACGGCGTTTATCCCTGCGAGGGCGGCGACCGGTGGATCAGTATCGCGGTGGGCGGCGAGGACGAGTGGCGCGGTCTATGCGCCGCGGCGCGACGCCTCGAACCCGCTCCTTGGACTCGTGACCCGCGCTTCGCCGACTCCTACCGCCGGCTGCGCCAACGAGAGGCGCTGGACGCGGCGCTGCGCCGCTGGACCGTCAGCTTCGACGCCGTGGAGCTCACCGTGGCGCTCCAGGCGGAAGGCGTAGCGGCCTTCCCCGTCATGAACATCGAGGACCAGTTCCTCGACCCGCACTTCCGAGAACGCGGCGCGTGGGTCGAGATGGAGCATCCGATGGCCGGCGCCGAGTGGCTCTACGGCTTGGCGTGGCACCTGTCGCGGACGCCGGGGCGCATCGCGTCGCCTGCGCCGCTGCTCGGCCAGCACAACGAGCGCGTCCTCGGCGGGCTGCTCGGCACGCCGCCGGACGAGCTGCGGCGTCTCGAAGCGTCCGGCGCGGTCTACTGAATCAGCTGGCGGGCTCGTACCACCCCGACAGGAAGAGCAGACCGTCGTACTTGATGACCCAGGTGTGCTTCTGCTCGGTCTCGCCGGAGGTGGGATTGACGAACACGTAGTCCACCCAGCGGCCTTCCTCCGTCGCGGCGACGACCTCGAGGCCGTAGGGCTTGCCGTTGACGTCGGAGCGGTCTCTGGGGCTCGTGCCGAGGAAGTCCTTGCGCAATGGGTGCGCGATGGCGTTCGTGTCCTCGTCGTAGATGGCCACGTACCAGGGGCCGTCGACGCTCTCCATGGAGTTGTAGAAATCGACGGTGTCGTCGCGCCCCTTGTCGTCGTAGTAATCGATGGCCTGTTGCACGACGGCCTTGGTGTAGGCGGCGGGGTCCGACTTGGAGTCGTCTTCGCCGCAGGCGGCGACGGTAAGGGCGGCGATGACCGCCATGCCGATGATCAAAGAGAGCCGTACGCCGATTCGTCTCATGCAACCCCTCCCAAGCAGACTATGTTCTAGTGTACCAAGTGCGCAGACGGGGCCGGACCTCGTCCGTCATGTATCATAAACCACCCCGTTTCGCGGCGGGGCCGCGAGACACCCTAGTGGAGGCACGCCATGGCCGATAGCGGCGCCGAGAAGCCCCAGATCGCGGAGGGCAAGATTACCGAGGAGGCGCTCGAGCGGCTGCGGAGCCGTATCGGGACCTACAACCGTCCCAGCTTCTACGGCATGGGGCCGCTCCACGAGGCGGCGACGCGGGACAACATCCGCCACTTCGTCCGAGGCATCGGCGATCCCAATCCTCTGTGGGTCGACGCGGAGTACGCCCAGAAGACGCGCTGGGGCAAGATCATCGCCCCGCCCACGTTCCTCTACAGCGTCTACTGGACCTCGGGGCGCACCGGCGGCCTGCCCGGCGTCCACGGCTTCCACGCCGGCAACGACTGGCTGTGGCACCGGCCCATCTACCTCGACGACGAGATCACGGTGCAGGAGCAGTTCACCGATCTCGAAGAGAAGAAGGGCGAGTTCGCGGGGCGCGTCTTTATTCAGTCGAGCATTTCGACCTACCGCAACCAGCGAGGGGAGACGATCGCCGAGTGCAAGGGCTGGCAGTTCCGCGCCGAGCGCCGCGCCGCCCGCGAGCGGGGCAAGTACCAGCGCGAGCCCCACCGCTACACCGAGGACGAGATCCTCGCCATCGAAGACGAGATGCTCAACGAGGAGATTCGCGGCGCGGCCCCCCGCTTCTGGGAGGACGTCAACGAGGGCGACGAGATTCCCTCGGTGGTCAAGGGGCCGCTGAGCATGGGCGACATCGCGGCGTTCGAGGCGGGCTGCATCGGCGGACTTGGGCACGTCTTCGCGCTCCGCGAGTTCCGCCGCCATCCCGCCTGGGGCTACCGCGACCCGCGCAGCGGCGCGCTGGAAGCGGTGATCCGCGTCCACGCCGCTTCCGACACCGCGGGTGTGGCGGGGCTTCCCATGGCCTACGACTACGGCTGCCAGCGCATGTCCTGGCTCGGCCATCCGCTGACCAATTGGATGGGGGACGACGGCTTCCTCAAGCGGCTCTACGGCGAGGTGCGCCGCTTCAACTACGTCGGCGATACCACGTGGTTGAAGGGCAGGGTCACCGGCAAACAGAGCGCGGATGGCGAGCACCTGATCGACCTGGACGTGTGGGCCGAGAACCAGATCGGCGAGATCACGGCGACGGGGCGTGCCCAGGTCGCCCTGCCGACCAAGGTGCCGGTTTGGGAGAAGTGGTAGCCGTCGCTAGGCGGTGACGCCGGCTTCGTTGAGCGCGGCGATGCGGGCGTCGTCGTAGCCCAGCTCGCGCAGGATGGCTTCGGTGTCGGTCCCCATGAGCGTCGGGCCGCGGCTGAGCGCCGCCGGCGTGCGGGAGAATTTCAGCGCGAAGCCCGGCTCGTAGCGCTGCTTGCCGGTGACGGGGTGGGTCACGTCGAGCAGCATCTCGCGCGCTTGGAGGTGAGGGTCGGCGGCGAGCTCCTCGATGGTGCGGTTCACTGGCCCGTACTGCTGGTCGTTCTCGCGCAGCAGGCCGAGCCATTCGTCGAGCGTCTTGGCCCGCACCGCCTCGGCGATGAAGGCGGACATCTCCGCGCGCAAGGGGTCGGCGGGCCGCGAATGAGGTATCCACTCCTCTTTGCCAAGCAGCTTGCAAAAGCGCTCCCAGAACCAGGGTTCGCGGATGCTGAGGGTGAGATAACGGCCGTCGCGCGTCTCGTAGACGCTGTAGGCGGGGTCGGTCCCTCGGAGCGTCCGGTCCTCGACGCCCCCCGGCGGGATGGTGACCGAGACGTCGGTGAAGGCGACGTCGATGTACTGGCCGGCGCCGTCCTTCTCCCGCCGCAGCAGTGCCATGAGCACCGACATCGCCCCGAACCACGAGGCGTTGAGGTCGGCCTGGTTGTAGGGCGGGACGAAGGGCTTGCCGTCCTCGTCCTGGGGCAGCATGCCCGATATGCCCTGGTAGGACAGATCGTGCGCCGCTATGCCGGCGTAGGGGCTCTCTTGTCCGAAGCCCGACAGCGAGCAGTAGACGACGCCGGGGTTCCGCGCGCTGAGGGTCTCGTAGTCGATGCCGAGGCGCTTGACGACGCCGGGCCGGTTGCTTTCGATAATGGCGTCGGAGCGGTCGGCGAGCTTGAGGAAGACCTCGACGCCGCCGGGGGCGCGGAGGTTGAGGTCGAGGCTGCGCTTGTTGCGGAGGTTCACGCCGTAGCGGGCGGTCGCGTCCGGCCCGCCCCGCTTCTGCGCGAAGCCGGGCTCGACGACGGTGATCACGTCGGCGCCGTAGTCGGCGAGCACGCCTGAGGCCATCTGGCCCGGCCGCGTCCGGCAGAGGTCGATGACGCGGAAGCCTTCGAGTGGGCCGGCCATGCGGTTTGCTCGTCCTCGCCCTAGGCCGCCGCGGCGGTGGTGACGTGGGCCGATTTCGCGGGCGCCTCGGCGATGCGGAAGGCGCGGCGGGGGTTCTCCCAGAGGAGCTTGCGCCGGCTCTCTTCGGTAAGAGGCTGGCGGTCGAAGTCGCCTAAGGCCCAGGGCCACGTGCCGTCGGGATGGGGATAGTCGGAGTTCCACAGCAGGTTGTCGTCGCCGGCAAGCTCGACGACGCTCTTCAGCATCGGCTCGTCGGCGCGCGCCGCGACGAAGATGTTGCTCTTGAAGTAGTCCGTGGGCCGTCTCTTCAGGTCGGGGTGCTCGGCGGTCCCGCTGAAGTCGTAGTGCTGTTCCATGCGCTGGAGCCAGAACGGCAGCCAGCCGGCGTCGCACTCGACGTGGACGAGGGTGAGCTTGGGGAAGCGCTCGAACATACCGTGCCAGATGAAAGTCATCATCGTGGCCATGGCCTCGAAGGGGTGCGAGACGATGTGGCCAGAGGTGTGGGTCACGAAGCGGTCGCCGAAGGAAGGCAGATAGCACGACGCCGAGTCGTGGACCGAGATGGGCCGGTCGAGCCGCTCGATGGTTTCCCACAGCGGCCAGTAGTCCTCGTGGGGCAGGAGCCGGTCCTTCACCGGCTGGGGCCGAACGTAGAAGGAGACGGCCCCGAGCGCGGCGGCGCGTTCGGCCTCCTTGACGGCGAGGGCAACGTCCTGGATGGGGAGGATGGCCGCCCAGCGCAGCCGGTCGGCGTGATCGGCGCAGTAGGCGCGGCTCCAATCGTTGTAGGCGCGGCAGCAGGCGGCGAGCAGCTCGGGGTCGTCGAACTCACGCCCCAGCATCTGCCCGGCGGCGCTGGGATAGATGATCTGGACGTCGACGCCCTCCGAGTCCATGTCCTCGACGCGCCTCGCGGGGCTGAAGCCGGTCTTCGCGGCGCCGGCGAAGCGGTCGCGGGCCTTCTGGGCCGCCTCAAGGAACTCGGGGGCGGCCATAGGGTACGTGCCGTGCTCGTAGGTGAAGGGCTTGCCCTCGACGACGTAGCGGCGCCCCGACTCCAGCCGCTGCAGGCGCGGCGCCCCTATCGAGAAAGGCGGGGTCGATCCACTCCAGGAAGAAGTCCGGGGGCTCCATCTGATGCGCGTCGGCGTCGACGACGTACGTCCCGTTCCGCATCCCTCACCTCCCTACTAGTCCTCTTGAGCGTCTTCATCGGTGGCATCGTCCTGGTGCATCTCGATTTCGAGAGGAAGCCTTAGGAGCTTGTCCTTCAGAATCTTGATGGTGTCGGGATCGAGGCTGGAAGCCCTATAGCGCGCTTGCCATTCTGAGATCCCGTCGAAGGTGCAGTGCCGAAGGTAATTGAGTACTCCACCGCTGCCACTGAGTTGGCTCCAGTGAGGATGCTGGACATTGACGATTATGAGCACTCGGTGCCCTTCCGTGGAATCTACGACTACATAAGGATCGTTAATCGACAAGTCACTTACCAGGAATCCAAGTATCTCGAACTGAGCTAGGCTTGCGCGGAAGGTCGGCTCTCGGCTACTTACCGCATCCTTCAATGGTTGGACTGCTTGACGCACAGTTTCCGGCGGTGGCACTGCTTCTAGGTTGATGAGATCAGCGAGCTCTGCTGAAGAGAGCTCTCTGACAAGCTCGTCGACGGCTGTCGCCGTTTCTAGCTGAGTGGGCCCTTCTGGATTCACATCGCCCTTGCGTGGTCTCCTGGCCACAGCTACGTAATCATTACAGGCTTCTTTTAGTAACCGTTCGACTTCCTCTTGTTCATCTGCAACCCAAAGGATGTCGTCTTTGGTATGGCTGACCTCGAAAGTATCCAAATGAATCTCTCCAACAAGACGTTGGTTGATTAGGTCGTTCCTACCTTGGAATCCGTAGATGCTCTCAGGCCTCCAACTATCAGGCCAACCCCGGACGACTCTATCACTGCGCAGGATTGAGAACCCGGCCTTCGCTCGACTACCGCTGCCGATGCGCAAAACACCCACCCAACCATAGACCTTCTTCGAGTTGACTTCAAACTCGAAGTCTTTCTTATAGAGGCTCCCGTCCTTTGCTTGCAGAAACTGAAACATTGAGTCGTGCCATTCCAGAGCAGAACCCTGCCATTCAAAAGTCATGCGCTCTTGTCGCAAATCCTGACGATACATAGATCGAAGAAAGTCCTTTATCTTCCCGATGGTCCTGCCTTGGAAGACTTGGTTGTGCTGATACACCTCAATGACTGTATAGTGATCGTCGGGAGATTTTCCGTCCACTGCCTCATGCGACAGGTCATTATCACCGGAGCTAATCTTGTCAACGTCTACAGAGATTCGATGCTCCTGTGTTTCTCCGAGTTTCTTTGTGCGGACCGTCCACTTCATTCCTATCCAACACGCGGACGTTTTCATACCAAGGCCATACTTTGAACGGCCGGAAGTGTTGGCTGGAGGAATACCTACATGCAGTGCCCTTTGAAGTTCATCAAAAGACATACCCATGGCGTTGTCAGAGACGCGAATCATGCCACGGTTTGCCCTCTCGTATACAACTCCAATGGTTAGCTTGTCTCCCGATGCGGCAAACTCGGCGTCAAGGACTGCTTGGTTGTCGAAATACGATTGCGTTGCGTTGTCGACTAATTCTGCAATGGCGTGCCATGGAGTGTAAGACAATCGCTTGTACGATTGAATCACTTCGAAGCCTAGTTGTAGCTGTATGGGCATTGGTGTTCTCCCCCGACTACTGCTTTTTGAATGAGAGACCGCCGTGAGAATCTCGTAGAATTACGTAAGATTTGCCGGCTGAAAGCGGATGGCGTTTCACCGGAAACAGCCACACTTGGTCTGCACTGTCAACCCTCTCCCAATCGGTGAATCCTCCACCGAAGCCAATAGACAGGCGCTCTCCGGGTGCGATCCTGAGATCGGCCGGAGAGTCGACGCGGAGCAGTCGAGGCATCATCTCATCAAGGCGGCACGTGGAGACTACTTCCTCAGCATTGGCCGTTGGATAATCCCCGTTTATCCGCAGGATGTGCTCATTCCTTCCGGATCGAAAAACCTCGACCACAGAGAGCAAGCCGCCCAGATCGTGGATTGGGCGAACCCAATCGGGGACGCTTCGATTCACTATCACTAGGATACGAGGCTGTGTCCCTTTGATCATATCTGCGAGTGCAGTGGGATTCAATGCGTCTGATTTGGCAAGAAGGTATTCCCTGTGAGATGCTCCATATGTTCCACGAGAAAACACATCGATCTGCGGTAGGACGTGTCCGTTAAGGGAATGATGTGCCATCTCGACTTCAACCACCCACCAGTGACGATATCGACGCTCGATCAGAGCCAGGTCGGGGATCCTACGTTCGGTCTCGGATTCAACCGGCACCTTGAAGGGGATTGCGTGGTATTCTGGAAACAATAGACTGCATCGACTTTGGATGATTGATTCAAAGTCCGTTTCGTATTGCCCCTCAGATGAAATGGTCTCAAACCATTCTTTCTTGACGAGTAGCCGCACTTATCCCACCTGAGAAGAAGATCGCATCCAACTGATCCTACCAACACCTTGTAACTTTTCTGCCTCAGCTGCTAGCCTTTCCGCTTCTGGTTTGGTCGTGTAGATAGTGTATATCTTGGCGCGCTGCTTCCCGATGGCAGGACGTAGTACACGTCCTAGTCGTTGTATCCGTTGCCGTAAACTGGCGGAAGACGAGGCGACGATGGCAACGTTAGTCTCAGGCACATTGACACCTTCGTCCAACGCTCGGCATGTGACAAGCGCACTAAATACTCCTCTCCGATATAGCCGAAGATTATCGCGTCTTATTTCTGGGCTGACCTTAGAGTGATAGATTGTTGAGTTGAAGCGTCTAGCCAAAAGTACGTCGTTTATACTCCTGGCGGCGTGTATGTTCTCGTGAAAAATGATTATTCGGTTCTCGCGATGGTCCTCCGCTATCCGAACTGCTACGGCGATGCGCTGTATTGAAGAGGCAGCCAGACGAGATCTATGCTGGAGCTTTCGCGCTAGTGTCTCACGACTCACAAGACCGGCGCTGAACTTTTGGAATGTTCGAGCTACCTCGAGTGTGGCGGCGTCGTACTTGTCCTGTTCTTCAACAGTCATGTCGGTTGATACATTGATAAGATCAAAGGGTACAATCACTCCGTCGCGCAACGCTTGAGTGTAATCATAACTAAACACAATAGGGCCGAGTGCAGGGACAAGAACCTTGTCGAAGAGATCGTCGTACTCGCGTTCTGGTGTCGCGGAGAGTCCCAAGGTTGCCTTTGGATTGCCTTTCAGCGCAAGTGCGTTGGCTTCACTTGCTGCACGGTGGCACTCGTCTACGATCAGCATAGTATCGAAGCTCTCTGATACTTTCGCGGCGTAGGTACGAGCAGTGTTGACGACCATAAGATTCACGATGCCGAAATCTTTAGGGCAGCCTTCTCCAGAATAAGAGGTGATTGCCTCATCGGGAACCATTAAGTCTTCACGCAGACTCACGTACCACTGGTCCAGAAGCGCCAGTGTCGGGACAACGATGACAAATCGACCGTCGGGGTAGCGGTCTCGGAAAAACCGCATGCACATTTGGGCAAATGTAGTCTTGCCGCCGCCTGTCACGACGGATGCAATGCCGCGAAGGGACTCCTGCCACGCATCCAAAGCTTCGGACTGCCAGACCCGAGGCGTCTTGGTTAGTGTCCACGGGCCATGAACGATTGCCGTCATACGCGACTCTTGGTGAACCGGCTCTCCGACGCCTCAGCGTATGTGGCGTTCTGTTCAATGCTGATCCAGCGCCGTCCCAACTCTTCGGCGGCGGCGCCTGTTACGTTGCTTCCGCTAAAAGGATCGATCACGAGATCGCCTGGATCCGTGAGGAAATTGATAAAGAACTTAGCGAGATCGAACGACATCCTTGCCGGATGTAAGGGTATATTGTGCACTCTACAGTATTCGAGGTAGGAGTCATTTGCACTCGTATTGGCTACGGTAATCACATTGGAGGGTATCGCGCCGCCATTGTCTTTCAGGAACGACTCGGCGCCGATCGAGTGCTCCGAAGGCCTCTTACCCGCGTTGTAGGTTTTCGTTTCCAGAAGCTTTTGCATGGCATCGCTGTATGGAGTAAGCACGCGCCGGTTGTCGGCCTTGGGCTTTGTAGTTGACGCCATCCACCAGACGTGAGTGAAAGCGTCCTTAACCCTTATCCGTTCGACGTTGACCCATTGGGCAGGCGATGGGAGTCTGGCCTTATTCGAACAAACAAACTGCTGACAGAGTGAGAAAGCCCCTCGTTCGAGGAACTCCAGTAAGGCCTTCAGTGCGAGTGTCGACATCACCGGCTGTCCGCGCTCCCAGGAGTTACCGAGTTCAATGGCGATGGAGCCATCTTCCTTGAGGAAGTCGGCGAAACTTGGGGCGAAGTCCGCGAGCCAGTTGATATAGTCGTCGCCTACCAGGTTGCCATATGCCTTCTTTCGATTTAGAGGGAAGGGAGGAGATGTGAAGATAAGCTGGGCTTCGCCCCGGTAAGGCTCAAGGAGGTCTGCGGCTAACGCTACCTCAGCCGTACTGATCACCATCATCCCGTGATCCGTACGGTAGGCAACCCGTGGCGCCGGCTTCCGCCGGCGTCGCGAAGAACTATCTCGCTTAGCTACCATGGCCCTTCGAGTCTACTGTCCCCCTAGGGGCCGGGGAAGAGCCACACGTTATCGGGCTGTTGGGCGGCGAGGCGCCAGCGCGGGACTTTCTTGCCGTCGTCGCTGAGCTGCTCGAAGTAGAGCTCGACCTTCGCGTTGATCCCGACTTGGTCCTCGCCCTCGTCGATGACACCCTGGAGCCGCACCGGGTTGCCGTCCACGTTCTTGACGTCGTCGAGGTCGATCATCGCGGGGATGTAGGGAACGGCTTCGAGGAACGGGGCGATGATGGGCTGCATGATGACGATGAAGGTGTGGATCGTCCCGCCGCCCTTGCTCTCGACGTAGCCGAGGTCTTCGAGCTCGCCGCAGCTGGCGCAGCCGGGCACGTTCGGCGGCCACCAGGCGTGGCCGCAGGCGTTGCAGCTTCGGACGAGGAGCTTGTCGTCCTTCGTCCCGTCCCACCACTCCTGGGTGTCGTAGTCGGGGACGATGTTGAGTCTGGACCAGTCGATTTTGGGCGGCATGTCGATTCCTTTTCGCGTCCGTCCGGTCTAGCTGGGGTGCCGGCTGAGCATGAGCGAGCTGCTGGTGACCGGGCTTCCCCATCCGGCGCAGAAGCCGTTCTCGTGCTTGCGCACCTGGCGGCAGCCCTGATCGCGGTCGTAGGTGTGGACGCCGCGCTCCCAATCGGGGCAGACGTCGTCGGCGCGGCCCCGGAGCTGGCGGGTCATCTCGATCACCATCTGGATGCCGTGCGAGTAGCCTTCCGAGAGATGCGAGCCCGAAGTGTTCACCGGAAGCTCGGCGTCGATCCGTCCGCGGCCCTCTTCGTACCAGAAGCCGGCCTCGCCGGGGCCGACGAAGCCGTAGCCCTCCAACTGGAGCAGCGGAGTGATGGTGAAGGCGTCGTAGAACGAGGCGACGTCGACGTCCTCGCGGGAGCGCCCCGACATGGCGAAGACGCGGTTGCGCCCCCAGTTGCTGGCGTGGTGGTAGACCGGGGTGGTGCGGCGCCCAGGGTTGTAGCCGGGGCTCTCCGCCATGGTGCGGGCGGTGCCGCCCATCACGAACACCGGCGGGTGCTTGAGGTCGTAGGAGCGCTCGGCGCGGGTGAGGACAAGGGCGCACGAAACGTCCATTTCGAGGCAGCAGTCGAAGAGGCGGAACGGCTTCGAGACCCAGCGTGCCTGGAGGTAGTCCTCCATCGTCAGCGGCCGCTTGTAGAAGAAGGCCTTGGGATTCATGGTGGCGTGGTAGCGGTGGGTCATGGCCACCGCGCCGAGCTGGCGGGTCGTCATGCCGAAGTCGTGCATGTAGCGCATGGCGGCGAGCCCGAACATCTGGGCCGGCGTGGTGACGCCGATGTACTGGTTCTCGGCGTGGCCGACGACGGTCATCGGCGGCGCGGGGCCGGTGGGCGCCTGGCCGCCGGGGCGGCGTCCGGTGCGTCCGCGCATGGAGCGGAAGATCACCATCGCGTTGCAGTAGCCGCCGGCAAGGAGTCCGGCGGCGTGGGCGACAAGGGCCTCGGTGCTCGATCCGCCGCCCTGGATGTCGAGGCTGTAGTTCAGGCGCATCCCCAGCGCTTGGGCCATGTCGTTCGAGCTGTGGGAGTCGTTGCCCTGGTAACTCGTCATGGCGTCGATGTCGGTGAGCTCGAGGCCGGCGTCCATGACGGCGCGCTTGATTGCCTCGATACCCAGGGAATAGGTCGTCCGCTTGGCGTCGCGGTAGTAGGTCGTCTCGCCAACGCCGACGATCGCGGTCTTGCCGGTCAGCAGGCCCATAGATGCCTCCGCACGAGAAGAGAAGGGTGTTCTGAAGGGGGTGCGCCGCCGCGCCCCCTACCGCGGCCAATTCTAGTGGGGAGCGGCGGGGTGTCAAGGAATGGAGGGCTCCTGGGGTCGAAGCCAACAGCATCTGCGAGGAGAGAAGAACCCGTTAGGATGCGGGGAACATTCTTCCAGTTAACAGCGTCATGCTATAGGAGCGCATCAAGAGGAACGTGATCAAGGCGCTATGTCGATTCTGAAGTCCATAGTCTGCGGATTGCCGGTTCTCGTATTGGCGGCCTGCGCTACCGTCACGCCGTCGGCCACGCCAACAGACCCGGGCGAACGGGTACTGTGGGGAGGCGGGACGGGCGTATTGCCGATCGAGGCCCGTCAACTGCTCACCGGCGCGGAGCCGTCGCCGGACTGGAAAGTGGTGGAGGCGCCGGGCTGGCCGAGCCGGACGGGCTTCTCTCTCCGCCTGCCTCCTGGGTGGGAGCTGAATGAGCTCCAGGGCCCCGACTCCTACGTGGGCGAAGTCGTCGGCGATGGGGTGCGGCTGACCTTTGACTACGGCGCGCACTCATGGAGGTTGGACCCAGGCGACGATCCGGCATACAGATATGCCGTGGCCTATGAGAGCATCGGCGGTGTTGAAGCGAAGCTGCTCATTTCGCTGGACGCCGCCGGTGGGTCCACCGGTGTCTATTTCGAGAACGTGGGCGGCCCCGCACTGAATCTGGTAGGGGAAGGCCTGACGCGAGAGCAGCAGCGAACGGCCATCGCCGTTTTCCGAAGTATTCGCCTGCTCGGACAGTAGGCGCCCCGCCGACGCGCTGCGCTATCATCGGCGTCGAGCGGGTGCCCAGCATGAACAACGACTTCCTGGCAGGGACGAGCGTGCTCGACCTGGGGCGTTGGTACGCCGCGCCCCTAGCGGCGCGGCTGCTCGGCGACTTCGGGGCCGAGGTGATTCGCGTCGAGCCGCCCGAGGGCGACCCCACCCGCGCCGAGGGGCCGTTCCCGCCCGGCTTTGAGGGCCGGCCCGACCACAGCGGCGTCTACCACTACTTCAACGGCGGCAAGCTCGGCGTCACGCTCGACGTTGCCTCGGAGCGGGGGCGCGGACTGCTGGGCGAGCTGATCGCCCGCGCCGACGTGGTCGTCACCGACCGGCTGCCCGAGGAGGCGCGCGCGCTCCGCCTGTCCTGGGACGACATGCGCCAGGCGAACCCGAACGCGGTGCTGCTGTCGATAACACCGTGGGGGCTCGACGGCCCCTACTGCGACTACCGGGCCTACCCCATGAACGAGCTCCACGCATCCGGCGCGGCCTACGCCCTCGGCACGCCTGACCGGGAGCCGATTACACTGCCCGGCCCGCAGTCCTCCTACATGGCGGGGGCCAACGGGGCGGGGGCGGCGGTGACGGCGCTCTACGCGCGTGACATAACCGGCGAGGGCCAGCTCGTCGACATCTCGACGATTGAGACGGTGATTACGGTGCTCATGGGCCACGCGGTGGTGAAGGCGCATCATCTCGGCGAGCGCACCATGCGCACCGGACACCGGCTCGCGGGGATGGCGCCGCATACGCATTTTCCGTGCAAGGACGGTCACTTCTGCGTCATCGGCACCCAGCCGCCGCACTGGGAGCGGCTCAAGGACGTGTTGGGTCGGCCCGATTGGGCCGAGTCGGAGCTTTTCGCCAACGCCCGGTCGCGCTACCGCTACGTCGAAGACTTCGAGGCCCTGCTTGTCGCGGAGCTCTCGAAGTACTCGAAGGAGGAGTGGTTCGACATCTTCTGGGAGCGCCGCGCGCCGGGGATGCCCCTGAACACCGTCGCCGACGTGATGGAGATGGACCATCTGGCCGAGCGTGGCTTCTTCCAAAGCGTCGAGATCGCACCGGGCTTCGCGGCGGCGGTCCCCGGCGCTCCGTTCCTGTTCGACGGCCGGGACCGGCCCTCGGCGCGCCCCGCCCCCGCGCTCGGCGAGCACAACGAGGAGGTCTTCGCGCGGCGGGTCCCTACGGGCGCCCGCGCGCCTGCGGCGCGTGCCCTCTCTCAGTCTCCCCCAGAGGGGGAGAGGCCCGGAGGAAGGCCGCTCAAGGGGGTGCGCGTCGTCGAGTTCTGTTGGGTGCTGGCGGGGCCGCTGGTGGGGCAGATGCTCGCCGACCTCGGCGCCGAGGTGATCAAAGTCGAGCACCCCTACCGGCCCGATATCCAGCGGGCGATGTTCCCCTTCCTGGGCGAGCCGTCGCCCAACAACTCGGTGTCGTTCAACACGCTGCACCGGGGAAAGCAGGCGGTGGCGGTGGACATGGGCAACGAGGCCGGGGCGGAGGCGGTACGGGAGCTCGTCGCCGTCTCCGACGTGGTGATCGAGAACCTGAGTCCCCGCGTGCTGGCGGGGTTCGGTCTGGGCTACGACGATCTGAAGCGGGTGCGGCCCGACCTCGTCATGGCGTCGATGACGGCGGCGGGGCATACCGGCCCCCTCGCCGGCATGATCGGCTATGGGCCGAGCACCGGCGCGCTCGCCGGCTTCGAGGGGCTGGTGGGCTATCCAGGCGGGCCGCCCCTCGGCGCGCAACAGATCACCTACGGCGACCCCGTCGTCGCCAGCTTTACCGCGAGCGCCGTCGCCGCCGCACTCCACCGTCGTCGTCGCACCGGCCAGGGCGTCCACATCGACGTGTCGCAGATCGAGGTGACGGTGGCGGCGATGGGACATCAGGTGCTCGACTACGGTGTCGCCGGCGTGTTGCCGGAGCGCGCCGGCAACCGGCATCCCCGCATGGCGCCGCATGGCTGCTATCCCTGTTCGGGCGAGGACGAGTGGGTCAGCATCGCTGCCGGGTCGGACGCGGAGTGGCCCGCGCTGGCCGCCGTGATCGGCGAACCCTGGGCCGCCGAGGAACGGTTCGCCGACCTGGCAGGCCGCAAGCGCCAAGAAGACGAGCTCGACCGCCTGATCGGCGAATGGACGCGCTCACGGACGAAGTACGAAGTTACCGAAACCCTGCAGGCGGCGGGCGTCGCGGCGCTGCCCACCCTCAACACCCTCGACCTGCCCAGCGATCCGCACCTGCAGGCCCGCGGGGTCTACCCCGCCGGTGGCCATCCCCATCTGCCGCCGGCGGGATTCGCACGCGGGGCGTGGAATCTAAAGGGGACGCCGCCGTCGGTCGCGGCGCGAGCGCCGTTCGCCGCGGAGCACGACCGGGGCGTGTTCGTCGGCTTGCTTGGCAAGTCGCCACAGGAGTACCATCGCCTCACCACCGGCGGCGCCGTCGTCGAGGCCGCGCACCTCTCCTGGGACATGCGGTTCCTGGGGTCGAAGGAATAGCGCTTCGAAGCGCGGCCCGCCGGGATGCAACCGCGAGGAGGACGCGTCATGACGTGCGATTACAACCTCATTTCCGCCGATTCCCATGCGATCCAACCCCCGGACTTGTGGGAGAAGTGGCTGCCGCAGCAGTTCCAAGACAAGGCTCCCAAGCTGATCAAGGACCCTCGTGGCGGCGACCAGTGGGAGTACCCGCAGACGGGGACGCTGGAGCCGATGGGCCTGGTAACCAACCTCCAGACGCGCCCCGAGGAGCTGAACTGGCACGGCGCGAGCTACGGCGACGGCGGCGCCTACACCATCCATCCCGGCTGCTACGACGGGAAGGAGCGGCTCGGGCTGCTCGACATCGACGGCGTCGACGCCGAGGTCATGTTCCCTCCGCAGCGCGCCATAATGTATTTCATGCAGTTCGAGGACATCGAGCTGCAGCTCGCCGGCATTCGGGCCTACAACGATTGGTTGTCCGATGGCTTCTGCGCCGCCGACCCCGAGCGTCTGGTCCCCCTGGCCCAGATGCCCAACGCCGGCGTGGAGAACAACATCGCGGAGATGAAGCGGGCCAAGGAGATGGGTCACAAGGGAGTCATCGTCACGTCATGGCCCAGCGGCGGCGACTTCATCCGGCCCGAGGACGATCCCTTCTGGGCCGCCGCCGAAGAGCTGAATATGCCGGTGCACCTGCACCTCATCCTCGTCACCCGGAACGTGCGCCGCACCGAGGATACGCCTGCCGGGGTGCAGGACGCGTTGGGAGCCCTGGGCTTCGCCAACGTCGCCGGGCTCATTGCCCAGCTCATCTTCTCCGGCGTCAACAAGCGCTTCCCCAACCTCAAGTTCCTCACCGTTGAGTCGGGGGCCGGGTGGGTCCCGTACTTCCTCGAGGCCATTGACGACCGCTGGTGGCGGAACCGCCACCGCACCGGATCGGTGCTCACGAAGAAGCCCAGCCAATACTGGTTCGACAACTGGTTGGCCACCTTCATGGTCGATCACAGCGGCGTCTTCGCGCGGCATCTGGCCGGGGTCAAGAACATCATGTGGTCCACCGACTTCCCCCATCACGGGAACGACTGGCCCTACTCGCGCAAGCTCATCGACTCCATGATGACCGGCGTCCCCGACGACGAGCGCCACCGGATGCTCGCCCTCAACTGCGCCGAGCTCTACGGGCTGGGGCACGGCGGCTAGCGCAGCGCTCGTCCCGCCCTCTGGCCTCTCCCCCTCTGGAGACCCTTGCATAACCCAGCCTTGGGAGCGAGGGGTTGGCAGTGGGGAGGTCTTACCCCCTCTCCCGCTGGGAGAGGGTTGGGGAGAGGGCGGGGAGAGGCGGGGGCCGCGCGGCCTTGCTGAAGCCCGCCCGCCAAGCTACGCAAAGGGGCTTAGATACATTACTACCCACGGAGGGCGGCTATCGCCGGTTCTGGAGCACCAACACCACGACTGGCCAATCACCCCGAGGACGCCGCCCCAGAGGCAGCCGAAGATGAAGCCGTATCCCTTCTTGTCGGCCAGGATGCCCGCGACAAGCCCCATGACGATCCAACCGACGGCGGCGCCGAGGGCGAGGGCGGCTTCCTCGTAGTTCACCACGTCTGGGTCCATGCTTCACTCGCCCCGGCGTCGGCGACCGGCTGAGCCAGACCGGTCTTGGACTCCATCACGGCCTCGCCGTGGGGTCCTCCGGAGTCAGGCCGATGGATCTTACCACACCGAAGCGTGCTCGGCAGCGCCTCCTGTATGGCGCACACCAAGAGGCGGTTCGCGTCCATCGATCCGTCGTCCGGCCTGCCCCACCAAGGCTTGCCGCAGGCCGGCCCCCCTCCCGCCTCTCTCCCTCTGGGAGAGACTGAGAGAGGGCGCGCGCTAGGCGCGCGGGTGGCCCGCAGGGCACCTTCTTGCCTCTTCTCCCCACGGGAGAAGATTGAGATGAGGGGCCCCCTCGCAACCACCACGGGTTATCGAAGTCCGCCACCTTCCCGGTCAGTCATCTCGATTACGCAAAGGTCTCCTTCTGGGAGACCGTTCGCAACCCGCGCCGCGCTGCGGCCCCTCCCGTAGGGGCGCCCCTTGTGGGCGCCCGTCCCCCTCCGGCCCCCGCGCGCCACACCGCCCTTGACAACCCCCACCCCCCTCACCTACCGTCAAGAAAGAACATATGTTCCTGGCCCGCCGCCCGCGGACGCGCGGTACATGGGCCGCCAAACAACCTACACCCTTCAAGGAGGTCCAGCCCCAACCGACCACATACGCCCCCTTTCTCGGTGCGGCGCTATCCCTGGACCCCGCCACCGTGGTGGTAGGTCCATCCCCGGCCCGCCTCCCCTACGGGCGGTAAGTCCGGAGGGTCGTCTCGCCCCTCGCCGGTAGCGTGAAGACGACCTGCCTCCGTATCTTGCGGACGGCAAACCGCCCGCGCCGCCTCCGCGGCGCGGGGGACCAATCCCCGCCTTGCCCGCGGGGAGCGCGAACCACCGGCCTCGCTTCACCCTGCGTGGTGGACCGGACTGTCCGCTCCGTCAAAAGACGGCGCGCGCAACGACCGCCCCGCGTGGCCCGGCCCCCCAAGGCCGTACAAATCAAAGAACGCCGCACCGAGAACCAACAGCCTAGCCAAGGCAGCCTCCTCCCAAGGAGCGAGGCGAAGGGCCACCAACCCGGCGAAGGTCGCCGGACTCCGCGGTCTTGCACGGCAGACGCGGCGCGAAAGCGCGAGGACGGTCAGCCGCGCCAACGGTCGGGCCCCGGCTCGTCCGCTTCCTTCGGGAGCGGGCTGCGTCGAGAAGCCGCCCCAAGGCGCGTTGCGTGGTGAGGCGCGGACTCAACGAACGGAGACCGCGGGTTCCGCGAGCCGCCAAACGGACGCAAGGGCTTCTAGCCCCGCTTGCCTTCCGCTGGGCTGGATCACAAGGCTCCCTCGGGTGGGGAGCGGGCGTCGCTATACTGGGCGGCGGAGGGGCGAATGCTCGACCGCTATAAGGAGAAGCGCGACTTCGCCCGGACGCCGGAGCCGCGGGGCGGCGACGGTTCGGGATGGGGCAGCCTCCGGTTTGTGGTGCAGAAGCACGCCGCGCGGCGTCTGCACTATGACGTGCGGCTGGAGATCGGCGGGACGCTGAAGTCGTGGCCCGTGCCCAAGGGGCCGTCGTTCGATCCCAACGAGAAGCGGCTGGCGGTCATGGTCGAGGACCACCCGCTGGATTATCTGACCTTCGAGGCGGTGATCGCGCCGGGGAACTATGGCGCCGGGCAGATGATCGTCTGGGACACCGGCGTCTACTCGCCGGACGAGGACGGCGTGCTCTCCTTCGGCGACCGTGAGACGTCGGACCGGCGCATGCAGGAAGGGCTGGCGGCGGGCAAGCTCTCCTTCACGCTGCGGGGCCGAAAACTGCGCGGCTCCTGGACGTTGGTGAAGACCACGCGGGGTGAGCGCGAGTGGCTGCTCATCAAGCACAAGGACGCCCACGCGCGGGCCGGCCCCGACGTGCTGGACGACGGCGCGTCGGTACTCTCGAAGCTGACCATCGACGACCTCAAGGCGGGGCGGCTTCCCGATCCCACGCCGTTGGACCGCCGCCTCGCCCGCCGCGGGACCGAGGCGCGTTTCCCGGCCTCGGTCAAGCCGATGCTGGCCAAGCTCACCGACAGGCCGTTCGACGGCGATGGCTGGCTCTTCGAACCCAAGATGGACGGCTTCCGCCTGCTCGCGTTTGTCGAACGGGGCTCGGTCAGGCTGCGCAGCCGCAACGGGAACGACATGACCGCGCTCTACCCCGAAGTGGCGGAGGAGCTGCGAGCCCAGCCGCATGAGTCGTTCGTCCTCGACGGCGAGGTCGTGGTACTCGACGAGGCAGGTCTGCCGAGCTTCGGACTGATGCAACAGCGCATGGGTGGCCCTCACGCACAGAGAGAAGGAGGACGAGCCAGCGCCGCTGGCGTGCTGATGTACTACCCCTTCGACCTGCTCCATCTCGACGGCTACAACCTTCGCAGAGCGCCGCTTTCGGAGCGCAAGGACCTGCTCGCCCGCATGCTGGTGCCCGGCGACGTGGTGCGGCCCATCGAGTACGCCGTGGGCGGCGGCGAGGCGTTCTACGCCGTGGCGACAAGGCTCGGACTCGAAGGCATCGTGGCCAAGCGCGTGGACAGCGTCTACGAGCCGGGCCGCCGTGGGACCGCGTGGCTCAAGATCAAGGCGACGCAATCGCAGGAGATGGTCGTCGGCGGCTACAGTGCGGGGGCGGGGGCGCGGGCCTCGACGTTCGGCTCGCTGCTCGTCGGCTATTACGACGACTACACGCTGCGCTTCGCGGCCAGGGTCGGCACGGGCTTCGACCAGGCGACGCTGGATGATCTGTACGAGCGGCTGCAGCCGCTGCGCTTGGAAGAGTCACCGTTCGCCCCCGACCCCGAGCTCGGCGTCGCGGGCGACGTTTGGCTGCAGCCCGATCTGGTGGCGCGGGTGAAGTTCGCCGAGTGGGGCGCGGGCGAGCATCTGCGGGCGCCGGTCTTCCTCGGCCTCGAACCCGACCGCGACCCGCGCTCGGTCGTCCGCGAGCGGGCAGGCCCGCCGCCCCCCGTGTCGCTGAGTACGAGCGAGCGGACGCCGCCCTCGCCGCCCCGTCGCCCTGGCATCGCGGACGACGCGGCGGACGCCGTCGCGCAGCTTGCGGGCAAAGCCGCCAGGGACGGTTCGATGCTGCTCGACGCCGGCGGGCATACGGTCAGCGTCACCAACCTCGACAAGGCGCTCTGGCCCGAAACGCCGGAGCGGGCGGCGATCACCAAGCGCGACATGCTGACCTACTACGCCCGCATTGCGCCGGTGATCCTGCCCCACCTTCGGGACCGTCCGCTGACCCTGACCCGCTACCCCAACGGCGTCGACGCGCCGAGCTTCTATCAGAAGAACTGGAGCTACGAGCCTCCCGAATTCGTGGAGACGGTGAAGCTGTTCTCGTCGCACAACGAAGGCGACGTCGAGTACGTGATGGTGAACAACCTGGCCACGCTGCTCTGGCTGGCGCAGCTCGCCGACATCGAGATGCACCCCTGGCTCTCCCGCCTCGCCACCGGCCCCGACGGCACGGGACTGGGGACGACATTCACCGGCTCGAAGGAGAACATCGAGGCCAGCATCCTCAACTACCCCGACTTCCTCGTCTTCGACTTCGACCCCTACATCTATTCCGGCGAGGAAGGGGCGGGCGCCGAGCCCGAGCTCAACCGCCGCGCTTTCGCCAAGGCCGTGGAGACCGCGCGGGCGCTGAAGGGCATCCTCGACGAGCTCTCACTGTCGTCGTTCCTGAAGACATCGGGGAAGACGGGGCTCCACGTCTACGTCCCCGTGCGCCGCGAGCACCCCTATCCTGTCACCCGCAAGGTGACGGAGCTCATCGGGCGCTTCCTGATGGAGCAGCGCCCGCTCGACGTAACGATGGAGTGGGCCGTGAGCAAGCGCGAGGGGAAGATCTTTCTCGACCACAACCAGAACGTGCGCGGCAAGAACATGGCGTCGGTCTACTCGCTGCGGCCGTTGCCGGGCGCGCCCGGCTCGACGCCGCTGCGCTGGGACGAGCTCGACGGCGTCTACCCCGCCGACTTCACCATCGACGTCGTGCCCGACCGGGTGGAGCGCCTCGGCGACCTGTGGGCGGATATCCACGACGCCAAGCACGACCTCCGTCGTCTGGTGGAGGGGGAGTAGAGCGTTGCATGTAGACTGGAGCGATGGAAGTCTTCTGGGCGGCTTTCGGGGGTGGCGCGGCAGCCGGCGGCGTCGCCCTTCTTATAGAGTTGTTCAGGCTTTGGGCCAATCGGGATCGGCTAGGAGTCACAGTTTCGCCCGTGCTGAAGGGTGGAAGCCTGTCGTTAGGAATAACTGCCCGCAACTTCGGACGCAGACCGATCTACCTTGTTCAGGTTGCTATTGAGTTGAAGGACAAACGGACCATTCCTTATACAGCACTCGTAATGGATGCTGAGACAATGCTGTCGGGTGATGAACTGCCGTGCGAGTTATTGCCTGGAGCCGAGATGGAGTACTACTTTTGGCAGTCGGAATTTCACCGCGACATGGTCAAGAAACGTGGCGGGAAGGTGCCACGCGCGGTAGTGGTCACAGACGCACTTGGTCATAAGCACTCCAGAAGAATCGCCCCGGCTCAGTATGAGCAATGGTTCAGTCTTGCACCCAAGGGACCCAATGAAAGTGATGTCCTATGATGGGAGACAAGCAATGGCGCACGGCGCGCAAGATAGGTATGAATGACGCAAGGGCCGCGCTGACACGGCTGCCAGAGGAACTAGAAGCGGAGCCCGGCGTGGTCTCGGTCACGCGGCACGGGCGGCCCGTGCTTGCCATCATGACCTGGGATGACTACGAAGGCATCCTCGAGACCTTCGAGATATTGAAGGACCCGGAGGCCATGGCGGACCTGCGCCAAGCGATCCAGGATCTGGAGGACGGCAAGGTCCGGGACTTCGAGGAGGTCGCCGCCGAACTCGGAGTCTAAGGCGCAGTAATGCAGGTAAACATGCGCGAGGCCAAGGCGCAGCTCTCCCGGCTTGGCGAGCTGGCCTGGCAGGGGGAAGAGATCATCATCACCAAGGCGGGCAAGCTGTACCTCGAGTTGACGCCGCATCGTGGTGGAAGGCGGGAACGCAGGCTTGGCCTGCTCAAGGGGAAGATTTGGATTGCCCCGGACTTCGACGAGACTCCGGCGGAGGTGGTCGAGGCGCTCGAGGGGCCATAGTGCGCCGCCGCTAGGCGCCAAAGCAAGCGCGCGGTGACGTCAGGGCGGCGCCCCGGTTATAATCCGCGGCGGGCGCGGGCCGGCCGCGTCTGTCGGCGACGTAACGTTCAAGGAGGCGACAGTGGACTACAGTAGCGTGGAGAAGGGCCACCTCAGCGTCGAGGTGCGGCCGAACAAAGTAGCAATCGCGACGCTCAACCGGCCCGACCGGCTGAACGCGATGGGCGACGGGATGCACGAGGCCATCGAAGAGTTCCTGCATATGGTGAACTACGACCGCGACGTGAACGCCGTGGTCTTTACCGGCGCGGGCAGGGCCTTCTGCGCGGGCGGCGACGTAAAGGCCATGGGCGACCGCGCCACGGGCGCCGCCGAGAAGCTCGATCCGGGGAATCTGCTGCGCGGCGCGAAGTACATCGTGCAGCGCTTCGTGAACTGCGAAGTGCCCCTGATTTCGGCGATCAACGGGCCGGCCATCGGCTTGGGGGCCACCATTGGGCTGCTCTGCGACGTGACGTTCATCGCCGAGGACGCCAAGATCGGCGACAACCACGTACGGGTCGGCATCACCGCCGGCGACGGTGGGGCGCTGATCTGGCCGTACCTGATCGGTATCCACAAGGCCAAGGACATGCTGATGACGGGCCGGCTGATCTCGGGCAGGGAAGCCCATGATCTCGGCGTCACCAACTACTGCTATCCGAAGGAAGAGGTGCTCGACCGCGCGATTGCCTACGCGGAGGAGATCGCCGCCGGCGCGCGGGTCGCGGTGCGCTTCACCAAGATCGCACTCAATAAGCACCTGTGGGACGGCCTCAACCGGGTCATGGACTTCTGCCTCATCTCCGAGCAGGTCGCTATGGGGACGGAGGACCACAAGGAGGCCACGACGGCTTTCAAGGAGAAACGGGCTCCGACTTTCACCGGTTACTAGCTTTCAGCGTGCCAGGGCGTCCGCCGCCTGCTATCCAATTCTCAAAAAAGAGGGGCCGCATTCACGCGGCCCCTCTTTTGCGTTCAGTCTTTCGGTCAAGTGGCTACTTGAAGCCGAGGTCTTCCCAGACGGCGTTGAGGCGTCGCATGCCTTCCTTGTTGCCGTACTTGTTGCGCTCGCGGAAGAAGTTGTGCTCGTCCTCGCGCCAGACCATGTTGGTGAAGAGGGGATGGGCGACCTCGGCGTAGTTGAAATAGGTGTCGACGCCGAGGAGACGGAAGAACATGGTCATGGACTTCCGCCCCAGCATGAGGTTGTCCGTGGAGTGGGCGGCGATGGCGCGGGCGTAGCGGAGCGCCTCGGCCATCAGCTTGTCGCGAGGCACGACGGAGGAGACTACGCCCCATTCGTGCATCTCCTGGGCGGAGACGCTGCGGCCGGTGATGTTGAGCTCGTAGCCGCGGTTGATGCCGCAGCGGAGCAAGGTGAGGGGTAGCTGCACCTCGAAGCTGGCGAAGCCGATGCGGCTCTGCCGCCGGGTGAAATAGGCGTCCTCCGAGGCCACGATCAGGTCGACGGTCATGACGATGCCGAAGCCCTGACCGATCACCCCGCCCTGGCAGGCGGCTATCACGGTCTTCGTGCCCCACGTCATCGAGTCGTGCATCGTCTTGAACGTCTTCGAGATGCCCTGCATTCGGAGCGACTGGGGCAGCCGCTGCCCCTTCTTTAGGCCGAATGACTCGATGGGCATGCGACGGTTGTCCTCGCCGGCGCAGAAGTCTTGGCCCTCGCCGGCGAGGATGATGACCTTCACCGAGTCGTCGTCCTGGGCTCTCTGGAACTTGGCGAGGATCTCGTAGTTCATGTCTGGTGTCAGGACCGCGTTGCGCCGCTCGGGCCGGTTCAGCGTGATCTTGCAGATATGGGGCTCGATGATCTCGTAGAGCACCATCTCCTCGGGCGGCTTGTCCGTCTGCAGGTCCGTCCCGTAGCCGTGGGGGTTGTCGTTCTTGGTGGTCATCTTTTCTCCATGCGCCTCGGGCGGCGTCGCCGAAAGGCCGTCTACTTGAAGCCGAGGTCTTCCCATACGGCGTTCAGCCGCTGCATACCTTCTTTGTTGCCGTACTGGTTCCGCATCTTGAACCAGTTGTGCTCATCTTCTCGCCACACCATGTTGGTGAAGAGGGGGTGGGCCACCTTGACGTAATCGGCGTAGGAGGCCATCCCGAGCAGGTCCCAGAAGATCTGCATCGAGTGACGGCCCAGCATGAGGGTGTCGGTCCCGTGGGCGGCGACGGCCCTGGCGTAGCGCATCGCCTCGTCCTCGAGCTTCTCCCTGGGCACGACCGATGTGACCACGCCCCACTTCTTGAGCTCCTCCGCCGAGACGCGCCGACCCGTGATATTCATTTCGTAGCCACGGTTGATCCCGCAACGCATCAGCGTGAGGGGCAGCTGAACGTCGAAGCCGGCGAAGCCGATGCGGCTCTGCGGGCGGGCGAAGAAGGCGTCCTCGGATGCAACGACCATGTCGACGGTCATGATCATGCCGAAGCCCGCGCCCAGGCAGGCCCCCTGCACCGCGGCGACGACCGTCTTCGAGCTGTAGAGGAACCAGTTGCGCATCCGCTGGGCGCTCGCTGCCTGCCCTCGCATCCGGAACGACTGAGGGAGCTTCTGCCCCTTCTTCAGGCCGTAGGTCTCGATGGGCATGCGACGGTTGTCCTCGCCGGAGCAGAAGTGCCGTCCATTGCCCGCGAGGACGACGCACTTGATGCGGTCGTCGTCCTCGGCGATGCCCATCTTCCGCGCGATCTCCTCGTTCATGTCAGGGGTGAGGATCGAGTTGCCCTTCTCGGGGCGGTTGAGGGTGATCTTGGCGATGTGAGGCTCGACGACCTCGTAGAGCACCATCTCGTCCGCCGACTTCTCCGACGGCATCTCGCCGCCGTAGCCGCGGGGGTTTTCCTTCGCCGAGTCTTTGTCGGGGTCTTTTTCGTCTGCCATGCCGTCCTCGTGTTTCCGCGCGCGCCGCGACTAGCGGCCCAGTAGGGCTGAATTGCGAAACTTTCGGTGGGAGGTTCTCATAGGGGTCGCTCTACCGCCCCGTCGCGCCGGAGGCTCGCAGCACCGTCCTCGACTTTGTCACACTACTGCCTCCGGCCCACATTATCACAACTGCGCCTCTGCATATCTGCGAGCGGAAATTTGCAAGAAGCGCACATTCGCCCACGTTGTCGCTACCATGTCGACAGGACTCCCGTATCAGGGTCAGCCCGAACCTTAATGTCTCAAGGTATCTACAATCTCCTCAAGGGCTACTGGATCATAGAAGCCACAACTATGACCACCACTCAGCACCGCGCCAATCAATCCGCCCAGGCTCATTGCCCCCTTTGCACATTCCAAATTCAAATGATGAGCACCCACAAGGTAGTCTCCTATCGGTGTTGAGTTCAGATGGACGAACCTCTTGGCCAAATTAGTGCTCTGGATAGAATTGACACCTCTAACTATCTCGGTCCTCCCGAATATATCCTGCCAAGACTGAGCAGTTTCGAGGCAAGACGACAACGGGTTCGTGTCTTGATGTCCCAGCAATGGCGAATCTATAGTGACAATGGAAGTGATTCTTGACTGTATTTCAGGCGGCGCTACTTCGACCAGATAGTAAGCTGCCACCATGCCTCCAAGGCTATGGCCTATGAGGACTATCTCACGATTCGGTTCCCGATCATGGAGGGATGTCAACAATGAGCCCAGTTTGGTTGCCGCGTTTCGCACACCACCGCAGGTATCCGCAGGGTCGTACCTGGGAAAAATCCTATAGTCCCCAAACGGGTACGCCTCTCCTGAGGATAGCCTTCCCGTGGTGCAGTTCTCATATTCGCCAGAATAACTGAATCCCAACACACTTCCTTCCCAATCCCCCGCAAGGTTATCTTGAAGAGCTTTGACTAGATGCTGTCGTCTCCAGAATATGTTGTGAAGGTCAGGAACGAGAGCAGGTGTTAGCAAACCTTCAGGCACGAGTTGATATGGCACACCGTTCCGCCACCTCCGTGTCGAGAGAAGCTCCCAACCCCGACGAACATCCTCGCAGGAGCTTCTTGAATCTATTCCTTGTAAGACCACTACTCTCGGATTGAGTTGACTGCTAGGCAGCACTGTGCTGTCAAGCACGACGCTCCTGGGTGACGAAGCGCTGAGCCTTGCTTGGTCGCCCCGATCGCAACCAACCGCCTCGTCCCACGTGAGGACGTCTGGAGTCGTACGGAAAGATAACATAGCCTGATCGGTCCACTCGTAGTACTTCAAGCGTAATTCATGCATTCCAGGCTGCATCCAAATGTACTTGCCAAAGCTTCTAAAAAAGCCATTATTCCAATCGGCTAAAACAACTTCGTCATCTATGTACAGGCCAAATCCGTCATCGCCCCCAATCTCGAACCATACCCATTCCGGACGATGCACTACAATCGGCATCGTGGCATCCAACAGCAACATGTCCTTACGATCGCCAAATACCTGCCCACGCCCCCAATCGAACGACAAGTCAGGACGCCAGTGTTTCCTTCCCAAACTTCGCCCTACGTCTCTATTGGAATCCAAGGCGAACCCTTCAACATCCCAACCTGCTGATCGTTTTACAAGCCTGCAAGACGTGCTGCTCGACGTAGGCAAGGGCGTGCTGGTCGGCGTGGGCGAGGGCGTGTTGGTCGGCCTGGGCGAGGGCGTACTGGTCGGCCTAGGCACGGGCGTGCTGGTCGGAGTCGGCACGGGCACACCGGAAGTAGCCTCGGAAGTGGGCGTGGCTATGGGGTCGAGAATAGCAGTTGGTTGCGGCTCGTCGTCACACGCTGACATCACGAAAACTGCTATCAAGCACGGCAAGCTAACCCAAACGGTTCGGCGAACAGGCGTCATCAAGTCTAGCTGCCCAGTCCCAGACCGCGCCGGGCGATAATGTTGCGCTGTATCTCGGATGTGCCGCCGGCGATGGTGCTGGCGATCGTCGTCTTGAAGTTGCGTTCGACCTTGCCGCGGAGCGGCGCCCATCGGTCGCCGCGCTGCACCGTACCGTACATGCCGAAGAGCTCCATGCCGAAGGCGGCGACGCGCTGGGAAAGCTCGCTGGTGAAGAGCTTGTTCACCGAGGCCTCGTGCTTGAAGGGGACGTCGGCGGTCTGCATCCACGCGATGCGGTAGCACTGGGCGCGGGCGACTTCGGCGCGGACGAGCAGGTCGGCGGCCCGCCTGCGAAGCTCGTCCGTCCACCGGACGCGGCTCTCCGGCGAGGCCGCGTAGGCGATCAGGTCGAGGAGCATTCGCTTCGAACCGGCGGCGGCGGAGATCCCCGACCGCTCGACGTTGAGGACGTTGCGGCTAAGCATCCAGCCCTGGTCTTTGGGGCCGATCAGGCAGTCGCGCGGGATGCGCACGTCGTCGAAGAACACTTGGTTGAAGCGGTGGACGCCGACCATGCTGATGAGGGGTTTGACGGTGACGCCGGGCGTCTTCATGTCGAGGAAGAGATAGCTGAGGCCCTGGTGCTTGGGGGCGTCCTTGTTAGTGCGCGCTAAGAGGAAGCCCCAATCGGCTACGTGGGCGAAGGACGACCATATCTTTGCGCCGTTCACGAGGAAGTAGTCGCCGTGGTCTTCGGCGACGGTCTCGACGCCGGCGAGGTCGGAGCCGGCGTTGGGCTCGCTGAAGAGCTGGCACCAACGCACGGCGGCCTTCGCGATGGGGGGCAGGAAGCGTTCCTTCTGGGCCTTGGTGCCGTGGCCGATGAGCAGCGAGCCGACCATGCGCGGGCCGATGCTGTCGCCGCGAGGCGCTTGGTGGGAGACGACCTCCTCAGCGTAGACGACCTGCTTGGAGTACGACCACTCTTGGCCGCCGTACTCCTTGGGCCAGGCCACCACGAGCCAGCCCTTTTGGGCCAGCTTGCGGTTGAACTCCCACTGGAAGTCGTAGCCGTCCCCGCCGCCGCCTTCCTCGTCGTCGCCGGCGTTGCGGACGCCCCAATCGGGAGGCAGCGCCTCCCGCAAGAAGTCGCGGACCTCGGCACGGAACGTCTCTTCTTCTTCGGTGAAGGCGAAATTCATGGTGGGCTTGGCGGTTCCAGAGGGGGCCGGCGGAGCCGGCTCAGAAGGGACGGAGGCATACTAGGCGGGCCCTAGGGAGCGTGTCAACGCGACGGGCGAGTGGGGCGGGAGAGACCAGCCCCATGACGCGCGCTACGCACTTGTCAGTTGGTTGCCGCCTGGGCCTCAGCCTGCCGTCACTCGGCGCCATGCAATCCCGTCGACGTGCTCGAAATGGGTGTCGGCTGAAACGAGGTCGGCGCCGGTCTCCATCGCCTGTGCCGCGATCCAGACATCGTTTGTCGGGATCGGACGGCCTTTCGCTCGCAACGCTGCTGCGATCCTGGCGTAACGGTCCGCGGTTACCTGCCCCACGGTTACGACGGAGACGTAGGGGCTGCCCAGGAAGGAGCGGAGCTCGGCAACGTTTCGCTCGAATTGCGATCCTCGCCGGAACCCATACAGCAACTCGCCGACAACCACGGCTGAGAGCAGGACCTCTTCAGCCATCCGCACAAGCTCCGCTACTTGCCCATGCCCGCGCATGAGCAGCGAGTAGGCATTGGAGTCCAGAAGCGCCCTCACTTCCAGGCTGCCTCGTCAACGGTCTCAAACTCCTGCAAAGCGGCGTCCATCGCATCGGCCTCGACCGGTGTCCAGGTCCCTATCAGGTGGTCCAGTGAAGAGCCGATGGTATCCGCGCCTCGCGCCCCGTCGGTGAGGCCGGCGCCCTTCCGGAGCAGCCGTAGCGCCGCCTGATTCAGGGAGATGCCCTCGCGCTTTGCGAGGCGGCGCATGGCGCCGCTCAGATCGTCGTCGAAACCTCTGACCGTGAGTTGGTCCATGTCGCCTTGTCCCTGTGACTCATCTAATGATTCATTATGGGTCATTGTAGTAGTCACCCACGAACGAGGTCAAGGCGGGTCACGCTCCGTGGGCGGCCTTAGGTCAGGACGCCCCGCTCGCGCAGCGCGTCGATCTCGTCCTCGCCCATACCGAGCAGGTCGCGGCAGACCTCGACGGTGTGCTCGCCGAGGAGCGGCGCGCGAGTGAAGCGCGGCGGCACGCCCTCGATATCGAAAGCGGGCGTGGTGGTCGGGTAGTCGCCCATGCGAGGGTGGTCGAGCATCGTGAAGTGGCCCCGGTGGACGAGTTGCGGGTCCTCGTGGAGGTCGCGGGCGTCGTTGACCTTGGCCGCGGGCACGCCGGCCGCCTGTAGCGCCTCCTGAAGCTCGACGGCGTCCTGCGGCGCCGTCCACGCCCCGATCCGCGCGTCGAGCGCCTCGGCGTTGCGGTGGCGTTCGAGGAAGGAGGCGAAGCGGGGCTCGGCGGTCCACGCCGGCCCGCCCATCGCGGTGGCGAGGGCGTCCCACTGCGCGTCGGTGCGGACGGAGACGGCGCACCAGGCGTCCTCGCCGCGGCAAGGGTAGACCCCGTGGGGGGCGGCCTCGAGGCCGCGGTTGCCCCGCCGCCCGCCCTCCTCACCGTTCACGGTGTAGTCGAGGATGGTGGGGCTGAAGAACTGAAGGGTGGCCTCGATTTGCGAGAGGTCGAGGTGCTGGCCCTTGCCGGTGCGGTCGCGGTAGTCCAGCGCCGCGATGATCGAGATCACCGAGAACCACGGCGCGATCATGTCGGGGTAGGGGATGGCGGGGCCGCGCGGGTCGCGGTCGGGCCAGCCGGTGACGTGGTTCACGCCGGCAAGGGCCTGAAGCAGGTTGCCGATGCCGGGGTGCGAGGCCTGGGGGCCCTTCTGTCCTAGCTGGCTGGAGCTGAGCATGACGACACGCGGGTTGATCTCGCGCAGCCGCTCGTAGCCGAGTCCCCATGACTCCATCTGCCCCGGACTAAAATTCTCCACCACGACGTCGGCCCACGCCGCCAGGCGCTTGGCGACCTCAACCCCCTCCGGCGACCCTAGGTTCACCCCCAAACTCCGCTTCGAGGGGTTGAGGTCGGCGAAGGGCAGGCTGCTCTGTCGGCTCGGCTTGCGCAGGAACGGGGGTTGCAGACGGAAGCGGTCGGGCCGCACGTGGGCCTCGACCTTGACGACGTCCGCCCCGTAGATGGCGAGGTATTTCGTCAGCATGGGGCCGGCGATAATCCAGGAGAAGTCGGCGACCTTGACGCCTTCCAAGGGCAGCGGGCCGGGTGTTGGGGAGGCCATGTCAGACGACTCCGGCTTCGGCCAACGTGACGATCTGATCGTGGCTCAGCCCGAGCTCTTCGTAGACCTCGACGTTGTGCTCGCCGGGGAGCGGGGCGGGCCGCGGGATCGAGAGCGGCGTCTCGCTGAAGGCGCAGAAGGCCCCGGGGTAGGTGATCGCGTCGCCGAGTTCGGGGTGCTCGACTTCCTGGAAGAAGCCGCGCGCCGCCAATTGGCCGTTGTTGAGCAGGTCGCGCGGCGAGCTGACGGGAAAGATGAAGAGCCGGCGTTCAAGGGCCTCATCGTAGATGCGGGCCTTGGTGAAGCGCGAGAAGAAGGCGGCCAGCTCGTCCTCCCACGCTTCGAGGTCGGACTGGTCGATGGTGTCGCCCGTGGCCTTGTCGAAGTCGAAGTCGGTGAAGGAAGGTGGGCAGCCCTCTTCCGTCATCCACTCGATGATGGGGCGGAGCCGGACGCCCGCGCCGGGGCTCCAGAAGAACTGCGTCACCACGTAGCCGTCGCTCGCCGGGAATACGGTGCGGATCAGCCGCCCGCCGTAGGGGCTTCGCGCCCCCCGACGTTGGACCACGTTGTTGACGAACCAGTAGTGGGGCGTCGTGGTGAGCGTATTGGCGACGGCCTCCTGCATCGAAACGGTCACGAGGCTCCCTTGCCCGCTACGGTTGCGGGCGTAGTGCGCCAGCATGGTCCCCGTTGCCGCCTGGGCCGAGGCGAGCATGTAGGCCTGTGGCTCGCCGATGCGCACCGGTGGGCGGTCGTCGTCGCCGCAGATGCTCATCAGGCCGCCGGCGGCCGTCGCTACGAGGTCGTCGGCCTGGTAGGCGGCGTGGGGGCCGGTGGGGCCGAAGGACGTGATCGAGGTCATCACCAGCGCGGGGTTGGCCTCGCGCAGGGTCTCGTAGCCAAGCCCGAGAGCCTCCATCCGCCCCGGCACGCCCGTCTCGATGACGAAGTGGGCGCTCCGGGCTAACCGCAGGAAGAGGTCGCGCCCGTCGGCGGTCGCGAGGTCGAGCGTCACCCCGCGCTTGTTGTAGTTGTGCGCGAACCAGTAGAGGCTGCGGTCGGCGCGGGCGTCGCCGTGGTAGTAGGGGCCGCGCCGGCGCGACGGGTCGCCGCCCGGCGGCTCGATCTTGATCACGTCGGCGCCGAGGTCGCCGAGAATGCGGCCGCAGAGGAACCCCTTCTCGTCGGAAAGGTCAAGGACGCGGTACGGCGAGAGCGGGAGCTCGGGCGGGTCGGTGGAGGCCATTGGGCCCTTGCGCTGGGGTTTGGCTAGGCCTCCCAGTTGCTCACGTCGACGCCCAGGCCCTTGATCGCGGCGAGTGTCCCCGAGGGGTCGCCCGTACCCTGTACCCAGTCGTAGTCCCACTGCCGGTTGTCGGCCACGGCCTTGACCAACCCGTGGGCCTGCTCGCGGCTGAAGAGGACGCCGCGCCGCGAGGTCATGCGCTCGTAGCGGTCGGCGTGCTGGGCGTCGAGGACGAAGTTCATCGTGTCGCACATGGGGTTGTGGTTGACCCGGTTCCACTCGTGGGGAGTCAGGCCGACGTGCACCAGCAGCCCTTCGGGCCAGTCCGTGGCCTCGCCGTTCTTACTCTTGACCGTGACCGGGGTGAGGCAGCAGGCGCAATAGGACTCGAGCCGCACTTCCTGGTCCTGGTACGCGGGCATCTTGGAGAAGGCCACCGACTCCATGGCGCAGCCCACGTAGCCGAGGAACTTGTCGCCGATGAAGCCCTTGACGACCGTTGGATAGGCGGCGTAGGGCAGGAAGCGCAGCAGGGAGAGATGGGGACTGTCGAGGTCGAGGGTGCACATGCCGCCGAGCTGCAGCTCGTAGAGCGCGTTGTGTATCTCGCGGCGTCCGAGGCCCACGCCTTGGTGGATGTCGAGCGTGCTGGGGGGGTGCGCGTGTTCTCCCCAGTAGGCATAGACGAACTCGCGGACCTTCTTCGCGTTCTCGCTCCAATCGAACGAGGGGATCAGCTGCATGGCGCCTCCTTAGAGTCTGAGAGGGCGGCGTGCGGCGCCCTCCGGCGGTAGGGAGTGTAGTGGGGGGAGTGGGAGGGGTCAACGGCGCGGCGTTGACCCGCCGTCGATACTGTCTACGCCATGACCAACGCCGCCGAGCCTCCCAACTCATCGCCGCTTGCACCTTACCGCGTCCTCGACCTGACGGAAGGCGGCTTCAACTGGTGCGGCAAGGTGCTCGCCGATCTCGGGGCCGACGTGATCAAGATCGAGCCGCCGGAGGGCAGCCTGACGAGGCTCCGCGGGCCGTTCGCCGGAGGCGTCGAAGACCCCGAAGGCAGCCTCTTCTGGGCCGCCTACTGCCTCAACAAGCGCAGCGCGGTACTCGACATCGAGCGCGCCGACGGGGCCGAGGCGCTCCGCGAGCTCGCGCGCGGCGCCGACGTGCTGGTCGAGTCGTTCGCACCGGGCTACCTCGCCGAGCGGGGGCTGGGCTTCGACGACCTCGCCGCGGTCAACCCCGGCCTCGTCTACACCTCGATCACGCCCTACGGGCAGACCGGCCCCCGGGCGCACCACCGCGTCGCCGACATCGCCGGCTGGGCCATGGGTGGGATGCAGTACCTCTGCGGCGACGAGGACCGCCCGCCGGTGCGCGTCGCGGTGCCGCAGGCCGAGCTGCACGCCGGAGCCCAGGCGGCGGCGGGGACGATGATCGCGCTGCGGGCCCGCAACCGCTCCGGCGCGGGGCGGCACGTCGACGTCAACATGCAGGCCTCCGTCATCTGGACGATGCACAACGTCGCACCCTACCCCAAGCTCGCCGGCGGGAGCCTGGAGCGCGGGGGCGCCGTCCGCCGCGTGGGCAACGCCCTCAACCGGGTTGTCTTCTCCTGCAAGGACGGCTTCCTCCGGCCCTACGCCTATGGGGGCTGGGTCAGCGGGGACTCGATGACCAAGCTGACGCGGTGGATGGACGAGGAGGGGGCGGCCCCGGAGTTCATGAAGCGCACCGACTGGCCGACGCAGGACATGAACCGCTTGGAAGGTCTGTCGGAGGACTCGGCGGAGGTCCAGGAGTTTTATGCCATGCAGGAGGCGCTCCAGCGCTTCTTCGCGGGCAAGACGAAGGTCGAGATACTGGAGCGGGCCGTCTCCGAGAAGCTGCTCATCGCGCCGTGCCAGACCCCGCGCGACCTGCGGGAGAACGCGCAGCTCGCCGCCCGCGGCTTCTGGGTCGACGTTCCCTACCCGAACGGGCGGACGGTGACGCACCCCGGTCCGTACATCAAGCTCAACGAGACGCCGCTGTCGTACCGGCGCGCCGCGCCGCGCGTCGGCGAGCACACCGCCGAACTGCTGGGCAAGGCCCGCAAGCCCGCGCCGCTGCCTGAATCGCCGCTCTCCGGCCAGCCGTTCGAGGGGCTGCGCGTCCTCGACATGAGCTGGGTAGGCGTTGGGCCGATGACGATGAAGTTCCTCGCCGACCACGGCGCGACGGTGATCCGCGTCGAGTCGGAGAGCCGCGCCGATCCGTCGCGCTCGGTGGGACCCTTCAAGGACGGGAAGCCCGGTCTCAACCGAGGCCAGTTCTCTGCCAACTTCAACACCGGCAAGTACGGGCTGGGGCTCAATCTGAAGACCGAGGAGGCGCGCGCGCTCATTCGCCGCATCGTCCGTGAATGGCGGCCCGACGTGATGGCGGAGAGCTTCACGCCGGGGACGATGGCCCGCTGGGGCCTCGACTACGCCTCCATGCGCGCGCTGCACCCGGACATCGTCTACTTCAGCACGACGCTCCTCGGCCAGACGGGGCCGCACCGTACCTATGGCGGTTACGGCGGGACGGCGGCGGCGATGTCGGGGTTTCACAACATGTCGGGATGGCCCGACCGTATGCCGGCGGAGGTCTACGGCGCCTACACCGACTTCATCAACCCACCCAACGCCGTCGCGGCGGTGATCGCGGCTTTGGACCACCGCGACCGTACCGGCCAGGGCCAGCACCTTGATCTCGCGCAGGCCGAGTGCGCCGCGCACTACCTGGCCCCCGCGCTGCTCGACTACACCGTCAACGGTGTGGTGCAGGCCCGCAGCGGTAACCGCGACAGCTTCGCCGCGCCCCACGGCGCTTATCCCTGCGCGCCGCGCCCGACGGCTCCCGGCGGCTCGTTCATCGCCATCGCGGTGACCAGCGACGACGAGTGGGCCGCCCTCGGCCGGGTGTTGGGCGGCCCCCTGTGGGCGAGGGAGGCGCGGTTCGCCGACCGCGCCGGGCGGCTCCGCCTCGCCGACGAGCTCGACGCGCTGATCGGCGAGGCGACGAAGGAGCGCGACGCCTACGCGCTGATGGAGGCGCTGCAAGATGCCGGCGTCGCAGCGGGCGTCGTCCAGAGCGCGGAAGAGCTGTGGAGAGACCCGCAGCTGGAGCACTGGGGCTTCTTCCACTGGCTCGACCACAACGAGTGCGGTCCGATGCCGTACAACGGGCCGCAGTTCAAGCTGTCCGGCGAGTCCAACCGCCCCCGCTGGGCGGCGCCCACGGTAGGGCAACATAACGTGCAGGTGTTACGGGAGATCCTCGGCCTCGACGAGGACGACGTGGCCGATCTCTTCGCCGCCGGCGCGCTCGAATCGTCGTTCTAGCGCCTCGGTGTCCCGCTCTGCGCTTCCGTTATGATGGGCGCATGGACGTGTTCCTCTTGGCCATTGCCGTGGCGCTGCTCGCGGCGGGCGGCGTGTGGTACTTCCGCGCTTATCAGGAGGCGCGGGAGTGGCGCGAGATCCACGGCTTCTGGGGATCGGGCGACCGGGAGCAGGCTCTCGTCATGCGCGAGGAACTGGTGAAGCGCGGCGTCCGGGTGAAACTCAAGGCCATCGGCGGCCCCGACCTTCTCCGGATGCCGAGGCAGCGCTTCACCTCGGTCCGCGTACACCGCGACGACTACGACCAAGCCGCGGCGATAGTCCGTTCGTTACGGAACGGCTAGGCGCTTCTCTGCTCCGTCTCCCCCCACAGGAGACCTTTGCGGAAACCGTCCGCGGACAAGAATGGGTGGGGCCGGGAGGTCTTGCCTCTTCTCCCCACGGGAGAAGATTGAGATGAGGGGCCGCCTCGCAACCACCACGGGTTATCGAAGTCCGCCACCCTCGTGGTCAGTCACCCCAGTTGCGCAAAGGTCTCCAGAGGGGGAGAGCCCTAGGGTGGTCCTCCATGGAGGGACGGGCAGCCACAAGGGGCGCCCCTACGCGGAGTCGTTGCTGTCCTCGTCCTCGTCGTCGCCTTCGGAGTCGCCGTCGCTGTCCGTGTCGTCGGCGTCTTCCTCTTCGGCGGGGGCCGCGGTGGGCGGCGGGTCGAGGACGAGGTTGGCGAGCGCGGCGCCCCATTCGGTCTCGATCATGATGACAGATTCGGCGTCGTTGATCTGGGCGTATTGCCGCACGCCGTCGGGCGTTTGGCCGCCGAACCGGACCTGGATGGGTTCACTTCCGCTGAAGGTGAGATCGACCACCGTCACTGGCGCGTCAAGTCCGTAGGGTTCGAGACTGTCGGGAGGGTCCTCGGTCTCGAAGCGGAAGCGCGGGCTGCGCAGAAGCTCGAGCACGCTCTCCCAGCGCTCCTCGTCGACGGGGTCGCCCTCGGTGGAGTCGAAGCGCCACGTGCCTTCCCCGTCCACCAGCCAGGTCTGCGCGCCGCCCCGGTGCTCGACCTTCAGAGCATTCACCACGATGTCGGTGCTCCAGAGGGTCTGATGGGGCAGTTCGCGCACGAGTTTCGTCAGCGCCTCGCCCCACGTGGCGTCGATCAGGAAGACGCCGGGGTCGTCGTCCTTCTGCGCGTAGTGGCTGATGCCGTCGGGCGTCCTGTCGCCGAGGCGTACCTCAAGGGCGATGGCCCCTTCCTCGACGCCGACTCGGATGACCGTGTCCGGGGAGACGAGGCCGTAGCGGTCGAGGTGGGCGGCGGCGCCGGCAAGCTCGCGGCGGTGCTGCGGGCCGCTGAGTAGCAGCGTGACGCCGCCCCACCGGGCGGGATCGACGGGGGCGCCGTTGGTGGTGTCGAAGTGCCAGCGGCGGTTGTCGTCCTTGATCCACATCTGCTCAGAGGTGCCGGTGCGGATCGACACGGTCCGGATCGCGTCGTCGTCGATGGTCCAGAGGAACTCGCGCTGCACGCGGACGCGGTCGGGCGTGCCGGGGTCGTCGTTGAGGACGATGATCGCGGAGATGGCCGCCACGATGGCGAGCGCGACGACGAGCCCGATGGTGAGACGGTAGTTCATCAGATAGGCCGTTCGGTCATGGCGCCGGTTGGTCTTAACTCGCTACGCGCGGCGGCTCGGGACGGTTTTGTGGGCCCTAGCGCTGCTTCCACCAGACGAAGGCGCCGGCGAGCCCGACGGCGATGGGCAGGATGAGCAAGCTCGACCAGCGGATGAAGTTCCATTCTTCCTGCTTCACGATGAGCAGGCGGGCGTCCCGCAGCTTCGGGCGGACCGAAATCAGGTCGACGTCTCCGGTGAGCCAGTTCACCGAGTTCAACAGAACGTCGCCGTTGCTGAACGAGCTGAAGAATCGGTTGCTGGCGAAGTCGGAATCGCCGATGACAACGATCTTGGTCCGGGGCGCGCCGGCTTCGGGCTCGACGCCGTAGGGGCCCGCGGCGTCGATAGTGACGCCGATGGCGAGCGGGCCGGTGAGTTCGTCGTCGTCGCGGGTCTCGGCATCGGCGTCGCGTTCCAGCCAACTGAACACGGGCGAGGAGGTCAGGAAGGGGGCGATCGTGGTGGTGTTTCCGGCGTAGAAGATATTGGGTAATTCGAGGTCGTCGGCCTGCTCCGCGAGCGGAATGATGGCCGCGGCGTGGTCGTAGAAGCTGAAGTCGTCGATGGGCTGCGTGATCGGGCTGTATCGAACGGCGTTGAACAACTCGTCGCCAGGTCCGTTGAGTGCCGCGTGGAGGCTGTAGCCGCCCTCGCCCACGAAGGGCGCGCGCGTATTGTTCGAGACGGAGCTGGCGAGATCGATGATCGTGCCTTCGCCGAGCCGCACGCCCCATTCTTCCAAGATCGTCGTGAAGCTCGCCGGCGGGTTGGGGTCGAGCAGGAACAGGGCGTTACCCCCGCCCCGCAGGTAGTCGCCTAGCGGCCCGGCTTCCTCTTCGAGCAGTTCGCGCTGCGGGCCGGCGACCACGACCGCCGCCGCGTCTTCGGGGACCGCGCCCGCGGTGACGATGTCGAGCGGGCGGATGGTGTAGTTGTCGGCCTCAATACCGAGGCGGGCGAGACCGTAGCCGGCGGCGTCGGCGCTGCTGATGTTGCGCTCGCCGTGGCGGATGGTGAAGTAGACCACCTTCTGCTGTGTCCGCGTCACCGCGAGGACGGCCTGGCTGAAGTCCTTCTCCAGCGTCAGGTTGGGCAGGAAGCCGCCCTCCTGCTGGAAGATCAGCGTGTTGACGGGCTGGAGCGCGCCTTCTGAAGAGAACACGACCGTCCCCGGCTGGCTGTTGGGGTTGATGCCGAAATTCCGCGCCCTCTCCGGGTTCAGGTCGGGGTCCACCACCTCGAAGGAGAACAGCCCGGACTGGCGTCCGTACTCTTCCAGCAGGTCGAGGGCCGTGGAGCGCACGACGGCCTGATTGGTGTCGCCGGGCACGAAGAAGGCGCTGGCGCGCACTTCCTGCTGTAGGTCCTTGAGGATCGACTCGGTCTGCGGCGCGATACTGAACTGGCGGGTGGCGGTCACGTCCCACTTGGCGGTGCCCTGCGCGCCCACCCAAATGATGACCGCGGCGATGGCCAGGAACAGTAGCGTCATCGCCGTGGCGTTCAGTCCGTAGAAGCCGCGCCGCGTCATGATGGCGGCGCGGATCGAGGAGTAGCCGGAGACGAAGGCGGTGAGCAGCAGCACGAGGCCGACGATCAAGAGACCGAGGGCGGCGCCCCGCAGGTCGCGGGCCACGAGGGCCAGCACCCCGGCGGTGATCAGCGCCATCGCCGCCCCCACGAGGGCCGCGGCGGCGGTGTTGCCAACGTACTCGGTGAGGGCGTCGGAGAGGGCGCTAAAGCGCTTCTTCGCCATCTACCGCCATCTCCTGGTCTCGAGGCTTCGCACCGTGAGGAAGATGAACATGGCGGTGAGGCCAAGGAAGTAAATGACCGAGTCGAGATAGATGAGCCCGCGTGCGAAGTCGTCGAAGTGGGAGCGCGGCGAGACGAACTGGAGGATTGTCTCCGGCTGCCCCCGGAAGAAGTCGGCGCCCTCGTTGATGAACCAGAACATGAGCAGGATCACGAGGCCGACGACGGCGCTGACGATCTGGTTGCTGCTGAGCGACGAGGCGAAGAGGCCCACGGAGACGAAGAAGGCGCCGAGCAGGACGAGTCCGAAGTACCCGGAGAAGAGAGGGCCGAACTCGGGATCGCCAAACACGTAAAGCATGATTGGGTAGTAGATGGTGAGAAGGAGCAGCATGGCCACGATGCCGAGCGCGGCGATGAACTTGCCGGCCACGACCTCGAAGTCGCGCACCGGCGAGGTGAGCAGCAGTTCGAGCGTGCCCAGCTTCGATTCCTCCGCGAGCAACCGCATGGTGATCACCGGGCCCAGCAGCAGCAGGACGAAGGCCCCGGTGACCGTGCCGGTGGTGATGCCTCCGGAGGCTTGGCCGGAGAAGAACTCGCGGAGGGAAGCCTCGCGGAAGGGCCCGCTGAGGCTGTCGATAAAGAGCAGGCCGGTGAAGAAGAGGAACGCGGCCATGATCACGTACGCGATGGGCGACGCGAAGTAGGTGCGCAGCTCCTTCTTGGCGATGAGGAGGGCGTTCATGAGGCCGTCTTTTTCTCGCCGGATGCGGCGGGCGTTCCCTCGCGGGTGGTGAGCTCCAGGAAGATGTCTTCGAGGCTCATGCTGGCGGATTCGAGGCCGAGCAGTCCCCAGCCTTGGTCCACGACGAGCTTGGCCAGGGCTTCCTTGAGATCGGAGCCCGGCTCGCATTCGAGTGCGTAGCTGAAGACGCCGCTGCCGACCTCGGTGCGCTCGACCCGCCGCACCCCGTTGAGGTCGCGGAAGCGGGCGGCCACGTCGCGGGACGGCCCGCGGACTTCTACGCGGACCTGCTCCGATCCGCGTAGATGCACCGACAGGTTTTCGGGCTTGTCCACCGCAACGATGCGGCCTTCGTTGATCACCACCACGCGCTCACACATCGTGCTCACCTCGGGGAGGATGTGCGTGCTGAGCACGATGGTGTGGTCCTGGCCCAGGCCGCGAATGAGCTCGCGGGTCTCGACGACCTGCACCGGGTCGATGCCGATGGTGGGCTCGTCGAGGATGAGCACCGTCGGCTCGTGGAGCATGGCCTGGGCCAGCCCGACGCGCTGCCGGAAGCCCTTGGACAACCGCCCGATGAAGGTGTTGACGTAATCTCCGATGGCGAGGCGCTCGATCACGTAGTCGGAGCGGCTCTTGCGCTCCGCCGGCGTCATTTGGCGGAGGCTGCCCATGAAGTCGAGGTAGTCCCGCACCGTCATGTCGGTGTAGAGGGGCACCGTCTCGGGGAGGTAGCCGATGTTGCGCCGGGCTTCGAGCGAGTCTTGCAGCACGTCGTGCCCGGCGACGCGGACGGTTCCCTCACTCGGCGGCGTGAAGCCGGTGATGATCCGCATCGTCGTCGTCTTCCCGGCGCCGTTGGGCCCCAGGAAGCCGAGGATCTCGCCGCGCTCGGCTACGAACGACACGTCTTCGATGGCGATGAAGTCACCGAAGAACTTGCTGACGTGTTCAACTTCGATCAAGAGCGTTCGATTCCTTAGGTGCGGGCGCGCTGCCCGGTGCCCCGCATATGGAGCACAAAGCGCCGTGAATTATACCATTCCGTACAACGGAAAGCCCGGCCACGGTTCTGAGCAAGGGTACGCCATCGCCGCCGCCCCGGATTCCTACGCCATCGCCGCCGCCCACGCCGTTTGCCGCGGGACGCGCCGCGCCGCTAGAATCCCACCCTGGGACTCCCTGATGTTCTGCCCAAGCTGCAACACCGAAAACGACGACCGCGCCACCTCCTGCCGCAACTGCGGCCACGACCTGTCCTCCATCGCGGAGCGGGGCGGCGGCGTCAAGTCGCCCATGCTCCTGGCGAGGATGTACCGCGCCGCGATGCTCGACCGCGAGGTCTACGAGGAGCTTCGCGGTGACCCGATGGCCGTGGCGCAAGGCGTCACCGTCGTCGTCTTGACGACGCTGGCCCTGCTCGTCGGCGTGTTCATCGAGCAAGGCGGAAGCGGGGGCAACATCGCCGATACACTCTTGGCGCTGGTGGCGATGCCCGGAGTGTGGCTTCTCCAAGCGGTCAGCGGCTACGTGCTCGGGATGATGGCGTCGCCCGAGAACGAGCGGACGGAGATGGCCCGCCCGCTCATCGGCGCGATCGGACTGTCCGCCGCGCCGGGGATGCTCTTCCTCTTTGTGGGTATCCCCGGAGCAGGATTCTTCGTTGGCTTGATAATCATTCTGTGGATGGTGCCTACGATGATAGCTGCTCTTCACCACACGCTCAAAATTCCCGTTTATCGAGCTGCCTTCGCAGTCATTCTAGGATTTGTGTTGCGGTTCATCCTGCCTAATTTTGTTCGTTTCGCCAGCGGCGGCTAACGCCGCGTGTCTCGCGCCTTCAACGCGAGCAGCGCGTCGTTGCGGGCGTCGATCATCCCCGGATGCACCAGGTTGCCGTGTTCGAGGAAGGCGGCGGCCTGGCGGTCGATGAAGAGCCGCATCCCCTCGTCAAGGTCCCGGTGCGCCGCCGCCTCGACCTCGGGCAGGAAGGGGTAGCGCCCGATCTTCGAGGGGTCGAGCTTGTCGGCGATGAAGACCGCCTGCTCCAGCGGAGTCATGCCGGCGCGGCCCATCGTGTGATAGCGGACGGCGTTCAGCGCCTCCTCGTCGTCGAGGCCGAAGTCGCGCTTCAGGACTTCCGCGCCTACAGGCCCGTGCAGGAAGACGGGGAAGGCAACGTCGATAGGCGTGACGGGAATCCCGAAACGCCGCGCCATGTCGAGCAGGTCGCCGGCCTTGACGATGCGGCAGACGTCATGGGCCGAGGCGGCGAGCTCGGCGCGGTCGGCGTCGAGGCCGTGGGACCGCGCCAGCGCCACCGCCTGTCGGCGCACCTGTTCGATATGCGACCGCACGCCGTCGGGAAGGCTGGCGGTATGTGCCCGTACCCGGTCGAGAACGTCCATTACCGGAGTGTAGCGGCGCCGCCCCCTCCGCCGCCAGCCGTTGTCTCTCCGCTAGGCCGGACGGTCAGTCAGGAACTTAGCGAGAAGCTAGAGACGCCCGTCGCGCTCGATTGGGCGGAACTCCGGGCCTCGGATGTTGTGGGCCGCGCCCGCGCCTTCGCCTCGATGGTGTCGGCGGGCATGGAGACTGACAAGGCCGCCGCGCTGTCCGGCCTACTGGCGGGGGAGTAACGGTAGGCGGAGCGATGTCATCCCGAACCTGACAACCGAAGCGAGCCGCAACGACGATGATGGTAATGCATACGCCGATGATGATGATTGCGAGGAATACATTCCATATCTTCGGCAGCTTATCCGCTATAGCTTGGAGCGTGTTCGCTGTGGCGTCGACTAGGTCCCGTAGAGCGTCGAGCTTGTCCTGTATGGCGAAGAATATGTCTCTCAACGGAGATTCGGTCTCGTTCCGGAGGTGCAGTTCTGGCCCAACCTCGTGGTAACCGGGGACAGGCAGGCGCTTCAGCGGAGCCATTCCCAGATTGCGATGCAGGCCGCGACTGTGGTGGGTACAGCCAACACCCACAACGTTTTACTTATCAACGAAGACTCATGGGTGCCCTGGTCAACGACCGGCGCTTTCCCAGAGATCCTGGTACCGATTGCGTTCAGTACGTTTCGGAGGCCCGGCCCCCAATATTCCTTGCTGTACAGTGCCAGAAAATAGCCGAGGACAATGCCCACTAAGCCAATCGTTTCCATTGGTGTATCCCTTTTTCTCCCTCAGCAAGCTAGCACACCCAGGCCAGTTGAAAAAGGCTGGCTTGTCGCCAGTTCCACAGCCGAGCGGGCCGCTGAGCGGCTTGCCGGTGGTGAGTGATGGCCTGGGCGGCCATCGGCGGCGAGATTGTCGGCGCGCGCTCCGCGCGGCCAAGCGAACACATCACGCGCGGCCCCGAGAACGGTTGCGTACACCACGCGGACTGCTTCACATGTCCGTACGCCGACTGCATTTTGGAAGGCGGCGCGGAGACGGCCAAGCGGTACGCTTGTGAGTTGTGCGGCCAAGTCACCGCATCGCGCGGCAACCTTCGCTCGCATATCCGAGGCGCGCACGGCCACGGCTTCGAGCACCTCGCCGACGAATAATTCCGCCTCGCAGGCGGTATAAGGCCGCGACGTGGTGGCCGGGGTGTGACACTAGACCATTTCGGGAGCGCGACGCCTTGGCTATGCTGGCCGTCAGCCTAGTTGAAGGAGGCCGAAGCAATGGGCACGCCATCCTGGAGCGAACTAGACAAGGAGCTATCCGACAAGGATTTGTGGGAGCGGTATAACCAGCTGGCGAATACGACCGGTACCGGCGTTGACTTCTACCGTGATGCGCTTTGGTACAGACAGCAGCGACGCCTCACGAGGTGGGTGACTGGGATGACGGTGATGATTACCGTGATGACTGCGGGGAACGTCGCTATCGCCGCCCTCATCTTTTTGGAGTGACCGGCTCACCCCTGGCCCCGTGGTAAACTTCCACGCGCCCGCCTAGCCGGTGAACCGGCCCCCGCACCGGGTGTGGTAACGACGTGGTAAGACTGGCCCAGCAGACGGCCCACAACAGGAGTGACGAGGCCCAACAATGAAGCTCGCCAACCGCATCGAACAGCTTCCGCCCTACCTCTTCGTCGAGATCAGCAAGAAGATCAACGAGAAGCGCGCCCAGGGCATCGACGTCATCACCTTCGCCATTGGCGACCCCGATCTGCCGACCCCCGAGCATATCCTCGACCGTCTGCACGCCGCGTCGGACGACCCCGTCAACCATCGCTACCCCGAGTCCGAGGGCCTGCCCGAGCTGCGCCAGGCCGTCGCCGACTGGTACGGGTCGCGCTTCGGCGTCACCCTCGACCGCGATACGGAAGTGCTGCCGCTGATCGGAGCGAAAGAAGGCATCGGCCACATGGCGCTCTGCCTGATCGACCCCGGCGACATCGCACTCGTGCCCGATCCCGCCTACCCCGTCTACTCGATCGGGACAATGTTCGCCGGCGGCGAGACCTATTGGCTGCCGCTGGAGGAAGAGAACGGCTGGCTGCCCGACCTCGGCGCGATTCCCGAAGACGTCGCCCGCAAGGCCAAGGTCATTTGGGTGAACTACCCCAATAACCCCACCGGCGCCGTGGCCGGCATCGACTTCTACAACGACCTCGTCGCCTTCGCCAAGAAGTACGACATCGCCGTCTGTCACGACGCTCCCTACAGCGAGATCGCCTACGACGGCTACCGGCCGGTGAGCTTGCTTGAGGCGAAGGACGCCATGGACGTGGGCATCGAGTTCCACTCGCTCTCCAAGAGCTACAACATGACTGGCTGGCGGGTGGGGATGGCGGTGGGGAACGCGAGGCTTATCAACGCTCTGATGCGGGTGAAGTCGAACCTCGACTCGGGGATTCCCCAAGCCGTCCAACTCATGGCGATCGAGGCCCTCCGAGGTTCCAGGGACTGCGTCGCCGAGAACGTCGCCGTCTACCAGCGCCGGCGCGATAAGCTCGTCGACGCGCTTACCAAGATCGGAATGTCCGTCGTGCCCCCGCAGGCCAGCCTCTACGTCTGGGCGCGCATCCCGGAGGGCTACACCTCCGCGAGCTACGCCGCCAAGCTCATCGAGGAGGCCGCCGTGGTGGTGACGCCGGGGAGCGGCTACGGCAAGTACGGCGAAGGCTACGTGCGGCTCTCCCTCACCCTGGCCGACGACCAGCTCGATGAAGGGGCGCGGCGCATCGCGGAGCTGGCGTCCTGATCCGCCGCTCCAGAGAAGGAGCGCGGGCATAGCCAAACGTCCCACGCCAACGCGCCGGCCGGCCGAGCGGGCTGTCCTTGCCGGAGTCTCGGTTAAGTCCGAGCGCTCCGTGCTGACGCTCGACGACTCTCTCGACGAGCTCGCCGAGCTCGCCAGGTCCGCCGGCGCCGAGGTCGTCGGCGTCTTCGGCCAGCGCCTTCCCAAGCGCACCAACACCTACCTCGGACGCGGGAAGCTGGAAGAGATCGCGCAAGCGGCCCGCGACCGCCGCGCCGAGGTCGTCATCCTCGACGACGAGCTCACCCCCGCGCAGCAACGCGTCGTCGAGGAGGCGACCCACGTGAAGGTCATCGACCGCACCGCCCTCATCATCGATATCTTCGCCAAGCGCGCCCAGACGCGCGAAGGACGCCTCCAGGTCGAGCTCGCCCAGCACGAATACCTGCTCCCCCGGCTCGCCGGCCAGTGGTCGCACCTCGAACGGCTCGGCGGCGGCATCGGCACCCGTGGCCCCGGTGAGACGCAGATCGAGACCGACCGCCGCTTGGTCCGGGGACGCATCGCCAAGCTGAAGCGCGAGATCGAATCGGTGCGCAACCGGCGCACCCTCTACCGCGAGCGACGCAAGAGGCAGGGCGTCCCTATCGTCTCGATGGTGGGCTACACCAACGCGGGCAAGAGCACGCTGTTCAACCATATCGGTCGCGCCGGCGTGCGGGTCCGCGATCAGCTCTTCGCCACCCTCGACCCAGTGACGCGCCGCGCGCGGCTCCCTTCGGGCCGGCCCTTCCTCGTCACCGACACCGTCGGCTTCATCAACAAGCTGCCCACGACCCTCGTCGCCGCGTTCCGCGCCACCCTCGAAGAGATCGCCGAGGCCGACGCCCTCGTCCACGTCGTCGACATGACCCACCCCAACGCCGCCGGCCAGGTCGACGTGGTGACGCGCACCCTTGAAGAGATGAGCCTCGCCGACAAGCCCGTCGTCCTCGTCTTGAACAAGGCCGACCGGGCGCTCCCCGAAGCGCGCAGCGAGGCGGAGCTCTACGAGGCGGCCTCCGACCTCTTCGACGGCGCGGGCCCGCCGGAGGAAGGGGTCGTGCTCGCCTCGGCCCTCAACGGCTGGGGCGTCGGCAAGCTGCTCGCCGCCATCGAGGAACGCCTAGAGCACGAGGCGCTGCCCGACGGCGTCTACGAAATCGGCTGACGCCGCCCCTCCCCTCCGGCCTCTCCCCCCCCGGGAGGCCTTTGCGCAACCCGCCCGCGGACTGAAACACAGGTGGAGCCGGGAGGTCTTGCCTCTTCTCCCAACGGGAGAAGATTGAGATGAGGGGCCCCCTCGCAACCACCACGGGTTATCGAAGTCCGCCGCCCTCAGGTCAGTCACCCCCGGCTACGCAAGGGTCTCCCAACCTGTTGGCAGGCCGAGTTGGAACAGGCGTTCCAAAACGCTTGACACGATTAGAACGACTGTGCTACCTTTGCCACATGGTCTTAGAACGCACGTTCCGATTCCGGAACGCGCACGGTGTGGAGGCGCAGCATGGCGGTCACGACACGGCGACGAAAGCAGGAGAACGGCAGCCTTCAGCCGGTGCTCTTCCGCCCTGAAGCGCTGACCCTTCCGGCGCGGTGCGAGGACGAGCGTTGCGGCCAGCGACCTCTCTCGCAAGAAGGCGGACGCGCCGGACGCCTCTTCTCCCTGGCCCAGCGCTCGAACATGCGCGGCGTCCACGAGCGGCGGTCCGCTCCGGTCCCGGGTAAACGCTACGCGGCGTCCATTGTGGTGAGCCGCGCCGGCGGTCTTGGCAGTGCAGCGATGGCCACGGTCACCATCGGCGAGCTCTCCGGCGACGGCGGCGCGCTGCTCGTGGTGGACCATGAACGGGTCGGCGTCGATGGGCAGCTCGCGCTCGCGGGCCTGATCGCGTCCGTCGAACGGACGTGGGGATGCGACCCAACGCTTTCCCTTGAGGGGAAAGGGCCGGCGACGCACGGTGGGCTGGCGGAGATGCTGAGGAACGCCGCGGCCAACGGCGGCGTCCGCGTCTACCAGCCGGATGGCTCGCGGGAGCGGCGCGACTTCGAGGCCCAGGTCGTCGGAGCCCGGGCGCGGCTCGGTGAGGGCGGCTTCGTCCTCGACAACGGCCCGCGCGACGACGCTTACGTTGTGGGCCTAGGTCTCCTCCTGCAAGCCGCCGAGCACGGCGCAACTCCGGCACGTTGGGCCGCATAGCACTGAAGAACCTTAGCTGAACGAAACGCAAGAAAACGCCAGAACGGATGGATTGGAAACAGCGGAGGTTACCGGCGATGCGAAAGAACGAGCCAGTCCTGGACCGTCTCCCCGAATTCACCAGCTACGACGACAACGGCTGCGATCTGTACCCCTCATGTCTGTCCTGTCCCTTGCCCCAGTGCCGCTACGATGATCCCGGCTGGATTCAGCGCGAAGATCGTCGGCGGCGCGACGTGGCCGTCATCGAGGCCCGCCTCGCCGAGGCGCTCGGTGTGCCGCAGCTTGCCAACCGCTTTGGGGTGAGCACCCGGACGGTCCACCGTATCCTCCGGCGCGACGTGGTCCCGCAGGCGCTCGCCGGGTAGCTGGTCAAAGCGCGGCCGGTCGGACGCGGCCATATAATGGGCCCGCGTGCCGCGCGGACGCGCCGATTCCCCGCCGCGCGGCCCGCCGCGGCATGACCCTCTACCGTCACCTCCTTTGGCCCATCCTCGCCCGCCTCGAACCGGAGCGGGCCCACGGCCTCACGCTTTCCCTGTTGTCGTCGGTCCAGCGCGTCCCGTTCGGCGCGTCGCTCGTGGAGCGTCTCGCCGGCGCGCGGGGGGCGGACCTCGGCTTCGAGTGGCGCGGTATCCGCTTCGCCGGCCCCGCCGGTATCGCGGCGGGCTGGGACAAGGACGGACGTGCCGCGCGCATGGCCGAGGCGCTGGGCGCGGGCTTCGTCGAGGTCGGGACGGTGACGCCGCTGCCGCAGCCGGGGAATCCGGGTCGGCGTATCTTCCGCCTCCGTTCCCGCGACGCGCTGGTGAACCGCCTCGGCTTCCCCAGCCTGGGAGCCGACCGGGTTGGGGAGAACCTCTCCCGCCACCGCCCCAAGCGCGCCCCCATCGGGATCAACGTCGGCAAGAACGCGGCCACGCCCCTCGATTCCGCCGGGGACGACTACGCCGCCTGCCTGCGGGCGCTGCACGATGTCGGCGACTACTTCGTCGTCAACGTCAGCTCGCCGAACACACCAGGGCTGACGTCGCTCCAGTCGCCGGAGGCGCTGGACGGGCTGCTCGCCGCCCTCGACGAGGCGCGCCGCGGTCCGTCGGGCGGACCGCCGAAGCCGCTGCTCGTGAAGCTGTCGGCCGACCTGAGCGCCTCCGAGATCGAGGACGCCGCCGCCGTGTGCCGCCGCCGCGCCGTGGACGGCGCCATCGCGGTCAATACCTCCCTCGACCCCGCGCTGCGCTCCGACGAGGCCCGCGGGCTCGAAGGCGGGCTTTCGGGACGCCCCATCTTCGGGCGCGCCCTCGCCGCCGTGGAACGGCTGCGCGCTGTTGTTCCACCGGACTTCCTCATCATCGGCGCGGGCGGTGTGTTCGGCCCCGACGACGCGCTGCGCCTACTGAACGCGGGAGCCGACGCGGTCCAGGTCTATACCGGCCTCGTCTACCGGGGCCCCGGCATCCTGACCGGGATCACTCGCGGCCTCGCCGAGGCGGGGTGGTCGCCGCGTCCCGGTCTGGCGTAACGCGGATCGCGCGGTGGCGTCCTCGTTTGCCGCCTTCTCTCCCCCGTAGTAGCATCGCGCGGTCTACGGAACCTCACGTTTCAAGGAAGGAAGGCGCGCTATGGCCGATCAGCCCATGAAGTTCGGCGTCGCCACACCGGTGACGTCGATGCATCCCCGCCGTCAGGTGACGTGGGAGCGCGACGCCGGCCCCGACGACCTCAAGCGCATCGCCCTCGCCGCGGACGAGCTTGGCTACTACTGGCTGACGTGCGCCGAGCACGTGGGTATCCCCACCGAGGTCGCCAAGATTCGCGGCGCCCGCTACTACGATGCACTGTCGACGCTGTCCTACTTCGCCGCGGTCACCAGCCAAATCAAACTCTTCACCACGGTCATCGTCTTGGGCTATCACCACCCGCTTGCTGTGGCCAAGCGCTACGGCACCCTCGACAAGCTCTCTAACGGGCGGCTGGTACTAGGTGTCGGCGTCGGCTCGCTGCGGGAGGAGTTCGACCTGCTCGGCGCTGAGTTCGACAACCGCGGCGCCGTCTATACCGACGCGCTGAAGGCGCTGCGGGCGGCGCTGGGCCAGCACCAGCCCAAGTACGAAGGCGAGTTCTACACCTTCGACGACTTCATCATCGACCCCCACGCGGTGCAGGAACGCGTCCCGATCTGGTTGGGCGGCCGCACCGCGCTATCGCTGCGCCGCGCGCTGACGTCGGGCCAGGGCTGGGACCCGTTCGGCCTCACCACCGAGCAGGCCGCCGAACTAATCGGGCGGGCGAGGTCGTGGCCGGAGTGGACGTCGCGCACGGAGCCGTTCGGCATCGCGCTGACGTTCGAGCCGGCGCTGGACATAACGCAGCCGGGCCAGATCGACGTCATGGTCGACAACCTTGGGCGGCTCCAGGCGGCGGGGGCGACAGTCTACAACGCCATATTCCGGTCGGATAGCATCGAGCACTACCTGGAGCAGTTGGCGCTGTTCCAGGAGAAGGTCGCCCCGCGGTTCGCCTAGCCCCGCTTGGGGAGGCGCACCTTGGCGGCGGCGGTGACGGTGACGAGGCCGTCCTGGTTCTCGCCCCAGGTGTCGAGGAAGACGAGTGGCTCGCCGTCCACGATCTGCTTGTCGGTGACGCGTGCCTTGCACCAGGTGGCGTCGCCCTGCACGTTGAAGCCGGTGAGCTTGCCGTCGACGCCCCGCACCATGCCGGCGTCGCCGCACCAGTTGGTGAGCCCGTGGATGATCCACGCGATGCGCTGGCCGCCGTAGTCGTAAGCCGACGGCGCGCCGACCTCGCGGGCGAAGCCGCGGTCCCAATGGGCGCGCATGGGAAAGTCGGGTGCGTTGGTGTCGCGGTCGGGGACGTTGGCCTTGGGGTGGGCGCGGGCGTAGCGCTGGGCGATCTCGCTGGCGAGGATGAAGGGGCCGCCCCAGCCGGTGTTGAAGGCTACGATCTCGCACTGGTTCAGCGGGCCCTTGATCACCTGCGGGATTTCTTCGCCGACCTCCACGTCGTCCCAGTAGAGCATCTCCGCGCCGCGGACCCTCTCCTCGTCGATGTCCGCCCATAGGCTCTGAATCTCGTCCTCGGCCCAGACGTGCTCCGTGAACTCGCGGTGCTTTCCCGTCTTGGCCGCCGAGCGCCGCTCCGTGTTGAAGAAGCGCAGCTCGTGCGCCGCGACCTTGTCTCCGCGCTGGTTGTAGAACGTCTGCATCGCCACGTCCTCGACGGCGAGCCCGCCCCCGATCCTCGAGTTGGGATGCTCGATGAACTCCTTGATGTACGTCTCGCCGGAGATCACGTCGCCTCGCTCGATCACCTGGAAGTACTCCCACGAGTCGCCCGACCAAAACCGGTGGACGCCGGGGAATCCGCGGAATCCGCCCGAGGTCGCGCCGCGCCACGCCGGCCCCTGATTGCAACTGAAGAGGAAGCTCGGCGGCGCGATGATGTCGCCGTAGGGCGTTCCCTTCGCGTACTCGGGGTCTGTCCACAGCGGGTTGTCGTCGCCGAGCGCTTCGACCCAGTGCCGGATCGTGTCGCGCGACGCCTCGTTGTTGAACGGGTGCGAGATTGGCGTCACGTCGCCGATGCGCCTCTGTGCCCGATCGAGCGCCTCGGGCGTGATCTTGCTATCGACGTTCCTGTCCATCGTCATGGGCCGCGACCTTCTTTCGTGTTTGAGCCGGTGGGCACGTTAGAGCCGGTGGTCGTCGCCGCCGTTGACCAGCATCACCTGGCCGGAGACGAACTTGCTATCGTCGGAGGCGAAGTAGATGAGGAGGCCGAGGAGGTCGTCGGTCGTTCCGCGCCGCCCCAGGGGAAGCTGCTTCACCATCATGTCCATGGCGGGCTCCCCGACGGTGACCCGCGTCGCCTCGGTGTCGATGACGCCGGGCGCGATGCAGTTGACGCGGATGCCGAACTTCCCAAGCTCGCTGGCGAAGCCCCGCGTCAGGCCGACCACGGTGAGCTTCGAGAGGCAGTAGGGACTGCTCGCCGCACGGTAGGCCGCGCCCGACGATTGGAAGATGACGCTCCCGCCGCCGCGCTCCCGCATCGAAGGCAGGACGGCGCGTGTCATGAGCATTTGCCCCGTCATGTTCACCGCCATGAAGTGGTTAAAGTAGTCGAAATCGACGGTCATGAACGTGTCGGGGCGCATGCTGTGGTAGATCGCGCCGTTGTTGACCAGGACGTCGACGCCCTCGTAGCGCTCTTGGGCCGCGGCCGCGACATCCAGGCAGGACGCCTCGCTGGCCAGATCGAGGCGAACGAAGGAGGCGTCGCCGCCGAGTCCGTTGATCTCCTCGGCGACGGCACGGCCTGTCTCCTCTTTGATCTCCGCTACGACGACCCTCGCGCCTTCCCGCGACAGCGCCTTGGCGTATTCGCGCCCGATCCCCTGACCGGCCCCGGTCACAATCGCAACTTTGCCTTCGAGCTTCATTGCGGCCTCTTGTTAGATGTCCCGAAGATCGATGATACGTGCCGAGGGGGGCCGCCCCCTGGTCAACTCCAGGATGCCCACCGTGCCCAGGCGGTCGGTCAGATTGTGCGGCAGCGTCGGGCTGCCCGGGTTTACCAGAAAGAGGTCGTCGTCCCGGTAGATCTTCTCGACGTGGGTGTCGCCGCAGACCACAACATCCACCCGCTCCCCGAAGAGCCGGTCCATGGTCGCCTCGTGGGTGCTCCAAGGGGCCTCGTCGACGGTGGGGAAGGCGTGCGTCAGGCCAAGGGCGAACCCCTCGAAGCGCAGCACCGTAGAGGCATGCACGCGGGGGTCCTCGGGGACGCCGGGGCGGTTCTTGTTCCAGGGGTCGGGGGCGTCGCCGTTCCCCCGCACCGCGATGATCGGCGCGATTTCTTCAAGGCGGTCGAGCACGCCGATGACGTGCATGTCGCCCGCGTGCAGGATGAGATCGACGCCCTCGAAGGCGCGGGCGACCTGCTCGGGGAGGTCGGGGCCCGCCTCGGGGATGTGGGTGTCGGATATCAGGCCGAAGCGCATCGTCGTTATCGGCTGCGAGCCTAGCCCCGCCCCGCTTACCCTGTCAACCGAGCGCGCCGCCGAACGGCTAACCTAGAACTCAAGTCATGACTTCGGGATGAAGCGTGCAAGAAGCACCAAGGAGAGGCTCATGGGACTTTTGCGGAGAGCGAAGCAGGTTGGCGTGATCGAGATGAACGGCATGATCGGCCGGGGCGTGCGGCCGGACGTGCATCTGCCGCTGCTCGAGCGGGCGCGCGATAGCAAGCGGATCGGCGCGCTGGTGCTCGCGATCAACTCGCCCGGCGGCGCGGCGTCGGCGTCGGAGGAAATCTACCTGGGCGTGGCCCGCGTGGCCGAAGTGAAGCCCGTCGTCGCCTATATCCGGGATATGGGGGCCTCGGGGGCGTTCTACATCGCAAGCGGCGCCCGGAAGATCGTGGCGCTTCGGAACGCTTTGGTCGGCTCCATCGGGGTCATCTTCTCGCGGCCCATCCTGGACCGCCTCATTGACCGTGTCGGAATCGGGCTCTCGGTCCAGAAGACGGGGCCGCACAAGGATATGTACGGCCCGTGGCGCTCTCCGACCGATGACGAAGTCGACAAGATGAACGCCCTCATGGGGGATGTCTTCGAGCGCTTCGTCGAGGTGGTCGCCAAGGGGCGCAACCTCAGCGAGGAGGCGGTCCGAGAGATCGCGACGGGCGAGCTCTTCACCGCGAAGATGGCGCAGGGCGTTGGCCTCATCGATGACCTGGGCGATCTGGAAACGGCGAAGGAACTCGCCGCGAATCTCGCCGGCATGAAGCCTGGGCCGAAGCTTGCCTACCTGCGGCACCGCCGGCGGTTCAGCCCGATCGTCCGCGCCGGCTTTGGGCGCGAGATGGTCGTCGCATTCCTCGACGAGATGGAGGAGCGGTCGTTGGGACGGCTGAGCTATTGACCGCCCGCGTGCCCATCCTCTCGGGCCGGACCGACGTAGTCCGTGGTGGCACGGCGCCCGCGCAGAGTTGACCCGCCGAATCCCTAGGCGATAATGCTAGCGTACCGGCTTATAGGAGAGACCCACCATGACGCAGGCGAAAGAGTCCATCGGAAACTGGGGCCGCTGGGGCGACGACGATGAGCGGGGAACGCTGAACCTCCTGACGCCGGAGGTGGTTCGCGCTGCGGCGGGGTCGATCAAGTCGGGCAAGGTCTACAACCTGGGGCTGCCGATCCAACAGATGGGCATGCCGACGCTGGACTACCGGAATCCGCCCATGCGCCTCTCGCTGGTGCATTCCGCCGACGAGGGCCGGTACGCCCAGTTCGGCCCCTTCGCCGAGAAGCTGTTCGTGAACGAGGACTTCCTCATGATGGCCTCTCACAACGAGACCCACATGGACCCGCTCTGCCACGCGGGGTGGGACGGCTCGATGTACAACGGCTTCGGCGCCGAGACGGCCCAGCCGAACGTGGGCGCCACCAAGCTCGGCATCGACAAGGTCAAGGCCGTCGTGGGCCGCATGGTCCTCCTTGACGTCGCGGGCCACTACGGCGTCAACCTGCTGGGCGAGGACCGCACCTTCATCACCTCCGCCGACCTGGAGGCCACCGCGGCGGCGCAGGGCGTCGAGGTCCGAGCCGGTGACATCGTCCTGATCCGGACCGGTTGGGTTGGGGCCTTCTTCAACGACCAAGAGGCCATCGCGGCCCGTGGCATGGGCCAGTCGGGGCTCGGCCTCGATGGGGTCGAGTTCATGCGAAAGCACGACGTGGCCGCCGTGGGTGCCGACAACACCGCCGTCGAGGGCATTCCGTTCGACGAGAACCGGTTCATGAGCGTGCATGTCGAGATGCTGCGCAACGACGGGCGGATCTTGATGGAGCTGCTCAACCTGGAAGAGTTGGCCCAAGACAAGGTCTACGAGGGCTTCTTCGCCTGTGCCCCGCTGGTCGTCACCGGTGGGATGGGCAGCCCGATCAATCCCATCGTCATCGGGTAGACCGGGCCGCGTTGACCATGCCCCCGCCCGCTGCCACACTACCGGACGCATCCGCGGCCCCCACGGGGCCGATTCTCTCGTGACGGAGCCGACATGGATCTCGGGATCTTCTTAAGCGCGCCCGTTCCCAAGCCCTGGACGGAAGGGAAGGAAGAGCGCATCTACGCCCAGGAGCTCGACCTCGCCGTCCGGGCCGACGCCGCCGGCTTCGGCTACTGCTGGATGTCGGAGCACCACTTCCTCTACGAGTACTGCCACTCCTCTTCGCCGGAGATGCAGTTGGCCGCCATCGCGGCCCGCACCAAGAACATCCGCATCGGCCACGCCATCGTGGACCTGCAGCAGCAGATTAACCACCCCATCCGCGTCGCCGAGCGCGTCGCGACGCTCGACCTGATCTCCAACGGACGGGTCGAGTTCGGGTCGGGCAAGGGCAGCGGGCCGAACGAATGGATCGGCTTCGACGGCGTCCCCATGGAGCAGGCGGCGGCCAAGGAGGTCTGGGTCGAGGCCCTGAACTGCATCCTGAAAATATGGCGCGAGGAAGAATTCGAGGGTTGGGACGGCAAGCACATCACGATTCCGGGGCCGCGCGTCGTCGTGCCGCATCCGGTACAGAAACCGCACCCGCCCCTGTGGATGGCGTGCACCAATCCCGGCACGTCGAAAGAGGCCGGCGAGCGCGGCGTCGGCGCGCTCATGTTCGCCTATGCGGGGCTGGCGGACATCGCCGACCGTGTGAAGCTGTACGAGGAGGGCTGGAACAACCCCCAAGGGCGCTTCAGCGACGTTCTCAACCACAACGCGCTGTGGGTCGTGGGCGGCCTCGCCACCGACAAAGGCGACGAACGCAAGGTTATCGAGGAGTTCGTCGCCACCGGCATGCGCGCCGGCGAACTCTTCAACCGCTACTTCCCGCTCGCTGCGGGGGGCACCCTCGACCTGAAGGAAGGCGACGTGCCGCACGAGCGGCCGTCCAGCATCGACGACATGCTTGCGAGGGACGCGGTCTTCTCGGGCTCGCCCGAACGGATCGTTGACAGCTTACATAAGGCGGAAGAGGCCGGCATCACCCAGATCGTGCTCAGCCTTTCGCCGGGGCACAACGACTACGACTCGTTGGTCCGCACCGTCGAGATTTGGGGTGAGAAGGTCATTCCCGAGTTCGCCAAGGTCGGCGCCGCCTAGCGCCGGAGAGACGGGTCACCTAACAAGGGGGTTTTGATGAAGCTCGAAAACAAGATGGCGGTCATCACCGGTGCCGGCAGCGGCATCGGCCGGGGCGTCGCCAAGCGCTTCACCGAGGAGGGCGCCAAGCTCGTCCTCGGCGACGTGAACCCCGACGGCCTGCAGCAGACCGCTGAAATCGTCGCGGAAATGGGCGGGGAGTCCGTGACCGTCGTCGCCGACGTCACCAAGAAGAGCGACGTTCAGGGCCTCGTCGACAAGGCCGTCGAGACCTACGGCACCCTGGACATCATGGTGAACAACGCAGGCATCCTCTCATGGAGCCCGGTCCAAGACATGCCGGAAGAGGAATGGGACAGGGTGCTGGGAGTGAACCTGAAGGGGACGTTCCTGGGCATCCAAGCCGCCGCGAAGTACTGGGTGGACAACGGCAAGCCCGGTAAGATCGTCAATACCTGTTCCATCAACGCTATGGTCGCGCTGCCCGCCCAAGCGCATTACTGCGCTTCCAAGGGAGGCGTCCTGATGCTGACGAAGTCGGCGGCGATGGACCTCGCGGGGTACAAGATCAACGTCAACTGCATCGCCCCCGGCGGCACGCGTACCAACATCGACCCCGGATTCGCCTCCGACGCGGCGGCCGAGGGCATGGGCAGGGGCGTGCCGCTGGGCCGTATCGCCCAGCCCGAAGACCAAGCCAACGGCGTGGTCTTCCTGGCTTCGGACGACGCCGACTTCATCACGGGCCACATGCTCGTGATCGACGGCGGCACCACGACGGCCATGGCTGTTATAGCCGGGCAGCAGCTACAGGATTTGCAGCAGATGCAGGCGCAACAGTAGAGCCGGCTCGTGGAGCCCACCCGCTGCCACTGGCCCATCCGCGACCCGCTCATGATCGAGTACCACGATCGTGAGTGGGGTGAGCCCGTCCACGACGACCGCGCACTCTTCGAGCACCTCGTACTCGACGGGGCGCAGGCGGGCCTGAGTTGGCGCACCATCCTCCACAAGCGTGAGGGCTACCGGCGGGCGTTCGACAACTTCGACATGGAGACCGTGGCCCGCTACGACGACGCCAAGATCGAGACGCTGCTCGGCGACCCCGGCATCGTGCGGAACCGTAAGAAGATCGAGTCGGCTAGGCGCAACGCCCGGGCGGGCCTCGCCATCCAGGAGGAGTTCGGCAGCCTCGACGCCTACTTCTGGAGCTTTGTGGGCGGCAGGCCCATCGTCAACGCCTGGAAGGAGAGCGCGTCGATCCCCGCGACCTCCCCCGAGTCCGACACCCTTAGCCGCGACCTCAAGCGCCGGGGCATGTCGTTCGTCGGCTCGACTATCATCTACGCTATGATGCAGGCCGCGGGCCTGGTCAACGACCATCTCACCCACTGCTTTCGGTACAAGGATCTTGCCGCCGTGGCGGCGGTCCCGTAGCACCCTAACGAGAAAGGCCAACCGCTTATGCGATTCTCCCTGCTCTACGAGCTCACCAACCCCAAGCCGTGGAATGAGCGCAGCGAGTCCGACGTATGGCATGAGGCCATCGAGCAGGTCGCCCTCGCCGACAAGCTGGGCTTCGAGACCGCGTGGGCCGTCGAGCATCACTTCCTCGAAGAACTTTCGGTCTGCTCCGCGCCCGAGATCTTCCTCTCCGCCTGCGCCATGAAGACCGAACGCATCCGTTTGGGGCATGGCGTGGTGCTGCTGCCGTCGCCATTCAACCATCCCGTCCGCGTCGCCGAGCGCATCGCAGCGCTCGACATCATCAGCGACGGACGCGTCGAGTTCGGCACCGGGCGGGCCTCGTCGCTGATCGAGCTTGATGGCTTTCGCGTCGAACCCGAACACACCCGCGGCATGTGGGAAGAGGCCGTCGAGATGATCCCCCGGATGTGGGAGAGCGACCGTTTCTCCCACGAAGGGCAGTACTTCAGCGTGCCGGAGCGCAACGTGATCCCCAAGCCCGTCCAGAAGCCCCACCCGCCGATCTGGATGGCGTGCTCCCAGGCGGAGAGCTTCGAGATCGCCGCCGGCAAGGGCCTCGGCGTCCTCTGCTTCACCTCCGACGAGCCCGAACAGATCCAGGAACGGCTAAGCCGCTACCGCGAGCTCGTCGCCGACGCTCGTCCGGTGGGCGCCTTCGTCAACAACCGCATCGCGGGCTTCACGCCGATGTACTGCGGCGAGTCGATGGAGGAGGCGGTCGAGGTGGGCGCGACCGGTGCCGCGTGGTACCAGACCTCGTTCATCAGCAAGATCAAGGCCGGCTGGCGCGGGCGCGAGGTCAAGTCCTACGAGTACGCCAGGGAGGCCGCGGAGAAGGTTCCCGAAGACGTGGTGTGGGACATCGACCGCTACAAGAAGCGCGGCATGGGCAAGGGCGGCTGGTGCATCGGCGACCCCGACGAGGTGGCCGCGCAGGCGCAGCGCTACGTGAAGAACGGCTTCGACGACCTGCTCTTCATCGTCCAGACGGGCAAGATCCCTCACGAGAAGATCATGGCGTCGCTGGAACGGTTCGCCGCCGAGGTCATGCCGCGGTTCGAGAACTAACCGGGGCGGCGCGATGCTCACGGGAGTCCGTGTCGTAGAGTGCGCCGAGCGTATCGCCGGCCCCTTCTGCGGGCGGCTGCTGGCCCGGCTCGGCGCGGAGGTCGTCAAGGTCGAGCGCCCCGGAACGGGCGACCCCGCTAGAGGCGAGGGGCCGTTCCGCGGAGGCGTCCCCGATCTCAATGGCGGCGGCCTCTTCGCCTATCTGAATGCCGGCAAACTCAGCGTCGAGGCCGACCCCGCCTCCAACGAGGGCTGGCAGGCCATCGCAGGGCTCCTCGACGGCGCCGACCTGCTCATCCAGGACGAAAGTCCCGCGTCGCCGGCCTCCGCGGGCCGCGATACCGCCGGCCCGCTCGTCGATCTTCGCATCGTCGCCTTCGGCGCGCCGGGGCCCTACGCGAAGTACCGAGCCGAGCCGTTGAACCTCGTCCACGCCTCGGGCGAGACGAGCGTGCTCCCCGGCGGCGGCCTCGCGGGCGGCTCTCCTGACCGCCCACCGGTACAGCCTCAAGCGCCGATCTCGGAGTACGACGCGGGTTGGACCGCCGCCTCGGCCGCCGTCGCCGCGCTGTTGGGGCGCCAGGAGTCGGGGCTTGGCGTCCGCGTCGAAGTCTCGAAGTACGAGGCCATTGTGGCCTTGGGGCGCATCCGCCACGTCGCCTGGCTGGACGGCGTCGAGCTCGACCGCTTCTCCGCCCGCTACGCCGGCAGCGGGACCTTCGCCTGTGTCGACGGATTCGTTCAGGTCCTGCCCTCCGGCGCGCGCCACTGGGCCGCCCTGCTGCGCCGCCTCGGCCTTGAGCGCTTCCTTGACGACGACCGCTTCGACTTCGCCGCCCGCGGCCTCGGCCCGGCGGTGGACGAGCTGCAAGCCGCTATCAGCGGCGCATTGTCGTCGCGGCCCAAGGAAGAGGTCTACCACGCGCTGGCGGAGGACGGCGTCCCCGTCGGCGTGTTCAGCACCGTCGCCGATCTCTTCGAATCGCGGCAGCTCGAACACCGCGGCTTCTTCGAGGACGTGCCCACGGCGGGCGGCCCGGTCGCCCTGCCCGGTCTGCCCTTCCCCGCCGACGCGGGCCCGCCCGGGCCGCCGCCCCGTTTGGGCGAACACAATGACCGGCTCGGCGTGGCAGGAGGGCGGTAGGCGTGCTTCCGCTCCAAGGCGTCCGTGTGGTCGATCTCACCTGGGCCGGAGCCGGCCCGTATGCCTCGCTGCAACTGGGCTGGCTCGGCGCGGAGGTGATCAAGGTCGAATGGCCCGCCCGCCCCGACGTGAGCCGGGCGGGCTTCTACCGCCGCCGCAACAGCGCCGTCTCACCCCAGTTCAACGACCTGAACCTCAACAAGCTCAGCCTCGCCGCCGACCTCGCCGCGAGCGACGGCGCGGCTCTGCTGCGCCGCCTCGTCTCGGTGAGCGACGTGCTGACCGCGAGCTACCGCCCCGGCGTCCTCGAACGCCTGGGCTTCGACTACGCGTCGCTGCGCCGCGTCAGGCCCGACATCATCGTCGCAACGGTGTCGAGCGCGGGGCAGACCGGGCCCGAGAGCCGCTACGCCGGCTTCGCCAGCATATTCTCGGTGCAGGGCGGACTCGGCACGCTCACCGGCTACCCCGACGCCGCCCCTGCCGCCCTGGGCGACAGCGTCGATCTCCGCGTTGGCGCCGCGCTGGTCTTCGGTGTCCTGGCGGCGCTCTACGAACGGCGCAAGACGGGTCGTGGCCGCCTTGTGGACATCTCGGCCCGCGAGGTGGTGAGCAACGCGCTCGGCGCGCAGATCGCCGACTTCTCGATGAATGGACATGTCGCCGAGCGCTCGGCCAACCGGCTCGACGACGCCCTCGTCCACGAGCTTTACCGCTGTGCCGGCGACGACGCTTGGGTCAGCATCGCCGTCTTCGAGGACACGGACTTCGCCGCCCTTTGCGGCGCGATAGGCCGCGCCGACCTGCGCGGCGGGCCTCCGGGGACCGAGATCGCCGCGGCGATCTCGGTATGGGCGTCGGCGAGAGCGCCGGAGGAGGCCGTACGCCTGCTCCAAGAGGCCGGCGTCGCCGCGATGCCCTACCGCTCGGCGCGCCACGTCGCCGCCGACCCCCACCTGGCTGCCAGGGGCGCCTTCGTCGGCGTACCGCAGGAGGACTTGGGGCAGCAGGCCGTGATGCGTCCGCCGTGGCGCTTCGAGGGTGCGCCGCCCCCGCCACTGGCCCCCGCCGAGCCGCTCGGCCAGCATAACGACTTCATCATCGAAGAGCTGCTTGGCGGAGCGGCGGAACGCGAAGAGGAGCCGCAATCATGAGCCCAATCAAGTTCGCGGTGACGCTCGGAGGCCCTACCTACGACATCCGAAAGGCCGCGCCCGAGGCCGAGGCCCTCGGCTACGATGGCCTCTGGACCGGCGACCACGTGATGACGGGCCGGCCCATCGGCGACTGCCTGACGCAGCTTGCCGCGGCGGCGGTCCTCACCACCCGGGTCGATTTGATCTCCGGCGTGCTCCTGCTCCCGCTCCGGCACCCTATCCCTGTCGCCAAGGCGCTGACCCATATCGACCGGCTCTCCGACGGACGGCTCATCGCCGGCCTCGGCGTCGGCGGCGAGTACCCCAACGAGTGGCTCGCGAGCGGCGTCCCGCCCCGCGAGCGGGGCGCACGCATGGACGAGGGCATCGAGGTGCTGACGCGGGTATGGACCGAGGAGTCGGTCACCCACGACGGCCGCTTCTACCCCTTCGAGGACGTGACCCTGCTGCCCCGGCCCGTGCAACAGCCGCACCCCCGCCTGTGGTTCGGTGGAAGAGGCCCGGCCTGCCGCCGCCGCACCGCCTCCCACGGCGCGGGCTGGTTCCCCTACCTCATGACCCCCGAGCGCTACGCCGACGGCCTAGCCGCCCTGACCCGGGAGACCGAGGCGCGGGGGCGTGATCCGGTGTCCATCGAACGCGCCTTCCTGGTCTTCGTCGGCCTTACCGACCTCGCTGCGTACGACATCTCGAAGGACCCGACGAACCCCGGCGCCAAGAAGGGGAACAAGTACTACCTCATCGGCCCCACCGAGGATTGCATCGCGTCGCTCAAGGGCTACGTCGACGCCGGGGTGGAGTACTTCGCCATCGCGTGGGTCGGCGATCCGGCCCTGACGGAGGCGAGCGTGCGGCACTTCGCCACCGAGGTCGCGCCGGAGGTCCGGCGCTACGCGGAGGAGCGGTCGGGTGCTTAGGACGCCGCCGGGGCGAACTGCGGCAGCGTGACGCCGGGCCGCACTTCGTTGAAGACGGCCTCGAGCCGCATCCCGACTTCGAGGGCCTCGTTCTCCACGCCCACGACGTTGCTGAACATAAACGGCCCTTCGTCCAACTCGACCACCGCCACGTTGTAGGGCACGTCGTCCTTCCACCCTGGGTTCAGCGCGCGGTAGTAGACGGTGAAGGTGTGGAGCACGCCCTTCCCGCTCGCGGGGACCCAGCGCATCGACTCCATGCCGCAGTCGTTGAGGCACGAGGTGGCGGGCCAGTAGTAGTTGCCGCACGTGCCGCACTGGAATACTAGAAGCTCGCCGCGCCGCACGCCCTCCCAGAACTCGTCGTCGCGGGGGTCGGTGAAGAGGTCGTCGGGGCCCGGCTTGGACGGCGTCGTGGTCATGCTACCTCCGCAGCACCAGGCAGGAGTGGTTCCAGGTGTTGTGCACGCCGGCGTTACCTCCGTGTCCGGTCACCAGCGCGATCTCGGCGCCGTCGACTTGGGCGTCGCCGCACTCGCCGCGCATCTGCCGCAGGCCCTCGGTCAGCGGCGTGAAGCCCTGGGCGTACCAGCCGGAGAGCTGCCCGCCGGCGGTGTTGGTGGGAATCCCGCCGCCGAGCTTGGTCTCGCCTGCCTCGACGAACGGGCCGCCTTCGCCCTCGCCGCAAAAGCCGTAGCCTTCGAGCTGCATGATCACGTTGATGGTGAAGGCGTCGTAGCACTCGAACACGTCGACGTCGGCGGTGGAGATGCCCGCGGTGCGGAAGGCCGACTCCTTGGGGCGCGAGCAGTCGAGGCCCTGGTAGACGGTCTTGTCGTGCCACCGCTGGATGTTGCAGCCCGCGCCCACGCCCATGATGTACACCGGCTTGTCGGTGAGGGCGCGCGCCCGCTCCGCGCTGGTGACGATGAGTGCGACGCCACCGTCGGTGTCGCGGGTGCAGTCGAGCAGCCGGAAGGGATGGGCGATCCGGGGCGAGGCGAAGTAGTCGTCCAGCGTGATCGGCTTGCCGTACTCCATGGCCTCGGGGCGCATGCAGGCGTACTCCCGCTGCGTCACCGCGACGCTCCCCAACTGCTCGTGCGTCGTGCCGTAGACCGCCATGTGGCGCGTCGCGTTCAGGGCATGGTTGGCGATGGGGCTCACCAGCCCCCACGCCTGCGCGTAGCCGTAGGCGACGGCCCCCAAGCGCAGGTTCGCGCTGCGCAGCCGCGACGCCCCCATGCAGAGCACCGTCGTGGCCACCCCCGCCTCGATCGCGCCGATGGCGGCCATGACCGTCGCGCCCGCCGTCGCGCCGCCCGCCTGCATCGCCCAGAAATTCATCGGCGAGATGCCCAGGTAGCGGCAGTCGTAGGTATCGCCTTCCATACCCGATTGGTAGATGAAGCCGTCGATGTCGGCGCGCTTCAGGCCGGCGTCGGCGAGGGCCAACTCCATCGCCTCGCGGGCCACCTCGCGCGTCGTGACCTCGGGCAGCTTGCCCTGCTTGGTCACGCCCAAGCCCGCGATCGCGTACTTGTCCTTGATACTCATCGCCCGTCCCGCGCGCGTTAGTCCCGCGCGCCTTCTGAAAGCAGAGGATGGCGCATCCTAGCAGCGCCCCCGTGCGAGCGTCAACGCGCGGGCCTTACGGCTGCGGCGCTACTCGGCGGTGAACTGAGCCACTACTCTGCCTTGGGAATAAACGGTGTAGGTCACGCCGGGCTCGAAGTCGCTCCCCAGGTCTATGGAGTAGCGATACCCAAAGAGGAGATCGCAGTGTGCATTGGGCCACCAATAGTCAAGGAGGATCGCGCGGAAGTGGATATTGTCGCCGGACTGCCGGAGATCCGTGCGGTCCATTTCGTTGCAACCGGGCACGAACTCGACAACGGAGTCGAGGAAGTAGCGCCGGGGCTGGGACTTGGTCGGCCGCACGGTTGGCGCTTCAAGGAAAGGACTGCCGTAGTAGTGTGGAAGAGGACCATAGACTTCCGGGATAGGTTGCGGCGCCCTGGTGAAGAATATCGTCGAGTCGTTCACCTGAATGGTATAGAGTGTGCCTGGTTGGAAGTCGTGTGTCAGCTTGACTACGGTCGTCTTGGGCTCATCCGTCTCCGAGCAGCCGCCACGCTCGTCGGGTCGGGCATGGAGCGAGACCCGGTACGTGCCTTCAGCCCACGGCGGCGCTAGGAGCCCCTGTAGGACTGGGTCGACTGAGTAGCAGTGGCCGTACAGCCTGGGTCCGTGGGTGATTTCGAGGACATAGCGCTGCGTGTCGGATTCGTCCACGTTGATGGATATGTCCTGGATAGGGATGCCGCCCAGTTGTTCAGTGGGGTCGTTGGTGAAGGGCGCCTCCCAGTCGTTGACCTGCAGGGTATAGGTCGCGTTCCAGTCCAAGTGCCCCACCCATACAAAGGACGTCACCGTGCTGTCGATATCCCCGCACGCGTCGCCCCTGGCGAATGCGCGGGTGATGGCGGTGACCGTAATCTTCCTGCCACGCTCTTGCACAGTGGGCCGGTCGGGGATGTGGCAGGTGTTGGGTAGCCTGTAGGTGACTGCGAGGTAATGACCCGGCGTGTGATCTTCCATGCGGATGACTACGTCTTCGACGGAGGCCTCGACCTCGATCGGTTCTGGTTCCGCCGTGAAGGAGGTATTCCAGTCGTTGACCCGGACGGTGTACCTCACGCCGAGGTCAAGGTCCCTCCCCAAGTCCACCCAGGTCGTCTGGCTCAGGCTGATCTCCGTGCAGGCCTCTCCGCCTGGAGCGAAGCGGTTCATCACGGCGACCGCTATTTCTGTCTCCGACCGTTGCGTCTCGGCCTGGTCGAACACGTGGCAGAGAGTGGGGAGGCTGGAGACGATCTTGAGGGAATACTCCGGCAGGCCAAATCCCAACCACGCGTAGAGGTTGACGCTCTCAATGGGGGCGGGAACCGCAGTAGTCGCAGCTTTTGGAGTGGCGAATCTCGCAATAGCGGATTCCGGAGTGAGGAGCATGACCCAGTCATTGACCCGACCGCCATAGGTCTCGCTCGGCCGAAACCCGCTTCTCAGAGGTACCACCGTCGTCTTAGTCTCGCCACTCTCCGCGCAGGCGGGGCCGGTGGCGGCGACACGGTTGACGACGGTAACCATTACCTCCTCCCACGGCAACTGGTTCACGTCGTTCCGCTCCAAAATGTGACAGGTGGTAGGAAGACCGGAGACGATCTCGAGGAAGTATTGTGGCGGGTCGGACTCGACAATGTTGAGGGTTACGTCCTCGATTGGCGCTTCGACCTCGACCGCGGCGGCCTCCGTCGTGAAGGATGTCTCCCAGTCGTTGACCCGGACGGTGTACGTGACGTCGGCCTCGAACTCGCTCCCCAGGAACATTGTGCTTGACTCGGTTTCGTAGACCTGCGCGCAGGCGATGTCGCCGGTGAGCACGCGGTTGATGACGGTGACCGTAATCTCAGTCCCCGCCCGTTGCGTGTCGATCCCGTCGAACGTGTGGCAGGCGTCGGGGAGGCCGGACGTGACTTCGAGGAAGTATTGTGGCGGGTCGGACTCGGCGATGTTGAGTTCTACGCCGTCGATGGGCGCGGGGACTTCGGTCGTTTCGGGAGTGACCGTCTGGGCCCTCTCCGGCGTAGGTGCTGAGGTCGGAATGGGCGCGGGGACTTCGGTCGTTTCGGGAGTCGCCGTCTGGGCCCTGTCCGGCGTAGGTGCTGAGGTCGGAATGGGCGCGGGGACCTCGGTCGTTTCGGGAGTCGCCGTCTGGGCCCTGTCCGGCGTAGGTGCTGAGGTCGGAATGGGCGCGGGGACTTCGGTCGTTTCGGGAGTCGCCGTCTGGGCCCTGTCCGGCGTAGGTGCTGAGGTCAGAATGGGCGCGGGGATCTCGGTCGTTTCGGGAGTCGCCGTCTGGGCCCTGTCCGGCGTGGGCGCTGAGGTCGGAATGGGCGCGTCTTCCCCGCAAGCCACGGCGGCCAGCAGCAGTGCTGGCAGGAGGCCGAGGATGAGGAAGGGGATCCGCATGATGGGCCTCCCGCCGCCTGTGCTACAACGCTGCAAAGATCAGCCCCTCGTCGTTGACCAGGGCGGTGTACGTAACGTCCGGCAAGAAGTCGCTCCCTAGGGCCACCGAGTGCGTCTCGGTGCCGTAGACCTGCGCGCAGGCGACGTCGCCGGTGACCACGCGGTTGATGACGGTAACCGTAATCTCCGTCCCGGACCGCTGCGTCTCGATCCGGTCGAACGTGTGGCAGGCGTCGGGAAGGCCGGACGTGACTTCGAGGAAGTATTGCGGCGGGTCGGACTCGTCGATGTTGAGTTCCACGCCGTCGATGGGCGCGGGGACCTCGGTCGTTTTCGGTTCCGTGGTGAAGGAGGTCTCCCGGTCGTTGACCCGGACGGTGTAGGTGACGCCGGCCTCGAAGTCGCTCCCTAGAGCCACCGAGTGCGGCGCGACCCTCTCGATTTCCTCGCAGGCGATGTCGCCGGTCACAACCCGATTGATGACGGCGACCGTGATCTCTTTCCCCGACCGTTCCACGTCAGTCCGGTCGAACGTGTGACAGGTGTTGGGGACGCCGGCCCTAAATTCGAGGAAGTACTGCACCGGGTCGGACTCCAAGACGTGCAGTGTAACCTCCTCGATAGGCGCTTCGACCTCGGTCGGCGCGGCCTTCGTCGTGAACGACGTCTCCCAGTCGTTGACCCGGATGGTGTAGGTAGCGCTGGGCTCGAAGTCGCTCCCCAGAGCCACCGAGTGCGGCGCGACCCTCTGGATTTCCTCGCAGGCGATGTCCCTGGTCACAACCCGATTGATGACGGCGACCGTGATTTCTTTCCCCGACCGTTCCACGTCGATGCGGTCAAACGTGAGACAGGTGCTGGGGACGCCGGACCTGATTTCGAGGAAGTACTGCACCGGGTCGGACTCCAAGACGTGCAGCGTTACGTCTTCGATGGGCGCTTTGACCTCGACAATAGCTGGCGCCGACGTTCCGGCCGGTGTGGGGGTCGGTGCTTGGGTGGGGCTGGGCGCGTCTTCCCCGCCGCACGCGACGCCTAGGGCCGCCGCTAGGATGATGAGGAGGAACGTAAGAATTCGCATCCGCAGGAGGTTCCTCCCCATAAGCACTGTGCTCATCTGTATGACGCCGCAAGGCCGCCGTTTGTTCCCCGTCCGGCTTTAGTAGCGCAACGTCGCGAAATAGCAAAGGCCCCGAAGCGTTTCGGCCTTGCGGCCGTCTCGGCGGACTTCTACCGAGAACTTCGGGGCCCCAGTGCTTACCTTGGTATTCCTTCGCGGAACACCGGTGAGCGTGTCCTTCTCCGGCTTCCGCTTACGGGGTAAGCACCTCGCTAGTCCGTTGAGCATGTTTCAAAATTGACCACCTCCTTTCTTGCTTACCTGTACGATAGCGCCGATAGGGCGCCGAACGCAAGGGAGGCTGCTAGGCGCTCTCGCCTTCGCTGATCAGCTGGACGGGCCCGCCGGGGGCGACCTCGCCCGCTTCGATCACGCGGGCGTACCAGCCGCGGCGCCCCATCATGGTCTTGAGGAATGCCGGGCCGCGCTCCTCGCCGACATAGGGCAGCGTGTACAGGTTGGCGCAGGGATTGGCCGCCTTAGTGATTTCGACGGTCGCCCCGCCGACGCGCACCCGCCGCCCCGGCTCGAAGTCGCCGTAGGCGACGCCGGAGATGGTGACGTTCTCGCCGATGTCCCCCGCCCGCACCGGCCAGCCCTCGCGGTTCAGGTCCTCGATGGCCCCGGTGGTCATGATCATCAAGGCGTTGTCGGGATCGCCCCCCTTGCTGTAGGTGCGGTAGTGGTTGAAATCGCCTTCGAGCCCGCCGGCGGTCGCCCGGGCCGATTCGACGGGCTTCTTGGGCAGGCCGGGCCGCCCCGACCCCTCAGGCTTGACGTTGACTTGGACGATCTGTCCCGTCGGCATCGTTGTCCTCCCTCACGGCGCAGACATTGGCTCGTACAGCGTGCCCAGAAGACGCCCGTAGGCGACAGGCGGAGCCGCTAGGCCGCCGGGCGGAAGTAGGGCATCGTGATTTCGTCGTTCATCTCGTGGAAGGAGACTTCGACGCGCTGGCCCACTTCTAGCGTGGCGGGATCGATGCCGATGATGTTGGTCATCATCTGGTAGCCCTCGTCCACGTCGACGATGGAGATGGCGTAGGGGATCTCGAAGGCGGGCGTCTGGGGGCGCCAGACGACGGTCCAGCTATAGACGGCGCCCTTGCCCGCGCTGCGCTCCCAGCGCAGGTCCGTCGAGAGGCAGTGGGTGCAGGCCGGCTGGGGAATGAAGACGATCCCTTCGCAGTCGTTGCAGCGCTGGAAGGTGAGCTCGCCGCGCTTGCAGGCGTCCCAGAACGGCTGCGAGAAGACCGTGGGTTGCGGCAGGGGAATCGTGCCCGGCTGCGGTCGGGTGAGGCTCACGGCTGCTCCGATCCTAAGATCATCACGTCGGTGAAAAGAGCGCCGGCCCCACCGTTGGTTGACATCGCCACCTCGGCCCCTTCGACCTGGTTGGTGGGGCACTGCCCCCGCAGTTGGTGGACGCCGCGGATGGCGCGCTGGAGCAGTTGCACCGCCGCGCCGCCGTGGCTGAACGACATCAGGCCGCCGTCGGTGGTGATGGGGAAGCGGCCGCCGGGCGCGATGGTGCCGTCCATGATGAAGTCGCCGCCCTCGCCCTCGCCGCAGAAGCCGTAGGCCTCGAACTGGCGGATGATTTCGAACGAGAAGGGGTCGTAGAACTCGCAGACGTCGACGTCGTTGGGCCCGATGCCGGCCATGGCGAAGCTGCGCTCCGCCGCCTGGCGGCCGACCCAGCCGTTGGGGTACGACGCGCCCGCCCGCCCCTTCAGGTCGAAGGCGGGCGGGTGGTGGTAGGAGGGGCCGAAGCCGTCGCGGCCCCCGCCGAGGATGTAGGCGGGCTTGTTCTTGGCGTCGCGGGCGCGCTCCGCCGTGGTCAGTATGAGGGCGCAGCCGCCTTCGGAGGTCATGGCGCAGTCGAGCAGGTGGTAGGGATCGGCCACCATGCGCGAGTCCAGAATGTCCTTGGGCTCGAAGGGGCCGCGGCCGTAGTAGACGGCGTCGGGGTTGATGTGGCCGTTGTTGCGGATGGTGGCGGAGACGGTGGCGAGGTGCTCCGGCGTCGTGCCGTAGGTGTGCATGTGGCGGCGCGCGATGAGGGCGAACTCGGCGGCGGTGAAGAGTCCCCAGGACGCGACGAACTCGTTGCCGGGGCGCGTCCAGGGCGCCGTCGATTCGCGCGCGGTGTAGACGTTCGCCGAGCCCGCCGCGACCAGCGCCGTGGTGCATTGGCCGGTCGCGATGGCGGAAGCCGCCTCCAGGATGGCTGCTATGCCCCGGCCTTCGCCCTGTCCGCGCCACGCCGGACCGGCGCCGAACAAGTAGGTGAACTGGCCGGTGTTGAGGACGCCCCCGCCGACGGAGACCCCGTCGATCTCCGCGCCGTCGATCCCCGATTCCTCGATGACGCCGCGAATGGCTTCCAGCGTGATCGTGGGCGACGTATACCCTTCGAGGATGCGGGCCTGCTTGGTGTTGTAGACGCCGGCGATGGCGACGTCGTGGAGGGGGTGCTTGGGCATCGGCGGGCGGCTACTTGTCCTTGATCCGGTCCTTCGGGGTGTTCCACAAGTAGAAGCCGAAGATCACGATAGCGGCGATGAGGATGCCGAGACCGATTTCCCAGGGGATCATGGGTTACCTCTGCGGCCGGGCGGTTATTCTTGCCTGGGCCTAAATTTGATCAATGTAATCTCGTCGGTGACGTCCTCGAAGTACGCCTCCAAGGGCAGGTCGGGCTTGATCTCGTCGCTGGGGATGCCGGTGACGTTGCTGTACATAAACGGCCCCTCTTCCAGCTCGACCAGGACGACATTATACGGCAGGTCGTCCTCGAACGACTTGATATAGGGCTGGCGCATCTCGATGTAGCCCCAGACCTTGCCGCGCCCGCTCGCCTCGATCCAATCGCGGTCGAACGAGAGGCACTTCGAGCAGGCGACGTACGGCGGGAAGGAGACGTGGCCGCAGCCCCGGCACTTGGGGAGGACGAGCACGTGCCGCTTGGCGGCCTCCCAGAAGGGGCGGTCTTCCTTGGTGATGCGCGGCAGCGGCTTCTCGTAGGTCACGGTTCTAGTCGCCTCTCGCCAAGAGCGAGGCGTTGGGCACGGCGGAGAGGCACCAGTACAGGATGTTGCGGCAGTTGGGCACCTGGCGCTCGCCGGCCTCCCAGCGCAACTGGCGCACCGCCTCGGCGTGATTGTTCCACCCTTGGAGATAGGCCTCGCTCAACATGCCGCCGCTCGTGTTCATGGGGTACTCGCCCCCGAGCTCGATACGCCCGTCCTGTACCCACTGGAGCCCCTCGCCGCGCGGCGCGAAGCCGAAGCCTTCGAGCCCCCACAGCGCGGACACGCTGAAGTTGTCGTAGGCCTGCAGCGCGTCGATGTCGCCGAGGCCGACGCCGAGCGGGTCGAGCATGTCCTTCCGCATGGAGGCGCACGCCTCGAACCAGAAGTCGGGGTCGACGTACTGCTCGCGGATGGTGGCCCGTTCCGCCGCGCCCTGGATGAGCACCGGCGTGTGCTTGAGGTCCTTGGCGCGCTCGGTGGAGGTGACGATGTAGAGCACGGCGCCGTCGTTGACCAGGCAGTAGTCGAACAGGCGCAGGGGCTTGGCCACGAAGCGGGCTTCGAGGTATTCGTCGATGGTGAACGGCTTCTGCATCACCGCCTTGGGGTTCATCGAGGCGTGCTTGCGGAAGGCCACCGGGATCGCGCCGAGATCGCGCTCGGTCCCGCCGTAGAGGTGCTGGTATCGGGTGAAGCCAAGCGAGTACTGCGCCCCGGGGGAGGCCATGCCGTAGATCGAGTCGTAGAGGTCGCCCTGGGTAGGGCCGCCGCCAAAGACCTGCGCCTGGCTGCGGAAGGTCACCGAGTTGAACAACGCCACGTAGTCGGCGAGCCCATGATGCACCGCCATCGCCGCGTGAATGAGGGCGACGGTGCACATGCGCCCCGCCGAGGGATAGCCCGCGAGGAAGCGCACGTCGGTGAGGCCGGAGCGGTAGGCGAACGGCTCGTAGAACTGGTTGCCGCCGACGATGAGCCCGTCGATCTGCCCCACGTCGATCCCGGCGTCGTCGCAGGCGTCCCGCAGGACGTGAATGGCAAGCTCTTCGCGGGTGCGCTCGGGGTCGCGGGTCTGGTACAACTCGTGGAAGTCGCTCGTCGCGATGCCTACGATGGCGGTCTGACCTGCAAGCGCTTTGTCGGTCATATGGAGGGCCGTTTCAGGAAGTGGGAGGCAGAAGCAGCCTAGCCCCGACGCTCCGACACTGTCAAGGCGCGGCCCCTCACGCTCTTCTACCCGCCGTCGTGGGCGGCCTCGACAAATCGGGCGTCGAAGACGTTCCCCACGTCCACGGGTGCCGACAGCGCGTCGAACGCGGTCAGGTGGTCGTGGAGCGCCTGCCACTGCGCCTCCGTCATCGTCCCCACGCCGCGTTCGGCGGTCAGGTCGCTCTGCGCGTTGGCGAGCTCCTGCCGCAGCATGAAGCGCTGGTGCTCGCGGTCCTCCAAGGGGGCGAACTCGAGGATGATGTCGAGCGTCGCCTCCTCGTTTTCCATGGCGAACTCCACGGCCCGCAGCGTCGCCGCGACGAACCGCTCGATCACGTCGGACTTCTCATCAAGGCTGTCGCTGTTGACGACGTAGGTGAGGCCGAGCTGCGGCACGCCGAAGTCGGCGGGGTCAAAGACGGTGACGGGGAAGCCGAGGCCCGCCAGGATGTTGGGCTCGTTCGACTTGAAGACGGCGAGCACGTCGATCTGGCCCTGGCTGAGGATGCGGGCATCGTAGCCGACGCGGATCTCCTCGATGGTCGACCGGTCGACGCCCGCGGTTTCGAGGATAGCGAGGTAGGCCGGCGGCACCGTCCCCTTGTAGCCGAAGCGCTTGCCTTCCCAATCGCGCGGCGCGGCGATGCCGGAGGATTCGAGTGCAATAAAGGCCTGCTGTCCCCGCTGCCCGAAGAGCGTGACGGCGGTGATAGGGACGCCGTCGGCGTTGCGCTGGAGGACATCGCCGGCGTCGGCCGTGGCGACGTCGATCTCGCCGGAAGCGAGCAGGGGAATGTGCTGCCCGCCCTGGGAGTGAAGTATCTCGACTTCGAGACCCTCATCGGCGAAGTAGCCCTGTTTCTCCGCCACGTAAGCGGCGGCGAAAGGAAGGTTGGCCTGGGGCTTGAAGCCGGCCATGAACTTGACCTGATCAGGCTCGTCGGACCCGCATGCGGCCACCGCGAGCGCGGCGGCGAGTATCGACATGAGGGCGGCGAGTAGGACCCTCCCTCTAGAGGGGCGTCTCCCCCACTGAAGCATCGTTCTCGACATCGGTACTCCTTCGCGTTGGACCGCGCGTCACCGATCGGTGACGCGCGCCTCGCGGATGATTGGCGCTACGTTGCTGATGAAGGTTTCGGCCTGGTCCTGCTGGTCGAACGAGGCGAAGCGCACCACGATCTCTTGCGCTCCGGCTGCGGCGTACTCGGCCAGACGGCGGGCAACGGCCTCCGGTCCGGCGAACGGGCCCCACTTGTCGGCCCAGAAGTTCAGGCCGTAGTAACGGCGGATAAAGTCGTCGGCCTCGGCGGTCGCCGCCTGCTCGTCGGCGCGGATGTTGACCGTGACGTAGAAGACGGCGCGCAGCGCGTTGGGGTCGCGCCCCGACACCTCGGCGTGGCCACGGACGCGGCGCAGCACCTCGGCGAAGTCCTCGGGCGAGTCGGAGATGCCGATCACGCCGTCGGCGTAGCGGCCGGCGCGGCGGTATTGGGCGTCGCCGCCCGTGGCGAGATGGCTCGCGAGGAGCAAAGGGACGCCGCCCGGCTGGACAGGCTTCGGGTTGAGCGAGGCGTCGCGGACGGTATGGAAGCGGCCCTCGTGGGTCACGCCGTCCTCGGTCCAGAGGCGCTTGCAGAGCCGGACGATCTCGGTCATGCGGGCGCCGCGCTCCTTCGGATCGACGCCCGCGGCGAGCCATTCGTTGCGTTGGGCCTCGTTGAATGCGCCGCCGACACCGACGCCGAGGTCGAGGCGCCCGCCGGAGAGCACGTCTACCGCGGTCGCGGTCTGCGCTAGCAGGACGGGCGAACGGAGCGGCGCTAGCAGCACCGACGTGCCCAAACGAACACGAGTCGTGCGCGCTGCCACCGCCGCCAGGGTAGCGAGGGGTTCAAGCCGCGGCTTGGCGACGAGGCTGTCGCCGGCCCACACGGAGTCGAAGCCAAGCGCTTCGGCGCGCTCGGCCAAGTCGAGGACGGAAGTGGCGGACTCCCTGCCATTGACGCCGCCCTCCCCGAGGAGCAGGCCGCGCGTGGGCAGCAGCAGTCCCAGGAGGGGTGCGCTCACGCGGGCGTTTCCTCGGCGCGGGATTGGAATGCGTCTTCGGGGAGCCGTTGCCGCCAGGGGTCGAGGTCGGCGTCGAGGGTGGGCCGCGCCGCGCGGTAGATGCCGATCCCGTAGGGGGTGTCGAGGTCGAAGGCGAGGCCGGGGCGGTCGATGACTTCGCAGGGAATACCGGCGCTGCGGCAGAGGTCGGCGTGGGCGGGGAAACTGTCCTTGCCGAAGCGCAGCGGCGGCAGCATGCCGCGGGGGGCGAGCAATGCGTTGGTGCCCCGATCGCGGGCCGCCTTGGCGAGTACGGTCCGGCTGAGTCCGTGGGAGGCCCCGGCGATGAAGGTGATGTCACCGGGCGCGATTAGGCCCAAGTCGGCGGGCAGGATGAGCACGGCCGCGGCGCCGTCGTCGTAGGCGCCGCGCGCCGCCCTTTCGAGGGCGAGGTTGAGCGCCGCCGCGTCGCCGAGCCACGTCGCGCCGCGCCGTGTGGCGGCGTCGCGCACCCAGCGGTCGCCGCCCACGACTCGTGTCTCCGCGATTTCGGGAGTCGCGGCGGCCGCGCCGAGCACGTGGTCGAGCATCAGGAGGGCGAGCGCGGCCCTTGATCGGGGGTCGAGGACGCGTCGCAGGCGCCGTTTGGCGCTCGCCAGCGGTTTCATCGGGACGAGGCAGATGATAGGGCCGGCGGTCATCGGGCGGTCCCTTGACGGCTCGCGGCGGGGTCTTCCAGGCCCATGCGGGCTTCGATGATGTCCAGCACCTCGCGGGCCAGGCGCTCCTTCGAGGCGGCGTCGTTCATGACCGTGGCGCGCGTGACCGGCTCGATCCCCCGCGCGCGCACCGCTTCCGCTTCGCCGGCGTCTTCGTGGTCGATGATGAGGACGTCGCAGAGTCCAACGAGGCGCTCGGCGACGCCCGCGCTGCTCACGTCCTCGCCGAGTTCGGCCATGAGCTTGGCGGCGGGGCCGCGCAGCGCCCGTCCCCCCACCAGGGGGCTGACGGCGACGCGGGGCCCGCGGAAGTGCGCCACGCGCTCGCGGATTCCGGGGACGGCAAGAATGGGCGCGATGCTGATCACGGGGTTAGAGGGGCAGAAGACGATGGCGTCGGCCTCGTCGAGGGCGCTAGTCGCGGCGGGCGATGGCGCGGCGTCGGCGCTTCCCTCGTAGGAGACGCCGGTGGCGACGGGCTCGCACTTGTGCTCAACGAAGTAGCTTTGGAGCGAGAGAGGGCCGCCCCGCGTCGCGATGGTCGTGCGGAGGGGGTCGTCGGTGGCGGGCGCGAGGCCGCAGGGCACGCCGAGGCGCCGTGAGAGGTCGTGGGTGATCTGCGTGAGGGAGTGGCCGTCGCGGAGCATACGCGTTCGAAGGACGTGGGTGACGAGGTCGAGGTCGCCTAGCGAGAACCAGCTTTCCTCGCCGTAGCGGCGGAACATCTCGATGGCATGGAAGGTCTCTCCGGCGAGACCCCACCCCCGCTCCTCGTGGACCAGCCCCGCGAGGGTGTACATCTGCGTGTCGAGGTCGGGTGAGACGTGGAGTCCATAGAAGGTTTCGTCGTCGCCGGTGTTCGAGATCACCGTGAGCCGCGCCGGGTCCATCGCGCGGCTCAGGCCCCAGGATAGCTTGGCGCCGCCCACGCCTCCGGCGAGGGCCGCTACCCGGAGCGCGCTCGGCTGTCTCTCGTCGATGTCGGGTCCGCCTTCGGCCGGGCGCCCGCGATGGGGCCGTCGCTTCCTGACAGGGAACGATTCTAGCACAACGCTCCGGCGACGCGCCTTTCCCCGTAGGGGCGCCCCTTGTGGGCGCCCTCCCCTCCGGCCTTTCTCCCTCTCTCGTGGTGTCCCGCCGCCCCGTTGCGCGAAGCTCCCCAAAGGGGGAGGATTGCGGCAAGGGAGAACGTCATGACCACCGACGCCCGGCCCACCGTCTTCTGAAGGCCCACAAGTGAAGATCTCCGTCGGTGCAGTCTTGGTCCTAGCGGCTTTGCTGCTCGCGGTCGTCGTGGTCTCGTGCGGCTCCGACACCGCCGACCCTTCCGTCGCCGCGCTCGCGTCGCCGACGCCCATGTCCGCCGCAGCGCCCACGCCGACGCCCGCCTCCGCTGAGACACCGGCGCCAACGCCGCTTCCAAGCGACTCCACGACACCCACGCGCGGCTCCACCCAGCCGCCAACACCTGCTTCAACGGCATCCAACGTCCCGTCACCCACGTCTACCCTGCCTCCAACGTCCCCTTCCCCCGCCACCAAGGCGCCGCCGTTGCGGCCCTTCACGGTGGCGCGGGCCTTCGAGCACCTGGACTTTCGCGGTCTCACCAACCTGACACAACCCGCCGCCGGCGATGACCGCCTCTTCGTCACCGAGCAGCCCGGCCGCGTCTTGGCCTTCCCCAACGACGAAGCAGCCCGGGAGGCCGAGGTCTTCCTCGACATCCGAGACCGGGTGAGCGACGGAGGGTCGGAAGAAGGGCTGCTGGGCCTGGCGTTCGATCCGGCGTACCACGAGAACGGCTACTTCTACGTCTACTATTCGGCTTCCGGGCCGAGACGGTCGGTTGTGTCCCGTTTCCGTCTGAACGCGGAGACGCAACAGGCCGACCCCGCCAGCGAGTTCGTGATCATGGAGATCGACCAGCCCTTCCGCAACCACAACGGAGGTCAGCTGGCCTTCGGTCCAGACGGGTTCCTCTACGTCGGCCTGGGAGACGGAGGGTCGGGGGGCGACCCGATGCGCCACGGTCGGAACAAGGGCACGCTACTGGGGTCGATCCTGCGCATCGACGTCTCCCACTCCACGAGTGAGACCTCCTACGCGGTGCCGCCCGACAACCCGTTCGTAGGGGATTCCAGCGCTCGGCCCGAGATCTGGGCCTACGGGCTTCGGAACCCCTGGAGGTTCAGCTTTGACCGGGAGACGGGACGCTTGTGGGCCGGCGACGTGGGCCAGAACAGTGTGGAAGAGGTGGACGTGGTGGAAAAGGGCGGGGACTACGGCTGGAACAGGCTGGAGGGCTCCCGATGCTTCTCTGCCGCCGACTGCGACCCAACCGGGACTGTCCTCCCCGTGTGGGAATACCCCACGCGGGGCAATTGCTCGGTTATCGGCGGCTACGTCTACCGCGGCGGAGGCATTCCGTCGCTCACGGGGGCCTACGTCTTCGGCGACTTCTGTTCCGGGAGGATATGGGCGCTTCGTTACGACGGCCAAGAGGTCACGGAACACCTTCTGCTGGCCGATACCCCGCTACAGATCGTCTCCTTCGGCCAAGATCGGGATGGAGGGCTGTACGTTCTCTCCCAGAACTCGGGTATCTACCGGCTTATCCCCTAGCCTCCGCGCGGCGCTTCGATAGGGTTAGGGGCGGGCTATAATACCGGCCACCATCGGCCCGGTGTGGAGGCGGAGGCATGGACTACCGCGTCATTTCCACGGACGATCACCTGCAGGAGGACCGCTATACATGGACCTCGCGCATGTCGGAGAAGAAGTGGGGCGATAAGATCCCCCAGGTGCGGGAGACCGGCGACGGGACCGAGACCTGGTACATCTACGGGCAGCGTAAAGACCAGACCGGCGGCGTCGCCATCGTCCATGGCGTGATGCCCGACAAGACCAAGGCCCCCACGCGCTGGGAGGACGTGCCCGAGATCGCCTACGTGCCGGCAAAGCGCATCGAGGCAATGGACCGCGACGGCGTGGACGTCCACACGTTCTTCGCCAACGTGGCCGGCGTCGCGGGGCACGGCTTCAGCAGCAACGAGTACGACGAAGCCTTCCGCCTCGAAGCGATCCAAGCCTACAACGACTACCAGATCGAGGAGTGGGCCGAGCCGCACCCGGGACGCTTCATCACCCTGGCTGCCGTGCCGATGTGGGACGCCGCGAAGGCCGTTGCCGAGGCGCGCCGCATGCACAAGCGAGGCGTCAAGGGCATCACCTTCGCCTTCCCCCAGCAGTTCGGCTATCCGCACCTGGCCGATCCCTATTGGGACCCCCTCTGGGACGCCGCCCAGGAGCTCGACCTGCCAGTGAATTTTCACTTCTGGTACGAGGTAGTCGGCGCGCGCCTCCGCGACTACATCGGCATCGACAACATCATGTGGGAGTCGGATTACCCGCATCCCACGGGGACGTGGCCCGACTCGCGTAAGTACATCGAGGCCTCGATGCAGGGCTGGACGGACGAGGAGCGCCGCAAGGTGCTGGTGGAGAACGCGGTGCGGGTGTTCAACCTGGCGGCTTAGGCCGGAACACGGCTGTGTTTGATATAAGGAGAGCCTGATGTACAAGGGCTACCGGGTCATCGACGCGGACTCCCACTACCATCGCGTCCCCGACCTGCGCGACGACTACATCGACCCCGAATTTCGCGACCGCCTGCCCGAGACGCGGCCCGACGGCGTCACCATGGTCGACAACCGCGGCATGTCGACGGTGCAGTGGAAGCGGATGGACTATCTGAACGAGATGTGGGACACGGAGTACGGCGCCTACGCCGAGCGCGGCTTCGACCCCAAGTCGTACCTCATGGCGATGGAGGACCAGGGTGTCGACAAGATGGCGCTCTTCGGTGTCCCGACAGTCGGCGCCTGGGGCCTCGACCCCGCCGTCGCCGACGCCATGGTGCGCGGCTTCAACCGCTGGGTCGCCGACTTCGTGGCGGACACAGAAGGCCGCGTGATCCCCATCGGCCAGATCGACCTGCGCAACGTGGACGCGGCCATTCGCGAGGTCGAGCGCTGCGTGAAGGAGTACGGCTTCAAGGGCTTCTTCACCAACACCCAGCCGCCGATCCCAGGGATCACCCTCGACAAGCCCTACTACGACCCGCTGTGGTCGACGTTCGAGGAGCTCGACGTGCCGCTCTGCCTGCACAACGTCGCCGGCGCGGGCCACGGCCAGATCGGCCAAGACCGGTTCGGCGACTGGGCCGCGCCGCGCGTGGCCTTTACCTTCCCCATCGAGATGCAGGTAGCGTTCTTCCAGGTGCTCCTCGGCGGCATGTGCGAGCGCCACCCCAATCTGCGCGTCGCCGGCCTTGAATCGGGCGCGGGCTGGCTTCCCTATCTCCTGTGGTACTACGACGAGCTCTACGAGCGCTACCACGACTGCGACCTGCCGCCGATGAAGCTGAAGCCGAGCGAGTACTTCAAACGCCAGTGCTTCCTCTCCGCCGAGCTCGAAGAGCCGACGCTCAAGTACGTCGTCGACTACATCGGCTCGGACAACATCGTCACCGCGTGCGACTTCCCCCATCCCGAGGGCCCGTACCCCGACGGCGTCCGCCACTTCGTCGACCGCAACGGCATCGACGCCGAAGACAAGCGCAAGATTCTCTGCGACAACGGCCAACGCCTCTACGGCGTGGCCTGACTGGCGAGCGCCACGACGTGACCTGGGCGCAACATCGACAACGCCCCTTCGTCCGCGAGCTAGCAGACTATCTGCAAGCCGCCGTTCGTGAGACGATTCCATTGGAGAAGGTACAGAGAAGAGGTATGATGACCCTAACACAAGAGGCCCCATAGAAATGCCAATGAATGATGGCGACGTAGCATTTGAAGCAGCGATCGTGGAAGACATTGAGGCCGCCGTTGCGCCCATAGCACAGGCATTGGAAAAAATAAAATGGCAGTGGGAAGAGAGTACTCTGGCCCAGGCATTGACAGAAGTCATGCGACAATGGGGAAAACACCCGGTCTTTCAGGAGCTCACGAAATTTTCTACAATAGTTGAACCCTACGCTAAGGCATGGATTCGATACAATAAAATTGCAGACACTTTCAGAGAGACCGGTTGGCTCCCGTACCATTCCGCACCATTCCACTATGTCGAAGAATGCGGTCAGGATATTCAACTGCTCGAGAATCGTCTCTCTAATTACTATCGGACTCATTGGGGTGATATTCGTCAGGATATCGAATCTCGCCTAGGTGGGTATCTCATTGACAAAGAAGCCAAAGATGCAATGCACGAGGCAATGAATGTTTACGAAGCGAAATTCTACCGAAGCGTTTGCAGGTTGTTGTTCCCGGAGATGGAGAGGGTTTTCCGTGTTAGATTCTTTGACAATCGCACTGGAAACATCTCGAGTCAAAGAATCAAGGAGGAACTAACACAAGGAAAAACGCTTGAAAACTTTGTGATGGGAAACCCTTTTGGACTCGTACTCTTCGGCCAAATAGTCCAACACTTATATGAGAGAGTCACAGAAGAGAACCGAAAGAATTTCGAAAAAGCAACGATCCCCAATCGCCATGCAGCAATACATGGGCTGGCGATCTATTCGTCAATGAAACAAGCCCTGAATATGATTTTCATGACAGACTATGTCTTCCAGATCGTCAGTCTTGGTGGTGGCAATACAACTCCTATATCGCCCCAGAGCAAGTGAGGTGGTTTGGTCCTGCCAAACAAACGAATAGACCCGATATGCAGAAGGCGCCTCTACGGCGTGGCATAGCGAACCGGAGGTGACGATGATGGAATATCGACCCTTCGGACAGACGGGCCTCGAAGTCTCGGCCCTCGGGTTCGGGTGCTGGGAGATGGGGGGCGGCTACGGCGACGTCGAGACTGCCGAGGTCGCTAAGGCGGTCAACCGCGCCGTGGACGTGGGCATCAACTGCTTTGATACCGCGCCGGCCTACGGCCGAGGGCAGTCCGAGCGGTTCCTCGGCAAGGCGCTCGAAGCCCGGCGCAAGGACGTGCTCGTCGTCACCAAGTGCGGCGTCGGCTACCGCGACCGGCCCAAGGGCCGCGACAGCCGCCCCGAGGCGATCTTCGCCTCCATCGATCAGAGCCTGCTCGATCTCGGCACGGACTACGTGGACGTCCTGCTCGTCCACTGGCCCGACGCGACCACACCGTTCGAGGAGACGATGGGCGCGCTCGACGAGGTGGTGCGGCAGGGCAAGGCGCGCTTCGTCGGCGTCTCCAACTTCACCAAGCGGCAGATGGAGCAGTGCATGGAGACGCGCCGCATCAACGTGGTGCAGTGCGGCTACAACATGTTCGACCGCCGCATGGACAAGGACATCCTGCCCTTCTGCCTGGAGCACGGCATCGGCGTTATGGTCTACGGGCCGCTGGCCTTCGGGATGCTGACCGGGGCGTTCACCCGCGAGACGACGTTCAAGACCGGCGAGGACTGGCGCGCCAACGAAAACATGCTGCCCGCGCTCTTCCTGCGAATGTTCGGCGAGGAGAATTTCCCCAAGAACGTCGCCGCCGCCGAGGACCTCGGCCCCGTCGCCGACGACCGTGGCAAGAAGCTGCCCCACCTCGCGCTGCGCTGGGTGTTGTCCCACCCGGCGGTCAGCGTCGCGCTCGCGGGCACCCGCAACGCCGGCGAGGTAGAGGACAACCTCAGCGCGCTCGATTGGTCGATAGGCGACGCGGAGAAGGCGCGCATCGACGGCGTCTTCGAAAACCACGGCATCGACACGTCGCCCAACCTCTGGATCGACAGCGAGTAGCCCCGCAGCCCGATGGCCCGCCCCGGCATTCCGGTGGACTGATACGGATCAGTTCTGGTCGGCGATCATCTGACGGACATGCGCGTCCATGTGCTGCCGCATCTGCTGCAACTCGTCAGGGCTTTTGCCTTCGAAGAGGTTCGAGTGTGCTTCGGCGCCGTGCGCCATCATCGCGGCGTAGAGCGCATCGGCGGTTTCTTCATTGAGGATAGCGTCACAACCTTCACAGGCCAATTTCACAATTCGCTCCTTGTTGCGGTACAGGACAGGCACTGTGACGTGCAGCCCAACTGAAAGTCAACGAGCCGCTGTCGAAAGTGTGCGCGCCGCTAGACGGTGATAACGATCTTGCCGAAGTGGGCCGCCGACTCCAAGTAGCGGAGCGCGTCCCGGGCCTGCTCAAAGGGGTAGACGCGGTCGACGACCGGCCGCAGTTCGTTGACCGTGATGGCGCGGTTCATCGCCTCGAACATCTCGCGAGAACCGACGGTGATGCCCAGAAGCCGGAGCCGCCGCGTCAGCACCGGCATGGGGTCGACCCTGTGCGCGCCGCTGAGGATGCCGATGAGGCTGATCGCGCCCCCGATGCGGGCGGCGCGGAACGACCGTTCCAGCGTCCCCGCGCCCCCGACCTCGACGACGTGATCGACGCCGCGCCCGCCGGTGATCTCCCGCACCCGTCGGTCCCATTCCGGCTCGGTCTCGTAGTTGATCGTTTCGGCGGCCCCGAGCTCGACGGCGCGGGCGAGCTTGGTGTCGCTCTTCGACGTGACGATGACGCGGGCGCCGGTCATCACCCCGAACTGCAAGGCGAAGATGGAGACGCCGCCGGTCCCCTGCACCAGGATGGTGTCGCCCGCCTGGACGTGGTCGGCGACGAACATCCCATTCCAGGCGGTAACCGCGGCGCAGGGGAGCGTCGAGCCTTCCTCGAACGACAGGTGCGGCGGCAGGTGGACCAGCCCCTCTTGGGAGAGCGTCACGTATTCGGCCAGCATGCCGTCCATGCCGCCGCCAAGCGAGGAGGGCTCGTACTCGGGCCGGACGGGGCCGTCGAGCCAGGCCTGGGTGAAGATGCCCGCCACGCGGTCGCCCTCACGCACGCGGGTGACGCCCGCGCCCACCTCGGCGACCTCGCCCGCGCCGTCGGAGCACGGAATCAGTGGCAGACGCAGCTTGCGCGCCGCTGCGTGGCGCACCGTGTTCAGGTCTCGGTAGTTTAGCGACACGGCGCGAACGCGGACCTTCACCTGTCCGGGCCCCGGTGGCGGGCTCGGACGCTCGACCTCGCGCAGCCCGTCGATGTCCGTTCCCGTCTGTATCTCGTACGCCCGCATGGAATCTCCTCCGCCGCTGGTCTTGGCGCGGGCCACGATAGCACGCGTTAGCGTTGCGTGGGCGCTGGCGATAGTATGGCGGGGCTGTCGCGGCCCGTGCTGCGACAACCGGGGAGGGAGAGCGGATGACGAAACCAGCAATGCCCGAAAACAGGGAAGCAATCACGGTCGATTGGCTGCGGTTGGCGTTGGCGGCCGGCGGCGCGATCAACGTTCCCGCGATCAAGGATGCCGTCGTCGAACCGATCGCGGGCGTCGTCGGTCTGTTGGGGGAGATCCTGCGCTTTCGGCTGGTCTATGAGGATGACGCCGCCCAAGGCCCCGAGTCGGTCATCGTCAAGCTGCCCAGCACGGACCGGAAGACGCTGCGGTTGTGCAAACAGCAGATGTTCTACAAGCGGGAACACGATTTCTACCGGCTCCTCGCGCCGCACGCTCTGGTCAGGACGCCGTCGCTGCTGTATGGCGATTTCGCAGCGCGCGGCCAGCGCTTCGTCTTCGTGCTCGAAGACCTGCGGGGTATGGAGGCGGTGGACGAGATCGCGGGCGTCAGCGTGGAGCAGGTGAAAAACGCCGTCCGGGCGGTCGCGAGGCTGCATGGAGGCTTCTGGAACAAGGTTGATCAGCCGCCCGCGTCTCGCATGTACGACACCGCGAGCCTGAAGTTCAGGCCGTTGGTGCAGCTTGTCTATCTGGTGAGCCTCGTCCCCACGCTCAAGAAATTCGGCGATTTCTTCTCCGACGACATGCGCCGTTTTGCCGAAGCGTTCGGACCGCGAATCGCCGACTACATGGGCGACGTCGCCGCCGGGCCCAGGACCATCATCCACGGCGATTTTCGAACGGACAACATGTTCTTTGGCGAGGGGGGCGGCGACGACTTCGCCCTGATCGACTGGCAGACGAGCGGCATCGGCAGCGGCCTGTGGGACGTGGCCTATTTTCTGGCGGGCAGCATTTCGACCGAGACTCGCCGCCGGATCGAGCGTGAGGTGCTGGAGGAGTACCACGAAACCTTATGCGGTATGGGGGTCGAGGACTTCACGTTCGACGACTGTTGGCGTCTCTACCGGCAGAACGTGCTGGCCCGTCTCATAGCGCCGGTAATGGTTTGTGGCGGGCTGGACTTGGCCGATGAACGAGTCCGCCGGCTCATCGAAGCCAGCCTGCAGCGAACGTTGGCGGCTCTCGAGGATCTGGACGCGGGCGAGTTCCTGCCGAAGCCGCGGCTCTTCTTTGGTCTTGCGAATACGTTCTCGACGGCGTCCCGCTTGGCGTACCGGGGCTACAAAGCCCTGCGCTAGGCAGGCCGCGAGCCGGGGCCTAGCGCACCTCGGGGACGTAGTCCATGCCGATGTGCTTTTCGGCTTCGAGTCGCTGGTACTCGGACGGGGAGACGCCGAGCAGCTCGCGGTAGACATAAGGGTTGTGCTCGCCGAGGAGGGGCGGCGCTGTGTCGAAGCGCAGCGGCGTCTTGGAGAGCTTGAAGGTGTGGCCGGGGTAGCGGTGCGTGCCGCAGTCCTCCTGCGTCTTCTCGTGGAAGAAGCCGCGGTCGTGGAGGTGGGGGTCGTCGTAGAGGTCGCGCTCGTTGGCGACCATCGAGGCGGGCACGCCGTGGGCTTGGAGGTCGTTCATCGCGGCGCGGGAATCGCGCTGCGACGTCCAGGCGCTGATGATCTCGTCGAGCGCGTCTTGGTTCGCCTGCCGCGACGCGGCGTCCTCGAACCGCGCGTCCTCGATGAGGGCGGCGCGGCCGATGGCCTGACAGAGGCCGTCCCACTCTTGGTCGGAGCCAACGCTGAGCGCGACCCAGCGGTCCTCGCCGGCGCAGGGGTAGGCGTTCTGAGGCGCGCGCACCGGGTCGCGGTTGCCCAGCGTGGTCTGGGCGCGCCCGTTCATCGCCGCGTCCATCAGGGGCGCGCCGATCATGGTCATAAGATGCTCGACCTGAGAGACCTCGACGAAGCGGCCCACACCGGTCTCGTCGCGCTCGTAGAGCGCCATCAGCGCGGCGTAGGCCGCGGCCATCCCGCTGGTCGTGTCCATGTGATTGCTGTTGCCGCTGGTGGTGATGTCGCTGTCGTCGTAGCCGCGGAGCGAGAGGAGGCCGGAGATGGCCTCCCCGTTGGGGCCGAAGCCCATGTAGTCGCCGTAGGGTCCGCTCAGCCCGTGGATCGGCATGGTCACGTACACCATCGCCGGGTTGATGCGGTGCACCGTCTCCCAATCGAGGCCGAAGCGTTCGAGCAGCCCGACGGTGTTGTTCTCGACAAGCACGTCACAGACCTTCACCAGGTCGTGGACGATTTCGACGCCCTCCGGCCGCGTCATATCCACCGTCATCGACTTTTTGTTGCGCCCCAGGCCGTTGAACATGCCGTGCTTGTTCCAGGGCCGTGTGCCGGCGTCGTGGCCGGCGTAGAGGCCGCCGAGGTAGCCCAGGCTGACCACTTCCTCCTTGGTCTTGGGCCAAGGGACGAAGCCGCGCGTGTTCGTGATGTGGTGCTGGAGCGATTCGACGCGGATGATCTCCGCCCCCAGGTCGCCGAGGTGGGTGACGGCGTAGGGGCCGGCCCAGATAAGAGTGAGGTCGAGGACGCGGATGTGGGAGAGGGGCAGGGCGGTGCTCATACGACCCCCGCCGAGCGAAGCTGCCCGATTTCGAGCTTGGTCATGCCCAGCCGCCCCGAGTAGATCTCCTCGTTGTGCTCGCCGAGCAGGGGCGCGGTGGTCTTCAGCTCGAAGCCGCTGCCGTCGAGGAAGAGGGAGGCTCCGGGGTAGGGGAGGCGTCCGGCCTTGGGGTGCTCCGCCTCGACGAAGTAGCCCCGCGCCTTCAGGTGTGGGTCGTTGAGCGAGTCTACCGTCGAGTTGATCGCCGTGCCCGCGATGCGGTGCTGCTGGGCCTGTTCCATCGCCTCCTGCTTGCCGTTCTCGGCCAGCCAGGTGAAGAGGTAGAGGTCGAGTTCGTCCTTGATTTCGGGCCTAGAGAAGACCATCGGGTCCTGGAAGCGGGGGTCGTCCTTGAGCTCCGGTTTGCCGAGCAGGTCGACGTAACGCGTCCAGCGGGCCGGTGGGGCCACCGTCATGCAGACATAGCCGTCCGCGCAGGGGTAGAAGCCGATGGGGAGGGCGGCGGGGAGCATGACGTCGCGGATGGCCATGTCGCCGGTGTACTGGTAGCCGATGAGGGCCGTCATGCGGCGGTCGGCGCTGCCCACGGAGATCTCGGCGATGGCAAGGTCGATGGCCTGGCCGGTGCCGGTGCGGCGTTGGTGCATCGCCGCCGCCACAATCGCCGCCGAGGCGCCGGAGCCGGCCTGCCCCTGCATCAGCAGGTCGGCGGTCTTGAGCGGCGCGCTGTCGAGTTGCCCGCTGCCGTTCATCTGGCCCGAGAAGGCGTACATCGTCATGTCGACGGCCTTCCAGTCCCGGTAGGGGCCGGTCTGGCCAAAGTTGCTGATCGAGCACAGCACGATGCCGGGGTTGACCGCGGCGAGGTCGTCGTAGGTGAAGCCGAGGCGCTCCTTCACCGAGGGGGAGAAGTTCTCGACCACGACGTCGGCGCCGCGGACGAGGTCGTAGAGGATGGCGCGGCCGGTGTCGGTGGAGAAGTCGAGGGTGATCGACTTCTTGTTGGTGTTGAGGTGGAGGAAGAGGCCCGATTTATCGGGGTGAGGGATGTCGCCCGGAAAGGGTCCGTAGGCGCGGGCCGGATCGCCGGTCCCGGGGCGCTCGACCTTGAGCACGTCGGCGCCGTAGTCGGCGAGCATCTTGGTGCAGTAGGGCCCGGCGACGTGCCAGGTGAGGTCGAGGACGTTGAGACCCGCGATTGGTTGCACCGAGACGAGGTCCCCTTTGGGTTTCGGCGAGCCTAAACTTCTCTGACGGGGCGGGTGATCGAAAGGGTGCCGCCGTAGTGATAGAGGCTCCGGCCGGCGTCGGCCCCGACGACGAGGATGTCGAAGGCGTCGGGGCTGCGGAAGAGCGAGACCTCGGTGTCGGGCGTGTCCCACAGCCACTGAAGGTGAGGGTGGGCGACGGCGAAACCCTGCTTCGGCTTGTTCAGCATGAGCTTGTGGAAGCTCATCCGTGAGCCGTCGAAGAGTGCCTGCTTGAGGTCGTTGAGCGACCAGCCGGCGTCGTTGAACGCCTTGGCGTGGTCGGGGCAGAGCAGGATGAGGTTGTGCGAGTCGCCGTGGAAGGGGCCGGGGCCGCCCTTGTCGGGGCTGCTGATAAGCCAGTAGCCGCTGCACACCTGTGCCGCGTTGTTGATGGCCGTGCAGAACGTCTCGACGAGGAGGTTGGGGTCGTGGTTCTGGAAGTCGAAAAGCTCGCAGACGCCGTAGGGGGCGTTGACGGTGACGGTGGACTGCCCCTCGGTGTAGCCCTTCTCGACGCGATAGGGACGCCAGGGGTTGGCGGTCTCGTTCTCGGCGACGCAGGCGCTGAACTTCATGGAGCTGCCGATGGTGTCCATGTCGCTTACGCCGGGGTAGGAGAGCCCGACGTTCATCATGATGAGACGGAGGCTGCGCCCAATGGAAGCGTTGACGCTGGACACCGAGCCCGGCCCTAGGGCGCAGACGCCGCTGTTCATGCCGATCCGGTCGGCGATGGGGCCGCTGACCATGACGATGGGCGCCTGCGGGCCGGTGGACATGGCGAAGGTGCGCAGACCGATGGCGGGGTCGAGGATGCACTCCGTCATGGCGAGCACGACGGGCATGACATCGGGCTTGCAGCCGGCCATCACCGCGTTGGCGGCGATCTTCTCCACGGTCCCGATGCCGAAGCCCGGCTCGAAGATGCCGACAACCTCGTCGGCGGGCCTCCCCGACGCAGCGACGAAGGCCGCGACCTTCTCCGGCGTCGGGGCCGCCAGCGGCAGGCCGTCGCTCCACCCGGCGTCGATGAAGGCGGCGTTCATCGCCTCCCACGCGCCGAGCAAGTCGCTGCCCTCGTAGGCCATCTCGCGGCCCGCGAACTCGGTGATGTGCTCGAAGGAGGGCGCGGCGGCGATGGGCTCAGGGTCTTTGGTGAGTGCCTCGACGACGGCGGGCATCGCGCCGTCGACCATCGCCCGGATCATGCCGGGGTCTTCGTTGGTGAAGGGATGCGGCGCTTCGGCGATGCGCAGTTCGGGCAGACCGAAGACGTTGGCGCTCCAGTGGGCGTCCTCGACGAACCGCTTCGCCGTCCACGCCACGGTGGCGACTCCCCGTCGTTCCAGCTCGGCCATATCACGTATGAGCCAGGAAGTGCAGCTGCCTCAGTCGGCGGTCGTGCCGATGGCGGCGTCGGCGCGGGCCGCGGTGTCGTCCAGAAGGTCGGCGGAGGCGCGGCGCATGTGGGTGCCCTGATCGCCAAACACGTCGATGAAGGCCGCCTTGGGGTAGAGGCGCTCCAGTTGCTCCCGCGTTCGCGCCAAAGCGACCTCGCCGCCGGCCTTGGCGTTCCAGTACAAAGCCACCCGCTTGCCGTCCAGCGTCGACGGCCGCTTGGCGGGGCTGAACCGCTCCGCCGTCAGCGTGTTGGCCTGTGCTTCGGCCACGGGATTGATGATGGTCAGCTTAGCCATGGCGCGGTGCGCCCTCCAGCTTGACTTCGGTGATGCCGGGGTCTTGGCGTTCGAGCGCCTCTTTCATCAGCTCGCGAAGATCGTCGGGTTCGAGCACGCAGTCCTGGCATTCCTCGTTGACGCCGGGGGTGTAGCGCACCGTCAGAGTGGCGCCTTCGAGGGACACGAGCTCGACGGCGCCGCCGTCCGGCTCGACCATCCGGCTGAAGTGCCGGACCACCAGTTCCGCTCCTTTAGACACGCCGACCTCCGACCCTCTGCCTCAGAACCCACGCCATTATACGGATAGGCCCCCGCTCCGCCAGCGCTTGACCCCAAGGGGCCCAATTCCTACACTCGCCCGAGCGCCACGGCGCTTTGAAGGGGGGCCGGATGGGAGTGCTCGAAGGGAAACGAATCGTCGTCACCGGGTCGGGGCAGGGCTTGGGCCGCGCCTACGCCATGGCGATGGCGCGGGAGGGCGCGAAACTCGTCATCAACGACTTCGAGGCCGACGCCGCCGAGCAGACTGTCGCCGACATCGCCGCCGAGGGCGGGGCCGCCGTCATCAACATCGACGATGTCTCGGACTATCGGGCGGCGAAGCGCATCATCGAGACGTGCGTCGAAGCTTACGGCGGCATCGACACGTTGGTGAATAACGCCGGTGTGGGCTACGTGCGCCAGATCTTCGAGTCGAGCGAAGAGGACTTCGACCGAATCATCGGGATCAATCTCAAGGGGACCTTCAACTGCGCCCGCCACGCCGTGGACAGGATGATCGAGCAGAAGCGCGGCGTCATCCTCAATGTGTCGTCGGGCGCCGCCGGCGGCGTGCAGGGGCGGGCCTTCTATGCGGCGACCAAGGGCGGCGTCTCGGCCTTCACCTACAGCTGGGCGCTGGAGCTCGCGCCGCACAACATCCGCGTTAACGCCATCGCGCCCTACGCCCGCACCCGGCGCACTGTGGGGACGTTCACCGCGATGGCGGGCAAACTCGACTCGCTTCCCACGCCGGAGGACATCGCGCCCATCGCCGTCTTCCTCGCCAGCGACGACGCCGCCTACGTCAACGGGCAGGTCGTCGGGCTCGCCGGCGAGACGCTGAGCATTTACTCGCACCCGCGCTCGGTCCGGCCCGTCGTCCGCAAGGGTGGGTGGACCGCCGAGGAGATACGCGACGCCTTCGAGCAACACATCAAGCCGCACCTCGAACCGGTGGGGGCCGTCGCCGGCGGCTACCGTTACTACGACGGCGTCGGCGTCTGACCACGGGGAGATTGCCTCCAGGAGCAACGACGATGACCTCGACCTCCGAGGTAATGAAGTACGAGAAGCGCGGCAGCACGGCGTGGCTCACCATGAACCGGCCCCACGCCATGAACGCCTTCAACACCGAGCTTCGCAACGGCTTGACCGAGGCTGTCGAGCGGGCCACGGCCGATCCCGACATCCTGTCCATCGTCCTCACCGGCGAGGGCGGCCGCGCCTTCTCGGCGGGGGCCGACCTGAAGGAAGTGGCGCGGCGTGACGTCACGAAGACCGCTCCGCCCTCCCCCAGAGCGGCGACCAGTTTCTTCACCACCGTAGCCGACTGCCCCAAGCCGATCATCGCGGCCATTGACGGGCACTGCATCGCGGCGGGCCTTGAAGTGGCCCTCCTCTGCGACATACGCGTCGCGACCGAGCAGTCGACGTTCGGCCTGCCCGAGGCGCGGCGCAGCCTGATGCCCGACCCAGGGCTGATCGAGTTGGTCCGAGTGATCCCGCTCGGCGAGGCGATGAAGATCCTGCTCACCGCGCGCCCCATCACCGCTCAGCGCGCCTACGACGTGGGGCTGATCCAGTCCGTCGTGCCCGACCGCGCCGCCGTGATGGCGGAGGCGGCGGAGATCGCGGCGGACATCGCCCTCGGCGCCCCGCTGGCGATCGAGGCCTACAAGCAGATCGCCAAGGCGGGCCGCTCCATGCCGCCGGAGCAGGCCGCGAAGCTCCGCGAGGGCTATTGGAACGCCCTCGCCAAAACCGAGGACCGCGTCGAGGGCCCCCGCGCCTTCGCCGAAAAACGCCCGCCCGTCTGGAAGCGCCGATAGGCCGCGCTCCCGCCCGCGGGCACCCGCGCGCCTGTCGGCGCGCTCTCTCTCAGTCTCCCCCGGAGGCTGGAGGATGCACCTAACCGGAGGAGGCCCTGCTCCCGTCGCGCGGGTCGCGCCGGGGAAGGATGCCTGCCCGGGCGCACTCCGAGCAGGATGACCCGAGGGCCGATCCGGCGAGCTTTCTTACCCGGCCCCCTTACACTGTTAGAGGCAGTGTCTCCGCCCCCTCTAAGGGCGGGCTAGCGGCCGATGGCTACCTTCAGGGAGCTAGGCCAGCGAGAACATAAGTTCTCTATTGGCTACTTTAGCAGCGAGGGCGCAGGGAGTCAAGGGGGCGTGTCACAGTGCCCGCGCGCGGGGTTGGGGAGCGGGCGAGTCGCGACTCGCCCCTACGGGAAGGGATGGCGGACGTTGATCACCGGTGGCGGTGGTAGAGGGGGTACCTCATCTCAATCTTCTCCCGGCGGGAGAAGAGGCAAGACCTCCCGGCCCTACCCACACTTGGGCCTGCGGGCGGGTTACGCAAGGGTCTCCACCGAGAGAAGGCGGCAGACCCCGCTACCAGGGCGCAAGCGCCCCCTTGAAGCGGCGCAGGGCGTCGAGGTGGGCGTCGACTCCCTCGAGCCCGGCCCCCATCGTGTTGAGCGCCAGATGGGTGAGCCCGATTTCTTTCCAGAGTTGGCCGCGCCCGGCGGCCTCTTCCGGCGACTGGTTGATGATCGCCTCCGACGTTTCGAGCCCGATCGAATTGGGATCGCGGCCCGCCTTCTCGGCCGCGGCGCGGACCTTCTTCATCCCCTCGGCGACTTGCTTAGGGCCCATGTTGGGGAACCACCCGTCGCCGATGCGGCCCACGCGGTCGAGCAGGGGGTCAGAGCGCCCGCCGAACCAGACTGGGATCGGGCGCTGCACCGGCATGGGGTTGAGACCCATCTCCGGTATCGTGTGCCACTTCCCCTTGTAACTCACCGTCTCTTTCGTCCAGAGCTCGCGCATCACCTCGACTTGCTCCTCGCTGCGCTTGCCGCGGTCGCGCCAGTTCATGTCCAGCGCGTCGTATTCGAAGTGGTTCCAGCCGGTGCCGATCCCAAGACGCATGCGTCCGCCGCTAAGAACGTCGACCTCCGCCGCCTGCTTGGCCACGAGGACGGCCTGACGCTGCGCCAGGATGATCACGCCGGTGACGAGCTCGACGCGCTTGGTGACGTGTGCCAGGTAGCCGAAGAGGACGAAGGGCTCGTGGAACATGCTGTGGAGGGTGTAGGCGGGCGGCCCGCCCCGAAGCGGTTTCCAATCGGGGCGGTTTGTCGTGTCCGCGCCGAGCACGTGATCGAAGGCAAGGATGTAGTCGAAGCCCATCTCCTCCACGGCGACGGCATAGGCCTCGACGGCCTTCGGATCAGCGGTGATTTCGGTCTGGGGGAAGACGACGCCAACTTGCAGCAAGGGGAGCCTCCTAGTGGGGTGGTACGACAGGGATTCTACGCGCGCGGCACAAAGGTCTCCAGAGGGAGAACACTGGTCCGCTCCTTACCTCGCCAGCGCGGATCGGACGGCCGCGCCGACATCCGCCACGGCTTCGCGCGCCATGTCGATTTGGCCCGTGAAGCCGAAAAAGCCGTGCACCATGCCCGCGTAGCAGACGTAGCGCGTAGGGACGCCGGCCCGTTCCAGCATGCCGGCGTAAGCCTCGCCCTCGTCGCGCAGGGGGTCGTACTCAGCCGTCAGCACATAGGCCGGGGGAAGCCCCGACACGTCCTTCGACTGCACCGGCGCGGCATAGGGGTTGGCAGCGGTCTCCTCGCGGTCGAGATAGTCGCGCCAGTTGCTCACCATCATGCGGCGGGTGAGCAGGTAGCCGTTGGCGTTGTCCTCGTACGACTGCGTCTCGAAGTTGCGGTCGAGCACGGGGTAGATGAGCGCCTGATAGGCGATGGCGGGGGCGCCGCGATCGCGGGCGACGAGGCACACCGCTGCGGCCAGGTTGCCGCCGGAGCTGTCGCCGCTCACCGCAAGCCGTGAGCCGTCGCCGCCGAAGGAGGCGGCCTCCTCCGCGGCCCAGCGGGTGGCGGCGTAGCAGTCCTCGAGCCCCATGGGGAACTTGTGCTCTGGAGAGAGCCGGTATTCGACGGAGACGACGATGCAGCCGCTCGCCTCCGCGATGCTTCGCGCCATCGCTTCGCTCGAATCGACGGTGCCGATCACCCACCCGCCGCCGTGGAAGTACATGACGACAGGAAACGGCCCCGCGCCGTGGGGAACAAGGACCCGCACCGGCACGTCGCCGTTGGGGCCTTCGACCATCCGGTCCTCGACCCGGGCCATGTCCGGCCCCGGCACACGCGGCGACGCGTCCACGGCGGCACGCCGCTCTTGGATGGTCGGTGCAGCGCCGCTCGCGGTTGCCATCCTCTCGGCGAACGCGCGGGCGATGGCTTCGGCCTGTGGGTGCAACGGCATGGTCCGCTCCTTTGGGGCTAGGCCAGCTTGGGTCTGATGTCTTCAGAGAAGCGCCGCATGCTCTCCAGCAGCACGGCGCGGTTGTCGCTGGGCAAGTTCACGCTGAGCCACGTCACGCCCATCTCCTGGAGCCGGCCAGCGTTGTCGAGGAACTCCTCGGGGCTGAACGTGGGGTTGCGGAAGTCGCCGAGGCCGAAGGGCACGAAGACGATGTCGAGCGGTGCGGTGCGCCCAGCGTCCTCGGCGTACTCGCGGGCGTAGGCGATGCGTCCGCGAAGGTCGTCGAGGTTCTCGATTGCCGGCGTCTTGCGCCGGGCCACGGTGGCCTTGAAGTTGGGGATAGGGATCCACCCGTCCGCTAGGTCGACCGCCCGCCGTATCGCCCGCTTGCTGTTTCCGCCGATCCAGATCGGTGGGTGAGGCTTCTGCCTCGGCTTTGGCAGCATCGAGTGGCCCGCGACGGAGAAGTGCCGCCCTTGCATCGAGATGCCGTCTTCTGTCCATGCCCGCTTCATCGCGACGATTGCCTCGTCGGTGAGCTCGTTCCGCTCGGCGTAGTCGACGCCGAGCGCGGTGAACTCAGGTTCCAGGTAACCCGCGGCGACGCCGACAATCACGCGGCCCCCGGAGAGAACGTCGAGGCTCACCACGGACTTGGCGGTAAGAAAGGGGTTCCGGTACGGCAGCACCAGGATGTGAGTCTGTAGCCCAATGGTCGTCGTGGCCGCCGCCGCGAACGAGAGCGGGACCCACGGATCGAGTGCGTGATGCCCGCCCGAGGCCATCCACGTATCCTCGGGAAAGGGGTGGTCGGTGACGTGGACGGCGTCGAAGCCGGCCTCCTCCGCGCCCCGCGCGAGCTCCATCACCCCCTCGCCGCTGTTGAACTCGTCGCCGAGCTGCACCTTATCCGTCGGAAGGCCAACCGAAAGCTTGAGCATGACGTCTCCCCGTGCGCCGTCTCGGGCGCAGTTCGCCGGTGATTATAACGGGGGAACACCGTATGCATTTCTCCATCTGTGGGGCCTTTGCATAACTTGGGCGGCTTGGGTCCTAGCCCCCTTGTATCTTGGGGAGGAGAGCGGTAGACCGATACCTCCCTGGTCCAAGAAAGACCGTGGGAGAGCGATGGTCGCCGCTCCTACTCCAAGGAAGAGCCCGAACAGTTGCCAGGGCATGCAAAGCCCGAATCTGCAAGGTAGGGCCAAAGGAGAGGGATTGTGGAGTCAGCGGAACGTTTCGTGGGGATCGACGTCTCCAAGAAGGTGCTGGACATCGCCGTCCTGCCGGACGGGACGCAGTGGAGCGTCCCCAACACGCCGCAGGGAATTGACGAATTGGTCGCCGCGCTCGGACCCCTGGCGCCGGTGCTGGTGGTGCTGGAATCGACGGGCGGACTGCAGCGGGCGGTCGTGGCGGGGCTCGCCGCGGCGCATATCCCGGCGGCGGTGGTCAATCCGCGCCAGGTGCGGGACTTCGCCAAGGCGAGCGGACGGCTGGCCAAGACGGACCGGCTGGACGCGGAGGTCATTGGCCACTTCGGCATGGCCATGCGGCCGCGGCCCACCCGTCTGCCCGACGCGGAAGCACAGGCGCTGGAGGCGCACGTGGAGCGAAGGCGGCAGGTGGTCACGATGATCACGGCGGAGAAGAACCGTCTGAGCAGCACCGTGGGGCCGGTCCGCAAGGACATCCAGCGCCACATCGCCTGGCTGGAAAAGGAGTTGCGCAAGCTGGACGAGGAGCTGAGCAAGCGCATCCAACGGAATCCGGTATGGCGGGAGCGAGAGGACCTGCTTCGGAGCGTCCCCGGGGTAGGGCCGGTGCTGGGCATGACGCTGCTGGCGGAGGTCCCCGAGCTGGGGGAGCTGGGCGGTAAGCAGATCGCGAGCCTGCTCGGGGTCGCCCCGTTCAACCGCGACAGCGGGATGCTGCGCGGGCGGCGCACCGTGTGGGGAGGTCGGGCGCCGGCTCGTCAGACCCTGTACATGGCCACGCTTACGGCCACGCGCCACAATCCGGTGATCCGGGACTTCTATCTGCGGCTCTGCGGGTCGGGCAAGGCAAAGAAGGTCGCGCTGACCGCCTGCATGCGCAAACTGCTGGTCATCCTCAACAGCATGCTCAAGCACGGCGCCGCGTGGGACCCGTCGTTCGCGAGAACGGAGGTCCCAGCCGTAGAGAACCCTTGACTTTCAACACAGTTGCTCTCCCGCTGGGAGAGGGTTGGGGTGAGGGCGGGGGGAGGCGGTGGCCGCGCGACCTTGCTGAAGCCCGCCCGCCGAGTTACGCAAAGGTCTCCTCTGTGGGGGGGAGAGGCTTAAGGTCGCGGCGCTGGCTCTCGGGGCGGTTTGCGGGCGGTCCCAACGACGTGGGGGCGCACCGGGTACGGGCCGAAGAGGAAGTGGTCGGCGTCTTCGATCTCGAAGCCGGCGTCGACGATTGTCTGGAGGGTGGCGCGGTTGGGATGGCAGCCGGCGGCGAAGTGTTTCCAGATCGGCGTGGTGGCGTGCTGGAAAAAGGCCCACCGGCTATCGTCGGACTTCACGTGTTCGACGAAGCGGATCTCGCCGCCGGGGACAAGGACGCGGCGAGCCTCGGCAAGCGCCCGCGCCTGATCGTCGACGCTGCACAGCATGAGCGTCGCCACGACGGTGTCGAACGACTCATCGTCGAAGGGGAGCGTCTCGGCGTCCAGGTGGCGGACGGCGACCTCGACGCCGGCCTTGGCGGCCTTGGCCTTCAGGCGGCGAAGCATGTGCATGTTGGCGTCGACGGCGGTCAGCGCCGCGTCGGGCGGGTAGTAGGGCAGGTTGGCCCCGGAGCCCGCGCCGATTTCGAGGACGCGCCCCCTCGCTCCGCCTGCCGCGCGCCGGCGGTAGTCGCGATAGACGGTGCGTTCGGCCCGGCGCATGATCGGGTCGTAGACGGCGGCGAAGAGTCGGTAGTTCTTGGACATGGGCCGGTGCTCCCTGGCGCCTCAGCCTACTAGAGACCGTCGCGCAAGCCAACGGCGGGGCGGTGTGACATCGCCTACTTTCGTATGCGGTTCCGAAACGTTTATAAAGAGGTTGCAAGACTTCAACAATCCGCATGGAGGTGGACGATGGTCCGCAAGAGCAAGCTTATGAAGCAGATTGAGACCCGCTACAACCGCCCCTTGGAGGAACTCCTTCCCGAGATGTACAACGAGAAAGGGCTGCCCGCCATGGCCGCCGATCTCGGCGTCTCCAAGGGGACCGTTTGGTATTGGCTGCTGAAGTTCGGCATCAACGTGCGCCGCGTGGCGCTCTCGCCGGGCGACGACCTCGAGGTGGTGCGCCGCTAGGGTGGCGGGCGCTCGGACGCCGTGTATCATGGCGACCGTGCCCTCTCGTCTTGGAAACCGCGTATGACGCACCGGCGGCCACGAGGAGTTTCGAAGCTAGGCGCTGTGGCGATTTCACTCTCCGTCGTGTCCCTCATACTAGGTGCGTGCGGAGGCGGCGCGGCCGTCGAGTGGGGCTACACCGGCGAGGGAGGGCCTGAGCGCTGGGGCGACCTCTCCGAAGCTTACCGCGCCTGCAAGGTGGGCGCCCGCCAGTCGCCGATCGACATCGCCGGCTACGTCGACGGGCCCGGGCGGCCGCTCTCCTTCGCCTACGGAAGCCCCGCCGTCGAAATCGAAAACGACGGCAGGCTGGTGCAGGCCCACTACGAGGAAGGGAACGCCATCGACCTCGGCGGGCGTACCCATCATCTAAAATCCCTGCACGCGCACGTCCCCTCGGAGCACACGATAGACGGCGAGTCATTCGCGCTGGAGCTACACATGGTGCACGCCGACGACGCGGGCGCGCTAGCGGTCGTATCGCGGCTCTACCGCGACGGCGACGCCGACTCCGCGATTCAGAAGTTGATCGACGCCGCACCCGGCACGGGCGAAACGGTCGCCGCGCACGGCCGACTGGACCCGAGCCTCTACCCGCCGAGCAACCTGGGCTACTACCGCTACACCGGGTCGAAGACGACGCCCCCATGCAACGGCCCGGTCGATTGGCTGGTGATGGCCGAGACGGGGACGGTGTCCAGCGAACAGCTCCGCCAAGTCTCCGCCCTCACCGGCGGCGTCCCCAACAACCGCCCCCTTCAGCCCTTGGGCGGCCGTGAGATTGCGCGCACAATGTCGGCGGAGTTCCAGAGATGACCATGCAGCAGCCAGTGGACTTGGCCAAGCTCGCCGAAGCGCGGGGGCGGGCGCCGGAGGGCCGGCGGCCTCCCGACATCGACCCGGTGACCGCCGAGGTCATCCGCGGGGCGATGGAGACCACCTGCGTCGAGGTGGCCACCCACGTCAGCCTGACCGCCACGACGCCGATCCTCAACCAGTCGAACGAGCGCAACGCCTCGATCATGGACTGGCAGGGACGGCTCGCCGCCCTGAGCGCGGGCGTTCCTCAGTTCATGTTGAGCTCGACGCTGCCGGTGCGCTTCGCCCTGGACTTCTTCGGCAAGGACGGCCTCGCCGACGGGGACGTGATCCTCTCCAACGACCCCTACCACGGCGGCGGGCACCTGCCCGACTACAACGTCTTCGCCCCCGTCTTCGACGCCGATGGCGAGCTCGTCCTCGTCGTCTCGATCCAGTGCCATCACGGCGACACCGGCGGCGCGGCCCCCGGCGGCTACCCCATGGACGCCCTCGACGTGTGGGCCGAGGGCGTCCGTTTCCCCGCGGTCAAGATCATCGAGGCCGGCAAAGAGCGCCGCGACATCCTGTACATGCTCCAGGCCAACAACCGCCTGCCCACCTACATGGGCGACATACGCGCCCAGATCGGGGCCTGCCGGGTCGGCGTCCGACGGCTCAAGGAGCTGACGGCGCGGTACGGCGCGGCGACGGTTAAGCGGGCCGTCGATTACATGATCTGGCACTCGGAGGAGCGCTTCCGCGACGAGGTCCGCGCCTGGCCTTCGGGAGTCTACCAGGCCGACGTCTACGCCGACCGCGACCCCCAGGGCAACGAGGACATCCACGTCCACTGCGCGGTGACGGTCCACGACGACGGACGGCTGACGGTGGACTTCGACGGCTCCGACACCCGCGACAACCTCGGCTCGTACAGCGCGTTCGGCAACACCCGCGGCTACGTCGTCTCCCAGCTCGCGGCGATGATGGACCCCGACATCCCCAAGAACGAGGGCTTCTTCAACAGCATCGAGATCCGCGCTCCCGAAGGGACGTGCGTCAACCCCCGCTACGGCAAGACGGTCGCGGCGGGGACGCACCACCCCGGCAGCGAGGTCGGCGAGGCGATTGCGGTGGCCCTGTCGCAGGCCGTCCCCGAGCGCGCCTGTCCCCAGGTCTACAAGCTCGCCAGCCCCACCGTGATCTTCGGCAGGGACCCGCGCACGGGCCGCTTCTTCGTCGATCAGGGCACCGACACCTACGCTGGCTACTGCGGCGCCATCGAGGGGCAGGACGGCTGGGGGGCGCGGAACTGCAACTCGGGGAACCTGATGCGCTCCCAGGCCGAGGTCCAGGAGTCGACGTACCCCACCCGCTTCGTCACCCGCGACATCACCCCCGACACCGGCGGCCCTGGGCAGTGGCGGGGCCACCCCGGCAGCCTCTACGTCAAGCAGTTGCTCGCCGACGTCGTGGTCAATGCCTGGATCATTGGCGTCAAGCATCCCGTGCCCGGCATCGCCGGCGGCCGGGAGGGCGCCCCGAACCATCTCATCATGCGCGGCGGCGGCCCCAACGCCTTTGAGGTTACCTCGACGGCGTTCAAGACTCCCCACACCCCGGGCGAGGCGATCATCTACCAGTTCGGCGGCGGCGGGGGCTGGGGCGACCCGCTCGACCGCGACCCCGAAGCGGTCCGCGAGGACGTGCTCGACGAGTACGTCTCGGTCGAGGGCGCGCGCCGCGACTACGGCGTCGTGCTCACCGGCGAGACCGACGACGAATCCCTCGCCGTCGACTACGCCGCCACCGAAGCCCTCCGCGCCAAGCTCCGCGCCGACCCCAACATGCGCCGCCGCCACTGGCAGGAACGCCTCAACGCGTTGCGCCGCTCCGCAGAAGAGAACGCCCGACGCGCGGGCGAAGCGCTAGCGCCCTAGCTCTCCATAATGTCGCCGGCGTCGACGACGAGGGTCTGGCCGGTCATGAGGGCGCTGTCGTCGGAGGCCAGGTAGAGCGCCGTGCCCGTCAGGTCGTACGGCTGGAGCGTTTTGCCGAGAGCCTTCAGGTGGCGCTTGGCCTCGATGGCCTTCTCAGGCAACACGCGCCGGGTCGCCTCGGTGAGGGTCGTGCCGGGGGCGATGGCATTCACCCGGATGTTGTCGACGCCGACGGTGCGCGCCATCGACTTGGTCAGGTGGACCACGCCGGACTTGGAGAGGCCGTAGGCGTAGTTGGGGAAGGTCTTGGCGGGGCGGAAGGAGACCTGAGCGGGGTAGGCCGCCACCGAGGAGATGTTGATGATGGAGCCTCCTCCCCGCTCGCGCATGAACGGGAGCACGGCGCGGCTGCAGATCAGCGTGCCGACGACGTTGACGTCGAGGACCTTGCGCAGGTACTCGATGGAGTAATCGCGGACGTCGAGGTCGTAGTAGATCGCGGCGTTGTTGACCAGCACGTCGATCCCGCCGAAGCGGTCGACCGCCGCTTGGGCCATGCGGTCGGCGCTCCCCTCGTCGGCGACGTCGGTCTCGAGGGCCAGCGCGCGGCCGCCGGACGATTCGATCTCGGCGGCGAGCGCTTGGGCTTGCTCGGTGCGCAGGTCGGCTACCACGACAGCGGCCCCCTCGCCGGCGAAGCGCAGGCAGTACTCGCGCCCAATCCCCTGAGCGCCGCCGGTCACGATGGCCACCTTGCCTTGAAGCCGCATGGTTACTCCTTGCGGTCCTGCCGGTCCAACCTTACGAAGCGGTCTCTACGACGTTCCATCCACGCCGCCGGTCAGCGCAATGATGATGCCGTTCAGGATGAGCACTGGAATGAGGGCGAGCAAGACTACGAAGAATGCCCGCCAGGTGGAGGTGTAGTCCAGAGCCTGCCGTACGCCAATCAACATGGCCACGATGCTCCAGATGAACGCTACCAGAGCGATCACTACTCCGACCGCCGGTATGAACACAAGGACGTTGAGGATCCCCGGAGTCTGGGCAAACCCCGTGGTCCGGGCCAGTTCTCCCCAGTCGGCTTCGGTCCTCTCTGTCTTCAGTAGCGTAGTCCCGATGAGCATAGTGACCAGCGCCCACAGGGCCCAGCTCACTACCCCCCGGATAATGCCGACGATCAGCGCCCTGACCACGTCGACGTCATCACCAAGCAACAGCGTGCCAACGACGCTGGCAACGGTGACGAGCAGTACCACGAGCAGCGCTTGTCCCGTGGCGCTTTTGTCCGCTTCCACCTCCTCGTAGGTGTCTACATTCAACTTGGCGGCGCCTATCATCCTACCGATCATTGGTCACCTCAATCTGGGCCATGTGTGGGCCTGCTGCCCTGTGCAGGGCATGTCCTGACGCTGGCGGCATAGTACTACGTTGCGGGGCATTTGGGGGCGGGGTGGCTGGCGGGCGTCGGCGCGCCTGCTGCGCGTGACCTCTCCCAGTCTCCTGAGGGAGAGAGAGGTGTAAGGTCGCTCTCCGCTCTATGCCGCGGTCAAGCCTTGGGGCCGAGCATGTCGAGGTGGACGGGGCGGCGGCGAAAGAGCCAGCGTGCCGAGCGCCTAGGCCGTTTCCTTGCGGAACATCCAGGTGGTCCAGGTCACGAACAGCAAGGACCCTCCCGCGAGCACCCAGAAGCCGGGCAGGATCGTACTCCAGTCCCAGCCGTCGATAACCAAGGCGCGGAGGGCGTCCATGACGTAGGTGACGGGGTTGAGCTTGACGGCAACCTCGAACCACCCGCCGAGGAGTTCGACGGGGAGGAAGGCGGTGGTGATGAAGACGAACGGGAAGAAGATGATGAACGAGGCCTGCATCGCTTGCGCGCTCCTCGTCTTCAGCGCGATGAGCAGGCTGAGGCACGACCAGATGAGACCGAAGACCGACGACGCGAGCAGCAGCACGATGATGCCGAGAGCGCCCGTCTCGAAGGTCACGCCGAAGGCGAAGGCGATCAGGATGACGACGAGCCCTTGCAGCAGGCCGCGCGTGGCCGCGACGAGCAGATGCCCCGCCAGGATCGAGAGGCGGTTGATCGGCGCAAGGAGCAGCTTGTCGAGGTAGCCCGAGAGCATGTCGGTGATGAGCGCGAGGCCCGCGTCGGCGGAGGTGAAGATGATCGCCTGCACGACGATCATGGGTGTGAGGAACGCCTGATAGTCGTCGGTGGGAAACTCCGGGAGAAAGATCAGCCCATCGAAGCCGGCGCTGAACACCACGAAGAAGAAGGCCGTGATAAACAGCGGCGGAATGATGATGATCGGCTGCAGCATCCAGATGCGGATGTTGCGCCGGTAGAGGTAGTAGGTTTCTGCCGCGAGTCGGAGCATCAGCGATTCTTGAGGCCGAGGAAGGGCCGGAACAGCGCGTCGCCGCCGCTGCCGGAGCCCGCGTCGGAGCGGATCGACCGGCCGGTGAACTTCAGGAAGACATCGTCGAGGGTGGGCTCTGAGACCGAGACCGACGCCACGGGCACACCGCGCTCGTTAAGCGTCCGCATCAGTCCGGCCGCCGCGGACCCGCCGTCGTCGACGGTGATCTGGAGGCAGTCGCCGGCCCAGGTCGCGTCCTGCACGTAGGACTGCGCCGTCACCAGAGCGCGCACGCCGTCGGGGTCGCTCGGTCCGTCCGCCCCGTCCTCGGTAGCCACGGTCAGCGACACGACGTCGCCGCCCACCTCGTCCTTCAGCGAGTCCGGCGTCCCTCGCGCCACGATCTTGCCCTCGTCGATGATCGCGATGCGCCGGCACAGGCGGTCGGCTTCCTCCATGATCTGCGTCGTGAGGACGATGGTGACGCCCTCCGCGTTGATTTGCTTCAGGTAGTCCCAGATGACGAGGCGGCTCTGGGGATCGAGTCCCGTCGTCGGCTCGTCGAGGAACAGGATCGGTGGCTCGTGGACCAAGGCGCTCAGGAGGTCGACGCGGCGGCGCATCCCGCCGGAGTAGGCCCCCACCTTGCGGTCGGCGGCATCCTCCAAGCCCAGCAGCGCCAGAAGCTCGTCGGCGCGCTCCTCGGCACGCCGGCGCGGGAGCTTGTAGAGCAGGCCCTGGAGGCGCAGGAAGTCTCGTCCCGTCGCGAGGTCGTCGAGGCCGACGTCCTGCAGCGCGAAGCCGATGTTCTCACGTATGGCGCCGGGCTGCCGGTCCATGTCGTAGCCGGCCACGGTCACCCGCCCCGAGGTTTTCCTGAGCAAGGTGCCCAGCACCTTGAGGGTCGTGCTCTTGCCTGCGCCGTTGGGTCCGAGAAAGCCGAAGAACTCACCCTGCGCAACCGAGAACGAGATGCCGTCGACGGCTCGCACGCCGCCGGGGTAGACCACGACCAGGTCTTCGACCTGGAGCATCGGTTGATCTGCCATCTACGCCGCGGTCCCAACCTTTCAACGCCCGTTCGGTGCGGGCGGCGCGCGTACTCGAAGCAGAGGCGCTCCGCCGACCGTCTACTTTAACACGAGCGTCAGGCTAGCACGGGCTCTTGGGGGCAAGAAAGGGGCCGATGTCACACTGCGGTGCCAGAGCCGCGGGGCCGCAAGGATCCTCGATCATGAGGCGAAGTCAAAAACCTGCATGGAGATGGACGTTGTCGCCTTCGCCTCGCCATGGACCATCAGACGGACCTTCTCCGTTGTCTCGCGGCTGAAGGCCTCCTCGCCGCAACGTGCGCACACCACCGCCGGAATACGGCCGACGAGGACATACTGTCCGTCGACGCGAAAGACCTCGTCAACCAACTCCTCACGGCCCTCTTTCGCATCACAGACCGCGCAGGTAAACATCTTTACCCCCTCTTGGAGTAGTCGGTCCATCCGGCCGCGCTTGGCTCATACAGTGTAACGACCCAACAGGGCGCCCCTCACAGCCCCCCGTCGGCTTGACGAACCCGCCCCCTCCTGCCATCCTCCCCCATTGTGGCGACGCAGCGTTTACAGGGGCGGCGGGCCCTCGTGACCGGAGGCGGACGGGGCATCGGCCGCAGTATCGCGCTGGCCTACGCCGCCGAGGGTGCCGACGTCGCCGTCGTTGCCCGCACCTCCGCTGAGGTCGAAGAGGCTGCCGCCGCGATTCGCGCCTTGGGCCGCACCGGAGCCGCCCTCACCGCCGACCTAACCGACGCCGCGCAGATCGCCCGCATGACGTCGCAAGCCGTTGAGACGCTCGGCGGTATCGACATCCTGGTCAACAACGCCGGCGGCTACCGCCTGCACACCAACGCCCAGTCGCGCAACGTTCCCGTCCTCGACTATGAGATCGACGAGTGGCGGCGCATCATGGACGTCAACTGCACCGCGGCCCTCCTCGTCTGCCAGGCGGTCGTGCCGTTGATGATCGAACAGGGCCGCGGCGTGGTGGTGAACGTGACCTCCGGCGCCGCCAACCTCGGACGTCCCGGCTGGGGTGCCTATGGGGCCTCGAAGGCGGCGCTCAACCGGGTCAGCGAGGCCCTAGCCGCCGAAATCGCGGAGCCTGGCGTCGCCGTCAACCTGCTCGACCCCGGCCTCGTCTACACCCGTCCCAACGAAGACTGGACCGCCGACCCCCGCATGCGCCTCCCCGACGACACCGGGGAAACCGCCGTCTTTCTGGCGTTGCAGACCCCCGCGTCAATGACGGGGCAGCTCGTCAGCGCCCCCGCGTTTGACGCGGAGCACGGCCTGGCGCGTCCACCAATCTCTGAGCGAGGAGTGCTTCCATGAAGTTCGGCATCTCTCATCCCCTGCCGATCTATCCCCACGTCAACCTCGACCCCGCGTTCGTCGCCAAGCAGGTCGAGGACGCCGGCTTCGAGTCGTACTGGGTCGCCGATCACCTCATCGCGCCCATCGAGTGCGCCAGCTACTCGCCGGTCTTCCCCGGCGGCCAGGTGCCCGGCTTCCTCGACCCCATGACGGCGCTCGCCCGGGCGTCGGTGGTGACCTCGCGGATCAAGTTCGGCCCGTCGGTCCTGCTCATGCCCGAGCGCAACCCGATTCAGTTGGCGAAGGAGATCGCCACCATCGATGTCTATAGCGGCGGCCGCTTCATCCTCGCCATTGGCTCGGGGTGGAACAAGGAGGAGAGCGTCATCATGGGCGGCGACCCCAAGCGGCCCTGGGCGCAGTCGCTCGAAGCCGTCGAGGTACTCAAAGACCTGTGGACGAACGAGGTCTCCGAATACCACGGCAAGTTCTACGACTACCCGCAGGTGCGCTGCGACCCGAAGCCCGCGCAGAAGCCGCATCCGCCGGTCCTCATCGGCGGTATCGCCAAGCGCGCCCTCGATCGTGTCGTCAAGTACGGCGAGGGCTGGCTGCCCCACCGCTACACTCCCGAAGAGCTCGCCCCCGAGATCGAGCGTCTGCGCCGCATGATGGACGAGGCGGGCCGCGACTTCGACGCCCTCGATATCAGCTTCACCTACGGCGAAGGGACCGACCGCGGCCTCATCGAGCGCTACGAGAAGGCCGGAGTCCAACGTCTCATCGTCCGTTCGCCGTCGGTCCTCACCGAGGACGAGTTCGCCGAAGCCATCAACGACCACGCCAAGAGGCTTCTCGGCTAGCGGTGTGCCAATGAGGAGCGCTTCGTGAACATCGGCGTCCAGCTACCCAACCCACCCGATCCGCCCGCCGTGAACGTCGATCCCGCCGTCATGGCCAAGGACGTCGAGGACGCAGGCTTCGAGTCGTATTGGGTCTCCGACCACCCCGTCGCGCCCGTCGAGTGCGCCAGCTACTCGCCGGTCTTCCCCGGCGGCCAGGTGCCCGGCTTCATGGACCCGATCGTGGCCATGGCTCTGGCGGCGAAGACCACGTCCCACATCAAAATCGGTACCTGCGTCCTGCTCATGCCCGAGCGCAACACCCTCATCCTCGCCAAGCAGATCGCCACCCTCGACCGCTACGGGGGCGGGCGCTTCATCTTCGGGATCGGCACGGGATGGAACAAAGAAGAGACCGCGATCATGGGCGGCGACACGGACCGTCCCTGGGCGCAGTCACTCGAAGCCTGCCTGGTGATGAAGGAGCTTTGGACCAAGGAGCGCGCCGAGTTCCACGGCGAGTTCCACGACTTCCCCCTCCTGCGCTGCGACCCCAAGCCGCTCCAGCAACCGAACCCGCCTATCCTGATCGGCGGCTACGCCAAGAACGTCCTCCCCCGCGTCGTGAAGTACGGCGACGGCTGGCTCCCCCACCGCTTCACCCCCCAGGCGCTCGGCGAGAAGATCCGCGAGCTCCACGAACTCGCCGCCTCCGCCGGCCGCGACCCCGAGTCGCTGGACGTCACCATGCTCGTCGGCGAAGACGAGGGCCCGGACATCGGCGCAGCCTACATCGAGGCCGGCGCCAACCGCATCATCCTCCGCCCCACCACGGGCGCCGACCAGGACGCTGTCCGCCGCGAAATCGAGCGGCACGCCAAGGATTACAAGGACTACTTGGGCTAGCTTGCACCCCGAGGCCATCATGGACGAAATGCGCATGATGTCGATCGGCCTCGTCGGGGCCGGCTTCTCCTACCGCGGCTTCAAGGCGGGACTTGACCGCCGCCCCCACTTCATCGCCTCCGACGCCGGCACCTCCGACTTGGGGCCGCTGCAGCTCGGCACCGGCTCCTTCAACTACCGCGGCACCAAGCAGGACCTCGGCACGCTCATCGAAGGAGCACGCTCGATTGACGCTCCGTTCATCATGGGCTCGGCGGGCACCGCGGGCGGCGACACCCAGGTGAACGCCGTCGCCGACATCGTCCGCGACATCGCCCGGAACAAGGGGCTCAGGTTCCGGCTCGCCCTCCTGCGCTGCGAGGTCGACAAGTCCTACGTGAAGGCGAAGCTCGCCGAGGGCAAGGTCGCGCCCATGGGCCCCGTCCCAGCCCTAACCGACGAGGCTGTCGACCGCAGCGCCCATATCGTCGCGATGATGGGGGTCGAGCCATTCACGGAGGCGCTCGAAGCGGGCGCGGACGTGATCGTCGGCGGGCGCTGCACCGACCCCGCCATCTTCGCCGGCCCGCCGCTGCGCGCCGGCTTCCACCAGGGTCTGGCATGGCACGCCGCCCGCACCATGGACAAGGGCCCCCTCATGACCACGCCCGTCCAGGAGGGCTCCTGCGCCTTCATCACCCTCCGCGCCGATCACTTCGTCGCCGAGCCGACGAAGGCGGGCGTCGTCTCCACGCCCCGCACCGTGGCCGCCGTCTCCCTATACGAAAACGCCGACCCCTATGAGACGGTCCTGCCCTCCGGCACCCTGGACATAACCAACGCCCGATTCGAGGCCATCGACGAACGCTCCGTGCGGGTCTCCGGCGCCGAGTTCCGTCCCACCGATCGCTACACCGTGAAGCTCGAGGGCGCCGCCCCCGTCGGCTACCGCTCCCTCCAGATCATCGCCGCCCGCGACCCCGCCCTCATCGAGCACATCGACGAGTTCTACGCCCAAGTCCGCGCCGCCGCGGAGCGCAACCTCGAAATCGCGGGCATCGAGCGCGGCAGCTACACCGTGCGCTTCCGCACCTACGGCCGCGACGGAGTGATGGGCCCCAACGAGCCGCTGCGCCACCGCCCCGCCCACGAGGTAGGCATCCTGATCGAAGGAGTCGCCGCCGAGCAATCCACGGCCACTGCCGCTGTCGCGCGTCACGCCGCCGTCGCGGGCCACGTCGAGTTCCCCGGTAAGCTCACCACCGCGGGCAACGTCGCCCAGCCCTTCCCCGGCGGCGCCATCCCCGCCGGCGAGGTCTACGAGTGGAGCGTATGGCACATCCTCGAACCCCAAACCTGGCGCGACACCGCCACCGTCGAGATCATCGACCTCTAATGCCCTCATGAAGAGGAGACCGGCCCCATGACCAAGCTGCGCGATATCGCCAGCGCCGTGCGGAGCGCCAACGCCGGCGCCTCCCTCCGCACCTTCGACATCATGTTCGACCGCCCCGAGGACTTCCGGCGCGTCGTCGAAGCGGAGGCCGTCTCGCCCTCGGTCGTCGCCCGCCTCTACGCCGTGCCCGTGGACGAAGCCAAGGTCTTCATCTACGAGCCCGCCTACGCCATCAAAGTCACCATCCCCCGCAACGTCATGGCCGGCAACCCCGACGACACCGACATCGACGGCAAACAGCAACACGCCCCCCTCCTCGAAATCGACATCCCCTAACCCCACTCTCAGGGAAGCCCTCTCCGTAGGGGCGATTCACGAATCGCCGTTCCTCCGGCCTCTCCTCGTGGAGATCTTTGGGTAACACGCCCGACCTCCACAGGGTCGAGCGCTCCGTCGCGCTCTCCCCGGCGGAGGGCAAGCGGAGTTAGCAGCCCTTGCGTCCGTTCGGCGGCGCTCGGAACCCGCGGTCTCCGTTCGTCGCGTCCGCGCCTCACCACGCAACGCGCCTTGGGGCGCGCCCCGGCTCAGGCCCGCCCCGGAGGGGGCGGACGAGCGGGGCTCGACCGTTGGCGCGGCTGACCGTCCTCGCGCTTTCGCGCCGCGTCTGCCGTGCAAGACCGCGGAGTCCGGCGACCTTCGCCGGGTTGGTGGCCCTTCGCCTCGCCCCTTGTGGGGGAGGCTGCCTTGGCTAGGCTCTTGCTTCTCGGTGCGGCGTTCTTTGATTTGTACGGCCTTGGGGGGGCCGGGCCACGCGGGGCGGTCGTTGCGCGCGCCGTCTGTTATGACGGAGCGGACGGTCCGGTCCACCACGCTGGGTGAAGCGAGGCCGGCGGTTCGCGCACCCCGCGGGCAAGACGGGGATTGGTCCCCCGCGCCGCCAAGAGCGGCGCGGGCGCTTTGCCGTCCGTAGCGGTTACGGAGGCAGGTCGTCGCCGCGTGGCCGGCGAGAGACGGGACGACCCTCCGGGCTTATCGTCCGTTGGGAGGACGGGCCGGGATGGACTTGCCGCCACGGTGGCGGTGTCCACGGATAGCGCCGCACCGAGAAAGGGGGCGTATGTGGTCGGTTGGGTCTGGGTCCTCCTTGTGGTGTGGTGTTGGGCCCGCGTTCCGCGCGTCCGTGGGCGGCGGGCCTGGGAACATATGTTCTTTCCTGATGGTAGGTGAGGGGTTGGGGGTTGTCAAGGGCGACGTGGCGCGACGGGCCGGAGGAGAGGGCGAGTCGCAGACTCGCCCCTACGGGAGGGAACGGGCGCGCACGAGGGTTGGGAACGGTCTCCCAGAAGGAGACCTTTGCGTAACTGGGGTGACTGACCGCGAAGGTGGCGGACTTCGATAACCCGTGGTGGTTGCGAGGGGGCCCCTCATCTCAATCTTCTCCCGTGGGGAGAAGAGGCAAGAAGGCGCCCTGCGGGCACCCGCGCGCCTGGCGGCGCGCGCCCTCTCTCAGTCTCTCCCAGAGGAGAGAGGTTTAAGGTGGGCTCCTTCTGAATGGAGAAAGGGGGGAGGGGAGGGCGATTCGCGAATCGCCCCTACGGGAGGGGGATGGGCACCCACGAGGCGGTCGTGGGGAAGCCGCGCCGCCTTTAGCAGCGCGCGCAGCATTGCACACAACCTGTTTGTCCGCTGACACCAGAATGGGCGACTCTAGAGCGGACCCCTGTCCGTTCGACAACCCGCCCCCAAACCATGATCATGTGGCGCGGAGGACGGCCAAGCCCATGCGGCATTCGAGGAATACGGCGTGAGCGGCCCGCTCGACGGAGTGCGGGTGGTCGATCTCTCGCAACTCGTGGCCGGGCCGGTCTGTACCCGGCTGCTCGCCTCCTACGGCGCCGACGTGGTGAAGGTCGAGCGGCCCGGCGCCGGCGACCCCGCCCGCCGACTCGGCCCCTTCCCCGGCGACGTCCCCCACCTCGAGAAGAGCGGCCTCTTCCTTACCCTCAACGTCAACAAGCGCGGCGTGACCCTCGACCTCGCCGCCCGCGCCGGACGCCGGCTCCTTCACGCCCTCCTCGACGGCGCCGACATCCTCGTCGAGTCCTTCCGCCCCGGCACCATGCGCCGCTTGGGCCTAGACCCAGACGAACTCCGACGCCGCTACCCCCGCCTCACCATCGTCTCCATATCCAACTTCGGCCAGACCGGGCCCTACCGGGACTGGCGCTCCTCCGAGATCGTCGCCTACGGCATGGGCGGCGCGATGTGTTCGTCGGGCGTGCCCGAACGCGAGCCCGTCAAGCTCGGCGGGCGCGTCATCCAGTACCAAGCGGGATCGGCGGCGGCCGTCGCCGCGCTCATGGGCTACTACGCCTCGCTCCGCCACGGCAGCGGCGACCACGTCGACCTCGCCATCTTCGAGACCCAGGCGGCGAGCCAGGACCGTCGCACCAGCCACCTCGTCGCCTATCAGTACACCAAGGAGCGCATCGACCGGCGGCAGCCGGGGACGGCGCTCGGCCTCGGCATCCGCCCCACCGCCGACGGCTACGTGATGACGCTGGGGGGGCCCAGGCGCTGGGAGGCCTTCACCGACCTGATCGGCCACCCCGAGGCCCGCGCCGACCCCCGCTTCGTCGACGCCACCGAGCGCGCCCGCCCCGGCCGCTCCGACGAGTTCGACATCGAGTACTTCCTGCCCTGGCTGCTCGTCCGCACCATGCGCGAGGCCTCGGTCGAGGCGCAGAAGTCCCGTGTGCCCACCGCGCCGGTCTATGACGTAGACCACGTCATGGCCGATCCCGTCTTCCACGAGCGCGGCTTTTGGCATGAGCTCGAACACCCCGAGGCGGGCCTGGTGACGCACACCGGACCGCAGCTCCGCATGTCGGCGACCCCCTGGCGCCTGCGTTCCCCCGCGCCGCTCCTGGGGCAACATAACGACGAGGTCTACCGCGGCGAGCTCGGCCTCTCGGCCCAGGAGCTCGCCCGCCTCCGCGCGGAGGGCGCCGTATGACGCCCCGGCCGCCCACTGGCGCCGACGTCCTACGCGGCGTCCGCGTGCTCGACCTCACCCAGGTGTGGGCCGGCCCCCACGCCACCATGTTCCTCGCCGACTGGGGCGCGGAGGTCATTCGCATCGAGTCTACCCACTGGTTCGTCGGCGGCACGCGAGGGCAGATGGTGCACCCGCCAAAGGAGGCCGTCCTCCTCCAGAAGGGTTACCTCTGCGCCTATCCCGATTGGGAGCCGGAGCCCAACTCGTGGAACAAGTTCCCCATGTTCCAGAGCCACGCCCGCAACAAGCTGAGCATGACCCTTGACCTGCGCCGCCCCGACGGCCTGGAAATCCTCTGGGACCTGGCCCGCACCGCCGACGTTCTCATCGAGAACAACGCCAAGGAGACGATGGACGGCCTCGGCGTAACCTACGACGCCGTGCGCCGCGTCCGCCCCGACATCATCATGATTCGGATGCCGGGCTACGGCCTGACCGGCGAGTACGAGGAGTGGCGCGCCTTCGGTCCCCAGATGGAGGCCGTGGCGGGACACACCTCCCTGTGGGGCTACACCGACCTCGACACCTCGAACCGCAACAACACCTTTGTGGCCGACGCGGGGTCGGGCATGACGGCGGCGGCGGCGGCGCTCATGGCCCTCCTCCACCGCCAGCGCACCGGCGAAGGCCAGTTCATCGAGCTCGACCAGACCGAGAACGTCGCCACGTTCCTGGGCGAGGCCTTCGCCGACTACACCATGAACGGACGCGTCCCCACGACGCTGGGGAACCGGCACCCCACCATGGCGCCCCACGGCGCCTACCCCTGCGCCGGCGAGGACGAGTGGCTCGCCGTCTCGGTCTCCACCGACGCCGAGTGGCGCGGCCTCTGCGCCGCGATGGACCGCCACGATCTGATCGGCGACCTCCGCTTTGCCACCGTCCTCGCCCGCTGGAAGCACCAGGACGAGATGGACGCCGAGGTCGCGGCGTGGACGCGGACCGTGGGCCACGTCGAGGCGATGCGCCGCCTCCAGGCCGCCGGCGTCCCCGCCGGTGCCGTCATGGACGAGCCCAACCTCTACGCCGACGAGCACATCAACGACCGCGGTTTCTTCGAGACCCTCCGCCACGCCGACGCCGGCGAGCACCGCTACCCGGGCCTGATGTGGAAGTCGGCGGCCTACCCCAACCGCTTCCGCTCGCCTCCCTGCCGTCTCGGCGAGCACAACGACTACGTCTACAGCGAACTCCTCGCCCTAGACGCCGCCGAGACCGCTCGCCTAGAAGCCGCCGGCCACATCGGCACCGAATTCGACCCCGAACTCGGCCAACACTAACCCCAAACTTCTCTGGCCCTGCGACAGACTGAGTGAGGGCGGGGGGCTCGGCTTAACCTCCCCGAAGGGGAGCACCGCAAACCTCTCCCCCCATGGGGGAGACTGAGAGAGGGCCCGCCGCCTACGAGCGCCCCTTCACGCTCCCCCACGAGTCCCAGTACGTCACCGTCTCCGCGGGCTTGCGCGTCGTCGGGCCGAAGCGCTGGCCGTCGGGATAGCCCACCGGAATCACGCAGGTAGCGAGAGCGTCGTCGGGGATGCCGAGTTCCTTGGCCAGCGTCGGCTGGATGAACTGCTGGAACGTCGTCAACACCGTGCCGACGCCGAGCGTGCGGGCCGCGAGCATCAGGTTCTGCACCGCGCCGTAGATCGAGGAGCCCGCCAGCAGGCTGTTGGCGTCCGTGTTCGGCGACGTAACGTTGTACAGGCAGGGAATGATAATCACCGGCGCCTTCGCGATGTCGCGGAACATCTCGACCGCCGCGCCCAGGCTCCGACGCCGCACCGGATCGGCCTTCACCTCTTCGAAGCGCGACGCCATGTCCTCGACGCGCCCCGTCTCGCGCAGCGCCTGCGCGATCGCCTGCCGTTTGGCCGCGTCCTTGATAACGACGAAGATCCACGGCTGGGTGTTCGAGCCGCTCGGCGCGCGGATCGCCGCGTCGAGCATCTGCCAGAGTACGTCATCGGGCACGTCGTCCGGTTTGAACTTGCGAATCGAGCGCTGGGTGTGAACGACCTCAAAGAAATCCACGGTGGGTTGTTCCTCCTGGGATACGCGATAGGCTGAACGCGGGGCTGGCACGAACGCCGCCCGCAGCTAGAATGACAGCGCGGCATATCTTACCCGATTGGTCCGCCCCTATGGAGAAACCCATGAGCAACGCGCTGCAGGACATCCGCATCCTCGACCTCACCCAGTTCGAAGCCGGCACCTCCGCGACCCAAGTCCTCGCCCACCTCGGCGCCGAGGTTATCAAGGTCGAGCAGCCCAAGGGCGGCGACCCCGGCCGCCGCGCCGGGACGGGCGGGCCCGGCGTCGACTCCTACTACTTCCTCCTGCTCAACGCCAACAAGCGGTCGATCACCCTCAACCTGAAAGACCCCCAAGGCAAGGCCATCTTCTTCGACCTGCTCAAGCACGCCGACGTCGTCGCCGAGAACCTCGCCCCCGACGCCCTGGAGCGCCTCGGGCTGGGCTACGACGAGCTCGCCAAGGTCAACCCCCGCATCGTGCTGGCCCGCGTCAAGGGCTTCGGCACCTATGGCCCCTACAGCAAGTACAAGTCCTTCGACACCATTGGACAGGCCACCGGCGGCTCCTTCTGCGCCACCGGCTACCCCGGCGGCCCGCCCACGCGCCCCGGCCCCACCCTCGGCGACACCGGGACCGGCATGCACCTCGCCATCGGCATCCTTGCCGCCTTGCACCAGCGCGACATAACCGGCCACGGCCAGAAGGTCGAGGTCGCCATGCAGGACGCCGTCGCCAACCTCTGCCGCATCTGGTCCCGCGACTACCACGAGACCGGCAAGACCCCGCCGCGCTCCGGCAACGTCTACTTCGGCCAACGCACCAAGGGGACCTACCAGTGCGCCCCCGGCGGCGACGACGACTACGTCGTCATCACCTTCGGCGCAATGCCCAAGATGGTCGCCACCATCCTCCGCATCGCCGGCCACCCCGACATGGCCGACGACCCCCGCTGGGCCGACCGCAACTTCCGCAACGAGCACGCCGAGGAGTTCGACGACGCCCTCGAGTCGTGGACCAAGCAGCACGACAAGTTCGAGGCCATGCGCATCCTCGGCGAGGCCGGCATCCCCGCCGGCGCCTGCCTCAACGCCGAGGACCTCCACACCAGCCCCCAGCTCCTCGAACGCGAGACCGTCGTCGACATGGAGCACCCCGTTCGAGGCACCGTCCGCCTCATCGGCAACCCCATCAAGCTCTCCGACTCCCCCACCGTCGAGCAGCCCTCGCCCCTCCTAGGCCAGCACACCGAAGAAATCTACGCCGACATCCTCGGCTACGACGCCGCCAAAGTCGCCAACCTCCGCGAATCCGGCATCGTGTAGGGGCGCCCCTTGTGGGCGCCCGGCTCCGGCCTCGTGACCACCTCTGGCGGATAGTGAGAGAGAGCCGAGGCTGAGGGTTCTCACACTCCTCTGCCAGCGGGGACTTGCGCGTCGTCCTAGCCGGGGTAGTGAGGTCAGTCTCCTACGCGTCCGCAGGCCCCCCTCTACCGTCTCCCGGCGTATCGAACGTATGTTCGTTACCGTGATAGTACTTCCTCGCCAAGGTCGTGTCAAGCAAGCATTGGCGCGGGCTCAGAGGGCCATCGAAACCCGCCACGTCCCCTAGGGGCGATTCGCGAATCGCCCTCCCTGTGGCCTCTCCCACTCTAGGGAAGCGTCCCTTAAGTCTCTCCCCTCTGGGAGACTGAGAATTGACGCTGCTTTAAGCTGGGGCTTAGGCTGGGTTGGTGAAGGAGAACCATAATGACCGCAGTGTCTGATGCAATCGAGAAGGTACGTGAGACAGCGACGCTGCCCGACGTGGACCAGAGTGTTGCCGAGTGGGCTAGTGATGGGCGTTGCTGTGTAGAGGCGCGCTTGGCCCACGCACTCGGTGTACAGAGTGACAACCGCCTAGGAGGCGTTGACGCATGGGCTAAGTTGATGAGCGGTAATCGAGCCCATGTCATCCGGATGCTACGAGCCGCCGGGGCGGGAAGCGACCCATTTGGCAAGGCTCCCTGGCCCATCAGTCCCGCTGCGGTGTGGGACAACCTCGCAAGGGTGGAGGCCCTGCCTGACCTGCGCGGAGCCAACCTGCGTGGGGCCAACCTGGATGGGGCTGATCTTCGCAAAGCCGACCTACATGGGGCCAACCTGAGCGAGGCTAATCTGGGGTGGGCCGATCTTGCCCAGTCCGACCTGGGCAGGGCTGATCTACGCGAGGCCAACCTGAGTAGAACGGACCTCAACAAAGCCAACTTGCACGAGGCCAATCTGGACGGAGCCAACCTATGGGCGACCAACCTGCACGAAGCCAATTTGGACGGGGCCGTTCTTCGAGGGGCCAACCTAGACGGAGCCGATCTTCGAGGGGCCAATCTGAACGAGGCCGACCTGCGCAGGGCTAACCTGAACGGAGGCGACCTTCGAGGGGCCAACCTGGACGGGGCCGATCTTCGAGGGGCTGACCTTGGGGCCGATCTTCGCGGGGCCAGCTTGCGCAGGGCCAACCTAGACGGGGTCGACTTACCAGAGGACGGCTTGTCTGAATTCGACCTCGGCGCGAGCGAACCGAGCTAGGTCGTCTCTCCTCCGGTCGGACCTAGTCAGGCTGTCACAGGCGTCCGCTTCGTGCCGCGCTCATGACCCAGATGCTGCCGACTGGCTCTTACGGCTAGCGAGGTGGCTGCGTTGCCCGTGGGGCTCCAGATTCCAGCGAGAGCGCACGGGCCATGAGCGTCGCGATGGCTGCGCGGCGTCGTGACAATTTCCCGTTGCGCCAACAGATGTAGCGGCGTAGGCTCAGGGCTGGCAAAGCGCCTGGTGCCGCGCAAGTGCCCCGGAAGGGAGAACGACATGTCGAGCGAATCCGGCGACAATCTCGAGTCTTCTCTTTTCGATCCTGTGTCGCGCACTGACGCGAGAATGATCTTCCGTACCGAGCCACACTTCAAATTCCTCAACCGCTCGGCATGGGCCTGCCTTGCAACCGCCAGGACCACCCTCGATTCATGGTTTGCTCACATACCTCAAGAGAAGAGAAAAGACCTTCGGCGCAGATTCAGGGGGCGCAACGCGCGCCATGCCGGCGCGCTCTTGGAGTTGGCCACCCATGAAATCCTTCGCGGCGTCGCAACCGATGTGCAGGTGGAGCCCGAACTCGGAGGGAGGCGGCCAGATTTCTCGGCTGTCTACCAAGGCATAGAGATTCTGATCGAATGCACTGTCGTTCATGATCCCGATGCCAAACTTGGCGCGCAGCAGGTAGAGAACGATATCAAGGACATCATCGACAAGAGCTACACTGGCACCGTCGACCTCATATTTCAGACGCTTGAACGGGGGAACGGCCAGCCATCGACACGGCGATTGCGCAGAGACCTTGAAGCATGGATAGCGTCTATCTCTCACCAAGAAGCCTTGCAATCCCTTAAGCAGGGTAGGCCCTTCGAGTCCTGGCTGTGGTCTGAGCAAGGCTGGGAAATCAAGTTCTACGCGATACCGGTCGAGGCCCAAGATGGCGGCGGCTCGATTGGCATGGAGGTGAGCCCCGCCGAAGAGGTGGCTACTGCCGTCAGTCTTTGGAATGCTCTGGAGAGAAAGGCTGGCAAGTATAGGCCTCAGAAGGCGCCCTACGTCATTGTCATCGGTGACAACACGAGCTGGCCGGATCCTGAATCCGTATTTCCCGCCTTGTTTGGCCATCCCGGAGGGAGAGGGTCATCCGAGAGTCTCTTTGGATTGGCCTCGGACCCCAAGAACCGTCACGTTTCTGCAGTCTTGCTCAAACAGGGTTTCAGGGATGTATGGTCGATTTGTGACGCAGCACAGGCTTGGCAGCAGTGGCAACTATGGCATCATCCATGGACTGAACGTCCGCTGCCAAAGGGGCTATTCCCCTTCGCTTCGGAACGGTCGTTAAGGGTTGACGGCAGGTTCTCAGACACCACGCCGTCTCGTACGCTGAACGCCCTCCTCGGCCTCCCGGATCCTTGGCCCGGCACGGACCATTGAGCCGACTAGGAGTGAGTAGACGCAGCCCTCCTACCCCACCGGCCGTGTCACCGCCCAGCCGCCGAAGTTGCCCCAGCCGCCGAGCAGCGCGTTCCACGTCAGTTGCGTGCCGCCGGCGACGGTGATCACCAGGTCGTCGACGCGGCGGATGGCGGGGACCCGCGTCTCCGCGCCCGCCGACTCCAGCCACTTCGGCCAGCGAGCCTTGTTGCCGGGGTTGGTGACGCCGCGCCGCTCCTGCATCCGCCGGAACTCCTCCATCGGCACGCGGGCGTTCTCGTAGAGGTGGTAGCGGATGTCGCCGCGCTCCCAGCCGTGGTCGGCGAGGCTCCGTGCGACGAGCGGGTTCAGCACCAGCAGGTACTCCCCGGCGTGGTGGACGTTGTGCGTGATATGCGTGACCTCGACGGCGATGGCGTCGAGCGACGCGACGGGGTCGAGGTCCTCCGGCGTCATGAACGCGCGGGGCGCGTCGACCGCCATCACCGTCACCCCGCTGGCATGCTCGCCGAAACCGCGCTCGGCGTGCAGCGGCGACCATGGAATCGAAGGCGACTCGCCTATGCAAAACGTAAACTTTCCCGGCATCCCCAGCGGCGACTTGTCCCCCGTCTCCGGGTAGCCCCCGCCCAGGATGACGAGCACGAGGCGCACCGCCCGCCCGATGGTGGCGTTGGCCCGATAGCCGTGGCCGAAGACGTTCGACCCCGCGTTGATGCCCAACTCCTCGACGATCGGGCCGCTCACGATGGTCAGCGGCGCGCAGGCGTTGGTCGTCGCCTGCACCCCGTTGATGTTGAGCCGCTCGTCGAGCATCGCCTCGACCGCCGCGACGACGACCGGGAAGTACGCCGGCTTGCACCCCGCCATCACCGCGTTCGCCGCCACCGACTCGATGGTGGCGACCCCCTGGCGCGGCGGCACGATGCTGATCACCTCCGCTGGGTCGCGGTCCACCGCCGCCATCATCTCCGCGACCGCGTCCTCGGTCGGCGGAATCACCGGCAGGCCGTCGGTCCAGCCCTTGTCATAAAACGACTCGATAGTCTCGCGGAACGACTCCCACGTCGCCGCGCGGTCGAAACGGTCGAGGGGCGCGTCCTTTGCCGTGGCCATACGCTACCGGTCCGCGCCGGCCGCGCGTGCCTTGGGCTCGGCGGGCGCTTCCCCGCGCCGCTCGCGCGACGCCGCCCCGCGCCGTAGCCACTCGACCACCCCCGCGTAGGCGCCGTCGGCCATGCCGCGGGCCTCCTCGCGGGACCCCATGATCCCGGGAATGATGATCGGCTCCAGGCCTTCCAGCCCCATCTGCCGCCGCTTGGCGTAGGCCAGCTCCTTGAAGCCGTCCTCAATGATCACCGCGGTGGGGACGCCCGCGCCCTCCAGCGTGACGGCGTCGTGCGTACAGCACGACGAGCACGAGCCTCAGCCACCCACCCCGACGACGGCGAAGTCCACCCCGTTTACCAGCTCCTCGATCATCGACTTCGGCGCGGGAGCCGACAGGTTCGGCTTCTGGAGCGAGATCACCGCCCCGACGCCGGCCTGCTCCTCCAGCAGCTCCCCGATCCGCTCCAGAAAGGCGTCGGAGAAGGCCAGCCCATCGTCGAGCAGCCCCACCTTCTGCCCCGCGAGATCGTCGAGCCGGCGGGCCAGCCCCACGTCCTCCTGAAAAACATGACCCGAAGGATCCAGCACGGTAACGGTCCGTTCAGATGGCATAGCCCTACTCCAGTGCACGGGATTCGCCGCAAGTATAGCGTCGCCGCACCTTTAGCCCTCTCTCCCCGGTGCTGGGGAACCCCATACCGAAGCCCGTTGCACGCCTACTTGCCGTTGCACTCATACTTGAAAGAGCGGTGTCCGCCTTGACGGGCGCCGACCCATCGAATGCACCGGACGGCAAATGACTGAAGCATCCCAGACCCACCTCCGCAACATCGCCATCGTCGCGCACGTCGACCACGGCAAGACGAGCCTCGTCGACGCGATGCTGCGCTACAGCCGCGTCTTCCGCCCCGATCAGGAGATGACCGATCTGATCATGGACTCGGACCCGCAGGAGCGGGAGCGCGGCATCACCATCCTGGCCAAGAACACCGGGATCAAGTACGGCGACGTCATGGTCAACATCATCGACACGCCGGGCCACGCCGATTTCAGCGGCGAGGTCGAGCGCGTCGTGAACATGGCCGACGGCTGCCTGCTCGTCGTCGACGCTGTCGAGGGCCCCATGCCCCAGACCCGCTATGTCCTGCGCATCGCGCTCCAGCAGGGGCTGCGGCCGATCCTCGTCATCAACAAGGTCGACCGTGCCTCCGCGGACGCCTCCGCCGCCCTGTCGGCGGTGCAAGACCTCTTCCTCGAACTGGTGACCGACCCCGACCAACTCGACTTCCCGGTGCTCTACACCTCCGCCCGCAACCAATATGCGCTGAGCGAGGAAGGGGACGCGCCAACGGACATGGCGCCCCTGTTCGACGCCATCGTCAACCGCGTGCCGGCTCCGGTCGCCGACCCCGACGCCCCCCTGCAGTTGCTCGTGGCCGCGCTGGACTACGACAACTACCTCGGCCAGATCGCGGTCGGCAGGGTGTCGCGCGGACGCATAACGAAAGGCGAGCAGGTCGTGCTGATCGGCCACGATAACAGCACCCCTGCCTACCGGGTGGAACGTCTCTTCACATTCCGTGACCTCGCGCGCCACGAGATCGAATCGGCATCCGCCGGCGAGATCGTCGCGCTGTCCGGCTTGCGCGACGTCCGTATCGGCGACACCGTGGCGTCGCCCGACGCGCCGGACCCCTTGGAGCGCATGAAGGTCGAAGAACCCACCGTGCGCATGACCTTCGGCGTCAACACGTCGCCGTTCTCAGGCCGGGAGGGCCGGTACGCCACATCCCGAATGCTGTGGGACCGGCTCCAGCGCGAGATACAGACGAACGTGGCGCTCCGCGTCGAGCGCACCGGCAGCGCGGACGAGTTTCTCGTCAGCGGGCGCGGCGAGCTCCACCTCTCCGTCCTGATAGAGAAGATGCGCCGCGAGGGCATCGAGTTTCAGGTGTCGCGCCCCGAGGCCGTCACCAAGCGCATCGACGGGAAGATGCACGAGCCCTACGAGCTGCTCTTCCTCGAAACCCGCGACGACTACATCGGCTCCGTCACCGAGGACTTATCGGCGCGCCTCGCTCAGATGGTTGATCTGCGGAGCGACGGCTCCGGCAACGTGCATCTCCAGTTCCGCCTTCCCACCCGCGGCCTGATCGGCTTCCGGAGCTTCTTCCTCCAGGCCACGCGCGGCAACGGCCAGATGAACACCGAGTTCGTCGGCATGGAGCCGATGACCGGCGCGTTGAAGAACGCCCGCTCGGGCGCCGTCGTCTCCGCCGAGAGTGGCGTCGCCGTCACCAACGGCCTCCAGAACGCCCAGGAGCGCGGAGAGACGTTCGTCGAGCCTCAAACCCCTGTCTACCAGGGCATGATCGTTGGACGCCACAATCGCGAGCGTGACATGGACCTCAACGTCTGCAAGGAGCGCAAGATGTCCAACATGCGTTCCTCGACCAAGGACATCGCCGTGCGCCTCGCGCCCTCCGTGAAGTTCAGCCTCGAAGAATCCCTGGGCTTCATCACCATGGACGAACTCGTCGAGGTCACCCCCAAGACCATCCGCATGCGCAAACGTATCCTGAGCCCCGACGAACGCTACCGGGTCGAACGCAGCCGCGCCCGAGCCGCCCGCTAGCCAAGCTCCCCAGGCACTCCCTTAAACCTCTCTCCCTCTGGGAGACCTTTGCAAAACCGAGTGGGGTCCTGGCGGGGGGAGCGGAGGTGGCATTCACTTAAACCTCTCTCCCCCTGGGAGAGACTGAGAGAGGGCACGCGCCGTTAGGCGCGTCGCGCCCGAAGGGCGCTCCCTGCAGCGCCTACTCTTCCGCCAGGATGTCGTAGGCCAGCGCCAGCATGACTCGTGAGCCACCTATCAGGCTTTGGATGCCCACCGATTCGTCGGTGCCGTGAATCTTCGCGAGCACCGGGTCGTCGTCGGGGTGGGAGCCGACCATGCCGTAGGTGGTGGTCCCCAGGTTGCGGGTGAAGCGCGAGTCTGTGAACCCGGTGCTCAGCGAGGGGACCCACTGGATGTCGTCCCGTTCAAGGGCTCTGGCGGCGTTGACCTGGATTCGCCGGGCGAAGTCTGTCTCAAAGGGAGAGGAGTTGGGAATCGACATATAGTCAATGTCAATCTCCACCCCCGGAATCCCGTCGAGTATCTCTTCCAACTCCTGCCGGACGTAGGCTTCGTCCTGATGGGGCAGCGTCCGAACATCGCAGGTCAGACGTACCGACTCGGGAACGCTGTTGGACTTGATGCCGCCCTGGACCATGGTGGGCGTGATGGTCATCCGCGATAGCGCCCGCATGATTGAGGCGAGACGGGGGTTCCCATCCTCGGTGTCCGCGATGATCTGGTCGACGTTTGCTGCCGACGGCCTGTCTTCGATGGCGAAAACGGACAGGTGCTGGAACAAGCTGCTGGAAGTATCCCGTTCCGGCTCGTAGGCTTCAATCCGTTTCACCACTTCCGACAGCGTGAACAGGGCGTTTGAGCCCTGCCACGGAGTTGACGCATGGGCGCTCGAGCCCCGGACGTCAATCTCCAACTGCAAGCGGCCTTTTTCGCCCACTCCCAGCAGATAGATGAGGTTCCCCGCCGCGTGGATGGGCACGCCTCCGCCCTCGTTCACCGCCAGGGGAGCCGCCAGCTTCTCCGGATGGTTCTCGGCCATCCAGCCAAACCCGTAGCGGCCGCCATGCTCCTCATCGGCGCAGGAGGCCAGTATCAGGCTGTCTTTGAGATGGACGCCATTCCGCTTGAGTATGCGCAGCGCGATCAAATGGCAGGTCAGCAGACCCTTGCAGTCCGACGCGCCGCGACCAAAGACCCGGCCATCGGCCACCGTGGCGCTGAAAGGAGGAAACCGCCACTTCGCCTCCTCTTCCACCGGCACCACGTCCAGGTGGGACATAAACATGAGCCCGGCCTTGCCCGAGCTGCCTTCCAGCCGCGCAATGAGGTTGCCCCGGCCCGGAGCGGCCTCGATAATCTCGCAGCCCACGCCGTCTTCGGCCAGCCATTTCTCGACGTACCGGCAGAGCTCCGTCTCGTTGCCGGTAGGCATGAACCCGGTGTTAACCGTGGGAATGCGGACCATGTCCCGCTCCAGCGCCACGATCTCATCGCGCATCTCATCGACTTGATCCAACAGGTCGATGAGGTCAGGCATCTAGTGTCCTCCTGAGATCGTCGATAATTTGCTCGGCACCAGAAACCAATGGCGCAGGCCTCGCAACCCAGGTCTGCGCAGCCCTGCAGCACCTAAGTCTCCGGGTTGCGGGCGGTGACACAGTATAGGGCTGGATCCTCCCACCCTGGATGCTTTCGATGGCGTTTCCGTAGGGGCGCCCCTTGTGGGCGCCCGCTCCCGTAGGGGCGATTCGCGAATCGCCCTCCCTCCGGCGTCCTCTCCCCCCGCGGCACAGCCTCGAAACGTGTAGGGGCGGGGCAGTCTTACCTCTTCTCCCCACGGGAGAAGATTGAGATGAGGGGCCCCCCGACAACCGCCAACGCCCATCGAAGCCCGGCAACTGCGTGCCCTGAACGACGGCGGGGGGCTACAACCTAAACCACTCCCCCCAAGGGGGAGCACCTCAAAACTTTCCCCCTCAGGGGGAAACTGAAAGAGGGGCCGGGAGGTCTTAACCTCTTCTCCCCACGGGTGAAGATTGAGATGAGGGGCCCCCTCACAACCACCACGGGTTATCGAAGTCCGCCCACCTTCGCGATCAGTCACCCCGGTTACACAAAGGCCCCCCAGAATGAGGATTGACGTGAGGGGCCCCCGACAGCCGCCAACGCCCATCGAAGCCCGGCAACTGCGTGCCCAGAACCAGGGCGGGGGGCTACAACCTAAACCACTCCCCCGGCAGGGGGAGCACCTCAAACCTTTCCCCCTCTGGGGGAAACTGAAAGAGGGCAGGGGCGGGGCGGTCTTGCCTCTTCTCCCCACGGGAGAAGATTGAGATGAGGGGCCCCCTCGCAACCACCACGGGTTATCGAAGTCCGCCCACCCCCGGCTAGCGTGGCGAATCGACAATCCGCCAGCGGGTGGATACTCTCTATACGCTTCCACTCGCCTACGGATCGACAGCTTCATAGACCCCTATGTCGCACCAGACCGAGCCGAACGCCAACAACGCCATGGGCAGCCTGCTCCAGGCCATGCTGCCCCGCAGCATTGTGCGCTCCGAGAACACCCAGGCTATCTCCGGGCACGCTGGGCTGCGCCCCGACATCTTGGTTGCAGCGCCCGACCGCTCGCCTGTTGTGATCGAGGCGGAGTACATGCCCGCGGCCACCGTCGAACCGGAAGCGAAGTCCCGCCTCGGGCTGGAGGTGGCGGAGAGCGGGCGCGTCATCGAGGCGGTCATTGCCCTCCGCTACCCGGACGCGATAGGGGAAGCGCATGATCTCCCCGCCGCCCTGTCATCGGCCCGTCTCTCCTACTGCGTCTTCACCGAGGACGCCAAGAACGTACAACGCTTCCCAAAGTCCGGCTGGCTGGACGGCTCCGTTGAGGACTTGGCGGACATGGTGCGCCTGGTTTCTGCCCCCCAGCGGGCCGTCGACCAGGCAACCATCACGCTCCAACAGGGCATCGACGGCGGCGCAAGGGTTTTGGACGAGTTGAACGAGACCCGGTCCGGCGTCACTAATGCCATAGCCCGCCTGCTGGGGATGACCAACGTGCCCCAGACCCGCCGCATGGCCTGCGCCATCATCGCCAACGCCCTGGTCTTCCACGAGCGCATTGCTGGGATGCACCCGGAGGTCAAGCCCCTGGCCCTGGTGTGCGGCGACGGCGTGGACAACCCCCAGGGGCAGGTGCTGGCCGCCTGGGACGACATACTGAGTATCAACTACTGGGCCATCTTTGCCATCGCTAAGGACATCCTGGAGCAGTTGCCCTCGGGCGATGCGGCGAGCATCCTGAGACGGCTGAGGAACACCGCGCAGGCGGTCAACGCCACCGGCGTCGACAACGCCCACGACCTGACCGGCCGCGTCTTCCAGCGCCTCATCGCCGACCGCAAGTACTTGGCGACCTTCTACACCCTACCGGCGTCGGCGGCGCTGCTGGCCCGTCTGGCCGTCGCCAAGCTGGAGCACGTGGACTGGTTCAGCACCGAGGCCATCGGTAAGCTGCGCATCGGCGACTTCGCCTGCGGGACCGGCGCGTTACTCTCGGCGGTGTACGACCAGGTAGCCGCCCGCCACGAGCTCGGCGGGGGTGATGCGGCAGCTCTCCACAGGGTGATGATGGAGGAGGTGCTCTATGGCTGCGACGTCATGCCCTCCGCCGTCCACATCACGGGCTCAACCCTCTCCGGCGTCGAGCCAAGCGTTCTCTTCAACAGCTCCCGCCTGTACACCATGCCCTACGGCCGGAGGGTGGACGGCAGCGTGATGATAGGCTCCTTGGAGCTCCTCCAGTCCTCAAACGTGCTGACGCTGTTCAACACTAGTGACCCGGCCATGCGCACAGGCAGCGCGGGCGAGGAGACGGCTGCCCAGATACGCGCCGAAGTACCCGACGCCAGCTACGACCTGGTAATAATGAACCCGCCATTTACCAGGAACGTAACTCGTGAAGGCGCATACACCGACACAGTAGCCGCGGCCTTCGCTGGCTTTGGCGCGAGTGACGCAGACCAAGCCCAGATGGCAAAACGAATGAAGATCCTGAAAAAGGATACCTGCTACCACGGCAACGCCGGCATTGCCTCCGCGTTTACGGCCCTGGCCCACAAGAAGATAAAGCCCGGCGGCGTCCTCGCCCTCGTGCTCCCCCTGTCGGTGGCTAACGGCGTGGCTTGGCAGGGCTTTCGAGAAATGATCGACAGCGGCTATACCGATATGGCCGTGTTGAGCATTGCGGCGAATGGACGAGATATGTCCTTCTCCTCGGACACTGGAATGGCGGAATGCCTAGTGGTTGCCCGCAAGCTCAGACCTGAAGAAACGCCCCAAACCCGAGCGTGCTTCATATCGCTCAGACACAGGCCCCAGGGATTCGCTCACGCAAGCTCGCTGGCTGGTGGGCTGCTGGACGGCAGCCAAGTCAGACGTCTCGAGGACGGACCCTATGGGGGCACACCGCTGATGGTAGGAGAGGAGCCGGTAGGTGAGACGATAACAGCGCCACGCCGTGAGGCAGGTGAGAGTTGGGGCGCAGTACGCGTTGCCGACTACACATTGTCCCAGACCGCCTATGCCCTGTCGCAGTCAAAGTTGCGGCTCCCAGGGAACGCATCCGCAACTGATCTGAAGACGGCTTTGCTTCGTGACATAGGAAAACTCGGTACATATCATCTCGACATTATTGGACCTTACCCTCGCGGACCATTTGACAAAGTGGCTCCAAGCCAGACGCCCACTTACCTTCCCTATGGAATCACGATGCCAAAAGGGAGACCAAGTTGGTCTGTGACCCCGATTCCCAATTGCTTGTGAGGCAAGGACTGGAAAAGAAGGCTGCCGATGTTTGGGCTACGGCCAGCCGCTCCCACTTGAATCTTGACTTCACCTTTGGCTCCCAAGCTCTGGCTGTTGCGTCTACGGATATGGATTCCATCGGCGGGAGAGTGTGGCCCAACGTCATCTTCTCTGCCAATAAACACGACTACGCCTTCTCGGTGTGGGGCAACTCCACTCTGGGTCTGCTGTCTTACTGGTGGCACTCAAACCGTCAGCAATCCAGCAAGGCTGGGATGACAGTCCGCTCCGCCGACTCCCTCACTGTGCTGGACTTCCGCGCCCTGACGGATGAGCAACTGCACACGGCTGAGGCCATCTTTGAGGAGTTTAGGGACAAGGAACTGAAGCCTGCCTACCTCGCTGACGCCGACCCCAACCGCGCGCTCCTTGACCGACGAGTGGTGTGCGATCTCCTGGGCTTCGACGAGCAGGTCTACGCCGCGGTGCGCCGCCTGGCCGCCAAATGGTGCGCGGAGCCGTCGGTGCACGGAGGTAAGGGGCGTCCAAAGAGCGCCAAGTTCATCACCTAAGGTAGCGCGGAACGCTACGGTCCGCGCTCGGCTGATGTTTAGCGTCCGCGCCGTAGTACCGAGACAACCTGAGACCCGCCCGCCCTTGCGCTACAGTACGCCCCACGACGCAACCCGAAGGACGCAGGGGTCCCGCCATGGACCGCGGAGGTCTTTGACGCGCGCTACCTAGATACGGCGCTGGCCTCAGGCGTCGTGGGTTGGCGCCGCTAGCACTCACGCGGGGCTAAATTTCGGGGAGTACGACATCCCGCCAAACGTTAGGCAAAGAGCAGGCACGCCTGGATGTCTTCAGGCTCCAGGAACCGATATTCCTGGAGAATCGCCTCGGTGGACTCGCCGGATGCAAGCATCCCCAGGATGTGCTCCACCGCGATACGCATGTCGCGAATGATCGGCTTGCCGCCGAAGACGTCGGCGCGCACGGTGATGCGCTGGAGTAGTTCGGGATTCGTCGGCATGTCGTTCCCCATCCCTTCGTGGTTCCGGCGAGCGGCAGGGGTGCAGCCTATACTTCACTCACGCTGCCAGTATAACCTCCCGCCCTCCAAACCTTGTGCTACAGTACGCCGCGAGCGGTCGGCGCGGACGGCTCCCGACTGAAGCAACCTGAACCAGACAGGGGTCCTGCCATGGATGAAACCATCATCACCAAACGGCCCAAAGACCGGCGTCTCACGCCGAACATCGACGACTACCACGGCGAACGGTCCACGTTCGACTGGGCCGCTATCGACGGGGAGATCGGCTGGCTCCCCGGCGGCGGCCTCAACGTCGGCTGGGAGTGCATCGACCGGCACGCCGTGGAGGGCCGCGGCGACCGCCTCGCCATGCTCTGGGTGAGCAAGGGCATGGAGGAGGAGCGCTACACCTTCGACGAGATGCGCCTCGAGACCAACAAGTTCGCCAACGTCCTCCGCGGCCTCGGCGCCGCCAAGGGCGACCGCGTCTTCTTCTTCATGGACCGCCTCCCCGAGACCTACGTCGCCATCCTCGGCGCCCTCAAGGCCGGCTGCGTCGCCGGCCCCCTCTTCTCCGCCTTCGGCCCCGACCCCGTCCGCGACCGCCTCCAGGACAGCGGCGCCTCCGTCCTCGTCACCTCCCCCGACCTCCGCAAGCGCATCGCCGACATCCTCCCCGCCTGCCCCGACCTCCGGCACGTCATCATCGTCAACAAGAACGGGCGCAGCGCTGAGCCCCTCGCCGACGGCGACGTCAGCTACGAGGACCTCATGGCCTCTGCCTCCGACGTCTTCGACAGCGTCGACACCACCCGCGACGACTACTCGATCATGCACTACACGTCGGGGACGACGGGCAAGCCCAAGGGCGCGGTCCACCGGCACAACTCGGTGCTCCAACAGTACGCCACGGGCAAGTGGGCCCTCGACTTCCACGAGGACGACCTTTACTGGTGCACCGCCGACCCCGGCTGGGTCACCGGCACCTCCTACGGCATCATCGCCCCCTGGACCAACGGCGTCGCCAACTTCATCTACGAAGGCGGCTTCCGCGCCACCATCTGGTACGACCTCATCGAGAAGTACAAGGTGACCGTCTGGTACTCGGCCCCGACGGCGATTCGCATGATGATGAAGGCCGGCTCCGAGGCGGCGAAGAAGCGCGACCTCTCCACCCTCCGCTTCCTCGCCAGCGTCGGCGAGCCCCTCAACCCCGAGGCCATCGTCTGGGGCATGGAGGCCTTCGACATGCCCTTCCACGACAACTGGTGGCAGACCGAGACCGGCGCCATCATGTGCGCCAACTACGCCGGCTCCGACATCAAGCTCGGCTCCATGGGCCGCCCCGTCCCCGGCATCGAGCTCGCCGTGGTCGACGACGACGGCAACCCCGCGCCGCATGGGCAAGAGGGCGACCTCGTCGCCCGCCCCGGCTGGCCCTCCATGTTCCAGACCTATTGGCATAACGAGGAGATGTACCAGTCGAAGTTCAAGAACGGCTGGTACTACTCCGGCGACCGCGCGCGGATGGACGAGGACGGCTATTTCTGGTTCATCGGCCGCGCCGACGACGTCATCAACACCGCCGGCCACCTCGTCGGCCCGTTCGAGGTCGAGAGCGCCCTCGTCGAGCACCCCGCCGTCGCCGAGGCCGGCGTCATCGGCAAGCCCGACCCCATCGCGATGGAGGTGGTGAAAGCCTTCGTCGCCCTTCGCGAGGGCTACGAGCCGTCCGAGCCGCTGCGCCGCGAGCTGATGCGCTTCGCCCGCGGCAAGCTCGCCGCCGGCACCGCCCCCCGCGAGATCGACTTCCTCCCCGGCCTGCCCAAGACCCGCAGCGGCAAGATCATGCGCCGGTTGCTCAAGGCCCGCGAGCTCGGCCTCCCCGAGGGCGACACCTCGACCCTCGAAGAGGATTAAAACCGTCATTTAATCGTCCCAAACCCGCCGTGCACCGTAGTCTGACCCGCCGCCGGCGCGCTCGGTCCCCGCCTGCAAGAGGCTGGCGGAATTGGCAAGATTGGCAAAGACCGGCAGCCCCGCGGGGCCGCGTCTAACCCCGCGCGTGCATAGCGCATGTGTATAATGTGATGGACGTTCCCGAGGCTCACCGCTTCAAGAGGCGCCCTCCATGACCCAGACCGCCGAGCCCCGTCAGATCAACGCGCAGAAGCGCTTCTACAACTTCCGCGGCCAGATGCCCGCGCTCACCTTCGAACCTGAAGCGGCCGCGCTCCCCCCCGACGACGGCAAGCCCAAGCTCATCACTGATACCACCCTCCGCGACGGAGCGCAGGACCCCAATTTCGCCCTCTTCCCCAACGAGGCGCGCCTCCGCTACTTCGACCTGTTGCACGACCTCGATAACGGCACGGGCCGCATCGAGCAGATCGAAGTCTTCATCTATCAAAAGCGCGATATTTGGTGTTTAGAAAAGCTCCTCGAACAGGGTTACGACTTCCCCCAGGTCACCACGTGGACGCGGGCCACGCCGAAGGATATCAAGCTCCTCACCGAGGTCTCCGGCGGCAGAGTGAAGGAGACGGGGATGCTCGCCTCGGCCTCCGACCACCACATCTTCGATAAGCTCGGCTACCGGAGCAAAGAAGAGGCCGCCGACAAGTACCTCCAGCCGATCATGGCGGCGATGGAGGCGGGCATCACGCCGCGGGTCCACCTCGAAGACTCCACCAAGGCCGACATCCACGGCTTCGTCATCCCGTTCATCCAGCGTGTCCTGAAAGAGACCGAGGGGAAGGCGAAGATCCGCATCTGCGACACGCTCGGCATCGGGTTCCCCGACCCCCACGCCTCGCTTCCCATGGGCGTGCCGCGGCTCATCTCGACCATCCGGGCGGAGACCGGCGCCGAGCTCGAATGGCACGGCCACAACGACTTCGGCTTCGCCACCGCTAACAGCGTGCTCGCCTGGCGCTACGGCGCGCGGCGGGTCAATGTCGCGTTCGGCGGCCTCGGCGAGCGCACCGGCAACACCACCCTCGAACAGGTGACCGCCGACTACATCCGGCTCTACGGCGACCCCGGCTTCCGCCTCTCCGCGCTGCGCGAGATGTCGACACTGATTCAGGATGAGATCGGCGGAGTCAACATAAAGTCGCCCATCATCGGCGACGCGATCTTCAGCACGCAGGCCGGCATTCACCAGGCGGGCGTGGCGCGTCAGGGAAAAGCCGAGGGCGGCGACATCTACCTGCCCTTCGATCCCAAACTTCTCGGTGGCGACCGGGTGGAGCTGCACCGGGTTGGCTCGCTTTCCGGCGCCGAGGGCATCGTCGCGATCCTCAACGCGAAGCACTTGGAGAAGACCGGCGAGGCCGACAAGTACACCAAGGCCACCCGCGTGGTCAAGTACATCTACGACAAGATCCAAGAGGCGTACGACGGCGAGTGGGACGAGGCGTCGGGGAGCTACCGCAACGCCCGCGAGACGTTCTTCAACGGCGACGAGCTCTACGCACTGGCGCTGGAGTACGAGTCGCTGCGCGCCAAGCGGTCCGAGCAGGCCAAGACGGAGGCGCCCGCCTCGGCCGCGGGGTAGCGCGCGACGCCGCCGTGTCCACCGGACGCATTGAGGCCGACGACGCCTGGGCCGCTATCGAGCGCTTCTTCGAGGACGGCCTAACCGACGGCCTGCCCGTCGTCCCGCCGCGCTCCGACCTTGTCGAGGCCGCCCTCGACGCCGCGGGCCTAGCCGCGGACGACACGGTCGGCGTGATCGAGCCGCGTCTCCTGACCATCACCGCAGGACAGGTAGCGGTGAACGCCGTCATGGCGGGGTGCCGCCCCGAGTATCTTCCCGTCGTGGTGGCCGCCGTCGAGGGCATGTGCCGGGGCCGCTTCAATATTCACGGCGCTTCAGTGAGCACCGGTGGTTCGGCACAGCTGCTCATCGTCAACGGCCCAATCCGGCATGCCCTCGGACTCAACAGCGGCCCGAACCTGTTCGGCCCCGGCTTTCGCCCCAACGCCACCATCGGACGGGCTATCCGGCTGGTCCACATCAACGTGCTGGGCAACCGCCCCGGCGAAGTCGACATGAGTTGCCTGGGGCATCCCGGCAAGTTCTCCTTCTGCATTGCCGAAAACGAGGAGCTTTCGCCGTGGACACCCCTGCACGTTGAGCAGGGGTTCCCGAAGGACGAGAGCGCCGTGACCGTCATCAACGTCCTCAGCCCGCACCAGGTGCATTCCCTTACCAACAAGCCCCTAGAGGTGGTCCAGACCCGTATCGCCGAGGCCATCGCCGACTGCGGCCACGGCTTCGGAAACTTCGTCGTCGTCCTCGGACTCGAGCACGTGGCACAGCTCGAAGGCGCGGGTTGGACGAAGGAGCGGGTAAAGGCCTTCCTTCACGAGAAGGCACGCCGTCCCGCCGAGTTCTACCGGCGCGTCGGCCAGCTCGGCGACGGCGATACGTCCGACCCCGTGACCGCGCTGACGGGGCCGGAGGCGGCGCGCATCGTCGTTGGAGGCGGCATGGCGGGCGCATTCAGCGCGGTGATTCCCACCTGGGGCTTCGGCGTCGCCAGCGAGCCTCAGACCGTCGCCATCCGCGCCGCCGCCTAGCAGGGCCACCCCTGCTAGAATACGGCATGACCATTCCGCCCCAATCCTAGCGTTTCGTATCTTCCCGTAACGTCTCCTTCCCCCTCTTTATACTCCTGTGATGGCGCTCCGTTGCCTTGCGGAGGGAATCTATGGGAACGCTTGCGCCTGTGTGGGAATGTGGGTGAAATTTGTGGTGAGGGGGGCGGCATGACATGTTGACATACCAGCGCGCGAACGCCATCACGGAGCCGGGGCGATACCGAGACGACCTTGGCCTCTATCTCAATGTCGCCAAGGGCGGCTCCAAGTCCTGGATACTCCGAATAGTGGTCGGCGGGCGTCGGCGCGATGTGGGGTTGGGTCTTTCCCACGCGTCAGCGTCGCCGACGCCCGCAAGGCCGCAGCGGCCTACCGCGGCGCGGTATCCGCGGGGGTCGACCCCGCTGCGGAGAGGCGCGCCCCGGCGGTCCCTACGTTCGCGGAGGCCGCCGACGCGGTCTACGACCTGAACGCTCCCACGTGGGCGCCGCACCATGCGAAGATTTGGAGGCAGTCCTTAGACCGGCACGCCCTCCCGCGCCTTGGCGCGCTCCGCGTTGACCGCATCACGCGAGCCGACGTGCTGGCCGCGCTGCAGCCGCTTTGGGCCTCCGCGCCCAATCAGGCCCGCCGCGTGCGGCAGCGCATCAGGGCCGTGCTGCGATGGTCTCAGGCGTATGAGTTCGTCGAGCACAACGTCGCCGGTGACGCTATCGATGGGGCGCTGCCCCGCGCCAGGCCACCCGTCCGGCATCACGCCGCCCTTGCCTATGAGGACGCGCCGGACGCATGGCAACGCATCGAGCCTATAGGCGCCGTCGGCCTCTGCCTTCGTTTCCTGATACTGACTGCCACGCGGAGCGGTGAAGCGCGGGGCGCGCGATGGTCCGAGGTGGACCTGGACGCCTGCCTGTGGGTGATACCGCCGTCGAGAATGAAGGCGCGGGCCGAGCATCGCGTTCCGCTGTCGCCTCCGGCCGTGGCCGTCTTGGAGCAAGCGCGGGCGCTTGACGACGGCTCCGGCCTTGTCTTCCCGTCTCCCTATCGCCACGGGCGGGAAATTGACCCGGAGACGCTACGCCGAACGTTGAGGGCCGCCGGTCTTGCCTGCTCCGTTCACGGCTGGAGATCGACGTTCCGCGATTGGGCGGCGGAGAATACCGGGGCATCGTGGGCGGCGATGGAAGCGAGCCTGGCGCACGCGACGGGCGGCCTTGTCGAGCGGGCCTACGCTCGCTCGGACCTTCTGGCCCAACGGCGGGCGCTCATGCAGCAATGGGCTGACTACATCACCGGCTAAAGGACAGAACAACGATGACAATGGACGAGATAGAAGCGGCCCTTGAGTATCAACAGGGCCAGATAGTAGCCCTAAACCTTGCGGTTGGACGGCTCCTCGATGTGAGCGGCAAGAAGGTCGCATCCGCCGTTTGTACGGAACTCCTTGCGTACGTGGAAAATCCTGGGGCAGGCGCCCCGGTGCCGGAAGGAGCCCTAACCCCGGCTTTCCGCGAGGGCTTCGCTGCCGGGGTTGGCGTCCTCTGCTCCAACGTTCGGTAAACGCGGCCCTCCATGGCCCTCGCGAATGGCGGGAGGCCGCGACCCTCATTCAGCAGACGGGCGGAACGCGGAACGAATACGGCGAGTTCGTCCCTGGTGCGACTACCTCGACGCCCATCGAGGTATTGACCGCCCCGGCGGGCGGGGCCACATCGCGGCTCACCCTCCCCGAAGGCGCCGCGTTGCTCTTGTTTCTTTGGGCGAGGATGGTGTTTAAACCTCTGACCCCTCCGGCAAAGTGGTTGGGGAAATGCTGTTCATGCTTGTGCGCAGAGCTTTGAGACGATTGTCGTTTCTCGGCGACAGCCTGATGATGCCGACGGTGCTGCTGGACAGTAGCCGACGACTTAAAAGGGCAACTCGCCGGGGCTCCGGTCTGCGCGTGCCTCATCGGACCGCCGCTTCATCTCGCCGGCCTCGTCGTCAGAAGGTTCGCGATAGCATGTGACAAAGTCGGCTCCAAAGTGAACCAACTCGACATCAGGGCGTCGCAGAACCAGGACGCGATAGCTGACGGGCGCGACCCCGTGGCCGAAAAATGCACGCCGAAGCCCGCGATGCCAACCTTCCGCGAGGCCGCCCACGCGTGCCACGAGATGACCCGTCCGCGCTGGCGGAATGAGAAGCACGCCGCAAACTGGTTGGCGACGCTCGAACGCCACGCCATGCCCAAGCTGGGGCAGCTGCCCGTTGACCGCATAACGCGGGCCGACGTGCTCGCCGTGCTCACGCCGATATGGGGAACACGCCAAGAGACCGCCCGCCGCGTCCGGCAACGAATCCGCGCCGTGATGCGTTGGGCAGTGGCCCACGGTCACCGCGGCGACAACCCGGCCGGAGAGGGTATCGACGGGGCGCTGCCCCCCATGCCCGCGATTCGGGCTCACTTCCGTGCCCTACCTCACCGAGAGGTGCCGGCGGCGCTAGAGATCATCGCGGCGTCCACGGCGGGAGTGGCGGCCAAGACGTGCTTTGAGTTTCGGGTGCTCACCGCCGCGAGGTCCGGCGAGGGCAGGGGCGCGACATGGGACGAAATCGACCCTGACGCCCGTCTATGGACGATACCAGCGGAGCGAATGAAGGGCGGCGTAGAGCACCGCGTACCGCTGAGTGAGGCGGCTATCGCGGCCTAAGCCCGAATCCACCGAAGGGATGGCATTAGATCAGTGGAATGGGAGATGAGAGGCATGGGGATGCGATGATCCGGGCACGATTTGGGTAGATGGGCCGGGTGTCTGCCTTCGGTCGCCGCGGGGAGACCTTATGACCCTCTGTGGACGTTGTGCAGGGCGAGATGGCGGGGAGAACACGCAGCAAGAGATACTCGCGGACCGGGCTGGCGCGAGTCTGTGGGGACCTTCGGATGTCCGGTGGGTAGGTAAGCCGGCGGCGGTGCCGTCAGGCTGGGAGAGGAATCGCTCGCAATCGTGCCAGGGCGCGATTGAACTGGGTTTCCCAGGGCCAGCGCCGGGGAAGATGCAAAGTGAGGCGGCACGCCGAGCGGGTGAGGCGTCCGGGTATGGAGAAGAACCGCCGCCGGAGGGTCTTGGTGGTCGCGGTCTGCTCGCCCAGACCGATGCGCGCTGTCCAGCGTGCCAGGTTGTGGGCCATTACCTGTATCGCCAGCCAGGCGCCGTTGGCGGCGAAGCGGCCGGATGGGAGATGGTTCAACCCCACGCCGTACTTGAGGTCTCGAATGGCGTTCTCTATTTCGGCATGTCGGCGGTGATCGGCCTCCAACTCCAGGGTATCCCCGTCCCGGTCGGTGATGAAACCGTGATAGCTGTAGGTAGCGAAGAGGGCGAGCTGGGAACCGGGCGTCGGCTTCACCCTCCGGACGATGAGTCGCACCGGCACGGCGTCGGACTCACTTTGGAAGGGGACATAGGTGGTCTCGGCCACATCGGCGGCGCCGTCCATCCAGTATGGGATCGGCGTCCAGTCTCCCTCGGGTATGGCCTCGATCAGGTTCCGCAGGCTTTTGTGCTGGCGGATGGTGATGGAGAAGCGGACGCCCAGCTTGCGGCAGACGGCGACGAGAGCATGGGCGTAGAAGCCGCTATCGGCCCGCACCGTGAGTTGCCCCTTGGCCCCGCCGTAGCGCACCCGGCCCACCGTCTCACGCAGGAAGTGGGCGGCGCCCCGGGCGGTGTTGGCCCGGCCCTCGCGCAGCCGGGACATCAGCACGTCGCCGGTGCCGACGGCGATGGCCAGCAGCGGGTGATAGCCCCGCTTGCCGGTGTAGCCGTGGTGGCGGGCGCCCTCCTTGGCAAGTCCATAGGTCTCGCACATGGTGGAGTCCAAGTCGATGGTGAGGGGTGCGTCGCCGGGTCCCGCCCCAGCGGCCCAGGCCCGTGCCAGCAACTCGCGGCTCACCCGGTCCAGTTGGCGGACGTGGCCCCAACGGAAGCTGCGCAGGAAAGTGCCCAGGGTGGAGGGCGCCTTGACCGTGCCGCCCAGGGTGCGGGCTGTCCCCCAGGTGCGCAACACATCGGCGTCGTCAATGCAGTCCCGCCAGCCAGCGCCGAGGCCACCAAGGTCATCATCTTGTCGCCCGTATTGGCGCGGCCCGAGGCATTGCCCAAGTCGAGGCACTCCTGTACCAGTTGCGGCAGTCCCAAGTGGCGGGCCACGGTGGCGGGAAGGATCAGCCCAGCATTGGCCACCAGACGGTGGTCATCAAAGGTTGTTTGGATCCGATCGGGGTCGTTCCGTGGTAGTATCTATTGGGTGCTCCTTGTTTCAGGGTGGTTCTCTGTTCCATAACCATTATCCCAGATTCACAGGAACACCCTCTGGCTTATTCAAGTGCTGTCCCCAAGGCCGTCCTTCGGTGGATTCGGGCTAAGAGTGACGTTGGAGCGAGAGTTTGCTGCATCGGGAAAAGCCTGAGCCAGGTCGGGTTTCGGCTCGCCACGCTCGGGTCGCGGAAGTCCCAGTGCGCAGGCCAATGGGGATTCGCGCAGGGGTTCTAAGGCCCCCTCGTGTCTCCTTGGATTAGGGAGGCCCTGTTGGGTTGCCGGCACTTGCTCCATTAGGGGTGTGCTGATGCTTTAGAATACAGCCAGCTGCGAACGAGGGGCTCCGAAGGGATTCCCTGTATAACAAGCGTCCCCTCGGAGCTTCCGGATGCGTAACCTCAACCCACCGTCCGTCGCGATGGCGTCTGCAGCTTGCGATGATCAAGCGACTGGATACCGTACTAGGCGATGCGGGTGGCGAGGGGTCAGCGCGCCAGAAAATGGTGGGCGATCTTGTCTGAGTGCGAAATAGCACTCATGAGCAAGACGATCTGACTAGCCGTGCGTCGAGAATTCCACCGGAGGGAAGAGACGTGCCTGATGCGGTAAGTGAGTGGGGGCGGATCACAGAGGAAGCGCTCGCGCGGTTGCGAGCCAGGATGGGGGTGGACATACCCCACGACGACCGGTATGTCCAAGACGTAACCAGAGACGCCGTAAGGAACTTTGCCAACGGCCTGGGCGATGGCAACCCCCTCTGGAGAGATGAGGCCTACGCGCAGGGCACACGCTGGGGAGGCATCATCGCACCCCCTTCCTTTGTCATGGCGCTGGACGAAGCACCCACGATCGGGTTGCCGGGCGTTGGCGCTCTTTTCGCAGGCATGGATTTTGAGTGGTATAAGGCAATCACCGTAGGGCTCATTACGACTGCTACGTTCAAGATTGTCGATCTTTTCGAGAAGAAGAGTCGTTTCGCTGGGCGAGCCTTTGAGCAGATCGTTGAGACCACGATTCGCGATCAGAGCGGAGAGCCGGTCGCCAGGCACTGGCTCCACCAGCGAAGGTTCGAGCGAGGAGCCGCTCACAAGAAGGGGAAGTTTCAAGAGCTTTGCCAGAAGCGGTATACACCTGAAGAGATCCGTGCCCTGGACGAAGAGTACGAGCGTGAAGAGGTACGTGGCGCAACGCCTCGCTATTGGGAAGACGTGCAACCTGGCGAGGAATTGGTGCCGGTCGTGAAGGGGCCTTTGACCGTTCACGACCTGATCGCATGGTGTATGGGAGCTGGTCCCACCCTCATCCGTGCGCACGAGCTTGACTATGCGTTACGAAAGCGGAAGCCGGCGTTTTACGTCCCCAATGAGCTGGGAATACCTACATCCTGGCTGGATTTCCACTGGGACCTCCACCTCTCGAAGAAAATGGGATTTCCTTTTGGAAGTGACATGGCGAATGCCAGGATGGCCTGGCAGACTCACCTTCTCACCAACTGGATGGGCGATGACGGGTTCCTGAAGGCGATGAAGCTTCAGGCGCGCCAACCCGTGTCCCTGGGCGATACATCCTGGTGCAGGGGTAAAGTAAGCGAGAAGCACATCAACGCCGGGGAAGCGACAGTGGGAATTGAGCTGTGGCAGACGAATCAGTGGGGAGAGGAAACCACCCGCGGCTCGGGGACGGTGATACTTCCCCGACGGGAGAGCTAGCATCGCCAGTCCGTCGAACCCGAAAGAGACACCATGATCCTAGCCGGGATTCGCGTCATTGACTGGTCTGTGATGCATGCGGGCCCGTATGCGGCTGCCATGCTGGCAGACCTTGGCGCCGAAGTTATCCACCTGGAGGACCCCAAGCGTGGCGACGCTTCAAGGGGAGTCACGACCCTGTACGGCCAGCCCGCTGCTCTGCCCGGTGGCAGGCATGTGCTGTTTGAGGAATACAACCGGAACAAGAAGAGCATTGCCATCAACCTCAAACATCAGGATGGACGGGAGGCGATCTATCGGCTAACAGAGAGGTCGGACGTCTTTCTCACCAACTATCGACCAAACGCCGCCGCCAGATTTGGGGTGGACTATGAGACACTCCAACGTTACAACCCCAAACTGGTCTACGCGCGGGGCTCGGGATATGGTTTCCAAGGGCCCCGAAAAGACCTTCCCAGTTTCGACCTCATCGCGCAGGCGATGAGTGGGATGATGCTCAGCAGCGGAGAAGAGGGGGCCCCACCGGTGTTCTTAACCCCTGGCCTGGGCGACCGACTCACTGCCCTTTGCCTGGCCTACGGAGTGATCGCCGCTCTGCTGGCCAGAGAGCGGCTGGGCATCGCTCAGCAGGTGGATGTCTCTCAGCTGGGCTCCATGTCTTTGCTCCAGGGCAGCCACCTTGCGCAGGCACTGCTTCTCGGTTGGACCTACCCTAGGCACAACCGAATTCGCCCCCACCGCAACCCTTTGTACAACAGCTATGCCTGCAGCGACGGCAAATGGATAGTCATGGACATTTCCAGGGAGGAGTACTGGCCTTCACTGTGCGAGGTGATTGGCAGGGCCGATCTCACGAAGGACCCTCGTTTTGCCGACGAACCCAGCCGGATGAAACACCGTGAGGAGCTCGTCCGAATTCTTGACGAGGTATTTGCAAAAAAGACCGCCGCAGAGTGGGAGGCCATTGTCCATGGCGGAGCCGACGTGCCGTTTAGCGCCGTGAAGACGGTGGGAGAACTGGCGCACGATGAGCAGATGGCAGCCAATGGATATGTGGTCGATTGGGACCACCCGGTACTGGGTAAGATCAAGTTCCCAGGCTTCCCCATTCAGTTTAGTGAGACACCTCCTTCCCTAAATGCTCCCGCCCCGGAGCTCGGGCAGCACACTGAAGAGATACTCACTCAGGTGTGTGGCTACTCATGGGATGACATCACTGAGCTACAAGAGGGGGGCGTGATACCTTGACTGATCTCAAATGGCGGAGAATCTCTTGAACCAACGCGGAGCGCACGTTGCCCGATAGATTACCCACGGCTGTGCACCGAGATTCTCAAGGGCATCCATTCCAACCAGACTGGCCAATAAGCATCCCCCGAGGGGAGCAGCGACGCGGAGGAACCGTCCAATGCCGAAGATCTTGGAGGGCATACGAGCGATAGAGTGGGCCTGGATGGTCGCCGGCCCGACGGCAGGTTACGTGCTCGGCGACCTGGGCGCCGACGTGATAAAGATCGAGGAGCCAGGATCGGGGGACCCCGGACGGTGGGTCGACCGCTACATGGGCGTACCGGTTAGCCTGCCCAACGACTCCAGTCCCCACTTCGAGCTTGCTAATCGAAACAAGAGAAGCGTGACCCTGAACCTTCGTCACCCTGAGGGACGCGAGGTACTGTACCGCCTGGTCGAGAAGTCAGATATCTTCTACAACAACTTCCGCAAGAGCGTGCGAGAGCGGCTTGGCCTGGACTACGGGACTTTACGCGATCTCAATCCCCGGCTCATCTACGCCACGACCACTGGGTTCGGTCCGGAAGGACCCGCGGCTGAATCGCGGGCCTACGACAACCTTGGCATGGCTCGAGCAGGGACGATGTACACCATCGGGGAGGAGGGAACGCCCCCCCAACAGATGGTCTTCGGCCTGGCGGATCAAATGACCGGCACGTTCCTGGCGTTCGGCATTATCAGCGCCCTTCTTGCGAGAGAGCGACACGACGTTGGCCAGGAAGTGGACGCCTCTCTCTTCGGTACCATGCTCCATGGCCAGGGAATAGCGAACAGCGTGTACTTCTTTCTTGGGGAGGAGGCGCCTCGGCCCAAACGCCGCAATGCCTTCAATCCATTGGTAGTCCACTACGAGTGCAAAGATGGTAGATGGGTGGCCTTCTCTGAACAACGGCCCCAGGAAGCGTGGCCGCGTTTTTGTGCGGCCCTGAGCATTGAGAGCATTCAGGATGACCCGAGATTCACTACGACCAAGGCAAGGGGCGAGAACTCAGAGGAGCTGATCGCTATTATCGAGCAAGCGATCGGAAGCAGGCCCTTCTCTGAGTGGGAGCCTATTCTCACGCAGTACGACCTGATCTTCGCCCCGGTGCAAAGAATCCAGGACGTCGCCAGTGACGAGCAGGCATGGGCGAACCGGTACCTGGTGAAGCACGACCACTCCGTCTTCGGCCCTACCACCATGCTGGGCTTCCCTATCGGCTTCAGCGAGATGCCCGCCTCGATCGAACGGGAAGCCCCTCGGATTGGCCAGCACACGGAGGAGGTCTTGATGGAGGTCGGGGAGTATACGTGGGACGACATCACCCGCATGCGGGACAACGGCATCATTTGACCGGGGCACGCTGATAAGAGCGTTCCCTACCCGGAAGTGGCCAGTCAAAGGAGGGCAGATGATCAGATCGTTTAGAGGGAAGGCGCCAAACATACATCCAACGGCGTTCATAAGCGAAGCCTCCTATATCGTGGGCGACGTCGAAATCGGTGAAAACTCCAACATTTGGCCCGGTGTCGTCATTCGCTGCGAGGGGGGGCGAGTGGTCATGGGCAAGAACGTTTGTGTTCAAGATAACGCGGTCATCCATGGGGGAGACATGTACATTGGGGACAACGTTGCCTTCGGTCACGGCGTGATGTCCCATGTCGAAAGGATCGAGGGCAACGTCCTCATTGGAAACGGCGCGGTCCTTGGCAACTGGGTTTTCATTGGCGAACACTGCCTGATTGCAGCGGGTTCAATCGTCGTAGAGGGTACAACGATCCCGGCCTACTCGCTGGTGAGAGGGGTTCCCGCCAAGGTCGTTGGGCCGGTGACAGAGAAACATCTGGAGGTGATCCGCGGAGTTTGGGAGCCTTACGTAAGGCTGGGAAGGGCTTACAAGCGCGAAGGGCTTGAGGAGCCAAGGGACGGCGATGGCTAGCAACGCTCATCGGCAACAGCACAAGTATCTCGATCGTTCCGACGGGAGGCTGCACTACCTCCAAATCGGGTCAGGGGATCCGCTGGTCCTTGTGCACGATGATCTCGGCACGTCTTGGATATGGGAGCGGGCGACCCCTTATTGGACGGAGCAATTCACTTGCTACAACGTAGACTTGCCTGGCTACGGCGAATCGGACACACCCGATCACTTTTACGCCGTTCAGAATTACACCGCAGCGATCCTGGACATGCTCGATCACGAGGGGATAGAGAGGGCAGACATCGTCGGTTATCACATGGGCGCGCTTGTGGCTTTCGATCTAGCACATTCGCATCCGACCCGGGTGAGGAAACTTGTCTTTGAGGGGCTTCCGTTTTGGGACTTGGGCGGTGGCCAAAAGGTGTGGGAGTTGGCTTTGTTGCCCTCGTTCACCGATCACGACTCGTTCGATGTTCCCGTGCTCCCTTTCACGTCGTGGGAAGGGGCTGCCAAGCAGGACTCTGCATTGGACCACGCGCTCTGGGCGCACCGCGAAGAGCTAAAGGGGAAGAGCCGACGCTGGATTCACGACGCCATGAAGGCCATCACCTCCTACGACGTCAGGGCTGTCGCGCCCGGCGTTACCGCACCTGTGCTCTTGATCAACGGGGAACACGATCCAATGCTACGCGGGGCCGAGCGTGCACTCCAAGCCTTCCCCAACTGCCTGTCTCATCTGCTGCCGGGCGCCAAGAGGCCCCATCACGAGCGGCCAGAGATGTTCGCGTTGGAGGTCCTGCGGTTCCTGTGGGATGACTCCACGCCGGCCGCCTGATTGCGAGAACTCATCTGAACCTCGCACCAAGTAATGTGGACTCGCTCGTCGCGACTAACCTCTTCGCTCGCTGCCTCGCATCTTCGGATCAAGTACGTCCCGCATGGAGTCCCCCAACATGGTGAACGCGAAGACGCTCAGAGAGATCAGGATACCAGGGGAAATGGCCAGCCACGGTGCGCGCTCCGCGAATATCCTGACGCCCTCGGCCATCATGCGGCCCCATGAAGGGTCAGGCGGTGGGGAGGCTACGCCAAGGAAGCTGAGGGACGCAGCGACGATAATGCCCCAAGCGACCTGACCTGTAGCAACCACCATGAACGGAGCCATGGTCTGCGGCAAGATGTGGCGCAGCATGATTCTCGTGTCAGACGCGCCGATCGCCATGGCAGCCTCGATGTAGGCTTCTTGCTTCACCGACAGGACCACGGAGCGCATGACTCGGTTGCCGATTGGCACGTTAACCACGGCAACCGCGATCATCACGTTGATATCCTGTGGGCCAAGCGCCGCGACGATCGCCAAGGCCAACACCAGAGCAGGGAACGCCAACAGACCGTCAATAAACCGCTGGATTGCGGCGTCGAGCCACCCGCCGCGAAAACCTGTTATTAGACCCAGCAGGCCCCCTATGCTTGCTCCAAGGAGCACTGAGCTAATCGCGATAAAGAGTGCTGGTCTTGTTCCTGCAATGAGACGGCTGAGGACATCTCTCCCGAGGTCATCGGTGCCTAGCAGATAGGGCGTCCCAGGGCCCTTGAGCAGCGAATCGGTGTGCAGTTCCAATGGATCCTGCGGAGCTATCAACGGACCGAAAATCGCCAGCACCACGAGCACCGCGACCACCACCGCAGCCGCCGCGCCTACCGGTTGCGATCGGCCGAACCATCCGGCGGTGGCGAGAAAGCGCCTGGCGAGGCGCAGGTTCGTATCTGGGGATGCCGGATGGTCCCCTTGCGGGTTGGCCTTGTCTGCAGAGGTGTTGATGCCCAAGACGGCAGCTCTCAAGTAGATAGCCGGACTCGCGGATCGAGCCAGCCATACATGACGTCGACCAATAGATTGATGACGAGGAAGACCAGAGCAAAGAGTGTCACCAGCGTCTGAACCATCGGCCAGTCTCGATTCAGGATTGAATCCACGAGCAGCAGCCCGACCCCCGGTAGCGCGAAGATGCCTTCAAGTACGACGCTTCCAGCAAACATGCCGCCGAACTGGATCCCGGCAACGGTGACAATCGGGATGAGGGCGTTGCGAAGGGCATGCCGGACCAGGACAACGCGTGGAACGAGGCCCTTTGCCCACGCCGTCCGAACGTAGTCCTGGCGCATGACCTCCAACATGGAGGACCGAGTCATTCTGCTGAGTAAAGCTGCATGCGCGAAACCGAGAACCGCCGCTGGAAAGATCATCTGCTGTAGATTGTTGGTTGGGTTGGACAGGAACGAGGCATACTCTAAAGGCGGTATCCACCTGAAAAAGATGATCAGGCTGAGGATCACGAGACTTCCCGTGAAAAATGGGGGCATGGACAGTCCGGAGATGGCCAAGAGCCTGATTCCGTAATCCCAGGGGGTGTTCTGACGTGCGGCAGCCAGGAGGCCAGTGGGGATAGCGACCACTAGGGAGATGATGGTCGACAACACCGCCAGCTCGAACGTAACGGGGAGGGAATCGGCAATCTCAGTAAATATCGGCCGGCCGCTGTAAAGGGAATCCCCTGGGTCCAGACTCGCCAGCCCGATAAGCCAGCTCCCATATTGCCAGAGCACCGGACGGTTGAGCCCGAGCTCTTCTCGAAGCTCGGCGTATAGCTGCGGATCGACCTCGGCGTTGCCATCTCCCGCGAGGATAAGCAGGGCCACGTCACCTGGGAAAAGCTGCATGACCAGGAAGATGATGACGGATACGACAAAGACACTCGGCAGAAACAAGAAGAGTCGCCGGCCAATGTAGGCTCCCAAGGATACGCCTCGGTCCTGTCGGTTTTCCTACGGGTGGCGCCGTCGGCCGCGGGAAACGCCTCGTCCGACGCTCGGTATTACGCGCACCCCATGTCGCGAGTTTGCTCGGAGCAGGCGAGCGTCAGGCCCTGAATCCCAACTTCTGAACCACGCCAACAGCTTACAGAAGGGAACGACCTAATTGACAGCATAGAGAGGATGAGGGTTCTATCTGCCTACGCGTTGCGCCGCTTTTCTCAGCGTCTAGTCGGAGCAACGTTACTACATCGGCCAGTGACCGTAGGCCAGCCTCACCTGACTCCCATCCATCTCCCAACAGATCCGTGCACCTGTTGGGAGATGGATGCTCAGTTCGCTTTCGGGAAGGCCGACGAAGCGAGGAGCCCTCTTACCGATCGAGCCAAACACGCTCCATCAAAGGCGAGCCGGTAGACAGACCAAGGGGTGGGAGGAATCCTCGGACATCCTGCTGGGCAACCCAAAAACCTCCAAGCCGGATAATGGGCGCCTGGTTGACGATCTCAATCATGCGACGTTCCATCTCGAATACTAGCTCTTGCCGTTTCATGGGAGACACTTCGGCGCTCTGTGCCTCGAACAGCTCGACAAGTCTCGCGTCATCGAGCGGGTTGAATGGTCCTGTCAAGACATTCCTCGAAGTTCCATCCGGGTCCGGCAGCGAGATTGAGGCCGCCGAGACACGAAGCTCGAAGTCGATCATTTCTCGTCTCGAAAAGTATTCTGCGTCCACGGGGAAGATCGTGTTGATCCGGATGCCGACCTTCTCCAACTGGTCCTTCACAAAGATGAGGGCGTTAGTATTCGCCTTCGATCTCTGAAGAGCCATGCCTTCGGCTTCAAATCCATTGGGAAACCCGGCCTCCGCCAGAAGCCTGCGGGCCTCTGCCAGGTCTTGCTCTTTATCGGCCCCCTGACGATAGCCTGGAAGTGCGAAGAGCTCATCGTCAGGAATCGCCCAGTTATCCGGAATGAGGGGCCCAGCGGGCTTTAGGGCGTTGGTCAAGACCTTGACCGCTTCGAATCGGTCGATGGCCAGAAAGGCGGCACGCCGAACACGCACATCGCTCCAGGGCTCGCGCCTGGAGTTCATCTCCAGGATCTGGGTAGCCATCGTGTTGTGACGGAGAGACTGAAGGTTGGGTACGCTTCGCTTCAGGTCCTCGATCTGCTCTGCGTTGGGTCCAGAACCGGCGATGCCCAGAACGTCGATTTGGCCAGAACGGAAAGCGGCCAGCCGAGTGGCGGCGTCTTTGACTATCAGTACTTTCACGCCATCCAGGTAGGGTAGCCCCGACTCGAAGTAGTCGTCGTTGCGTACCAGGTCCAGCGAGACACCCCTGTCGTAGTTGTCTTCCTTGAAGGGGCCCGTGCCCACGCTTGGGCCTTCCTTCAGATCGCCACCAGCCGCCTCGTAAACGTGTTTCGGGATGATAATCGCCTGGTTCAGGCCGAGAGCGGCCAATATCGATTGTTGCGACCTGTTGAGATTCACTTTTAGCGTGGAGGGGCTTGGGGTTTCTGTACTGGCAATGCTCTTTAGGAGCCCTTTGGTAAACGCCCCTTGGGTCCTCAGCAACTCCACACCGAACGCAGCATCTTCAGCCGTGAGGGGACGCCCGTCATGCCATCTGACGCCGCTGCGTATGTTGAACGTGACGTCTTGGCCGGTTGGACCTACCTGCCAACTCTCGGCCAAACCAGGCACAAGTTCGCCTAGCGGCTCGGTCTTGCTGAACTGGATGAGCGGGTTATAGACGTTGCCCCAAATCTGGAAGAAGATATCCGCGCTGTTGACCAACGGATCCACGTGCGCGGGTTCTCCCGCCGAACCGAGGATGATTACTCCGCCACGGGTTTCTGATGGGGTCGGAGTCGGCACTGCGGTCGGGACCGCTGTGGCCGGCATCGCTGTGGCCGGCATCGCTGTGGCCGCCGTCATGGCATCGCCACCTGCCGGTCCTTGAGCGCCCGCCGGCCCTTGAGCGCCCGCAGGTCCTTGAGCGCCCGCAGGTCCTGCCGGCCCCGCCGGCCCCGCCGGTCCTTCAGCCCCCGTGCAGGCTCCTACAACGAGGGCCAGCACAGCAAGCGCCGCAAAAATACTAAGCCACCTCTTGGAACCTAATCGCATGGCTCTTCTCCTTTGGACCCCTACGGCACTGCTTTAGGCTTCATCTCCGAGGGGAACGATATTCTCCACGTTAAGGCGCTCAACTCAGTCAGGTCGGTGGAATATACGTTCCCCCTTCTCTCCTGTCAAGCCGCTGTACTCTTGTGAGTGGCTAAGCCCGAATCCACCGAAGGGATGGCATTAGATCAGTGGAATGGGATTTAGCCAGACACTACTCGCCAGGCGCTTCCCTCACGGCGGCGCTTTCAACATCAGATGTCCAATCCTGAACGGTACGGGCCTCGGGCCAGTGGCCGGTGGCGACCTCGCACTTCCCGCCGGACTTGTGGATGACTTCGACCTTCCACTGCCAGGGACGACTGGAGCTTCTTGGCCCACCGGCTTGAGGGTGTCGGCCTGGAGGTTGTTCCGGTAGGCCATGAAGACGACCTTGACTGGCCAGGCCTGGCGCATGGTGGAGACCGGGTAGTCCGTCTCGAACCCGGCGATGGTAAGGAGGTCCACGAGGTCGAGGCCCGTCTGCACCAGCCTGGGGTGGCAGCCAAGGCGCTCCCGTGTCTTGCTGGCAAGGCCCGCGCACGGTTCCTGCCCTCGGCGGGCGCACCCCATTAAGAGAGAGTTAATAGTGCCTTAGGCTAAGGGATAGCCTATCCCGCGGGATAGGCTATTGCTTTCCACTGGCGGAGACTAGCATTCCCGACAACGTTTCCTTTCGGCAAGGACTTCATTGATGAAGCCGGCCAGGAAACTCCGCCCCAGCGGGATAAGGCGGCGACACGGAGCGATGGACGACACGACGATCCAGCAAGAGGCGGCGCAACGACGCCCGGGACGGGGCAAGAGCGTCGCCGCGCCTCTCCGCCGAGCAGCGGGAGACGCTCGATTGACCGAACAGCGGCAAAGGCAACAAGCGGCGAGGGTGAAGGCAAGGGTTGGGAGCGACCGGGGGGGCAACAGAATGCCGAGAGGCACCACGAGGCAGGCGGAGGCGAACCGAGCAGCGACCCGTGCCCGCGTCTCAGGCAAGGGCAGGGGCAGGGAGGACAAGACCTCCACCTCCGAGCAAATCGGCGAATGTAGGCCCACTCCGTACGCAGGGACTGATCCTTTTCGCGGGATACCAGGATGTCGGTCCAGGCTGGTCCTCGAAGTGAGCGGAGTTCCAGCGCATGCCCGCCGGAGTCAGAGCAGGCACTTCGACACGATAGTCTGCCAGGAGAGTCCGCATGAACCGGTTACTTAGGCGGAGAGAGGTTGAGCAGATGGTCAGCCTGAGCCGCGCTTCCATCTACCGTTTAGCGGACAGTGGTGACTTCCCCCATCCCATCCGCGTCGGCCCTCGTGCCGTGCGCTCGCGCTTGAGAGACATCGAGCAGTGGATGTCAGAACGCCCTCTCACAACCGACAAAGTAGAGAAAGTCAGCAAGGAGCCTAGTCACGACTCCGTATTGGTGCAGGTGGCGAGACGCGATGAACAAGCGACAGTTGACGTTGTGCGCCTCCGCACCTTTCGCTGACGGTCAGTCAGCCGCGCCCAGGTGTTGAGCATCAACGATGGCCGCGTTCAGCGCGTGATTAAGAAGGCGCGGGCCACCGGCACGCCGGTTGAGCTAATCACCGCCCGGAGCGATCCTGCGGCTCAGGCGCCTTCCTTTTCGCCGCCCTGAGCGTCCTCGACCCCCCATACCGCCCGCCTGGAGGTGGGGCCGCCGTCCGGGAAGCGTGGCGGCGGTATGCCGTCGCCTTCTTGGCCCCGGTAGGCGGGATCGTGGCCGCCGAAACGGGCTGACACGCTAGACCGCCCCGGCCTTGCGCTCGATTTCCCCGGCCTGTTCGCCAGCGACATCACGGGCCGGGCGCGGGCCTTCGCGTCGATGGCGAACGGCGGCATGGACATCACGAAGGCCGCGCAGCTTTCGGCCTCTTGGCCGAAGGTGCGACACAATGAACATCGGCGGGGCGCTTGTCGTGGAACAGAAGGCCGCGCGGCCTGGGGGCTACGTGGGGCCAAAGAACGGTTGCCATCATCACCCGGACTGCTTCACTTGCCCCTTCCCAGATTGCCGCCTACACCAGACCGGCACGCCCGGCGCGGTTTGGGTGCCGAAGCGTTACCAGTGCGACGTATGCGGCAAGAAGACGTCCTTCCTCAGCGGCGCCCGTTCGCACCTTCGGGCCGCCCATGCCAACGAGGGCGGCTTTGTGAATCTGGCCGTTTAGGTGGTGCGGGATGGGCGCCGTTGGCCTATTATCGCGTAACAACAAGAAGGCCCCAACGCGCAATCGGGACAATGTGGGGTTGGATGTGGTAAATCCGATAGAATCCAGCGATGCAACAGAATTACGAGGCATGACTATGCCGCTTACCGGTGTCGTGCTGGCGGGAGGGAAGAGCCGCCGCCTGGGACGCAATAAGCTCGTCGAGCCCTTTCAGGGCGGACCGCTCATTGTCCGCGTGATCGAGCGGCTGCGGCCGGTCTGTGGCGAGATCGTCGTCGTGGGCGCCGAGGCTGGTGGGGCGGACGCTCTCCCCATTCCTGATGACACCCGTACCGCGTTCGACCTTTACCCCGACAAGGGCTCGCTCGGCGGCATCTACTCCGGCCTTGCCAAGGCGACGAACCGCTGGTCGCTCGTCGTGGCCGGCGACATGCCCTTCCTGAATGCCGACCTCATCGGGTACATGGCGGGCCTCGCCGACGGCTATGACGCCGTCGTACCCCGCGTGGAGGGGCGCCCCGAGCCGACGCACGCCCTCTACGCCAAGGAATGCCTCACGCCAATCCATGCCCGCCTCGAACGCGACGATCTCAAAATCGCTCGTTTCTTCGAGGACGTGCGCGTGCGCTTCGTCGAGGAACCGGACGTCCGGCGCTTCGACCCCGATCTGCTCAGCTTCTTCAACGTGAACACGCAGGACGACCTCGACCGGGCGGCGGCGCTCGCCGCGGAGCGTGAGTAGCGTGGCCGCCCCCGCCATCGCATGCAGCGTCGAGCTTTACGGCGTGGCCCGGCTCGCCGCCGGAACGGGTGAGGTCGCGCTGTCGCTCCGGCCCGGCGCCACGGTGCTCGACGCGCTGGCAGCGCTGGCGCGGGAGCGCCCTGCCCTCGTAGGCAAGGTTGTGGACGAGAGGGACGGACGGCTGCTCGAAGGCTACACGCTTAACCTGAACGGGGTCGCGTTCGTCGCCGATCTCGGCGCGCCGGTAGAGGAGGGCGACGCCGTGCTCGTGCTCTCCGCCGAGGCGGGAGGCTAGGCGTGCGCGGCTACTTCGGACAGGCGCTGATCGTCGATCTCTCCACGGGCACTGGACGGTACGAACCCCTGCCCGACGACATCTTGGAGCGGTTCATCGGCGGGGTCGGCCTCGGCGCCTATCTGCTCTACCGCCACTGCCCTCCGGGAGCCGACCCGTTGGGCGCGGACAACCCGCTGATTCTGGTGTCGAGCCCGCTCACCGGCACGCGCCTTACCACCACCAGCAAGTTCGCCATCGTCACCAAGTCGCCGCTCACCGGCTTCATCGGCGACTCCCTCTCTTCGAGCCATATCGCCCTCGAACTCAAGCGCTTGGGCGCCGACGCCGTGGTCATCCAGGGCCGCGCACCGGCGTGGTCGGTCCTGGTAATCGACGACGGCGACGTCCGGCTCGAACCGGCGGACGACCTCCTCGGCCTGACCACCTCGCAGACGGAGACGGCGGTCAAGGAGCGGCTGGGCCGCGTCCGCGTCGCCTGCATCGGCCCCGCGGGCGAGAACCTCGTCCGCTACGCCTCCGTCGCCAACGACGGGGGGCGTCAGGCGGGCCGCACCGGTCCAGGCGCGGTAATGGGCTCGAAGCGGCTCAAGGCCATCGCCGTCCGCGGTGGGCGGTCCGTCAAGATCGCGGACGAGTCGGCTCTGAACGACTACGCGCGCGTACTGAGTCGGGCGAGCCTGGGCCCAGCCACGGAGAAATACCGCGTGCTCGGCACCATGGGCAACGTCGCGGCCTTCAACCGGCTCGGAGTGCTGCCCGCGCACAACTTCCGTCAGTCCACCTTCGACGGCGCCGAGGCGGTCAGCGGCGAAGCGCTGCACGCCACGCACGCCGTCAAAGACGCCCACTGTGCCAACTGCACCATCGGCTGCGAGAAAGTCCTCGCCGTCTTGGACGACGGCGGAGGGAAGGGCGGCACGACGAGCGCGCGCATGGAGTACGAGAGCCTCTACGCCCTGGGGCCGCTCGTGGGAGTGGCCGACCCTGACGCGGTCGTCCGCGCCGCCCATGCCTGCGACGAGCTTGGCATGGACACCATCAGCGCGGGGGCCTCGATCGCGTGGGCGATGGAATGCTCCGAGCGCGGCGTGCTCGGCGAGCCGATAGCGTTCGGCGACGGGGACGCCGTCCTCGGCCTGATTGAGGCCATCGGCGCGCGGGCCGGCGTCGGCGATCTGCTCTCGGGTGGCGTGCGGTGGGCCGCCGAGCAGGTGGGCGGTGGGTCGGAGGCCTGGGCGATGCACGTGAAGGGCCTCGAAATGCCAGGCTACGACCCGCGCGGCCTGAAGACGCTGGCCCTGGGCCTGGCAGTGAACGCCCGGGGTGCATGCCACAACCGCTCGTCGGCCTACGAGGCCGATTTCTCCGCCGAAGTCGACCGCCTCCGCGTCGACGACCGCCGCGGCGCTATCGCGGCCCGTAGTGAGGACTACGCCGCCGTCCTCGACTCGATGATCTGGTGCAAGTTCCTCCGCAAGGCGTTCGGCGACTTCTGGGGCGAGTCCGCCCAAGCCTACGAGTGGATTACGGGGCGCGCCGCCTCGCCCGAGGGCCTGGCTCTGTCCGGGGAGCGCATCTGCACCCTCAAGAAGCTGTTTAACGTCCGCGAGGGCTGGACGCGGGCGGACGACACGCTGCCGCCGCGCATCCTGGAAGAGCCGCTGTCATCCGGCGTCGGCGCGGGGGTCGCACTGCCCCGCGCCGAGCTCGACGCCATGATCGCTTCCTACTACGAGGTCCGCGGCTGGACTCCGACCGGCATGGTCCCCGCGGACAGGATCGCCGCGCTGGGGCTCAGCGACATCGTGGCGCCCGAGGCCGCTGCTCTCCGTCCCCGATGACTCCGCCGCTGCGGGTACAATATCTGTAGAGCGTCTTTCACTGAGGTGTTTTGGGGCGCGTTGGCGCGTCCCCTGCGTGGCGACATGATGGACCAACGTGAACTTCGGCGGCGGCTCGTGGAGCGGTTCCCTCGGGAACGCCGGTACTTGCTGCCCGCGCTGCACTACATCCACGACGAGTTCGGCTACCTCCCCGAACACGCGCTTCAGACTGCGGCGTGGCATCTGCGCGTCCCGGCGAGCGAGGTCTACGGCGCGGCAACGAGCTACACCGAGCTCCGCGTCGAGGCCCCCGCCGAGCACACCGTCCGCATCTGCACCGGCCTCTCCTGCCTGCTCAACGGGGCAGGATTGGTACTAGAGGCGGCGCGCGAGGCCGCTGCCGCGATCGAAACAACGGCCGTTGAGGAGCGTGCCTGCGCCTTTCTCTGCGCCGCCGCTCCTGTGGTAGAGATCGACCACGAAAGCCGGGGCCGCGCCAGCGTGGAGAGCGTGCGTGGCGCGGTGGCCGCTTCCGCGGGGACGGTGTCCTAGACCCGTGACAGTACCCCTGAAATCTATGCGGGAGGCCGCGGTCGGGCGCGAGGCGGCGCGCGCCGGCGGCAGGACGGTGCTGAAAGTCCAGGACTCGCACTACGACCGCGCCGTCGGCAGTGGCCCGGTGCTAGAAGCGGCGAGGCGCGCCGCCGATCCCAAGGCCGTCGACGTGGTGGCCGTCGGGAGCGACGGTGCCTACGATTTGTCGCCGCGCTTCAGCATCGAGCGCCCCGAAGGCGCAATCATCCGGCTGGACCGGGTCACGCCGGAGCAGGCAGCGCGCGCGACCGCCGAGGCGGTGTCCGCCGCGGGCAGCGAGGCTGACTACGGAGACTTCTGGACGGCGCAACGACGCCTCTTGCTCGCCAACACCGGCGAGGCTGATCCCGAAAGCCTCGACGCCTACCTCGCCCGCGGCGGCTACGGCGGACTGGAGCGGGCTCTCTCGATGACGCCGGATCAGGTCATCGACGAGGTCTTGCGCGCCGGTCTCTTGGGCCGTGGCGGGGCCTACTTCCCCGCGGGCCGCAAGTGGCAAAGCGCACGGGCGGCGCCCGACAGCGTCCGCTACGTCGTGGTGAACGCCGAGGAAGGCGAGCCGGGCGTCTACAAGGACCGGCACATCATGGAGGGCGACCCGCACCGGCTCATCGAGGGGCTGCTCATCGCGGGCTACGCCTCCGGCGCGTCGAAGGGGTTTATCTACATCAACGCCGAGGCGCGGCTCTCGGAGCGCCGCGTCCGGCTGGCCGTCGAGCAGGCCCGTGCCGCGGGCCTCGTGGGCTCGGACATCCTCGGCTCCGCGTTCGACTTCGAGGTCGAGGTCCGGCGCGGCGCCGGCGGCTACGTCTGTGGCGAGGAGACGACGCTCCTCAACACCATCGAGGGTCAGCGCCGCGCCCCGAGGCTGCGGCCTCCCTTCCCCACCGAGTCCGGCCTCTTCGCCATGCCCACCGTCATCAATAACGTCGAGACGCTGTGCAACGCGGCCGTCGTCCTGGCGAACGGGGCCGAGGCCTACGCCGAGATCGGCGAGGGGGCCAGCGGGACCAAGCTCATCTCGCTCAGCGGCGCGGTGCGGCGTCCGGGCCTGGTCGAGGTCCCCATGGGCACGACGCTGCGGACCATCGTCTACGACATCGGCGGCGGAGCGCGTGACGGCGGGCGCGTCGCCGGCGTCGTCGCGGGCGGCCCCAGCGGTGGGCTGCTCCCCGAACCGATGCTCGACGAGCCGATCCGACCCGGCCTACTGCACCCGTCGGGAGCCGTGTTGGGGGCTGGGGGCATCGTCGTGCTCGACGGCTCGATGCCGACGCTTGATATCGTGCGCGAGCTCGCTGCCTACAACGCCGCCGAGTCGTGCGGCAAGTGCACGCCATGCCGCGAGGGCGCACCCCGTATGGTCGAAATCCTGGACCGCATGGCCCCGCGGGGCTCGGCCGCCGACGCCTCCGAACTGCGCGAGCTGGCGCACGTGGTCGCCTCGGCCTCGCTATGCGGCCTCGGTCAAATGGCGGGAGGGCCTATCGTCAGCGCACTCGACCTGTTCGCCCCCGACCTCCTAGAGGAGGGCTAGTTCACAGGCTCGCCGCTAGCGGCTAGAGTAGGCTGCCCAAGCTAGCGGAAAGTAGGTTCGACCGCGCCATGCCACGCCTCACCATCAACGGTGCCCCGGTGACCATCGCCGATGGGGCGTCGGTGCTCGACGCGGTTAATGCCTCGGGGACCTACCTGCCGCAGCTCTGCAAAGATCCCGACATGGGCGCCATCGGCGCCTGCCGCACCTGTCTCGTCGAGGTGGAGGGGCAGCGCGGCTTTCCCGCCTCGTGCTCGCTTCCGGCCGCGGAGGGCATGTCGGTGCGCACCGACACTGAGGCGGCGCGGAACCTCCGCAAAGGTGTCCTCGATCTCACCTTGGGCATGCTGAAAGGATCGACGGAAGGGAAGGACTACGAGGCGCTATCTACCGCCTCCCGCCATCACGGCGTCGACGCGGCGCGGTACGAACCGAGGTCACGGCAGGACGCCGACGCGAGCAGTCCGTTCTTCTCCATCTCGATGGACGATTGCATCATGTGCGGGCGCTGCGCCAAGGGCTGCGGGCCCGGCCTTCAGTTCATCGGGGCCATCGACGTGCTCGGCGCGGGGCGGGAGTCCCGCATCGGGACCTTCATGGACCAGCCGCTGCGCGAGTCCATCTGCACTTCATGCGGCACGTGCCTTTCCGTCTGCCCCACCGGGGCCATCAAGAAGAAGGGGCCGGCGCTTCCCGTAGCGACCAGCACCCCTACCACGTGCCCTTACTGCGGCGTCGGCTGCGGTGTCTCCCTCCAGGTGAGCGCGGAGGGCGAGATACTCGAAGTCCAAGACGATCCTGAGAACCCGTCGAGCGTCGGCATGCTCTGCGTGAAGGGCCGGTTCGGGACGACGTTCGTCAACTCCCCCGACCGGCTGACGTCGCCGCTCATCAAGGAGAATGGCGCGTTCCGCGAGGCGTCGTGGGACGAAGCGCTCGACCTCGTGGCGGAGAAGCTGGTCGAGCACCGGGGCGCGTTCGCCACGCTCTGCTCCGCCAAGGCAACGAACGAGGACGGCTACGTCCAGCAGAAGTTCGCCCGTCTGCTCATGCAGACTAACAACATCGATCACTGCACGCGCCTGTGCCACGCTCCTTCCGTGGAGGCGATGATCGCCGCCGTCGGCAGCGGGGCCACGTCGAACTCGTATATCGACTACGAGAACGCCGGCTGCCTCGTCATCGCCGGCTCCGACGCCGCCTCAAACCACCCGGTCGTCGCGTCGCGCATGCGGCGGGCCATCGTCGAGCGAGGCGCCAAGCTCGTGGTCATCAACCCCAAGCGCACCGACATGTGCGACTACGCCGACGTGTGGCTGCGGCCCCATCCCGGCTCCGACGTGGCCCTGCTGAACGCGATGGCGAAGGTCATCCTCGACGAGGGGCTGCATGCCCCCACGTTCATCGAGGAGCGCACCGAAGGCTTCGAGGAATGGCGCGCCGTCGTCGACCGCTACACGCCCGAGGAGGCGGAGCGGATCACCGGCTGCCCCGCGGAGGACATCCGCGCCGCGGCCCGCCTCTACGCCAAGCCGCCCTTCAGCGGCTCCTGCCTCGTGTGGGGTATGGGGATGACCCAACACACCAGCGGGACGTCCAACTGCCACAGCCTGCTCAACCTCTCCTTCCTGACAGGGCAGATCGGCAAACGGGGAGCGGGCATCTCACCGCTTCGGGGGCAGAACAATGTCCAGGGCTGCGGCGATTCGGGCTGCCTTCCCGACAAGCTGCCCGGCTACCAGGACGTGGCGGCGAACGCCGTCCGCTTTGGCGACGCGTGGGGCCATTCCATCCCCGCCGAGCCCGGAATGGTCGTGACCGACTTCATGGAGGAGGCGTACAAGGGAACGATCAAAGCCATCTACGTCACCGGCGAAAACCCCTTGCTGAGCGAACCTGATCTGCATCATGCCGAGGCCGCCTTCCGCAACCTCGACTTCCTCGTGGTGCAAGACCTCTTCCTGCACGAGACGGCACAGATCGCCGACGTCGTCCTCCCCGCCGCGAGCTTCGCCGAAAAGGACGGCACCTTCACCAACAGCGAGCGCCGCGTCCAGCGCGTCCGTAAGGCGGTCGAACCGGTGGGCGACAGCCGGCCCGATTGGGAGATCGTGTGCGACCTGGCGCGGCGGGTCAGCCGCCGGTTAGGGCTGCCGTTGGAAGGCCAGTTCTCCTACGCCCAACCCTCCGAGATCATGGACGAAATGGCGGTCCTCACCCCGATCTTGCGAGGTATCTCCTTCGACCGGCTGGACCGTGAGGGCGGCGTTCAATGGCCCTGCCCCGGTTCCGGCCACCCGGGCACGCCGTTTCTCTACGAGCACGTCTTCCCCCGTGGACGCGCCAAGTTCACCGGCTTTGATCAGCAGGCCTTGGCGGCGGAGCTGCCCAATAAGCGCTTCCCGCTGATCCTGAACACGGGCCGTATCCTCTACCACTGGCATGGGGGGACGATGACGAGACGCGTGCCGGGGCTGCTCGCCCGCGCGCCGGAGCTGTACGTCTCGATCCATCCCGAAGACGCTCGCAGGGCCGGCGTGGCCGACGGTCAATGGGTGCGAGCGCGCTCCCGCCGCGGCGACCTCGAAGGCCGCGCCGAGGTAACGGAGATGGTGAAGGAAGGCGAGATCTTTGTGCCGTTCGTGAAGCTCCGCGACCACGCCGCGAACTTCCTCACCAACGCCGCCTTTGACCCCAATTCCAAGATCCCCGAGTACAAGGTCTGCGCCGTCCGCGTCGACCCCGCCGAGGAGCCGACGGCCTAAACACGCCGGCGAAAAGTCAAAGGGCCCGGACGGCGCCCCCGTCCGGGCCCTCGTCCGCCCGACGCCGGGCTAGAGCGCCGCTTCGTCCCTCTCGCCCGTGCGCACGCGGACGACGCCGGAGACTGGCAAGACGAAGATCTTGCCGTCGCCCACCTGCCCTGTGTTGGCGTTCTCGTTGATGATGTCGATCACCTGTTGGGTGTCCGAGTCCTTGACGACGATTTCGAGCTTCGACTTGGGCAGCATGTCGATGGTGATGTTGATGCCGCCCCGGCCCACGTGCTGGACGCCCTTCTGGACGCCGCGCCCGCGGACGTCTACGACGTTGAGACCGATGAACCCGGCCTGCGCCAGCGCCTCGGTCACGAGGCCGACACGCTCGGGCCGGATGATTGCTTCGACCTTGTTCACTTCTATTCCTCCCTTAGGGGCAGGGCTTCGGCGGCGGACCCGGAGCAGGGCGCTCCGGTCCGCCGGCCCTATGCTCATCTTAGAAGCCTGGGTACGCCTCTTCCCCGTGCTCCGCTACGTCGAGCCCCTGCTCCTCCGTAGACGTATCGACCCGCAGGCCAATTGTATATTTCAGCGCCAGCAGGATGGCGGAGGTGACAACGAAGCTCCAGCCCCACGTGACCAAGATGCTGACGATCTGCTTGAGGATGATCTCTCCCCGGCCTACCTCCAGGGCGTAGACGCCCATCGTGCCCATGCCCGCGAAGAGGCCCGTGGCCAGGGCGCCCCAAGTCCCGCCGATGCCGTGCACCGCAAAGACATCGAGCGCGTCGTCGACGTTGAACTTGTTGCGGATCACCAAGACGGTGGCGAAGCAGAAGAGCCCCGCGCCCGCGCCGATGAGGATCGAGGCGGGGACGCCGACGAATCCCGCCGCGGGGGTGATCGCGACCAGGCCGGCCACCGCGCCGGAGGCGGCGCCGATGGCGCTGTATTTACCCGACGTGATGTGCGACAGAAGCATCCAGGACACCGCGCCCGCGGCCGCCGCGGTGTTGGTGACCACGAAGGCCATCGTCGCCGCGCTGCCTTCTCCCGCCGCTAGAGCGCTGCCCGCGTTGAATCCAAACCAGCCGAACCACAGAAGTCCCGCACCCAGCATCACGAAGGGCACGTTGTGCGAGTCCATCGGCTCTTCGCCGTGCCGCAGGCGCTTGCCGATGATGATCGCCGCCGCGAGGGCCGCGATGCCCGAGTTCATGTGGACCACGGCGCCGCCCGCGAAGTCGAGGACGCCCCAGTCGCCGAGCCAGCCTCCGCCCCAAACCCAGTGCGCCATCGGCGCGTAGACAATCGTTATCCACAGAATCGTGAAGATCGCGTAGGCGCTGAACTTCATCCGTTCCGCGAACGCGCCGGTGATCAGCGCCGGGGTGATGATCGCGAACATGCCCTGGAAGACGGCGAAGAGGGCGTGCGGTATCGTCTGGCCATCGAGCGGTTCGAGGAACGACACGTCCCTGAACGCGAAGTAGTCGAAGTTGCCGATGAAATTGCCCTGGTCCGGTCCGAAGGCCAGCGTGTAGCCCCAGACCACCCAGACGACCCCCACAATCCCCATCGCCATGAAACTGTGCATGATCACGCCCACGACGCTCTTCCGCCGCACGAGGCCGCCATAGAAGAACGCGAGCCCCGGCGTCATCAAGAGCACCAGCGCGGACGCCAGCAGAATAAATGCGGTGTCGCCACTATCGATCATGAAGATCCTCCTTCCTGCTTCGGTCTGCGGGGCATCATATGAACGCTGAGTTACCGCTTGATTTCGGAATCATTACAGCCATGTTAACGAACATAAGACAGCGCGCCCGCTCCTTCGCGCCGTTACCATAACGCCCATTACTCAAGGAGGTGCGCGATGGACCGGTATGAGGCAATGGAGAAGCGGCGGGCCGAGGTGCTCGCGATGCTCCACCCCGATGGCAGCGAGCCACTCGGCGGATCGGGAGGCAGCGCAGGGGGCGAATTGGCGCCCGACGTTTCCGACATGATGCTCACCGTGATCCAGGGGGGCGTGTATGGACGGCCCCAGCTCGACATCAAGACGCGGGCCATCTGCACCGTCGCGGCCCTCGTGGCCACCAACGGCGGGCGCTACCTCGAAAATTGGATCGGGAACGCGCTCAACGTGGGATGGCGGAAGGAGGAGATCGTCGAGGTCATCTCGCAGCTCGCCTTCTACTGCGGCGTCCCCTACAGCGTGAACGCCTACGGCGCGGCAAAGGCGGTCTTCGACGCGCGCGGCTTGTAAAGCGCCCGCCGCCCGTCTGCTTGACACCTTCTTAAGGGCCTGCCTATGCTCGCTCGAAGACTCGTTTCAGCGAAAGACGCCGCCGGTTTCCAGAGGGGGAGGTTCCGATGTCCTGCGACCTCGTGATCAAGAACGGCATGGTGATCGACGGCTCCGGGATGCCCCGCCACCGCGCCGATATTGCCATCAAGGACGGCAAGATCGTCGAGAAGGGCCGCATCTCACCCAACGGGGCCAAGGTCATCGACGCCGAGGGCCGCTTCGTGGCCCCCGGCTTCATCGACATCCATACCCACTACGACGCGCAGGTGCTCTGGGACCCCCTCGTCACCTGCTCGCCCTGGCACGGGGTCACCACCGTGGTCATGGGCAACTGCGGCTTCACTCTCGCGCCGTGCAACCCCAGCGACCGTGACTACATAACGAAGATGTTCGCCAAGGTCGAGGGCATGAACATCGACGCGCTCACCGCCGGCGTCGACTGGCGTTGGCGCTCCTTCCCCGAGTACCTCGACGTCGTCGACGCGCTTCCCAAGGGCATCAACGTCGGCGCGATGGTCGGGCACTCGGCCCTCCGCCGCTTCGTGCTGGGGCCGGACGCCGACCAGCGGCCCAGCTCCGGCGCCGAGATCGAGGAGATGAAGGGCATCACGCACGACGCGATGCGCCACGGCGCGTTCGGCTTCACGACCTCCCTCTCGCCTACGCACTACGGCTGGGAGGGCGAGCCGGTGCCCAGCCGCCTCGCCACGCATGAGGAAGTCATCGAGCTTGGATCGGTGCTGCGCGACTACCGCGTCGGCAGCATTGAGATCATCACCGAGACGGCGGTGATGGGCGAAGACAAGTTCAGCGAGGCCGATCAGGAGCTGATGACCGCGCTCTCACTGGAGAGCGGACGCCCCGTCAATTGGAACGAGCTATCGCACACCTGGGACCGGCCCACGGCGTGGCGCGCGCAGATCGAGTACATGGAGCGGGCCGCGCAGGAGGGTGCGCAGGTCTACGCCGTGGCGCGGATGCAGCGCCTCGACGCCTATTTCAACCTCAAGTCCACCGCCGGCTTCGAGCGCTACTTCCCGGAGTGGAAGGAGATGCTCTCCCAGACGGACGAGCGCAAGAAGGAGATGATCGCCGACCCCGCGGCGCGCGCCAAGCTCAAGGAGGAGTACGACGCAGTCGAGCCCAAGCTGCCCTGGTTCCGGCGTCTAGGCAACATCGCCCTCATTCGCAGCGCGACCGGGAAGTACGCCGAGCACGAGGGCAAGCTCCTCGCCGAGATCGCCCGCAACGGCGACCACCTCGCCGACGTACTGCTCGACGTCTCGCTGGCCGAGGACCTCGACACCGAATGGGCCTACATCGGCGTGCGCAACGGCGACTTGAAGGCCGTGGAGGAGATACTGAAAAGCCGGTTCGCCCTCGCGGGCATCTCCGACGCCGGGGCTCACACCGACCGCCTCAGCGGCAGCTACTACTCCAGCTTCATCCTGAGTCACTGGGTCCGCGATCAGGGCATCCTCGCCCTCGAAGAGGCGGTGCGCCGCCTGACGTTCATGCCGGCCTCGATCTACGGGATCAGCGACAAGGGTCTGCTGCGCGAGGGCATGGCGGCCGACGTTGTGGTCTTCGACCTCGACCGGCTGAAGTGGCTGCCCACGGAGCGCTTCGACGACTTCCCCGGCGGCCAGAGCCGTCTGGGCAACCGCGCCGAGGGCTACGACCACCTCATCGTCGGCGGCGAGCCCGTGTTCGAGGATGGGCGGCATACCGGCGCACTGCCCGGCAAGCTCGTGCGCAGCAACGCCTACCGCTACGAAGGCTAACCCACCGCCACTCGTTGTTTGACCCGCGGTTTTGAACTGCCTATAATGTAGCGGCGTTGTATGGACTTGCGCCGCTTCTGTTGGCGGCGCGCCGATGGCGGCGAACTCCGCTAGCAAGGACGGACCGGCCCCAGGCCCGAGTGGCGCAACCGGTAGCGCACCCGACTTGTAATCGGGCGGTTGGAGGTTCGAGTCCTCTCTCGGGCTCCAAGCCCCGGCTGCGCAGAGCAGACCTTTACGGTCTCCCATACACTCGATATAATCTCATGTCGGCGTCGAATGCCGCGAATCACACGGATGAAAAGCGCGCGCCACCCTCTTGCAGGGGTGGGTGAGTGGTTAAAACCGCCAGACTGTAAATCTGGTGCCAAACGGCTTCGCAGGTTCGAATCCTGCCCCCTGCACCAGGCGAAACGGAGCGCGCGAGAGCAAATAGAGGACAGCGTAAACCAACGGGACCACCGGGCGCAGGCCCGCGAGATCATACGCCCAGATAGCTCAGGTGGTAGAGCACGTTCTTGGTAAGAACGAGGTCACCAGTTCGAGTCTGGTTCTGGGCTCCACCAAGAAGGAGACATTGCCTTGGCCAAGCAGAAGTTCGAAAGAACTAAGCCTCACGTAAACGTCGGGACCATCGGTCACATCGATCATGGGAAGACATCCCTCACCAGCGCCATCACTAAAGTGTTGGCGCTCAAGGGCCAGGCCAAAATGAAGTCCTACGCCGACATCGCCAAGGGCGGCGTCGTCCGGGACGCTTCGAAGATCCTGACCGTCGCCATCGCCCACGTGGAATACGAGACGGACAACCGCCACTACGCCCATGTCGATTGCCCCGGCCACGCCGACTACATCAAGAACATGATCACCGGCGCGGCCCAGATGGACGGCGCCATCCTCGTCGTCAGCGCCCCCGACGGCCCCATGCCGCAGACCCGCGAGCACATCCTCCTCGCCCGCCAGGTCCAGGTGCCCAACGTCGTCGTCTTCCTCAACAAGGTTGACCTGATGGACGACGAAGAGCTCCTCCAACTCGTCGAGCTCGAAGTTCGCGAGCTCCTCAGCAAGTACGATTTTCCCGGCGAGGACATTCCCTTCGTGCGCGGCAGTGCTCTCAAGACGCTCGGAAGCGCCAGCACCGACCCTGGCGCCGAGGAGTACAAGGCGATCCACGAGCTCATGGACGCGGTGGACAACTACATCCCCATCCCCGATCGGCCCAAGGACCGGCCCTTCCTCATGCCCGTTGAGGACGTATTCGGCATCAAGGGCCGCGGCACCGTGGTGACCGGCCGCGTCGAGCGCGGCACCATCAAGGTCGGCAGCGAAGTCGAGATCGTCGGCTTCGGCACGACCCGAAAGACCACGGTGACCGGCGTGGAGATGTTCCACAAGTCCATGGATGAGGGCGAGGCCGGCGATGCCGTCGGCACGCTCCTGCGCGGCGTCGAGCGCGACGACGTGGAGCGGGGCCAGGTGCTCGCCGCTCCGGGCTCGATCAAGCCGCACACCCAGGCCAAGGCCGAGGTGTACGTGCTGAGCAAGGACGAGGGCGGACGCCATACCCCGTTCTTCACCGGTTACAAGCCGCAGTTCTTCATCCGCACCATGGACGTCACCGGCCAAATCAAGCTCCCCGACGGCGTCGAGATGGTCATGCCCGGCGACAACATCACCATGGACGTGAGCCTGATCACCCCCGTGGCGATGGAGGAGGGCCTGCGCTTCGCCATTCGCGAGGGCGGCAGGACCGTCGCCGCCGGCGTATTCACCCAGGTCGAGCAGGGCTAACCGTCATGGCCAAGAAGGGCGACAACCGCATCGGCGTTACCATGGCGTGCACGGACTGCCGTGAGCGCACCTACTTAACGGAAAAGAACCGGCGCAGCGACCCCAGCCGGATCGAGCTGAACAAGTTCTGCCCGCGCTGCCGCAAACACGTGTTGCATAGAGAGGTGCGTTAGCTCGTGGCTACCCGCCGCACCGCCACCGGCCGCCCCGTCTTAGGGAGGCAGCCCCGGTTCCGCGGAGGCTTCATCGGAGAAGTCATCTCGGAGTTGCGGAAAGTCGTCTGGCCCAGCCAGGAAGAGGCGACACGGCTCACCGTAATGGTGCTCGTGATCTCGATCTCGATCGGGATCGCCCTCGGCGTGATCGACTTCGGCTTCTCGAACCTCATCCAATTGATTCTGTAGACACTCCTATCCGTAGCCAAAACACAGCCGGAAAAGAGAACGCAGTGGTAGACCAACAGACCGAAACGGGATCGCGCTGGTACGTAATCCACACCTACTCGGGTTACGAAGACCGGGTCAAGAAGAACCTTGATCAGCGCGTGCTGACCATGGACGTGAAGGAGAAGATCTTTCGTGTGGTCGTGCCCACGGAGGACGAGATCGAGATCCGGGACGGCCAGCGCCGCACCGTGGCGCGGAAGGTCTTCCCCGGCTACATCCTGGTCGAGATGGTGGTGGACGACGAGAGCTGGTACGTGGTGCGCAACACGCCGGGCGTCACCGGCTTCGTCGGCTCGGCCAACCGCCCCATCCCCCTCGAGGATGACGAGGTCAAGGGCATCCTGCGCCAGATGGAGGCCGAGGCCCCCCGTGTTCGCGTGGGCTACCAGGTCGGCCAGAGCGTGCGGGTGACCGACGGCCCGTTCTCCGAGTTCATCGGCGTCGTCGACGAGCTCGACGAGTCGAAGGGCAAGGTCAAGGTGCTGCTCTCGTTCTTCGGGCGGGAGACGCCGGTCGAGCTCGATTTTCTTCAGATAGAGAAACTGTAGGCCGGCAGGCGTCCGGCAAGAGACAAACAAGGGAACCTCATGGCAAAGAAGGTCGCCGCCGTCGTCAAGGTACAACTCTCCGGAGGGGCAGCCACGCCCGCGCCGCCGCTTGGGCCGGCCTTGGGCCAGCACGGCGTGAACATCATGCAGTTCGTGAAGGATTACAACGCCAAGACCGCCACCATGGCCGGTCAGGTGGTGCCGGCGGAGATCACCATCTTCGAGGACCGCTCCTTCACCTTTATCACCAAGACCTCGCCCGCCGCCGACCTGCTCAAGAAGGCCGCGGGAGTCGAGAAGGGCAGCGGCGACACGCCCCGCGAGAAGGCCGGTGTCATCAGCCGGGACAAGGTCCGGGAAATCGCGGAGCTCAAGATGAAAGACCTCAACGCCGCCGACATCGACGGCGCCATGCGCATCATCGAAGGCACCGCGCGTTCCATGGGCCTAGACGTCAAGTAATCCAAACTCCAATCACCGGAAGAGATATACGGCAAAGTCATGGCGAAGCACGGAAAGAAATACCAAGAAGCCGTCAAGCTCGTAGAGGCTGACCGGCGTTACCAACCCGACGAGGCCATCGGCCTCGCCAAGAAGGCGTCCTACGTGAGCTTCGACGAGTCCGTCGAGATCCATCTGCGCATGGGGGCCGACCCCCGCCACGCCGACCAGCAGATCCGCGGCGTGGCCATGATGCCCAACGGGCTCGGCAAGCAGGTGCGCGTGCTCGTCTTCACTCAGGGTGAGGGCGTACGCGTCGCCCAGGACGCCGGCGCCGACGTGATCGGCGACGAGGAGACGATCAAGCGCATCGAAGGCGGCTGGGTCGACTTCGACGTCGCCATCGCCACCCAGGACATGATGCCCAAGGTGGGTAAGCTCGGGCGCGTCCTCGGACGGCGCGGCCTCATGCCCAACCCCCGCGCCGGCACCGTTGTGCAGGAGGCCGACATCTCCCGGGCCATCGACGAGGCCCGCAAGGGCCGCCAGGAGTTCCGCCTCGACCGCACCGGCGTCATCCACGCCATTTTCGGGAAGGTCAGCTTCGACGAGGACAAGCTACAAGAGAACCTCGCCGCGCTGATGGAGGCGATCGTCGCGGCGAAGCCCACGGGGATCAAGGGCCAGTACATCCGCTCCGCCGCGATGACCACCGCGATGGGGCCGTCCATCAAACTCGACGTTTCCGCCGTCCACAACCTGCGCAGCAACTAGTCCCCGCCTGAGCATCCAGGGAGGCCTACCGCCCGAGATACCCAAGCCGCCATAGCCGAGCCCAAGCCGTAGACAGCGGGTCGCCATGCGCGTAAACCCCGCCGAGGCAGGAACGCTCACCCACGCTCGTCCTCTGTCCCCCGACAGTCCGCCGAGCCTGCGAGCCCTGCCCGTCCGCGAGCAGGGCTTTTCGATATCAACGAGCCCATCGAGGTACCCGATGCCAACCGAACGCAAGATCAAGCAAGTGGCCTACATCCAAGACCGGCTCTCCCGCTGCACCGTCGCCGTCACCACGCGGAACAACGGCATCAGCGTGGCGCAGGTCAACGAACTGCGAAGGAAGCTTCGCACCGCCTCCGTCGAATACCTGGTGGTGAAGAACAACCTCGCGGGCATCGCCGCCGACAACGCCGGCAAGCCGGGCCTCCGCGACATCCTGCAGGGCCCCACGGCTATCGCGTTCGGCTACGGTGAGGTCGTGGATCCCGCCAGGACGCTTCACGAGGAGATCAGGAGCGCCAGCCTACCCATTGAGCTGCTCGGCGCCATCGTCGATGGTCAGACGCTCGACGCCGCCGCGGTGCGGGAGTTCGCCCTGCTGCCGCCCAGGCCGATCCTCATGTCGAAGGTGATGGGCGGCCTGCTCAGCCCGCTCTACGGCCTCTCCTACGCCCTGACCTATCACATTAGCGGCTTGGCCAGGGTCCTCGACGGCATACGCCAACAGATGGAAGCCGCGCAAGCGCCCGCCGCGGCCCCAGCGGCGCCGGAGGAAGCCCCCGCTTCGGACGAGAACGAATCAAGCGAGTAACCGGCGAACGGCCGGAAAAACGTACGGATACATTCCGCGCTCATCTGGCGCGCAGAAATAGGATATGGAGGAAAGCATGCCGGCGACGAAAGAGGAAATTTTCGATGGTATCAAGGGCCTGTCCATCATGGACGTGTCCTGGCTCGTGAAGCAGCTTGAGGAGGAGTTCGGGGTCAGCGCCGCCATGCCGATGGCCGTCGCCGCCGCTCCCGCCGCCGAGGACGCCGAGGTCGAAGAGGAGAAGACGGAGTTCGACGTCACTCTGAAGGAAATCGGCCCTAACAAGATCAACGTGATCAAGGCGGTCCGCGAGGTTACCAGCCTCGGTCTCAAGGAGGCCAAGGACCTCGTCGAGGCGGCGCCCAAGGCGGTGCAAGAGGCCGTGCCGAAGGAGACCGCCGACGAGACGAAGAAGAAGCTCGAAGCCGCGGGCGCCGTTGTCGAAGTCGCCTAGCGGCGGGCTTCTATGGCCCCCGGCCGGGCCGGGGGCGTGAGGTAGCGGTATGACTACCGGACGTCGGACCGTCGGTTTCACGCGCATGGACCAAGGCACGGCCGAGGATTATGCGCTGCTTCAGCGCGCCGCCGCCGAGGCCAACGAAGACCTCGTCGAAAAAGTCCTCTCCATGCTCGACCAACTGAAGAGCGTGCAGCGCGGCTACCGGGTGAACCGGTACGTCCACTCCCTCCAATCGGCGACGTTGGCCTGCGACGACGGCGCGGACGAGGAGACCATCGTCGCCGCGCTCCTCCACGACATCGGCGACAGCGTCGCCCCCGACAACCATTCGGCGCTGGCGGCCTCCGTGCTCCAGCCCTACGTGTCGGAGAAGACGTCGTGGATCGTGCAGCATCACGGGCTCTTCCAGGGTTACTACTTCTGGCATCACTATGGGATGGACCGTAACGCCCGCGAGGCCTACCGCGACCATCCGCACTATCAGGACTGCATCGACTGGTGCGACAAGTACGACCAGCGCGCCTTCGATCCGGCGTTCTCGCCAAGGCCGCTGGGCTTCTTCGAACCGATGGTGCGGCGTATCTTCAGCCGTAAGCCGTGGGAGGCGTCGGGCCTCGAACTGAGCGGCCCGGGCGTCGTCCCGGCCGACTAGGGCCCTCCCTCCTCACCGCGGTCAGGTCGAGGTATCTTTGGGCCTCGTCTGTGACAGCGCGGCGGGGTCGAAGGCCAGCCCCTGGTCCTTCAGGCTCACGTGGGCATGGCCGCCGATGATGACGTGGTCGAGAAGCTCGACGTTGAGTATTCCGCCGGCCTCGATGAGCTGCTCGGTCAGCTCCATGTCGGAGCGGCTGGGCGTGGGGTCGCCCGAAGGGTGATTATGGACGACCACCACCGCAGTCGCGTTCTCCCGCACCGCGGGGCGGAACACCTCGCAGGCGCGCACCTTGGCGGTGTTGACCGTCCCCACGTAAACCTGGCGCACGGCGAGGACCTGGTTCTTCACGTCGAGCAGCACGACGTAGAGGTGCTCCTGCCGCAGGTGGGCCACCTCGCTCGAAAGCAGATCGGCGATCGCCTGCGGCGTGTCGGCGATGACCCGGTCGGCAGCCCCAAGCGCCGCGAGGCGCCGGCCCAGCTCGAGTCCGGCGGCGACTTGGCAGTACTTGGCGCGGCTGAGCCCCTTCACCTCGGACACCTCGGCCAAGGTGGCGTCGGCCATGCCCCGCAGTCCTTCGAACTTGGCAAGCATGTGCTGCGCGATGCTCAAGGCGCTCGCGCCCTCGATGCCGGTGCGCAGAAGGATCGCGATCAACTCAGCGTTGTTCAACACCTTTGGCCCGTAGTGGAGCAACCGCTCCCTCGGGCGCTCGCCGCTGGGCAGGTCGTGGATTCGAGGGCCTTGCGCTTCGTTGTCGGTGGACGGGGGGAGCGTGGCTGTCGTCATAACGCCTCCATACGCCGCACGACCTTAGCGACCCGGCGCCGCACGCGAAAGTCCCACATGGCGCGCCCGATTCTCCCTTTGCGCCTATAATGTCCACGCCGCGCCCCGACCTTATGGACCACGATCCGGCCCCCATCCGCCCCAAACTGCGCCCGCTCGAAGTACACCGCGTCGAGCAGGACGGCCAGCACTACTACCTGCTGCGCGACGCTCTGGGCCTCGGCGACGGCCCAGCCCTCATACCGGTAGCCCTGGGGCCGCTCCTTGCCCTCTGCGATGGCGTGCGGGACGTGGAGGAGCTAGCGGCGGCCTTTCAACTCCGCACCGGCGTCGAGTTGGGCCGCGAGCGCGTGGCGCACATCGTCGACTCGCTCAGCCAGGGCCTACTGCTGGACGACGAACGCTTCGGCGCCGCTTACGGCCAGGCCGTGGACCACTTCCGCGAGCTTCCCTACCGTCCGCTGAGTCATGCCGGCGCCGTGTACCCCGCCGATCCCGCGGAACTGGAGAAGATCTTCACCAAGTATCTCGACGACGCGGGAGCGCGGCCCGGCGGCACGGGATTCCAGGATAGGCGCGGCTTCGGCGTGGTCTCGCCGCACATCGACTACCACCGAGGGTGGCGGACCTACGCGGAGGTCTGGTCGGAGGCCGCCGCCGCCGTCGCCGAGGCCGAGGTCGCCGTGATCTTCGGCACCGACCACACGGGCGGCCCCGGCAGGCTCACGCTGACCCGCCAGAGCTACGCCACCCCCTTCGGGACGCTACCCACGGCACAGGACGTCGTCGACGCCCTCGCCGCCGAAATCGGTGAGGAGGACGCATTCGCCGAGGAGTATCACCACCGCCGCGAGCACTCCATCGAGCTTGCCCTGGTGTGGCTCCACTACTTCCTCCGGCCACGCGAGATTCCCGTCGTCCCCATCCTGTGTGGCTCCTTCTATCCGTTCGTGCTCGGCGAGGCGTCGCTGGAGGGCCACGACGTCTTCCAGCGGGCGCTGGACGCGCTCCGGCGGGCATGCGAGGGGCGCAAGACGCTCTACGTGGCCGCGGGGGACCTCGCCCACGTCGGGCCCGCCTTCGGCGACGCTCTGCCCTGGTCGCCGCTGGAACGCGCCACCCTCCGCCAGGCCGACGAGGCGCTGATCGGCGCCATGACGTCCGGCGACAGCGCGGGCTTCTTCGACCGGATACGCTCCGTGGGCGACCGCAACCGCATCTGCGGGGGGCCGCCGATCTACCTGACCCTGCGCATGCTCGAAGGCGCGGCGGGCGCCCCCGCCGGCTACGAGCAATGCTCCGCGGACCCCCAGGACGCCAGCTTCGTCTCGATCGCCGGCGCGGTTCTGGGCGTCGGACGGTCTTAACGCCGTCGAGGGCGCTCCCTTCCATCATGTCCTTTGACAACAGAGTCGCCATCGTTACCGGCGCCGGCCAAGGCATGGGCCGGGCCATAGCCGAAGACCTAGCCGGTCGAGGCGCGACGGTCGCGGCGCTGGACATCGACGCCGCGAGGGCGGAGGAGACAGGGGCGGCGCTCACGGATTTCGGCGCCTTTGCTCTGGCATGCGATATCGCTGACCGCGCCGCGGTACAGGGCGTGATGGAAGCCGTGGCGGAGCGCGCGGGGCGCGTGGACATCCTGGTCAACGCCGCGGGCATCGGCGGCGCTGGCCCGCTGAGCGGCCTGACCGAGAAGCGGGTCGCCCGTCACCTCGGCGTCAACCTCACGGGCCAGCTTTGGATGGCACAGGCCGCCGCGCCGCACATGGAACGCCAGGGATGGGGGCGTATCGTCAACATCGCCTCGATTGCCGGCGTGATGGGCGGGACCGACCGCGCCCTCTACACCGCGTCGAAATCCGGGCTTGTCGGGCTGACACGGGCCATGGCCTGCGAGCTCGGTCCGCTTGGGATCACGGTCAACTGCGTCTGCCCCGGCCCGGCGGATACTCCCGCGTGGCAGACGTTCCGAGAACGTTTCCCAGACCGCGTCGATCAGATCGTGGCCCGCAACCCCATGGGCCGCCTGGGAACGGCGCAGGACGTGGCCAACGCGGTGGCCTTCTTCGCCTCCGAGGGCGCAGCCTACGTCAACGGCGCGGTCCTCGCCGTCGACGGCGGGGCGTCGCGTCTCCCTTAGCCTACGACTTGACTTCTATGATGAGGTTGCGCCACCGCTTGTCGGGGCTCAGGTTGGTGGCGGTGTGCTCCTCGCCGTTGCTCTTCACCCAGATGAGCTCTTGGGTGATGATCTCGAGGTCGCTCCTCGCTGGCCCGACCTCCTCCGCCGTGACCTCGGTGGCTTCCAGGGTGACGATGAAGTAGTCGTTGGCGTGGACGTGCGGCCCGACGGTCTCGCCGGGGGCGATGGTCTGGTCCCAGACCCGAAAGCGCTCGTTCTCCCAGATTACGGCGTCGCCGACCTGGTCTCCTGTATTGCGATTCATGAGCCGCCCTCCCTTCGTTTGGCCGACGGTCTGCCCCGCCGGATCAAGGCGAGCGTAGCCCTCGCGGGGCGGCGCGTCAAAGGCCGTTCGGTAGCGCCTTCAGAAGGGCTTGTGTATACTTAGCGCCGCGTTTCGAAGGCCCCGGCTCCCCCAAAACGGCCCGGTTCTAGAGGAGACTTCATGCCCGGTATCAGCGCTATCGGCGCCTACGTTCCCAAATACCGTTTAGCGCGGTCGCTGTTCGCTCAGGCATGGGGTTCGGGAGGCGGCCCCGGCGAGCGCGCCGTCGCCAGTTACGACGAAGACACCCTCAGCCTAGCCGTCAACGCCGCCGTGGATGCCATCAACGCCCACGGGCGTGACGGTATCGACGCCGTCTACTTCGCCTCCACGACGGCGCCCTATCGAGAGAAGTCCTCTGCCGCGCTCGTGACCGCCGCCGCCGACCTCGGAACCAACGTCCGCACCGCCGATTTCGGCGGCTCGCTGCGGTCCGGAGCCATGGCCCTCCGCGCCGCCATCGACGCTGTCAACGGCGGGTCGGCGGGCTCCGTGTTGGTCGTCGCGTCCGACACCCGGCGGGGCTACCCCAAGTCGCCTTTCGAGTCGACGTTCGGGGACGCCGCCGCCGCCATTGTCGTGACGGGGACCGGTGCCGTGGAGATCGCCGATTCCGTCACCAGCACCTCCGAGATGGCCGACGTGTGGCGGCGCGAATCCGACGACTTCGTGCGGTCCTGGGAAGACCGGTTCGTGATCACCCAGGGCTACGAGATGGTGACCAAGGCCGCGGTCAACGATCTGCTCGCCAAGAACGGGCTCGCCATCGCCGACGTCTCCACTGCCGCGGTCTACGGGCCCGACATCCGCAACCACACCGCGCTGATGCGCGGCTTGGGCTTCGACCCCAAGACCCAGGTGGCCGGCCACCTCATCGACGTCATCGGCAACACCGGCGCCGCGCATACACTCCTCATGTTGGCCGCCGTCCTCGAAAAGGCCGAGGCCGGACAGAAGGTGCTCGCCGCCAGCTACGGCGACGGGGCCGACGTCTTCTTGCTCGACGTAAAGGAAAGGCCGAAGGTGAGCAAGGGCGTTGCCGGCCACCTCGCCGACCGCCGCGATCTGACCTCCTACGACCGCTTCCTCGCCTACCGGGGCGCGCTGAAGACCGACCCCGAGCCCCCCACCCGCCCCGAATCGATGGGCGCGGCGACGAAGTCGTGGCGTCTGGCAAGCGACCAGATCCGGCTTCACGCCAGCAAGTGCAACCAGTGCGGCATGGTGACGCATCCGATCCAGCGTATCTGCTACGGATGCCGGTCGAAGGACGACTACGTCGAGGTGCGCCTCTATGACAAGCCGGCGACGATTTTCGCCTTCACCAAAGACCACCTCGCCGGCGGCCCCGAGCCTCCGGTGCTCAACTGCATCGCCGAATCGTCCGAAGGGCAGGCGCGGGTCTTCAGCATCCTGACGGATGCCAGCCCGGACGAGGTGAAGATCGGCATGCCCATTGAGTTCACGTTCCGAAAGATGAACGAGGCGGCTAATTTCCATAACTACTACTGGAAAGTAAAGCCGGCCTCCAACGGCCAAGCGGGCGGATAGGGCCAGGCCGCCAAGAAGAGAAAGGGGTTCCCAGTGGGCACGATCAAAGACAAGGTCGCCATCGTCGGGATGGGGTGCAGCAAGTTCGGCGAGCGCTGGGACGCGAGCCCCGAAGACCTGATCATCGAAGCCGCCTACGAGGCCTACGAGGACGCGGGGATCGACCCCAGCGACATCGAGGCGGCTTGGGTCGGCACGCTGTACTCGGGCGAGGCCGGGGGTATCATCGCCGACACCCTCAAGCTCAAGAACATTCCGGTGACGCGCGTCGAGAACTGGTGCTCGACGGGCCACGAGGCGCTGCGCAACGCCGCCTTCGGCGTGGCCTCGGGGATGTATGACATCGCGATCGCGGTGGGCTTCGAGAAGCTCAAGGACACCGGCTTCGGCGGCCTCGGCGTGGGCCGCGGCACCAACGCCGTCTCCCAGTCCCGCGCCACCGCGCCCTCCTACTTCTCGTTCATCGCCAACCGCTATTTCCACCACTACGGCATCCCCGACGACGAGGGCAAGGAGCTCCTCGCCAGGATATCGGTGAAGAACCATCACAACGGCTCGATGTCACCGAAGGCCCACTTCCAGAAAGAGATCACCGTCGACCAGGTGCTCAGAGCGCCGATCATCGCGTGGCCGCTGGGCCTCTTCGATTGCTGCCCCACCACCGACGGCGCCGCCGTCGCGATCATCTGCCGCGCCGACCTAGCCCGGAAGTTCCGCCAAGACCCGATCTACATCAAGGGCATCGGCTTCTCCGTGGACTCGATGCTCCCCATGACCCGCCCCGGCTTCGACTACCTCGGCTTCGAGGCGAACCGCTCCGCCGCCCGCCAGGCCTACGAGCAGGCCGGCATCCGCGACCCCCGCAAAGAGCTCGACCTCGCCGTCGTCCACGACTGCTTCACCATCACCGAGATGGTCATCTACGAAGACCTCGGCTTCACCAAGCCCGGCATGGCCCCCGAAGAGGTCCGCAACGGTACGTTCACCCTGGAAGGCGAGCTGCCGGTCAACACCGACGGCGGCCTGAAGTCCTTCGGGCACCCCGTGGGCGCGAGCGGCCTCCGCACCGCCTACGAGATCTACAAGCAGCTTCAGGGCAAGGCAGGGCCGCGCCAGGTCAAGGACGCCGAGCTCGGTCTCTGCCACACCCTCGGCGGGCCGCCGCAGGTCTCGTGCGTCGCCGTGCTCGGCAACAGCGCCCCCGCGGGCGTCGGCAGGGCCTAGCCGCCGCCATGTTCAAGCGCATCGACCACCTCGTCGTCGCCGTCGAGGACGTGGAGGAAGCGGCCGCGCTCTACACCGACGTGTACGGGCTCGAAGCGTCGGAGTTGCACGACCTGTCGCACCTGGGTCTCAAGGCGATCAACATCGAGTTGGGGAACGCCTACATCGAGCTCGCCCAGCCGACGAACCCCGACGGTCCCGTCGGCAAGTTCCTCGCCGAAAAGGGCGAGGGCCTCTACCTCATCGCGGTCCAAGTGGACGACCTCCCGGGCACGATCGAGAAGCTGAAGGCGCAGGGCGCCCGCATCCTCGGCGGACCGCCGGGTCAGACGTTCATCCACCCCAAGAGCACCCACGGCGCGCTGATCATGCTCATCGAGTAAGCACGGAGTCATTTCGCGAACAGAGAAGAGGGGCGCCCCTGCGGGCGCCCCTCTTGTTTTCCTTGGCTGTGGGCGGCGCTACGACGGTCGCTCGCGGCGTTCCTTCTCGCGCTCCTCCGCCTTGTGGCGCAGCACCCGGCCCTTGTCCGGCGTAGGGTCTTTGACCAAGCCGTACATGCGGCGGCCTTCGTGCTCCTCGGGAAGATACTCGGTGATGGGGAGCCCGTCCCCATTAACAAACAGCAGTCAGTGGCAGTACTTGTAGATCTGCATGTCGTCGCAGGCGCACATCCACGTCCGGTACTTCGTCTCTTCCTGCTTGTCCGGGTAGAAGCGGCAGGGGCATAGGGGCCGGCCCAGGTCGTCGACATGCTTGGCAAGGCCGACGATCACGGCGTCGGACACCATAGGATCGGGGTGCGTCACCGTGCCGGACTTCTCGCAGTACTTCGCGACGAAGTTCCGCATCTTGCTCAGAGCTTTTTCGCTTGGCTGATCGGACACGTCGACCCTCCTTCTGCGATGTGTTCGCGCATTGTACCCGAAGCGACCGCCGCCATGGCGGGCCGAAGTGCGTGAAGCGGCGCGATCGCGCAAGAGTAAGCGGTTTCGTTTAGCCTAGTATGAGCGCCCGTCGAGCTTTATCAAGACGCTTCCCTCGGCATCGATTCGCCAACGTGCGCCACCGTCGAGAGCGCGCTCGTCGGCGTGCCGCGGTCTCTCCCTGAGATAGTCGGGAAAGAACCGTACAGCCACACCGCCACGGAGGGCGACAGCGTCGAAGTCAAGGCCCGCCTGAGCCGGGACCGCGCCCGGGTTGGGAAGCTCGCCCGCGACCCACGGATCGACCAGGGTCTGGCCGGGACGCGCGGCTGCGGCGAAGCTGGGATAGGCGCCGGTCTCGGCGCGATACCGTCGGACCGCCTCCTGTGCGGCCGCGAGATCGCGCACCTGGTGGGTGTTCTCGCTCTCGTCGAAGACCACGGGCAGCACCACGACGACGAGCAGAATGACGAGGCCGATGACGACCGCGCCCTCGACGAGAGTGAATCGGCGCCGGTAGGGGAAGTGCTCCTGGTTCATCTTGGTTTCAGACCTGTTGGAGGATAAGAAAGGGGGTGCATTAAAGCGAAAGGCCCGCACGCGGCGGGCCTTCTGAAGCGGATGCGCTCTGAGAGCTAGCGCTTCATCTGCTGCACCTGAAGCTCTTCGCCCGGAGCGAGGGCCACGCGGCGCACATTTATACCAAACTTCAGGAGCCAGTACCAGAGCGTACCCTTGCTGATCCCAAGTTCGGCGGCCATCGCCGGCAGGCCCTTCTCGTTGTACATCGCCGGCAGGAGCTTCTCGAGGGGCTTGTTATACTGTTCCTCAACCCTACGCATCAATTTCGTGCGCCTAACCATGTGTTACCTCCTGACTGAAACATTAACAAGGTAGCACGTATTTTGAGTCAGCGTCAAGACTTTGTTCAAAATCAGTTCATTTCCCTTGACCGCTTCCGTTGCTCTTCAGGCGTCAAACGGTCCGCGCCAGAACCCGCGAAAACGAATCTTTTCTAGCAAAACGAAACGGCTAAACTGCAGCTTAACGTCACTCTGAGCGCGTTTTCGGCAGGCGACGCAGGGCCAACCCGCAATGCTCACCACCCTCTTCCTCGCCATGACGCCGGTCGGTGAGCTTCGCGCCGCTATCCCCGTCGGCATCGTCACCCACGACCTCGCCTGGTGGCAGGCCTATCTCCTCGCGGTGCTGGGCAACATGGTCCCGCCGCTCGTGCTGCTCTGGGTCCTCGACCCGGTGACCCGCTGGCTGACGTCGTTCGACAACCCCGCGGGGCGCTTCCTTACCTGGCGCATGGGCCGGCTGCGCGAACGTCAGGGCCGCGCCTTCGAGCGATGGGGCGCGCTTGCCCTTATCCCCTTCGTCGCCGTGCCCCTGCCCATCACCGGGGCGTGGACGGGTTCGCTCGCCGCCTGGGGATTCGGCCTCGACCGCCGCCGCGCCCTGGCAGCGATCTTCGCCGGCGTCCTGATCGCGGGCGCCGTCGTCACGCTCATCGTCGAGCTCAGCATCGACTTCCCCTTCGTCCACGAGTAGGCCGCGCCAACCTCGATTCGGAGCGGCCGCTAGCTCGGACTCAGGAGCGCGGCGACCTCACCCACGTTCTCGGCCTCGTCGATGCCGCGCAGCGCGGCGAGCAGTCGCCAGGAGCGCGCCTCGCCGAGTGGGCCGGCGGTTAGCGCGGCGAACTTGGCGTCGAGCCGCTCGTCGGACATCGGGTTTTCCGGCGACCCCGAGGCATGTTCGATGTCGTGGACGAACGTCCTGCCGTCCATCGTCGTGAGTGTGAGGCGGGTGGCGTCCTGCTCGAAATCCGGGGAGACCTGGGCTTGGACTTTCGACCGAAGCGAGGCGATGACAGGGTCGGCGGTGCGGGCGTCGGTGTACTGCTCGGGGAAGGCGGCGCCGTCGACGAAGCCAACCGCGGCGCCGTGCTGGTAGGAGAACTTCGCCCCCAGGCCGTCCTTGGGGTCGGGCCGGTCGACCAGCTCGAGAACGAGGGGATGAACGAGCGCGTCGATGCGCCGGATCTCATGGGGCGCAACGCCTGTCTCGCGGAGCGCGATCGCCGCGTCGATGATCGGATGGGCCACGACGCCGCAGGGGTAGGGCTTGAGCCCGACGTTGAGGATCTCCCAGCGCCGTCCCAGTCCCTCGACGGCGCGGGACCAATCGCTCGCGGGCGCCATGACCGCGCCGAAGCCGCGCGGCCCTTCGAGCACCGTAGCCGGGCCGGTAAAACCGCCGCGGGCTAGGAGTGCGGCGAACGCGCCCGTCTGCGCGGGGTGTCCCGCGTTCATCGCCTTGGCCATCGAGCCGAAGGTCTCGCGCAGGCCCGACGCCTGCGTTCCCGCAGTCCCCATGGCGTGGGTCATCGCCTCGGCGCTCAGACCGAGGACGCGACCCGCGGCGGCGGCGGCTCCGAAGACTCCGCACGTTCCGGTGATGTGCCAGCCCATGTCGTAGTGGGACGGATGGATGGCGACGCCGATGCGGCAGCAGACTTCGATCCCCACCGCGACGGCGAGGAGAAAGTCCCGCCCGCTCGCCCCCGCGAGCTCGGCGGCGGCAAAGGCGGCGGGAATCGTCGGCGCGCTGGGATGGATGACCGTGGGGAAGTGCGTGTCGTCGTAGTCGTCCAGGTGACAGAGCCAGCCGTTCGCCAGCGCGGCCTGCTGGAGCGACGTCCGTGCGCCAGTCCCCCACACCGTAGCCCGCGGCGCGCCGCCCTCCGACGCCAGCGCATCCAGCAGCGGAGCTGCCTCCGCGCGCGCCGAGGCATGGACCGCCACCGCCACCGCGTTGACCAGGCAGCGCTTCGCATGCGCCCGCACCTCGCCGCTGAGGTCTTCCCACTGCGTCTCCGCGGCGAATCGCGCCAGCTCCACCGTCGTGCCCATGTTGGTCTCCCACGGGCCTTGCGCGCAGGCCCGTGGGAGTAGGGTATCATCACCCGCAGCGGGCGGCGCGCCGCATGGAGGCTAACGATGGAAACCGTCGGGTTTATCGGGTTGGGGAACATGGGGTCGCGGATGGCGGCCAACTTGCAACGCGCCGGCTACCCGATGGTGGTCTACGACGTGCGCCCCGAGGCCGCCACCGACCTCGCCGAGGCGGGGGCCTCGCTCGCGGCGACTCCGCGGGACGTGGCGGCACGAGCCGACGTCATCTTGACGTCGCTGCCCGGCCCGGCCGAAGTCGAGCTGGTGGCGACAGGGCCCGAGGGCCTCGAGGGCGCGCTCCGCCCCGCACAGGTCTACGTGGACCTCTCCACGAGCCGCGCCACGCTGATCCGCGAGCTTGAAGCGCGGTTCCGCGCCTTGGGCGTCGACGTGCTCGACGCGCCGGTCAGCGGCGGCGTGATCGGGGCCGCCGACCGCAACCTGGCGGTGATGGTGGGCGGCGACCGCGCCGTCTTTGATCGCGTCCGCCCCCTGCTCGACGCCATCGGCGACAAGGTCTCCTACGCCGGCGGGATCGGCGCGGGCACGGTCTGCAAGCTCGTCCACAACGGGATTGCGATGGCCGTGCGCCAGTCGATCGCGGAGGGGATGACGCTCGGCGTCAAGGCCGGTGTCGAGACCGAGGCGCTGTGGGAGGCCGTCCGCCGAGGCGCGCTGGGCCGCATGGTGATGCTCCACGAGCAGTTGCCCAGGTCGGTGTTTATGGGGGACTTCGACACCGTGAACTTCGCCCTCGATCTTGCGCGCAAGGACGTCTCCCTCGCGCTGGACCTCGCCAAGGAATACGGCGTGCCCGTCCCTAGCTTTGAGCACGTCCAGAACGTGCAGAACGAAGCGTCGGGCCGCGGGTGGGGTAAGCGCGATAACAGCACGACGTTTCTCCTCCAAGAGGAAGCGGCAGGCGTCGAGCTTCGCGCCCCGAACGTCGACGCCGAGCGGGCGGCCAAGTTCATCACCACGCACCCCGACGCGTGACCGCCGTCCCCGCGGAGCATCAAGCGGTGGCGCGCGGGCATATAATCGAGGCCCCACCGAGCGCGTGACGCTCCAGGGAACGGCTCCCCGTAGCTCAGCTGGACAGAGCGGCGGACTTCTAATCCGTAGGTCCTGGGTTCGAATCCCAGCGGGGAGGCCACCCCGCCGCGCCCAAGCGCCGCCCCTACTCCGCTGTAAGGAGCAGGCAGCCGCCGGTGGGGCCCATGGAGTTGCTGGAGACGCCGACTTTGGCCCCGGCCCGCTGCCGCGCCCCCGACTGGCCCCGAAGCTGACGCACCACCTCGATAACGTGGTTCGCCCCGTGGGTGCGGCCCACGTTCACCGCCCCGCCGTCGCAGTTGACCGGCAGGCTCCCTCCCAGGCGGGTGTGGCCCTCGGCGACGTACGGCCCGCTCTCGCCCTTGCCGCAGAAGCCAAGGCCTTCGAGCCACTGGAAGACGGAGAAGATGAACCCGTCGTAGAGGCCGGCGACGTCAACGTCGGAGGGGCCGAAGTCGGTGCGGCGCCACATCGCCCGCGAGGCGTTCCACAACCCCGCCTCGTTCATGTCCGCCATGATGTAGCCGTCGGGGGTCGAGGTTGATCCCATCGCCCAGCTTTCGACAAAGACCGGCTTCTGTTTGAGCGCCCGCGCCCGCTCCTCGGTGGTGAAGATGACCGCGGCGCTGGCGTCGACGGGGTAGTCGCAGTCGAGGAGGCGGCACGGCTTCGAGATGTAGCGGGCGCTCAGGTAGTCCTCCAGCGTCAACGGATCGCGGAAGAAGGCGTCCTCGTTGAGGCTGGCGAACTCGCGCTGCGCTATGGCCTGGGCCGCGAAGTGCTCCTCCGTGGTTCCGAAGTCGGCCATGTGCCGCCGCATGTAGAGGCTGATCCAGTGCGGGCTGGTGTGGGCGCCGAAGGGCGTGGTGAACTGGTCGTCGCCGCTCACTACGGGCGGCGGTGGACGTTTCGTATAGCTCCCACCGGCTTCGAGTACACTGCGCGCCGCGATGCAGACCTCGGCGCTGCCCGACGCGACCGCGGCGATGGAGGGAATCGCCCCGCCGAGGAAGGTCGGCCCCTCCACGGTGGCCATGTGCCACTGCAGTTCCGGAACGCCCAGCAGGGCGGCGGTCTTGACCGGCGAGACGAGTTGGTTCGTGGTGACGTAGGACGACATGCCGTCCACGTCCTCCGGCGCCAGTCCGGCGTCGTCGAGCGCGGCCCGGCACGCGGCGAGGGTCAGCGATTCGAGCGTGCGGCCGGTGCGTCTTCCCATGGGGGAGTAGCCCACACCGACGACGGCCACGCGGCGTCCACTGTCACGCGGAGGCATCGGCGCCCTCCTTCGTCCTAGCGGCGGGCGGCTCCGCGGCCGGCCGGAAATATGGCAGTACCAGGCCACCACCGTCCTCACGCCCCTCTTCCGCTTGACGGAAAACGACCTCGACGGCCATCCCCACCTCCACCGCATCCTCGTCGCAATCGACGATGTTGGTCACGAGCTTCAGCCCCGGCTGCTCCACGAGCTCGACCACGGCGAGGATGTAGGGGATCTTCCCCGCGAAGGCCGGAATGAACGCCTGCATCGCGACGCCGTAGGAGTAGACGACGCCGCGCCCGGAGACCTCCGTGGGAGCGAGGTTCTCCGAGCGGCACCGGCCGCATTCGGGGCGCGGCCAGTGGACGTAGAAGCCGCAGTCGCCGCAGCGCAGAATGAGCAGACGGCCCTCGTCGACGCCGTCCCAGAAGAACTTTGTCAACGCGGTCCGTTCGGGCTGGGGGATTCTCGCTTCCGTGGACATCGCGCCCATTCTAGCGCCTCGGACGCGTCCGGCAACGCGGCCGCGACCGTTGGCGGCTATAATCCACCGCGTCCGGCGCCGCTGACGGCACGGCGAGGAGACGCGATGACGCTGCCGCTCCAGGGTGTGCGGGTCCTCGACTTCGGGTGGGTGAACGCGGGTGCCAAGGGCGCTCGCTATCTCTCCACCTACGGCGCCGAAGTGGTCCACCTCGAGTGGAAGGGCCGCCTCGACATCCTCCGCACCACCTCGCCTCAGCACAGCGTCCCCGGCGGCGCCGCGCCCGGGAGTATCAACCTCGGCTCCAGCTTCAATAACAACCATTCCGGCAAGTGGGGCATATCCCTCAACATGCGCCACCCCAAGGGGAAGGACCTCTTCCGGCGGCTCCTTGCCGTCTCCGACGTGGTGATCGAGAACTACACCGCGACCACGCTCGAAGGCTGGGGCTTTGGGTGGGAGCGCATGTCCGAGATCAAGCCCGACATCGTCTACATCCAAGCGCCGGGCTTCGGACGCAAGGGGCCCTACTCCGCCTACCGCACCTACGGCCCCACCGCCGCCGCTGTGGGCGGACTCACCGCCGGCGTCGGTCTCCCCGACCGCGACCCCTGCGGCTACGGCGTCTCCTATATGGACGCCATCGGTCCGTACTTCATCGCCATCGCCGCGATGTCGGCCCTGCGCCGGCGCAACCAGACGAACCAGGGCGTCTACGTCGATCTCTCCCAGGTCGGCCCCGCGATTCTGTACACCGGCACCGCGATACCAAACTGGTCGGTCAACGGCACTCCTTACGAGCGTGTCGGCAACCGCTCGCCGCACGTGAAGGCCGCTCCCCACGGAGCCTACCGCTGCGCCGGCAACGACCGCTGGATCGCGATCGCGTGCTCGACCGACAAGCACTGGCGCGCCCTGACGCGGGCGATGGGCGAGCCTGCCTGGATCCAAGACCCGCGCTTCGCTACCCTCGACGCCCGCTACGCCAACCAGGACGACCTCGACTGGTTCGTCGAGGCCTGGACGCAACGCTACGAGCGCTACGAGCTGATGGCGGGCCTTCAGGAGGCCGGCGTCCCCTCTGGCGTCTGCCAGGACACCCAAGACCGCTACGAGAACGACCCGCAGCTCCGCCACCGCGGCTACTTCGTGCGCGTCGGGCACTCCGAAATCTCTGAGTACGACGTCGAAGGGCACCCCGGCGTCTTCAGCGACGCGTCGCCCTCCCCGCGGGGCACGACGGGATGGGGCGCGGCCTGCTACGCCGAGCACAACCCCAGAGTCTACGGCGACCTGCTCGGCCTCTCCGCCGCCGACATCGAAGCCCTCGCCGCCGAGGACGTGATCTGATGCCGCAAGAGAAACCGCTCGGCATCCCAGACCTGCTTCCGCTGGACGGCGTCCGCGTCGTCGAGCTCGCCGATTGGCGCGGCGAGTTCCTGGGCCGCCTCCTCGCCAACCTGGGCGCCGACGTGATCAAGGTCGAACCGCCCGGCGGCGCGCCGTCCCGGAGCCTCGGCCCTTTCCAGGGCGACACCGCCGACCCTGAACGCAGTATCTTCTGGTGGCACTTCAACGTCGGCAAGCGCGGCCTCACCTTGGACATATCGAACGACGAAGGCCGTGCGCTCCTCGACCGCCTGCTCGGAACGGCGGACATCTTCGTCGAGACCTTGGGCGTCGACGGACTCACCGACGCCGGGCTCGGCGGCTGGGACGGCGTCCACGAGCGCTGGCCTGGGCTTGTCGTCATCTCGATTACCGACTTCGGGCTCGACGGTCCTTGGGCCTCCTACCAGGGCGGCGAGCTCGTCTCGCTGGCTCTGAGCGGCCAGATGATGACCGCGGGCTACCCGCCGGTCGAAGAGGGCGTCTACGACACGCCGCCGATGGCCCCCGGCATGCACCAGCCGGGGAACATCACCGGTTGCCTCGGCGTCATGGACGCGCTCGCGGCCCTCGCCCAACGCGACATAACCGGCCTGGGGCAGCGCGTCGACCTCTCCGTCCATGCGGCAGTCAACAACGGCAGCGAGAACCACGTCTCCTGGTACATCGGGGCGGGCGTCATCGCCAAGCGCAAGCCCCAGTTCCCCACCGCCCCCGCCAAGGACGGGACCCTCGTCCAGGTGATGCCCGGCCTCTTCGGCCAGGAGTGGGGCAAGCTCGCCGCGCTCCTGGACAGGCACGGCATGGCGCAGGACTTGACCGATCCGAAGTACGAGGACCGCGCCTACCGCGCGGTCCCCGAGAACCAGGCCCACATCAACGAGGTCGTCTCCGCCTTCATCGCCACCCGCAACGCCGACGATCTCTTCCACGCCGCCCAGGAAAGCGGCGTGGTGTGGGCGCCCATCCGCCTCCCCCACGAGAACGTCGGCGACCCCCACATGACCGAGCGCGGCGGCTTCACCGAAGTCGATCACCCCGAAGCCGGCGTCCGCGTCACCATGCCGCACACGCCGTGGGTCTCCGATCAGTTGGGCTGGCGCACCGGCCCCCGCGCACCCCTCCTCGGCGAGCATACCGAGGCCATCCTCGCCGAACTGGGCGAGACCGACGCGGGGATCGAGGCCCTCCGCCGCGGCGGCGCGGTCTAGCCACCCTTCCCGCCGTAGATCGTCTCGCGGAGGTCCTGCCAGGAATACGGGCCCAAGGGATCGGGGGAGTCCGGGTCCCCCACGCTCAGGTCGGGGAGCCGGTAGCGGGGGCCAGGGGCCTCGACGGAGAGCACCTGTCGGAGACCTTCTTCAACGACTGCGCCCAGCGGTTGTCCCGTCCTCCGCGCATACCGTTTTGCCCGAGCGAGCAGTTCAGCTTGAATGTCAAGTGTCGTCTTCATGGCTTGGCACCAATTTTAGTCGCTGGCATGGTCAAGACGCGCCCATCGCAGGAAGGATACAGGTTACCGCAGCGCGATCAGCGTGCTGCAGGCCGGTGCGCGGATCGTGGCGAGGTTGAGGGCTTCGCGCTCGGTGTCGTAGGGGCCTTCGCGGGGACCGCTTTCGGGGAGGCATGCCGAGGCGCGGTACTCGTGGTACCAGCCGTCCGACTCTTCGGTGATGACGATTTCGGGGAAGAGCTGGAAGGCGACGGCGAAGGCCCCATCGGCGGTGACGGTGGGTGCCTCGGCGAGATCGGCAAGCGGCAGATGTACGTCCCACCGCCAGACCTCGTCGCCGCTGGCGGGGTCGAGGGCTACGAGGGCTCGGTCCGTTGCGACGTAGAGGCGGCCGCCCGCAAGGACGGGGCTGCCCGGACTTCTCTTTCCCACGTCGCGGCGCCACAGTGTGACCAGCGACTCGGCGTCGAGTCCGTAGGCGCGCCCGTTGATGGTGTTGATATAAATACGGCCGCCGTCCAGCACCGGCGCGGCGGCGATGGTCTCGCTGCGGGCGAGGCGCACCGATCTTTCGAATCCGCGCTGCGTCGGCGCGCTGTTACTGAAACCGAAGAGGAAGGACTGGCCCTGCAGCCAGAACGCCTGTGAATCGAACAGCCGCCGCCGTTCGTTGAGGTCGAGCGTGACGAGGATACCGTTGGCCGACCCGATAAAGGCGCGGTCGCCGTCGATGACGGCCTCCCCTTCGCTCGACGCGGGCAGCTGGTAGTGCAGCCGCGGCCGGCCATTCTGGGCATTGAGAATGTGCACGTCGCCGGCGCGCGTCGACGTGATCAGAAGGTCGCGCTCGCTGAGCGCCGGGCCCGTGCTGAAGACACCACGGGTCTCGAAGCTCCAGAACTTCCGGCCTGTGGCGGCGTCGAGGGCCAGGATCTCCCCGCCGCCGGTGCCAAGGTACACGACCCCGTCCTTGACCACCGGCGCCGAGTCGTTGGGACCTTGCAAGGGGCGGCTCCACAGCGGTCGGCCCGTGCCGGCGTCGAGGACGGAAAGCCCCGCGACGGTGGGAACGTAGAGCCTGCCGTCGGCGTAGGCCGGGGTCACGTTCACGAAACCGAGATCCGGATTCTCCCACACGATCTCGCCGGTAGCGGCATCCAGCGCCAGGAAACTGCGGTCGCCGGGGCTCCAGAAGGCCACGCCCTCCACCACCAGCGGCTCGTGCGTGATGCGCCCTTCGCGGCTGAGCGTCCAGGCGACCTCGCCGGAGAGCGACGGCCCCGGGCCCTGCAGGATGCCGGTATGACGCGGGTCGCCCTGGTTCATCGTCCAGTTCTCCGCCGACGAGGCCGACGTCACGTCCGGCGTGCGTGAGATCGACGAGCCGGTCAGGGCGAACTGGGTAAGGACGGCGGCCACGATCGCGACGGCGATGACGCCGACGGTGACGATGCGCTGCGTCTTTGTCGTCGCGACGCTTCGCCACCGCTCTCCTGTCCAGCGTGCGGCTGCTGCATTGAAGGCCTCCGCGGCGGGCGGCCCCGCCAGCGGGAAGGGCACGCTGACGGCGACCCGGGGCCCGCCGCGTCGGCGCGCCGCCTCGGCCACGTCGTCCGCCGACGGGTCTGGAGCCGCCGCCGCCGCTTGGGTCAGGGCTTGGGCGAAGGCGCCCGCCGTGGGGAAGCGCGCCGCTGGGTTCCGCGACAGCGCCCGCGCCACGACGTCGGCGACCTCGCGGGAGACACCTGGGGCGATGTCCACGCGCGGCGCCTCGGAGCGCATCTGCTTGGCGGACACGGTCGCGGGATCGCCCCCCTCGAAGGGAACTTCGCCTCCGGTGAGCAGCCAATAGGCCAGTACGCCCAGGGAGTAGATGTCGCTCGCCGGCGTCGTGGCGCCGATATCGGCCTGCTCAGGCGACATAAAGGTCGCCAACGGCGTCCGCGACGTCACCCGCACCAGCGGGTCGACGGCCGCCGCCACGACAGGCATGCCGAAGTCGGTAAGCTGGAAGCGTCCGTCGGCACCGACAAGAACATTGGCGGGCTTCAGATCGAGATGCAGCAGGCCGGCGGCGTGAGCCGCGTCGAGGGCCTCGGCGACGTCGGAGACGGCGCGCGCGGTCTCCCGGGGCGTCCGCGGGCGGGTATCGCCGGCGAGGGAGCCCTCGGCGAGCGCGAAGGCGGCCCAGGGCGCGTCCTCCATGCCCCAGCCGACGATCGGCGCAACGCGGGGATGGCCGAGGGCGGCGGCGCGGGCCGTGATCGACAGGTACTCCTCGACGGCGCTCGATCCGTCGGGTAGATAGGGACGCAAGACCTTGAGCGCGACGCGGCGGCCCGTTCTCGCTTCACGGGCGCGGAACAGGCTGGCCAAGCCCGAAGCGTTGAGCCGCGCTTCGATGCGAAAACGGCCGAGGCTGTCGCCGGGGTTCAAGTCCATGACGTAGACGCCGGAAAAAGGGCGTCGGTTGATTGTACGACGAGACCGCCCGGCACGGCCTGTCTAGAGCAGCATTCCGCGCCGGATGCGGCGGACCTAACGGAGGCCGTCATAGAAGGCGGCGAAGGCGGCGGCATAGAGGAGGTGCACCCCCAGAAAGACGAGGACCGCCGCGATAGGAAGATCGAGGGCGAAGTACCCCGCGGAACGCAGACTGCCCCTGTCGTCTGGGTCCGGCGGTCCAAGCCACCCCAGTGCGAACCCGTTAAGGATCCAGTGTCCGACGCCGAACAGGAGCGCCCAGGAAGAGACATTGGTCTCAACGTCAAAGGCCTGGTGAAGGCCGGCGTGTATGAGTCCGGCCGCCGTCGTCCCCGCGAGGAAGATCAGCATGCCCGCGTAGTAGCCGCCCGGCGCGCGCCCCGCGCCGACGGCGCGCCCGGCGGCGCGGACCACGTCGAGCCGCACCACGGAGGGGAAGAGGCCGATAGCGAGGTACAGGGCCGTCATGGTTAGCACGCCGGCAATCAAGCCCGCGCCGGCGGCCCAGGGTGCATCAAAGCTCAGCACGCCGCCGATTTTACCACGGAAGGCCGTGAACAGAGCGCGGCGGACTCCGCGCCGGTGCCCTCCACGCAGGGTAAGATGAGGGCGGACGAACGGACGCGAGACCACGACGGGGCGGGCATGACGTCGAACATACCGGCGAGCGCATCGAAGCGCAGAACGAAGATCGTGGCGACGGTCGGGCCCGCCACGAGAGGGACAGAGAGCCTCGAGGCAATCATCGAGGCCGGGGCCAACGTGCTCCGCCTCAATTTCTCTCACGCCACGCACGATGAGGCCCGCCTCGCCATCGAGCGGGGGCGCAAGATCGCCCGGCGCCGGGGACAGCCTCTGGCGATTCTCCAGGACCTCCAGGGTCCACGGCTTCGGATCGGCGAGCTCGCCGAGGGCGAGGTCACGCTGGTGGCGGGCCGGGAGCTGACCCTGACGACGACGCCGACGCCGGGCGACGCGGAGCGCATCGGAGTCAGCTATGAGCGGCTTCCTTCCGAGGTCGGCCCCGGGGACGTGCTGCTCCTGAACGACGGGCTCCTGCGTCTGCGTGTGACGGCAACGACCGCGACTGACGTGCGGACCGTTGTCGAGGTGGGGGGCGTGCTGCCTCAGCGCAAAGGAATCAACGCACCCGGCGCGAACCTGAGCCCGCCCTCGCTTTCGGAGAAGGACGTAGGCGACCTTGAGTTCGGGCTACGCGCCGGCGTGGACTACGTGGCGCTGAGCTTCGTGCGCTCCGCCGCCGACGCGGCCCCCGTCCGCGAGGTAATGGCCCGCTTGCGCCGTCGCGTGCCCATCATCGCCAAGATCGAGCGGGCGGAGGCCGTCGAGGCGATCGACGAGATCGCCCGGTCCTTCGACGGCGTGATGGTCGCCCGCGGCGACCTCGGCGTCGAGGTCGGGCCGGAGTACGTGCCGCTGCTCCAGAAGCGGATAATCCGGCGCTGCAACGTGCTTGGGAAGCCCGTGATCACCGCGACCCAGATGCTCGAATCGATGGTCTCCAGCCAAACGCCGACCCGCGCCGAGGCTTCCGACGTCGCCAACGCCGTCTTGGACGGCACCGACGCGGTGATGCTGAGCGCCGAAACCTCGGTAGGCAAGTATCCGGCGCAGGCCGTCGAGTTCATGGACCGCATCGCCTCGGAGGCCGACGCCGCGGGAATGCACCAGACTGCGTCGGAGGACGAGCGGCACGACCCGGCCCGCGCTGTGATCCAATCCGCGCACAACCTGGCGAACAACGTCCACGCCGCCGCGCTCACCGTCTTCACTTCTTCAGGGCGCACCGCCTTGCTCCTCTCGAAACACCGCCCGTCCGCGCCGGTCTTCGCCTTCACGGGGAGCGCCGCGGTCTACCAGCGCATGGCCCTCTATTGGGGAGTGACTCCGGTGCTTGCCCCCATAGCTACCCAGACCAGGGAGATGATTGGGTTCATGGAGAACTTGCTCGCCGACCGCGGCTTGGTGCGGCACGGGGAGCGGATCGTCGTGGTCGGATCGACGCCGTTGACCTCCCGGGGCCGCACCAACTTCCTCAAAGTCCACACTGTGCAGCGGCGTGGGCGGCGAAGCCGGACGCCGGAGGCGCGCTAGCGTTGGAGGGCGGCATGGACCGGCGGCGGCGCGACGCGCTGGCTTCCATCGTGGGGGTGGAGTACGTCCTATCGGCGCGCGAAGACCGTGAAGACCACGCCCTCGACGCCTACGGCTCGTGGCGCTACGTCGAGCATGTCGCGTCGGGCGCGTCCGTACCCGACGTGGTGGTCCGGCCGGGTTCAGCGGAGGAGGTCCAAGCGGTCCTGCACTTCGCCGCCGACGAGGGCTGCGCCGTCACGCCCCACGGCGGGGGCACCGGCGTGATGGGCGCGGCCGTCCCCATGCAACGGGGCGTCGTGCTCGACCTGCGGCGCATGGACCGCCTGCGCCATGTGGACACCGACGCAATGATCGCCGTCGTCGAGGCCGGCGCCCTGCTCGGCGACCTTGACGACGCGCTGGCACGCCGCGGCCTCATGTTGGGCCACGATCCTTGGAGCCGCCCCATCGCCACCGTCGGCGGTGCGGTGTCGACCGACGGCGTCGGCTACCTGGCGGCGGCCTACGGATCGATGGGCGATCAGGTCATCGGCCTCGAAGCGGCACTCCCTACCGGCGAGCTGCTCGACGCGCGGGCCGTGTCGCTGCGGGCGGGGCCTCGGATCGATCACACGCTTATCGGGGCCGAAGGGACCCTCGGCGTCATCACCGCGGCGGTCCTGCGCGTGTTCCCCCGCCCCGAGGCCCGCACCGCGCACGCCGTGCGCTTCGACTCGTTCGAGGCTGGCTTCGGCGCGATCGGCGCGATGGCGTGGGCTGGCGTCCGCCCCTCGATGATCGACCTCACCGAGGAGCGCGGAGAGCGGGACAGCCTCGACACGACCCTCTACCTCTGCTTCGAGGGCCCGCGCGCCGTTGAGCAAGTCCTGCGCGCCGAGGGGCTCCGCCTCTGCCGCGAGCACGGTGGACGGCTCCTCGAGGGCGTAGGCGAGACGTTCTGGAAGCAGCGCCACGACCCCGCCGCTCGATGGGCCGAGCGCACCGAGGGAGGCCGCCGACTCGCCGTGGTCAAAGAGCCGTCGGCGCCGTCGTTCGACTATCTGCACCTCTCGCTGCCCGGTGACGGTGTGCTTGCCTTTCGGGCCCGTTGCGAGGAGCGCCTCGCGGCGGAAGGGTTCACCGCCCGCGAGTACGCGGTCTGGGGCCGCCCTGACCTGTTCTCCGTCGCCTTCGGCGCGCCGGACGGTGCTGAGACCGACGTCACACCGGTCTCGCTCGCGCTGATCGACGAGGCCCAACGGCTGGGCGGCAGCATGGAATACTGCCACGGCGTGGGACTCAAGCTCCGCGACCGGCTCGCGGGCGAGGGCCGGGACCGCCTATCGGCCCTGCGCTCAATCAAGCGCGCCCTCGATCCCGCCGGCATCCTCAACCCAGGGAAACTATCGGCGTAGACCGCCGAAGCCGTGCTCTTCCGTCGGCGTTCTGCGCGTTTCCTTCATGCTCCAACCTTCCTTAGCCTGACTTCGTTGTCAATTTGCCTGGTGCTTGCCTTTTGTGGTATACACGGTCTCGTCCCCCGCTCTCGACGAGGCCGCCGCTGATTCTTTTCCGGCGCGAGCGCGGGCCGGGCCGGTTCTATCTTCTAGTTGAGGCTAGTTGTGACGCTACAGTCGACCTATACCCATTTCTCCCAAATCGCGCCGCAATACCGTGAGCTTCGCTCTACCGACTCCCAGCCAATCGAGTACATCGCATCCAAGTTGGGCCCTTCCAAAGCCCTGACCGCCGCCGATATCGGCTGCGGCGCCGGGCGGTACGACTACCTCCTCTTCCGTGCTCTGGGGGAGAGCCTGCGCCTCTTCTGCGTCGATCAGAACGAGGCGATGCTGGAGCAGCTCGACGACTACTTGCGCGAAAAGCGCATCGCCCGCTTCCAGACCATCGTCGCCCCCGCCGACGAGATACCCCTGGAGTCGGGCAGCCTCGACTGCGTGCTCACCTTCAACGCGGTGCACCACTTCCCCTTGCGCCGCTTCCTCGAAGAGGGGCGCCGCCTGCTGAAGCCCGGCGGCGCGATGTTCATCTACACTAGGAGCCGGGGGCAGAATGCGCGGTCGGTCTGGGGCCGGCATTTCCCCGGTTTCTCCGAGAAGGAAGACCGGCTCCACGAGGTCAGCGAGATGACGGCGGCGCTTCTCGTCGTCGATGGCCTGGAGCTTGAGGAGGCGCGGGCCTTCCGGTTCCCCCGCGCCGAGACTCCCGAACGGCTAATGGAGCAGGCCCGCCGCCACCACTATTCGACGCTGAGCCTCTACGAGGCGGACGAGTTCGAGGGCGCCTGCGCGAGGTTCCGCGGCGCCCTGGAACGCCTGCAAAACGGCGAGGACCGCGTGACCTGGGACGACGAGAACATCCTCTACGTCATCAGAAAGTCGCCGCCTTGGGACGCCGCTCCGTCGGCGTAGCGCCCCGCATCTCGGTCCGCGCCGGCTAGCGCGGGCCTACCCGCAGGGCAAGCTCCTCGCCGGGGTTCCGCAAACCGGGCGTCTCCCCGAGCTTGACCACGCGGGCGTCGATACCGGCGGCGCCAACGTCGAGCAGCCCCACCGTCCCGAGCCGCGTCGAGTAGAGATGCGGATGCGTCGGACTCCCCGAGTTGATCTGGAGCACCCCGTCGCGGTAGTCGAGGCGCTCGAAGTGCGTGTGGCCGGTGACGATGATGTCCGCCGCCTCGCCCTTCAGGTAGAAGTCCCGTAGGAACTCAATGGGGCGGTCCTCCGGCTCCATGTCGTGGATCATGGCCAGCCGCCACCCTTCGACGTCGAGCAGGTGGAGGTCTTGCATCCGCTGGTCTTCCCATCCGCCGTCGTTGTTGCCGCGCGCGGCCAGGGTGGGCGCGATATCTTCGAGCCAGTCCAACACGCCGGGGGTCACGATGTCGCCCCCGTGAAGTATCAGGTCGACGCCGTCGAAGGCGGTCCTTACTTCGTCCCAGAGATGACGGATATCGCTCGGCAGATGGGTGTCGGTGAGCAGGCCGATACGCACGGTCACGAGGCTACCGCTCCCCAAGAGCGCCTGTCAAGGAGAACCGAAGCTCCTATGTGACGCCGTCGCGTGCGAGGGCGTCGATCTCGGCGTTGCCGTAGCCGAGGTCGGCGAGGACCTCTCGGGTGTGCTCGCCGAGGCGCGGCGCGGGCGCGGTGGGCCGCCTAGACTCACCGAAGGTCTGGAAGGGCAGGCCGGGGTAGTCGAAGGGCCCGGCGTCGGGATGGTCGATGGTCTCCCAGAAGCCGCGGGCCTTGAAATGAGGGTCGGCGAGCACGTCCTTCATCGTATAGATCGGCCCGGAGAGCACGCGGTTGGCCTGCGCCTCGGCCCAGGCCTCGGTCATGTTGCGGGCGAGCAGCCACTCGAAGTACAGGGCCTCCTGGAGGTCGACGTTCTCCGGCTTGACCGCTTCCGCGGGGTCGCGGAAGCGGGGGTCGTCGGTGAGATCGGGCCGCCCCAGCATCTCCGCGATGCGCGGCCACCATCCCACGCCCAGTTGCAGGTTGACGTAACCGTCGGCGCATGGTCGCACGGGCGGCGCGGCGCCGCTGCCTCGCCGGTTGATCGCGCCGGTGTACTGGTACCCCGCGATCATCGGCGTCCGCCGGTCGGCGCTCGTCGCCTGCGCCTCGACGATCGAGATATCGACCCAATCTCCTTCGCCCCGGAACGTTGCCGCGGTGAACGCCGTCGCCGTCGCCGCCGCGGCGTGGACGCCGGCGTAGTACTGGACGACGCTCCCCCCCAGCTTGACCGGGTTGCGGTCGGCGAGCCCAGTGAAATAGAAGGGCCCGCCCAGGGCGTAGTCCACGATCTCGGAGCCGCGGAAGTCCTTGTACGGCCCCGTCTGCCCGAAGTCCGATATCGAGACCATCACCAGCATCGGGTTGATTTCGGAGAGGACCTCGTAGGAGAGCCCCAGCGACGGCATCACGTGGGGGTGGAAGTTCTCGACGAGGATGTCGGCCTTGGCGGCGAGGCGCTTGACGACCTCGGCGCCCCGCGCGTCCTTGAGGTCGAGCGTGACGCTGCGCTTCCCCGCGTTCAGGTGCAGGAAGAGGCCGCTCTTTTCGGGGTGCGGGTCGCCGTCGGGGAAGGGACCGGCGCGACGCGACCCGTCGCCACCGTCGCGGCGCTCGATCTTGATCACGTCGGCGCCGTACTCCGCGAGCAGGCGCGTGGTGTACGGCCCCGCGATGTAGTGGGTGAGGTCGAGGACGGTGACGCCTTCAAGGGCTGTTTGGATCACGGCGCGCTCCCGGCGGCGGGAAGTGATGCCCCATCGTATCGCCCGGCCCGCTGGCTCAGCAAGCGCCGCCTACCGTCCGCCACTCCCGCGTTCGCGGGAATCCATCCCCCTGCGCCACGGACCATGAGCATCAGGGGCCGCTTCGGTTGACACCCCAGAGGCCGGTGGCTACGCTACCGCTGCCCGATATCCAGCGCCGCTTCAGGAGCGCCTGCATGACCACGCCTCCCCGTAAGGCACCGTTTCAACAACTTTCGACCAAGTTCGCCGATCTCACCAGCGAGGTGCTCTTCGGCGACATCTGGGAGCGCCCCGGGCTCTCCAAGCGCGACCGCAGCCTGATGGTCGTCGCAGTGCTCACCGCGCTGTACAGGAGCGACCAGTTGCGGGGACACATCCACCGGGCGCTCGACAACGGCGTGACCCAGGAAGAGCTGCACGAAATCTTCCTCCAAATGGCCTTCTACGCCGGCTGGCCGAACTCGGTGAACGCCTTCGCTGTCGCTAAGGAAGTCTACGAAAAGCGCGGCCTGCCGCTCGAAATCGACGTCTAGCGGCACCGGCCCGCATCCCGAATTCCCTCTGCAAGGCAAACGCAGTGAACAAGGTCAAAGTCGGCTTCTTCTCCTTCACGGAGATAACGCGGCCCGATCAGCACGGCCCCTATAACGAGTGGCACCAGCTCGACCACGTGCCAGAGAACATCGCCCTGCCCGGCGTCGCCCACGGCCAGCGGTGGGTCTGCCCGCCCGCCTACCGCGCCGCCCGCTCCTGCTCTGAGCCGGAGCTCGACCCCATTCACTACGTCACCACGTACCTCATGACCGAGCCTATCGAGCAAACCCTGCGGGACTTCCTCGATCTTGGCGCGCGGATGCACGCGATTGGGGGGCGCTTCCACCGCTTCCGCAAGAGCTACCTGGCCGGGCCGTTCGGCCTCGTCGCCTCCTATGCCGCGCCCCACGCTTTGGTGCACCGCGACGTGACTCCCTACCGGCCGCACACCGGGATCCACGTCACCGTGGCCGATGTGCTCGACGCCTCCCGCTTGGACGACGTGACCCGGTGGGTGGACGCGGCCCATGTCCCCGACGCGCTCGCGGTGCCCGGCGTCGCCGGCGCGATGTTCTATACCAGCGACTTCCCCAAGGCGAAGCTCAGCTACGAGCTTCCCCCGCGGCGGCTCATCATCGTCCTCTACTTCGACGACGACCCGCTGGCGGCAACCGCCCGGCTGATGGAACGGCCCGCCATCGGCGGCCTCGGCGACCACGTCAGGCCCATCCTCGCCAGCCCCTTCCAGACCATCACGCCCTGGGAGTGGGACTGGTTCGAGCAGGGCTAGGGAGCGCGCCGTGAACAAGGTTCGCATGGCGTTCTTCGCCTTCACCGAGATCACCGATCCGGGGGCGCACGTCCTCTACAACGAGTTCCACCAGTTGGACCACATGCCGGAGAACTTCGCCCTCCCCGGCGTCGCCTACGGACAGCGCTGGGTGTCGCCGCCCGCCTACAAGGCCGCGCGGATCGTCTCCGGCGACCTCCTCGACCCGATTCACTACGTGACGCACTATCTCTTCACCCATCCAATGGCCGAGACCATGCGCGACTTCATCGACCTAGGCCGGCGCATGGGCGCGATCGGGGGCAAGCGGTTTCCCGCCATTCGCCGGAACCACATCACCGCCCCCCACATGGTGGTGAACACCTACGTGAGCCCACGGGTTCGGCTGAGTCCCGACGCGCTGCCCTACCGACCCAACCGCGGCGTCTTCCTGGTCGTCACCCGCGTCACCGACGACGCCGCCGTTGACGACGTAACGCAGTGGTACGACCAGGTCCACATCCCCGACATGCTGACCTTGGACGGTGTCGCCGGCGCGTGGTGGTTCAAGAGCCCCGCGATGGTCCGGGAGGGGGCCGGCAGCCTCGACCTCAGCCGCTACGCAGACCAGGTCGACAAGAACCGCATGATCTTCCTCTACTACCTCGACAAAGACCCCCTCGTCGTGACCGACGCGATACGCGAAAAGAGCGTCGAGTGGCGGGCCAGCCGCTGGCTTCCGGCCCTCGACACCTGCGTCGAGCCGCTCTTCGCCGGGCCGCTCCAGACCGTCAAGCCCTGGGACTGGGGCTGGTTCGACAAGGACCGCTGAGGCGGACGACCCCAATGGACGTCTACGAGGCCATACGTTCCCGGGTCGCGGTGCGTGAGTTCGAGCCTGACCCCGTCCCTGCCGCCGCCGTCAAGAAGATACTCCTCGCCGCGCGGTGGGCGCCGAGCCAGCGCAATCGCCAGCCGTGGCGCTTCGTTGTCATCCGTGAGCGCGAGACCCTGCGGCGCATCGGCGAGCTTGCCTCCAGCGGCGCCTTCATCGCCGACGCGCCGCTGGCCATCGCGGTGGCGATGGAGGGCGCGAGACTGCCCCAGTTCGACGCCGCCCGGGCCATCGAGAACATGATCCTCACCGCGTGGAGCCTCGGCGTCGGGACGGTCTACGTCCAAGGCATCGACCGCGACGCGGTCAAGGAGCTTCTCGGCATTCCGGCGGAGCTCGACCTGATCACGGTAATGCCCTTCGGCTACCCCACGGAGGCGGCGAAATCCGTGGGGAAACGGCGCAAGCCGCTGGCCGAAATCGCCAGCGTTGAGCGTTTCGGACAGCCCTACCACTCCGAGTAGCTTCGCCCCATCTTCGGCGACCCTCAAACCTCTCCCCTACGGTGGAGACCGAAAAGGGGCAGAGGCGGGGCATCCACCTTGACCTCCCCGGCAGGGGAGCACCGTAAACCTCTCCCCCTCTGGGGGAGACTGAGAGAGGGCACGCGCCACAGGCGCGGCGGCGGCCGCCCGACAACCACCAAGGGCCATCGAACCCCGCCCACGTCCGCGCCCAGTCGCCATTGCCCACCCCCACTCCAGCCCCCTACCATGAGCGCAAGATGCTTGACGGCTTTCGCGCTCTCGACTTGACCGGCCCCGAGGGGCAGCTCTGCGGCCGGATACTCGGAGACCTCGGCGCGGACGTCATCAAGGTCGAGCCGCCGGAGGGCGACCCCTCCCGCCGCATCGCGCCCTTCCTCGGCGGGGCCCCGGGCCCCGACCGCAGCCTCTACTGGCACGCCTACAACGTCAACAAGCGGGGCGTCACCCTCGACATAACCACTCACGACGGACGAGCGCTGCTCCGGAGGCTCGCCGACTCTGTGGATCTGATCGTCGAGTCGCACCCGCCCGGCTACCTCGACGGCCGGGCTTCGACCTAGAGGCGCTGCGGGTGGCGCGTCCCAGCCTCGTCATCACCTCGATCACCCCGTTCGGGCAGACCGGCCCCGATTCAGGGCGCGCCGCCGGCGACCTGCTGCTCATGGCCCGCGGCGGCCTCCTCAACATCTGCGGGGAGGACGACGGCCCGCCCTCCCGCGTCCGCGTGGCGCAGTCCTACTGTCAGGCCGGCGCACAGGCTGCCGTAGCCTCCATCATGGCGCTCTACGCCGCCGAGCATTCGGGACGCGGCGAGCGCATCGACGTGTCGATGCAGGAAGCCGTAGCCAACAGCTTGATTTCGGTGCAGCAGCACTGGGACCTGCTCCGCGTGAACGAACGCCGCGGCACGACCCAACTCCGCGGCGGCAAGGTATTCGGGCGCTACTCGTGGCCGGCGAAGGACGGCTCGGTAGCGTGGTGCTGGTGGGTCGCTCCGGGCTGGGGCTTCAAGATGTACCCCCTCATGGAGTGGATGACCGAGGAAGGCATGGCCGGCGACCTCTGGGACTGGGACTGGGAAAACCGCAGCACCAACGAGCTCGAGCAGGACGAGGTCGACCACTGGGAGGAGATCTTCGGGGCCTTCTTCAAGGCCCACACCAAGGCCGAGATCTACGCCGAGGCGCTGAAGCGGCGCATCATGCTCTTTCCCACCTACACGATGGAAGACCTCGCCGACTACCGTCAGCTTATTGAGCGCGAGTACTTTGTCGATGTCGATCTCCCCGGCACCGAGGCACCGGTGCGCTTCCCCGGCGCGTGGGTCGCGGCGTCGGGCGGCGAATGGGCCCTGCGCCGCCCCGCGCCGGCCATCGGCGAACACAACCGCGAGGTCTACGGCGGCGACCTGGGCCTGACCCAGGACGATCTCGCGGCCCTGCACGCCGCAGGGGCTATCTGATGAACGGACGGAGAGAACGAGACCTGCCCCTGGCGGGCGTGCGCGTCGTCGACTTCAGTTGGGCCGTCGCCGGACCCGTGACCACGAAGCTCCTCGCGCTCTTCGGCGCCGAGGTGATCAAGATCGAAAGCCGCGTCCGCATCGACGGCGGCCGCCTGGGGACGCCGTTCCTGCAAGGCAAGCCCGGCATCAACAAGTCCGGCTACTTCGCCAACCACAACACGTCGAAGCGCAGCATCCGCCTCGACCTGTCGAAACCGGAGGCGAAGGAAATCGTCAGGCGCCTCGCCGCCGTCGCCGACGTCGTGGCCGAGAGCTTCTCCGCCGGCGTAATCGAGCGCCAGGGCCTCGGCTACGAGGAGCTTTGCAAGGTCAAGGCCGACCTCGTCATGATCAGCCTGACGATGCAAGGGCAGACCGGCCCCTTCGCCAGCCACGTGGGCTTCGGGCGCACCCTCGCGGGCCTTGCCGGCTTCGACCACCTCACCGGCTGGCCCGCGAGCAACCCCGCCGGGCCCAACCAGCCCTACACCGACCTCGTCGTGCCCTGGTTCGCTGCCTCCGCGGTCGTCTCCGCGCTCCGCCTCCGCGACCGCACCGGCCAAGGGCAGTACCTCGACCTCTCCCAACTGGAAGCGGCGCTCCACTTCCTCGCGCCGTCGCTGCTCGACTACACCGCCAACGGCAACGTGCAGGAGCGCGCCGGCAACCGCGTCCCCGGCGCGGCGCCGCACGGCGTCTTCCCCTGCGCCGGCGATGACCGTTGGGTGGCTATTGCCGTAACTGGCGACGCCGAGTGGCGCTCCCTGTGCGCCGCGATGGGCCAGGAGTCCCTGGCCGACGATCCCCGCTTCGCCACCCTCCTGGCGCGCAAAAAGCACGAAGACGCCCTCGAAGTTCTGGTCGCCGCCTGGACCCGCCCTCAAACGGCGGAGACCGTCGCGGACCGCCTCACCACCGTCGGGGTGGGAGCGGCCGTCGTCGCCCGCGGCGAAGACCTGCACCGCGACCCCCATCTCGTCGCGCGCGGCCACCTGCGTGTCCTGGAGCACCCCATCATGGGCGCGAGAACGCACACCGCGCCCTCGTTCCACTTCTCGGACATGCGGCTCGACCACCGCCGCGCCCCGCTCTTCGGCGAACACGAGGACGAAATCTTCGGCGGCCTGCTCGGCATGTCCCCCAGTGAGATCGAGCGCCTGCGGGCGGAAGGCGTCGCCGGCTGATCCCCGCTCGCGCGGTCTACCCGCCGACGCGCCGCCAGTCCGACTCGGAGTGCGCCCGCGGGAAGATCTCGGGGTGCAGGATCTCGGCCAGAATCTCCAGGCCGTCCACCACCCTGGGGCCGGGGCGGTTGTAGAACGACGAGCCGTCTACCACATACACTTCGCCGCCCCTGACGGCGGTGAGGCCCTCCCACTCGGGCGGCATCGGCGTCTCGCGGAACTCGTCGAGGCACGCTTCGAGGTGGTAGCCGCACGGCATGAGCACCACCACCTCTGGGTCGTAGTCCGCGATGTCCGCCCACGTCGCCTGTACCGACGGCTGGCCCTCGCGGCCCAGGCCGTCGCTCCCTCCGGCGAGGCGAATCATCTCGGGGACCCAGTGGCCGCCAACGAAGGGCGGGGCGAGCCACTCCATGGCGAAGACGCGCGGGCGTCGCCCCGCGCCCGCGGCGGCGGCCTCGACGGCGTCGATGCGCCGGCGGAGCGCCGCGGTGACCTCCACGGCGCGTTCGACGGCCCCCGCCGCCTCGCCCACCGAGGTGATCGTGTCGAGGATGCCGCCCATCGTCGTGGGTTCGAGGGAGAGCACCGTTCGCTCGCTGCCCCCATCGCTGGGAAGCAGCCGCACTGCCCGTTGCACCTCACCGTAGGAGACGGCGCAGACGTCGCACAGCTCCTGCGTCAGCACCAGACCGGGGTCGATGCGTTCCAGCAACGCCTGGTCGAGCGCGTAGATGCTGCTGCCGGCGTGGACCGCCTCGCTCACGTGGCGGTGAATCTCGGCGCTGGAGCTTTCCGAGTGGTCGATCAGCGAGCGCGTCACCGCCGGAATGGACGCGGCCTCCGCCGGATAGTCGCACTCATGCGTCACGCCTGCCAGGCGGTCGCCGAGTCCAAGGGCAAAGACGATCTCCGTACTACTTGGCAATAACGAGCAAATACGCATGGCAGCCATTCTAGAGGCCGACCCGCCGGGTCTCAAGCCGCCGACCTCTCCCCCTCTGGAGACCTTTGCAAAACTCCGTCGAGGGGAAGAACGCCGCCCGCTGGCCTTGGGAAAGGGAGGCGGCGCAGGGTCTTACTCCCTCTCCCGCTGGGAGAGGGTTGGGGTGAGGGCGGGGGGAGGCGGGGGCCGCGCGACCTTGCTGAAGCCCGCCCGCCGAGTTACGCAAAGGTCTCCTCTAGGGGCGAGACTGAGAGAGGGGCGGAGCGACGCGAACGCACTCAACGCCCCGTCCCATCCGCACCCGTGGTGGTAAACTGGTGGACGTTTGCCGATAGGCCGCCACTCCAGAACCCCGAGAACCCCGTGCCGCAGCACTTTCACCTGACCACCACCACGCAGTTCGACCGCGCTTGGGCCGAGCAGGCCATCTTCGAGCGCGCCGATCGGTTCAAGGACGGCAACGGCTTGCCCGCCCTCGAAGGCCAAGCCCTCTACTGCCTCTTCTACGAGCCCAGCTTCGTCACGCGGGCCTCCTTCGAGCGCGCCTTCGGCCTGCTTCGAGGCACGGCCTACCAGACGGAGGACGCCTCGCAGTTCTTCCCCATCCAGACTCCGAGCTACATCGACGACGTGATCCAGATACTCGCTAGCCTGCGCTTCAACGTCGTCGTGCTGCGCAGCAGCGGCGAGGGCATCATCGAGCGCGCCAGCGCCGTCGATGCCGTTCCCGTCATCAACGGCGGCAGCCTCGACGACCACCCCACCCAGGCCCTCGCCGACCTCTACACCATCGCGCGGGAGCGCGGCGCGGTGGACGGCGCTCGCGTGGCCGTGGTGGGCCGCCTCGAACACCGCAACGTCAGCGCCCTCCTAAACGGGCTCGCCCTCTACGACGACGTAACGGTCTCGCTGGTCCCCTTCAGCGGCCAGATCGACCCCGCCGTCCGCGCCTACTGCGAGTCCAAGGGCCTGTGCTTCGAGACGCGCAGCCTCGACGACGGTGTGGAAGACGCGGACGTCATCTACCTCAACGGGCCGCGTACCGTGGCCCACGCCCAGCTCCTGAAGTCGCGCGACGTCTCCCTCGTCATCGACGGCGCGTTCATGGAGCGGCTCAAGCCGAGTGCGATCATCATGCACCCGATGCAGCGGAGCGGGGACTTCACCTTCCAGGCCGCCGACCGCCGGATTGTCACCTACCGGCAGGCGGAGAACGCGCTCTTCGTGCGTATGGCCCTGCTCGCCTTCACTCTCGGCGGCTAGGCCGTCGGCGCGGGGCGCGCCTCGGGCGCCTCACGGTACTCGTGGATCGGGCGCACCGCGAAGTCGCCCTCCCCGTTGACCAAGCTCTCGGCGGCGGCGCGCGCCGTATCCAGCGACGTGAACACCGGGATGCGGCGCTCGACGGCGGCGCGTCGAATCTGGAACCCGTCCTGGAGCGTGGCGCGGTCGCCGGTGACGGTGTTCACCACTGCGTCTACAGTACCGTCGGCCACCACGTCCACGCAGTTGGGGTGTTCCCCGCTGAGGTACTTGGTGATAAGTGTGACGGGAATCCCCATCCCCTCGATCATCGCCGCCGTGCCCTCGGTTGCGTAGAGCTTGTACCCGGCTGTGCGCAGGTCGCGCACCAGAGGTGCGGCGTCGGCCTTGTGGCGGTCGGCGATGCTGAGCAGGATCGAGCCCTTCGGAGGCAGCATCATGCCCGCCGCCATCAGGCTCTTCACCAGCGCGGGCCGGAAGTCGCGGTCGATCCCCATCACCTCGCCCGTCGACTTCATTTCAGGGCCGAGGTAGGTGTCGACGCCGGCCAGCTTCGACATCGAGAACACCGGCGCCTTCACGCCGACGAGCTTGCGCCGCTTGTACAGCCCCGGCTGGTATCCCTGCTCCACGAGGCTCCGGCCCAGCATGGCCTTGACGGCCGCCTTCACCATGGGGACGCCGGTCACCTTCGAGAGGAAGGGCACCGTCCGGCTGCCCCGAGGGTTCACTTCGAGAACGTACACCTCGGGGCGGCTGGCGACGGCGCCGCTCCACGGGCTGCGGTAAGCCTCCCCGCCGGTGAGCACGTACTGCACGTTCATCAGCCCCTTCACTTGGAGCGCGAGGCCGATGCGGGTGGTGTAGTCCACCATCGTATCGACTTCGTCCTCGGTCAGCGTCAGGCCGGGGTAGATCGCCATCGAGTCGCCGCTGTGGACGCCGGCCCGTTCGATGTGCTCCATAAGGCCGGGGATGAGTACCGTCTCCCCGTCGCAGATGGCGTCGACGTCCACCTCGCGGCCTTCGAGGTAGCGGTCGATCAGCACGCGGCGGCCCTCGCCGGCTTCGAGCGCCTGCTTCATGTACTTCGCCAGCTCGTCGTCATTCTGCACGATTTCCATGGCCCGCCCGCCGAGGACGTAGCTGGGGCGCACCAGGATCGGGTAGTCGATGGACTGGGCCACTATCAGCGCCTGTTCGAGGTTGGCCACCGCCGCGCCCGGCGGGTTGGGGATGCCGAGGCCGGCAAGGAACTCCTCGAACAAGTGGCGGTCGGAGGCGATGTCGATCGAGCGCGCCGTCGAGCCCAGGATGGGGAGCTGGGCACGGTCGAGGGTCTGGGACAGGTTGATCCCCGTTTGCCCGCCGAACTGCACGATCGAGGGCGGGAAGGACAGCTCGCCGTCCTCCTCGACCGCCTCGTTCTCCAGGATGTCGCGCACGCTCTCCTCGTCCAGCGGTTCGAAGTAGAGCCGGTCGCTGGTGTCGAAGTCGGTGGAGACCGTCTCCGGGTTCGAGTTGACCACGATGCTCTTGACGCCCTCGCCTTGCAGCGCCCACGCGGCGTGGACCGAGCAGTAGTCGAACTCGATCCCCTGGCCGATGCGGATGGGCCCGCTTCCGGCGACGAGGGCGCGCCGCCCGCCCAGCGGCGGGGCTTCGTTCTCTTCCTCGTAGGCACTGTAGAAATAGGCGGTCTCCGCTTCGAACTCGGCGGCGCAGGTGTCCACCATCTTGTAGACCGGCCGGATGCCCCACCGCCCCCGCAGACCCCGCACCTGCTCCGCCGAACGGTCGGTAAGCACGGCGATAGCGGCGTCGGCGAAGCCCATGCGCTTCGCGTCGCGCAGGAGGCCGGCCGAGAGGTGCTCGCCAAGCAGCCGACGCTCCATGCCCACGATGTTGTCCAGCGCGCGGATGAACCAGGGATCGATACCCGTCTGCCGCGACAGGTCCTCCGGACCCAGGCCGCGGCGGAGCGCCGCCAGCAGCCCCCAGAGCCGTTCATCGTTTGGGTGCAGAGGCAAGCGTTCCGCGTACAGCTTGCCGTCCTCGGTCCAGCCGGCGTCCTCCCACAGCACGGAGTGCCCCGAGACTTCGAGGCAGCGGATGGCCTTCTGGAAGGCCGCCTCGAAGGTGCGGTCGATGGCCATGACTTCGCCGGTGGCCTTCATCTGTGTGCCGGTGACGCGGTCGCCGGTGGGGAACTTGTCGAACGGCCAGCGGGGAATCTTCACCACGCAGTAGTCGAGCGCGGGCTCGAACGCCGCCAGCGTCTTGCCCGTCACCGCGTTGGGTATCTCGTCGAGGCGCTTGCCGACCGCGATTTTGGCGGCTACACGGGCGATGGGATAGCCCGTCGCCTTGCTCGCCAGAGCCGAGCTGCGGCTCACCCTGGGGTTGACCTCGATAACGTAGTAACGGCTGGAGTCCGGCGTCCCGCCGGGAAGGGTCTCGCCGACCACGTCCCCCGGGGCGAGGGCAAGCTGCACGTTGCAACCGCCTTCGATGCCCAGCGCGCGGATGATCTTGAGGCTGGACGAGCGCAGCATCTGGTAGTCCTTGTCGGACAGGGTTTGGCTCGGCGCCACGACGATGCTGTCGCCGGTGTGGACCCCCATCGGGTCCAGGTTCTCCATGTTGCAGATCGTGATGCAGTTGTCCGCACCGTCGCGCATCACCTCGTACTCGACTTCCTTCCAGCCCACCAGTGACTTTTCCACCAGGACCTGGGTGATGGGGCTGGCGTCGAGGCCGCGCCGTACGACGACGTCGAGCTCCTCGGGCGTCTCGGCGATGCCGCCGCCGGTGCCCCCGAGGGTGTAGGCGGGGCGGACCACCAGCGGCAGTCCGAGCTCCTGGGCGGCGCGGCGAGCCTCGTCGAGGGAGCCGGCGATCGCGGACGGCGGCGTGGGCTCGCCAATGGCCGCGAGCAGCGACCGGAAGCGCTCCCGGTCCTCGGCGTCCTTGATGGTCTCCAGCGGCGTGCCGAGGAGCCGAACGTCGTACTTCTCGAAAATGCCGGCGTCGGCAAGCTCGACCGCGAGGTTGAGCCCCGTCTGCCCGCCCAGGGTGGGCAGGACGCCGTCGGGCCGCTCGCGCTGGATGATCCGCTCGACGACTTCGACGGTCAGTGGCTCGATGTAGACGGAGTCGGCGATGTCCTCGTCCGTCATGATCGTCGCCGGATTCGAGTTGACGAGGACGGTCGTGACGCCCTCCTCGCGGAGGGCGCGGCAGGCCTGGGTGCCGGCGTAGTCGAACTCGGCGGCCTGACCGATAACGATGGGGCCCGATCCGATAACGAGGACCTTGCGCGGCTTGCCTGGCGTGGTTCGTGCGGCGGTCACTCGGCTATTCGGGGCACAATGGTTGGGCTGCGGGCCGCTGGCTATGCTACCACAGCCCGCGGCTCGTCGGCGACATAAAAGAAGGGGCGGACTCGGCGGCCCGCCCCTTCTTTTGCGTTACGCAACGGTTGCCCTATATCTTATAGAAGTCCACCGCGTTGAGCCCGCGGATCTGGGCCTGCTCCTCTTCGGTGAGCTCGGCGATCTTGCCGTTCAGCATCTCCACGAAGTTGGGGTAGAAGGCGTCGGGGTGGGGGAAGTCGGAGCCCCAGATGATCCGGTCGGCGCCGAGCCACTGCGCCGTGAGCGGCAGCGTGGCCTCTTCGGGGTCGAACGAGATCCAGCCCTGCCGGCGGAAGTACTCCGTCGGCGTCATCTTCAGGTGCGGCACGACGTGCCCCAGGTGCTCGTAGCGGTGGTCGAGCCGCTCCAGCAGCGAAATGAGCCAGCCGCCACTCGATTCCAGGATGGCGAAGCGCAGGTTGGGGTACTTTTCGAGCTTGCCGCCCGCGATGATCCCCGTGAGGAGGTGCATCGAGTCCACGGGGTGGTTCACCGGCGTGCGGGCGAACTGTTGGATGATGTTGGGCCCGACCATGTCGAAGAAGCGCCCCGAGCCGTACATGGCGTCGCCGGGGAAGGGATGGAAGCCGATGGGGACGTCAAGCTCCGCCGCGGTGGCGAACAGCGGGTCGTAATAGTCGTTCCACCACCGGGCATCCTCGACGGCGTGGCAAGGTCGCAGGAAGATCGCCTTGAAGCCGAAGTCCCTCACGCACCGGCGGGCCTCCTGGCAGGCCCACTCCACGTCGTGCACCGCCACGATATTGACCGCGCCGTGCAGCCGGCCGCCGCCGCCCTGCACGTAGTACTCCGCCAGCCAGTTGTTCAGCGCCCGGTTGACGGCGTGGTGCAGCGGCGGGTCGTCGATGGTCTGCAGGTTCATGGTGGGGTACAGCACCGCCTCGTCCATGCGCTCGTCGTCCATGACCCCAAGCCGCGCCGTCGGCTCCTGGGCCGCCGGGTTCATCTGCGTGTAGTTCAGGTTCATCACGTTGCCGAGGTCGACACCGTGGTTCCAGCGCTCGACGCCCGCCAGACCCGCCACCGCCGAGGCCCGCGTGGCCTGCGGATCGGGCCCGATCGTCGGGTTCGACCGGCCCCAGTGGTTGTTCACCCAGTACTCTAACCCGTCGTCCTTCTTGATAATCCTCGGCGCGTACTCCTTGTACTCGGGCTCGATGTAGTCCGGCAGCGCGAACGCCGGCTCCAGATAGTGCCCGTCCGCGTCGATGATCCGCGTCTTCACCTTCGTATCCGTCGTCATCGGTGCTCCTTCTCCGTTTCTCTCCGTCAGATTCGCCGCTTGGCGGTTAGACCAGGTGGTACAGGGCGGCCGCGTTCCCCACGATCATCTTTTGCTTCTCGTCGTCGGGCACGCCCGCGAAGTGCTCCTCGATGACCGCCTTCGACTCGGGCCACGACGTCTCGCTGTGCGGGTAGTCCGACGACCACATGATGCTCTCGACCCCGATGGTGTGCCGCTCCCGAATGGCGACGGGGTCGTCGATCAGGGTTCCCAGCACGTGCCGCTTGAAGTAGTAGCTCGGCGGCTCCTTCAGATCCGACTTCGTCCAGTGCCGGTGCTTGTTCCACACGTGGTCCATGTAGTTGATGATGAAGGCGCACCAACCCAGGCCGCCCTCGACTTCGACCAGCTTCAACGTGGGGAAGCGCTCGAAGACGCCGCCGTAGATGAATAGGCCGATGGGCTCGGCCAAGCTTAGCTTGGTCATCGTCATGTCCGACAGGAAGTGCGGCGTGGTGTCGAAGCGGGTGCTCCGCCCGCCCATGCTGGAGTGGACCTGCACCGACATGCCTTGAGCGGCGATCTCGCCCCACAAGGGGTCGAACTTGGGGTCGGTGTAGTCGGCGCCGTCGGGGCTCACGCCAGGTATGAGCGCGCCCCGAAGGCCGACCTTGGCGGCGTGCTTGACCTCGGCGACCGCTTCATCCACATCCCACACCGGAATGTAGGCGATGCCGAGGAGCCGGTCGGGCGAGGGCTTGCAGAAGTCCGCCAGCCAGTCGTTGTAGGCGCGGTGGCTGGCGATGGCGAGGTCGTGGTCTTGCGTCCGCAGCGGGCCGCCTCCGTAGATCGCCTCGGCGTCCACCCCGTCAATGTCCTGGTCCTTCACCCGCTCGGTGGGATCCCAGCCCCCCGGACGCGTGTCGCTGATCTTCCCCTTGAACTTGTAGTCCTCGGCCTTCTTCCCCGCCAGGTTCGAGAGCATGATGAAGGGCGTCTTGCGCCCCTCGAAGACCACGAAGTCGCCCTCGTCGGTCGATTCCAGCGACGGAGCGCGGTCGGTGAAGCTCCCGGGGAGGTAGTCGCGCCAGAACGTAGGCGGCGGGCTGACGTGAGAGTCTGCCGATATGATTTGATACTGCCCCATACGGCCCTCCTGCTGCACTGATTGCAGCGCCTATACTATGGCCCGCGCCGAAAAGCGGTCAAGCAAGCCGCGGAGTGGCGCGCGGCTGGACATAACGTTGTACAGCACAAACGTTCGTCGGGGGGGGGGGAGCCGCCCCGTTGCGGCCTCTCCCCGATCTCCCATCGGCTATACTACCGCATGAGCGGCGGCGTTCGGGTCCGGGTTGCGGCCTCTCCCCGATCTCCCATCGGCTATACTCCACTTCGGCGAATGCCTTGGCGACGTCAAGTTGCGGCCTCTCCCCGATCTCCCATCGGCTATACTGCGCTACGGCGTTCGCCGACGACGGCACAGTTGCGGCCTCTCCCCGATCTCCCATCGGCTATACTACTCCTAGGCTGCTGCCGATTCCTTGACGTGTTGCGGCCTCTCCCCGATCTCCCATCGGCTATACTTGCAGGCAGGCGCTCTATCGCTACCGCAAGTTGCGGCCTCTCCCCGATCTCCCATCGGCTATACTAGCGAGCGCCAGGGCGATCACCGCCGCGAGTTGCGGCCTCTCCCCGATCTCCCATCGGCTATACTAGCGCCCGTTCCTGGACCGCCTCACGGCGGTTGCGGCCTCTCCCCGATCTCCCATCGGCTATACTTCGAACAAAGCGGGCCTCCCGACGTTCTTCGTTGCGGCCTCTCCCCGATCTCCCATCGGCTATACTAGAACCGCCAACCGTTCGCGCCAAGTGAGAGTTGCGGCCTCTCCCCGATCTCCCATCGGCTATACTTCCGGTGACCGGCTACCGCGTCGAATGGTGTTGCGGCCTCTCCCCGATCTCCCATCGGCTATACTCAGATGGCGGGTAAATAGCCGTAGAAGCCGGTTGCGGCCTCTCCCCGATCTCCCATCGGCTATACTTTGAGGAGGGTCTTCGCAATGATGATGGGAGTTGCGGCCTCTCCCCGATCTCCCATCGGCTATACTGCCGGCCTCGATCTCCGTGAAGGCCAGCGAGTTGCGGCCTCTCCCCGATCTCCCATCGGCTATACTGGGCGACGAAGCGCCTGAAGGCCCCGCCAGTTGCGGCCTCTCCCCGATCTCCCATCGGCTATACTATGGCCTCGCGGCGAGCAACCGGGCGGCGAGTTGCGGCCTCTCCCCGATCTCCCATCGGCTATACTCGATAGCCGCCGGGCGGGCCTGGCGACAGGTTCGGCTCGGCGGCGGCGAGTCGGCGAAAACCTGCGGCGGTCTTCTCAGAACAGCGCGTATTGCGCCGGATTTTTGTTGGCGGGGCGGCGCTTCGGACCGTCGAAGCTGACGATGTTCTCGTACTGCTTGTCGGTGAAGTAGAGGATCTGCACGTTGCCCGAGGGCGGGAGCGCCCCCCGCACCCGCCGCGTGTAGACCTGCGTCTGCTCCTTCCCCGCGCAGAAGCGCAGGTAGACCGAGAACTGGCACATCTCGAATCCCTGGTCGAGCAGGAACTTGCGGAACTTCGCGGCGTCGCGCCGCTCGACCTTGGTGAGGACGGGAAGATCGAAGAGCACCATCATCCACATGAGCCGGTAGCCGGAGAGCACGGGCCACCGCTCAGCGTGCCGGGAGCGGCCTGAGCGGGAAGACGAGCGCGGGCTTCCCCGACTCGAACGACTGGGCCAGCGACTGCGCGGCCCGCTCCACGCAGGTCTGGAGCGGCGTGGTGCCCCGCTCCGTGGCCATGTCCATCGTCAGGAATCCGGCGAGCGCTCCCTTCGCCTCCGCGGTCAGATCGTCATGCCCGTGCGACACCAGCCGGAAGACGGTGGAGTCCACCACCGGCCGGAACGGCTCCATCAGGTCGTCCACCAGGCAGAGCGCGTCGCCCCGGTTGTGGTGGTGGACGCCCAGGGAGGGGTGCAGCCCGGCGGCCACGACGGCCCGCGCCACGGCGGCCCGCAGCACAGTGTAGCCATAGTTGAGGAAGGGGTTGGGCATGGGGCCGAAGCGTTCGCGCCGGAACTCGCGCCCGAAGAGCAACGGCCAGTACCGCCGCGCCGCCTGCGCCTCGACGTTCTCCGGGTCGCCGGACTTCACCCGCCGCCCCAGCGCTCGGACGCCGTCCGCAGGCACGCCCAGCAGCTCCAGCGCGTTGGCCTGCTGCCCGATCTTGGCCTTCACGATGGCCTGCCAGAGCCGCTTGCGCAGGGGCAGCGAGGACTCCAACTGGCGGCGCATGCGCAGGGCCTGGACGTGATGGCCCTGGACGGGCCAGAGCCAGGCGGCGGGCAGGTAGTCGGGGCCGCAGGAGACGACGGCGGCGCCGCGGCGGGCGAGCTCGGCCACGAGGTCGTTGGTGTAGGTGAGGTCGCGGGCGTTGCAGAGCAGCACGCCGATGTCGTCGAGGGGGACCCGCCCCTCCTCGATCCCGTTCCGCGACACCGTCAGGAAGCCGCGGGCCCGTGCCAGATGCCGCCCCTCGCTCGCCACCTCGACGACGCGGCCGATCACGCCCGCGGCCCCGGGTCCCACACCACGCGCCCAATCTCGTCCACCCGCACTTTCCGGAAGCCGCCCCCTTGGAGTTTCCCAGCGCTGTAGCTCTGCTCTTTTATTTCCTTCCTTCTCCTTCGTTGATCAACGTTGGCCTCGTTGTGGTCGTCCATCACCACTCTCTCGGCAGCCAATATCTGCCGCACGCGGACGATGCGGCGGTCCGCGCCTTCCCCGAACGCGCCCATGTCGTCAATCTGGAGCCGCATGAGCCGCTTCGCCGCAGGGTCGGGCCTCCCCGACTTCTTGTCCGCGGGGCGGAACCGCTCGATGTCGAAGTCGCGCTGGTTGGCGTCGAAGGCGGACACGACGACCATCTTCCAGCTCCCGTCGCGCATACGCCACACGTCGGCGAACTCGTTCTTCCCTGGCAGGTAGCCCTTGTATGGCGTTCCGTCACGGCGCGGCGCGTCACCCGGTACGGCGCGTTGACGAGAGCGCGGGCCACGGTCGTTGATGGGGATGACGCGCTGCTTCTCGACGACGCGCACGCGGCGCACCGGCTGGCGGCGGCCCTTCAGCAACACGCCTTGGCTCGCCGCCCGCTCCGCGAACGCGGCCGCGTCGCCGCCGGTCTCGCCCCACAACGCCAGCAGCGCCTCCCGCATCGTTGGGTCCCGCACGGCCTCGACGTCGCCGCGCTTCTTGAAGGCGCTCAGCTTCTTGCGCACCACGACCGTGGACGGGCCATCTTCCGCGAGTTCGATCAGCCCGTAGGCCGTCGCGTTATGCAGTTGGCCGGTGGTCTTGCCCTCGACGCCGCTCGTGCCGTGGTCGGGCTTGTACGAGACGACGATGCGGTCGAGGAACGGCTTGAAGTCCTTCCGGTCGAACCCATCCCACGGAGTCACGTCTCCCGCGACGGCCTCCAGCCGATCGTCGGCGTCGTCCGACGCCGCGGCCTCCATGAACCGCTGGAGGAGACCCTGGGTGGTGTTGGCCACCACGAAGGCGTCGATGGTGTGGTGGCGGTGGTCGTCGCGCTGCTTGCCCGCCGCGACCCCTTCGCGCAGGATGCCTTCCAGCCCCCAGCCCCGCCGGAGGATGGCCGTCATCCGGCCCGGTATCACCCGCACGCGCTGCTTGCGTCCAGTCGCCTCGTCCGCCGTGGTCTCGTCGTACAGGTGCGCCAGATACGTCCGGGCGGTGCGGGAGAGGTAGCGCGTCTCGTTGAGTTGGCGGACAAGGAAGTCTTCCTTGTCCGCGAAACGCTCCATAGCGTTTTCGTCGAAGCGCCACCGCTTGTTGTCGGGCAGCTTGGCGGCGCGGGTGAGTATCTGCTCGTAGTCGTACCCGGGCGGACTGTGGCCGAAGGCGTCGTAGGGCGAGCTGTTGCCCTTGGCGCGGTTGGCCCCGCGGACGCAGACGACCTTGTTGGCCATCGAGTCGTCCAAGGTTTTGGACCGGGGGATGATGTGGTCGATCTCGGTCTGCTCCGACACCACCATCCCGAAGGAAAGCGGTGTGCCGGTGTAGGGGCAGAGGCGCGCCAGGCGCGGCCCCTGCTCCTCCCACAGGCGCAGCTTCCGCAGCGTGTGCGGGGTCACCTCAACCTCCGCCGACTCAAGCATCCGCCGGAAGTCGTCGTTGCGCTTCCCTCCCTCCCGCTGTTGCCGGGCTAGGGTGTCTTTCTCCTTCTTGCTCATCTTCAGGTCGCGCGCCAACTCGACCACGATCTCTTGCGGCTTGCCGTGAACCTCGATGAGCCGGTTGGCGACGCGCCGGAGCTGGTTGAGTCCGATGTGGACGGTGGGGTTGCCGATGCGGCCGTAGCGGGCGGGCTCGCCGTCTCGCTCCGGGTCTTTCTTGGGGTCGGCGCCGACGACGTCGCGTGTGAGCGCCTGGCCGTAGTAGGGAAGCTCGTCGTGGGCCTCGCCCTCGCGGAAGTCGGAATGATGGCCATATTCCTTGGCGGCGGCTTCCCAGTAGCCAAGCCCTTGCTCCAAGTGCGGAAGCAGCTTGCGGATGGCCTTCTCGCTCAGGTTGGCGTATCCTGCCGGCAGCGTGACGTTGGCGATGGGGTTGGCTTGGTCTTCGTTCAGCCCCCACGCCGCCATCGCCTCGCGCTTGACCGCTTCCGGGTCCTCCGTGTCGAGCAGGAAGCGCGCGATTTCATTGCGCTCGTCGGGGGAGAGCTTGAGCCAGCAGTCGCCGAACATATCCTTCGCCTTCTCGCCTTTCGCCTTACTCGTCATAAGACGGGCGGCCGTCCTGTCGCCCTCGATTTTCTTGCGGCCGCCCTGGGCGAGGTTGAAGACGGTCCCCGGCGGGAGGCCCAGGTCTCCCGTAGGCTTCTTCGGCTTGTTCTCCTTCCCCTGACGCAGTTCGATGTCCTTGCCCGACCGCAGGCGCGTCAGGGCGCGCGCCCGCTGGTCCGGGGTCAGCCAACGTTCCGGGCCGTTTCCGACCCTGATTTTCAGGTTGTTGACCTCCTGAAGCATGCGGAACTCTTGGGCCAGGGGCAGGGCCTTGGCGGCCCGCCGCTCCCCATCCTCAAACTGACACCAGCCGGGATCGACGTCCTTCAGCGGCCGTTGGTGGAAGATGACGTGACGCAGGCTGTCCCACTGCTCGCGGGTCAGACTCTGATGCGCCTTCTGCGCCTTGCGGATCGCGTCGAACTCGTCCTCGTACATCGCCCGGTCGGGGTAGAGGCCCACGCCGCGGACCGTCTCGCCATGTTCCAAACGCCGCGCCAGGAACTCGCCTAACGTCCGCGCCTTGCCGTCCTTGCCCTTCTTGTCGATGTGTTGGCGCAGCGCGTCGATCTCGGCCCGCGTCTTCCCCGCCTCGTTGTCGTCGCCGACCGTCTTTCGGTTCGACTTGAACCCGCGCCGCTGGTTGAGGTGGAACAGCGCCCGGCCCAAGTCGTAGGGTCCGAGCGGCCCGTCGAGGGCGCTTGCCCGGAGCTTGTAGGGGTCGCGCTTGGCTACTTCCTCCCGCTTATGCCTGTCCTCCGGCATCAGGCCGTAGTCGATGAGCTTCTCTAGAAGGCCGGCGCGGCGCTTCAAGTAGCGGTCGTGGCGGCGGCGAGCGCCGCGCGCGAGGCGGCGGTCCACGGCGAGGGACTGCTCGTTCTTGTCGTTCCGGCCGTCGGGGAAGATGCGGACGCCCATGTCCAGCACGCCGTTGGGCTCGCCGCCCTCGTCGAGACGAATCGCGGCCCAGCCGATGGAGTTCGTCCCCAGGTCGAGGCCAAGCCGGTACCGCTCGCCGCTGTCGTTTTTCATGGTCATGGTCCCCCTGCTTGCCCGGACGCCGGGCCGGTGGTATGCTCGGCTCGTTACATGGCGCCGAGGGGTTGAAACGGCTATTGTATCCGATGGGAGATCGGGGAGAGGCCGTTAACAAGCCTTAAGGTGCGGAGGCCGCGAGCGGCGTCCGCGCCGGCACAAAATGAGAAGGCGGGCTACGGCCCGTCTTCTACCTTTAAGCCTTATCTTGGGCCCATGACCGCGGCGCGGCTGGACGAAACCCCGCCGCGGGCGGCATCACACCCTGCGCCAACGTTGACCGCCACGCGGCGGCAACTCGGAGGAGGTACGAACGATGGTGAAACCGTTGCGCGGGGTGAAAGTCATCGAGCTGGCGACGTGGGCCGCGTTGCCCGGCGGCGCGGCGATCCTGGCCGACTGGGGCGCCGACGTGGTCAAGATCGAGGACCCGCGGACGGGCGACCCGCTTCGCGGCTTCCACCATACCGCCGGTGCCAGTGGCGGGAACGTTGCGCCCCCCGCCTTCGAGCAGAAGAACCGCAACAAGCGCAACATCGCCCTCGACGTCAGCCTCCCCGAGGGACGAGAGGTCATCCGCGCCCTCCTCGACAAAGCCGACGTCTTCGTCACCAGCATGCGGCCCGCGACGTTGGAACGGTACGGTCTCACCCACGCCGAGTTAAGCGAGCAGAACCCCGGCCTGGTGATGGTCCACCTCTCCGGTTTCGGCCACAAAGGCCCCGACGCCCACCGCCCCGGCTACGACGCCCTCTGCTTCTGGTCGCGCACCGGCCTCGCCCGCAGCCTCGCCGGCTTCGACGCCGACCCGATCAGCCAGCGCCCCGCCCAGGGCGACCTCACCACCTCCATCGCCATCGCCGGCGGCGTCTGCGCCGCCCTCTTCGAACGTTCCCAGACCGGGAAGGGGCAGGAAGTCCTCGCCTCCCTCTACGGCACCGGGCTCTGGATCGTCTCCAGTGACATAACGACCACGTTCGTCACCGGCGAGAACCCTCGCAAGCTGGCGCGCAAGGACGTGGGCAACCCCCTCGTGACGACGTACCGCACGAAGGATAGCTGGGTGCACCTCGTCAACCTCCAATCCGAGCGCTTCTGGCCGCCGCTCTGCCGCGCCGTGGGCCGCGAGGACCTGATCGACGACGAGCGCTTCAGCGATCCGGTGAAGCGCGACGCGAACGGCCCGGAGCTCATCGAGATCTTCGACGACGAGTTCGCCAAGCGCACCGTCGACGAGTGGCAGCCCCTCCTCGACGCCGAGGGCATCCGCTGGGGCCGCGTCCCCACCACCCTCGACGCCACCCGCGACGAGCAGGCCTGGGTCAACGGCTACTATCAGACGATTCCGCACCCCGACCGGGGAGAGATGACCTTCGTCTCCAGCCCGCTCCAGTTCGGCGGCGAACCCTCGCCCATCGAGCGGCCCGCCGCCGCAGCCGGCCAGCACACCGAGGAAGTCCTGCTCGAATACGGCTACTCGTGGGACGAAATCAACGCGCTGCGCGACAAGAACGCCGTGCTCTAAGGAGGGAATCGCGATGACCAGACTAAGCGGAGAAATCGGCGAGATCTACGGCAAGCTACCTGCCCCGATCATCGAGGCGTGGCACAGCTTCACCACGGCGATGTGGCGGGACGGACGTATCGATGCGCCGCTCCGCGAGCTGATGCGCATGCGCTCCGCCCAGATCACCCGCTGCTTTGCCTGAGAGACCACCCGCATCGCTGAGGCTCAGCGAGCAGGACTGACCGAAGAGACCATCGACAAGGTAGCCGACTTCCGCGCCTCCGACCTCCCCGAGCGCGAGAAGACCGCCCTGGAGTACACCGAACGCTTCATCTTCGATCCGGCGTCCATCGACGACGACTTCTTCGCGCAGCTTCGGGAGCACTTCAGCGAGGAGGAAATCGTTGAGCTAGGCTTCATCGTCATCATGTACAACGGCCTGCACAGGTTCAACGCCTCTATCGACCTCGACCCCCACGAGCCTGGCCGGATATGGCACATCTCGCTCCTAGACGGCGTGCCCGCCGACTAGGGGGCCGGAGCGCTACCCGGAACCGCCGCCCTTCGTCCGGTAGTCGCGGAACGGGCCGTCGCGCCAATCGAGCGCGGCCTTGAGCCCCTGCTCGTTGGCGATCTTCGTGAACTCGCCCGCGCTCTCCCGGAACGACGAAAGCGCCTGCATGTCGGCCCCGACGAGCAGCGCCGCCTTGAATCCCATGACCTCGTAGACCCGGTGCAGGCCCCGCTTGTTGATCGCCTGCAGGTCGGGCGCGATGTTCGACATGCGCTCGGCGTACGCCAGCGTGCGCTCGTCGAGCTCGTCGGTCGGGAAGGCGAAGTTGGCGTAGCCCACCCGCACCGCCTCGTTCCCGTCCATCGAATCGCCGGTCATGAGCAGCTCCGCCGCCTTGCGCATGGGCATCAGCCAGGGATGGTAGATGATGTCCACGCTCGAAAGCGCCCGCACCGCCGGATAGCCGATCTGGCAGTCCTCCGATGTGAACGCAAGGTCGCAGAAGGCGACGAGCTCGGTGGCCCCGGCGAGACAGTAGCCGTGAATCTGCGCGATTACCGGCTTATACAAGTCCCAAATCGTCGTGTACGTGTTGATGAGGCTGCGCGGCCACTCCCCCGGCCCCTTCGACACATAAGTCTGGAACTTCGACCGGTCTTGGCCGCCGGGTGTCAGGTCGTAGCCCGCGCTGAAGGCCCGTCCCGCGCCGCGCAACACGATCGTGCGCACGTCGTCGTCAAGCTCCATGATCCGCAGCGTGTCGATAAGCTCCGCGAGCAGCGCGCGGCTGAGCGCGTTCAGCTTCTCGGGACGGTTGAGGGTAATGCGGCCCACCCTCCCGATCACCTCGGTGCGCAGATGCTCGTACGCCGGGTACTCCATGCCGCTCCTCCTTGCCTGGGCCGAATGCCCCGCATTCTAGGGGCGCCACGAAAGGCCCTCAACGCCCCAGAGAGAACTCTCTCTCCCTCGCAGTCAGCCACCCCGGCTACGCAAAGGTAGGGGCGATTCGCGAATCGCCCACTCCCGCCTGTCGAGGGCGGCCCCTCACCCCCGCCATCCGCCCCTTCCCCATGCCCGCTCCCGTCCCCTACCATGTCCCCATGCGAAACCAGCCCGTTCGGCGCCGGCCAAGGCGCATACCCCCGCTTCCTCGGGGAGCCTGTAAACGGCCACGGGCGCGCGCAAGAGCTCCTTCGGGAGACTCCGGCGCGTAGGCGCACCGAGCGCCGCCTGTCGGCGCTTTTACTAAGACGTCGCTGACTTCAGCGGCCGTCTGGAAGAACTTCACATGGCCGGTCTCCTAGGGACCAGCGAGGCCATGCCGGAGTTGCAAGGCGAGTTTGGAGAAGCGGCCCGGCGCGGTAACCTCCGCCGGGCCCGCGTCCGCTACGCCCGCTACAGCGGCGCAGCGGACGCTCTCCATCTCAGCCTTTTTTCGGGGTTACGCCCTGGCCCTCCTGTGCCTTCCGTGGCCCGCCCTCTCCGCCGCGCTGGCCGCTCCCCGTCCAATCCCAATCACATCCCCCTCTCACGGCCATCCAAGCGAAAGCGGGGTCCACGCCTCGCCAGTGGGAGACCATTGCACAACCCGCCTGCGGGCAGCTTGGGTGGGGCCGGGAGGTCTTGCCTCTTCTCCCCACGGGAGAAGATTGAGATGAGGGGCCGCCCGACCACCACCGAAGGTCATCGAAGCGCACCGCCACCCTCCCATAGGGGCGCCCCTTGTGGGCGCCCGCCTTCGGCCTTTCCCCCTCTGGGGGAAACTGAAAGAGGGCACGCGCCGCAGGCGCGTCGGAGGGGCAGGGTAGCGAGGAGTGAGAAGGCCGCGGCCTGCCGGCTACAGCGGCCAGTCGCCGGAGAACACGCGGGCGACGGGGCCTTCGAGCCAGACTTCCCCCTCGCCGTCCCAGTCGATCTTCAGCTCGCCGCCGGGAAGGCTCACCACCACCGACTCACCCGCGAGCCCCTTGATCTGAGCCGCGACGGCTGCGGCGGAGGCCCCGCTGCCGCACGCCATCGTCTCGCTCGCTCCGCGCTCCCAGACCCGCGCTCTGAGCCGTTCCGGGCTCTCGACGTTGACGATCTCGAAGTTCACCCGCCGGGGGAAGAAAGGGTCGCGCTCGACGAGGGGGCCGACGCGCTCCAGCGGCCAGTCCTCAACCGGCTCGTCGATGAAGGCGACAGCGTGGGGGTTGCCCATCGAGAGGCTCGTGATCTGCAGGCTGGCCTCGCCCACCTGAAGGGGGTAGTCGATCACCCGCTCGACGCCGCGCGCCGTCACCGGTATCTGCGCCGGGTCGAAGCGCGGCGCGCCCATGCCGACGCGGGCGGCGACCACCTGCCCGTTCTCGAAACGAGGGGTGATCTCGTGGATGCCCGCCAGCGTCTCGATGGTGAGCATGTCGCGCGGCGCGCCCAGCTCCTCAATGACGTGCTTGGCGAAGCAGCGGATGCCGTTCCCCGACATCTCCGCCTCGGAGCCGTCGGCATTGAAGAGGACCATCCGATGCGCCGCCTTGGCGGACGCCTCGACAACCAGCAGCCCGTCGGCGCCGACGCCGGTGTGGCGCTCGCACATCGCCAAAGCTAGCGTCGGCCAATCGGCTGTGCCGCCGTCGGCTTCGACGATGAGGAAGTCGTTCCCTGCCCCGTGATACTTGGTAAATCGCATAGCGGGCGTATTATACAGCGCCAACACCCCCGGACGGCTCGCCCCTTCGAGCACGGCGCCGCCCGACACGGCGGAAGATGCCATGGACTACGACAAGATCGCTCCGATGATGCGGCGGCTGTGGGCGCCCATCGCCATCGTCACCGCCTCCTCCCAGGGCCGCGACAACGCCCAAGCCGCCGTCTCAATCGGTGGGGCCTCGATCGTCGCCGACCGCCCCCGCGTCGTCGTCCAGCTCTACAAGACCAACCTCACCCACGACCTCGTCGTGGAGAGCGGCGCCTTCGCCCTCTGCTTCGCGCGGCGCGACCAGCTCGACCTCGTCCACGACACGGGCTTCGTCAGCGGACACAAGGGCGACAAGATGGCGGGCCTGGCCTACTCCAAGGGTGCGACCAGCAGCCCGGTGCTCGACGATTGCCTCGGCTTCCTCGATTGCCGCGTCATCAACGCCATGGACGGCGGCGACATGACCGTCTTCCTCGCCGACGTCGTCGACGGCGGCATGCGCTCCGAGGGCGTCGCCCTCGACGGCCCCTACTGGCGCGACGTCATCCCCCAGTCCTGGACCGACGAGTGGAACGAGAAGATCGCCAAGGAAGTCGAACACTCCCGCCGCGTCATGGACGCCATCGACCCTTCCCGCTTCTCTGGTGGAGACTAAGAAGACCGGGGCGGGGCATCCAAGCCAAACCTTCCCCCGCAGGGGGGCACCTTAGGCCTCTCCCCCTTTGGGGGAGACTGAGAGAGGGCCGGGGCGGGGCGCCCTCCACCTATTGCATGGCCGACGCGGCGTTGATGAAGAGGCTCTGGCCGTTGACGCCGCTCGATGCGTCGGAGGCAAGGTAGACCATCAGGTCCGCCACCTCGCCGGTGCTGACGATGCGCTTCTCCGGCGAGACGGCGGCAAAGCGGGCCCGCACCTCGTCGAGGGGCACGCCTTCTTCGTCCGCTAAGCGTTGGTGGAAGCCGTCGAGGAGCTCGGTGGCTACGGAGCCGGGAATGATGCAGTTGGCGCGTATCCCATGCTCCGCGCCCTCCCACGCGAGCGAGTACGTGAGCCCAATGACGCCCATCTTCGTCGCGGTGTAGTGGGCCCGACCCCGCATCCCTTGGCGGATGACCTCCGACGACATGTTGATGATCGAGCCCTTGTTCCGGCGGATCATGTGGGGCATGGCGTACTTGGCGAACAGCGCGGGGCCGCGCAGGTTGACGCCGTAGACGAGCTCCCAGTCGTCGAATGGCATGTCGACCAGGTCAATCGTGTAGCGCCCAGGCGCTCCGACAACCGCCGCGTTGTTGATCAACACGTCCACGCCGCCAAACGACTCGGCGGTGCGCTCGACGAACGCGCGGACCTGTCCCTCGTCGGCAACGTCCGTCACCAGGGCTAGCGCTTTGCCGTCGGCGCCTTCAATCTCGCGTGCGACAGCTTCGATCTCGGATTGGGTCCTCGAGCAGATCGCGACTGACGCGCCGAGCTCCGCGAAGCGCAGAGCGGCGGTCTTCCCGATTCCCTTGCCCGCGCCGGTGATGATGACCGTCTTGCCGTCAAAGCGGATGTTCATGCGTCAGGCGGTCATCCCCATCATGGCGCGGCCCTCGGCGAGGGTGGCAACCTCGCGCCCCGCCTTGTGCGCGAGGTCGACCGCGGCCTTCACCAAATCGGCGTTGGTGGGACGGCGCCCGTCGATCACTGGCGTATCCCCGAGTCCGGTGCGGATGTGGCCCCCCATCGCTGCGGCGAGCATGTACATCCGCCCCGCCTCCTCCGGCGACCGGAACATGGTGATGAACCAGTGCGCCGTCAGGCCCGGAGGAATCATGTCGAGGTACATCGAGAGCCCTTTGGCGTTGGGATACGGCCCCGCGGCGTTCCCGCTCGACATAAAGATCTTCAGCACCAACGGCTCGGTGGCCAGTCCCATCCGCAGGTACTCGTGGACGTGGCGCATGTGGCCCACGTCGCGCACCCCGAGGCTGAACGCGATGCCGTTCTCGCGCGACTTTTCCATGAAGTAGATCAGGTCGTCGTGGCTGTTGACGTACGTCCCGGCGGGCCGGAACGCGCCTGTATCAGGATCGATGCCTGAGTTGTTCGTCGCCCCCACGTCGAACGTCGCTAGGTCGAGCTTGGCTTCAGGGTCGTTAGCCAGCGCGGCGATGTGGGCGAAGCGCTGCTCCTTCGGCCGCGCGCCGGGGTAGGACGGGTACAGCAGGGCGTCGGGCCTATCGCGGCGGATCATGGCCATCGCCTCGCTGTAGACAGTCGCGTCGGTCCAGAGCTGCGCGCCGGTGTCCGCGTCCCGGGCGTGGAAGTGGACGATGGTGGCCCCCGCCTCGATGCAGGCGAGGGCGTCCTTGGCGATCTCCTCCGGCCCATACGGCACGTTGGGGTTGTGGTTCTTGGAGGCCAGCTCGTTGATCGCGGCCTCGATCATCATTTTCTGCATCGCGCCCCTCCAGTCAGGCCGCGATTCTAGCACGCGCCGGAACGTCCTCGCCCCGGCCCATACTCCTAGCGAAGACCTTCGCGTCCCTTGGTCCGTGGGGGGCGTGTCGGGTTCTTCCCCCTCTCCCGCTGGGAGAGGGTTGGGGTGAGGGCGGGGGGAGGGGGGCGCGCCAAGGTGGACGAAGCCCGCCGCCGTCGAGGGCGGACGAGAGGCGCCACGCGCACCGGTGCTATACTTCCGTCGACCTCCGGCATCCGCCCCCTTCCAGCGGGCCGGAACACCCGAAAGGAGCCCGATGGCAGACCTCAACTGGATCATCTACGAAAAAGACGACAACGTCGGCGTCATTACGCTGAACCGGCCCGAAACGCGCAACGCGCAGCACCAGGGCTTTCTCGAAGAGCTCGACCAGGCCTGGCGCATGGGCGAACAGGACAAAGAGGTCAAGGTCATCGTCCTCAAGGCCAACGGGCCGCACTTCTCCTCCGGCCACGACATTGGCAGCGAGGAAGCCAAGCGGTGGCGCGCCAACAACGCCCAGGACTGGCAGGGCGCCGCCGACCGCTACTGGTGGGAGTCCGAGTTCTACCTCGGCCTGTGCCAGCGCTGGCGCGACATACCCAAGCCCACCATCGCCGCCGTCCACGGCAAGACCATTGCCGGCGGCCTCATGCTCTGCTGGCCCTGCGACCTCATCATCGCCGCCGACAACGCCCAGTTCAGCGACCCCGTCGTCAGCATGGGCGTCGGCGGCGTCGAATACCACGCCCATCCCTGGGAAGTCGGCCACCGCAAGGCCAAGGAGATGCTCTTCACCGGCCAGTTCGTCGGTGCGGAAGAGGCCCACCGCTTGGGGATGGTCAACCGAGTCGTCCCCCTGGACAACCTCGTCGAGGAGACGATGACGCTCGCCCGCCAGATCGCGCAGATGCCCGCCTTCGCCCTCGCCATGGCCAAGCAGTCCGTCAACCGCACCCTCGAGCACCAGGGTCAGCGCACCGCGATGCAAGCCGTCTTCGACATGCACCAGCTCGCCCACGCCCACTCCGAGCTCACCACCGGCAGCGCCATCATGGGCATGACCGTCGACTCCATGAAGTCCAGCAGCGGCACGGCGAAGGCGTAGGCGCGGGTACGGGGAGAATCCATGCAACAAGTGACCTATCACACAACCTCCCCGAACGCGCCAGGGGTCTATCACCGTGACCCTTGTCCCTACGGGGCGCGAATCGAGGGTGCTAACCGCTGCCAAGGCAACCGCCGCGACTGTCCGTGGTGTCGACGCGGAGGCCTACGGCCCTGCGACTACTGCGGCGGCTAGCCCGGGACCGGCTCGCGCTGGCCTGTGACGCGTCTGCGCCCTTCGATTCAACTGCCAGCGCTTTGGCGACCCCTCGCCTCCACGGCCGGGATGAACGCGGCGGGCAGCGCTACATTGATCAGCTTCGCGCCTGTGTCAATCACCAACTCGTCACGGTCGCCAAAGACCACAAGGACCCGCTGTCCCTGTGCCTCGAAGAACTCGATGACCACCTCGGAGAGAGGCGAGATGTAGACCTCGTCCGGCCGCGCCATACCAGGCGTCACCAGGAAACGCTCAGCCCGCTCAATACGATCACCAGGCGGGTTAAGGCCGGATTCGCGAGCCTCCCGCAGCGCCTTTCCAAGTCGGGCGTTTATGCCGTGCCACTCCGAGCCGCGCGTGAGCAGGCAGACTGTTTACACGGCCTAAGCGGCGCGGGCGGGTAGTCGGCCCTGATCTCCGCGTATTCGGGGCTGCACGAGAAGCACCGCGGGTTGTCCCCTTCGCAATAGTCCAAGGGCTTGATGTGACGACCCGCCGGGCACTCCGCAGCGGTGTGATAGACCTCACCGAAGCTCGTATGGTAGGGCTTCACGGGGCGCACTGGCGCTCTGCGCGCTTGGCGCGGCGGCGGCTTCTTCTTCTCTTTGCGCCAGGCCTGCCGTGCCCCCTTGCAGAGATCGCAGCCTGCGGCGTGGTCAGTGTTGAGGTAGTCGAAGATCACCCCGACGTCGGACTGAGAGAGCGCGTCCAGATCGACGGGGGTCTTTTCGGGGTGTCTTTCTTTGAGGGCAGCAAGCTCAAAGCGGGCGCGGTCCTGTTTCTGCTTCCACGGGCCCTGTTCGTCGGCCCGCCATCTCTCCAGGGTGCAAATCTGGCGGAGCGTGAGGATGCGTTCCTTCGGGTCTTCCTCGTCGGCGTAACGGGCCTCAGCCTTGGCGATCTGCCGATTGAGGTCAGCAAGGCGGCCAGGTGGCGGCGGGCCGTCGATGCGGCGCTTCATCTTGGCTAACCGAGCGTCCATCGCCTCGAAGATCATCTCTCCCTCATCGCGGCCGTGCTCGCGCAGCCACGCCCGCAGAAAGGCGATCTGCCGGAGGGAACCGGGAGGCTCGTTGTCGCTCATAGCAATCCTCCCCATGATGAATGCGGGGCGCTTGCCGGTATCCTAGCCCTTGGATCTGGTAACTGCAAGGGGTTGCGCTCGATGGTGCATTAGCTACAAGCCTTGGCAGTATCGCAGCCGGGCCGAACGGCTTCACGCACCCTTCTGGACGAGGCCTTTATAGCACAGCCACCGTGGCGGGAAGCACAGCCTTGTCCTCGAGAGACGCCAAGCTCACGGGCCCCACGCCGCCCGCAGCGCCCCGCTCCCCGCCCCCAACGACCCCAACCTCGCCCGCGCCCCGCAACGCGGCCCTGACGGCGTCCTGCCGCAAAACGCCTAGCCGGACCCCACTCCACGCCCCTCCGTTACATAATCCTACTTCCGTCTGTGTCGCCTAATGGTTGTTATGTGCGAACGCACAGAAGCGGGATAGGCGTTTTACATAAAGAAGCGCCAGAGCGAGGAAGCGCCGTTCGCCGGCCCCGCGAACGCCTGCGGCCCGCAGCGCGCCGTGTCTTCCCGCGGACGACCCCCAAGCCGTCTTCGCCGCGGATCGCGGCGCTGCGCGCGCCCTAGGTGGCGCGGTGAAGAATGCCCGCAGCGGGGAGGAGGTATGCCGACGTAGGGTTGACGCGACGCGGGCAGACATGGAAAATACCAATCACCTTCCAGTTCGCTAACGACGTGGCCAGGCAGGTCTCCCGAAACAAGGAGGCCTGACCTGGCCACAGGGCTTTAAGTGCCCGGCATATTCTGATCTGTAGTCAGGTTCTTCGCGTTCACAAACGATAGTTCGACTGGTACAAGGCCACCGTCGACGGCATCCTTGTAGCCGTTGGCTATGTGGTGAACAACCTGCAAGCCTTCCACGTAGATTGATGAAGCATGGGTTATGTACGTTGGTGTCGGGAAGTTCCGGTTGTTGGAAATGTACTGGCGGAGGTTCTCGGTCTCTTCCCTCGTCAAGGTCATGCGGTCGAGAACCAAATCGTATTGTTTCGATTGCAGAGCGTACCCTTGGAAATGATGCTCAAGTAGGCGGCGCAGCATGGCGTTGCGAAACCTGACAGGATTCGGCGGCTTGCTCCCTCCTGGCTTGAGAGAACTTCCACTGTACTGCCGCTTGTCGACGTAGACCACGGAAGCCCAAATGTGCCGACCCACCTCCGCCAGGGCTCGGATCGGGTCGAGCAGCCTTGTGAACTCATCTTTGTTCGACGGGATCTTCAGCTCTCTGTTGAATCCCGAGTAATACCGAAATGCCGCCATGTGTCTATTCAGGACATCAAACGAGTCGTCGCATAGATGCAATGCCGCGACGACATAGTAGGGAGTGCTGACCAGTTCACCCGAAACTGGATTGATCGTGAATGCCCCGTCGCCTGACTCGTCAACGAATATGTAGTCATGTTTGGGCATAGCTTTCCTTATCCGGTCCCTCTAATCAATCTTCAAGCCGTCCGGCAGCCTTAGCCGACGCCTACGCCGGAATCACGTCCGACTCGTCGGCCAGCAGCAGATACGGCTCGCCGAACTGATCGGGGTCGTCGAGGCGCCACGGCGCGGGCGGGGAGCCGTCGTCGCGCACCGGCTGGAACCGCAGGCCCCAGTCCCCGCCATGCACAAGGTAGGAGAGACCGGCCCCAGAGTCCTCGACGGCCACACACTCGACGCCCTCCGGCGTCCCGTCGCCCTCGCTGCTCCAGCCCACGACCCAGCAGGGGACGCCGACGCCGGCCCGCGTGTCCATCTTCACCTGGCGCACCGGATATGCCGTCCCCTTCACCTGGAACGTGCGCAGGGGCACCCCATAGGAGTTCTCGTTGTCCTCGACCTCGACGTAGATCTGCACGCGGGAGTGATTCCCCCTGGTCAAGTCCTAGCGGAAGAGGTCGCCCTCGGGCGGCCGGACCAGCGCCGAGGCCCCCGCGCCGCCGGGCTCGTAGGCGTAGCCGCGTACGATCGCGGCGGGCACGCGGTCGAGCTTGCCCATCACGAGCTCCGCCGCGGAGGCGAGCTCGTCGGCGGCGGCAATGACGGTGGCCCGCAGCTCGTGGCCCGCGGGGTCGCTCACGCCGCGGTAGTCCACCAGCGGGTCCATGCCCGCGACCCCAATGGCCACGTCGGTGCAGCCCTCGCGCCAGGGACGCCCGAACGTATCGGAGATGATCACCGCGACGTCCGCCCCGGCCTCCTGCGCGATCGCCGCCTTGATCGCGGCGGCCGACGCGTCGGGATCGATTGGCAGCAGCGCGACCTCGCCATGAGTCTCGACGTTGGATTGGTCGACGCCGGAGTTGGCGCAGATGAAGCCGTGCCGCGTCTCCGTGATGATGACGCCCTGGTCCATGCGGACGACGCGGCTGCTCTCGCGCAGCACGACCTCGACTAGACGCGGGTCCTTGTCGTACCGCTCGGCGATCTGCTCGGCGAAGGGCGACGGCGTCACCGTGGAGAGCACGACGACCCGCCCCTCGGCCTTGGAGACGATCTTCTGGGTGACGACCACGACGTCGCCCGCCTCGATTGGGCTGCCCCCGCCGGCGGCGGCCTTTGCGACCATGGCGCCCACGTCGTCACCCTCATGGACTTCGGGAAGCCCAGCGACGCCGAAGATGCGTAGCTCAGGAACAGGCATGGCCCACGCCTAGACGCCGGATATCTTGACCATGGAATGTGCGCCCTTGTAGCGCCGGTTTATGTTGAGTAGGAGCGCGGTGATCGACTCGACGTAGCGCGAGTTCTCCAGCGCGCCGCCGTCGACGCCGCGGACGCCCTCGATCTTCTCCGAAAGCTCCATCGCCATGGCCTTCGCGTCCGCGTCGTCGCTGCACACGATCACGTCGGCGGAGACGGTCTCGCTCAAGTCCATCAGCGCGGGCGCGCTCAGGTTCTGGAAGGCGCCGGCGACACGGGCGTTGGGAGCAAGCTTCTGCGACTCCTCGGCCGCCGAGTTGTCCTCGAGGTCCATGTACCGCACCGGCTTGCCCTTCTCGAAGGCCAGAGGGACGACGGTGTTGATGACGATCTTGTCGCCGATGACCTCGTGCAGCGATTCCAGGGTGGGCCGCTGTCCGTTGTAAGGGATGGTGATGAAGATGACGCCGCCGGCGGCGACCGCGGCCTCGTTTTCCATCCCGCGGACGTTGCCGCCCGGGACGGCTTCCAGCACGGTCCGGGCCGCTTCGTCGGCGCGCTCCTGTTTCCGTGAGCCGATGATGATGGGGTAGCCGGCGTGGGCGAAACGGATCGCCAGGCCCAGACCCTCCGGTCCGGTGCCGCCGATGAAGGAGAGGACGCGATCGCTCAAAAGAGGCCTCCGGGGCGATGGTGATTGCCGCGAGCCGCGGGCGCGGTCTATGGTACCTTCAGCCATCGAATCCTGTACAGGGCGAGCCGGGCGCCGTGCTAGGCTCGCTGCTTCTGCAAACCATCGCCTGAACTGAGGAGGCGCGCCGCTTGGAACAACGGCGACGGCGGCTCGGACCGCCTGAGATCACGTTCCACGGGCGTCCCGTCTTCTACGGCTGGTGGGTGGTCGCCGCCGGCTCCGTGCTCAGCACCCTCGCCGGCGGTTTCTACATCCACGGCTTCGCGGCCTTCCTGGGACCCCTCGCCAAGGAGTTCGACGTTGGCTACGCGACGGCTACGCTCGTCTTCACCGCCGCCGCCGGCAGTGAGGCGGTCCTCGGCCCCCTCATCGGGTACCTTGTCGACCGCTTCGGCTCGCGGCGGGTGATGCTGGCGGGCATCCCCCTCTTCGCCGCCGGGTTCTTCCTCCTCAGCCTCGCGCCCAGCCTCCTCGTCGTCTTCATCGCGGTCGCGGCCGTCATCTCTCCAGGCGTGAATATGGGCGTCTTCGCCTCCACCGCCACGGCGGTGAGCCACTGGTTCCATCGCCGCCGGGCCGTCGCCCTCTCCATTGCGACGGTTGGCTTCGGCGTCGGCGGCCTCCTGGTCTCTTTCCTCCAGTACTTCATCGACGCGTACGACTGGCGAGTCGCGGCCCGCGCTGCGGCTGTCGTGATTATCGTCGTCGGCTTTCCCGTCGCGCTCTTCCTGATGCGCAACCGCCCCGCGGACGAAGGGCTGGTCCCCGACGGAGGACCACCCCCGGAAGAACGGCCCGGCACGCGCGCCGTCACGCCGACCGTCGACCTCACTCCTCGTGAGGCGCTGGGCTCGTTGGCCTTTTGGGGCATCGTGTTCTGGTTTGGGCTGCGCATGTTCGTCGTCGCCTCCATCTCGATACACTTCATACGGCTCATCGAGACCAAAGACTTCTCCGCCGCGCAGGCGGCGGTGCTGTTGAGCATCTTCGCCGTGGCCACCATCCCCTGCCGGCTCGCCCTGGGCGCGGTCACCGACCGCGTCAGGAAGAACCGGCTCGCCGCCGCACTCGGCCTGGTGCAAATCGGGGCACTGGTGATTCTGTTAAACGCCCACGAGTTCTGGCAGCTCATCGCCTTCGTGCTCGTCTACGCCGTCGCCTGGGGCGGCGGCGGGGCCACCATGATCACGGCGCTTCGGGCCGACTACTTCGGGTTGCGCTTCTTCGCCACCATCGGCGGCATGATCAACACGGTGGTGATCATCGGCATCATGGTCGGCCCCGTCACCACCGGGCTCATCTACGACCGGACGGGTAGCTACGACCTCGCGATGTGGGCCTTCCTCGCCGCGACAGCCGCCTCGGCCACGATCATCCTCTTCACGCCGCGCCCCAAGCCCAAGCGCCCGCGCTACTTGGCAGGGGGCTCCACGTAGTCCATCCCGATGTGCCCCGCCGCTTCGAGTCTGCGGTACTCCTCGTCCGAGAGGCCCAGCAGCTCGTGATAGCAATAACCGTTATGTTCACCCAGCAGCGGCGGCGGGCCGCGAAGCTCGAAGCCGGTCTTCGACATCCGCCACAGCTCGAACGGGTAGTCGTGGACGCCGGCCTCGGCGTGCTCGATGCGCCGGTAGAAGCCCCGCTGCCGCAGGTGAGGGTCGTCGTAGATCTCGGCATCGTCGAGCACCGCACCCGCGGGCACGCCGGCGGCCTGGAGCGCGTTCTGCAGTTCGACGTGCTCCCAGCCCCTGGTCCACAGCGCCAGCCGCCGGTCGAGCTCCTCGTTGCGGCGAGACCTGCGATACCCGTCGGCGTAGCTGCGCGAGCGTGCCCACGGCGGGTCGCCCATCACCTTCCGCAGCGCCCGCCATTCTGCGTCGTTGGTCACCGAAAGCGCGACCCAGGAGTCGTCACCGGCGCAGGGATAGACACCGTGGGGCGCGTGGTAGGGATGACGGTTGCCCAGCGTCCGCTGCACCCGCCCGTTCATGGCGTAGTCCAGATAGGCGGGGGCAAGTTGATGGAGGTAGAGCTCGGCCATGGACATGTCGACGTACCGCCCCTCGCCCGTCAAGGCCCGCCGGTGGACGAGGGTCGCGGCAAGCCACGCCAGCGCGGCGCCCGACGCCGGATCGGAGGCGACGACCGTCGTATTCGAGAGCGGATGGTTGTTCGGGCTGCCCCGCAGCCAGGACACGCCGGCCAGGTTCTCGAAATGGCCTCCGTAGCCCCGCAGGTCGCGGTAGGGACCCGACGCCCCCATGCCGGAGATAGACATCCAGATGAGGTCGGGCCGCACCTTCCGCGCCTCCTCGTAGCCCAGCCCGTAACGCTCCAGCACACCCGGCTGATTCTCCACGAGCACGTCGCTCAACGCGATCAGGTCCTTGGCCGTCTCGACCCCGCGCGGCGTGCTGAGATCGGCGGTGGCGCTGAGCTTGCTGTGGGCGTGGCAATTGAAGAGGGCGAAGCGGTTCCAGGGCCGCTCGCCGGGGTCGAAGTCCGGGTAGCCCCGTCCCACCGGCCCCATGGACGGGACGAGCTCCTTCACCGGACGGATCGCGGTCCCTCTGGTGGTGGGAGGGAAGCGTTGCCGCGATTCGAGGCGGATGACCTCGGCGCCCATGCCGGCGAGCATCATTGTGCCGTAAGGCGCGCCGATGACGGCGGTGAAGTCAAGCACGCGCATACCATCGAGCGGCGGCTTCATGCCACGCCCCGCCGACGCAGCGCGGTTAGAGTCTCGCGCTCCAGTCCGAGCCGCCCCACGAGGATCTCCTCGTTATGTTGCCCCAGCGTGGGCGCGGGTAGGGTCGCCCACGCCGAGCCGGCTATCTTCACCGGCTCGCCGGGGACCGTGATCGGACGCCCCAGCCCCGGATGCTCGACCTCAGTGAAGAAACCCCGCGCTGCGAAGTGCGTGTCGTGGAAGACGTCCTCCGGCGTGAAGATAGGGGAGCCGTACACTGAGTTGCTCCGCGTCGCGGCGAGGCACTCCTCCTTGGTCCGGTCGATGACCCAGGGGAGGAAGATGGCGTCGAACTCGTCCTTGCGCTGCGGGTCGATTAGGTCGAGCGGGCGGCTGAAGCGCGGGTCGTCAAGCAGCTCCGGCATGCCAAGCATGCGGCAGGTGCGGTGGAAGAACTGCGGCCCGCCCCCGTGGATGTCGAAGAATCCGTCCTTGCACGGATAGACGCCGGTGGGGTAGAGCGCCCAATGGTTGTCGTTTCTCGTGTTCTTTTCGCCGCTGTAGGCGTAGGACATGACGTACTGGAGACGGCGGTCCGCGCTGTGGACAGCGCTCTCGAAGATCGAGACCTCGACGGCCTGACCGGCGCGGTTACGTTGGGCGCCGTAGTAGCCGATCAGCCCGGCCGTTGCCGCCAAGTTCCCCGCCTGGTAGGCCGTGGTGTACTCCGGCAGGCGCACCGGCGGTTCCCCGGGCATGCCAGTCCCGTACATCTCGCCGCCCATCGCGTACAGCGTGAGGTCGGAGCCCAGGAAGTCGCTGTAGGGGCCGACGGCCCCTAAATTGCTCACCGACACGTAGGTCAGCTCCGGGTTCTCCGCCGACAGCGCCTCGTAGCCCAGTCCGAGGCGCTCGGCCTCCCCCGGAGGGAACGCCTCGACGACGATGTCGGCCCCCGTGGCGAGCCTCCGCGCCAGGGCCGCCCCCGTTGCCGTGTGCAGGTCGAGGGTCACGCTCTTCTTCCCCGCATTGAGGTCGAGGAACAGGCCGCTGCGCTCTGGATGGGGGCGGTCGCCGTCGAACGGGCCGAGCCGCCGCGTCGGGTCGCCGCCGTCGGGCGCCTCGATCTTCACCACCTCGGCGCCGAGGGCGGCCATGATCTTGGTCGCGAACGGGCCCGCGACGCCGTAGGTAAGATCGAGAACGCGGACGCCGGCGAGCGCGGGCTGCGGCGTGGACGGCATGGGGCGGGCCGTGGTCCCCGGCCTAGGACATCCCCAGAAAGCGCTTGATCTTGCCGAAGATGGACTCGCGGCCCCCGCCCCGCTTCGCCGCGTGCCAACTCCGCTCCGCGGCGGCGATACGGCCGAGGCTCTGCTTGCGCTCCCGCATGTAGTCGAGGACTTGCTTGTCCTCGCCCTCGTCGAGCCAAAAGCCGTGGTGGTCGGGGCACATGTCGAGCTCCGTCCGGCTGCCGTGATATTGGAACTCGATGAGCTCCTTGCCGCAGCGGGGGCAGGCGCGCTCCACCGTCCGGGGACTATAGACCGTGGAGCCCTTCAGATCGCCTAAGTCGAAGACCTTGTCCTCGAGCATGCCGAGCTCTTCGTAGTCGAGCCAGAGGCCCTTGCATTGGCCGCACCGGTCGACCTCGATACCGCGGTTGTCCACGACCGCGAGCGTCATTCCGTCCCTTGGGCAATTCAAGTGCGGTTCCTCCAAGCGGCGGCCGTTCATGGCGCGGCGCCCTTACGTCAAGCCGCCGCACCCTGATTGTAGCACCGCCCCGTTCTTACAGATGAGGGTTTCCCATTCGGGGACATGACGATGACGGGCGGGTTGTGCAAGGGTCCCAACATGGTTGGCGCCTCGTGTTTGGTCTGGCGGAAGGCGCACGGGGGCCAAGGGGGTGATCCCATTTAAAGATTGAGAGGAGCGGCCGGCGCGCCGGAGAGGGCGGCCAGTCCCGCAGGCTCGGCAGGATCAAGAGGCCAAGCTTGCTCTCCTCATCTCTCTTTCCAACTCCCGCCGCCACATGGACGCAATGGCGTCAAGGAGTTCTTCAAGGCGACCGTTGCATGCCGGTTTCGCCTCGCTCAAGCGCCGAGAAAGGTTCTCGTCGTCGGACCCGGCGAGCATCTCACCATAGGTGACACGCAGGGCTCGACGACCGGCGCTCGGTGTGTCCACGCGCATGAATTCCGGGAGGCAGCCTCGCCTGAACCGGCTCGGGCGGAGTTCCCACGGCTTGTTGCGCGCGCCCATGGCCAACCGGCTACTCCCGCAAGTAACGAGGCTCGGTGGTTGGCCGACACCGCTGGGCTGGGTGTGCATGGGGACATGGTAGGAGGTGGGGGCGGGGATGGGGAAGGGGCGGATGTCACGGCTGCCCCGACGCCTTGAACGCCCTTCACCGACGGGCTAAGGTACCCGCTACGTTCAATTCTCCGCGCGTCCACGGCCCCGCCGAATCTATGACGGTGCGCCCTTGCGCTTCCGGGATCGAAACCAACGGAAACCCCGCGATCCGCCAAGCGACCTCCCAGACGGGACCGGCCTAGGGCCGAGTCCGGCACGTCTCGCCGCGACACGTTCCGCACCCTCCGCCACCGCGACTACCGCCTGCTCATCGCCGGTGTCCTGGGGGCGAGCGCCGGTCAGTGGATGGAGATGGTCGCCCTTAGTTGGTACATCCTTGAAGACCTCGACGGCGACGTCCTTGCCGTCGCGGCGCTCTTCGGCATCCGCTCCATTCCCAACCTCATCATGAGCCCGCTCGCCGGTGTGCTCGCCGACCGGGTCGACCGTCGGCTGCTGCTCGCCGTGGCCCAGATTGCACCCATACTCACCGCGACAACCATGCTTCTCCTAGCCTTGAACGACATGCTCGCGCTGTGGCACATCTACCTACTGATAGTCGTATGGGGCACCTCGTTCTCCCTCAGCAATCCCGCTCGCCAGGCGATGGTTCCCAGCCTTGTGCCCCGCAATGACTTGATGAACGCCATCGCGCTCAACTCCCTGGGCTTCAACGTCTCCCGTGCCCTGGGGCCGACCGTCGGTGGGCTTCTGTTGGCTTTTCTCGGCTTCACCTCGATCTATGTAATCCTCATCTTCGTTTACGCCGGCTGCCTGCTCAGCACACTGGCAATGGCCATCCGCGCCGAGCCCGATCCGGTTACCCGCGCTGAGACGCCATGGGAGAACTTCCGCAGAGGGGTGACGTACGTCCGGGAGAGCGGAACGATGCGGGGCCTTCTCGTGCTGGCGATCCTCCCCATCGCAATCGGCCTGCCCTACAGCGCCCTGGTGCCGGTGATTGCCAAGGAGACGCTGGGCTCGTCCGAGGGCGGGTTCGGGCTGCTGATGAGTGCGGCGGGGATTGGGGCGCTCGTCGGCGGGGTTGGGCTCGCGTCGATGGGCCCAATCCGCCGGGGTGGGGCGCTGCTCATCGTCGTCGGGCTGCTCTTCGGGGTTAGCGTGATGGCTCTCGGACTCTCGACCGCCTACGCCGTCGCGTTCGTCGCCAACCTCTTCGCGGGCTGCTTCAGCATGTTCTATTTCTCGTTCAACAACGTCCTTGTCCAGACGCACGTCGAGGAACGCATGCGGGGACGGATGGCCAGCGTGCTGATGATGGAGTTCGGCATCACGCCGATGGGCGCGTTGATCGCCGGCGTCATCGCCCACTTCACTTCGACGTCCTACACCGTCTTCGGCATGGGTGCGCTGCTGACCCTCATGGCTACCGTGGCCTACTTCAAGATGCGCGACATGCACAACGTCGGTACGGTCGGCCCCGGCCGGCCCGCCGCGCCGACGTAGACCTTTGCGTAACTTGGCGGGCGGGCTTCAGCAAGGTCGCGCGGCCCCCGCCTCCCCCGCCCTCTCTCAATCTCCCCCAGAGGGGGAGAGGTTTAAGTGAATGCCACCTCCGCTCCCCCCCCGCCCCCAGTCGGTTTTGCAAGGGTCTCCGTTGGGAGAAGAGGCAAGACCTCCCGGCCTCACGTAACTGGGGTGACTGACCGCGAGGGTGGCGGACTTCGATAGGCTGTGGTGGCCGCGAGGCGGCCCCTCATCTCAATCTTCTCCAGTTGGGAGAAGAGGCAAGACCTGCCGGCCCCACCCATGTTTGAGGGCAAGCGAGCCCGCTAGTAGCCGCGCTTGGGGTCGATCACGTTCTGCAAGGAGCCGCCCTCGAGGTAGCGGCTGAGGTTGTCGGCGAAGAAGCGGGCCGCCCGCTCGCGGTTGTCGATGAGGTCGCCGGACACGTGGGGCGTGATGAGCACGTTCTCCATGTCCCACAGCTCGCTGTCGGCGGGAAGCGGCTCCTGCTCGAAGACGTCGAGGCCCGCGCCCGCGATCTCCCCTCGCTTGAGCGCCTCGGTCAGCGCCGCCTCGTCGATCTGCGGCCCGCGCCCCACGTTGATGACGCAGGCGGTGCGCTTCATCGCCCTGAACTCAGGCGCGCCGAGGATGTGCGTCGTCTCCGCCGTCAGGGGCAGCGCGTCGACGACGAAGTCGCTGCGCTCCAGAAGCACGTGCAGCATGGAGGGGGGATAGAGATCGTCGATATCCCCGACGTTGTGCTGGTGCTCGCGGATGCTGCGGCGCATTCCCAGGACCTTCATGCGGAAGGCCTTCCCCAGCCGGGCGGTCTCCAGGCCGATGCTGCCCAGGCCCAGGATGCCGAGCGTCTTGCCCTCCAGGAAGTCGGGCCGCAGGGAGCGGTCGTAGTCGTGCCGCTGCTGATTCGCCAGGGTTGGCTTGGTCCGCTTCACGAAATTGAGCATGAACATGAAGCAGTGCTCGGCGATGGGGAGCGCATTGGTGGCCGTGACGTTCGTGATGACGAACGACTGGTTGAAGAGGCCGACGCGCTCGAGCCGATCGACGCCGGTGCCCAAGAACTGGACCCACTTCAGCTTGGGCGCGCGCTCGGCCAGCGAACGGGGCGTGGCGCCCATGAACAGCACCTCGATGTCCGCCAGGGCCTCGTCGAGCTCGGCCCGCGCCTTCTCCGACGAGGCCTCCTCGCGGCAGAGGCGGCTGAGGTCGAGCAGCCGCAAGTGGGGCGACACCTTAAGAATGATGCGTCGCACCTCGTCGTTGGGGTGGAATGTCATGCCGACGACGATGTCGCTCATCGGGCGCCCTCCTCGCGGCGGTCTCTAAGTATCCGCCGAATGCAGAGGTAGCCTAGAATCGCCCAAGCGGGCTGTCAACGCGTCCGGGACGGCGCCCTACGACGGCTTGCGGGCGATGAGCACCCCGGTCCGCCCCTCGCCGGAGAGTGCCTCGACGTAGGCCGCGATGCTCGCCACGCGGCGCTCGTGCCGCCGCCGCGACGCGCTGTCGCCACGGGCGGGGAGTGACTCGTGGAAGGCAAGGCGCTCCGCCAGTTGGCCGCGGACCAGCTCCGTCGTCTCCCGCCACTCGATCACGCGCAGACCGGCGTCTTCGACGGAGCGCAGCAGGTGGGGCAGCGAGGGCGCGTAGTAGGGCGCCTTGCGGGTGAGCGGCGCCATGGCCCGGGGCAGCGGCCCAGGCTGGTCGTGCAGCACCAGCAGTCCACCGGGTCGGAGCACGCGGGCGATCTCGCCGAAGATCGCCCCCTTGGCCCGCACGTGGACCGTGACGTCCAGCACCCACGCCTGATCGTAGGTCGCCTCGATCGCGGGCAGGCGAGTCGCCTCGCCTTGCTCGAACCGCACGCGGTCGACCGCCCGCGCGCCGCCGACCATCTGCGATAGCAACCGGGCGGTGTCCACCCGCAGCTGCAGCAGCTCGACGCCCTCCACGGCGCAGCCGAAGCGGTCGGCCAAGTAGCGCGCCGGGCCTCCCAGGCCGCAGCCCACGTCGATGACGCGGTGCGAGGAGTCGAGGCGCCCGTGCTTCTCGGCAATCTCGGCGATGTGCTCGAGGACGGCGAAGCCGCCCAGGTTCTGGCAGTCCAGGCCGCGTGTGTAGAGGTCGCGGGGGCTCAGCCCAGCCACGTCCACGCGCTCGGCCGAAAGCGCTCGCACGATCGAGTCCACCGAGGAGTTCTCCTCGTAGAAGGCGGCGAGGCGTTCGCTATCTCTGTCCGTCTCGGGGGCCGGTTGAAAGGCCCTGATCGGCTGCGTTGTCATGAATGTTCTCCTATGTCCGTCTTACTCTCCCTTGGAGCGAGAGCCGCCGACCTCGCCATGATACCGGCGCGGAAAGCGGATGGGCCAGACCCCCGTGTCACACCGGCGGGCACGGCGTCAGCCCTCGGACAGCCCATGCTATACGAAACGCTGAAAACCAGCGCTCCAACGGCGGCAACGCGACGCCCCGGCGTATAATGACCATTCCGTCCCCTTCTTCTCCCTCCGGTGTCCTATGAGTATCAAGCGCCTCGCATTGCTGACCACCGTGACGGTCGCCGTCGTGTTGACCGCGACGGCCTGCACCCTATTCAGCCCCAGCCAAGCCGAGCGCGACATGGCCAAGACCATCGAGGTCTACCGCGTCCTTGAGGAGCATTACGTCGACCGCAACAACCTCGACGTGACCGCGCTGAATGAGGGCGCGGTCTCCGGTCTCCTCGAAGGCCTCGGCATCTCCTCGGAAGGCTTCGACCCCCGCGTCATTCTCTCCACGATGGAGATCGAGGAGATGGAGGGCCTGCTCGCCGTCTACGAGTCGCTCGAAGATAGCTACTTCTCCCGCGACGACGTCGACCTCGAAGCCCTCAACGAGAGCGCCCTTATCAGTATGCTGGCGGCGCTCGACGACCCCTTCACCGGCTACCACGCCCCGCGGCAGTACGCCCACGTCACCGGCGAGCTCATCGACGGCTCCTTCTCCGGGATAGGCGCCGAGGTCACCATAGTCGACGGGCTGCCCACCATCGTCTCCCCGCTGCCCGACTCGCCGGCGGAGCGGGCCGGCGTTCTCGCCGGCGACGTGCTCATCGAGGTCGATGGAACACCGCTCGCGGGGCTCTCCCTCAGGGAATCCATCGACCTCGTCCGCGGCGCCAAGGGCTCCATCGCCAAGATCACGATGCGCCGGGAAGGCGCCGACGAGCCCATCCTCTTCGAAATCGAACGCGACACCATCGAGCGCCAGACCGTCGAGGTCTACGATCTCGGCGGCGTCGCCCGCGTCCGCCTCTCGCACTTCACCAATCCAAGCGACGAGCAGCTCGAACGCGCCCTCCAAGACCTGAAAGAACAGGAGACCCGCGGCATTATCCTCGACCTGCGCAACAACCCCGGCGGCGTGATCGACTCCGTGGTCAACGTCGTCAGCGAGTTCTTCGAGGACGGCCTCGTTATGTACGAGATCAACGCCGACGGCGAGCGTACCGACCACGAAGTGCGCGAGGGCGGCCTCGCGGTGGACACGCCCATGGTCGTGCTCGTCAACGCCGGCAGCGCCAGCGGCAGCGAAGTCGCCGCCGGCGCCTTTCAGTCGCGGGGCCGCGCCAAGGTCGTCGGCCTTCAGACCTTCGGCAAGGGCGTGGTGAACCTGCCCATCCAGCTCAGCGACGGGTCGGGCGTCTTCGTCACCATCGCCCGCTGGTACACACCGACCGGACAGCAGATCGGCAGCATCGGCGTTGCCCCCGACATCGTGGTCGTACCTATCGAGGGACAAGACGCGCAACTCGCGGTGGCGCTCGACCTGTTGCGCACGGAGATCGCCGAGCGGGAAGGCGCGCTCCCCAAGGCGTCCTGACATGCCCTCAAGGAAGAAGAAAACCAAGAAGCCGCAGCCGGCGGACGACGGCTACCAGTCGATAGCCGTCAACCGCGCCGCGCGGTTCAACTACGAGGTCACCGAGACCGTCGAAGCCGGCCTCGTCCTCACCGGCACCGAAGTGAAGTCGGTCCGCGCGGGCAGGGTGAGCCTCGCCGAAGCCTTCGCCCGCCGCATCGGCAACGAGATGTGGCTCCACGGAGCGCACATCGCGACCTACCGGCACGCCTCGCTCAACAACCACGAGCCAACCCGCCCCCGCAAGCTCCTCCTCCATAAGAAGCAGATCGCCGAATGGGGCCACCAGGCGGAGGCGCAGTCCATGACCATCGTGCCCCTGCGCCTCTACATCCGCGATCACCGCGTGAAGCTCCTGCTCGGCCTCGGCCGCGGCCGGCGCAAGTATGACAAGCGTCAGGTCATCGCAAAGCGCGACGCCGAGCGCCGCATGCGCGACACCCTGCGCACGTCCCCGGCCCGTTCGTCTTAGGCGCGGCTTAAGCCTCTCCCCCTCTGGTGGAGACTGAGAGAAGGCCAGGGGCGGCCCGCGGGGTGGTCCAGTGCTGGCCCTGAGCTTCGCGGCATCCAACCGACCAGTCCGCCGAGCACGATGCTTATCCGCGCCGCGCCGTCCAAGCGGGGGACCACCACAACCCGCGGTGCTGCCAAGAGAGAGAGCAAGGAGTCCAGGAACGCTATTGAGCTGCCAGCCAGTCCTTGACGAACATAACTGCCCGGCAATCATCTTCGTTGTACCTCAAGATTTCGTCACGAAGAGCAGTGTCTCTTGAACCAGAGTCCAAGTACTGCATGTATTTGATCATAGTGAGAAGTCCATCGGCTTTTGGGTTGTGCCATTTGAAACCTAGGCTGCCTGCGATATCCTTTAGTCCTTCGCTTGGAGTTGGAAAGGCAAAGGAGTCGATGGTCAGGCGATGAAGATCCACAAGAGAGCTCGAGATGCTGTCCTGCTCTCCTGCGGATACTCCATATTTTCTTACCATCTTCCTGATGTAGACAGGCTCTGCCGACGCCCCCCAGCAGTAGAGAGCTACCGTTTCCATAGGAGCTAGTAGGTCGCAGAACGCCTGCCAGCATCTCTCTTCCTCTGTCGGCGTATCAGCGAAGAAGCTGACATAGCGCTCTCCGGACTCCGACCTGACTACGACCCCGATGAGGTAATTGCAGAACGGCAGTCCTATGCCTTCATTCACACTCTCCATGTCTAAGAACATCTCTACCGTCGCTTTAGGGAGGTGCACGGGCCTCTTGGGAATTGGAGCGTCCGCAAGCCGCGCTTTCGCCGAAGGCACAATCCGGTTGGCAACGTAGTAGTTCATCTTGGGAAGTTTGGCCAAATCACGTTCACGCGTATTCGCTATGTCGGCTATTGTGTGGTATCCCGCCTTCATGAGTTCAGTTCTCCGAGGACCGCCGATCTGCGACAGGCTCGTGAGGTCATTCTCTGCAAGCTTGTTCCCGAAGGACCGCCAAGGTGGCGGAGTCTTGCCGTACTCTGGCGTCGGTACGAAGTCTCCCGCGACTACTCCGCGTGCCCCTCTTACACTCCTATCGAGATCAGATTCCCTTGAGGAAAACGTCTCAACGGACTCCTCACCTCTGCCGTTGATTATTGCGAATGTCTTCGGAGTTAGACATTGGATGGCTCCCAACAATCGATTGTAGAACGCAGCCTGCATCACGTGTGCTTGCGTGATATTGGCGGCAAGCTTCACTTCCACTATACGGTACCTGTAATTCCCGAATATAGACTTCGAGTTATGTATCTTCCGAAGCTGGTCAGGTTTGCCAATCAAGCCCAGCGGGTTCGAGATGAGCAGCCCTTGGAGAATCGTCGGCTCCCCGGCGGCCATCATCTCGATCGTCAGCCGGAATCCCTCTTCCCAAGTTTCGTAGGGAACAGGGACAATCTCACCTTCGACCACCTCCTCCTCGTGAGCGATGCCGCGTGCCTTCTGCGTCGCCAATGGCTCCGAATCAGCGTCGCGCTCGTGCTCAGGCGCATGATAATCGCAATACAGGGCGAAGGGCGACGACACGTACCGCCCGACAGCACTGGCGGAGATGGTCCCACTACTTCCTTCAATCAAGTGCTGCCGAACGATCTCCTCGACAAGGTCCTCGCGAGAAGTAGCCAAGCGAGCCTCCTGTGCTATTGCCACACTACAAAAGACACAAAATGGGATCTATATCATACTCGGTGAGGTTCATCCAAATAGCCCACCAAACTGGAATCGAACTACAGAAGGATCGCGTTACTCCAGGTCTTCTTCTTCTTCAACTGCCTCCATGCCCACGGCCCATGAGTACCGCAGTTTTCCGTCGCGATTGGATCGCAACCATGGGGGGATTGAGAGAGGGCACGCGCCCACAAGGGCGGGTCGGTGGGGCTGGGCGCGGTGTGGCAACCCCGTCCCGCTCCTTCTAGGCGCGCCGGCCCGCCCCTGCTATAATCATCAGTCCACATGGGGACGCGCGGGTTCGACAGAGGGTCGACCTGCCAGTACCGCGAGCCGAGGCGCCGTCCACCTCGTTAATCAGGCGGCAACCCAGTAACTGGCGACAGACAACTCGCCCTAGCGGCCTAGCCGCTACGTCCACCGGAGGCCCTCCTCGAGGCTAAAGGCTGGGCGCTGACAAATCGAGGCGCGGCGGACCGAATGCGGATACGGCCCGTCAAAGACCATCCGCTGGCCCACCGGCGCAATGCCGTTTGAGCGACCGAAGGGCGAGACACTAGAACAGCGGCTACGCTCGTAGACGTGCTGGGTCAGGGATCCTTTGGACGGGGAGTTCGACTCTCCCCCGTCTCCACCAATCTCGACTATTCACAGCGCGGTCGGTGCGCCGGAACTATCCCTCTGCCCAGGGATTCACGACTTCAATACCGCACCCCGTGAAGTCGTTCACGTCTCTCGTTGCGACTGACGCCCCGTTGGCATGGGCAATCGCCGCGATTTGGCAGTCGGCATGGTTGATGGGGCTCCCGGTGGCACGGCGGGCGGCGGCTATCACGGCGTAGGCCAGGGCAGCCGCCCTGTCAAACGGGAGGATGCGGCCCGCAAAGTCTTGACGAAGCATATTCTCAATCTCTGCGAGGAGTCGCTCGCGGCGTTGACCTAAGGGCAGGATCGCAACGCCGTAACGCAGCTCAGCTTCTGTAACGGTCGAGAGGTACAGGCTATGGGATGGTTGCCGGTCGGCCCAATAGACGACGGTGGTGCCAGATCTCGGGTGAATCAACTCCGAGACGACGTTGGTATCCAGGACGATCATGACCGCCCGCCTCAGTCGAAGTGCGGCGGTTCGCGCATCGGCCCGCGGGCCGGTATCTCTAGCTCGATGCCGCCGAGGGGGGCGAACCGGGCGCGAATCACGCTCCCGAGGCCCTTCTCCGGGACAGGCTCCTGCTCCAGCGCCGCCCGCAGAATATCCCTGACCTCTTCCTCCATGGACTTCCCGTGCTCAGCCGCCCTGATGCGAAGCTGCCGCTTCAGATCTTCTTCCAGATTCCGCACGGTGATAGTCGCCATGAACTGGGCCTCTTTCCCAAGGTAGCAACATCATATGCATGCAGTGCTTTCAATGCAAGCATTGCATGCGTCTATCCCGCGCCCGGCGCGAGCGCCCGCAGCGCCTCCAACTGCACCTCCCGCATACGGGCCGGGTCCGTCTCACGGGTGAGGAGTCGGAGGACCGCCGTGTCCACGCCCGCGTCGAGATAGCGGCCCACGTGGGCGCGGACCTCCTCCATCGTTCCGTGGAGGATCAGGTCGTCGATGACCTGTTCCGGGACCGCCGCGACGGCCCCCCTGCGGTCGCCGGCGTCCCAGGCGCGCCACATGGGCGTCAGCGCCTCCCGCCGCCCCAGCCAAACGTGGAAGGCGCGGTAGACCGGCACCGTGAGGTAGGCGCAGATGTGCCGGCGCATGAACGTGTCGCTCTCCGGCGACGGCGGGTCGACGCTGATCATCAGGCGCGCCACGACCTCGAGAGCGGCGGGGTCGCGCCCCGCCTCCGACGCGGCCTCCCGTGCCACGGCGACGGCGCGCCGCGCGTCCTTCGCCGAGAGCCAGTTGATGATCACCCCGTCCGCCATTTCGCCGGCGGCGCGCAGCATGCCGGGACGGAGCGCGGCCACGTGGATGGGAATCGGCGACGCCGGCGGGCGCGTCAGCCTGAACCCCTGCGCCGACACCGTCTCGCCCTTCATCGTCACCCGCTCGCCGGCCAACGCCGACCTGAGGAACGCGATCGTCTCGCGGACTCTGGTAACCGGCCGCTCGAATCGTCCGCCGTTCCAAAGCTCGACGATGGGCCGCGAGCCCGATCCCACGCCGAGGCAGAAACGGCCGGGGGCGATCTCGGCGACGCCCGCGGCGCTCATCGCCAGCGTCGCCGGGCCACGGGTGAAGACGTTGGCGATGGCCGAGCCCACGCGCATCCCCGTGGCCTGCCCTACCACCGCCAGCGGCGAGAAGATATCCACGCCGTCGACTTCGAGCGACCACGCGTCCGTGTAGCCCAGCCCCTCCATCTCCCGCGCCACGCCGGCGTGCTCCGCCAACGTGAACCCGTCCAGCGGCACGGAAAGCGCCCACCGTTTCTGCATCGTCATGTTCTCCTTCGCGGCACGGAGTAGACGAGAAGGGTAGCAGAGCGACGGAGAGAGAGCCCGGGCCCTAAGTCTCTTAGAGGAGCCCTCCCCATAACCTGCCGCGGATGGGAGGCTGCGGGGTCTTCCCCCTCCCGCTGGAGACCTTGGCGTAACCAGGGGAGAGGCGCCCTGCGGGCGCCGACGCGCCTGCGGCGCGTGCCCTGTGCGACCGGGCACATGGGTAACGGTTAGACCGGGGACATAGGTAACACGTGTACCGAGGTCTTGTCGATCCGCCGCGCGTGGTCGTCGAGGACGCCGATGAGGAGGGGTCCGAACTGTATCGACCAGGTGCGCTCGTCTTGCTGGACGAGGCCGATGGGCTCGCCCCGAAGAGACTCGCTCACATAGACTCTGTCCCCCTTCCACTTGATCTCGCCGTTGTGGCGCACTCGGCGCACGATGACCTCGGCCCCGTAGTCCGGCGAGCTGAGGCGTGAGGGATAGGGCCGGAACGAGGGGGTGTAGAGCCTGACCGGCGGTCGCTGTCCCAGGGCCTCGTGGGGTCGCTCGTTGTTGTAGCTGTGCCGGAAGAGGTCGAAGGCTCGCCGCTGCCGTCTCCGGTTGGCCCTGGGCGGCGAGGCCGTCTCCGCCTTGAGGGTGCGGTGGAGGCGCTCGAGACGCCCGTTCTGTTCGGGGTGTCCCGGCTCGATGCGCTCGGGGACGATCCCGAGCTTGATCCACCATGCGGAGAGGGGTGAGAGGCTGCCCAGGCCGACGCTGGCGAAGGGCGGGCCGTTGTCGGTCCGGATGACCTGGGGGAGGCCGTACTCCTGGAAGGCGCGCGCTAACGCGCGCCGCGCCTCCGGGCCGGTGGGGCGCTCCAGCCCCTGGCAGGCGATGAGGTAGCGAGAGGCCGCGTCCTGCACGGTGAGGGGATCGACGCGTGTCCCGTCGCCGGTGCGGAACCAGCCTTTGAAGTCGATGCACCAGACGTCGTTGGGCACGATGGCGTGGGCGAAGGGTTCGTTCCAGGGGGAGGCGCGGCGGCGGCGACGGCGGCGCTGCACAAGCCCCGCGCGGTCCAGGATGCCTCCCGCGGTGCTGGGAGCGGGCCAGAGCGCATCCGGCTCCATGTCGTGCAGCCAGGCGATGAGCTTCTTGGGACCCCACGTGGGGTGGGCGCGCTTCGCCTCGACGATGCGCTTCGCCAGCTCGCGTGGCGTGGCGTTGGGGTGGTCATGAGGCGCCCGGCTCCGGTCGAGCAGGCCGTCTTCGCCGTGGGCCTCATAGCGATGGATCAGCTTGTAGCCGGTCTTGCGGCTGATCCCCGACTGTCGCCACAGTTCCGTGACCGGCTCCTCCCCCGCGGTCACGCGCTCGATAAAGCGCAACCGCTCCGATTCGACGCTCGTCTCTTTCCAAGGCAACACAGCTTCCTCCTGTGGGATTGCCTCCCACCATCACACACTGTGTTACCCATGTGCCCGGTTTAGATGTTATCTATCTCCCCGGTCTATACCCTCTCTCAGTCTCCCCCAGAGGGGGAGAGGTTTGGGGGCGCCCTCCCCCACCACACCCCCGTCCGCTAAGATGGAAGGAGCGCGCCGACCCTAACCTCCCCTCACCACAGAGGAGCCCCCGACATGAGAGCCTTCACCGCCCACACCGGCCTCGCCGCCGTCATCGACCGCGACGACGTGGACACCGACCAAGTCATCCCCAAGCAGTTCCTCAAGCGCATCACCCGGACCGGCTACGACGACGCGCTCTTCTTCGATTGGCGCTTCCTGTCCGACGGCTCCCTCAATCCCGACTTCGAGCTCAACCACCCCTCCTACGAGGGCGCGAGCATCCTCATCGCCGGACGCAACTTCGGCTGCGGCTCCTCCCGGGAGCACGCCCCCTGGGCGCTGAACGACTACGGCTTCCGCGTCATCATCGCCCCCAGCTTCGCCGACATCTTCCGCAACAACTGCTTCCAGAACGGCCTCCTCACCATCACCCTCGACGAGGCCGCCGTCCGCGACCTGATGGAGAAGGCCGCCCCCGGCAACGACTACCGCCCCACCATCGACCTCGACACCCAGACCATCTCCGACCCCTCCGGCACGACCATCCCCTTCGAAATCGACGACTTCCGCCGCCACTCCCTCCTAAACGGCCTCGACGACATCGGCCTAACCCTCCAGCACGAAGACAAAATCTCAGCGTATGAGCGGCAGCGGGGGATCGGGTAGGGGGCGACGAGTTGAGAGGGGTCCAGGAGGAGACCACGATTGCAACACCCTCTCTTTGGGGGCGAAAGAGGGTCAAAGACCTAGCTAGTCGCGCAAGCGGGAAGAGCCTCTAGAAGACAACTAGTCGACGTGATCGGACACAGCGTGCCCTTTGATCTCACTATACCGAGAGTTGGTCATCCGGAGTCGCCGTTGCCTGTCGCCCTGGGGGCCGGAGACATCCTCTTCGTACTGGGTGCGAACGGGACGGGGAAGTCGAGCCTGATGCATCGCTTGTACGGAGAACACTCCGAGAAAGCGCTACGCATATCCGCACACCGTCAAACCTGGCTTTCGTCAAGTACGGTGGACATTACTGCCCGGCAAAAACAAGAACAAGAGCCGGAGATACGAGATGCATACAAGAGGCCGGAATCGCGCTGGACGGGGGACTACGACAGCCTGCGGCTAACCATGGCGATATTCAACTTAGTGGACGCTGAGAACGCGTTGGCTCGGAAGATCGCGGCAGCGTTTCGCAGTGGCGATGTAGAGCAAGGCAATAAGTTAACTGAAGAAGTTCCCCCGCTTGGGCAAATTAACGAGTCGCTTCGATTCGCCCACCTCCCAGTGAGGCTGTCGCTCGAATCTGGTGACGAGCTCCGAACTCATCGTGACGGCGAGACGCCCTACACAATAGCTGAGATGTCTGACGGTGAGCGCAACGCTATTCTTATCGCTGCAGACATCTTGACGGCAGAGCCCGGCACGTTGTTCCTCATTGACGAACCCGAGCGACACCTGCATCGATCAATCATTACTCCTCTGCTGTCTTCCCTGTTCTCGACTCGCGAGGACTGCTCATTTGTGATTTCCACCCACGAGATCGGCTTGCCGATAGACTTTCCGCAATCACAAGCGCTTTTGCTACGTAGTTGCCAATTCAAGAACCGTGAGGCTGAAACCTGGGATGCCGACCTTTTGGAGGCTGGTCATTCACTAGACGAGCAGCTAAGGCGCGACATTCTTGGGGCACGCCGAAAGATTCTATTCGTGGAGGGGAAGACTAGAGTCAGTTTGGACCAGCCTCTCTACAGCTTGCTATTCCCAGAGGTCGCGGTACTACCCAAAGGTGGTCGGGGCCAAGTCGTGCAGTCCGTGAAGGGACTGAGGGCTGCCAAGAGTGTCACGTGGATTGAGGCGTTCGGTGTAGTGGATCGTGACAACTGGGACGACCGGAAGGTCGTGGACCTGCGCGAGGATGGCATATTCGCCCTCGACTGGTACTCCGTCGAGTCGATCTACTACCATCCGAGCGTCCAGGAGAGAGTTGCAGGGAGGCGCTCCGACCTCTTGGGTGGTGATTCCCAAGAAGCTCTCCGAATGGCACGTGATAAGGCCATTGCGCGGGTTCGCCAGCATGTTGACCGCATCGTCAAAAAGAAGACGACTGATGGTGCACGGCGACTGGCGCAAGAGGCCATTCCCAAGGACATTAACTTGGATTCGAGACTGAGCATCCCACCAGTCGACGTGCCTTCACTCCGGGACCAAGAGCGTCACCGCCTACAGGAGGCCCTCGATGAAGGCAACCTAGATCTGATCATCGAGCGCTACCCAATTCGCGAGACTGGCGCACTTGACGCAATCTCTAAGGAGTTGGGCTTTCCCCGGAGCTCGGACTACGAAAAGGCAGTCCTGAGGCTCTTGGAGATTGATGAGGACTCGCGAGAACTCGTGAAAAAGAGATTCGAGCCCCTGCTATCAGCCATTGCCGCCTCGTAGCAAGCAAGGACCCTGCAGTGCTTCCGAGGGACTGCGGCAGGGCGGTTTGCAGTGTTTCCTGGTTGGTGGAGCCCCCCGGGAACACCTCCTTCCTCCTACCCCCGCCGCGCCCTTAGCAGCACGAGCGGGATGTTGAGGTCGTAGGCGCCGTCGACGATGCCGAGGCGGGCGCGGACTTCTGCCGGGGCCGCGTCCATGGTGCGCTTGAGGGCGGCGACGGAGGCGGGCGGGGTGTGCATGCGCCCGGTCCAGTCCTCGAACTCCATGCGCATCTCCCAGAAGTCGAGGAACCGCGCCGTCAGTCCGACCTCCGCCAGCATCGCCTCCCACTCGTCGAGCAGGTAGTCGCGGACATGGCTCGCGTCGCGCAGGCGCTCGATGCGGTCGAAGATAGCGTCCGTCTCCGGTGGCTCCGCCGGGGTGTACGAGTCGATGATCACCAGCCGCCCGCCCGGAGCGAGGACGCGAGCCATCTCGCCGACGGCGGCGCGGATGTCGCTGAAGTGATGCGCCGCGACCCGGCACGCCACGAGGTCGAAGGCGCCGTCCTCCAAGGGCAGCGAGGCGGCGTCGGCGGCGACGAACGAGACGTTGGCCGCGCCGCGCTCCCGCGCCAGGGCCTCGGCCTGCTCCAGCATCGCCTCGGTGACGTCGCAGGCCACGACGTCGCGGACCCGGGGCGCCAGCGCCAGGGCGGTGTGCCCCGCGCCGCAGCCGATGTCGAGGGCGCGCTCCGTGCCGGTCAACTCGGCCGCCTCAACCAGCGCGGCGAGGTCCGGCCCCTCGGCGTGATACCGGCTCGCAGCGTACGCGGCCGCCGCCGGCCCAAACTGCCGCCGCGCCGACTCGCCGCCGTCGCTCACCATGCTCACTGCGGGAACTCCATCGGCGCCCTCCGGACTTCGTGCGCCGAAGAATGTACCACGGGTGAAGGCGCCGACGCGCCTGGAGGCGCGTGCCCTCTCTCAGTCCCCCAGAGGGGGAGAGGACGGACAAGGGACGCTGCCGTTGCGGCGCGCGTTGACACTCCCTGGGTGGCGCGGCTAGGCTCGTGGCGCACGACGTGCCGCGCCTAGGTGCGCGGATTGGTGGACCCGTGAAGATCGAGATTGGGGAATCGCTCTGTTATTCGTACCTGCGGCACGTGAAGCGGTGCTGGCTGGTGCAGATGAATTGGAAGACCTCGGAGCATTGGGACAGGCAGAAGTCCGATTCGGAGTTGGAGTCCTTGTTTGAGTCGATGCGGGAGCGGTTTGACCCGGATGGGAGCGTGTTCAAGCAAACCAAGGATGTCGGACAGTTCTTGAAGCAGGGTGAAATCGATGTCGTGGGGGTGGATCAGGACGAGAGTATCCACGCGATGGAAATCGCTTTCCACGAACACGGGCTGAATTACGGCGGTGGCGTAGCCAATAGGGTAGTGAAGAAGCTGCTGCGGACAGTGCTGATCTTGAGAGCGTACCACCCGGCACGAAGGTTGCACATCTACTTTGCTTCGCCGGTAGTTCACCCGGCGGCGCGGCAACCGTTAGAGAAGGCCTTTGCGAAGTTGAGGGGGGAATATCCGGAAATCGAGTGGCGTCTTTTGATAAACCATGCCTTTGCCGAACAGTTGGTCCGGCCTACGTTGCACAAGGCGATGTCGGTGGCAGATACGTCGGAGCTGTTCGTGCGGTCGGCCAAGTTATTGGAGTTGTCTGGGTTGTTGGGTGTGCCAGAGGATGACACGGCTGACGGGACTGGCGCTCATGGAGTCTGTCCGACGAGAACCGAGGCGGCGCCGGGGTGAACGCGGAGCGGGTACAGCCGCTCGTTCAAGCCTTGATGAAGACCTTGCTGGAAGATCATCCGACGCTCCTGAGTGCTGAAGACATCCGCAATCTGATGGACCGTGACTACTGCAAGAAGACCCTCGGCATCAAGATTGGCAACTTTCCACTCTTGCGAAGGGTGTCAGATGGCATTGAAGTCTCCGGCCGTTCAAGGTACTACGCCAAGTCGTATGGGGCTAAGTATTACTTGTGTAGCCAATTCTGGAAGGCCGTCCATCTTCACAACGCGGCGCGCTTTGTCCAGTATGTGGATGAAGTCATTGACCGGCGGGCGAGCCATCCGGGGCTCGCGGCGTTGGAAGGACACCGGGCGGCGCTGCGGAAGTTCGTGGATGATTGCCGAGGGATGAGCGGCGCGCGTTGACGCCGCGCCGCGGTTGACCCCGTACGAGGGCCGGTTGTCCCTTCCGCGCGATGACGGACTCCCTACGGAAGATCGCTCCACCTCCTTCAGCGCCCACCGGCCCCCTGCCGCTCTTTCTCTGCTCGGAGCGCGCCCGCAACATAACGGGCAGCTCCTCACACCGTCGCTGGCGGCCTGCCCCCCTCGCTCTAAGGCGCACGACCGTGCAGTTTCGCCGTTTCGGTCAGCCCGCTTGCTTCGAGGAGCTATGAGTAAGCACGACGCCGTCTCCCCGGGCTTCGTGACGATGCTCAACGACAGCGTCAAAGGGCTGAGCGTCGGCAACCGGGGTTGATGCGAGGCAGGAGCGCGCTGGCGCTCTACGACCTGCACACAGCGACAGGGTCACCGGCCCGTGTGCCGTGTCTAGACGGAGAAGCACTGACACATGCCAGTGCTTCGCTAGGTGGATGGGCGCTGCGGGACTAGTAGTCGTCCCGGCGTCCGCCTCCGCCGCCTCCGCCGCCCCCGCTGCCGCGCGGGCGAGCCTGGTTGACGGTGAGCGGCCGACCCTGAAGCTCCTTGCCGTTCATCGCGTCGATCGCGGCCTGGGCCTCGGTGTCGTCCGGCATCTCAACGAATGCGAAGCCTCTGGAGCGACTCGTGTAAGGATCGGCGATAACGCGCACCGCGTCTATCTTGCCGTAGGCTCCGAAAGCGGCTTGGATGTCTTCTTCGGTCGATTGATAGGAGAGATTCCCGACGTAGATGTTCATCTGGCGCCCTTTCGTAGCGTCGAGGTTGGTCCCCGGGAAGCAAGCGCCACACGAACCCCCTTGCGGCTCGTTCTCTCTTGATCTCAAGTAGAGGGAGCGAAGGTCACCGGCACGTTGCGATCAGCCAGGATTCGGCGAGAGTATAGCACAAGCCCGTCAAGGCAATCCCACCCCGGCGCTCTGCTCCGGCGATGGCAGGATGCCGCGCGTATTCAGCGGGCGTTTTCTCTCCGTTGAGGGGGGGCAGGCATGGCCCTTGGCGACACCGAATACGACGCGATGCTGCGCGACGCGAGGCGGGACTTCTGCGCCCGCCTCGCTCAGGCCGGCGAAGCGATCTTCCGAGTGCTGCCCTCGCACAACATGATGCGGCAGATCATAAAGGTGTCACTGGATGCGCGCCCCGCACGGGCAGCGTCTCCAGGTACTTCACCCCCGACCCGGTGTTCAGCAGGAGTGCCTGCTCGTCCGGGGCGACGGAGCCGTCGGCGACCAGCTTCGAGAGCGCTGCCGCCGTCGCGGCCCCCTCCGGGCAGACGAAGATTCCCTCCAGCGACGAGACCCTGCCCATCCAGTCCACGATCTCATCGTCCGACACCGTTACGGCGCCCCCTTTGCTCTCCCTCAGGGCGTTGAGAATGAGATAGTCGCCTATGGCGGAGGGCACCCTGATGCCGGCGGCGAGCGTCCGGGCGTTCTGCCAGGGCTCCGCGTGATCCGCACCGCTGTGGAAGGCCCTCACGATGGGCGCGCAGCCCTCGGCCTGTACGCAGAACATGCGTGGCCTCTGCCCGTTAAGGAGGCCCATAGTCTCCATCTCCTCGATGGCCTTCCATATGCCCACGATGCCGGTGCCCCCGCCGGTCGGGTAGACGATCACGTCGGGCATACGCCAGCCCATCTGCTCGGCGATCTCGTAGCCCATCGTCTTCTTGCCCTCGGCGCGGTACGGCTCCTGCAACGTGGAGACGTCGAACAGGCCGTGCTCACCCGCCATGCGGCGTGACAACGCTCCGGCGTCGCCTATCAGCCCGTCGACTAGGGTGAGCCGTGCGCCCATGACCTCCACCTCCTTCCGGTTTGCCTCCGGCGCGTCCGACGGCATGAAGACGTGGGCTACCATGCCGGCCCTGGCGGCGTAGGCGGCGAGAGCGCCACCCGCGTTGCCGGCGGTAGGTATCGTCAGCGCTTTCACGCCGAGTTCCTTGGCCTTCGACACGGTCGCCGACAGGCCGCGCGCCTTGAAGGAGGACGTCGGGTTGACCCCCTCGTCTTTGATCAACAGCGGGCCGCACCCTATCTCCCGCCGCAGGCGGTCCGCACGAATCAGGGGCGTGTACCCCTCGCCAAGGGTGACAACATTCGACCGGTCATGGACCGGCAGCACCTCGAAGTAGCGCCACATGTCCGGGCGGCGGCCGGCCAAGGCCTCGCGGGTCATGCTTCCCTTCGCCGCATCCAGGTCGTACCGCGCGTAGAGCACCTTGCCGCAGCCAGGACACGTTCGGACCGGCTCGTCGGCCTCCATGGTCCGGCCGCAGGCGGTGCATTCCAGATGGGTCAGACAGCTCTTCATGTTCCCCTTCCGAGGTCGCTCACTGCGAGGGGAATTGTAACCATTGGGGCTGTGCCATAATCGCGGGGCCGACGCGGCCTTCGGGATGGCCTCGTTCTCATGCGGCGGGATGGTATGGAGCCGAGTACAGGGGAACCGACGGATAAGGCGCTGACACGCACCGTGGAGGACCTCTACGGGCGGCCGGTGGAGTACGAGCTGCCGGTGACGAGCTACCCGACGACGTCGGGCGTCATTGTCGTGAACTGCCCCGGCGCGGGTGAGTCGAAGGAGGGGTATCGGGAGCGGTACCTGAAGATCGGGGCGAGGCTCCAGGCCAGGAATACGGCGTCGCTGGTCACGTACAATCCTCCGAAGCCCGACGGGCAGTTCCTCCACCCCAGCGAGCCGTATTGGTTCCGCGGCGCGAGCTGGAACCGCATCTCCGTCGAGGGCATGGCCCACGTGATCGACGATGCGCTGGAGAACGCCGAGGCGTTGTGCGGCAGCCCGCGGCCCACGGTGCACCTGTCCGGGTTCTCCGCCGGCGGCTCGGTCTGCGGGGCCGTTGCCCACCGCTACCCGCAAGTCGAGCGCCTGCTCTTGATGTCGGCGTACGACAGCGTGGCCGACTATTTCTACGAGGGGATCAAGCACTTTCGCGGCGAGATCTACCTCACCTACGGGGTGGAGGACGCCGTCGCCGGCGGGATGGCCTTCTTCCTGCAATATCTCGCCCAGTCGATGAAGGCGCTGCACGTGCGGGCGGTGCCGGAGTGCGGCCACGGATTTCGCGGGGCGCGCAACAGCCAGGTGCTGGCGAAGGCGTTCTCGTGGGCGTTCGAGGGTGACGAGTCGTACCCCTCGCCCGAAGGCGTCGAGCCCCTGTACGACGATCCGGACCCGGCGAGCGAGCGCGGCTAAACGGGCGCGGGCGAGACGGCCAGCGTCCCCGCGAGGCGCTCGCTGATGATGCGCTCGGCGTCGGCGACGATGGTGTCGATCAACTCTTTCACCGTCGGGATGTCGTGGATCAGGCCCTGCACCATGCCCGCGGTCCACAGACCGTGTTCCTTGTCGCCCGTCTCGTAGACGACCTTGCCGCGCTGTCCCGAGACCAGGTGGGCCACGTCGTCGATGGTCGTGCCCGGCTTGGACTGGATGCCGAGGACTTCCTGGCTGATTGAGTTTCGCGCGACGCGGGAGGTGTTGCGCAGGACGCGGTTAACGAGGTCGGTGGCGCGCTCGTCGTTCTCGACGATCTGCCGCTTGACGTCCTCGTGGATGGGGCTTTCCTTGGTGCACATAAAGCGGGTGCCCATGTTCATGCCGTCGGCGCCCAGGGCGAGGGCGGCGACGAGGCCGCGGCCGTCGGCGAAGCCGCCGGAGGCGATCATGGGGATGTCCACCTTGTCGGCGGCGGCGGGGATGAGCACCAAGCCGGGGATGTCGTCCTCGCCGGGGTGGCCGGCGCACTCGAAGCCGTCGATGGAGACGACGTCCACGCCGAGCCGCTGCGCCTTCAGGCTGTGCCGCACCGCGGTGCACTTGTGGATCACCTTGATCCCGTGTTCCTTGAAGTGCTTCAGGTGCTCCTCCGGGTTGTTCCCCGCCGTTTCGACGATCTTGATCCCCGAGTCGATGATGACCTGACGGTACTCGGCGTAGGGCGGCGGTTTTAGCGTGGGGAGGATGGTGAGGTTCACGCCGAACGGCTTATCGGTCAACTCGCGGCAGCGGGCGATTTCATTGCGAAGGTCTTCGGGCGTGGGCTGCGTCAACGCGGTGATGAAGCCCAGCGCGCCCGCGTTGGCAACGGCGGCGACGAGCTCGGCCCGCCCCACCCACTGCATCCCGCCCTGCACGATGGGGTACTTGACGCCGAACATCTCGGTGATACGCGTCTTCAAGGGAGCCTCCTGGAAAAACATCGGCGTAAACCCTAGCAGATTGCGCCCCGGAGGGGGAGAGGGTTGTCGTCCTCCCCCTCCGAGACCTTTGCGTAACCCGCCCATACCCGTCATTCCCGCGCACGCGGGAATCTATCCCCTCCCGTAGGGGCGCTTCGCGAAGCGCCCTTCCCCCATCCCCAGATCGGCCCCCGTCTCCCCCCGCCCTCAACCCAACCCTCTCCCAGCGGAGACCCTTGCAAAACCGACTGGGGTCCTAGCGGGGGAGCGGAGGTGGCATTCACTTAAACCTCTCCCCCTCTGGGGGAGACTGAGAGAGGGCACGCGCCGCCAGGCGCGTCGGAGGGGCGCGGCTGGGATGCGCCCGCCAATGCCTGCTTGACACGACCTTGAACAGGCCGTACTATCACCACAACGAACATATGTTCTTTGGCCGGGGTACGGTAACCGTTGCCCTGCGGACGCGTAGGAGATGAGTCCCACTGCCCCGGCCAGGGTTACGCAAGGGTCGCCGGCGGGAGAGGCCGGAGCCGGGCGCCACGAGATTCGCCCCCTAGGGGACGAGGACGGCGCGGGTGACGGCGGTTTGGCGGGCGTCCCACTCGGCTTGCTCGAAGGCCTGGTTGATCTCGTCGAGCTTGAAGCGGTGGGAGACCATCTTCTTGAACGGGACCGTGTCCTGGCTGCGGGAGAGGAAGTCGAGCAGCCTGGGGATGACGTCGGGGGTGTAGGCGACCGAGCCGACGATGTGCTTGCCGGTGAGCACGAGCGTCGAGGCGTCGAAGGTGACGGTGTGGCCGGGGAAGTAGAGGCCGATCTCGACGAACGTCCCGCCCTTCCGCAGCATCGCGACGCCTTCGGGGAGCAGCTCGGGGCGTCCCACGAGCTCGATCACGGCGTCGGCACCGAGGCCGCCGGTGAGGTCCTTGACCCGCTGCACCCGCGTCTCGGGGGTGTTGAACTCCTCGATGTTGATGGTGTGGTCGGCGCCGAACTCCTCGGCGAGCTGCAGGCGGTTCTCCAGGCGGTCGAGGACGATGACGTTGTAGGCGCCCATGTCCTTGGCCATGGCGATGGCGGTGAGGCCGAGTCCGCCCGCGCCCTGGATGACCACGGAGGAGCCATGGCCGACCCTGCCCTGGATGAGGCCCTGGGTCGCCGTCCCCATGGCGCAGTTGACCGGGCCGAGCACCTCGTCGTCGATCTCGTCGGGGACGCGGTAGAGGGAACGTTGGGGGTGGACGTAGAAGTAGTCGGCGTAGGTGCCGACGAAGTAGGGCCACTCGCCGACGCCCGGCGGCGCGCCCCGCTGGCCGATGCAGAGGTTGGCCTCGCCGTTGAGGCACATGCGGCAGCTCCCGCAGTGCGTCCCCAGGCTGTGGATGACGCGGTCGCCCTCTTTGATGGGGACGCCGGCGGAGTCGGTGGACACGCCCTTGCCGAGCTTGTAGACGACGCCGGTGCCCTCGTGGCCCATGGTGCGGCCGGCGGGCGGGAGCGGCCAGCCCTCGGTGTCGCCGCGCCAGACGTGGAGGTCGGTGCCGCAGATGCCGGCCTGGGTGATCTTGAGGAGGACGTCGCCGAGCTCGGGGTCGGGGACGTCATACACGGCGATCTCAAACGGCTTGCGGTACTCCTTCAGGACGACGATACGGCCCTTCATTCACTCCCTCCGCGCGGCGCGCCACCGGCCATTCTAGCCCAAGGGCGCGGTCGCGGGCTATGGGGTGGGGCGCGGGGGCTGCTAGCCCAAGACGGGATGCCCCTTGACACGAGAGTTTTTGGTAGACTTGCGCATCGCCCGCCAGTTAGGAGAGGACGTTGGTACAGTCACTTGAAGGGATGGACTTGATCGACCGGGTACGGGAAGTCTCAAGCCGTGCACAAAAGCGGCTGGACAAGATCGAGACGGAGGAGGCGACAAAGAACGCCCTGGTGATGCCGTTCATCAACCATGTGCTCGGCTACAACGTCTTCGACCCAGCGGAGGTCGTACCCGAATTCACTGCCGATGTAGGCACGAAGAAGGGGGAGAAGGTCGACTACGCGATCTTGCAGGACGACGCGCCTGTCATTCTCTTCGAGTGCAAGAAGTATGGCGCGGAGTTGGACAAGGACCATGCGTCACAGCTGTACCGCTACTTCAGCGTCACCCAGGCGCGGTTCGGCGTCCTGACTGACGGCATGACCTATCGGTTCTTCTCCGACCTCGAAGAGCCGAACAAAGATGGACGGCAAGCCGTTTTTCGAGTTCAATCTTCTGGACTTCCAAGACGCCGAGGTGGAGGAGCTTCGAAGGTTTAGCAAGGCTTCCTTCGACCTCGACCAGATCCTCAGCACCGCCAAAGACCTCAAGTACACCCGTGAGATAAAGAGGCTTCTGGCAAAAGAGTGGGCCGAGCCTTCTGAAGAATTCGCCCGCTACTTCGCCGGTCAGATCTATGAGGGACGGCAAACGAAGGCGGTGATCGATCAGTTTTCCCGCGTTACGAAGAAAGCGCTCCAGCAATTCCTGGCTGATCGCGTCAACGACCGCCTGAAGTCCGCGTTGCAAGGCGATGCGGAGATGAACGACGCGCCGGAACAGAGCCAGCCGGCATCTGAGCCTACGGTGGAGGAGACAGGTTCCTCCGGCATCGTGACTACAGAAGATGAATTGCAGGGCTACTTTGCGATCAAGGCCATTGTGAGCCAAGACGTATCGGCCGCCCGCGTCGCTATCCGCGACACCAAGTCCTATTGCGGTGTGCTACTCGATGACAACAACCGGAAGCCAATCTGTAGGCTCTTCTTCAACGGCGATCAGAAGTACCTGGGACTCGTGAACGAGGACAAGTCCATAGAGCGCGTGCCTATCGAGTCGATCGACAGCATCTTCCAGCATGCGGACCGGTTACGCGAAACTGTGCGTCGGTACGAGGCACCGTAGGAGTAGACGGGGCTGGAGGCCAGGGCTAGGCCAGCTTGGCACGGGCCTTGGCGAGCTCGTAGGTCGTTTGCAGGTTCATCCAGGTGCGGGCCGAGATGCCGAGGGCGTGTTCGAGTTGAATCGCGGTCTCCGCGGTGATGGCCTTCTTCCCGTTGACGATCTCGTTGATCGCCTTGAACGGACGTCCGGCGGCCTTGGCGAGCGCCGACTGCGTCATACCCCGCTCGGCGAGCTCCTCGGCGAGCAACGCTCCGGGGTGCGCCGCGACTTCCAGAGACGGCATCGCAGGGCCGTAGACCCGGCGCCCGCTTCGCATGGTTCCCGTCGCCTTAGTGGTCATGGTAGTCCTCCACTGATTCGATGACGCACTCGGTCTCGCTTGGAATGGTAAACACCATCCGCCAGTTCTTGTTCAGCTTGAGGGCCCACTCCCCGTCCCGTGCGCCCTTGAGTGCGTGTATTCCGAGTGATTGGACCGCTTTCAACTCCGCGAAGGTCGGCGCCGCGTGTATCACCTGGAGCCGCTCGATATAGCGACTCCCCAAAACGCCGAACTCTCTCTGGGAATCCTGTAGGTTCTGGGCAGCTTCCTGAAGTCTCCTAGAGGAGTAGTAGATATCCACCTACCGGACTCCTTTAGCATATATCACACTATCACACATAGGCAAATAGTGGCACGCTCGTACGCCTTGGCGCCGTTACCGTAGGACAGGGTGGCCGGGGAGGACTCGGTCGGTGAAACCGAAGACGCCGCCGAAGGCTTGGGCCGGGTCGAGCTCGAAGGTGTGGCCGCCGCGGTCGCGGATGGTGAGGCCGTGGCGCTCGGCGTGCTCCCTGGCGGAGCCGAGGTCGCGCACCTTGAAGGTGAAGGCGTAGACGATGGGGCCGTGCTCCGCCATGTGCTTGGCGATGTCCGACGACGGATCGACGGGGTGGGCGAGCTCGATGACCGAGTCGGCGATGGCGTAGTAGCGGCTGAGGGTCCCCTTCTCCTCGTAGCGCTCCTCGTGGACGAGCGTGCAGCCGAGGAGGTCCTCGTAGAACCGCGAGGCGCCGTCGAGGTCGGCGACGACGACCGTCGAATGGCTCAGGCCCTCGACGCCGAGGGGGTGCCGGTCGCTCCAGTAGGAGGCGTCCCACCACGAGCGGCGGCGGGGATCGTGGAAGTTGGGGTCTTCCCCGATGAACTCGAACAGCGTGCCGTGGGCGTCCTTGGGATGGGGCACGAAGAAGCGGAAGTCCTCGTCGGGTAGCTCCTTGACCTGCGCCCCGCCGGGGAGGGCGACGCGCACGCCGTTATCGAGCAGGTGCTGGGCGAGTCCGCGGAGGTCCTCGACCCAGAAGGCGATGTTGATGAAGTGCGCGCCGTGGCGCTTGAGGAAGCGGGCGGAGGGCGCGTCGCCGTTGGGGTCGACGGGGGCCAGCGTTTCGAGCGAGAAGGTGCCGCCCATGAGGTTGGCGCCGTTGCGGCTGCCCTCGAACTCGAGGAACTGCGCCTCGTAGACCCAGCTTCCCAGGAAGTCGTGGTAGAACTTGCCCGCTTCGAGCACGTCGGGGACGACGTTCGAGCCGTGGAAGAGCTTGACGATCTTGTGCATGGGCCGTCTCCTAGCCGGCGACGCGCCGGACACTCGGCGCATTCTACCCGCGGGAGGCGCGCCGCGCACGCGGGGTTAGTCGGCGTAGAGGACCACGGGCGCGGGGATGGTGGGCGGCGGCGTGTCGGCGACGAGGCTGTTGTCGTACAGCTCCCGTATACGCTCCTCGGAGAGGCCGAGCAGGCCGCGCAGTATCTCGGCGTTGTGCTCGCCGTAGAGGGGCGACGGCATTCTGATCCGCGCTGGCGACTCGGAGAGCTTCCACGGCGCCCCCGGCATCGGCCAGACGCCCATTTCGGCGTGAGGGACGCGCTCGTAGAAGCCGCGGGCATGGAAGTGGAGGTTGCTCACCAGCTCCCAGTTTTCGAGCACGGGAGCGGCTGCGACGCCGTGGCGCTGCAGCGTCTCGGCGCACTCGTGGTGGTCGAAGCCGGAGGTCCAGGCGGCGATGGCCTCGTCGATCTCGTCGTGGCGGGCGCGACGCTCCTCGACGGAGGCCAGGGCGGGGTCGGCGAGCGTGGGTCCGCCGATCAGGGCGGCTAGCCGCGTCCACTCCTCGTCCGAGCGCACGCAGAGGGCGACCCAGGAGTCGTCGCCCATCGCCGAATAGCAGCCCTGGGGCGCGAAGAGGCGGTGCCGGTTGCCCCGCCGCTCGGGTAGCACGCCCGACGCCTGGTACTCGATCAGCGGCTCCGAGAAGAAGATGATGCCGTTCTCTTCTAGCGACAGGTCGATGTACTGGCCCTCGCCGGTGCGCTCGCGGTGTTCGAGCGCGGCGAGGACGGCGACGGCGGTGTGCGCTGCGGTGATGGGATCGGCGTAGAACATGCCGGTGTGGTAGGGGCGGGCCTCGTCGCGGTAGCCCATGACGGCGGAGAGGCCGCAGGAGGCCTCGATGTTGGCGCCGAAGGCCACGTAGTCCCGCGCCGGACCGGTGTGTCCGAAGGCCGAGATCGCCGCCATGATGAGCCGGGGGTTGGCCTCGCGCAGGGTCTCGTACTCCAGGCCCAGGTTGGTCATGACGCGGGGGCTGTTGTTCTCGACGAACACGTCGGCCTCGCGGATGAGGTCGAGGAAGACGGCGCGGCCCTCCGGCGCCGCGACGTCCAGGGTGAGCGAGCGCTTATTCCGGTGCAGTTTGTTGAAGTACGGCGAGCGGTTGTAGTGATGCTTCAGGGGCTGCCGGCCTGGATAGATGACGGTGCGGCCCAGCGGTCGGTTGGGGTTTTCGACCTTGATCACGTCGGCGCCAAGGTCGCCGAGCAAGCGGCCGGCGTAGGGCCCCGCCCAGTTGCCGGTGATCTCGACCACCCGCACACCGGTCAGGGGGAGCTTGGCCTCGGCGTAGCCCTCCGGCGCGGTGGGGCGCGGACGGGGGGCACGCGCGGGCCAGCCCGCGGCCTCACTGTCTGGGGGCGGCACCGGCTTGCGGACCGAAGCCTGACTCCGGCTCAGCTTGTAGGGAAAGCCGGGGAAGGTCATGGGCTCGCCGTCGGCGCCTTCGCCCTCAATCCACCAATCGCGGGCACGGATTACGGGGGAGCGCAGCAGGTCGGCGGCGTCGTAGACCGGCGTGGCGGGAATCCGAAGGTCCTGGGACCGGGCGAAGACTTCCTCTTTGGTGTGGACGAGGGCCCAATCGGCGAGGAGTTGGGCGAGATACTCCGCCTGCTCCTTCCAGCCCTCCCGCGTGGCGAAGCGGGGATCGTCGGCGAGGTCAGGCCGCTCGACGAGGGTGAACAGCGCGGGATCGAAGCGCGGCACCATGAAGCGCACCCAGCCGTCGGCGCAGCGCAGCGGCTCGGCCTTCTTCCGGCGCTCGACGATGCCCTGGTGCGTCCAGTTCCCCAACGTCCAGATGTGCGCCGACAGGAGCGCTTCGACGGCGGCGATGTCGACGTGTTGGCCGCGCCCCGTGATCGCGGCCCAGCGCAGCGCCGCCAGCGAGGCCACCGCGCCCTGAGCGCCGGCGTGGAACATGGACTGGTTGTAGGGCACCATCAGCGGCTCCCTGGAGGCGTCGCCACCGAAGAAGAGGTAGCCGCCTAGGGCCCAGTCCACGATCTCCTCGCTCTCCCATTGGGCATAGGGGCCGTCCTGGCCGAAGTGCGTGATCGAGGTGAGGGTCAGCGGGGGGTTCTCCGAGGCAAGGCCCTCGAAGGAGAGCCCCAGCGCGGCCAGCTCGCCCGGTTTGCCGCTCTCGACGACAAGATCGGCTTTGGCGGCAAGCTCCCGGAAACGGACGCGCCCCGCCTCGTCGGCGAGATCGATGGTCACTCGCTCTTTGTTGCCGCCGAGATAGGCGAAGAGCGCACCGGGGCGGTCCACGGCGGCGGCCGGCGGCAGACGCCGCAGCGGATGGCCCTCGGCGGGCTCGCCGATGAGCACGTCGGCCCCGAGGTCGGCGAGTAGGCGGGTGCAGTAGGATCCCGCGACGTTCGTGCTTATGTCAAGGACGCGGAGGCCCTCCAGCGCGAGCGGCGGCATGGCTACGGATTCCGCAGGGGCAGGCGGACCTTGGCCTTTCCGGCCACGGTGACCTCGCCTCGCTGGTTCTCACCCCAGACGTCGAGCGCGGCGGGCGGTTCCCCGTCGACAATCTCCTTGCCGGTCACCTTGCCCTTGCACCAGGTCGCGTCGCCGAGGAGGTTGAACTTGGTGAACTTGACCTCGACGGCGCGCACGAATCCGTCGTCGCCGCACCAGTTGGTGAGGGCGTGGACGATCCAACCAAAGCGCTGCGCCCCGATGTCGTAGGCCGAGGGGGCGCCGACCTCGCGGGCCAGGGCGCGGTCCCAGTGGGCGCGCATGGGGAAGTCGGGGGCGTTGGTGGCGCGGTCGGGGACGTTGGCCTTGGGGTGTTCTTGCACGTAGCGCTGGGCGATCTCGGAGGCGAGCAAGAAAGGGCCGCCCCAACCCGCGTGGAAGGCCACCATCTCGCATTGCGACAACGGGCCCTTCACCACGTGAGGGATCTCGTCGCCGACGCGCACGTCCTCGAAGTAGCGGGGCTCGGCGCCCCGGCGCTCTTCGCGGGCGACGTCGGCGTGGAGGTTGGCCAAGGCCTCTTCGGTCCACACGTACTCCTCAAATGCCTTGAACTTGCCGCGCTTGCGGGACGTCGACCGCTCGGTGTTGAGGAAGCTCTGCCGTTGGGTGGCGACGAGCCGCCCGTGGTGGTTGTAGAACTCCTTGAGGGCGATGTCCTCGATGCTGCGGCCGGCCATCTCGCTGGTGTGCTCGATGATCGATTCGACCCGAGATTCGGCGCGAAGCTCGTCGTTGCGGCGAATCGGCTCGCAAAACTCCCACGCGTCGCCCGCCCAGAAGCGGTGGACCCCAGCGAAACCGCGAAAACCACCCGATCCGCGGCCTCCGGCGATGGTTCCCATGGTGACGCTAGTCAAGAAACTCGGCGGGGCGATGATGGTGCCGTGCCGGCTCTTCGCCCCGTACTCCGGATCGCACCACAGCGGATTGTCGTCGCCGATGCCGTGGGCCCAGTGACGGATGCTGTCGCGGGAGGCTTCGGTGTTCCACCCGCCGGTGATGTGGGTCACCTCGCCGAGGCGGGACCGGGCCCTGGCGATGGCTTCGTCGGTCAGCCTAGCATCGACGTTGAGGTCTACGGTCATCGCATCATCCTTCGGCGGAGCGAGACTCAGGAGCACCGCCGCGCCAAGGATACCGGAACAGCGGCTATCGCTGCGAGGGGTCGCCCGGCGGCGCGGGGGTCTCGTCGTCGTAGTTCTGTTCCCGCGCGGGCATGAACTTCGCCACGAGGAGCGCACCCAGGAAGGCTATGGCGCTGCCGGCGAGCACGGCGTAGCCGAGAGCGTCGGCGAAGGCGGCGCGGGCGGCGAGGTCGAGTGCGGCAGCGGCGGGGCCCTCGAGGGTTCCGGCGATTCGCGTGGCTGCGCCGATGGAGTCGCCGGCGGCCTCGACTTGGCGCAGCGAGAGACCGCCGGTGCTCTCCAGGGCCGCCGATACGTTCCTGGAGTAGAGGGAGGCGAAGATGGAGCCTATCACGGCGACGCCCAACGCTCCGCCAACCTGCCTCACCACGTCGTTCATCGCTGAGCCAACACCGGCGTCGGATCGCGGCACGGCGCCCATCACGGCATTCGTCGACGGCGCCATGATGAGCCCCATCGACAGCGCAATGGAGAGGATCACGGGGCCGATGACCGCGTAGGAGGTATCGACGTCGTACACGTTGATCACGGCAAGTGCGCCCGCAAGCATGAGCAGGCCCATCGTGACCGTCCGTTTCGTTCCGATCCGCTCGTTGAGCCGCTGCCCAACCCGGGAGCCAATGGCGACTCCCGCCGCGATGGGGAGGAGGGCCGCCCCGGCCTCCAGGGGAGAGAAGCCCTTCACGAATTGCAGGTACTGCGTCATGCCGAACGCCATCCCCAGCAGGGCAAAGAAGGCGCACCCCAGCGCTGCGGCGCCCGCGGTGAAGCGGGGGCGTCGGAAGAAACGGAAGTCCAACAGCGGATGGGGCGTGCGAAGCTCGTGGACGGCAAAGGCGACGGCAAGGACCACTGACGCCACAAATCCGCCGATGACGAGCGGGGCCGTCCACCCCGCCGCGGGCGCTTCGATGATCGCGAAGACGAGGATGGCGACCGCACCGGTGGAGAGGACGGCGCCCGGTAGATCGAGCGGACGCCGCACGGGGTCCTTGCTCTCGGGCACAAGCCGCACCCCCAAGGCGAGCGCGGCGAGAGTGAAGGGGATATTGATCAGAAAGACCGCCTGCCACGAGAAGGCCTCGATCAGCGCACCGCCCACCAGCGGGCCGAGACCCACGCCCATGCCGCCTACCGCGGCCCACGTCGCGATCGCCTTGGCCCGCTCAGGGCCCACGAAAACGTCGGTGATGATCGACAACGTCGACGGCATGATCATCGCGCCGCCCACGCCCATGAGGGCCCGGGCCGCGATGACTTGGCCGGCGCTGTCGGCGAAGATGGCGCCAAACGCCGCTGCGCTGAAGAGCACCAGCCCAAGGCGCAGCATCATCGCCCGTCCGTGGCGGTCGCCCAAGCTCCCCATCGTCAGCAGTAGGCCCGCGAAGACGAGGATGTAGGAGTCGACCATCCATTGGAGAGTCGAGGCGCTGGCGTCGAACTCGCGCTGCAACGTCGGGATCGCCACGTTCAGGACGGTGTTGTCCATCCCGATGATCACGAGACTCAGGGATAGCGTCCCCAGAGTCCACCAGCGCAGGGGGCTCTCTCGAAGCTCCTCCGAGGTGAATGCGCGCAGTCTGATCAAGCCGCGACTTTCATGCCGGCCCCTATTCTACGGGTGTGGCGCAACGTCGTAGTCCTGATGGCGCGACGGCATAAAGCGCGCGATGAAGAGCGCTGCCGCGAAGGTGACGCCGCCGCCGGCCATGATGGCGATGCCCATGGCGTCGGCGAACGTGGAGCGGGCCGCGAGGTCGAGCGTCGCGCCCGCGGCGCCGCCTATCTGGGCGGCGATGGTGGTGGCCGAGCCCACGGAATCGGAAGCGGCTTCGATCTGCTCCGGGGAGAGCACACCGAGGCCCGCGATCGTTGCCGCCATCTTGCCAGCGTAGAGGGAGGTCATGACCGACCCAATCACCGCGACGCCGAGGGCGCCGGCGACCTGCCGGGAGATATCGTTCACAGCGGAGCCGACGCCGGCTTCCGACCGCGGGGAGGATCCCACGATGGCGTCGATCGAAGGCGGCATGACGAGGCCGAGCGAAAACTCGTTGTAGAAGATGATGAAGCCGATTACGGCGTACGGCGTCCCCAGGCCGTAGAAGCCGATGGCGGTGAAGCCGCCCGTCAACATCAGCAGGCCCAAGGTCACCGAACCCTTGGTGCCAATCCTCGCGTTCAGGCGCTGTCCAACCCGCACGCCGGTGGGGAACCCCACCGCGATGGGAAGCATTAACGCGCCCGCTTCCAACGGGGAAAGCTCTTTCACAAACTGCAGGTATTGCGTCATGCCGAACATCATGCCGAAGAGTGCGAAGAAGGAGAGGCCGAGCGCCGCGACGCCGGCCGTGAAAAACGGTCGTCGAAAGAGGCGCAGGTCGAGAAGGGGGAAGGGGCAGCGAAGCTCGTAGGCCACGAAGGCGGCTCCCAGCACCGCGGCGGCGGCGAAGCCGGCGACCACCGTCAGGGCGGTCCACCCATCGGAGGGGACTCGTATGATCGCGAAGACCAAGATGGTCATGGCGGCAGTGGACAGCACGGCCCCGAGAAGGTCGAGGGGCCGGTAGGAGGGGTCCTTGCTCTCCGGGACCAGCCGGGCACCCAAGGCCAAGGCGGCGAGAGGAAGAAAGATATTGACAATGAAGACGGCCTGCCAGGAGAAGGCCACGATCAGCGCGCCCCCCGACACCGGCCCAATGCCGACGCCGATGCCGCCGATCGCCACCCATATCGCGATGGCCTTGGCCCGTTCAGCCCCGGTGAACAGGTCGTTGACGGTGGAGAGCGTACAGGGCAGGAACATGGCCCCGCCCGCCCCCATGGCGGCCCGCGCCACGATCAACTGGACCGCGCTCTCCGAGAGGACCGCCCCCAAGGAGGCGGCGGCGAAGACCGCCAGCCCGAGGCGCATCATTCGCGCTCGACCGAAGCGGTCGCCGAGGTTGCCCATCGTGAGCAGAAGCCCGGCGAAGGAAAGGATATGGGCGGCCGCGATCCATTGGAGCATAGAGGCGCTGGCGTCGAACTCGCGCTGGAGCGTGGGCAGCGACACGGCAAGGAGCGTGTTGTCCATCCCCGCGATCACGGGGCTCAGCGCCAGCGCCCCGAGCGCCCACCAGCGCAGCGGACGCCCACGAAGGTCCTCAGCCCGGAGGGCGGTCAGCTTGAACACGCGGTCCTTGCCGGCATCGCGTCGCGGGCGCTACGCGCCACCCTCGAGGAGCACGCTCTGTACCTGGGGCCAGGCCCGTTCGAGGTGCGCTTCGAGCCGCTCCTCGTCCAGGCTTTCGGCGTAGGGGTAGTCGATGACCACGAAGGGGAAATCAGGATAGCCGTGGCGCTGGGCCATGGAGCGGCCGATGCTGAGGATGAGCTTGTCGGGGCCGATGGCGGCCACGGGCACCCCACGGTCTTCGAGCCGCGTCGCGTCGGCCGCCAGGGCCGACGAACATGAGCCTCAGTCGCCGACGCCGGTGATGACCGCGTCGCAGGCCGCGGCGACCTCTTCGAGCAGCTCCGGCGGCATCGGCTCGCCGTGGTAGACCTTCTGGTGCCAGGAAGTCTCCAGCGGCTCGTATTCCTCGACGAGCCGCTCGCGGATGCGCGTCAAGAGGCGGTCGCCGTGGACGCGGTGGTTCCACAGGATGCCGACGCGCTTGCCGTCGAACGTATCGAGACGCGGCGCGAGTTTCGGCCCGCGGGCGGCGGCCTCGGAGACGGGAACGTAGACCTCCATCGCGGCTCTGCTCCTTCCTGGCGTGCTAATCCTTGATGGGAACGGTGACCGGCTCGGTGCCCTGGGGGTAGGGGCCCACGTAGGCCCCGTAGTTCCCCGCCTCGCCCCCGCAGGCCATGATGAGGAAATCGAGCGTGCGGTCGTATTCGGCCTGGGTGTACAGGATATCGATGAGCGCGGGGTCGTGGCGCATGGGGATGAGACGAGTCTCGTCGCCGGGCTCGATGGGCGGGGCGGTGGGGGAGAGGCGCGTGCCGTAGCGCTCCCAGCGCCCGTCGGTCTTGAGGCTCGCCACCGAGCGGCACGTGTGCTCGGTCAGGTACGTCTTCACGTCGTCCTGCGTCCAGCCCGCGTCGATGAAGTGCTGTTGGAAGACCGGGGCCATCATCACCACGAACGTCCCCAAGGTGAAGAATCCGTAGGCGATGCGCTGGGCTATGAGCTCGCAGAGGTCGGTGGGGTCGGTGAAGTTGGGGGTGACGAACTGGAGCACGCCGTCCATCGTACCGACGACGGTGACCGCGCTCACGCCGCCGGCAAGCCCGCGCTGCTCGTGGACGCGGGGCCAGGGGCTGCCCTCGCGCTCGGCGGCGCAGAACGACCAGCGGTTAGGGTTCCCCATCGTGCCGCGCTGCACGCCGCCGACCTTGGCGTCGAAGCAGTTGGCCATCGTCAGGCTCACCGCCCGCCCAATGGTGGCGTTGGCGCGGTTCCCCGTGGGGCCGAGCAGGTATTGTCCCGTGTTCATGCCCAGACGCTCGACGATGGGGCCGTTAACGATGACGAGCGGCCACGGGCTGCCCAGACTCGCCATGTGGTTCATCCTGAACGCGGGGTCGGTCAGGCCCTCGAACGCGGCGACGAGCACCGGCATGTACTCCGGCTTGCACCCCGCCGTGACGGCATTGATCGCCAGCTTTTCGGCGGTGAGGGCGGAGGCCCGCGCCTCGTACGATCCGATGACGTCCTGTGAGTCGAGGCCGGCGTGGGCCAGGCAGGCCTCGATGCGCTCGCGAGTCGGCGCGACGATGGGGAGGCCGTCGGTCCAGCCCTGCTCCCAGAAGTACTCCATCGCGGCGTACTCATCGGTCACGTCCACTTTGCTCGACCGCAAGTCCAAGTCCGTCGCCTCCCCGCCGACTAAGCCCGGCGCATTGTAGCAAAGCGCCCGGTGCGAGGGTCTCTGCTCCTTAGAGAGGGAGGAGAGAGGGCTGGGGTGAGGGGCCCCCGTAGTGTCTCAGTTTAATTGGAGGCACCACTGAACCGCGGCCCGCGACGCTCGTTGGACGGCGTGCCGGGCGCGGTGCTACGCTAATGGGGTGCCCACTATGCGATTCACCGCCGCGGCACTTGTACCCTTGGTGCTGTTCACCGCCGCCTGTGTCGGCCCGCTGGAGAACCTTGGGGGCGGCGGAACGGAGTCGGTGGAACTCCGCCGCTCGGAGTGGGACAAGTGGCCACTGGCTGTCCCGTCGGGAACGCTGCACTGTCGGGAGACGGACATCGGGCGGGCCGTGTGGGTTGAGACGGACGTGGAGATTTTCGGACGGCTCTGGCCTAACGGCAAGTGGCCGCTGACGAGGCCCGCGACCGAGCGCCTTGAATACGAATACCCCGTCTTCTTTGAGATGTTTCCCGACTACGAGGCGAAGAAGGCACTGGAGCGTCGCGGGAAGATGCTCTGCGACGGTGCCCCGACATCGACGCCTCGAGTCACGGCCACCCCCAAGCCGACGGCGACCCGCCCGCCCACGCCGACGGCGACGAGTATCCCGGCACAGCGAACCGCCCTGGCGAACGAGCGTATCGCGAACCTTCCTGGGGCGAGGCTGTGGGTCAACGTCCTCGACGGAAGGGACACCACGGATCCTGAATCGCCGGCGGCAGTCCCACGCGTACGCGTCTCGGGCCCGTTCTATGAAGACGAGCAAGGGCCTGCTGGGGTGCTGCTTGCGCTGGCCGGCGACCTCGGCGGGCGGAGCACAGTAACGGATTTCGACCTCACGGGCCTTCTCGTCCTCCTGCCCGCTCCGTACGACCGTGATCGGTATGTCGACCCCGAAGTCATCTACTCAGACAGGGGCTCATACATCACGCTCGCGAACCTGACGGAGGTTCGGGCGGCCGTCACCTTCGACGGCGGCAAGCGGGTAATTTCTCTCCAATGCCACAAACAGACAAGGCTAACTGCCGAAATCGAGGGGGATGTCTACGCCTGCGTGGCGCGAGGCGATACGCCTTACTGGTAGGGCCAGACGTCAAGCCGCTTCACCGGACAGGGCCGATCAGTGTGACGGACCTCTCTAACGTAATAGGGTGTCCAGCGCCTCACTCACTTCCCTGGTCATCACCTTGCCGAGGGCGTGATTGGAAACCGCGAACTGAATGTGGATACCCGCCCCGTCTTGTACGAATTGGCTGACCACGCGGGAAGCTCGCGCATCGGCGAAGTCCGTGCCGATCAGGTTGTTACGGCCAAATAGCGCCGCACCCAGCTTACGCAGCGCGGCGATTTGGTCGTAGTCGTCGGTACCCATCCTTGGCCTTTCTATCTCGCCGCCGGGGCGGCGGGCAACCGTTCTTAGGCCTGGAAGATCAGTCCGTAGGCGAAGAGCGCTATGGCAAGCGCTACGACATATCGCATCGTGCCCAGACCCCCTTTCCGGCTCGAACTTGCATTCAGCCAGCGGGTCTGGGGAAATCCACCATCCCTGGGATGGCAGCCCGGAACCCCGCTCGACTGGCACGGCGACGGTGAGCCGACCCAAACCACCGGCGCTCACCGGAAGTGAACTCCGGTCGGCACCTTCAATTATCCCACGTCCGGGTCGGCGCGCACTACCCCCCCCCCCACACCAAAACGGGAGCGCGCATTGCAGAAGGCTGATTCAAAAGAGCCTTATGCAGCAAAGCCCCCCTTCGGGGGAGACTCGAGAGAGGATATGCCTCGCTAGCGCCGCCGCGGCGATTCTCTTACCATGCCCTCGCCATGCAGCAGCCCTGCGACGGGGTTACCGTCGTCGACTTCAGCCAGAGCCTCGCCGGCGCGCTCACCACGATGTTCCTCGCCGACACCGGCGCCGAGGTGATTACGGTCGAGCCGCCTGGCGGCGACCCGCTCCGCGGCCATCCCGCCTACCTGCAGTGGCGGCGCGGACAGAAGAGCGTGGCGCTCGACCTGACGTTGGAGGATGACCAGGCCACGGCGCGGCGGCTGGCGGCGCGGGCCGACGCGGTGATCGAGGCATTCCGCCCCGGCGTCGCCGAGCGGCTCGGCGTGGGCTACGAGACGCTAGCGGCGGAGACCCCCCGGCTGGTCTACGCCGCGATTCGAGGCTTCGGCGAGCGTGGCCCCTATGCCGGACTCAAGGGCTACGAGGGTATCGTCGCGGCGAAGGCGGGCCTCCTGCTGGGACGGCGTCCCTGGCGGCGCGAGGGGCCGCTGTTCGACGCGATACCGCGCATGACTCTGGGCGCGGCCCATCTCGCGGCGCAGGGTGTGCTGGCGGCGCTGTGGGACCGCGAGCGCACCGGTCGCGGCGCCCGGCTCGAAGCGACGCTGCTTGCCGCGGCGACGGCGCACTCCCTCAACGGCTGGCTCGTCCCCGTCGGCGAGGAGGCCGCCTACGCCGCCAAGGCCGAGGCCCCGTTGCAGCATCCCGACCCCCACGACGCCTCCACGCTCGGCTACACCATCGCGGAATGCAAGGACGGGCGCTGGATCCAGTCGGCCTCGACGATGGTCCACATCTTCCGCAACTTCCTCAACCTCATCGGGCTCAGCGAGGTCTACGACGATCCGGCCATGGCCGACATCCCCTACACCTTCCCCAGCGCCGCGGCGAAGGCCGAGCTCGGCGCTCGTATCAAGGAGCGCCTGCGGACGAGGACCTCCGACGAGTGGACCGCCATGTTCCTAGAGGACGGCGGCTGCGGCGGCGAGCGTTTCGGGACGGTCCGCGAATACATGGAGCATCCCCAGGCGAAGCACAACGGCATCGTCGTCGAGGTCGACGACCCGCGCGTGGGGCGCATGAAGCAGATCGCTCCACTCGGCACCTTCCGGGACACACCGTCACGGGTGCGGGGGCCTGCTCCGTTCCTCGACGAGCACCGCGGCGAAGCGCTCGCCCTCGCCGCCCGGCCACTTCCCGCCCCGTCCCGCGCCGCCGCCGACGCAGTTCACGCCGCGAGGCCGCCGCTGGAGGGCGTGACTGTCCTCGAACTGGCGTCGTACTACGCCGCGCCGTTCGGGGCCACCCTGCTCGCCGACCTCGGGGCCCGTGTTATCAAGATCGAGCCACCGGGCGGCGACGCGATGCGGCGGCTTCCGGAGAGCTCAACGAAGACAATCCAGGGCAAGGAGAGCGTCGCCGTCGATCTGAAGACGGAGCGCGGGCGGGAGATTCTGCACCGCCTCGTCGAGCGGGCGGACGCCCTGATGCACAACTTCCGGCCCGGGGCCGACAAGCGCCTCGGCCTCGATTACGAGACGGTCTCGGCGGTGAACCCGCGCCTCGTCTATCTGTACGCCGGCTCCTACGGTTCGTCGGGGCCGTACCACCGGCAGCCCGCCTTCCATCCCACGGTCTCGGCCGTCGTCGGCTCTGGAGTGCGGGCCGCGGGCCGCGGCAACCCGCCAATGGACGCGAGCCACGGCGACCCCGACGGGGCGCTCGGCGTGGCGACGGCGCTGCTCCTCGGCCTCCACGCGGCGCGGCGCAACGGGAAGGGCCAGTACATCGAGACGCGGATGATCACCACCGGCGCCTACGAGGTCTCCGACGCTCTGCTCGACTACGAAGGATGCCCCGGCGAGCCGTCCGTCGATGCCGAGCAACAGGGCTTCCACGCGCTCTACCGGCTCTACCGTACGGGCGGCAACGGATGGGTCTTCCTCGCCTGTCCCAAGGAAGACGAATGGCGGCGGCTGTGCGCGGCCATCGGGCGGGGCGATCTCGCACGGGACCCTCGCTTCGAGTCCACAGACGCGCGTCGGAAGCATGACGACGCCCTCGCCGCCGAAATCGAGGCGGTGTTCGCCAAGGAGACCGCCGATGAGTGGGAGCGGCGGCTGACCGAGGCCGACGTGGCCTGCGTCCGCGCCGACGGGGCGCGATGGAGCCGCTTCTGGCTCACCGAGCCCTGGGCCGCCGAGCAGGGCCTGCGGACGACAACGTCGCACCCCCGCCGGTTCGAGAAGCCCCACTACCGACACGGGCCGGCGCTCCGCTTTGAAGGCGTCGATCTCCCCGCGGGGCCGGCCGCCTGCATCGGCGAGCACACCCGCCCGATCCTAGCGGAGCTCGGTTATGTCGAGGCGGACGTCCGCGCGCTCGAAGCCGACGGAGTCGTGCTCGATCAGGGGCCTTGGGTCTGAAGCCGACCTAAGACGGGCGCTCGACGGCCCGCGTGACCGAGCGGCTCATATGGCCGGCGCCCCAGGGGGAGACCACCACCGAGAAGCCGCCGGCGTCGCCGCCCGCGACGAGCATGATCACGCCGTCGGGGCTGCTCACGATAGGCCGGAGTTCGGCGTCCTCGCCGCGCAGCCGCGCCTTCAAGTCGGCGACGCTGCCGTGCGCCTCGTGGAAGAGCGCCTCCATCGCCTGGCGCTTGGTCCAGCCGGCCTGCCGGAAGCGCAGGATGTGCTCCGGCGACCAGACGACCACAAACTCGCCGTGGTTCGGCCCGGTGGAGCGCATCGCGTCCGCCGCCGAGGCGATCAGCCCGTCCGGCGTATTGCTCGAATGGTCGATGAACTGCGTGGGGCTGTGCGCCGCGTAGACGGTCACCGCGCTCTCGGTGGGGTCGAGGCCGCGTTGAACGTGCAGGGGCTCCCACGGGCTCGCCGCCTCGTCCTCGGCGATGACGAAGCTGTACTTGCCGCCGAAGCCGAACGTCGAGCGGTCGAGGAGGCCCGGCGTCCCGCCGGTCACGTTCATGATGATGAGCCGCACCGCCCTGCCGATGGTGGCATTAGGACGGAAGCCGGGGCCGAAGAGGTTGACGCCGTGATTGACACCCAGCTCCTTGGCGATGGGCCCGCCCACGACCACGAGCTGTGCCGAGCCGCCGGTGCTGGCGATGCTGCCGTGCCAGTTGAACTCCGTCGTGGTCATGGCCCGCACTATGGCGTTGACCACCGGCATGTACTCGGGAAGGCAGCCCGCCATCACGGCGTTGATCGCGGCCTTCTCGGCGGTGATCACGCGGCCCCGCGTCTCGACCACGCCGAGCACGTCGGCGGGCTGATTCCCCGCCGCTTCCAGAAACGCGGCGACCCGCTCCTCCGTGGGCGGGACGACGGGGAGGCCGTCGGTCCAGCCACGTTCGTAGCAGGCCTCTATCGCGTCGTTCAGATCGACGTCGACGCGCTCGGATATCAGAGCGTCCGCGGCCATGCGCCGCTCCTTTCAGCCGCCGCCGGAATCCGGGGGGCTACTTGGCCAACAGCATCTCGATGATGCGCGGCAGGGCGGCCTCGGCCCGCTCCCGCACCTCGTCCCGCGTCAGGCTACCTAGAGGGTGCGGCAGCGTGATGAAGGGATAGTCGGGCACACCCTGGATCCGCGCCATTGCCTTGGCCGTCGGGATGAAGGGCTCGGTGCAGACCACCACGGTGGGGATCGATCGCCGTTCGAGGGTCAGTCCGTCGTGCAAACTGCTCGACGAGCAGGAGCCTCAGTCGCCGATCGCGGTCACCACCACGTCGCACTGGTCGATGAGCTCTTCCAGCGTGTCGGTGGGGCAGGGACGCGACACGTCGCCCTTAAAGCGCCGCACCACGTCGGCGAACTCGTAGCGCTCCGAAAGGAGCCGCTCGATATCGTCGAGCAGGTTGTTGGCGTTCATCTTGTGGTTATCGAGGAGTCCGAGCACCTTGCCGTTCAGGGTATCGGGGCGCTCGGCCATGCTGGCGTCCACCGGCAGCGGCGGACTCGTTGGATCAAGCATCGAGACGCGGGCCATAGGGCGCCTCCTTCCCGGCGGAACGCTTTGGTGCCGTGTCCCGCCGTGGCGCAATTCTACCCCGCCGCTCCGCCGCGGGCCACCCGGCGCGGGCGGTCCCTACTACACAAGGGCCCTTCCAGGGCTTGTCCCTATCGTTGAGTCGGGATGATCAACACAGGGTCACCGGAAGCTCGGACCATGGCCTCACCGACACTGCCCATCAGCCACCGGCTCAGCCCCGACCGCCCGTGCGTTGTCATCGCGATGAGGGCATTGGGTGTCTCCTGAGCAAAGCTCAGCAGAGCGTGCGGAGCCGACCCCCGCAAGACTTTGAACCGGGCCCGCACCCCTTGACGCTTGAGGCCCTCGGCAACGTCGTCGAGGTAGTCCGTGGCTTCTGGGACCACCTGAGAGTTGGCTTTGGTGAGGTCAAAGTAGCCGCCGTAGGCGTAGGATGAGGAGTCGAGGGTGACGGCCCTAACAAGCAACAGCTCCAAAGACAGCGACCGCGCCAACTCCACGGCGTAGGGCAAAGCGCGCTCGCTAAGATCCGAACCGTCAAGCGGCACCATGACCGTCCTCAGCGAGGCGCCTTCAAGGTTCAGGTACTCCTTGGCCCTTTCCGGCGTCACCGTCAGCACCGGCAAGGTCGAAGCGTGCACAACCCTATCGGTCACGCTCCCCAAAATGCCGCGGGCGATGGCATTCCGGCCGTGCGTCGACATGGCGATGATCCCGCATCCCTCCTCCTCGGCGACACGCAGGACTTCCTCCGCGGGGCTTCCGATGCTGGACCGGACGCTTACCGTGATCCCCTTTCCCCTTAGCCCGCCGGCTACGGCGTCGAGTTTCTCCAACACGTTCGCCATGGCGGCGTTCTCGATCTGATCTCTGTAGAGGACCGGGGTCTCACCGGCAGGCCTCGACGCGGGATCGTCGACCTTCGCACCACCAGCGCCAGGTTCCGAGGTTTCTCCTGCCGGGCGGTCGACCGTTGAAGGCGGGTAGTGAATGCCCCGGGGATCGACGACACCGAGCAGCAAGAGAGGCACGTTCCCCTTTTTCGCCACTTCGCTCACGTAGGGAAGAATGCCTTTGGCAACATCGGTACCATCGAGTGGGACCAAAATGGGCCGGGACAAGAGACTCTGGGCACTATCCTTCACGTCCTTATCGTTTCCCATGGCGGCACCTCGACTCTATCCTGCTACATCCCCGAACACTCACTCTATCCTACCCAAAGACACCTCACGGCATGCGCCTCAATACAGGACGCGATAGACGCCGCAAGACCGGACGGACCATCGCTCTCCCCAACCCCGTACCTTGTCAACGCCCAGGCATGGCCATACAGTGCGGCGAGGGAGCCAAGGCGAGCGGGGAGCGACAGCCGGGCATCGCGCAAGGACTATTTGTTCTGGCCCGGACCGGGAGGTTGGGTTGAACCGGAGAGCCGCTTTCCTCTTTGGATGCATCTTAGCCGTGGTGGGCGGCGGGGCCATCCCCGGCCCCGCGGGGACCATCCTGCTGGTGCTCGGCATCCTGATCGCCTTGGCCGTCGCCGCGGCGTGGTTCTTTCGTACCGCGGATAGATGGGCGGGGACAGGGACGGGAGAATCCCCTCGCCGCAGTGGGCCAACAGGTGCGCCGAGCTACCGTGAGCCACGGTCAACCTCGTTGGGCAGCGGCACAAGCGGAACGCCCTTGCGCGGAGGCACCTCGCGCCGCACCCAAATCCCAACGTCCAGACCCAGCAAGCCGAAGCCGGTCCCCGAAAGAAAAGCCGAGCCGCCCAGTCGCCAGCTGCCTGGCTAGGGGTTTCGCGGCGGTGGCCCCGCTATGGGGAGGCCGTGACGGATACGGGCGACCGTGGCAGTCCCTAGGCCACCCGCCGCAGAAGCTTCCGGTTGAGATCATCGTCAGCCTCTAGCGAGGAGATCATTTCGCCGCCGACATCCGATAGCCTCGCAAGGTCGGCCCTGGGAATGTCAGCCTGGTTGTGGAAGACGATGATTGACTCGAATTCAAGGTGATGAAGATGAAAGTAGCTCAGCATGATAGTCGTTAGTCGGGCCTTGTCCCGGTTGGGCACGCCATAGAGGAAGAGTGGGACGCCGCTCTTGCCTTCGATCCGGTAGTCCACCGGATAAGCCCGGGCGTTCGGAACCTCGGGCTCATAATCGCGCTGCATCTTGGACTCGTCGACGAAGCCCGACAGGCAGTCCGCAAGATCGTCATAGAAGGTCGATCCAACGTTGGATCGGGACAGCAGGGTCAGGTCATAGACCCTGGTCAGCGCCTGCCCGAAGCTGAAGATGGCCTCCGGTAGCCGGTCGGGGGCTGTGTCTACAGAGAAGGTACCGCCGTTGTCGTCGTGTTGGAGACCGCTCTCGCCAACGATTCGTTCGAGGAGCATCCCCCGCGTCCCGGTCAGAAACGCGTCGATGTCGTGATCGTAGCTAATATGCATGAGCGTGTGGCCGTGATCCGACAAACGTAGACCGCCGGAGGGGGCCTCAGACAGATAAAAGGGATAGCCATCTCCATCGGGGAACGTGAAGTGCGTGCGCAGCATGAGCTCGCCATCAGGGCGCCCCTCAACACCCACATCCTCGCAGAGACGCTCGCAGAGAAGGTTCCTGAGCGCGGTGACGTCTATGGCCATTTCAGGAGCCTCGCCTGGTCGTGCGCGGGAGCAGTGACCCCCTCAAGCCCGAAGTCCTCGATCAAGCACCTGAGAGCACCATTGAGCGTTTCGAACCGGTCGGTCTCGTCAGCCCTTGACTCGGGCCTCTTGCCCGCCTCGATGGCTGTCGCTGTGGTGCGATGAATGTGCGGGCGATAGGCGATTTCGCCATGGCGGTGACTCGGACCGTTGTAGCGTGCCAGCGTCAGGCGGATCCCACCCCGCGGAAGATACGCAATCCCGCAGGAGAAATCGTTCTCGTCCAGCACGTTATGTCGCTGATAGACCGAGAAGTGGGCGGCTTCGTCCGGGAGACCGGACAGTTTGAAATTGCGCTGGCGATGCCCTGGCTTGTCAACCCAACGGGCAGCCGGATTGGTCACCCGCTTTGGCATGGCGCGAAGCTCGCCAAGTTCTTCGTCGCTGTAGAGCTTGCTGGTCATGGCTCTCCACAGTTCCTCGTGCGCCCGCACAAAGGCCCGCATTCCTTCTCGTATCTTAACATGCACAGCCGGCGTACCCGCTCCTCAGCATCGAGTGTCACAATCCAAGCCCCACACCCGCCACCCCGTCCTTGACACCGTTCCGGCCCATTCCTATGCTCAACTCCGGCGCCGCTCCGAGTGCGGCCCCCGCCGGAGGAGTCCCGTGACCCAAGAAACGCAGGTACCCGAAGTCAGCGACGAGCTCAAGGCCTTCCTCGGCAAGCCGATGCGCCGCCAGGTCTCCAACCCCGTCACCGAGTCCGACATCCGCCGCTGGGCCATCGCCGTCTACTGGCCTGAGAAGCCGCCTCGCCTCTTCTGGGACGAGGAGTACGCCAAGTCCACCCGCTTCGGCGGCATCGTCGCCCCCGACGAGTTCAACCCCTTCGCCTGGCCCATCGACCCCGGCGAGACGCTGATAACCGACGCCGACCTCGGCCCCGCCATCCAGCGCATGGGCATCGGCATGAACGTGCTCAACGGCGGCGGTGGCAACACCTACTTCGACCGCATCCGCCCCGGCGACGTCCTCACCTCCGAGACGGTGCTCGACCAGGTCTACACGCGGCCGGGCCGCCTCGGCGTCATGCTCTTCCTTATCCGCAAGACCACCTGGACCAACCAGCATGGCAAGAAGGTCCGCGAGTCGCGCGGCATCGGCATCAAGTACTAAGGAGCCAACCGTGGGTATCGAAGACAGCCTCTACTTCGAAGACGTGAAGGAAGGACAGCAGGTCCCCAGCTTCACGCGCGCGCCGAACCTGATGGAGTGGAACCGCTACGCGGCGGTCAACGACGAGTTCGTCTACATCCACATGGACGTCGACAAGGCCCAGGCCGCCGGCATGAAGGACGTGTTCGGCATGGGCAACCTCCGCCTCGCCTACCTCCACAACATGCTGCGGGACTGGATCGGCGTCACCGGCGACATCCGCCGCGTCGACGTGCAGCACCGCTCGCTCAACTTCAAGGACGAGAAGCTCACCTGCAAGGCCACGGTCACCAAGAAGTACGCCGAGGGCGGCGAGAACCTTGTCGACCTGGATCTCGAAGTCGAGAACCCCGAGGGCCGCAACGCCACGCCGGGTACCGCCACCGTGGCCCTGCCTTCCCGCGGCTAGGGTTCACGACAAGCCTGTCTCCCTCTGGAGACCCTTCGTAACCCTTGTCGCAGGGGGAACGGGCGCCCACGAGGGGCGCCCCTACGGGAGGGGATGGATTCCCGCTTGCGCGGGAAAGACGGATATGGACGGGTTTTGCAGAGGCCTCCTGTGGGGGAGATTGAGAGAGGGCACATGGACTACCGCGAAACCCTCGCCTGGTGCCTCGGCCGCACCGCCACTATCATCGGTAACGCCACCGCCGAGCTGAGCGAGGAAGAGGCCGGCTACCGTCCCTGCGCGACGTGCAACTCCATCGCCTCCACCATCATCCACTGCGGCCGGGTGGCCGACTCCTGGGCCAGCACGGCCCTCGGCGAGGACGAGATCTGGGTGACCCAGGGCTGGGCCGAGAAGTTCGGGCTCCCCCCTGACGACCGCGGCTGGACGTACGACACGCAGCCGCCCTCAGAGCGCACGCCCGCCGCCGACCTCGGTGGTTATTTCGAGGCCGCCAACCGCCGCTTCCTCGATTTCCTCGCCAACGTGCCCGAAGAACGGATGACCGACCTCGTCACAGGCCGCCGCTTCAGCCTCCCCATCGAAAAGCTCTTCCCTCACGTCGTCACCGAACTCAACCAGCACGCCGGCCAGATCGACTACCTGCGCGGCATGCTGGGCAAGGACTCGGCGATCACCGGCATGCCGCCCCCCAAGCCAACCGGCTGAACGGGCGGCCGAACGTCACCTTGCGGACGACTCCGCGCTCAGGTATCCTGCGGTGCACAGAAACTGTGCAACTGTGGAACTGTGACCATGAGGAACATCACCGTATCCATCGACGAAGAGACCCACCGGCGCGCCCGCGTTCGGGCGGCGGAGTTGGGCATGTCCCTGTCGGCGCTCGTTCGCGGGTACCTCAGCGCCCTCGTCTCCCGTCCGGCCACCGAAGTCGAGACCGGTCGCCGAGGCGTGGAGACAGCCGACGAACGCCGGCGCAGGCTGCTTAGCCAGGCGATCGAGGACATCACGGCGAATGGCGGCGGGTTGCGCATGTCTGAGAACCTGCCCCGCGAAGCGCTCTACGACCGCGATGCGCTTCGTTGACACCAACGTCCTGCTCTACGCCAGCAGCGCACTGGTGGAGGACGCCAACAAACGCCTGCGCGCGCTCGACTTGCTGCGCGAGGGCGACTTGGCACTATCGGTACAGGTCCTCCAAGAGTTCTACCATCAGTCAACCCGTCCCAGCCGTCACGCTCGAATAACGCACGAACAGGCCCTGAGTTTCCTCGGGTCCCTCGAAGGCTTTCCGGTACAGGCGGTCACCCTCGACATCTTCCGTTCCGCGGTAGCAATTCGCCAACGCTTCGGGCTTTCGTACTGGGACGGCGCGATCCTTGCCGCCGCGCGAGCCTTGGGCTGCGATGCAGTCTACTCGGAAGACCTGAGCTCGGAACAGGACTACGACGGCCTCAGGGTCATTAACCCCTTCGAATTCCGCTAACTTGTAGGCGTTCCAGCCGTTACCCGCCCTCCGCGATCGCGCGGTAGTGTTCCTTCGTTTCCGCGGAGTGCTCCGGGGACATGAACTGGATCAGAATGCCGTCGGGGTCGACGAAGAAGCCGGGGCGGGGCGACTCGACCCCCATGCCTACCAACCGCTCGGTCAGCGCGGCCAAGTCCGAGACGCCGACCGCGAAGTGCGTCACGCCGAGGTCGTCGAGCAGGATGCCCTCGCCGTGGGGGTCCTTGTACTCCGTCAGCGAGACCGTGATCCCGACGCCGGTGTCGAGGGTCGCCATCCGGTGGCCCTCCCGCGGCGTCCGGTGCGCCAGGTTCATCACGTCGCGGTCGTGCGGCGCGACCACGTCCATCGTCACACCGAACCCGAGCTGGTCGCGGTAGAACCGCAGCGACCGCTCCATGTCGGAGACCGTGACGGTGATGTGGTCCACCCCCGTGAAATCGTAACCGTTCGGCATCGTTCTTCCTCCTTGGCTACCTCTCGCTCCAACCCTCTCCGAGGGGGAGCGGGAGTTACACAACAAGCGCCGATGCGTCGACGCCGTCCGTGCCCGTCGGCGCGATGATACACCAGCGCCGCCATCGAATCGTGCGGCGTATACTGGAGCCGGGCCGAGAGGGCCGGGTGGCCGCCCGTCCGCGAGGGCGGGAGGAAAGTCCGAGCTCCATCGGGCAAGGATGCTGGGTAACTCCCAGGAGGGGCGACCCTATGGAAAGCGCCACAGAAACATACCGCCCTTCTTCGGAAGGGTAAGGGTGCAATGGTGAGGTAAGAGCTCACCGGGGCTTCGGGTGACCGCGGCCTCGGGCAAGCCCCATCCGGAGCAAGGCCAAGTAGGAGGACCACGAGCGCCCGGCTCGTCCTCGGGTTGGCCGCACGACCCCGCCGGTAACGTCGGGGCTAGATAGATGGCCACCGTCCAAGGCCGCGGGACGAAGGCCCCTTCGGGGCGCCGTAAACCGCCGCTTTGGGGCACAGAACTCGGCTTATAGGCCCCCTCGGCCCGGACCCCGGAACTCCACCGGGGTCCTCTCTTTATGGCCAGCCCGTTGACCCTCTCCCAAGGGCCGCCGTATCATGAACGCACGGCGGCCCGGCCCGCCGGCGAGCGCCGCCAAAGGAGCCCGCTTCACCACACCCCGCCCGCGCCCTCACCCCAACCTTCTCCCGGAGAGAGAGGGGCCGGAGGCCGGGTGCCAACCCAAGGGAAGCAGACGCCATGCATGACGCGGAACTCGATCAACTGTGCATCAACACGATGCGCTTCCTCGCCATCGATCAGGTCGAGCAGGCCAAGTCGGGCCATCCCGGCGCGCCGATGGGCGCCGCGGCCATGGCCTACGTCCTCTGGGACCGCTTCCTCAAGCACGATCCCCGCGACCCCGCCTGGCCCGACCGTGACCGCTTCGTCCTCTCCCCGGGGCACGCCTCGGCGATGCTCTACGCGCTCCTGCACCTCACCGGCTACGACGTCTCGCTCGACGACCTCCGGCGCTTCCGCCAATGGGGGAGCCGGACGCCGGGCCACCCCGAACTTGGCCACACCCCCGGCGTCGAAGCGACCACCGGCCCCCTCGGCCAGGGCTTCGCCAACGGCGTCGGCATGGCCATCGCCGAGCGGCGGCTCGCCCGGCGCTACAACCACGACGGCCACCGGCTCATCGACCACTACACCTACGCCATCGTCTCCGACGGCGACCTGCAGGAAGGCGTCGCCTCCGAGGCGGCGTCGCTCGCGGGAACGCTCAGGCTCGGTAAGCTCGTCTATCTCTACGACGACAACGACATCTCCATCGAAGGCAACACCGACATCGCCTTCGCCGAGAACGTCGCCCAGCGCTTCGAAGCCTACGGCTGGCACGTCGTCGGCGCCATCGACGGCATGGACGCCGCCGCCGTCGAGGAAGCGGTCCGTTTGGGCCAAGCCGAGGAGGACCGCCCCACCCTCATCATCTGCCAGACGATCATCGGCTACGGCAGCCCCAACAAGGAGGGCACCGGCTCCGTCCACGGCGAGCCCCTGGGCCCCGAGGAGCGTGTCCTCACAGCGAAGAAACTCGGCTGGCCCTACGACGAACCCTTCACGGTGCCGCCCGAAGCCTACGCCCACATGCGGAAGGCCGTTGACCGCGGTCGGGCGTCGCGCGACGCTTGGCGAGCACGCCTCGGTACCTTCCGCGAAGCCTACGGCGAAGAGTGCGCTAGCCTGGAACAAGACTTGGACGGCACTCTCCCCGGCGGCTGGGACGCCGAGATCGACGGACTCTTCGACGGCGAGGCCAAGCCCATCGCCACGAGGGAAGCGTCGGGGCGCGTGATGAACGCCATCGCCGCGCGCCTGCACTCCTTTACCGGAGGCTCCGCCGACCTGGCCCCATCGACAAAGACGCTCCTCAAGGAACACGCCCACTACTGCCTCGGCGAGTACATCAACCCCAACATGCACTTCGGCGTCCGCGAGCACGCTATGGGCGCCATCGCCAACGGCATGGCCCTCCACGGCGGCCTCGTCCCCTACACCGCCACGTTCCTCGTCTTCTCCGACTACATGCGCCCCGCCATCCGGCTCGGCGCGCTCCAAGGCCAGCGCGTCGTCTATATCTTCACCCACGACTCGATCGGGCTCGGCGAGGACGGCCCGACGCATCAGCCCATCGAGCACCTCGCTGCGCTGCGTGCGATTCCTAACCTCTGGGTGATGCGCCCTGCCGACGCGACCGAGACGGCGGAGGCGTGGCGCGCCGCCATCGAACGGCTGGACGGCCCGACGGCACTCGTGCTCAGCCGCCAGGGCCTGCCCGTGCTCGACCGAAGCGCGTTCCCGCCGGCGAGCGAGTTGCGCAAAGGCGCCTATACCTTGTGGCAAGCCGACGGGCCGCAGGACGGCGCCGTACCCGACGCCCTCATCATCGCCACCGGTTCTGAGGTTCCCCTCGCCCTCGACGCCGCTAAGGCGCTCGCCGAGCGAGGGACGAGCGCCCGCGTCGTCTCGATGCCGTCGTGGGAGCTCTTCGCGGCCCAACCCAAGGCGTACCGAGACAGCGTGCTCCCGCCAGAGGTGACGGCGCGGGTCTCCATCGAGGCCGCCTCGACGTTCGGCTGGGAGCGCTTCGTCGGGTCCGAGGGAATGGCCGTCGGCGTCGACCGGTTCGGCGCGTCGGCCCCCGCCGGCGAGATCTACCGGGAGCTCGGCATCACCGCCGAGCGCGTCGCCGCGGAGATCGAAGGCATCCTCGAACGCCGATAACCCGATTCACCGCCGGCTCTGGAGCACCAGAGCTATCCAAAACAGCGAAGGAGCATGATGACCAACGCGATCCAAGAGACCGGACGCCTAGGCCAATCGATCTGGTACGACAACGTGCGGCGCGGTCTCATCGTCTCCGGCGACTTGGCGCGCCTCATCGACTCCGGCGTCTCCGGCCTCACCTCGAACCCTACGATTTTCGAGAAGGCCATCGCCGGCAGCGCCGACTACGACGACGCCCTGAGCGCGCTCGCCGAGCAGGGCGCCACCATCGACGAGACGTACGAGGCGCTCACCATCGACGACATTCGCATGGTCGCCGACCTGCTGCGGCCGCTCTACGAGCGGACCGGCGGGGCCGACGGCTACGCCTCCCTCGAAGTCAGCCCCGACCTGGCGCACGACACAGAGGGGTCAATCGAGGAGGCCCGCCGCCTCTTCAAGATGCTGGAACGCCCCAACGCCATGATCAAGATACCGGCGACGCCCGCGGGGATGCCCGCCATCCGGCAGCTCATCGGCGAGGGGATCAACGTTAACGTCACGCTCATCTTCTCTCTCGCCGCCTACCGGCAGGTCATCGAGTCCTACCTCGCGGGCTTAGAGCAGTTGGCCCAATCGGGAGGCGACGTGAGCCGCATCGCCTCCGTCGCCTCCTTCTTCCTCAGCCGCGTCGATACCGTGGTCGACGCCCAGCTTCAGGAGCGCATCGACGCGGGAGCGGCCGACCTCGAACCCTTGCTCGGACGCGCCGCCATCGCCAACGCCCAGAAGGCCTACGGCATGTTCAAGGACATCTTCGAGAGCGAACGGTTCGCCCCGCTCAAGGAGAAACAGGCCCGCGCGCAGCGACCCCTCTGGGCCAGCACCAGCGCCAAGAATCCCGCTTACGATGAGCTGCATTATGTCGAGCCGCTCATCGGGCCCCACACCGTGAACACCCTGCCGCCGAACACCATCACCTCCCTGCTCGAAAAGGGCCAGCCCGAGGCTCGGCTCACCGGCGACACCTCCGAGGCCGACGAGGTTCTCGACGGCGTGGCCAAGGCCGGCGTGGACATGGACGCCGTGACCGACAAGCTGCTCGCCGACGGCGTGGCCTCGTTCATCAAGTCGTTCGACACACTGAAACAGAACATCGCCGATAAGCTGGCCCTGCTCCAGTCCGCCGTCGCCGGCGCCGACGGCTTCCTCGCCGGCCTGGGAACGAATCGCCCCGCCGTCGAGGACGCGCTCGACCTTCTCGACGCCGACCACGTGATGGGGCGCATCCTGGCCAAAGACCACACCGTCTGGCGGGACGACCCCACGGAGATCGCCGACCGGCTCGGCTGGCTCGACGGCCCCGAGACGATGGCGGAGCACACCGAAGCGCTCGCCGCCTTCGCCGACGAGATCCGCGCCGAGGGCTTCCAGCACGCGGTCTTGCTCGGGATGGGCGGCAGCAGCCTCGGCCCCGAGGTGCTGCGCCGCTCCTTCGGCTCCCAGGACGGCTACCCGAGCTTGATCGTGCTCGACTCCACCACGCCCGCTTGGGTGCGGAGCGTGAGCGACGCAATCGATCCGGCGCGGACGTTGTTCATCGTCTCGTCCAAGTCCGGCTCGACCACCGAGGTCCACGCCTTCTACCGCTACTTCCGGGGCCTCGTCGAGGCCGCCGTGGGTGCCGAACCCGCCGGCGCGCATTTCATCGCCGTCACCGACTCCGGCACGCCGCTAGAGCGGCTGGCGAAGGAAGAGGGCTTCCGGCGCGTCTTCATCAATCCTGCCGACTTCGGGGGGCGCTACTCCGTGCTCTCCTACTTCGGCCTCGCGCCGGCGGCGCTCATGGGCCTCGACGCCGGCGAGCTGCTCGCGCGCGCCGCCCGCATGCGCGGGACCGCCGGCGCCCCCGCCGCCCAGAACCCTGCGGCGTTGCTCGGCGCGGCCATGGGTGCGCTCGCCCGCGAGGGCCGCGACAAGCTCACCCTCCTCACCGGCCCGGGACTCGAAGGCTACGGCCTCTGGGTCGAGCAACTGCTCGCCGAGAGCACCGGCAAGGACGGCGAGGGGATCATCCCCGTCGACGGCGAGCCCCTCCTGGAGCCCGCCGCCTACGGTAGCGACCGGCTCTTCGTCTACCCCCGCATGCAAAGTCAGGACAACCGCGAACTCGACGAGGCGGCGAGCGACCTCGCCAAGGCGGGCCATCCCGTCCTCCGCCTCCACCTGAATGACGCCTACGACCTCGGCGCGGAGTTCTTCCGCTGGGAGCTCGCCGTCGCCGTGGCGGGCCGCATCCTGAACATCCAGCCTTTCGACCAGCCGAACGTGCAGCAGGCGAAGGACGCCACGAAGCGATTGCTCGATGCCTACGCCGACTCGGGCGCGCTGCCCGACCCGCCCGAAACGCCGTCGCTCGACGCGCTGCTCGCCGGGGCCAAGTCCGGCGACTACGCGGCTATCCAGGTCTACGGCCCCCAGAACGACGAGACCGACGACGCCGTCGCCGCGCTGCGCCGCCGTATCGCGGCGACCCACAAGATCGCCACCACCGCCGGCTACGGCCCGCGCTACCTCCACTCGACGGGGCAGTTGCACAAGGGCGGCCCGGCGAGCGGCATCTTCCTGCAATTCGAGCCGCCCCAAGGGGACGACGTCTCTATCCCCGGGGAGGGCTACAGCTTCGGCGTGCTCGCCAAGGCCCAAGCGCTAGGCGACTTGCAGGCCCTCCTCGACCTGGGGCGGCGGGCCGCACGTGTCGAGGACTCTCCAACGGCGGCGGTATAACCGGCGACAATCTCGCCCAGCACGGAAAGGCGGACGATTATGGAACTCGGAATGGTCGGCCTCGGACGCATGGGCGGGGCCATGACGGCGCGGCTCCTCGCCGGCGGACACCGCGTCGCCGTCTTCGACCTCGACGCCAATGCGGTCGAGGCCGCCCGTGAGCGGGGCGCCGAGGCCGCGGCCTCGTTGGAAGACCTGGTCTCGAAACTCGCTTCGCCCCGCGCCGTGTGGGTCATGGCGCCCGCCGGCGGCGTCTCCGAGCACATCATCGGCTCGCTCGGCGACGCGCTTTCGCCCGGCGACGCGATCATCGACGGCGGCAACGCGGACTACCGCGACACCATGCGGCGGGCCGCGGAGCTTACCGAGCGGGGCATCGACTTCCTCGATTCGGGCACCAGCGGCGGCATCTGGGGACTCGAAGGCGGCTACTCCCTCATGGTCGGCGGCCCCGCCGACGCGTTCGCGCGCCTCGAACCTATCTTCCAGACCCTGGCGCCGTCGCCCTCCACCGGCTACGGACGCGTCGGCCCGGCCGGCGCGGGCCACTTCACCAAGATGGTCCACAACGGCGTCGAGTATGGCCTGATGCAGGCCTACGCCGAGGGCTTTCAGATGCTGAAGGCCAAGGAGGAGTTCGGCCTCGAAGTCGACCGCATCGCGCAGATCTGGCGCTACGGCAGCGTGGTGCGCTCCTGGCTCCTCGACCTCACCGCCCAAGCGCTCGACGAAGACCCTGAGCTCTCCGACATCGCGGGCTACGTGGAGGACTCCGGCGAAGGCCGCTGGACCGTCCGGGAAGCCGCCGAACTCGGCGTCCCCGCGCCGGTGCTGACGCAGTCGCTCTACGAGCGCTTCCGGTCGCGCCAGGAGAACTCCTACGCCGACCGGGTGCTCGCCGCCATGAGAAACAAATTCGGCGGCCACGCCGTCAAGGCGGCCGAGAAGGGCTAGCATGGCCTCGGACAAGACCAGCGTCGTCATCCTCGGCGCGAGCGGCGACCTCGCCAAGCGCAAGCTCATACCCGCGCTGTTCGAGTTGTACCGCAAGGGCCGCCTCCCCGCCGACACGCAGGTCCTCGGATTCGCCCGGACCGATTACTCCGACGACGCCTTCCGCGAATACATCTCGGCGCAGGCCCGCGACCTCGCCGGCGTCGACGACGCCTCCCCCGACTGGCGCGCCTTCGTCAAGCGGGTGCACTACCAGCACGGAAGCCTCACGGCGGGCGAGGACCTGATCAACCTCCGCCACAAGCTCGTCGACGTCGAGGGCGGAGATCCGAGCGCCAACCGCCTCTTCTATCTCTCCATCGCGCCCAACCTCTACGAAGACGCGGTGATGGGCCTGGCCACGTCGGGGCTCGCGGCGGAGACGGGGGGATGGCGGCGCCTCGTCATCGAAAAGCCCTTCGGCCGCGACCTGCGCTCGGCTCAGGAGCTCAACGAAAGCCTGCTCCGCGTCTTCCGGGAGGACCAGGTCTACCGGATCGATCACTACCTGGGCAAGGAGACGGTACAGAACCTGCTGGTGTTCAGGTTCGGGAACGCCATCTTCGAGCCCCTGTGGAACCGCAACTACGTCGACAACGTGCAGATCACCGTGGCCGAGAGCGTCGACCTCGCCGGCCGCGCCGGCTACTACGACATCACCGGCGCGACCCGCGACATGCTGCAGAACCACCTGCTGCAGCTCGTCGCGCTGGTGGCGATGGAGCCGCCCCCGACCTCCGACCCCGAGACCCTACGCAACATGCGCGTCGAGTCCCTGAAGGCGCTCCGGCGCTGGTCGCCGGAGGGGGTGCGGCAGCACGCCGTCCGCGGACGCTACCGCGGCTACGCCGACGAGCCCGGCGTCGCGCCCGACTCGCCCACCGCCACCTACATCGCCGTGCGTCTCTTCATCGATAACTGGCGTTGGGAGGGCGTGCCCTTCTACGTCCGCACCGGCAAGGCCTTGGCGCGCAAAGAGTCCGAAATCGTCGTCCAGTTCAAGCGTCCACCGCAGCATATTTTCGAGGGCAGCGGCGCTCAGCCCAACGTACTCTCGTTCTGCCTCCAGCCCGACGAAGGCGCGCTGCTCCGCTTCTCGGCCAAGGTCCCCGATCAGGGCATGTCCACCCGCCCCGTGGACATGGCCTTCCACTACGGCTCGGCCTTCCCCGGCGAGCCCATCCCCGACGCCTACGAGCGCCTGCTGCAAGACGCCATCGAGGGCGATCCGAGTCTCTTCATCCGCTCCGACCAAATCGAGGAGTCGTGGCGCATCGTCGAGCCGCTGCTGGAGGGGGCCGCCCCCGCGCCGCTGCGCGCCTACGACCGCGGCTCATGGGGCCCCGACGCCGCCGACGCCCTGCTCGCCCAGCGCAACCACGCCTGGCTGCGCGTCTGCGGCCACGGTGACCGCCTTGACTGACATCCACCTCTTTCCTGACGAGGACGGTCTGGCGCGGGGCGCCGCCGCGTTCGTCGCCGCCGCTGCCGAGCAGTCCATCCGCCGCCGCGGGCGCTTTACCATCGCCCTCTCCGGCGGCTCGACCCCCCGCCGCCTCTACGAGACGCTCGCCGAAGACGAAGAGGCCGATTGGGCCAACTGGCACGTCTTCTGGAGCGACGAGCGGTGCGTCCGCCGCGAGCACGCCGACAGCAACTACGGCATGGCCAAGTTGGCCCTGCTCGACCACGTGGAAATCCCCCGCGAGCACGTCCATCGCATGGAAACGGAGCACCTCGCGCTCGTCGCCGCCCGCCGCTACGAGGAGACCATTCGCGCGGAGCTCGGCGGCCCGGCGCCGGCATTCGACCTCGTGCTGCTCGGCATCGGCGAGGATGGACACACCGCCTCGCTCTTCCCCGGCGACCCCGCCGTGCGGGAGCGCGTCAAGTTGGTGAGGGCGTCGCGCCTCGACGGCCCCGGCCCGGCGCGGGTGACCTTCACCCTGCCGCTCATCAACGCCGCGCGCCGGGCCGTCTTCCTCGCCGCCGGCGAGGACAAGGCGGCGATGGTGCGCCAAGCCATCGAGCCCGGCCTGCGCGAACCCAGCGTCCCCGCCGGACTCGTCGCGCCCAGGCAGGGCTCCCTGCACTGGTTCCTGAGCCAAGACGCCGCCGCCGAGCTGCGGAGCATCCCGGCATGAGCGGGGCCTACCACGACATCCGCGAGTACGCCCTCATCGGCGATACCCACTCCTGCGCCCTCGTCTCGCGCATGGGCTCGGTCGATTGGGCCTGCTTCCCCCGCTTCGACAGCGGGTCGGTCTTCGGGCGCTTACTCGACGCGGAGAAGGGCGGCTACTTCTCCATAGCCCCCGCGTCCGAGTACACCGCGTCGCGGCGCTACCTCCCCGAGACGATGGTGCTCGAAACGACGTTCGAGACCGCCTCCGGCAAGGCAATCCTCTACGACTTCATGCCGGTGAACCCGATGACCGAGGGCCACCCCAACGAAGTCTTCGAGAACCAGGGGATCTGCCGCGTCGTACGGTGCGAGCGCGGCGAGATCGAACTCGACGTCGTCTGCCAACCCCGCTTCCAATACGGCGCGGTCGTCCCCCACACCTCGCTGGTGGAGCCCAACGTCGGCTACGCCCACGGCGGCATCGACGCCCTGGCCTTCCTGGGCCCCACGCCGGTAACTCTGGACGACAGCACCTTCCGCACCACCTGCCGCCTGAAGGCGGGCGAGACCGCCGAGTACGCCGCCCACTACTCTTGGCGTCAGGAATATTCGAGCCAACACTTCGAATACGGCGAGCTGGAAGACTTGCTGGAGGCGGCGAAGGCCTATTGGCGCGAATGGAGCGCGGCCTTCTCCTACAAGGGCCTCTACCAGACGCAGGTGCTGCGGAGCGCCCTCACCTTGAAGGCTCTCACCTACGCCCCCACCGGCGGCATCGTCGCCGCGGCCACGACCTCCCTCCCCGAGGAGGTCGGCGGCGAGCGCAACTGGGACTACCGCTATACCTGGATCCGCGACGCCACCTTCGCCATCTACGCCCTCAACCTCGTCGGCTTCATAGAGGAGGCCGACGCGTTCAAACGCTGGCTCAAGCGCGCCACCGCGGGCCGCGCCCAAGACCTCCAGATCATGTACGGCCTCGCCGGCGAGCGCCGCCTTGCCGAGTTCTCCCTCGACCACCTCGAAGGCTATCGCGGCTCCCGCCCCGTGCGCATCGGCAACGGGGCACACACCCAGCTCCAGCTCGACATCTTCGGCGAAGTGCTCGACTCCGCCTACCTCTACCGCAAGTACTGCGGCGAGTTCGACGAGGAATACTGGCAGTTCTGCCGCGATGTCGTGGAGTTCGTGATGCAAAGCTGGCGGGAGCCCGATGAGGGCATCTGGGAGACGCGCGGCGGACGCAAACACTTCATCTTCTCGAAGGTGATGTGCTGGGTCGCCCTAGACCGGGCGATCCGCGTCTCCGACTCAATCGCCTGGGACGACCAAGCCGAAATCGAACGCTGGAAGGCGGCGCGCGAGGAGATCAAGGAAGACGTGCTGCGCCACGGCTACGACGAGGGCATCGGTGCTTTCGTCCAGTCCTACGGCAGCGCCAACCTCGACGCCTCGGTGCTCATGCTCCCCCTCGTCGGCTTCATCAAGGCGTCGGACCCGCGCATGCGCTCCACCATCGAGCAGATCGAGCGGAACCTGACGTCGCCCCAGGGGCTCGTCTACCGCTACAAGGATTTCGACGACGGCCTCGCCGGGCACGAGGGCACGTTCAACCTCTGCTCGTTCTGGCTCGTGGACAACCTGATTTACCTGGGAGAGATCGACCGCGCCGAGGCCATGATGAACACGCTCTTCGGCTACGCCAACGACGTGGGCCTCTTCAGCGAGGAGATCGCTCCCGTGGACGGCGCGGCTCTGGGCAACTTCCCCCAGGCCTTCACCCACATGGCGGTCATCAACACCGCCGTCCAGCTCTACCGCGCCAAGCAGCGGCGCGCCGCCCTGGCGGCCGAGCGACCTTAGCCCGACGGTGCGTGGATGCGCTCCAGGCAGCGGGCCACTGCGCCGGGGACGAGCCTCTTCCACGAGTCGTCGCCCGCCGCCATGCGCCGCCGCACCTCCGTGGCCTCGATCCCCTTCTCCGTGCCCGGGTCCAGGACCTCGACCTCGTAGCCCTCGGCCCGCAGCCTGTCCACCTTTGACTGCTCCCACGGAGAAAAGACGCGCACGAAGTGACGCAGCTTATCGGCGGGCGGCAGGTAGTAACGCCACCTGGCGGGCTCGCTGATGTGGAAGGGAATCACGCGCACCCTGTCGAGGTCGGCCCCGCCCTCCTTCAGCGCCGCCAAGACCATCTCCATGCGCTCGAAATAGGTGTAGGGGTTGTTCTCCAAGAGGTGCCGGTGGCCGCTGGCGGCCTCCGGACGAATCTCGCCGGGGTCGGGGTTGGTTATGCCGACGATGAGCCGCTCCGAACGCGCCAGCGCGCCCGCGGTGTACCGCCAATGCTCGTTGTGAAAGGGCTGGAACCGCCCGTGGACCATGCCGTACTCCGCGAGGCGGTAACCGGCGGGGAGAGCCTCGGAAGCCATATTCAGCCTCCGGGCCGGTGCGCCACGAGCGCCGCCGCGCCGATCAGCCCTGCGTCGTCCCCGAACTCGGAGAGCACGATGTCGAAGGGATCGAGGAACGGCGGGAAGGCGTGCTCTCGCACCCGGCTTTCGACAAATGGGCCCAGCAATTCCCAGTTGTAGAGCGCCACGCTGCCCCCAAGCACGATGCGCCGGGGATTGAAGGCGTGGATCAGGCTAACCAGGCCGAACGCGAGATCGCGCGCCGCCGTCTTCATTAAATCGGCGGCAAAGGGATCGCCCTCCGCGGCCGCGCGGAAGACATGTTCCGCTTCGATCTCCTCCAGCCTGCCGAGCGCCATCCCCCGCAGCGAGCTCTGGGCGCCGCCTTCGAGCCTCGTCCGCGCCCGCTGCGCGATCGCCGTGCCCGACGTCATCATCTCCAAGCAGCCCGAGTGTCCGCAGGGGCCCGTCTCGACCCCGGCTTGGCCGGCGGCGTCCTCCGCCTCCCTATCCACGATGATGTGGCCGAGCTCGGGGCCAAGGCCGCGGTAACCCGAGAGCAACGTGTCGTGGGCCATGACGCCGCCGCCGACCCCCGTGCTCACCGTCAGGTAGATCAGGTCGCTCATCCCCCGGCCCTGGCCGAACACGTACTCGCCCAGACAGGCGACCGTTGCGTCGTTGCCCATGCGGACCGGCCCATCGAAGCGTTCCGCCAGCATCAGTTGGAAAGGAACGACGCCCCAGCCCTGCAGGTTCGGCGGATCGTAGAGCACGCCGTGCTTGTCCAGCGGCGACGCAATGGCCGCGCCTAGGCCCATCGCCTTGGAGAAGCCGTGCTTGGCGAGCAGCCCGCGGCCCGTCTCGACGATGCGGTCGGCGACGCGCTCCGGGCCGTCCTCGGCGCGCGTTGGCTCGCGGACGCGGTCGATGATGCCGCCGGTCGGCTCGACCAGCCCTACGCGGAGGTTGGTGCCGCCAAGATCGACGACGATGATGGGCGGCCCGGCGTCCATGACCCTTCCCGCGTCGCCGCTAGGCCCCCGCCCTGACGCCGAAGCCCATGCCGTGCATGGCGCAGCAGCCGCCGGTATGTTCGGTGACGTACTCGTAGGCCGTCGTCGCCGCCAGCGCGCCCTGCGCCGCCGCGGTGATCGCCTGCTTGAGCTCGCCCGAGGCGTCGGTGATGTCGCCCGCGCCGAACGCGCCGGGCACGTTGGTCCCCATGTACTTGTCGACGACGATCTCGTCCTTGTCGTTGGTGTTGACGCCCAACTGGCGGGCGAGGGCGATGTTCGGATTGGCTCCGATCTCGATCAGCAGGCCGTCCACTTTCAACTCCGTCGAGCCGTCGACCTCGCGGTCGAGCACGATCGACTCCAGATAGTCGCCGCCCCTGAGCTCCACCACGTTCGTGCCGGTGACCGGCACGATGTTCGCCTGCTCGCGCATCTTGGAAAGGTTCACCGGCTCGGGGCGCACGAACTCCTCGCCGCGGTAGATCACGTAGACTCGGTCGGCGTACTGCGCCACCAGCGACGCCCCCTTCACCGCGGCGTCGCCCCCGCCGACGACCGCGGCGGTGCGGCGGCGGTAGAGAGGCGCGTCGCACGTCGAGCAGTACGACACTCCCTGGCCGATCCATTGTTGTTCGCGGTCGAGCCCCAGGGTGCGGCGCTCCCGCCCCATCGCCAGCACGACGGACTTGGCGACGTACTCCTCGCCCTCGTCGTCGCGGGCGGTGAAGCAGTCGTCGCGGTGCTCCAGCGTGGTCACCTCGGCGTCCACGACCGGCACGTCGTACTTCTGCACCTGCTCCTTCATGCTGAGCATCAGATCGAAGCCTTGGACCTCGACGTGCCCCGGGTAGTTCTCGATGAGGCCGCCCGTCGCCGTCTCTCCTCCGAACGTCTGCCCCACCACGATCGTCTTCACCTGATAGCGGGCGGCGTAGAGCCCCGCGCTGAACGCGGCCGCCCCCTGCCCAATCACCAGAATGTCGTACTCGGATTCCGCCACACGCGACCTCCTGCCTTCCGATTCAGACCTTTGCGCAACCCCGGCGTTCTAGCGGGGGCCGAAGGCGAAGTTCCCTCCGGCCTCCCCCCCCTCTGGGGCGCTCCCCTTCCGGCCTCTCCCCCTCTGGGGGAGACTGAGAGAGGGTCCGCGCCGTCAGGCGCGCCGACGCCCCCGGGGGCGCCTCCTCTTCACATCCCTATGATACGAGAGCCCTAACCTTCCCGGTTCCTCCGATGATAGAAGAGCCCGCCGTCTCACGGGTTACGCCAACGTTACGCCTTCGCGCCCGCGCCGTCCACAAACCTTGACGTGGACCCCGCTAGTCGTCCGAGAGCGAGAGCCAGCGGTCGCGGACTCCACGGTCGCGCAGCGCCTCCGACGCGGCCGTGTAGGGATCGCGGGCGCCCTCCTCGACTTCCCGCAGGAGATCTTGGAGCATGGGGCTGTCGTCGAGCATCGCGTGGAAGGCCCCGGTGATCTTCTCCTCCACGCTTTTGACAAACTGCGCCCGGCGGCGGCGCCGGCGCCGCCGCTCCAACTCGCCCGACTCCGCCGCCGCCTTGCGGTGACCCTCGATCGCCTCTCGCAGCTCAGGTACGCCGACGCCGGCGGTCCCTTCCGTCAGCAGTACCGGCGCGCGCCAGTACGACTCCTCGTAGATCAGCGTCAGGCTCTGCTCGATATTCGAGGCGAGCTTCTCCGCTCCGCCGCGGTCCGCCTTGTTCACCACGAAGACGTCGGCGATCTCCATGAGCCCCGCCTTCATCGTCTGAATCGTGTCGCCCGCCTCCGGGACCAGCACCACGACGACCGTGTCGGCGGTCTCCATGACATCGAGCTCCGTCTGCCCCACGCCGACGGTCTCGACGATGACGTAGTCCTTGCCCGACGCCGCCAGCAGCGACGTGACGCGCTGCGCCACGCTGGGCACCCCGCCGCGGCCCCCCCGCGTCCCCATGCTGCGGATGTAGACGCCGGGGTCTTTGTAGTGGCCCTCCATCCGTATCCGGTCGCCGAGCAGCGCGCCGCCGGTAAAGGGGCTGCTGGGGTCGACGGCGACGATGCCCACGGTGGCGTCGCCCTCGCCGCCCCGTATGTTCGTGGTGAGCCCGTCGACCAGCGTGCTCTTCCCCGATCCCGGTGGGCCGGTGAAGCCGACGCAGTAGGAGCGCCCCGCCCGCTCCTCCGCGCCGGCCAGCGCAAGGCTGAGCGCGCGCGAAGCGTCGGGGCTTTCCCGTTCGATCAGGGTGATGAGCCGGGCGAGGGCGAGCTTTTCACCCCGCAATAGTCCCTCGACGAGGGTCTCGATTGGAGGCAACGAGGTCTCCGTAGCGGCTTCCAGAATGGAACCCAGAATACGGGCCGCCATTTCACAGTGTCAACGGCTAGCCCCCCGTCACCTCTCCTCCGGCCTCTCTCCCTCTGGAGGCCTTTGCAAAACTCCGGCGAGGGGAAGAACGCCGCCTGCTGGCCGCAGGAAAGGGAGGTGGCGCGGGGTCTTACTCCCTCTCCCGCCGGGAGAGGGTTGGGGTGAGGGCGGGGGGCGGCGGGGGCCGCGCGACCTTGCCGAGGCCCGACCGCCGAGTTACGCAAAGGTCTCTCTGGGAGAGACTGAGAGAGGGTACGCGCCACAGGCGCGCCGGCGCCCGCAGGGCGCCTCCCCCTCCCTCCGGCCCCTCATAGCTGGGCTTGACATGGACGCCGACGCTACGTATACCACATACATGTCACACTCGCGTTCACTATTGCCTTTGGCCTGGCGCTGTTCGTGCTCGTGCTCGCGATAGTGATCGTCGTGTTCCGGTCGTCCTCCGATACAGCGCTCGCGGCGCCGTTGAGTTCGCACGAGGAGCACTGCTACTGGAACTTTTTGGATGAGTGGATTTGCACCCCAATAATCCACCCGCCGCCCACGGCCACGCCGGAGCCCACACCCACGGCAGACCACTGTGATGACCTGTACCGCGGCCAGGATTCAAGCGCCCGGGGTCATTGTGATGGGACCGAGCCTACGGCCACGCCGGAACCCACGGCTACAAACCCGCCGCCGCCCACAGCTACCAACACGCCACGGCCGACCAATACGCCGCGGCCCACTAACACGCCACGGCCGACCAACACGCCCACACCCACGCCGATCCCGCCGCTCGGCGCGCCCAGCGGCCTCTCGGCGACCGCGAGTGATGGTGACATCCTGCTGCGCTGGCGCAGCGCCCAAAACGCTCAGCGCTACGACGTCCAACGGCTGGACATCGACTGTTCGGGACTCCGTCGCGGCGCACCGGAAAACGGCGGAGACGATGACGGCGTGCAGCGGTCGTGCACGGAGAGCTGGGTCGGGGTCACGAGCACGACCGGCACGAGCGTCACGATGTCGGGCCTCGCGCCAGGGCCGTACACGCACCTCGTGCGGAGCTACCGGTCGATCCAGGGCGCCGACGAGTACGCCTACTCGTCGGCAATCTCCAGGACCGTGCCGGAGCCGGCGCTCCGCGACATCGGCCTCATCGGGTCGAGCGGCGACGGCCGCATCACGTTGAGTTGGACCCGCGATCCCAACGCCGATGGGTACGAGATCAAACAGCTCGAGGTCTTGGGCTGCGGGCGCAACACCTCCCCGGGCCGACCCGTCACGAAGTGCGACACGTGGTTTACGGAAGCGACGATTACGAATTCCCAGACCACGAGCCACGTGGTATCGAGCCTGACGGCCGGCGAGATCTATAACCACCGCGCGCGGAGCTTCCGAGGCTCGGGAAGCTCAAGAGAGTACGGGCCCTACTCGTTCGACGCCACCAGGGTCGTGGGGGTCGCGCCGACCTCGACGCCGACGGCGACACCAACCGCCACGCCGACGGCGACACCAACCGCCACGCCCACGGCGACACCAACCGCCACGCCCACGGCTACACCGACCTCGACGCCCACGGCTACACCAACCGCCACGCCGACGGCTACCCCAACCGCCACGGCCATCCCGAACCAGAATCTCGCGGTCACGGGGTTCGAGGTGACGCAGTCGCAGACGTCGGCGGCGATGGTCTCGCTCAGGTGGGACAACGTGACCGGCGCGGTCAGCTATGAGATTCAGCATGGCAGCAAGGTGAAGGGCTGGACCTCCACGACGGTCGAGATCGCAATCGGCTGTGGCCGAACCGAGACCTTCCGCGTCAGGGCGAAAAGCACGACGGCAACAGGGCCGTGGACCGCGACCGAAACCATGACGGCGAACGCCTGCGAGAACCCGCCTGCCCCCGTGATCCAGACCCTGATGGCCACGGACTTTGATGCCGTGACCATCACGTGGGAGCGCCCCCCGGATCCCGTGGCGAGCTACGGGATATGGTACACCTCCAATGGCTTGAAGGAATCGGCCTCGGTTCCCGCTACGGCTTTCGGACAGCTCAGCCCTAGGGACCCGGACCAACCCGAGGGATACGTATGGATCGCGACCGTTGCGGACCCCGACACGAGCCATTTGGTAGTCGCGGCCACAAAGCTGAGCTGTGGCGAAACGTACGTGTTCAGGACCGTGGTCTACTCTGACGGGTTCTGGTACACGGGACAGAGCGACGCCTCGTCCGTCGAGTCCGTCACGATGCCGTCCTGCTCGCAGTTCCCCGTACCCCAGAGCTGGCCGCTCCTCTGCCAGGGCATGAGGCCGGTCATGCCCAACAGACACCAGTACACGAGCGTACGGGCAGCCCGGACGCCTGATGAGGTCTATCACGTGGGGCGCTCCCTGGTCTACCGGGCACGCCACTCCGAAGAAGGTAGCAGAGCGATCATCACGCTTGCTGAGGCCTACTTGGGCGAGACGTTCGCGGCCATCAATGTCGTGGAGGCGTATTCGTGCCTTGTGGGCGTGGTCGCGAGCGTCTCAGGGAGCCTCGTGGACACCACGATCGAGGCCCGCGTGACGTTCGACGGCCCCGACGGCCCCACACGAGACGCCAGCAAAGGCCCGACGCCGTGTCCAAACGAAAGGACGTGCCTGTGGCGCTCCAAAGGATTACAGGAGAATGTCGGTGGCGGCGGTTGGAGCATATTGGGCGGGACCTATGTGTTCGGGACCCACACGGTGACATCCGGTGGCACGCCCGTCACAATCCAGTCGGTCGGGGGACATCACAGCGCGACGTTCCAGTATCCTGACTAGGAAGGTGTCATGACGTTGCGAAGATTTGGGCTCGTGGCTTTGGTCCTGATGGCCGCGGCGGCCGTAACCGTCGTGATGTCCCCGTGGGCGACGGAACGCTCGGCCGCCCAGATCGTGCGTGATGCGTGCGCCGACCAGCGAAAGGCCTCCTCGTTTGATCTCACGTGGACAGGGGTCGAGACCCGTGGCGGCGTCGTGGCCACGACGGAAACGGCAGAGTATCGGGTCGGCCCCCAGGGCGCCCACACGCTCTACTACGATGCAGCCCGCAACCTAGAGGGCGAGAGGTTCATGTTGACCGATAACCGCTACTACGTCCGGGAGACCGGGAGCGAGTGGGAGTTCCACGACACGACCTCCTGGCCATCCCAGACCCTAACGAGCACGTTCTGTGGCTTCGACGTCGTGAACGTCCGGGACCTGGGCAGCACGACGCTCGATGGCGTCAGCGCGAGGCACTACGCCGCTGAGATCGACCCCAACACCCTGTCGGAGGGCGAAACCGAGACCCTTGACTTTTGGATCACGAACCGAGGGTTGGCGAAAATTCGGATCGAAAACGTCTGGATGGACGGCGTCGAGTTTCGCCACGTCTCGACCATAAGGATTCACGGGGTCGACGAGCTGAACACGGTGGCCATGAACCTGCCGCCCGTGTTCTCGGAGTCGGCCCAGGTGTTCTCGATCAGCGCACTCACGGGGAACACCTTCGTGGGTTCGGTGACGGCGTCGGACCCCGAGGGCGACGCCATCACGTACTCGATCACGGGTAGCACCGCGTTCACGATCGGGAACTCCGGCGACATCAGGGTCTCGGAGGTATCGACGCGCTCCGAGACCACGCTGCCACAAACGTCCTACGGACTCACGGTGCAGGCGGACGACCCAGACGGCGGCAGGGCCACGACCGGCGTCACCATCAACGTGGGCGGCCCGACGCCGACGCCGACTCCCACGCCGGAGCCCACCGCCACACCGGAGGCCACCGCTACACCGGAGCCTACCGCTACGCCGGAGGCCACGGCCACGCCGGAGGCCACAGCCACGCCGGAGCCTACCGCCACACCGGAGGCCACGGCCACACCGGAGCCTACCGCCACACCCGAGGCCACCGCTACGCCGGAGGCCACAGCTACGCCGGAGCCTACCGCCACGCCGGAGGCCACCGCCACGCCCGACCCCGACGCCGCGCCCGTCACCGTGACGCTCAGCCCGCGGCCGGTGGAGGGCACGAACCTCAACTTCATCAACATGACGGTCGAGTGGACCGACCCCGGCGCCTGCGATAGCCGGTACCTCGTCGGGGTGTACCACACCGAGGAGCTTAATCGCCTCGTCAGAAACCTGGGCTTCCATCCCGCCCCGGCCACAACCACGGTCTACCAAGAGACGGGCTGGTTGTTTGACCCACCACCCGGCGAGGGCTGGTGGGTCGGCGTGACCTGCGCCCCTAATGACGGCGGCAATTGGACGGATGTGGGCAAGGCCCCGCTCCACTTCGTCTTGCCCAGCGACTCCGACGGCGGCTAGCGGCCCGGAGTCGTTGGGCGCTAGCCGGCACGCACGCCCTCTCTCCACCCCCACCGGCGCCCAAGAGCATCCCCCTCGTTATGGTACGATGAGCGCCGGGAAGCCCATGCGCCGCGACGCTCACACCTACCCCACCAACGCTTCCGGCGGCGCGCCGTGCCGGTAACCCAAGAGATGCTCGACGAGGTGGCCCTCAGCGCCGCCGAGTACGAGATGATCGTCGACCGGCTCGACCGCGAGCCCAACCCCCTCGAACTTGGCATGTTCGGCTCGCTGTGGAGCGAGCACTGCGGCTACAAGCACTCCAAGGCGCTGCTCCGCCGCTTCCCCAACACCGGCCCCCGGGTCATGGTCAAGCCCGGCGAGGAAAACGCCGGCGTCGTCGATATCGGCGGCGGCCTCGCCGTGACCATGAAGATCGAGTCCCACAACCACCCCTCCGCCATCGAGCCCTATCAGGGCGCGGCCACCGGCGTCGGCGGCATCGTCCGCGACATCTTCACCATGGGAGCGCGGCCCATCGCGCTACTGAACTCGCTGCGCTTCGGCGCGCCCGACCAGCCCCAGAACCGCCGTCTGCTCCAGGGCGTCGTCGCCGGCATCGGCGGTTACGGCAACTGCCTCGGCATCCCCAACGTGGGTGGCGAGGTCTTCTTCGACGACGCCTACGGCGAAAACCCCCTCGTGAACGCCATGTGCGTCGGCCTCCTCAGCCACGGCGACCTCGTCTCCTCGACCGCGAAAGGCCCGGGCAACTCGATCATGCTCGTGGGCGCGGAGACGGGCCGCGACGGCATCCACGGCGCGTCGGGGCTCGCCTCCCGCTCCTTCGAGGAAACGAAGGAGCTGCGCTCCGCGGTGCAGGTGGGCAACCCCTTCCTTGAAAAGTGCCTCATCGAGGCCTGTCTCGAAGCCGCCGCCCTCGACGAGGTCGTCGCCATGCAGGACCTTGGGGCCGCCGGCCTCACCAGCGCTGCCATCGAGTCCGCCGCCAAGGGCGGGCTCGGCCTGAAGATCGACGTCGCCAAGGTCCCCCGGCGCGAGTCCGGCATGACGCCCTACGAGGTGATGCTCTCCGAATCCCAGGAGCGCATGCTCGTCATTGTCGAGCGGGGCCGCGAGGCCCGCGTCCGCGCCATCTTCGACCGCTGGGGCCTCACCTCGACCATCATCGGCGAGATCACCGACGACGGACGCGCGCGAATCTACGATGGGAACGACCTCGTCTGCGACGCCTCTATCACCGACCTCGCCGAGGCGCCGGAGTACACCCCGACCTCCGCCGAGCCGCGCTGGCTCGCGGCGCTCCAGCAGGCCGACCTGTCGCTCCTTCCCGCTCCCGGCCTCCCCATGAACGACGTGCTCCTTCGGCTCCTCCAAAGCCCCAACGTGGCCAGCAAGCGCCCCGTCTTCCGTCAATACGACCACCAGGTCATCGACAACACCGTCATACCCCCGGGCGCCGACGCCGCGCTGCTCCGGGTCAAGGGGACCAGCAAGGGCCTCGCCTTCACCACCGACGGCAACGGGCGCTTCAGCCACCTCGACCCCTACGCCGGCGGCGCCATCGCCGTCATGGAGGCGGCGCGCAACCTTGCCTGCGTCGGAGCCGAGATCGTCGCCGTCACCGATGGCCTCAACTTCGGCAACCCCGAAAAGCCGGAGGTCTACTATCAGATGGAGCGCTGCATCGACGGCATGGCCGACGCCTGCAACGCCCTCGGCGTCCCCGTCATCAGCGGCAACGTCAGCCTCTACAACGAGACGCGTGGCGAGCCGATCTACCCAACTCCCATCGTCGGCGCCCTGGGCCTGCTCGAGGAGATCGACCAACGCTGCTCGCCGGGGTTCAAGGGCGACGGCGACCTCGTCTACGTCATCGGCGGTGTCCAAGGCGGCCCCGCCAACCTCGCCGGCTCCGAGTACCTCGCCGCGGTGCACGAGCGCGTCGAGGGACGCCCCAGCATCGACCTCGCCCTCGAAATGCGCGCGCAGCGGCTCTGCCTCGATGCGATTCGCGCGGGGAAGCTCCGCTCGGCCCACGACTGCTCGCTCGGCGGGCTGGCCGTCGCCGCCGCCGTCTGCTGCAGCATCGGCAATATCGGCTTGGAAGGCGCCGCTCTCGGCACGAGTGCCGCGCCGGTGGATCAGACCGCCATCTTGTTCGGAGAGGCGCAGTCGCGTATCGTCGTCTCTACAAGCCCGGACGATGGGCCGTGGCTGGAAGCGGGCGCGCGGAAGGCGGACGTCCCGCTGGAGCGCGTCGGCGAGGTCGGCGGCGAACGGCTCCGCCTCGGCGGTGTCGACGCCCCGGTGGCGGCACTAGCCGAGGCATGGAACAATGGACTCACGCCGGTGATGCAAGGCTAGCCGGCAGGCGAGGAGAGCAGAGCGGGAGGAAGAGCATGAGCGACATGAGCGCATCCAACACCAAAAAGGCGACGTTCGGTGGGGGCTGCTTCTGGGGCGTCGAGGCCGCCTTCCGCCAGATCGACGGCGTGACTCAGACCGCCGTCGGCTACATGGGGGGGCAAAAGCCAGACCCCACCTACCACGAGGTCTGTACCGACCGCACCGGCCACGCCGAGGTCGTCCAAGTCGAGTACGACCCCGAGAAGGTCTCCTACGAACAGATCGTGGATACGTTCTGGAACATCCACGACCCCACCCAGCTTAACCGCCAGGGCCCCGACTTCGGCTCGCAATACCGCACCGCCATCTTCTACCACGACGACGAGCAACAGCGCGTCGCCACGGCCGCCCGCGACGCCCTCCAGGCCGCCAAGCGCTACGCCGGCCGCCCCGTCGTCACCCAAATCGAACCCGTCGGCGACTTCTGGATAGGCGAGGACTACCACCAGCAATACCTAGAGAAACGCGGCCTCGCCTCCTGCCACGTCTCCCTAAAGTAACGCCCGCCGCGCGGCGGCGCCCTCGCTCCCGTAGGGGCGAGTCACGACTCGCCCTCCCCTCCGGCGGAGACTGAGAGATGACACGCGCCCAAAGGGCACCCCGGCCCCCACAGGTGCCCTCCCTTCTTGCCCCCTCTCCCGCTGGGAGAGGGTTGGGGTGAGGGCGGGGGGAGGCGGGGCGCGCCAACCTACACGAAGCCCGCTATCCTGCACCCACCCGCCTAGCGGAATTGGCAAAATTGGCGGAATTGGCACACCACTTGGCGAAATTGGCAGGAACCCGGTTGCGCCCCCGCCACACCCCACTCCTGTTGGCGAGCCCTCCGATCACCGCGAACAGCGCCGGAGCCCCACAAAACGGCCTTAAACCCACCATTACGCGACCCGAACCGCACCCCCACTGGCGCCTAGCCGACCTCTGCGCATCCCCGCCCGGACCCCTCTGCCGTGGCAATACTTCCAATAAATGCAAGGAAACGGCGCGGACGGACGCCCGGGATGGCCGACCACTTCCCACGCCGCCATGCGTTTCTTGTGCGAGGGTTGGAGCGGCGCCTATAATGAACCCCGGCCCATTTCGGGCCGCCGCCCACGCTCTGAAAGAGGTCTCTCCCCATGCAAGTGCTTTTCGTCGAAGACGTTCCCGGCACGGCTTACGCCGGCGACATCAAGAACGTCAAGAACGGTTTCGGGCGCAACTACCTGCTCCCCAAGCGGCTCGCCGTGCTGGCGACGCCCGACCAGATGAACCGGGTCGCCCGGCTCCAGTCCAGCGCCTCGAAGCGCCGCGACGTCGCCGAGAAGAGCATGTCCGCCGTCGCCGAGAAGATCGCCGGCGCGACGATCACCATCGAGGTCCGCGCCGGACGCAACAACCGCCTCTACGGCTCCATCACCAACTCCATGATCGCCGAGGAGCTTAACGCGATCGCCGGGCAGGAGATCGACCGCCGCCTCGTCGTCACCGAGCCGATTCGCCAGCTCGGAACCTACGAAGTCCCCGTCAAGCTGGGCTTCGGCTTCGAGCCCTCCGTGACCGTGCGCGTCGCCCCCATCGGCGGCTCCCTCGAAAAGGAAGCCACCGCCGAAGAAGTTGTCGCCGAGCTCGAAACCGACGGCGAAGCCGACGCCGACACCGACACCACCCCCGAAGCTGACGCCGCCCCCGACGCGGAAGGCGAAGCGCCCAGCTAAGAAGCGCCCGCGGAAGCGGCGGAGCAGGACGAGCCCGAGGACGACGAGCCCCAGACTTCGTAGGGAGCGCCATGGTTAACACGGATCGTCTGCCGCCCCAGGACGTGGAGGCGGAGGAGGCGGTCGTTGGCTCCCTCCTCATTGACAGCGACGCGCTCCTCAAAGTCGCCACAGTGCTCGACGCCGGCGACTTTTCCCTGCCCAGGACGAAGGCGTGCTACGACGCCTGCCTGGCGCTATTCGACCGCACCGAGGCGATCAACCAGGTAACCGTCGCCCACGAGCTCGACCAGAAAGGCGTGCTCGAAGAGATCGGCGGGGCGATGTACTTGAGCCACCTCGTGGCCAAGACCCCCACCTCCGCCCATATCGAGCACTACGCCCGCATCGTGCACCGCGTCGCCATGATGCGCCGCCTCATCGATGCCTCCGAAGCCATCGCCGCGGTCGGTTACGAGGGCGGGCCGGACGTCGACGCCGCCCTCACCCAGGCCGAGGACCACCTCTTCCGCCTCCGCACCGGCGAAGGCGGCCGCGACTTCGTCGCGCTGAGCGACATCCTCACCCAGTACCTCGTCGACCGCCGCGAGTCCTCGGAGCTCCGCCCCGACGCTCCCGAAGTCATACCCACCGGCTTCCTCGACCTGGACAAGCTGCTCGGCGGCCTGCAGCGCTCCGACCTCGTGATCCTCGCCGCTCGGCCCAGCTTGGGCAAGAGCAGCCTCGCCCTCAACATCGCCTACAACGCCGCCAACGCCAGCGGCGCCCACGTCGCCCTCTTCAGCCTGGAAATGGGCAAGGAGCAGCTCGCCGACCGCCTGCTCTCCAGCGTCTCCCAGATCGACGCCTACCGGCTCCGGGAATACCGTCAAGGCCGCCAGTTCGACACCGAGGAAGGCAGCCTGATGCAGGCCATCGGCGAGCTCTCCGAACTCCCGATATGGGTCGACGACACCCCCCTGCTCAACGTCGTTGAGATGCGCAGCAAGGCCCGCCGCCTCCACATCGAACGAGGCCTCGACCTGATCATCATCGACTACCTCCAACTGATGCACGGCGACGGACGCGGGAGCGGGGGCAACCGCGTCCAAGAGGTCAGCGAGATCTCGCGTTCGCTGAAGGGTCTCGCCCGCGACCTGGACGTGCCCGTCCTTGCCCTCTCCCAACTGAGCCGCGCCATCGAGTCTCGACCGGACCGGCGGCCCATGCTCTCCGACCTGCGCGAGAGCGGCAGCATCGAGCAGGACGCCGACGTCGTGATGTTCATCTTCCGCGAGGACATGATCCACGGTGAGGAGCAGTGGGAGAAACTGCACCCCGACCGGCCCTATCCCAAGGGCGCTTCCGAGATCATCGTGGCCAAGCACCGCCACGGCCCCATCGGCATGATCAAGCTGTGGTTCGACGAACGCATCACCACTTTCCGCAACGCCGCGAAGGTCAACTGAACGGGGCGCGCATGGACAGCTTCGGCGGATTCCCCTCCCGCTCCGATAAGACGGCGATTCCCAACGCCTTCTTCACCGATGTCCTGCCCCTCATCGACGACGATGACGAGCTGCGCGTTAGCCTCCACGTCTTCCGGCGGCTCGCTATGAAGAAGGGCTACGTCCGCTTCGTCACCCAAGCCGAGCTCGCCGCCGATCTCGATCTTATGTCCGGACTCGCCAGGGCCGGCGGCGACCCCGCCGAGGCGCTCGTCAACGGGTTGGGGAAGGCCACCGTCCGTGGCGTTTTCCTGCACTTGGCCCTGGACGAATCCGGCTCGACAGACCATCTATACTGGCTGAACACGGACGCCGACCGCAGGGCCGTCGAGCGGGTCCGGCGGGGCGAGATCGACCTCGGCGCCATGCCCAAGGCGGCCCCCCCGCCGCGGATGCCCGAGCGCCGGGACATCTTCTCGCTCTACGAAGCCAACATCGGCATCGTGTCCCCGCTGATCGCCGACGACCTCAAAGAGGCCGAAGAGGCCTATCCCCCTGAGTGGATCGTCGAAGCGTTCCGCGAGGCCCAACGGCTGAACAAGCGTAGCTGGCGCTACATCCAACGCATTCTAGAAAACTGGGAACGCCAAGGCGGACCGGATGGAAAGCATCGGAGACGTCCTCGGGAACTATCGCAGGAAGGCGGGGCCGAACGGACAGGCCCGTCCGGGGGCCGGAACGTCGTCAGGCGAAGCTGAGCCCGCGCCGGCCCGTCCCGCGCTCGAGTGCGAGACCTGCGGCGACATCGGCTGGGTGCGCCGCGACGTTCCCGTCGGGCATCCCGACTTCGGCGAGATCTTCCCTTGCGCCTGCGCCCTGGCGCGCTTCGAGTCCGAGCACCGCTACCGGCTGACCAAGCTCAGCAACCTCGGCGCACTCGGAGACGTGACGTTCGACTCCCTCGGCCCCCTCAAGATCGACGCCGCCGCCGTCGACCAAGCGCGCGCCTACGCCGCCGCGCCTGACGGCTGGCTCGTCCTCCTCGGCCCGACGGGGAGCGGCAAGACCCACCTCGCCGCCGCCATCGCCAACGGGCGCATCGCCGCCGGGGAGCCCGTCTTCTTCGTCACCGCCGCCGACCTGCTCGACCACTTGCGCTCGACCTACGCCCCCGATAGCGATCTGGCTTACGACGAGATGTTCGAGCAGGTGCGCGCCGTCCCCCTGCTCGTGCTCGACGACCTGGGCGACGAAAGCGCCACGCCGTGGGCCAAGGAGAAGCTCGCGCAGCTCCTCGGGCATCGCTACAACGAGCGGCTCCCCACCGTCATCACCACCCCGGGGCCGGTCAGCAAGCTCGACGAGCGCATCGCGGGGCGGCTCGACGACTCCGCCGTCTCGCGCGTCGTGCGGCTCGGCGGCCGCGCGGCTTCGGGAGACCCCGTCGAGGTTTTGGACACGGCGATTCCAGACCTGACCTTCGACAACTTCGACCCCATCAGAGGCCTGCGCGGCCCCATCCGCCAAAACCTCGAGGGAGCCCTGCGCAGCGCTCACGCCTTCGCCAAACACCCCCAGGGCTCGCTCGTCCTGCTCGGCCAACCCGGCTGCGGCAAGACCCACCTGATGGCCGCCATCGCCGGCTACCAGCGCGAGCAGCGCACCGACGTGCTTTATGTTCTCATCCCCAAGCTCTTTTACTACCTGCGCTCGACGTTCGGACAGTCGAAGCGCACCGAATTCGAGATCATCGACCGCTTAGGACGCGCCGGCCTGCTGGCCCTCGACGACCTGGACGCGGGGAGCAGCAGCGAGTGGGCGTGGAACACCCTCGACCTGATCCTGAACCAACGCATGATAGCGAGGCTGCCCACGGTGCTCGCCGTCACCACCTACGCCAAGATCGAAGACCTTGGCACCGGCAGCCCGATCAGCGATCAGATACCACCGCGCATCTGGTCGCGGCTCAGCGACATGCGGCAGAGCGACATCTTTGAAATCGTCGCCCCCGACTACCGGACGGGGCGGGCCTACGCATCCAAGCCCCCGGCCTCCGCGCCGCGGCGCCGCCCATCCAACCCCCGTGGAAGCTGAGGGTCCCGCCTTTGGAGTACTACTGCGTCTTCTGTGAAATCATCGCGGGCCGCGAGCCCGGAACGGTCCGCTACCAAGACGACGACGTCATCATCTTCGACAACATCCTGCGCTGGGCGCCCGTGATGATGATGGCCATGCCCAAGCAGCACATAGCCCAGCAGGACCTCTGGAAGAGCGGCATGCTGCAAAAGGTCAGCACCGCCGCCGTCACCCTCGCCGAGGAGCTCTGCCCCAACGGCTTCCGCCTCCTCTCCAACTTCGGCCCCGACGCCCTGCAGACCCAGCACCACGCCCACATCCACGTCCTCGGCGGCTTCCACCTCGGCCCCTACCTCTAAGGGCGGCTTCTTGCCTTCCAGAAGCTGTCTGTAACCCAAAATACCGCCTCTCCGCCCTGGACACCTTTGCGTAACCCGGCGGCACGCTCCGGCGAGATCGCGCGCCCCCCGCCGCCCCCCGCCCTCACCCCAACCCTCTCCCAGCGGGAGAGGGCGTAAGAAGGGAGGGGCGCCCAAAGAGTGCCCGCGCGCCTGCCGCGCGCTCCCTCTCTCAGTCTCCCCACAGAGAGGGAGGGCGATTCGTGAATCGCCCCTACGGGAACTGAGGGCGGGCAGGGCGCTTTGACACCAAACCACGCTCCCCCTACCCTGAAGCGCACCCAAGCTGAGACCCATTCGCGGCGGAGGACTCCATGGCGGGCGGCCCGCTCACTTCCCGGCGGCATGAGATCGACGGACTCGACGACGCCATCGAACTGTTCTTCGAGCGCGGCTGGACCGACGGCCTGCCCATCGTCCCGCCGACGGAAGAGAAGGTCGCCGCGTTCGTCGACGCCTCCGGGCGCGGCCCCGCCGATGTCGTCGGCGAATACCCCTCGCGGCGGCGCGTCATCACCGTCGAGAAGGCCGCGATCAACGCCGTCATGGCGGGGTGCAAGCCGGAGTACTTCCCCGTCGTCCTTGCCCTGCTCGAAGCGTTGTGCGACGAGCGCAGCAGCATGCACGTCCCCAACGCCACCACCGGCGGCGCAGCGCTGGGCTTCATCGTCAACGGCCCCGTGATCGAGCGCCTAGGGATGAACTTCCGGGGCAACGTGCTCGGCCCGGGGAACCGCGCCAACTCGACCATCGGGCGCGCGGTGCGCCTCATCCAAATCAACGTGCTCGGCTCCGTTCCCGGCGCGGGCAACGAGGCGGAGCACCGCCCCATCCTCGACCGTGCCACTATCGGCCAGCCCGCGCGCTACGCCGGCTACCACATCGTCGAGAACGAGGTCGACTACCCCTCGCTCAACCCGCTGCACGTCGAACGCGGCTACGACCGCGAGCAGAGCGTCGTCACACTCTTCTCCACCAACGGCCACGTCCAATACGGCCTCTCGGCGGCTCAGGACGCCGACGAGACCATCGCCATGCTGTCCCAATACCTTCGCGGTTCGGGGAAGATGACCGCCGCCGGCTTCACCGTCGTGATCCTGCCGCCGGAATGCGCCGATCACTTCGTGCGGGCCGGCTGGTCGAAGGCCGACATACGCCAGGCCCTCTTCGAGAGCACCCGGCGGACCGTGCGCTGGGCCAAGGAGAACGGCTGGGGCGTCAGCGGCGGTCTCGGCGAGCGCATCGGCTCCCCCGTCGTCGAGGGCGACGACGAGCGTTATGTCGCCGCCGGCGCCACCCCCGACGACATCCACGTCGCCGTCTCCGGCGCCTACGCCGGCGCCTTCATCCACTGCCTCTTCCCCTACGGGGGCGCGCCCGTCTCGCGCGTCATCGAGGGCTACTAGGCTATAATCGTAACCAAGCGCCGCAAGGGAGGAACGCCATGGTCGTAGCGCAGCGTCTCACGGTCCTGGAGCCGACGGCGGAGTCGATAGCCGAGATCGAAGGGCTGACGCCGCGGCTGCCCACCCTCGACGGCAAGACCATCGGCCTCTACAGCAACAGGAAGCTGAACGCCGACCGCCTCCTCGACATGGTGGAGGAAGAGCTCCGCTCCCGCTACGAGCTCGGCGGCGTGGTCCGCGGCGTCTATCAGGGCATGCGGGTGATGAAGCGCGACGAGTGGCGCAGCGTCGAGGACTGCGACGCCATCATTCTCACCCACGGCGACTGAGGCTCCTGCTCGTCGAGCGGTCTGCTCAACAGCATCGAGATCGAAAAGATGGGCGTCCCCTCCATGCTCATCGGCACCGACCGGTTCCGCGACGTCTGCAAGGCGATGGCGAAGATCGGCGGCATCCCCGACATCGAATGGGCCGAAGTGGCCCACCCCCTAGGCAGCCTCACCGAAGAGCCGCTCCGCGAGCGCGCCAAGCTCGCCGTCGAACAGTTCGAGCGCATCGTCCTGAAGTAGCCGTCGGCGCGTCCCAACGCCTGTTCCGCGCGGGAGACCTCGAAAGACGCCTACTTCGCGTTCAGGGCGTTGAGCGCGGAGCCTGCCTTGAACCACGCGATCTGCTCCTCGTTGAGGGTGTGGAGCAACTCGACAGGCTGCGATGAGCCGTCGCTATGGTGGAGGGTCGCCGTCACCGGCTTGCCCGGCGCGAGGTCGCTCAGCCCCGTGATGCTGATCTCGTCGTCCTCGCGGACCGCGTCGTAGTCGTCGGAGTCGGCGAAGGTGAACGGCAGGACGCCCTGTTTTTTGAGGTTCGACTCATGGATGCGGGCGAAGGCGCGCGTGATGATCGCCGCCGCGCCCAGGTGGCGCGGGCACATGGCGGCGTGCTCGCGGGAGCTACCCTCGCCATAGTTCCAATCGCCAATGGCGACCCAGCGTCTGCCGGCGGCGCCCAGGCCGCGGGCGACTTTGGGGAAGGGGACGCCGGTCTCGCCGGTAAGGGGGTCGCGCCCCTGGCCGGTCTCGCCGGTGAAGGCGTTGATCGCGCCGAGGAAGGCGTTGTCGCTGATCTTATCGAGGTGGCCGCGGTAGGCGAGCCACGGGCCGGCGGGGGAGATGTGGTCGGTGGTGCACTTGCCCTTGGCCTTGAGCAGCACGGTGAGCCGTTCGAAGTCGCCGCCGGCCCAGGCGGGGAAGGGCGTCAGGATTTGCAGGCGGCCGCTATCGGGCGACACATGCACCTCAACGGACGAACCGTCGTCCGGAGGCGCCACGAATCCCTGCTCGTCGCGGAGGAATCCATTGGCGGGGACTTCCGGGGCCGGCGCGGGCGCTTCGAGCATGAAGGGCCCGTCTTTGCCTTCCAGCGTGTCGGTGAGCGGATTGAAGGAGAGGCTGCCCGCCAGGGCGTAGGCCATGACGATTTCCGGGCTGGCGATGAAGGACATCGTCTCGGCGTTGCCGTCGTTTCGCTTGGGGAAGTTGCGGTTGAACGACGAGATGATGCTATTGCGCTCGCCGGGGGCGATGTCGCTCCGCTTCCACTGGCCGATGCACGGGCCGCAGGCGTTGGCCAGCACCGTGGCGCCGACCGATTCGAGGATCTCCATCTGCTGATCGCGCTCGATGGTGGCGCGCACCTGCTCCGACCCCGGCGTCACTAGGAACGAGGTCTTGACCTTGGCGCCGTGGGCCCCCGCCTGCGCGGCGATGTCGGCGGTGCGGACGATGTCTTCGTAGGAGGAGTTGGTGCAGCTTCCCACCAATGCCGCCGAGATGTTGTCGGCGTAGCCTTGCGCGGCCACGTCCTCGGTGAGCTTCGAGACGGGGCGCGCCAGGTCGGGCGTGTGTGGCCCGACGACGTGCGGCTCAAGCTTCGAGAGGTCGATCTCGACGACCAAGTCGTAGTACTTCTCCGGGTCGGCCTCCGCCGCCTCGTCGGCCCGGAGGATGTCGGCGTTCTCCCCGGCCAGGGCGGCGAGGGCGGAGCGCTCCGTCGCCTCAAGGTACGTCGCCATGCGCCGGTCGTAGGGGAAGACGGAGCAGGTCGCGCCGAGCTCGGCCCCCATGTTGCAGATCGTGGCCTTGCCGGTGCAGCTGATGTGCTCCGCGCCGGGGCCGAAGTACTCGATGACGCGGTTGGTGCCGCCCGCCACCGTCAGCAGCCCGCAGAGGTAGAGGATCACGTCCTTGGGCGCCGTCCAGCCGCTGGGCGCGCCGGTGAGCTTGACGCCGACGACGTTGGGGTGGAGCACCTCCCAGGGGAAGTCCGCCAGCACGTCGACGGCGTCGGCGCCGCCCACGCCGGCCGCGAACATACCGAGGCCGCCGGCGTTCGGCGTGTGGGAGTCCGTTCCGATCATCATGCCGCCGGGGAAAGCGTAGTTCTCCAGCACAACCTGGTGGATGATGCCCGAGCCCGGCTTCCAGAAGCCCGCGCCGTAGCGCTGGGCCACGGAATTCAGGAACGCATAGACCTCGTTGTTCTCCTCCTCGGCCGCCGCCAGGTCCTGCCGCGCGCCGGTGCGGGCCTGGATCAGATGGTCGCAGTGGATCGTCGTGGGAACGGCGACGGCGTCCTTGCCCGCGAGCATGAACTGCAACAGCGCCATCTGCGCCGTCGCGTCCTGCATCGCGACCCGGTCCGGCTTCAGTTGGAGATAGCTCTGGCCGGCGACCAGCTCCTGCCCCCGCGGGTCGTCCAGGTGGCCGTAGAGGATCTTCTCCGTCAAGTTGAGGGGCCGGCCCAGCCGTGCGCGGACAATATCGAGATTGGCGCGGGTCCTCGCGTACGACGACGCCACAAGATCGGGGGTGGACTCAATCGCGACCATCTTCTCCTCCAATCAATTCAGCCCAGCGCGGCCCTTGGTCTGGGACCGGAGCGCGGGGCTTCCAATAAAACGGGCGCCATCTCGTAGGTATGGCGCCCATCGGGCTCAACCGCACACGCCCTCGCTCACGTCGAGAGCCACCGGTGCTCCTCTCCCGCGGATCCCACTCGTGCTCCCTCTCCACGGGGAGAGGGTTGGGGTGAGGGAAGGGGGCCGTCCGGCGCGCCGCCGGCGCGCCACGCTACTCGAAGTACTTCTTATTAATCTCGATGTAGTTCTTCCACTGGTCCGGCGTCGCGTCCTCTTCGAAGATCGCGTTCACCGGGCACACCGGCTCGCAGGCAGCGCAGTCGATGCACTCGTCAGGGTTGATGTAGAGCATTTCCACGTCGTCGAACTCGGGGTCGCCCTGGCGTGGGTGAATGCAATCGACCGGGCAGACCTCGACACAGGCATGGTCCTTAACCCCGATGCACGGCTCAGTAATGATGTACGCCATCCGATGAGAACCCCTTCCGACTGTAAGGTGATGTCCGCGTACAGTGTATATGCTGGCATCGCCACGCAGCAAGGGTTACCGCGGAGTTGGGGCGCCCAAATGACATCAAGGCGGGGCCGTTGCACGGCCACGCGGCCAGCCCGCCCTAGCTCACAGATTGGGGCGGCGCTCATGCCAGTCAGTCGCCGCCTGAAACGCGAAGCCCGCGTTCAGGACCGTCTGCTCCTCGAACGGTCTTCCCCCGATATGTAGACCAACGGGGGTGCTCACTGAATTGAAGCCGCACGGCACCGTCATTGCCGGCAGCGCGGTCAGGCTGTGCGGCGTGGTAAAAGATCTGGACCCGAACTGCCGCGCGATAACGTCTTCCTTGCTCTCGAAGACGACCTTTTCAGCCGCAAGCGTGGCCGGCGGTCCGAACGACATCGGCGAGATCAAGACGTCCACCCCTTCGAGCGCCGCCATCATCTGGCTGCGCAGCAGCCCTCGAGCCCGCTGCGCCACGTTGTACAGACCGGCGGACACAAGCGAGGCCGACATGAGCCGCGCCCTCGTCGCGGAATCGTATTCGTGCGCCCGCTTCCGAATGGAATCGAAGTGCACGTGCGCGCCGTCCGTATCGCAGATGGCCACGAAGATCGGGGCGGCCAGCTCAATCAGTGGTATGGAAACCTCTTCGACGGACGCGGCGAGCTTCTCGAACACCCGTACGCCCTCCGCGAACGCAGATCGGACGCCCGCATCGGCCGTCTCAGGCGGGACCAACTCCCGGACGACTCCGACCCGCATGTCCCCGATGTCGCTTCGCAGCGCGCTTCTGTAGTCCGGAACCGGCAAGGTGCTCGACGTCGCATCGCGGGGATCATGCCCGGCGATCGCCTGTAACAACAGCGCGCAATCTTCCGCCGTGCGGCCCATGGGAGAGGCGCAGTCCATCGACCAAGACATGGGGAACGTCCCGTGCCGGCTGACACGGCCATGCGTCGGACGTATCGCGGTGATCCCGCACGCCGCCGCCGGGATTCTCCCGGAGCCTCCCGTATCCTCTCCGATGGCAGCGGCGCACATCGACGCGGAAACCGCGACTCCCGAACCGCTGCTGGAATGGCCGGGGATCCGCTCTAGATCCCAGGGGTTGCGCGGGTCCCCATACGGATGCTCGCGGGTACCGCCCATGGCGAACTCCGCCATGTTGTGCTTGCCCAGCACGATCGCTCCCGCATCCTTCAACCGGCCGACGATAGTGGCGTCCGCATCCGGCATTAGCCCGGAGTGGATTCTGGAGCCTCCGGTAGTGCGAACGCCCTTCGTCAAGAACTGGTCCTTCAGGCCAATAGGGATCCCATGAAGCGGCCCCTGATACCGGCCGTTCGCGATCTCCTTCTCGGCCGTTCGCGCCTCGGCCAGGGCCGATTCCCGGCAGACGGTGATGTAGGCGTGTAGCTGGTCGTTGAGCCGGTCGATGCGCTCCAGGTACGCCTCGACCAGCGCGACCGGGGATACCTCCCGCCGTTCGATGAGGGAGGTCAGGCCCGCTACCGTCTCGAACACCAACTCCTCGTCAGCCATGCGCCCTCCAGAGGTCAAACGTCAAAGAGCGGACGTGGGTCGATTGAGCTGAGGCTGTCCCTATCGAGCTTGCCGAGCTCCTGCATGAGCGCAGTGAAGCGGAAGGTAACCTCGGGCAAGACATCGTCCGGGATGTCCAGGCCGAGGCCCTTGGCGAGGGCGCGGACCTCGTCCTCGGTCAGATCGATCGGCAACTGAGACGGAACGGCGTCCTGGCTCAAACGTGCCTCCATTCGATCGCCAATAGGGCGGGACTCTCATTCGACTGCTTATCAAGCGCCGTCGGGCGGGTAGTTGTCAAGCCACCATCGCGCTATATCGATGCGGCGCGCGAACCAGACGTCCGGGTGGCCCTTCGCGTACTCGAGAAACCGGTCCACGGCCGTCGAGCGGGGAGGCCGCCCAGCAATCCGGCAGTGGAGCCCGACGCTCATCATCCTCGGCGTTTCTCCACCTTCTTCATAAAGGCAGTCGAACGAGTCTTTCATGTAGGAGTAGAAGTCTTCGGTGCTCGTCAGACCGCCTCTCCAGAAGCGGGCGTCGTTGACCTCCACGCTGTACGGAAGGACCAGCCACGGCTTGCCATGGACCGTTGTGTAGTACGGCAGATCGTCGCTGACGGAATTGCTGTCGTACAGAAAGCCGCCGATCTCCGCCAGCAAGTCCCTGGTGTTGACGCTCACGCCATACCTGGTGAACCAACTTAGCGAACGCTGACCGGTCGTCTTTTCCAACGAGTCCGTCGCCTTGACGATGACCGCGCGCTCATCCTCTTTCTCGAACGCGTAGTATTCTTCCCACCGATAACCGTGCCCGCAAACCTCGTGACCCCTGCGTGTGATCTCCTGTCCAACGCGAAGGTTTCGCTCCACCGCAAGCGCGCAGCAGAAGAACGTCGCTTTCACATCGTGTTTGTCTAACAGACGCATCAGCCGCCAGACTCCCACCCGGCTCCCATACTCGAACATGGACTCATTCAGAAGGTCCCTCGTGTCCATCGGCATGGGCGAGGCGACTTCGCCGTTCGTTTCCCTATGCGAGTCGCCATCGAGAATGGAGTATTCGGACCCCTCCTCGTAGTTCACCACCATCGAAACCGCTATGCGCGCATCGCCGGGCCACCGGACCGCCGGAAGGTCGGGGCCATAGCCCACGAGGTCTCTTTCCACTACGGGCCTCCTTTCGTCGCCGGGAACGGCGTTCGCCTTCCTGGTTTCCCCGCCGATCGCCGGGGCGACACCTTGCGATAAGAGGAGGAATGGTGGCGCATGCGTCTATGCACTAAACCAGTTGGAGCCGTCCATTTTGGCCTCAGTACCACACCGTGTACCACACGCACGCGAGCCGCGCAGTACTGTCCAGGACGGTCCGCCGAAAGGACCATGCATCATCGGGGTCCTCGCGGAATCCTTGGCGGTGAAACAGTGCGTCAACGCCAGTGTACGCCGCATCGTCTAGCGCCTGTCGCATGTCCGCCTCTTTGTAGCAGTCACCACGGCGGGCGCCCCGTTGGTGCCGCGCTATCGCAGAGGGTCACCAAACGGGAGCATCACGTCTCGCCGCCTCTACCAATACGGACTTGTGACTAGGCTCCTTGCTGACCTTCTCTACTTTGTCGGTTGCGAGAGGGCGTTCCGACATCCACTGCTCGATGTCTCCCAAGCGCCAGCGCACGGCACGAGGGCCAACGCGGATGGGATGGGGGAAGTCACCACTGTCCGCTAAACGGTAGATGGAAGCGCGGCTCAGGCTGACCATCTGCTCAACCTCTTTCCGCCTAAGTAATCGGTTCATGCGGACTCTCCTGGTAGGCTATCGTGTCGAAGTGCCTGCTCTGACTCCGGCGGACATACTGGAACTCCGCCCGCTTCGGTAACAGCCTGGACCGACATCCTGGTGTCCCGCGAAAAGGATCAGTCCCTGCGTACGGAGTGGGCCTACATTCGCCGATTTGCTCGGAGGTGGAGGTCTTGTCCTCCCTGCCCCTGCCCTTGCCTGACACGCGGGCACAGGTCGCTGCTCGGTTCGCCTTCGACTGCCTCGTGGTGCCTCTCGGCATTCTGGTGCCCCCCGGTCGCTCCCAACCCTTGCCTTCACCCTCGCCGCTTGTTGCCTTTGCCGCTGTTCGGTCAATCGAGCGTCTCCCGCTGCTCGGCGGAGAGGCGCGGCGACGCTTGCCCCCGTCCCGGGCGTCGTTGCGCCGCCTCTTGCTAGATCGTCGTGTCGTCCATCGCTCCGTGTCGCCACCTTATCCCGCTGGGGCGGAGTTTCCTGAGGAAACGTTGTCGGAAATGCTAGTCTCCGCCAGTGGAAAGCAATACCCTGTCCCAAGGGACACGACTGTCCCTTGCCTCACGGCACTATTAACTCTCTCTTAATGGGGTGCGCCCGCCGAGGGCAGGAACCGTGCGCGGGTCTTGCCGACAAGACACGGGAGCGCCTTGTCTATGCGGCTGGGGGTCACGGGCATGAATGACATCCTGGAGGGGCGGAGCCTTGCCCGACGAGAGACGCCGGCTGCTCCTGCTGAGCGGCTTCGACCGCTAGGGTTTCGTCGAGCAGACCGTGCACCCGGCCCGACGGCGGCGACCCCGCCGATCACGGATGCTTCAGCCTCCATAGGTGCTTCGTAGCATTGCGGGGGAGCAGCCGCGGTCTTCTTCCTGCTCCCCGGCGTGGCGTCGAGGCCTCTCACCATGCGGTAGCCTGCCCACGTCGTCCGCGTTGCAGCCTCTCCCCGATCTCCCGATGGATGCGACGCAAAGGCAACGGAAGACTCTACTACTCGTGGGCTGTTGCCCTCGAGTCAATGGAAGAGGGTTGCAGGCGACGCGACCTATGAGCGGTTCGAGTCCAGTTCGGTGGGCCTATTTTGACGATAGACAGAACTATATTCGAGATGTGGTTGGGAAGCCTGTGAACCTACCGGAAGTCTTCGCCTGAATTGAATGATGCTGAGGGTGGACTAAGCTACACCACCATCCACTCATCGGCCCACAATCCCACGATGGTGACCCATATGCCGGCTGGCCACTGTCCCGCGCCTGCCAACTCCTCTCCGCTGCCGCCTCACTCGGGCAGAGGCAAGGGAATCATATCCCACTTGAAATGTTCCACTGGCTCCTCGTTGGCCTCGTTCGGCCGCGCCGGACTGTCCCCCGCTGGCCGAAGCAAGACAGCATCAACCATCCCGCTCCACCTCGTCCAGCAGGCCGTTCTTCACGGCCCACACTACCATCTCCTGTTTCGTATCGACTCCCAGTTTGTCCTGAATGCGGTAGACCGAGTTCCTGACGGTCACGATCTTGTTGCCCTTGGCCTCGGCGATCTGGGCGTATGACTTGCCGCTGGCAAACATCTGCAGGATCTCCCGCTCCCGGTCGGTTAGCGCTTTCAGGGCCCGACTCGCGGTGAGCGCCCGCTGGCCGCGGATCATCGCGAAGACCCGCCTTATGGCCTTGTCCGGTATGCGCAGACGGCCCTGGGCCACCTCCCGAATCGCCTCCGCCAGCTCCTCAGGCCCCGTGTCCTTCTGCAGATAGCCCGTCGCGCCGGCGGCGATCGCCTCCACGACCGCATCCTCTGTGGTCGAGGCCGTCAGCATCAGCACCCGCGTGTCCGGCAGCAACTCCATGATCTCCCGGCAGGCGTCCACGCCGTCCATGTTCGGCATCATCACGTCCATGACGATGACCTCGGGCGCAACGCTCTGCGCCATGCTCACCGCCTCAACCCCATCTGCCGCCGATCCGACCACCTCGAAGTCCCCCTCGCCCTCAAGGGTGTCCCGCAGGCCGTCCCTCATGATGGGGTGGTCGTCCGCCAGCATCACTCTGATCCGTTCCTTAGATGACATCTCGGTCTCCTCTCAGCAACTATCGGTAGGGTATCTCGCAGGTCACGGTCGTTCCCCCATTGAGGCCGCCCGTCTCCACAATGAGCCTGCCGCCCAGCCGCTCGGCGTCCGCCCTCATGCCCCTGAATCCCCGGCCGCGCTCGGCGTAGTCCTCGGGAAGGCCGCCCCCGTCGTCCGAGACAGACAGCCGGATAGAGTCGGCCCCGAAGTCCAGCCGGACCTCGACCCGGCCGGCCCCGGCGTGCAGGAATGCGTTGGTGAGCGCGTTGTGGGCGATGGAGAAGAGGCGGGCCCGGGTCTCCACGGCAAGCGGGGGCTCGGTCCCGGACTGCAGCATCTCCGCGGGGGTCGACGAGACCCTCTCGAATGTCTCGGTGTGCGACCAGAGCACCCGGCCCAACTCCCTCCCCTCGAAGAGATGGCCCTCGTCGATGGGACGCCGCAACTCCCAGATGGCCGCCTTCGACAGCGATGCGGTGGCGGCCAGCGTGGCGGCCAGCTCCTCGTTCGAGCCGCCGGCCAGCCTCATGGCCTTGCGTATCCCCAGGCCGATCATGTACGCGGTCTGCGCGGCCGTGTCGTGGATGGCCTGGGAGATCTCGATGCGCTCCCGAAGCAGCTCCCGTTCCCGTTCCGAGGACTCCTGCCGCCTCACCCGTTCGAACCGGGCGATGAGGCTGACGGATGCGACGACCGCATACATGGCCACCACCCTGACGAGCAGGGCCTTCTCCTGACCCGCATCGAAATCGAGACCCGGGCCCACCGTCAGGCTGACCACGGCATAGATGGCCCCGGCCATCGTCGCCCAGGCGAGGCTGAGCCACAGGGACGCGAAGACGACCGCGAACAGCGCCAGGGCGGGATAGTAGGCCACGTAGCTGAAGAGGTGGAAGTCGCCGCCGATGATGACGATGGCAGTGATCAGCGCGATATCCATGCCGCTGAGGAAGAACAGCCAGCGCCACGTCACCGTCCGATCCGTCCGGAGCCGGTAGTGGACGAACCCGTTGAACGCCAGCAGCGGCACGCTCAGAAACAGGTACTCCTTGTCGGTGGCGTACCAGAGCCCCGGTCGATAGGCCAATTCGAACACGCCGACGAGCCAGCCGAGCCAGCGCGCCCAGACCGAGACCCTCGCGGCGTACAGCATCACGTCCGGGTCGGCCCGGACGGCCCGTAGGACCTGCCTGCGCAGTTCGGCGCCGAGCCTGGCCGGGCCTCTAGACCCCCAGCGCAACCCGCGTTGCGATGCTGCGGGGATGGGACGCGCTCCGCCCAAACCGTCCTCTGGCATCAATATAGGTGGACCTCTCTCACTTGCAGGGTGAGTGCCGTTGCATGCCGCACCTCCAAACGTACCGCGACGGCGCCACGTTGTCGAGACTGAAATGTACCCAATCATGTGTAGGCATTAGTACCTACGTAGAAAATGCCATACACCCTATTCAACACCACACACTAATGGCTAATAAACACCCACAAAAGAAGGCGAATTCAAATCACAAAATACATGCAGAATCCGCTCCCATTAGTCTAAGAAAACGTTGCGTCCAAATGCCTACGGCAAAGTATTTGCATATGGCCCTTGTTGAGTCCTGTAAGCTCTTGTAATCTGATTCAGCTTAGTGGGCGTCAAAATGCAGGCTGGCCACCGTTCTTGATGCCCAAAATTCCAGGGCCAATCCCATCTACATCGGAGTGATTGCATGAAGTTCCTATTTCCATCAGCCGTTATCCGGCGTCGCACCTCTGACCGGGGCCCTCGCCCCGAAGCGATCCGATCCTGGCGTTGGGTTTTCCTGTCTGCCATGCTGCTGGCCGCCGCGACCTTCGGCGCCCTCTCCGTCGGGGCCGTCCAGGCACAGGCTAGCGCGGTGTCGTTCTGCAACGGCAACAGCAACACGGACTCTTATGGGTTCTCTCTGGACGAAAACACCGAATCGAACACTCTCGTGGGCACAGTGGCCGCCTGCGAGCCCCATGGCGACTCCCTCACCTATTCCGTCGGCGGAACCGACGTCGCGAAATTCAATAGGGTGTTCGACCTGAACGCGAGCACCGGCGAGATCACCGTCAAGTCGGGCGCTTCCCCCAACTACGAAGCGTACAATTCGTACTCGCTCACTGTCAGCGTGACCGACGCAGAGGACTCCTCCGAAGCCACCGTCCCCATGAGCATCACAGTCCGCAACGTCGATGAACCGGGAATTGTCACGCTGTCAACATCCTATCCCCAGGTAGGAGTGCAGGTGAGGGCCAGTTTGTACGATCCTGACGGCCTTATAGGGGGAGTTTTCAGATCAATGTGGTCCAGGGCCAACGTGGCTACCGGCCCGTTCTTCCTCACAAGGGACGAATTCGAAAGAAATAATCGCAATCTTTACTTTACGCCGAACGTAGATAACCGGTACAGGTATCTTAAGTTCACCATATACTACCTCGACCAGACTTGTCCCGATGTGTACAGCCATACCTATGTCGATCGACATGGCCAACCATGCCTCAAGAAAGCGGAGGTCGTGAGCGAAAACCTCGTGGCAAACGCAGATGGCCTGATCATTCAACAGCAATCAACCAACGCCCCCGCAACGGGAAATGTCCGTATAACCACTTATGGTGAAATGCGGGTTGGCCGTTCACTTCACGGCGGCGTGCTCAACGTACAGGACGAAGACGGCACGCAATCTCTAAGGGGTCATCTAACCAAGTTTTCATGGCAGTGGTTTCGTATTGACCCGAGGACATTAGCCGAGGAGAGAGTTCGACATCCCGAATACCCCACTTGGAACTGGACATACGTGGTCCAGGATGCCGATAGGGGCAAAGGCATTCAGGCGCGGGCATCCTTTCTCGATGACCGCGGCACTACCGAGACGCTGAGGAGTGAGATCCAATTAATACCGGCTCCACCCGACAACGCGGCCACCGGCAGCCCTGTCATTACGGGCACAGCGCAGGTGGGGGAGACACTTACCGCCGACACTGACGACATACAGGACACTGACGGCATCGTCACCTCCACGTTAATCTACCAGTGGTTCGCAAACGACGGCACCGAAAACACGGCTAACGAAAGCGCAACGAGTTCTACCTACACGCTTGTTACCGATGATGAGGGCAAAACTATCACGGTGCAGGTGGCCTTCAGTGACGAATTTGGCTACACGGAAGCCTTGACCAGCGCGCCCACGGCATCGGTGGCGCCACGGGACACGCCGAGCCAGCGGTCCCAGCAACAAAACGGGCCCGGCATCACCGGGACGACGCCCACCATCACGGGCTCGCCGGCGTTGAGCGAGGCCGGCTCGGACGGCGAGTGGACGCCGGGCGAGGCCGTGCAGGTGACGCTCACCTTCAGCGAGGAGGTGAACGTCGACACGACCGACGGCACGCCCTCGATCGGAATCCAACTGAGCGGTACGCTGGACCACAACGCGTCCTATGCCAACGGCAGCGGCACGACGAAGCTCGTATTCAGCTACACGCTGGCCGATGACGACGGCAGCCACTCTTCGATGTTCGTGCCGGGGGACAGTCTGACGCTCAACGGCGGCACGATCACGAGCGCGTCCTCGGGCGGCGACGCGGCTCTCGGACACACCGGCGCGGCCAGGGCTTCATTCGTAGCGGCTGCCATACCCAACAGCGCCGCGACCGGAGCGCCGACGATCAGCGGGACGGCGCAGGTCGGACAGACACTGACCGCATCAACATCGGACATATCAGACAGCGACGGGCTGGCCGACGCGATCTTCACCTACCAGTGGATCGCAAACAATGGGACCGAAGACACGGCTATCCAGGACGCGATCGGTTCTACCTACACTCTGGCGTCCGCAGACGAAGGCAAGACCATCAAGGTGCAGGTGTCCTTCACCGACGACGCGGGCAACGACGAGTCGCTGACCAGCGAGGCGACTGCGGCAGTGGCTGCCATACCCAACAGCGCCGCGACCGGAGCGCCGACGATCAGCGGGACGGCGCAGGTCGGACAGATGCTGACCGCATCAACATCGGGCATATCAGACAGCGACGGGCTGGCCGACGCGATCTTCACCTACCAGTGGCTGGCCGACGACACGGACATCACTGACGCGACCGGCTCAACCTACACCCTGGCGGCCGCAGACGAGGGAAAGGCCATCAAGGTGCGGGTGAGCTTCACCGACGACGCGGGCAACGACGAGTCGCTGACCAGCGAGGCGACTGCGGCAGTGGCTGCCATACCCAACAGCGCCGCGACCGGAGCGCCGACGATCAGCGGGACGGCGCAGGTCGGACAGATGCTGACCGCATCAACATCGGGCATATCAGACAGCGACGGGCTGGCCGACGCGATCTTCACCTACCAGTGGCTGGCCGACGACACGGACATCACTGACGCGACCGGCTCAACCTACACCCTGGCGGCCGCAGACGAGGGAAAGGCCATCAAGGTGCGGGTGAGCTTCACCGACGACGCGGGCAACCAGGAGACGCGTACGAGCGCCGTCACCGTAGCAGTGGCTGCCATACCCAACAGCGCCGCGACCGGAGCGCCGACGATCAGCGGGACGGCGCAGGTCGGACAGATGCTGACCGCATCAACATCGGACATATCAGACAGCGACGGGCTGGCCGACGCGATCTTCACCTACCAGTGGCTGGCCGACGACACGGACATCACTGACGCGACCGGCTCAACCTACACCCTGGCGGCCGCAGACGAGGGAAAGACCATCAAGGTTCGGTTGTCCTTCACTGACGACAGCGGTCACCAGGAGACGCTGACTAGCGCTGCTACCGTAGCGGTGGCTTCAGCGCCCACCCCACTGACGGCCGCCACCCACGACGCGCCGGGCTCGCACAACGGACAGGAAAAGTTCACCTTTGAGCTGCGCTTCAGCGAGGAGCTCGGGACGGGCTTCAGCTACAAGACGCTGCGGGACTATGCGTTCACGGTGACAAGAGGCACGGTGGCCGGGGCCCGGCGGCTGGACAGCGGCAGCGACACCCCCAACATCCGGTGGGAGATCAGCGTCACCCCGGACTCCACCGCGGACGTCACCGTCGAGCTGCCCGTCACCACGGACTGCGAGGCGCAGGGTGCCATCTGCACCGAGGACGGGACGATGCTGTCCAGCCCGCTGAAATTCACCGTCATGGGGCCTCCGATGACGGCAAGTTTCGAGAGCGTCCCGACGTCCCACAACGGCAGCGACAACTTCAAATTCAGGATCGCCTTCAGCGAGGAACTCAAGACGGGCTTCAGCTACAGGACGCTGCGGGACGATCATGTGTTCACGGTGGAGGGAGGCACGGTGGTCGGGGCCCGGCGGCTGGTCAGTGGCAGCAACATTGGCTGGGAAGTCACCGTCAGCCCGGACTCCAACGGCAACGTGACGATCACTCTGCCCGCCACCACGGACTGCGACGCGCAGGGGGCCATCTGCGCCGACGGCGACAAGAAGCTGTCCAACCGCCTGGAGCGCACCGTCAGCGGGCCAACTCAGTAGTGGGCGACGAGAAAGGCAGGGAAGTATGAACAGGCGAGGCAGGCGCGCCCATGCCGTTGCATCCGGCGTCCCAAACGTACCGCGACTGTGCGGCGTTGTCGAGACTGCAATGTACCCAATCATCTGTAGGCGTTAGTACCTACATCGAACATACCAAGCGCCCTAATCAAAAGCACACGCTAAATAGCTATATAGACACCCCCAAAATAGGGTGCATACAAATCACCGAATGCACGCAGCAGCGCTCCCTCTAGTTTGCTAAAATGTTGCGTCCAAAAGCCCCTTGCTAAATAGTGCAAATGAACCTTGTGCAGTCTCTGTCGACGCCCATAGACTTGTATATAGGGCCGAATCCCAACAAACAGCTGCCGCCGCGGATCCGGTATAGAGCTCTATCAAACCGCCTCCAGGGCTGCAGTGTGGGATCAAGTCAAGTCCACAGAAAAGGACTCACCCGATGAATATGGCAAGCAACGTAACCCGGGTTCGGGTATGCATGGTCTGGCTATCGGCCGTCGCCATGGCGGTCATGCTCGTGGTGTCCAATATCGCCCCGGCGACGGCGCAGTCAACTGCGACCGTCATGGTTAGCAATCTGGGAGAAGCGCCGGAGGTCCGCCAACACAGTCGAATTATAGTGGGCATGGGTCAGGCCTACGCACATTCATTCCATACCGGCAGCACTGCCGTTACGCTTGAAAAAGTCCGGCTGTATCTGCGCGGACTCGGATCAGCGCCCGCTGTCACCATACGCGCCGACAACTCGGGAGAACCCGGACGGAGTCTGCAGGCCTTGACGAACCCCACCATCGACTCGCTCATAACCACACACGAGGACCTCACGACGACCGGTTATGTGCTTGCCGCCGATACGACCTATTGGTTGGTGCTCCACAGACCATGGGGGTCCGACAACATCCGTATCGACACCTCGATATGCGATCGGCTTTTGACCCCTGAGGGTGTGACCACCGGAGAGGTTGGCTGGTCGCTGGGCGAAAATCTTTTCTTCGGTCTGGGGTCCAGTTGGAAGGTGGCGCCCATGGGATGCCGGCGCATGATGATGGCCGTCTATGCCAGCGCGCAAACAAGCTCACAGAATCAGGCCGCGAACAGCCCGGCGACGGGCTGGCCCGGCATCACCGGGACGGTGCTGGCCGGCGAGACGCTGACCGCGACCACGGACAGGATCGAGGACGAGGACGGCCTGACGAACGCGGTCTTCGCCTACCGGTGGGTCCGCCAGGATCCGGCGACAAGCACCGACGCGGACATCGAGGGAGCGACAAGCTCCACATACACCGTGACCGACGCCGACGAGGGCAAGGCCATCAAGGTGCGGGTCACCTTCACCGACGACGCGGGCAACGCCGAGTCGCTGACCAGCGACGCAAGGCTGTCCGCCCCACCCTTGATTATCCCCGATGCAGAAGTGATTGCGTCCAACACCACCGCCACCGGCGAGCCCACCATCACAGGCACGATCCGGGTGGGTGAGACGCTCACGGCGGGTACCACGGACTTATCCGACTCCGACGGCCTGAACAACGCCACCTTTACATACCAGTGGCTGGCCGACGACGCGGACATCACTGACGCGACCGGCTCGACCTACGCCCTGGTTGCCGGAGACGAGGGAAAGACCATCAAGGTGCGGGTCACCTTCACTGACGACAGCGGTCACCAGGAGACGCTGACTAGCGCTGCTACCGTAGCGGTGGCTTCAGCGCCCACCCCACTGACGGCCGCCACCCACGACGCGCCGGGCTCGCACAACGGGCAGGCCGCGTTGAAATTCGAACTGCGGTTCAGCGAGGACCCCAAGGAAGACTTCAGCTACAAGACGCTGCGGGACCATGCGTTCACGGTGACGGGCGGCACGGTGGCCGGGGCCCGGCGGCTGGACGGGGACAGCGACACCCGCAACATCAAGTGGGAGATCAGCGTCACCCCGGACTCGAACGCGGACGTCACCGTCGAGCTGCCCGCCACCACGGACTGCGACGCGCAGGGGGCCATCTGCGCCGAGGACGGCAGGGTGCTGTCCAGCCCGCTGAAATTCACCGTCAAGGGGCCTCCGCTGACGGCAAGTTTCGAGAGCGTCCCGACGTCCCACAACGGCAGCGCCTCGTTCCGCATCAGGATCGCCTTTAGCGAGGCGCCCAAATCGGGCTTCAGCTACACCACGATGCGCGACCACGCCTTCACGGTGACCGGAGGCTCGGTAACCGGCGCGCGGCGGCTGGTCAGCGGCAAGAACCTCCGATGGGAGATCGTCGTTAGCCCGGACTCCAACGGGCACGTGACGATCACTCTGCCCGCCACCACGGACTGCGACGCGCAGGGGGCCATCTGCGCCGACGGCGATGAGAAGTTGTCCAACCGCCTGGAGCGCACCGTCAGCGGGCCGGGCCAGTAGAGGGCAAACGGGAAGAAGCAGGCCAAGTATGAACGGGCGAGGCAGGCGCTCCGACCGGGACCCGGATCTCCCGCGGCATGAGCCATACAGGAATGGGAGCCCTGCCCTCCCATAGGAGAAGGACCGACGGCTGTGCTCTGGAGCGCTTATGCCACGCCTCGACAGCGCAATCGCTACAACAGAAGAATCTGCGTCGTTCCCGCCGACTTCCCGAAGCGGCTGAGGCGGTTCCAGGAGGAGTCGGGGCTGTCGTGGTCGGAGATCGCCCGCCGTTTGGAGACCTATCGTCACACCGTTTGGCGTTGGTGCAAGGCCGAGGTGCGGCCCAACCAACATCACCTGAAAGCGCTTCTGGACCTGGCCGACGACTTTGGCCTCGGCTCCATATTTACCGAATAGGGAACGGCGCGCCGGTGAGGGGCCGCAGCCCCAGGCCCTGAAACGCAAAAGGGCCGCATACATGGTTGCGCGCGGGGAGGCCACCGCGCTTGCAGCGACGACCTCCCCCGCACTTCGCGGCCTCGTCTTGCTCCGACCGGGTCCCAATCACGTGTAGGCATTAGTACCTACATTGAACATGCTAAGCGCCCTCATCAAAAGCACACGCTAAATGGCTGTAGGGACACCCACAAAAGAAGGCGCATACAAATCACCAAATGCACGCAGCAGCGCTCCCGTTAGTTTGCGAACACGTTGCGTCAAAAAGCCTGCTGAAAAACGGTGCATTTGAGTCTTGTGTGTAGATTGTCAGCAATAATGGGACTGCGATAATCCCACAATACCAACACTCCAGCTGGACCAGCTTTCGCGGTGAGGGCCAGTCAGCAGGCCTTTTCTTTAATCCACCAAGGATGGGAGGTCTGTAGTCTCCGAGGCAGTTGTCACCTATTCCACCCCAGTTGCATCCAAATCGACTACCCACGAGTACCGGAGTTGTTTGTGTCTATTGAAAGACAGATAACTCCTTGTCCTTTTCGCGTTTTGCTGCTGGAATCAGCTGCGTTCTTGCGCCCCGTGCCAACACACCTGGCTTCCTCAAGGGAAAAAGGCCCTGCGGTCCGCAGGGCCTTGGGATCTCGGTCTTTTGCCGGAAGGCTGCCCTGCTAGTCTCTGGCAGGTATAGTAGGGGGACGGGGCCGATGGTTAATCACAGCGCCAGTGTGAACCCTAACGTGAAGGTTCTTGATTTTGTCCAGTTTGGTGGGCCTGATAAGACTGAATTGCGAACTTTTCGCTGGGAGGTCCGGCTATAGGGAACCGGTCGACGACCGTTCGTAAGCCCTTCACGAGCCTCCGGCCTCTCACGGTTGGAGGCTCGTCCCACGGTCTCCAACTTCTCCACATCCCCCTGACCCAGCCGACATTATCGCCCCGCGCTAATGCGAAGACGAGACACAGGGCTATCGAAAGTGCGCACCGTCACCTTCTCGGCCTCGGGCTAGGGGCGAGGCGATACAGCGCTGGATGACTGCTGACTCGCACAAAGAGTTCCGTATTGCCATCTGGGTTGTCGACTCGATGCTTAGGGAGGAAGACCCCTCCCCAGCTAATCCCGAGTACGGCATTCACGCGTTGTGGGCTGAACGGCTCTTCAAGCTCCCCGTGGCGTACAGCATCTCGAATCCGCCGGATGGTTCTTCTTTCATGCATTGGGGCCAGCCTTGCGCCTGATAGTCGGAGTCTGCGCCGATCAGCCGAGCTTCTCTCGAACCTCTTCCGCTTGCTTGTCGCTTACAATTCTCATGACCTTGCTGGATGGGTCTTCAGCCCCCACCCCACGGACAGCCATCCGTCCGTTCTTCAGGGTGACCAGCTTCGGGTCCTTGATGACCACAACCTTCCTCAACTTTACCGAGTACGCCGTAAGTTCTACCATTCCTTCCTCCGTATTCCTGGTTTCCTGTGCACATTCTCCATGAGGCTAAGCCAATCAACGTGACGAGCCTGAACCGATGCTTCCGCACGCACGGCTCGTCCTGCTCACCTGTCCCATCAACATACTCCAGCCGTCGCCTGGCTCTGTGACGACGTACAACGCGTGACTATTCGTCCCCGCCACTCCGCTGGGTGACCCCTACTCTGATGGTGTTGGGACCGAGATGAGTGCCCAGGACCAGGCCGAACCGGGACTCGACGAGGTGCTCAGGCTCCACGAGGTCGGCCAGCTCGTCGCGGATGGCTGTGGCGTCATCTCGTCCGGTGCTGTAGCTCACGTGCAGCTGGCGAATGGGAGCCAGCTCGCGCACCAACTCGACGATCCGATTCATCGCCCGCCTGCGAGAACGAAGCCGCTCCAGTCGCTCGCCGAAGTCCTTCGGGAAGAGCTCCGTGTAAGAGTCCTCTATTCGTTCCCCTTGGGTCACGGTCCTACTCCTTTCTTCTGAGCCACAGGTCGGCAAACGGCCGCGAGGAATCGTCAGCCATAGAGACCTCACCGGATGATTCAACTTCGACAGGCGGGGTTCACCGGATAATCCTCCGGCTTGCCTGAGTCCCCGGGCTGGATCACGAAGTCCCGGCGGTCTCGGTAGAGCCGTGCGCGATTCAACACGTAATCTTCCCCTGGCTCTAAGTCGCCCCAGTGGGTCATCAGTCAGTATTTGTAGTCCCCTATGAACAGATAGGTGTTATTCATGCGGAAGAAGCGGCAAGACACTCCCTCCCCAGCGCGGAACCGCTCGCAGATCGCCTCCAGCAACTCCTGCTGAGCGTCCTTCTCAGACAGCACGTACTCGTGGGGCCAGGTATCACGATAGGTTACCGCCTCCCTCCACGGTGCGCGTGCAATGAGTTCAGTCAACGTCAGCATTGTGGCTCTCGTGTTGTCGCCTCCACAGGGTTTAAGAACTCTGGAATTAGCAAGTGCGCCCGAGGAGTCCACCGTCTTCCCGTGAAATACACAATTACACAGAGTTCACTAGTACCGCAATACGTTCTCGGAGTTTCTGACGGCGGATCGAATAAAAGTCGGTAAACTCCGTGATCTCTCTGGGAACATCGCCAAGCAAATGACGGTCACAGTAATTCTGCCGGGCTTGGTCATCCAGGCAATGGACGTCCGACCAGTCGGCTGGTAACGTAGCCCGTTTCTCTTGGTTGATTGATCGGTCGAGTAGCTGGAGATTCGCAAGGCGGTCGTAGCAATCCCGGAATGCTTCAATCTGTTCATCTGCAACACACGCAGCCTTCAGCCGATTGGGAGTAAATCTACTCTTTGGGAATACGTGGTCGATGTCAGATCCGTCTCTGGACTCCAAATGAGGAAACAACATGGTTAGCAATGCAAAAATACGACGGTCCCCCAGCCGCATGTCGGCCAAGTCTTCTATTTCTTCCTCGCCAAAGTCCAGCGTCTTACCCCTCTGGGCCATCACCCGGCGAAGTTCGGCAGCAGGAAACTCCGATCCTCCCGAATTGCGGATTACCTCCCGCAATGCTGTCAGCAAGGTATCCAGCCCACTGCCCCAAATCCCTGATTCCTTCAGAATGGACCGGGTCAACCAACCCCGAATTATCTTACGGTCATCTAGGTAATGGTCGCTGGTTTCAAAGTTCCGTGGCGCCCCTTTCTTGTAAAGGTAATAGGCGATGGGCAGAAGCGAGTTGGTGGCTTGGATAGTCCTGCTGTCAAAACCGAAACTGTCAGTGAGCTCCACCGTCTCCAGCAATGTCTGACGGATATTCGGCCAATTCTCTTCCAAGATGACCATGTTTTCACGGGTGAAGTTCTCAACCCGAAATCCCACACTGGCAATGTCGGTCAGCATGAGACCTGCCTTTAGGACAAAGTCCGCATTGAACAGCAGCCCAGCCCTGACCCTGTTCATTTCATCCACTAGTCCATGGACTTCTTTCCTGGCGTCAAGGGTATTCCACTGCGACACCGCGATGCTCAAGAGAAGATTGGAGTAGGAAAGGGGTGTCCCACCACTGTTGCACCGTATGAAGATATTGAGCACTCGCTCAATGTCTTGGCTCTTCTCCTCGTAGTAGGCAACGACGGGCTCGACACAGATGGCTTGGTGGAGTCGGTTTAGCGTACGAAAGGCCATGCGCTGTCGCTCCGTATCGAGACCTAGGTCAGATATCCAATCTAGCATATCTGGGGCAGGGTTCGTCGTCGAGTAGCTCATGATGTCTGACACCCTGAACCACAACCGAGCGTCCTCCGAACCGATGCGGTCCTCATTGACGAACTCGAAGGTATAGCGGCTGCCTTCTTCATCGGGGTCCGGGGGTGCCAACAAATCAAGTGCCAGCACCCTCTTGGGAAAGGCGTCGGAGCTGTTCCACCACTTGTACGGCAATTTCTTAGCCATAGAGCCCCGGAGGCCTATATTGAACGCAGTCAAGCGTTGCTGGCCATCAAGCACGGCGGTCAGAGTTTGTCGTGAATGGGTCCGAGTTCCGGGCAATGCGGGTTGTCACGCTGATGGTATTCCCTAACGAAGTCGTACCAACGGTATTGACCCGCATTCTGCGCCTCAACCCTCCAGAACATGAACTCGCCGAACGGGTAGCCTTGCATCAGGCTGTCGAATAGATTGCACACTTGTTCGGGCCGCCATACAAACTCCCTTTGAATTGCCGGCAGAACATATCCACGCGATGCGATGCTGTCCAGTGTCTCTTTTATCGTGCCACCTTGTTGGTGCAATTACCTTCCTCCGTGCGAGTTACTTAACTTGGATCCACCTCAGATTCATACTTGACTCTCTTCCGGGGGGAGATCATCCAAGACGACGATGGGCAAGCCCTCGACACGGCGAAAGTCAGTGTCGTTGGTGACGAAGAGAGCGCAGCCAGCGCGCAGAGCTGTCGCGGCGTGGAGTGCGTCCGGTGTCGCCAAGCCCGTTTCGGCCCGCAGGCGGGCTGCATCTTCGAACACCTCATATGAGGCATCCAGCAGTCTCACCGCATTGGCCCCGAACAGCTCACGGTACCGGGACCCGAGTTCGAGCGGTTCAAATAGCTCACATACGTGCCTGCGGTGAGGGTGGAGAACAAGCTGTGGCTCACAGGGCTCATCGAGCCGGAGCCCGACGATACGGTGGGGCAAGCAGCACGTTGCTATGAGCGGATGGACAAGGTACTGAGCGCCGCCGGGGCCTCGTTCCAGGACGTCATCCACACTATGAATTACATCGACCCCCAGGCGAGGGTGCACTACGCGGATACTCGAAAAGAGCGAGAGCGGCGTTTCAAGGGCACATATCCCGCTTCCAGTGGCGTCATCTTCCACGGGATGCTCTCCCCCCCCCCACGGGCACCTGGAGGTCGAGGCCACCGCGGTGACGGATACGCCCCGAGAGCCGATCATCCCTCCAGGATGGGAGGAGGCCTTCCGAGACACGACCGTAGTGCCGGCGCTGAGAAAAGGCAACCTGGTCTACATCTCCGGGCAGGCATCCATCGATCATCGGACGGGGGCAAGTGTCGTGCACAAGTACGACCTGGTGGAGCAGGCCCGGCACGCCTACAGGAACGTGGCGGAGATCTGCGCCACCGCTGGCATCGGTATCGACGACATCATGTATACGCTGGAATGCACACCGCCGACAGCCCAGAACGACGTGCGCGGTCTGGCTCAGGTTTGGGCATGCCAACCGTATCCGGCCACACAGCGCCCTTGGTCACAGGCCGCCAGTTCCCGAGGCTGTCCTCCTTGGCGCATCGAACGATTCCCTGCCCCTTCCCTTGACCGCGGGCCGCGGCTGCCGCCACACTGAAGCGGCGCACGGGAGCGGTTCCTCACAACACCCGGGCCGGGAGGCAGCCATGGACCTGGAGCTCAAAGGCAAAGTCGCGCTGGTCACGGGAGGGAGCCAGGGGATCGGCAAGGCTATCGCCCGCGAGCTGGCCATGGAGGGCGCCGACGTGGCGGTCTGCGCCCGCACCCGCCAGGAGCTGGAGGCCGCCGCCCGGGAGCTGGCCCAGGAGACGGGCTGCCGCGTCCTGCCCGTCGTCGCCGACGTCGCCGACGCTCAGGCGGTCCAGCGCATGGTTGACATCACCATCGAGGGCCTGGGCCGGCTCGACATCCTGGTGAACAACGCCGGCAGGCCGGGGGGGGTTGCCACCGGCCCGCTGGGAACCGTGACAGACGAGGCGATGCACGAGGACCTGAACACGAAGTTCATGGGCTGCCTGCGCTGCGCCCGCGCTGTTGCGCCGCACATGGCGCGCCAGGGATGGGGGCGCATCATCAACGTCGCCGGCCAGTCGGCGCGCAGTTCGGGCAGCTACGGCACCGGCATACGCAACATCGCCATCGTCCATCTCAGCAAGACGCTGTCCGATGAGCTCGGGCCGTCGGGCATTACCGTCAACGTGGTGCATCCTGGGTCTACCCGGACCCCGTGGCTCGACCAGATGCTAGCCGACCGCGGCCGGCGGCATGGGATCACGGCCGAGGAGATGGAGGCGCGGATGGCGGGCGGCGCCGCGATCCGCCGCATCGTCGAGTCCCGCGAGGTTGCCTACCTGGTCGCGTTCCTCGCGTCGCCCAAGGCTGCGTGCATCACCGGCGAGGCTATCGCCGCCAGCGGTGGCGCCAGCCACGCCGTCTTCAGCTGACCGACTGCCGCGTTTGCTGGCATCCCCAACGTTGCCTCGGCGCCCTCGTGCGCTCCCAAGTCCTATTTCTCGATCGTTGTTCGGGCCTGCCCCGCGTTGACCGCCCAACCAGCCTTGCCGGAGGCACAGGCCCGCCCAGGCACGCCTGTGCACGCAGGTTCGATGCGTGCACGCTCAACCCGTTTGTGGTGCAGACAACGTGTGCCCTGTCGAGCGTCGTGGCTATTCTCGATATTGTCTGGTGTATTGCGAAGCGTTGGGCCATTGGCCCCGCCCGCCCGCACCTTATTTAAACTCATGCCTGGCTGGATAAACCGTCTCAAGAAACTCAGGAGAAAGCGCGACCGCGCTGGCGATTCTCTTTCGCTCCTGGCATTGGGTCGGTGCGCGCCCGACCGGGGCTCCGCCGCTCTGGCCTCCCCTTTTCCAACAGGCTGCTAGTGTGGTGTCCCTGAAGTTCACCGCCAATGTCATTGCGAGGCCCGACGAAGGAGGGCCGTGGCAATCTGGCGGCAGGGGTCGCCCCTCCTCCGGATTGCTTCGTCGGCTGCCGCCTCCTCGCAATGACAATTCATGAGCGCATTTCAGGGACACCACGCTAGACGATCAAGATGTCGCGGGAAAGGGTGGGGGAGAGATCGACCACGCCGTCTTGCTTGATGAGGTAGGTGTCCTCGAGCTGCATGCCGCCAAATCCCATCTCGAAGTAAGGCGCCTCGAAGTTGATGGCCATGTCCTCTTCGATCACGAAGTCGCCTTTGGGATACCACGACCACACCTCATACAGCTCGAGCCCGATATTGTGGAACATGGGGAGGCCATTGCCCACGACGAAATTCGGGTTGCCGTTCTCCTGAATCGCCTTGACGGCAGCCTTCTGCACGTCGTGCGCCGTGTTTCCCGGACGCATCTTCTCCATCGCGGCCTCTCGGCCCGCCACCATCGCCTGGTAGTACTGAACGGCCTTCGCGCTCGGCTCGCCTATGCACGCGGTCCTGCCCAGATCGGACCAGTAACGTTCATACGTTATCTCGAAGTCGAATCGAATCAAATCGCCTTTTTGGGGCTGATAGGTTTCCAGGTAGGGTATCGGGAAAATGTGGGAGGCGTATCTGCCGATCCCGCTGACCCTCTTCCCGACGCTTCGCATGGCTCCTTCTTTTGCAGCACGGATATCGTGCTGGATCAGAGCCTCGTTGAAGAGAGCCCCCTCCTTCAGGGCGATCAGCACGTCCTCGAGCCCTCTCAGGTTAATCTCATTGGCTTTCCGGAGGATCGCGACCTCCTGGGGGGTCTTCACCGATCGAATCAACTTGAGGGTCGACTTGGCTCGACGGGCTGCGGCGTGGGATGCCTTCGGCCCGGATCGTTGACGCTGCGGGCCTCGTGCATAGCACGCAACTCTCGAGAGCTTTCAGCGAGGAACCTTACATCCGCAAGGCTGCGAACTGTCCAAGATCGGAATGGACGCGTTCCTGGCCACCGTCAAGCAGGGCGCCCGTCAGGCGGATGCGGTCGCCAACGCGCGGCACGCGGCGGCCCATGCCGGAGCGGAGCAGGCCGTGCTGTATATGGGCGCCGGCGAGTCGCCGTGGTTCTGGGGCGACGTCCGCGGCGACGAGGTCTTCACCGAAGGCGATATCGTTGGGGTCGAGGTCAGCGCTCGCTACCATGGCTACTACGGCCAGGTCTGTCGTACCATGCTGGTGGGGAACGTGAGCGAACAGAAGCGCCGGATGCTGGACGCGACTCGAGCGGCCCATGACGCCATGTTGCCGCTGGTCAGGCCGGGCGTAACCGGGCAGGACCTGTTCAGGGCCGCGTCCGGCGTACTGAACGAACATGGCTTCGAGGTGCCGGCCGGACAGCGTTTCGGCCATGGCCTGGGAATGAGCATCGGCGAGGGGTTCAACGTCAGCGAAGACGACGTTACTCCGATCCCGGAAAACGCCTATATGGTCATGCACCCGATGCTCTACAAGGCGGACATCGGCGCTTGCTCCATGTGCGGGGACCAGTTCTTTGTCAGACGGGGCGGCGCGGAGCTGTTGACCCGAGACTGATCGCGACTCCCCAAGTTTCTGGAAACGGATGGCTGTTTTGGAACCCGTTGTCCCGGACGAGAAGACCGCCAAAGAGTTCCTGACCAAACGAAGTAACTGGGGCCGATGGGGCGACCAGGCGGGCAAAGGGACGATCAATCTCATCACCCCGGAGAAGCGCGTGGAAGCGGCCCATCTGGTGAAGACCGGCCGCTCGGTTTCCCTGAGCCGGCCGCTGCCATTGAGCCCGACGCCTGACAATCCGCGGTCGGTCATCCATTGGACCTACACGTTCAAGCACGGGCAGGGCGGAGAAGCCGTCATTTTTACGGCATCGATTACCATACCCCGCAGAGTACCCACCTCGATGCCCCATCGCACCTGTGGGACGAAGGCGGCGGATGGGAAGGCTGGGACCCCAAAGCAATGATTACGGACAAGGGGGCCGCCTTCGGGGGCGTCGAGGAATGGCAAGAGGGCATCATCACCAGGGGCGTTCTTTTGGACGTCCCAAAACACCGCGGAGAGGCTTTCGTCACGTTCGAGAAGCCGGTCCACGGCTGGGAGCTTGACGATATCGCCAAAGAGGAAGGCGTAACCGTCGGGCCGGGCGACGCCGTCATCGTCTACAGCGGCCGGGATGCCTACGCCCGCGACCGCGGGGGGTACCCTATCGGGCCGCCGCGCCCTGGGCTTCACGCCACTTGTTTGCCGTTCCTCCGCGACCATGATGTTGCCGTGATGGGTTGGGACATGCACGATCTCATGCCCAATGGCTATGACGATATGCTCATCCTGCCCCATGCTGCCCTCTATCACTACGGCCTCTGCCTGTTGGACAGCTGCTTGCTGGAGCCCTTGTCCCGGGCGTGCGCCGAGGAGGGCCGCTACGAGTTCATGCTGACGATCTGCCCGCTACCCGTGGTCGGGGGCACGGGCTGTATAGTGAACCCCATCGCGATGTTCTAATCTGATCGGATTCAGGAGTACCCCAACCCATGGAACGACACGATTTTTGGCATCCGGCAGAACTGGAGAGCCTGAGTGTGGTGCCGACTGGCTGTCGAGCAGGCCAGTTTCTCTTTCTCTCGGCCCAGGCGCCCAGGGACATGCAAACCGGGCGGGCGGTGCGGAAGCTCTCCGACCTGCACCCCAGCGTCCAAGAGGGACTCAGATCCTGGGGGGTCCACGGAGACGGCCGGGAGGGCCCCATCAATGCCCAGACGTGGCGGGTCTACGAGAACCTGTCCGAAATCCTAAAATCTCAGGGGTCGTCGCTGGAGCACATCGTTCGACAGCGCCTGTATCTGCGCGACTATCAGGACATCCGTAACGCAGAGAGGGTGATGCTCCAGTTTTTCCCCGGCGAGAGGCCGGCGACCACCATCGCACGGATGACCACCAACGGCTACCACGGCGACTATCGGATCGTCGTCGAGGTCCTCGCCGTCGTTCCTGAGCAAGGCGGCCTCACGAAGTCGCCGGTGCGCGTGCCCGACCTGGACGCGGTCACCCATCCCTACCCGCAGGCGATCCGCGTGGGCGACTTGCTGTTCACGTCCGGCCTCTATGGCGTGAACCCCGCCACGGGCCGCGTCGCGACCCGGCTGGGGGAGGCGCCTGCCGAGGAGCGCCAGGCCGTGGAGACCGGCAACTATCACACCGACGTCTCCGTCGAGGCGTTCAAAGCGCAGATGGCGTTCATCACGGCCCACTCGCGTCGCGTGCTGGAGAGCCAGGGCGCCACCATGGACCATATGCTGCGATACAACCTCTGCACGTCGGTGGGGATGACCGACGTCGGGGCCTACATTCCGATGTACAGCCACGCTCACTCGGACCCGGCGACGGCGCCTACCATCACGGGATTCACCACGGGGTCCGGGCGGCTCAGCGGCGACCCCGAAGCCGTCGCGGTGTTGGATGCCGTGGCCGTCGTCCCAAGCGGCGACTGGAAGAAGGTAGGCGGCACCTACCCCGAGATCGTCAGTGGGCCGATACCCATGACCCAGGCCGCCGGGCCGCTCATTTTCTCACCGGCTACTCAGGGCGCGACCGGGCGAATTTCCCCATCGTGACCTTCGACCAGCTCCGAGACCACGGCAAGTTGATGGGCCTTGGCCACTTCGATGACCCCGAAGCCGAAACGATGATGTGCCAGGCATGGCACATCTATCGGACCTACGAGCAGCTCCTGAAGGAAGCGGGCTCCGACATTTCGCGGGTGGTCCACCAGGTCCTGTATCTGGTGGACGTGTCCAAGTTGGCGGCCCTGGAGCGCGTGGCACGGGTGATCTACGGCGGCAAGGTCCCGCCGACCACGGTCATCGGCGCGGATGAGATCGGGCCTTACCCCGAGCTCCAGCTGGAGATCGACGTCGTCGCGGTGCCGGCCTGAGCCGTCACGTCCTCCGGCGACCGTCGCTCGCGAGCCGCCGGCTTCGGCGTTCAAGGCCTCGCCAGGCCTTCCGGTGCCCTCGTGTTCCGTGACCTATGACCTGGTGGCCTACGTTCCAAACGGTCGGTAGGCGCTCAAGGGCGTTGGCTTAGAGCGGTTAAGGTTTTGTTGGAAGCCTCGGGGCAGACGCCCTTTTCCCACCTCGCCCGCCCTCAAGATGTGTTTGGGGGCACATCCCCCAAACCCCCTGCCAGAGGGGGAAGCCCCCTTTAGCGGGGGCCAGGGGGGTGTCCCCCTGAATCACACTCCGAGGGAGGGCGGATCGGAAGAGGACAGGTGCTACCATGGTTTCAACAAAGCCAGCGTTTGACAAAACGCGGTCCTACAATCAAGCAAATCTGCGGCTGTCATTGCCATGAAAATAGGCGGCTCACCCTCACCCTAACCCTCTCCCCCTGTAAAGACCGGAGAGAAGGTTTACAGGTGTTCGGGGACATGGTTTACACATGGGGGTGTCTCCTGACGAGCGGTTCCGGGCTGCGCAGGTCCACCTCTGCGATAGGGTGCGTCATGAACCACACGCCCCAGACGCCGTCCGAGGCCGCCGGCCGGAGCGCCACCGGGTAGCCGCGCAGTGCTCTGCCCACCTTGAACGTCCGGCCCTTGAAGCTCACCCACCCCTCAGCTCCCACCTTCCGTACCAGGTCTGCGTCCCCGTACGCGATCGGCGACAGCGTCTCCGGGAAGCGGCGCGGGCTCGGTGCGTAGCGGCTGATGGGCACCGCCAGCTCCAACGCCTGGTGCGGGCGCTCCATGTTGTAGACAGTGCGCCAGCGGTCGAAGGCTTCCTGGCAGGCGGGGAGGTCGGCGAAGTGCCTGCCTTGCAGCACCTCGGCCTTCAGCGTCCGGTGGAAGCGCTCCCCCTTGCCTTGGGTCTGCGGATGGTACGGGCGCCCGTGGTTCACCCGGATGCCGAGGCGCAGGAGCCAGACGGTGAGGGGGGTGCGCGGGTGGGCGGCATCGCTGCCCCAAGGGGAGCCGTTGTCCATGAGCAGGCGTTCGGGCAGGCCATAGACACGGAAGATGGCGCGCAGCCGTTCCTGCACCGTCCCGGTGCGCTCGTCGGCGCATGCCTGAAGGCCAATGGCGAAGCGCGAGTGGTCGTCGACGATAGTCAAGGGATGGCACCGGCCAACGCCGGTGGGGAAGTGGCCCTTGAAGTCCATCTGCCAGAGGTCATTGGGGCGAGGATGCTCGAACCGTTGCCAGTCGCGCTGGGCACGTTCGGCAATGGCGATGCGGTCGTGCCGGCGCAGGATCGCCGTGATGGTGCTCGGGCTGGGCACCGGGCCGCCGTCCCTATCGAGCAGGACCTTGCGTATGGTGCGGCCTCCCCAAGCGGGATGCTCCTCGCGGATCCCGAGGACGGCCTGCTCGAGTGCCGCCGCGGTCCGGCGGGGTGAGCCGCGTGGGCGGCGCGACCTATCGGCGAGGCCAGCCGCTCCCTCCTGTGCGTAGCGGCTGAGCCACTTGTACGCGGTGGGCGGCGAGATCGTGAAGCGCCGACACAGCTCCCGAATGTTCGCTCCCTCCCGCTCAGCGAGTCTGACGAACTCATACCTCAAGGACACCATGGATGCCTCCTGCCAAGGAATGGTCCACCTCCTGCCGCTTCGTTTGCCTGCAGCAGGTGTAAACCATGTCTCCGAACACCCGTTAATGATGTCCCCGGTCTATACACCCTCGAAGGGCGAGGGGATTTCGGGATAACTTGGGGTTTTGTGAGGCGCTCTTAAATAGGGCATAGCGTTCCCGAACGACTGGCTTCTAAGTCCCGGACACAGACTGTACAAAGACCCCGACCCCTTGGGTACCGTTCTCCGGATTGCGGTCGTTAAGGAGGTTCTCCATGCGCGCCCGCACCGCCGCTTTGTTCTCCGGGTGCGTGAAGATAAGGAACCGGTTGTCCCTGACACCCTGGAACACGATGTCGGCGACCTGCTCAGGGGGCATCCCTTGATTCATCACGGCCCGGAGGCCACGGGCCCACTGCTCTTCCTCGGCCGTCCTGGGCCGTTCGTTCTCGTTCATGAGGGCGGAGGGACGGTGCCTGTCCGGCGCCAGGCCAGTCCGGACAAGGCCGGGGCACAGGACCGAGACGCCCACCTTGGCGTTCCGCTCCTTGAGCTCCAGGTAGAGGGTCTCCGATAGCGCCATGATGGCGGCCTTGGCGCCGTTGTAGACACCCGTTCTCGGGGAAGGGAGGAGCGCCGTCGCCGACGACGTGCTGACGATGTGGCTTTCCTCGTCCTGTTCGAGCATGATCGGGGCGAAGACGCGGATGCCATGACCCACGCCCCAGAAGTTCACGCCCATCACCCACTCCCAATCGCGAAGCGTGCACTCCCAGACCAGCTTCATCGTGCCCGCGCCGGCGTTGTTGCAGAGCAAGTGGACACCCCCGAAGGCGCTGAGTGTCTTCTCCGCCAGCGCCTCGACCTCCTCGGCGCGGGAGACGTCAGTCGTCACGGCGAGGGCAAGTCACGCCCGTTGCTTTGAGTTCGGCTTCAGCGCGAGCCAGAGCCTCTCCCCGGACTCCGCCAGGACGAACTTCATGCCCTCTGCCCCGCTGCGCTCCGCCAGAGCCCTGCCGATCCCTTCAGCGGCGCCGGTGATGACGGCGACCTTGCCCTCGAATGCTTGCATCGTGAATCAACTCCTACAGCTGTGTGGTGGGCGTGGGCGTCGCCTCGCCGCCTCCACAAGCCGCGACGATCAGCGCTAGGACCACTCCGAGAACGGGGAGATGCAGCAACGGTTTCCTCAGCTTCAGAATCCTGGTTGTCTTTCGCACGTCTTGCCACCTCACGCGGCTACAGGAACGTCATCGGTGCAAGGTCCCTGCTTCTTGCGGCACGTGGTTTTTAAAGTCCCGCTGCCGTAGACCACGGTGCATAAGATGTCAACCGGGCCTTGGGCGGATCATGAGGGGGTTTGGCAGATAAAGCTCACGATTGTCCCGCTATGAGTCCGCCGGCAACTCGCCCAAGACGACCACGCTCTTCTCGGCTCTCTTCTCGGCCAGCCTCTTGATTGCACTCGGCGAGTAGCCCAACGACTTGAGCACTTCCGCCGTGTGCTCGGCATAGCGGGGTGGGCGCCTGCGCGGTCCGGCGGGCGTGTGCGACAACTTCACCGGCATCCCCGTGGTCTTAAACGTCCCACCTCGGGGGTTTTCCACTTCGATCAGCATCTTATTGTGGAGCACCTGGGGGTCAAGGAAAGCTTCCTCGTAGTCGTAGACCGGCGCCGCCCAGATATCGGCGGCCTCGAATAAACCCAGCGCCTGCTCCGCCGTGTACTCGGCCATCGCCCGCTCAACGAACCGCCAGAGCTCATCCTGGTGCTCTCGCTGCTTCTCCCACGTGTCGTAGCGGGGGTCCTGGGACAGGTCCTCGATCCCCAGAGCGTAGCAGACCTCGGCTAGTCCGGCGGATATGGCGATCCATTTGCCGTCGCTGGTCTCGTACGCCCCGTACGGGACTCCCGAGCCGAAACTGTTTCCCCTGCCGTGACGGCCGCGGCGATACATGCCGCCTCCATTGACCTGATAGAAGGCATCGTGCATCTGCAGATCGATCATAGTGTCGAGCAAGGAGACCTGCACTTCTTGCCCCACGCCGAAACGGTCTCGTGCGATGAGGGCGGCGAGGACTCCATAGGCCGACAGCTTCGCCGTGTCCAGGTCGGCGATGAGGGTCCCGATGGGGATGGGCGGATTATCGGCAAAGCTGTTCATCCACATGGCCCCGCTCATGGCCTGGGCGAGAAGGTCCTGTCCCTTTTTTTCACAGTACGGCCCGGTCTCGCCGAAGCCGGAGACGGAGACGTAGATGATCTTCTCGTTCAAGCGGCGAAGGTCTTCGTAGGCGACCTTCAGGCGTTTTTTCACCGAGGGCCGGAAGTTAGTGACCACGACATCCGATTGTCGTGCAAGCTTGTAGATGATGTCCTTGCCTTCAGGGCTGCTGATGTCGACGGCGATGCTGCGCTTATTGCGGTTCATTTGCAGGACGAGCAGGGCTTCGTCGTTCAACCAGGGGTAGGTCACGCGGCGATCCAGCATACCGCCTTCTACGTCCTCCACCTTGATGACGTCCGCGCCCAGGTCGCCCAGCATCTGAGCGCTGAGCGGCCCGGCGCCGATACGCGACAAATCGAGAACTCGAATGCCTTCCAGCACTGCTGGCATCAGGTTACCTCCTCCGAGGACCCAAGGGTATTCGTCCCTGCGTGCCGCTTGCCAGGGCCAGCAGAGGGCGCCGCCGGTGGGGCGACATGGTCGGCCAGCATCTCTATAGATACCACCCGACGTCACCGACGCCCTGGCGATCAGGCCTGGTGAAGAACGCCGCGGTGCTGGCGCTGGCGTAGGGGTCCGTGATGACGTTTACCGCTGCTGGTCTGCCGGAGGCGTAGGCCCGTTCGAGGGCAGGCCGGATGGCCTCCGGGCGCTCGACGAACTCGCCGTGGCCTCCCAGGGCTTCCATCATCCGGTCGTACCGAGTGAAGCCCAGCTCTCGCTGCGGGTTATCGATCCCTTCGAAAGCGGCCGCATACCCTCCATTGTTGCAAATCACGAACAGCACCGGAAGCTGGTAGCGGACTGCCGTATCGACCTCGATGCCATACCAGCCGAACGCCCCATCTCCAGTGAGGACCACGACCTGCTTGTCAGGCTTGGCGAGCTGGGCCCCGATCCCGAAAGGCACGCCCACACCCATGGTCCCATGAGGCCCTGGAGTGAGCCGGTGCCCTGGCACGAAAGTCAGGATCGATTGATTGCCATAGACCAGAGTCTCATTCCCATCCAGGGCGAGTATGGCGTCGCGGTCCATGAAAGCTCCAACTTCGCGGCACAGTCGGAGCGGGTGGATCGGCGTCTGGTCGGAGTTGAGGTGCTGTGCCTCGCGCTCCGATCGGCTGGCGTCGCGTTTGGCGAGGGCACTGACCCATTCGGACCGGCGCGGCTCGAATCGGCCCCTGGCTGCATCGGTGAGCTGGCGCAACACCGCCTGAGCGTCGCCGTACAGGCCGACCTCCACCGGGGCGTTTTTGCCGATCTCCGTCGGGTCCAGATTCACCGCGATGATCTTCACGTCCGGATTCCACCGGGGCGGCAAGAAGAAGGTCGAGATGATATTGGCTCGTGTGCCCACCACCAGCACCACATCCGCCTCTCGAAACGCCATCGACCGAGCCCCGCCAAAGAAGAGAGGATGGTCTTCAGGAATGACCCCGCGAGCTTGAGGCGTCGTGAAAAAGGGGGTCCCCGTGAGGTCGACGAAACCCTGCAGCTCGCTGCTGGCGCCCGACCACAGCACGCCGCTGCCCGCGACAACGAGGGGCTTCTGGGCCTGGGCCAACAGCTCGATCGCCTGCTCGACGAGAGCAGGATCTGCATGCGGCCGCGCCTGTGTCCGGTATTTGGTGGGCCGCTTCGCCTGCTCTTCGTCTATCGGCGGCCCCTGTTCCACGACGTCTGCGGGCAAGTCGAGATACACCGGCCCTTGGGGAGCGGCAAGCGCATGGCGGAACGCCGAGCTGACGTACTCGGCAATCCTGTGGGGATGGGTGAGTTGGGCAGCCCATTTCGTGGCTGGCTCCATCAATCTCACCTGGTCCATTTCTTGAAAAGTACCCGTGTGACGGTCCAGCAGATGAGCCGACGCTCCTAAGGCGATGACGGGGCAAGCGTCCGCAAGGGCGTTGGCCATGGCCGGGACAAGGTTCGCGGTGCCGGGGCCGGGAGCCGTGAGAACTACGCCCGGCTTGCCAGCCACTCGGCTGTAGGCGTGCGCCATCATCCCCCCGGCCAGCTCGTTGCGAACCAGGACCGCTCTCAGCCCGGCCGTGGTCAAATCATAAACGAGACGTTCCCGCTCTTGGAGGTGAAAGAACGTGTCCACGCCTTCGGCCGCAAGGGCTTGGGCCAGGAGCTGACCCGCAGTAACTTGTCCCATACACTTCCCCTCTTTACACTTCCCCTCTTTTTCTGGACCGGATGTCGCTTTATTGAAATCCTCTCCTCACAGGCGTGTTCTTCCCACCCACCCTCCCAGATGGAGTGGGGTTGGGGGCACATCCCCCAGAAGCATGTCGAGGGCGGGTGAGGTGGGAAAAGGACGTTTGCCCGGATGTTTTCAACAAAGCCATCGAATGTCTGATCTCCTGCCGTCGCGAATCGGATCGCCGGGCATAGCCTCAGCGGACCGGATTTGCCATCCTAACACAAGTCAGGGCCTTGCCGTGCTGTTTGAATCCTGGAGCTGTTCAATCGTCTTTCCGAGACCGAACCGGCCAACGGAGTTTGGGGAGCCGGTCCGGGGAGAATCCTTTGGCGCCATGGCGGGGGCGCGCCCATCGTCCTTCCGGCTCCTCGCGGTCAGGAGCGGCTCGGTCGGGGATCAAGGGCATCGCGGAGGCCGTCGCCGAGGAGATTCAATGAAAGCACCATCGTGAAGATCGCTGGGCCTTGAACGGCTCCTCGGCGCTGTCGGTCTTGTAGCGCCCCGTCTTGATGATCTTCCGTAGCTCAGGGTCGATTTCGTCGACGCGCGTGGCGACCCTCCCGGTTTCGGGATTGATGCCTGACAGGCCGGAGAAGAACAGGAGCTGGCCGACTCGCACCGCTTGGGGATATACACCGGCTCCTTGGTCAAGCGCTCCAGCTCCGGAACGAAAGCCAGGACCTCGGACTAGATCAAGTAGTCAGCATGGGTGCCGTTGGTTGCGGTCCGGGCAATGTTGGTGGCCGGCTTTTCGCCAGGGAAGAACGCGAGCATGACTCGTTCGGCGATTCTGATGTCGTCGACCCGCCGGAGATACAAACGTTGGCGGATGACGTGCTCCATGGACGAGCCCTGCGACTCCAGAATCCGCGAGATGTTTTGGCAAATAAGCCATGTCTGTGCCGTGATGGGCCCCTCGCGACCATCGCCATGAACTCCCCAGGATTTGAACTCTTCGCGCTGGTCCTCGGGCATGTCATCGAGCTTGCGGATCACCTTGCCCGTTTCCATGTCTCGGGGAACCTGGCCGGACAGGAAGAGGAACTGCCCGACACGGCAACCTGTGGGCGGCAGGCCCAGCTGCTCCAGCTGAGGGGGATACCAGAAGTGTTTTCGCTCCATGCTCGCCACCTGAATCCTGAGGAATCTCAGCCGGGGTGAGCCGGCGCAACCTACATCATGTACGAGCCGCCGTCTACGAAGACCGTCTGGCCGGTCATGAAATCGGAGTCTTCGCTGGCCAAGAAAACCGCGGCGCGCCCAATATCCTTTTCAGGATCACCCAGCCGAGGGATTGGCAGGGTTTCGATCGCGCTCCGCACGACATCGGCCTCCGGCTGCTCGAGGTTGGCCAGCAGCGCCGGCGTCGCCGCGATGGGGCAGAGGCAATTGACATTGATCTTGTGGGGCCCCCACTCTCGCGCCGCCGTCTTGGTGAATCCCAGTACTGCCGCTTTGTTGACGTTGTAGTCAAGGTGGAGAGGCGTCCCTATGAAGACCCCTGTGGTGGTGAAATTGATGATCTTGCCGCCTCGATCCTTCATGTGCGGAAAGACCGCCTTGCAGAAATACCACGTCGCCCTCACGCCCGTGTCGAATGACAGGTCCCACCACTCCTTGGGCAGTGCCTCGGCGAGCGCCCCCAGATGCGTGGTCGAGTATCCGCTCCAGGCCTGAGCGTTGTTGACCAGAATGTCAACTCGGCCGAAAGCTCCGATCGTTTCGTCCACGACTCGTTGGACTTGTTGCTTATCGCTCACGTCGCAGACGATTGCGATGGCATCGGTCCCAAGGTGACGGAGCAGGGCAACGGCCGTGGCATCGCCGTGGCTTTCGCCAAGGAAGGCGCCAAGGTGGTGGTGGCCGAGATCAAGCCCGACACCGGAGAGGCCGTCGCCGAAGAGTGCCCGGCCCCTGTGACGATGGCCACCTTGTCCTTTATTTTGTTCGCCAACGTTCGGCTTCTCCCATTCGCGTCGTCAGCCATGGGGAATCTAGCAGCCGCTGCGACTTCCGTCAAAGGCCCCGTGAGAGCGGCGCTTGCGCCCGTAACAAGCACCACTTGACAAAGGGGCCTTGACTTGGTAGGTTTTTGCCCTGAGTGGCGGCTGAGCTTGGATCACACGCCATCGGTGGCTCGGTTCATCGAGGGGAATAGGAGTATTTAATGGGAACGACAAGCGGCCGAAAGGCACTCGGATTCTCAGTGGTGCTTGGGGTAGTCGTCTCGATGGTGATTGCGGCCTGTGGCGGAGGAGCTGACCCGACCGCGGTCCCGACGGTTCCCGCGCCGACGGCGGCCCCTGCAGCAACGGCGGTCCCGCAGGCCACGGCTAGGCCGGCACCCACTGCCGCTCCCACACCCCCTCCCACACCGGCGTTCAGCGCCAAGTACGGCGGCTCCATCTCATGGGCTTGGTGCTGTCCCAACTTGCCGAACCTGGATCCCCACTACGGGAACCACATGACGGCGCAGTCGGTGAGCCCGATCTACAATCGCCTGATGAAGCTCGATACGCTGGAAACGGCCAACGACGTCGTGGTCGTGCCAGACATTGCTGAGGGGGTCACCCTCTCCGGCGACGGGCAGAGCATGACGTTCAAGCTGAAGAGTGGAGTCTTGTTCCACAACGGACGCGAGCTGACCTCGGCGGACGTCAAGTGGAATTTGGAACGGCTCTCCGGTGAGGGAAGCTCCTACAAGGCAACGTATAAGAACGTCGTGGGCTTCGAGACCCCGGACCCGTACACCTTCGTCATCAAGACGAGCCAGGTCGACGTGCTGCTTCCGTTCGCCATGGCGGGACGAGAGGCCTACATGGCGGCCCCCGAAACGGAAGACCTCAAAACCCAGGCGATCGGCACCGGGCCTTACACGCTGAACCGGTCGGAGAAAGACGTCGGCGTCTTCATGGACCGAAACGACAGCTACTGGAAGGAAGACCAGTCCGGGAACCCGTTGCCCTACACCGATGCCACCGAAAGCTTGATCATCCCAGACCGAGCGGCCCGGACAGCCGCGACCGTTACCGGCAAGCTGACCTACATCGAGTACTTATTCAACGAAGAGGTGATCGAGGTAAAGAAAGCGATCGCCGACGTCCAAGTGATCGAGTACCTGTGGCAGAGCTCTTACGTCCTCTACTACAACCAGAACAATCCGATGTTCCAGGACGTTCGAGTGCGCAAAGCCCTCGCCCTTGGAATGAACCTCGACGCTCACATTCAAGCGTCGTTCGGCGGCCTCGGTCAGTGGGCGGGTCCGGTCTCCGGTCAGCATGGGTCGGCCTGGGCCTTGACCCCTGAAGAGTTGGCGGCCGAGAAGTACTCCTACCGGTATGACGTTGAAGAGGCCAAAGCCTTGCTCAAGGCGGCCGGCATACCGGAGGGCTACGAGCTGCACGTGGACTCGGTCAAGTTCCAGCGCGACTACGAGGCCAACGTCGAGGTATTCATCGAGGAGATGAAGGCTCTGGGCTTCAAGGTCGTGTCCAACGTGGAACCGGACTTCGCCTCCTTCAAAGCGCATACCGAGGCAGTGGGGTTCAAGGACGTCGCCTGGGGCTTCGGTGGAGCGAACAGCCCGGAGTCCTACCTGAACAACAACTACCATTCCACTGGAGTCAAGAACAGCTCCGGCCTGGCTGATCCGAAGCTTGACGCGTTCATCGATGACCTCCTCGCAACCAGCGACGTCGCGGAGCGGCAAGTCAAGGTCAAGGCAGTCCAGGACTACATCCTGAGCAATCAGCTAGTGCTCCAGCGCGTAGCCGACTCTCTCACGTGGGCGGTCGCGCATCCAGACCTCAGGACGGGTGACTCAGGTCGGTACAAAGTCCAGCCCATCAATACCTACGTTCGGGATCACGAACGGCTCTGGCTCGACAGCTAAACACACTCTCGGCGGGGTAAGCAGCGCATAATTAGGAGGAGCCTATGGCGTACGTCGTCAGACGGCTCCTCCTAATTATTCCTGTCGCGTTCTTCGTTTTCACGCTGGTGTTCTCCTTGATCCGGCTTGTGCCGGGAGACGCCGTCGATGCCCTGCTGATTGAAGCGTCGTCCTCAGGCGATCCTGAAGTCGAGGCTCGCTTGCGCTCCGACCTCGGTATCGACGAGCCGTTCGTCAAGCAGTATTTTGTCACGCTTGGCCGGTTCGCGAGGGGCGACCTGGGGGATTCATTCCTGGACGGCCAGCCGGTGATTGACGAGGTCTTACGGCGGGCGCCCATAACCCTTGAGGTTGCTGGGCTCGCCATGCTCATCGCGCTCCTGATCTCGGTGCCCGCGGGGGTCGTCTCTGCACTCAGGCAGGATACGATCGTCGACTACATTGCCAGGGTCTCCGCCGTCACCGCATTAGCCGTGCCGGGCTTCTGGATTGCGACGCTGGTGATCGTGTTTCCTGCGAAATGGTGGGGATACAGTGCCCCAATACCCTATCAAGACTTCCTGGACAACCCCTTGAGCAACCTGGAGCAGGTCCTCCCGGCGGCGGCCGTGTCTGGAGCCATCGTCGCGGGCATCCTGGCCAGGTTCATCCGCTCATCGCTGCTTGAGGTGCTCAGGCAAGATTACGTGCGGACCGCCAGGGCCAAAGGCCTTATGGAACGCAGGGTCATCTTCATCCATGCGATGAGGAATGCCATGGGGCCATCGGTGACGGTTGGCGGCCTGATCTTCGCCAACCTCATGGCCAGCGCCATCATCATCGAGACCATCTTCTCGATCCCGGGCCTCGGCGTGCACACCGTCAACTCCATCGCTCAGCGGGACTACCCGGCGCTGCAAGCGATCACCATATTCTTCGCCATGATGGTGGTATTCGTGAACTTGAGCGTTGACCTCATCGTGGCGTGGCTCGACCCACGTATTCGTTACGCTTGATGGATCATGCACCGCAAACTGGTGGCGTAGAAGCCGTGCGACGGCCGGACCCACGACGGTTGTATCTCACGGTGCCGGCCATGATCTGGAGCTTCTCGAAACGCAAGCCTCTGGGGGCCGCTGGCGCCGTGGTGATTCTCGCGGTCGCCTTCGCCGCGATCACTGTCGATGTTATCGCCCCCTTCGGGTTCTCTGAGATCAACCCGATAGACCGCTTGCAGGGCCCGAGCTGGAAACATCTCTTCGGCACCGACGATTTGGGTCGCGACACCTTTAGCCGCGTGCTCCACGGAACGCGCGTGTCTTTGATGGTGGGAGTGGCCTCCGTTGCTGCGGGAATCGTCCACGGCGCCCTCTGGGGCCTTGCCTCCGGCTACATCGGCGGCAAGTTCGATATGGTAGTACAGCGGATCATGGACGCTATCATGTCCGTTCCCTTACTCCTAATGGCGATGGTTGTCGTCACCGTGCTGGGGTCTGGCATCCAGAACGTCATCCTGGCCCTTGGCTTCGTGTTGACGCCCATCGCCAGCCGCGTTGTCCGAGCAGATGTGTTCTCTGCCAAGGAGCAAATGTACGTGGAGGCGGCGCGTGCCATAGGCAGCTCGGGCTGGCGGATCGCCTTCAGGCATATCCTCCCCAACGTCACCTCTCCAATCATCGTGCTGGCCACGATCAACCTGGGATTCGCGATCATCGCCGAGGCATCCCTTTCGTTCTTGGGCTTGGGACCGCCGCCTCCCACGCCGTCGTGGGGCAACATGCTGTCCGGCGCGGGACGGCAGTATATGATCCAGGCCCCCTGGATCGCGCTCTTCCCAGGGCTGGCCATCACCGTTACGGTGCTGGCCTTCAACCTCTTGGGGGACGCCCTGAGAGACGTGCTCGACCCGAGGTTGCGAGCGTCCGGCGCCTGAGCCTCGATGCAGCCGGCCAAGGAGAAACGCTGAGAGCCATGGCGATTTTGGACCGATTCTCACTCAAAGGAAAAGTGGCCATCGTCACCGGCGCCGGCCAGGGCATCGGTCGAGCCATCGCCACGGCATTCGCGGAAGCCGGAGCAAACGTGGTCCTTGCTGGCATGAACGTCAAGGACCCCGAGGCGAGCGAGACCCAGCTCAGGGGCGTGGCCGCGGACCTGGAGAAACTGGGCGTGACGACTCTGCCGATCGTCGTCGATATGCGGAGGCCTCAAGACGTTCAAGACATGGTGCGCGAGGCCATCGCTGCCTTTGGGAAGATCGACATACTAGTCAACAACGTCGGCGGCACCGGCCTCACGCCGTTCATCGAGTTGAGCGAGGAGGCCTGGGACGCCGGCATCGAGGAGAACATTTCCACCACGTTCTTAGGGTGCCGCTATGTCGGCGCCCACATGGCGAAACGCCGGGCCGGCGCCATCGTCAACATATCCTCCATGGATGGGCGGCGGCCTGCGCTCCACCGCGCTCACTACGGCGCCGGCAAAGCCGGCGTCATCAACCTGACCGAGACAGTCGCCGCGGAACTCGGCCCTTTCGGGGTTCGAGTCAATGGCATAGCTCCCACTTGGGTCATGACGGAGTGGATGAGATCGCAATGGGACGAGGATCCAGAGAAGGAGCGCATGGCGGTGGCCACGATTCCCATGGGACGCGGCGCCAGGCCCGCAGAAATCGCAGCGTTGGCGGTCTTCCTCGCCAGCGACGCGTCCTCCTACGTCACCGGCGAGACCATCAACATTACGGGCGGGGCCCTGGTAACCGGGAAACCCGAGATGATTATCTGAAGGCGGTAACCTACCATGAGCGTGTTAAACCTCTTCTCCCTCAAGGGACGGACCACCATCGTCACCGGCGCCGGCCAGGGCATCGGTCGAGCCATCGCCACGGCATTCGCGGAAGCCGGAGCAAACGTGGTCCTTGCTGGCATGAACGTCAAGGATCCCGAGGCGAGCGAGACCCAGCTCAGGGGCGTGGCCGCGGACCTGGAAGCCCTGGGAGGGCAAACCCTGTGCGTCGTCGCGGACATGCGACGCAGAGATGATGCGGAATCGCTCCTTGCCCAGACTGTGAGCGCCTTTGGAGCGGTGGACGGGCTCGTCAACAACGTGGGCGGGGGCACCGTTCCCACGCCCTTCCTGGAGTTGACGCCGCAACGCTGGAACGAGGGCATCCAGCAGAACCTCAAGACAACGTATCTGGGCTGTCGAACGGTCGGGGCTTACATGTTGGAGCGGGGCTCCGGGGCTGTCGTCAACGTCTCGGACATTGCCGGCATTGGCCCGTTGCCATGGTACGCTCACTACGGCGCTCCGAAGGCGGGAGTCATCAGCATCACCCGGACGCTGGCTGCCGAGCTTGCTCCCCAAGTGCGGTTCAACGCCATTGTGCCTTACCTGATCAGAACGGCAACCGTGGACGCGGCGATGAAGGCGAATCCTGCCCTTGAGCAAAAGGCGCTGAGCCTCACGCCGCTGGGCCGCCTCGGCACGCCCGAGGAGGTCGCCGCGCTTGCGCTGTTCTTGGTCAGCGACGCGTCGTCCTATGTTACTGGCCAGGCCATCCGCCTCACGGGCGGAGCGCAGCCGGGCAGTAACCTGCGAGTGACGCTGCCGAAGTGAAGGGCCTGGGGGCGAGACCCCGATCAAGGGACGGCTCCCTCTTGGGATAGCGACTGTGGACATTCGGTACGGATACGCGGATACGCCCCTCGGCCAAATCCACTATCGAGAGGCCGGCGACGGACCTCCGGTTTTGCTGATCCACGAGACGCCGTTGTCCGGCGCCACCTTCGAATTCGCTCTCCCCGCCCTGGCTCCCCACGTCCGGGCCATCGCGCCCGGACATCCCCGGCTACGGCTCGTCGCCAGCGCCTCCAAGTCCACCCACGATCCCTGAGTACGCCCGCCGGCTGGGGCTCACCCTCGACGCTCTCGGCTTGGAGCACGCGGCCATTGTCGGAGGCCACACCGGGGGAGCGTTGGCGCTCCATATCGCCGTCGACATGCCTGAGCGCGTGTCCGGGGTCATCGTCCTGGGGTGTCCCCTGTTCACGAAGGACCAGGGCCGGGCGATGCTCGAGCGAGTAGACCTGGGGTATCGAGTGTCCAAAGACGGCTCGCACCTCGACGCCGCCTGGAGCTACGTGTCCAGATTCCTGGGCCCCGACGCGACGGAGGCATACTACGATATCGTTACTCGAGCCTTCATTCAGGCCGGCGAACGCTTCGACTGGGCGTTCAAGGCGATCTTTCAGTTCGATCTGCATGACTTGCTGCCGCGGGTCTCCTGTCCTACTCTCTACCTCGTCACGGAAGGCGATTTCCTTCGGAACAAGAACGAAGAGTCCGTGGCGCTCACGCCCAAAGGCGAAGGGAAGATCCTGAACCTGCCTCATGGCGAGCTCTACGCACGGCATCCCGAGACGTTCAAGGATGAAGTCCTGGACTACTTTCGCCGGATCGGTTTTCTTGGCAGTAGCCTGGCAGGCTCTGGGCTGAGCTACCAGTCATGAACGCGCCAGAAAAGCATGAAGAGCGGGTCATCACCGACGAGCTGCTCGGCATCGCTCGCAAGCACATCGGGGCCACGCTCAAGACTCACCCACCGTTCAACGAATACGTGACCACCGACGCCATCCGGCACTTCGGCCACGGCGGCGGCGACGATAATCCTCTGTATTGCGACGTCGACTATGGGTCTTCAACTCGCTTGGGCGGCGTCATCGCTCCGCCGATGTTTTTTCGGAGCACCGGCGTCCCCGAGAACCGAGCCTGGACCGATCAGGAGCGGGCGCGGGCCCGGGACCCGCTGAGCGGCATACATGCCTGGTATGCCGGAGATGTGATCCATTGGCTTCTTCCGATGCGGCCTGGGGACCAGATCTTCGAACGCCGCTTCTTGAAAGATTACGTCGAGAAGAAAAGCTCGTTTGCGGGCCGCACCGTCCTGGAGATCGTTCGTCGCGAGTACCGAAACCAGCGCGGCGAGTTGGTGGTTGTCTCCGATCAGCACAACATTCGAGGCGGGAGGCAGAAAAAGTGGGGCGAGCGGAAAAAGTACGCCTCGTATGAAAGGCACCGTTACACGCCAGAGGACATCCAGAGGATAGACGAGGCTTACGAACGGGAAACACGCCGCGGCGCCGTTCCCCGGCACTGGGAGGATGTTGAGGTCGGCGATGAGCTAGGCGGCCTGGTCAAGGGCCCCATCACCATCACCGACATCATGAACTGGAATATGGGCTGGGGCCTGGCCATGCAGTTCCCCGGAGCCCATCGCCTGGCCTATGAGTGGCGAAAGGCCCATCCCAGCGCATACATGCTCAACGCGTATGGCGTCCCTGACTCTATCGAGGCGGTGCATTGGGACGACGATCTCGCCAGGCGAACCGGCAACCCCTTCGCCTACGACTACGGAGGCCAGCGGATCGCCTGGCTGGCACAGACCATTACCGATTGGGCAGGCGACGACGCCTGGCTGCTTTCGCTGGACTGCCAGGTGCGGCGTTTCGTCTACGGCGGAGACACGGTGTGGACCAAGGGGAGCGTGGTGAGCAAAGACATCCGCTCTGGGCAGCACGTCACCGAAGTGGATGTGACAGCCGACGATCAGAGGGGTGAGGTTACCGCGACCGGGCGGGCGACGGTGCTCCTTCCTTCCCAGGCGGCTGGTCCGGTGACTTTGCCCCCGCTCGTCGATTTGGGTTGATTACTCGATCGCGCCCATCTCTTTGAGCCTGCCCAGGTCTCGGTCTTCCAGTCCAAGCAGCTCGGCATACACGTAGGAGTTATGCTCGCCTGTCTTGGGCGGGCGGTCGAGGATCCTGCCGGGGGTCCTGCCGAACTTCCAGGGGGGACCCATCATGATCAAGGGATTGCCGGCGATATCCTCTGTCGCCAGGAACGTCTCCCTCTCCTGCAGGTGTGGGTCAGCCAGTAGGTCCGCCGCCGAGTAAGAGGCCGTCGCGGGAACGCCCGCTGCCTGGGGGAACGCCATCGCCTCCATCTTGTCGCGGCCTGCGGTCCACTCGGAGATGCGGCCGTCTAGCTCGCTCTGATTCTCCCAACGGACGAACTGGTCGGCGAAACGAGAGTCGTTAGCCCACTCGGGATGTCCCGTGACACTGCAGAGGGCTTTCCATTCAGCGTCGTTGCCTATCGCGATGCTGATCCAGGCATCTTCGCCCTGGCAGCGGTACACGCCGTGGGGCGCCATGAAAGGGTCCCGGTTCCCCATTCGGTGCTGGTCCCGATGATTGACCATCGCGTCGAGAATCGTTTCGCCAATGAAGCTGCTCATCACCTCCCGGCTGGCGGCGTCGATGTGGCAACCCTGGCCCGTTTGGCGGGCGTTCCAGACCGCGGCCAGGAGCGCGAAACACGCGGTGGTTCCGGAGATCAAATCCACCGGCAGCCGCAGTTCCACGGGAGGACCATCCTCGTAGCCGGTCAGGTACCCTGCTCCCCCCAGGGCGGAGAACGCCTGAGCCAGGCCCTTTCCGTGACGCTCAGGCCCGGTGGCCCCGTGGGCGGACATGGAGATCATCACAGTCGAGGGGTTCAGCCTCCTCACTTCGTCGTAGCCCAGGCCCAACCTATCGAACACGCCGGCTTGAAAGTTCTCGGCGACAACATCGGAAACCGAGATGAGTTTCTTCGCCAACGCGACGCCCTCGGGGTGCTTCAGGTTCAAGCTGATGCCCTTCTTGTTTACGTACAGCTCGTCCAGGGAAAACCAGCGCCTCCCTTGCTCCGCCTTCTCGGAGTCGCCGGAAGGCCGAACCCCTCGGAATATGGTCGGATGGGACACCGTCTCGGGTTTGATGACCTCGGCGCCATGATCGAGCAGAGGAAGGTGCAGTAAGGTCCCACACCTGCCCACGTGAAGTCGACAACGCGTATGTCTTCGAGAGGCAACTGGTCCATCAATCCTCGCGCCATTGCTAAATCACGCCCGCGGCCCGGAGGCGGGCAAGCTCGCCACGGCCATATCCCAAAAGCCCTGAATAGACCTCCGCGTTGTGCTGTCCTAGACGAGGCGCCCACCGATCGATCCCATACCGATAGCCCGAGAACTGGAATGGCAGCCCGGGCACGTTCGTTAGCCCTTCGACCGGCGGGTGCTCGGTTTCCACGAAGAACCCCCGCTCGCGCTCCTGGCGCGATTCGACAATCTCAGACGGAGAGAGGAAAATCCCACAAGGGATCCCGTGTTCGAGACCCAGGCCATAGATCTCCCATTTCGTCCGGTTCTTGGCCCATGCGAAGAGATGCCCGTTGGCCTCCGCGCCGTTGGCCGACCTCCCTTCCTGGTCCTTGAACTTGGGGTCCGCGGCCCATTCGGGATTCCCGATCATCTCGACCAACGAGTCCCAGTGATGGTCCGCGATGTGAAACAGGATCTCAACGTGGCCGTCTTTGCAGGGGACGCATCCCCCGTAGGGAATCGTGTTCACGTTGTAGGCTTGCCAATGTCTGTGGGGCCCGGACTGGCCGAACGGCGTGATGGAGAGCAGGACCAGGGCAAGGTTGATCCGCTCCAGCTCTCCGTAGCCCAGGCCGAATGAATCCAGAGCTCCCGGCGTGGTGTCTTCGATGAGCAGGTCGCTCACCTCGACGAGCCTGCGGAAAACGTCTCGGCCGGTCGGACTGTCGAGGCTGAGGGACACGCCTCTCTTGTTCGCGTTGACGTAGTGATGGAGCAAGCTCTGCTCGGAGTCCGGAACGTCTCCTGGGAACGGTCCCCGTTGACGAGCCACGTCTCCCGCGCCAGGCGACTCTATCTTGATGACGTCAGCCCCAAGGTCCCCAAGGAGCTTCCCACAGAAGGGGCCTGCCACAAGAGATGCGTATTCGAGAACCCGAAGGCCCGACAGGAAGGATATGCCCATGTTCTCCTCCCGTTGGCTCGGCGCCGTCACAGCATGTGAGCGCCGCCATCCACCATGAACGTCTGACCTGTGATGTAGTCCGCGTCCTCGCTGGCCAGGAAAACGGCCACACGCCCAATGTCCTTTTCCGGATCGCCTACGCGTCGCATCGGCAGCTGGGCCACGTACTGCTCGATCCACTCTTCCGGATCAACGTCGGGGCCGGCCAGGACCTTCTCCGGCGTCAACGCGGACGGACAGATCGTGTTGACATTGACCTTGTGCTTGCCCCACTCCACCGCGGCAGTCCTGGTGAGGGCTCGAATGGCTTCCTTGTTGGCGTTGTAATCAGCGGCTCCCTGCCAGCCCACGATGCCCATGATGGAACCGAAGTTGATGATCTTGCCTCCCCGGCCCTTCATATGGGGAAAGACAGCTTTGCAGCAAAACCATGTAGCCGTAACTCCAGTGTCGAACGACTCGTCCCACCACTCCTCGGGTAGCGACTCGATCGGCGCGCCGAGGTGGGACTTCGCTCCTCCCGTCCATCTCTGAGCATTGTTCACCAGGATGTCGACACACCCGAACCGCTCGATGGTCTGGTCCACCAAGGCCTTGACCTGTGCCTCGTCTGAGACGTCACACGTAACGGCCAAGGCCTCGCCGCCAAGCTCCGCGACCTCTGCCGCCGCCGCCGTGGCAACCTCAGGGTAACGTTCGGCGATGACGACCTTGGCTCCTTTCTTTCACAAAGGCTCGCGCGATGCCCCTTCCGATGTAGCCTCCGCCGCCGGTGATAATACCGATCTTTCCATCGAGTTGGCCCATGATCTCCCCTGTCTTCCGTCGGGATAGTGTCGACAGCCGCAACCAGCGTTATCAGCTAATCAAGCGGCCGGTCAAAAGCTCGAGTGCCAGCGCGCCAGATCCGCTCCAATCTCGTGGGGATAGTCTTCTTGTATGAAATGCAAACCCCTGCCCAGATGGACAGCCGCGAAGTTTCGCACGTGGCGGCGAAGCCATCGCACCATAGGCGCCTGGCCCAGACCGCCTGGCGTCGCGTGGAACAATAGCATCGGCACGTCGGTGCGCGCGAGCCATTGGTTGACGGCCTGCATCGCAGCCGCTACGTCCGCAGGCTCGCCTTCGGTGGGGATCTCCCGGGGCCAACGCCAAAGCACCTTCCGGCTTCGAGGGTCCTCGAACGGCCTTTGATAGTGGCGCGTTTCTTCGTCCGTCAACCGGCGAACGATTGCCCCCGGCAACACTTCATTGAAAAAGACGTTGCGGTTCACAATGAGATCCCATCCAGCCACAGGCGTCCTCCAAGCCCTCAACGTGTCGCGGAAATCAGCGGGGATCGCCCGCCAGCGAGCCACCGGCATGAACATCGATCCCAGGAACGCTACACCCTCCACGTTCCGCTCGTGACGCATGGCGTAATACAGGCCCAGCTTGGAGCCCCAATCGTGGACGACAAGGGTCACGTGCTCCAACCCCAGCTTTGCGATAAATCCCTCGACATAGCTGACGTGGTCGAAGAACCGATATTCGATGTCAGGTTTGTCCGACTTCCCCATGCCGATCAGATCCAACGCGATGCAGCGCGCCGACGGTGCCATGTGAGGAATGATGTTCCTCCAGATATACGAGGAGGTCGGATTCCCATGAAGGAAAAGGACTGGACGCCCGGCTCCCTGTTCGATGCAGTGCATATTGGAGCCGTCGATCTCGACGAAGTTCGACTCGAACGGGAACTCAGCGGAGATGGGTTTGGGATTGTGCCCTTTCATGGCCCTGGGCCATTATAATCGGGACACGCCGCGGCTCGGGCACTCTGCGTTTCGCGGCCCGGACGAGTGGCGAGCCCTTTTCCGAACCGGAGGTCGGCTTGAAGCGATCTTACGTTGACACGCCCATGGGGCAGATCCACTACGCGGCGGACGGCGAAGGCAGTCCTCTGGTCCTCTTCCACCCGAGCCCTCGGTCGTTTCGGGTGTACACGGGCCTCATTCCCCCACTTGCCAAGCGCTACCGTGTTTTCGCTCCCGACATGCTGGACTCCGGCGGCTCGGACCGGTTGCCTGCCCAGGCGACGATGGAGGACCTGGCTCTAAGCGTCATTCAATTCCAGGACGCCCTCGGCATTGCCAGGGCGGACATCTTCGGCCTGGGCACCGGGAACAAGGTCGCGGCGGCGCTTGCGTCCGGGTGGCCGCAACGTGTGGGGAGCGTGATACTGTGCGGCGAGACGCACAGCATCATCGTCGACCGAGAGAAGCGCAGCGCCGCCATTCACGCCATCGTGGGGCGGCAGATGAAGAGCGACGAAACCCTGTCCGAAGAGCCACGCCTGCTCGGGGAATGGGCTTCCAGCTACGTCAGCCTGAGCGGGACATGGTGGAACGAGAAGGTGCTCGCTGCCCGAAAACTCTCCCCCGACGTGCTCAGGGTGCTGGCGGACCGTGCGGTGGATTTCATGCAGGCGCGGGACAGCGTTCGTGGGCTTTACCGAGCCAACTTCGGGTTCGATTTCGGAGCCGCGCTGAGCCGCATCAAGGCCAGGACGTTGGTGGTGGAGCTGGCCACTGAGGCGGAAGAGCACCTTGGCCGCCAGGGTCAGCTTGTCGCGGATCTCCTGGCCGACGGCTCCCTCGTCACCATGGAAGACACGGGCGGCGACGTAGTGGAATGGGCGCCGCACCGGCTGGCTGAGGTCATCCTGGGTTTTCTGGGCAACGGCTCCTCGTAGGTCGACCGGCTGCGCGGGCCGTCACCATCCCGCCGCGGCTGTCTCACCCCCGCCAACGGCGCCTACCAGAAAAGCTGCGTCCCATCCTCCAACGTCGTGCCCGGCCGCAATGTGTTACGGTCGGGCCGCGCGGTCGGGCCGCGCGGTCGGGCCGCGCGGTCGGGCCGCGGCCCAAAGATGGGTCAACCCTCCAGGGCATCCATGACTTCGTGCAGACGGTCCGCGGGCGTCCCGAAAGGGCGACCATTAGCGAAGCGCCGTCCGGGATATCCGCCACCGCTTGAGAGAAGCTGGGGTAGATCTTGTTAATTGCCATGGCGCCACCACACAATCGCATTGAGTCAATCTATCGCCGCTGAGTTTGGCGCGCTGCTTTCGGCCTTCCTCGACAGTGCCTTGAAGCCTCAAGTGGAACCCGAGTACAATGCCACGGCGGGCGACGGTTGCCACCCATGCATCCCCGAGGAAGGCGATGCGGAGGGATGGTGCGTGATAGCCGTGAGGTCCGATGACCAGTGGCTTCGCTTTCGCCGGGCCATTAGCTCGCCCCGCTGGTCTCGGGACCCGCGTTTCGACGCCGTCGCTGGACGTCTGGAACACTGGGAGGAGCTCGACACTCGGCTGTCACGCTGGACGTCCCGCCGCACCGCCAGGGAAGTCATGGAGCACCTCCAGGCCGCAGGCGTTGCGGCAGGGATGGTCCAGTCCACCCGCCAGCTCCTGGAGGACCCCCATTTGAAGGACAGAGGGTTCTTCATGGAGATGGACCATGCCAAAAAGGGAAGGTCGTCGCCACCGGCATGGCGGTCCGCCTGTGTGAACCCCCCGCTAGGGCCAAGCGCGCCGCCATAAGTATCGGGGCCGATAGCCGCTACGTCTTCTGCGACCTCCTCGGAATGCCAGAGAAACAGCTGGCCGCATACACAAACGAGGGCCCTCTTGATGGGGAGCCGGGATTCCAGGCCTTCATGGCCCGCATGCGGAAGGAGCGATCATGACCCGCAACGCCCTTGAACACATCCGAGTTCTCGACCTCGGCCAGTTCATCGCCGGGCCTTACTGCGCCAAGCTGCTGGCCGATTACGGCGCGCAGGTGCTGAAGGTGGAGCAGCCCGAGGGCGACCCCTTGCGCCGGCTGGGGCCGTTCTACAAGGACTTGCCCCATCCCGAGGGGTCCGGGCTGTTCTTATACATGAACACCAACAAGCGCGGCGTCACGTTGAATCTCGAAACGGCGGCTGGCGCGTCGCTTTTCCGAGACCTCGTGCGAGAGGCCGACGTACTGGTGGAGAGCTTCCGGCCGGGGACCATGGAGCGCTTGGGCCTGGGCTACAATGACCTCCTGGCTCTGAACCCCGCTCTCATAATGGCCAGCATCACCAGCTTCGGCCAGTCGGGGCCCTATCGGGACTACGAGGCGTCGGACTTGACCCTCTATGCCCTGGGCGGGCTGATGGCCATCAACGGGGAGCAGGACCGGGAACCCCTGAAGGCGGGAGGACGACAGTCCTTCTTCCAAGGTGGCCTACACGCCGCCCTGGCAACCCTGGCCGCCGTTTTCGCCCGGCGCTTCACGGGCCAGGGCCAGCACATTGACCTATCGATCCAGGAGTGCATCGCCAGCATGGTGGGGGAGACCCTGCCAATGTACTGGACTCAGAAGGTTGTCGCTCCCCGGCCGGGGAACCGCCAGCCTTCAAGCCATCCCATGACTATCCTTCCATGCCGTAACGGGTATGTGGCCATACTGGCCACCAGCGCGACCCAGTGGCCGGCCCTGGTCGAGATGATGGGCAGCACCGAGCTTGCTGAGGATGAGTTCTCCGATGGCCGGGACCGGCGGCGCCGCGCCGACGAGGTCGACGCTCTGATGGCGCCCTGGCTCATGGAGCATGACAAGGAGGAGATCACGCGGCAAGGCCAGGAGAGGGGCATGGCCTTCGCCTGGGTCTCCTCGCCCGAAGACCTGCTGGAGGACCCTCAATACCGGGCGCGCCGCTACTTCGAGACTATCGACCACCCGCATACCGGCCCCCTACCCTATCCGAGCACCCCTTTCAGGATGAGCGAGACGCCCTGGAAAACCGGCCGGGCCCCCCTGCTGGGGGAGCATAACGAAGCCGTCTTTTGCCAGGAGATGGGCATGGCCAAGACGGAGCTGGCCCGGTTACGAGAAATGGGGGTCGTGTGATGGCCAAGGAGACCGCCGGGGGCCGCCCTTTGCTGGAAGGCGTGCGGGTGCTGGACTTCTCCATGATCTGGGATGGGCCTTACGCCACACGCCTGCTGGTGGACCTTGGGGCGGAGGTCATCAAGGTGGAGGCCGTCCAGCGCATTGATTCCCTGCGCAACCTGCCCTATTTCCCCGGGGGCAAACCAGGCGCCGACCCGTGGAACTGCGGCGCCCTCTTCCACGATCTAGGCCGCAACAAGTTGGGCCTGACCCTGGACCTGGGGCGGCCCCAGGGCAAGGAGCATTTGCTGACGCTGGCCCGTATCAGCGATGTGGTGGTGGAGAATTTCAGCGCCGGCGTCATGGCGAGCCTGGGCATCGACTACCCTGTCTTGCGCGAGGTCCGGCCCGACGTCATCATGTGTTCCATGCCGGGCTACGGGCGCACGGGGCCCTATCGTGACTTCCGCGCCATGGGACTCAGCATGGACGCGATATCGGGCCTGGCGTGGACCACGGGCTACCCAGGCGGCCCTCCCATGCGCCAGGGCGTGTCCTACGGCGACCCCATAGCCGGAGTCACCGGGGCCTTCGCGATCCTGACGGCCCTGGAGCACCGGGCGGTTACCGGCCAAGGCCAGCACATCGACCTCTCCCAGGCCGAAGCCATCACCAGCCTGCTCCCTGATATGATCATGGACTACGCCATGAACCAGCGCAACGGGGCACGGGAGGGTAACGCTCACTCGTGGATGGCGCCCCATGGGTGCTACCGGACTCGGGGCGAGGACCAATGGATCACCATCGTGGTGACCAATGACGAGCAGTGGGACGCCCTGTGCCGCGTCATGGGCAACCCGGTTTGGAGCAAGGAGGAGCGTTTTCGAGCGCAGAGAGGCCGGTGGGACCATCGGGAGGACCTGAACCGCTACATGGAGGCGTGGAGCTCCGAGCAGGATGCCACCGAGATCTTTCACCAACTCGAGCAGGCGGGGGTGTCCGCCGGCCCCGTCCTGACCGCCAAGGGGCTGGTCGAGGACCAGCACTTGAACGCACGCGGTTTCTTCACCACCGTGCGCCACCCGGAGGCGGGCGAGTTCCTCCTGCGCATGCCCCCCTGGAAGCTGTCGGCTGCGCCCCAGCCGGTCCTGGGCCTGGCGCCCTTCGTGGGGGAGCACCGGCTCTGGGCCTTGAAGGAGGTCCTGGGCCTTTCTTCCGAGGAGGTCGAAGCGATGGAACAAGACAAGATTACCGGGGCGACCCCCGTGCTGGGGCCCTCGTAAGGAGAGAAGATGCCTGGACCACTGGAAGGCATTCGTATCGTCGACCTGGCCGCGATGGGGCCGGGCCCGCATTGCAACCAGATCCTGGGAGACCTTGGGGCGGAGATCGTGAAAGTGGAGGAGGCCGGGGAGCCGTCGGCTCGGAGAGCCGGGCAGGGCGCATCATAGGGCCGGGATCCCACATCCGCCGGAACTCCCGCAGCATCGCGATCAACCTGAAGCGGGAGGAGGGCCGGGAGGTCCTCTATCGCCTGGTGCGTTCGGCCGATGTGTTCATGGAAGGCTTTCGCCCCGGGGCCGCTGCTCGGCTGGGGGCCGACTACGATACCATCAAGACCATCAAGCCGGACATCATCTACGCTTCTCTCGCGGGCTATGGCCAAACGGGTCCCTACAGCGGCTACGCCGGCCACGACATCAACTACGTCGGCCTGTGCGGCCTCCTGGACATGACGGGGCCCGCCGACGGACTGCCTTCCATCATGGGAGTCACCGTGGCCGACGGCGTCGGGGGAGGGATGAACGCCGCCATCAGCATTCTGTCCGCCGTCATCGCCAAACTCCGCTACCAAAAAGGCAACTACATCGACATGGCCATAGTGGACGGCGTCCTCACCCTGGCCATTCTCAACTTCAACGAATATGTTTCCACCGGGGTCCCACCCGGCCGCAGCGCATCGTTCACGAGGACCTCAAGGCCCTCCTGAACGTCCCGTACGGGGTCCTCGTCTCCTCCGACCTCGAGTTCCACCGACCGATCCAAGTGGGCGACCGGATCAACACCGCCAACCGGCTCGCCGTCATCTCGCCCCTGAAGAAGACACGCCTGGGAACGGGCCACTTCTGGACCGTCGAGGAGATCTACCGGAACCAGGACAGCGAGGTAGTGGCCCAGGGCCAGCATACCCTCCTCGGGTATCGCCGGGACGGGCCAGCTCCCCAGGGCGCCAAGGAGGCGTAGCGATGCCAGGAGGATGGAGCGCCAATCTGGAGGAGGTCATCGAAGGCGAGCGGACCGGCTATCAGCCGCCGCCGTTCCATGACCGGTTCTGGGAAGACGTGCGGGAAGGGGACGAGCTTCCCCAGCTGTTGATGCCCATCACCGTCACCCGTTGCATCTACATGGCGTCCAGGACGAGATCAGAACTTTCATCGAAGGAAAGCCCGAACTTGAGGAGTGGCTCAAGCAGGAAGACCTAGCACTGCCAGAAAGCGCAGCGTCACCAGAGGCGGAAGACTTTCTCGAGAAGTTGAGGCAACGAGTTTCCGAGAGAGAGGACCTCGTTACGGTTTGGGAGGGATACCTAGAGCCTTTCGTTGGGGCTGCCAGAAAGGAGGTTGAGCAGCTTATCGAGTGCCTGAGGGAACTGGGCATCACAGTCCACGCATCTGGCATTGGCGATCCCAAAGACCCCCCTGACGATGTGTCAGTGATTTTCATTGATTACACCCTTGACGATAGCAATGTGGAGGATGTGGCGGCAGAATCGATCGCCGAGATTAACCGCATTCATGATGCTCTGACAACGCCTAGGAGACCCATCGTTGTTCTCATGAGCAGCCGAACCAAGCTTGTTTCTGAGCTGAAGATCAGGTTCCGCGACCGGACCGGTATCATGGCTGGTATGTTCTTCGGCTTCCAGAAGGAAGAGCTCAAGGGAATCGGCCTGCATGCAATTCTGAACGACATCACGGAGAACTGGCCTAAAGCTGTCGCGCTGCAATCCTTTGTCCACACTGTTTCGGAGGCGTCCCATAGTGCAGCCAAACAGGTGTCATCGCTGGTCAGACGCTTGACTCTCGAGGACTTCGCCTTGATTCAATTGCTCAGTCTGAATGCGGATGGCCACCCACTTGGGGATTATCTTCTATGGCTTGCCGGTGTCTATTTTAAGCAGCAGCTTGGAAGAGGTGACGGTGTCCAAAGCAGCAAAGAGGACGTGGATAGAATGGTGTTCGCAGCCCTGCCCATGACTGAATGGGGACCTCAGATGCCTTCCTGTCAGCCTATCGTGCTGCAATGTTTGCAGACGCGGACTCTGACATCTCCTCTAACCGTTATCCGGCTCTTGACGAAAAAGCGAAAGTGCTCAGCGGGAACTCCAGTAGCATAGTTGCTCTTCATTTCGGCGACCTCTTTGTACAGGAGGTGACTCCTCGACGGAGGGCATATATCGTTATGACTCCCGAATGTGACCTGGCTTTTGGCGGGTCGAGACCTTTCCCTCGTGAGCATACCGTTGTTCTAGTACCCGGGAACATGATTCCCGGACGGCCTTTCACGGTGTCAGGTGAGAAATACTGCGAGGAAGGAATTGCTGCACTGGAAGGATGAGGACTGGAAGATCCAATGGAGAGTGAAGGAGGCTCTGACTGTCAGATTGGATGAGTTCGAGGAGTTCGCTCGAGGATCGCGCCTCATCCGGGTGGCTGGAGTAGAGTTTTCATTTGCTGCTGACGTTCAGCGGGCTTACGTGGGCGACCTAAGCCGTATTGGCCTCCCCGTCGTGCCTCCACAGTTCCAAGCTCAAGACGTCATGGTCTATGTCGAAGACGGGAATCAGAAGTTTCATGTGGTGTGTGGCCCCATCCACTATGGCGCTTACCTATTCTCATCGCCTCAGTACGAGCAATGGAAGTGCATCCTGAGCGGGGAACTTCTTAGAGGGCTTCAGGGTAACCTCTCGAAGGCAATCGAGTTGGCGAGGCAGATGCCTACACCTGGAGACCTGGACAAGACCCCTGAAGACAAGAAGGAAGCGCGTTTCAGAAACGCTACAGACCGAGTAGCGAGGAATACGAGGGACCTTCAGACGTTGTCTGGAAGCCTGGGAGCGATCTCGGCCTTAAGAGGACCTCACGACCTAGATAGCCCGACAGGAGAAGTGATTTTGGCAAGTGTCACGATCACCAACAAGCCGAGGATTACAGCATCCCACGCGAAGACTGCACTGACGATCCACCTCAATATTCCGGGAGACATAGACCCATCTTCTACCGGAGTGGACGCTGGAGGCTGAGAGATCGCCGGCTCAATGGCCAGCAAATCAGGTCCCATGTACTGTAAGCTGCAGGTACTCAAAGGAGGCAACGACGCATGAGCGAGGAAAGACACATTCTAAGCCTCTCTGGCGGAAAAGACACGACCTTTTGCAGGACGGTAGCGAGATCAAGGCTCCCGATGATGCGGTGGCTGGTATGGCTCAGCCTCGAGAGGCGAGTCCCCAGCGTCTGGTTCTCCTTGTGAGCCTGTCGGGTTCCTTCATTGGCAAGTCCCGGCTGCGGACGACAGCCACCATTAAGGGGTGACTGAGTACTAGGGTTGCTGCTTGATATCTGTACGACAGGACCACGAAATACAATATGCCGTAGTCAGCTACGCACATCCCGCGATCTATTGTAGGTCAACTATGTGTTAGGCGGATCTATGAGCGCGCAGAGACGTTGTTCATTCCCCCAAACAGCGACGTGCTGTACGCACACGGGCACTTTCACCCGGCATTGACACCCTTGGCACGGGTCGAGCCGGCCTTCAGGTCCGTCAGCTTGCTGTCGACGTCCTCCGCCTCCAATGTCAACCTCTCCCACTCATCCCAGAGGGACTGCACCTCCTCTTTGAGCACACGGTATTGCTCTCCTGAGGAGACAATCTGAGTGGGCTCGTCAAACAGGTCGGGGCTGGAGAACATGGCCTCCAACTCCGCAATGCGGGTCTCGTGGTCAACCAGGGAGACATTTATGTTCTCTATCTGCGTCGCGAGTCTGCGGGCCTCTTTTGTAAGCGACCGGTGCTCCTTGGCGCTGGTCGGCTGACCGGAGCGGCTAACAGCCTGGCCTCGTTCTGCAGCATCTCCGGCCGTTCCATTGGCCCTTGCGTTGGCGCTCCTCTTATCGGTCTCAGTCTGCTTTCGGTAGAGATAACTGTCGTAGTCTCCGGGGAAAACCGTGGGCCGGCCGCCGTCTATCTCTACAATCTTGTTTGCGACCTGACGTATCAGAGTGCGGTCGTGGGTTATGAAACAGATAGTGCCGTGATAATCGCCAAGGGCGTCTGCGAGAATTTCCCTGGAAGCGATGTCAAGGTGATTGGTCGGCTCATCCATGAGGAGCAGGTTGGTTGGCTGAAGGAGCAGCTTAGCCAGGGCCGCCCGGGCCTTTTCACCGCCGGACAGTACGGAAATAGGCTTGCGCACGTCGTCGCCGCTGAACAGGAAGCCGCCGAGGGTCGTGCGCAGGTTCTGCTCCGATTCCCTTGGCGAGGACTGCTGCAATTCCTCAATGAGTGTATTGTTCGGGTTGAGGAGTTCGAGTACGTGCTGGGCGTAATAGGTAGTGACGACGTTGTGCCCGGTCTTTCTTTCCCCCTCATCAACCGGAACGACGCCTGCAAGTATCTTCAACATGGTGGTCTTCCCGGCGCCGTTCGGTCCGACTAGTGCAACACGGTCGCCGCGCGAAAGCGTCAGGTCTATGCCTCGGTAGACCACGATATTGCCGTAGGACTTGCTTACATTGGTCAGTGTTATGACCTCGGAACCGCTACGCGGGGGCTCCGGGAAGGAGTAGCTGACCTTCTTGGTGGCCCTTGGCAACTTGATGATCTGTATTTTCTCGAGTTGCTTCAAACGGCTTTGCACCTGGCTGGCCTTCGTTGCCTTGGAGCGAAACCGTTCCACAAAGCGCATTTGCTTATCTATTTTGCGCTGCTGCCTGGCGGCGGCTGTCAGCTTGTTCTGAAGTGTGCTCTCGCGTGCAACGAGGTAATCGTGATAGTTGCCCGTGTGAAGCGCCACCTCATCCGGTTCTATGGAAAGAACCTTGGTCGCGGTCTGATCCAAAAAAGCGCGATCGTGAGATGTGACGAGCACGCCGCCTTGAAAATTGGCCAAGTATTTCTCAAACCACAAGTTCGCATCAAGGTCCAGGTGGTTGGTTGGCTCGTCAAGGAGCAAGAGATTGGGCTTCTTGAACAGAATTCTGGCCAGGCCTGCGCGCATGACCCAACCACCGCTGAACTCGCGCATTGGCCGGAGAAAGTCACCCTGCTTAAAGCCAAGGCCTGAGAGGATCGCCTTAGCCTCGTGCTCGCGGTCGTCCCCACCAGCGGCCTCCAAAGCCATGTCAAGCTTGCTGAGGCGGTCCAGCAGATAGCCTTGGCGCACGGGGTCGGTCTCCGATGACAGCGTTTCCCGTGTGTCTGAAATCTCAACGACGAGGGCGTTCGCCTCGGAGCGGGCGTCCAACACCTCTTCGAGCAGAGGCTTGCCGGTAAACGACGCTGGTTCCTGCTTGAGATAGCCCATAGTAACGTTGCGCTGTTTGGAGATGCTCCCCGTTTCCGGGGCGGTCTCGCCTGCCAGGATATCCATGAGAGTGGTCTTGCCGGAGCCGTTTGGGCCTACCAGTGCAATACGGTCCCCGGCGGCTATGCTCAGTGTGAGCCCGCTGAACAGGGTCATGGTTGAGTAGGCTTTGCTGATGTCGGATGCAAATAGCATATCGTTTGACCCAAACTATCATACCGTCCGCAGGATGTACGTGCAGAGACAGGGGCGTGATTATTGAGATTGCCCGGAAATGGTGGGCCTAAGCAGACCGCATCGCGCTGGAATCGCTATTCATGGGACACAACGAGTTGACGGGCTGTGTGCCCGAAAGCCTCCGTCGTGTCGTGGAACAGGACAGCGACGTTGCCGGGCTGGGCTTGCCGTTCTGCTGAATCGACAGAAGACGGAATCGACAGCGCACCCGGGTCGTTTTCGTAGCAAATGCCCCAAACGTAAACGGCTCATGCGACGTCTAGGGGGTAGGGTTTATGGACGCAAGACGCTTCATCAGGGGTGGGTGCCACCAATGCCTCCGTTGATCTGGCGGTCAACGTCCCTCACTCACGGTCCGAGGGCGCGTCATTCCGTCGTCGCGGCAGGCCGGGATCACTCTCGAAGCTGAAACGGAGTCCGGCCGGCTGCTCGAGGGCGAGTCCGCTGTGGGCCAGGCGGGCGAGCGCATAGCGGCCCTCCGCTTGACCCCGGACGGCGACGCCGCTAACCCCGGGGCCATTGATGCGATTCGCGCGGCGGACGCGGGCCTTATCGGTCCACGGAGCCTCTACACCAGCATCCTGCCGAACCTCCTCGTCGGGGGTCTGGCGGAAGTCCCACCTAGCGAGCCACCCTCTATACTCACGTGCATGGCCCCGCGTGAAGAATCCCGGCTCATGCCCGAGGCCTGGCAAAAAGGGCCTCTCTTCGGCAGCCCCAAGCTGAGTACTGATGAATAGCAAAGCGCCCATGGGGCGCCGCTACCTTCCGTGGATGCTCTCGCTGGCCGGCCTGTTCTCCTTGCGAGTAGGGGCCCAATTAGTCCAGGCGGCGTACGAGATCCCGCCTCTCCCTCCGTTCGAGGCATGGCAGGGTTCCGGATTGCCCTACCCAGCGCTTCTGGCGTCGCAGGCGGGCATCCTAGTCGTAATGGCCGTTGTCCTTGTACGAGTCAAAGCAGACGCAATCGCTCCCCGTCCGTGGAAGCACCGGACGTGCTTCATGCTGGGGGGCGTCTACTTCACGGTCATGGCGTTCCGCCTCTTCGCCGGGCTGACGCTCCTCACTGAGCACTCGTGGTTCGCCGCGAGCCTCCCCGCCCTCTTCCACATCGTTCTTGCGACGTTCATCCTGACGCTGGGCCACTACCTCTATCGAAGAGGGACAGAGGAGGCAGCCTCCTCCATTAGACAGGGGGCTTCAGGGGCGCGGCGTGACTGAACCGAAGGTGAGGGCGGACCCTTCGAGCCTGGCGGTCGTCGGCTCGTACCCGGCAATCATCGCGCTGGGGGCCGCGCTCTACGCGGCATTTTCCGCAGTGGGATGGCCGGCGACACTCGCCTCCTACACCGCGGTGCTGATTGGCGCGGCCCTCATCACGCTGCACGAGCTCAAACTGCCCTATCGCGCTGAGTGGCGGCCCCCCGCGGAGGACGTCCGCGCCGACGCGCTGTTCCTGGCTACGGTGCAGGTTGGCCTCCCGTACCTCTTGTCTCTTACCCTGGTCATCGCGCTGGCCGGAGCCCTGGAATCCAACGAGCTCACCGTTGACGGCTTCTGGCCTCATGACCTTCCTGTCGTGGCGCAAGCCGCACTGATGCTGTTGGGGGCCGATTTCCTGCGGTACTGGCTGCATCGAGCGTTCCACCGATTCACGCTCATGTGGCGGCTGCACGCGGTGCATCACTCGCCGGCCCAGCTGTACTGGTTCAACGTGGGACGGTTCCACCCCCTCGAGAAAGCGATTCAGTACGCCGTCGACACGTTGCCCTTCGCGCTCATGGCGGTCTCGCACGAGGTGCTCGCGGCGTATTTCGTCTTCTACGCGCTCAACGGGTTCTTCCAGCATTCGAACTGCCGGGTGAGGCTCGGCCCGCTAAACTACATCGTCAGCGGACCTGAGCTGCACCGGTGGCATCACTCGCGGATCGTGCAGGAGTCGGACAGGAACTTCGGGAACAACCTCATCGTTTGGGACATACTGTTCGGCACACGGTTCCTCCCGAAGAGCCGCGATGTCGGGCCCCTCGGTCTTCTCAACCCGGAATATCCAAGAGGATTCTTCGCACAGATGAGGACTCCATTCATACGAGGACTGGAGAAAGGCTAGCAACGTCTTGGGCCCCATCGCACACGCTGCTGGCTATGCCCTGCTGCGAAAGGGCCTCAGCCTAACGCAATCCCGCCGGACACGGGCGTTCGTGGAAGGAGCGAAGCGCCCCCGCGACGCGCAGCTATCCCTATTGCGCCGCATCCTGACGGAGAACGTCGATACGGAGTTCGGCAAGCGCCACGGGTTCTCGCGGGTCGACGGCGCGGCGGCGTACCGCCAGGCGGTCCCCTTGCAGACGTACGAGGACCTTCGCCCCCTGATCGAGCAGCAGGAGCTGACGGGAGAGCAATGCCTCACCATGGAGCAGCCGGTGTATTACCACCGGACGAGTGGGACGGTGGGGGCGCCGAAGAACATACCGGTCACGGCGTCCGGCCTGAAACGGATGAAGCACGACCAGCAGATGGGGGCCTACGTTTGGTCCCGAGACTCAGCGATCCTCGAAGGAAAAGCGTTCGCAATCAGCGGCCAAGCCATCGAAGGCAGGATGGAGGGCGGCACGCCGTTCGGCTCCGCATCGGGGCTGCTTTATAAGACCCAGTCGCGGTTCGTGCGGTCGAAGTACGTGCTGCCCGCCGAGCTTGCGGACATCGAGGACTACGAGGCGCGCTACCTTGCGATGGTGGTCCACGGGCTTGCGGAGCCCGGAGTGACCGGCATCGCCACCGCCAATCCCTCAACGTTCCTCCGCCTGCTGTCGGTCGCGGACCAGAACGCCGACGTCGTCCTTGGGGCCATCGCGTCGGGACGCCTGCCGGGCTCTGACTCGCTGCCCGCAGCCATGGGACGAGGGCTGAGGGCCCGTCCGCAGCGCGCCGCGTACCTAGCGGACCGCTTCGAAGCGACGGGGCGCTTCACCTACACTGACATCTGGCCGAACCTCAAGGGAGTGGTGACGTGGACGGGCGGCAGCTGCGGGACTGCTCTGCACGGCCTGTCGGGCCTGCTGCCGGCGGATATCCCCATCATCGAAGTGGGCTACCTAGCCAGCGAGTTCCGGGGAACCCTCAACATCGACGCCCGCAACAACGTGTGCCTGCCGACCCTCTTCCAGACCTACTTTGAGTTTGCCGAGCGGAGCGCCTGGGAAGCGGGGAGCGCGGAGTTCCTCGGACTCCACGAGCTCGATCAGGGCGGCGAGTACTACCTGTTCGTAACCACGCTCGATGGGCTCTACCGGTACGACATGAGCGACATCGTCCGTGTCAGCGGAAAAGTGCATGAAACGCCAACCCTCGACTTCGTACAGAAAGGGAAAGGGACCACGAACATCACGGGGGAGAAGCTGACCGAAGCGCAAGTGCTCGACGCAGCCCCCGCCGCTCTGTCGAGACGGGACGCGCGGCAGCAGTTCTTCATCGTCATCGCCGACGAAAACGCCGCCCGCTACACCCTGTTCGTCGAAGCCGACGGACGCGGGGACGGCGGCGCCATCGCCGACGAGGTCGACGCGCGGCTGTGCGAGTTGAACGTGGAGTACCAGGCCAAGCGGAAGAGCGGTCGGCTCAAGCCCTTGGACGTCCGTTGGCTCCGGCGCGGAACGGGCGAGCAGTATCGCGCCAGTTGCGTGGCGGACGGCCAGCGAGACGCTCAGTTCAAATACCTGCACTTGCAGTACTCCCGTGAGTGCAAGCTCGATTTCGCTGACCTGGCAGAGACGGGGTAAGAGATTTGCGTATACAACGGCTGGAGGTCGCGAGCTTCCCCGTCCCCTTCCGGGCCGTCTTCCGCCACGCATCCGCCAGCCGCGCCAAGGCGGAGAACCTCATCGTCGCGGCCCATTCGGAGTCCCGCGAGGCGGGCTACGGCGAGGGGTGCCCCCGGCGCTACGTGACCGGGGAGACGGTGGAGAGCGGCGCCGCGTTCATTCGACAGCACGCAGACTCGATTGCCGACAGCGTGACCGACGCCCAGAGCTTGCGGGCGTGGGCCGAGGCTCACCGCGAAGTCATCGACCGGAACCCTGCAGCGTTCTGCGCAATCGAAATCGCAGTGCTCGATCTGCTAGGAAAGGCGGAGCTCAGCCCCATCGAGGAGGTCCTGGACCTGCCGCGGCTGACTGGCCGGTTCCCCTACTCCGCCGTGTTGGGGGACGCGCCGTACCTGGCCTATTGGTGGCAGCTCCGGCGCTACTGGAAACGGGGCTTTCGGGACTTCAAGGTGAAGGTGTCGGGCAACCTCACGCGCGACCGGCGGAAGATGCGCCTGTTCGAGAAGAAGACAGACCCGGAGCTGCGAGTGCGGTTCGACGCGAACAACCTGTGGGAGTCAGCGGACGAGTGCATCCGCCACATGAACGCGCTTCCCCACGAAGTCTACGCAATCGAGGAGCCGCTGCAGGAAGGGGACTTGGCCGGATTCGAGCGCGTGGGTGTGGAGTGCGGAACGAAAATCATCCTCGACGAGAGCCTGCTGCGCGCCGAACAGCTGGATAGGCTGAACGACCCGGACCGGTGGATCGTGAACGTGCGAGTCTCGAAGATGGGCGGCCTCATGCGATCGATAGAAGTGGCCCAGCGGGCTGCCGGGCTTGGGCTTGGCGTAATTGTTGGCGCACAGGTCGGAGAGACGAGCATCCTCACTCGCGCGGGCCTGACGGTGATGCATGCGGCGCGGACGAATCTCGTGGCGTCCGAGGGCGCGTTCGGCACGCACTTGCTGAAGCGGGACCTCACGTCGGAGAGCCTGATGTTCGGCAATGACGGGGCTATCGTTGCCGAGCGGGAGGGCGTCGGCGCGGCGCCGGGGTTGGGACTGGAGGTACGCAGAGACGCATGGACGTAGCACCGCCCTGCCTCCTGCACGGCGGCCCCATCGTTCCGGGCGGTGATTAGCTCAACCGGCGTGCCGGTGGCCCGCGCCCTTCTCAATCAGGCGTTGAACGCGGCCATCGTCGATACCCAACGCCTAGGCAATCTGAACGGCAGAAGGACCGTCAGCGAAAGGCGCGGAGGCGCACAACGTCAACGGTCGCTCGTTCATCGCGCCTCGCCACCTACCAATACGGACGTGTGACTAGCCTTCTTACTGACTTCCCCTAACTTTGCCGGTTGTGAAGGGACGTTCCGAAATCCACTGCTCGATGTCTCTCAAGCTCCAGCGCACGGCACGGGGGCCGACGCGGATGGGATGGGGAAAGTCACCACTGTCCGCTAAACGGTAGATGGAAGCGCGGCTCAGGCTGACCATCTGCTCAACCTCTTTCCGCCTAAGGAATCGGTTCATGCGGACTCTCCTGGCAGACTTTCGTGTCGAAGTGCCTGCTCTGCCGTCGGCGAGCAGGCGCTGGAGCTCCCCTCGCTTCGAGGACGGATCGACATCCTGGTATCCCGCGAAAAGGATCAGTCCCTGCGTACGGAGTGGGCCTACATTCGCCGATTTGCTCGGAGGTGGAGGTCTTGTCCTCCCTCCCCCTGCCCTTGCCTGAGACGCGGGCACAGGTGGCTGCTCGGTTCGCCTCCGCCTGCCTCGTGGTGCCTCTCGGCATTCTGTTGCCCCCCGTCGCTCCCAACCCTTGCCTTCACCCTCGCCGCTTGTTGCCTTTCCCGCTGTTCGGTCAATCGAGCGTCTCCCGCTGCTCGGCGGAGAGGCGCGGCGACGCTCTTGTCCCCGTCCCGGGCGTCGTTGCGCCGCCTCTTGCTGGATCGTCGTGTCATCCATCGCTCCGCGTCGCCGCCTTATCCCGCTGGGGCGGAGTTTCCTGGCCGGGCTTCATCAATGAAGTCCTTGCGAAAGGAAACGTTGTCGGAAATTCTAGTCTCCGCCAGTGGAAAGCCATAGCCTATCCCGCGGGATAGGCTATCCCTTAGCCCCAAGGCACTATTAACTCTCTCTTAATGGGGTGCGCCCGCCGAGGGCAGGAACCGTGCGCGGGCCTTGTCAGCAAGACACGGGAGCGCCTTGGCTACCACCCCAGGCTGGTGCACGGGCCTCGACCTCGTGGACTTCCCTACCATCGCCGGGTTCGAGACGGACTAGCCGGTCTCCACCATGCGCCAGGCCTCACGTCGCTCCTGGCGCATCGGCCTGTCCCGGCCAGTCAAGGTCGTCTTCATGGCCTACCGGAACAACCTCCAGGCCGATGCCCTCAAGCTGGTGGCCAAGAAGCTCCTGCCGTCCCTAGTAGTGGAAGGTCGAAGTCACCTACAAGTCCGGCGGGAAGTGGGAGGGCGCCAAGGGCCACTAGCCCGAGGCCCGTACCGTTCAGGATTGGACACCTGATGTTGAAAGCGCCGCCGTGAGAGAAGCGCCTGGCGAGTAGTGTCTGGCTAAAGCATGGGCCGCCAGCGGCGCGGCAGGATATAATCCCCCAGAGTTGATAGCTGCGCTCGCCATAGGCCTCGGGGGGCCTCATCGTCGCCGTAGCAGCCATTAGCGGCTCGACGCCATCTCCCTGCCCTTGGAGGTAAAGCCATGGCGCTACTCTGCGAAGACTGCGGCGAGGAACCGCAGCAGCCGGGGAAGGCGATCTGCAAGTGGTGCGACGACTATAACGAGTACAAGGCTGCGGAGGCGCGGGCGTATCAGCGGTACGAGCTCTCACTGCTGGACCGCGACCTCGACGGGGGCGGGCGCGAAGATACGCAACACGGAGACGCACTATCGGAAGTTCCTGCACGTCTCTCGGCGCCCGCTGGCCGAGGCCGTTGCCGGCGACGCGATGCGGGGGCGGCTACCCCTCGGCGATGGGTTTGAGAACGAATGTGAGGGGCACTGTGGAGTCTAAGCGATGAGCAATATCGAGTGGACCGAGCAGACGTGAATCCGGTGACGGGCTGCGAGAATATCAGCCCAGGGTGCGCCAACTGCTACGCCGAACGGCTGGCCTGGGACGTCTGAAGGGTTCGCCGCGCTACCGCGACGGCTTCAACGTGACGCTGCACGACGACCTGGTTCGAGGTCCGGTTGCGATGGGAGAAACCGCGCGCTCGCTTCGGGACCAGTGCGCGGAGAGCGGGGTGGCCTACTTCCTGAAGCAACTCGGTGCGCCAAGCGACAAGCGGGGGAAGGACAAGGCGCTCCTCGACGGGCGGCTCTAGCGGCAGATGCCGACCGGCTAGCCCCCCCGGCCCGAGCTCGCGGTCGAGTGCGGCGAGCTGCGCCCGCTGATTCTGACGAGCCACAGAGGCGCGGTAATCGGCATAGTCGCTGCAATACCCACAAACCTTCTGGCCGGGGAGGGCCGGTTCTTCGCCGCAGTCCTCACATACCATGCTCATTTTTCCCTTTTCCTCCCTCGTACTCTAGGCTCCAGCGGAGAAAGGCGAGCGATGACGACTTGGGCGCTCACCCTCCTTGCCCCCTATCAGCGCGATAGCGGTCAGCGCCAGGCTATTCAGCAGACGGAACGCCCTCATGGCCTTTTCCCTACCCCCACAGAATAGCGAAGATCGTAAGCGCCGCGCCGCCGCCCCGTCCCGCCGGCCCTTCTCCAATGACCTGCAAGAGGCCGCCGGCGGCCATCGCGCCGACAACTAGCAGAGCCGTTTGTAAACCCGATATGCTGAAGCTGCTCACCGGAACGGCCTGGAGCTGGATGTCCCATAAGGGTGGCCTTGCCTTGCATCTTTTCCACGCGCCCCTTGCGGGAGACGTACCGCGTGGAGTAGAAGACGGTCTGGAGATCCGAGACGTTCAGCACCGCGTTCTTGCCGATGCCGTAGGAACCACCTGGCGAACCGCCGAGCTTACGAACTGCCCCCTCTTGAATGACCAGAGCGTTCCATCTGGCTTCATCCAGTCCAACCGTACCGCTGTCCTGGGCCTTTAGGCAGCGAATGGTTCTCCGTCGAGAAATCTCCAGCGCGCGCTTGTAGGTCGCCATAGCTCCTGGTCTTCCCTCGGCTGCGGAGCGATCGAAGCAAGCCGCGATATGTTGCTCCAGGGAGTCTCCTCCCATTTGACTGCGGGTCACGCTCGTCTCCGCGAATTCGACAATCACCGGGTCGACGTATCCGCTGTCCTTGGCGTCCAGGGAGTTCTGAACGATTTCCCGAACCAGTTTGGAAATCGGAGCGTCGCTGAAGTGCGCACTCGACGGATCGGTCACGAAGTCAATGCCACCGTTCCGTGGCGGAAACCTCCACCCAGGGCTGCTGTTGAGCCGATTGGTCATGAGAATGGCCCTACAGTCATCGCTTCGGAATCCCCTCCACGATCATGATTCGGATGTTCGCCCGCTGACCGAACATTTCAGCTAGACCTCCAGTCGCGTTAGGCCGCATAGCCCGTTCTCGTGCCTTCGCCAGCGAGATCGCCGGAAAGCCGCCCAGACCTATATCGCGCCGCCGCCCGTGCACGACGATGCGCTGAACCCATTTCTTCGAGCCGCCCTTGCTCACGACGAGATAGAGGCCCCCGCCGTCGCCGTAGCGCCCTGGCTCCTTCAGCGCCTTCGCCTTCGTGTGTGTCAGCACTTGGACCCTCCGTGCCGTGCTCAGTACCACATTGCGGTACCACACATCGACGAGACACCTCAGGGCGTTGCGAGGACACGTGAGACGCTCCTACGCGACTACAACAGGTTTGACACAAGATTCTATGCGGCGACGGAGAACCGCATGAGAAGGTTAGATGGTAGCGCATGCGGGATTCGAACCCGCGACCTCCGCCTTGAGAGGGCGGCGTCCTGGGCCGCTAGACCAATGCGCCACGATTGGCTGGGGATCCTGGATTCGAACCAGGGCCTACAGATCCAGAGTCTGCTGTCCTACCGCTAGACTAATCCCCAACCTATCTCCAATTTTATCGAGCCGGTCACGTTATAGCAAGTCAGCGCCCCTGACGTTGCCGCAGTGGACTACGACGGTTTCAGGGTCGCCCTGAACTCGCTGAGGGGTCTGGTGTTGAGGATGTCGCCGGGGGCGCACATGCCGCGGCGGGCCACGTCGATCCCGAACCCGACGCCGTCCAAGTGCCCCGTGGCGTGGGCGTCGGTGCTTATCACGAGTTTCACCCCAAGCTCGCGCGCCCTCCGGACGTAGACATCGCGGAGGTCGAGGCGCGACGGCGTGGCGTTGATCTCGATGGCGGTTCCGGTGCGTGCCGCCGCTTCGAGCACGGCCTCCATGTCGAGGTCGACCGGGCGCCGCTCGCCGATGAGCCGCGAGGACAGGTGCCCGATGATGTCGACGTGCGGGTTCTCCATCGCGCGGATGACGCGGCGGGTCATCGTCGCCTCGTCCTGCCCCATCGCGGAGTGAATCGACGCCACCACCACGTCCAGATCGCCAAGCAGCGCGTCGGAGAAGTCGAGGGTCCCGTCGGCGCGAATGTCCACCTCGGTGCCGGTGAGCAGGGTGAAGCCGTCGTCCGCCGCCTCGTTGGTGGCGTGGACGATCGCCACCTGCTCGCGCAGCCGCTCCTCGCTGAGCCCATTCGCGATGCCGCGGCCAATGGAGTGGTCGGTGATGGCGGAGTACTCGTACCCCAGCGCCTTCGCCTTCTCCCGCATCTCCACGATGGCGGCTCGTCCGTCGCTCCAGTCCGTGTGGCCATGGAGGTCGCCCTTGAGGTCTGGCTTTTCGATAAGTTTAGGAAAGCTACCAGTTTCGGCGGCGACGATCTCGCCGCGGCCCCATCGCACCTCCGGCGGCATCCACGCGAGACCCAGCCGCGCGTACACCTCCTCCTCTGTGCGGAAGCGCTCGACCTCGCCGGTGTCGAGATGCTTGATGCCGTACTCGCTCACACTCAGGCCCATGCGCTTGGCCCGTTCACGAAGCAAGACGTTGTGCTCCTTGCTTCCCGTGAAGTGCTGCAACAGATTGCCGAAGGACTCTTCCTCCACGACGCGAAAGTCGACCCGGAGGTCGCCCCGAACGATGACGGCGGCCTTCGTCGGACCCCTGGCAAGGGTTTCGGTGACGAAGGGCAGCCCGGTGAAGGCCTCGACGGCGCGGGCGGGGTCGGGGCAGGCGGCGATGATGTCGATGTCGCCGACGGTCTCCTCGCGGCGGCGGAGGCTGCCGGCGGGCGTCGCGTTGGGCGCGATGGGACGCAGGGCGGCGCAGATCTCGTCGGCGAGCGGCAGCGCCTTGCCCAGCAGGATGCGGTCGTCCTTTGAGCGCCGCGTCTCAATGCTGCGGAGGATGTTCTCGCCGGTCTTCCTACCGACGCCTGGTAGCGCCTCGAACCGGCCGTCGTGGATCGCCTTCTCCAACGCTTCGAGCGTGGTCACCCCGAGGTCGGCGCCGATCTTGTAGGCCAGCTTGGGGCCGATGCCCGGCACGTCGAGGATGCGGAGCACGCCATCGGGCAGGTCGCCCTGCAGGTCTTCGTACTCGCGGAGGCGGCCCGTCTCCACGAGCTCGGTGATCTTCCGCGCCAGGCTCTTGCCTACGCCGGGCAAGCCGGTGAGGGCGCCGGCGACAGCGAGATCGTGCACGTCAATTTCGGAATAGGCAACGCCGCGCGCGGCCTTCTGATATGCCACGACCTTATACCGCGGCTCCCCCTTGATGTCGAGGAGGTCCGCCATGCGGTCGAGGACTTCGGCCACGTTGGCGTTGTTCATGGCGCGCTGTGGGGAGGGACGCCTCGCGGCGGGCGGCCCCATGCTCGCATTCTAGCCGCGGCGGCGAGGACGGGGCTACGGGCCGAGGACGCGCGCCATGGCCTTGCGGCCCCATTCGAGGCCACGGCCGGGAAGCTCGACCGCGGGGCGCTCGGTGAGCGCGAAGCGCACCGTCGCCTCCATGGTGTCGTCGGGGCGGAGGTCGTACCACACGTCGAAGGCGTCGCCCTCGGGTGTCTTGATCGCCACGTGCGCGCCGCGGTACTCGACAGAGAGGCCGCTGTTGATGCTCGCGCTATAGGGGAAGAGACGCAGCAGGCGCCCCGTCGAGGCTGGGCCCAAGTCGAAGCGGAGCGTGAAGGCGGCTTCGATCCGCCCGTCCATCGATTCGAGCGCGCCGAACAGATGCGAGAGCGTGAAGTCCGTCTGGTGGAGCTCCGTCTGGTCGTCAAGCTCGCTTTCCACCAGATACTCGACGGCAACCTCGCTCTCGCCGTCGGCCACGATCTGGACCTCGCCCCAGCTATGGACCTTCTGCGTCTCGTGGCGGTAGTCCTCGTGAAAGAAGATGCGGTCCTCGACGTCTTCCGCCTCGCGCGCGCCGAGGGCGGCGAGTTCCTGGCGCACCGGCTCGGGCAACGAGACAAAGAAGTGCATCTCCAGGCTCGAGCACTGGGAACCACCGAGATCGAGCCGCAGGGGAGACGACGGTTGCATGCTCATACCGCGGCTCCGTGACACTTCTTGAACTTCTTGCCGCTGCCGCAGTGACAGGGCTGGTTGCGTCCGATCTTGCCGCCGCTGGCGGGCTTCCCTCGACGCCCCACCGCCGCCGCCATTTGCCGCTGCTCCGGCGCTTGTTCGACCGCCGCGGGCCGCGCCGCCGCTCCCGCCGACGCGCCGTTTGACGCCGGCCGCACGCCGACTTGAAAGATCATCCGTGCCACGTCCTGGCGAATCCGGTCCATAAGCTCGTCGAACATCCCGTGGCCCTGGCGCTTGTAGGCCACGAGCGGGTCAAGCTGCGCCACGCCCTGGAGTCCGATCCCTTGGCGCAGGTTCTCCATCGCCGTCAGGTGCTCAATCCAATGCACGTCGAAGGTACGCAGCATCACGAGCCGCTCGAGCGCGCGCATCGTCTCCGCTCCGACCTCTTCCTCCCGCTGCTCGTAGAGCTTCCGGGCGTAGGTCTGAACGGCGCTCCGCGCCTCCTGCTTGCTCAGCCGGCTGATGGACTCCTCGGTCATGTCCCGGGGCAGTGGGAATATCCCGCGCAGGCCGGTTAGCAGCGCCTCGACGTTCCACGACTCCAGGTCTTCGCCCACAAGGTGGGTGTCGACCAGAACGTCGAGATCCTTCTCCACGAGGTCGAGGATGTTCGCCTTGACGTCGGCGCCTTCGAGGATCTTGCGGCGCTCGCCGTAGATCACCTCACGGTGCTTGTTCACCACGTCGTCGTATTGGAGGAGGTGCTTCCGAATGTCGAAGTTGTGCCCTTCCACCTTGGTCTGGGCATTCTCGATCACCTTCGACACGATCCCCGACTGAATCGGCGTGTCTTCGGGGAGGCCGGCCCAGTCCATGAACTTCTTGGCCGTGTCGCCGCCGGCGCGCCGCATCAACTCGTCCCGAAGGGAAAGATAGAAGCGCGTCTCGCCGGGGTCTCCCTGACGGCCCGCACGACCGCGCAGCTGGTTGTCGATGCGCCGCGCCTCGTGGCGCTCGGTGCCGACAATCATCAGGCCGCCTAGGCCCACCACTTTGTCGTGCTGGGCCCGCCACTCGTCCGCGTCGCGGTCGTCTTGGGCGCCGCCGAGGACGATGTCGGTACCGCGGCCCGCCATGTTCGTCGCCACCGTGACCGCGCCGACGCGACCCGCCTGGGCCACGATCGCCGCCTCGCGCTCGTGGTGCTTCGCGTTCAGCACCTCGTGCGGGATGCCACGTTTCTTGAGTTGCGCGCTGAGCAACTCGGACTTCTCAATGGAGACCGTGCCGACAAGCACGGGCCGCCCGGCGTCGTTGTGCTCCTCTATTTCGTCCGTGATTGCCTTGAACTTCGCCTCTTCGGTGGTGTAGATCACATCCTTTTCGTCGGCCCGGACCATCGGCATGTGGGTGGGAACGACAAGGACGTCGAGCTCGTATATCTTGTACAACTCCTCCGCCTCGGTAGCCGCGGTGCCCGTCATCCCCGCCAGCTTCTTGTACATGCGGAAGTAGTTCTGGAGGGTAACGGTCGCCAGGGTGACCGACTCGGCGCGCACCTTCAGGCGTTCCTTCGCCTCGATGGCCTGGTGCAGCCCGTCGGAATAGCGGCGGCCCGGCATGAGCCGCCCGGTGAACTCGTCGACGATGACGACTTCGCGGTCGCGGACGACGTACTCCCGGTCCCTGCGGTAGAGGGCGTGGGCCTTGAGGGCGTTATCGGCGTAGTGGGTGAGGATGTAGTTCGAGGGATCGTAGAGGTTGGCGACGCCGAGGCGGCGCTCCAGCTTCTCGATGCCGGAGGCGGTCAGCGTGGCCGACCGCATCTTCTCGTCGATGGTGTAGTCGTCTTCGAGCCGCAGCGAGGGCGCGATGTGGGCGAACTGCTGGTAGGCCTTCGCCGAGTCGTTCGACTGGCCCGAAATAATGAGCGGCGTGCGCGCCTCGTCGATGAGGATATTGTCGACTTCGTCGATGATGCAGTAATTCCGGGGGCGCTGCACAACATGGCTCAGGTCGTGAACCATGTTGTCACGCAGATAGTCGAAGCCGAACTCGCTGTTGGTGCCGTAGGTGATGTCGGCGGCGTAGGCATCCTGACGCCCCACCGTTTCGAGCTCGCCGCCGTCCTTCAGCATCAGTGCGTTGTCGTGCTGCAGGCAGGCGATGGTGAGGCCGAGCTTTCGGTAGATCTGGCCCATCCATTGCGCGTCGCGGCGCGCCAGATAGTCGTTCACCGTGACGACGTGGACGCCTTTGCCTTCCAGCGCGTTGAGGTAGACGGGGAGCGTCGACACCAACGTCTTGCCCTCACCGGTGCGCATCTCAGCGACCTTGCCGCGGTGCAGGATGCACCCACCCACGATTTGGACGTCGTAGTGGCGTTGGCCCAGCGTTCGTTTCGCCGCCTCGCGGACGAGGGCAAAGGCCTCGGGGAGCAGGTCGTCCAGGTCCTCGCCGTCGGCGATTCGTCCGCGGAACTCGGCGGTCTTTTCGAGCAGCCCCTCGTCGCTCAGCGCCTCGAACTCAGGCTCGAGACCGTTGACCGTCTCGGCAATCGGGCGGAGTTTCTTGATCTCCCGCTCGTTGGGGTCGCCGAGGACTTTTGCAAGCTTGAGCATGGGAGTTACAACCGTTGGGTTCGGGCGCCGGGCGATTCGCGGCCTGTTTCGGCCCCTCGCAAGGGCCGCGGCGCGCCCTTATTCCCCATTATACGCACAAGGCGGCGGCGTTGGACGCCTCACCGTAGGGGCGACGCCGACGGCTACTTGAACAGCGCGCCCACGGACTCGCCTCGATGGATACGCGAGATCGCCTCGCCGAACAACGGCGCGACCGACAGCATCGTCACCTTGCCGTTCCGTTTCTCCGGCGGCACCGGCGCGGTATCGGTGAGCACGATCTCGGTGATGGGGGCTTCGAGGATGCGCTCAGGCGCGGGGCCCGAAAGGATGCCGTGGGTGGCGCAGGAGTAGATCTCTTTCGTCCCGGCCTTTTCGAGGGTCTTGGCGGCCGAGAGCAGGGACCCTGCAGTGTCGATCTCGTCGTCGAAGGTGAGCGCCGTCTTCCCATTTACGTCGCCGATCACGCTCATGCTCTCGGGCCGGCCGTGCACGCGGCGCTTCTCGATAATCGCGAGGGGAACGTTCAGTCGCTCGGCGAGGTCGCGGGCGCGTTTCGAGATGCCCACGTCGGTGGCCACCACCACGACGTCATTGAGCTTCTTCTGCTCGAAGTAGCGGTGCAGGATATTGATCGCGGTCAGCTCGTCGACGGGCACGCTGAAAAAGCCCTGGATCTGGCCGGCGTGGAGGTCCATCGTGATGACGCGGTCGGCGCCCGCGGTTGAAATCAGGTCGGCGAGCAGACGGGCCGTGATCGGCACCCGCGGCTGGTCCTTCTTGTCGGTGCGGCCATAGGCGTAGTAGGGCAACACCGCCGTGATCCGGCCTGCCGAGGCACGCTTGGCCGCGTCGATCATGATCAGCAGCTCCATGATGCTGCGGTTGACCGGCGAGACGAGCGACTGGACGATGAAGACATCGCGCTGGCGGACGTTCTCTTGATATTGAACGAAGATGTTCTCGTTGCTGAACTCGAAGAGATGAATCTGGCCCAGCGGAATTTCCAGGTAGTCGCAGATGCTCTGGGCCAGCGGTTGGTTGGCCCTGCCCGAAAAGACGCGCGGCCCGCCGATGAACGCCTGATAGTTGTGATTCACGGAACAATACCCTCGTCTGCTGGGGTTGGTTTCCGTTATGCCCGCACTGCCCTGTTCCCGCTTCTGTTGAAGCGTATCGGCGGGATCTCGGCGGGGCGTGATTATACCCCACCCGCGTGCGTAAAACCACGCCCGCGACCCACCGTTCTATGTGTTTCCTCGCCCCTTCCGGCGAAGACTCTCCGAATCCCGCGCGCCCTTCTCCCCCTAGCGCCTTGTGCAACTCCTGCCCCTTATGTCGCACTTGCGCTAGGTGAAAGCGCGCACCGCGGGCTTGCTACAATGGAGCGCGGCGAGCAGACGCATGACCACCCCCCAGCCCATTCCCAAGACCTACGACCCCCACGGCGTCGAAGAGCGGCTCTACCGGTTCTGGGAGGAGTCCGGCCTCTTCCACGCCGAGGCAGACCCCTCCAAAGAGCCGTTCACCATCATCCTGCCGCCGCCCAACGTGACGGGCGTGCTCCACATCGGCCACGCACTGACTGCGGCCGTCGAGGACGCCCTCATCCGCCGACGCAGGATGCAAGGCTACTCCGCCCTCTGGCTGCCGGGGACGGACCACGCCGCGACCGCCACTCAGGTCGTGGTCGAACGAGAGATCGCCAAAGAGGGGCTCACCAAGGAAGGTCTCGGCCGCGAGCGCTTCCTCGAAAAGGTGTGGGAGTGGGTCGAGCTCTCGAAGAACCGCATCACCCGGCAGCACAAGGCGCTCGGCGTCTCCTTCGATTGGTCCCGCGAGCGCTTCACCATGGACCCCGGCCCCAGCCGCGCCGTCCGCGCCACCTTCGTCAACCTCTATAACAAGGGCCTCATCTATCGGGGCGAAAGGCTGGTCAACTGGTCGCCGGGGCTACTGAGCGCCATCTCCGACCTCGAAGTCGAGCACCGCGAGGTCGAAGGCCATCTCTGGCGGATGCGCTATCCCCTTGAGGACGGCTCGGGCCACATCACGATCGCGACGACGCGCCCCGAGACCTACCTCGGCGACACCGCCGTGGCGGTGCATCCAGACGACGCGCGGTTCACTGGATTGGGCGGCAAGAACGTGGTGCTCCCCCTCATCGGGCGGCCCATTCCCATCGTCGCCGACGAGGCCGTCGAGGCAGGGTTCGGCGCCGGAGCGCTCAAGGTCACGCCGGGTCACGACCCCACGGACTTCGAGATCGGCGCGCGCCACGGCCTCCCCATCATCAACATCATGAACCCCGACGGGACAATCAACGAGCAGGGCGGCCCCTTCGCTGGGCAAGACCGCTTCGAGGCCCGCGACAACATCGTCGCCGAGTTCGACCGCCTGGGGCTGCTCGACGGCATCGAGCCCCATACTCACTCCATCGGCCACTGCCAGCGCAGCGGCGCCGTCGTCGAGCCGCTCATCAGCAAGCAGTGGTTCGTGAAGGTCGGCTCGCACGACGATCCGGACTCCATCGCGGGCCGCGCCTACCGCGCCGTGGTCGACGGCGAGATCAGGATCGTCCCCGAGCGCTTCACCAAGGTCTACACGAACTGGATGGAGAACATCCGGGACTGGACCATCAGCCGGCAGCTCTGGTTTGGCCACCGCATACCGGTGTGGCACTGCGCCGCCTGCGACACGATGACTTCGGCGATGGACGACCCCACCGCATGCTCCGCGTGCGGCGCCGGCGACATCGAGCAGGACCCCGACGTGCTGGACACGTGGTTCAGTTCCGGCCTCTGGCCGCACTCGACCTTGGGCTGGCCCGACGACACCGACGACCTGCGCCACTTCTATCCCACCAGCGTCCTCGAGACGGGCTACGACATCCTTTTCTTCTGGGTTGCCCGCATGATCATGCTGGGCATCGAGAACACGGGGGAGATCCCCTTCCGCACCGTCTACCTCCACGGCATCATCCGCGACGCCTCCGGCGAGAAGATGAGCAAGATGAAGGGCAACATCGTCGACCCGCTGGACACGATCCGCGAGTACGGTGCCGACGCTCTGCGCTTCGCTCTGACTACCGGTTCGTCGCCGGGCAACGACTCCCGCCTGACACAACACAAGCTCGAATCGAGCCGCAACTTCGCCAACAAGATGTGGAACGCGTCGCGGTTCGTCCTCACCGCCGTGGACGCCGCCGGCGGCGTTGACCCCGCCCTCCCCGCCGACCCACCGGCGGAGGACCGCTGGATCCTGAGCCGGCTCCAGCGGACCATCGAGAACGTCGGGCGCATGATGGACGACTTTCAGATCGGCGAGGCGCAGCGCGAAATCTACGAGTTCCTGTGGAGCGAGTACGCGGACTGGTACATCGAACTCGCTAAGATTCGCCTACGCCGGGAAGACAACGAGACAGCCTCCCCGCTGCCCGTCCTCGTCCTCGTCCTCGAAACGACGATGCGACTCCTCCACCCGTTCATGCCGTTCGTCACCGAGGAGATTTGGCAGAACGTCGTCCGGCGGCTCCCTCACGACGACGCGCGTCCGCCATCGATCGTGACGGCCCCCTACCCCGAGACCGACGCCTCACTAGTCGACGAGGCCGCGGAGCGCGAAATCGGCCTCGTTATTCAGATCATCCAAGCGGTCCGCAACGCCCGCGCCGAGCTCAAGGCCGACCCGCGGCGTAGCGTCGAGGCCATTGTCGACGCCCCCACGCAACACGAGGCCGTCGAACGGAACCGCACCGCGATCGAGATACTGGCGCGGGCGGAACCCCTGCGGGTCTACGGTGGCGGCGACCAGGCCCCAGCCGTCGATCAGGCCCGCGTCGCCGTGCTCGGCGAGACGCGTGTGATCGTGCCCATGGCGGGGTTCGTGGACCTCGACGCGGAGCGCGAGCGTCTCGGCAAGGAACGCAAGGACCTGGCGAAGCTCATCGCGAACCTCGAACAACGCCTGGCCAACGAGAACTTCACCTCGAAAGCCCCCGCCGCCGTCGTCGAGAAGGAGCGGGGCCGCCTCGCCGAATACGAGACCCGCGTCGCCGGTCTCGACGAACGCCTCCGCGAGCTGGCGTAGCGACAGCGGCCGGTATGAGCGCGCCCGGCGCACTGCTATAGTGGGTTCAGAAGCAGCCCGCCGCAGGAGCTGACCATGACGGAACCCAAGAACGACAAGCAAGAGAGAGCCAACCCCGTCCGCAAGCCGACGCCGCCGCCCCCGCCAACCGGCCGCGATCCCGGTGTTGTCATCAAGGGAGCCTAGTAAAGAGCTCCCGCCTCGCCCAGGCCCCAAACGAGCATAAACGCGGCCTCCAAGATGAAGGCGAGGGTCATTGCGGTAACGGCTTTGCTCTTCCTGTTGACAAGATCGCTATTCCGTTCGAAGTGGCTTCCCGCCCAGTACACGGCGCTCCTCTTGAACTCCCAGTCGGTGCGCTCCAACCATTCCTCGTAAATGCGTTGCACCCCCAAGAGTTTGAGCCCACCGTAGGCGCGCGCGACCGCTCCGATCAGCAGATTCAGCAAGGCCAGCGCCACTGCGGCGACGAACCAGCCCGATTTCAAGCTGGCCTCCTCCGCAAGCAAGGCGACGAGTACGGGTCCCGTTACCGTGAAACTCGCCGAGAACATCATTAGCGTCTGAATACGGCTCTCGACGGCGTTCAGCCGGTGCATCATCCAGTCGTATGACGCTCGAACAAAGTCGTACGCCGGATAGACGCCCGGCCATCGCTCTTCCGGGCTCAAGTCATCGTTCGGCACGCATGCGCTCCAAGGGCAGGTTGCGCCGGGAGCATGACCGCCAAGCTTCTGCTCGGGCAAGGCGCCACTGTCGCAACGAGAGACTACGCCGCAGCGCGCGTGCGCGCCCTACCCTGCGGGGCTACAATCACCCCGCGCATGGGCTATCGCATCGGCATCGACGTCGGGGGCACCTTCACGGACTTCGTGCTGGCGCGGCCCGACGGCTCCATCACCTTCACCAAGACCGGCTCCACTCCCGCCGACCAGTCGGACGGCGTGATGCGCGGCATCGCCGATCTTGCGGAGGCGGAGGAGCTCGACACCCGCGGCCTGCTCGAACGCACCGGCCAGATCGTTCACGGCACCACCACCGGCGACAACATCCTGATCGAGATGAACGGCGCGGTGACGGGTCTCATCACGACGATGGGCAACCGCGATCAGATCGAGTTCCGCCGCGGTTGGAAAGAGAGTATCTGGGACCCGGCCTACCCGCCCCCGGTCCCCATCGCCCCGCGGCGGCGGCGCATCGACGTGCCCGAACGCCTCGACTCCGACGGCGCCGTGCTCACGCCGCTCGACGAGGAGGCGGTGCGTGCCGCGGCGCGGAAGCTCAAGCTCAAAGGAGCCGAGTCCATCGCCGTCGCCTTCCTTTTCTCTTATGTCAACCCGGCGCACGAGCTCCGCGCCCGTGAGCTCATCCTTGAAGAGCACCCCGAGGCCCACGTCTCGCTCTCCCACGAGGTGATGCCCTCGGCGCCAGAGTTCGAGCGCACCAGCACCACGCTGGTCAACGCCTACATCGAGCCGCGCATTCGGCGGTACCTCGAGACGCTGACACACAAGCTCCACGGCGCCGGCTTCGCCCACGACCTGCTCGTCATGCTCTCCAACGGCGGCGTTATGACCACCGATTACGTGGCGCGAAAGGCCGTCTCGATCATCGGCAGCGGTCCCGCGGGCGGAGTGACCGGCGCCGGCTACGTGGCGGGCGCGGCCGGCGTCGAGGACTTCATCGCCGTCGACATGGGCGGCACCAGCTACGACGTCTGCCTGGTGAGGGGAGGCCGGCCCGCCGTCAAGTCGTTCTGGAACTGGCGACACCGTTATCTCATCGGCCTGCCCTCGATCGACGTGCAGGGCATCGGCGCGGGCGGCGGCTCCATCGCCCGCGTCGTGGCGGGCGCGCTCTACGTCGGCCCCGACAGCGCGGGCGCGGAGCCCGGCCCCATCTGCTACGGCCGCGGCGGACGCAACCCCACGGTGACCGACGCGAACCTCGTCCTTGGTTATCTCAACCCAGACGCACTCGCCGGCGGCACGCTCAAGCTGCGGAACGAAGGCGTGCGCGAGGCAATCGAGGAGCACATCGGAAAGCCGCTGGGCCTCGACGCTACGGCGGCGGCCTACGGCGTCTTCCGTATCGTCAACGCCAACATGACCCACGCGATCCGCCGCGCCTCCTCGGAGCAGGGCTACGACCCCAAGGACTTCACGCTCGTGGCCTACGGCGGCAACGGCGCAGTCCATGCCGGCGTTCAGGCCCGCGAGATGGGTATCGCCAAGGTGATCGTGCCCAAGGCTGCGCCCGCGTTCTCCGCACTCGGCGTGCTGATATCCGACCGGCTCGTCGAGGATACGCGGTCGTACATCGTCGGCGTCCCCGATGCCGACCTCGACCGCGTGAACGCGCTCCTGCATCGGATGGAGGAAGCGGCGGACGCGGAGCTGCGCGGCCTCGGCGGCGGCGAGATCGAAGTCTCCCGCTTCGCCAACATGCGCTATCCCGGCCAGCAGTTCGACCTCAGCGTCCCGCTCCCGTTGCGTGCCGTCGTGCGCGCCGACCTCGAAGCCGCGGCCGAGGCCTTCCACCGCCTGCACGAGGAATCGCACACCTACGCGCAGCGCGAGCAGTCACCCATCATCAGCTCGCTCCGGCTGCGCGCCGTGCTCCCCGGCGACAAGATCGCGCTCCCCGATGCACGTCCAGCCCAAGGCGCGCCCACCCCCAAGCTCCGTCGCCGGGCCTACTTTGAAGGCGGCTACGCCGATACCCCGGTCTACGACGGCCCGTCGCTGGGGGCGGGGGCGCGCGTCGAGGGACCCGCTATCATCGAAGAGCCCTTCACCACCATCGTCGTCTGGCCCCAAGACACCGCCGAAGTCGACCGCTGGGGCAACTACGTCATGACCATCGGCTGAGCGACCCTTATGTCATTCCTCAACGGTATCAACGTGCTCGAATGGGGCGAGGCCCTCACCGCCCCGCTCTGCGGCAAGATACTCGCCGACCTCGGGGCCGACGTGATCAAGATCGAGCCGCCGGGCGGCGAGCCCGGGCGTGCCCTGCCGCCGTTCAAGACGGGCCCCGACGGCGTGCGGCGCAGTCTTCTCTTCGAACACCTCAACGCAGGAAAGCGCAGCGTCACGATCGAGGCGGATGACCCAACCCTCGATCGGCTCGCTGCCCGTGCCGACGTCATCGTCGAAGGCCATCTGGACTACGACCCCGCCGTAGCGGCCGCCTTGGCACGGCTGCGCCGGGAGAATCCCAGTCTCATCATCACGTCGGTCAGCGCCTTCGGGCGCTCTGGCCCGCTGGCCCAGGCGCCGGGCTACCCCTCCGTCGCCTTCCACATGAGCGGGGCCGGCTTTGTCACACCGCCACAGGTCGAGAGCGTGACGCAGCCGCCCCTCTCGCTGCCGGGACGACCCGCGGCGATCATCGGCGGCTACTGCGCGGCGGCGGCGACCGTGCTGTCGCTCCTGGCGCGCGGCGCCGACGGGCGGGGGCGCTACGCCGACATCGCCGAGGTCGAGGGGATGATTCCCATGTTGGCGACGCCCCTGAACCAGTACTCGGCGGAGGGCGTGATCGCCGCCCGCGACGAACGGATCCATGGGATGTCCCCCTTCGACTTCTACCGCGTCAAAGACGGGTGGGCGAGCATCTTTTTGGTCCAAGAAGCCCACTGGCAACGGCTCGTCGAGCTCATGGGCTCGCCGGAGTGGACCACGGCGCCGATGTTCACCGACCGCCGCATCCGGGGGCAGTACAAGGAAGACCTTAACAACATCATGCAGCCGTGGCTCGACGAGCAGGCCAAGGAAGACCTCTACGTGCGCGCCCAGGCCAAGGACACTCCCATCGGCCCCGCGCGGGCAATGGATGAAGTGCTCGCCGACCTCCACTTCGAGGCACGCGACGTCTTCGTCCGGGCGCCACACCCGCGGCTCGGCGAGATGCTCCACCTTCGCCCACCCTTCCGGTGCCGCGGCCAGACCTGGACACCGCCGGGGCCCGCCCCCGAAGCCGGCGAGCATACCGCGCGCGTTGAGGAAGCCTGGCCGCCCTCGCCCGTGAACGAAGAGGGCACGGGTGAGGGCGCGGCGGCCTCGGCACTTCCCCTCACCGGCTTGCGTGTCATCGAGCTTGGCGCGGCCATTGCCTCGCCCTTCGGCGCCGCGACGCTTGCCGACGCGGGCGCCGAGGTCATCAAGATCGAGACCGCGAAGCGGCCCGACAACCTGCGCAGTAACTGGCCCATGGCGGGCGGCGAGGCCGGCCCCGAGCGCAGCTATTACTACAACCAGGTCAACCGCCACGCCAAGAGCCTCACGCTCGACCTCACCACCGGCGAGGGACGCGACGCCTTTCTACGCCTCGTCGCACTCAGCGACATCGTCGTCGAAAACTTCGCCGCCGGAACCATGGAGCGCCTCGGCGTTCCCTACGAGGTGATCCGGCGGGCCAATCCCAGCATCATCATGCTCTCGCTCAACGGTTTCGGCGACACCGGCCCCGCCAGAGACTTCATCGCCTACGGCCCGCTGCTCGAAGCGGTCACCGGGATGGCCGGACTCGGCGGCTACGAGGGCGGTCCGCCCACCCACTCGACTTTCGTCTACACCGACTACGTCTCCGCCATGGTCGGAGTGACCTTGATGCTCGCCGGGCTGCGCCGGCGCTCCGAGACCGGCGAAGGCGCCTATCTCAACGTGGCACAAGCCGAGGTCGCCCTGCACACAATGCCGGAGCCCATCCTCGATTGCGCCCTGAACGGCGTCCTCCCCGCCAAGCCCGAGGACCGCGACCCGTTCGTCGCCGTCCACGGCTCGTTCCGCTGTCTTGGCGAGGACGAGGCGGATGACTCTTGGGTGGCCATCGCCGTCCGTACCGACGCGCATTTCCACGGCCTGAAGGAGGCGATGGGACGTCCGGCTTGGGCCGAGGACCTCCGCTTCGCCACCGACGAAGGGCGGCGCGCCCACGCCAGCGAGATCGCCGAACGCGTCGCGCAGTGGACGCGGCGCTTGCCCAAGCGCGAAGCCGGGGAGACGCTCCGCAAGCACGGCGTGCCCGCCGCCGCGGTCAATCACGTCCGCGACACCCTCGAAGATCCGCACCTCCAGGCCCGCGGCTCGCTCCAGCGCGTCCGCCACACCGTCGTCGGCGAGGCGTGGACCTACCCGTCGCCGCTCAACCTCGAAGGCGTCCCCCGCGAAATCCGCCGCGGCGCCCCCCTCTGGGGCGAACACAACGGCTACGTCTGCCACGACCTCCTCGGCATGGCGACCCGTGAGGTTGCGGACCTTGTCGAGTGCCGCGCGTTGGTCTGACGTCCGTACGGCTTCGCTAGGAGCCGGCGGCCCTCGAAGGAAGCCTCACCACCGCCTGGCCCGGCGAGACGAGCGTTCCGTCCTGGTTCACCGCGTTGATCTCCAGGTTCACCAGCGGCTCCCCATCTTCCTTGCTCTTGCCGGTGACCTTGCCGTCGACTCGATAGATGTCGCCGACGAAGGTGGGTTGGCGAAGCCGGGCGTTGAAGCTCTTGAGGAAGCCGTCGTCGCCCATCCAGTTCGTCACGGCGTGGGCCATGTTCGCGACGCGGTGCGGGCCAATCTCGAAGCAATACGGCATCCCGCGGGCCTGGGCCATGCTGTCCTTGACGTGGTGCATCTGCCGTTCTTCGGGCAGCCCCGTCTCGGGATCGATGATTATGCGGTCTGGGTGGGTGCGCCGTAGCTCAATCCAGAAGCCCTTGTGCGCGACGTGCGAGCGCGAACCGATCCCCATGTAGTAGGCGATCGAGTCGCGCGGCGTAAACGGGCCCTTGACGATCATGGGGAGCTCGTCCCCGACCTCCACGTCCTCCCAATACCTCGGCGTCGAGCCCTGGCACGTCTCGCCGGTGTAGTCGTCGGTGATGCGGCGCAGCTCATCCTCGGTATAGGTGGGACGAGGCTGGGTCATATAGTGGTCCTGAGCGATGTCCTGCGGCAGAAACCGCAACTCCTTCAAGAGACGCTCCGCCACGACCTCGCCGTGCTGGTTCGTGTAGCGGTTTAACGTGGCCTGGTACAGGGCCCTCTTGGCGTGCCTGACAGGTTTGGGAGAGATCTCAGTCCGAACGTGGACGCCTTGAATCTCATCCCCGGCCTTCACCATGTGGTTGAACGTCCACTCGGTGCCGATGTGGAGCCCGGTAAAGCTAGGTAGGCCAAGGCCTCCGGCTTGGTAGCAGCTGTAGATCCACATGGGCGGCGCCACCACACCGCCGTACTGGGTCTCTCCGCCATACCCTTCATCAGTCCAGAGAGGATTGTCGTCCCCGATGCCCCAGGCGAAATGGCGAATGGCGTCGCCGGTCGCTACTCGATTGAACGCATAGCCATCGGTCAACTCCTCGCCTAGGAGTCGGCAGTAGTCGTCGATTTCAGCCTGGATGGCGGACGGGTAGTCGAGTGATGCGGTAATCATTTCGTCCCTGCGAGGCGGTCCCACATGCGAGAGATCAAGCAACCATGTCGTAGCTGCGAAGGAGCTTGCCGGGAAGCGCGCCGGTGCACTCGGCCTCCTCGAAAGTGACGGCCCCGTTGACGATGGTGTAGCGGAGCCCAGTGGCCTTTTGAATGATGCGGCGCTCCCCACCGGGGAAGTCGAATCCAAAGACAGGCTTCGGATGCAAAAAGCCCAGCGCATCGAGGTCGTAGACGATGATGTCCGCCCAAGCCCCAAGCTGAAGGGTGCCGCGGTCCTTGAAGTCGGCGAACCAGGCGGGGTAAGCGCTGATCTTCACGTGGGCTTCCTCGAGCGTCATGATCTCCTTGTCTCGAATCCAGGTTGAGAGGAAATTGACGGGCCAGGTGCTCACCGTCAAGAACCTCGTGTGCGCGCCGCCGTCGGACAGGGAGATGTGGCTGAACGGATTCAAGATGAGCCGGGCGAGCTCGTCGTCATCCCTGTCCCCGGCGCCGGCGTTCGCGATGAACTCGGTCTCCAGGTCCTCGTCCAGCGCCAGGTCGATGAAGGCATCGACGGGATGCTTGGCCAGTTCGGCCGCGATTTCCGCGATCGTCTTGCCTTCGTACTGCCGGTTCCGCTCGTGGGCGGCCTCCATGACGTAGAACCTGTTCCAATCCGTCCGGTTGGTGAGGCTGCCCTGCACCTCGAGGTCGCGCTTCATCGCGGCGCGGGTCTCGGGGTCGCGCAGCTTGACCATGCGTTCCTCGCGGCCGCCGACCAGCGGTTGAATCCAATTGGGGTAGACGTCGAAGAGGTTGTACTCGGTGAGTTTGAAGATCGCGTCGGGGAAAATCGTCGGCTGCTGAATGACGAGCGGGAGCCCCTCGGCGCGCGCCGACGCCACCCACGCCTCATCCTGGGGGGTGGGAGAAATGCAGTTGATATGCGCCGGTCTGCCGCTCATCCGAACCATTTCAGTGACCAGGTCGTATTGCGCCGTCCGGTCATCGAAGATCGGATAGCCGATCGTCCAACCGATGTGGCCCACGCCGAACTCTCCCAACACTTCGGCCAGTGCAAGGAACTCCGCATCGGACGCGATGTGGGTCGGGAGATACCCGCCGTCGTCGGGGCGGTCCTCCGCGCTCTTGTTCGCCGAAAAGCCAAACGCCCCCGCCTTCATGGCGTCGTGGAAGAGGCTCTTCATCATGTTGAGCTCTTTTTCGGTCGCCGAGGTCCGCTCGCGGGCGGGCAGCATGCCCATGATGTAGGCCCGCAGCGGAGAGCAGGGGAACAAGGCCCCGACGTTCAGGCCGAGACCCTGTCGGTCCAAGCTATCGAGATACTCGGGAAACGTCTCCCAGTCCCACCGCATGCCCAGCCGCATGGACTCCAGCGGAATCGCCTCCACGCGGTTCATCATCCGCATGTTGAGCTCGCGGTCTTCCGGCTTCGTCGGAGCAAAACCAAAGCCGCATTGGCCTATCGTCAGAGAAGTTACGCCAAACCACCCGGACAACGAGCAATACGGGTCCCAGTTCAGTTGCGCGTCATAGTGCGTGTGGAGGTCGACAGCCCCCGGCGCGACGATGCAGCCGCTCGCGTCGATCTCCCGGGCGCCGCCGGCGGGGATCCTGCCGCTTATCTTCGCGATGCGACCGTCCTTCACCGCCAAGTCGGCCTTGTACCGTGGCAGGCCCCTCCCATCGACAATGGTTCCGCCGCGAATAACGAGGTCGTACTCCGCCATGGCCTACCCCCTTCGCCTATCGTCCCCACGGCATCGCAGCATCGCGATGCTCTCTCCATGCTCGCCGTGCAAAAAGCTCCGCCGAGCTCGCCCTGGCTTCCGTTGCTAACCTCTAGCCTCGACCGCGCAATCCTACCATGAATCTTTCCACTCACGCCGCCAGCCGACTGCCAACGCGCGCGCGGCGTGCTACCATCGGGCCAAGCGTAGAGCAAGGAGACCGCGCATGAGCGACGACCCCACGGGCATCCCCGTTCCCCCCGAGGTGGAGGCTTTCTTGAAGGCCCACACTCGCACTTTCATCCTGACGGTGCGCAAGGACGGCTCGCCGACGGGCCACCCGATGACCGGGTGGTACGACGAGGGCCGTATGCGCGTGACGACGTACCGTAGGAGCCACAAGACGCGCAACGCTCAGCGCGATGAGCGGACCTCCTGGGTCGTCCTCAACGGCTACGATTCCAACGACGACGCCCGGGCCGTGCAGTTCAAGGGCGTGAACCGCGTCGTCAACGCTACCGAGATGCCCACGCACGCGGGAGAGCGCCAGGGCACGAAAACCGGGCTCTCGTCGCGGACGGAGGACCGCCTCAAGTCGGGCAAACGGATCGTGATAGAAGTCACCCCGACCATGACCGGCTTCCTCGAGGAGGTGCGCTAGCCATGCCCCGCGAGTCCATTGCCATGTCCATCGAAGAGGTCGCCGCCTTCATCGGCCCCAAACCCTGGATCGTGCTGGGCACGTTGGACGAAGACGGCTCCCCCTGGGGCGACCTCGCCGCCTCCCTGATCGACGGCGAGCGGATCGTCTTCGCCGTCCCCGCCGGGACGCGCGCCGCCGCAAACATCGAGCGCGACCCGCGCGTCGTCTGCATGAACGACCAGTACCCCACCTACTACGAGATCAAGGGCGTCACCGTCCACGGGAGCGCCGAGCGTCTGGACGACCCGGCCCTCGCCGAGCGTCTTCCCCCAGACCCCATCGACCGCGGCTCGGCGGACCGCTTGGTCTACACTATCCCCCTAGACGACATCACCAGCTTCGACTTCACCAAGATCAGGGCGAAGTTGTAGAGGGGCTACCGACCCCCGAACAAGTCGTCGACGTCGCGGGCGAGGGCGGCTTGGCGCTCCGCCGGTTCGAGGTAGCCGACGCTCTTGTAGAAGTCGGGGCCGTAGGTGCGCGTGCGGACGACCACCGGCATGGGGACGGCGTGGCCGAAGATAAGCGCCTGCTGCTTCGTCTCCAGCTTGGCGAGGACGGCCCGAAGCTCGCCGCGGCCCGAGACGCCGGCGAGCACGGCGTCTATGTCGCGGTCGTCTTCCAGCAGGCACGTCAGCTTGGTGCCAATCTGCGACAGCACCTCGTGGTCGATGCCGCTGGGGCGCTGGTCGATGATGAGCAGCGTAACGTTGTACTTGCGAAGCTCCCGCGCGATGGTCCCGAAGCTGGTGTAGCCGGCGACGCCGGGGCTGAGGAACTTGTGGGCCTCTTCGACGGCAATGACCAGGTTCGGCGGTGGCTTGCCGCTCCCCGCCAGCGACGCCTCGACACGGTCCACGTACTTCTCGTGGATGCGGCGCGTCAGCAGGTTCGCCACAAGGATGTAGGCGGCGAGGTTGTTGCGGTGACGTCCGAACTCGAGGACGACGTGCTTCCCCGCTTCCAGGTACTCCATGATGCGGCGCACCGAGTCTTCAGGCCGGTCAGCGGTCAGGAAGTCGAGGGCGCCGAGGCGCTGGACGCGCCGGTGGACCGCCGCGAGCGTTCCCTCGTGCTCGACGCCGCCGGCGAGCTCGGTCAGTTCGTCCCCGCCGTCCGCGTCAAGCAGGGCGCGCAGCCACTTGCGCCCGTGGCGCTTCTCCAGCCGCTCGATGGCCTGGACCTGGGTCTCGTTGAGGCCGAGGACGCCCGCGGCGGAGGCCACGTCGGCGGCCTCGATGTCGTCGTAGCCGATACGGACCACGTAGTCGGCGCTGGCCCCCTTACGGCGCGTCGAGGCGTCGTCGAGGGTGAAGACGCCGACACGGCCGGGGAAAAGCTGCTTGAGCCCCTTCACCTGGCCCCCCGACTCGCTGGGCGAGGCCCAGCCATATTCGCTGTGCATGTCGAAGACGAGGCTCACCGCGTGGCCCTTCATCACGATTTCGGCAAGCAGCACCCGCGTCAGGAACGACTTGCCGGTGCCCGTCTTCCCGAAGACGCCGGTGCTGCGCTCGGTGAGCCGGTCGGCGTCGAGGCAGATCGGGGCCTCCTCCATATCCAGCGGGCTGCCCACCCAGAGGTGGTCGTTGTCGTTCTCGCCGAAGATCGCCTCGATCTCCTGCGGTGCGCTGTAGCGAGCCGGGGCGAAGTGGGGCGGGACGGTCTTCGCGGGAAGCGGCCCGTCGTCGAGGCCCGCGGCGCCGGTCTGGGTGAGGTAAGGGACGACGTGGATGAGGCCGAAGGCGTTGGCGCCGCTGACCACGGCGCGGATGAAGTCGTCGTCCACGTCGGGCGGGGTGAGCACCATGGCGGGGTCGGTCTGCCCCAGCGAGATGTCGGTGACGACGCCGAAGAAGCGTCGGCGCTCCGCCTGGATGGTGACGAAACGCCCCACCGAGACCTCTTCGATGGGGACGCCTCCTTCGAGGCGCACGTCGATGCCCTTGGTCAGCGACCCTCCCACGACCATGCCGAGTTGGTCGCCGCCGGACGACGGCACGGAAGTGGCGGGGTCCGCCCCGTTGGCCGGCGTGAGAGGGTCGTCGGTCGGCATGGGGCGCATTGTACGCGCGCGGTGCGCTCCGCGGAACACGCCGCCGTTGATTGACAAAAGCCGCCGGCGCGGCTCAAATCCTCACGGAGAGAGGAGCCATCGGCATCGTGCGCCCGCTGGAGAACGTCCGCGTCGTTGAATACGGCCCGTGGGTGAACGCGGCCTACGGTGGACGCCTGCTCGCCGACCTCGGCGCGGAGGTCATCAAGATCGAGTCGCCCGACGGCGCCGAGCCCGCGCGCCTGCACGGGCCGTTCCCCGGCGACGCGCCCGACGCCGAGGCCAGCGCCCAGCATCTCTTCAACAACGCCAACAAGCTAGGCGTGACCCTCGACCCGTCGGCGGCGACGGGCCGGCGCCTCTTCCAGCGTCTCGCCGAGACCGCCGACGTGCTCATCGACGGCAGTCAGTCCGGCGAGCTCGACGGCCTGGGGCTCGGCCACGAGACGCTGGCGCGGGATAACTCCGGGCTCATCACCGTCGCGGTGAGCAGCCTGGGGCGCTCCGGCCCCTACGCCGGTTACCGGGGCTACGATCTGACAAGCTGGCACGGCAGCGGCTCGTCCCACGTCTACATGGGCGCGCCGGGGCGGGCCCCCCTGCACGGCGCGTACTATCACGCCAGCCATTGGGGGGCCGTCTCGGTGGCGGCGGCGGCCATGATCGCCCTTCACGCACGGGAGAAGACGGGGCGCGGCCAGGCGATCGACATCGCCGAAGCCGAGACGCTCGCCATGCTCTACCTCGCCGTTGAGGTCAGCGACTACCTGATGAACGGCGCCGAGAAGTCCCGCGTCGGCCTGCGCACGGAAGGCAACGCCCCAACCGCGCTGCTCCCCTGTAAGGACGGTTATGTCTACCTTATGTGCCTGACCGATCAGCAGTGGACCGGGCTGGTCGACGCGATGGGCAACCCCGATTGGGCCACGACGGACCTCTTCCTCGGCGGGGGGCGGCAGCGGGCCGTCTACGCCCGCGAGATCTACGACCTGCTCGAACCCTGGCTCCGGGCCCACACCGCCCAGGAGATCTTCGACCTGTGCCAGGCGCGCAGCGCGCCCGCCGCCCCGCTCTACACCGTCGCCGACCTCGCCGCCAACGAGCACCTCGCGGAGCGGGGCTTCTTCATCCACGTTCCCGACGAACGCTCGGGGCCCCTCCGCATCCCCGGGCCGCCCTTCCGCTTCGGCCATGACCAAAGTGAGTCGCCGGCGTCGAAAACGCTGGCGCCGTGGGCCGTGGAGCGGCGCGCCCCGCGCCTCGGCGAGCACAACGAGGCCGTCTACTGCGGGATGCTCGGCATCGACCGCGCCGAGCTGCCTGCGCTGCGGCGCGCGGGGATCATCTAGTGGCCGGCGCGCCGGCCAACGGCAAGAGCGACGGGAAGGGCGACCTCCCCCTCGCCGGCCTGCGCGTGTTGAACCTGGGCTGGTACTGGGTCTGCGCCACTATGTCGCACCTACTCGCCGACATGGGGGCAGAGGTCATCAAGGTAGATTCACGGCAGCGGCTGGAGACGCTGCGTGGCATCCCGCCGTTCATGGACGGCATCGAAGACCCCGACCACAACCTCTGGCTCCACAACCTGCTGCGCAATACGCAAAGCATTACGGTGAACCTGGAGACCGAGGAGGGGCGGGAGCGTCTGCGCGACCTCGTCCGGACGGTGGACGTAGTGACGGAGAACTGGACGCCGGGCACCGTGGCCAAGCTCGGCATCGACTACGCCTCGCTGCGCCCCTACCGGCCCGACCTCATCATGGTCTCGCCCTCAGCGGCGGGCCAGTGGGGGCCGTACCGGCGCATCAACACCTACGGCCAGGTGATCAGCACGCTGGCCGGTCTCGACGCGGTCCAGGGCTACGACGGCGAGCGGCCCTCGAACTTCGGCATGTCGATCATCGACCCTTTCGCGGGCATCATGGCCTGCTACGCCGTCCTCGCCGCCCTCCGGCGCCGCAACGAGACCGGCCAGGGCTGCCACGTCGACTTCTCGCAGTGGGAGATGTCGACGGCGACGTTGGGGCCGCTCTTCCTCGATTACCAGTGGAACGGCAGGCTCCACGGCCCCGAGGGGAACCGCGACGCCCTCTGCGTCCCCAACAACGTCTATCCCTCCGTCGGCGACGACCGATGGGTCTCGATCTCGGTCTACGAGGAGCAAGAGTGGGGCGGGCTGCTCCGCGCCCTAGGGCGGCCCCGGTGGGGGCGCGACCCCCGCTTCGCCGACAAGTACCGCCGCAAGCGCAACGAGGAGGCCCTCGACGAACGCATCGCGGCGTGGACGAAGCGCCGCACGCACTACGAGGCAACAGAGCGCCTACAGGCCGAGGGCGTGGCCGCCTTCCCCGTCATGGGTTCCCGCGAGACCTACTCCGACCCGCACTGGAGGGCCCGCGATTCCTGGCTCCAGGTCGACCATCAGCTCGGCCCCGAATGGATTTACGGCGTGCACTGGAAGCTCAGCGGCACGCCGGGATCGGTGCGCACGACGACGCCCCTCCTCGGCCAACACAACCGCCGCGTCTTCCGCGACCTCATGGGTGCGGAGGCGGACGAATTCCACCGCCTGGAGGAGGAGCGGGTGATCTACTAGCGCCCGACGCTCCGGCCCGCGGAGCGCTCCTTCCGACAACATGCCGGTGCGAGAGGCTACTCTCGCGACTATCATGACCGGTATTCGTGGTGTTCACTCATGGGTAAGCAGACGCTAAAGACACCCTACGGCCTGATAGATGGGCGAGTCGTCCATGTAGACGACGTATCGCGAGGTCTCGATTGCGGGGCCACTTGCCCCGCTTGCCACGCACGCCTCGTCGCCAAAAAGGGCGCAATCCAACAGCCCCATTTTGCCCACTACGCTCCCGATCCGAACTGCTCCAGTGAGGGGCAGCTCCACGAGTTGGCGAAGAGGATTCTCTATGAACGCATATCAGGCGGTTTCCAAAGTGGTGTGACGGTCGACGTGTCCTGCGGCGAATGCTTCACCACCCATGAAAGGAATCTTGTTAAAGGAGCAGCAATGGTTGTAGTGGAGCGCGGGTTCGGCGGTGTCCGCCCGGATCTCAGCCTTCTCAACGACACTGGCGAGCCCACCGCCTTCGTTGAGGTGGTCGTAACGCATGCGCCAGAGCAGGCTGTCTACGACTACGCGTCGGATCACGGCACCCCCATCATCGAGTTTCATCAGCGAATGCGGCATGACCGCCAAGACCCCTTCAAACTCCATAGGCGAAGGCAGGCCATTGCGCCTGAGGGCTGGCTTGAAGAACTCCGCAATGACACACCCCTCAAAGTGGACAAGCATACCTTCGTTTGTCCCCGACCAAGGTGTGATTGCCACGATGCACCCCTCCCGTACATACGTATCAAGATCGAAAAACGGGAGTGCTGGAACTGCGGCAGTCCCCTAAAAGTCGCCATAGGTTCGAATGACACCGGTGGGAACTTCACGCCGTCAAGCTTCACGCCCAGGCAAGTAGAGGTCGCCCGCAAGGCTGGCGTGATTCTGCAAGTAAGGTACAGCCGCACTGTGAAGGCCCGCTACTTGGCCAACATCTGCGGACGATGCAATCAATTCATGGGGGACTTCTACCTAGGCCATGAGGGCTTTGACCCGTACGACGAGGAATTTCATAACTCGACCATCACCGCGCTGGAAGGCTATGGGGCTTGTCGCTACGGCGGTATAGAGCGCTAGGCCCCGTCCGGCCTGCAGAGCGCGCTGGTATACTTTCCGGCGGCGTTCGCCTAAGGCGCTCGCCCCCGCACCCCCCGCTTCAGGAGACTGCGCCCCGACATGTCCACGACCACCGCAACCGTCACTCCCCACACCGCCATCACGCCCCACGGCGGCGCACTCGTCGACCGCGTCGCCGACGCGGCCAGAGCCGCCGAGCTGCGGCCCTTGGCCGCCGGCCTACCTTCCATCACCCTCAGCTTCAAGCAGTTTTGCGACCTCGAAATGATCGCCATCGGCGCCTTCAGCCCCCTCACCGGCTACGTGGGCCAAGCCGACTTTGACTCGATATGCCGGCGCGCCGGCCTGGCCGACGGCACGGTCTGGCCGATCCCGATCACGCTCGCCGTCGACGACGCCGTCAAGCAGACGCTCAACGTCGGCGGCAAGGCCGCGCTCAAGCACCACGATGGCACGCTCCTCGCCGTCATCGACGTGGAGGAGATCTATCCCCACGACAAGGCGCTGGAGATTCCCAACGTCTTCCGCACCGAGGACGCCGCGCACCCCGGCGTCGAGGCGGTGCTGGCGGAGGGCGAGTGGCTCGTCGGCGGCCCCATCGACGTCGTCACCGTGACTCCAGAGCGCGAGCCCGGCGAGCAGTTCACCGAGCACCGAATACGGCCCGCCGAGACCCGCGCCATCTTCGCCGAGCGGGGCTGGCGCACCATTGCCGCCTTCCAGACGCGGAACCCCATCCACCGCGCCCACGAATACCTGACCAAGTGCGCCCTGGAGATCACCGACGGGCTGCTCATCCATCCCCTCGTGGGCGAGACCAAGCCCGGCGACATCCCCGCCGATGTCCGCATGAGCTGCTACCAGACGCTGATCGACAACTATTACGTCGCCGAGCGCACCCTGCTCACCGTCATGCCCGCCGCGATGCGCTACGCCGGCCCGCGCGAGGCGGTGCTCCACGCCCTGGTGCGTCAGAACTACGGCTGCACCCACTTCATCGTGGGCCGCGACCACGCCGGCGTCGGCGACTACTACGGCACTTACGAAGCGCAGCAGATCTTCGACGACTTCGGCCCCGGCGAGATCGCCATTACCCCGCTCAAGTTCGAGCACGCCGCCTACAGCAAGCGGGCGCAGGGCATGGTGAGCGCCAAGACCTTCCCCAGGATCGAGGGCGACCAGATCTTTCTTTCGGGAACGAAGGTCCGCGAGCTGCTCGGCGCGGGCGAGCGGCCGCCGGGGGAGTTCACCCGCCCCGAGGTCGCCGACATACTGATCGAGTGGGCGCGCTCGGAGAGCTAACCGCCATCCCGTAGAATGCACGGGGCGGCGTGGACCGCCGAAGGGGAGCCGCGTGGAATACATATTCGAGGTCGGGGGCTTCGGCCTCCGCTGGTACAGCGTCCTCGTCGCCGCCGGACTTGGCATGGGGGCATGGATGGCCGCCATCGAGGCCAAGCGGCGCGGCGAAGACCCCAACCACGTTTTCAACGCCCTGCTCATATGCCTCCCCCTGGCCCTGATCTGTGCCCGCGCCTACCACGTCATCGATCAGTGGAACGAGCTTTACTCGAACGACGTGCTGCGCGTCATCCGCATCGACCAAGGCGGCATCGGCATTTACGGGGCAGCTATCGGCTCCATCCTCGGCATCGTCATCTACGCCCGCTGGCAAGGCCTGTCCATCATGCGCTGGCTCGACATCGGCGCGCCGGGCTTCATCCTTGGCCAGGCCATCGGGCGCTGGGGCAACTTCTTCAACCAGGAGCTCTACGGCAGACCGACCGACCTCCCCTGGGCCATCGACATCGACCCCGGGAAACGCGTCGGCGGCTACGAGACCTTCTCCCAGTTCCACCCCCTCTTCCTCTACGAATCCCTTCTCAACCTCATCGGCCTCGGCGTCATGCTCTACGTGGGCCGTCGCTTCGCCGACCGTCTGAAAGACGGCGACATCGTCCTCATTTACGGCGTGTGGTACGGCGGGGTGAGGCTCGGCCTCGAATCGCTGCGCCTCGACAACTGGGTCGTCGGCGGCTTCCCCGTCGCGGCGGCGATATCCATCGCGGCCATCGTGGTCTGCGGCAGCCTGCTCCTCTACCGCCACTGGTACACCCCGCGCTACGGCGGCAAGAAGGGCGCCCCGAAGGCGGCAAAGCGGGCCTAGCGTCCTCGAATAGCGCTCGGTATAGTTTGGCCGTCACATCCGGCGACGGAGGGTTCCCTTGAGCGACGTTTACGATCTCGCCATCATCGGCTCCGGCTTCACCGGCCTCAGCGCCGGAGTCCAGGCCACGAGAATGCGCATGAAGACCATCCTGATCGAGCAGATGATCATGGGCGGTCAGATTCTGAACACCGACTTGGTGGAGAACTACCCCGGCTTCCCCAAGGGCGTCTCGGGCATGGACCTCATCACCGGCGCCGAGGAGCAGGCGAGCAACGCCGGCCTCGAATACGGCTTCGGCGCGGTCACCGCCATCGACGCCTCCAAGCAGCCCATCGAGCTGCTCGGCGACGGCGAACGCTGGCTCGCCAAGACGGTGATCATCGCCGCGGGCGGCGAGCACCGGAAGCTCGGCGTCCCCGGCGAATCCGAGCTCGAGGGCCGCGGCGTCTCCCACTGCGCCACCTGCGACGGCATGTTCTTCCAAGACCAGGCCGTCGCCGTCATCGGCGGCGGCGACTCCGCCATGGACGAGGGCCTCTACCTCACCAAGATGTGCAGCAAGGTCTACATCATCTCCCGTGACGAGGAGTTCACCGGCCTCAAGATTCTCCGCGAGCGCGTCGCCGAGAACCCCAAGATCGAGGTCATTCACGACACCGTAGTGGACTCGATCAACGGCGATGGCTCGGTGACGAGCCTCACCCTCCGCGACGTCAAGACGGAGGAGAAGCGCGAGCTAGAGGTAAGCGGCATCTTCGCCTACATCGGCGCCGACCCCGCCACCGCCCCCTTCGCCGCCTCCGTCCCCACCGACGGCGGGGGGCACGTCAAGGTCGACCTCCGCATGGCCACCGAGGTTCCCGGTGTGTTCGCCGCCGGCGAGTGCCGCTGGCAATCGACCCGCCAACTTGCCAACTCGGCTGGCGACGGCGTCACCGCCGCCATCGCCGCCTACGAGTGGCTGCAGGCGAACGCCTAGCTTGACTCCCCGGCGGCGCCGGCGACAGGAGCCGCGACGGGCCGGTCTTGCTCCACGACGACGGCCTGCCCGGCCTCCGGGGTGACGCGGTCGCCCTTGATGAAGGAGAGGACGACGCCGAGGGCGACGAGTCCACCCATGACGAAGAAGGCGCGGTGCATGCCGGCGACGAAGGCCGCCCCGATCTCCGCGCCGCCGGCCTCCTTCACCGCGTCGAGGCGGGGCTCGAAGCCGAACGAGGCCATCGTGGCCACAATGACAGCGGTGGCGAGCGCGATGCTGGTCACGTTGGCCGAGTTGCGGGTGAGCTGCGTCAGCGCCGTGATCACGCCGTAGCGCGAGCGGGGCACGGCGCTCAGGATCGAGTTGTTGTTGGGGGAGCTGAACATCCCGACGCCCGCGCTGTTCAGGACCATGAGGGAAATGATCAACCCGAGCGGAGTGTCCGCGTCGAGGAGGAATCCGAAGCCGAAGAGTCCCGCGGCGGACATGCTCAAGCCGCCCATGTTGAGCAGCCGCCAGCCGAAGCGGTCGGAGAGCCGTCCGCTCACCGACCCCATGATCGCCAGAGTGACCGCGCTGGGGATGAGCATCAGTCCTGCATCCCGCGCGCTGTAGCCCAGCACGTTCTGCAAGTAGAACGGCATGACGAAGATCATGGCTGCCGACCCCATGAACGAGAGCCAGCCCGCACTCACTCCGAAGGCGACCAGCCGCCGCTTGAAGAGGCGCAGGTCGAGCATGGGATCGTCGGTCCGCAGCTCCCACCAAATGAAGGCGGCGATGGCCGCGGCCACCGCGGCGAATCCCGTGACGACGGGTGGCGATAGCCAGCCGGCGCGGTGGCCGTTGGTCATGACCATCAGGAAGATGAGGAGCACCGCGCCCGAGAGCGCCGCGCCGGCCCAGTCGAACCGCACCACCCGGCCCGTCGGCTTGTCGCGGGAGAGCACGGCGGAGCTGAGAACGACCGCCGACGCCAGCAGCGCCACGAGCGCGAGGGGCGCATTGAAGAAGAACACGGAGCGCCAGCCCAGGCCGGTCACCAGCGCCCCGCCGAGCGCGGGGCCGACGATCATGCCCGAGCCGACGACGCTCAGGTGCGAGCCCAGGGCCTTGCCGCGCTCCGCTCCAGGAAAGACCGAGAGCACCGCCGCCATGGCGTTCGCCTGAATCATTGCCGAGCCGATCCCCTGGAACAGCTTCGCGCCGATGAGCATGCCCATGCTCTGCGCGGAGCCCGCGGCCAGGCCGCCGAGGGAGAAGATCGCCAGTCCTGTCATATAGACCCGCTTGCGGTCGGTCGTGTCGCCGAGCCGCGCCATGGGCAATAGCAGGATGCTGATCATCAGCGCGTGGCCGATGGTGACCCACTGCACCGTTGGGAGGTCGCTGTCGAAGTGGCTGGCGATGGTGGGCAGCGCGACGTTGACGCTCCCCATGTCCATCACCGACATGAAGGTGCCGATGGCGATCGTCCCGAAGACGAGCCACTTCCGCGTTCCGGCGTCCCGCAAAGCCCTCATACCGTGCGCGTCAGTCTCACCGACCGGGCCGTGTTCCTCACGTCTTGCGGATCAGCGCCCGGTAGACGCCGTCTTCTTGGGTCAGCGCCAGCAGCGCGTTCCCCGTCCTCGCGCACCACGCCGGAAAGTCCTCCTCGACGCCGTCGTCGTCGGACAGCACTTCGATGACCCGCCCCGGAGCCATCGACCGCACGCGTTTCGCTGTCTCCCACACCGGCACGGGGCAGCACAGGCCCAGCGCGTCCAGCGTTTCGTCCGGCGCGGCCGGCTCAAGGTCCGTCATGTCGATTCCGCCACTCGTTCACCCGGTCCTAAGCCGTTATGCGAACGGCGAGAGCGCCCGCAGCCGCTCAATGGCGCGCGGCAACTCCGCGAGGAAATAGTCGACCTCGTCTTCCGTCGTTTCCACGCCCACGCTGGCCACGAGCGAGCCGGAGCGCATCTCCGTCCCCAGCCCAATCGCTTCGAGGACGTGGGAGGTCGTGTCCGACCTCCCCGAGCACGCCGTCCCACTGGCCGCGTAGATGTTCGCGTTCATCGCCAGCGTCAGCAGCAGGCTCTCCGCCTCGACGTGATCGACGACGCAGCTGGCGTGATGGGGCAGGCGGCGCTCGGGATGCCCCGTCACGCGCACGCCGTCCCACGCCTGAAACGCGTCAACCATCTTATCGCGCAGCGTCCCCGCGGCCTCCGCTCGTTCGTGCATATGGGCGTGGGCCAGACCGGCGGCGGCGCCGAAGCCCACGATGGCGGGGACGTTCTCCGTGCCGGCACGCCGACCCGATTCCTGGGCCCCGCCTTCAAGCAACACGGGCCAGCGCAACCCCCGTCTACTATACAGCGCGCCCGCGCCCTTAGGCCCGCCGAACATGTGGGCCGAGAGCGTCATCAGCGACGCGCCGAGCCCCGCGGCATCGACAGGAATGACGCCGGCGGCGTTGGTAGCGTCGACGTGCAGCGGCGCACCGCGTTCGCGGCAGATCGCCCCCACCTCGGCTATCGGCTCGATCGTGCCGATCTCGTTGCTCGCCAGCGTCATCGTGACGAGCGCCGTCGATTCGTCCACCGCCGCGCGGGCCGCGTCCAAATCGACCACACCGTCGGAATCGACTCCCACGACGACCACCTCGAATCCCGCCCGCTCCAACGTCCGGCACGGCCCAATGACGGAGACGTGCTCGACCGCCGACGTCACCACGCGCCGCCCACGGACCGGCGCGCCGGGCATGAGCAGGCCCTTGACGGCCCAATTGTTGCTCTCCGTAGCCCCGGAGGTGAACGTGATTCCCCCCGGCGAGGCCCCTATAAGGCCGGCCACCGACGCGCGCGCCGTCTCCACCGCGTCGAGCGCCTCTTCCGCTGGGGGATAGAGGCTCTGTGGGTTGTGAAAGAGACCGCCGGAGAGATAGGGCCGCATCGCCTCGACGACCTCGGGGGCGCAAGGCGTCGTGGCGATATGGTCGAGGTAGACCGGGGGTCGCGCCGTCATGCCGGTATTGTAGCCCCCGGTGAAGACGCTAGTCGCGGCGCGCGGGGTCTTACCCCCTCTCCCGCTGGGAGAGGGTTGGGGTGAGGGCGGGGGGGGGGGGAGGCGGGGGCCGCGCGACCTTGCTGAAGCCGCCCGCCGAGTTACGCAAAGGTCTCCAGAGGGGGAGAGGCCGGAGGGGAGGGCGGTTCTGCGTCGGCGTGGCGCGGGTTAGTTGATGCGGTAGACGCTCTTCGCCGTCTCCCACGTGGCTTTGCGCATGACTTCCTCGCTGGCGCCGGCGAAGATGTGCTGGACGGCCTCCTCGGTGTGCGGGAAGGTACCGTCGGCGTGGGGATAGTCGGCGGCCCACATGACGTTGTCGACGCCGATCTCGGGGATCAGCTTCACCCCGATGGCTTCCTCCTGGAAGGTGGCGTACATCTGCCGCTTGAACAGCTCGCGGGGGTCCATCGAAAGCGGGATGTCGATCATCCCGCCGTAGTTCTTATGCTCGAACGCCAGCCGCTCCAGCACGTAGGGAATCCACCCAATGCCCGACTCGCCGAGCACGAGCTTGAAGTCAGGGTTGCGCTCCAACATGCCGGAATAGATCACCTGGGACAGCACTTCCGTCATCTGCAGGCCCACCAGCGCCGTCCGCACCGTCCTCTGCCAGTCCCTCGTCATTGGCGCACCCTTGCCGCCGATGTGGACGCTGATCGCCAACCCCGACTCCGCGGCAGCGGCCCATACGGGGTCCCACGCCGTCTCGTAGATCGGGATGCTCGCGCCGTGGACCTCGAAGATCGCCCCGCGCAACCCGAGCGCGTTCACGTGCTCGACTTCCGCCAACGTCTCCTCCGGATCTGTCGAGGGGAGCGTCGCCAGCGACACCAGGCGGTCCGGCGCAGCCGAGACGAACTCGGCGAGCCAGTCGTTCATCGCGTGGATGCAGGCCGCCTTCAGGGGGCCGTCCTCGAAGCTCCAGTCGAGGAAGTTGTAGATGACCTGCGCGTAGATACCGTCGCGGTCCATGTCCTCAAGGCGGTACTTGGCGTTCGAGGGGCGCCACACGTCCGGCTCCGGCTCCTCCGGCAAGCCGATTTCGTCGAACACCACCTTGCGGCCGTCGGCCCGCTTCGTCCCGTAGATGCCCCAGCGCTCCCCCTCGCGGAACCACACCGGGCCCTTCTCCGTCTGCACCACCTTCGGCGCGGCGTCCCTGAACTTGGCGGGCACCCGCTCCTGCCACATCGTCGGGGGGATGTAACACAAGTCCATATGGTCGTCGCTGGAGATGTACTTGTATTCCATTCGCCCCTCCTCGGCTTGCGGCGCTGCTCATTCTAGGGAAGACATCGCGGTGACGCCAATCGGCCTTCGTGCAGAGGGTGCGCGGTTGTGGCATAGTTGCGGGCGCGCCGACGCACCGGCGCTCCATCGGACCCGTTTCCGTTACACCGAGACGAGGAGGAAGCCTATGAGCGACCCCAGCGCCGTCCCTGAAGACGCCCAAGAGTTCATGAAGAACCATGGCCGCACGTTCATGATCACCAAGCGCAAGGACGGCTCTCCGACAGCCCACCCCATGGCGAGCTGGTACGGCGGCGAGCTTTATCTAAACATGTACCGCGCCAGCATCAAGTCGAATAACCTCGACCGCGACAACCGAATCTGCTGCGTCATCACGAGCCGCTCCGACGACGTCGACCTTGAGGCTGCCGTCTACCGCGGAGAGGGCCGGAAGCTCACCGCCGACGAGGTCTTCGCCGAGCGTGTCACCGACGGCCTAGCCTGGGCCCGCAATCCTCGGTCGCAGGGCTCCCAAGAGCAGCCCGACATTCCCGACGAGGACAAGCGCAAGATTGGCGACACGGCGGGGCGGATCAAGCGGGGCGTACGCGTGATCTGGGAGATCACCGCGAACAAGGCCGGCCTGATTCAGAACGTGCGGGAGGCCTAACCCATGCCGCGAGAACATCCGACGATCACGATGACCCCCGACGAGCTCGCGGCCTTCGTGTCGACCCAGACGCGCTGCGTCCTAGGCACGCTCGACGCCGAGGGCGGCCCGTGGGGCGACGCCGCCGCCACCGTCATCAGCAACGGCGCTCTGCACTTCCGCGTTCCCGCCTCCTCGGCCTCCGCGGCCAACATTGCCGGCGATGACCGCGTCGTCTGCGTCTTCGAGCAACACCCCGAGGACACCGGTTACTACACCATTAAGGGCGCGATCATCCACGGTCATGCCGTCCCCTCCGACGACGCCGAGGCCAAGGCGGCGCTCGACGGCGTCCCCGACCCCGTCACCCGCGCCCCCGACCCTGCCGGCGCGACCTTCTCCGTCGGCCTCGACGACACCGCGAGCTTCGATTTCGCCAAGATAAAACGCCGCTTCGAGCAGTAGCGCCGCCCCACGGAGGACGTTATGGGAGAGGGCTTCCTCTTCGACATCAAAGCGATCGAGCTCGCCGACGAGAAGGCGGAGTTCTGCGGCCGGCTCCTCGCCGGCGCCGGCGCCGACGTGCTCAAGATCGAGCCTCCCGAAGGGAGCCCCACCCGCAAGATCGGCCCGTTCGTGGACGACGACCCCGATCCCGAGCGCAGCCTCCACTTCTGGCACTACAACTTCGGCAAGCAGAGCCTGGCCCTCGACATCGCCACCCCCGCTGGGGCCGAGCGCCTGAAGGAGCTCGCCGCCGGCACCGACGTGCTGCTCGAAAGCCATCCGCCGGGCTATCTGGCAAGCCTTGGGCTGGGCTACGACACGCTCAGCGCCATCAACCCCCGCCTCATCATGGCCTCCATCACACCCTTCGGGCAGACGGGGCCGTGGAAGGACTGGAAGGGCGCCGACATCGTTCACCTCGCCCTCGGCGGCGTCATGATGGTCACCGGCTACGACCCCACGCCCGACGGTTTCTACGACACCCCGCCCATCGCGCCGCAGATGTGGCACTCGAACCACATCGCCGGCAGCCAGACCCTCGACGGCATCCTCGGCGCGCTCCTCTATCGCGAGCGCACCGGCCGAGGCCAGTACATCGACGCCTCCATCCACCGCGCCGTGAGCTGCAACACCGGCACCGACACCACCGCCTGGGTCTTCGGACGCCAGGGCGTGCTGCGTCAGACGGCACGCTACGGCTCCTCGCGCATGGTTCCGGAGACTCTGGCTACGACAAAGGACGGACGCCACATTCTCGCCTTCGTCTCCGCCGAGTTCATGATCGGCCGCGAGCACAAGAAGTGGGTCGAGATGCTGGATAAGTACGGTTGCGCCGATGACCTGACCGACCCCAAGTACGAAAACCTCGAATACGTGATGACCCCAGACGTCATCCGCCACTTCCACGCCGTCGCTCGCACCTGGGTCGGCAAGTTCAAGTTCGACCGCGACATCTGGAAGGAAGGCCAGGAGCGGCGGCTCCACTGGGCTCCGATCCGCAAGCCCGAAGAGAACCTCCTAGACCCCCACTGGCGCGACCGCACGACCTTCGCCGAGGTCGAGCACCCGGAGCTAGGACGCAGCGTCTCTTATGTCAACGCCCCCTGGCTCTCCGAAGAATGCCCCTGGCGCACCGGCCCACGCGCGCCGCACCTAGGCGAACACGACCCCGCCCTCGTCGCCGAGTTCGAGCGCACCGACGCCGCGCCCGACGCTGCGCCGCCGTTTCCCGGCCCGCGCGTCAACGGCGACCCTCCTTTCGCGATGGAGGACGTCCGCATCCTCGACCTCGCGTGGGTCGTGGCCGGCGCCGCGGGGCCTCGCATCTTGGCCGCCATGGGCGCGCAAGATATCCGCGTCGAGTGGAAGGGCCGCTACGACACCATGCGCAGCTTCGGCGGCATCCCCGTCGGCGAGGAGCGCGAGCGCGTCCTCCGCGGCGAATCGCTGATCCCCGCCCGCACGGGAGTGGGAGTGAACGCGGGGGCCGGCTTCGCCGAGGTCAACCCCGGCAAGCTCAGCATCGGCCTCAACCTCAACGACCCCAAGGGCGCGGAGGTCTTGCTTGATCTCGTGCGGGTCTGCGACGTCGTGGTCGAGAACTTCACCGCGCGCATGTTGGAGAGGTTCGGCATTACCTACGAAGACATGCGCAAGGTAAACCCCTCGATCATCTACCTCCAGCAACCCGGTTTCGGCAAGCGCGGCAAGTACGTCGAGTTCCTCTCGTCGGCGCCGGTGGGCGAGGCGTTCAGCGGCCTGACCGAGATGGCGGGCATGCCCACGCCCTACCCGCCCTCCGGCTGGGGCTATCTCTACCTCGATTGGAGCGCCTCGTACTACTGCGCCATGGCCATGCTTAACGCGCTCTACTACCGCGCCCGCACCGGCAAGGGCCAGTACATCGACGGCTCGCTCGGCGAGCCCGGCCTGCTCCTGACAGGAACCGCGATGCTCGACGCCCAGGTTAATGGTCGGCAATGGCAGCGCATCGGCAACGCTTCGCCCTACAAGCCCGCCGCGCCGCACGGCGCCTACCGCTGCAAGGGCGACGACCGCTGGATCGCCATCGCCGCCTTCACCGACGAGGAGTGGCAGGCCGCCGCCCATGTCCTCGGCATCGCCGCCGACCCGCGGTTCGCCACGCTCGAAGCGCGCCTCAAGAACATCCCCGCCCTCGACGCCGCCGTCGATGCGGCCACGCAAGCCTGGGACCCCTTCGACCTCATGGAGCGCCTGCAGAACGCCGGAGTCCCCGCCGGCGTCTGCCAGAACGCCCCCGACCGCATCGATCGCGACCCCCAGCTCCGGCACGACGAGTGGATGGTGCCCGTCACCAACACCGAAGTAGGAGAATGGCCCATCCGACAGTTTCCGATCAAGCTGTCCGAAACGCCAACACGGCCCCAAGGGACCGTCGGCCGCGGCCACCCAAACTACGCCGAGGACAGCGACTTCGTCTACGGCGAAATCCTCGGCATGACCGACAGCGACCGCCAAGCGCTCGCCGAGCAGAACGTGATTTAGGGCGCCCCTCGGGCACCCGCGCGGCTGGCGGCGCCCCCTCTCTCAGTTCCCCCTGGAGCAGGAGGGAGGGCGAGTCACGACTCGCCCCTACGGCATGGGCGGCTCCGACGCGGGTATTTTGAGACAGGTGCTGACCGCGTAAGCGTAGATCTTCCCCGCGTCGTCGACGATCCGGGCCTCCGTCACACCGATGCGCTTGCCCGCGGAGACCACCTCCCCTTCGCAGCGCAGCGTGTCCATGCCTGGCAGGAGCGGTCGGATGTACTTGATCGTCAGGTCGACGGTCGTCGAGCGTTCGCCCGGCTCATGCGTCGAGAGGAAGCACAGCGCCGCCGCCGTATCGAGCACCGAGGCCGTGTAGCCGCCGTGAATCGTGCCCACACGGTTGAGATGCTCCTCGGTGGGACGACAGCGGAGCACGATCCGTCCCTGCTCAACCTCATCGATCTCGATGCCGAGAAGGCGGAGCATCGGCACGTCAGGCGCCTCGCCGCGCATGGACCGCAGCAGGCGTTCCAAGCCGCTGTACGCCTCCTCATCCAGCAGTGAGGCCATCGGCTAGGTGGTCTCGCCCAGCAGCACGGCCTGGACTTGGGGCCACGCCTTTTGCCGGTGAAGCTCCAAGCTCTCCGTGGTCAGGTTCTCGGCGTAGGGATAATCGATGACGACGAACGGGTAGTCGTTGAAGCCGTGGCGGCGGGCCATGGCGCGCCCGATGCTGAGCACCAGCTTGTCGGGCCGATGGCGGCGGTGGGCACGCCCCGGTCTTCGAGCATCGCCGCGTCGACCGCAAGGGCCGACGAGCATGAGCCTCAGTCGCCGACGCCGGTGATGACGGCGTCGCACGACGTGGCCAGCTCCTCCAGGAGCTCGGGGCTCATCGGCTCGCCGAAGTACTCCTTCTGGCGCTTGATGACGGCCCGGACCTCGTACTCGTCCTGCAGCGTCGCCTCGATGCGGGCGAGGAGGCGGTCGCCGTGCGTCCGGTTGTTCCACAGGATGCCGATGGTCTTGCCGTCCAGCGTGGGGAGCCGGGCGGCGAGGCGGTTGCCGTCTTTCGACGGTTCGAGCACTGGCGTCAGCACGTCCATCGAGACCCTCGCTCTTTCGTGTTATGTCCTGATCTTCCTCGTCACCGGCTCGGTGGCCAGCGGGTAGGGTGCGAGGTAGCCCCCGAAGTTGCCCGCCTCGCCGCCGGCGATCACGATCAGGAAGTCCATCTTGCGCGGCCACTCCGCGTCTTGCCACAGGATCTTGCGGTACGCCTCGTTGTGGCGCATGTGGACGAACCGGTTCTCGTCGCCCGGCTCCACCACCGGCGGCTGGGAGGAGAGCCGCGTGCCGTAACGCTCCCAGCGCCCGTCGATCTTCAGGCTGCGCACCGAACGCTTGACGTGCTTCAGCAGGTAGTCGCGCACGTCATCCTTCGACCAGCCGGCGTCGAGGAAGTGCTGCTGGTAGGTCGGCGCCATCACCACGACGTAGGAGCCCAGAGTGAAGAAGCCGTTGGCGATGCGCTGCGCCATGAGCTCGCAGAGGAAGACGGGCTCGTTGAAGTTCGGCGTGACGAACTGATCGAAGCCGTTCATCGAGCCGAAGACGGTGACGGCGCTCTCCTCGGCCTGAAAGCCGCGCAGCGCGTGCAGCGGCGTCCACGGCGTGTCCTCGTTCTCGGCGATACAGAACGACCAGCGGTTCGGGTTACCCAGGCAGCCGCGCTGCACGCCGCCGATCTTGGCGCCGAAGCAGTTCGCCATCGTCAGGCTCACCGCCCGCCCAATCGTGGCGTTGGCGTGATTGCCGCCGCCCATCACGTACTGGCCGGTGGTCATCCCGATCTCTTTCACGATAGGGCCGTTGACGATGATGAGCGGCCACGGGCTGCCCAGGCTCGCCATGTGGTTCATGCGGTACGCGGGGTCGGTCAGCCCCTCGAAGGCGGCGACGAGCACCGGCATGTACTCCGGTTTGCAACCCGCCATGACCGCGTTGACCGCCAGCTTCTCCGCGGTGAGTGCCGTGGCCCGCGTCTGGTAGGCCCCGACCATCGCCTCGGGTTCAAGTCCGGCGGCGGCCACGAAGACCTCGACGCGGTCCGGCGTGGGCGCGACGATGGGCAGCCCGTCGGTCCACCCCTGCTCCCAGAAGTACTGCATGACGGCGTACTCGTCGTCGAGGCTGACGCGGGTGGACTGAAGCTGCATCGGTGCTCTCGTTTCGGGGTGGCTCAAGGGGCGCGAGGCGCGATTATAGCCGATGGTCAGGCCTGCGGCGGGTGGGAAGCCGCTCACAGCAAATCGAGGTCGGCCGGCGGGGCTCACTCTGAGGCTTCGCCACACAGTGGACAAGTTTACTGACCAGTCATATACTACGTCCACTTAGGGGAACCACTATGAAAACGATTGGAGCCGCGAAGTTCAAAGAGCAGTGCCTGGCGTTACTGGACCGGCTCGACGCCGATGGCCTGATAGTCACCAAGCACGGCAAGCCGGTCGCGCGCGTCCTTCCCTTCGAAACGGACAGCGCCGGACTGATCGGCAGTCTACGTCACAAGGTCAAGATTCAGGGCGACATGCTTACGACGGGCCTCCGGTGGGATGCGGATGCTCAATCTTGATACGCACATGCTCGTCTTCGCGGTCACCGGCGAGCTCCGGCTGGCTGAGCGCAGGCTGCTCACCAAGACTAGTTGGTCCATGTCGTCCATCGTGCTGTGGGAGTTGGCCAAGCTCGCCCAACTGGGCCGGGTCGATATCGACTTAGACGATCGTGAGGTCGTCAGCTTGCTCAGCCGTATTCGCGTGTGGCCAATCGATGTCGCCGTTGCACGCGCGTCGACCCGCCTCGATTTCAAGGGCGATCCGGCGGATGAGATCATCGCCGCCACAAGTGTCGTGCACGACGTCCCGCTGCTCACGCGCGACCGCGTCATCCGGCGCTCGAAGATCGTCCCGCTGGCCTCGTAGGCCGATATTCCACCGTCAGCCCCGCCGGACGCGAGCTGTACAGGAGGTCACCCATGCCGAAAGGCGTCTTCATGGTGTTCACCCACTGCACCGACCCTGAGCGCGAAGAGGAGTTCAACCGCTGGTACACCCACACCCACCTGCCCGACCTCAGCGCCGCGAAGGGCTTCGTGACGGCGCGGCGGTTCCGCAACACAAACCCCAGCGGCCCGCCCGATAAGTACCTCGCACTCTACGAGTTCGACACGCCCGACCTCAAGGAGTCCCTCGCCGACCTCATCGACATCGCGATCGACGCTCACGCCACGGGGCGTCACATCGACTTCATCCAGGGCGGCGAAGCTTTCATCTTCGAGGAGATCGACCCCGGAAGCCTCCAACCTCTCGAAGCGCACGACTACCCAACCGAGGTCCCAGAGCGAATCCTCCAAGCTCGCGACGCGCTGCGCTGAGGCGGGTCGGGCAATACGGAGGAGCGGAAGTGGGGCTCCCGTAAGCCCCTTCCTCTGGAGACCTTTGCAAAGGGAATTATATACGAAACTAGCCACGACTCCGGTCATCCTGGCGCATGAGGCGCATGGCGATCCGGCTCCAGAAGGCTTTGTTGGCCTTGTTCTTTACCTTGACTTGGGCGGGCGTGAGCTCCCGCCGTTGGAGCTTTCTGACCTTCACGCTTTAGCCGACCGCCGCCGCATGGCAACCCTCGCAGCGTCCATCGTTGTACAGGGTTTCGGGGTAGGAGACTTCCCGCCCACAGGCCGCGCACCGGTAGGCCGTATCCGCCCCAGGCTTCATGTACTCCCACTGGTGATCGGGCGGCAATGACAACATCGCTTTGGCCAACTGTTCCGCCGTCGCGTCGATTCGCGGCGGATACTTCCGCCCCGGCCTTCCACGCTCTTTAGGCATATACGGCCTCCTTCAGCTTCGCCACAAGGTATTCCTGTGGCCTATCGCCCTTGATACGGTTGCAATGAGAGCACAGGAGTTGCAGGTTATCGAGGTGGTCCGAGCCGCCCCGTGATTGCGGGATGACGTGATCCACCTCGAACACCTTGAACGGGAAGTCCATACGGCAACCGGCGCACTGCCCTTCCTGTTGGCCGTACAGGACGTGCTTGTTCTGGCGGTAGTGAATCGGCGCGTCTATGTCGGTGCGGCGCGGTATGTCCGTGCGGGCCGTCACCTTCGCGGCCCATAGGGCGATGCCGGGCTCCTGTTGCTTCAGCCGGTATTGCACCAATTCAACGGCCTTGGCCGATAGGTCTATGCCGACCCATTGGCGCCCCAGCCGTTCCGCCGCGACGCAAGCCGTCGCGCAGCCCGCGAACGGGTCAAGCACCACGTCGCCCTCACGAGAGCTCGCCTTGATGATCCGCTCCAACAGCGCCAGTGGCTTTTGTGTCGGGTAGCCGACGCGTTCCTTCGCCTGCGATCCGATTGGGCCAATGTCCGCCCACAGGTCTTGCAGCGGAACCCCCGGCATTTCGTCGAGATACCGCTTGTATCTGGGTACCGCGCCAGGAGCGGCTTGCACGATGCGGCCTTGCTGAATCAGGCCATTCATGCGCTCGCGCGAATAGCGCCAGTACCGTGTGACCCCCATGACTTCGTACTGAGGATTCCCCTTGGCCGCGCCGCCTGGCCCCGTCAAGTCTCCAAGCCGGTACCGCCGCCCCGTCTCCGGCTCAACGTGCTTGTAGAAGGCTCGGAGGTAACTATCGTCATAGTCGGTATAGGTTGGGTTCCATGTCCACTCATCGCCCATCGTGTAGAACAGTAAGTTGTCATGTATCCGCCCGTGCTGGCGGCGTCCCTGTGCGCCGTCGTTATGCGCACTAGTGCGCTTCCAAACGGCGTCGGTGCGGAAGTTGGCCGCGCCGAACACGGCGTCCATCAGGAGTTTGAGGTAGTGGCTCGCCGTGGGGTCGCAGTGAAGATAGATGCTGCCCGTAGGCCGTAGGACGCGGCGAAGCTCTAGGAGCCGGACGGCCATCATGGTCAAGTACGATTGCATCCCGCGCCCGTGCGTTCGGCGGGCCGTGTCGAGCAAGTACGCGATAGCGGGATGGCCGTCGGCAATCAGGCCCATCCAGGCCACATCGAGGTCTGATAACGTCCACGCATCCTTGAAGGCCGCGCCCGCCGCCTTGCTCCCAACGGGCGCTTCATAGGTGCGGTTCGAGTTGAACGGCGGGTCGAGGTAGATAAGGTCTACGCACTCGGAGTTGAGACCCCGGAGAATATCGAGGTTATCGCCCGTCCATAGCGTGCGGTTGGCGAAGTTCGGCGCGACGTGTGTAGCCATCGCGTGTGGACCCCTCTCCTAGAGCATCGCGGGCTGACGGGTCTCCGGCGGCCCGATAAGGGCCGCGTAGGTAAGGCGCTTGCCTTCCGCGCCCCGCGCCATGCTCGCCATTTGCTCGATGGTATCGAGGGGCCGGTCGTTATGCCGCCCCTCGAACTCGGCTACATAGCGCCCCAGGTGCTTGGCGCTCATATGGTGGTAGACGCCTTCGTAGCCGCGCTTCAGACCCGCCCAAAACGACTCCATGCCGTTCGTGTGGGCCTGCCCGCGGACGAACTCGCCGACGCTATGCCGGACGGCCTGATGGTTCGGCATTCCGGCGTAGACCGTCGCTTCGTCCGTGAAGATGGGGGCCGCTGGGGCCATGCGCTTCGCCAGGAACCGCTGGACTGTCGGCCTATCCGTGGACGCGACTACGTCGGCGCTGACGCGCCCCGTGGGCCTGTCCTTGACGCCCGCTACCGCCGTCTTACCTTCCGGCCCGCGCCCATGCGTGGGGCGCTTCGAGGCGTGCATGTTCTTGCGCTTGCCGCCGATGTACGTTTCGTCCGCTTCGACCGGCCCAAAGAACTTGCGGCCCGCCACTCGGAAGGTCTCGCGGATACGGTGCGCCATATGCCAGGCCGTCTTTTGCGTGATCCCAAGGTCGCGGTGCAACTTCATGCTCGATACACCCTTCAGGCTCGTCATATAGAGGTAGAACCCGATGGCCCACTTGGACAGCGGGAGCTTCGAGCTTTGCAGCACCGTGCCGGTCTTGAAACTGAAGTGCTGGCGGCAATCGCGGCAGCGGTAGGGCATCGGCTTGCGGTTCGTGATGGTGGCGACGTTCAGGCTACCGCAGTGCAAGCACGCGATCCCGTTCGGCCAGCGTTGCGCTACGAACCATGCCTCAGCCTTTTCCTCGGAGTCGAAACGCTTGACGATCTCCAAGAGGCTGATGCCTTGACGGTAGGACTTGCCGGGGCCTTTGCGCTTCGCCATGTTGCCGTTTCCCTTCAGGAGATTACGGGAATATACTAGCCTATTACGCCGCACAAGTCAAGCGTTTTGGCTAGTTTCGTATATAATTCCCTACGCAAAGGTCTCCGCTGGAGAGAGCGGCCTAGAACCGCGGTGCACGCCTATTGGATCGCCGGCACGTCCCGCGTCCAGTACTTCTCCCAGCTTGGCCAGGCTTCGGGGAGCTGGCCGACTTGGAGCGATCTACCACCCCCGCTGTCCACGGTCACGTCCTTGGCATGGCCGGGGCGGTCGAGGGCGTCCACCGCGTACCAGCGCATGAGCTTGCGGCGGCGGAAGAACCACTTGCCCTCCTGCCGCTCGTAGCTATCCCAGTACTGGATCTTGCCCACGATCCAGATGTCGCCGCGGTCAAGCTCGTCGCGGCAGTAGACCACGCCGCGCGCCTTATCAGGGTCGTCGGGGTCAAGGTCGATGATGTGATTACCCACGAAATGGATGCTGCTCTTGGTGTTGCTCATCGTTCTGACGAACCAGTCGCGCAGCTTGTCCCGTCCGAAGGTGTCGCGGCCCACCTGTACGTTGGGGACGAAGAGCTGCACCATGTCGTCGAAGTTGCGGGTGTCGAGCGCGAGCGCGTAGCGTGCGGCGAGCTGCCGTATCTGCTCCGTCGACTCCATCCGGTCGATCCTCTGCTCCAAGGTCATCGACGAGCCGTCTGCCATCGCACCCTCCTGCTTTGCCCCATCTCGAGTCAGAGCGTCCCTTCGGGACCGCAGCCCGCCCGCGGACGCCGAGGCGCAGTCTAAACCGCGTGGCGGCATTCCACAAACCGAGGCTCCGGCAGCCGGCCCTCGGATGGCTTTCCCCCTGCCCCAACCCGTCCTTTGCTATAATAGGGAGCGCTGTGACCGGGCCCAACAACAAGGAGTGGAGGACCTCCAACCTCATCCGTCCCTACTGGACCGTGGAGACGGATGAAGCGTTGAGGATCGACACCGGCGTTGTCCCGCCCAAAGTGCAGGCGGAGTGGTACTCCTACAAGCTCGGCGCGCTGGCGGCGGGCGGGGGCCATCTCCTCCCGTCCTTCGAGGACGCTTGGGACGACGTGTTCGCCTAGGACCGCTCACGGCGCGGCATCGGGGAGTAGCGCAGCTAGGTAGCGCGCTTCGTTCGGGACGAAGAGGTCGGAGGTTCAAATCCTCTCTCCCCGACCATGAAAGCGAAAGCACCCCGCCGGGTTCGGCGGGGTGCTCTTTCTTAACCCTGCCTCGCCATCAGCCCCTTCCCCATGTCCGCGCCCGTTCCCTACTATGTCTCCATGCGAAACCAGCCCGTTGGCGCCGGCCAAGACGCATACCTGCGTTTCCTCGGAAACCCTGCAAATGGCCGCGGGCGCGCGCCGGAGCTCCTTCGGGAGGCTCCCGCGCGTAGGCGCACCGAGCGCTGACATATCGGCGCTTTGAGCGAGACGGCGCTGACTTCAGCGTCCGACTCGAAGAACTTCCGCGTGGTCGGGTCTCCTAGGAACCGACAAGGCCACGCGGGAGTTACAAAGGAGAGTTCGGAGGACCGGCTCGGCGCGGTGACCCCCCGCAGGGCCCCGCGGCAGCCGCCACGGCGCGGCAGCCGCTCCCCAACTCAACTTTTTTCGGGGTTGCGCTCTGGTCCTCCTATGCCTTGCCCGGCTCTTCCCCAAACCGGGAGAGGATAGGCTGAGAGCCCCGGCGGCTATGGTACACTTCAGGCTGCGGCCTTCAGTTAGGACATCATGGTGCAACAGAACCGACGCGTCGTACTCACCAACCCCCGCGGCTTCTGCGCTGGCGTCGAGCGGGCCATCGACGTGGTCGAGATTGCCCTCGCCAAATACGGGCCGCCCGTCTACGTGCGCAAGGAAATCGTGCACAACCCGCACGTGGTCGACGACCTCCGCAAGAAGGGCGCCATCTTCGTCGAGTCCGAGGATGAAGTCCCCGAGGCCGGCGTCGTCGTCTTCAGCGCCCACGGCGTCGCGCCCGCCGTCCGTGTCCAGTCCCACGCGAGGCAGCTCACCTCCATCGACGCCACGTGCCCCCTCGTCACCAAGGTCCACCTCGAAGCACGGAAGTACGTCAAGGACGGCTACTCGATCCTGCTCATCGGCCACGAGGGTCACGATGAGATCGTGGGCACGATGGGCGAGGCGCCGGACAACATCCAACTCGTCCAAGACGTCAAGGAAGCCAGGGCCGTGCAGCCGCCCCACCCGGACCGCGTGGTGTGTCTGACGCAGACCACGTTGAGCATCGACGACACCTTCGAGATCGTCGAGACGCTGCAGCGACGCTTCCCGAGCATGTTGGTGCGGAACGACATCTGCTACGCCACGCAAAACCGGCAGACCGCGATCAAGGAAATCACCAGGGACGTCGATCTGATCCTCGTCGTCGGCGCGGCGAACAGCTCGAACTCGATACGCCTCATGGAGGTCGCCCGCGCTCAGGGCGTCGAGTCGCACCGCATCGCCGACGCCGCGGAGATCGACCCCACGTGGCTCGAAGGCAAGACCTCGATCGGCCTCACTTCCGGCGCGTCCACTCCTGAGATCAAGGTTTCCGAGGTGCTCGATTACCTCCGCGAACGGGGCTCGCTCGACGTGCGGGAGGTTGAGGTCATCGAAGAGAACGTGACGTTTCTGCTCCCCAAGGAATTGCGCGGCTTGGCCAAGGCCTAAGACGGCGGGCCCCAATCCGCCGCCCCGACTAGGGCGTAGTTTTCCTCAAGGAGCCCGTGCTACGGCGCGGCCTGTTCCGGACCGTTCCACGATGCCGATTCTGACGACCGTCCTGACCCGCGCGGCGCAGCGTTTCCCTTCAACCTGGGCCTTCGCCGCGGCGGCCGCCTTGGTGCTCGCCGTGGCCGCGTGCTCCTCCGACGGCGCGGTCTCGCCCACCCCCGGCGACACTCCCACCGAACACCCCATCACCGAATCTTCCCCCACCGCTGCTCCCGTGGACGACCCAATCCCCGCCGAGGCCCCCACCGCCACCCCGACACCGCACGTCACGCCCCCGCCCACGCTGGCGCCAGTCCCGGACCGGGGCCGCATTGCTCTCAGTCCCGAGTCGGGCGAGCGGGCGTCGGCCCGCATGCTCGCCGGGCTGGACCTAGTTTTCGACCTGCGCGGCTTCAGCTCCCTCGAAGAGTTCACCGTCCAGTACCTCGGGCCCAATGAGGAGCGACGGTCCGCAGGGCGGGGCCGCGCCGATATCCTGGGTGAGGCCACTTGGACGAAGCCGACGTCGCGCGACGCCATGGGGGACTGGGCGGCGCAGGTACGAGGCAGCGGGGGCAGCGCGGCCACGGCGGAGTGGACGCTCGTCGAGATGACGATGGACGCGCCGGTCGTCGCTTCGCTGGAACGGGAGTTCAAGCTCTACCACATCCCCGAAGCACGGATCTACTTCGACGACGCGGTGATGGAGTCCCAGGTGGCCGTCATGGCACAGTACTTCGCAGGGTCGATCGGGTCGATCGAGTCCGCGCTCGGCCAAGACCTCGGTCTCATCGACGTCTTCCTGCTCCCCGACGGGGAGACCCTGCAGCAGGAGATCGTCGCCGGCGGCTCACCGCCGTCCAGCGGCTTCGAGTCCGGCATCGCCCTTCTGGGAGGGGAGCGCCCCGGCATCTACGTCGACATGGCGGCGCCCTTCTATAGCTGGCGTCACGTCGCGGCGCACGAGATCGTCCACTTTGTTGTCGGGGCCATCGAGGGAGACGGCCGTGCGCCGCTCTGGTTTGTCGAGGGGCTCGCCGACTATCTGGCGCATCAGGTAGCTGTGGAGCAGACGGGCGACCACGAACGGCAATGGGCGCGCCTCGTCCGCGGGCAGGGCCGCCGAGGCGTTCACCTCGACCAGTGGATCGACTTCCACACGATCGGCGACTACGGGGCGTGGAACTCGGAGCGCAGCCTCGACCGGCTGAAGCAGATGTACGGTCAGTCGTTCGCCGCCCTGAGCTACGTCGCCGCCGCCTACGGAGAGGCGGCCTTCGTTCCCTTGCTGCGCGCGGTTATCGAGGAGCCGGACGACCTCAACGTCCCGTTCCGCCGCATCCTCGGCGTCTCGTTCGACGAGTTCCAGGCCGCCGTGCGCGAGTTCCTGCTCACGCCTACGCCGTTCGAGGCGGAGATGGAGGCCGTCGGCGTCTACGCGCGGGCGGTCTTCGAAATCGCCGACGAGGACCGGGAGCTTGCCGCGTCCTGGGACATCTTCCTCCGCTTCCGCCGTCCATCCCTCGACCCCGAGGCGAGCGCCGCCGAGATCATGGAGTTCAGCGAGGCGTTCGCCGCGCTCCATGCGCGCGTCGAGGCCCTGGAGCCCCCGGAACGGTTAGCCGACGTCCATGCGGTGCTAGGAGGGGCCTTCCCACGCTCCGTCGAGGCCATGAACGCCTACGCGCGCCTCGAAACCCACCCCGATACCGAGCTGCTGGCCGAGGCCAACGCCAACCTGACGCAGGGCGCCCTCCACATGGACGCCGCCGAAGACCTGCTTGGCAGAGCGCTTTCCGCCTTCGGCATCAGCGAAGACGAGGTCTTCTCGCCGGCTCCGCCCTAGGCCACTAGGGACGGACGGCAGTGGTCAGCCCCGGCCGTTGAGAAGGGCGAGGGGGTTGTCGCAGACGATCTTCTCCTTCTGCTCGCCGGTGAGTCCCTCTTGGTCGAGGAACGTCGTCAGCGCGCCGGGGAAGATGCCGTCGGAGTGAGGGTAGTCGCTGGCCCAGACGATGTGGTCGGCACCGAGCTGCTCCGCCGCGAAGGCCAGGTACTTCTCCTCGGGGTCGGAACTGAAGAACATGCGCCCCTCGGCGAGGTACTCGCTGGGGAGCTTCTTCAGGGTCGCCTTCATGCCGGGGCGGTGCATGTACTCCTCGTACTGCTCGTCGAGGCGCCACAGAAGCCAGGGGGCCCAGCCCACCTGCCCCTCCATGAAACCGATGCGCAGCGTGGGGAACTTGTCCAGGATGCCGCCGTAGATGATGTCCAACACGGCGAGCATCATCCCCACGGGATGCAGCACCGCGTGAGCGCTTACGAAGTCGTAGCCGAACTGCTGCATGAGCAGCCGGAAGGCGCCGTGGGGAATGTGCAGCATGAGCGGGACGTTGAGATCCTGTGCCTCTTCGTAGAGCGGGTGGAAATAAGGATCGTTGGGGCGCATGTCGTTGATTGAGGGCTTCATGAAGAAGGTGGGGAAGCCGAGCTCGGTCACCGCGCGGCGAAGCTCGCGGCGGGCCTCGTCGATGTCGCCCAAGGGCAGCAGCGCCGCCCCTCTCAGACGGACCGGATCCTCGCTGCAATAGTCGTACAGCCAGTTGTTATAGCCCCGCGCCACCGAGGGGGCGTAGAAGTCCTTGTTCATCCCCATCTCGGTGCAGAAGAGCAGCGCCTGATCGATGCCTTCGGAATCCATGTCCTTGAGGCGCACGTCGGGGTACCAGCCGCCGGTGCTCCGGTTGCGGTTGCGGATCGATTCGTAGATCTCTTCCTTCGTCGTTCCCCGGTCGTTCGGATGCCGGCCCCCGCGGTCGTTCGGTTGCAGGCGATGAGCGAGCAGCGCGTCTTCGAGTTCCTCGCCTTCCTCCGACGAGAAGTAGCTCGTCCAGTTGGGCAGGCACTCCATATTGACGTGTCCATCGATATCGATGACCGGCTTGCCGTTCAACATCGCAACCCCTCCGCTACGGCCCCTGGGCGGCCCGTTTCTTGGCCGAATGGTAGCACAGCCGCCGCCGCACGAAAGGCGCAAGTGCTACTATTGCGGATACCGCCGGAGGCGGGACTTCACACGGGGAGAGCGTGATGCAGTACAACGTGATCTCGACCGACGATCACCTTCAAGAGGCCCCCAACACGTGGACCGACCGGATGTCGAGCAAGTGGGGCGACAAGATCCCGCACCTCAGGTCGATCGACAGCGAGCACGACTCTTGGTTCATCTACGGCGAGCCCCGGAACCAGGCCGGCGTCGCCATCGTCCACGGCTCGCTGCCTGATAGGGCCAAGACACCCAAGCGCTGGGAAGAGGTCCCCGACATCGCCTACGTCCCCGCGGCACGCATCAGAGCGATGGACGAGGACGGCGTGGACGTCCACACCTTCTTTGGCAACATCGCCGGCGTCGCCGGGGGCACGTTCAGCAACCCGAAATACGATGAGGAGTACCGGGTCGAAGCTATCCGCGCCTTCAACGACTTCCAAATCGAGGAGTACGCCGACCCCTTCCCCGGTCGCTTCATCACCCTCGCCGTCGTGCCCATGTGGGATGTGGAGAAGGCGGTCGCCGAGGTTTACCGCACCCACAAGCGGGGCATTAAAGGCATCAGTTTCGCCTTCCCCCAGCAATACGGCTTCCCTCACTTCTCCGACAAGTATTGGGACCCCCTATGGGGCGTCTGCGAGGACCTGGGGCTTTCGTTGAACCTGCACATCGGCTCCGGCGGCAGCATGGGCCTCGGCAATATGGCTTTCGACGGCAACGGCCCCATGTTCTGGCTGGCGGAGAGCTCGACCCGCATCATCTCGGCGAACACCCAGGTGATGAGCACGGTGCTCTTCTCCGGTATCCTCGAACGCTTCCCCAACCTCAAGGTCGTGTCCTCGGAGAGCGGCCTCGGCTGGGTCCCCTACCTGCTCGAAGTCGCCGACCACCAGTGGGAGCAGCAGAAGCTCGCCCGCGAGGGCATGACGATCAAGCCGAGCGATTACTTCCACCGCCAGTGTTACGTCAACTTCTGGTTCGAGAAGATCGGCATCGAGAACCGCTACCATATCGGGGTCGACAACATCATGTGGGAGTCGGACTACCCGCACCCGACCTGCACCTGGCCGAACTCCCGGGAGTACATTGAGCGTTCGTTCGAGGGCGTGCCCGAGGACGAGCAGCGGAAGATGCTGGTCGACAACGCCGTCCGCGTCTTCAACCTCGATCCGAGCCTGTAGCCCTGGCGCCCGCAGGGGCCGCCCCCGCGCGCCGGCGGCGGCATGACCGAGGGTCATCGTGAGGCCGACGAAGTCCCGGCCGTCCGCCTCCGGCGGCACGCCGTTCCTTCTCGCCGTCGGGGTCTCACAGGCTATCGCCGGGATCAACACGACGGCCGTCGGCATCGCCCTCCCCGCGATCCGCGAAGAATTCGACATCCCATTGGCCACGGTGACGTGGCTGGTCACGGCTTACCTCGTGACCATGGCGGTGGGGCAGCTCGTCGGGGGACGCCTGGGCGATAGCTACGGTCACCGGCGGCTCTATCTCATCGGACTCGGCCTCGGTGGGTCGGCGTCGGTGGCCGCGACCTTCGCCTGGGACTTCCCGTCACTGCTCACGCTCCGCGTGCTCCAAGGATTCGGCTTCTCCATGGTGAGCCCCAACGCGATGGCGATCCTGGGGAACGTCTACGGCGAGCGGGAGCGGGGGCGCGCCTTCGGCCTCGTCTGGTCGGCGGTGATCGGCGGGACGGCCATGGGGCCGATCATCGTGGGGCCGCTGATTGGTATCTCCTGGCGCCTGGCCTTCACGAGCAGCGCCGTCATAGCCGCGCCGGTCCTTCTGCTCGCCGCCGCGGTGACGCCGCGGCCGACCTCAACGCCCTCCCGCCAACCCTTGGACGTCCCCGGCATCGTCCTGCTTACGAGCTCGGTGATGGCCTTCGCCCTCTTCGCCGGCTTCATCCCCGATGCGCTGCCGACGGCCGTCGCCGGCGGCCTTGCCCTCGCCGCCCTCGCCGGCTTCGTGGCGTGGGAGCGGCACTACGCCTACGCCTTGGTGCGCCCCGCACTGGCACGGTTGCGGTCGGTCCGCGCCACGGCCCTGGCGGGACCGCAGTTTCAGATTCTCATCTACACCGTCACCATCGCCACGCCCGTCTTCTTCATCAGCGTGCGCGGCGAGTCCGAGGCCGTGGCGGGCGCGATGCTCACCGCGCTCCTCGTTCCCTCGATTCCCGCGTCCATTCTCGGCGGCCGGCTTGCCGACAGCTTGGGCCGGCGCATCCCCGCAGTCGCCGGGGGCTTCATCGCCGCCCTCGGCCCCATCGAGCTCCTCGTCTTCGGCCTGGACGGAGGATTCGCCGTGTACGGCGCGGGCCTCGCCCTCATCGGCTTTGGCTTTGGGCTCATGCAAGCCCCGCTGCAAAGCGCCGTCGTCGAGTCGGCACCGCCTGGTTTGGCGGCGAGCGCGGGCGGCCTTTATCAGCTTTCGCGGCAGCTTGGGAGCGTGGTGGGGGCGGCGCTGTTCGCCGCCATCGTGGGGAGCACGACGGCGGGCTCGGACGCCGCCGACTACCGGGCGCTGTACACCGTGCTCGCGGGCGCGGGGGCCTTCGGTGTTCTCTTCGCGCTCGCCATCCATACTTGGCCGCCGCCGCCCGCCTCTTCATCACCATAGGCGCGCCAACCCTCCCCCATCGTCCGCTACAATCGCTACAATCGCACGCGAGGCGCAGGTCCGGCCCTAAGCGCCCGGCGAAGGAGGACCGATGGGTTACGAGACGCTGCTTTACGAGACCAACGACAAGGTCGCCACGATCACGCTGAACCGGCCCGACAAGCTCAACGCCATCAACTACGCCATGGTGCGCGAGATCACGGAGGCGGCATGGGAGGCCGAGAACGACCCCAACGTCTGGACCGTCGTGGTGACGGGCAAGGGCCGCGCCCTGTGCGCCGGCGCCGACGTCGGCCAGATGCCGTCCAACGCCGGCGGTACCAACTCCGAGGTCATCTGGGGCGAGTCGTATCTCAACTCGATGAAGCAGTGGGACGCGCCGCAGGAGGCAACCCTGCCCTACATGCAGATGACGAAGCCGATCCTGTGCGCGGTGAACGGCATCTGCGCCGGGGCGGGGCTCGACCTCATCACCACCACCGACCTCGCCATCGCCTCGGAAGACGCTACATTCTTCGATCCGCACGTCAGCATCGGGATCGTCTCGGGCCGCGAGATGGTGCGTCTGGCCCGCGTCCTTCCCCTCAACATCGCGATGCGCGTCGCCCTCATGGGCAAGCACGAGCGCATGACCGCCCAGCGCGCCTACGACCTCGGCCTGATCAGCGAAGTGGTCCCCGCCGACAAGCTCATGGACCGCATCTACGAGATCGCCGCGGTCATCAACAGCAACGCGCCGCTCGCCGTCCGCGGCACCCGCATGGCGATCCGCAAGGGCCTCTCCCTTTCCACGTACGAGGCTGAAGTCCTAGCCGAGAGCTACCGCCTCCGCGTCGCCATGTCCGACGACTCGAAGGAAGGGCCGCTCTCGTTCCTGGAACGCCGCGACCCCAACTGGGAGGCGAAGTAGGCGCTAGGCCCCGCGACCGGGCGACGGCGTCCCGCGCCGCATCACCGAGCAGCTTGGCGAAGCCGGCGGCGCCGTGCCGTTCGAGCAGCGCGTCGTTGAACACCTCGACGGCGCGCGGCGCGGGCGCGCCGATCTCGTCCGAACCTTCATCGAGTGGAGGACCGAGCAAGCCGGAATCCCTTCAAGAACGCCGGTTTGCGGCGGGAAGGGGGCAGGTAGACAAGATCGATGTCGCCCGGCTTCGTGCGGTAATCGCCGTAGAGCGTTGTTTGGGTCCGCCTGGGCGAGGGCGACTTCCGTTCGTAGGGCCGGTAATCGGGCAGCAGCCCCGCCATGACCCGACGAACGACCGCGAGCGTTCGCTCCCTAGCATCCACGCGGAGGCACCAGACAGCGTCCTGGCGGGATCGGGTGCGCGCCACCTGCAGCACGCCGGCCAGCATCGATTCGTACTTTTCGGCGCTGCAGAACTTCTGATCGTTAGACCAGTCAGGCCGCGACGGTCCCTCTCCCAACGCCCACAGCCGCAGCCAGTTGTCGGCCCGATAGTTGGTGACACCGACGTATGGAGGAGATGTGAGAATCAGACTGGCCGAAGCAGGCATATCAGGCAGCACCGCAGCGGCGTCGCCGAGTTCTACACAGGCGTTGCCCGCATGTTCCGGCACGCCCTTCGCGTAGCGCCAGGCCGCGCGATGGTGTAGGAAGGCGGCTGCGTCGATGTCCGGCGGAGTAGTGAGTCCACGCTTCCGCCACCAGCGGACAGAATAATCGGGGCACATCGCCTTCGTCGGGCGCAACTGATTCGAGAGGCCCTGCCCCAGCTTGGCGTGTAGGTAGTGGAGAAGCAGCGCCGCGATAGTGCGATCGAGGGCGTTGTCGCGCCACCGCAGTTCGCGGCGGGCGGCGTTGATGAACCCGAGCGCCCTCCGCGCGAACGCGAGCTCCTGGAACTCATCGGCGGGCCTGCAGTCCCTCTCTCGGACGGCCCTGCCGATCTCATCGATGCGCCGGATTACGTCGGCGAGTGAGGGATGAGGGTCGGTCTTCACGGCGGCATACAGCCACGCCACCGGGTTGATGTCGCAGCCAGCGGCGCCACGGCCCGAAACCATAGCGACGTAGGGAGCAGTGCCGCGGCCGCAGAACGGGTCGAGAACCATGTCGCCGTGCTTGCTGAACGCCTCGACCACTTGGCGCGCAAACTCGATGGGGAACATCGCGTAGTAGGGACCGAGCCGTGCCCAGCGGCTCTCAGCCGTGCGAAAGCCGGTTAGAGCCGGCACATCCCGTGAGCCGTTCGTGCTCATTCGTCCGCAAAGAGCTGTGAGAGCAGGCCGATGCCCGCCTTCAGCGGTATGGCGGCGTGCGCGTGAGCGCGCACCAATGGGGCGAAGCCATCCTCGTAGAGGTAGGTTGAGAACTCGTCCATGATGTCCAGCGCTTCCCCGAGCCGTGGATATGCGGCTTCGTCGACGCAGTCCCTGTTCTCCCCCTGTGCGTTCACGACGGGAGTCATCACAACCGAGTGCTGATCCATCCTGTTCTTGTAGAGAACGCGGCGCCCGTAATCAGTAACGTCACCGTGCGCCTTGGCGTCGGGAGGACGCAAGGCGATGTGGCGGTGGATGTACTCGCGGTCGGGGACCAGCGCCGAACCAGCATCAAGGCGAGCCCGTGGACCATCATGGTCGCTCTGATCCAGTGCCTTTAGGTGCTCTAGGAACATACCGCTCTTCTCCACCCCGAAGAGCATCACCCCAGGCCCGCCGTGCTCCAACACCTGCTGGTGCAGCCGACTGACTTCAGCTTGGAGATGACGCTTTAGCCATGCGGGCATACCGAAGATCGCCAGCGGGCCATCCATCACGAAGGCGGTGGTGCGAAAAGCGTTCCACCAACTCCGGCGCTCGAAGATTCGCATGATGTTGATCATGGCGAGGTGCTCCACGACCTGCTGCGCGGCGGTGTACGCTTGGGCTGAGGAGCCGTGATCTTCGAATCGCTCATGCAGGCGCAGACTGTCGGTCTCGAAGACCAACTCTCTCTTGGCGCAGGGGCACTCACTTGACCCCTCAACGACGGGAACAGTGTCCCCGCAATCCTCCGCGGGGCACCGGAAGCCCTCCCGCGACGAGGTGATGGCACGCATAGTCTCGATCAGCGTCTCGTGACGGCTGTCTACTTTCCTTCCTGATAACATCTCGTGGATCGTGAATCGGAAAAACCGTCGTGGTGTGTCATCGACGACACCCCGCCGCACCACATTCCTACCTGGGAGTACAGCGTCGAGCGTGGTGCAATCCTCCATCTCTCGTATTGCGCTGGGCCGCGGGATAGAACCCGGCGGGATGTTCCTCACAGCCGAAAGGTCGATGACTACGGCGGCGAGCTGCAGGAGCGCCGCCTCCGCACCGGGATACCCGGTCCGGACCGCGCTGGCGACCGTGGAGCCATCGATGACGATGATGCGGGTGATCCTGTCGTGGCCCCGTGGCGGCGTCAGCACCTGAGGCGGTGCGGCTGCCTCCTCCGGGCCGCCGCGCCGGATTATCCCCTCGAACTCTTTGACGCTCTCGCTCTGGACGAGCCGCCATAGGGAGTCGCCGCTGGCGTACTCGTTGCGGTAAGGCATCAGTTCTCTGGTGCTGGGGCGGTGAAGCGGTCGATCTGAACGGGCAGCGTGTACGGGCTGGACATCATCCGCACCTTCAGGAACCCAGCCTCTTTTACCCGGCGAATACCGACGGTGAAATCCGCGAAATCGTTGTACTGATCCAACTCGCGCGTCTCCCCGGTGCTGTTGAGGTGGGAGAGGGAACCAGTTCTCGGTGTTCCGTAGGATGTTGCGCTGGATGGACGAGGGCTCCTGCGTGGAATAGACGAGGCCGATGTTGAATTTCGCGCCCTCCTTGGCCGTGCGCGCCCAGATGTTGCGAGTGTCCTCCTCGCTGCCGCGGGGGAGCAGGGTGTGGGCCTCCTCCACGTAGACGATGATGGGATCGGGGCGCAGGAAGGAACCGTCCTTCCCCTTCAGCGGATTGGTAAAGCGGTGCTGTTGGCGAGCGAAGATCGCATGCATGATGCGCCCTGCGGACTGTTCGTTCATGATGGGGTCGCCCAGCGCCTGATCAAGGATCACCAGCTTCCCTGCGTCCAGATCGCCGACGATTTCGTCCCGGTAATCCTTGTTTCGGCTCTCGTCGTGCCAATCTCGGCATTCCCGAATGGCTTGGACCCCCCTAGTGTTCTCGAAGATTCGCAATAACCCGATTAGCCGATCGTCGCTCCAGCTCCGTCCAGCCCTTTCCGCTTGGTACTGCCTGTCGTAGTTGTGCCCCCCGCCGCCCCTTTCGAACCACTTGCTCAACTGCCGGCAGAACTCCGCAGCGGTGTCCCAAGACAGCGGGTTCTCCAACTGAGGGGCGAAGCCGGACAGGAGCGAATCTTCTGCCATGGCCTTCCTTACACCCTCGCCGAACAGGTCGCCCACTGAAGCGCTTTCTTGCGGCGGCGTAAATCCGGCCGCTGCCAGTACGGCCTGGTAGACAAATAGGGCGCGGCGGTAGCGGACGTACTCACCGTAGTCGGTGACGCCCGGTGGCGCCGCAATGTCGGTCGCTAGAAACGCCTTGATGTATGCTGCGCTCTCCGCCTCGAGACGGCCGTCGATGATTTGCTTCCCCATGTACAGAGACTGTAGGGCGTCGTCGATTTCGCTCACGGCGTTCGGCAATTGCCGACCCAACTCGATCCCGAAGAAATTCACCTTGGTGATGCGGCGATCGGGGTCGTTAGGGTGGCGAGTCAGTCCATAGGTCACGACATCTTTCGCAACCGCTCCATCAAGAAGCCTGACGTTGCGTAGGCAACCGTCGTCTTGGGGGTTGTCGTTCGCATACTCTCCATTGGGGTCGATGATCAGCTGGGCGACGCGCTCGGGGGCAGAAGCATCGAGGCGGAGCTCGAAGACGGCCCTAGCGAGCGTCTTCACGGTGTTAGACTTCCCTGTGCGAGTCATGCCAAACAACGCTGTACGCTGGGCGACAACGTCGCGCGTTGTCATGAGGACAGGCACGGACTCGGGTCGGCCGTCATCCAGCGCCGCGGCGTACTTGACCTCGCCGATCCGCACACGGCCAGCATCGGCCGCACCATCCCGGGTGAAGTTGACGATGCGCTCCAGCGCCTCGCCGACGGGCTTGTAGATCTTCATGCCCTGCCCGGCGTAAAAGTTGTCGATGTCGCTTCCGAAGGTCCGGTGCCATTCCCCGGAGTCCTCGCCGAGAACCATGCGGAAAGTACCCAAGATGGAGCAACGCAGACCTGCGTAGCGCATCTGGTGGAGCGTGAATTGATCGGTATTCTGGTGCTCGTCCCAATTTTGGGGGCTATCCGAAGCTCGCTGTCCTGCTTGGAAGCGCGCCTGCTGCATCTCAATGTCGTTGGGAAGGGTGCTGCTCCCCAGGACCCGCAAGAGGAGCAGCGAGGGCATCCCTGTACCTGCGTCCCCGGAAGGATCGCCGGAAGTTTGGGCCCTCGTCGCTAACAGCAGGCAGCCGTGGGGGACGCCACCAACCTGCGCCCGCAGGGCGTCGTGTACCAAGATGTGCGCCTCGTCGAAATCCATCCGTACCAGGTCGCCGACTTGATGGTCTGGCTGTAGAAGCGCCTTGAATTCCTTAGCCGCGGCCTCGGCGCGCCGAGATGATTCCTCCCGCTCAACTTCGGGCGCAAGCCGACCCAGGAGATCTGAAGGCTCTTCCGAGCTCCTCTGAGAAGTCATGCTCGCAATAATATCACCGTCGCCAGATCGGGGACGGCCATATTCACCACGAACTCCTGATGGGAGGTCAGCTCGCGGCGGCGGCCTCGGCGAGCTCACGGAAAGGGCGGATGTCCCAGGCTAGCTGCCGTTATGGTTAGGTCTTCCTTCCCTAGCACGAAAGCGTTCCCCTGCGTCAAGAGGTCAGCGGGCGAGGAGACGCCCAGCGCGCTCGATGGCGCGACTGTCGTAGGGATGGGACACGAGCAGGATCACCCGCGCCGTGCCGGCGGCCTCCAGCGCGCGGCGGCGCGGGCTGTCGTGCTCGAGATATGAGGGGTCGAGGCCGGCAAAGGCGGTGAGGAGAAAGTCGTCGGGGCCACGCCCCGAGCGCTCGTACTCGGCGCGGGCGAGGGCGGCGAGCTCCTGGAACCTCGGATGCCCCGCGGGCGTGTTGAAGCCGTCGCCGAAGCGTCCCGCGATCCGGGCCATGCGCCCGCCGAACCCACCGACCACGATCGGCGGCGGGACCTCGGGCCGCGGGTAGCCGTGGGGCGAGCGCAGCGTGAAGTGCTCGCCCTTGAAGCCCGAAGCGTCGCCGGCCCACAGCCGCCGCAGCACCTGGGCCGCCTCGCCGGTGCGGGCAGCGCGCTCCTTGTCGGGCGCGACATCCATGCCCAGCATCCGCTGCTCGGGTGCATAGGGCAGGCTGCTGCCTCCGCCCGCGCCGATGCCGAGAATCAGCCGGTTCCCCGAAATCTCCTGGATGGTGGCGGCGATGTTGGCCACCACTCCGGGATGGCGGAGACCCGTGTTCAAGACCAGCGAGCCCAGGGCGATCCGTGGGACGGCCTCGGCGAGCGCCGCCAGGGTCGTCAGACATTCGGGAACGCGCCCGGTGCCGCCGTCGGCGTCGCGCAGGTGGTCCCACGTCCACACGCCGTCGAAGCCCGAGGCCTCCGCCGCGAGCGCGGCCTGACGCATCTCGCGGTAGGCCGCGCCGAACGGGACGAGGAGGATGTCCGTCTTCACGACCGGCCCCGTCTCACCGGTCCCGCATCATCGCTTGCAACGAGGGCAGCGACGGCGGGCGGCCCGACGTGACGCTGAGGCCGGCGTCGGCGATCACGTGCTGGCCGGTGTAGTAGCTCGCCAGCGGCGACGCGAGCGTGACCACCATCGCCGCCAGGTCCGCCGGCTCGCCGGTGCGGCCCAGCGGCATGGCCCGCGCCGAGGCCGCCTTGCGCTCCGGGGCCATGTTCACCTTCGTGGTCTCGGTCTCGATGAAGGCAGGCGCGACGGCGTTGACGCGGATGCCGTAGGGGCCAAGCTCGTAGGCCATGGTCTGTGTCAGGTGCACCACCGCCGCCTTGGCCGCGCCGTAGACAGGGAGGCCGGGCGAGGCACGGTATCCTTGGAACGACGTGATGTTGACGATGGCGCCCTTGACGCCGCCGTCGATCATCGCCTTGGCGAAGGATTGGGAGCAGCGCAGCACGCTCTTGACGTTCAGATCGAAGATCGCGTCGAAGTACGCCCACTCTATTTCGAAGATGGACTTGGCGCCCTTGTGCTCCAAGTAGGCGGGGATCCCGCCGGCGTTGTTGACCGCGGCATCGATTGCGCCGAACGCCTCCAGCGCCGCCGCGGTCACGCGGGCCACGTCGGCGTCCTCTCGCACGTCGGCCTCGACGGCCAGCGCCCCGACGCCCCAGGCACGGGCACGCTCGGCGACGGCCTCCGCCTTGGCCGCCTGTACGTCCGCGATCACGACGTTGGCCCCGGCGCGGGCGAAAAGGTCGACGCATCCCGCTCCGATGCCCTGCGCGCCGCCGGTCACGACGGCGCACTTGCCTTCTAGTCCGAAGATCGAGTCCGCCATACTCGCCCCCAACGGGAGTGGACCTGTGACACGTCGAGGCCCGCCCAATTCGAGGCGGAGTGTAGCAGGACGCGCCGGTCGCGGCGAACGGGGCTAGGTTGCCGCCGTGCCGTCCGTGACGCGCTCGTACCATGCGAGCACGCTTGTGGGATGGCGGTAGAACACCCGGCGCACGTTCAGGATGGGGGACGGGTCGGCCCAGCGCCAACGCTGCGCCAGCGCCTCGTGGGCGGGCGATGCGAGGTACCCCGCCATCCCCTCCATACCGGCGAATTCCTGCTCGACGACGTGGGTCCACCGTTCAGGGCCGGCGATCGGCATCGGTCCCGCCGGCGGGACGGCGCGGCTGAGGACCTGATTGCGTAGCTCCGGTATCTCGGCGAACGCCGTGGCCATTCCCTCTACGTACTCCCGCTTCGTCTCGTCAGCGAGGTCGCCGCGCAACTCCACGAGCATGGTCACCTTCACCACGTCCCGCAGTCCCGGCTCGGGGATTTGCACGTCGATGGGATCGGTATAGGCGATGTCCAACATCTCAACGGTGGGGCGGACCGCGGCGTTCAACTCGTTGTCGTGATAGGGATGCGTCCGCACCGAGAGTATGTCCTCGGCAAGCAGTTCCCAGACGTAGTCGCGGTCGGCGGACTCGTTGAGGTTCCGCGCCATGGCGCATTCGTGCATGGCGGGGATATGCTCCGGCGCCGCGGAAATGACGTGCTCCAGCAGATCGCGCTGCTCTTGGGTTACCCCCGGTCTCAGCTTCAAGATCATCGTGCGGCGGAGCATGTTCGTCGCCTCCCTGCGCCCACCCTCGCGCGCGGTGCCGGCCCATGATACACGACGCTCTCCTAGGCCCAGGGTACCCAAGGGACCGGAGGGGAGGGCGATTCGTAAATCGCCCCTACGGGAGGGAGGCGCCGGTGCGCGGCGCGCCTGCGAACAGTACAATGGCGCCCCATGGAGCCGTCGCGGGAAACGCTGTGGACGCCTACACGCATCGCGCTCACGGCGTTGATCTTCGCCATCGTTGCCGTCGCGCTCGTCGCCATCGTCCTAGTCATCATCAACAAGTTCGACACGTTGGAGCAGCGGATCCTCGCCACCGTGGGCACCATCGCGGGGATGGTCTTCCTCGCCGTGCCAAGCACGAACGCGATAGAACGCGGCCTACGGGCGCTGGGATGGGCCGGAATCGCCTCGACCGCCGTTATTGCCGTGCTGGTGATCATTCTCCTCTGGGGTGGGGAAGCCGTATTGTCCGAAGGCTACGGGAGGGCGTCGGGCATCATCGCCACACTGGCCGTGGCAACCAACCTCGCCGCTCTGATGAGCCGCCTCGCGGCGACGCCCGGCTTCTCGCGCTGGCTGCAAGTTGGCTCCTACAAGCTTACCGCCCTCACCGCGCTCCTGATCATCGTCGGCATCCTCGCCCAGCTCGACATGGGGCGCTACTGGCTCGCCGTCATGGTCTGCGCGATCTTGCTTGCCGCCGCAACCCTCGCCGCCCCGGTCGCCGACCGGCTGGCCCGCGGCGGCGCGGGCCTCGTTGACACCCCCCAGGGTCGGGCTTAGAGTACGCTCCACCCAGCCCCGGCTTCGCCCTCTCCAAGGGGGAGGGTTGGGTGATTTAGGAGGCGCAATGACCTCGGCCAACGGAGCGCGCTCCCCCCTCGACGGCATCACCGTGCTGGACATGACGATCTGGCAGAACGGGCCGTGGGCCACGGCCATGCTCTCCGACATGGGGGCCGACGTCATCAAGGTCGAAGACCCGGTGAAAGGCGACCCGGGCCGCGTGACCCGCGTCTATCTCCCCACCGAGCGGCCGGTCAACCACTACTTCCAGACGATGAACCGCAACAAGCGGGCGATGACCATCGACCTGAAGGAGCCGGAGGGGCGCGAGATCTTCTACCGCCTCGTCGAGAAGGCCGACGTGGTGACGCAGAACTTCCGCAAGGGCGTCGTCGAGAAGCTCGGCGTCGACTACGAGACGGTGCGCAAGATCAACCCGCGCATCATCTACGGCTCGTCGAACGGCCTGGGGCCGAAGGGCCCCGACGCCCACCTCGGCGTCATGGACATCCTCGGCTCGGCGCGCAGCGGCCATATGTGGCTCATGAGCCACGATGAAGAGGGCAACGTGGCCTACCGGGTCGCCGGCGGCCAGGCCGACCAGGTCGGCGCCGTCGTCCTCGCCTATGGCGTGCTCCTCGCCATCATCGCGCGCGCGCTTCGGCGTAGGGCAGCACGTCCAGACCTCGCAACTCGGCTCCGTCGTCATGATGCAGGCCCTCGCCCTCAACGGCTATCTCCTCAACGGCGACCTCCCCAAGAACCCGCCGCGCGAGACCACTCAGAACGCCCTGTGGAACATCTACAAGTGCGGCGACGGGAACTGGCTCGCCATCGGCTGCCCCCAGTCCGACCGCTACTGGAGCGATTTCACCCGCGTCATGGATATTGCGCACCTCGAAGACGAACCTCGGTTCAAGGACCACAACGCCCGCCAATCGAGATCAGAGGAGCTCATCCGTATCCTCGACAAGATCTTCCTCACCAAGCCGCGCGACCACTGGCTGAAGGAGTTCGCGGCGCGCCAGATATCGAGCGCCCCCGTCCAGGATTACCCCCAACTGCGCCACGACCCGCAGGTGTTGGAGAACGGCTACATCACGCAGGTGCCGCACCCCGAGCTCGGCGAGCTCACCGAGGTCGGCGTGCCCGTCGCGCTCAGCGAGACCCCCGGCTACGCCCGCCGCTCCGCCCCCGAGTTCGGCCAGCACACCGAAGAGGTCCTGCTCGCCAACGGCTACGACTGGGATCAGATCGAGGGCTTCCGCGAGCGCGGGGTCATCTAGGCGCGCTCCGGCGCCGCGCATTCTGTCAAGACCAAGCGAGCATGTCTTCATGGCCAAGACTCCCCTCCAAGACGTAGCCGCCATCACCGGCATCGGCCAGACGGAGTTCTCCCAGGGGCTCAACCGCAGCGTCATGGACATGACCGCGGAGGCCATCTTCAAGGCCATCGACGACGCCGGCCTCAAGCCCGGGGACATCGACGGGATGTCCCGCTACCACATGCAGGACGAGTGGGAGAACTGGATCCACGGCACCGTCGGCCTCGGCGAGATCACTTACTACGCCGATCAGCCCCACGGCGGCGGGTCCTACGGCGGGGTGATTCTCTCCGCCGCGATGGGCGTCGCCACCGGCCTCTGTAACCACGTCATCGCCTTCCGGTCCCGCGCCCGAGGCCGCAAGTCCGTCTTCGGGCCCGGCGGGGACCAGGGCGGGCGTCCGTGGGAGAAGGTGGAGGCCCGCATCCCCAGTACGATGCAGTACTTCCGGCCGTTCGGCATGATGAACCCGGTGCAGGAGATGGCCTGCATCGCGCAGCGCTACATGCACGACTACGGCATTACCGAAGACCACTTCGCCAACGTCTCCATCGCGATGCGCAAGCACGCCGTCCGCAATCCGCTCTCCGTCATGGGGCGACGCGGCCCAATCACCCGCGAGGAGCATCACGAGTCCCGCGTGATCGCCGATCCCATCCGCCTGCTCGATTGCTGTATCGAGACCGATGGCGCCGTCGCTGTGGTCGTCTCCCGCATCGAGGAGGCGCGAAACCTGCGACACGCGCCCGCTATCATCCACGCCGTCGCCCAGCACACCCAGCCGGCGCACTACCACCTCACCGAGTGGTGGCGCTGGAAGCGGGACGACATGGCCCTGGAGCTCGGGCGCCGCCTCTTCGAGCATTCGGACTTCAAGCCCGGCGACATCGACGCCGCCATGCTTTACGACCACTTCACGCCGATGGTGCTGCTGGCCCTGGAGGACTTGGGTTTCTGCGAGCGCGGCGAGGGCGGCGCCTTCTCCGAGAACGGCGCGCTCGAAGGCCCCGACGGGCGGCTGCCGGTGAATACGCACGGCGGTCAGCACTCGGAGGCATTCATCCACGGTTTCAATAACGTACCCGAGGCGGTCCGGCAGATTCGCGGAACGTCCACGACGCAGGTGCCGGACGCGAAGGCCGTCGTCGTCTCCGCGGCCAGCAGCGACCCGACCGGCGCCTTCATCCTGCGGGCGGACTAAGAGGCTCTTCATGACGAAGCTGTGGTGGCAAGACCAGGCGGCGATCACCGGCATCGGCCAGACGGAGTACTCGCGCGGCCTGAACCGGTCCGAGTGGGACATGGCCGCCGAGGCCATCTTCAAGGCCATCGACGACGCCGGCCTGAAGCCGGAGGACATCGACGGCCTCTCGACGTACAACCTCCAGTACGAGGGCTTCAACAACTACATGTACCAGCTTCTAGGGCTGGGGAACATCAGCTACTACGTATCGCAGCCCCACGGGGGCGGCTCCTACGCCTCGACCCTGGCCCACGGAGCCCTGGGCGTGGCGGCAGGGCAGTGCAACCACCTCGTCGCGTTCCGCTCGCGGGCACGGGGACGCAAGTCCATATTCGGCCCCGGCACGAACGAGGGGGGCCGTCCGTGGGAGAAGGTCGAGCCCCGCCTCCTCAACGGCTGGCAGTATCACGTCCCCTTCGGCCTCCAGAGTCCGGTGCAGGAGGCCGCCGCGATAACAACCCGCTACATGCACGACTACGGCTGGACCGAAGACCACCTGGGCAACGTGGCCGTCGCGCTCCGCACCCACGGGTCGCGCAATCCCAACGCCGTGATGCGCGCCCCCATCACGCTCGACGACCACAACAACTCGCGCATGATCTCGTCTCCCCTCCGTCTGCTCGACTGCTGCATCGAGACCGACGGGGCCTGCGCCGTCGTCGTCTCCCGCGCCGACTACGCCAAGGACGCGCCGCAGCCGCCTGCTTTCTTCCACGCCTACACCCAGAGCAACCAGCCCGCCCACTATCAGCTCACCGAGTGGTTCCACCGGGGGCGGTGGGACCGCGAGGTCACGGGCCCGCGCCTCGGCGAGCGCCTCTTTGCTCAGTCCGACTTCACTCACGACCAGATATCGGCGCTCATGGCCTACGACCACTTCACGTCCTTCGTCATCCTCTCCATCGAAGACCTCGGCTTCTGCGGCCGCGGCGAGGGCGGCGCCTTCACCGAGGGCGGGGCGCTGATCGCCCCCGACGGTCGGCTGCCGGTGAACACCCACGGCGGCCAGCACTCCGAAGCCTTCATCCACGGCTTCAACAACGTGAACGAGGCGGTGCGCCAGATTCGCGGAACGTCCACCTCACAAGTCCCCGACGCCCAGGCGGTCGTCGTCATCGAGGCGCTCAGCGACCCCTGCGGCGCGTTCATCCTACGGAGCAACTAAGTCAACGGAGCGGCCACCATGACCCAGAGCACCCCTAATCCCTCCTTCGCGCCCTATGCGGGGCTGCCCCTGCCTCAGCCCTCGTGGGACAACTACAAGTTCTGGGAGTACTGCAAGTCGCACGAACTCCGCTTACAGAAGTGCTCCCAGTGCGGCGCGCTGCGCTACTATCCCCGGCCCGCCTGCCCTGAGTGTCACTCGATGAACTTCGAGTGGGAGAAGCTGAGCGGCAAGGGAACGGTCTACAGCTACACCATCGCCCACCACCCCGTGCTGCCCTATTTCGCCGACAAGGTCCCGCTGCCGGTTGGCGTGGTGAAGCTCGACGAGGGCGAGGTCTACATGGTGGGCCGGCTCATGGACGTCGCCCCCGAAGAGGTCGCCATCGGCATGGCCGTCGAGGTCGCGTTCGAGGACGTGGCCGAGGACATCAGCCTGCCCCAGTGGCGCAAAGCCTCCTAGACCCCGCCTTGGCCACCCAGCCGCCGCTCGCTCCTCTTCGAGGGGCGCTCGTGGTCGAGGCGGCGCGCACCCACGCTGCCGCCTATTGCGGCAGACTCCTCCGCGACCTTGGCGCGCGCGTCGTCAAGGTCGAGCCGCCGGAAGGCGACCCTTCGCGGGCTTACGGCCCCTTCCCTTCAGCGGGCCCCGACCCCGAGCGCAGCGGTCTCTTCATCTACGGCAACGCCGGCAAGGAAAGCGTGGTCCTCGACCCCGAAACGGACACGGGACAGCGGGCACTGGCGGCCCTCACCACGCGCGCCGACGTCCTGATCGACGACGCGCCTCCCGGCGGCCTCGACTCCTTCGCGGCGGCGAATCCGGCCCTCGTGCACGTCTCGATCACCCCGTTCGGGCTCACGGGGCCTTACGCCGGTTGGAATGCGGAGCACCTCACCATCTCGCACGCCGGCGGCGAGGGCTACACCATGCCCGGCGCCATCGGCCATCCGCGGGAGGTCTTCGGGCAGAGGCCGCCGGTGCAGATCGGCGGCCTCATCGCCGACTCCACCGCCGGCCTCGTCGGCGCGATGGCGGCGTTGGCCGCGCTCGCCGTCCGGGACGCCACCGGTCTCGGGCAGCGCGTGGACGTGTCGCGGTGGGAGGCCGAGCTGCTCGCCAACCGCCAAAGCCTCGACTTCGGCGTCAACCGAGGCCGGCCATCGGCGCGCTACGGCCCCAGTACGCCCAACCAGGTCCTCTTCCCTTGCAAGGACGGCGTGATTTTCCTCACCTTCCACCGGCAGGAGCAGTTCGAGCGCCTGACCACGCTCATGGAGCGCCCCGAGCTCGCCACCGACCCTCGCTTCGCCACCGTCGAGGCCCGCCTCGCCAACCTCCCCGCCGTCTTCGATGAGATCGCCGGCTGGCTCGCCGATAGGGAAGGTGAAGCCGTCTTTGACCTTATGGAAAGCCGAGGCATGATCGCGGCCTACTTCCCCACGCCGCCCCAGGTCGCCGCGAGCGAGCAGGTGCGCGCCATCGGACTCTTCGGGGAGGTCGAGGCCTCCAGCGGCGCCCGCCTCCGCCTTCCCCGACCTCTGTACTTCTCTACTCTGCAGGCGGCCGACAAGCGAGACGGGGCCCAAGCGCGCGAAATACCCCGGGCGCCCCGCCTCAGCGAGCACACCGCCGCCGTCCTCACCGAGGTCGGCCAGCCAAACTCCGTCGTTCCGACGTCACCCACACGGCGGGGAGGCCCTACCCTGCCGCTCGAAGGCGTCCGCATCCTCGAGTTCACCTGGATCCTCGCCGGCCCCTTCGCCACGCACCTCCTCAGCTGCCTTGGCGCAGAGGTCATCAAGGTGGAGTCGTCGCGCCGCCTCGATACGGCGCGATTCGAGAACTTCGTGCCCGTCCCCGGCACCGATCCCGACCGCTCTCACGACTTCGCCTACGTCAACCTGAACAAGCAGAGCATCGTCCTCGACCTCAAGCGCCCCGAGGCGCTCGACGTGGTCTACGACCTCGTCAAGACGTGTGACGCCGTCGTCGACAACATGCGCCCCGGCGTGATGGAGACGCTCGCGCTCGGCCCTGAGGTGCTGCGCCAACACAACCCAACGCTGGTCACGCTCTCCGCCTCGGGCTTCGGGCCGGTCGGCCCGCGCAAGGACTACCCCGCAATCGCCGCCGTTTTCGCCGGGTCGAGCGGCCTCGGCAGCATCACCGGCTACGCCGACGGCCCGCCGACGGTGACGCAGACGCCGGTGGACGTGCGCGCCTCGGCGTCCATCGCCTTCGCCCTCCAGGCGGCGCTTCTCGAACGGGCGCGGACGGGACGGGGGCGGCACGTCGACGTGGCCTCTTTCGCCTCGATTGTCTGCCTGATCGGCCATGTCTTCGCCGAGGCGCCGCTCACGGGACGCGACCCCCAGCGCGCGGCCAACGCGCACCCCTGGATGGCCCCCCACGGCGTCTACCGCTGCGCGGGCGACGACCAATGGGTCAGCGTCGCCGCGTCGTCCGCCGCGGCGTGGACGGCATTGTGCGGGGTCATTGGACGCGCCGGGCTCGCCGCCGATCCTCGCTTCGCCGACGCCGAAGCACGTAAGCGGAACGAGGCCGCCCTCGACGCCATCATCGAGGCATGGACGAGCGCTCTTCCGCCGATGGAGGCGGCACGGCGACTCCAAGCGGCCGGTGTGGCGGCTTTCCCCTCCATGAGCAACCTCGAAATCCACGGTGACCCCCACCTTCGCGAGCGCGGCTACTTCGGACGGGCCGAGCACCCGCGCCTGGGGCCGCTCATCACCATGCGCCCACCCTGGCGCTTCGAGTCGTTCGCCGGCCACGTTCGCCGCCCCGCGCCGCTCCTCGGCGAGCACACCCGCTCGGTCCTTAGCGAGCTCGCCGGCTACACTCCCCAGACCCTCGACGTCCTCGATGACGCCGGCGTCTTTGTGTAGAGGCACTTGCCGGAGGGGAGAGCGGCCACAGGAGACCCCCTACGGGAAGGGGAGGGGCGCCCCTGGAAGCGCGGGGGGGGGTGGACTTCGGTGACCCTTGGAAGAGGAAACCCCTCTACCGTGTAGCGGCGAGGGGTTCGAACGCCCGCGGTGTCTGGCGATCCTGTGAAGAGCAGCCAGGGAGGCTAGGCCTCACCGACACACCGATAGATTGCTCTACGTTCGGTCGGCCAAGATGAAGCCGCCGATGTACATGAGCCCTGTTCCGGCGATGAGCTCGACAACCGCCCACCCGGAACCGAAGGCGATGAAGACGAATAACGCGCCGAGTGACCAGACGAGGAATACCAGACCCCACATGGCTTGTTCCATGCCCTAACTCCCTTCAGTGCACTCCGTGGAGCGCTCTAGCTTCCCCCGGGAAGCTAGCCTCCCAGCCATATCTCCCCCGTGAGCGCGTACTCGAGGGGAAGCACGATCAAGAGGCAGAGTACCAAGAAGCCCACGGCTACGATGAGGAACTCCTTCATCCCGCTGGTCTCCATACTGTGCCGGCCTCCTAATTGCGGATCTGTAGTCCCACTGGGACCGCTAGCGGAGTCTGCCTCCGCCGCCTCTGAGCCTGGGATCGAGCACGTCCCGCACCGCGTCGCCAAGCAGGTTGAAGGAGAGGACCGAAAGGCTGATCAGGACAGCGGGGGTGATGGCCAGCCACGGGAATTGTTCGTAGTCGTGAATCGCGTTCACGCCGGAGCCCGCATTGCCGCTGATCATCGCGCCCCACGACGGGTCCGTGGGCTTGGCGCCGGCCCCGAGGAAGCTCAGCGAGGCCTCGAAGATGATCGTCGCGCCGAGCAGGATCGACGCCTGCACGATCACTGGGGCCATGGCGTTGGGCAAGATGTGACGGAACATGACGCGGTAGTTGGAGGCGCCGAGGGCGCGGCTCGCCTCCACATAGGCATTCTGCTTCAGCGACAGCACCGTGCCGCGCACCACACGCGCCGTCGTCGGTATCAGCACCACCGCAATGACAAATAGGGCATTTTGGATGCTCGGCCCCTTGATGGCGATGATGCCCAAGGCGAGGATGAGGGCGGGGAAGGCCTGGAGCGCGTCGATGAACCGCTGGACGATGAAGTCGAGCGCGCCTTCGAAGAAGCCGGTGACGAGGCCGATCACGGTGCCTGTCCCCGTTGAGATCAGCACCGCGAGGATGCCGACGTAGAGCGAGATGCGCGCGCCGTAAATGGCGCGGGAGAGCACCGAGCGGCCCAGATTGTCGGTGCCGAGCCAATGGTCGAGGTTCGGCGATTCGTTCGCGTCGGACTTCACCGGGATGAGCTTGTACCGGGCGCCGTCGCTCGCAAGATGACAGGTCTCCGGCTTCTCGGCGCACTCCTCCTCCGTTAAGGTCACGCAGCGCCCGGGATTCGCGTCGCAGTAGTCCAGCGTCGTGACGATGCTCAAGGCCACGGCGGGATACTGCACGTTGCCCTCGGCGTCCCTTTCGAGATGGCAGGCCCCCGGCGTCGCGTCGCAGAACTCCTTGGTCACGAGGTTTCGCTTCTTCACCTCGAAGAACTGCAGTGCGCCGTCGCTCTCTATGCACGCCCCCGGATTGGCGTTGCAGAAATCAATCGTGGTGAACGACTGGGTGGTGATCGACCCCGAGGCGAGGCGCGGGGCCTGCAGCTGCGGAGCCGGGGCGTCCTTAACCGGGAAGAGTTGGTCGGGGTCGTAGGGAGCGATCAGGAGCGGACCGAAGATCGCAATCACGATGAAGGAGAGAATGATGAGCGCGGAAACTCCGCCCAGCGGCTTGTTTCTTAAGAAGCGCCAGAACCAACCAGTACCGGCGGCGACGACACCCACCGCATACGACACGAGGAAGCCGAGCGTAACTTGTTGTTCCTGTTGTTCCCGGTCTATCACGGGCTATTCATACCTAATGCGCGGGTCGAACCATGCGTAGGACAGGTCGACCAACAGATTAATGACCACGAAGAAGACGGAAATGATGAGCACGCCTGATTGGACCATCGGCAGGTCGCGGCTGTTGATCGCTTGGATCAGCGACCTGCCGAGACCGGGTAGGTTGAAGATGGTCTCGATAATTACCACGCCGCCGAACAGGAAGCCGAGCTGGCTGCCCACGACGGTGATCACCGGAATGAAGGCGTTCTTGAGCACATGGCGGACGATGACCGACCGCTCGCGGAGCCCCTTGGCCCACGCGGTGCGCACGTAGTCCTGCCGGAGAACTTCCAGCATCGTCGAGCGCAGCATCCGCATCGTAATCGAGGAGAGCCGGACGCCGATGATGAGCGCGGGCGTCATCATGATTTTGATGTTCTCGCTGGGGTCTTCGAAAAACCCGGAATAGGTGAGCGGCGGCGTCCACCTGAGCCAAATGGCCCCGAAGAGGATCACCATGGAGCCGATGATGAAGTCGGGGATCGAAAGCCCGCTGATCGAGAAGAGCCGGCCGAGGTAGTCGCTCAGACTGTCCTGCCGGATGGCCGACCAGACCCCGATGGGGACCGCGACGAACAGCGAGATCACCATCGCAATGACGCCCAGCTCAATGCTGATCGGAACCGACTTCGAGAGGATCTCGGAGACCTCGATGCGGCCCGGCGTGAGCGATTGGCCGAGGTCGCCCGTGATGATGCCGCTCCAGTCCGCATCATCACAGCCGAGGAAGCTAATGCCGCCAATTCCAATCCAGTCGAAGTACTGGCAGTGGAAGGGGCGGTCGAGGCCGAGCTCGGCCCGGATCGCCACCAGCTCCTCTTGCGTCAGCGTGGCGTTGGCCTCCGCCGCCGACTGTACCACCGCGTCGCCCGGCGCCAGCCGGATCAGCCCCGCGGCGAGCACCGTCACGAGGAACAGGACCGGGAACATGATGACCACGCGGCGGGCGGCGTACTGGCGCATGTTCTCCCTTCCTGAGGAGAATGGTCGTCTGCTTGGCCTGCGAAGCCCGAAGACCGTTACATGAAAAAAGTTTGCGTGAACAGCGCCTGTATATGCGTTCAGGCGCGGGTGGTGGGGAGGGTAAAGGGGGCTCCCGCTTTTGTCAATCTTCGAGAGCGCCGCCCGCGGGCGGCCTTGGCAGTCGCTCCCGGTAAGGGAAAGCCCAGAGGGAGACAGGCCTGGGGGGGGGGGAGGGCCACCGTAAGGGAAGGCTCTATGGAGGGGCTAGATCCTGCGTTTGCTGGAATTCTTGGCCGGGGCGGCGGGGGTGCGAGGGCCCGGCGCTTGACAGGCGGCGGCGGCGCTTCTAGATTCCGAGCATTCCGCGCTTCGGGAGGCCCCCCATGCCGTTCGATCTCACCGAGTTCCTCGAACCGTCGACCACCGCCGTCCTTGTCAGCGAGTGCCAGAACGGCGTCATTGGGGAGGGAGCGGCGCTCGAAGGGCTGGTGCGCTCGATCCGCGACAGCGGGAAGCTGAACAACATCGCCCGCTTCCTCGACGCGGCGCGTGCGGCGGGCGTCAAGGTCTACCACTGCACCGTCGAGAAAGACGCGAACGGGTGGGGAGACCCCGGCAACACGCCGCTCCTCCTGCGCATTGCCCGGGTGAAGAACCTCGAGAAAGGCACGGGGATGTCCCACGGGTCGGAGGCGGCGCAGATCGTCGACGAGCTCGCGCCGAAGGAGGGGGACATCGTCGTCTCCCGCGGGCACGGCATGACCTCGTTCTACGAGAGCGGCCTCGACAACTACCTGCGCAACACGGGGATCAAGACGGTGGTCTTTTGCGGCGTCTCGGTCAACGTGAACATCACCGGCTCGGCGATCGAAGCGGTGAACCGGGGCTACGTCGCGCTTTTCCCCACCGACTGCATGGCGGGCGACCCTCCGGAGTACGCCGAGCAGGCCATCCGCTACTGCCTGCGGAACGTCGGCTTCCTGACCACGTCTGACGCTATCGCCGAGACGTGGAACGTGCCGCTGGGGACGAACTAGCGGCGCGCCGTCCCCAAGCCGCCCCCGGCGTCTCCAGTTGCCGAGGGCGGCGGTGAAGGTCACGGGCGAAATTCCATAACCTATGCTATACTTTGCGCCAGCTAGTTGATTTGGGTCTTCGGGCTCACTGGCGGAAAAGGCCCCGCGTTGGAGCGGTCAAGCGCAGCAGTTCTGGTCACACACAGGTCCCCGAGGGGCCTTTTTTTATGGCCGTGAATCCAGCTTGTGAACTGCGGCACAAACGCCCTCACCCCTATGCGAGAGACAGCCGTTTCCAGCCCCGCGCGCCCCAATAAACGACAACGCGAGCGCCCGCGTCTGCCCAAGGGCGCCGCGCACCCAGACAAACCCTTCTAAGAAGAGAGAGGCCATGGAACAGCAGCGAGACTTCGTCGTGCGCTTCGCCGGAGAGGGCGGTCAGGGAATGGTCACGGCCGCGGAGGCTTTGGCGCAGGCCGCCTCCCAGGTCGGCTATCACACGATGACCTTCGTCACCTTCCCTTCCCAGATTGTCGGCGGCCCCACGTGGGCCCAGGCCCGGATCTCAACCGCGCCGATCCTGACCTCCGGCGACTTGCTCGACGTGCTGGTGGCCTTTAACGAGACCTCCTACGAGACCCACCGCGGTGAGGTCCGCGGCGGGGGCGTCGTGGTCTACGACTCCGCGGCCTTTTCCATCGCCGCCGATCCCTCCGTCCTCGGCATCCCCTTCGACGAACTGGGCCGTTCGACGGGCAACCTCCGCGCCGCCAACATGGTGGTTCTCGGCGCCCTCGCTCAGCTCGTCACCTGGCCCGAGAGCTATCTGACCGAATTCGTGAAGAAGCGCTTCTCCCGCGGCCGCCCCGACGACGAACAGATCATCACCTCCAACATCCAAGCCCTAGGCCTGGGGCGCGAAGAGGCCGCGAAGCGTTCGTTCTCGCTGGGCGAGCTCGAACCCCCTGCGCCCAGCGAGGCACCGCAGATCAACGTGCGCGGCAACGACGCAATCTCGCTGGGGGCCGTCGCCGCGGGGCTTGAGGTCTTCGTCGGCTACCCCATTTCCCCCGCGACGACGATCCTGGTCTTCATGGAGCAGAACTTGGTTGGCGAGGGCAAGTTCGTGTACCAGGCAAGCTCCGAGATCGAATCGATCAACGCCATCGTCGGCGCGGGCTACGCCGGGAAGAAGGCGATGACCTCGACGGCCGGGCCGGGGTTCTCTCTGATGAGCGAAGGGATGGGGCTGGCGTGGATGGCGGAGATCCCCCTCGTGGTGGTGAACGTGCAGCGCGGGGGTCCGGCGACGGGCCTCCCCACGAAGACCGAGCAGTCCGACCTTCTGGCCGCCCTGAACCCCTCCCACGGCGACGTGCGCATGCCCGTCATCGCCCCGGGCTCCGTCGAGGAGTGCTTCTACGCCGCCGTCAATGCCGTCAACTGGGCCGAGCGCTACCAGGGGCCCGTCGTCCTGCTCTCCGAGATGATGCTGGCCGAGCGCCGCCAGAACATTCCCAAGCCCGACCTGAGCAAGATCACCCCCGAGACCCGACGCGTCTATCGGGGAAACAACGGCTATCTGCGGTACGAAGGCGCCGGCGTAAGCGACATGCCCGTGCCAGGCGGCCCCGGCGCGTACGTGGCCAACGCGAGCGAGCACGACCCGATGGGCGACACCACGCATATGCCGAAGCGCCACGTCGAGATGACGGAGCGCCGTTTCGCCAAGCTCAAGCTTCTCGAAGACGGCTCCTACGAGTCGGAGAACTCCGACGCGCCCGTCGTCGTCACGCCGTGGGGCGGCTCGAAAGGTTCCGCCCGCGAGGCGTATGACGAGCTGCGCCGCATGGACGTCAACATCGGTTGGTGCTACACGATGTTCCTCAACCCGCTCCCGCCGGCCCTGCTCGACGAGCTCCGGAGCAAGGAGCTTGTCATCGTCCCTGAGCTCAACTACCTCGGCCAGTTCTCCTCCGTGCTGCGGGGGCTCGGCGTCCGTGCCGAGTCGATCACCCAATACACGGGACTGCCGTTTACGAGACAGAAGCTCGTCGCCAGAATCCAAGCGCGGCTGGAATCGGGTAAGAAAGAAGGCGTGACCGTATGAGTAAGCGAAACCTCGAATATGACTTCGAATGGTGCCCCGGGTGCGGGGACTTCGGCGTCCGCCGCGCGCTCGAGTTCGCGCTTCAGGACTGGCTGGTGAAGACCGAGGAGCCGGCGGAGCGGACGGTCGTCGTCGCGGGCATCGGCTGCTCGGGCAACATGGTGCATCTGCTTGAAGCCGATCAGCACCCCTTCGGGATTCACGGCGTCCACGGGCGCACCCTCCCCGTCGCGATGGGCATCAAGATGAGCCGCCCCGAGCTCAACGTGGTGGTCGTGGCGGGCGACGGCGACTTCCTCAGCATCGGTGCCGAGCACATTGGTCCTCAGGCGGCCCGCAACCTCGACGTGACCGTGGTCGTCATGGACAACGGCGTCTACGGCCTGACCAAGGGGCAGAGCTCCCCCACCACCCAGTTCGACGCGGTTACGTCAACCACGCCCTTTGGCAAGGTCGAGTCCCAGCTGAATCCCTTGGACTTCTATCTGACCCTAGGGATGTCCTATGTCGCCAACTCCTACTCCAGCAAGGTCAAAGACCTCGCCGGCCTGATCACCCGTGGGATGGAGCACCGAGGCTTCTCCATGGTCCACGTGCAATCGCCGTGCACCACGTACAACGACACCCACGAACTCCTGCGCGGCAACCGCCGCAAGGGTATCGAGCCCATAGCGTGGGACATCGGCGAGGACCACGACCCCACCGACCTCGACCAGGCCCGCGCGCTCACCCGCGCGGAGGGCATCCCTCTGGGCGTCTTCTACGAGCGGCCCGACTCGACGCCGTTCCACGAGCGGGTGAAGATCGCCGCGTCTAAGGGCAAAGAGCGCACGGCAGCAGAGCTCGTGGACTCGTTCATGGCCTAGCGTCGGCGCGACCGCGAAATTCAAAGGGCCTCCGCAGGGAGGCCCTTTCTCGTTATACCACGCCTTCGCGGCGCAGGGCCTCGATTTCGGTGTCGTCCACGCCGAGGAGGCCGCCGAGCGCCCACGCCGTGTCGTCGCCCAACCCTGGGGAGGCGCTGGGGACGGGTAAGGTAGTTCGGCTGAGATTAACCGGACTGGCGACGACCTTGAGCTTTTCGCCGCCGGGCCCCTGGGCCTCGACGATCATGCCGCGGGCCGCGACCTGCGGATCGGCGGCGACTTGGTCGATGCGGTTGAGCGGCCCGCAGGGGATGTCGGCTTCCCGAAAACGAGCGACCCAGTCATCGACGGTGCGGGCGCGCAGCGCCTCGTTGAGGACGGGTGCGAGCCGATCGTAGTGCTGGGTACGCGTCCATCCGGTCTCGTAGTCGGGGTCGTCGATGAGGTCGACGCGGTCGATGACGGCGCAGAAGAGGGGCCAGCGGTCGTTGAGCCCGCCGAAGACGGCGACGACAATCCAGCCGTCAGCGGCTTCGAAGGCCTGGAAGGGGGTGGCGATGGGATGGCGGGTGCCGATAGGGCCGGGGACTTCGCCGGTGGCGAAGAAACGGGCAAGTGCGTTTTCCTGTATGGCGAGTTGGCAGTCCATCATGCCGATGTCGACGTGCTGGCCCTTGCCGCTGACGGCGCGCTCGACCAGGGCCGAGAGGACGCCAACGGCGCCGTAGAGTCCACCGGCAATGTCGCCGATGGAGGTGCCGGGCCGGACGGGGGGACCGCCGGGTTCGCCGGTGATGCTCATGATACCGCCCATGCCCTGGACGATGATGTCGAGGGCGGGCAGGCCGGCGTAGGGGCCCGTCTGTCCAAAGCCGGAGATCGAGCAGTAGATGAGCCCGGGCGCCCGGCGCACCAGGTCTTCGGGCCCGAGGCCGAACCGGTCCATGGTGCCGGGCCTGAAGTTTTCGACGAGGACGTCGGCCTTCTCGGCGAGCCGGCGCAGGAGCTCCACGCCCCGGCTCGTGTGGAGATCGAGCGTCACGCTGCGCTTGCCCCGGTTAACGCTGAGGAAGTACGAGCTGTAGCCCTCGACGAATGGGCCATTGCCCCGCGCGGGATCGCCCCCGTTGGGGTGCTCGATCTTGATGACCTCGGCCCCGAGGTCGCCGAGCGTCATCGTGCAGAACGGGCCGGCGAGGATGCGGGTGAGGTCGAGGACAGTGATCCCGTCCAGGGGTCCGGGCATGGCGTGCTCCTTCCGTCCCGCCGCGCCGGAGTCCTTGCCACGGGCGGGGGGCTCGATAGCCGTGGACGTGTAGAATGGACGGCGAGCCGCGGCTACGCGGCCACATTATAGCCAGGAGCGCCGCCGTGCCCGACGACCGCGGTTACGTCAACCCGCAGATGCTCGCCGAGACGCAGTGGCTCGCCGAGCGGCTGAACCGGCCCGACATCCGCATCGTGGACATGGGTCCCCGCGAGGCCTACGACCGCGCCCACATCCCCGGCGCGGTCAGCATCGGCCGCGACGATAGGGCCGGCTACGTGAAAGATCCCGGCGACCGGCTTCACGTCATGCCGCCGGAGCAGGCCGCCGAGCTCCTGGGCGGCCTCGGCATCGGGAACGAGACGCTTGTGGTGGCCTACGACTCGGAGGGCGGCCACACGGCGGCCCGTCTCTGGTGGATGCTGGCCTACTACGGCCACGCCCGCTGCAGGGTGCTCGACGGCGGCATCAACAAGTGGGTCGCCGAGAAGCGCGCCGTCTCGATGGACAGGCCGGACTATCCACCGGCGAGCTTTTCCCCGCGCGTCCGCGACGAGCATATCGCGCTGCTCGACGAGGTCCGGGAAGTCATCGAAGACGAGGACGAGGACGAGGACGTGACCCTGCTCGACGTGCGCAGCGACGCCGAGTGGGAGGGCCGCAATCACCGCGGCAACAAGCGGGCGGGGCGCCTCCCCAACGCTGTCCACATGGAGTGGCTTAACTTCCTGGCCGATCCGGTAACCAAGGTACTCAAGCCCGCCGACGAGCTGCGCGAGCTGCTCTGGTCCGCCGGCGTCACGCCCAACAAGGACGTGATCACCTACTGACAGGTGGGCATCCGTGCGGCGCACGGAGCGTTCGTCCTGCGGCTCCTCGGCTACGAAGAGGTGGCGGTCTACGACGCGTCGATGGGGGAGTGGGCTAACCTCGACGACACACCGCTGGAAGCGGAGCGCCCCGGCGCGGGGTAGCGCGGCCCGCCGCCGATCACGCTAGGCGAAGGGCGCGCTTCAGATTCGCCGTCGTCGCCGCTTCGATCTCGGCCACGCCGACGCCCTTCAGCTCGGCTAGCTTCTCGGCGACGAGCGGCAGGTGCGACGGCTCGGTGCGCCGCGCCGGGTTCTTCTTCCACGGCTGCGGGTAGGAGTCGGTCTCCAAGACGATGCGGTCGAGGGGAATGTGCTTCGCCGCCTCCGCCAGCTCAGGGCGGAGCAACAGCGGCTTCGCCAAGGAGATATAGAAGCCCAGGGCTATCGCCTCCGCGGCCTTCTCAGCGTCGCCGAGGAAGTAGTGCCAGATCGCGCCTGTCTCCTCCGCTCCTTCCGCTTTCAGCACGCCGAGAATCTCGTCGTAGGCCTCCCGAGCGTGGAAGTCGAGCGGTTTGCCGAGCTCCTTGGCGAGGCGGACGTGCCCGCGTAGCGCCTCCATCTGCCAGCCCCGGTCGGGCGAGGTATCGAGAAAGTCGAGACCCGTCTCGCTGACGCAGACTACCTTGTCTGAAGACACCGCCAGCGCCTTCAGCGCGCGGTAGTCGCCGTCGGTAAACGCCGCCTTGAGATCCATGGGATGCATCCCCACGCCGGCGTAGATGGAATCGAAACGGCGGGCGAGCTCGACGGCGCGGCGCGACGACTCGATGGTCGAGCCGACGCAGACAATCATGCCGACGCCCGCCGCCTCGGCGCGGGGGACCATCGCCTCGAGCTCGTCGTCGGTGAACAGGTCGAGGTGGGTGTGGGAGTCCGCCAACATAGAGTGAATTATGCGTTTAGGAAAGGCTATCGGGCCACGTGCCCAGCGTCACCGTAATCGATGTCTCGTTTCCGTCGCGGTGAACGTCGATCGTCACGGCGTTGCCGGGGCGCTTGCCTTCGAGGAAGGCCACTAAGTCGGAGGACCGCGCGATTTCGTCGCCGCCCGCGCCGATAATGACGTCGCCGGTCCGCAGGCCGCCCTGGTCGGCGGGGCTGTCCTCTACGACATCGGTGATGTAGATTCCCGCGTCGGTCTCCAGCCCCAACTCATTCGCTATTTCCTCGTTGAGCGTCAGCAGCGTAACGCCGAGCCACGGGCGGCCCGTCTCCATACCGGCGGCCATCCGCTCCAGAAGTTCGGCGATGCTGTTGCTGGGGACGGCGAACCCGATCGTGTCGCCGCCGCTCTCCGCCACCGCGGTGTTGACCCCAATGACTTCGCCCCGCGAGTTCAGCAGCGGGCCGCCCGAGCTGCCGGGGAAGATCGCTGCGTCCATCTGGATCATGCCCTCGATGGGGTGGTGAATATCCGAGGGCAGGGTGCGGTTGACGCCGCTCACGACGCCCACCGTGACCGAGCTTTGCAGGCCGTAGGGGCTGCCGATGGCGATGGCGAGCTGCCCCGGCTCCACCAGTTCCGAGTCACCGAGCGGCAGCGGTGCAATGCCCCGGACCCGCTTGGGATCGACGCGGACGACGGCAAGGTCGTTCGAGAGGGCCATGCCGCTTACCTCGCCGCGGAGCCGGGTACCGTCCTCGAGTATCACGGTGACCGACGGGGCCCCAGTCACGACGTGGCTATTGGTGATGAAGCGCCCGTCTTCGTCAATGAGGAACGCCGATCCTTGCTCGCGCTGAAAGAAGGGGAATATCTCGTCCCGTCTCTGGGTGACCTCGATCTGGGCCACCGCGGAGACCGACCGGTCGTAGACGGCTTGGACGATCTCTTCGTCGAAGGCTTCGATCTTGGCCGAGGCGGGCAGCGAGAACGTGGTGTCACCGCGTTCGGGCAGGACGGCGCCCGCCGCGACCCCTACCGCGAGCGCGACCAAGGCGACGGCCCCGGCGAACAGCCAGCGTCCGCGCCCCGACTCGCGGGTGTCTGTTGGGACGTTGCCGGTCCGGGCTTCGGCCCAACGCGGCTGCGCGTACTGCTGCTCCGGCGTCTCCGCGGGGCGAAACGGACCGGAGGCGGGGCCGTTCAGGTCCTCGCCGTGGCGTGGCTCTTGCTGATCGTCGTAAGCCATACCGTTTTCACTCGGGCGGCCGCGAGGCCGTCGCGGCAAGTATAAGCCGCCGCGTCCGACCCGTGGCCTTAGACCTCGGGCGCTTAGAAATACGTTAGAGCACCCGCGGCGGTTCGTGTATGCTCCCTTTGCGATGCATATTCTCGTAGTAGAAGACGAGCCGCGGCTGGCGAATCTGATCGCCCAGGCGCTCAACGAAGAGGGGCACGTGGCCGAAATCGCCGTCGACGGCGAGGAAGGCTACGACCTCGCCGCCGGCGGCGCCTACGACGTCATTGTTCTCGACCTCATGCTGCCGAAGATGCCCGGTATGGAGGTCGCCCGCGCCCTGCGGGCCGAGAAGGTCGCCACTCCCATTTTGATGCTGACCGCTCGAGGCGAGATCGCCGACCGCGTCGAGGGCCTCGACGCCGGGGCCGACGACTACTTGGTCAAGCCCTTCGCGCTGGAAGAGCTCTTCGCCCGCATCCGTGCCCTCGGCCGCCGCAAGATCGACCCCCGCGACCCGACCAAGATCGAGGCCGCGGGCCTCACCCTCGACCTGCAATCAAGGGAGGTCGTCCTCGACGGCTCCGCGATCGATCTCACTCCGAAGGAGTTTGCTCTCCTCGAACACCTGATGCGAAATCCGGGCGCGGTCCAGAGCCGCGAGCGAATCGCCGATAGAGTCTGGGGGCTCGCTTCGGACGTAACACTCAACGTGGTGGACTTGTACATACACTACTTGCGGAACAAACTCTCGGCCGGCGGCGGCAAGAACCTGATTCGGACGGTCCGCGGCGTGGGCTACATCCTGAAGGGGGCCGCCTAGCCGGCGGAGGCCACGATGTTCAACGCCATACGTCTTCGCCTGTTGGGCTGGAACTTCGTCGTGTTCGCCGCGCTGCTGGTGGGCTTGGGGGTGGGCATCTTCTACATGACGGCGCGCACCCTCAACGGCGAGGTCAACGCCAACCTGCGGGAGGGCGCCGCCCACGCGCTTCGGGACTTCTCAGCGACTCCCGGCTTCCCGACGATCATGCCGCAGGGCGGCTATCCCGGTGACGTCTTCTACCTAAGCGTCGACACTTCGGGGCAGTTGGCGCAGAACCCGCAGCGCCTGGCCGTCGATTCATCGCCCGATCCCCACGGTGTGCTGCAGGCGCTTCAGGGACATACGCACTACAGCAACGTTGAGATCAACAACCAGACCGTGCGGCTGCTCTCGGTTGCGGTAGTCACCCGAGACGGGCGGCCGCTTGGCGTGCTGCAGGTGGGGCAGTCCATCGAGTCGCAGCAAAGAGCGCTCGTCGAGCTGGCCTGGATCCTCGCCGGCTCGGAAATGGGCGCGCTGACGCTGGCGCTCGTCGGCGGCTGGTTCCTCGCCAACCGGGCGCTCATCCCCACGAGGCGCGCCTTTGAGCGTCAGCGCCGCTTCGTCGCCGACGCCTCGCACGAGCTCCGTACGCCGCTCACGCTCATCAGGGGCAACGCCGAGCTGATCCGCCGCCACCGGGGCCAGACGATCGACGAGAACGCGCACCTCGTCGACGGCATCGTGAACGAGGCGGAATACCTGAGCGACATGGTCACGTCCCTCCTGACGCTGGAGCAGTCGGACGGAGGCCGGTTGGCGCTGCGGGAAGATACCGTGGACCTGTCCGACCTTGTCCGGCAGGTGTGCGGGGACACGCACCCGCTCGCCGAGATGCGCGGCCTCACCCTCGAATGCGTCTCGCCCTCCTTCGGGGTCACCGCTCAGGGCGACCGGGAACGGCTTCGCCAGGCGCTCCTCGCCCTGGTAGACAACGCGCTCAAGTACACGCCTCCCGGTGGGCGTATCGAGGTGGGGCTCGACTTCAACGGGAGCGAGGCGAGTATCGCGGTGTCCGACACGGGTCTCGGCATTCAGCCGGAGCACCTGCCCCACGTCTTCGACCGCTTCTACCGGGTCGACGCTGCGCGGCGGGAGCCCGGCGGCTCGGGGCTCGGCCTCTCCATCGCCAAGGCGCTGGTCGAGGCCCACGGCGGCTCGATCGAGCTTGAAAGCCCCGAGGGCGACGGCGTGACCGCGACCGTCCGCTTGGCGGCGCTACGCGGCGCGCCGGAGGGTGCCCCTTCGGATGAGGCGGCCAAAGAGGCGACCACGCTCGACGTCCCGTAGGGACGGTGACATTGGGGAGGCGCCCTGCGGTCGCCGACGCGCCTGCGGCGCGTGCCCTCTCTCAGTGTCTCCCCAAAATGGGGGCTTAGGGCGCTCCCCCAGAAGCAGGAGAGGCCGGGGCGCTAGTGGAAGACGCCCTGGTCCATGAGGGGTACCCACTCTTCGTCGGGGACGTGGAGCAGCTCGGTTAGGACGTATTCGGTGTGCTGGCCGAGCATCGGGGCCTCGGAGTAGGGGTCGGTGTCGGCGTCGGAGGCGATGACCGGGGTCTGGCGGCGGGTCTTGTAGTCGCCGATTTCGAGATGCTCGAAGTGCTTGTAGAAGTTGCGGGCCGCGAGCTGCTTGTCCTCATCCAGGTCGGCGCCGTCGGAGACGACGCCCGCGGGCACCCCCACCGCCTGCAGCGACTCCATGACTTCCTGCGGCGAGCGGCCCCGCGTCCATTCGGCGAGGCGCTCGTCGATCTCGCGACGGCGTTCCAGCCGGCCCGCCAGCGTGGCGAAGCGGTCGTCGCGCAGCGCCTCGTCGCCGACGACCTCCACGAGCCCCCTCCACTGCTCGTCGGTGAAGACGGAGATCACACACCAGCGGTCGTCGCCGGCGCAGGCGTAGGCGTTGTGCGGCGCGGCGTAGGTCGAGTCGTTGCCGCGGCGTCCGGCATCGCGCTGGTTGAAGGAGTAGTCGAGCACGGCGGGCCCGAGGAAGTGGATCCCCCCCTCGACCTGGGCCATGTCGATGTGCTGGCCCTCACCGGTTCGGCGGCGGTGGTCGAGGGCGCCCATCAGGGCTGAGATCGCCAGCGGCGGCCCGATGAAGTCGGTGTAGGCCACCGCGCCGAAGGGAGAGCGGTCAGGGAAGCCGGTGATGTTGCAGAACCCGGCGAAGCCCTGGATGTGGAAGCCAAGGCCGTGGTAGTGAGCCAGTGGCCCCGTCGCCCCCATGGACGACATGCTGATCATGATGACGTTCTCGTTGAACTTGACGATGTCCTCGTAGGCCAGGCCCCAGTTCCCCATCGCATCGGGGGCGAAGTTCTCCACGACGATGTCGCACCAGGCGATGAGCTTCTTGGCGATCTCGCGGGCCTCGGGCTTCGTCATGTTCAACGCGATGCTGAGTTTGCTGGAGTTCATCGCGGCGTAGACGGCGCTGCGGTTGATGCCGGGCTTGCGGTCCTTGTAGGGCTGGAAGGTGCGCATGGCGTCGACGCGGCGCGCGCTCTCGACCTTGACCACCGTGGCCCCGTTGTCCGCGAGGTAGCGGGCGGTGAACGGCCCGGCGATGGCCCAGGTGAAGTCGACGACCTTGAGCCCTTCGAGCATCCGCGGCTTGTTCACTAGATCACCCCCGCCTCGCGGAAGGCGATGAGCCGCTCGGTCGAGAGGCCCAACTCGTCGACGTAGATCTCGGCGTTGTGCTCGCCGATCAGCGGCGCCCGGCCGCGGACACGCACCGGCGTCCTCTCGCTCTTCCAGTAGGCGCCCGGGTACTTGGCGGAGCGGCCCAACTCGGGGTGCTCGATCTCCTGGAAGTAGTCGCGGGCGGTGAACTGGGAGTCGGACATCATGTCGGCGATGGTGTTGACGGGATAGAGCATCAGCCCGCGCTCGATGGCGCCCCGCACCAGCTCGCTCTTGGTGTGGGTGCGGAAGAACTCGCTGAACTGGACGTTCCACACGTCGATCATCTCGGGCGTTATGTCGTTCATGTCGATGTCGACCCACTTGACGTCCCGTAGGCCCGTCTCCTGGCCGTCCTCTTCGGCCCATTCGATGATGCGGTGGGTACGGCGGCCCACCGGCTGGCCGGTGAAGAGCCGCCAGGCGGCGTAGCCGTCCTTGCAGGGCCAGATGAGCTGCATCTGCACGTCGCCGCGCCGCATCGCGGGCCCGACGCGGTTGGTACCGCGCTTGCCCTCGATGAGCCAGTGCTGGAGCACCGGATCGACGATGAGCATGATGGCCTCTTGGATGGAGAGGTCGAGGCGCTGCCCGCCGCCGCCGGTCTCGCGGTGGTGGTAGGCGGTGAGGGTGGCCGCCGCGCCATAGGCTCCGCCGTGGTTGTACGCTTGGTCGAGGCTCATGCGGATCGGCGGCGAGTCGGGGTAGCCGTTCTCCGACATGAACCCGCCCAGCGCCATGAGCACGATGTCCGAGTCCGCGTAATCCCGGTACGGCCCTTCCTGCCCAAAGGGCGTGATCGACGTCATGATGAGGTCGGGTTTGACCTTGCGCAGCTCGGGGTAGCTCAGCCCCAGCCCGTCGAGGTAGCCGGGGTCGAAGGACTCGATAAGGATGTCGGCCTTCTCAACCATGTGGCGGAGGATGCCCCGTCCGTCCTCGCTCTCGATGTTGAGCGTGACGCCCCGCTTACTGGTGTTATAGGCGAGCCAGGTGAGGCTGCGGTTGCGGTCGGGAACGTCTTCGACGAAGGGGCCGCGGTCGCGGGCGGGGTCGCCGCCGGGCGGCTCGATCTTGACGACGTCGCAGCCCATGTCGCCCAGCACCTTGCCGCAGAAATGCCCGCGGATGTTGGTCAGGTCGAGGACTCGCAGCGGGGGCAGGGGGTTTGCGGCGGAGGGCATACGGGCCGGTCTAGGGCAGCGAGACGGTCGCCGCGCCTGGAGTGGTCTTCTTCCCCGCCGCGTTCTCGACCCAGACGTCGAGATCGACGAGCTTCTCGCCGTCCTCCTCGCGCTTGGCCTTCACCACGCCCTTGGCGGTCAGCGTCTCGTTGACGGGGTCCATGCCGCGGAAAGAGACCTCGAGCCGGCTCACCCAGCCCGCGCCGCCCCGCCAGGCGTCGATCATGTTCGCGATGTAGGCCAGCTTCAGGTTGCCCATGACGATGGCGTCGGGCAGCTTGGCCACGTTCTTGGAGTAATCAGGGTCCATGTGGATCATGACGAACTCGTTGTTCGCCGCGGCGAAGCGGTTCAGTTCCATGTAGCCCGCGTTCACCGAGTAGGGTTCGAGCTCGTCGCCTTCTTGAACGTCGTCGAATGTGCGTGCCGTCATCTCGTTGCTCTCCGGAGGCGTCCCGCGCCTAGCCGTTGAGGTCCTCCTTGCCGTACATCCAGATGAGGGTCATGCGGGACGTGAGGATGTCCACGCCGTCCTGGTTGATGAAGTTGCCCTCGAAGGTGACGAGGAGCATCGCGCCGCCGTCGTCACGCGGGCTCTCTTTGAGGTTCGCCAGCTTGCCCCGGCCGGTGAGCCGGTCGCCGGGCCGGATGGGCGCCTTGCGGATGTATTCGAGCCCGCCGTTGAGTCCCACGCGGTACTTGGGCAGCGCGTTCTTGACCTTGTCGTAGATGCCGCCGATGAAGCCCAGGCGCGTCCCGAAGCTGGGCGGGGCGACGATCGAGCCGTACTCGGAAGCCTCGCCGGTGGCCTCGTCGTAGTACGCCGGATTCGGCTTGTTGGGCCACGCGATAGCAGTGGCGAAGTTCTGTATATCGTGCTTCTCGATCTCTATGACGATGGGGTCGGACTCGACGCCTTTGAGCGCCTCGGCCTCGGGGGTAATCACCAGGGGCATGGGCCTCTCCTTTCGCAACGCGGCCCATGATAGCCCGCGGGAGAGGCGGCGGGCAAGGAAGGCGGCGGGGCGGTGGCGTTGCGGCATCCCGAGGATCGTGTACACGGCACTCGCCAATCCCAACGCGCAATGCCGGGCGTCAGTATCGGCCCGGAAGCCGGGGCTTACGGCACTCGGAACCGGTTCAAGAAGCCCAGCTTTGGAGTGCCCGCGGGGCCGGCGTGAAGGCCTTGGAGGAATTCCTGTTCGCCCTCCGCCAGTTGCTTCAGCGCTGCTTCGGGCAAGTCCATGATCTCCCGAAGTTCCTTGAGTCGCTGCGGAAGGGTCCGCGCAACCTCCTTGCGCGCCGGGCCTAGGCCTTGAATCACTTCGAGGATGGCTTGGGAGAGCACGGAAAGCGCGGCAAAATGCGCGTAGCGTTCGTTCGATTCGACGGCTTTGCGTAGGTTTGCTCCGGCGATCTTCAGGGCCTGCAGGGTCTCAGCGTCTCGTGCCACGTTGTTCCTTCCTTAGCCGGGGCGGTTAGTTGCGGCGGAGGTAGAGCAGGAACTCTTCCTTGCCGACTTCGCGGCCTTCTTTCAGGCAAAGGATCGCGTACTGGCTAAACATGCGGGCAAGGCCGGCGTTGGTGATCGCCTCGGAGCCGAAGGTTACCTTGGGCGTCGAGTCCGAGAAGTCGATGGCGAAGCGCTGCTTGTCGTCGTGGTCCACCTCGAAGTCGATCGTTACCCCTGACGAGGCTTCGATCTTTTCCTTCAAGCGCGTGATGAATTCCGTGTCGTCCATGACCGCCGCCAGGCCCCGCGGGGCCTCCTCGCACAGTACCACATCGAGGCCCCGTGCTAGAATTGCCCCGCCCAACCGCCTGCGCCCTTCAGAGGGCCGGAAGACGAGAGCGGAGGCGTCCGGGACATGGACGCGAACCCGAACCCAAGAGAGGCTGACTCGCACGTGACGGCGCGGGGGGTCGGCGTGCGCTATCCATCGAGGAACGGCGGCGTGGAGGCGCTCCGCGGCGCGAGCTTCGAGGCGGCGCGCGGCGAGTTCGTCGCCGTCGTGGGGGCGAGCGGCTGCGGCAAGACGACGCTGCTGCGGGCCGTCGGCGGCCTGCTCGCGCCCACCGAGGGCATAGTCGAGATCAGCGGCGCGCCGCCGGAAGCGGCGCAGGCGCGCAAGGCCATCGGCTTCGTCTTCCAAGACCCCGCGCTGCTCCCCTGGCTCGACGTGGAGCGCAACGTGCGGCTCGCCGTCGAGGTCAACGGCGGCGGGCGCGGCGGAGGCGATGCCGCCGCCCGGTCCGTCGACCTCGTGGGGCTCGCCGACTTCCGCCGCTTCTACCCCAAACAGCTTTCGGGCGGGATGAAACAGCGCGCCGCGCTCGCCCGGGCGCTGGTGATCGGCCCCGAGTTGCTGCTGCTCGACGAGCCGCTGGGCTCCCTGGACGAGATCACGCGGGCCGCGATGCGCTACGAGATCCTGCGCCTGTGGGAGCGGTCGGGAGCAACGGCGATCATGGTGACGCATAGCATCGTCGAAGCCGTGGCGATGGCGGACAGGGTGCTCGTCATGGACGGCCCCCCCGGACGCATCGCCACGGCTGTTCCCATCGGCCTGCCTCGTCCCCGCGAGACCGTCATCGAACGGAGCGGCGAGTTCCTTAGTTACGTCGATCAGGTGCAGCGCCTTTTGGCGCGGGGGGCGGCATATGGACCGACCGTTTGAGGTTAGCCGTGCGCGCCTGCCGGAGGAAGCGGGCGCGGCGGGGCCGGCGCGGAGCCTGGGGCAGGCGCTTTGGAAGGCCGCGGTTCCCGCCGTGGCGTACGCCGTCCCGCCGGCGCTCGCCCTCTTCCTCCTGGGCCTAGGTTGGGAGCTCTATACGCGCATCGACGGGACGCCGGAGTACATCCTGCCCGCGCCGACGGTTGTGCTCCAACGGCTTTTCTCCGACCTCGGCTTCTTCGCCTCGGAGGGCCTGACAACGACGTGGCGCGCCCTGGCAGGGTTCGCCGCCGGCGCGGCGGTCGCCGTCGTCCTCGCCGCGCTCATGGCCCACTCGCTCTACCTCGAACGCACCATCTATCCGCTGGCGGTGCTCGCCAAGGTCACCCCGCTCGTTGCCGTCGCCCCACTGCTGGTAATCTGGTTCGGCTTCGGTGCGGCCCCCAAGGTCGTTATCGCCGCGCTGCTCGCCTTCTTCCCCATTCTGGTGAACGGCGTCATCGGCTTCCGGTCGGTGAATCCCGGCGCCCTCGATTTTCTCCGCTCGCTGCGGGCGTCGCGGTGGGAGGTCTTCTGGCGGCTCCGGGCGCCGAGCGCGCTGCCGTACCTCTTCGCCGCGATTCGGATTACGATACCCTTCGCTATCATCGGCGCCATGCTCGCCGAGTGGTTTTCCGGCGACTCCGGGCTGGGCAACGTGATCAACGTCTCGCAGAACAACCTCGACATGCCCACACTCTTCGGCGCGGTGATCACGCTCATGGTCATCGGCCTCCTGTTCACCGCCGCGGCCGCGCTCGTCGAGCGGCGCGCGCTCCACTGGCACGAATCGACGATGGAAGGGGACTCCTGATATGTCGTATACCATGCAAGCGTTCGTCGCCGACTGCGAGGCCATCACCGCCAAGGGCCCGAGCGACGAGGAGGCCGTGGCGGCGGTCGAGCCGCTCCTAGCGAAGTTGATCGCCCGCCCCGACTGTCTCGCCGACCTCGGCGGTGAGCCGTTCCCCAAGAACAGCTTCGACATCCACGTCAGCGACCGCCTCGCGGTGCAGGCCGTTGCCTGGAACCCCGGAACGGTGACGCCGACACACAACCACACCACCTGGGCCGTGGTCGGCGTGCTCCAAGGCACCGAGCGCAACACCGTCTACCGGCGCAAGGACGATGGGTCGCTCCCCTGGCGCGTGGAGATTGAGGCCCAGCCACCCACCGAGGCCACCGCGGGCAAGACAGTGACGATGCTGCCGCCGAACGACATCCACTCCGTCACGATCAGCGGCGAACCGGCCTTGGCGGTCCACGTCTACGGCGCCAACATCCACAAGGCGTGGCGCTGCTCCTTCGACCCCGAGACCGGCGAGGCGCGGCCCTTCTCGCCGGGGGCCTCGGCGCGGGCCTAGCGCCCTCTTATCTCGAAGCGGCATACGGCCCAGAGAGACGGCTCGTATAATGAAGCGAGCCGAATCTCCGTGCGAGGTACTCCGTGCCACCCACGCCGCCGCAGAGCATCGAACGTCTTCGCCGCGCCTTGGCGCAGCGGATTCTGATCGTCGACGGCGCCATGGGCACGAGTATCCAGGCGCTGGACCTCGGCGCCGACGACTTCGGCGGCGAAGAGTACGACGGCTGTAACGAGCGTCTGAACCTCACCCGGCCCGACGCAATCGAGGGCATCCATCGCGGATTCCTCGAAGCCGGGGCCGACGTCATCGAGACGAACTCTTTCGGCGCCATGCCGATGGTGCTCGCCGACTACGACCTCGTGGCGGAGGCGGAGCAGATCGGACGCGCAGCCGCCGAAATCGCGCGCCGGGCCGCCGACGACTTTGCAACGGACGAGAAGCCGCGCTGGGTCGCCGGCTCGGTGGGGCCCACCACGAAGAGCCTCTCCGTCACCGGTGGAACGACGTGGGACGAGCTCGTCGATTCCTACCGGACGCTGGCTGCTGCGCTCACCGAGGGCGGCGCCGACTTCCTTCTCGTCGAGACGTCGCAGGACCCGCTGAACGTGAAGGCGGCTCTGGAAGGTATCGACCAAGCGCGGGAGGCAACCGGCGTCGATCTCCCCGTCGCCATCCAGGCCACCATCGAGACGATGGGGACGATCCTCGGCGGTCAGGACATGGAGGCCTTCTACACCACCTTCGCCCACCGCGACCTCCTCTGGATCGGGCTGAACTGCGCCACCGGCCCCGAGTTCATGACCGATCACGTGCGTACGCTGGCCGCGGTCTCCCGCTTCCCCGTCGCCTGTCTCCCCAACGCGGGCCTGCCCGACGAGGACGGCCACTACAACGAGACGCCGGAGATGATCGCCGCCGTTCTCGAACGGTTCGCCGTCAACGGCTGGGTCAACGTGCTCGGCGGGTGCTGCGGTACCGTTCCCGGCCATATCGAGCGCATTGGCCGCGCCGCCGAGTCGAAGCCGCCGCGCGCCCTCCGCGCGCCGTCCGGCACGCGGCTTTCGGGCCTAGACACGCTTATCGTCGACGAGGACACGCGCCCCGTCCTGATCGGCGAGCGCACCAACGTGCTCGGCAGCCGCAAGTTCCGCCGCCTGATCAACGAAGGTCGAATCGAAGAGGCGGCGGAGGTCGGGCGCAGTCAGGTCCGCGGCGGCGCGCACCTGCTCGACGTGTGCCTCCAGGATCCCGACCGCGACGAGATTGAGGACGTGACCGCCTTCCTCGCCGCGCTGACCAAGAAGATCAAGGCGCCCATCGTCATCGACTCTACCGACGCCACGGTGATCGAGGAGGCGCTGAAGCTGACGCCGGGCAAGTCGCTGATCAACAGCGTGAACCTGGAGGACGGCGAAGAGCGCTTCCAGCGCGTCGTGCCGCTGGCCAAGCGCTACGGCGCGGCCCTCGTCGTCGGCTGCATCGATGAGGACAAGGAGCAAGCCCAGGCGATCACTCGCGAGCGCAAGCTCGCCATCGCCCAGCGCTCCCACGACATTCTGACCCAGAAGTACGGCGTCGCGCCCGAAGACATCATCTTCGACCCGCTGGTCTTCCCCATCGGCACCGGCGACGAGAACTACATCGGCTCGGGCGTCGAAACGATCGAAGGCGTCCGGCTCATCAAGCAGGCCCTGCCCCGGTGCAAGACGACGCTCGGCATCTCCAACGTCTCGTTCGGGCTTCCCGCGGCGGGGCGGGAGACGCTGAACTCGGTGTTCCTCTATCACTGCGTGCAGGCGGGCCTCGACATGGCCATCGTCAACTCGGAGAAGCTGGAGCGCTACCCCAGCATCCCCGACGAAGACCGGCAGCTCGCCGAGGACCTCCTATTCTGGCGCGGCGACGATCCCATCGCGGCGTTCGCGGCGCATTTCCGCGAGCGGAGACCGGCGCCCACGGCCGAAGCCCGCGCCGCGCTGCCCTTGGACGAGCGTCTGGCGCGCTGCGTGATCGAGGGCACGAAGGAGGGCCTCGCCGACGACATCGACCTGGCGCTGGCCGGCCGTCCTCCGATGGAGATCATCAACGGCCCCCTCATGGCGGGCATGGAGGAAGTGGGGCGGCTCTTCAACGACAACCGGCTCATCGTCGCCGAGGTGCTGCAATCGGCGGAGGCGATGAAGGCGGCGGTGACCCGCTTAGAGCCGCATATGGAGAAGGCCGAGAGCGCGGCGAAGGGAAAGATCGTCCTCGCCACCGTCAAGGGCGACGTGCACGACATCGGCAAAAACCTCGTCGATATCGTTATGTCCAACAACGGCTACGAGATCGTCAACCTCGGCATCAAGGTCCCGCCGCAAGACCTCATCGCCGCCGTGCAGCGCCACGACCCCGACGCCATCGGGCTCTCGGGCCTGCTGGTGAAGTCGGCGCAGATGATGGTCGAGACGGCGCGCGACCTGACCACCGCGGGCATCGCCGCGCCCATGCTCGTCGGCGGCGCCGCGCTCTCCAACCGGTTCACCCGCCTGCGCATCGCGCCGGAGTACGGCGGCCTCGTCGCCTACGCCCACGACGCGATGGAGGGGCTCGCGCTGGCCAACAAGATCATGGACGGCGACGGCCGGGCCGAGCTCGCGTCGCGCCTGGACGAGGAGGCCGAAACGCTTTCGCGGGAGCAAAAGCCGCGGGCCGTGGCGGCGGCACCGGCGAACGTGGGCCGTGCCGCCTCGGTGCGCGCCGACATGGACATTCCCATCCCGCCCGACCTCAAGGCGCACGTGCTCTCCGACTACGACCTCGACGAGATCTTCCCTTTCATCAACCCGCAAATGCTCTACGTCCGGCACCTGGGGTTCCGGGGCCGGTTCGCGGACGCGCTGGCGCGCGAGGACGAAAAGGCCCTCGGGCTCCGGCGAACGGTCCGCGGAGTCGAAGAGGTCATGCTCGCCTCGCCGGAGATCACTGCCCGCGCCGTCTTCAAGTGGTTCCCCGCCCAGGCCGACGGCCGCAGCCTGCTCATCTACGCGCCCGACGGGACGACGGTGATCGAGCGCTTCCTCTTCGGGCGCCAGCGGGAGGGCGACGGCCTGAGCCTGGCCGACTACGTCTCGCCGGTGGAGTCGGGGCGCATGGACTACGTCGCGATGTTCGTCACCACGGTCGGCCCCGTCCGCGAGATTGCGGACCGGTGGAGAGATGAGGGCGAATATCTGAAGAGCCACGCCCTCCATGCGCTGGGCATCGAGTGCGCCGAGGGCTTCGCCGAGCTCGTCCATCAGCGGATTCGCCGGGCCTGGGGATTCGGCGACCCGCCGGACACCGCCAAAGAGCTGCTGTTCAAGGCGCGGTACCGGGGGAAACGGTACTCCTTCGGCTATCCCGCCTGCCCGCGCCTCGAAGACCAGGAACGGCTCTTCCGCCTGCTCGACGCCGAGGAGCGGATCGGCGTCGAGCTTACCGAGGGCCACATGATGGACCCCGAGAGCTCGGTGAGCGCGCTCGTCTTCCACCACCCCGACGCGAAGTACTTTAACCTCTCGGAGGCCGACGCCGAGGCGTTAGAGCGGGAGTTCGCGCCCGTCCGGTAGCGCGGCGCCGAGCGAGGGCGTGCTATGGTTAGCCCGCCGGGCCCCTTGGCCCAAGCCCTCCCAAGGAGAGCAGACGACATGCCGCCTGTGCTCGAAGGCGTCAAGGTCATCGATATCGGCAACATGCTCGCCGCGCCGGGGACCGCGGCCTACCTCGCCGATCAGGGCGCCGACGTTATCAAGGTCGAGTCGCCGATGGGCGACGAGGCCCGCCGCTTGGTCACGCAGGCGGGCGACGCCGGCGACAGTCCGCCCTTCCTCGCCGTCAACAGGAGCAAGCGCGGCATCGTCGTCGATATACGCCGGCCCGAGGGCCGCGAGGTGCTTTTCAACCTTGCCCGCGACGCCGACGTGCTGATTCAGAACCTCCGCCCCGCGGTCACCGAGCGCCTTGGGCTGGGATACGAGGTCTTTGAGCGCCTCAATCCCCGCATCATCTATGTCGAGCTTTCCGCCTACGGCAAGGAGGGGCCCTACGCCTCGAAGATCGCCTACGACATGCTGGTCCAGGCCGTCACCGGCATGATGCACCGCTCCCTCCCCGACGGGACGCCCCTCGGCACGGGCATCATGACGTCCGACACGTCGGCCCCAATGTTGTTGAGCTACGGTGTCGCGCTGGCCCTCTACAACCGGGAGCGAACGGGCCGCGGCCAGAAGGTCGAGACATCGCTGATGCACGCCGCGATCGCGTTGCAGGCCGTCGAACTCGTCGAGCCGGAGGCGCGACGCGGCAAGGGCCGTCCCGCCTGGAACCAAGCCGTCTTCCAGCCCTACCGCTGCGGCGACGGCGCGTGGCTCATGCTCTGCCTGGTCACCGACGCCGAATGGGCGCGCTTCTGCAAGACGGCGGACCTGGAGCACCTGGCCGCCGACCCGCGGTACGCCGAGTCGGCGGGGCGGGCGGCGCACAGCGTCGAGCTGTACGCGGTGCTCGAAGCCGTTTTCGGGAGCAGGCCGCGGAGCGAGTGGGTCCCCATCCTCGACGCCGCGGACATCCCCTACGCGCCCATCGTCAAGCGCGAAGAGGTGTTCGCCTCCGAGCAGGTCGAGGCCAACGGCATGATGACGGACGTGTCGCACCCCGAGGCGGGCCGGACGCGGCTTCTCGCGCCGCCCACCCGCCTATCGAAGAACCCGCCGCGCCCCACGACGCCGGCCCCGCTCCACGGCCAGCACACCGACGAGGTACTGGCCGAGCACGGCTACGACGCGGCGAAGATCGCGCGGCTCCGCGAGGCGAAGATTATTCTCTAAGGCGCGGGCTTCCGCGTCTCGTCCGGTGGCGGTATCCTCGAAGCGTCAGGAGGTCGGACATGATCCTCGAAGGCGTAAAGGTTATTGAACTGGCGACGATGTGGGCGGCCCCCGGCTCGGCGCTCTACCTTGCCGATCAGGGCGCCGACGTGATCAAGCTCGAACCCCCCGACGGCGACGGGTCGCGGCGGATCTTCACCAGCCGAGCCCTGGGCAACGAAAGCCCCTCGTACTTCGCCATCAACCGCAACAAGCGGGCCATCTGCGTCGATATCAGGACGCCGGAGGGTCTGGAGATCGTGGATAAGCTAGTGGCGGAGGGCGACGTGTTGATCCACAACTACCGCCCCGCCACCGCCGAGCGCCTCGGCGTCGCCTACGAGCGGCTGTCGAAGATCAATCCTCGACTGGTCTACGTCGAGCTTTCCGGCTACGGCAAGCAGGGCCCCTACGCCGACCGCGGCGGCTACGACCTCATGCTCCAGGCGCTGACCGGCATCATGCACCGCCGCATTCCCCCCGACGACACGCCCATCGGCGCGGGCGTCTGGGCCACCGACTGCTCGATGCCCATGATGCTCGCCTACGGGATCGCGCTCGGCCTCTACAACCGCGAGCGCACCGGGAAGGGAACGCGGCTCGAAACGTCGTTGCTGAACGTCGCGCTGGCGATGCAGCACGTCGACCTTGTGCAGACCGAGCGCGACAGTGACTCGGGCGGCGAGCGCGCCGGCGCGGACCAGGCCGTGTTTGCGCCCTATCTCTGCGGGGACGGCCAGTGGATCCTGCCCGTCGCGCTCAGCGACAAGGAGTGGGTGCGCATCTGCCATGCCATGGAGATCCCCCACCTAGCGCACGACGAGCGCTACGCCACGCCGCAGGCCCGCGCCGAAAACAGCGAGGATATCTACGGCCTGCTCCACGGACTCTTCGAAACCAAGACTCGCCAGGAGTGGCTCGACATTTACCGCGCTCACGACGCCCTCGCCGTCCCGATCATGGACCGCGCCGACGTTCTCTCTTCGGAGCAGGTCACCGCGAACGACATGCGGCTCGAATTCGACCACCCCACCGCCGGACGCGTCGTCAGCGTCAACACGCCGCTGCGCTTCCCCGAACACCCGCCCCAATTCCGGCGGCGCCCTCCGCTTCAGGGCGAGGACACCGACGAGGTGCTGCGCGACCTCGGCTACGGTGAGGCCGACCTAGCCGGTCTGCGGGAGGCGGGCATCATTAAGTGAGGCCCGCGCTTCCCTTGCTCCGTCTCCTGCTAATCGCGCTCGCGGGCACCGCGGCGCTCGGCACGGCGGCGTGCGGCGTCGTCGAGATCCCCACGCCGGAACCTGGCGAGCGCCGCGTCGCCGTCGATCTGCGCAACTTCGAGTTCCGGCCCGGCGTGATCGAGGTTACCGCGGGCGAGCTTGTCGGGTTCGAGCTTACCTCCGCCGACATACGCCACACCTTCAACGTCCCCGGCACGGGGATCGAGACGGAGGTGCGCGCGGGACGCCCCGTCGTCGAGCGCTTCACTTTCGAGCGCCCCGGCGAGTACACCGTGATCTGCACCATCGCGGGCCACGCCGACGCTGGCATGACCGCCAAGATCGTCGTCCGCTAGACGCGCGGTGGTACGATTGGCCGCACTTCAGGACGGGAGCGGCGCGCATGGCGGACCCCATCGTCTTCAAGGGCCTCAAGGTCCTCGACATGTCCTGGATCGGCGTGGGGCCGCTGACGATGCGGTATCTGGCCGACTTCGGAGCCACCGTGATCCGCGTCGAGTCGGTCTCCCGTCCCGACAATTCGCGGACGGTGTCGCCGTTCAAGGGCGGCGTGCCCGCGTTCAGCCTCGGCCAGTTCAACGCCAACTTCAACACCAGCAAGCTCGACCTAGGGCTGAACCTGGCGATGGAGGAAGGGCGGGACATCATTCGCCGCCTCCTCTGTGAGTGGCGCCCCGACGTGCTCGCCGAGAGCTTCACGCCCAAGACGATGGGTAATTGGGGCCTGGACTACGAGCATGTCGACGCGATGCGCCCCGGTATCGTCTATCTCAGCACCTGCCAGCAGGGGCACACCGGTCCGCACCGCGAGTACGCAGGATACGGCACCCAGGCGACTTGCCTGGCCGGCTTCCACTCCGTCACTGGCTGGCCCGACAAGGAGCCCGTGGGCCCCTACGGCGCCTACACAGACTTCGTGAACCCGCCCAACGCGCTCGTCGCCGTGCTCTCCGCGTTGGAGTACCGCCGACGCACCGGCAAAGGCCAGTACCTCGACCTCTCCCAGTTGGAGTGCGCCATCCACTACCTCGCCCCTGCCGCCCTCGACTACACCGCCAACGGCAGAACGCCGGGGCGGGTGGGTAACCGTGATCCGTACTACGTCCCCCACGGCGTCTATCCTTGCGCGAACGAGGACGAGACCCGCATCGGCGGCGCATGGTGCGCCATCGCCGTGGGCGACGCAGAGGAGTGGCGCGGCCTAGTGCGGGCCATGGGGTCACCGACCTGGGCCGTCGAGGAGCGCTTCGCCACGCCGGAGGGCCGCCGCGAGCACGAGGACGAGCTTGACGCCCGTATCGCGGCGTGGACGAAGGCCTTCACCATGCACGACCTCATGCGGCTGCTCCAAGAGGCGGGCGTCCCCTCCGGCGCGGTGCAGGCGGGCGCCGATCTCTGGACCGACCCGCAGCTCAAGCACCGCGGCTATTTTCGCTGGCTCGACCACCCGGTGAAGGGTCCCATGCCCTACGAGGACGTGCAGGCGGTCCTCTCCAAGACGCCGGGGAAGCCGCGCTGGGCGTCGCCGCTGGTGGGCCAGGACAACGACGAAGTACTGAAGGGCATCCTCGGCATGTCCGACGTCGACGTCGACGGCCTCGCCGAGCGGCGCGTCATCGAGACGGCCTAACCCGCCCGTTCGTCTGAAGCAGTGCGCTAGCGCGACACGCCGTAGAGGCGCAGCGCGTTGTCGCGCAGCACCTGCCGCTTGAGCTCCGCTGTCATGTCGTCGCGGCTCGCCATCGCCTCGACCGATCCGGGGTAGATTGCGTCGAAGTGCGGGAAGTCCGTCGAGAACGCCAGCGTGTGGGCTAGGCCGCTGTCGACGAGGTGCGGGATGAGCTCGTAGTCGGGCTCGACGCCGAGGAAGCATTGCCGTTCGAAGTAGAAGCTCGGCTTCTCATCGAGGCCGGGATAGAAGCGGTGCCACTTCTCGTAGTGCTCGTCCATGTGGTTGAGCCAAAACGGGGCCCAGCCCGCGCCGTTTTCGAGGAACCCGACGCGCAGCTTGGGGTAGCGCTGGAAAACGCCGCCGGTGATCAGCGCCTGGGTGGCCGCCATGTGCTCGGCGGGATGCTGAAGCGCGTGCGCCTGCATCCAGTTGTGCGTCCGGTCCCAGCCGATCGTGGGCATCTGGACACCGAAGCCCTCATGAACGCCGATGCCTATGTCCATGTCCTGGGCCGCGGCCCAGATAGGATCGTAGTTGGGGTGCTCGAAGGTGATGCCCCCGATGAGGTTGGGCCGGAGCATAATCGTGCCCATGCCTCGCTTCCGCACCCGCTCGATCTCCTCCAGCGCGAGCACAAGGTCCTGCTGCGGGATGACCGCGGCGCCTCGCAGCCGGTGGGGGTCGGTGGCGCAGTAGTCGATCAGCCAGTCGTTGTAGGCCCGCGCCAGCGCCATGGCGAAGCTGGAACTGAGCACCGCCCACGGCAGACTCAGCATCTCGCTGGGGTAGAGGTAGGCGACGCTCACCTGGTCGGCGTCCATCGCCTTCAGGCGGTCGTGGGGGTCGGCGCCGCCGGCCTTTCGGCCCTCCTCGACGCTGATGGAGCTCAGGTCTTCGAGCTTCCAGCCGCCCGGCGTCATCAGACCTCCGAGGCTGCTCTTATCCTTCGAGCCGGGGTAGGGCATGGGCAGCTTGTAGACCCGGCCCTCGCAGAGGACGTTCCCCTCTTGGTTCGGCTCCCGTACCGGCCGCGGCGCCCACTCCCAGTATTTCTTGGGCAGGTACGGCTTCCACCAGTCGTAGCTCCCCAGGACGGTGTGGCCGTCGCCGTCGACGGTCTCGTAATCAACGAACGGACGCGAACCTTCCCTGGCCTTTGTCTCCGCGGTGGTCATCGGGGCGCCTCCTGAGCAGACGGCTCGGCCCGATTCTAGGCGCGCCTCGATTTCGAGGTCAACCAGCCACGTGAGCGCCGATCAGAGCGCGAGGTCGATCGCCTCGCGCAGGGTGGCCGCCTGCGCGAGGTCGAAGCCGGCACCGGTCTCGGTGGGCTCGACGGAGGAGGCGGGCACGAGGCACGAGTCGAAGCCGAGCGTCCTTGCCTCACGGATGCGCCGGTCCATCTGCGTCACAGGGCGGAGCTCGCCGCTGAGGCCCACCTCGCCGGCGGCGACGCGGCCGCGCGTTACCGGCGCGTCCCGCAGGCTCGACGCAATGGCGAGCGCGACGCCGAGGTCGGCGGCCGGCTCAGTGATGCGAAGCCCGCCTACGACGTTGACGAAGACGTCGCAGGAGGAAAGGTTCATCCTCGCGTGCTTGCTCAGGACGGCGGTGAGCAGCGCGAGACGAGCGCCGTCGAAGCCGTTGGCGATGCGTCGGGGCGCGGGCGAGGCGGTCGGCGTCGCCAACGCCTGCACCTCGACGAGCAGCGGGCGTGTGCCTTCCATGGTGGGCACGATCACCGAGCCGGGGCCGGCGCGCTCACGGCGCACCAGGAAGACCTCGGAGGCATTCTCCACCTCGACGAGGCCGGCGTCGCGCATCTCGAAGATTCCCACCTCGCTCGTAGAGCCAAACCGGTTCTTCACGCCGCGCAGGATGCGGTACGTCGTGGTCCCCTCGCCTTCCAGGTAGAGCACGACGTCGACCATGTGCTCCAGCAGACGCGGCCCCGCGATCGCGCCGTCCTTGGTCACGTGCCCCGCGATGAGCACCGGCACGCCCGAGGTTTTGGCCCATTGCAGTAGGCGGAGCGCGCACTCGCGCACTTGAGCCACGCTCCCCGGTGCCGCCTGCGCGTCGCGCACGAACATCGTCTGCACCGAGTCTATGATCAGCAGCGACGCGTCTCGGACCGAGCCGAGCACGGCGTCGAGGTCGGTCTCCGCGATCACCCGCAGCCCCCGGCCGACGACGCCGAGACGGTCGGCCCGTAGCTTGATCTGGTGCGGCGACTCTTCTCCCGAGACGTACGCCGCCGGGCCGTGCTCTCGTGCCACCTCATCCGCGATCTGCAGCAACAGCGTCGACTTGCCGACCCCCGGGTCGCCCCCGACCAGCACCAGCGACCCGCGGACGATTCCGCCGCCGAGGACGCGGTTCACCTCGCCGCCCGACAGCCGCAGCCGGTCGAACTCGGCGGCGTTCACGTCGGCTAGGTCGATGGAATCGACGTCGAGGGCTCGGGGGGATGCGGCGGACTCGCGGGCCGTCAGCGAGTTCCACTCGCCGCAGTCGGCGCAGCGGCCGAGCCACTTCGGTGTGGCCGCACCGCACGCGCGGCAGACGTACTCTGCGCGCCCGTTCCTCTTTGGCCGTACGCTCGTGGTCGCCATGGAAGCCGCCTCCACCCGTTCACGGTGAGTTTGCGGCGCATGGTAGCGAGCGGAGGGCGGGACGCGGAATACCCCGGTGTCACACCCCCGCCGACCGCAGCATTTCGTCGAGGCGCGGCGAGAAGCGCCGCAGCGACGCGATGGTCCGCACCTGACCGGTGAAGGGGAACGGCTGCCGGCAGATATACGACACCGCTTCCGCCACGATCTCGGGAGGCCACATGGCCCTGTCGGGCTTCAGTTTCAGGAGCATTGTCGTGCCCGGCGTCTCGATGTTCCCTTCCACCCGCAGCGCATTGACGCAGATCCCATGCGGCTGCACCTCGCGGGCGAGCACCCCGGTGAGGCCCTCCAACGCAGCCTTCGAGGCGGTGTAGGCGCTGGTCTCGGCTCGCATCCGCACCGCGGCGATGGACGAAATGTTGACGATGTGCCCCGATCCTCGCTCCGTCATATGCGGCAGCACCACCTTCGAGCAGACGAACGAGCCGAGGGCGTTCACCCGCAGCACGAGCTCCCAGCGGGACCGCGGGAAGTCGGCCACCGGTGTCGACCAGTTCGTGCCCGCGTTGTTGATCAGCATGTCGATCCGGCCGAAGCGCCGCAGCGTCTCGTCCATCATCGACATCACCGCGGCCTCGTCGGTGACGTCGAGGTCCACCGGCAGGGCACGGCGGCCCCGTTCCTCCACCATCGCCGCCGTCTCCTCGATGGTCCCTGGGACGGGTTCGCGGCGGGCAGCCACCACGATGTCGGCGCCCTGCTCGGCAAGCTCGACGGCGATCGCCCGTCCGATGCCGCGGCTGCTTCCAGTTACGATCGCGACGCACCCTTCGAACGCCCTTTGTGAATCCGGCATAAGCTCCACTCCCCCGTTATGTTGCGAACGGAGCGCCCTCTTTCGCTTCCGTCGAGGCCATTCTAGGCCATGTACGGCCCGGAGCGGCCATTGGCAAATCGACGGATGGAAAGCGGCCAAGGTTAACGCAAAATTCGTGGCCTTTCTCGTTGACACGGCGAATTTCGGGCTCCTACAATGACGTTGGCCCGCCGGATCTCCCTCCCTACACACGAAACACGGGGGATTGTTACGTGGAAGGCGTCAAGGAGCTCATCGAGCTCCAGCGGCTCGATACCGAACTCCAGTCGAAGAAGCGTCGGCTGGCCGAGATCGAAGCTCTGATGAACGACAGTCAGGAGCTGCGGCAGGCCCGGACCGTCCTCGAACGGACGCACACGCAGTTCCGCAAGCTCGAGACCGATCAGAAGTCGGTCGAGTGGGACGTCGATCAGACCCGCGACCGTATTGTGCAAGTCGAGCGGCGGCTCATGGGGAATCAGGTCACCAATCCCCGTGAGCTCGAAACGCTGCAACGCGAGATCGAGAACCTCAAGAAGCGCCAAAACGACCTCGAAGAAACTACGCTCGACGCGATGGAGAAGGTCGAGCGCGCCCGGCCCATCGTCGATGCACGCGAAAGCGCCGCCGCGAAGCTCGAAGGGGAATGGAGCGCCGCGCAGGCCGCGATGGGAACTGAGCGGCGGGAGATCAGCGCCGCCCTGCCCTCGCTCGAAGCAGCGCGCGCCGAGTCCGAGGCGGCCGTCCCCCCGGCGCTGCGGCAGACCTACCAACGGATCGCCGCCAAGAAGGGCGGCACCGGGCTCGCCAAGCTGCGAGGATCGTCGTGCTCCGAGTGCCGCGTGGAGCTCCCCCAAGCCCACGCGCAGCGGGTGCGCGGGGGGCAAGACTTGGTCGCCTGCAATAGTTGCGGCCGGCTTCTCTACACCTAACCCCTAACCGCGCCGGGGCCCGGACCGGACGGCGCGGACGCGAAAGGTTGTGAACGTATGATGATGCGGCGCACGATGGCGCAGAACGCCGCGGAGCAAAAGGCGGAGTCCGAGTTCGGAGCGCGGGCCGTGCCAGGCACAGTGAAGGCCGTGGGGTACTTCCCCGCCGACCCCGCCGCCGAGCCTGACCGGCCCTCCCTTGAACAGGAGGAAGCCTTCCAGGAGTTCTGCGGTCGCATCGGCGCCGACGCCGGTGTGCTGCTCACCGCCAAGGCCGGCGACCAAGCGGACTATCGCGACCTGCTCGACTACGTCGCGGGGTCGGACGGCGATGTCGTCGTCGTGGCGCAGGCCCTCGACGTGTTCGGCCCGCGGCCCGAGGACGCCGCCCTCGCCGCCCTCGAAATCGAGCGTCTCGGCGGCCGCGTCGAAGTGATCGGGCAGGGCGTCATCGACGCCAAACTGCTCGCGGTGAGCGTGTGGCCGCGCGTTCCCGGATCGGCGAACATCGGCGAGCGCATCAAGAAGGCAATGCGGAACCGGGCGATTCGCGGGGAGGGCCTGGGGAAACCTCCCTACGGCTACCGTATCGGAAAGAACCGTAAGCTCGAAGTCCACGAAAAAGAAGCCGAGACGGTCAAGCTCATCTACACCCTTTACACACAAAACAACTTGGGCATACGGCTGATCGTCCGGCGCCTCAACGAGACGGGCATCCCTACACGGAAGGGCGGCGCCTGGAGCCTGGTCACCGTCCGCGACATCCTGCGCAACCGCGCCTACTTGGGCACCTACAGCCGCTTCGGCCTGCGGGTCCCCGGCAGCCACCCCCCCATCGTGACGCCCGACATGTTCCGCTGGGCGCAAGCCACCTTAGACGAGCGCAAGCCGAAGCGCGGGAAGTCGCAGTCCAAGCCGTTCCTGCTTTCGGGCATGATCTATTGCGGCTTCTGCGGCCAGGACGACAAGCGCATGGTCGGCGTCACCCGACGCCAGTCGTGGACGCGACGCAAGGACGGCGTGAAGACGGAGAAGCAGTACTACTATTATCAGTGCCAGGCACGCACCAACCAGAGCATGTGCCAGTACCACACCACGCGCGCCCAGGACCTTGAGAACGACGTCCTCGAGAAGCTCCGCGGCCAGCGCAACCGCATCGCAGGGCTCAAGGGGCGGCGGCCCGCCGCGTCGGCGCAGGCGCTGCGCAAGGAGCGCGTCCAGATCGAAGTGAAACTGAAATCGACCGAACGCCGGATCAAGCAGGCAGCGCAGGCCGTCGGCCGAGACCGCGCAAGTCTGGAGAACTTCGAGCGCCGCGCCGCCGAGCTCATCGACGAACGGCTCGAGGCCGCCGACAAACTCCGGCAGCTCGACGGCGGCGGGCGCGGCGACGCCGACGGCACCACCGCGGGAGAACGCGCCGCGAAGGCCGTCGATGCCCTGGCCGAGGTTTGGGACGAGGCCGCGGTCAACGAGAAGCGGCTACTCCTCGCCCAAGTCGTCGACAGGGTGACGATAAGCGACGGAGGCATCGACGTGAAGCTCAAGCTCGGCGGCTAGGCCCTACCGCCCCGATTGCTCCGGCCTCTGTCCGTAGGGGGAGCACCGCAAACCGCCCGGCTTGCCGTTAGCGCCCCAACGCCCCGCCCCGCCGCACCGCGCCACCGTTGCGCCCAACGCCGCCGGCCGCTAGCCGTCGTCGGAGTCGCTGGGGAGGGCCGCTAGGAGCGAGGCCTTGCCAACAACCGTCCAATCTGATCCATCGCTAGGGGCGCATGTCACGCCGACCCACCAGTCGTCGGTTAGGCCACGCATCAACCAGCCCGTCTCTTGGTAGACCGTGGTTGTGGCCGGGGCGGGATGGAAGCCCAGGTTTCTGACGAGGCTCCGAAGCTCCTCGGTGTGGTACACCCCGACCAGGTACCGGCTGTCGCAGGCGTCGGGGTCGGTCCACTCGACCGTGATGTTGACTAAGTTGCGGTTCGTGCCCACCAGCGGCCGCAGGCTGAGGGTCACGGTGACCGATGCGCCGTCAGGGTCGGGCGTAGCCGTCGGCTCGGGCGTGGCCGTCGGCTCCGGCGTAGCGGTAGGCTCCGGCGTGGCCGTCGGTTCGGGCGTAGCGGTAGGCTCCGGTGTAGCGGTAGGCTCCGGTGTAGCGGTGGCCTCCGGTGTGGCGGTAGGCTCCGGCGTGGCTGTGGCCTCCGGCGTAGCCGTGGGTGTAGGTGTAGGGCCGGGAGTGGCCGTGGGCGTAGCGGTGGGCGGAGGCGTCCCCGCCGTACGAAGGCGCAACATGAGCTGGTCGCCGTCATGCCACGGCTGGGTCGCGACGTCCCACGTCAGCGTGCCCCCGGCGTTCGACGTGGCGCCGGCCACGGAGAGGGTGAGCGATGTGGAACCGTCCAGCTCGATGACGTCCATGTCGTAGCCCGAGAGCGATGCCGCGGGGCTCAGCTGCATCGTTACCACGCCGCTTTCCCACTTCAGCGCCTGGAGCGTCGTCGCCGTGCCCCCGACGGTGAACCCCGCCGGCTCGACGACCCCGTTCGCGCTGTCCGCGCCCACCGCCGCGCCGATGGCGGCGGGGTCGAACAACGCCTCGTGGACCGTCTGCGCCGGTGCCGTCACCGTCACGACCCACGCGATCTTATGCTCAGGCCGGAAGTTGCAGGGGATGTAGTCTTGAGCCTGCGCCTGGTCGACGAACCTATAGGTGCCGCTTGGCAGCGGCCTGGCGGTCGTGATGGTGCTGCGGTAGCCGTTCGTCGGGTCGGTGTCGTCGTCGACGTTCTGGACGCTAAAGAGGCCGGCGTCCTGTCCATGGAGCCACCAGTTCATATAGTGCGTCGGCGTCACGAAGATGGAACTCGACGGCAGGTCGTAGATCACGACGCCGGGCTTCCCGGAGTCGATCTCCTTGTCGGCCTCCATTATGACCCACGGCTCCCCGTAGGCCGCGAGGTCACGGTAGTACCGGATGCTATCCAGACTCGCGGCGATGCAGTCGTCGTACCCGGCGATGCCAGCGCCGCCCTCGACCCACGCGATCTTCTGCCGCAGATCCGCGAGCGAGATGTCGGTGCCGTCGCCCTGCTGGTAGCCCGTCGACGGCGCACTGCGCTGGCCGGAGGTGCCGCCCGCGGACGTCGACGGCAACCAGACGGGGTTCCGCGAACCCACGACATAGCCCTCCGGCAGGGTGCCGGCGTATTCGGACGGGGCCTCGCCGAAGTACGACCACGCCGTGGTGTCGGCGAACTCGAACGAGGTCGTCGTGGTCGAGCCGTCCGAGCGCGGCGCGCCTTGTCCTGCGCCGCCCGCGCCACCTGGCGTACCTCCGGACGCGAGGAACAGCACGGCCTCGCGGTCGTCCCATTGGGTGGGGCGGCCGGCGGTCGCGGCGCTCACGGTAAAGGTTGCGGGGCCCGTGCCCTTCAGGTATTCGACGGCCCGGAAGTTGAGGACGTCGCCCTGGGCGGACACCAGGGTGGCCCGAACGATCACGTCGGCCTGCCAGATGCGCTCCTCTACCGAGGCGGTCGACGCCCCCACGAAGTCGTCGTACATCTCTGAGCCGCGATACGCAATGATGTGGTCGGCCTCGCCGCCTTCGCCGTCCGCCGAGCACGCCAGGGCCAGCAGGCAGGCCACAAGCGCCAGTAGGAGCATTCTGTTGTTCATCACGACCACCTTCTAGCTCGGATGCGTATGGGGCTTGTCGACGGCCACGAACGCCCTCATGTCGTCCGGCTGGGGCAATTGCGTGAGGATCCTGCGGTTATATTGGCGCATGACGCCGTACCCGTGCTCCATTTCGCCGATGCCGGGGACGTGGCCGAACTCGTGGAGGGCGACCTTCGGCAGCCAGATGCGACGGGGATTTCTCTCCGCAAGCACCCGGTTGTCCGTCCATTGCGCGGCGGGACGCGGCGGGAACGCGAACCACATTGCGGCGGACGTGAAGTGCGAGTTGGCGGGGTCGATAACGTACCTCACACAGGCCAATGCTTCGGGCGGGCACCCCTGCGGCCCAACGTCCCTGAGGTACGCACCAATCGGGACGTCCTCGTTCTCGGTCACTTCGGTAAAGTACGACGACCGCCCAACACTCCTACGTATGGCGTCGTCCCAGAGGTCGTCCGCATCATCGAGGTGCGGCTCTACGGTGCTCTGATGTGTGGTGCTGAGAGAGTCAAGCCGGTACGTGGCGGACCGCGGGTCACGGTGCCCCGCCTGCGGGACGTGGCCGGTCCGCCCCACGAGGATGTCGTCGCCGCCGCCGACCGGCCGCGCCCTCACCTCCATGCCGAGGTTCGTGACGTCGCCAATTCCACAGCGAATCGCCTTGAACTGTAAGGAGCCGCCCGCAAGGGTCTGCCAGTTCGGTAGCCAGTTCGGGTTCTGGCCTCCGCACCCCGAGCCGCCGTCGACATAGAAGCCGGTGGCCGGATGCGGGGTGATGTTATAGGTGTAGTCGGCCAGGTTGCTGCCCTCGATCCGCACCGTGATGGTGTCGGTCTCCGTCACAAACCAATCGGGTGTCTCGGTGCTCGTGATGTAGTCGTTGTTGTCGCCAAAGTACACCGAGAGGGTGAAGGTCGGCGGCACAGGTTGCGGCGTCGGCACGGGCCCCGGCACGGGGCCCGGTGTACATGCATCCGTATCGTGCGGCCCATGATCGCCGGACCAATCCCCCCCGTCTGCCGCGTAGTCGATGTCGTCGCCATGGGACCGGCCCTTGAAGTAGGTGGTAACGCCGCAGCCCGGTGCCACGCTCAGGAACGTTGATTGCTGAATGCTCGTCGATCGCTCTGATCCACGCGTCGGCCCATAGGCAATCTCATAGCTCGTGACGCCGTCGATGGCGGGCCATGACACGTCAATGGTGTGAACATCGCCGTTGGGAGGAGGTACGGTGACGCTCAGAGAAGGCGCGGGCGGCAGAGGAAGCGGCGTGGGCGTGGGCACCGGGGTTTCGGTCGGCGTGGGTTCAGGTATCGGCGTGGGTGGTGTCGTGGCCGTGGGCGTGGGCGTCGCCGTCGGATCATCCAGGATAATCACGGTCTCCACCGACGAGCACGCCGTCTCTTCCGTGCCGCCTTGAACCCGCGAGCTGCACACGCGGAAGGAATACGACCTGCGGGGCACGAGTTTCAGCAGCGTCGCATCGTGCCCCGTGACGCGGGATAAGGTCTGGAACGATACGGGGTCGGCGCAGCGCTGTCCGCTTCTCCCGCCGCATTCATAGTGGAGGTCTTGGACTAGGTACTCTTCAGCCGCAGCCACGCGAGTCCACGTCAACGTCGCCGATCTAACCCCTGCCGTGGCCGTCAGCACTGGAGCATCCAGCGGAACGGCCGTCGCGGTTGGCCTGGGCGTGTTGGTGGGCGGTACCGGCGTGTTGGTGGGCGGTACCGGCGTGTTGGTGGGCGGCACCGGTGTGTTGGTGGGCGGTATCGGCGTGTTGGTGGGCGGTATCGGCGTGTTGGTGGGCGGCACCGGCGTGTTGGTGGGCGGTATCGGAGTGTTGGTGGGCGGCACCGGGGTGGGCCTGGGCGGCACCGGGGTGGGCCTGGGCGTAGCCGTGGGGTCCGGCCTGTCGCACAGCCAAAGCTGGAGGCTGCAGTTGGGTGGGATATACGGTGTTGCCGTGGGCGGCGGCGGGTCCGTCGGTGTTGGATTTGGGGGGGCAGATGTACTCGTGCCCGAACCAGAAGCAGCGGGGGCCCGCGTCGCCACCCTCCTCGGGATCGGAGTCAGGCGACTGCGCCAAGACCGTCGTCACGATGAGTGGGACGATAATGACGGCGAGGAAGACGACGCCGGCGGCGACAAGGTCGAAGGAGAGCCGCTTCATGGTCCCACTGCCCCGCCGTCAGACGCCATCCCCCGACCCTCCAACCGGACCGCCGCAACCGGATGCCGCTGATAATAGTACATGAGCATGTCGACGCGAGCGGCATAATCGTGGCAGTCGCGTGCCACGTCTTGCCTGTCGGCCAGCGAAGGTCGCTAGATTGGGCGCGCAGAGCGCCACTCCCGTTTCTAGACACCCCCATGCCGGTCTTGTATGCTTGCGCCGCCCCGCGCCAAGCCGCTCCTGAAGCGTCTGCCTCGCGCGGCGCCATGCTCTTTCTCTGGAGGCGGCAATGTCTCAGGACGCGGGCGTCAAGATCGGTTATCCCTTGTTTGGCCTTGGGCCGCGGTCTTGGGCCGCCGTTTGCGAGAAGGCCGACGAGGCCGGCTTCGAGTCGATCTGGATGCAAGAGCATCTGATCTTCCCCACGGAAATCCCGCCCACCTACCCCTACTCCGACAACGGCGTCCCCCCGATCAACCCCGACACCCAGCTCTACGACGTGTGGGTCTCGCTGTCCTACATCGCGGCCCGCACCAGCAAGATACGGCTCGCCACCAACGTCTTCATCATCCCCCTGCGCGACCCCATCGTCACGGCGCGGGCGGTGACCACCCTCGACCGCCTCTCCGGCGGACGCCTCATCATCGGCGGCGGCGTGGGCTGGCTGAAGGAAGAGTTCGAGATCGCGGGGCAGGAGTGGCGCACGCGAGGCAAGCGCACCGATGAGATCATCGAGATCTGGCGCAAGCTCTGGTCCGAAGAGACCATTGAGCACCACGGCGACCACTACGACTTCCAGCCCGTCCGGTTCTGGCCGAAGTCGGCCCAGAAGCCCGGCATCCCCATCCACATCGGCGGCGAGACCGAGCCGGCGATGCGCCGGGCGGCGCGGCTCGGCGACGGCTGGATAGGCGCCGGCGGGCACGACCCCGAGAGCATCAAGCGCCGCGCCGACCGGCTCAATGAGCTGCGCAAGCAAGCGGGCCGCGACCATCTGCCTTTCGAGATCACCGTGGGCAACGCCGCGGGAGGCAGCAAGGCGACCCTCGACTCGGTGAAGGCCGCACAGGAGGCCGGGGCCCACCGCGTGGTGCTCTCGCCGCCGTGGCCCCCCGAAGGTCGGCTCTCCGTCCAATACGTCCAGGACTTCATGCAAAGGACCGGCGAGGAGATCATCGCCAAGCTCGACTAGCCCGGGCCGCTCCCGCCGTTACGTCAACAGGAGACCGACCATGCCGCCGACCATCCCCTCCGAAGAAGAGGTCCTCGGCTATTTCGAGTCGTGCAGCAACTGGGGCCGGTGGGGCGACGACGACGAACGCGGCGCGGTCAACCACATCACGCCCGAGACGCGCAAACGCGCCGCGGCGCTGGTGCGTGAAGGCCTCACCGTCAGCTGCGGCCGTCCGCTCTCCAAGGTCATGGAGCCCGACGTCACCAACCCGCTCGTCCATTTCATGACCAGCACCGGCGAAGCGTGGGCCGGGGGCGCCGGCGAGCCCGGCGCGATGCAGATGTCGAGCGACTTCATCGGTCTCGCCTTCCACGGCCTCACCGTCACCCACATCGACAGCCTGGCCCACTTCTTTTGGAATGGGCGCATGTACAACGGCCTCCCCTCCGACGCGGTGACCACGCGCGAGGGCGCCACGAAGCAGTCGATCGACGTCCTGAAGGACGGCGTGGTGAGCCGCGGCGTCCTGCTCGATATTCCGCGCCTTCGCGGCGTCGACTGGCTCGAGCCCGGGGCGTTCGTCTTCCCCGAAGACCTCGAGGCAGCGGAGCGCGCTCAGGGCGTCGAGGTCGGCCCCGGCGACATCCTCCTGACGCGCGTGGGCTGTCTGCGCCAACGCAACGAGCAGGGGCCGACCGCGGGGCACTTCCAGAGACGCGCCGGCCTCCACGCCGCCTGCCTACCCTGGCTCCACGAGCGCGGCGTCGCCATGTTGGGATCGGACAGCGCCCAGGACGCCTGCCCCGGCGGCTATCAAAAGGTGCCCATGCCCATCCACCAGGTCGGCATCGTCGCCATTGGACTGTGGCTCATCGACAACGCCGACCTGGAAGCCCTGTCGGAGACCTGCGCGCGACTCGGCCGCTACGAGTTCATGATGAGCGTGAGCCCGCTGCGCGTCCCCAACGGCACCGGCTCGCCGGTGAACCCCACCGCTATCTTCTAGCCGCGCCGCTTGTCGCCTCACGGTGGGGAACGGAGAGGACATGCTGCAGAGAGCCGCAATCGTCATTGCAATCGCGATTCCGGTACTGCTGCTGGCGTCGGTCGCGTGCGGGCCAAAGCCTCCGGGCATGCCCCTCCTGGATGCCATAGACCAGGACAACGCGGACGTCGTGCGGGAGCACATGGAGTTCGGCACGGACCCGAACGAGACGTTCATCCCGCCGGGAATCCCTTTCGCCGGGGCGTCCGCCCTGCACCTGGCAGTGCTGAAGGACAACCGGGAGATCGCGCAGGTCCTCCTGGACAACGGCGCCGACATCGATATACGGGCGCGGGATGAATTCGGGGGACCGCCGCTTGAGTGGGCGGTCTTCTTCGGCATCAAGGACATGGGTGTGTTCCTCGTCGAGTCGGGAGCCGACGTGAATGCAGGGAACGGCTTCGGCACGACGCCCCTGGACGCCGCCTACGCCGACAACTCCTTTGCCTCCGGGGATGACCTCGACGCGCTCAACGAGAACCGGGCCTTCCTCAGGGACTACCTGAGGGCGAGAGGCGGCAAGTCCGGCCTACCTCCCATCTCCTTGCTGGAAGCCATAGACCAGGACGATGCGGAGGTGGTGCGGGAGCACATGGAGTCCGGCACCGACCCGAACGAGACGTTCATCCCGCCGGAATTCCCGTTCGCCGGGGCGTCGGCCCTGCACGTGGCGGTCCTGAAGAACAACCGAGAAATCGTGAGCATTCTCTTGGACAACGGCGCGGATATCGATATACGAGCACGGGATGTGTTCAAGGGATCGCCTCTTGAATGGGCGGTCTTCTTCGGCATCAAGGACATGGGTGTGTTCCTCGTCGAGTCGGGAGCCGACGTGAATGCAGGGAACGGCTTCGGCACGACGCCCCTGGACGCCGCCTACGCCGACAACTCTTTTGTCGACGAGGAGGACTTGGCCGAGTTCAACGAGAACCGGGCCTTCCTCAAGGAGTACCTGAGCGCGCGGGGCGGCGAGTCCGGCCAATAGCAACCGGACCGGCACCCGCACAGGACGCATGCAGCTATGAGCTCGAGCGGCGGGGCTCAGGTCCAGCGGCACCATGGGCTCGATGGCCTTCGGGGATTCGCGATGCTGCTGGGCATCGCCCTCCATGCGACGCTGCCCTATTTCTCCCGCCTTGCCGGCTTCGAGTTCGTTTGGCCCGCGGACGATGACCAGTCCGTCGCGCTGTTTCTGGTCTTCGACTTCATCCATGCCTGGCGGATGCCGACGTTCTTCCTGCTGGCGGGGTTCTTCGCCCACCTGGTGTTGGACCGCCGCTCCACGTCCCTCTTCGTGCTCGACAGGCTGAAGAGAATCGCTCTGCCGCTGCTGCTGTTCGGGGCGGTGATGGCGGTCGTCATCCCGCCGATATGGGTCTATGGATGGTACGGCGTCCTATCGCTGGAGATATTCCAGGATGTACTGAAGGAGCGGCAGGACCTCGACTCCAGCGGCGATCTCGTCGGCCATCTGTGGTTCCTCTACTACCTGCTGTTAATGTACGCCGCGCTGCTAGCTTTCCGGTTCCTGGGAGGGCTCTGGCGGGCGCGGGCAATCGTCCCTCCCGCGGGCCGACTCCAGCTTGGCAGGTACCTGGGCAACGCTGTCTACGCGCGCCTACCGCTGCTGCTGGTTGTGGGAGCGGTGCTCCTGATCCTACTCAGGGCCGGCGACGAGTCGAAACCCATCTGGCCGTTGAACATGCCGGACGTACTTTACGGCGCGCTCTTCTTCTTCTACGGCTACGGGCTCTACGCTCGAAGGAATCTTATCGACCGGCTGAGGGAACCAGGGACGTTGGCCGCGCTGTGGGCCGCCGCGGCGGTGGTGTTCTTCGTGCACCTCGCACTCATTGGGGCGATAGACGAGATGTCGAAGTCGGGTGGAGCCGCTGAGTCGCTCGAGGCCCTGAACCTGGCCGGCGCCGTCTTCTACGGAGCGGCGGCGGTCTTCCTCACCCTCGGGTTCGTCGGGCTCTTCGAGCGGCTTCTCAGGTCACCCCGCGCTTGGGTCCGGTGGCTTGCCGACTCGTCGTACTGGATCTACATCATCCATCTGCCGGTGGTGACATTCCTGACCTTCTACCTCGCCCACCTCGACCGGCAGGGTTGGCTGAAGTACCTGACGGGCTTCAGCTGGAGCGCAGAGCTGAAGTTCCTCGCAGCGTGCCTCGCCACCGGAGTCGTGGGGGTCGTGACCTACCGCTACCTGGTCCGGTACACACCGCTCGGCACCCTGCTGAACGGGAAGCGGAGCAGGGCTTCGTCTTGACGTGCCTTACTCGAAAGGATTGAGCACAGGGACTCCGGTCGGCTGGAAGTGGCGGGCGTTGCGGGTAACGACAGTCAGCCCGTGCTCCAATGCCGTGGCGGCGATGAGCAGGTCCGCGCCGTCGTGGCCGAGGGCCGCGGACAATTGTCCCCATCGCCGTGCGGTGGCGGCATCCACGGACAGAATTCTGTCTCCGTACCAGGCCAGCACCCTGTCCAGCCAGAGGGCCAGTTCCTGGGCGAAAGATGGGGCGTGTCTTTGTTGCTGGGCGATGCCTCGCTCTATCTCTCCCACCGTGACAACACTGAGGTACAGATCCGCAGTCCGCTGGTTCTCCAGCCAACGGACTGCCTCGGGACTCCGTTCACGCCTGCGCAGCGTCGACAGTACGTCGGTATCAAGCAGAAACATCACAGGTCCAATGGCCGCGGGGCAAGTGACAGCCGGTCGAATTCCTGATCGTCCTGCGGGATTTGAAGAAGTAGCTCACCCAGACTTGGAGCGTCGACCGTCTCCAGGCGACAGAGGCGGTCGTATTCCTCCGTAGCAAGCACGACCACCGCAGGCTGTCCGTGCCTAGTAACTCTCTGAGGCTCACCGGCTAGCGCGGCGTTGACCAGCGCACTGAACTTGTTCTTCGCATCCTGTAGAGGCCATTCCGTCATGACAATCTCCGGCTAGACTAACTGGCTAGAGTATACCTCGGCGTCCGCCTGACCATCAAACGAGCATCAAGAAGAACAGTCCGCCTACCGAACCCGATTCTCGCGGAGTGGCGCCGACAGGCTGCCAACAGCATTATCGACGTGCCAATAGCGCTGGAGATGTTTGTCCCAGGCCGTTCCGAGGGCGAGGCGGAGAATTACGTCAGCCCGCCGCGCGCCGCGCCTACACGGGCTTGAACTTGATGATGACGTGGCCGCCGGCGTTGGCCGCCGCCGCGGTGTGCGCCATGCGCTCGGCGTGGTCGGCGCCGTACTTCTTTTCGAGTAGTGGGACCATCTGCGACACCCACTCGTCGCCTTCCATGACGTCGGCCTGCATGGCGAGCCGGTCTTCGCTGTCGGGCGCGCCGATGGCCACCATCACCCGGTTGCTCGCCCGCACGTCCCACACCTCGGACGACGAGTCGGCGGCGAGGGCGTAGAGACGCTCGCCGTCGTGGACGAACCACAAGGGGAAGGTCGCGGTCCGGCCCGCCGGACGCTGCGTCGTCATGAACAGCTCGGCGGCCGACTGTGTCCGGTCGGCAAGCTCGGCAAGCGTCGGCATGGCTGCACCGCCTTCGAGGGGAAATCGGCGGTGAGTATACACGAAGGGGCGGGACCGGCCCGAAATTGTGCGAGGGGCGGCCCGTTCCGGCAACCACCCCTCGGCTTCGTTATCGTTGCGTGCCCCGACGGCCCGCTGCTGTTCCGCTGTACAGGCTCCATGCTAGGCGTTGCGGCATCGGCGGGCGTGACGCACCGATTACGTTTCTGTTTCACCGGCGTTTAAGCCTTGTTTCACCAGTGTTACGAGCGGCGGGGCGCTCCGGCGCTTGACACGCTTTCGAGCTTCGCGGATAGTTGGCCCACCTTCATAAGGAGGCCGCCATGACGCAGACCCCGACCAAAGCACTGCCGCGCTTCACCGCCCGCATCGACCACTCCGCCCTGCCCCCTCAGATCAGCCAGGCTTTCCTCGGCCTAATCCAATCGATCTGGGACCACGGCCAGCTCGACGGGCAGCTCCGCGAGATGATCCGGGTGCGGTCCGCCTATCTCGCCAACTGCCGCCAGTGAAAGATCACCCGAACTGCTGAGGGTCAGCAGGCAGGACTCACCAACGCCAAGATCGCTAAGGTCGTCGACTACGAGAACTCGGACCTCGCCGAGCGGGAGAAGATGGGCCTTCGCTACGCCGACTTCGTCAAGTACAACCCCCAGGGCGTCACCGACGAGTTCATGAAGGAGCTCCAGGAGCACTTCTCCGACGCGGAGATCTGCGAGATCGGCTACATCCTCTTGGCCTACGGGGGCGCGCACAATTTCCTCTCCTCGATCGGCGAGGATGTCATCGACGAAAACGGCAACAGCCTCGTGAGAGACGACGGGATCTTCGGGAAGGAAGGCTTCCCCCTCGTCTTCAACACCCACCAGGCGCAAACGGTTTATCAGGACGAGCAGCACCGCAGCCTCGATGCGGCGCTGCCCGAGACGCCGTTCCTCACCGACGCTCCGGCGCCGGCGGTGCAGCCCGACCGTCCCAGCAGCCACAACAGCGAGGTCCGCTAGACGCCCAGCGCCTTGACCAGCGCCCCGTTCTTCGTCAACCAGCTCTTCTTCCTGACGGCGGTCGGGGTCTGGGCGGGCGCCATCGTCGTCCTGTCGGCGGCGGCTCCCGTGGTCTTCAAGATCGAAGACTCGCGGGACCGCGCCGCCGCGCTCGTGGGCGCGCTGCTGGCCACGGTCAACCGGCTCAAGCTCCTCTGCGCCGCGGTCATCGCCGCGACGGTGATTGTCGAGTACCTGCTGTGGCGCGACAGCGTGAGCGGGCGGCTCGCGGCCCGGTACGCCCTGCTAGGCGGCATCGGGGCCATGGCGGCGGTCTCCGCGTGGATCACGACCCCGGTGCTGCGCTCGCTCGGCGAGCGTGTCGGCTCGTTCGACCGCGCCGAGCGTTCCGCGGCGCGGCGGCGGTTCGGGGACGTCCACACCGTCAACTCGACGGTGACCGCCGTCGAGCTTTTCGCCCTCGTCGCCGTCTTCTACACCGTCTGACGGGGACGACGGCTCAGGCGAAGTCCGCTTCCAGGCTGGCGCGCGTCTCGGGGTCGATCTTGGCGCGCCGCTTGTAGTTGGGATGGTCGACGCACAGGTAGGCGGTGTCCTCGCCGGAGCGGAAGCGCCGCGCCTGCGGGCCACTGAAGGGGAAGCGCACGAAGTGGACCGCGCTGATCTTCTCCTCGTTGCTGCGGCCTTCCTCGAACACAGCGTAGACCCGCTCGCCGCCGAACTGGAGCGAGACGCGCTCCGGCTCGTCGAGGCCCATCAGCCGGTCTAGGACGGGCTTGATCCGGCGCTGGTCGGTGATCTCGATGAGCAGCGTGGCGCTCAACTCGTTCTCGTCGGGGATGAGCGTGTTGTAGACCTCGATCTCGTCCGCGATCCCCTCCTCGTGGACGATGCGCTCGGCGCGCATCATCTCCTGGATCTGGAAGATCATCGTGTCGCGGTTCTCGAACACGAAGGTGAGGTCGCGGCCCACGCCGACACGCCGCCGCTTCTTGAGCTCGATGATCCGGCGGCGGAAGCCATCGCGCGCCTTCTCGTACTCGATGATGTCCCGGACGTCGGCGCGTTCGATCTTGCGCATCGTTTAGATCCCGTACGCTCGCCTGAGCGCCTGCATCGTGTGCTCCGGACGGCAGCCCGCGCCCTGCTGGATCTGCTCCGCCGCCAACGGGCAATCGGAGACGAAGAGGTCGGCCTCGGCGTCGTTCATGTCGTCGAAGAGCCGCTTGCCGTAGCGCAGCGACACCTCGTGCGAGTCCTTCTTCATCCCCCACGTGCCGTCGTGGTGCGAGCACCGGTCGACGACCTCGACCTCCGTGTCCGGCACCAGCCGCATGAGGTCGGCGCCCTTGTTGCCGATGAACTGCATCCGCAGGTGGCACGGGGCGTGGTAGACGACCTTGCCGAGCTTCGATTGGAAGCCGGTGTCGAGCTCGCCGGCGGTCCTCAGCTTCCATAGGTATTCGGAGACGTCGAAGGTGTGCGCGGCGACGCGGCGCGTCTCCGCGCCCTCGCGGAGCTGCGGCCAGTCGCGGCGCAGCATCATGCCGCACGACGGCCCCGGCGTGACGATGTCGTAGCCGTCGTCGATGGCCCGCAGGAGCTCAGGGAGGTTGGCGTCGATCTTGCGCTGGACGCCGGCTTCGACGCCCGCGTCCAGGAAGGGCATACCGCAGCACTGCTGCTTGGGGACCATTACCTCGATGTTGTTGTGGGTGAAGACCTCGGCGCAGGCGATGGCGGCATCCGCGCCCCAATAGTTCAGGTAGCACGTGTAGAAGAGGGCCGCCTTGCGCGTGGGACCATCGAGCTTAGCGTGGAGCCGCTCCCGGTTCTTCCCGAACCAAGAGGCGAACGTCTGGGAGGAGAAGACCGGCAACGCCGCCTTGCGATGGACGCCCATCGTCTTCTCGGCTGCGAAGCGCAGCGGGGCGATCCGGTTGGCCGCGTTCGCCAGCGGCGCCGTCTTCGACCCCATGCCTCCGAGGCGGTCGGTGTCGGCGAGGAGGCGGTCGGCGCGGCCAACACCCTCCTTGCGCGCGTTGACGAAGTTGGCGCGTAGGAAGAGGGCCGGCACGTCGAGGTTGTAGTCGTGGGGCTCGGTGTAGGGGCAGCGGAGGTAGCAGAGCTGGCACTGGTAGCACTGCGCCTCGACGGGGCGCAGCGCCTCGCGGGTGAGGGGCAGGCCGCCGGCGTCCTCGGCCGCGTCGGTCGCGTTGAAGAGGGCGGGGAAGGCGGGGCAGAGGTTGAAGCACAGCCGGCAGCCGTGGCAGACGTCGAACTGGCGCTGCTGTTCAGCGAGCAGTGCCGCCTCGTCCCAGAACTGCGCCGTGTGCACCGCCAGCTTATTCACGCGGGCCGGTCCGTCTTGCGACGCGCTCGATCCGTTCTCGGTCACGCTACCCCCAGGCAGGCAAACGCCCCGAAGGCATGCCTTCGGGGCGTCTCACGATTGGTCTCCGCATCGTTTGCGGGACGCCGGCTACATCGCGTCAGCCGGCTCCTTGCCCGCGACCTTGCTCAGGCCCTGGTTGAACCGTCCGGCATGCGACTTCTCGGCGCGGGCCAGCGTCTCGAACCACTCCGCCAGCTCGTCGAAGCCCTCGTCGCGCGCGGTCTTGGCCATACCGGGGTACATCTCGGTGTACTCGTAGGTCTCGCCGTCCACCGCGGCCTTGAGGTTCTTCTCGGTGCTGCCGATGGGGTCGCCGGTGGCGGGGTCGCCGACGGCTTTGAGGAAGTCGAGATGGCCGAAGGCGTGGCCCGTCTCTGCCTCGGCGGTGTCGCGGAAGAGTCCGCCGACGTCGGGATAGCCTTCGATGTCGGCCTGCCGCGCGAAGTACATGTAGCGGCGGTTCGCCTGGGACTCGCCGGCGAACGCATTCTTCAGATTGTCGAGACTCTTGGTCCCGTCTAACGATTTGGCCATAGGGGTGTGCCTCCTACCTTTGGCTCTCGCGGGGATGGATTTCAGACGGGTGAATTATGGTGAACCTCCCCCCGAAATGCAACCGCTTCGGCCCAACGGCCTCAGCGTTGCGGGATACCCGAAACGAAAAGAGGCCCCGCGATCAGGGCCTCTTCCCGCTATCGTATTTCGTTGACCTGAGAGCGCCGCGCGCTAGGTGGCAATCGACCAGATCCGTATCGCGATGACCGCCGCGCCCGTGAGCAGGACGCCGGCAACGACGGTCTTGTGGGGCGATTCGAGGAACGTCTTTCCGTTGATGACGGTGATGCCGGCAATGAAGGAGAGCACCGCCACGATCGGCTTGCCGATGGGCGATTCGATGAAACCTTCGATGCTGTTCATGGTTGGGCCTCCCCTAGTTCCACAGCGAGTCCAAATGAATCGCCGCGGCCATGAAGAAGATCATCGGGACCGAGAGCATCGTGTTGGTGCGCGACGCCAGCAGCGTCTTCCGCCCCCACGATGGGTCCGGCGCCTCGCCGGCGGTCGCCGCCGCGATGACCTTCTTCTGATTCGGCCAGATGATGAACCAGACGTTGCCCGCCATGATGAGGCCCATCACGCCGCCGATGGCGATGTCGTAGAAGCGCGTCGTCCCAAAGTAGTTATGGTCCTGTGCGCCCTTCCCGATGATGAAGCCAAGGCCGAAGAGGACGGTGAAGAAGGCCGCCCAGCGGAACAGGAACAGCACCTGGGGCACCAGGACCTGTATGGCGTTCGTGCGCGCCGCAGGCTCCATCTTCGCAAAGAAAGGCACCTGCGCGAAGTTGAGGTAGTAGAGAATACCGATCCACGTGATTCCGGCGACGATGTGCCCAACGCGATCTAGGCCGAAGTAAATCTCCCAGAAGAGATCCACAGGCTCCCCCTTTCCGGTTGTCTGCCGCTACCGATTACGGAAGGCCGCTTCAGGTGTGCCGCATAATGCCGAGCGTCCGGCTTATTGTCAAGCCGGACCGCGGGTCGGCGCGCTCAGCGGACGACGATCTCGCCGATCATCCCCGCCGCCTCATGCGCGGGTACGGTGCAGATGAGCCGGTAGGTCCCCGCGCTGTCGAACGTGAACTGTTCCGTAGCCCGTTCTCCTCCGTCCACGTCCCAGTGAATATCGAGGTCTTCCACCGTGAAGTCGTGCTCGATGTCCTTTGAGAAGAGATCGAACTCGACGGTCTCCCCGACCGAGAATTCGAGGTCCTCGGGTATGAAGTCGAACGACGTCATCTCGACGTAGATTCGCGTAATCGCGCCGCCGGGGGTCGCGGTGGGGCGCGGCGGCGTGGGGGTGGCCGACTCGCCGGAGCATGCGGTGAGAGCCAATGCGGCGGCGAGGACGGCGGGCAGCACGAGCAATCGGAGGCGCGGAAATCGAGGCATGGGAGGTACGAGGCTCCTTGGTCTAGCCGGAGGTCCGGAATTCGTCGCGACCTTCAGAATACACCCGCCCGTCATCCCGACGGGAGCCGCTTACACGACGCCCGCGTCCCGAAGCCGTTCGAGGTCGCGCTCGGTGACGCCGATCTCGCCGAACACGTCGGCGTTGTGCTCGCCGATTAGGGGCGCGGCCCGCAGGTACTCGATCGGCGTTTCGCTCATCTTTATGTACGGTCCGGGGAAGGCGAAGGACGCGTCCATGCCGGGCTGGTCGACCTCTTGCCAGAACTCGCGGAAGCCGAGGTGCTCGTTCTCCAGCAGGTCCTTCATGTTGTTCACCGGCGCGAGCAACATCTTGTCGCTCACCGCGTGGGCGTAGATCTCCGCCTTCGTCTTCGAGGCGAAGAAGGCGGCGAACTCGGCCTGGCACCGTTCGAAGTCGCGGGCCAACTGGCCGCCGACGGTCATGATCTTGTAGTAGTCCATGGTGCGCCAGTCCTGCGACTTCAAGAAGTCCGACGCCTTGCCTTCCGCCTCCATCCAGCGGATCAGCGCCTCCGTCGACCGCCAGGCGACGTTGCCGCCCGACACGGTGCCGGCGATGTAGCCGTCGAGCGTGGGGAAGACGTCGCGCACGGTGAGGTCCTCGAACTTCTTCGTCCCGCCGCCGCGCTCGATGTTGACGTCCATGAGCACCGAGTTCGACGCCGCGTTCATCAGCACCCGGATCACCGCGGCTTGAATCGAGATGTCCACGTGCTGGCCCTCGCCGGTGGCGTGGCGGGCGAAGAGTGCGATGAGCGAGCCCGCCGCGCCCTGCGCTCCGCCTTGGTGCTCCGCCTGGGGCACGGACACCCGCGCCGGGGGGCGGTCGCCGTCGCCGCAGACGTAGAGGGCGCCGCCCATGGCCCAGAGCGCCATGTCGGTGGTCTTGTACCGGGCGTAGGGCCCGGACTGGCCGAAGGGCGTGATCGAGGCGTAGATGATCCCGGGGTTGACCGCGCTCATCTGCTCGTAGCCGAGGCCGAGGTCGCGCATCGTCCCCGGCGTCGACGATTCAAGGATGAAGTCGGACGTGGCGGCGAGGCGGGTGAAGAGGTCCTGGCCTTCGGGCTGTTCGAGGTCGAGGGTCACGCCGCGCTTGTTGAGGTTGTAGGCAGTCCAGTAGAGGCTGCGCTCGGGGTGAGGCTCGTCCTGGTAGAAGGGGCCGCGGTTGCGGGTGGGGCTGCCGCCGGGAGGCTCGACCTTGATCACGTCGGCGCCCATGTCGCTGAGGAGGCGTCCCGCCCAGTTGACCCCGCCCTCGGTGAGGTCGAGCACTCGGTAGGGGCCGAGCGGCGAGTCGGGGCGGCCCGGCGGCGCGGCTTGAGAATCGGTGGGGTGGGTCATCGAAAGGCCCTCCGGCGTGGGCCGGATTCTTAGGGACGCCGCAACCGGTGTCAAGGAGTGGCGGATGAGGCCCCTCTCCCCCGGTTCTCGCAATAACCGGGGTGACTGACCGCGAAGGTGGCGGGCTTCGATAACCCGTGGTGGTTGCGAGGGGGCCCCTCATCTCAATCTTTCCCGTGGGGAGAAGAGGCAAGACCTCCCGGCCCCACCCATGCTTGAGCCTGCGGGCGGGTTACGCAAAGGTCTCCTACAGGAGGGAGGGCGCCCACAAGGGACGCCCCTACGGGATTGCGCCGTTACCCGGCGGGGGTTATGCAAAGCCTTCCAGAGGGCGCGATTGGTTGGCGGAAGGCGCACCGGGGCCAAGGGGGCGATCCCGTTTTAAAGAGTGAGAAGGAGCGGCGGGCGCGCCGGAGGTGGCGGGCCGGCCCCACGGGCCCGGCGGGATCAGTTGGCTGAGCTTGCTCTCCCCGTCTCTCTTTCCAACTCCCGCCGCCACCTGGAGAGGATGGCGTCAAAGAGTTCTTCAAGGCATTCGCCGAAAGCCGGCTTCGCCTCGCACAAGCGCCGACAGGGTGTCTCGTCGTCGAACCCGGAGACACGACCTCTGGCGCTCAGTGTGCCTACACGCAAGAACTCCCGGAGGCGGCTTGTTTCCACCGGCTCGGGGGGAGGTCTCGTGGCTTGTTGCGCGCGCCCATGGCCAACCGGCGACCCTCGAGAGGAAGGGCCGTGGGTGGCTGGCCGGCACCGCTGGGCTGGGTGTGCATGGGACCATGGTAGGGGGCGAATGCAGGGATAGGGAAGGGGCGGATGTCGCGGCCCTTTCTCGGTCTCTCCAAGGGACGGAGAGGCTCTCCAAAGGGAGACCTTTGCGCAACCGGGCAGGCGGGCTTCAGCAAGGTCGCGCGGCCCCCGCCTCCCCCCCGCCCTCTCTCAGTCTCCCCCACAGGGGGAGAGGTTTAAGTGGATGCCACCTCCGCTCCCCCCGCCAGGAGCCCAGTCGGCTTTGCAAAGGTCTCAAAGGGCAGAGAGGTCAGCGGCCAAGATGTCTGCGGCGGGTTCCGCCGGGGGGACGCCACGGCGCATAATGCGGGCATGTCCAGCGAACCTGTCGAAGTAGTCATCGCCACCAGCCTTACGGACGACCTGATCGAGCGTATCGAGAAGGTCGACGCGCGGGTTCACGTCGCCGACGCGGCGGCGAGGCTCTTCGAGGAACTGCCCTCGGCGTTGCGCCCCGGGCAGGAGCCCGCGCCGGACCGGAGCGGCGGACGCTCCCTCGACGCGCTGCTGTCGCGGGCGGAGGTGTTGCTCGCCGCCCGCCGGCTGCCCGCCGACATGGGGCGCCGCGCGCCCAACCTGCGCTGGATACAGCTACCGCTGGCGGGGTCGGAATGGGCGCGCGGGGTCGACGTGTGGCGCGACCCGAACGTCGCCATCACCAGCGGCGCGGGGATCAGCGCCGGCCCCGTCGCCGAGTGGGTCCTGACGCAGATGTTGACCCTGGCCAAGCAAGTCGGGCGCATGGTCCGAGGCCAGCGGGCGCGCCAGTGGGACCGTTTCGACCTGGCCCAGCTTCGCGGCGCGACCATCGGGATCGTGGGGTTCGGGGCCATCGGACGGGAGACAGCGCGCCTCGCCGCGGCCTTCGGCATGCGCGTGCTGGCGGTCAAGCGCAACCTCGCGGACGCCGGCCTCGTCGGCGCCGAGGTCGAGGTGCTGCCGCCGTCCGCCCTCGACCGCGTGCTGCGCGAGGCCGACTTCCTCGTCCTCGCCGCGCCCTCGACACCGGAGACGCGGGGCATGATCGGCGCCCGCGAGCTCAGCCTGATGAAGCCGACGGCATACTTCATCAACCCGGCGCGCGGCGACCTCGTGGATGAACCGGCGCTGCTGGCGGCGCTGGCGGAGCGGCGCATCGCGGGCGCCGCCCTCGATGTGCTCCAGAGCGAGCCGCCCCCGGCCGACAGCCCCTGGTGGGAGGTCGACAACGCCCTGGTCACCGCCCACGTCGCGGGCCTGTCCGAGGGCTACGACGACGGCGTCGTCGATCTCTTCCTCGACAACCTTGGGCGGTACCTTGCGGGCGAGCCGCTGCGCAACGTCGTGGACCGCGCGCGGGCTTACTAGGGGCGGACCGTAGGGGGCTGCGTGACTCTGGCCCCGGGCCACATGGGCGCTCAGGGAGGGCGATTCGCGAATCGCCCCTACGGGAGGGAGGGCGCCCACAAGGGACGCCCCTACGGGATGCGCCGCTACACGGCGCGGGTTGTGCAAAGGTCTCCGGAGGGCGTGGACGCCGAACGCTGCGCTTCCTAGAATGGCGCCATGCCGGAGCTCTTCAACGTCCTGCCGCCTTCGGAGGCGCTGGCCTTGCTGCGCCGCAGCGTCGAGGTCCGCGTGCTTGGCGTCGAGACGGTCGCCACCGGGGGGGCGCTGGGGCGGTACCTGGCCCGTGACGTCTTCGCCGGAGGCGACCTTCCCTCGTTCCCACGTTCGAGCATGGACGGCTTCTCGGTCCGCGCCAAGGACACCTTCGGTGCGAGCGAGGGACTTCCCGCTTATCTGCGCGTGGCCGGCGACGTGCCCACGGGTAGCCGGCCGGCGTTCGACATCGCCCAGGGCGAGGCGGCGGGGGCGCATACCGGCGGGATGCTGGCCCACAGCGCCGACGCCGTCGTCATGGTCGAGCACACCCAGCCGGTGGACGAGACCACCATCGAGGTCGTCCGCGCCGTCGCGGTGGGCGAGAACGTCGTGCAGCCCGGCGAGGACGTCAAGGAAGGCGGACTTGTGCTGCCCAAGGGCCACCGGCTGCGTCCGCAGGACCTCGGCGGGCTGACCGCCGTCGGCGCGGCCACGGTCGAGGCGGCGCGCCGTCCCAGCGTGGGCATTCTCTCCACCGGCGACGAAGTCGTGCCGCCGGACGCGGCCCCCGAGCCGGGGCAGGTCCGCGACGTGAACAGCTACACTCTGGCGGCGCTGACCGAGCGCGCCGGCGGGCAAGCCGCGATGCTGGGCATCGTCGGCGACGAAGCCGACGCCCTAGCGCGGGCGGCGGCGGATGGCCTGGGCGCGCACGACGCGCTGGTCATCTCGGCGGGCAGCTCGGTGAGCGCCCGCGACCTGACCGCCCAGGTCATCCAGGGGCTTGGCGAGCCGGGCATCCTCCTCCACGGCGTCTCGCTGCGGCCCGGCAAGCCGACGGTGCTCGCCGTCGTGGGCGGGAAGCCGGTGTTCGGGCTGCCCGGCAACCCCGTCTCGGCGATGATCGTCTTCGACCTCTTCGTGCGGCCCGCGATCGCGTGGCTCAGCGGCTGCGCCGCGCCGCCGGAGCCGCCCACGGCCCGCGCCACCCTGACCCGCGACGTGGCCTCGGCACCCGGCAGGGAGGACTACGTGCCGGCGCGCCTTGTCGAACGGGACGGCAAGCGGTACGCCGAGCCCGTCTTCGGCAAGTCGAACCTCATCTACACCCTAGTGCGCGCCGACGGTCTGCTCCGCGTGCCCCTGGACGCGGGCGGCCTCTACGCGGGGGCCGAGGTCGAGGTGCGGCTGCTGGGGTGAGGGCGGAGCGGGGAAGTGACGGGTCCCAGCCCGCACAGGAAGCGGAGACGGGACTGGTATAGTACGCGGTTGCTGTCATCCGGAGGGCCTAGATGATGCCTTTGTTGAAGGATGTCCAGGGGTGGAAGTTCTGGGTTGGAACCTTGGGCTTGCTCACCGCGCTAGCGTTCACCGCAGCGTGCGGCGCCGACGAGCAGTCCGCGACGCTGGCACCCACGCCCACCGCGACGATCGCACCCGCGCCCACCGCGACGAGCGCACCCTCACCCACCGCGACGATCGCACCCTCACCCACCGCGACGATCGCACCCGCGCCCACCGCGACGATCGCACCCGCGCCTACCGCGACGCTGGCACCCTCACCCACCGCGACGATCGCACCCGCGCCTACCGCGACGCTGGCACCAACGCCTACCGCGACGCCGGCACCAACGCCCAACTCGCCAGCGACTTCGCTAAACGGTCTGCCACAGCTGACGATCCGCGAGGTCCCAAGCGACCTGCCCACTTACGACCGGGACAACTGGCGTCTTTGGGTAGATGACGACCGCGACTGCCAGGACGCCAGGCAGGAGGTGTTGATCGAAGAGTCGGTGATCGAGGTCACATTCACTGACGAGCGCCGCTGCAGGGTCTTGATGGGTGAATGGCTCGACCCTTACACGGGAGAGACCCTGACGGCGCCGCGAGGCCTCGACATCGACCACATGGTCCCGCTCGCCAACGCGTACCGCTCTGGTGCATGGGAGTGGGACGCCGACAGACGCCGCGCCTATGCCAACGACCTCACCTACGCCAATCATCTGATCGCGGTCTCAGCATCCGCGAACCGCTCCAAGTCGGACAGAGGCCCTGAGGAGTGGAGACCGCCGAACGAAGTCTACTGGTGTCAATATGCGACAGACTGGATCACCATCAAAGCCGACTGGGGACTCTCCGCGACTCAAATGGAATGGGACGCCCTCATGGAAATGGCCGTCGGCTGCGATGGACAAGCCCCTCTCGTTCCCAGGTCAAGCCCCACCCCGACACCAACGACTGCACCGGCGCCGACGGCCACGCTCACACCCAGCCCAAGTGCTGCAAGCCCAGCGGTGTACGGCTCATGCGAAGAGGCCGAACGCGCCGACGTCCCGCGGCAAAGGGGAAGCCAAGGCAATGGTCGAGGCTTCCCCGCCGATGTAGTCCCCAGCGCCCGCGACGGTGATGGCGACGGAGTCGTTTGCGAGCGCTAAGTGCGACCGCCACACTTAACTCACCGTTTCCCCACGCTGTTCCGCGAGTTCCCTCCGCAAGGCCCTGATCTCCGCGACTAGTTGAGTCGTATTTTGGTCTGTACTTGGCTGCTCTTTGATAAGGAGCGCCGAGAAGTTCGCCGTGAGCGCGCCGAACAGCGCCACACCACCGAGGACGAGGATGTAGGCCATGGCCCTCCCGGCTTCGGACACGGGAACAACATCCCCATAGCCAACCGTCGTCACCGTGACAACAGTCCACCAAAGCGCGTCTGGGAATGACGTAATCTGGGCGTTCTCGCCGGTCTCTACCGTCGTCACGACCGTGGCAGACACCATGACGAGAAACACTCCATACACGAGAAGATAGTCGATGCGCATCATGCGCTGTATGCCCATGAACGCCCGTGAGCCGTAGACAAAGAGTCGTACCAACCTGAGCGGCCTGACAAAGGGCACGACCACTATCACAACATCTATCCAATGCGCTTTGAGGTAGGACGACCTCCGCGGCGATATAGCCGTCTTGACCATAAGATCCGCGGCGAAAACGGACCATATAAAGATGTCCAGCGCGAGGAAGGTTGTCTCCTGGTGCTCCGTCAGATCCCACAAGAACGACCCAACAAGCAGCGGTATCATGAGAGCCGCCAGTATTAGCAGGGGAGCTTCTGTGATGCGCTCCACCCGGTCTAGCAGCCGCTCCCGGCGGTAGCTCTCCTCCGTTGCCCTTTCGCGTTCATGTACCGGCTCTTCCATTGTCCCGATCCTCCTTTGAAAAGCTGAAAGGCGATTGCCGCTCGAGCGCCCGCGCGCCTAGCGGCGCGCCCTCTCAGTCTCCCCCAAAGGAGACCCTTGTGTAACAGGGGTGGCTGACCTCGAAGGTGGCGGACTTCGATAACCCGTGGTGGTTGCGAGGCGGCCCCTCATCTCAATCTTCTCCCGTGGGGAGAAGAGGCAAGACCTCCAGGCCCCACCCGTGCTTGAGCCCGCGGGCGGGTTGCGCAAAGGTCTCCAAAGGAGGAGAGGGTCGGGGTGCTCCCCCGAGGCGCTACGGGTTCTTACTAAGCAAGAACGCGCTGGAGGGCACGGGCGCGGCGGAGGTGTAGAGCGACAGCTCGACGTCTTTGACTTGCGAGGTTGAGGTGCCTCGGATCTGCTTGACGGCCTCGACCATGAGGTTGAAGCCGTGGAGGTAGACCTCGGAGAGGCCGGCGCCGCTGGTGTTGATGGGGATCTCGCCGTTGGGGTAGCCGATGGCGCCGGAGGCGATGTAGGGGCCGCCGTTGCCCCGCCCGCAGAAGAAGTCTTCAAGCAGCAACAGCACGACGGTGCTGAAGGCGTCGTAGAGCTGCGCTACGTCGATGTCCTTGCCGTCGACGCCGGCGCGCTCGTAGAGCGCCTTGGCGGAGACGGACGAGTCGGTGCGGAAGAAGTCGTCGTCCTTGTAGTAGTTGGTCATGCCGGTGGTCATGTAGGCCATGCCCTGCGATACCGCCAGGAGGTAGGCGGGCGGGTTGGGACAGTTGCGCGCCCACTCCGCCGACGAGACGACGAGCGCCGCCGCGCCGTCGGTCTCCAGGCAGCAATCGAAGAGGCGCATCGGTTCGGCGATCCAGCGCGCGTTCAGGTAGTCCTCGATGGTGATGGGCTGGCGCATGACCGCGGCGGGGTTGCGCGTAGCGTTGTCGCGCTGGGTGACGGCGATTGCGCCGAGGTGCTCGGGCTTGGTGCCGAACTCGTGCATGTGGCGGCGGGTGAGCATCGCCACCTGCTGCACCGGCGAGACGAGCCCGAAGGGGATGTGGTACTGCTGGTTGCCGCCGACGAGCATCGACTGCTTCTCCCACGGCCTGCCCGCCTGGGCGCTGCCCGCCGAGAGCTTGCCCCGGTTGCGCGACCGGAAGCAGAGCACGTGGTTCGCCTGACCGGTGGCCACCGCCATGGCCGCGAGCGCGACCGTCGCCGCACCGCCGCCGCCGCCGTAGCCCGTCTCGGCGAAGAAGGTGAGGTCGTTCGTCCCCAGGACCGAGTGCAGGGCCTCCTCGGTGGTGGCCTCCATGTCGAAGCGGACGATGCCGTCGATGTCCTTCGGCTTGAGGCCCGCGTCCTCAATGGCCTTGCGCGACGCCTCGACGGCGGTGCTGAGCTCGGGGCGTCCCAAGCCCTTCGAGTATTCCGTCTGGCCGATGCCCGTAATCGCGGTCTTGTTCTTGAGACTCACGCCGCACCCCACTTTCGGACGCGCACCGCCGCGCCGGAGGGCGGCGGTGGTAGAGAAGGTCGCGGCGGATTATAGCGCGTTCCGCCCTGAGCCGCCCGCCAACGCTAGAATGGCGGCATGGAGCACGACCATCGCCATCACGGACGGCGCCGGGAGTACTACCTCGAAGACGTGCCCATCGAGGAGGCGTACCGCCGCTTCTACGAGCGTCTCGACGCGGCCGGCCTCGGCCCGCTCGAGGCGGAGGCCGTGCCCCTCGACGAAGCCCTGGGCCGCGTGACCGCCGAGCCCATCTGGGCGCGCCGCTCCTCGCCGCACTACAACGCCGCCGCCATGGACGGGGCCGCGGTGCGCGCCGTGGACACCGTCCGCGCCACCGAGACCGCCCCCATCCGGCTGGAGCTGGGCCCGCAGGCGGTCTGGGTCGATACCGGCGACCCCATGCCCGACGGCTTCGACGCGGTGATCATGCGCGAGGTGATCCACGAGGCGGGCGGCGACATCGAGATCATGGCCCCCGCCGCCCCCTGGCAGCACGTCCGGCCCATGGGCGAGGACATCGTGGCCACGGAGCTGGTGCTGCCCGAGAACCACACCATCCGCCCCGAAGACGTGGGCGCGGCGGCGGCCGGCGGCGTGACGTCTCTACCGGTGCGGCGGCGGCCACGCGTCGCGATCATTCCGACGGGCAGCGAGCTCGTCCCGCCCACCGCCGCGCCGGGCAAGGGCGACATCGTCGAGTACAACTCGCTGATGCTGGCGGGGCAAGTGACGGAATGGGGCGGCGAGCCGCTCCGCAAGCCCATCGTCCCCGACGACCCCGCGCTGATCGCCGAGGCCGTCGCGGCGGCGGCCCGCGAGTGCGACGCCGTGGCGGTCAACGCCGGCTCCTCCGCGGGATCGGAGGACTTCACCGCGTCCGTCGTCCGCGACCTCGGCGAGCTGCTGGTCCACGGCGTCGCGGTGCGGCCTGGGCACCCCGTCGTCCTGGGCGTCATCGGAGAGACGCCCGTGCTGGGCATCCCCGGCTACCCCGCCTCCGCGGTGGTGACGTCGGAGCTCTTCCTAAAACCGTTGCTCGACCGGATGCTGGGGCGGGAGAGCGCGCCGCCGCAGACGGTCGAGGCCGTGATGAGCCGCAAGGTGCTCTCGCCGATGGGCGAGGACGAGTGGCTGCGGGTGAAACTGGGGCGCGTCAGCGGGCGGCTCATCGCCGCGCCGCTCCAGCGCGGGGCCGGCGTCATTATGTCGCTGGTGCGCGCCGACGGCCTCGCGCTGATTCCCCGCTTTTCGGAGGGGGTCAACACGGGCGACTCGATCACCGTCCACCTGCGGCGGCCCCTCGCCGAGATCGACAACACCGTCGTCGTCATCGGCAGCCACGACGTGACCCTCGACCTGCTCGCCTCCCACCTGCGCCGCCGTCAACCGCCGCGTTCCCTCGCGTCGTCGAACGTCGGCAGCCTGGGCGGTCTCGTCGCCCTCCGGCGCGGCCAGGCCCACGCCGCGGGGAGCCACCTGCTCGACGAGGAGACCGGTGAGTACAACCGCGCCTACGTCGAGCGCCACCGCCAGGGCCGTCCGATGGTCATGGTGACGCTGGCCCACCGTGTGCAGGGGCTGATGACCCTCCCCGGCAACCCCAAAGGCGTGACGTCGCTGGAGGACCTCGCGGGCGGCGGTGTGTCGTTCGTCAACCGGCAGCGGGGATCGGGGACGCGGGTCTTGCTCGACTACAAGCTGGCGCAGCTGGGAATCGATCCCAGCTGCGTCCGCGGCTACGAGCGCGAGGAGTACACCCACCTCGCCGTCGCGGCGCAGGTGGCGAGCGGGGCCGCCGACGCCGGTCTGGGCGTGATGGCCGCGGCGCGGGCGCTCGAACTCGGCTTCACGCCGCTGCTCGAGGAGCGCTACGACCTCGTGATACCGCGCGAGTTCTACGACTCCGACCTCCTCGCGCCCGTGCTCGACCTGCTCGACGGCGGGTCGGCGCGCGGCAAGGCGTTCCGCGGCGAGGTCGAGGCCCTCGGCGGCTACGACACGCGCGAGATGGGCCGCGTCGCCGCGGAGATCGGCTAACGGCCGACGTCATGCGCGGAGCGGCCCCATGACCGAGTTCGTCTACTGCCCCCATTGCGCGAGCCGCCTAGGGCGCCGCCTTCGGGGCGGGATCGAGCGCCCCGCCTGCGACTCCTGCGGCTACGTGCAGTTCCGCAACCCCGTCGTCGGGGTCGCCGTCGTCATCGTGGAAGACGGGCGAGTGCTGCTGGGTCGGCGCGCCCCGGGCCGCGACCGGGCCGGGCTGTGGTGCATCCCGTCGGGCTACGTCGAGTGGGGCGAGGATATCCGCGAGGCAGCGCGGCGCGAGCTCCTGGAAGAGACGGGCCTAGAGGTGGAGACCGGCGAGGTCTACGCGGTCCACTCCAACTTCCACAACCCCGACACGCTCACCGTGGGCGTCTGGTTCCGCGGCCGGGCCGTCGGCGGAAGCCTCCAAGCCGACGACGACCTCGACGAGGCGGGGTTCTTCGATCCGTCGGCGCTCCCCGGCCCCCTCGCCTTCCCCACCGACGAGCTCGTCATCGAGCAGCTTCGCGGGGAGCTCGGCGGGTGACCACCGCTTCACAAGTTGCCAGGCGTCATCGGGGGCCGGCGCGCCTGTCGGCGCGTGCCCTCTCTCAATCTCCCCCAGAGGGGGCTTTGCACCACAAGTACCGGTTGCACCTAAACCCGTCCCGCTGCACCAATCCCGCTGCACCAAAAGTCGCAACCCAAGGTCAGAACGCCCCACACTGCCTAGCGGGTAGTGCTACCGGAGGCTTTAGGAACAACGCCCCCGCGCCCAGACCGAGGCCGGGCCTTTCTCCCAGGAGGGCGGGCCTTTATGCTTGCGCAGCCGGGCGCCGACGTCATGGCGGAGTACAAAGCCGTGAAGCCCTTGGGGCATGACCTTGCCCTTCCGCACGTCTCGAACGTTTACAACATCAAGACCGAGTTCGACCCCTATGTTGTCGTCAGCGATGTTCGCGCCCGTGTGGCGCAATGCAGCCCATAGGAGTGGAGGAATCTGGATAGGCCATGAGGATCTGCCCGGGTTGCACCGCCGCGAACGACGACCAGAACGCGTTCTGCAGCCACTGCGGCCGGGACCTCCGGTCGGCTCACGAGCGCCTGTCTGACCCCGCTGGCCCCGTCCACACCCCGCACGCCCCAAGATACGCCGGCTTCCGGCGGCGCTTGGCCGCCGCGATCGTCGACGCCTTCGTAACGGCCCCCGTGGGGTTGGTCGTCCTGCTACTCACCGGGCCTAATGTTTCCCTCGTGCTGAACATCGTGATCGGAACTGCGTACGTCGTCCTGATGCACAGATCGAAGCATCAGGCCACGCTCGGCAAGATGGCCGTCGGGATCATCGTGACGGACCTCAAAGGGCACCGCATCAGCGGCTGGCGGGCGCTATGGCGCGAGATCGCGGAGTGGATCTCGGCGACACTGACCCTTCTGATCTGCTACCTCATGGTCATTTGGACGAGGAAGAAGCAGTCGCTGTACGACATGATGGCCGGCACGCTCGTGGTCCACCGAGAGGCACCGGTCCAGCCCGCCGGGACCGCAGTACAGGTCGAACCCCGCGAGCGCCCAAGCCGACGCAGAGACGACGAGCTCGTGCCCCACCGAGAGGCACCGGTCCGGCCCGCCGGGACCGCAGTACAGGTCGAACCCCGCGAGCGCCCGAGCCGACACAGAGACGACAAGCGCGTGCCCCTGACATGCCCGAGCTGCGCCTGGGCATTCACGTTGAGCGCCAAGCACCTGGAGGCCCGGCCGCGGTTCTCCTGTCCAGCTTGCGGCGCCCTGCACGACGTCGGCGCATACCAGGAGTAAACTAGGAGTCTCTCCCTGCTGAAGACCATCAAGGAAGAGACGCGGCGCACGTCCGAAAGCCAGGAGGTCAAGGCATTCAGGACGTCGAAGTACCTGAGCCCCCGGGACCCCCCAGAGGGGGAGAGGCCGGAAGGGGAGGGGGATTCGTGAATCGCCCCTACGGGAGGCTTCGATGACCTGTGGTGGTTGGGAGGGGGCCCCTCATCTCAATTTTCTCCCGTGGGGAGAAGCGGCAAGGCCTCCCGGCCCCACCCGTGCTGACCTGCGGGCGGGTTCCCCAAAGGTCTCCGTTGGAAAGGGAGCGGGCGCCCACAAGGGGCGCCCCTACGGGAGGGAATTAAGCCTCGAAATCTACGCGGCGACCGGTATCTCTCTCTCGTTCCGCGTAGATGTGCGCGACTAGCGCGTCGATCTGTTCATCGCCCATGTCGCTCCAGGCGCCGACGAGAGCCAACGCTCCATGGGGCTGAGCGGGGACCGGCTGCTCTGGATCCATGAACACATCCTCTTTCCACCAATGACTGCTGGGCATTATAAGCCGGGTATGACGCAAGTATGGCGGGTCGCCGGTAAGCCCCCTGGGACGCCGCTATCTTTACACCCGACGGGGTTGGTGCTATCCTGCAAGTAGTTCTTGACCACTTTGGTCGGGAATAGGTATACCGGCTACAACCGACTGAACGCGAGGCCGTTTTGACAACCCAATCGACAAAGCCGGAGGCGCTTGTCTCTCAGGAGTACCGGTTCGGCTTCACCGTCGACGTCGAGTCCGACGTGATCCCGAAGGGCCTGAGCGAGGATGTCGTCCGGACCATCTCGGAGAAGAAGGGCGAGCCGGAGTGGCTACTCGAGTGGCGGCTCAAGGCCTACCGGCACTGGCTGACCCTGCGCGACGAGGAGCCCACCTGGGCCAACGTGCGCCACGAGCCCATCGACTACCAGGACATCATCTACTACTCGGCGCCGAAGTCCCCCGACGCCGGCCCCAAGGACCTCGACAGCGTCGACCCCGAAATCCTGGCGGCGTACGAGAAACTGGGCATCCCGTTGGAGGAGCAGAAGCGGCTCCAGGGCGTGGCCGTGGACGCGGTCTTCGACAGCGTCTCCGTCGCCACGACGTACAAGGAGAGCCTGGACAAGATCGGCGTCATCTTCTGTTCGATGTCCGAGGCGGTGCGGGAACACCCCGAGCTGGTGCGCAAGTACCTGGGCTCGGTCGTCCCCTACAGCGATAACTTCTACGCCGCCCTGAACGCGGCGGTCTTCAGCGACGGCTCCTTCGCCTACATTCCGAAGGGCGTGCGGTGCCCCGTCGAGCTCATGACCTATTTCCGTATCAACCAGGCCGGATCGGGCCAGTTCGAGCGGACGCTCATCGTGGCCGACGACGACAGCTACGTCAGCTACCTCGAAGGCTGCACCGCGCCATCGCGGAAGGAGCACCAACTCCACGCCGCCGTCGTCGAGCTCGTGGCCCTGGACCGCGCCGAGATCAAGTACTCGACGCTGCAGAACTGGTTCCCCGGCGACGTGGACGGCAACGGCGGCGTCTACAACTTCGTCACCAAGCGCGGCGCCGCCCGCGGTAAGGACTCGAAGATCTCCTGGACGCAGGTCGAGACCGGCTCGGCGATCACGTGGAAGTACCCCAGCGTCATCCTGCAAGGCGACGAGTCCACCGGCGAGTTCTACTCGGTCGCGCTGGTCAACAACCGGCAGCAGGCCGACACCGGGACGAAGATGGTCCACATCGGCCGGGGCACCAAGAGCACGATCGTCTCCAAGGGCATCTCCGCGGGGCGGGGAAACAACACCTACCGCGGCTTGGTGAAGATCAACCCCGGGGCCGACGGGGCGCGCAACTACACGCAGTGCGACTCGCTGCTCGTCGGCGGGGCCTGCGGCGCGCACACCGTCCCCTACATCGAGGTGAAGAACCCCAACGCGCAGGTGGAGCACGAGGCTTCCACCTCCAAGGTCAGCGACGACCAGCTCTTCTACCTCATGCAGCGCGGGGTCTCGTCGGAGGACGCCCACTTTATGATCATCAACGGCTTCTGCCGCGACATCTTCAAGGAGCTTCCCTGGGAGTTCGCCGTCGAGGCGTCCCAGCTCCTGAAGGTCAGCCTGGAAGGCTCCGTTGGGTAGCGACGGCATGGGCGCGCCGCTTCTTGCCGTCGAAGGACTCCGCGCCTCCGTCAACGGCGTCGAAATCCTCAAGGGAATCAACCTCACGGTGAACGCCGGCGAGGTCCACGCCGTGATGGGGCCGAACGGCTCGGGGAAGAGTACCCTCGCCAACGTCCTCGCCGGGCACCCCTCATTCGAGGCGACGGCGGGGAGCGTCCGCTACGCCGGCGCCGACTTGCTCGCGATGAGCCCCGACCTGCGCGCCCGCGAGGGCCTCTTCCTCGCCTTTCAGTATCCCGTCGAGGTCCCCGGCGTGCGGCTCTCGCAGTTCCTCCGCTCCGCCTATAACGCGGTACAGGTCCACAAAGGCCTGCCCGAGTGCGAGCTGCGGGACTTCAGCAAGCTCGTCAAGCAGAAGATGCAGCTGGTGAAGATGGACCCCAAGCTCAGCAGCCGCGCGCTAAACGAGGGCTTCTCCGGCGGCGAGAAGAAGCGCAACGAGGTCCTGCAGATGGCCGTCCTCGAACCCCGGCTCGCCGTCCTCGACGAGACCGACTCCGGCCTCGACGTGGACGCGCTGCGCACGGTCGCCGAGGGTGTCAACTCGCTGCGCCGCCCCGACAACGCCATGATCGTCGTCACCCACTACCAGCGGCTCCTCGATTACATCGTCCCCGACCGCGTCCACGTGCTCATCGACGGGAGGATCGTGCTCTCCGGCGGCAAGGAGCTTGGCATCAAGCTCGAAGCCGAGGGCTACGACTGGGTCCGCGAGCAGACGTCCGCGGGGGCGGAGGCGTAGCGATGGCCGCCGCGGCGGACGCCGCCGAGCGCTACCGTGCCGACTTCCAAGCGGCGGGCGTGGAGATTCCCGCCTGGCTCGCCGGTCTGCGCAAGCGGGCCATGGAGCGCTTCGCCGAGACCGGCTTCCCCACCGCGCGCCGGGGCAACGAGGCGTGGAAGTACACCAACGTCTCGCCCATCGCCAACGCCGAGCTCGGCCTCGCACCCGCCACGGACATCACCCTCTCGAAGGCGCTGCGCGGCGCTCCCTCGCTTCGCGCGGCGCCGGACGGCCCGTGGACGACCCTGGTCTTCGTCAACGGGCGCTTCGCCGGCGGCTCTGGCAACAAGGTCGCCATGCCGCTGGCGGCAGCCCTCGATCAGGACGATTCCTGGGTCGAGGCGCATCTTGGTCGGACCACCTCGATCGACTCCGGCGGATTCGCCGCGCTGAACGCCGCCTTCCTCACCGACGCCGCCGTGGTGCGCGTCCCCGCCGACGGGCCTCTCGCGGCGGTCCATCTTGTCTTCATCGCGACGGACGAGTCGAGCATCTCGCACCCCCGCGCGCTCGTCGTCGTCGAGCGGGACGCCCGCGCCGCCATCGTGGAGACCCATCTGCACACGGCGTCCGACCGTCTGGTCACCAACGCGGTCACCGAGATCGAGGCCGGCGACAACGCCGACCTCGTCCACGCCAAGCTCGTGCTCGGCGCGCGCGGCTCGTCCCACGTGGGTTCGACGACGGCCCGCCTCGAACGCGGCGCGCGCCTGACTTCGACGGTCTACACCGGCGGTGCCGAACTCGTCCGCAACGCGCTCGACGTACGGCTCGCAGGCGACGGCGCCGCGTGCCGCCTCGACGGGCTCTCGCTGACCCACGGATCGCAGCACGTCGACAACCAGACCTCCATCGAACACGTCGCCCCGCGCACCACGAGCGCGCAGCGCTACCGCGCCGTCCTCGACGGCCAATCGCGCAGCGTCTTTTCGGGGCGGGTGCACGTGGCGCCCAACGCCGTCAAGGCCGACGCCGATCAGTCGAGCCGGGGCCTGCTTCTCTCCAAGAAGGCCGAGGCCGACAGCAAGCCGAGCCTGGAAATCTGGACCGACGACGTCAAATGCCGCCACGGCGCGACCGTGGGGCGGCTCGACGAGGCGGCCCTGTTCTATCTCCGCAGCCGCGGCCTCGAAGAGCCAAACGCGCGGGGGATGCTCGTCGAGGCCTTCGCCGCCGAGATCGTCGCCGCCGCGGAGCCCCGCGAGCTTCGCGCCTATCTGACCCGCCGCCTCCGCCGCGAGCTCGGGCGCGGCTCGAAGCCCGCAAAGACGGGAACCGCACCATGACCATGTCCAACCACTCGACCGCCAAGACCGCTCTCGACGTGGAGCGCGTCCGCGCCGACTTCCCCATCCTGCAACAGCAGGTGAACGGGCGGCCGCTCGTCTATCTCGACAACGCGGCTACGGCGCAGAAGCCGCAGGCCGTGATCGACACGCTCACCCGCTACTACACCACCCTCAACGCCAACATCCACCGCGGGGTCCACTCCCTGAGCCAGGCCGCGACGGAGGAATACGAGGGCGCGCGCGGCAAGATCCGCCGCTTCATCGGCGCGCGCGAGGACCGCGAGATCATCTTCGTGCGCGGCTCAACCGAGGGGATCAACCTCGTGGCGCAGAGCTTCGCCCGCCCGCGCCTCGCCCCCGGCGACGAGGTGCTGATCACGGCCATGGAGCACCACTCCAACATCGTGCCGTGGCAGATCGTCTGCGAGCAGACGGGGGCCACGCTCCGCGTCGTCCCCATAAACGACGACGGCGAACTGGAGATGGACGAGTTCGAGCGCCTCATCGGCCCCCAGACCAAGATCGTCTCGGCCGTCCACGTGTCGAACGCCCTAGGCACAATCAACCCCGCCCGTGAGATCGCCGCGATGGCCCGCGCGCGCGGCGTGCCCGTTCTGTTCGACGGCGCACAGGCCGCCCCCCACCTCCGCATCGACGTGGCCGACCTCGACTGCGACTTCTACGTCTTCTCCGGCCACAAGCTCTACGGCCCCACCGGCGTCGGCGCGCTCTACGGCAAAGCCGAGCACCTTGAGGCGATGCCTCCCTACCAGGGCGGTGGCGAGCAGATCAAGTCCGTCACCTTCGAGAAGACCATCTACAACGACCTGCCCTACAAGTTCGAGGCGGGCACGCCGCACATCGCCGGCGGCATCGGCCTCGGCGCCGCCATCGATTATGTCGAGTCCCTCGGCCGCGAGGCCATCGAGGCCTACGAGGCGGAGCTGCTCGCCTACGGGACGGAACGGCTCGCCGGCGTCGAGCGGCTGCGCCCCATCGGCACGGCGCGGCACAAGGCGGGCGTGCTCAGTTTCACCCTCGACGGCGTTCACCCTCACGACGTGGGCACGATTCTGGATACCGAGGGCATCGCCATCCGCACCGGCCACCACTGCGCTCAGCCGGTGATGGACCGGTTCGGCGTGCCGGCGACGGCCCGCGCGTCGCTCGCCTTCTACAACACCAAAGCGGAGATCGACGCCCTCGTCGAGGGGATCGACAAGGTCCTTGAAGTGATGGGCTAGACAGAGTCAGAGGAGAACCCCCGGACGTGTCAGAGCTACGAGAGCTTTACCAAGAGCTGGTCTTGGACCACAACAGCAGGCCGCGCAATTTCCGTGAGCTTGAGAACGCCACGACGCGCATGGAGGGATACAATCCCCTCTGCGGCGACCGGGTGACGGTCTACGTCAGGCTCGACGACGGACGCATCGAGGACATGAGCTTCCAGGGCTCGGGATGCGCCATCTCCCGCGCCTCGGCCTCCATGATGACCGCGACCATCAAGGGCAAGACGATCGAGGAGGCGGAACGTCTCTTCGGCGCCTTCCACGAAATGGTCACCGGCGTGGCTGAGCCGGGGGACGAGGACGACCTGGGCGACCTCGAAGTGCTCGCCGGCGTGGCGGAGTTCCCCTCGCGAGTGAAGTGCGCCACGCTGTCGTGGCACTCCATGATGTCGGCGTTGAAGGGGCAGAAGAAGCCGGTGAGCACCGAGTAGGGATTCACCGGCGGGCGGAAGCGGAGGAGGAGAGCGATGCATGTGCCGATCAAGGTCGATTACGCGGTGCGGGCCCTCGTTGACCTCGCCCAGCGCGCCGACTCGGGGCCGGTGCACGCCGCCGCCGTCGCCCAGCGCCAGGGCATTCCCGAGGCCTACCTCGAACGGCTGCTCAGCACGCTGAACAAGCAGGGGCTGGTGTCCAGCCAGCGCGGGCCGCAAGGCGGTCACGTGTTGGGCCGCGACCCCGCCGGGATCGACTTGCGCTCCGTCATGGAGGCTCTCGGCGACACCGTCTCCACCGTCTCGTGCATCGAGGAGCCCGATTTCTGCGCCCACTCCGGAGCGTGCGGACAGCGCGACATCTGGCAAGACGTGGAGACCGCGGTGAACGAAATCCTCGCCAGGACGTCGATTGCCGACCTCGCCGAGCGCACCGCCGCCGTCGGGTCGACCTCCGCGCAGGCTTCTCCTAAGCCCGTGCCGGTCAAACTGCTAATCTAAACGGAAACAGAGGCAGCGAGTGCCAACCTTCGACATCGTCTCCCGCGCCGATATAACAGAAGTGGAGAACGCCGTCCAGGGCGTGCTCCGCGAGATCAAGCAGCGGTACGACTTCAAGGACAGCAAGGCGCGGATCGACCGCGACGGCGACGTCCTCACCCTGCTCGCCGACGACGACATGCGCCTGCGCCAGATGCACGAGCTGCTCCAGACCTACCTCGTGCGCCGCAAGGTCGATCCCGCCGCGCTCGAATACAAGGACCCCCAGAACGCCTCGGGCGGCGCGCTCCGGCAGACCGCAGTCGTGCGCCAGGGCATCCCCGCCGACGCCGCCAAGCGCATCACCAAGGCGATCAAGGACTCGAAGCTCAAGGTCCAGGCCGCCATCCAAGGCGAGGAACTCCGCGTCAGCGGCAAGAAGCGCGACGACCTCCAGCAAGCCATCGAGCTGGTCAAGGATCTCGACCTCGACCGCCCAGTGCAATACGTCAACATGCGCGACTAGCGCGGGCGCACCCCAGACCTCTCCCCTTCTGGGAGACCTTTGCGTAACGGGAAAGGGCACGCGCCGCCAGGCGGAGACCCGCCACAAACCACCCCCTCGGGCCGTTGACAATCGCCGCCAAAAGTCGTTCCCTGTTGGCGAAGAGTCCGGCGGGTGAAGCCGGACGAGGAGGGGCACATGCGCGACTATCAACTCGTTTCAGGTGACGGGCACGTCAACGAGCCGCCGGAGCTTTGGAAGAACGGGCTACCCGCCGAGTACGCCAACCGGGCGCCCCGCCTCGAACACTTCGAGGAAGGCGACGCCTGGATCTTCGAGGGTGCCCCGGCCCCGATCAACTTCGGCAACAACATCAACGGCGGCCTTCCGCCCGAGCAGTGCGTCCCCTGGAAGCTGTGGGAGGACGTCCCTCGCGCCGGCTACGACCCCGTCGCGCGCCTCGAAGCCCAGGACCTGGACGGCGTCGACGCCGAGGTGCTCTATCCCACGCCGCGGCAATCGACGGCGGTGTGGGCCATGGCCGGCAAAGACCCCGGCTTCCACCTAGCCCTGCTCCACGCCTACAACGACTGGCTCGCCGCCTATTGCGGCCACGCCCCCGACCGCCTCGTCGGCGCCGCGATGATTCCCACCCTGGGCGTCGACTCGGCCTTGGCGGAGCTCGACCGCGCCATGGCCGCCCCCGGGCTCCAAACGCCGCTCCTCGCTCAATGGCCGTCCGCCGGACCGGCCATCTCCCCGGACGACGACCCCTTCTGGGCGGCCATGGTTGAGATAGACCGCACCGTCAGCATTCACGTCAGCGTCTCGCCCGGCATCACCGGCGACGACGACCCCAACCGCACCGGCCTCACCTCCCGGGGCGAACTGCGCCACACCACGACGCCGAACAACTGCCTCGAACTAATCTACACCGGCGTCTTCGACCGCTTCCCCAGCCTCAACGTCGTCTTCGCGGAATGCGACTCCTCGTGGGTGCCGTACGTCAAGGAGCAGCTCGACAACCGTTATCAGCGCCTCAGCCCCACCGTGCGCCCCAAGCTCGACGAGCTCCCCAGCTACTACTTCGACCACAACATCTTCACCACCTACATCACCGACTACTACGGCGTGGTCAACCGTCACTTCATCGGCGTGAGCCAAATGATGTGGTCGAGCGACTACCCGCACATGGGAGCAGACTTCCCCAACTCGCGGCGCGTCATCGAGGAGCATTTCGCGGGCGTGCCGGAGGACGAGAAGCACGCCATCCTCGCCGGCAACTGCGTCCGCGTCTACCGCATCGGCCAGGGCGGCTAGGGCCGGCTCCCCATCTCGTAGGGGCACCCCTCGTGGGCGCCGTCCGGCCTCTCGCCCTTTAGGGCGTCTGCGAGAGGGCACGCGCCGTCACGCGCGTCGGCGCATTAGCGCTCCATCACACCGGAATGACGCACAAAGAGGCGCGTTCGCTTTTCGGGACCAACCCTTCCATGCCCTTGTCCAGCGTAGCTAACTGTCCATTTCGTTGCATTGCGGCGGCCAGCAATACGGCGTCCGTAATCTGACGGTAACCCTGGAGACGAACGCCGATCGATTGCGGCAAATGCACGATGGACTGGTCCAGCGGCCAAAACGCATGGGACTCCAATTGGGTGAGTCTCTGCAAGACCGCGATGGCGTCGAGGGGAGTGACGGTATGCCGCACCGCCGACGGATTCGAGGATACACGGACGAAACCTGCCTCCGTTAAGGGACAGGTTGCCCAGCCGCCCTCGCGGCGCCCCTCGAACCATGCTCTGGCGGCGGCGTGATGCACGTGGTTGGGCCAAGCGAGGGCTACTAGGACGTTCACATCCAGCAGCGCGGTCACGGCCAGTCACTCAGCGACCGGTAGACATCCTCGCTGGTGATCGGTTCTGCATCGGTGGCGACGGCAAAGACCGTCCCGTCCCCGTCACCGGGGGGTGGGCTCTTGAAGCCGCGCCGCGCCAACTCCGATAGGGCGTTCCCAAGGCTGCTTCCCTTCCGCTCCGCTAGCGCCCGGGCGACGGCCAGGACATCGTCGTCAATTGTTATCGTCGTGCGCATGGCCACATCATCACATCACAGCATCTACTCGTCAAGACAGCGTTCCCGGGCCGACTTTCCCCAACTCGCGGCGCGTCATCGAGGAGCACTTCGCAAGCGTGCCGGAAGACGAGAAGCACGCCATCCTCGCCGGCAACTGCGTGCGCGTGTACCGGATTGGCGAGGGCGGTTAGGACCCTAGTCGCTGCGGCAGAGAGAGGCCGGAGGGAGAGGGCGCCCACAAGGGACGCCCCTACGGGATGTCCCGTTCCGCGGCGCGGCCCCTCCAATTGGCGCCAGCGCCAATCGCGGCGGAAGATCCGGCGCGCTCAGAACAGGCCGCTGAGCGCCTCTTGGGGATCGACGGCGGGGATTGGGGAGCGTTCGTAGTCCCTGACGTTCCTCGTCACGATGTGGCCGGCGCCGCAGGCGCGGGCAGCGGCGACCTGCATCGCGTCCTCGAAGTCCGTCATGGGAAGCTCGGCGGCGTAACGTATGGCCTCGGTGCCGGTCGCCGCCACCGCCACAAATCGCGTGAGGTGGACGATGAAGTCGCGGGTGCGTACGCCGCCGCGCGCCGGGGCCACCATGTAGTAGAGGTTAGAGACCGAGTGCCAGGCGATGGAAGCGTTCTCCGCGCCCTGCTCAATCCGGTCCAATAGTTCCGAGGCCGGCCCGGAGTGGGGACGCCGATCGAGGGCGACGTCGATCAGCACGTCGGTGTCAAGCAGGATCACTGGAGATACTTCTTAGCCAGGGCGTGGTAGCGCGGGTCGTCACGCTCCGCCGGCTTGAACTTGCCCCGCCACCGGGCGGTGAAGGAGGGCGCGTCCGCTCCGGCGACCTCTCTGAGCGACTGCTCGATTAGCGACGACAGCGAGACGCCGCGGGAGCGGGCGTACCGCTTGGCCTTCGGGACCAGCTCGGCGTCCACCGTGATAGTGAGCTTCTGTTTCATCGCGCGGGTGCTTCTCGCTAGGAATACGTATTCTGTTGAGCAGTATACGTGTACCGCCGGCGGCCTTCAACATCAACCTAAGTCTCTGAGCGCCCGGTAGACGTTCTCGCTGGTGATGGGTTCCGCGGCGGCGGCAGTTTGCCAGACACGCCCCTGCGTCCTACCCGCAGCCCCAACGCGCTTCGTTACGCGCATCGGATAGACCACGAAGATCGAACTCCGCGCCGGCAAGCACCCCCTGGTCAGAATCAAGAAGGGCCACGCGTAACCACTCCCAAAGACGTAGCTGCTCGATAAACGCACCAGGGGTACCGCTGAATGTCGCGAGCACCGCCGCGCCGCTCTCTGGCTGGTATGACCGAAAAACCCACTCTTCAAACTTGGTAGTGACCCTACGGGAGGTTCCAAGGTTCGACGTGAAGGCGCCAAGCTCGTCGTGATAGTCTCCCGTTGCAGTTGAGCGGAGCCGGCCAACGCTGCCATCGTAGGCGACCTCGTCCTGATGGTCTGCCGTTGCTAGAGTTCCTAGCCACAGGATTTCCACTTCTGTTTCCTGGCTGTCCTCAAAGCATCGAAGGAAGAGAACAGGGCTATCCGGCCTCGGTGTTGCAGAGCTAGCTAGCGTGAGAAGGCTTTGATAGGCGGTGTCGGTAAGCACTTCCCAGAATGCATAGTCCCCCTCAACCCGCTGAAAGCTCGTCTCCAACTCGATAAGTCTCTGGGCAGCGGTGGGCGGTAGCGGCAGCGTAGTGGCGGTCGGCACTGGGGTCCGCCTTGGTGTGGGCGCCGTGGTCGGCGTGGAGACGTCCCTCGGCGTCGCAGCGGACGCCAATATGGTTGACAGCAACGGCCCCGCCTCCGGCGGTACCGCGGGCGTGGCCGTCGGCCCCACCGGCGTTGGCTGAGCTCCGCAGGCGGCGACAATAGTGGCGGCGAGGATTGCAGTGGCGAGTCGCAGAGGAGCCTCAATTTAGCGAGGGCCATAGATCAGCTTGGCAGCGCGCAGTCCCAGTCCGTCTGATCCGACGCCAAAGCCTCGCGGAGGTGGCGCACGTCAAAGATGGCCTGGATGTCGTGGTTTCCGTCGTCGTCGGTGATGAGCACAGCCAGCTCTTCGACTTGCGCGAGCTGAGTGATGAATGCGTCGGCCGGACTGTTCCTTAGAAGTAGGCCACTGTCGGTCAGCACGTCTTTCCAACCGCTCTTCTCCCATCTGCCAACTTCGCCCATGTTGCGGCGGGAGATGAACACATCGTCAATCTCATAATTTCTCTTGACCCACGCAATGGCCGTAGCTTCATCCTTGTAATAGCCGCGTGGGGCTTCTGCCGTGGCCAATCTGTCCCGGTACGTTGGCATCTCGAATAGCATGGCCGCCTGCGTGGCGTGGAAGCCTTTGGAGCACGCTAGCTCAAGCAGCCCCTCATCAGATCGCCCTTCAAGGGCATTGGCGTAGGACGTGATCCAGCGGTACTCATCACTCCCGTCGGGAGTCCAGACCTCTTCCCAGGGACCGGGCAAGTCGGAGGAAGCCGGAGTTGGCGGCGGGGCGTCGGTCGGCACCGGCGCGACCTCGCAGGCTGCTACGACTGCGACGACAATGAGGGAGACAGCCAGCGACCGCATAGCTTAGTCAGTATACCTTTCTCAGTGCAGCCGACCCTTGAGGCGCGGGAAGGTTCTGGACTAGACTGGGCACGAAAAAGGGCTCCCCCTCCAGGGAGCCCCCGTCATCGGCGCAGGACAGAACCGTCGGATCTCATGACAAGCCCTTAGTTCAGGCTGTGTCAAGCTGGGGGCGTCTGCCTCGCCGGCGTCAAAGGAGGCGGCCATGCGAGACAGACGGGAATTGGTGATCCAAACGGGAGAGGGCGTGCCCTGGACGGAGACGGCGGGCCCAGAGATCTTCGAGAAGCTGCGTGATCTCGCCGACCTGATCCTGGCGGACTCAGAGCGGCGGTTCACCGACGCTGTCCGCAGAATCGCGCGGGCCATGCCGGGCAGAGCGAACCCCCGGTGCCGCGCGCCGGCGCAGGGTTTGTTCCGAGGGTCATCGTGATGGAAGACGACCAAGAAGCTGCCGATGGCAACGCCGCCCTGCAGAGATTGGCGGATAGCGTCTTGCAGGAACTGGCCCTCGGCCGAAGCATTGCCGACGTCGCCGACGCAGTCGCAGAGGCAACAGGCTGGACGCGCTCGCAAGCACGACAATTCACCGAGGAGATGTCGAAGGCCCTAGAGGATGCACAGCGGCAACAAGTCCGCAGACGCTCCGTCGGAGACCTGCTCTGGGGACTCGTCTGGCTCGGTGTGGGTCTGGGGGTCTCAATTGGCACGTACCAATCTGCCGACCCGGGCGATAGCTATGTCATCGCTTGGGGCGCTATTTTAGTCGGAGCTGTTGGATTCCTCGTGGGCCTCATCCGTTTCTTGGTCGGAAGGGAATAGGTGAGGGGACCGTTGAACCCCCAGGTCTTCCTCGCGGTCGGGGTCTGGTTCGGAGGCGTCATCTTCTTCTGGTGGTTTTCCGACGTGGCCTACGGGGCCCACTGGATCCTGGGGCTCCCCACACGACTCCTCGCGATAGCCGGCCTCATCGCGTTCGTCCTGGCGGCCCCCGCAATGGTCCTCGAGGCGGGTCGTGCCGTCCTGGGGAAGTCCGACCTGCGGCCCCTCGACGCAACCGCCCTGGCGGTCATGTTCGTGGCCGGGGCCACCGTCTTGGTGTCCCTGTGGCTTAGCGGGAGACTCTAGGGCCGAGCTGCCAGCCCCACGACCTCCGCCATGTCCATGGGCCGGGTCGGCGAGGCCCGCGGCCGTGACGGGCGTCCGGCTATAGGGGTTCCTGAGGGCGTTGTGGATCCGGTCGAGGCTGTACCACGTGAAGTGCAGGGGCAGGGCCTTGTGGTGCGCCCCCCGCCTTGACACGCCGTCCGCGGCGGGCGTATCGTTTTTCGTGATAGGCAAAGGCTGCGAACGAGAGGAGTAGCCCACGAGCGGGGCCGCAGAGAGCCGGGGGTTGGTGAAACCCGGCGCCGGCGCGGTGGGTGAATGGACTCGGGAGCTGCGCACCGAACCCCCAAGGGGGCGTAGGCTGCGACGGACAGGGCACCGTTACCAGAGCCCGGGGCATCGCCTTTGCGTCGAGAGACGCAGGGGCCGCGCCCGACAGAGTGTCCCCGGTCCGCCGGGGGAACGAGGGTGGCAATCGCGGGCAAGACCCGTCCCTTGGTGGATGGGTCTTTTGTTGTTAAGGACGGAAGCGAGCGGAGAGCAATGGAACGCAAGCGCATCTTGACCGGCATCCGCCCCACCGGGGCGCTCCACCTTGGCCACTACGTGGGGGCGTTGGAGAGCTGGCTGCGGCTCCAGCGGGAGTACGAGTGCTTCTTCCTCATCGCCGACTACCAGGCGCTGGGCGACCACGCCGACGACGTCGACGGCATCCGCCAATCCGTGATCGAGGTCGCCATGGACTGGCTCGCCGTCGGGCTCGACCCCAAGGACAGCGCCTTCGTCATCCAGAGCTACGTGCCGGAGCACGCCGAGCTCACCATGCTGCTCAGCATGATCACCCCCTTGGCCCGACTCCAGCGCAACCCGACGCTCAAGTCGGAGTCGGAGCGCGTCGAGCAAGAGACCTCGGGGCTGTCCGTCGGCTTCTACACCTACCCTGTCAGCCAGATCGCCGACATCCTGCTGCCCAAGGCTCACCTCGTGCCCGTGGGCGAGGACCAGATGCCGCACATCGAGATGACCCGCGAGATCGCCCGCAAGTTCAACCGGCAATACGCCGAGGTCTTCCCCGAGCCCAAGGGCCTCACCGGGCGCGTCCCCCGGCTCGTGGGCACCGACAACCGGGGCAAGATGAGCAAGAGCCTGAACAACTGCATCTTCCTCAAGGACGACGCCGACACCGTCGCCAAGATGGTCCGCAGCATGTACACCGACCCCACCCGCCTCCGCGCCACCGACCTCGGCCACGTCGAGGGGAACCCCGTCTTCATGTACCACGACGCCTTCAACCCCGACACGGCGGAGGTCGACGACCTGAAAGACCGCTACCGGCGGGGCGCCGTCGGCGACGTCGAGGTCAAGCAGAAGCTGACCGCCGCGCTGAACGGCTTCCTGGAGCCCATCCGCGAGCGCCGCGCCCACTTCGAGCAGCACCCCGACGAGGTCCACGAGGCGCTGATCGACGGGACGCGCCGGGCCAAGGCCGTCGCCGAGCAGACGATGGACGAGGTGCGCTCGGCCATGGGGATCAGCGCCTACACCGGCGCGGGAGCGCAGTGATGTACTACCCGACGCTGGAGCAAGTCCGCGCCATGCGGGGCGAGGGTAACCTCGTCCCCGTCTACCGCGAGATCCTGGCCGACATGGAGACGCCGGTCTCCGCCTTCCTCAAGGTCGCCCGCGGGCGCTACTCGTTTCTCCTCGAAAGCGTCGAGGGAGGCGAGCACGTGGCCCGCTACAGCTTCATCGGGACGGAGCCGCGGAAGGTGCTCCGCACCGGCGCCGGTCTGCATGCCGCCAACGGCGGCGTCCCCATCGAAGACCACGGCGCGGTGGACCCGCTCAAAGTCATCGAGCAGGAGCTTGCCGGCTACCGGCCCGTGGCCGTCGAGGGCGTCCCCCGCTTCCACGGCGGCGCCGTCGGCTACGTCGCCTACGACACCGCCGCCTACTTCGAGCGCCTGCCCCAACCCGCGCCCGACCCCAACGGCCTCCCCGAGGCCGTGCTCATGCTCGCCGACACGCTGGTCGTCTTCGACCACCTGAAGCACCGCATCCTCGTCCTGTCGCACGTCCACCTCGACGATGATCCCTCCGGCGACGGCGACGCCGGACGCTACGCCGAGGCCACCGCCCGCATCGACGAGATCGCCGAACGGCTCGCCGGGCCCCTGCCGCGGCCCGAGGTGGGCGTGACTTCGGAGACGACGGAAGAGGAGACGGGGTCGAACACCACCCGCGAGCAGTACCACCGCACCGTCGAGCGCGGCCGCGAGCACATCGTGGCCGGCGACATCATCCAAGTCGTGCCGTCACAGCGCCTTCACCGCCCCACCGACGCGCATCCCTTCGACATCTATCGGGCACTTCGCGGGATCAATCCCTCGCCCTACATGTTCTACGTCGATCTCGACGGCTTTCAGCTCGTCGGGGCCTCGCCGGAGACGCAGGTCCGCGTCGAGGACGGCGTGGCCACGGTGGGCTGCATCGCGGGGACCCGTCCGCGGGGGGCGACGCCGGAGGAAGACCTGGCGATGGAAGAGGAGATGGTGGGCTCGCCCAAGGAGCGCGCCGAGCACGTGATGCTCGTAGACCTGGCGCGCAACGACCTGGGCCGGGTGAGCCGCGTCGGCGGCGTCACGGTCAACGCGCTCATGACCGTGGAGCGCTACTCCCATGTCATGCACCTCGAATCGAACGTGACGGGGCTGATGCGGGACGACCGCACCTGCTTCGACGCCTTCCGCGCCTGCTCGCCGCTGGGGACGGTTTCCGGCGCGCCCAAGATTCGCGCCATGGAGATCATCGCCGACCTCGAACCCCACCGGCGCGGCCCCTATTCCGGCGCCATCGGCTACTTCGGGTTCGCGGGCAACATGGACACCTGCGTCGGCCTGCGTACCCTGGTGATGAAGGACGGCGTGGGCTACGCCCAAGCGGGCGGCGGCGTCGTCTTCGACAGCGACCCCGAGGCGGAGTACCAGGAGACGCTGCAGAAGGCGGGGGCGCTGATCCGCGCCATCGGCGCCGCCGAGGCGATGGACCTGCGTTACGGCCCGCTGCAAGACCGCGGCGCGGACGTGCTGGAGGAGGCAACGCCGTGATACTCCTCATCGACAACTACGACAGCTTCACCTACAACCTCTACCAGTACCTCCGCGAGCTCGGGGCCGAAGTGGAGGTGCGCCGCAACGACGAGGCGACCCTCGACGACATCGAGGCGATGGCGCCGGAGCGCATCGTGATCTCGCCGGGGCCGGGCACGCCCGACGACGCGGGCGTCTCGAACGACGTCATCCGCCACTTCGAGGGGCGGCTACCCATCTTGGGCGTCTGCCTGGGGCACCAGTGCATCGGCGCGGTCTACGGCGGGAGCATCGTCGGGGCCGGCGAAATCATGCACGGCAAGACCTCGGACGTCCACCACGACGGCCGCGGCGTCTTCGCCGGTCTGCCGCAGGACTTCGAGGCGATCCGCTACCACTCCCTCGCCATCGACCCCGCGACGGTCGCCGACTGCCTCGAAGTCACCGCCCACACCAGCCGCGGCGTTATCATGGGCGTGCGCCACAAGACCCACGCCATCGAGGGCGTGCAGTTCCACCCTGAATCGATCCTGACCGCCGTGGGCAAAGACCTCCTCACCAACTTCCTGAACATGGAAGAACCCGGAGAGGCGCGATGATCGCCGAGGCGCTGAACAAGATCGTCGAGGGCGGCTCGCTCGACGCCGCCGAGGCCGAGGGCGTCATGGCCGCCGTCATGGCGGGCGAGGTCTCGCCGGCCCGGCTCGCCGCGCTGCTCACCGCGCTGCGGATGAAGGGCGAGAGCGACGACGAGATCCTCGGCTTCGCCCGCGCCATGCGGGCCGCCGCCGTGCCCGTCGCCGCACCACCGGACGCCATCGACACCTGCGGTACGGGCGGCGACTTCTCGAACACGTTTAACATCTCGACGGGATCGGCCATCGTGGCCGCCGCCGCCGGCGTCACCGTCGCCAAGCACGGCAACCGGAGCGCCACCAGCCAATGCGGCAGCGCCGACGTGCTCGAAGCCCTAGGCGTAAAGATCGCGGTCACGGCGGAGCAGGCCGAGCAGTGCCTGGAACGGGTCGGCATCGCCTTCCTCTTCGCCCCCGCCTTCCATCCCGCCATGCGGCACGCCGGCCCCACGCGGGGCGAGCTCGGCATCCGCACTGTCTTCAACATCCTGGGGCCGCTCTCCAGTCCCGCAGGCGTCAAACGCCAGGCCCTTGGCGTGGCGCACCCTGAGCTTGGGGCACGCATGGCGGCGATACTCGGCGGACTCGGCTGCGAGCGCGCCCTCGTCTTCCACGGCAGCGACGGCCTCGACGAGATCACCCTCGCCGGCCCCACGACGGTCCACGACCTGCGCGGCGGCACGGTGACCTCCTACGACATCGCGCCCGACGACCTCGGCCTCGCCGGAGCGCCGCGTGACGCCCTCGCCGGGGGCGGCCCGGTGGAGAACGCGGCGATCCTGCGCTCCCTGTTCGCCGGAGAGACAGGCCCAAAGCGCGACGCCCTCCTCGCCAACGCCGCCGCCGCGCTGGTCGTCGCGGGCAAGGCCGACGACCTGCCCGCGGGCGCAAAGCTGGCGGCGGAGGTCATCGACGCTGGCGGCGCAACGGCCAAACTCGGCGAGTTTGCCGCCTTCACCCAGACGTTCGAGAGCTAGCTGTGGCCACGTACCTCGACGCCATCGTCGAACGCAAGCGCGCCGATCTCGATCAGGCCAAGGCCGCGGCCCCGCTCGCCGACCTGAAGGCCCGCGCCGCGAGTCTGCCCCCGCCGCTCGACTTTCGCGGCGCCCTCGACGCCCCCGGCACCCAGGTCATCGCCGAGGTGAAGAAGGCGTCGCCCTCCCGCGGCGACATCGCCCCCGACGCCGACCACGTCGAGACCGCCCGCGCCTACGCCGCGGCGGGCGCCGCCGCCATCTCCGTCCTCACCGAGGAGCCCCACTTCAAGGGCCGCCTCTCCTATCTCACCGACATCAAGAACGCGCTCGGCGAGGTCTGCCCGCCGCTTCTCCGCAAGGACTTCATCGTCGACCCCTACCAGGTCTACGAGGCCCGCGCCTACGGCGCCGACGCGCTGCTCCTCATCGTCGCCTCGCTGACCGACGGCAAGCTCGCCGATCTCATGGGGACCGCCGCCGACCTCGGCCTCGGCTGCCTCGTCGAGATCCACGACGCGGAGGAGGCGGAGCGCGCCGCCGCCGTGGGCGCGGGCGTCGTCGGCATCAACAACCGCGACCTGCGCTCCTTCACCACCGATCTCGAAACGACGCGCCGGGTGCGGCCGCACGTCGGCGGGGACGCGGTGGTGGTGAGCGAAAGCGGGATCAAGACGGCCCAAGACGCGGCGCGCCTCGCGTCCTGGGGCGTCGACGCCTTCCTCATCGGTGAGGCGTTGATGACCGCTCCCGATCCCGGCGCGCTGTTGAAGACCTTCCTCATACACGACTAGGGGCGGCGATGACCCACGTCAAGATCTGCGGCATTTCGCGCCGGGAAGACGCCGAGGCCGCCGCCGGCGCCGACTTCATCGGCCTCGTCTTTGCCGAGAGTCCGCGCCGCGTCACCCTCGAACAAGCCCGCGCTCTCGTCGAGGCCGTCCGGTCGCGCCCGGACCCGCCCAAGGCCGTGGGCGTCTTCGCCAACAACCCCCTCGACGAGGTGAACGAGACCGCCCGCGCCCTCGCCCTCGATTATGTCCAGCTCAGCGGCGACGAACCCGACGACGACCTCCGCCGCGTCGAGGCGCCGGTAGTCCGCGCTGTCCACGTCCAAGCCTGCCCGGGACAGCGGCCCGATCCGGCGGCGCTTGCCGCCCGTCTCGACGCCCTGCGCGCCCTAGGGGTCACGCCGCTGCTCGACGCCAAGGTCGATGCCCGCTACGGCGGCACGGGCCGCCGCTTCGACCATGCCGCCGCCCGCGACGCCGCCCGCGCCCACGACTTCCTCCTCGCCGGCGGCCTCACGCCGGAGAACGTCGCCGAAGCCGTCGCCGAAGTGCGCCCGTGGGGCGTCGACGTCTCCAGCGGCGTCGAGACCGGCGGCGCCAAAGACTTCGCCAAGATCCGCGCCTTCATCGAAGCCGTCCGTGCGGTAGACACCGCGTAGGGGCGACCTTCCGGCCTTTCCCTCTCTGGAGACCTTTGCGCAACCGGGGCTGACTGGCGCGAGGGTGGCGGGCTTCGACGGCCCGTTGGTGGTTGAAAGGGGTGCCCCTCATCTCAATCTTCTCCCGTGGGGAGAAGAGGCAAGAAGGTGCCCTGCGGGCGCTCGCGCGCCTAGCGGCGCGCGCCCTCTCTCAGTCTCCCCCAGAGGGGGAGAGGTTTAAGTGAATGCCACCTCCGCTCCCCCACCAGGACCCCAGTCGGTTTTGCAAGGGTCTCCAGAGGGGGGGAGCTTTGCGTAACTCTGGCCCTGGCCATGTGGGCGCTCAGGGAGGGCGATTCGCGAATCGCCCCTACGGGAGGGAGGGATTCCCGCGTTCGCGGGAATGACGGATACGAGCGGGGTTGTGCAAAGGTCTGCTCTGGGGGAGATTGAGAGAGGGCACACGGCGCAGGCGCGGTCGGCGGGAAGCAGCGGGGCCGCCAATCAAGCGAGAACCCGAAGGCCTCCGTTCGAGACCGCAGCCTTAGCCAGCGGCCCGCGGAGCCGGTATAGTACGCCGACGTTATGTCTGGCCTGCTCGATAGACGCGCCATCCTCGACCGTATCGCCGCCGAGCCGCCTCTGCTCGAAGGGTTGATCGACCCCGAGGTCCAGGTGCAGCCCAACGGCGTCGACCTCACGCTGCGGAGCGTGGCGTCGTACATCGGCGCGGGCGCCGCCGACTTCTCGAACGAACGGCGCGCGCTGCCCACGGAGTCGCCGCTGCCGTTCGACGGCAACGACGCGGTCATGCTCGCGCCGGGGCCTTACCTCGTCCGGTTCAACGAGACCGTCCACCTGCCTCTCGACCTCGCCGCGCTGGGCCGCACCCGGTCCAGCCTGCTTCGCTCCGGCGCGGCGCTGCACACCGCCGTCTGGGACGCCGGCTACTCCGGCCGGTCGCAAAGCCTCTTGACCGTCTACAACCCCAGCGGCTTCCGCCTCTACCGGAATGCCCGCATCATGCAGCTCGTCTTCTTCACGCTGGAGCGGCCCGCCGAGACCGGCTATCGGGGAGTCTACCTCGGCGAGGAGACGGGAACGCCGTGATCTACCATCTGTTGCCCGCCGACGACGTCGAGGCGGCCCTTGCCGCCGAGGAAATCACCCCGGCGAGCCTCGCCGCCGAAGGCTTCATCCACGCGTCGGAGGACGAGGCGCAAGTAGTTGGGGTCGCGAACCGGCTTTACGCCGACAGCGGCGACCTCGCGGCCTTGGTGATCGACGAGCGCCGCGTCCGCCCCGAGGTCAAGCGCGAGACGGCGGCGAACGGCGAACGTTACCCCCACATCTACGGTCCGCTGGAACGCGGCGCCGTCGTGGGAGTCCGCCGCCTCCGGCGCGGCAGCGATGGGCGCTTCGCGGGGTTCGAGCCGGACGCCGGGCCTCGCTAGCCGAAGGTCCGCCGGTACCGTTCCTCGAACTGGGCCGGGGTGAAGTCGTAGCTCTGGGTGCCCTGGACCTCGACGGCGAAGGATGCCACCACCGTCCCCAGCTTGGCCGACTCGGCGAGGCCGCGTCCTTCCAGCATCCCCTTGATTAGCCCGCCGCGGTAGGCGTCGCCCGCGCCGGTGGGGTCGGAGGGCGGCGCGGCGAGCGCCACGGCGGGAAGCTCGGCCTCGCCGTCCGGCGTCGTGACTGTCGATCCGTGCTCGCCGAGCGTCGTGATCACCGCGCCGCACCGGTCGAGGAGCCGGTTCCGGTCCATGCCCGTACGCGACATGATCATCTCAATCTCGTAGTCGTTGGCGATGAGCACTTCGGCGCCCGCGATCATCGCCGCGAGGGCGTCGTCGCCCCACATGGGAAGCGACTGGCCGGGGTCGAAGATGTAGCGCATCCCATGCTCGAGGAAGGCGGCGCGCCCCCGCTCCATGTCTTCTAGATTGCTCGCGCCCGCGATCCCGATCGCGCCGCCAGACGAGGCGGCGTCGATCTCGATGCGGCAGGGCTGCTTCATCGCGCCGGGGTTGAAGGCCGTGATCTGGTTGTCGGCGAGGTCGGTGGTGATGTAGGCCGAGGCGGTGAACTCGTCGTCGGACACAGTGATGCTCTCCGTGCCGATGCCGTGCTCCGCCAGCCATTCGAAGTAGCGTTCGCGGTCGCGGCCAATGGAGGCGAGCATGATGGGCCGCTCGCCGAGCTTCGCTAGGGCGTAGGCGATGTTGCCCGCCGTCCCGCCGATGTACTCCACCATGCTGTCCACGGTGAAGGCGACATTCAGCATGTGGACCTTGTCGGGCAGGATGTGGTCGGCGAACCTGCCGGGGAAGTCCATGATGCGGTCGTAGGCGATGGAGCCCACGATGTAGACGGGAGTGGTCACGGCCCTCTCTCAATCTCCCCCAAGGGGGACCTTTGTGTAACTTGGCGGGCGGGCTTCAGCAAGGTCGCGCGGCCCCCGCCTCCCCCCGCCCTCTCTCAGTCTCCCCCAGCGGGGGAGAGGTTTAAGTGAATGCCACCTCCGCTCCCCGCCAGGACCCCAGTCGGTTTTGCAAAGGTCTCCAAGGGGGGAGAGGTTTGTGGTGGCTCCCCCAAGGGGGAGCGGCTTGCGGCGGCGCCGGCTCCTACGACTTGCTGAGCGGGCCTTCCTTGGTGGGGTCGGCGCGGCCCGCGCTGACCTCGCGGAAGGTGTCGGAGGAGCGGTCGATGCTCATGAGGCCGGGGACGGTCTGGGCGTAGCGGAGCGCGGAGTGCTTCTCCATCTCGGCCTGGTTCTCCAGGAAGCCGAGGGTGAGGCGCGCCCCGTCGGCCCGCATCGCCACCATCTCGGCGGCGAAGGCGAGGGCCCCGTCCATGAGCTGCTCGGAGGGAAAGACACGGTTCACCAGGCCGATGGCCTTGGCCTCGACGCCGTTCACCTGCATGCCCGTGAGCAGCATCTCCTTGGCCTTCGAATGGCCCACCAGCCGCGTGAGGCGGACCGCCGAGCCCCACGCCCCGATGCCCGCGCCGGTGCTCTTCAAGTGCCAGTCGGAGATCATCGCCGTTTCTGACGCGACACGGAAGTCGAACGGCAGGATCAACTCGAGCGCGCCCGTGGTACAGAAGCCGTCGATCACCGCGATCGAGGGTTTCAGCATGTCGTCGATGCGGTTCATCACCGAGTTGGCGAGCCACTCCGGCGTGCGGCCAACTTCGGAATAGGCTTTCAGGTCTGCCCCGGCGGAGAACCAGGGGCGGCCGTCCTTACGCGGCCCGCCGGTGAGCATGTAGACGCGGATGCCGTCGTCGCGCTCGATGCGTTCCAGCGCGTCGCCGAGTTCCTCGAAGACGGTGCGGTTCAGGGCGTTGAGCCGTTCGGGACGGTCGAGCGTGATCAGCGCCACGCGGTCGCCGGCCATCTCGAACGTGATCGTCTCGTAGGTCGCGATGGTCTCGCGGGGCATGGGCGCCTCCTGGGTTCGCCTGCGGCGCTAGCGGCCTTGGGTGATCTGGAGGTACTTGCCCTCGGTGCGGACCGACGGCGCGACCACCACCTCGCACTGCTGCAAGTCCTGCACCGTGTAGGCGCCGCAGTAGCCCATGCAGGTGCGGAGCGCGCCGATGTAGTTCTCGGTGCCGTCGGAGGTCGTCGAGGGCCCGAAGAGGATCTTCTCCAGCGACCCTTTAGAGCCGACGTGGACGCGGGTGCCGCGCGGCAGGTCCATGTGGGGGCTGGCCATGCCCCAGCTATGGCCCCGACCCGGCGCCTCGTCGCAGGCGGCGAGCTGCGAGCCCAGCATAACGCCGTCGGCGCCGCTGGCGATGGCCTTGCACAGGTCGCCGCCGGTGCGGATGCCGCCGTCGGTGATGATCGGCACGTACTTGCCGGTGCGGCGCAGGAACTCCTGCCGGGCCGCGGCCACGTCGAGCGTCGCCGTCACTTGCGGAACGCCGACGCCGATCACTTCACGCGTGGTGCAGATGGCCCCGGGACCGACGCCCACGAGCAGGCCGTCGATGCCCGTCTCCATCAGTTCGAGCGCGGCGCTGAAGCTTACCGCGTTGCCCACGACGATGGGGACACGGAGCTGGCTGATAAGCTCCGAGATGATGAGACCGCGGGGGCTCTTGGACACGTGCCGCGCCGTGGTGACCGTGGACTGCACGACGACGATGTCGGCTCCCGCCTCCACCGCCGCCGGCGCGAACCGCTTGGTGTTCGCGGGAGTTACAGAAACGGCGGCGAGTCCGCCGCCGTTCTTGATTTCCTCGACCCGCCGGCCGATGAAGCGCTCCTCAATGGGCCGCGCGTATGTTTCCTGGAGTATCGCGGTCGCTTCCTCCGAAGGCACCGAGGCGATGGCTTCAAGCACCTCCCCGGGTTTCTCATAGCGCGTCTGCAAGCCCTCCAAGTTCATCACGGCCATGCCGCCGAGCTTGGTCATCGCGATCGCCGTCTCCGGTGACGACAGCGCGTCCAACGCCGCCGCTATGACGGGAATCTTGAGCCGGTGCTTCCCGATGACGAGCTCAGGATTCGTCTGCTCGGGATTGATCGTCACGTCGCCGGGCACAATCGAGACTTCGTCGAAACCGTACGCTCTGCGAAGGGGCTTGAACTCCGGTCGCTCCATCATTCCTCCTCGGAAGAATCGGTGCGAAAGCTCAGGCGGCGTCCGGAGGGAGTCGGGCGGGCGAGGGACCGTCCCGGCGGCCCCCGTCCGGGGCCCATGAGTCCGGCTTTTGACGGGGGATTATACGCCCCCTCGATTCAAGGCGTCAACGAATTTCGTCATCAATTTCGGACGGATTATGTTAACCCCTCTCCGATCCCCCTCCTCCGGCCTCTCCAAATCGAAGTATGACTACGGGGAAGCGCGCAACCAGTCCCATTCTCTTCGCTATGCAAAGCCCTACGACTCCAGAAACTCCCGGGAAAGAGCCTCGGCCTCGCCCACGTGCCCCGCGCTCGTTACATCGAGCCAGCGGATGCGCTCGTCGGTGGGCTTGAACCACGTGTACTGGCGCCGCGCGAAGCGGTGCGTCTGCAGGCGGATGCGCTGCGCCGCCTCGTCCAGCGCGACCTCGCCGCGGACGTGCTCGATCATGGTCGGGTAGCCCAAGCTCGACATCGAAGGGAGCGTCGTGTCGAAGCCGCGCTCCAGCAGCCCGCGGACCTCGTCGGCCCAGCCCGCCGCGATCATCGCGTCCACCCGCGCGTCGATCCGCCGATAGAGTTCGGGGCGCGGCGCGGTAAGCCCGATGACGAGGGCGCGATACGGCGACGGCCCGCGCCCTCCCGCCTCAGAGAAGGGCCGCCCCACGGCGCGGCTGACCTCGATGGCGCGGACCACCCGGCGCGTGTTGCGCGGATCGATGCGCGCCGCCGACACGGGGTCCAGCGACTCCAGCTCACGCAGCAGGCTCTCCGGGCCCTCCGACGCCGCCCGCGCGCTTAGCTCGCGGCGCAGCTCCGGGTCGGGCGGGACTTTGGGCAGGCGGTAGCCTTCTAGGAGCGCCCGCACGTAGTGTCCCGAGCCGCCCACGAGCAGCGGCAGGCGGCCCCGCCCGTCGACGGCGGCGATGGCGGCGGCGGCCTGCTCCTGGTAGTGCGCCACGCTGAACTCGGCGTCGGGCTCGACGACGTCGATCAGGTGATGCGGCGTGCGGGCGCGGTCGGCGGAGGAGGGCTTTCCCGTGCCGACGTCGAGGCCGCGGTAGACGTGGCGGCTATCCGCCCCGACGATCTCCCCGTCGAAGACCGGCGCGAGCGCCATCGCCAGCGCCGACTTGCCGGCGGCGGTCGGCCCAACGATCGCGACAAGGGGAATCCGGCGCGCCACGCCCTCATTGTACGCCGGGGCAAGCGGAAGCCGACCCACCGTGCCTTTGCTGTCAGGGCCGTACTGAAGCCCTCTATCCCTCTTCCGTGAAATCTATGCCTCCCAAGGAAGGCATGCGGAACGTGAACTTAGTCCTGCCACCAGAGTTCGTGACGGCGAAGTCTCCCTTCGTGATGATGTCCATGCCTATGAGCACGTCGGCGTCCTTCAGCACGCCCAGGGTGACGAGAAGTCCTGGAAACATTACCCGATTGGGCAGCCGGAGATTCACGAGAAACGCGGAAGTCATGGACGGGCCATGAACGCCGTGCACTTCGACTGGCGCTATCGGTTTGAGATTACAGGCGTCAACAACTCGTTGCGAGATAACACTGATGGTGGCGCCGGTATCCCATAGGGCGGTGAATGTGTGCGCCGATGGCTCGGGCTCCGAGCCACCCACAGTCCACGCCATGGACACGGCGCACTCGTTCTTAAGGACATCCACCAGCCCAGGGTGCGTGGTCGTGAAGCTGAAGGGTGAAGACTCGGCTATGAGAAGGTCACCCGAGAACGGAAGGTTGCGGTGTAGTCCGCGTCGCCCTCGCTGACCCTTTGAAGCAGAAACGTTCCTACTTCATGCTGTTCGGACGTGTTTTCTAGCGCATCAAGGTAGCTGTCGTAGGCGCCCAGGACCTTGCAGTCCTTGATGGCGACGACCTTTCCGTCGTACTTCGCCACCATGTCGTCCTGGTGAGCTCGGTAGAAATCGAACTCTTCCATGAGCGCGGCGCTTACCGGCTCCATCGCTCTCCTTCCGCCCGCCCCTCCGGCATTAGGCTAGGGATCTCATTCCGTTTGAGAACGTCCCGGTTCAACCCGTTGCCTGCGCCATCGGCATGACGCCCTGCTTTTCGAGGGCCGTCTGCATCACCTCGTAGTAGTGGTAGCCGGGGATCATGGTGCGGCCTAGGATCATCGTCGGCGTTTTGGTGATACCGGCGCGCTGGGCCGCCTTCACGTAGTCGAAGGTGCGGTGGCGGTGCTCGCCCTCGGAGAGCGCGCGGTGGAGGTCTTCGGGGTCGAGGCCCGCTCCCTCCGCCGCCGCTTGCAGCGTCTCCACCTTGGCGATGTCCTTGCCTTCCACCCACAGCGCCTCGAAGACGCCCGCCTTGAACGGCAGGGCCTTGTCGTACTGCTCGGCGTAGGTCAGGGCCTCGAAGGCGAGGAAGCTGAACTGGAGCTTGTCCGGGGAACGCATGCGCGCCGCCCGATCCGGTGAAAGCTCCTTCATCCACTCGCGCATCGCGGCGCGGCGCTCCGAGTTCGTCCCATGGGTCGGTTGGCCTTCCGGCGGGACCTCGGGGTGCAGCCAATGCGGCTTCCATTGCGGCTTGACGCCGTACTCCTCGGCCAGCCGGTCGATGTTGTCCTGGACGATGTACGACCAGGGGCAGACGAAGTCCGCAAAGACGACGATGGGGACCTCGGCATTGCTCGTGTAGCCCTTTTCTTCCGCTGTCTCGTTCATGACCCCTCCTTCGCTCACGGTCCCGCTCTTCTTCAAATAGCCTGCGCCATTGCCTCGGCGGCGTTGATGGCGATGCCTTCCCCGGTCAGCCCGCCCTCGAACGCGTTCGCGTCGAAGGTCAAAAAGATCAACGTGGCGCCCTCGGGGCCCGCCCGCACCGGCGCGGGGCGCTCCTCGCCGAGCGTGTAGCGGAAGCCCGGCGGGCCGAGCTCGCGCCCGTCGGCGATCATCGACCCCGATAGGACGACTTCGTAGCGTCCGTAGGGCGCGGACTCGACGGGCACTTCCAGCCCCGGCGCGCATTCGAGCATGACGACTTCGGGGCCGTAGGCGTGGGGGATGAGCACCTTGTAGCGCACGTCCGGCGCGCCGGCCACCGAGGTCCACTCCATCTCGCTGTCCAAGCCTTGCAGCACGCGCCCCGCGAGATTGATCTCCCGCCGCGCGGTGCGGTTCCCCATCGTCATCAGCCCGCCTTGCCTGGGGTGCAGCACGAGCACGTCGTGCTCTTCCCCCACAGAAAACGGCCCGTAGGGCGTGTTGTGGTCGGTGTAGTGAACGCCGACGGGACGGAGGTTGAGGGCGTCCCGCGAAAAGTTCATCGAACCGCCGATCAGCAGTTGAAACTGGGCGGTGAGATGCATGTGGGCGTAGACGGAGAGCGTGGGGTCGAAGCGGAAGCGGACCGCCTCGGGGCCGCCGTCCTCACCGCCGAGCAGCAGTTGGCAGTTGAAAGTGATCCCCTCGGTCGCGCCCCGCCGCCACGGCGTGGACGCAGGGTCCGCCACGTAGGTGACCAGCGTTCCGCTTTCCGCGGTTCGTTCCAACGGCCTCTCCTTCAGCCGATTCTAGGCCCGCCCTGAAACGGCGTCAAACCAGACCCGGCGGCTCAGGCGCGGGCCGCGGCGGCCTGGCGGGCCAGACTCAGGAAGGAATCGGCCTTCAGGCAGGCGCCCCCGACGAGGCTGCCGTCGATCTCCGGCATCGCCATCAGCCCGGCCACGTTCTCCACGTTCACGCTGCCGCCGTAGAGGATACGCGCGCCGCCGGCGAAGCTGTCGCCGTAGAGAGCGCCCAGGATGGTGCGGGCGAACCAGACCGTCTCGTTGGCCATCTCCGGCGTCGCCGCCCGCCCCGTGCCGATAGCCCACACCGGCTCGTAGGCCACGATGAGCTCGCCAGCGTCCTCGATCTCCCGCAGCCCACCGCGAAGCTGCCGCTCGATGACGGCCTCCGTCATCCCCGCCTCGCGCTCGTCGAGCCGCTCGCCGACGGCCAGAATCGGAACGAGCCCTATGTCGAGGGCGGCGCGGACCTTCTTGTTGATCAGGTCGTCGGTCTCGCCGAACAGCCAGCGGCGCTCCGAGTGCCCCAAGATGACGTGGGAGGCAAGTTCCTTCACCATCGGCGGCGCGATCTCGCCGGTGAACGCTCCGGATGCCTCGTGGTGCATGTTCTGCGCCCCGGCACGGACGGGCCCGCCGCCCACGATCTCCGAGACCTTGGCGAGCCACACCGAGGGCGGGCAGACGATCAGCTCGACGCCGGAGACGCCGCCGGCACCCTCGCAAATCGCCGACGCCAGCGCCACCGCCTCGGCGAGCGAGGTGTGCATCTTCCAGTTGCCCGCCATCACCGGCGTACGCATGGGCCAACTCCTTCCGTCAGATAAATCCCGGCGGGTCGCTACGCCCCGAACTTCGCCAGCTTCTGCGCGTTGGCCATCGCCAGGGGCAGGGCGTCCTTGGCGGGGAAGCGGCCCAGCAGCCCGCGGGCGCAGGCGCGCTCCGAGAAGCCGCCGCCCTCCAGACCTTCCATGCCCGAGTAGCGCGAATGCAGCAGGAACGGCGATGGATGCCAGCTATGCGCCGCGATGACCGAGGGCGTCGAGTGGTCGCCGCCGATCATGAGCACGTCCGGCTTCAGGTCCAGGATGCGGGGCAGATGGCGGTCGAGGTCCTCGATCGCCTCCACCTTCTTACCGAAGTCGCCGTCCTCGCCGGCGGCGTCGGTGGCCTTGTAGTGGATGAAGAAGTAGTCGTGCCGCTCCCAAAGCTCGGTCATCGTGTCGATCTCGTCGTCGAACGAGGCCCCGGTGTCCACGACGTTCATACCCACGATCTGTGCCAGGCCCCGGTACATCGGATACGTCGCGATGGCGACGGGGTCGAGGCGGAAAAGCTCGCTCATCGAGGGGACGGTGGGGAACTGGGAGAAGCCGCGCAGCATCGCCATGTTGGCGATATCGCGTCCGCCGAGGAGCGACCGTGCCTTGTCGATGAACTCCGTCGCCGCCGCCGCCGTCTTCGCCGATCCCGGGCTTTGCGCGTGGAAGGGGAGCGGGGGCACACCGAGCTTCTGCGGGTCGGACTCGGAGACGTCGTCTTCCAAGCCCTCCCCCTCGAAGACCGCCACGAACCGGTAGTCCCGCACCGGGTAGACGTTGACCTCGCAGCCGACGAGCTCGATGGTGTCGAGCTGGGCGGCGAGGGGCGTCGACAGCTCCGTCGCGATGCGCCCCGCGCGCCGGTCGGTGAGGTTGCCGTCGCCGTCGACGGTGCAGAAGTTCCCCCGCGCCGCAATCTGTCCCGCACCCACGTCGAGCCCGATGCCCAACGCCTCCATGATGCCGCGCTTGATGAGATACGCCTCGGGGTCGTAGCCGAAGAGCGCGAGATGCCCCGGCCCGCTCCCCGGCGTGATGCCGGGGACCACCGGCACGGTGAGCCCAAGGGCGCTCCGCGCGGCGAGGCCGTCGAGGTTCGGCGTGTGCGCCGTTTCCAGCTCCGACTTGCCGGTCTCCGGGTCGGGCAGGCCGCCGAGGCCGTCGGCGACGAGCAGGACGATCTTGCTGGGCGTCTTTTCCGCGGCTTCCGAGATGATGTCGGGCGTCATTCGGGTCTCCCGTTATGTCTACCTATCGAGCAGCGCCGCCACGCCGGGCAGCGTCTTGCCTTCGAGCAATTCCAGCGAGGCGCCCCCGCCCGTCGAGACGTGGGTGACGCGGTCGGCGAGGCCGAGCTCGTAGATCGCCTGCGCCGTCGAGCCGCCGCCGATCACGGTCGTTGCGTCGAGCCCGGCCACGATCTCCGCCATGCCCTTGGTGCCCGCGGCGAACTTCGGCATCTCGAAGACGCCCATCGGCCCGTTCCACACCACCGTGCGGCAGGGGAGCAGGGCCGCGCCGAACGACGCCAGAGCGCGGGGCCCGATGTCGAGCAGCATCCAGCCGGGCTCGATCTCCTGCACGGCGACTGTCTTCGCGCAGGCGTCGGCGGCGAACCGGTCGGCAACGACGACGTCCTCCGGCAACAACAGCGCGGCGCCGCACTGCGCGGCCCGCCGTTCGATGCCCGCGGCGGCCTCGATCATGTCGGGCTCGATGAGTGAATCCCCGACTTCGTAGCCGCGCGCCCTGAAGAACGTGGCGCACATCCCGCCGCCGACGATCATCACGTCCACCTTCTCGGCCATGTGCTCCAGCAGCGCCAGCTTGTCGCTGACCTTCGCCCCGCCCGACACGGCGGCGAGCGGGCGCTCCGGCAACTCGACGATGGCGCCCAGCGCGTCTAATTCCTTCTCCATGAGGAAGCCCGCCACCGACGGCAGGTAGCGCGTCACGCCCTCCGTCGAGGCGTGGGCGCGGTGCGCCGCGCCGAAGGCGTCGTTGACGAACACGTCGGCGAGCGACGCCAGCGCCTTCGCGAAGGCGGCGTCGTTGGCCTCCTCCTCCGCGTGGAAGCGCAGGTTCTCCAGGAGCACCACGCCGCCGGGCGGCAGCGCCGCGACCTCGGACTCCACCGCCGCTCCGACGCAGCCGGAGGCCAGCGGGACCGGCGAACAGAGAAGCTCGCCCAACCGCGCCGCCACCGGCGCCAGACTGAGTTTGGGATCGGGCGCGCCTTTCGGCCTGCCCAGATGGGAGCACAGCACGACCGTCGCCCCGCGCTCGGTCAGATAGCGAATGGTGGGAAGCACGGCGCGGATGCGGCTGTCGTCGGTGATGGCCCCGGAATCGCGGTCGAGCGGTACGTTGAAGTCGACGCGGACGAGGACGCGCTTGCCGGCGGCGTCGATGTCGCGCAGGCTCCGCTTGTTCATCCGGCGCCCTCGGGGGCGGCTTCGATCTCGAACTCGTAGCGCTCGATCACGGGGTTGGCGAGCAGCCGGTCGCACATCTCGCCCACCTCGCGCCGCGCCGCCTCCTCGCCCGCCGCCTCGACCACGATCTCGATCAGCTTGCCCACCCGCACGTTCCGCACCGACGAGAAGCCAAGCTTCTCCAGGCCCCCCATCACGGTGAGACCCTGCGGATCGTTGACCATCGGCTTCAGCGTGACGAAGACACGGGCGGCGTAGGCCGTCACGAGGGAAGCTCCTCGCCGGTGAGCCGTTGGTAGACCTCGCGGTAGCGGGCCGCCGTCCGCTCCACGATGTGGTCGGGAAGCTCGGGGCCGGGCGGCTCTTTGTTCCAATCGGTGTCAGCCGTCCAATCGCGGGCGATCTGCTTGTCGAACGAGTCCTGGCCGCGGCCCACGGCATACTCGTCGGCGGGCCAGAAGCGGCTGGAGTCCGGCGTCAGGACTTCGTCGATCAGCACCACCTCGCCGTCGAGCATCCCGAACTCGAACTTGGTGTCGGCGATGATGATGCCCCGCTCCACCGCGTAGTCGCGGGCCCAGCCGTAGATGTCGAGCGTGTACTGGTGGAGACGGTCGGTCAACTCCTGACCGACGAGGTCGGCCATCTGGGCGAGCGAGATCAGCTCGTCGTGGCCCTCTTGGGCCTTCGTCGTCGGTGTGAACAGCGGGGTGTCGAGGCGCTGGCTCTCACCGAGCCCGGTGGGCGCGGGATTGCCGCCGATGGTGCCGTTGCGCTTGTACTCGGCCCAGCCGGACCCCGCGAGATAGCCCCGCACCACGCATTCGACGGGAAACGGCTCAGCCTTCTTCACGATCATGGCGCGGCGCGCGATCTCTTCCGGCAGGTCGGGGTAATAGGCACCCGTCTTCTCCGTGTCGCGCCCCATCGCCAGCAGGTGATTGGACACGATGTGGCCGGTGCGCTCGAACCAGAACCGCGACAGCTCGGTGAGGACGACGCCCTTCTCGGGGATCCCCGTCGGCAGGACGACGTCGAAGACCGATATGCGGTCGGTGGCGACGAAAAGCAGCGTCTCGCCAAGGTCATAGATGTCGCGCACTTTCCCCTGGGTACGGGGTTCGGGAAGCTGGGTCGAGGTGAGCGTGCTCGGCATCAGGCCGTCCTCCTGCGGAGGGGCGAAGTCAGAGCCCGAAACGGGCGTAGACTTCGTCCACGTGCTTCAGATAGTAGTCGTAGTCGAACACGGCGGCGATCTCCGGCGCGGCGAGCACGGCGCTCACCTCGTCGTCGCGCTGGAGCAGGTCGCGCAAGTGCTCGCCGGTCTCCCACGCCTCCATGGCGTTGCGCTGCACCAGCTTGTAGGCCGCCTCGCGCGTCATCCCCTTACCGATCAGGGCGAGAAGGGCTCGCTGGGAGCAGACCAGCCCACCGCTCACCTCCAGGTTGGCGCGCATCCGGTCGGGGAAGATGCGCAGCCCGCGCATCACGAAGGTGAAGGTGTCGAGCATGTAGTCGAGGGCGAGGCACGAGTCGGGGAGAATCACCCGCTCCGCCGAGGAGTGGCTGATGTCGCGCTCGTGCCACAGGGCGACGTTTTCGAGCGCGGCGGCGGCATTCCCGCGCAGGACGCGGGCCAGGCCGCAGATGCGCTCGCAGAGCTCGGGGTTGCGCTTGTGCGGCATCGCTGAGGAGCCCGTCTGCCCCTCGCCGAACGGCTCCTCGACCTCGCGCACCTCGGTCTTCTGGAGGCCCCGTATCTCGGTGGCGAACTTGTCCAGCGACGCCCCGATGAGGGCGATGGTCTGGACGAATTGCGCATGCCGGTCGCGCTGCGTGATCTGCGTCGAGGCCTTGGCGACCTCGAGACCCAGCCGCCGGCAGGAGTCCTCCTCCACCGACGGCGGCACCGTCGCGTGGCTCCCCACCGCGCCCGAAATCTTGCCCACCGCGACGTTGCGTCGAGCATCCGCCAGACGCTCCTCGTGCCGTGTCATCTCGTCGACCCAGACGAGCAGCTTGAGGCCGAAGCTCGTGGGTTCGCCGTGGACGCCGTGGGTGCGGCCCATCGTCAGCGTGCGGCGGTGCTCTAGGGCCCGCTCGATGAACACCTGCTTGAGGTCGGCGAGGCCGGCGGCCAGCAGGTCGGCGGCGGCCCGCATCTGGAGCGCGAGGGCGGTGTCCTTCACGTCGCTCGACGTCAGCCCCAGGTGCACGAAGCGGCTCTCCGGCCCCAGCGAGTCGGCGACGGAGCGCAGGAACGAATTGATGTCGTGGCGCGTCTCGACGAGGGCGCGGTTGATGCCGTCGATGTCGTAGCCGGCGCCGCGGATGAGGCGCATCGACTCGGCGTCGATCTCACCCTCGGCGGCCCACGCCTCGCAGACCGCGATCTCGACTTCGAGCCAGGTGTCGTAGAGGGTAGTCTCGCTCCAGACGCGCGCCATTTCAGGTCTGGAGTACTTGTCGATCATCGGTGAACCTCGAACGCGGGGCCCGGCGCGAGGCCGGGCGGCTTTCTATTCTATACCGAGCAGTCCGGCGCTTCGAGTTCTAGCCCGAGCGCAGTCCGGCGCGGTAGTCGTCGTAGGCCTTGCGGATCTCCGGATGGCTTGCGCCGAGGATCTGCGCCGCGAGGAACGCCGCGTTCCGCGCCCCCCACGACCCCACCGCCACCGTCGCCACCGGTATGCCCGGGGGCATCTGCGCGATGGCGTACAGGGAGTCGACGCCCTTGAGCTCGCTGGTGGGCAGGGGCACGCCGATTACGGGGCGCGTCGTCCACGCCGCCGTCGCGCCGGGGAGGGCGGCGGCACCGCCGGCGGCGCAGATAAAGACCTCGACGCCAGCCGCCTCGGCGGCCAAGACATGGTCGCGCAGCTTCTCCGGCGTCCGGTGCGCCGAGATCACATGCACCTCGTGCTCAACGCCCATCTGGTCGAGCACCGCCGCCGTCTCGTCGACGTACGGCTGGTCCGTCTTGCTGCCCATGATTACGGAAACTAGCGCCATCGGACTCCCTCGTTCGTCTTGTAAATTCCGAACCTTGATCTGTCACCGCGAAAGCGGAGGCTACCGTCCGCCGCCCAATGCGGCCTCGCGGCGGCTGCCTATGACTTCCCCTTGTTGTGCGCCTTCACCCCACCGTCGATCCACGGCACGCGCGGCGATGTCGGTGCGGTAGTGCGCGCCCTCGAACTCGATACGCCGTACGTTGTCGTAGGCACGGGACCGAGCCTCGCCGACATCTTTACCCAGAGCCGTAACGAGCAGCACGCGCCCGCCGTCGGTGAGCACTTGCTCCCCCTCGCGGCGGGCGCCGGCGTAGAACACCGCCGCCGCCTCGTCCACGCGGTCGAGGCCGTCGATGGGCCGCCCCGTCTCATAGGAGCCGGGATAGCCGCCCGAGGCCATCACCACGCCGACGCAGGCGCGCTCGTCCCATTCCAGCGTCATCTCATCCAGCCGGCCTTCCAGCGCGGCCTCGATGACGTCGAGGAGGTCCGTCCGCAGGCGCGGCAGGATCACTTGCGTCTCGGGGTCGCCGAGGCGGCAGTTGAACTCCAGCACCGCGGCCGTACCTTCGTGGAACATCAGGCCCGCGTAGAGGACTCCGGTGTAGGGGCGGCCCATCTCGGCGAGCTGCCCCGCCACCGGCGCGATCACGGTGCGCTCGACCTCGGCTACCGCGGCCTCGTCGAGAAACTCCGGCGGGCTATAGCTGCCCATGCCGCCGGTATTCGGGCCCGTGTCGCCGTCCAGCGCCCGCTTGTAGTCGCAGGCGGGAATCGTCATCAATACATGCTCGCCGTCGCAGAAAGCGAAGACGCTGGCCTCGACGCCGGGCAGGCGCTCCTCGATCACCACCCGCGCCCCCGCCTCGCCGAAGACGCGGTCGATCATCATCGCATCCACCGCGGCGAGGGCCTCTTCGATGCTGTCGGCGACGATCACGCCCTTGCCCGCGGCGAGGCCGTCGGCCTTCACCACGGGGGGCTCGTCGAGGCTGCGCACATAGGCGACCGCCTCGTCGCGGTCGTCGAACGCCCTACCTTCGGCGCACCGCACGCCCGCCGCCTCCATGACGGAGCGGGCGAAGCTCTTGCTCCACTCGATCTCGGCCGCCTTCTTGGTCGGGCCGAACGCCCGCACCCCCGCGGCGGTCAGGGCGTCGACGGCGCCGGCGGCGAGCGGCGCCTCCGGCCCCACGATGGCGAGGTCGATGGCATGCTCCTTGGCAGCGGCCACCAGCGCCGAAACGTCGGTCGCCTTGATGGGCAGGTTCGTCCCAAGCTCGGCGGTTCCGGCGTTCCCCGGCGCGGCGAAGAGCGCGCTCACCCGTGGGCTTTGGCTCAGTTTCCAGGCGAGGGCATGCTCACGGCCCCCGTTGCCGATGATGAGGACGTTCATCTCGCTCGTTCGTTTCCGGTGCGGGGAAGCGGCGCGCTTCGGCGCTCTACTCCCACTCGATCGTGCCCGGCGGCTTGCTCGTGATGTCATAGACGACGCGGTTCACGCCTGGCACGTCGTTCACAATGCGGTTCGATATCTTGGCGAGAAGATCGTAGGGAAGACGGGCCCAGTCCGCTGTCATCGCGTCCTCGCTGGTCACCGCGCGAATCGCGACGACGTGGCCGTAGGTGCGGTGGTCGCCCATCACCCCCACGCTGGAGCTTCCCGTCAGCACCGCGAAGGTCTGCCACAGCTCGCGGTAGAGCTTCGCCTTCTTGATCTCGTTCATCACCACCCAGTCGGCGGCGCGCAGCGTGTCGAGCTTGTCAGGGGTCACTTCGCCGATGATGCGGATCGCGAGCCCCGGCCCGGGGAAGGGCTGGCGGTAGACCATGTCCTCGGAGAGTCCTAGCGCCAGGCCGACCTCGCGCACCTCGTCTTTGAACAGATGACGCAGCGGCTCGATCAGCCTGAGCCGCATCTCCTCGGGCAGGCCGCCCACGTTGTGATGCGTCTTGATGGTGACCGCCGAATTCGACGACGCCGCGCTCTCGATCACGTCGGGGTAGAGCGTGCCCTGGGCCAGGAAGTCGGCGTCCTCGATTTTCGCCGCCTCCTCCTCGAACACGGCGATGAACTCAGCGCCGATCCCTTTGCGCTTCTCCTCCGGGTCGATCACGCCGGCGAGGCGGCGCAGGAAGCGTTCGCTGGCCTTGCTGTGGATGATGTTCATGCTCAGGTTGTGCTCGAACTGCCGGAACACCCGCTCCGACTCTTCAAGGCGCAGCAGGCCGTTGTCCACGAAAATGCACGTCAACTGGTCCCCGATGGCGCGGTGGACGATCGCCGCCACCACGGTCGAGTCCACGCCGCCGGAGAGGGCGCAGATCACGCGGCCCGTCCCCACCTGGGCCCGGATCTTCGTCACCTGCTCTTCGATGAAGTTGGCCGGCGTCCAATCGCCGGCGCAGCCGCAGAGGTTGTACAGGAAGTTGCGAATGACTTCCTTCCCTTGCTGCGTATGGACGACCTCGGGATGGAACTGGAGGCCGATCAGGCCCGCGTCGTTGCCCATCACCGCGACGGGGCTGTTGTCGGTGAAGGCGAGGCTCCGAAAGCCCTGCGGCATCTCGGCGACCTTGTCGCCGTGGCTCATCCAGACCGGCACGGAGGAAGGCACGTTCTCGAACAACGGGAAGTCTTCGTCGTTCTGATGGAGCACGGCGTGCCCGTACTCCCGGCGTTCGCTGGGCTCGACGCGCCCGCCGAGTTGGTGCGCCATGAGCTGCATCCCGTAGCAGATGCCGAGCACGGGGACGCGCTGGTCGAAGATGCCGCTGGGGGCGAACGGTGCGTCGTCTTCGTAGACGCTGGCGGGGCCGCCGGAGAGGATAAACCCCTTGGGATTCATCGCTTCGATACGCTCCCACGATGTGTCGTGAGGCACGAGTTCGCAGTAGACGTTCATCTCGCGCACGCGGCGCGCGATGAGCATGCTGTACTGGGAGCCGAAGTCCAAGACGACGATTGTCTGCTGGCGCTTCGCGGGGGGAGGCGGAGCCGACACCGCCTCGCGGCGGTCCTTCTCCTTGGCAATTCCCAGGTAGGTCGATACTTCGACGTCCCCGCTGACGGAGACACGCGGGCCCTGGTCTTCGACCACTCGCTCCACCGAGCCTTCCTGGGAAATCGGGGGCCAAGCTTAGCACCTGTGCTATACTCGGTCAAGGAGTCGCAGGCGTGCGCCAACAGATTGAGACCGCTCTTTTGGTCCTCCGCCGGGGCGGCCTCGTGGCCTACCCTACCGACACCGTGTACGGCCTCGGCGCCGACGCCGCCAACCCCGAAGCGGTCCGCCGCGTCTTCGCCGCCAAGCGCCGTTCCCCCGACCTTCCCCTCCCCCTCCTCGCCGCCGACCTCGACATGCTGCGCCGCGCCGCCCCCGGCGTCGACGAAGACACGCTCGCGCGGCTTTCGGTCTTCATCCCCGGCGCCCTGACCATCGTGGCCCGCGCCGCTTCGTGGGTCCCCGCCGAGGTCACCGCGGGCGGGCCGTCGGTCGCCGTGCGCGTCCCCGGCCACGACCTCTGCCGCGCCCTCTGCGCCGCCCTCGGCGGCCCCATCATCGGCACCAGCGCCAACCTCTCCGGCGGGCCCACCCCGCTGACCGCCGCCGAGGCGGTGCGCCAACTCGGCGATAGCGTAGACTACGTGATCGAAGGCGAGTGCTCCGGCGGCGTGGAATCGACGGTCCTCGACGTGACCGCCGACCCTCCCCGCGTGCTGCGGCATGGCGCCATTGCCGAGGAAGCGCTGCGAGAGGCCCTGAGCGCGGCCCCCACGGCGAAGTAGACGCCCCGCCGCGGGCCGCGAGGAGCACAACGCGATGAGCACCGTCAGGCCCGCCGCGCTCGACCGCTACGGCCCACTCATCGAAGCGCGCCTCAAGCGCGCCGTGGGCGAGCGGGCCGCACTCCTGGCCCAGATGCTCCGCTACCAGCTCGGCTGGACCGACCGCGCCGGCCTGCCCGGCGCCTCCGCCCCCGACCGGCCCCACGGCGTCCTGTGCCTGCTCGCCGCGGAGGCCGCCGACGGACCGCGCGACGCCGCGATTACCGCAGCCGCCGCTATCGAACTCGTGCGCGGCTTCTACCGTGTGCACCGCGACCTCCGCGAGGGCGACCCCGGCCTCCCCGACAGCCCTGCCCTCTGGTGGACGTGGGGCTACGCGCAAGGCATCAACGCCGGCGACGCCCTCCACGCCCAAGCCCGCCTCGCCTTGATGGAGGCTACCGAGGACGGGCTCTCCCCCGAAGCCGTCCTCGACGCCTGCCTCATCCTCGACCGGGGCTGCCTCGACCTTGCGCTGGCCCAACACACCCTCATCGAGATCGAAGAGCAAGACCGACCCGACCCCGCTGGTTACACCCAGGCCGTCGAGCGCACCGACGGGCGGCTCGCCGCCACCGCCGCGGCACTCGGGGCCGCCGTCGCCGGCGCGGGCGAACGGGACCGCGACGCGGCGGGCCGTGCCGGGACCTGCTTCGGCGCGGCGTGGCGGCTGCGCGCCGAGCTCGACGGCCTCACCGTCGGCGGACGCACCGCCGCCATCGAGAACATCAGAAACGGCCGCACCCTCCCCGTTATCTTCGCCCTCGCCAATGCCGCCGGCGCGGACCTCGACGCCATCGAACGCATCCGCGCCCACGACGGCCCCCTCACCGACGGCGACGTCGACGCCGCCGTCGCGGCCATCGAGCGCTGCGGCGCGCGTGCCCACGTCGAGGAGCTGATCGACGGGCTGACCCGTGACGGCGAGGCGGCGCTCGCCGCCTCCGCCTTCTCCTCCGAGGGCGCCGGGGCGATCACGGCCCTGGGCCGGTACGTCGCCCAGCCCCGAAGAACGGGCGGTTTCGGGACCTCGCCATGACGCTGGGCAACGCGCCTAAGCCGGGGGTTTTGGGCCGGGTGGGCCAACATCTCCGGCGCACCTTCATCGCGGGACTGCTCGCGCTCTTCCCCCTCGCGGTGACGTTCTTCGTCCTCCGCTTCTTCTTTACCGCCCTTGACAACGCCGTGCAACCGCTGGTGGAGCGCTCGTTCGACCGCGAGATCCCCGGCGTCGGCATCGGCATCATGGCCATCGGCATCTACCTCATGGGCTTGGTCGTGGCCAACTTCATCGGACGCCGCCTCGTCGGCTACGCCGAGAACGTCATCTTGCGGGTGCCCATCGTCCAGTGGTTCTACAACCTGACCAAGCAGATCATCGCCTCGTTGTCCGTGGCGGGCAGCGCGAACTTGCGGGTCGTCCTCGTCGAATGGCCCAAGAAGGGCACCTACACCATCGGCTTCCACACCAGCACGGTAACGGGACAGGACGGACGCCTCTACCACTCCGTGCTCATCCCCACCACGCCGACGCCCCAGACGGGGCTGCTGGCCTATCTCCCCGAGGATGAGGTCATGGCCACGCAACTCACCGTCGCCGAGGGCATCAGGCTCGTGGTTTCGAGCGGCGTCCTCTCCCCCGCCGACCTCATGACGCACATGAAAGACACCCCCGAGCCGCCCCTAACCCAAGACGTCGAGGAGATCGAGGCGGCGCTGCCCGTCGACGCTATCCCCCCCGCCTGGTCGAGGCACTAGCCGCGCCAACGCGCTACGACTCGATCACGCCCTTGGTGCTCGGCACGGCGCCGGCCACCCGCGCGTCGATGCGGGTCGCCGCGTCCAGCGCACGCGCCAGCGCCTTGAACAGGCACTCCACCTTGTGGTGATCGTTCACGCCCCGGACCACGTCGGCGTGCAGATTCAGACGCGCCTCGCGGGCGAACGTTTCGAAGAAGTGGCGCACCAAGTCGGTGAGCAGATCGCCGACGATTTCGATCCCGAAGTCGGCGTTGATCACCGCGTAGCCCCGGCCGCTTATGTCGACCGTGACCGTCGCCAGCGCCTCATCCAAGGGCGCCGAGGACGTTGCCATCCTCACGATGCCGCGCTTGTCGCCCAGCGCCTCGTTGAAGGCCTGCCCCAACGCGATAGCGACGTCCTCGACGGTGTGGTGGCCGTCCGGGTCCATCGTCGCCGAGGCCTCGACGCGGAGGTCGTTCACCCCGTGCCGCGCCAGCTGCGCCAGCATGTGGTCGAGCATGGTCAAGCCGGTCGAGACCTCGGAGCGGCCCGTGCCGTCGACGTCGATCTTGATGGCGACGGTGGTCTCGCCGGTCTCGCGGCGAACGGTGGCGGAACGCATGGCGGGCTAGTACAGGTCCTCGTAGGCTCGGAGCGCCCAGATCACGGCGTCGGTGTCTTCGGGGCGGCCTACGCTTATTCTAACGCAGTCGCGAATCCGCGGCGCGGCGAAGTAGCGGATGAAGATGCCCTCCCGCCGCAGCTCCCGCTGGATCTTGGCGGCGTCGCGGTCCACCAGGCGGCAGAGTAGGAAATTGGCCTGCGAGGGCACCACGTCGATGAAGTCGAGGTTCAGCAGCAGGATTTCGAGCCGGTCGCGCTCATCCACGATCTTCGCGACGTTGCCCATGAGATAGTCAACGTCCCCGAGCGACGCGACGGCGGCGGCCTCCGCGGCGGCGTTGACGTTGTATGGGGTCTTGGCGCTCATGAGCGCCTCCATCACCTGCTCGGAAAAGAGACCGTAGCCGACCCGCAGCCCGGCGAGGCCGGCCCACTTGCTGAACGTCCGCAGCACCGCCAGGTTCTCCCGCTGGGGTACGAGGTCGGCGACGGTCTCGCCGCAGAATTCGTAGTACGCCTCGTCCACCACCACGAGTCTGTCGGTGTCGAGCAGCCGTTCCAGGTCCTCCCGCGGCGTCAACGTCCCCGTAGGGTTGTTGGGATTGGCGATGAAGACCGCCTTCGTCGTAGGCCCCACCGCGGCGAGCACCGCGGCGATATCGACTGAGAAGTCATCGCCGCGGGGTACGTCGATGAGCTCGGCGCCGACGGCCGCCGCGCCCGAGGTGTAGACGCCGAAGGTCGGCCCGGACGTCACGACGTTGTCGCCGGGCCCCGCGATGAGCCGCAGCAGAAGCTCGATCAACTCGTCCGAGCCCGAACCGGCGAGGATGTGCCGAGCGTCCACGCCGGTGTACTCCGCGAGGGCGGCTCGGAGCCGGCGCTGCTCGGGGTCGGGATAGATATGGTGCTCCGTCAGATTGGCGACGGCCTCCGCAGCCTTCGGCGAGCAGCCGTAGACGTTCTCATTCCCGTCGAGCTTGACAACTGAGCCGTCCGGGCGCGTCCCGTCGCTCTCCAGCGTGCCGGGCGTCATGATGGGAACGTAGCCCGTCATCCCGCGAAGGTGGGGCCGCAGCAGCCGGTCGAACCCGAACGTCATCGCTCCTCCGATCCCTGACGGCGCCGCAGTTCGGCGGCGCGGGCGTGCGCGGTGAAGCCCTCGGCGCGCGCGATCCTCGCCGCCGCCTCGGCCAGCCCTCCGGCGCCCCCGTCGATGCCGACCACGCTCATCGTCCGAAGGAAGTCGTGGACCCCCAGCGCCGAGGCGAAGCGCGCCGTTCCGCCCGTGGGCATGACGTGGCTCGGCCCCGCGACGTAGTCCCCCAGTGCCTCCGCCGAGTCCCCCCCGACGAAGACCCCGCCGGCGTTGCGCACCCGCTCCAACGCCGCCGATGGATCGGCGACCAGCAGGCACAGGTGCTCCGGCGCGAACTCGTTGGCCAACTCAATGGCCTCGTCGATCGAATCGACGACACCGATGAAGCCCTGCCCCTCCAGCGCCGCGGCGGCAATCTCCGCGCGTTCCAAGTCCGCTAGTTGTTCCGCGACCTGGCGGGTGACCGCCTCGGCAAGCTCCGCCGAGTCGGTGAGCAGCACTGGCGTGGCCAGCACGTCGTGCTCCGCCTGCGCCAGCAGGTCGGCGGCGGCGGCCTCGGGGCGCGCCGAGGCGTCGGCCACGATCAGCGTCTCCGTCGGCCCGTGCAGGCCGTCCAGCCCCACCACGCCGTAGACGCGGCGCTTCGCTTCAGTCACGAAAATATTCCCCGGCCCGCAGATCGTATCGACCCGCGGGACCGACTCCGTCCCGTAGGCCAGCGCCGCGATAGCCTGCGCCCCGCCGACTTGGTACACCTCGTCGACGCCGGCAATGTGCGCCGCGGCGAGCACACTCCCCGCCACGGCGCCCCCGCGCGGCGGCGTCGCGACGACCACTCGCTCGACGCCGGCGACCTTGGCGGGCACGGCGGTGTGCAGCACCGTCGAGGGGTACGCCGCCGTCCCTCCCGGCACGTAGACGCCGACCGAGGCCACGGGGTTAAACCGCTGCCCCAGCCCGGTCTCGCCGTCGTGCCAAGATTCGGGCATTGCCCGCTCGTGGAAGGCGCGAATACGCTCGGCGGCGAGCGTCAGCGCGGCGAGTAAGTCCGGCGGCGTGTCGCGGTAGGCGCGCTCGATCTCCTCCGGCGGTACGCGCCACGACGAGGGCGCGGCGCCGTCGATACGCTGGGCGTAGTCGGCGAGGGCGGCGTCGCCCCCGCTCCGCACGTCGGCGATGATGCGCTCGACAGCCTCGCCGACGGTGAGCGGCTCGCCGAAGATGCGTCGGATGCCGTCGGCCAAGTGCGGCGGAGGCGGGCCCTCTTCCTGAGACGCCCGCGTGAGGAGACGCTGGACTTCGTCCGCGCCGCGCACGATTCTCACGGCGCTGCTCCTCCGTTCAGATAGGCGTGGGCGTGACCCAAGAACGCCTGAATGGCCGCCTCGCGGAAGCGGCGCTCCTCGTCCTCCGTGATGTGCTCCCGAACCTGCTCGATGAGCCCCGGCAGACCGCGCACGATGTCCTCGGCCTCCTCCTCCGTCGCCTCGGGCCGGACGCGATGCACGAAGCCCCGGAAGCGCTCCCACGGCAGGTCGCGTCCCGACCGTTCGATCACGATGGACTGCCACTCCCGCAGGTGCGCCTTGTCGATGAAGCCGATGTCGACCGACTCGTACGACCCCTTGATGCTTTCCAGTGCGCCCTCAAGATCCTCGATGTTCCGGCGCTCGCGGCGGTCCATGTCGAACTGGAAGGCCCGGTCCATCACGTTCACCAGCGGCTCGCCGCTCAACGGCGCCCCTTTTCCGAAATACCCCCGGTACATCTGGCAGATCCACGACTCGTCGACGTTGAGGTGCGTCATGTAGCCCAGCATGAAGGCGACGGTCTCCCGGCTCAGCGCCTCCGACGGCGCCAGTCCGGGGTGCTCATCGAAGAGGTTGCGCAGCCCCGCGCCCTCGACGTCCCGCGTGAGCTCGAAGAAGTGCGTCGTGTCGCGCCGCCAGCCGAAGAAGAGACGCATGTCGGGCGACGTCGCGCCGAGCAGGAAGCTCCCACGGTACGAGTCCACCACGGGGTGCCCCAGGCGTTTCGCGCATTCGAGAGCGAAGCCGATGTGCAGTCCGAGGTTCGGCATGGACCAAGCGCGGCGGGCGGGCTACCCGCCGGACCCCGCGGCGAAGGGTATCACGAGGGACAGGAGCAGCGCGGCCGCCATCAGGAACGCCACGATCGCCACCGCGACGCGAAAGATGCGGCGCTCCCCCATCGGCGTGTACGGCGCGGGGCCCGCGCGTTTCCGTCGAGCCGCCCGCCTGCTCATCGACCGGTCTCCGGCGCCTTCATGCCGTCGCCTCTTCCGCGCCCACCGCCTCCCGCAGGCGCTCGAATGCCTTGCAGTCCTGGTCGAAGACGTAGTACGCCGGCGTGACGACGACGCCGCTGGCGCCGATCTCGCGTAGGTAGTCCACCCCCGCCGTCAGCCGCGAGATCTCCACGACCACCGACACCGCGAACCATCCCCCGCCGTCTTTACTGAACACGTTGGCCGCCGTCGGCCCCTGCATCCCCGACACCGCCGGGTTCCGGTTCACCAGGGCGGCGACCGACTCCATCGAGTCGCCTTGAATGTTGGCAATGATGTTGTAGAAGCCTTCCGCCCGCAGACGCGCCTCGATCAGTTCGAGCACCGTCTTGGCCGCGGCCAGCTTTTCGGGCGACCCCCGCAGCACGCGGAGGTTCGCCACCATGCACGCCGACGACTTAGTGATGACGCCGTCGTCGAGGGGGCGCAGGTTGTTCTCCCGCAGCGTCGCCCCGCTCGACGCCAAATCGCTCACCACGTCCGCCGTGCCGATCATCGGGGCCGCCTCGATGGCCCCGTTGATGTGCACCAGTCGGTGGCTGACCGCGTGCCGGTCGAGGAATCGCCCCACCTGACGGTGGTACTTCGTGGCCACCCGGAGCGGCGCGTCGGTCGCGTTCCGCTCGGCGTGGACGGCGAGGTCGGCCATCGTCCGCACGTCCGCCCACGAGTTGGGCGCCGCGACCACCAGGTCGGTGTGGCTGTAGCCGAGCGTCTCCAGGACGACGATCGAGTCGCCGTCCTCGTCCCGGTCTTCCAGGTAGCGCTCGTAGCCGATGATCGCCATGTCGACGTCGCCGGCGTCCACCTCGCGCGGAATGTCCACCGAGCGTTGGAACAGCACCTCGATGTCGGGGACGCTCGCGATCCGGCCCACGTACTGACGCGAGCTCGCCCGCCGCACCGCCAACCCGCACTTCTCCATGAAGGCCAGCGTGTCGCCCTCCATCATGCGGTCGCTCGGCAGGGCGAGACGCAGCGTGCCCCCGCGGCGGTTCATGGCGCGGCTCTCCTGTTCATCGAATCAAGACCATCCAATGCAAGCGCGTTTCCAGACCATCCTATCTTACCCTCTCCCCCAAGATACCGCCCACATCAGACTCTTCCTCGCTGGGTGGATCTTAGCCTCTCCCCCATCTGGGGGTACCTTAAACCTCTCTCCCTCTGGGAGAGACTGAGAGAGGGCACGCGCCGCAGGCACGCGCGGGCCTAGTGCAGGGCGCCCTCCGGTGTCGTGGACGAGCTCGGTCCCGGAGTTCTGTCTAGACAAGCCGGGCACAGCTCGTTATGCTCGCAGCGCGGCAGTCGATTTTGGGAGCAATATACCAATCTGCATATTGGGAGTAATATAGGTCTCTCGTGCGGATTATCGCAAAACGCCGGCTCAGAGAGTTCTGGGAGCGCCACCCGAACGCCAGGACCTCACTCGAAAACTGGTATGCGCGGGTCCGAAGGGACGATTGGGATACACCGGCGAGGGTAACGGAGCACTATCCCCGGGCCAGCCTCATTGGAGGCGACCGTGTGGTGTTCAACGTGAAGGGCAATGACTACCGGCTGGTCGTTGCAGTCGACTGCGGACACAGAACCGTCTTCATCCGCCTTATCGGGACACACGCGGAATACGACCGGATACAGGCTGAGGAGGTGTAGCAATGGCGAATGTGAGCCCAATCCGCACGGAGGCCGACTACGACGCCGCGCTCGCCCGGATCGAAGGGTTGTTTCACGCACAAGTCGGCACGCCGGAGAGCGACGAGCTCGATATCCTCGTGACCTTGGTCGAGCGCTATGAGAATGAGCACCACCCCATCGGCTTTCCCACCGCCATAGGAGCGATCGAATTTTGCATGGACCAGCGGGGGTTGTCTCAGCGCGACCTTATTCCCTACATCGGAAGTCGCGCCAAGGTCTCTGAGGTGCTCTCCGGTAAGCGGGCCATCACCATGGCTATGGCCCGTGCCTTACACAAGCACCTGGGGATTCCTGCCGACATTCTGCTTCAGGAGCCCGGCGCGTCCCTTGACTCCACGTTCGACCAAATCGACCCGCGCAGATTCCCCCTCAAGACCATGGTGAAACGTGGATGGCTTCCCAACGTCCCGGACCTGGTCGATCGTGCTGAGGAACTCATCGCCGGTCTGATCGAGCGCGCCGGCGGCTGGGAGGTTGCCGCCGCCCCGCTGTACCGCAAGAGCGATCATCGCCGAATCAATGCCAAAACCGACGAGTACGCCCTCAGGGCCTGGTGCTGGCAAGTGATGGCGCAGGGAAACGCCTCTGCGCCTAGCGCCGATTACCGGGCCGGCGTCGTCACCCCTGAGTTCCTACGGCAGGTTGCGCGACTAAGCCGCTGGGGGGACGGGCCCCGAAGGGCCCGAGACTTCCTTAGCCAGCACGGTGTCGTCCTTCACGTTCTGGCCCACCTACCCCGGACTTACCTGGACGGCGCCGCGCTATGGGCGAGCGGCGGGTGGCCCGTCATCGGCATAACGCTGCGGTATGACCGTATCGATAATTTCTGGTTCACCTTGCTGCACGAACTGGCCCACGTCGGCCGGCATTTGGACAGCGACCACAGCGCATGGTTCGTCGACGATCTCAGCCTACGGACCGGCGAAGGAGGTCTTGAAGACCCGCGGGAGCCCGAGGCGGACAACTGGGCCGAGGAGGCCCTGATACCCCCCGATCTCTGGCAGGCGTCGCTCGTCCATGAGGAGCTGTCGGCCATGGAGGTCATCGACCTTGCCCAGGTGCTAGAAGTACACCCCGCGATCATCGCGGGCCGGATTCGCTACGAACGGCGGAACTATCGCCTGCTGTCCCAGTTCGTCGGCGCCGGCCAAATCCGCCGGCAGTTCGAAGCGTAGGAGGATCTGATGTCCCGGAAGCACATACCACTAGCGCTTGTCTACGATTTTGACGGAACGCTGGCGCCCGGCAATCTCCAAGAGAACGGGTTCATTCCTGACATTGGAATGAAGCCCGAGGATTTCTGGGCGGAGGCTAAGCGGCTCTCTCAGGATCGCCAAGCTGATCCTATTCTCATGTACATGTACCTCATGCTCAAAAAGGCTGACGCGGCAAGTATTCCTGTCCGCCAACAGGACTTCGTTGAACGCGGCGAAGCTATCCAGCTATTTGAAGGAGTCCTTGACTGGTTCGACCGGATGACCGGCTACGGCAGAAGCGAAGGTGTTCACGTCGAACACTATATTGTGTCCTCGGGCAATGCCGAGATCATCGAAGGTACGCCGATTGCCTCGAAGTTCAAGGAAATCTACGCTTCGAGGTTCTTGTACGATCAGAACGGTGTTGCGGTCTGGCCAGCACTGGCCGTGAATTTCACCACCAAGACCCAGTACCTCTTTAGGATCAACAAGGGAGCGCATGACCTCAGCGACGATAGCGAGATCAATCAGTTCGTCGCGATGAAGGACCGTCCCATCCCTTTCGAGAATATGATCTACATCGGTGATGGTTCGACTGATGTCCCCTGCTTCAGGTTGGTGAAGGATCAGGGCGGGATCTCTATTGCGGTATTTCGCCCGCATACCAAGAAGGCACGCGAGCACGCTGAACGATTCCGTGAGGAAGGACGCGTGCATTCCGTTGCCCCCGCCAATTACAGAGAGGGGAGCGAGTTGGAAGAAATCGTGAGAAGGAGAATCCATTTCGTGGCGGCCCGTGAGGCACTCAACAAGGCCCTTACGAACGGTTGGTCGCCGTCCCCAGCACCGCGAACCGGCATAGTGACGACAACCGGGATTTGAAGACTCCCCTAGGGACGCCCCTATAGGAAGGGACGCCCCCTCCCCGCCGGAAGAGAGAGCGCTGGGCTTCCTCGATCGAGATCGTTTTGATGGTGTCGCCGGGCTGGCTGGCGGAGCCTGGGTTGCGCGGCGAGATGGCGTTCACCACGTCCATGCCCTCCGTCGCCTTGCCGAAAACGGCGTGCCGTCCGTCAAGGTGCGGCTGCGATGCGAAAGTGATGAAGAACTGGCTCTCGTTCGTGTTCGGGGCCGGACCCTCGGGCCGCGCGGCCCGGAACGCGGATTTTGATGGGCCCTACACTTCTTCGATCAAAATCGTATAGATCACGTCGCCGTCGGCGATAGCCGTGGCCGGGTCGCGAGGCGAGATGCTGTTCACGACGTCCATCCCTTCCACGACTTCGCCGAACACCGCGTGCGCACCATCGAGGTGCGGCGTCGGAACAAACGTGATGAAGAACTGGCTCCCGTTGGTGTCGGGGCCGGCGTTCGCCATCGAGATGACGCCGACCTTGTGGACCAAGTCGGGGTGGAACTCGTCCTCGAACCTGTAGCCGGGGCCGCCGCCCCCCGTGCCGGTTGGATCGCCGCCCTGGACCATGAATCCCGGAATCACGCGATGGAACGTTACGCCGTTGTAGAAGCCGTTGCGCGCCAGGAAGACGAAGTTGTTCACCGTGCGCGGGGCTTGGTCGTCGAACAGGCGCAGCCGGAACTCGCCGCGCTCGGTCACGAAGGTGGCGAAGTAGTCCTTGCTGGTGTCGATAACCAGCGGCGGGGCGCTGCCGTAGCTCTGCGGCCCCGGCGTGGGTGACGGGAGTGCGGCCGGCGTGGGTGTCGGTGTCGGCGCTGGTGTAGCGGTTGGAACCGGCGTCGCGGTTGCCGTGGGTAGTGGCGTGGGTGTCGGTGTCGGCGCTGGTGTAGCGGTTGGAACCGGCGTCGCGGTTGCCGTGGGTAGCGGCGTAGGCGTGGGCGTCGGTGCCGGCGCCGGCGTAGCGGTTGGGACCGGCGTCGCAGTAGGACTAGGGGTAGGCAGCGCGCTGCTACAGGAGACGCCTAGAACCATGACGGCGGCGGTGAGTATTGGCAGGGCGACGTGGCGCAACGGAGCCCCCTTAGAGGAACGAGGTGTCTGTCAAGGTAGCCCGTCGCCCGCATGAACGGGGCATAGGTCCCTCACGCAAGGGGCCTTTAGGGGAATACACGCCGCGGACTCGCGGGCACCCTGCGAGCGCTAGGCTTCCTCGATCGAGATCGTCTTGATGGTATCGCCGGGCTGGCGGGCGGAGCCTGGGTCGCGCGGCGAGATGGCGTTCACCACGTCCATGCCCTCCGTCACCTTGCCGAAGACGGCGTGCCGTCCGTCGAGGTGCGGCGTCGGCGCGAAGGTGATGAAGAACTGACTCCCGTTCGTGTTGGGGCCGGCGTTCGCCATGGAAAGCGAGCCCGTCTCGTGGACGAGCTCGGCGTGGAACTCATCCTCGAAGCGGTAGCCGGGGCCGCCGCTACCCGAGCCCGTCGGATCGCCGGCTTGGGCCATGAAGCCCGGGATCACGCGGTGGAAGGTGACGCCGTCGTAGAAGCCGTCACGCGCCAGGAAGACGAAGTTGTTCACCGTCTTGGGGGCGCGGTCGGCGAAGAGCTCGATGCAGAACGAGCCGTTCTCCAGCTCGAACGTGGCGGCGTAGCTCTTGCTCGGGTCGATGGACATGGCGGGCGGTTGGCTGTAAGACACAGATGCTCCCTTCAGAACTGCAGGTCCCTTGGGTCGGGACGGTCCGGAACGCGGGCCTTGTCCGGCCCTACACTTCTTCGATCAGAATCGTATAGATCGCGTCGCCGTTGGAAATGGCCGTGGCCGGGTCGCGAGGCGAGATGCTGTTCACGACGTCCATCCCTTCCACGACTTCGCCGAACACCGAGTGCACACCATCGAGGTGCGACGTCGGAACAAACGTGATGAAGAACTGGCTCCCGTTGCTATCGGGGCCGAAGTTCGCCATCGAGATGACGCCGGCCGTGTGGACCAAGTCGGGGTGGAACTCGTCCTCGAAACTGTAGCCGGGGCTACCGCCCCCCGTGCCGGTGGGATCGCCGCCTTGGGCCATGAATCCCGGAAGCACACGGTGAAACGTCACGCCGTTGTAGAAGCCGTTGCGCGCCAGGAAAACGAAGTTATTCACCGTGCGCGGGGCCTGGTCGTCGAACAGGCGCAGGCGGAACTCGCCGCGCTTGGTTACGAAGGTGGCGAAGTAGTCCTTGCTGGTATCGATGACCAGCGCCGGGGCGCTGTCGTAGCTCTGCGGCCCCGGCGTGGGCGACGAGAGTGCGGCCGGCGTGGGTGTCGGTGTCGGCGCTGGTGTAGCGGTTGGAACCGGCGTCGCGGTTGCCGTGGGTAGCGGCGTGGGTGTGGGTGTCGGCGCTGGTGTAGCGGTTGGAACCGGCGTCGCGGTTGCCGTGGGTAGCGGCGTAGGCGTGGGTGTCGGTGTCGGTGCCGGCGTAGCGGTTGGAACCGGCGTCGCGGTTGCTGTGGGTAGCGGCGTAGGCGTGGGTGTCGGCGCTGGCGTAGCGGTTGGGACCGGCGTCGAAGTAGGACTAGGGGTAGGCAGCGCGCTGCTACAGGAGACGCCTAGAACCATGACGGCGGCGGTGAGTATTGGCAGGGCGATGTGGCGCACCGGAGCCCCCTTACAGGTACAGGGAAGAGGTGCCTGTCAAGCTAGCCCGTCGCCCGCATGAACGGGGCATAGTCTCCCTAGGCAAGGGTCTCCTAGGGGGATACCCGCCGCGGACGCGCGGCCACCCTGCGAGCGCTAGGCTTCCTCGATCGAGACCGTCTTGATGGTGTCGCCGGGCTGGCTGGCGGAGCCTGGGTCGCGCGGCGAGATGGCATTCACCACGTCCATGCCCTCCGTCACCTTGCCGAAGACGGCGTGCCGCCCGTCGAGGTGCGGCGTCGGCGCGAAGGTGATGAAGAACTGACTCCCGTTCGTGTTGGGGCCGGCGTTCGCCATTGAAAGCGAGCCCGCCTCGTGGACGAGCTCGGCGTGGAACTCATCCTCGAAGCGGTAGCCGGGGCCGCCGCTACCCGAACCCGTCGGATCGCCGGCTTGGGCCATGAAGCCCGGGATCACGCGGTGGAAGGTGACGCCGTCGTAGAAGCCGTCACGCGCCAGGAAGACGAAGTTGTTCACCGTCTTGGGGGCGCGGTCGGCGAAGAGCTCGATGCAGAACGAGCCGTTCTCCAGCTCGAACGTGGCGGCGTAGCTCTTGCTCGGGTCGATGGACATGGCGGGCGGTTGGCTGTAAGACACAGATGCTCCCTTCAGAACTGCAGGTCCCTTGGGTCGGGACGGTCCGGAACGCGGGCCTTGTCCGGCCCTACACTTCTTCGATCAGAATCGTATAGATCACGTCGCCGTTGGAAATGGCCGTGGCCGGGTCGCGAGGCGAGATGCTGTTCACCACGTCCATCCCTTCCACGACTTCGCCGAACACCGCGTGCTTACCATCGAGGTTCGGCGTCGGAACAAACGTGATGAAGAACTGGCTGCCGTTGGTATCGGGGCCGGAGTTCGCCATCGAGATGACGCCGGCGTTGTGGACCAAGTCGGGGTGGAACTCGTCCTCGAAACTGTAGCCGGGGCTACCGCCCCCCGTGCCGGTGGGATCGCCGCCTTGGGCCATGAATCCCGGAATCACCCGGTGGAACGTCACGCCGTTGTAGAAGCCGTTGCGCGCCAGGAAGACGAAGTTATTCACCGTGCGCGGGGCCTGGTCGTCAAACAGGCGCAGGCGGAACTCGCCTCGCTTGGTCACGAAGGTGGCGAAGTAGTCCTTACTGGTGTCGATGACCAGCGCCGGGGCGCTGTCGTAGCTCTGCGACCCCGGCGTGGGCGACGGGCCCGCCGCCGCACCGCCGGACGCCGCGGCGGTGGGCGTCTCCAGGCGGAGCGGGGTCGGCGTGGGCTCGGGATCATCGCTGCCACAGGCGGCGGCGAGCGCGGCGGTGGCAAGCAGCATGACCGCCACCAACATCATCCTCGAACGAAGCGCGGCGAAACGGGCTCGGAACATCAGGGAACCCTCCGGAAGAGCGGCCGGGGCGCCGGACCCGCTCGGCAGTCTGTCTCTTTGGGGTTGTGGCGCCGGACTATCAGGGGCCGGCGGCGCTCTATGATAGCATGGCCCGGCCCGCCCTTAACGCTATGAAAGCCGTCGTCCTGGAGCAGCCCGGCTCGCCCGCCGGCCTTCGCCTACAAGAGGTCGAGACCCCGCGCCCCGGCCCGCGCGAAGCGCTGGTCAAGGTCGCCGCCGCCGGCGTGTGCCATCACGACGTCGCCGTGATGCGAGGGCAACTGCGCCGCGGCGTCAAGGAGCGCCTCGTCCTCGGCCACGAGATCGCCGGCGTCGTCGTGGAGACCGGCAACGAGGTCAGTGACTTCGCCCCCGGCGACCGCGTCGCCTCGATTCTGACGAACTGCTGCGGCGAGTGCGCCCGCTGCCTCGCGGGGCGCGAGCACCGCTGTCTGCGGGGCCACGGTATTGGCCACGGCGTCGACGGGGGCTACGCGGAGTTCGTCGCCGTCGCCGGGGCGAGCCTGGCGCGCGTCCCCGATTCCGTCCCCCTGGAGCAGGCCGCCATCGCCGCCTGCCCCATCGGCGTCGTCCTCCGGGCCATCCGCGACCTCGCCCAGCCCCGGCCGGGGGAGACCGCCGTGGTGACCGGCGCGGGGGGAGGCGTCGGCATCCACGGCGTCGGCATCCTCAAAGCCAAGGGCGCGCGCGTCTTCGCCGTCACGACCTCGCCGGCGAAAGAAGCCGCCCTCGTCGAGGCCGGCGCGGACCATGTGATCGTCAGCCCCGACCTCGACTTCCATTGGGAAGTCCTCGCCCTCACCGACGACGCCGGCGCCGACGTCGTCCTCGATAGCCTCGGCTCGCGGGCCTTCGACGCGGCCTTCCAGAGCCTGGGCCAATACGGGCGGCTCGTCTTCATCGGCGAGATGGGCGGCGGCGAAGTCTCGCTCAACCCCGCGGAGCTCCTCTTCAAGGACGCCCGCCTCATGGGCATGACCGGCGCCAACAAGGCCGACCTCATCGAGGCGCTCGCCATGCTCGAAAGCGGCGCCGTCACCCCGGTCGTCACGCCCTTCCCCCTCGCCGACGCCGCCCTCGTCCACCAGATGCTCCTCGACCGCGCGGTGACAGGGCGGGCGGTGCTGATTCCTTAGAGAGATGGCGGCGGCGCGCGTCACGCGCGGTAGACGTCGCGGCGGTGAGCGGCTCGCAGCACGAGGACGACGAGCTCGCCGTCCAGCACTTCGTATACGATGCGGTAGTCGCCAACCCGCAGACGCCGCAGCCCGCGCAAGCCTCCCTTGAGAAGGGCGCCGGCCAACGGCTGTTCGCGGAGCCGGTCGATGGCAGAGACTATGCGGGCTCGCGCTGGTTTTGGGATGCCCGCCAGTTCTTTGGCCGCGCTGCCCTTAATCCGAACCGAGTAGCTCACGCCTGACTTCATCCCAGTCGAGAACGGGGTCCGACGGATCCCGCAGCCGGTCCAGTGCCGTGGAGAGGTCGTCGAAGTCCTCCAGATATCTCTCCAGGGCCAGGCGGACCACGTCGGCCCGGCTGCGCTTGAGCTGCACGGCTGCCGCGTCCAGCGACATCGCAAGTTCGTCCGGTAAGCGTGCGGTGATTTGTGTCATCGGAATTCTCTCGATGGCATCAGAAGTCAAGCAATGCAATAGCCATCATTTGCGATTACCTTACTCTCAGAAACATCGGCGGTCAACGGTAATAGAGGAAAGGGGCGATTCACGGATCGCCCCTACGCCGGAGGGCTGCCGTTTGACCGCGCGCCGCCCCCTGCTTATTCTGACGCCGACCGAACGGCCTTTGGGCCGGGGAGGGGGCGCGGCGACGATGCAATCGACGACCTACGTGAACCACATGAACTTCGCCGTGCCGCCGGACGACCTGGAGGCGCTCGACGCCTGCATCGAGGCCGTCCTGCCGTGGCGGCGTTACGTCAAGCGCGACGACATCATCGGCTACCGCATCGGCGATGGCGAGGATTCGGGCGGTGTCTTCATCCGGCCCGTCCCGGCCTCCGGCGAGATCGCCGCCGTGATCAGGCGCGTGCGGCGGAGCGTCCCCGACCTCGACCGCGCCCTCGTCTCGCTGGAACGCAGCCCCGCCGATTTCGCGGACCACTTCGGGTTCCGGGTGTCCAGCGTCGACGAGTGGGAGCGCCTGCTCGCGGGCTTCGAGGCGGCGGCGCGCAGCCATCCCGAATGGCGCCTCACCGTCGTCGACGTGCACCGCCCCGGCGACGCCAACGCGCTGACGGACCGCATCTATCAGGCCTGGCTCCGCATCGGGCTGCTGGGCCCCATCCGCAACACCTTCGAGATGCAGTGCGAGAACCCCGACGCCGCCCCTCGGACGTAGACCCGCCTCCCCGCGACCACCCATGAAAACTGAACCGCTTACCATCCCCAACGGCGACGTCGTCCTCGAAGCCGAGCTCGTGCTGCCCGACGGCGGCGCGCCCGTCCCCGGCGTCGCCGTCTGCCATCCCCACCCGCAGTACGGCGGCGACATGCGCAACAACGTCGTTGTCGCCATTATCCAAGGGCTGCTGGCGCGGGGCATCGCGGCGCTGCGGTTCAACTTCCGGGGCGCGGGCCGCAGCACGGGGACGTACTCCGAGGGTATCGGCGAACAGGAAGACGCCCTCGCCGCCTTCGCCGCCCTGCGGGAGCACGAGGCCATCGACCCGGGGCGGCTCGCCATCGCCGGCTACTCCTTCGGGGCCAACATCGCCCTCTCTCTGGCCCCGCACCTCGACGACGCGCTCGGCGTCGCGGCAGTGGCCCCGCCGCTGCAGGGGGTCTCGCGACCCGAGGTCCTGAGCTACGCCAAGCCCAAGCTCATCGTCGCCGGCGACCGAGACTCCTTCGCCCACGCCGACGAGGTCCGCGCCGTCGTGGGCCGCATGGAAGGCGAGGCCCACCTGCGCGCGCTCGCCGGCGCCGACCACTTCATGGGCGGCTACGAGGACGAGATCGCCGAGGCGGCGGGCGCGTTCTTCGCCTCGGTCCTCCACCCCACCCAGTAACGGCCCAAGCGGGGCGGCGGCGTATACTAGACCCGCTATGCACGCCCCGCCGCGCTCCTTCCGCGGGAGCAGGCTCTTCCTCGCCGCGCTCCTCTTCGCCGTCATCGTCGTCTTCGATCAGGTCACCAAGTTCGTGACCCGTGCCCGGCTCGACATCGGCGAGATCTGGCCCGATTGGCCGGTGCGCTTCACCCATGTGAAGAACAGCGGCAGCGCCTTCGGCCTCTTCGATGGGCAGACTTTCTTCCTCATCATTGCCTCGATCGTCGCCATCGCCTTCATGCTCTACTTCTTCCGCAAGACCGCCGGATCGAGCCACGTCCTCAGCGCCGCCATGGGCATGATCCTCGGCGGCGCGGTCAGCAACCTCGCCGACCGCATCCGCGACGGCAACGTGACCGACATGATCGAATTCCCCCACTACCCGGTCTTCAACGTTGCCGACTCCTCGGTCGTCATCGGTATCGTGATCGTCTTCCTCTACGCCTTCCTTGCGCCCAAGACCGGCGAGGAGCGCGCCGGACCGCCGGCGGAAGGCCCCCACTGATGACCGACACGCGCTCGTTCACCGCGCCGCAGGGGCGGCCGAGGCTCGACGCGTTCCTTGGGGCGCAGGCACCCGACGTCTCGCGCTCCTACGCCAAGAAGCTGATCGCCGACGGTATGGTCACCGTCAACGGCGCGGAGGCCAAGCCGGCCTACGCCCTTCGCGGCGGCGACCTCGTCTCGGTCGTCATCCCCGACCCCCAACGGCTCGACCTGACACCCGAGCCCATCCCCCTCGCCGTCGTCTACGAAGACGCCGACCTCATCGTCGTCGACAAGTCCGCCGGCATGACCGTCCATCCCGCCCCCGGCCATCCCCACGGCACGCTGGTCCACGCCCTGCTGGCGCACTGTCCCGATCTGGCGGGCATCGGCGGCGTCGAGCGCCCCGGCATCGTCCACCGCCTCGACAAGGACACCTCGGGGCTGATCGCCGCGGCCAAGAACGCCGCCGCCCACCGCTCCCTCACCGGCCAGTTCAAAGCGCGCACCGTCTCGAAGATGTACCTGGCGCTGGTGAAGGGGCGACCCCGCCAATCTGAGGGCAGCATCGACGCGCCGCTGGGCCGCGACCCCCGGCACCGCAAGCGCATCGCCCCCGTCGACGGCGGACGCGAGGCCGTCACCGGCTACCGCACCGCCGCCGCGTTCGAGGGCGCGACGCTCCTCGAAGTCCGTCCCCTAACGGGCCGGACGCATCAGATCCGGGCGCACTTCGCCTCGATCGGCCATCCCCTAGTCGGCGACGCCCTCTACGGCGGCAAGTCGGCGCTGCTATCGCGGCACTTTCTCCACGCGGCGGGCCTCGAAATCGACCATCCCCGGACGGGCCAGCGGCTCGCGCTGAAATCGCCGCTGCCCCCCGACCTCACGGCGGCGCTCGACGCCCTGACGCCGTTGACACCTGAAAAGAAACGTTCCTATAATGCCCGTTGAGCCCAGCGCGAAACTGGGCTCATTTCATGGAGAGAGGGGAGGTGGTATGTGTGGTAGAAGTAAGACTCGGTATGGAAGAATCGTTCGACTCGATGCTGCGCCGCTTCAACAAGCGCGTGCAACAGGACGGCATCCTGGCTGAGGCGCGCCGGCGAGAGCATTTCGAGAAGCCAAGCACCAAGCGCAAGAAGAAGGAAGCCGCCAAGCGCCGCAAGAGCGCCCGTCAGAGCCGGCGGCAGACGACGGCGACGTAAATGGGCCTCCGAGAGCGGCTCGACGCCGACCTCAAGGACGCCATGCGCGCCCGTGATCGGACACGGCTGGACACGGTGCGGCAGATCAAGTCGACCGTGGACACCGAGGAGGCGCGCAAGGGCGCAGAGTTCGACGACGCCGCCATCGAGGAGATCGTCACGCGGCTGGCCCGCCAGCACCGCGAGAGCATCGACGTGTTCCGTCAAAGGGACCGCGCCGAGCTCGCCGACAAGGAGGAGGCGGAGCTTGCCCTGCTGCTCGCCTACCTCCCCGAGCAGCTCACCGCCGACCAGATCCGCGCCCTGGCCGAAGAGGCCGCGGCGGCGGTCGGCGCGGCAGGCCCCTCCGACAAGGGCAAGGTGATGGGCCGGCTCATGCCCCAAGTCAAGGGCCGCGCCGAAGGCAAGCTCGTCAACCAGACCGTCACCGACCTCCTCGCCGCCCTCTAGCGCCGCGCTTCCCTCCCCGTAGGGGCGCCTCTTGTGGGCGCCCGTCCCCTCTCCCCTCTGCCGCCGACCGAAAGAAGACCGGGGCGGGGCGATAACGAAACCTCCCCCAAAGGGGGAGCACCTCAAACCTCTCCCCCTCTGGGGGAGACTGAGAGAGGGCCGGGGCGGGGCCTCCCCACAACCGGCGCAGGCTATCGCCGCCACCCTCGTCCCCTCCCCTGTAGGGGCGCGTCGCGTCGCGCCCGTGAGGCCCGCCAAGACGGCACGCTATAATCAACCCGCCGCACCCACCGCCAACCCAATCACCACCATGCCCAACACCCTCTACTACGGCGACAACCTCGACGTGCTCCGCCAGCACGTCCCCGACGAATCCGTCGACCTCGTCTACCTCGACCCGCCCTTCAACTCCAACGCCTCCTACAACGTCCTGTTCAAAGAGCGCTCCGGCGAGGAGTCGCCCGCCCAGATCAAGGCGTTCACCGACACCTGGGACTGGACGCTGGAATCCGAGCGCACCTTCGAGCAGGAAATCATCCTGCACCCCGAGACGCCGCCCAAAGTCAAGGACATGGTCACCGCCTTGCGCCAGTTCCTTGGCAGCAACGCCATGATGGCCTATCTCGTCATGATGGCTCCGCGCCTCGTCGAGCTCCGCCGCGTCCTCAGACCCACCGGCTCCATTTATCTGCACTGTGACCCCACCGCAAGCCACTATCTCAAGCTGCTGCTGGATGCCGTGTTCGGCGCAGAAAATTACAGGAATGAGGTGATTTGGAAGCGACAAAGTGCCCATAGCGATGCTCGAGGTTACGGTTCTGTTCATGACACGGTATTGTTCTATGCAAAATCCGATGCCTTTCGTTGGAATGCCACCTTCCAACCCTATGACCCCAAATATGTCGAACAATATTATCGATACTCTGATTCCGATGGCCGCCGGTTCATGTCAGGAGATTTGGGAGCGGCTGGACTCCAAGGCGGAGGGTACGAATACGAGTGGAAGGGTGTGGTCCGACTGTGGCGTGTCCCGATTGAATCCATGCAACGCCTTGATGCCGAAGACCGCATCTTTTACACAAAGAACGGCATACCAAGAATAAAGCGTTATCTTGATGAATCACGGGGATTGCCTGTTCAGGACGTTTGGACAGACATTGAGTCATTGAGATCGTGGCACAAGGAACGCCTCGGCTACCCCACGCAAAAGCCAGAAGATCTGTTGGAGCGCATCATCCAAGCGTCCTCAAACGAGGGCGATGTCGTGCTCGACCCGTTCTGCGGCTGCGGCACCGCCGTCGCCGCGGCCCAGGGGTTGAAGCGCCGGTGGATCGGCATCGACGTGACCCACTTGGCCGTCGCCCTGATGAAGAATCGCCTCAAGAGCGGCTTCGGCCTCATCCCAGGCAAGGACTATGACGTCGTCGGCGAGCCGGTGGACGTCGGCGGTGCCCGCGCCCTGGCCGAGCAGGACCGTCACCAGTTCCAGTATTGGGCCATGTCGCTGCTCGAGGCCTTCCCTCGGGAAGAGGGCAAGAAGGGCGCCGACAAGGGCGTCGACGGCGTGGTGTACTTCATTGACGGCCCGCGCCGCACGCCCCACAAGGCCATCGTCCAGGTCAAGAGCGGCAAGGTCTCCTCGCCCCTCATCCGCGACCTGAAGGGCACGGTCGAGCGCGAGAAGGCGGCACTCGGCCTCTTCATCACCCTCGACGAGCCGACCCGCGACATGCGCGCCGAGGCCGTCAGCGCCGGCTTCCACCACTCCGACCTCTGGCAGCGCGACTACCCCAAGGTCCAGATCCGCACCATCGGCCAGCTCCTCGAAGGCAACCAATTCGAGCTACCGATGCACCCCTCCATGTACCAAGCCGCCCAGCGCGTCCGCCCCGCCGAAGGCCACCAACCCGGCCTCGGGGAGGCCGTCTAGGCTGGCGCTGCGACACGCACATCTTGCGGCAAGCCCGCCGCTGCGCCTACTCTGTCGCCGTGTCGCACGAGCAACGGCCCTTCGCCCACACCGCCCGCAGGGCCAGTCTAAGTCGATTCACTTCACAGGAGAACATTTTAATGGCAAGTGACGGGACAACAGTTGTCGAATGGATTACGGTTATCGGCACTATTGCGACACCCATTCTACTTATTGGGATTTCAGGTGTCGGGTGGTACTTGAAGAGCCGTCTAGAATCGTCATGGAAGACAGAGGCAGATTTGCGAAGAAGGGCTGAGAAGCTCGAGGAAGCTATACGTGAAGATCGGCTCCGAATCTACAATGATATCCTCGAACCTTTCATAATCCTCTTTGCGAAAGACGAAGCTGATGCTAGAGGTAAGAAGGGGAAAACAAAAGACCAAAGAGCCTTGGAAATAATGCAATCAGTAGAATATCGGCAGGCAGCCTTCAAGTTATCACTTTTCGCAAACGATAATATAGTAAGAGCCTACAACAATCTCATGCAGTCGTCCTACGCGATAGGAAGCGATTCTGATGCAGTAGACGATCAAGGCATACAACTGTTAAGTGCCTTTGGCGACTTCCTTCTCGAAATACGAAAAGGAGTCGGCAACGAGGCGACATCTCTGCGCAACCTTGAGATGCTGAGGTGGATGATAACGGACTTCGATAAACTGGAAGAGCTAGCATCAGGAGACGCAGCTTCTTGAAATTAGCGGCAGCCGGAACCACCGCGTCTTGTTGTCACTATAGGCGGATGGTGCCCGTTCACCGAGCGGCTTCAATGTCCCTGGCTCACCATCGCCTTGGACGAAGCCGTCGCCCTCGGCCTGCTGCCCGTTGTCGAGTTCCCCTCCCGTAGGGGCGCCCCTCGTGGGCGCCCGTCCCCTCCACCGCCCCCACCTCGCCGCAACGACCCACTAACCGTACAAATCCTGGGTTATAGGGATACCCCTCCTGGAACCCCAGCGCCGACTCGTCGACCTCTCCGGCCTTCGGCTCCCTGGCCGTGCGCTCTATGTCCTCCCAGGTCAACCCGCGCTTGACCGTCATCGTCTTCCCCGGCACCTGGAGCGACCGCGACGAACACGAGCAGGCGTCATTGGGGTCCTTGGGGGAGCCGGTCCGATAGGAGACTGGCGGACTTCGTTGACCGTTGAATGGGCATACGCGCCGGACAGCGGGCGTCTCGTCGCACAAGACCGCGCAAAACGTGGTGAGAATGGGTCCGGTGATGGTGCGGCACCGGACGCCCCTCGGGCAAACCCTGACAAATCGTGACCCAATCGCGGCCAACGACGGCCCGGCCAACGGCGCGCAACAGAGTAGCCGGTGGCCCCAAAACGCTCACGGCGCTCACGACGCTCACGAGCGGATAACAGGAGTGGCCCGCGGCGAAAACGCCCACGAACGTCCACGACGGGAGGTCGCCACAGCGCCCCGCCCGTGGCGCGGCCGCGCTACAATACCCGCGAAGCCATGCGATTCGGCGTCATCGTCTTTCCCGGCACCTGGAGCGACCGCGACTTTGAGCACGCGCTCGGCGCGGTGCTCGGCCACGCGGTCGAGCGCGTGTGGCATGAGGACACCGACCTCTCGTCCTACGACTGCATGGTGGCTCCCGGCGGCTTCTCCTACGGTGACTACCTGCGCGCCGGCGCCATCGCCCGCTTCGCCCCCGTCATGGGCGCGCTGGAGCGCTACGCCGCCGACGGCAAGCCGGTGATCGGAAGCTGCAACGGCTTCCAGGTCCTCTGCGAGGCCGGGCTGCTCCCCGGCGCGCTCGTCCGCAACGAGCACCTCGAGTTCCGCTGCGAGTGGACGCATCTCCGCGCCGAGACGACGGCCAGCCCGTTCACGTCGCGCTGCGCCCCCGGCCAGGTGCTGCGCGTCCCCATCGCCCACGGCGAGGGCCGCTACTACGCCGACGAGGCCACGCTCGCCGACCTCAACGACAGCGGCCGCGTCGCCTTCCGCTACTGCACCCCTCAAGGCGACGCGACGGCGGAGTCGAACCCCAACGGCTCGCTGGAGAACATCGCCGGCATCCTGAACGAAGGGCGCAACGTCCTCGGCCTCATGCCGCACCCCGAGCGCTGCTGCGAGTCCATCCTCGGCGGCGAGGACGGCCGCCTCATCCTCGAATCCATCGTGGACAGCGTCGTCCCCTCCACCGCCTAGGGCGGAAGCCCTCAACCTCCCCCGCAGGGGAGCACCTTAAGCCTCTCCCCCTCTGGAGACCTTTGCAGAACCCCGTCAAGGGGAAGAACGCCGCCCGCTGGCCTTAGGAAAGGGAAGCGGCGCGGGGTCTTTTACCCCCTCTCCCGCTGGGAGAGGGTTGGGGTGAGGGCGGGGGGAGGCGGGGGCCGCGCGACCTTGGTGAAGCCCGCCCGCCAAGTTACGCAAAGGTCCCCCTCCGGGGGAGACTGAGAGCGTCGCCCTACCCTACTTCAACAACTCCCGCGCGTTGAAGCCTGGGTCCCGCAGATCCTCGAGCCGGCCGGTGAGGTCCTTCTTGCGCCTGATGAGCCGCTGGAAGACGGGGAACTCCCTGGCGGGCGTGTTCACCGAGAAGTAGGCCGTCATCCGGTTCTCCTTCAGGTAGAGCACGGTGAATGACCCCGCGTCCATGTCGCCGCGGACGACGGACGTGTCCGACTCGCCCTCGTCGCCCGCCGCCTCAAGGTGCAGGTCGAAGATGTCGGACCACACGTAGGTCAGCAGGTCGTAGCGCATCTCCTCGCCGGCCATGTTCGCGCCGGCAACCTGGCCCGAATACTCGGCGTGGCCCCAATGCTCGACGCGGCGGCGCTTCTCGAAGATGGGATCGGGGTAGTTCGCCACGTCGCCGGCGGCGAAGACGTTCGGCGCCGAGGCGCGCATGTGCTCATCGACCACGATGCCGTTGTCGACGGCTAAGCCCGCCCCCTCCGCCAGTGCGATGTTGGGACGAATGCCCACGCCGACGACGGCGAGGTCGCAGGCCACGACGGGGCCCGCTCCTCCGGTCAGGACGGCGCTCACCTTGCTGCCGTCGCCCTCGAATCCCGCGACGGGGCTATTCACCAGAAACTCGACGCCGCGCGCCGCTGACAGCTTCTGGACGTGCGCCGCCAGGTTTCTATCGGCGAAGCGGGGCCAGATCGCGTCCGCCATCTCGATCACCGTGACGTCCAGCCCCATTTGGCGCAGCGACGCTGCGGTCTCCAGGCCAATGAAGCCGGCCCCGACCACGACGGCCCGCCTCGCCTCTCGTGCCGCCCCATTGATGGCGTCCGCGTCGCCCGCGTCGCGCAGGTAGTAGACGCCGTCGAGATCGGCGCCGGGAACGGGGAGCCGGACGGGCGACCCGCCGGTGGCCAGGAGCACCTGCTCATAGGCGTAGACCTCGCCGTTGTCGAGCGTGGCCGTCGAGGCCGCGGCATCCAGCGACGTCACCGCCGAGCCGAGCACCGTCGTGACGCGCAGCTCCTCGTACTCCGCGGCGGAAGCGAACTCGAGGGGCTCGGTGGCCTCGCCGCGCAGGTACTCCTTGGAAAGCGGCGGGCGGTTATAAGGAAGGAGCGGTTCATCGGAGACCAGCGCGATCGAGCCTTTCGCGTCGACGCGCCGGATCTGTTTCGCCGCCTCGGCGGAGGCTAGCCCACCGCCGATGAGGAGGTATTTGACGGATGGCATGGAGCCTCCCTCACTGGTTTCTTACGTTATGGTTTGCTTATTTCTTTCCGTTCGGACGTTTTGCGTCCCGTTTACACGACTACAGCGTGGGCCAGGTGCGCCGGGGTATCTTCGCCACGCCGCTCCGGCGCTGTCAAGGCGCGCGGCGGGCGGCGAGGCCGGACCGCTCGACAGCCAGCGCCGCGATGCGCCGCCCGATTTCGAGGGACGCCGTCGCCGCCGGCGAGGGCGCGTTCCGCACGTGGACGGCGCGCGGGGTGTGCTCGATCCGAAAGTCGTCAACGAGTCGTCCCCGGCGGTCCACGGCCTGAGCCCGGACGCCCGCGCCGCCCGGCTTCAAATGCTCCGCTCTCGTCTCGGGGACCAATGCCTGCAGACCCTGGACGAACGCCGCCTTGCGCAGCGAGCGGTAGAACTCCTCAAGACCCATCTGCCAGTAGCGGGCGCTCATCCGCCAAAACCCAGGGTAGGTGAGCATACCGGCGAGGTCTCCGGCGTTCAACGACCCCTTGCCGTACCCCTCACGCGCCAGGGCGAGCACGGCGTTCGGCCCCGCCTCGACGCCGCCGTCGAGCCTACGGGTGAAGTGCGCCCCCAGGAAGGGGAAGCGCGGGTCGGGCACAGGGTAGACGAGGCCGTTGACGAGACCCCGCGCTTCCGGCGCAAGCAGGAAATACTCCCCGCGAAAAGGGACGACCCGCGTATCGCCGCCGCCGCCCATCACGCGGGCGATAGAGTCGGCGTGGAGCCCCGCGCAGTTCACCACCGTGCCGCCGGGTATGTCGCCGGCGGTAGTGCGGAGCTCGACGCCCTCCGGCTTCTCAGCGAAGCCCAAGACCCTTGCGCCGAAGATGACCTCGGCCCCTGCCCGCCGCGACCGTTCCAGGTACGCCTCGGTGACGCGGGCGAAGTCGACAATGGCGGTGCGCGGCGAGTGGAGCGCCTTGACGCCCCGCGCGTGCGGCTCAATCTCCCGCAGCCGTTCGGGACCGATCACCTCGACGCCGGGGACGCCGTTCGCCTCGCCACGCTGCCGCAGCTCCTCCAGCGCGGGGATCTCCGCCTCCGACCTCGCGACGATCACCTTGCCGACGACCGCGTGGGGCACCGACTCCCGCTCGCAGAACTCCAGCAATGCCCGAGCCCCGGCCACGCAAGTCGCCGCCTTCAACGAGCCGGGCTTGTAATAGATGCCGGAATGTATGACGCCGCTGTTGCGCCCAGACTGATGCACCGCCGCCCGTAGCTCCTTCTCCACACCGCCACGCGCAGCCGCGGGTTCCCCTCGGCCAGGTGCATCGCCGTCGAAGCGCCGAGCACCCCCGCCCCAATCACGATCACGTCATAGTCCACGAGCACCGCCCACCCCATTATGTCGCAGGAGGTCCGGCTCACGTTGCGCGCGTGGTTTGCGCCCCGTAGAATCGCCGACAACCCCTGAAGAGCTAAACCCAGGAGGCGCGCCGTGAGACAGGCCCGCTATACCGACGACGGCCTCGCCGTCGTCGATGTCGAGCCGCCGCCGCTGCCCGACGAGTGGGTGCGCCTCAACGTCGCCTCCTGCGGCATCTGCGGCACCGATCTCCACATCTACCGGCAAACCGCCTGGTACGGGCGCGGCGTCTGCCCCGGCCACGAGTTCGCCGGCGTGATCGCCGAAGGAGGCGCGGGGCTCGCCGACGCCCTCTACGCCGTCGACCCCACCATCCACTGCCGCACCTGCGAGTTCTGCCTGGGCGGGATGCCGCAGTTCTGCGCCGGCTACCGGACCATCGGCATCTTCGTCGACGGCGGTGCCGCCGATTCCGTCGTCGTTCCCCGTTACACGCTGCACCCCGTCGATCCCTCCGTCCCCACGCACGTCGCATCGCAGGCCGAGCCGCTGGCCGTCGGCGTGCGGGGGATACACGTGGGGCCGCTCGAACCCGACAGCCGCGCGCTCGTACTCGGCGCCGGGGCCATCGGACTCGTGACCGGCCTGCTGGCGCGCGACCGGGCGCGCCACGTCGCCATCACGGCGCGCTACCCCCACCAACGAGCCTGCGCCGAGGCGCTCGGCCTCGAAGCGATCGGCGAAGACGAGGCCGAGGACTGGTCGGCGGACAACATGCCCGACGTGGTCTACGAGACCGTCGGCGGGACGGCGGACACGATTGCCCTGAGCATGCTCTGCGCCCGCAAGGGCGGCACGATCGTCGTCCTGGGCTCGTTCAACCGCGAGACCGTCGAGATCTCGCCGCTGCTGCTGCTCTCGAAGGAGCTCCACCTCACCGCCTCGCTCGCCTACGGACGCACCCGCCGGGGCTCCGAGTTCGGCGCAGCCGTAGCCATGCTCCCCCGCTACGCCGCCGACCTGGAAAAGCTGTCCACCCACCGCTTCCCTCTCGACCGCGCCGACGACGCCTTCAAGACCGCGCTGGACAAGTCGACCGAGTCAATCAAAGTCAGCATCGTCCCTTAGCTCGTTCGACAATGCCGCTCCTCCTTCCAAGCTCTCCCCTTCCGGCCTTTCCCCCTCTGGGGGCAACGGAGAGAAGGCGGACCTCTTCCCCTCTGGGGGAGACCGCGAGAGGGCTACCACAAACCTCTCCCCCTCTGGGGGAGACTGAGAGAGGGCACGCGCCGCTAGGCGCGTCGGCGCCCGCAGGACGCCCTTCCCCCACCAACCACCAAAGGGAGGTACGCCCATAGCGGACCAGTCCGCCGCGGGAGGGCGCGCCCCAATCTTCTTCGGCTGGTACATCGTCGGGGCCTGCTTCACCATCGCCACGCTGACGGCGGGCACCGTCTTCGGCTTCGGCCTCTTCTTCGCCGAACTGCGCTCCGTTTTCGGCTGGAGCAGCACCGCGACCGCCGCCGCCTTCTCCTTTCAACGCGTGCAGGGTGGCCTAATCCAACCCATTGCCGGCTTCATGGTGGACCGCGTGGGCTCGCGGGTGATGGCGCTCTCGGGCGTGTTGATGATCGGTGTCGGCTTCCTGCTTTTCAGCCAGATTACCGAGCTCTGGCAGTTCTACGCCGCGCTCATCGTGATCTCCACCGGCATGAGCGTGGGCGTGGGAACGGCGTTCAACGCGGCCCTGGTCAACTGGTTCCGGCGCAACCGCAGTAAGGTGCTGGCCATCGTGTGGAGCGGCACCCCTGCCGCCGGGGCCCTGGTGCTGGGCCTCGGACTCATCATCGACCGGTACGGCTGGGACACTGCCGCCCTCCTCGTCGGCGTGGTCATGCTGGTGGTTGGGCTTCCGCTCTGCCTGCTCATCCGGCACCGGCCCGAGCCCTACGGCCTCCACCCCGACGGCGACCTCCCCGCCGCCGCCGGCGCCCCCGCGCCCCACTCCGGCGCCATCGGTCTCTCGGTGGCCGAAGCCCTGCACTCGAAGGCGTTCTGGGTACTTTCGCTGGGCATGGCGGTCGAGCTTATGGCCGTCCAGGCTATCCTCATTCATCAGGTGGAGCACCTGGAAGAATCGGGGTGGACCTTCAGGGAGGCCACGTTCGTGGCCTCCTCCATGGTGTTCGGTCTCGTCCTGGGACGGAGCCCCTACGCCTTCATCGGCGACCGCGTGGACAAGCGGTTGCAACTCTCCGTCGTGCTCGTCCTGGTGGGGCTCGGCGTCGTCGCCCTCGAATACGTCACGAGTCTCTGGACTGCCGCCCTCTACGTCGTCCTCATCGGCTTCGGCCACGGTGCGCTCGTTCCCTTGCGGGTGACATCCATCGCGGACTGGATGGGAACGGCTCGATTCGCTTCGATCATGGGACTCGTCGAGTTCCCCGCCATCATGGGGGGCCTAGTAGGGCCGCTCCTCCTGGGAGTCATCTTCGATCGGACCGACGACTACCGGATCGGGCTCTTCGCCCTCGGCGGCCTGTTGTTCCTCACCGCCCCCGTCTTCGCCCTCCTTCCCAAGCCCCGCTTTTCGGGCCGGCCCTGACCCGCGCGCCGCCGGTTCCGGTCCCCAGAACGAAGCACGCGAAGTCTTGACCGAAGCGGGCCCCTCAGATAGCGTTAGTTGGGAGTTTTTTAGTGAAGAGCGAGTTAGTCCTCAGCGTCGTCGATCAATCGCCGGTGCGCCGTGGCGGCGCTGCCGCGGAGGCGCTTGGTGAATCGGTGAAGCTGGCCCAGGCGGTGGAGCGGTTCGGATACGCCCGCTACTGGGTCGCCGAGCACCACAATACCGGCTCGTTCAGCGGCGCCGCGCCGGAGATTCTCATCGGACAGATCGGCGCGGCGACAAGCAGGATCAGGGTGGGAAGCGGAGGCGTCATGCTCACGCACTACGCCTCCCTCAAGGTGGCGGAGCAGTTCAAGATGCTCGATTCCTTCTTTCCGGGGCGCATCGACCTCGGCATCGGCCGCGCGCCGGGCAGCGACCAGTACACCGCCGCCGCTCTCGCCGACCCCCGCCCCATGGCCGATGTCCGCGCCTTTCCCCGGCAGGTGGGCGACCTCCTCGGCTTCCTGCACGGCTTCGACGACCCCGACCACCGCTTCCGCAGCATTAGGCCGCAGCCGGGGCCCGACCGCGGAACGGCCCCCGAAGTCTGGCTACTCGGCTCATCCGACTACAGCGCCCGCCTCGCCGCCACCCTCGGCCTGCCCTTCTCCTACGCCGACTTCTTCGGCTTCACCGGCGATCATGGGCCCTTCATCGCCGAACTCTATCGCGACGAGTTCAAACCCTCGCGCTTTTGCGCCGAGCCCAGGCTGAACGTGACGGTGCAGCTTCTCTGCGCTCCCACCCGCGAGGAGGCCGTGTTCCTGGGTAGCAGCCGCAACCTGATGCGCGCGGCGCGGTACCTCAACCTCAAACTCGAACCCGGCCTCTATCCGCCCGAGGAGGCCTCGACGTTCGAGTTCACCCCGCAGCAGATGACCTACATCTCCGGCCGCTCCGGGCCGCAGCCCGTCGACGGCGGCCCCGAGGACGTCCACGCACGTCTGATGGAGGCCGCCGCGTCGTATAACACTAACGACATCGGCATCGTCACCAACTGTTACCATTTTGAAGACCGCGTTCGCTCGTACGAGTTGATCGCCCAAGCATGCGGACTCGAGTCCCGCGCCGACGACGAACTCGGCGCGGCGCCGGCCCTAGTAGGAAGGACGAACTAACCGTGGCCCCAGCAGACAAACGAATGGCTGTCGTCGGATACACCGGCTCGGGGAAGAGTCACTTCGCCGCGCTCCTCTACATGCACCTCATCAGAGTGGCGGCGAAACGCCGCATGGAGGTGCTCATCGACGTCGACTCGAACGAGTTCGACATTGCGGGTTGCGCCAACAGCCTCCGTGCCGGCGTGCCCCTGCTCCCCACGCCGCCCGACAAGATCTTCGAGGCCCGCCTCGACCTGAAGTTCCCTGGGTTCTTCAGGAAGAAGCGGCTCGCCATCCCGCTGATGGACGTCGCCGGCGAAGCCCTTTCCGCCACCATGAAGATCATGAGCGAGAGCCGCGGGCAGATCGATTACCAGAGCCTCATCGCCGAGGCCCAGAACCAGTTCAACATCCCCTCGGAAGAGCTCACCCACATTCACGAGACCGTCTTCCGCGCCGAGGCTCTGTGCTTCGTCTTCAGCCTCGTCCGCGAGATGCGCGAGGGGTCCGGCGACATCGAGTACCGCCGTTTCTACCAGAACCTCCGCGCCTACAAGACGAAGAACGACCTCCCCCCCATCACCTTCGCCGGCTTCATCTTCACCAAGGCCGACGAGGTGCGCTACGAGCTCGGCAGGATCTTCGGCAACGAGCCCACCGCCGAGCAGCTCGCCGCTCACTTCGTTCCTACCCTTAACGTCGAGGTCGGCTCCTCCGTCGGCGAACCGCTGCAGCACTTTCTCAGCTACACCGAGTGGCGGGTGCCTCCGGACGACGCGACGGGGAAGGAAGGCGAATTCAAGATCGTCGTCGATCCCGGCACCGCGGAGCGGCTTCCCGTGTACCCCGAAGAAAGCTACGACCACTTCGTAGATTGGCTCCACCGCTTAGCAAGGTGATCATCCGCGGCCACACCATCATCTCGTACCTCCCAGAGGGACGAGTGCAGCGGCTTCTGCCCGAGGTTCAGCCCGCCACGAAGCTGTTCTCGTCCTTTCTGCGAAAGTTCTTCGACGACGTCCAAGGCGGCCAGTTCCGCGGCCTTCAAGTCGGCGAGTGCGGCTACGCCAAGGTCGACGACGACGGCCACCTGCTCGCCCTCGTCCGCGTGGAGCGCATCGTCGATGCGTACCGCCGCCCCGCGCCGCACCTCCACGCTATCATCGTCGGGCGGGACGACTTCGCGTCGCGGGCCGACGCTCCCCGGCCTTGGGACTGCGACTCGCTCTTTCTGGATTACCCATCGTTCCGGACCATGGACGAGCCCCGCATGCGTGAATGGGCGTCGGGGCTCAACCGCCTCGACGTCCGCGGCTCAGGGAACCACCCCGACCCCCGCACGCTCCAGATGTTCCTCGATTGGCACGGCCAGTTGCGGTTGAGCCCTCGCGGCGCCCGCGCCCCGGCCGTCGCCGAGTGGTTTCTCCGCTCGCTCCCGCCCTTCATCGAGCGCGAGCTCAACTACGTAACCGACGTCGCGCCCCGCCACGACGCGAACCTCAACCTCCACCTCATCGTCTCCACCCTCGCCGCCCGCCACAACGACTGGATGGATGATGCGGGACTTCAGGGCGCTCTGGCCAAGGCCGAGCCGTTCAGCGGCCCGCTGGATAGAATCGAGCGCCAGTTGGCGGTTCTGTTGGCGATGGAGGCCTACCAGGATAACCTCAGCGCCTTGCTCGCCCTTGCCGCCGCGACCCAGACCGCCGCTTCGACGGAAGAGGCCTTCGTCGCCGCGGCTCGACGCGGCCTGCACGGGCACAGCGCAGAGGAACTCCGGGCAAGGCTCCTGCCACGCAGGAACGCGCTCCTAGAATTCGGCGCGGACTCGGCCAAGACCTGGCTCGACCAACTCGAGGTTCCCGGCGCGCCCTAACCGCGCCTCAATCGATCAGCCGCACCGTCCAAGGACCGTCCGCCTGAATGGCGAGCACGTAGCTGCCGTAGGGCAAGTCGTCGGGGCCCTTGTCGGCATTCCCCGGGGCGTAGACGTTCACTGGACGTCTACGGTTCGTGAAGGACGAGGTCTGTGGCGGTATCAGCTGCTGCGGCGTCCCATCCCAGGCGATCAGCCGGGCCGAGAACTTCGCCCCCGCGTGGGTAACCTCGAAAATGAAGTCGCCGGTGGACGGGTTCGTGCTGGTCAAGTTGAACGGTCCGATGACCTTGTCGCCCGATCCCGTCGCTGAGGTGATCGCGTTCGCCGCCAAGGCCGGAAGGCCGACCCGCACCTGCCAGGCGCCTTCACCCTCGACTCGAATCTTGAAGGCCGCGATCTCCTCGGTATGCTCCTCAAACGTGTTGTTGCGGTAGGAAAGTGCGCGCACACCCGTATAGGGACCGTTTGGACGGTCCGTCGTCAAGAGCCGTTCATAGTCACCGCCGATAGCGTCGACGACGAATATCCTAAAGGGGTCTGATCCCTGATATCTGACGTCGAAGAGCACCGACGACCCCGACCCTGTGTAGACGAAGGGAAGCATCGTGGTCTGAGGACCGGCGCCCGAATAGTCCTTAAGGGTTTCCACGAAAGCGATATCCTGCGCCGACGCAGGCGTGGGCGTGGCGCGGGGCGTCGCCGACGGCGTGGGCGTGGGTGTGTTCGTGACGCTGGGCGTAGCCGTCGCCACCGGCGTGTTCGTGGGAACCGGCGTGGGCGTGGCCCGCGGCGTCGCCGTCACGACGATGATCACCGGCGTGGGCGTGGCCTCCGGCGTGGGCGTCTCGGTGGGCACGGGTGTCTCTGTCGGGGTAGGCGTCGGCGTCGGCTCAGGCGTAGGGGTCGGCGTCGCGGTCGGCGTCGGCGTAGGTGTCGCTGTCGGAATCGGTGTGACGGTCGCCGTCGCCGTCGGCGTCGCGGTGGGTGTGGCCGTGGGTGTCACGGTCGGCGTGGGTGTCGGCGTCGCCGTCGGCGTCGCGGTGGCCGTCGGAGTCGGCGTCGGCGTGATGGTGGCCGTGGGCGTCGGGGTCGGCGACGACGTGGCCCTGGCCATCGGCGTCGGTGTCTCGGTCGGTGAGGGATTGCCCAGCGGCGAACCGGGGACGGTCAACAGGGCCGCGAGGACCACGCCGGCGACCACGGCCCCGATCAGGGCCATCGCGGGGAGGGGATTACGGCCCGCCCACCTGCTGAACTTATCGCTCAGGAGGGCGATGTTCCACAGAATGCGGTTCCCGCCGCGGCTCGGTGGACCTATCTGGAAGAATCTCGGCACGTTTATACGTTACGTCGCGTTGGAGAGTATCCGTATGCAGCCCAAGCTGGGGGTCGCGCAAACATCGAAGCGGGCCGGGCCGGTCGAGAGGGTCGATCCTGGGGAAGTCCGATTCCTGCCGTAATCGAGTATAGCATAAGGGACATACGCCTCCGGTCCTCTCAGGGATTCATGGAGCCACGGGTCGGGATCGAACCGACGACCTGCTGTTTACGAAACAGCTGCTCTACCACTGAGCTACCGTGGCAAAATCGGCGCATGAAGGCGCCGGTTCACCATTTTACACCCTGCCCCCACTCTCTCCCCCAAAGGAGAGCGCCCTAAACCTTTCCCCCTCTGGGGGAAACTGAAAGAGGGCACGCGCCCCAAGGGCGCGTCGGAGGGGTGGGGCCGGGAGGTCTTGCCTCTTCTCCCAACGGGGGAAGATTGAGAGGAGGGGCCCCCTCGCAACCGCCACGGCTTATCGAAGTCCGCCTCTCCCCCAAAGGAGAGCGCTCTAAACCTTTCCCCCTCTGGGGGAAACTGAAAGAGGGCACGCGCCCCAAGGGCGCGTCGGAGGGGTGGGGCCGGGAGGTCTTGCCTCTTCTCCCAACGGGAGAAGATTGAGATGAGGGGCCCCCTCGCAACCGCCACGGCTTATCGAAGTCCGCCTCTCCCCCAAAGGAGAGCGCCCTAAACCTTTCCCCCTCTGGGGGAAACTGAAAGAGGGCACGCGCCCCAAGGGCGCGCCGCCAGGCGCTCCCCTCACAATCTCGTTGACACTCCCGAATCGAACCCTTTAGGCTACGGCGAAGGATCGATCATCCAGCCAAGGGGAGGGCCACCGACCCCCACGGCATCGGGAACCGCCACGCCCATTGGCATCGACCGCATCATGTGGTCCAGCACGCTCAACGGAAGCTAGCGCGGGGAGGCCGCGCCGCTCCGCCTGGGAGATCTTCGTGAAAGCCATCGTCCTGGCCGGCGGATTCGGCAAGCGGCTCCGCCCCCTCACCGACACCACGCCGAAGCCGATGATCCCCATAGCGGGGAAGCCGGTCCTCCTGTGGCAAATCGAGTGGCTCAAACGCCACGGCGTCGATTCCTTCGTCCTCTGCGTCGGCCACCTACGCGAGCGGATCACCGAGTTCTTCGGCGACGGATCGAAGTTCGGCGTCCGCGTCGACTACGTCTTCGAGGACCAGCCCTTGGGCACCGGCGGCGCGCTCCGCAACGCCGCGGCCCACTTTCCCAAGGACGGCCTCTTCTTCGCCTTCAACGGCGACGTGATCAGCGACATCCCGCTCTCCGACGTGCGCCGCCGCTGCGAGGAGGGCGCCGCGCAGGGGGCGCTGGGGGCCATCGCGCTCGCCCCCTTACCCTCACCCTACGGCGTCGTCGAGACGGACGACGATGGCTTCATCAAATCGTTCACCGAGAAGCCCCGCCTGCCCGACTACTGGATCAACGCGGGCGTCTACTGCCTGCACGCGGCGATCGCCGACCACCTACCCGAGACCGGGAGCATCGAGCGCGAGGTCTTCCCCAAGCTTGCCGCCGAAGGGAAGCTCCTCGCCTCCAAGCACCCCGACTGCTACTGGCAGTCGATCGACAGTCCCAAAGATGTCGAGGAGGCCGCCGCCTTCCTCGGCAGCGAGAGCCCCTAGCAAGCCGGCCCCACGGAGGCCTTCCATGCGCTTTTCGGGAAAGCTCGTCATCATCATGGCGCTGGCCGTGACGGTGCTGCTTGTCAGCAACATCATCGCCATCAAGCCCGTCTCCCTTTTCACCCTCCCTTTCGAGTTCCTGGGGGGCGACCTCTTCATCGTCTCCGCCGCCATCGTCTGCTTCCCCGTCTCCTACATCATCAGTGACGTCCTGACGGAGGTGTACGGATTCCGCACCGCCCGGGGCGTCATCTGGCTGGGCTTCCTCTGCAACCTCCTGATGGTCTTCCTCTTCTGGCTGGGCGACATCATCCCCGGCGCCGTCTTCTGGGAAGGCGAGGGCGCGTTCGAGACGATACTAGGCGCGACGAGCTGGATCCTCCTGGGCTCGTTCACCGCCTACATCGCCGGCGAGTTCACCAACGCCTCCATCATGGTGATACTGAAGAACCGGACGCAGGGAAGGCTCCTCTGGCTGCGGACCATCTCCTCAACCGTCGTCGGCCAGGGCATCGACTCCATCATCTTCTTCACCATCGCCTTCGGAGCTTCCGGTTTCTGGGTCGCCGACGACGGCTCCTGGTCGCCGGTGTTCCAGGGAGCGATCTTCGCCTGGATAGCCAAGAGCGTCTACGAAATAGCCGCCACGCCCCTCACTTACCTGGTAGTCGGCTGGCTCAAGCGCACCGAAAAGATGGACGTCTACGACAACCCCCGCTCCCTCAACCCCTTCGGCATCTTCGGCGACGACAAGGGCGACTCAGTGAACGCCGCGGAGCCTCCCCCCTCCGAGGCGGGGCCTTCACGCTAACCTCCCCCGCCAGGGGAAGCACCTTAAACCTCTCCCCCTCTGGGGGAGACTGAGAGAGGGCGCGCGCCGCCAGGCGCGCGGGCGCCCGCAGGGCGCCTCCGGCCTCTCCCAACGGGAGAAGATTGAGATGAGGGGCCGCCTCGCAACCACCGCGGGTTATCGAAGTCCGCCACCCTCGCGGTCAGTCACACCGGTTACGCAAACGTCCCCCTCTGGGGGAGACTGCACCTTAAGCCTCTGCCCCTCCGGGAGACTGAGAGAGCGCGCGCGCCGCCAGCCGCGTTAGCAGTCGGCGGAAGAGACTGCCAAAATGCCGCCACTTGCGCTATATTAGTCGATGGCGCCGCACCTACATCGCGGCGACCGCCATTCCGAATCGGTACGGAGGAGGATTCAAGCGTGGCTACGAAGACAGCGAAGAAGAGCGGCATCACCCCGCTCGCCGACCGCATCGTCATTCGCCCCAGCGAGGCGAAGGAAGAGATGCGCGGCGGCATCATCGTCCCCGACACGGTCAAAGAGAAGCCGCAGGAGGGCGAGGTTGTCGCCGCCGGACCCGGACGGGTAAACGACGACGGCGAACGCGTCGCCATGACCGTCAAGGTCGGCGACGTGGTGCTCTATTCCAAGTACGCGGGCACCGAGTATAAGGACGGCGACGACGAGCTCCTGATCGTCCGGGAGAGCGACGTCCTGGCCACAATCGGCTAGCACATCGACGGAGGCAAGAAAGAACGATGCCAGCAAAGAAGATCACCTATTCGGAGGATGCGCGCCGCGACCTCATTACCGGGGTCGACGCGCTCGCGAACACGGTCAAGGTGACGCTCGGCCCCAAGGGCCGCAACGTCATCCTCGATAAGAAATTCGGCCCCCCCACCGTCTGCAGCGACGGCGTCACCATCGCCAAGGAAGTCGACCTCGAAGACCCCATGCAGAACATGGGCGCCCAGCTCCTGAAACAGGCCGCGACCAAGACCAACGACATCGCCGGCGACGGCACCACCACCGCCACCGTCCTTGCCCAGGCCATCGTCCACGAGGGCTTCAAGAACGTGGCCGCCGGCGCCGACCCCATGGCCATGAAGCGCGGCGTCGAGATCGCCGTCGACTCCATCCGCGAGCAGATCAAAAAGGTCTCCACCCCCGTAGCGGGCAAAGACCAGATCGCCCAAGTCGCCTCCCTCTCCGCCCATGACAACGAGATCGGCGCCCTCATCGCCGACGTCATGGACAAGGTCGGCAAGGACGGCGTCATTACCGTCGAGGAATCCCGCGGCCTCAACTACGAGACCGAGTACGTCGATGGCATGCAGTTCGACCGCGGCTACGTCAGCCCCTACTTCGTCACCAACACCGAGCGGATGGAGACGGAGATCGACGAGCCCTACATCCTGGTCACCGACAAGAAGATCTCGGCCATCGCCGACATCCTCCCCGTCCTCGAAAAGGTGCTCCAGGTCTCCAAGAACATCGTCATCATTGCCGAGGACATCGAGGGCGAGGCCCTCGCCACCCTCGTCGTCAACAAGCTGCGCGGCACGATGAACGCCCTCACCGTCAAGTCCCCCGGCTACGGCGATCGCCGCAAGGCGATGCTCGAGGACATCGCGATCCTCACCGGCGCCGAGGTGATCACCGAAGAGGCGGGCCGCAAGCTCGACACTGCCGGTGTCGAGTCCCTCGGCCGGGCCCGCAAGGTCACCGCCGACAAGGACAGCACCACCGTCGTCGAGGGCCGCGGCGACGAGGAGGCCATCAAGGGCCGCATGGCCCAGATCAAGGCCCAAATCGAGACCACCACCTCCGAGTTCGACAAGGAAAAGCTCCAGGAGCGCCTTGCCAAGCTCGCCGGCGGCGTCGCTGTGATCAAGGTCGGAGCGGCCACCGAAGTCGAGCTCAAGGAGAAGAAGGCCCGCGTCGAGGACGCCCTCTCGGCGACCCGCGCCGCGGTCGAGGAGGGCATCGTCCCCGGCGGCGGCGTCACCCTCATCGGTGTGCAGTCCGTGCTCGACAAGCTCAAGGGCCGCAACCACGACGAGCAGGTCGGCATCAACATCGTGCGCCGTTCCCTCGAAGAGCCCCTCCGCATGATCGTCGCCAACTCCGGCGGCGAGGGCTCCGTCGTGGTCCAGCAAATCCGCGGCTCGAAGGACCCCCAGTACGGCTTCGACGCCGAGAAGATGACCTACGGCAACATGGTCGACCTCGGCATCGTCGACCCCGCGAAGGTCACCCGCGCCGCCGTCGAGAACGCCTCCAGCGTCGCGGCCATGATCCTCACCACTGAGTCCATGATCACCGACGCCCCGCAGCCCGAGGGTGCCGGCGGACCTCCCATGCCCCCAATGGACTACTAGCCTCGACGCCCACCGCATCGAGAGAAAAGAAGACCGCCCCGGTTTGCCGGGGCGGTCTTTTCTTATGTCACGCGCGTAGTGTCTCAATTCCGTCCCCCAGGTAGGGGCACCTCTTGTGGGTGCCCGCTCCCTTCCGTAGGGGCGATTCGCAACCCGCCCGCGGCGCGAAATACGGGTGGGGCGGGGAAGTCCGCCCCCTCTCCCGCTGGGAGAGGGTTGGGGTGAGGGCGGGGGGTGGGGCGGGGTGCGCCGAGGCCCATGGAGCCGCAAGCGCCGGTAATGCAGAGGTCTCCGTAGGGGCGATTCGCGAATCGCCCCTTCCTCCATCCCCAAAGCGACTACGCAAAGGTTTCCGTCGAGAGAAGAAGACCGCCCCAGAGAACCGGGGCGGTCTTCTTCTTATATCACGCGAGAGCCGCCGGCCTACGTTTCCGTGGCGCCCCGCGGAACGGCCCGGTAGTCGTCGGGGCTGGGGACGCGGTCGATCACCACGTCCACGACAAAGGGCTTGTCCGAGGCTTGCGCCTGACGCAGCGCGTCGGGGAGGTCCTTGCTATCGGTGACCTGCACACCGTCGGCGCCGAAGCTCTTCGCCAGCGCCGCGTGATCGATCTCGGTGAACTCGGAGACGATCACCCGGTCGCCCTGGTGCTGCCGCACCATGCCCAGCGACGAGTCGTTCATCACCACGCACGTCATCGGGATGTTGTACTGCACCGCCGTCGAAAGCGCCTGGACGGCCATCATGAAGCCGCCGTCGCCGGTCACCGCTACCGCCGGCTTTTCGGGTCGTGCGAGCTTGACCGCCAGCGCGGCGGGCAACGCCCACCCCATCCCCGCCGTTCCGCCGGGTGCGAAAATCGACTCCGGGGCGCGGCTCTGGTACATCAGCGACATCCACACCCGGTTGTTACCCGCGTCGAGCGTGATGAGCGACTCAGGGTCGAGGTGCTCGTGGAGCAGCCGGACGAGCCGCTGCGGCGTCACCGGCGACGAGTCCTCGAACATCGTCGGGTCGGTGTAGTAGTTCGATTGCTCCTTCATCGCGGCCACCGCCGAGGCGCGGCGCTGACCGGTATCCCCGCCGTCCGCGCCGGACGCCTGGACGATCTGCTCCATCACCGCGCCCGCGTCGCCCACCAGCCCCACGTCCACGGGGAACGTCCAGCCGGTGTTGCGTGGGTCCACGTCGATCTGGATGATCTTCTGCGCCTTCGGGTTCCACACCGTCGGCTTCTCGCGCAGGGTGTCCTGCCAGCGCAGCATCGCCCCAACCACTAGGATCACGTCCGCCTCGGCGACGGCGGTATTCGCCGCCTTCGTCCGTAGACGCCGGCCATCCCAAGGGCCAGCGGGTGCGTCTCTTCAAGGATGCTCTTGCCCTTATACGACGTGGCGACGGGGATGCCCCACGTCTCCGCGAACGCGCGGATGCTCTCCCCCGCTCCGCCCATGCGCGCCCCATTTCCCGCCACGATCACCGGGCGCTTCGCCTCCGCCAAGAGGGACGCCGCCCGCTCCACGTCCGCCGGCATCGCCTGCGTGCGCCCCATGTTCAGATAGCCCGCCGTGTCGTGGATGAACGGCGGGTGCTCCAGATCGACCTCGCCGATGATCGACGCGCTCCGCATGACCACCGCCGTCGGCCCCGGTCGGCCCGAGATGGCGTGCTTCAGCGCGAGCTGCGCGCCGATCGCCGCCTCCTTCGGCGTCGTCGCCACCGTGGTGTACTTCGTCATCGCCTTGAAGATGGCGGGCAGGTCGATGCTGCCGTATTCGCCGGTGCCCGACTGGTTCGACGGGTGCTGCGCCAGGTCGCCGTCGGACGTGTCGGTGAGCACCACCATCGGCGAGCTGCTCAGAAACGACTCCATGATGCCGAACGTCGCGTTCGACCCCATGAACAGCCCCTGCCCCATGATCACCGCGGGCCGGCCCGTGATGCGGCCGTACGCGTCGGCCATCACCGCCGCCGTCCCTTCGTGCCGCACCAAAATCGGCTTGATGCGCGAGTCGTACAGCGCATCGAAGATGGCCATAGTCCCCCCGCCGGGAAGCCCGAAGACGTACTCCACCCCCGCCTCTTCGAGAATTCGCACGATCTGGTCTTTCGCCTTCGGCATTAACGGCTCCCTTGGAAGATTGCGTCCTAAGAATGGAAACGCGGGCCAATGCTAGGTTCGCACCCCTACCCTGTCAACGAAGGGCGCCCTCCCCTTAAGCCTCTCCCCCTCTGGAGACCTTTGCGCAACCCGCCCGCGGGCTCAAGCATGGGTGGGGCCGGGAGGTCTTGCCTCTTCTCCCAACGGGAGAAGATTGAGATGAGGGGCCGCCTCGCAACCACCACGGCTTATCGAAGTCCGCCTCTCCCCCAAAGGAGAGCGCCTTAAACCTTTCCCCCTCTGGGGGAAACTGAAAGAGGGCACGCGCCCCAAGGGCGCGTCGGAGGGGTGGGGCCGGGAGGTCTTGCCTCTTCTCCCCACGGGAGAAGATTGAGATGAGGGGCCCCTCGCAACCACCACGGGTTATCGACGTCCGCCTCTCCCCGAAGGGGAGCGCCTTAAACCTTTCCCCCTCTGGGGGAAACTGAAAGAGGGCACGCGCCCCAAGGGCGCGTCGGAGGGGGGGCCGGGAGGTCTTGCCTCTTCTCCCAACGGGAGAAGATTGAGATGAGGGGCACCCTCACAACCGCCACGGGTTTTCGATGTCCGCCTCTCCCCGAAGGGGAGCGCCTTAAACCTTTCCCCCTCTGGGGGAAACTGAAAGAGGGCACGCGCCCCAAGGGCGCGTCGGAGGGGTGGGGCCGGGAGGTCTTGCCTCTTCTCCCAACGGGAGAAGATTGAGATGAGGGGCCCCCTCGCAACCACCACAGGATTTCGAAGTCCGCCACCTTCGCGGTCAGTCACCCCGGTTACGCAAAAGTCTCCTCTGGGGAGACTGAGAGAGGGTCGGGGCGGGCCTTCCATTCCCACTTGCCTCCCACTTGCCATTCCATACCGGACTCGGCATACTTATCGGTATGGTATCCGTTGATGGAGACCGCTTTGCGGCGTTTCACCGATGAGCGCGGAAACGAGGTCCGCCTCACGGACGAGCGCCTCGCGCACATGCTGCGAAGACACCCGGAGATGGCCTTCCAGATGCACCGGATCGCCGACACCCTCGCCAGTCCGGACGCCGTAAGGGCCTCAACGTCCAGTCCCACGACCCAACTCTACTACCGCCTTTACCCGGACCTCCGGGCCAGGAACCGCTACCTCTGCCTCGTAGTGAAACGAGAGGGCGACGATTCCTTCATCCTCACCGGCTACCTCGACCGGAGAATCAAGGGAGCATGAACATGACCAGCAAGAATGTGTCCGTTTGGTACGACGGCGACGGGGACATGCTCGAAGTCCTGTGGGCGTTCAGGGAGGGCTACTTCACCCCCACCGATGACGACCGCATCCTCAAGCGGCTGGACGACGACGGCCAGGTCATCGGATTCCTCATCCACGAGATGAGCACCTTCAAGCAGCCCAGCCCCGTCGAGTTCGAGTTGACTTCCGAGACCCCCGCCGATGACGTCGCAAACGTCACCATACGGCGGGCCGCCGCCGAGTTGGGGGTATCCGACCGCAGGGTGCGTCAACTGGCCCGCGAAGGACGGGTGCGGGGAGCGGCCAAGACCGGACAGGAGTGGCTGATCCCCACGCCGGTGGAGGTGATTCCGGGGCGCCGCGGCCCCGCCGGCGTCGCCGGACGGGCCGACCCCCGCTAGGCGCGCCAACCCCCAAACTTGACAGCCCCGCCGACGCGCCAGAATAATCCCCCACAGACCCCGCGAGGAGGCTCCCCCATGCCTTTGCCCTTGGAAGGCGCCCGCATCCTGGACTTCACCTGGCTCAACGCCGGGGCGAAGGGGACGCGCCACCTCGCGCTCTACGGCGCCGACGTCGTCCACATCGAGTGGAAGGGCAAGCTCGACGTGCTGCGCACCAGCGGCCCCCACCACAAGATGCCCGGCGACGACTCCCCCGGCACCGACCCCGGCTACTCCCAGCTCAGCGTCGCCAGCGTGAACCGCGGCGCGAGCTTCAACAACAACCACGTGGGGAAGTGGGGCATCTCGCTCAACATGCGCGACCCCAAAGGGAAGGAAGTCTTCCGGGAGTTGCTGCGCGTCTCCGACGCCGTCGTCGACAACTTCACCGCCGCGACGCTCGCCGATTGGGGCTTCCCCTTCGACGAGATGGTCAAGGTCAAGCCCGACATCGTCTACGTCCAGGCCCCCGGCTTCGGCTTCCAGGGCCCCTACCGCGACTATCGCTCCTACGGCCCCACCGCCGCCGCGATCTCCGGCCTCACCTTCATGTCCGGCCTCCCCGACCGCTACCCCGTCGGCTATGGATTCTCCTACATGGACGTCTGCGGCCCCTACTTCGTCGCCATGGCCACGATGATGGCGCTCCGCCAGCGCGACCGCACCAAGAAGGGCGTCTGGGTCGATTCCTCCCAGGCCGGCCCCGCCTTCCTCCTCACCGGCACGTCGATCATGGACTGGTCGGCGAACAACCGGTCGTACGAGCGCTCCGGCAACCGCTCGGCCTACGAGCCCGCCGCGCCTCATGGGGCCTACCGCTGCCGCGGCGACGACATGTGGATCGCCATCGCCTGCCGCGACGACGCCGAGTGGGACGGCCTCGTCGCCGAGATGGGCGGCCCGGAATGGACCGCGTCGCCCCAGTTCGCCACGCTGACCGACCGCTACGAGAACCAAGACGACCTCGACGCCCATATCGAAGCCTGGACCCTCGAACAGGAGCGGTACGACCTCATGGAGCGGCTCCAGGCCCGGGGCGTCCCCGCCGGCGTCTGCCAGAACACCCGCGACCGCTACGAGATCGACCCGCAGCTGGCCCACAACGGTTACTTCGTCAACGTGCCCCACTCCGAAGTCCCCTCCTACGACGTCGAGGGGCACGCCGGGCGCTTCTCCGAGACTCCGCCGTCGCCGTTCGGGCAGACCGGCCACGGGGCCAAGTGCTACGCCGAAGACACCGAGTCGTTCTACGCCGACGTGCTCGGCATGTCCCAAGAGCGCATCGCGCGACTTCAAGCCGAGGATGTGATCTGATGACCTCCACCCCCCAAGACCTCGGCTTCTCCCTCGAAGGCGTCCGCGTCGTCGAGCTGGCCGACCGCCGCGGCGAGTTCTGCGGCAAGCTCCTCGGCCACATGGGCGCCGACGTGATCAAGGTCGAGCCGCCCGGAGGCGCGGAAAGCCGCCGCCTCGGCCCCTTCTACAACGACGAGCGCGAGCTTGAGAAGAGCATCTTCTGGTGGCACTACAACCAGAACAAGCGCAGCGTCACCCTCGACCTCGAAAGCGCCGAGGGCCGCGCCGCCTTCGACAAGCTCCTCGGCTCCGCCGACATGCTCCTGGAAACGGTCAAGCCCGGCGGTCTCGCCCTCGCCGGAACGTCGTGGGAGGAGGTCAACCGCGCTCACCCCGGCCTCATCGTCCTCACCATCTCCGACTTCGGCCTCGAAGGCCCCTGGTCCGACTTCAAGGCGAACGACCTCGTCGCCCTCGCCGTGGGCGGGCAGATGATGGCCTCCGGCTATCCCCAGCTTGAGGACGGCACGTTCGACACCCCGCCCATCGCCCCCCAGATGCACCAATCGACGCACATCACCGGCTGCCTCGGCGCGATGGACGCGCTCGCCGCCTTCTACTGGCGGGAGCGCGGCGGCATCGGCCAACGCATCGATCTCTCCCTCCACGCCGCCACCAACAGCTGCACCGAGAACTGGCTCTCCTGGTACATCATCGGCGGCAACGTCGCGCCGCGCCGCCCCCAGTTCCCCGAGATGTTCACCAACGACGCCAAGTACATGGTCGTCATGCTCGGCCTCTTCACCGGCGAGTGGGAGCGCATCGTCGGCCTCCTCGAAGAGTACGGCATGGCCGAGGACCTAACCGACCCCGCCTACTCCGACCCCAACCACCGCAAGCAGCTCAGCTCGCGGGCGCACATCGACGAAGTCATCCAGACCTTCCTTGCCACCGAAGAGTCCGAGACGATCTTCCACGCCGCCCAGCGCCACGGCGTCATCTGGGCCCCGATCCGCGAGCCCCAAGACAGCATCCGCGACGAGCACTTCTTCAACCGCGCCAACTTCGCCGAGATCGACCACCCCGAGCTCGGCCAGCGCTTCTGGGACTCCGGCTCCCCCTGGGTCTCCGAGCAGCTCAAGTGGAAAACCGGCCGCCGCGCCCCCCTCCTCGGCGAGCACACCACCGAAGTCCTCCGCGAGATCGGCGCCGCCCCCTAGCGGAGTGGGCGCCCTCCCTCCAACCTTTCCCCCTCTCGTAGGGGCGTCCTTTGTGGGCACCCGCTCCCGTAGGGGCGAGTCTGCGACTCACCCTCCCCTCCGGCCTTCCCCCCTCCCGTAGGGGCGATTCGCGAATCGCCCTCCCTCCGGCCTTTCCCCCTCTGGGGGAAACTGAAAGAGGGCACGCGCCGCAGGCGCGTCGGAAGGGCAGAGCGCGGCGGGGCAACGCCTGTGGCGCGCGACGCGGTGCGGGGTTCTACCCCCTCTCCCGCTGGAGACCCTTGCCCAACCCGCCCGCGGGCTGAGGTGTGGGTCGGGCCGGGAGGTCCCACCTCTTCTCCCCACGGGAGAAGATTGAGATGAGGGGCCCCCTCGCAACCACCACGGATTATCGAAGTCCGCCACCCTCGCGGTCAGTCACCCCGGTTACGCAAACGTCTCCGCTGGGAGACGGCGGGGGGGTGAGGAGGGGTGCGCCGACGCTGCGAGAGGATTGGAGCGTGTATGGCGGCGCGTTTGTGGAATGGCAGGCCCGGGCCGGTGGCCCTCGCAGAGACCGGGCAGGGTGAGGCGAGATCGGCGCCGCCACCTAGGGAAGTGGCGCCCTCCCTCCGGCCTTTCCCCCTCTGGGGGAAACTGAAAGAGGGCACGCGCCGCAGGCGCGTCGGAGAGGCAGAGCGCAGCGAGGCAACGCCTGTGGCGCCGCGCACCCCCGCGGACAAGGGAGCGTTCTTATCGCAACGGAGGGCGATTCATGAATCACGCCTACGAGAGCGGGCTCGATTTAGTTGTCCGGTACATATCCGCTAGAAAGCCACTCGACAACGACCTTGACGGCTGTCAGGCAGTCCGAAAGGGCTGACCTCACCGGTGGTCTGTTCATGCCCTCTCTTTCTAGTGCCGAACCATATCCCACACTTGCCTTTTCTAGGTCCTCATCTCTGAAGCAAACGTCGACTATAGCTTCGGGTTTGACTTTGCCATCTTCAGTCACAGGTGCGCTTACAATTGAGTGGAAGTTCACTACGGTGAGATATCGATGCTTGTCAATGTTGCAGATAGAGTTGAGCATCCCAAGATGCAAGCCTACACTGTCTTTCTGAAATGGTTGCAAGCGTTGGATCATTTCAACGCGATCTTGTTTCACTCCGTTCAACATTTTCTTTGCTTCTCTATGGTACTGACGCTCCTTAAAAAAGATTGGGAATCCGTTGCAGCGTGTTGGTTCTCCTCCGTTATCGATAACAAGCTGCCACACAAGGTAGTCAAGGGAGGACCGAAGGTTATAAGCGATTTCACCTACCCTTACCGCATAGTCAACAAGCGATTCGGGTTCTCTACTATGAAGCACGGGTAGGAGTCTCTGCTCCATTGCAAAAACATGTTTACGGCGCTCATATTGGCAGAACGCCGCTATGTCGTTGTCGAGTGTTTGCAGGCATTGTTGTGCCCTGTTTATCTTGGCGTTCACTCCTTGCAAGTTAAGCAAGTACAAACTCCTTTTCAGATGAAAACACTCATCGCTGCTGCTCAGACAGCTTCGCCGAAGCCTGCCTGACGGCCCTCGGCGGGGCGGACGCGCTGGGCGGCTTGGTACATGGAGGGGTGCATCGGCTGCTCGAACTGCTTGCCTTCGAGCAGCTCTCCGATGGTGCGGATCTGCACCTTAGGATAGTCCCGCTGCCAGAGCTCGGAGTGGTGGAAGCCCGCGCTGACGGCTTCGGTACGCATATCGCGCGTCGGCTCGTCCAGGGTGATGAAGAGACCCAGCGCCGCCTTCTCCCGCTCCACCGTGCCCTTCAGCTCTCGGATGAGGGGCGAGGAGACCTTGCCGCTCTTGACTTGGACGATCGCTTTGTGGGGGACGCGACGGGGGCCGTCGATGAAGTAGACCACGCCGTCGATGCCTCTGTCGGCGCCCTTCTTCCCCTGTTCACGGGGGAAGGCCTCCAGCAGCGACATAGCCCAACACTGAAACTGGTAACGGTCCTGGTCGGCCAGGGCGCGGGCACCGCCGACGTCGACGGGTTCGCCGACGACGTCATAGTCGTTGCCGGGGATGATACCGAAGCCGGTCTTGAGGCGATTCTTCATCAGGGCAACGGCCAAATGGGTCACGTCGATGCCGATCCACTGCCGCTTCAACCCCTGGGCCGCAGCGAAGAAAGTGCTGCTGCCTAGACTACAGCCTGGAGAGGAAGGGGACTAGTCGGTCTTCTCGACCTCTACAGGTGTGCTGAGCATGAATCCGGTGCCGTCGCCGTTGTAGCCTGTCAACAATAGATCACCCCTCCTGTCCTCCTCGGAGCTGGACATGCCGAATACCGAAGGGTCGATGGAACTCATGCTCTCTTCAACGACATGTCTCAAGTTCGATTCTGGTAGGCGATTGGCCACTATCAACAGCCTGTGATCCTGCCCCATAGGTAGTAGGCCAATGGGGAAACTAATTCCGTCGCCCTTTCTAACCATGGTTCTGGTTCCAATTAGATGGAAAGTGACCACAGTCATCAGCCCATCGTAGCCTGTTATTGCATAACACTGAACTTTCCTCCACGAAGGGGCCCTAATCCTCTGCGAGTACGGGATCGCTAATGACCAATCAGGAAAAAGCAGGCGAAATAGCGGAACGAGTTTCTTATCTTCCTCAGGTCTAGGGCATTGCCACCTATTCCATATCCTACTGTCATCGCCCATCAAGTCGTTAGACTCCCTGGTAAAAGCAATCCTGTTGTCGCCCGAACTGTGGAGGCTGGCCTTCAATTCATGGTAGTTGTCGCGGCACATCACATATGCGTTGCCTGTCCTGTCTGTAGTTATATTCCAGGATTTGGAACTCAGTCCGTTCATATGTTGTACCGCGAAACGAATGGGCTGTCGGCGAATGGGCAGTTCGACGCCATCCTTAACCAGGAAGCGCACCGGTCGTGAATTGGGCATTCGCGCTCCTCGACGACGTTGGGCCGCATCAGTATTGGTCCGCAAAGCAGTATCCAGTTTACATTGGACGCGCTAGTTTGCCTTGTCGCTCGGGCTGCGACGGGTATGAAGACACTTGACGCCCGCCGTTTCCCCTTACCACACCATCTCCCACTGGAAGATCATGTGTATTCCCAGCATCGAGGGTTTTCGTCCAACGTGGGGCGGGCGACGTCCCTCCGCTTCGCCTCCAAGGGCGCTCACACCGTCGTCGAGCAGGCGCCGAGCCGGGCTTAGGCGGGGATCACCGCGCCGACCTGAAGCGACACGTCCTCGAAGCAGGCAGGGCCGAGCGCGCCGTCCATTCCTATCGACCGCGATTCGGTGTATTCCAGACCCGAGGGCGCTGAATACACCTCAATCATGCGGTCCGGCAGGTTGACGATCCAGACTTCGGGAATCCCGGCACGGGCGTAGAGCGGCAGCTTCACATTCTTGTCGAAGGCGACCGTCGCATCGGACACCTCGATCAGCAGCAGCACGTCGGCAGGCGTGGGATGGGCCGCCGCGTAGAAATCGTCCCGCCGCTTCAGGAGCATCAGGTCGGGCTCCGGCTCACTGGCCTCATCGAGCCGCACCGGGCCCTGGACGCTCACGATTGCCCGTTTCCCAACGCCCTCGGACAGCAACTCGGATACCCGCATCACAGAAGAGGCATGTCCACTGCCGATTGGGACCTTCGCGATTATCTCTCCGTCCAGCAGTTCCACGCGGTCGTACTTCGTCAGAATGCCGGCCTCGACCATCGCGTGGTACTCGTCCACGCTGAACGCGCGCCGTCTGATGTGCGTCGTCATGCCATGCCCTCGGCAAGCGCCTCTATGCCGCGCCAATTGTAGCAACTGACACCTTTGTGGGAGACTGAGGGGGCTCGTGACACGACGAAGGAGACGCCCCACCATGCGTAGACTCGAAGGCAGAGTGGCCCTCGTCACCGGCGGCGGCGCCGGCGTGGGGCGGGCGACGTCCCTCCGGTTCGCCTCCGAGGGCGCCAAGGTGGTCATCGGCGACATCGACCTTGACGGGGCCCACGCCGTCGTCGAGCAGATCGTGGAGCTTGGCGGGGAGGCGAAGGCCGTCGAGGGCGACGCCGCCGGCCTCGCGGACTGCGAGCGCATGGTCGCCGCCGCGGTCGATGGCTTCGGCGGCCTCGGCATCCTGGTCAACAACGCCGGCCTCCCCTCCCGCTACAACCAGGGGACCAAGCACGAGATCTGGGACCTTGGCATCGAGCAATCGCTCTCGTCCGTCTACCGGATGAGCGAGACCGCGATGCCCCACCTGATCGCGAGCGGCCACGGCGCAATCGTCAACGTCTGCTCCATCGCCGGCACCAAGATGGGGATGCCCGTCGCCTGGTACGCCTCCGCCAAGGCCGGCGTCACCGGCCTCACCCGCTCCCTGGCCGGCGCCTACGGCCCGAAGGGCGTCCGCGCCAACGCGATGTGCCTCGGCCTCACCCGCACCGGCCGCGTGCGCAGCCTGTGGGACAACCCGAAGTTCCACGACGAGTACGTCGCCCACGTGCCGCTCGGCCGCGTTGGTGAGCCCGAGGAAGCGGCCAGCGTCGCCGCCTTCCTCGCCTCCGACGACGCCGCCTACGTCACCGGCGAGATCCTCACCGTCGACGGCGGCTGGAGCCTCCTCTAGCCCCGGCCCGCCCCACGCCCCACTTTCCGCCCGCTCCCTCCAGCCTCTCTCCGTCAGGGAGCCACCCCAAACCTCTCTCCCCCTGGGAGAGACTGAGAGAGGGCACGCGCCGCCAGGCGCGCGGGCGGGTGGTGTATCGTAGAGACCATGCCGCCGGTCACCGACAAGCTCACCGCCGCCGCTCGGAGCCTCCGGCGGCGCTTCACCGGATGGGATGGTCTCCGGTGGATGGTCGGCGTAGTCCTCGCACTGGCGGCGGGCATCCTGCTCTCGTGGTGGTTTTGGAACGACTTACGTGCCGACCAAGAATCCCTGAGCGCGACTGTTCGCAACCTCGGCCTCGTCATCGGCGGCGTCATTGCGATCCTGCTCGCTGTGTGGCGCAGCAGAGTCGCGGAACGCCAGGCCGACACAGCACAACGGGGTTTGTTGAACGAGCGTTACCAGAAGGGTGCCGAGATGCTCGGCAACGCTGTTCTCTCAGTCCGTCTGGGCGGCATCTACGCGCTACAGCGCCTTGCCGGAGAACATCCTGAGCAGTACCACGTTGAGATCATGCAGATGTTCTGCGTCTTCGCGAGACGTCCGCCTGAGCCATTCCCAGAGGCCCCGCCAAGGCAAGGGCGAGAAGACGTCCGAGCTGTCCTGAGGGCCATAAGTGGACGGAGCGAAGCGGGACTTGCCTGGGAAAAAGCAGCGAATAGCTTCCGACTGAACCTGGACACTGCCGATTTTTCTAGATTGCGTCTCTACGACGCGAAACTGTCCGGTGCGTCTCTGCGTGACGCGGATTTTAGCCACGCTGAGCTCCCCGGCGCGGATATGTCCGGCGCGCATATGCATCACGCACGCTTGTACGATGCGGACTTCACAAAGGCGAATCTATCCGGCGTCAAGTTCCCGGACGCAATGTTTAATCGGGCGAAGCTGGGCGGCGCGAATCTTGAAGGCGCGTGTCTCAAAGACGCAGGTCTTTCCTGTGCGGATTTGTCCGGTTGCGGTCAGAATCCGGCGATTGGGCTCACCCAGTCCCAACTCGATAAAGCATGCGCGAATGAGAACCAGCCGCCTAAACTTGACGGCGTCGTCGACGCTGAGACCGGCGAGCCGTTGGTCTGGCGCGGCAAGTCACTTCCAGCCTAGGGGAATGTTACGAGCAGCGCCTTTCGCCCGCCCGGTGACCTCGACGTGATCCCCGCCGTCATCGCCTCCATCCGCGACGAGACCCCCACCGTTAAGCGCCTCGTCTTCGACCTCGGCGGCCGCCCCTTCGACTTCCTTCCCGGTCAGTGGATCGACTGCTACCTCCACCCCGGCCCGGACGCGCCGGTGGCGGGCTACTCGATGACGTCGTCCCCCCGCGACACCTCCACCATCGAGATCGCGGTGAAGCGCGTCGGCGGCAACCCGGTCACCGACTACATCCACAGCCTGGCCCGCGCCGGCGACACCCTGCCCATCGACGGCGGCTACGGCGACTTCTCCTACGACCCCAGCCGCGAGCCCGAGGGCGGCCCCGCCGTCGCACTCATCGCCGGCGGCATCGGGATCACCCCGCTGATGAGCATGCTCCGCGCCGCCGACGAAGCGCCCCGCTCGCCGGAGCTCACCCTGCTCTACAGCGCGTCGAGCCCGGACGAGCTCGCCTTCCGCGCCGACATCGACCGCATCGCGGCGAGCAACCCACGCATCGCGGTCCACTACACCATCACCCGCCCCGCCGCCGGCTGGAGCGGCCCCCGCGGTCGCATCGGCCGCGACACGCTGCGCCGCCTCGGCCTCGGCCCCCAGACGCGCTACTACGTCTGCGGCCCCGCGCCGTTCGTCACCGCCGCCGCCGAGGCCGCGTCGGCCCTCGGCGCGCCCCCCTCCAACGTCCACTACGAACTCTGGAGCTAGCCCCCGGCCGAAAACCGCTTCAAACTGGCCGAAACCGCACCTTAGGGCGCCCTGAACCGTATCCCCGGCGCCCCCTAACCCAACCCCTACCGCCTCCCAGACGAGAGGCGGAATTGGCAAAATTGGCATCCGTCGATGCCCTGCGACCCATCGCCCGCCACGCGCCGCTTGACACCGAAAGAGGCCCCCGCCACTCTAGCCTGGGCGACCCCGTAAGGAGCAGCGGATGACCTATCAGACCCTGCGCTACCAGAAGGACGGCCATAAGGCCATCGTCACCCTCAACCGGCCCGACCTCCTCAACGCAATCAACCTCGACATGGAGGAGGCGCTGATCGACCTCTGGCGCGAGATCCGCTACGACCACGACGTCCGCGCCATCGTCATCACCGGGGCCGGCGACCGCGCCTTCTCCGCCGGCATGGACATCCGCGCCGAGCGTCGCCGCGACGCCACCGAGACGAGCCCCATCCGGCGGGCCGGGCCGCGCCCCGCCAGTCTACTGACACCGAAACAAAACGACTGTTTCAAGCCCACCATCGTCGCGGTGAACGGGGTTTGCGCGGCCGCCGGCTTCTATTTCGTCGCCTACGGCGACATCATCATCTGCTCCGACAACGCCACCTTCGTCGACCCCCACAGCAGCAACGGTCTGGCGCCCGTCGTCGCCCAAGTGCTCTTCGCCTACCGCAACATCCCCTACTCCTACCTCATGCGCCTCGGCCTCATGGGTAGCCACGAGCGCACCGACGCCGCCAAGGCCCTCGACGTGGGGCTGGTGACGGAAGTCGTTCCCCAGGCCCAACTCCTCGAACGCGCCGTCGAGATCGCCGACATCGTGAGCCGGAACGCGCCCCGCGCCAGCCAAGCCTTGGTCAAGGGCGTGTGGCAATGTCTCGACCTCGGCCTCAGCGGCGGCGTCAACCAGGCCTGGTACATCGCCGAGATGCACGACCAGTACAGCGGCGAGGCCGCCGAGGGCGTCCAGGCCTTCATCGAGAAGCGCGAGCCGGACTGGGACGCCGTCCAACAGCCGCCCAAGCCGGAATAGCGATGCAAGTCTTAGCCCCCTCTCTCCCTTCAGGAGAGGGCTGGAGTGGGCTACAAGAGATCTTTTCCAAGGAGCAACGATGCCGTCGCACACGTCCACCGTCACCATCAGCAAGCCCGTCGAGCAGGTGTTCGACTACATTGCCCGGGACTACGTCGAAAACCACCCCCAGTGGGACGCAGCATGCGTGAGCACGAGCAAGACCTCCGGCGAGCCGCTCGACGTGGGGTCGACCGGCGTCGAGGTGCGCCGCGACGGAGGCCGTGAGGCGGCCTACGAGTTCGAGATTACGGCGTTCGAGGAGAGCCGGCTGATGGCCTTCGAGGCCGAGTCCAAGGAAGCGTTCTTCTCCAGCGCCTACACCTTCGAAGGCCGCGGCGGCGAGACAACCGTAACCGTGACGCCCCGCCTACGGATGAAGGGCCCGGGACGACTCATCGAGCCGCTCATCGCGGGCAACTTCCGCAAAGAGTTCGACAAAGGAATGGCCGAGATGAAGCGGCTCGCCGAATCCTAAGCGGCGCCGCGCCCTACATGCTGGCGAAGAAGCCCTGGTACGCCGCGACCGCCTCGGCCGGGCCCGATGCCTTCACCCGCCCCGACTTCACCGCCTCCGCAAGGTCCATGCGGTTCACCCCCGCGAGGATGTACGCCTCGGTGTCGGCCTCGAACACCACGTCGGGCTCGCGGTCGGCGCCGCGCAGATGCTCGAACGAGTCGCCCTTCACCAGCACGTCCCACGTCGAGGGCGGCGCGCTGAGCCGCCAGCGGTAGTGAATCGGCGCGGGCAGTGCGCGCTTCTGGAATCCAAAGCCGCGCCAGCCCGCCACGTAGCCCATGCTCGCGGGGAACGCCTCCACCGGCAGATGCGCGTCGGGGCGCACCCGCGACTCCATGTCCCAGCGGTGAAAGATCACCTCGCCCACGATCGTGCCCGCGGTGGTCCTAACGTTGCCCTGTCCGCCCCACGCGCCGGGGGAACTCTTGTCGGCGTCCTCGTCCGCCAAAGATGACAACTCCTCGATGAGCCGCGCCGCGTTGGCGGCAAGCTCGCGCGCAAGGCCCTCGTCGCCGACGGTCTTGCGGCGCTCGACGGAGTCGGCGCGCACCTGGTCGTGCCGCGACGGGTTGGGGAGGCTCCAATCGGCGCCCGCCACTCCCTCGCCGCGCACCATCGCTGGGATGAGATCGGCCCACATCTCCGTCCCGCTGGCCAGGTGCGCCACGACCTCCCCGACCTCCCAGCCGTCGCACGCGCTCGGCGTCCGCCAGTCCGCGGGGCTCAGCCCCTCCACGAACGGGACCAACGCCGTCAGTTGTGCGACGCTCTGTTCTCGAAGCAACCCAAGTGAGGTAGGCATAGCCCGCGTAGGCTACGCGAGCGGCAGCGGGGGCGCAAGGCTGGAGGGTGCCGCTTGACCCGCTCCCCCGTTCGTCCCTACCATCGCGGCGTTATGTCCACGACCCCGCACATGGACGACGCCGGCCCGATAGCCGGACACGGCCTTCCCGGCTTTCCGGCTACGCCGCTGCCTGCGGACCGGTTCGGGCGCCGGTTCTGGGTGGGGGTGGCGGGGATGCTGGTTGCTCTCGCCGTGCTGTACTGGGCGATGTGGCGGTGGGAGGAGACGGCCTGGTTCGCAAAGGAGGACGGGGTCGTCGAGTACGCCACCGCGGCCGCGCTGGCGGCGGGCGGAGCGGCCTGCGTGCTCGCGGGGCGGCTGCTGCGGCGCATGGGGCACCGGAACCTGGGCGCGTTCCACTTCATCGTCGCCGTCGCCTTCACCATCGGCGCGCTCGAAGAGATTTCCTGGGGCCAGCGCATCTTCGGCTGGGACACGCCCGGGGCGATCTCCGACGTCAACCGTCAGGGCGAGACGACGTTGCACAATATCGCCTGGCTGGAGGCGGCGGTCTATACCGCCGTGGCCTGGATGTCCATCGCGGCCATCGCGGGGGCCTTGGCGCGAGCCGTCCTGCACCTCGGGGGCCGCGTCACCACCGCCGACTTCATCCTGCCCGCCGCGATAACCGTGCCCCTGCTGGCGATCACCCTGCTGTGGACCAGCGACGCGCTGCGCCCCGTGCTCCTCGCGCTCCCCTACCGCGCCGACGGGTCGGAGTACGGCGACCTCGCATTGGCGCTCGCCGCCGCGCTGTTCGGAGTCGGCGCGTGGCGGCGCGCCGCAGCTCTGCGCCGCGTACGGCCTCCTACCAGGACGTCTCCAGCACCTCGGAAGCAATAAGCTCGCCGACGTCGTCCTCCGAGAGGCCGATCATCTCGCGCAGGACGTGCTCGTTGTGCTGGCCCACCGTCGGCGCCGCCCACGCCAGCCGCCCCGGCGTCCGCGACAGACTGAATTGGACGCCGTCGTAGGGCATCGGGCCGCACTCGTTATGTTCGAGCCAGGTAAAGTGACCCTGCTCCTTGAGCTGCGGGTCGTCCCAGAGATCGGACGCCTTTTGCACCACGCCCGCCGGCACGCCTTCGGCCTGAAGGCGCTTCATCACGTCGTACTGGGTTAGCCCCGCCGTCCACGCGCCGATCTCGCGGTCGAGCTCCGCCTCGTGCGCCTTGCGCCCCGCCATCGAGTCGAAGCGCTCGTCGGAGGCCCACGCCGGGGAGCCCACGGCGCGGCGTAGGCCGGTCCACTCCTCGTCGTTGGTAACCGCGACGGCGCACCACGACTCGCCTTGCGGGTTCAGGCGGTCCTCCGGCTCGGGAGCGCAGGCATAGACGTTGTGCGGCGCGTACTGCGGATCGCGGTTGCCGTCGCGGTCCGCCACCCGGCCGGTCAGTTGGTAGTCGAGGAGGACGGGGGCGAGGTAGTGGACGGCGCACTCGTACTGGGAGAGATCGAGGTGCTGGCCTTGACCGGTGCGACGCCGGTGGTCGAGGGCCGCGATCACCGCCGCGACGCCGTTCGGCGGGTTCACGAAATCGGTATAGGCGCCGTAGACACCGGCGGGCTCGAGGTCGGGCCAGCCGGTGACGTGATAGAAGCCCGCCAGCGCGGCGGCCAGGTTGCCGTAGCCGCCGTACGAGGCGTGCGGCCCCGTCTGCCCCTGCTGGCACGTGCTGTAGTAGATGATGTCGTCCTTGAGCTTGCGGACGTTGGCGTAGTCCAGCCCCCAGCCCCGCATCGCCCTGGGCGTGAAGCTTTCGGCGAGCACGTCGGGCCGCCACGTCGTGATGATCCGCTTGATGAGCTCGCGCGCCTCCGGCTTCGTCATGTTGAGGCCGAGGCCGTACTTACCGGTGTTGAAGTTGGCGGGGAACTGGCTTCGGTTGAAACCCGGCTTGCCGTCCTTATACGGGGGTACGCTGCGGGCCGGATCGGGACGGCTGACCGACTCGACGCGGATGACCTCGGCCCCGTGGTCGGCGAGGTACTTCATCGTGATCGGGCCGACGCCAACCCACGACATGTCGAGGACGCGCAGCCCCGCGAAGGGCAGCGCCGCATCCCCGTTCGCCTTGGACCTGCCGACGGGCGTCTCCGCGCCCCCGTTGGCCTTGCGTCCATCGTCCACCGCGCCGAAGACCTCGTCGTCGTGCTCACCGACCGACGGCGCGCGGCGCGCGACCTCAATCGGCGTCTCACTCAGCTTGATATAGGGGCCGGGAAAGTCGAGCGCGTCGCGGCCCGCCGTCGGCGCCATCGAGTGCCAGTACTCCCGCGCCGCGAGCTGCGGGCTCTCCCGGATGTCCTGCACCGTCTGGCACGGCGCCAGCATGATCGAGTCCCTGATCGCGCGGTCGAAGAGCTCCTGCTTCGTCTTTGTGGAGAAGAACCTCTGTACGCGCTCCTGCACGTCCAGGAACTCCACCACCGCGGGATCGTCGGGCCCCGCCATGATCAACTGCTGCAAGTCCTGCATCGCCCAGTCGCGCTCCACCATCTCTTTCGTCGCGTAGCCTTCCTCGTCCATCCACGCCACCAGCGCGTGCATCGAGCCCGCCGAGACCGTCCCGCCCAGCGCGAGGGCGCTCAGCGTGCCGTCCTTGCAGGAGTAGACCCACCGCGTGGTGAGGTTGCCGTAGGCGCGAACGGCCCCGCCGCGATAGACGTTCTCATTCACCAGCGCCGGGTGGGCGTTGGCGTTCATCAACGACCACGCCACCGCGACCTGCATGGAGACGTCGACACGCTGGCCCATACCTGAGCGGGCGCGCTCCCACAGCGCGGTCATCGTCCCCGCCGCTCCCTGTGCGCCGGCGAGGAATTCGCATTGCGGGGCGGAGATGCGCACCGGCGGCCTCGACTGATCCCCGCAAAGGTAGCTCAGGCCGCCCATCGCCGACGCGGTCAGGTCCGACGCCTTGTACTGCGCGTAGGGTCCCATCTGTCCGTAGGGCGTGATCGACGTGTAGACGAGGCCCGGATGAGCACGCGACAGCGCCTCGTAGCCCAGGCCGAGACCGTCCAGATAGCCGGGCTGGAACGACTCGACCAGCACGTCGGCCCCCTCGATCAGGCGCCGCAGCCGCTCACGGCCTCCCTCGGACTCGATATCGATGACGACGCCGCGTTTGTTGCTGCAAAACGACCACCAGAACAGGCTGTTCTCCGGGGCGGGTTCGTCGTTGACGAACGGGCCGCGGCGGCGCGTGGGGCTGCCGCCGGGAGGCTCGACCTTGATCACGTCCGCGCCGAGGTCGGCCAGCGCCTTCCCGCACCAGTTGAAGCCGCCCTCCGACATGTCGATAACGCGGTAGGGCGCGAGGGCCGATCCGGGACGACCGGGGGTGCCGGACATAGGAAGCCTCCGGTGTGAGCGTGCGCGCGGCGGCGCTAGTCTCCCGCCGCCACGACCTTCTTCTTCGCCCAGGCCTCGCGGGCCCGGTTCCACATTCGGCAGTGCGAACAGACGTCGCCGGGCGTAGGCTCGCCGCATTCGGCGCATTCATTAAGCGTGACGCCGCCGGCCTCGCGCAGCACCGGTTGTAGGCGGTCAAGGAAGCCGTTCATAAACGACGCCTTCACGCCCGGCGATTCCAGTTCTATGGCGTTCAACGCTTCCTTATACAGGATCGACTTCGCGCCGGCGGCGTTGGGGCACTCCTCCTCGATGTAGTCGATGCCCCGCAGCAAGACATAGCTCAGCGTCTCCCGCTCGGTGAAGGTGTAGAGCGGCTTTACCTTGCGCACCAGCTTCTCGTGGGTGCTCTCCAAGACCGGTGACTGACGCGCCAGGTACTCCGTCTGCCAGTGCAGCACGTTACCCATGAGCGTCGCAGCCTCGTCGTCAAGGTTATGTCCGGTCGCCAGGATGTCGTAGCCGAGCCGGTGCGCCGTCTCGTTGGTGACGTACCGCTTGGTCAGGCCGCAGCCCGAGCAGGGGACGCGCTTGAGCACCTTCGACAGCTCTGTGACGCCGATCTCGCCGTCGCCAAGTTCGCCGCGCACGTCGTGGATGATGAGCTCGCCGCCGATGCGCTCGGCGAAGGCGACGCTCTTCTCCTTCGAGCGCTCCGAGTAGCGGCCGATGCCAAGATCGATATAGAGGCCCGAGGTGCGGTAGCCGAGACGCATCAACACGTCCCACAGGGCAAGGCTGTCCTTGCCGCCGGAGACGGCGACGAGCACCTTGTCATCCGGGGCGAACATGCGCCGCGACTTGATGTTTCGCGCCACGTGGTCCTGGAAGAAGTCCAGGTAATGGGGGCCGCAATACGACGTGTTGTGCCGCCGCATCTCGACTTGGGCCCGGTCGCCGCACTTTCGGCAATGCACTAGCCGCCTCCTGAGATCGCGGAGATCACTTCGATCGTGTCATCCTCCCGGACGTAGGCGTCGCGGGTCAGCAGGTCGGTGCCTTGCACCACGACGACCGCCTCAGGGTTCAGGCCGAGCTCACGGAGCACGTCTCTCAGTTGCCGGTTTCCCGCCACCTCGAGCTCCCGCCTTCGGGGCTGTCGAATGATCACCTTCAAACGGCGACGCTCCCGCGCTCTTCTGGAATGATTATAGGATGCGCCATACCGCCGAAAAAATCGAGCGGCCCCGGAGGCGCCTCGACGAGCCGCGCAGAAATCGGTCGGATCGGGCATGATAGGGCCCATGCGGTCCCTACTCGGGCTCTTCTTCGGCGGACAAGACGACGCCGGCACCCTCGACCCCCGCGCTCGTGGGCGGGAGCGCATGGACACAGGCGATTGGAAGGGCGCGACGAACGATCTGACCTCCGCGCTGGCCAAAGAGCCCGACGACGCCGAGACGCTCCACCTTCGCGGCATCACCTTCCACATGCGGGGGAAGGACAAGCAGGCCATCGCCGACTTCGACCGGGCCATCGAACTGCGGCCGCGGCGCGCGGAGTTCTACATCAGCCGCGGCTGCGCTCACGACGACCGGCGCGCCCACGACGACGCCATCCGCGACTTCGACGAGGCGCTGCGGCTCGAACCCGACGAACCCCGCGCCCTCAACAGCCGCGGCATCGCCTACATGAACCGCGGCGAGCTCAACCGCGCCGCCGCCGACTTCGACGAATGCATCCGCCTCGAACCCGGCGAGCCGTGGAGCTACTTCTCACGCGCCATGGCCTACGACCAGGCTCACAAGTACCGCCTCGCCATCGCCGACTTCGACTTCGTCATCGGCAAGGGGCACCGCCCCGACGAGGCGCACTTCCAGCGGGCTTTGGCCTACGCGGCGTTGGGCGAGGAGGAACGCGCCGCCGAGGATGCCGCCGCCGCCGTCCGCCACGGTATGCACGAAGCCTCGGTCAACCGCCACATCTCCTACCGGCGGAAGCGTGTCGCCGAGGCCGGCCCCGACGAGCGCCGAGGCTAGCTGGTCACCGCGCCTTCAGAAGCGCTCGACACCAGCCGCGCGTACTTTGCGAAGGCGCCGGTAGTGTAGCGGGGGGCTGGGGGCGTCCAATCCTTCATCCGCTCCTCGATCTCCGCCGCCGAGAGCTCGACGTTGAGCTCTCGTTTCTCGACGTCAAAGACGACGGTGTCGCCATCACGGAGGGCGGCGATAGGCCCGCCCACCGCGGCTTCGGGAGCGACGTGGCCCGCCATCAGCCCGTGCGTCGCGCCCGAGAAACGCCCGTCGGTGAGCAGGGCTACGGTCTCGCCCAAGCCTTCGCCGACCAGCGCGGCCGTCACGCCCAACATCTCCCGCATTCCCGGCCCGCCGCGCGGCCCTTCGTAGCGGATCACCACCACGTCGCCGTCCTTGATGGCCCTGCGCTTCACCGCATCGAACGACGCCTCCTCGGTGTCAAAGACGCGCGCCGGGCCTCGATGCATCATCCGTTCGTGTCCCGCGAGCTTGACCACGCAGCCCTCCGGCGCGAGGTTGCCGTGCAGGATCGCCAGGCCGCCCGTTGGTTTGATCGGGTCACTCAGCGGCTTCAGCACCACCTGGCCCGGGGTCTCCACCGCCTCCGCGGCCTCCACCCCGATCGTCCGGCCCGTCACCGTCATCTCGTCCCGGTGCAGCAGGCCCGCCTCCAACAACCGGTTGGCGACGAGTGCGATGCCGCCCGCGGCGTACATGTCTTTCGCCATGTACCGCCCGCCGGGCTTGAGGTCGGCGAGCAGCGGGGTCTTGTTGCTGATGACGTCGAAGTCGTCGATGTCGAGGGGCACGCCCATCTCCTTGGCGATAGCCAGGAAGTGCAGCACGCCATTCGTCGAGCCTCCGGTGGCCGCGATGGTGGCGATGGCGTTTTCGATAGATTTGCGCGTCACGATGCGGCTGGGGCGCAGGTCCCGCTCGACGACGTCCATCACGAGACGGCCCGCCTCGAACGCCGCCTCGTCCTTCGCGGGGTCCATGGCCGGCACGCTGCCGCTGCCCATCGGCGAAATGCCGAGGGTCTCGATGGCCGTCGCCATCGTATTCGCGGTGAACTGGCCGCCGCAGGCGCCCGGCCCAGGACAGGCAGCTTTCTCGATCTCATAGAGGTCCGCGTCCGTGATGCGGCCCGCCGAATGGGCGCCGACGGCCTCGAAAACCTCCTGGATCGTCACGTCCTGGCCACGGTAAACGCCCGGCATGATCGACCCGCCGTAGAAAGCGACCGAGGGCAGGTCCATGCGGCACAGCGCCATGACCGTGCCCGGGATCGTCTTGTCGCAGGCGCTGATCGCGATCACGCCGTCGAGCAGATGCCCCCGCACCACGAGCTCGATGGAGTCGGCGATGACCTCGCGGCTGATCAGCGACGCCTTCATGCCCTCCGTGCCCATCGCCACGCCGTCGGACACGGCGATGGTGTTGAACTCGATGGGGACGCCGCCCGCGGCGCGCACCCCTTCCTTCACCTTCTTCGAGAGCCGACGCAGGTGGAAGTTGCACGGCATGACCTCGATCCAGGTGTTGGCCACGCCGATCAGGGGCTTCCGGAAGTCATCGTCGGTCAGGCCGGTGGCGCGGAGCATGGCGCGGGCCGGCGCTCGGTCCGGACCCTCAACCAACGTCCGGCTTGGGCCGCGGACAGGGGCTTGCGTCGTCATCAATCACCTCGGGGCGCGCTTGCCTTGGTTGGAGACCAAGGGGAACTTCAGTGTATCGGGCCGCGCCGGAGCGTCAAGGACGGCGGGAGCACGGCGCCCGAATACCCGAGTGCGACACGCGGGCCTTGCCCCTAACCATCCGCCGTCCCTACCCTTTCGCCGCACCCCCCCTGGCCGGAGGCCCGCCATGCTCGCCAAAGTACGCAGTTGCGCCGTCGTGGGGCTCGAAGGAGCCCCGGTAGAAGTCGAGGTCGATATCGCGCGGGGCCTTCCCCGGTTCAACGTCGTCGGGCTTCCCGACCCGGCGGTGCAGGAGGCACGCGAGCGTGTTCGCAGCGCCGTCCGTAATTCCGGCGGCGAGTTCCCCCGGACCCGCCTCACCGTCAACCTCGCGCCCGCCGACCTCCGCAAAGCGGGGCCCGCCTACGATCTCCCCATCGCGCTGGGCGTCCTGCTGGCCTCGGGCCAGCTTGAGGCCGACCTGTCCGACACCCTCGTCATCGGCGAGCTTTCACTGGACGGGAGTCTGCGCCACACCCAGGGCATCCTGCCCATGGTCTCGCTGGGCCAGGAGCTCGGCTTCAAGCACGTCATCGTCCCCGCGCAAAACGCCTCCGAGGCGGCGCTGGTCGAGGGCATCGACGTGCTCCCCGCGGAGAGCCTCTCTCGTCTCGCGGCGCACTACCGCGGCGACGATCCGATCACGCTCACACTCCCCACGGAACGGCCGGCGCCGGAGATCGAGGGCGCGGCGGGCCATGTCGACTTCGCCGACATCCGGGGACAGGAGCACGCCAAGCGGGCGCTCGAGATCGCGGCGGCGGGCGGGCACAACGTCATCCTCTCCGGCCCGCCTGGCAGCGGGAAGACCCTGCTGAGCCGTGCCATGCCCGGCATCCTGCCCGCACTCTCCTGTGCCGAAGCTCTGGAAGTGACCAAGATCTACAGTGTGGCGGGGCAGTTACCCTCGAACCAACCCCTGGTGAGCACGCGGCCCTTCCGCTCGCCCCACTACACCATCTCGAACGCCGGCCTCGTCGGTGGCGGGCGCTGGCCCCGGCCCGGCGAGATCAGCCTCTCCCATCGCGGCGTCCTCTTCCTCGACGAGCTCCCCGAGTTCGGCCAAGGCACCCTCGAAGTTCTGCGCCAACCCATGGAAGACAAAATCATCACCATCAGCCGCGCCCAGGGGACGACGACCTTTCCCGCCGGATTCATGCTGCTCGGCGCGATGAACCCCTGTCCCTGCGGCTACTACGGCGACCCTGGCAAGGAGTGCGTCTGCACCGCCGGGGCTGTCGCCCGCTACCAGAAGCGCATCAGCGGCCCGCTGCTCGACCGGATCGACTTGTTCGTCCAGGCGCCCCGCGTCGAGTACGAGAAGCTCATCGGCGATAGCTTGGCCGAGTCGTCCGCCACGGTACGGCGGCGCGTCGAGCACGCCCGTGAGCGGCAGCGCGCCCGCTTCGAAGGCGCTCGCTTCACCTGCAACGCCGACATGGACGTGACGGAGACCCGCAAGCATTGCGCCCTCGACGAAGCCGGCGAGTCGCTGGTCGAAACGGCAATGGAGCGATTCCAGATGTCGGCCCGCGCCTTCAACCGCACCCTCAAGCTCAGCCGCACCATCGCCGACCTCGCCGGCGAGCCCGCGATCACCGCCGCCCATGTCGCTGAGGCCCTCCAATACCGCTCGCGCGGCCTGGGATAGCGGCGGCATGAAGGTCCGGGACTTGCTGCGTGTATGCCCGGCGACGAGACATCGGGCTCGAGAATATCGCCCTCCGGCATCGCGCTATACTGATATGCGTGACGAAGAAGTTCGTGCTCTTTTCCGATCTCCACTTGGACAGCGTGTTCGCGTGGATGTCAACAAACCAGGACGCCGCGAGGCGGCGCCGGCAGGCCCTCCGCGACACGCTTCGCCGCATCACCGACAAGGTCGTCGAGACCAAGGCGGACGCCCTGCTTTGTGGGGGCGACCTCTACGAACACAATCGGTTCACTCCAGACACCGCAGCTTTTGTCAGGTCCGAGTTCAAGCGAATCCACCCCATTCCCGTTTACATCGCTCCAGGCAATCACGATTGGAACGGTCCTGGAAGTCTCTATCGTAGCGTTGAGTGGAGCGACAACGTCCACATCTTCGCCGAAAACCGCTTGCAGCCCGTCGAGATCGATGATGGGGTGACGCTCTGGGGAGCGGCCCACTTGGGACCGGCCAACGCACCCGGGTTCCTCAATAGCTTTTGCGTAGACCGCGGAGGGCTGAACCTCGCCCTCTTTCACGGCTCGGAGCGGGGTTGGCTTACTGAGCAGGGAGAGGGCAAGTTCCCTCACGCGCCATTCGAAGCTCAGGAGATCACACGGGCCGGCATCCATCACGCCTTCCTCGGACACTACCACCGACCCAAAGACGACCCGCGCTTCACCTATCCGGGCAACCCCGACCCGCTCAGCTTTGGCGAAGACGGCGAGCGCGGCGTTGTCATCGCCACCATAAGCGGCGACGGCGTGGTCCACCGCGAGCGCCTCACCGTAGCAGTCACTGAGGTCTGCGACATCGGCTTGGACATCAGCGGCTGCGCCAGCCAGCAAGACGTACGAGGCCAACTCGAGGAACGCGTCAAGGATCGTACGGGAATCGCCCGCGTAACCTTGTCCGGCGAGCTGGACCCAAGCGTCGACCTCCGTACCAACGACTTGCTCTCTCTGTCGACCGATCTCGATTCCTTGACGATCCGGATCGGAGACATCCACAGCGGCTACGATTTCGAGGCCATCAAGAACGAACCGACGGTGCGCGGCAAGTTTGTCAGAAACGTCATGGCAGAGGGTTTGTCTGAAGATGAAGAGCGCAAAGTCCTCATGACCGGCTTGCGCGCCTTGGACGGACGGAAAGACCTCGAGGTTATCTAGTTGCGTATCGAGTCCGTCACCGCCCACGCCTTCGGGCCGTTCGTCGATGAGACCTTGCACCTTGCTCCCGGCATGACGGTCGTCTACGGGCCGAACGAGTCTGGGAAGTCGAGTTGGCACGCTGCCCTCTACGTCGCGCTCTGCGGCATGCGGCGCAGCGGCACCGGCGTAAGAGATGAGAACAATGACTTCAAAGCCCGTCACCGTCCTTGGAACGGCAGCTTATGGAAGGTGTCCGTAGTCGTTCAACTAGAAGATGGACGGAAAGTCGATATCCGCCGTGACCTTGACCTCAAGACCGGCGAAGCCCACGACGCAGACCTGGGACGCGACTATTCCAGCGACATCATCAACGACGGCGCACCCGATGGCGCAATCTGGCTCGGCCTTGACCGCCGGTCGTTCTTGAGCACGGCCTGCGTCAGACAGGCAGACATTCAGTCGGTCGTGAATGACGCAAAGGATCTTCGGACACACATGCAGCGGGCGGCCGCCACTGCTGGCGCCGACGAGACCGCGGCGGCCGCCCTCAAAGCGATTGAGGACTTCCGGCGCAACAACGTAGGCCAGGACAGGCGTAATGCCACGAAGCCGCTCAGAGATGCGAAAGACCGTTTGGAGGCTGCCCAGGGTAGCCTCCAAGTTGCCCAAAAGGCTCACGCCGAGTACGTGGCCCAGTTAGAGGAGATCGAAACGCTCGAAAACAATTTGGCTCAGGCGGAGCGTGACCTGCAAATCGTTGAAGCCGCAAGAGCGCGGGCGGCTGCCACCGAAGCGCAACGGGGTCTCGACCGCGCCCGAGAACTAGGCACCCGGTACCCTCACGACCCTGGGCTCGAACACGAGCAGCAAGGGAACATGGCGCAAGAGTCCAAGCAAGCCCTCTACAGCTGGAAGAACCGGCCCGCGGCCGTGGGCCTCACCGGCCCAGGCACCGAGGAACTCCAGAGCCAACTAGACAGTCTCCCTCCCATGCCCGAAGGCGACAGTGCGCCGCATCCCACTGTCGTAAGCACAAAGGACGATTACAACCTCGCCCGACGAAGCCTGGAAAGCCACTCCGACGGTAAGCCCGCCGCGCCCGACGACGTGGACACTGGGGGCCTGAACCTTGAGGATCTTCGCGACGTCATTAAAGACCTCAGCCTAGAAGAACCCTCTGTAGACCCTCGCCTTCAGGAGCGCGTAAACCGAGCACAGGCCAAGGTGGACGGCTTTGCGGAGCGGAACACTCGCAAGCCCTCCGGCCCCTTCGCCTGGCTACTCCGGCTCATCGCCGCGATCTTGTCCATCTTCCAAGGCAAGCGGGGAGACGACACCAACGCCCGCCTAAGAGCAGAGAACGAACTGGCCGTCGCCGATCGTGAACTAGGAACGTTGCAGTACAAGATCAAGGACGTTCATGATCGTAAAGGAGTCGCCAAGGGCAAAGCAGCCGCCCATGGCCTGCCCGACGATCCGGAGGCGCTACGCGTACTCGCGGAGCGCTTAGACAAAGCGATCCAAGCCGAACGCGACCTCAAGACCTGGCGTGGCCAAGAGACCATCCTGCAAAAGCAAGCGAACGAGGCGGAGCAAGCACTCGCAGAAGCCTTGCGGGCAAGAGGAACCACTAGCTCTCAACCCGTTGCCGACACCTTGGCCGCCTATGAAACTGCCTGCAACGAGCGTGACAAACGGAACCGTGAAGCGGCGCGGCGGCCCGATCTGGAGGAGGCGCTTAAGGCGCGGAAGCGTGAGGAGTCCGCGGCCGACGCGGATGAAAGACGGCGCGCTGAAGCCAGCGGCGCACTTCGCCGAGCCACCGAGGCGCTCAGAATCCGAGAAGAGGATGAGGAGACACTGGCCGCCCGCCTACGTGACTGGGTCAAGGCTTATGAAGACGCGGCCCTCGTTCGAAAACGCGCCGCCGGTGAATGGAACGAGCTACGACACCTCCTCGGCGAGGGCAGCACCGAGGGATTGGAGAGCGCTGCGGAGAAGACGCGTAAGGCCGCCGAAACAGCGGCACAGGGCTCGGACGAGCGCGCGATCAACGCCGCAGTCCTCGAACCCGACACCGGAGCGCAAGTCCGTAAGCTTCGACGCCTTGAATCGGAATGCAAGGCGAACCTGAGCGGCGAGCGTGGCGGGCTAGAGGAGGTCGCCCGCAACCTCCCCAAAGTGGCCGAGGCGGAGGAAGAAGTCGAGCGAGCGGAGGCGGAGTGCGAAAGAGTCACCAACCTCGGCAACATCCTATCGAAGACCCAGGAATTCCTCAAACAAGCCCAGGACGAAGTCCACCGGGACATCGCGCCGCACCTCGTAAACGCGCTGACTCCATGGGTCAAAGATGTTACCGGGGGCCGGTACTCCAGCGTGGTGGTTGACCCCCAGGACCTAATGGTCCGGGTTTCCGGCCACGGCGGCGGTTTGCGCGACGCCCCCCTACTCTCCCACGGCACGACCGAGCAGATTTACCTGCTCCTGCGTGTCGCCATGGCCAGCCTGCTCACCAGGGCATCCGGCGAGACGTGCCCGCTCCTCTTGGACGATGTGACGGTGCATTGCGACTCCACGCGCCAAAACGCCATCCTCGACCTGCTGCACAAGATCAGCCGCGAACGGCAGATCATCCTCTTTAGCCAGGAGCCGGAGACGCTAACCTGGGCGCAGCAGTGCCTACAGGAAACCGTAGATCGACTTGTCGAGCTCGATCCCAGCGGTATACCAGCGTGATCCGGGCGGGATAGCCTTCGCCCCCGTTCGCGGCGGTGATACACTTTAACCGCGTACTTCCCACAGTCGCGGAGCCATGCCGACCTTACTAACCCGAGCCACCTATTCGATCTCCGACGCCCTCATCGAGCGGATGGTCTTGGGCCCGGCGGACCTGCCCGCCGGACTGGCCGGTTTCGAGCGGTCGCGGTCCGGCTATCTCGATAACCGCACGATGGCGGAGCAGGGCTTCCCCGGCAACTCCGCCGAGCGCTTCGCCCGTATCGGCCGCATCACCGGCTACCTCACCGAATACGCCAATCCCGCCGCGGGCGCCGACGCGGGTCCCGGCGTCAACGTCGCCGCCGGCGCCGTGGTGCATCTCTTCGATCGCGAGGACAGCGTCAACGTCTGGATGCACGAGATCTTCCTGCGCCAATTCCAGGAGAACGTCGGCGAGGAGGGGCGCGACGGCAACAAGCTCATGTCCGTCGAGCTTCTCGACGCCCGCGGCTTCGCCGACGAGGCGGTCTCGCTGCGCGCCACGCACCGCGGCACCGTCGGGCTCATCTCGTCCACCGTGATCGACTTCCGCGTGGGACGGCTACTCGGCGTCGCCTTCGTCGTCTCGACGGGCGACCAGGAACGCCTCGACCTAACCACCGACCTCGCCCTCGCTCTGGAGCGGCGGATAGTCTCGGTTACTCTCGGCGCCTAGACCCGCTCAGCCAATCTCGACCCACCGCCCCGTGCTCGAGGACTTGCGGGCGGCGTCCAGAATCTGCTGGCTCCGCCACCCGTCCTCGAAGCTAGGCTCGATCTTTTCGCCCTTCGAGAGCCCCTCGACGATCCTATTGGTCCAAGCGAAGAACGGCTTGAAATGCTGATCGCCGGCGATCGGCGGCGCGGGAAGGTCCTCGACCTCGACCTCGGCGAACGCCTCGCCTTTCTTTGCCGCCAGGAGTCGGTCGCCGTCGAGCGCCAGCGAGCCCTCGCTCCCGTGGGCCTCGAGGAGCATCGAGCCCGATCCCGTGGGCGCAGCCGCGCCTGAGAGGAGGGCGCCCAGCGCGCCGTTTTCGAACCGCAGCGTCAAGAAGAACGTGTCGTCGGCGTCGGCGACGATGCGGTCGGCCTGGTCGATGGCCTTGTGCTCCTTGGCGAAGGTGTCGAGCGCGGCACTCACCGCGACGACCTCGCCGAAGAGCCGCCGCATCGCGTCAAGGGTGTGCGAACCCGACGCCCCAAGCCAGCCGCCTCCCGTCTTCGCTCCATACCACCACGACGCCGTGCGGCCTTCCGTCCAGTGGACGAAGTCGCCGAACGAGGTCGCGTGGACGTGGTTCAGGCTGCCTATGAAGCCGTCCTGAATCATCTCGCGCATCCGCACCCGCGCCGGCGTGGTCCTGAACTCGAAGTTCACCATGTGGACCACGCCCTTCGCCTCCGCCGCCTCGAACATTTCACGGGCCTGGGCCTCGTCGAGGGCGAACGGCTTTTCGCACAGCACGTGCTTTCCGGCCTCAATCGCGGCCATCGACGCGGGATAGTGCAGCTCGGGCGACGTCACCACGCTCACGAGATCGACGTCCGGAAGCTCGGCGAGGGCACGGTAGTCGGTGACGGCATGCGCGAGACCGAAGCGGTCCGCCACCTGGCGCGCCCGGCCCTCGTTGTGGCTGCACACCGCCGTCACGCGCGCGCCGGGCGTGTGTTGCCAGAGCGGAAGCTGCACCCGAACCCCAAACCCCGTCCCGACGATTCCAACGCCGATTTCGCCCTGCTCCATTGCTACGCCTCCTTGGGAAGGGCCGTATTATAGCCATGGGCGGTTTCGTTGACCCGCTCTCAGAAGAAACCCTACAATCGTCCCGCAGCCTCAGCCGCCAACGCCGTTCCCCGCTACGCCGCCCGCCCCGCGCCGCCATCGCGCTCCTTTGGCCGCCCCGATCCCGGCCGCCGGACTCGAACGACATGCACCTGATGTACTTCACAGAGCAGCCGATGAACGCCTACCCGGAGGACGAGGGGCGCAGGCTCGGCTACACCTCGCTGCTCTTCCCCAACGAGTTCTACGACGCCGAGGCGGCGAGCCGCCTGTACAACGAGCGGCTCGAAGAGTACGTCTACGCCGAGGAGATGGGCGTCGACGGGATCATGCTCAACGAGCACCACAACGCGCCGTTCTCCATGTCCACCAAGGCGAACATCATGGGCGCGGCGCTCGCGGCGGTCACCGAGCGCGTCAAGCTCGTCATGCTGGGCAACCCGCTCCCCCTGTCCGACGATCCGGTGCGCATCGCCGAAGAGCTCGCCATGATCGACCTGATGTCGAAGGGGCGGCTGGTCTCCGGATTCGTGCGCGGCGGGGGCGTGGAGAATATCGCGGCGAACAGCAACCCCGCCTTCAACCGGGAACGCTTCAACGAGTCGCACGACCTCATCATCGAGACATGGACCAAGCCGGGGCCGTTTCGATGGGAGCGGGACCACTTTCATTACCGCTGCGTCAACCCATGGGCGGCTCCGCTGCAAAAGCCGCACCCCCGGATTTGGGTGCCCGGCATATCGAGCAAAGAGACGATCGAGTGGGCGGCGGGCCACCGCTATCCCTACATCGCGTTGAACCTAAGCCTCGACGACACCTTGAAGGTGTGGGACATCTACGACCAAGCCGCCGAGCGAGCCGGCTACCGGGCAGGGCCGGAGCAGCGCGGCTATCTCATCCGCTGCCACGTCGCCGATACGGCGGAGAAGGCGGATCGCAACGGCCGCGAGTTCATGTGGATGCAGGGCGAGTTCACCGGCCTCGTCCACCCCATCTGGTCGGCGCCCTCGGGCTATCTCGGCCCATGGGCGCGCCGCGCGCTGGCGAAGATGCGCTCCGGCGCGGCGGTCCGGCCCGAGGCCGACTACGACGCGCAGGTCGACGCCGGCCTCATCATCGCCGGCACGCCCGATCAAGTCATCGAGCGTCTCAAGCTGCTTATCGCGAGGGCCCGCCCCTCTATCCTCGCGCTCTGGGGCAACGACGGCCACGTGTCGCACGAGGATTCGATGACGTGCATCCGGCTCATGGGACAGGAAGTCATGCCCGCACTCCGCGAGTTCGGCGATTATCTCGACCTGCGCAGCCCGTTCGAGCTCGACACGCCGGTCAGCCTCGCCGCCACGCCGGCGGAAGACCTGCGCCCCATCCCCGCCTAGTCTCCGCCCCCCCCTCGAGCCTCCCCTGCCGGAGACTTCTGCGAAACTAGTCCGGGTTGGGGAGGGTCTGCGTGTCGAAATTCGTCACGCAAAAGGGTACAATAGAAGTACAGATGCAGGGCCGCCGAGGAGGCGCGGGAGGTGGACGTGGACACACTGAACGCCATGCGGACCGAAGGCCACGAGCAGGTCTCCTTCTTTTCTGACCCAAGCTCCGGGCTCCGCTGCATCATCGCCATTCACGACACCCGCTTAGGGCCGTCCCTCGGCGGGACGCGCATGTGGCCCTACGCATCCGAGGCCGACGCCCTCACCGACGTGCTCCGACTATCCAAGGCGATGACCTACAAGGCCGCCGCCGCCGGCCTCGATCTCGGCGGCGGAAAGGGCCTCATCATCGGCCACTCTCGCCGCGACAAGACGGAGGCCCTGCTCCTCGCCTACGCCCGGGCCGTCGACTCGCTCGGAGGGCGCTACATCACCGCCGAAGATGTCGGGACCACGCCCGCCGACCTCGAAATCGTGATGCGCGGCACCCGTCACATGGTAGGCAAACCACGCCACGCGGGCGGGAGCGGCGACTCCGCGCCCCCGACCGGCCTCGGTGTCTACGAATCGATGCGGGCCTGCGCCGTGGAGGTCTACGGCTCACCGAGCCTGGAAGGACGCACCGTGGCGCTGCAAGGCTTCGGCAAAGTTGCCTCGCACCTCGCGCGCCACCTCGTCGAGGGCGGCGCGCGCCTCGTCGTCGCCGATCCCAACGCCGACGCCCGCCAGGCCGCGCGCGACGCCGGCGCCACCATCGTCGGTCTGGACGACATCTACGACGTCGAGTGCGACATCTTCTCTCCTTGCGCCCTTGGCGGCGTTCTCAACACCGAAACGATCCCCCGGCTGCGCTGCGGGATCGTCGCGGGCAGCGCCAACAATCAATTGCTAACACCTGAAGACGCCGAACGGGTCGAAGCCGTCGGCATTCTCTACGCTCCCGACTTCCTGATCAGCGCGGGCGGCATCGTGGACTTGTCGTTCGAGCTCTACGGCTACGACCCCGTCGCGGCGGAGCGCAGCGTCAAGCAGATCGGCGCACGCGTGGCGGACGTGATCGCCGCCGCAAAGGCCGAGGGTATCACCACCGCCGCCGCCGCCGACCGAATGGCCGAGCGCCGCCTCGAAGCTGCTGGCGCGCACCGCGCCGCCTAACCCGTCCGTCCGGCGAGCCGCACCCGTATACTGGAGCCGAAAACGCCGAAGGCGCGCCTATGGGCCGGCTACCCAGGTTCGAACGACTCTCCGATTGTCCGCCGCCGCTCGCCGCGGCGGCGGCGCTCGCGCGGCGGCGGCACGCCTTCTTCCTCGATTCCGCCATGTCCATCGGCGCGATGGGCCGCTATTCCTTCGCCGGCTGCGACCCCGTCGCCGTCTTCACCGCCCAGGGACGGGACCTGACGCTGCGGACGAGGAGCGGGGCGCGGCGATGGCGCGGCGACCCAATCGACGCACTGGACGAGCTCCTGGCAGGGCGGCGGATCGAGGCTGCCGACTACCCTGTTCCCTTCACCGGCGGCGCGGTGGGCTTCCTCAGCTACGACCTGGGCCGCGCCATCGAGCGCCTGCCCGAGCTCGCCGCCCCTGGGCTCGGTGAGCCCGACGTGTGGCTCGGCTTCTACGACGAACTCATCGCCTACGACCTCCACGACGGCGAGGCCTACCTCATCCTCAACGGCGAAGGGGACGGCGACGCGCTGAGGACGGCCCTCCTTCACCCTTACGCTCCCAGCGCCGCGCCGCCCGCAAACGGCGAGCCGGTCAGCAACTTCACGCCCGAGTCCTACGCCACGGCCATCGAGAAGATCAAGCGCCTGATCGCCGCAGGCTACGTCTATCAGGTCAATCTCTCGCAGCGTTTCGAGGCGCCGTGGAGCGCTCCGCCCTGGGCGCTCTACGAGCGCGCCCGCGCCCTCAATCCCGCGCCGATGGCCGCCTACCTGGACTGCGGGCCATTCTCGGTGGTGAGCGCCTCCCCCGAGCGCTTCCTCCGCCGGAGCGGGAACGTCATCGAGACGCGCCCCATCAAGGGGACGCGGCCGCGCGGTGCGGCGCCGGACCTCGACGACGCACTGGCCGCCGAGCTCGCCGCAAGCCCCAAGGACCGCGCCGAGCACATCATGATCGTCGATCTGGAACGGAACGATTTGGGCCGCATCGCCGAAATAGGCAGCGTCTCGGTGGACGAAATGATGGCACTGGAGCGCTTCCCCACGGTGCACCACCTCACTTCGACGGTGCGCGCCACTCCGTGCCCCGGCGCGACGCCGGGCGCTATCCTGCGGGCCGCCTTCCCCGGCGGCTCGATCACCGGCGCGCCCAAGATCAAGGCGATGGAGATCATCGAACGCCTCGAACCCACACGCCGCGGCGTCTACACCGGCGCCATCGGCTACTTCGCCGACACCGGCGACTTCGACCTCAGCATCGCCATACGGACCATCGTCGCGCGGCAGGGACGGGCCTACTTGCAAGTAGGCGGCGGCATCGTAGCCGACTCCGACCCCGCCGCCGAATACCAGGAAACCCTCGATAAGGGGCAGGCGCTCTTCGCCGCGCTCGGGGGCGGCGGCCCGGTTGCCGCGCCCGTCGGCTCGGCGCTACAATCCCGCCGCCCCAACGCCCGGCGCGCCGTCGCGTCCGAGGCCACGCGGGGTGCCCCCACACCATGAGTCTCACGCCAATGGACCGCGCCCTCGAGCTGGCCCGCGGCGTCCTTGGCGGTGTCTCACCCAACCCCGCCGTGGGCTGCGTCATCCTGAAGGACGGTGTCGTCGTCGGCGAGGGCGCGAACGAGGCGCCGGGCGGGCCGCACGCGGAGGTTATCGCCCTGCGGCAGGCCGGCGAGCGCGCCCGCGGGGGCGTGATGTACGTCAGCCTCGAACCCTGCTCGCACTACGGGCGGACGCCGCCCTGCGCCGACGCGGTCGGCGAGGCCGGCCTCGCCGCCGTCCACGCGGCGGTGCGCGACCCCAACCCACTCGTCGCGGGACACGGGATCGAGCGGCTGCGCGCCGCCGGCATCGAGGTGATCGAGGGCGAGCGCGAGGACGAGGCCCGCCGCGTAAACGAGGCGTTCATGAAGTGGATCACGACGGACCTCCCGTTTGTCTATGTCAAGTTCGCCATGAGTCTCGACGGCAAGATCGCCACCGCCGCCGGCGACTCGCGGTGGATCAGCGGCGAGCGGGCCCGCGCCGAGGTCCACCGCCTCCGCGGCCTCGTCGACGCGGTGATGGTCGGGGCCAACACGGCGCGCCTCGACGATCCTCGTCTCACCGCCCGCGACCGAAGCGATGGTGAGAAAACCAGCGCCCGCCAGCCACTGCGCGTCGTCGTGGACGCCAAGGCCTCACTCTCGCCCCAAGCGCGGATGCTCGGCGAGCCGGGCCGGACGCTCGTCGCCGCCACGGACGGCGCATCTGAAGCCGCCCGCCGCGCGCTGACGGAGGCGGGGGCGGAGATCGAGACGGTTGAGGCCGCTCCCGGCGGCGGCGTAAACCCGGAAGCACTGCTCCGGTGCCTCGGCGAGCGGGAAGTGACGTCCCTGCTCGTCGAGGGGGGTGGCCGCCTGATCGGGTCGCTTCTGGACGCGAGACTCGTGGACAAGGTCATCGCCTTCGTCGCGCCGGTGCTCGTGGGCGGCGCGAACGCGCCCACGCCGGCGGCGGGCCGTGGCGTCGAGCGCATCGCCGACGCCCTGCGCCTGCGGGACGTGGAGACGGCGGTGCTGGACGGCGACGTTATGATTACCGGCTACGCGGGGGCAGGCCCCACGGCGTAGGTCTACGCAGGCGAAAGGCTAAGATGTTCACCGGCATCGTTGAAGAAGTTGGCCGCGCCGCGAGTGCCCCCAACGGCGAGCTTTTCATCCACGCCGCCGCGGTGCTCGAAGGGACGAAGCTCGGCGACAGCATCGCCGTCAACGGCGCGTGCCTGACCGCGACGCGCCTCGAACCGGACGGCTTCGCCGTGGACCTCGCGCCGGAGACCCTGCGCCGCACCAACCTCGGCGCGCTAACCGCCGGCACGGTGGTCAACCTTGAACGCTCTCTAGAATTCGGCGGTCGCGTTGGGGGACACCTGGTGCAGGGCCACGTTGACGGCGTCGCCACCATCGAGCGCATCACGCCCGAGGGCAACGCGTCGATGGTCCGATTCCAACTGCCCGGCAGGCTCGCCCGCTACGTGACCGAGAAGGGATTCATCGCCGTCGAGGGTGTCAGCCTGACCGTGGTCGGGGCCGGCGACGACTGGTTCAGCGTCACGCTGATTCCCTTCACCGGCGAGCACACCAACTTGGGCGCCAAAGCCGCAGGGGATCCGGTGAACATCGAGGTCGACATCCTGGCCAAGTACGTCGAGCGACTCACCGACGCCCGCCTCCGCTAGCCCGGTCAACGGCGGGCCGGACTCCGTCAGGGACGGGCATGGCTATAATGAGGGTCGCCGCGGGGGCGGCGGCGAGGCCGAAATGCCATTGGCGAGCATAGAACAGGCCCTGGACGACCTGCGCCGGGGCCGCATCATCATCTTGGTCGACGACGAAGACCGGGAGAACGAAGGCGACCTCGTCATGGCTGCGGAGGCGGTCACTCCCGAGGCGATCAACTTCATGGCGAAGTTCGGCAAGGGGCTCATCTGCGCCCCGCTCGAAGGCGACCGCCTCGACCAGCTTCAAATCTCCATGATGGTCCCCGACTCGGAGAACACTGCCGCCCTCGGCACCGCCTTCACCGTGTCGGTCGAGGCCAAGCACGGCACCACCACCGGCATCAGTGCCCACGACCGCGCCACCACGATCCAAGCACTAGTCGATCCGGCGACTCGCCCCATCGATCTGTCGAAGCCCGGCCACATCTTCCCGCTGCGCGCCCGCGAGGGCGGCGTCCTCGTCCGCGCCGGGCAGACCGAGGGCAGCGTCGATCTCTGCCGGCTCGCCGGCCTGCAGCCCGCCGGCGTCATCTGCGAAATCATGAGCCAGGACGGCACGATGGCCCGGCTCCCCGAGCTTGAAGAGTTCGCCATTGAGCACGACCTCAAGATCGTCAGCGTCGAGCAGATCATCGCCTACCGCCGCCGGCATGAGAAACTCGTCGAGCGGGTCACCGAGACCGCCATGCCCACCAAGTTCGGGCGCTTCACCGCCTACGCCTACCAGAGCGCCGTCGATCACGACCAGCACGTCGTTCTCGTCCAGGGCGACATCAGCGACGGCGAACCCGTGCTGGTGCGCGTCCATAGCGAATGCCTCACCGGCGACGTCTTCGGCAGCTTCCGGTGCGACTGCGGCGACCAGGTGCAGATGGCGCTGCGGGCCATCGCACAGGCTCAGCGTGGCGTCCTGGTGTACATCCGTCAGGAGGGTCGCGGGATCGGCCTGCACAACAAGTTGAAGGCCTACGCGCTCCAGGACGACGGCCTCGACACCGTGGAGGCGAACCTCGCGCTCGGCTTCGCGCCCGATCTGCGCGACTACGGCATCGGCGCCCAGATTCTGGTCGACCTCGGCGTCAAAGAGATGCGCCTAATGACCAACAACCCGCGCAAGATCGTCGGGCTGGAGGGTTACGGCCTCCGCGTTGTCGACCGTGTCCCCGTCGTCGCGCCGCCCAACCCCGACAACATCCGCTACCTCGAAACGAAGCGCGACAAGATGGGCCACATCATGCCCGGCGTCGCCCCGTTGGCCGAATGGCTCGTCGACGAGGAATAGGCGCGTGACCCTCGAATCGAACGGGGACGGGCCGCGCTTCGCCATCGCCGCGGCGCGTTTCAACGAGCTCATCACCCGCAGCCTCATGCGCGGCGCGCGCGAGAGCCTGGCGGCCAACGGCGTAGACGAGAGCCGCATCGACGCGGTCTGGGTCCCCGGCGCCTTCGAGCTGCCGCTCACCGCGAAGCGATTGGCCCAGACGGGCCGCTACGCCGCCGTCATCTGCCTGGGAGCCGTGATTCGCGGCGACACGCCGCACTTCGACTACGTATCGTCCGGCACTGCCCACGGCCTAGTCCAGGCCGCGTTGCTCACCGACGTGCCCGTCATCTTCGGCGTGCTGACTACCGACACCGTGGCGCAGGCGATGGAGCGGTCGGGCGACGGCCCCGGCAACAAGGGCTACGACGCCGCCCTCACGGCCATCGAGATGGCCGGGCTGTTGAAGGACCTCTGACCCGCTAGCCGTCCGCGGCCCGCTCGCCGCGCGGCGCGAGCCACAGCGCAGGGAACATCAACAGCGCCGCGGGGCCGATCAGCAGCGGCCCCACGCTCCCTGCCGTCAGGACGGTGAGGACAAAGAAACCGGCGGCGCAGCCCATCATCCCGAGCTGCGCCCAACGGCGCCCCGCGAGGAAAAGGCGGGTGGCCGCGAACGCAGCCGCGCCGAGCGCCGCCGAAGTCAGGAGCACCGCAAGGGCCTCGCCCAGCTTACCCGCGTCGGACGCGCTCACGCTCCGTGCCGCGCCCTCCGCCGTGGCCATGTCGAACAAGGGAAGCAGAACAAAGGCGGGACTCACCAACGCCCATACCGAGGCCCCCGCCGCCATTGCGGCGAGCAGCGCCTGCCCCTTGGTCCGGGGGATGCGCACGGTGAACGCGGCGGCTAGCGCTCGCCGCCCCCGGAGAGCCCGAGGGACGGCGACGGCTTCGAGCCGTCGCCGCGGCGGCGCTTGGGCGGCAGCGACGCGATCTCGCCGCGTAGCGCCGCGAGACCGTCCACGCCGTCCTTCGACACCTCTACGATAAGCCCGGCAGCGCCGGCGTCGCGTATCGCCGTCAGCGCCTCGCGCCCCGGCGGGGACGCCATCCTGGCGAGGAGCGGCTTCTGCGTCGCGCGGGCGGCGCGGTACAGCGGCAGCAGGTCTTGCAGCGAAACGGGCGACGCCGGTAGGTCCACCGCGACGGCGTCCACGGGCAGCGCCTCGAGGGCCCGCAAGACCTCGTCGGACGTGTCGGCGAGGGCGAGCACGACGTCGGCGTCGCCGTCGAGCGCGCCGCCGAAGTCGCCGGTCAGGGTGAGCACGACGAAGTCGCCGCCCGTCTCCCCCATGGCGCCCACGGGCGCGTCACCGCCCACGTCCTTGCCCATCTTGCCGTTGACAACGAGCGCGTCGGCCCCCGACTCCAACGCGGCGGAAGCGAGCTCCTCGTCGGCGGAGGCCAAGACAGCCACGATGGCTATCCGTCCGCGCGCGGCTTCGCCGCCGGCGGCGAAGCCCAGACGAGGCCCGCCGGAGGCGGCCACTTGGTTCAGCTTGTCGAGCAGTTTGCCCATAGGGTTATCCGTTCCAGGGGAGAGTATCCGTCGGGGAGGGGGTTATCGGTCGGGGGAGAGAAGGTGCGACAATAGGCGCATGGGAAGCTGGCAACCATGATGCTGCGCCCAGCGAGCGCATGTCAACCGGACGGGGGAGGGTAGCCTTGGGACGGACTTCGCCGCTCTCGCTCATCGGCGACGCCCCCCTCGTGGAGCTTCGGCGCCTCTCGCCCAAGCCCGGCGTGCGCATCTTCGGAAAGATGGAGGGGCAGAATCCCACCGGCAGCATCAAGGACCGGATCGCCCTCGCCCTCGTAGAGCGGGCGGAGTCCGAGGGCCGCCTCGCCCCCGGCGATACTATCCTCGAAGCGAGCAGCGGCAACACCGCGATCGCGCTCGCCTTCGTGGCCAAGCAGAAGGGCTACCGGGCGCACGTCGTCGTCCCTGAAGGCGTGGCCCCCAGCATCAGCGACCTCCTCGACTTGCTGGGAGCCGAGGTCACCTGGTGCGGGGTCGAAGGCGGCATGGGGCATGCCTTAGAGGTCGCCGCCGATCTCGCCGCCGACCGCGGCTACAAGCTGCTCGGCCAGTTCACCGACCAGGCCAACCCCGACACTCACTACGCCTCCACGGGCCGCGAGATCGCCGACGCCCTGCCCTCCGTCGACGTCTTCGTCGCGGGCATCGGGACCGGGGGCACCATCATGGGCGCGGGCCGGCGCATCAAGGAGCGGTGGCCCCACGCCCGGGTCGTCGGCGTCGAGCCCAAGCTCGGCGAGCGCCTCCAGGGAATCAAGAACCTCGACGAGGGCTTTATCCCACCGCTGCTCGACCTCGCGATGATCGACGGCCGCTTCCTCGTGGACAGCGCCTCCAGCTTCCGCCGCGTCCAAGACCTAGCCCGCGCCGAGGGGCTCTTCGCCGGCGCCTCCTCCGGCGCCGTGCTCGACACCGCCCTCCGCCTCGCCGAGCGAATGGAGCAGGGCGTCATCGTCGCCATGCTCGCCGACAGCAGTTGGAAATACCTCCCCGCCCGCCCTTGGCGCACCGCCCAAAGCGAACGGGCCGACCTCGACGAAGTCCACTGGTGGTGAGCGTACCGCAGACCTCTCTCCCCGGGAGAGCACCGTAAACCTCTCTCCCTAACTTAGGGAGAGACTGAGAGAGGGTCCCTGGCGCCCTTGGCCGCGATTGGAGCCGCGTGGTAGTCTAACCCCGTGCGCGCGCCGCGGAGGCGCGCCGAAAGCAGCAACAGTTAAAGGTGGACCAACCGCCCATTGCACAGGAGGAGGCAACTATGGCTATCAGATTAGGTGACGAAGCGCCGGACTTTACGGCGGAGACGACCGCGGGCCCGATCGAGTTTCACAATTGGCTTGGCGAGGGCTGGGGCGTGCTCATGTCGCACCCCGCCGACTACACGCCGGTCTGCACCACCGAGCTTGGCCGCGTGGCCAACCTGAAATCCGAGTTCGACAGCCGCGGTGTCAAGGTGCTCGCCGTCAGCGTCGACCCGGTCGACTCGCACGAGGGCTGGATCAAGGACATCAACGAGACGCAGAACGCGGACGTCCAATTCCCCCTCATCGCCGACCCTGAACGCAAGGTCGCCACGCTGTACGACATGATCCACCCCAACGCCGACAACACGATGACCGTCCGCACCGTCTTCGTCATCGGACCCGATAAGAAGGTCAAGCTGAGCATCACCTACCCCGCCTCGACGGGGCGCAACTTCGACGAGATTCTGCGGGTGATCGACTCCCTGCAGCTCACCGCGAACTACCAGGTCGCCACGCCGGTGGACTGGAAGCACGGCGAGGACTGCGTCGTCGTTCCCGCCATCAAGACCGAGGACATCCCCGCCAAGTTCCCCAAGGGCTTCAAGGAGATCAAACCCTACCTCCGCACGACGCCGCAGCCCAACCTCTAAGCCGCCGCGCAGAACACAAAGAGGTACGCCAAAGAGGGGCGGTCTTGGAACCGCCTCTCTTTTTGGAACACACCGGTATGGAAATCGGCATCATCGGGCTCCCGCGAAGCGGCAAGACCGCCGCCTTTACCGCGCTAACCAAGGTCGCCCCGTCGCCGGGAAGCGGTAAGGCCAATATCGGTGTCGCTCACGTACCCGATCCCAGGCTCGGCCGCCTTGCCGAGATCTTCAAGCCTCGACGGGTGGTACAAGCCGAGGTCTTCTACGTCGACTTTCCCGGCCTCCCGGAGGGCTCGCAACGACGGGGCATCGAGGGCGAGCAGCTCAACCGTCTACAGCGCGTCGACGCCCTCCTCAACGTCGCCCGCGCCTTCGACAATCCCGCCGTGCCCCAACCCGACGGCGGCATCGATCCCTTCCGCGACATCGAGGTGATGGAGCTCGAGCTCGCCTTCTCCGACCTCGCCATCCTCGAACGGCGCGCCGCCAGGCTCGAGTCCGACGCGAAGTCGAACAAGGCCCAAGTCCGCGAGGCCGCCAAGCGGGAGCGCCAGTGGCTCGAAGGCGTCAAGACCGCCCTCGAGGCGGGCCAACCCCTGCGCGCCCAGGAAACGACCGCCGACCAAGCGCGCCAACTTTCCAACTTCCAGTTCCTCACCGCCAAGCCCATCCTCCACGCGCTCAACATCGGCGAGGAGCGGCTGGGCGAGGTAGAGGCCCTGGAAGCCGAGATGGCTGCGCGCGCCGGCGGGCCGAAGTCCGCCGGCTTCGTGCTTGCGGCGGGCCTCGAGTCCGATCTGGCCATGATGGACCCCGGCGACGAGGCGGAGTTCCGCGAATCGCTCGACGCGGGCGAATCGGGCCTCGAACGCGGCATCCGCTGCTCCTACGACCTTCTCGGCCTCGTCTCCTTTCTCACCGTCGGTGAGGACGAGGTGCGGGCCTGGCCCGTCCCAGCGAACACCCCCGCCGTCCGCGCCGCGGGCACGATCCACTCCGACCTCGAACGCGGCTTCATCCGCGCCGAGGTCGTGCGCTACGAGGACTTCATCGACGCAGGCTCGCTGGCCGAGGCGCGGAAGCGCGGCGTCCTCCGCACCGAAGGCAAGACCTACTCCGTCCAGGACGGCGACATCATGAACGTCCTCTTCAGCGTCTGACACCTCTTGGCGGCGCCTCTCTTTTGGAAAGGAGGCGCCGCCAACACGTCCGACTCCCGCCTACTCAATCGCGAAGACTACCTGCACGCCTACCCTGATCTCCTGCTGCCCGCCGCTGATCGACGACGCGTCGGCGGCCATGGCGAAGGCCACGGACTCCCTGGCGACGCGCGGGGTGCCGCCATACTGTGAGATGTACACCGGATCCCCCAACGTGACGTTCATCACCGACGCGATCTGCTCAGCCTTGGCGGTGGCATCCTCCAACGCGAGCTTACGGGCCTCGACCTCCAAGGGCTGTGGATCGTCCACGGCGAGGCCAATCCCGTTGATGCGGACCGCGTCGCCGCCCGCCGCCGCCGCGGCGTCGATGATTCCGCCGACGGCGCTCAAGTCCCGAATCCTTGCCGTGGCGAAGTTCGACACCCGGTAGCCCACGATCTTCGGCGTCTGCTCGCCACGTGTTCCTTCTTCGTACACCGTGACCGGCTGGATCGAGAAGTGCGTCGTCCTGATGTCGTCCGCGGCGACGCCATTGGTTCCTAGGCTAGCTATGACCGCGTCCATGGCCGAAGCCGCCTCGGCGCGCGCGTCGGCCACGGTGTCGGCCCGAGTCTCGACGCCGAAGCTCAGGTCGGCCACATCGGACGCGGCGGAGACGGAACCCGTGCCGTCGACCCAAATGCCGGTCTGCTGCGATCCGGTCGCGCTCTCTTGGACTACGACCGGCGCCGGGGCCGGTGGCGCGGCGGTCGGGGCGGCGTCCGACGTGCAGGCGGCGGCAAGCATCGCGGCCACCCCGAGCATCGCCAGAACCATGAGCCCGCTGCGTTTGCATCCTCGTAGCAAAGACATCCCTATCCTCCTCTATGTGTGTCGCTTTCGCGAGCCTTTCTCTCTTTTTCAGTTCATCGCCGTCTGCTCATCGCCGCCGCAGGTACGACCACGCGCCAAACGCGAAGCTCAGGACAAGGAGCACGGCCGCCGCGATTTGCAGCGGCAGCCAGGGGAAGCCACCGCCCGGTTCCGGCGGGGCCGTGTCGTCGGGCGGGCCTTGCGCGCCATCCAGGCCATGAGGGCCTTGCTCGCCCGTCGCGCCTCGCGGTCCGGCGACGCCATCGGCGCCGTCAGCGCCCAGAGGATCTTGCTCGCCCTGCGGACCTTGCGAACCCTCACCGCCGGTCGCCCCGCGCGGACCCGGCGGACCCGGTTCGTCGTCCTCGCCGTCCTCGCCGTCCGTCCCGCTCCGGCCCGGCGGCCCCCGCAAGCTTTCCCGGTTCGCATCGACGTATTCCTTGACAATCGCCTCGATCGCCTCTTGGGACACCCCACTGAGGTCGGGATCCGGCGACGTCATGTCTGTCTCGATGTTCTGCATCGTTGGCGTAACGGCGACCACTACAGCCGCGGTGGGCGTAGCGGTGCCAGTCGGCGGGACGCCGGTTGGCACGGGATGGGCAGCCGGTGATGGAGTCTCAGCCGACGTAGCAGCGACCATCATTGGAGCTGCGGTCGGCTCGTCTTTTGGAGCCGACATGGCCTCAGGGCTCGGTGTGTCAACGGCGCGTATCGCCACCGGCGTCGACGTGGCAAGCGGCGCACTCGTAGCGGTCGGAGCCGGCATGGCGGTCACACGCAACGCGGTGGCCGGCGTCGGCGCGCTAGTGGCAGCCGGAGCCGGCATGGCAGTAGCGACCATCATCGTAGGTGCCGGCGTAGGCGCCGATGTCGCTGCCGCCATGGCGGTTACGCGAGGCGGCGTGGCCTCCGGCGCAGGTGTCGACGCAGGCGCCGCCGTTGGTGCCATCGCCGTAACGCCAAGCGATTCGGCGGTCGGCGCTGGCGCGGCGGTCACGTCCGGCGGGGCTGCGGCGAGCGGCAGGGACTCCTGGCCGGACGGCCCGCCGCCGAACAGGCCCAACGTCCCGCCGATGATGGCGAAGACGAGCAGCGCCGCCGCACCCGCCGCAGCCGGCACGAACGCGGGGAGGTGCCGGACCGGCTCGGGTGCGGGGGCCTCGACCATTTCCGGCGTGAGCCGGAAGCTCCGTGTCGGCTCGACTTGAGGCGCGGCCCGCAGGGCCGTCACAGACGCCTTCATCTCCTCGAATTCTTTCCGCGCCTCCTGCGAGCGGTCGAGGATGCGTTCAAGCTCCGCCGCCTCCGCGTCGGACAGCCGCTCGTCAATGGCCAGCGAGAACAACTCCCGCCGGCGGCGACGCCGCGATGTGAACAGTCGAAGCATGGCTCTCATCACGCTTCCATCCTCACTCTTTCAGACGATATTGGGCGGGCAGGAGTTCCGCACTGGCCCGAAACGCGTCGCGGACCTTCTCCCGCGCCCGGCTGAGCCGCGACTTCACCGTCCCCAGTGACGCCGCGACCGCCTCCCCTGTCTCCTCGTAGGAATAGCCCTCGATATCGATCAGCACTAGCACCGCCCGTTGATCGGGCGGCAGGGCCGCCACCGCGGCCATGATCGCGGCGTTGAGCTCCGCGTCGGTTGCGGCCTCTTCCGGGGACCGCCCAGTACTTGGCGGCGCCCAAGCACCGGCTTCGAGCATCTCGTCGAGCGAGGCGCCGCCCTTCCGTTTCGACGCGCGAAGCTGGTCGCGGCAGACGTTCGCGGTGATCCGCAACAGCCAGGAGCGGAAGTTGCCTCCGCGGAACGACTGCAGGCTCTTGAACGCGCTGATGAAAGCGTCCTGGGCGGCATCGTCCGCTGAAGCGGGGCCCACCATCCGGTAGGCGAGGCGATAGACCCGGCTCTGGTAACGCTCGACGAGCCGGTTGAAGGCGTCGAGGTCGCCCTCCCGGCTCAGCGCGATCAGTTTTTCGTCGTCCATCGGCAACCGGTTGGGTAGGTCGAGGAGGAGGCCGTGTTGAGGCTGGCGCGGCGGTCGGGAGTGTCGAGACCACGGCTCAGGCTTACCCTATAATGTACGTCATGGACGAGCCTTCCAACGAACAGGAAACGCCGCCGGAGGCCCCACGGGAGGCCCAAAGGGCCGCGGACGGCTCCGGAACGGGTTCTCTAGAAAAAAGCCGGGCTGTGCAGAGCCTCGTCCTCACGCTCATTCTCGCGGCCATCGTTTTCGCCCTCATCTACACGTCCTTCCAGAACTATCAGGTGGAAGGGACGAGCATGACCCCCAACGTAGAGGACGGCCAGTTCATCATCGTCAACAAGGCCGCCTACCGCAGATTCAACTTCAAACCCATCTCCGATTGGCTGTTCTTCCTCGACCGCGACAAAGACGGCTACGTCGAGCCCTTCGGCGAGCCGCAACGCGGCGAGGTCATCGTGTTCAAACGCGGTGACGCCAACCTCATCAAGCGCGTAATCGGCCTACCAGGCGAGACCATCGAGGTCTGCGGCCAGGGCAACGGGACGAGCGACCTCTGCAAGGACACCCAGGTCGGCGCCGTCTTCGTCGACGGCGTGCGGCTCGACGAAGACTATCTGCCGAGGCTGGGCAACCGTGGCGTGCAGTCCACCGACATCCCACCCGGCAACTACTACGTCTTCGGCGACGAGCGGGTGAAGAGCTTCGACTCCCGTGCTTGGGGCATGCTCCCCCGCGGCAACATCATCGGCAAGGCCTGGTTCTCCTACTATCCGTTCGGCGCGGCGGGCATCGTCACGTCCCACGACCCCATACCCTAGCCCGCGCGACCGCCCGGAGGTTCCCGCCTTGTCCATGTCCATCGACTTCGCCGCCATGGACCGGGCGCTCAACCCCAAGACCGTAGCTGTGCTCGGCGAGCGCACCTCCCGCGCCCACATGTTCCTCCCCGCGCTCCGCCGCCTCAAGGGCGCGCTCTACGCCGTCCAGCCCGACCCCGAAGAAGCCCGGCGCATCACGGAGATGGGCTTCGAGTGCGTCCCCACCCTCGACGCCATCGGTGAGCCCGTCGACTACGTCATCGTCGCGCTGTCGCGCAAGTACGCCGCCGACGGGCTGCGCGAGTGCGCGCGGGCCGGTGTGGGCGGGGTGTGCATGTACACCGCGGGCTACGCCGAGACCGGCGAGCCGGACGGGGCCGAGGCCCAGGCCGAGATCGAGCGCATCGCCCGCGAGGCGTCCTTGGTCATGCTCGGTCCCAACTGCATGGGGCTCCACAACCCCTCGCGCGGCGTCCGATACCTCCCCTTCCAACCGCTCTACGACAGCGGCTACGTCGGTTTCGCCAGCCAGAGCGGCTCCCACGGCAACTTCTTCTCGCTCGCCGCCCCCTACAACGGCCTCCCCCTCAGCAAGATGATCAGCTTCGGCAACGGCGTCGTGCTGGAAAGTACCGACTACCTCGAATACTTCGGGCAAGACCCCCAGACCCGCGCCATCGTCCTCTACGTCGAAAGCGTCAAGGACGGCCGCCGCTTCCTCGACGTACTTCGGGAGGTGGCCGCCCGCAAGCCAGTCATCATCTGGAAGGGGGGCCGGACCGAGGACGGACGCCGCGCCGCCGCCTCCCACACCGCCGCGCTCGCCGAATCGATGGCCATGTGGCGGGCCGCGGCGCAGCAGACCGGCGCGGTCCTCGTCACCTCGATTGAGGAGGCCCTCGACACCCTGCAGGTGATCGTGAAGCTCCCCGAGCTTCACGGCGCGGGCTGCGGACTCATCGGCGGACAGGGCGGGCAGTCCGTCGCCATCGCCGATGTCTTCGCCGAGCACGGCCTCCGCGTCCCGCCGCTCTCCGACGCGTCGAAGGCGGAGCTCGGCGCCTATTTCAAGCTCGTGGGAGCCAGTGCGTCCAACCCCATCGACCTCGGCATGAACATGACCGACATCGACCGCACCCTCGACATTCTCGAAGCCGACCCCGCCATCGACGTCATCGGCATGCAGATCGGCATCCTCGCCACCGAGGAACGCCACCAGGGGATGCGGGCCGCCCACGTCCGCTCCATCAAGCGCACCGCCGCCCGCGGACGCAAGCCCGCCGTCGCCATCCCCTACTCCCTCCTCCCCTACGAGCACGCCGAAGTCCTGCGCGAGACCGAGCGCGACCTCCGCGACGCCGGCATCCCCTGCTTCCCCAGTTACCACCGAGCCGCCAAGGCAATCCGGAACGCCGTCGACTACCACCAAGCCCGCCGCGCCATCGCCGCCGCGCGCTAGGCGCGCCGCCTATTCAGACGCACCGTCGGCGGGTACACTCACTCCTCCCGCCAAGCCAGGAGGGCGTGCATGAGCCCGTACGCGAGCTACAAGAAGGGCGCCATCGTCGGGGCCTACGAGTACCCCCTGCGGAGCGCTCCCGGCAAGACGGCGAACCAGGTGCAGGCGGAGTGTCTCTTCGCCGCGCTGGTAGATGCCGGCCTCAACATCGCCGACGTCGACGGCCTCTGCTCGACGCGGATTCCGGGGATGCAGCCCATCGCTTTCGCCGAGTACCTGGGCCTGCGCCCCACGTTCATGGACTCAACCGCGGTAGGCGGGTCCAGCTTCGTGCTCTACCTGCTGCACGCCCTCGACGCCATCGCGGCGGGGCGCGCCAACTGCGTCGCCATCGTCTACGGCAGCCTCCCCACCACCGAGGGACGCAAGATCGGCGCGCGGACGGCGGCCTCCGGCGGCGGCGAGCAGGCCGTCACCGACAGCTTCGAGACGCCGTGGGGCATCCCCCTCATCGGCACCTACGCCCTCAGTGCCCAACGCCACATGTACGACTACGGCACCACGCCGGAGCAGCTCGCCGAGGTCGGTGTGACCATGCGCCGCCACGCCGGTCTCAACCCCTACGCCAAGTACCGCGACCCCATCACCGTCGAGGATGTGGTCAGCTCGCGGCTCATCTGCGACCCCCTGCACCTGCTTGACTGCTGCATCATCAGCGACGGCGGCGGCGCCGTCATCGTAGCGAGTCCCGAGGTTGCCGCCCGCTGCAAGACGAAGCCCGTCTACGTCATGGGCGGCGCGGAGGCGCAGCAGAACACCAGCGGCGGCTACCGCGACTTCACCGTCTCCGCCGCGGCGTGGTCGGCCCCAGCGGCCTTCAAGCAGGCCGGCGTCTCCCACGACGAGATCGACTTCTGTATGATCTACGACGCCTTCAGTATCAACGTCATCCTGACGCTGGAGGACGCTGGCTTCTGCAAGAAGGGCGAAGGCGGCGCATTCGTCGAGAACGGGCGCATCGGGCTCGGCGGCGCGCTGCCTATCAACCCCGATGGCGGCGGGCTCTCCTCCTGTCACCCCGGAATGCGCGGCATGTTCCTGCTCGTCGAGGCCACCCGCCAACTGCGCGGAGACTTCGCCGGAACGGAGCGCCAGGTCCCCGACGCCAAGATCGCGATGGTGCACGGCATCGGCGGCTTCATGGGAACGCGCCACAGCGGCATCACCACCATCCTGACCACCGAGTAAGCGCCCCCGCCTCGGAGGAACCAACCATGGCCGACTACCTGAAGCCGCTCCCCGTCCCCGAAGTCGAGACGGAGCCGTTCTGGGCCGCGTGCAAGGAGCATCGCCTCGACATCCAGCAGTGCGACGACTGCAGCAAGTTCGTCTTCTACCCGAGGGCCATTTGCCCTCACTGCCACGGAACAAGCCTGAACTGGCGCGCCACCAGCGGCGCGGGGAAGGTGCACACCTTCTCGGTGATCCGCCAGAGCGTCTCCCCCGGCTTTCGCGACGAGATCCCCTACGTCGTCGCCGTCATCGAGATCGACGACGCCGGCGGGGTGCAGATCATGTCCAACCTCGTCAACGTCGACCCGTCCGAGGTGCGCATCGGGATGCCGGTCAAAGTCCGCTTCGAGGACGTGACCCCCGTGATCACCCTGCCCAAGTTCGAGCCCGCCTAAGGGCCCGCTCCGTCAGGCGCGCGGCGGCCCTACGCCTCCGCCACCTCCACCGAGTACTCGTTCTTCATCGGCGCGGGGTTGTGACGGCCCGTCTCCGACGGCAGCCGGACCGGACCATGCTCGCGTGAGGGCAACAGCGCGGTGACCCGCCCCGTGGTGGTGACCTCCCGCCGCTGGTTCTCGATCCATGCCTCGATCTCCACGTAGTGGTCGGGGCCGTCGGCCCACTTCTCCACCACCTTACCCTGCACCCACGACGTGTCGCCGTGGTAGTTGAACTTGCGCGTCTCGTCGTAGCTCTTGAAGATCCAACCGTCGTCGCCGATCCAGTTCGATATGAGGTTCAAGAGCCACTGGGTGCGCACGCGGCCGTAGTCGTAGGCCCGCGCCATACCCACGGCCTTGGGGCGGTCGTTCTCCCAATGCACCCGCTGGGCGGCGTCCCACACGCCGTAGGGGTTCTTGGTGTAGAAGTTCGGCGTCTTGCGGCGGTTCAGATAGCCCAGGCGCAGCGGCTTGACGTCGAACTGCCCCATGCCCTGGCCCATGTGCCAGCAGATGATGTCGGTCGTCGTCAGCGGCCCCCGCACAATGAGGTCGAGGTCTTCCCCCTCGGTCACGTCCTCCCAGTAGCGCGGCTCGGTGCCCCGGGAACTCTCGCGCTCGTACGCTTCGTCGATACGGGCGAGATAGTCGTCGTCGTAGTCGAAGAGCGGTGTTTCGAGGTTCTTGCCGCGCTTCTGCGAGGCCTGGCGCTCGACATGAAAGAAGTAGTTGACCAGGCTGGCGGCGAGACGCCCGTGCTGGTTGATGTACTCGTTGGTGTGATGGATGAAGACGGAGCGCCCGCCCCCGAAGTCGCTGCGCTTCTCCTCCACTTTCGAGATGTAGAAGCGGCGTTCGAGGCGGTCGCCGGGCACCACCGGCTCGTAGAACTCCCAGCGATTGCCCGCGTTGTAGTTCGGGACGCCGGACAACGCGCCGCGTCCGGCGTCGCGAACCTCCTTCGGGATCGGCGCGCTGCGGAAGACCCCCATCGTCTGCACGTAGGCCGGCGGGGCGATGACCCCGCCCCAGCGCGTCTCCGCGGCATAAGCCGGATCGGTGAACAACGGGTTGTCATCGCCGCAGGCGTAGACCGCATACTGGCGGATCGAGTCTTCCGTCGCCTCGTAGTTGTACGGCGCCTCACGGCGCGCCAACACACCGATCCGGTTGCGGTAGCGTTGGATGCCGTCCTCGGTGATCGTCCCCGACATCTCGCCATCGTTGGCCATCGACACCCTCCCGCCGCGGCTTCGGTTACCCCGTGCCGCGCGGCGCATTATACGGGGCGGGGAAACGCTCACACGCCGGAATCAGGGCACAGAGACCCCGAACGACGGCGCCGCCGCCCGCAGCGCCGCGTCGATGCGCCGCGCCTGGCGGGCCGTCTCGTCCGCGTCCTCGTCGATGAACGCGTCCTCGATGTCCAGCACCGCCTCGCACAGCGGCCTGGCGAGCTCCGGCGCCTCACCGCGCAGCGTGGCGTCGACGGTGTGCGTGAAGGCGTGGACGCCGCCGCCGAAGAACGCCTCGTCCGCGGCGCGCAGGTCGCCGGCCTCGGCGGCCTCCACCACCCGCGCAAGAGAGCTCGCGGCGTTCGCGAACCCAGCCGCGTCGAGCTCGACCTCGACGAGCAGCGGGAGCGGGCGCCCGCAGTCCTGGCCCTGCCCGCCGCCCGAGTCCCGCCCAAACAGGATCAGGACAAGCACCAGCACGAGAGCCACGGCGCCGACCGCCGCGCCCGCCCAGCTCTGCCTCCGTCCCACGCCGCGCTTAGCCATCGCCGTCCGCCCCCTGCGCCTCGATACCATACCGCGACTGGAGGTAATTCAAGACGTTCCAGCGGTCATCCTCGCTGACACGGTCAGCGAAGGCGGGCATCGCCGATCCGAAGCCGTTGGACATCACCAGGAAGAAGAACCTACCGGAATGGAACGGTATGTGGATGCGGAAGTCCGAGGGTGGGATCGAGAGCCCCGAGGCCGCGGGGCCGTCGCCGCGTCCGTCGTCGCCGTGGCAGACCGCGCACTCGCGGAAGTAGACAGCCCTCCCCGCCGCGATCGAGCCCGCCGTCACCTCGACGGGGTTCTCACCGATGGGCCGTTCGCCGAAGTCCAGCAGGCCGACGGCGGCTAAGACGACGAGGCCCACCCCCAACGTCACCGCCGCCGACTGCGCCACGCGCAACAGGCCTCGCGCTTGCTCCGACAGCCCCGGCCACCGGCTCACTCCGAGCCACAGCACGAGGCCGATGAGCAGCACCCCCGCCGCGGTCACCGCGGCCCAGCTTCCCGCCGTCAACGGAAGCGCCATGCTGTTCGTCGAGGCGCCCACCGCGCTGGCGACGGGCACGGCGAAGAAGGCCGATACGTCATCCTCGCCGCGGCGGCGCAGATCGGCCTGCACCTCCCAATCGCCGGGCTGGGTGAAGAACGCCCCCACCGCACGGAAGAAGTTGAGCGCCTCCCGCTCAGCGATGACCTGCGACGGCCCCAGGCTGGGGTCGGGCGGCTTGAAGCGCAGCCGCACCCGCAGAATCTCGGACAGGTCCTCGCCCGCCGGCGGAAAGACAAAGACTTGGAACGAGTTCGTCCCCACCGCGTTGGGCGCAATGCTGACGTTGACCGAAAGCTCCCCAGCGGGCCGCGTCTCCTCGTAGCCCACCACCGCCTCGGCGCCAGCCTCCGCGAAGGCGGCGGACTCAGCCTCCTGGCGTGCGGTGGGGAATTGCACCAACACCGCCGCGACCGCCACGACGGCAGCGATGATCGCCACCTCGACGGCGGCAAGCCTGCCGAGTCGGCGCAGCGCGACGGCGGCCTCGGCGCCCGCCCTCCCCGCCGCCGCCAGCGCCGTCGGCCCGACAACCGTCGCGTTAATCGCCGCGACGGCGAGCAGCGGCGCCAGCAGTGCCAACTTGGCGAGCAGCGTGACGCCGTAGCCGGTGTCGACAAGGCCGCGCAGCGAGTCGACCTCCACGAAGGCGCTGAACACCCCCGTAGCGAGGAGCACGAGCACGGCAGCCGTGGCAACCGCCGAGAAACGCCCCAGATGTGCCGTCGCGAGTGCGGCCCGCTCCCCATCGGCAAGCCTTCCCGACCAACGGACAACGAGGACAAGTTGGACCAGCATCCCCGCCCACACCGCCGCGGCGGCGAGGTGGATGAAGTCGGTGGCAACGGCCCAGAACGACCCATCGACCGAGGCCCCGTGACTGATAGCCGCGAGCAGGAAGAGGCAGCCCAGACCGGCGGCGAGGGCCAAGACCTCCGCCCCCCGAGCCCAGCCGTCGCGCCCCACTTGGCGCAGCGCGTACGCCCCCGCGACGGCGGCGAACGCCACACCCGCCGCGACCTCCCGCTGCCACCACCGCGCGCCCCACGCCGTGTCCAGCGCGTCGCCCACCCTGGAGAGACCGCCGATCTGCGCCGCCTGGACCAGAAGCTCCGCCGCGCCCGCCACGAGCAGCGCCGCGGCACCCAATCCGGCGGCCAAGTAGACGGATCGGCGCGAGACCGCCGCCCCTCCCCCGCCCGACACGGGCGTCACGATCAGGCCGTAGAGCGCGCCCCCCACCAGCACGAACGCCGCCAAGTAGACTGCCCACTTCACCGCCACGGGGCCGGCGGCCGGCGTGCCGCCCGACTCGCCAACCCCGGCGAATCGCGGCCCTGCGGGCTCCCTCCCGTCCGGCGCCAAGATCGTGAACGGGAACGACCCCCGCAGCAGGTGCCCGTCGAGGTCGGAGAGCGTTTGCCAGGCCACGACGTAGTAGCCGGGCACGAGGCCGGGCCGCAGGCCGACCCACATCTCGCGGTCGTTCTCCACGCTGAATTGGGTCGGCCCCTCGTCGACGCGCTCGCCGTGCCCGTCGAGCACCTCGATGAATGAAAGCTCAGCGTTCAGGGGCTCAGTAAAGACGGCGGTGACCCGCGCCGGCGCGTCGAGCAACCGCGCGTCGGCGACGGGGTCCGACCGCGTCGGCAGCGCGTGCGCCGACGCCTCGGAAGGCTCAAAAAGACCGGCGGCGACCAGCAGGAACAGGACCGCGGCCAGCGCGGCCCCGACTCCGGCCCTATGCACTCGCGGCATCGCCGCCTCCTACCGTCCGGCGCGCCGGACGGCGAACAGCACGACGGCGCCGACGACGACCCCGCCGCCAAAGGCCCCCACCAAGGCGATCACCCACGCCGGCCAGCCACCGTCATCATCGGGCGAGGGAGGCGGCATGGGCGGTGCGGTGGGTGGAGGCGTCAACACGATCTCGGATGCGGTGTCCGGGCCTTCGCCCACGTAGAAGTGGAAGGCGCCCCGCGCCTCGTCGTCGTCCTCGTCCGACAGGTTGCGCCAGATGACCGTGTAGCACCCATTGGGGAGCGACGGCGGCAGCGCCGCGTAGACATGCGTTCGGTCGTCGTCGTCCAGCACGGCGGGGTCGCTCAGGACGTCGCCACCAAAGTTGAGCACCTCCAGCGTGGGGAGACCGCCGGCCCGCCGCAGCTCCTGCGAGAACCACACGTCCACCCGCGGCGGCGATTCCGCGAGCACCGCGCCGTCGGCGGGCTCGGACCGCTCGTAGCCCGCATGGGCCTCGACCGAGACGGCCGCGAGAGCCGCCCCCGCCAAGGCCAACGCAAGCAACGCCGCCCCGACAAGCCGTCGCATCGCCGTCGCGCCGCCCCTATTCGTGATGGTCGTCATCATCGTCCTCGTCACGGTCGTCATCGTCCTCGTCACGGTCATCGTCGTCATCGTCGTCGCCGCCGTGGTGGCCCTTCGGCTCGCCGCCGTCCATCAGGGCATTGACGTCCGACTCCAGAGCATGGAAGCGGTCGTGGGCCGCCGTAGATGCGGTCTTGAGGGCGGCGAGGTCCTCGGCCTCGAACGCCGCCTCCGCGTCTTCGATCGCTGCCGCCAGTGCGTCGGCGCCGGACTGCAGCGCGTGCGGCCAGACCGCGGCCCGCGTCACACGGCGGGCGTTGCGCAGCGTAGACAGAAACTCACGGTCCACTATCTTATAGCCTTGGACCGTGACGTCGACGTGGTGAAACTCCACCTGATTCAGCACCCCCATCGCCGCGATCATGTTGGCGGTGCGAAGGGTCTCGTCGAGACCCTCCAAGGCCGCCCTCGTCGAGGCGGTCTCGGCTTCGACGGCCGCCACTCTCTCTTCGAGGCCGTCCCTATCGCCGCCGCACGCCGAGACGGCCAACGCGGTAGCGACGCCCATGGCAAGCGCAATCGCGCGAAAACTCATACGAATCCCCATGCTCTCCTCCCCTAACGAGGAGCTTGCACGCCCCGATGGGGCGCGCCCTCTGGACGAGGCCGCTCCTCCGGCTAAGCCGCAGACGTCAAACGAATGGGCTAGCGGAGAGGCCGGGGCGGAGGCGTGGGAGGCGCGGCAGCGGGCCCGTCGTGGACGAGACCGCCCACCAGGAGTGGGAGAAGCGGCGGCGGCGCCAAGGCCGGCGAAGAAGGGGGGGTCGCCGCGGGGGTGAGGGTCAGGCCCCCGGCGAGCACGTCGGGGGCATACTCCACGAGCACCGGGCCGGAAAGGGCGGGTGCGAGCTCGCCCATCTCTTCATCCGTTCCAAGGCCTCCGGAGACGTGCGAACGCGTGAAGTCGTGGACATGGCCCACCTCGACGGTTCCGACATGCCCATGGCCCGGGATGCGCTCGCCGAATCGCCCATCGAGCGACATGCCCAGCACCGGCGTGATCAACGCCACCAGCAACAGGGCCGTCGCGAACGGCAGCAGACGCTCGCTGCCTAAGTCATCCAGAAGCGCCGTGCTCGTTGCCGCCAAGCGGACGCTCTCCTTCTAAGTCTCTCCGCCCTCGGTTTCCCTGCGGCGGGACGAGGCGGCGATGAAGAAGCCAATGGCCAAGGACTCGACGGCCGCCGCCAATCCGATCAGCACCGTCGCTAGGTCCGAAAGTTCGGGCTCGGCGGCGGGCGGACCGGGCGATATCGTGACCGGCGGTGGGGGCGGCGACTGCGGCCGCGGTGTGGCTGTCGATGCAGGCGTCGCGGGAGGCGTAGGCGTCGGCGTCCATATCGCCAGAGGCGTTGGCGTCGCCGTAGCCGTCGCTATCGGCTCAGGGGTTGGCGTCGCTGTCGGCTCAGGGGTTGGCGTCGCCGTCGGCTCAGGCGTCGACGTCGCTGTCGGCCCAGGCGTTGGGGTTGGCGTCGCCGTCGGCTGCGGCGTTGGCGTCGCTGTCGGCTGCGGCGTTGGCGTTGCCGTCGGTTCAGGCGTCGGTGTTGCCGTCAGTTCCGGCGTTGGCGTTGCCTTCGGTTCAGGCGTCGGTGTTGCCGTCAGTTCCGGCGTTGGCGTCGCGGTGGGCTCAGGCGTCGGTGTCGCCGTCGGCTCAGACGTCGGCGTCGCCGTTGGCTCAGGCGTCGGCGTCGTCGGCAACGGCAGCGTCTTCCACGTACCATACCGCGACCAAGGCCCCACGCCCTCGTTGTTTTTCGCCCGGACCTCCACGTCGTATACCGTGTCCGGCTGCAACCCGAAGATCTCGATCCACCTTCGCGTGATCGTCGTTTTGGTCACCTGCGTCCACACCGCGTCGGTCATTTCCTTGTACCGATAGTCGTAATCGGTGATCGCGGGGCAGCTGTTGCTCGGCTCGAGCCAAGTGACGGTGATGGTGGTGGGACGGTCGCTATCCACTCTGGGCGTGAGCGGCCTACCCGGAACGCATGGGTTTTGCGCATCCACCGCGGGCGGGGCAAGAAAGAGCAGGACAAGCACGATGAATCCCGCCACGAGGGCGGGAAGCAACCGTCGCAATGACACCTTGGACAGGGCCTGAAGAATCATCGTTTGCCGGAACAAAGCAGTACAGTCCTACCTTCAAGGCTACCACGGAATAATTAAGCCGTCGCCAATGAAGCTGGCGCCGCACTCCCATCACCGCCGTTGGCCCTCATCCGCCTCAGGTCCGAAGAAGCGCGGCGGCGGTGGCCGAAGCGAACGAACGGGTGGTATAGTTGGCCTCCCTAGGAGATTGTGCCCATGAACGACCAGGACAACCGAGAAGTCACCGGCGAGACCCTCTACGAAGCCCAATTCGATCCGAAGATCGCCGGACATGGCCGGGTGGTACTGTCCCTGTGGTTCCTCATCATGATCGTCGGCATTCCTTTCATTCCATTCCTGCTTCTCTTCTGCCTCTGGTACTACCCGGAATACCTCCGCCGCATTTCCGCCCGTCTCACCACCCATGCGGTCGAGATACGCAAGGGCGTCTTCTTCCGCAAGGAGTCCACCATCCCTCTGGACAGGATCACCGACGTCCGCCTCCACGACGGCCCGGTCATGCGCCACTACGGCATACGCGGGCTCCGGTTGGAGACCGCCGGCCAGTCGGGCCAGTACGCCAGTAGCGAGGGAGACCTCGTGGGAGTCATCGACGCGGTCGAGTTCCGCGACCGCATCCTGCGCCAGCGGCAGCAGGCCGTAAGCGGCGAGGAGACTCCGGCGGCCTCTCCCGCACCGGCCGGCGCTGCCCCGGACGTCTTGACCGAAATCCGGGATATCCTCTCCAGGATCGAGGCCCAGGGGCGCCGGGACGGCTAACGGCTCTCGTACAGGAGCGCCCATGCCGTCCAACGAAGTCCTCGTCGAAATCAAAGAACGCGTCGCCACGATCACCCTGAACCGTCCCGACGTGCTCAACGCCGTCCATCGGGAGATGTTCGAGGAGATCAGGGCCGCGGCCCTCGACCTCGACGACGACCCAGAAGTCGGCGCCATCATCCTCACCGGCGCGGGCCGCGGCTTCTGCTCCGGCGTCGACGTCAGCGGCCACGACTTCGGATCGAGCGTCGACCGGACGCCGACCATCTACGCCTACGAGGGCGGCCCCGCCGCGATCTACAACATCCGCAAGCCAACCATCGCCGCGGTCGGCGGCCCCGCCGTCGGTGTGGGCATGGGCATGGCCCTCGCCTGCGACATCCGCATCGCGTCCGAGGACGCCCGCTTCACCACCGGCCTCGCCCGCGTCGGGCTCCCCGCCGTCGACGGCCTGGGCTGGACGCTCCCCCGTCTGGTGGGCGAGGCCAAGGCCCTCGAGCTCATCTACACCGCCGACATGATCGGTGCGGAGGAGGCGGAGCGCATCGGTCTGGTGAGTTATGTCACCCCACGCGGCGAGTTGGCGGAGCGCGCCTTCGACCTAGCCCGGCGCTTCGCCGAGGGCCCACCCTTCGCCGCCTACCTCTCGAAATTCATGGTGCGCAAAGGCGCTAATCTCGAGTTTGAGCAGTACCTCCCCCACGAATACGCCGTCTCGCTCAACAACCGCTTCTTCGCCGGCCACGACATCACCGAAGCCGCCCAGGCCCGCAAGGAAAAGCGCAAGCCCGCCTTCCGCGGCACGCCCCTCACCCCGAGAAACGCCACCACGCCACGCGGCCACGCCGAGCCTACGCGCTGAACGAGACCCTTTGCTCCTTCCACCCAGCGGCGCTTCTCCCGTAGGGGCGAGTCACGACTCTCCCCCTCCGGCCTCTCCCCCTCTGGGGGAGAATGAGAGAGGGCGCGTGCCGCAGGCGCGCGGGCGCCCAAGGGGCGCCGCTCCAGCGAGAGAAAGGGTCGCCAACGGGGGAGGAAGCGCCGAGAATCCCCCTAACACCCACCGAAGGCCGAGGTGGGTGCGCACGCCGCTACGCGTCCAGCTTGTACAACCGCCGCGCGTTCCCCGACAGAGCCTTCTCGCGGTGCGCTTCGGGGATGTCGGAGAAGTTGCGCTCGATGAACGCGGCCGACTCCGGCCACGTCGAGGTCTCCATGGGGAACTCCGACTGCCACATGATGTTGTCCACGCCGATGAACTCGCGCTGGAGCATCCCCGCCTTCTCGGCCCACGTGGTGACGTGGCACTGGCGCTGGAATAGCTCGGACGGCTTGATCTCCATCCCCTCCTTCACCAGCTTCGAGGCGCCCCACTCGTGGTCGGACAGTTCGAGCTGGAAGGACAGCCAGTTGATGCCGGCGGCGGCAAAGACGACTTGCAACGTGGGGAAGCGCTCGCCGATGCGGGAGAGGACGAAGCTCGACACCACCATCGCGCTGCTCACGGGGCGGCGAACCGTCTCGAACGCCCGTGAGGTCGCCGGGTCCCAGCCCTCGTAGATCTCCAGCATGTTGCGCTGACTGGTCCCTGAGTGGAAGGAGACCGGCGTGCCCGCCTCGTCGATCGTCCGCCAGAGCGGGTCCCACGCCTCATCGTGCAGATGCGGCGCATCGGGGTTGATGTGCCACGGGAACGGCGCCATCACCACACCCTTGTGGCCGTTCTTCATCGACCGCTCCGCCTCGGCCCGCGCATCCTCGACTGAGGTGACGGGGAGGATGCACTGCGGGACGAACCGCGGACTCGCCGCCGCCCACGTATCGAGCAGCCAATCGTTATAGGCGCGTACGCAGGCGATCTGCAGCTCGGCGTCGGCGATGGTGCCTAGCGTTTCGCCGCCGATGCCCGCCGCCGTGGGATAGAGCACCGAGACGTCAACGCCGTCGCGGTCCATCGCCGCGAGGCGCGCCGTCGGATCGAAGGCCTCCTTGGGAACGTCGGCCCAGCGCTGGGGCTCCTCGTACCGGTTCGGCGACAGCGCCCCCGTGGGCGCGAGCCGGGGCTCTTCGCTGATCCTGCCATCGATCGCCCACCGCTCCGTGCCGCCATCGAGCTGCACGATGCGGGGGACACGCTCGCCCCATCGATCGGAAACACGGCTCGTCCACAGGTCGGGGGGCTCGATGACGTGGTCGTCTGCTGAGATCACCTTCATGCTTGGCATCACCTTCGTATTCTCGGAGCCCGAGGGCGGCTAGAGGCGGTAGACACGCTTGGCGTTGCCCGCGAGGATCATCTCGCGGTCCTCGGGGGAGACGTCGCCAAGGCTGGCTTCGATGTAGCGCGACGAGTTCGGCCAGATCGAGGTCGGGTGGGGGAAGTCGCTCTCCCACATGATGCGGTCGGCGCCGATGACGTGGTGATAGGCCAGACCCTTCTGCTCGTACCAGAAGTCGACGTAGCCGTGCTGGCGGAAGAGCTCCGACGGCCGCGTCGGATGGCCGTGCTCGGAGAGCCGGCAGCGCTCCCACTCGTGGTCGCACATCTCCAGCACGTAGGGCACCCAGCCCACGCCGCTCTCGGCCACGACGAACTGCAGGCCGGGGAAGCGGTGGAGGATGCCGGAGAAGAGGACGTAGCTGATGAACTGGGCCTGGAGGTTGAAGCCGATGGTGCCGGCGAAGGCGCGGCTGAATCTGGGGCTCAGGCCCGGCTTGGGATCGATCCACATGCGGATGGCGCCGCTGCCGCCATGGAAGTGGAACGGCATCTGCATCTCTTCCGCCGTGGCCCACAGCGGGTCCCAATAGGAGTCGATAAGGTGGGGCAGCCCTTTCTGGTGCGGCGCAGAGAGCATCAGAAAGCCCTTGTGCCCACGACTCGCCGTATAGCGCAGCTCGTCCACCGTGCCTTCGATGTCGGAGAAGGGAAGCATGGTCAGGGGGATGAAGCGCTCGCTTACGTCAAGCCACTCCTCCACCTGCATGTCGTTGTAGGCCCGCACACAGTCGCTCTCGAAGTCAGGATCCTTGCCGAAGAAGGGGAACGTGAGGCCGACGTTGGGATAGAAGACCTCGCCGTCGACGCCGTCGGCGTCCATCGCTTCGAGCCGCGCCCGCGCGTCGTACACGCTCTTGGGCACGTCTTCCCAGCGTGAGGGCAGCGTCTCGCGGTCGGGCATCACGGCGTGGCACGTCGAGGGGTAGGGGGAATGCGGCTGCCCGTCGAGCGTCCACCGGTGCACGCGCTCCGGCTTAGGGTCCAGGAAGTAGCCGATGGGCGTGGTGCCGCGCTCCTCTCGGCTGACCTCCTCGAGCTGCGGGATGCGCTTACCCCACTTCTTCTCCGACATGCGGTTCGTCCAGCAGTCCGCCGGCTCCTGCACGTGGGCGTCGACGTCGATGATCTTGAAGTCCATGCTTCCCTCCACGGCCGCGGAGCGCCGGCGGCGCCGCGCTCCACTCGCTTCACCTTCGGGTCAGCTTATCAGATTCGGGCCGGATTCGGCCGCCCGCGGGCGGCGCCAACCCCGACCGTCACGGGATGGTCGCGCTTTGTCCGTAGATCTGCTCGCTGGTCACCACCGGCTTGCCCACGGGCTGGTAGTCGGCGGGTCCGGGACGCACGTTGATGAAGCGCGCCCCGTCCTTCCCCGCGCCCAGCCGGTACTGGATATCCTTGGGGATGAGGAGGATGCTGTTCGGGCCCAGCACCCGGTTGCCCATGCGAAGCTCGCCCTCGACGACGACGATCACTTCGTCTTGCGAGTGGCTGTGCACTTCCGTCTCGTAGTCCGGCGCGACGTTCATGATGAAGGCGCGCATGCCCTCCTGAACTTCGCCCACGACTTGGACGCCGGTCTTGCGTCCCGCGTCGTTCTGCGACTCGCGCACCCAGGGCGCTTCCTCGACGTTGGTAATGACGATCTTGCTCATGCGCCGCCTCCGCTGGAATGACGTTGCCGCCGCAAGCCTAGCACATCGAGAGCCGCCAACGGAGCACCTTAAGACCGCTCCCTCACTGGGGGAGCCTTAAACCTCTCCCCCTCTGGGGGAGACTGAGAGAGGGCACCGTCTACATGTCCGCGAACTCAGGCATCACCTTGTTCGCGAAGAGGTCCAGCGTCTTCATCACCTTGTCGCGGCCCAAGACTCCCTGGCCAAGCAGGAAAAAGCACTCGTTGAACGGCACCATGTCGCGGGCCTCCTGGATGCGGCGCTTCACCGTTTCCGGCCCCCCGATGATCATCGCCGGGTAGGGCATGCCAAAGCCCCAGCCCCAGCTATCCCACATCCAGTACGCGTCCTTGGCCCACTCCTGGGCCTCCTCGTCGGTGTCGGCGAGAATCAGATAGCCGCCCCACGCGGCCTCCTCGCCATAGGGGACATGCCGCCCGTGCCGCTCCGCCTCCTCGCGGTAAGCCCCCCAGAGCGTCTTACAAAACTCCAGGTTCTCCCCGAGTACGACGGGCTTGCCGCCCTCGCGCGCCCAGTACAGCGCCGTGGTCATGCTCTGCGTGAAGCCGCTGTAGAGCGGCGGGTGCGGCTGCTGGTACGGCTTCGGTGCGATGCCGATCTCGCGGATGGTGTAGTCGTCGTCCACGCCCTGCCCGAACTTCAGATACGTCGGCTGCTCGTGCGGGTTCACGAAGTCCTTCGGCGGGAAGGTCCAATACTTGCCCTCGTGGGAGAACGTGTCGTTGGCCCACGCCTTACGGATCACCGCGATGCTCTCCTCGTAGAACTCGCGGTTCATCACGTCCGACGGCTGCTTGCGGTTCCACGGGCCGGCGCCGGTGAGGCCGGGCTTCACCGCCAGGCATTGCAGCCAACGCTCCTGATAGCCCCGAACGAAGGCCACGTTCAGCCGCCCTTTCAGCATGTGGTCCAGCGTCGCCACGTGCTCAGCGACGCGGAGCGGGTTGTGCCCCGGCAGCGCGTAGCCGAACAGATCAACGCGCAGCTGCTTCGTCTGCATGCCAATGAACATGCTGAGCAGGCCGGGCTCGTTGGAGACTTCCAGCCCCTCGATCTGAAGGTGATGCTCTGGGTGGCCGAAGCCCGCGAAGCCGATGTCATCGCAGAAGCGGACGTACTCGCCAACCTCGCCGAGCATGTTCTGATAGAGTTCGGGGTTCTTCCCCGCCATGCCCGCTTCGATCTGGGCGCGGTTGCCGACCGTGCAGTAGATAAAGCCGTGGAATTTCATTGTGGTATCGGCATTCCTCCGCAGCCATTGGGCCCCGGCTTGCCCATGCACGGGGCCCGTCGGTGTAGGCCTGAATTGAGCCCGGGGGATTATAGCATGGGGGCCCCTCCGCCCCCCGCTACAGGTAGGGTGCGGACGCCGCCCCGCGCGTTCAGCTATCCTTACACCCCAACCAGCCAACAAGAGGAGACAAACGATGGCAAGCGGCGCAATGGAGATCTACACGACGACAGTGGCCCGCGCCCGGGCGGCGGTCGAAGGAGTCTCGGACGACCATCTCGGCCAGCCCACGCCGTGCTCAGAATGGAACGTCCAACAGCTTCTCGACCACATGGCCGGAGCCCAGACGGGCATCGCGGGCATGGTCATCGGAGGCGAAGTCGCCGCCGAGGGCTCGACGATGGACAAGATCGACGCCGCGGCGTCGGCCATCGCCAAGGCCGCCGCCGAGCCGGGCGCCCTCGAAAAGATGGTCGAGAGCCGCATGGGCGAGATGCCCGTCGCGGCCATGATCGGCATGGCTATGGGCGACCTCTCGGTCCACACCTGGGACCTGGCCAAGGCCACCGGCCAAGACACCGCCCTCGACGGCGCAGTCGTCGACTTCCTCTACCCCCTCATGGAAGGCATATCCAAGCGCGGCCCCAGCCCCGCCTTCGCCCCGCCCGTCTCCGTCCCCGACGACGCCCCCCGCCAGGACAGGCTCATCGGCCTAACCGGCCGCGCGCCGTAGCCCCAACCCACTCCCCTCTCGTAGGGGCGATTCGCGAATCGCCCTCCCCTCCGGCCTCTCTCCCTTTGGAGACCCTTGCAAAACCGACTGGGGTCCTGGCGGGGGGAGAGCGGAGGTGGCATTCACTTAAACCTCTCTCCCTCTGGGAGAGACTGAGAGAGGGCGCGCGCCGCAGGCGCGCGGGGCGCACAGGGCGTCCCTTCCCCACTCTGAGGGGCCGGGAGAGGCCGCCCTTCCCTAGCACGCGCCCGCCTCCCTCGTCTATCATGACGCCGATTCCAGCGCCCCAGCCCCAGGAGGTTCCGATGCCCGAGCGCGACGACGCCGAAATGAAGGGGAAGATCACCGAGGACGACGTTCAGCGCTACCGCAATCGCATCGGCGTACTCATTCCCGACTCGCCTCCCTTCAATCACGAAGCCCACAAGGACACCATCCGCCACTTCGCCAACTGCTACGGCGACGACAACCCCCTCTTCTGCGACGAGGACTACGCCAAGGACACCCGCTGGGGTGGGATCGTCGCCCCGCCGCAGTACATCATCACCCTGGAGCGCACCACCGTTCCCCCCATCCCGCCGGAGGTCCGCAAGGCCGGCGCCGGCGCCCTCCGCGGCGTCCCCAACTACCTCTCCGGCGGCAACTACGAGTGGGTCCGCCCCATCCTGCCCGGCGACCAGATTCGGATGAACTACTTCATCGAGAACGTCGAGGAGAAGCGGAGCGAGTTCGGCGGCGGGAAGGCCGCGATCATCCATCACCGTAAGGAGTACATCAACCAGCGCGACGAGATGGTCGCCATGCGGCGCTTCTACTTCTTCCACGTCGAGCGCGAGGCGTCGGAGAAGACCGGCAAGTACACCAAGACCTACGAGCCGACCCACTACGACGACGACTACCTGGCGAAGATCGACGAAGCCTACGAGAACGAGTACCGCCGCGGCGCCGACACCCTCTATTGGGAGGACGTCAAGCCCGGCATGGACATGCCCACCATGGTCAAGGGCCCTCTAGAGACCAAGGACATGGTGCTGTGGCACATGGGCATCGGCTTCGGCATCTTCCGTGTCTCCGCCTACCGCCTCGACTACCTCAACCGCAAGCGCATCCCCGCCTTCTACACCAAGACCGAGGACGGCTTCTGGTCGCCCGCCCAGCGCGTCCACTGGGACGACGCCCGCGCCAGGAGGGTAGGCAACCCCCGGGCCTACGACTACGGCAACGTCCGCACCTCGTGGATCATGCACTACCTCACCAACTGGGTCGGCGACGACGGGTTCGTGTGGAAAGAGACCGACCAAGCGCGCAAGTTCAACTATCACGGCGACACCACGTGGGTGAAGGCCAAGGTGACCGAGAAACGACAGGACGGCGACCTCAACGTCGTCGAGCTCGACGTCTGGTGCGAGAACCAGCGCGGCGAAATCTCGTCGCCGGGCCACGGCGTCGTGCTACTCCCCTCACGGGAGCGCGGCCCCGTCCTCATCCCCGTCACCGACATCAAGCCGACCCCCATGAAAACCGACTTCGCCGTCGACACGCCCGGCTGCGTCTGGTAGCCAAACCCTCCCTCCCGTAGCGGCGTCCCTGTGGGCGCCCTCCCCTCCACTTCTCCCCCTATGGGGGAGACTGAGAGAGGGCACGCGCCGCCAGGCGCGCCGGCGCCCACAGGGCGCCCCTCCGCACAGCAGATTGCCGTACAATCCCTCTCTCTGGGACAAGATTCCGCTACAATTCTCGCCCAGGAGAAGGAGCGCAGCCATGCCGAAGCCGAGAGACGTGGCCATCGTCGGCGTCTATGCGACGGAGCAGGAGCGCGTCTCTCAGCGCACGTCGCAGGCCATCAGCATGGAGGCGATTCTCGGCGCCCTCGACGACGCCGGCCTCACCATGGCCGACGTCGACGCCTACTACGGCTCGACCTTCCCCCTCGGCAACGGCCAAGGCGCGACCGACGGTAACCTCGCCTACCAGCTCAATCGACCGCTCAGCATCGTGACGCAGTTGTCGGGCGCGATGGCGCTCCTCCAAGCAGCGGCGGCGATACGCGACGGCCTCTGCGAGGTCGCCATCCTCGGTTCGGGCAACTCGCGGGCCGCCTCCGACGGCAGCGTGGTGGACTGGACCCGGCCCGACTACGAATTCACCGAGTGGACGGGGTCCATGACGCCCGGCCAGATGGCCATGCAGATGCGCCGCCACATGCACGAGTTCGGCACCACGCCGGAGCAGATCGCCCACGGCTGCGCCGTCGTCCGCAACAACGGCCATATCAACCCCGACGCGGTCATGTTCAACCGCGGCCCCTACACCACCGCCGACGTGCTCGAAGCCCGCATGGTCGCCGACCCCTTCACCCTCCTGATGTGCTCCATCGTCAACGACGGCGGGAACTGCGTCGTCGTCACCTCCGCCGAGCGCGCCAAGAGCTGCAAGCACGAGCCGGTCTGGGTCCTCTCCGGCGCGATGGAGAGCCGCTACAAGGCCTACTTCGAGGTCCCAACGCTGGACATACTCAACAGCCGCGACCACATGCTGCAGGGCTTCGCCCGCGCCGGCGTGCGCCACGACGACGTCGACCTCGTGATGGTCTACGACCACTTCGCCAGCGGCATCGTCATGCAGTACGAGGCCCTGGGCTTCTGCGAGGTCGGCGAGGGCGGCCCCTTCGTCATGGAGAACGTCGGGCTCGACGACCCCTTCCCCGTCTGCCCCGACGGCGGCAACCAGTCGTACAGCCACCCCGGTAACCCCTACAACTTCAAGATTATCGAGGCGGTGCGCCAGATGCGGAACGAGGTGAAGGACCTCTGCCCCGAGTGGGCGGCGGGCGTCCACACCTACGACCGCAGCATCTGCCGCAAGGTCCGCGACCCCAAGATCGCCGCCTCCTGCGGCCCCCTCACCGGACGACATTCTTTCGCCCTGCTCGCCAAGGACTAAGCGAGGACCGACGATGGCCTACGACAAGCCCCTGCCCAACCCGACGGCGCTCTCCGCTCCCTTCTGGGAGGGAACGAAGCACCGCGAGCTCCTCGTCCAGAAGTGCACGGCGTGCGGCGCGCTACGCTGGACGCCCCAATGGGCCTGCCGCGACTGCTACTCCACCGAGTACGACTGGGCGCCGATGAGCGGGCGCGGCGTCGTCTACACCCACACCACGATCTACCGGCCCCAGTCGCCCGGCTTCATGGACGACGTCCCCTACTCCGTCGCCGTCGTCGAGCTCGACGAGGGCCCCCGCATGCTCACCGGCATCACCGGCTGCGACGCGAAAGACGTCCACGTCGGCATGCCCGTCGAAGTCGCCTTCGAAGACGCCTCCGACAAGATCACCCTCTACAAGTTCAAGCCCGCCGGGTAATGTTGCTCAAGACTCGACCGCCAAGCGTCGGCTTGTGGCGAAGTTCGGCCCACAACGAAACGCCATGAAACTCATTGCCTCCGTTGTCCTTCTTGCGTCCCTGGCCCTAGCCTGCGCGGGCAACGCTCCGACAGCAACGCCCGACGCGACCCTGCGAGCGGACATCAATCAGTTGCAGGACGAGATAGAAGACTTGCGGCAGGAAACGCCCGCGCCCACGGCGACGCCCGATGCATCACTTCGAGCTGACATCAACCGGATACAGAGTGAGATACAGGGCTTACGACAGGATGTGGCTGAAGTTCAATAGCAACAACGGCAGAGACTCGCTACCGAGGTGCCTGCCCAAGACATCGAAGAGAACATCTGCGACCGCTCCCCGGCAGTACAACGGGCCATCCTGGACGCTCTGGGATTCTCCCTGTGTAGCCTGGCGACCAATGACGAGTTATTCCGGATAGAAAGGTTGAATCTGGAATCGGTTAGGTCGATCAAGAAGGAAGACTTCAGTGGGCTAGTGAATCTGTCATATTTGGAGATGAATGTTGATGACCCTTGCCGGCAGTGGGACGACATTACCTTTACCGAGTCGATCCTCGGAGACTTGCCGTCGCTGGGACGCTTCGACCTGGACCTCTACCGCGAGGAACTCCGGCCGGGCATCACCAGCGCGGCAGACATCGCCGACGCGGTCTTCCTAGCCATACAGGACGGTCTGAGAATAGAAGCCGATGAGCGCTACAGCGAGTCCAACGAGAATCGGATGGAAGCCCGGTACAGGGACGGCAACGTTTATGTCCAGGTCTACATTCGCGCTGATCGTGAGCTCTTCCCCTGCCGAAGCAGCGTGGCCCTGTGACCTTCGGCGAGAGTTGGAGCACGCGTCCGATCGGCCTGGTGCTTTGACGTCGCCCGTCGCGTCGACATTTCCTCGATAATGTGGCGCTACAACAGGTACGGGATGCGTAGGCCGGACGGGAACATCGCTGAAACTGTGCCCCGAACGGGGAGCAAGCGACGATGATCGCTGGCCTGACAGCCGGTTCGATCGCGGCTACCGTGGCGGCGCTCGTCTCGCTGCCGCTGCGCTCCCCCGACGACGCCCTGCTCAACACCGCCACCGTCGTCATCGCCGCGCTGATCGCCGGGCTTGCCGCCGGGGCGCTATGGCGCTACTCGGCCAAGTCAAAGCGCCGCCGAACCGTTTTCGCCACCGTGTGGACGGCGGCCTTCGGCGCCGCCGCTCTCCTCTCCTGGGCCGGCGAGACGCAGCTCGACCGCTTCCTACCCTTCGCCCTCCCCCTAGCAGCCATCGTCTTCACCATCACCGGAGCGCTGACCGTCCTGCTCTCCGATACGCCCGCGGTCCAGAAACCGTGGCTGCCCGCCGCGGCGCTCGCCGCCGCCCTCGCGGTCGGGCTCTCACTCGCCGGTCAGGGCGACGAGGAGAGCGGACGCCTAGAGCTTCCCCCGCGCGCCGGCCTCGCCGCACCGGAACTCACCCACGATGGAGGTCGTTCGTCATGAAGCCATGGATCGTATCGGGATGGATCGGGCGTGTCCTGGCACTCTCCGCGCTGCTCGTCCTGACAGTCGCCGCCTGTGGCGCCGACGACCCAACGGCAACCCCGGCGCCTACCGACGCGCCACCCGCCGCGACCGCCACGGCACAGCCGACCTCGACTCCTCCCCCGCCCGACCCGACGGCCACGTCCGCGCCGCCCGCCGCCACAACCACACCCATGCCGCCCGCCGCAACCGACACGCCGGCACAGCCCACCTCAGCACCACCCGAAACCGCCGCCGAAAGGACCGTAGGCGAGGTCGAAGGCGTCACCTTCCTGGTCGGAATGGGCTCCGAAGCCACCTTCACCGTACGGGAGAAATTGGCAAATCTGCCATTGCCCAACGACGCCGTGATGCGTACCACGGCCCTCTCCGGCGAGGTGCACTTCGACGGCCGTCCTTCCGTTATCACCATCGACCTGCACCAGCTCGGTAGCGACCAAGAACGCCGCGACCGCTATGTCCGCGAGCGCATGTTCCCCAACGACCCCATCGCCACCTTCACCCTCCCCGCCGCGGGCCCCCTCCCTAAGGAGTTCACCGATGGCGAGACTGCCACCGGGCAAGTGACCGGCCAACTCGGCATCCGGGGATTCCAGGCACCCGTCGCCTTCGAGATCGAGGCGCGGGACGATGGCGACGTGCTCTACATCCTCGGACGCACCACCTTCACCTGGGAGGACCTCGGCCTAACTGCCCCCAACCTCAGCTTCGTCCAAGTCGAAGACGAGGTGCACGTAGAGATACTCATCGCGGCCAGGCCCGCCGCGTAGGACAAGGCCTCTCCCCCCTTGGAGACCTTTGCGTAACTGCGGGAGGGGAGGGAGCAGCGCCCTTCGGGCGCTCGCGCGCCTAGCGGCGCGCGCCCTCTCTCAGTCTCCCCCAGAGGGGGAGAGGCCGGAGGAGAGGGCGATTCGCGAATCGTCCTCCGCGCATCGTCGCGCCCGATCTTCCTTACCTTGGCGCCCAGGCGCCCAGCGCTCACGGCGCTCACAACGCTTACAACGCAACAGAGAAGACCCGCTCACAACGCTCACAACGCTCACGACCGCTAACAGAGAAGACCCGCTCACCATGAGCGGGCCTTCCGCGGGCCACGGGCCGGCTTTTGGGGCCGCTCGTACAGAGAACATACGTTCGCTACCCTAACGATAAACCCCCTTGACAAACCCTGTCAAGGGTCATTCCGGCCGAAAATCCGCCGCGCCCACCGCCGCCGAGAAGCCCCAGATTCGGGCCGCGTTGTTGCTGACGATGTCGCGGACGTCGTCCTCTGGAACGCCGGTCATCTGCCGCTCGATGGCCTCGCGAGAGTGGGGCCACGTCCCCTCGTCGTGAGGGTAGTCGTTCCCCCACAGCAGCGCGAAGTTGCCCGTGAACTCGCGGGCGGCGACGGCGACGGGGTCGTCCTGAAAGGTAGCGTGCGCCTGGCGCTTCAGGTAGAAGCTCGGCAGCTCCTTCAGTTTCACGCTCGCCATGTAGTTGAGGTCCGTGTAGCCCTCGTCGAGCACGTTCATCAGCCAGGCCATCCAGCCCCCGCCACATTCGACGGCGGTCCAGTGCGCTTCGGGGAAGCGTTCCATCACCCCCGACATGACGAGGAGGGCGTGGGTCTGGAGCGCGCTGCCGCACGAGGTGGCGTAGTTGACGATGCCGGAGCCGGGGCCCTGATAGAAGATCATGTCGTAGCCAGTGCCGTTGTGGAAGCTCATCGGCATACCAAGCTCGACGGCAGCGTCCCAGACCACGTCGTAGTCGGGGTAGTTATAGGGCAGGTGCTCGACCTTGAGCGGAATCATCGCCGCCTTGATGCCGAGTTTGGCGATCCGCCGCATCTCTTCGGCGGCGGCGCGCGGGCTATACATAGGAATCATCCCCGGCGGACGGAAGCGCTCCGAGGTCTGCGCGTAGGTCTCGGCGACGTACTCGTTGTAGACGCGCATACACGCCTCGCCAAGCTCGGCGTCGGCGATCTTCCACAGATGCAGCCCCGTCGTCGGGTACATGACCTCACCGTAGATCGCGTCCACGTCCATGTTCTCCAGACGTTCCCGCGGATCGACGGCCGCGGCGCGGCGCTCCCTGTCCTCCCTCGACCGCTTGCTCCACCCCAGACGATGCCCCTCGACGATGAGGCGTTGCATGCCGTCCTCACCCTGTTCGTAGCGGGGGGCGCGGGCCCGCAGATGGGCGGGCAGGCGCGTCAGCCAAAGGTCCTCCGGCTCCTCGACGTGCGAATCCGCCGATATTAGCCCTCTACCGAAGTCCATGGTGGCGCCTCCTCGCCCCTGCCCGCTACGCCACGGCGGGGGCGATCTCCTTGGCGATGATCTCGGTGACTTCCAACTGCCGCTGCAAGTCCGCCCCGCGCGGACGTATGCCGATAGCCACGTCCTCGATGCCGAGCGCCTTATACGTCAGCATCTCCTCGATCACCTGCTCCACGCTGCCGGTGATGGGCAGTCGGCGTTCTTCAGCCGCCAACGGCTTCTCCGTCAGGCGCAGCGACTGGCGGATAGAAAGCGTGACCGTCGCGGGGTCGCGCCCCTCTTCGTCGCAGATGCGCTTGAACTGTTCGATCTGCCCCGCGAGCTCATCCGGCGTGGCGTCGATCAGGTTTAGCCCATCCCCTAGGCGCGCCGCCCGTCGCATGGCGAACGCCGTGTTCCCGCCCACCCACTGCGGTATCGTCTGCTCGGGCCGGGGAAAGAGGCTCATGTCCTTGATGTGGTAGTGCGCTCCCTCGAACTCGGCGTCGTCGTGCTCCCACACCGCGCGGAAGTAACGCATCTGCTCGTCGGTCATCGCGCCCCGCTTGCGGTAGTCCACGTCCAGCGCCTCGAACTCCTCGGGGATCCATCCCACGCCGACCCCAAGGATCACACGCCCGCCGGAAAGCACCTGCATAGTTCCTAGTTGCTTGGCAGTCACTAGCGGGTGCCGGTAGGGAAGGATCAGGACGCTCACCCCCACCTTGATCCGTTTCGTCCGCCCGATCACCGCGGCCATTACGGTCAACGGGTCGAGCACCTTGCTCGACGAGTCGATGAAGCCGGGGCCGCCGCGCGCATAGGGATACGGCAGCCGGGGGTTCTTAGGGAAGGCGAGGTGATCGCCGGTCCACACGCTCCCCAATCCGAACTCCTCTACTGCGTCGGCGAGCCCGAAGATTATCTCCGGTTCGGCGGCGGGGCCGATGTTTGGCAGGGCGATACCGAAGTTCATGGAGCAACCTCTTTCACCGGGCTAGCCTCGTATTGAGGCAGGCCCATGATGTCGCGGGCCTCGCGCGGCGAGGCGACCTCGCGGCCTATACTCGCCGCCATCGCCGCCACGCGCGCGACCAAGTCGGCGTTCGACGGCCCGTCGGCGGTGAACGGTTCGTCGCCGAGGCCGATCCGCACGTGTCCTCCCGTCGCGACCGCATGCGCCGCCATGGGCAGAATCGCCGGTCCGTAGCACTGCACGAACCACACGTGGCGCAGCCCAGGAGCAAGCTCGGCGATGATCTCAGGGTAGAACTGAAGGCCGCGCGGCGTCGGGGGCATGCCGAAGGGAGCGTATTCCGACGTGAAGAACTTCAGCAGGACCGGCTCGTCGAGAAGCCCTAATTGCATGAACGTCAGCACATGGCGGATGTGCCCCGGCTCGGCGCACCCGTTGTACGGGCGCAGCCCGTTCGCCCGGCACAGCTCGTAGAAGTACGTCATACGCTCATAGGAAAACGCCTTCGAGTAGCCGGCGTTGTCGAACACCCCAGCAACGGGATCGAAGCGGTTGAGGTTGACCGCGCCCACGTCGAGCGCGGCCATCGCCAGCCGCGTCTCGTCGTCGGCCGCCAGCGCCGCGACGTGCGCCAGCGAGGTCTCGGTCAGGCCCTTGTACGTGGGATAGAAGACCACATCGGGCGACACGCCGCGCTCGCGGATGAGGCGCACCCCCTCGCGGTAGCGCTCCAGGCCCGTCCATTCCTGCTCGCCCGTCTCCGGCTCGCGGGCGTGGAAGTGGAGCACCGAGGCGCCGGCGGCGGCGCATTCCGCCGCGTCCGCGGCAACCTCGGCGGGGCCGTAGGGTACCCGCGGATTCTGCGCCTTGGACGTCATCTCGTTCATGGCGACTTCGATGATGAGCTTGTCCATGGCCTCTTCTTCCGTAAACCTAGCGCGTCAGCCGGAGAAAGTTGTCGTGCCCGATGAGTTGGCGCTCACCGGCTGTGAGGGGCAGCTTCTCGAACACGTCGAGCGCCGCGTCGGTCTTGCCCAGCGGAAAGTTCGTGCCGAAGAGGATGCGCTCCGGCCTGGCCTCGCGGACGATGCGGACCAGCGCCTCGGCCTCCTCGCTTCCGTCGGCGACGTGGTCGAAGCGCAGCGACAGATCCGCGCACACGTCGGGATGGCCGTCCATGGCGTCCAGCAGCTCCGCGAGGCCGGCATCGGCATGCTTAGGCTGGTAGGCGGCATGGGCCATGATGATCCGCGTCTTGGGAAACTGGCGGTACAGGCGGGCGAACCAGCGCGGCTGGGCCCACTCCGCCGCTCCGGACGCCAGGACGATGGGCAGCCCCTGCTCCTGGCAGTAGTCGAAGATTGGGACGTAGCGCGGATCGTCGCCGCGCAGCCGCATGTTCACCGGCGCGAGCTTGACCCCAATGGCGCCGTCCCCGACCCACCGCTCGATACCTTCAAGGGCCTGGCGCTCGGTCATGCGGACGAGATCGACGCCGCAGAAATAGCTGAAACCGGCGCGATCCTTGGTCACACTCGCCGTCCAGCGGTTGTACTCGTCTATGCGCGCCAGGTAGGCGTCGAGGGCCTCCTGCTCGGCGGCGGCCCGGTCCGCGGCATCGTCGGGGATGGCGTCGAGATCGGCGTTCAGCCACATCGCCGTGGGGAGAAAAACGATGTTGGTGTGGACGATGGGCGTGCCCTCGCGCGTCTCGATAAGCTCCTCGATCGTCCCCACCGGATCGGCGTCGGGCATCCGCACGTGGGTCATGAACTCTCGCGCGCCCGGCTCCGTGCGGAAAGTGTGAACGTGGCAGTCGATGAGGTCCATGCCGTCGGGTCCTCGCCGGCCCCTAGTCGAGCTTGAACGCGGCGATGGCATTCTCGCGCAAGAACTTGGGCCAGACGTGCTCCCGGAGCTCCAGCCCTTCCAGGTCGGACTGGAGGCGCTCGTAGGAGAGGCCGGGGTAGTAGCCCGAGTACATGACACGGTCGGCGCCCCGCGTGTTGGCGTAGTACATCACGGCCTTGGGGTAGTGCTTGGGGGCGAAGCCGGAGGTCATGTAGTACAGGTTGGGCCACTTGAGCATGAGCTTCACACACATGGCCTCCCAGGGCTCGCCGCCGTGCATCATCACAACCTTGAGCTCGGGGAAGAACCACAGCGGCTCGTCGAGGTAGATCGGGTTCTGAATCTCGCCGGGGACCCGCGGGCCGGGGAGGCCGACGGTCATCACAACGGGGATATCGAGCTCGATGGCCTTGACGTACAGGGGGTAATAGACCTTGTCGTTGGGCGGCTTCTGCAACGAAAAGGGGGAGACGTTGAGCGCCTTGATGAGGGGGTTGCCCCTGGCGTATGCCTCGATCTTGCGTACCATCTCCATGCCCTCGTCGGGATCGACGACGAGCTTCCCGTAGAACCGGCCGGGGTGCGCCTCCATGATCTTCAGCGTCTCGTCGGCGTTTTCCTCGTGCACGCCGATGATCGCCCGCTCCACGCCGAAGCGGTCCATCATCTCGATGGTCTCATCGGGAGTGTGGCGCTGCGTCGCGCGATCAGCCGCATCCTTGAACAGGTGCTGCGAGGGATGGCCGTAGTCCAGGCTGTCGGCATCGCGGAAGAGGCGCGCCGCCTTCCCCGCCATATTACGGGGCTCGCCCCAAAGCGGTTCGAGGCTGCAATCGATCGCCGGTATTCCGTGTACGAGGCCCGTCTTCGTCATCGCCGCCCTCCCTGGGGCTCGACGGCCCCTCGCGGGGGATTGTAGCGCCCAGCCGCAAGCGCCGCGCCCGGCGTTGAGCGGCGATGGTACGATGTGGCGGCTCCGCGCGCTGCCGTTCTTCCCCCTCCCTGGCAAAGGCCTCCTCCTGTCGCCCGAAAAGGACAATCGCATGGACTTCTCCGGCAAAGTCGCCCTGATCACCGGCTCCAGCCGCGGGCTCGGCAAGGCCATGGCCCTCGAGTTCGCCAAAGCCGGCGCCTCGGTGATCGTAGCGGCGCGCTCGGAGACGACCGGCAAGTTGCCGGGCACCATCGGCGAGACCGTAACCGAGATCGAGGCGCTGGGCGGCAAGGCCGCCGCGGTCCGCGCCAACGTGGCGCGGGAAGAGGACCTCGTCCATCTGGCGGAGGCATCCTTGGAGGCATTCGGGCGCGTCGACATGCTGGTGAACAACGCCGGCATCAGCATGCCCTACAACCAGTTGGCGTGGGAGATTCCGGCCAAGGGTTGGGACCTGCTGACGGCGATCAATATTCGAGCCCCGTTCCGCCTGTCGAGCCTGCTGCTGCCCCAGATGATCGAGCGCGGCGGGGGCTCCATCGTCAATATCTCGTCGATGGCGGCGGCCAACAACTACTCGGGCGTGAAGGACAGCGACGGATCGGTGAACCGCATCAGCGTGGCCTACGGGATGAGCAAGGCGGCGCTGGAACGGTTCTCCACCGGCCTGGCCGACCACGCCAAGGAATACAACATCGCGGTGAACGCGTTGAGCCCCGGCGCGCCCACTTGGTCGGAGGGCTTCGCCGGCCACCTCAGCCAGGCCGACACTTCCCGCTGGCGCTCACCCTACAAGTACTTCACCAAGGCGGCTCTCTTCCTCGCCGGTCAAGACGCCACCGGCATTACCGGGGGCGTGTTCCTCGACCACACCCTCTGCCGCGAGCAGGGCTTGGTCTAAGGCGCCGCGTTACGACAGCTTCTTCAGGGTGCGCTTAAGCGCAATGAGGTGGAAGCTCTCCAGGATGAGCGCCTCGACCTCGCCCCAGTCCTCCACGTCGGAGAGGTCCATCGTGACCCAGCCGTGTTGGCCCACGTACTTCGAGCGAGTGAAACGCGGGTCCTCAACGCGCGCCTCGGCGTGGGGCTTCTCCAACTTGAGGCCCACCGACGGCCTGCCGTCCTCCTCGTCGTAGCCGGCGAAGATCTTCTCTCCGACGCGGAAGTAGGGTGAGCCCCAGGTCAGCGTCTCCTTCGTGTCGGGCAAGGCAAGGCAGATCTCTCGCAGCTTCTCCAGCGGGTCGGTCGCCACGTTCGTCACCTCCGGCCTTCATGTTGAAGACCGTAGTATCATCGGGCATCGCGTTGACGGGAGGAAAGCCCTTGCTACGGCCACTCGAGGGATCCGTCGTGCTCGAAATCGCAGAAGGCGCCGCGGCACCGCTCTGCGGGCGGCTCCTCAGCGAGCTTGGCGCGCGCGTCATCAAGGTCGAGTCGCCGGAGGGCGACGTCTCCCGGCGCTATGGCCCCTTTCCCGCGTCGGGCCCCGACCCCGAGCTCAGCGGTCTCTTCATCTACCAGAACGCAGGCAAGGAGAGCGTCGTCCTCGACTGGCGCTCGGGGGACGCCGCGGACGCGCTGCTCGACCTCGCCTCCTACGCAGACATCCTCATCGACGACATCCGCCCCATCGATGCCGCTCGGGCCGGCATCGACTTCGACGCCCTTCGCGAGCGCAACCCAGGCCTGGTCCGCGTCTCGCTCACCCCCTTCGGCCAGAGCGGTCCCTGCGCCGACTGGGACGCCGAGCACCTCACGCTGTCGCACATGGGTGGCGAGGGCTACGTCCTCCCCGGACCCAACTCCGACCCCGAGAACACGTTTGCCGGCCGTCCCCCCATCCAGATCGGCGGGCTAATCGCCGACGCCCATGCCGGTTACATGGCTGCCATCGCGGCCATCGGCGCCGTTGCCGTCCACGACCGTTCCGGGGTGGGCCAGCACGTGGATATTGCCAAGTGGGAAGCGGAGCTCATTCCGAACCGCGGCATCCTCGATGAGTGGAACAACCAGGGGCAAGAGACTGGGCGGGCCAGCCCCACGCAAGCCACGATGCTCCTCCTTCCCTGCAAGGACGGCCTGCTCTACATCACCTTCCACCGCGACGAGCAGTTCGAACGGCTGGCCAACCTTCTCGGCAAAGAGGAGTGGAAGACCGACCCCCGCCTCGCCACCCCCACGCTCCGTGGCCAGAACCGCGACGTCTACATCTCTACCGTCGTCGAATGGCTCGTAGACAAGCGGGGCGAGGAGGTCTTCCACATCCTTGAGAGCCGCGGCATGATGGCGACCTATTTCGCCCAGGCCTCGGAGATCCTCGCTAGCGAGCATTGGAAAGCGCTCGGCGTCTTCGCCGAAGTCGAGAGCTCAGGCGGCGTGCGCGTCACCGTCCCGCGTCCCCTTTACTTCATAGAGGACGGCGACGGCGAGACGCCCCGCGCCCCCGCCCTCGGCGAGCACACCGCCGCCGTGCTCGCCGAAGTGGAACGGGCCACAGCTGAACAGGCCACGGCTGACGCCGTCACGGCCCGCGCACGCCCACCGTCCCCGCTTTCCGCACCTCCGCCCCTGGCCGACGTGCGTATCCTCGACCTGTCATGGATCGCCGCCGGGCCCGCGGCGACGAATCTGCTCGGCTGCCTCGGCGCCGAGATGATCCGCCTCGAATCGGCCAGGCGAATCGACCTGGTGCGCTTCAAGGGCTCGATCGTGATCCCCGGCGGCGACCCGGAGCGGGCCCCACTCTTCAACGCGCTCAATTTCAACAAGCAGGGCGTCACCATCGACCTCAAGCGCCCCGAATCGCTGGACATTGTCTACGACCTCGTAAAGAGCTGCGACGCCGTCATCGACAACATGCGCCCCGGCGTCATGGAGACGCTAGCGCTCGGGCCCGACGTGCTCAGGCAGCACAACCCGACGCTCGTCACCGTCTCGGCATCCGGTTTCGGGCCCCGTGGACCCCAGCGCGACTATCCCGCCATCGCCCCTATCCTCGGCGGCTCCGCCGGAGTCAGTGCGATCACCGGCTACCCCGACGGCGGCCCCTACATCGGCAACTACCCCATCGACCTGCGCACGGGCTCGACCATCGCCTTCGCCATCATCGCGGCGCTCGCCGAGCGCGCCCGCACCGGCAAGGGCCGCCACGTCGACCTCTCGTCGGTTGCCTCGATCATGACGCTGTTCGGGCACACCTTCACCCAGCCCGCCCTATCGGGAACGAACCCCGGGCGCACCGCCAACCGGCATCCCTGGATGTCGCCCCACGGCGCCTTCCCCAGCCTCGGCGACGAGCAATGGGTCACCATCGCCGCGCGGACGGAGGAGGAGTGGCGCGCGCTGTGCGCCGCGATGGGCAAGCCGTCGCTAGCCGACGACCCCCGCTTCGCCACCATGGCCGACCGGCATGCCAACAACGACGCCCTCGAAGCAGTCATTGGCCAGTGGACCGCCGGCCTCACCAATTGGGAAGTCTCCGAGCGGCTACAGAAGGCTGGCATCGCGGCCATGCCCTCCATGAGCAACCGGATGATCGCCGAGCACCCCCACCTGCGCGAGCGCGGCGCATTCTGGGAGTGCCCACACCCTGTCATGGGGCCGGTAATCCTGCCGCGCCCGCCATGGCGCTTCGAGAGCTTCGATACCTTCTTCCGGCGGCCCACCCCCATGCTGGGCGAGCATACCCACGAGGTGATGACCGAGCTTCTCGGCTACTCCGAGGCCGAGACCGCCCGCCTCGACGACCTCGGCATCTTCGTCTAAGTCCGCCCCGCGGGGCAGGAGGATAACGTGAGCGACGGCTACAACCTGCTCGAAGGCATCCGCGTGCTCGAAATCGCCCTCGCGACCCCCAACGCGCTCGGCATGCACCTTGCCGACATGGGCGCCGAGGTCCTCAAGATCGAGGAGCCTCCCGAGGGCGACTACGTCCGCCTGATCGGCGACCAACTCGCGGGCGCGAGCTTGCTCCACCACCGCTGGAACCGCGGCAAGAAAAGCGTCACGCTGAGCCTAAAGACGGACGAGGGCCGCCGCCTCTTCTTCGAACTCGTCCAGAAGTCGCATGTGGTCGTCGACGGCCTGCGGGCCGGCGCCGTGGACCGGTTCGGCGTCGGCTACGAGAAGGTCAAGGCCGTGAATCCCTCCATCGTGTGGCTATCGTTCAACGCCACGGGGCAGTCCGGCCCCTACCGCGACCTCGCCACCCACAGCACGGGCTTCGACTCCTACGCCGGCCTCCTCACGCCGTCGATTCGCGAGGACGGCCTCGCCACGCTGGGCCGCGAAAACCTCATCGGCATCCAAGCCGCGCCTCTGTACGCCGCGCTCGGCGTCCTCTCCGCCGTCATCCGCTCCCTCCGCACCGGCGAGGGGAGCCGGCTGGAGACCTCCCACTTCGATGCCTGCGCGGCCTGGGCCGGGGAGGGCGTCGACCGCGCTCTCAACGGCGTCCCAGGATCGGATGCGGGCATGGGGCCCGCGGTGCGCCATCAGGCCTACCGCACCAAAGACGACCGCTTCATCATCTTCCAGTGCTCGGAAGACAAGTTCTGGGTGAACTTCTGCGAGAACGTGGGCCGCCCCGACCTTCTCGAAGGGCACGAGCGAAAGAAGGTCTTCTCCCACGCCCGGGGCGACGAGGCCCTGCGCAAGGAGATCGCCGACATCATTCTCACCAAGACACGCCGCGAGTGGGTCGATTTCTTCCTCGAACACAACGCGGCGGGCTCCCCGGTCAACGCCCCCGAGGAACTCATCGACGACCCGCACTTCCAGTCGCGCGGCATGCTCTTCGATCAGGACTACCCCGATCACGGCACGCTGAGGTGGGTAGGCTCCCCCCTCAAGGTCGAGGGGCAGGCTTTCTCCACGCCGCACGCGCCGCTCGCCGGCGAGCACACCGCCGAAGTCCTCGCCAACGTCCTCGGCCTCTCCAGGGGCGAGATCGAAGACCTGACGCGGTCAGGGGCGGCCTCCCAGCGCGGCTAGTAACTCGCCTGGACCTGCCAGAGTAGGGGAATGGGGGCTGCTGTATAATCGGCGGCGGAGGGCGTGGATGGTTCACCCCGAAGAAGTAGCGGCGCGAGAGGGCTACCGGATATGGCTCCGGTACGACGACGGCGCCTGCGGCGAGATGGATTTGTCCGACCTCGCAGCAGGCAGCGTGTTCGCGGCCTGGAGCGACCGGGCCTTCTTTGAGTCCGTGCGTCTCACGCCGCATCGCTCAATCGCTTGGGGCGAGGAGATCGAACTCTGCCCGGACGCCCTGTACTTGCAGTTGACAGGCAAGTCTGTAGAGGAAGTCATGCCCGGCGCGCGCGGCTTGACGACCAGTGCCTGAGCTCTCCAGGTTCTACGGTATCGTCATCCGCATGTACTACGCCGACCATTCGCCGCCGCACTTTCACGCGGCTTATCAGGGGCAGGAGGCCGTAGTCGCTATCGGCAGCCTCGCTGTGCTCCATGGACATCTCCCCGCGCGAGCGCACGGTCTCGTGGTTGAGTGGGCATCGCTCCATCTGAACGAGCTGCGGGAAGCTTGGGAGAGCAGGGAACGTCAGGAGCCCACCGGCGTCATCGACCCGCTGCCGTAGACCTTTCCTCAGCGACTCAGACGTTCCCATCACGCGGCCGCCGTCTGCGCCCAGAGCCGCTCCCAGCTCGCGACCACTCGGTCCAGCGCCGCCTCGTAGCCCATCTCACGGTGGTCGTCCGTGATGACCTCGGCCTCGTAGTAGCGGTCGTAGCCGGCTGCCTCGAGCGCCCGCATGAGGGCGGCACAGGGAATCAGCCCCTCCCCGGGGACGGTGCGGTCCAACGACCGCATCGTCATGGGCTTGTGGTCGCTGACCTGCACGCTGAAGATGTGCGGCGCCGTCTCGGCGATGGCCTCCAGGATGGCCGGAGTCCACCACAGGTGCCAGAAATCGAAGACGTACCCCACGTTGGGGTCGCCGATCTCGGCCACGACCCTGCCGGCGTCGCGGGCGGTGTTCAGGAAGCTCAGGTCTTGACGCAGCGGATGCATCGGCTCGATGGCCAGCCGCACTCCGCGCTCCCGCGCCAACTCCCGCGACGGGCCAAACTCTTCCTTGAATATGTCGACCGCGCCCCGCCAGGCGAGGGCCTTGCGCCCGCCTGTGATCACGTAGACGCAGTCTGCCCTTACCTCCGCCGCCAGGTCGAGCGTCGATTCAATCGTCCCCGCGTCCATCGAGGCTGGCGAGATCGTAGTGAACGCCGACACCCGTAGCCCCGAGTCACGCAGCAGCTTCACGCCTTCTGCCCGCCCGTGGGTGTCGATGATCTGCGCGCCGAGGCCGATGGCGGGCACGCCCCTGCGGACCCAGGCCTCAACGCATTGGGCCAGGCTCCATCCCCACGTTGTCGCGACGTTGACCCCGAAGCGCGGCTCCATCGCTTCCCCCCGCCGTTAGGCGCCCAATAGACACCGCGGAGTTTACTCCACCGGGGCGGCTGCGAGGTCGCGGCCCCTCCGCCATACGAGGCCACGGGACGGCGAGAAGAGCAGCGCCAGCGCGAAGAGGCCGTTGGAGAAGACGACGATGGCCGGCCCGGCAGGCCAATCGAGATGGTACGAGACGTAGAGTCCGCCCAGCACCGATGCCAGCGCGACGACGAGGGAGACGGCCATGATCCCGATCAGGCGCCGTGCGAGGAGGCGCGCCGCCGCCGCCGGCGTGATCAGCAGCGACAGCACCAGTACGACACCCACCGTCTTCACCGCCGCTACGGTCGTGACGCCCACGAGCACGGGCAGCAGATACTGCACCAGCGTGACTGGTATCCCGGAGGCCGCCGCCATCGTCTCGTCATAGGAGACGAAGAGCAGCTCCTTGTACAGCAGCGCGACGACGACGAGGACCACACCGGCCACGGCTGCGATCCCATAGATTTCGCCCCAACTGACGCCAAGCACGTCGCCGAAGAGAAAGTTAAACAGATCCGTCGTGTAGCCGGAGACCTGACTGATGAGAATGAGTCCCAGCGCAAAGCCGAGCGCGTAGATGATCCCAATCGAGGTGTCGAGGCGGAGGCCGCCCCGGCGGCTGATCCAAGTGATCAGCAGCGACGCGGGCACGATCCACGCGAAGGCGCCCCAGAGCACGTTCCCGCCGAGACGAAATGACGCCGCCATCCCCACCAGCGCCGAGTGCGCGAGGGCGTCGCCCATGAACCCCAGGCCCTTCAACACCACGTAGGTCCCCACGATCGAGGTCACCACGGCGGCCAGCGACGCGGCCAGCAGGGCCCGCCGCATGAACTCGAATTGGAAGGGCTCAACGAATGCTTCGTACATCGTCCTTCCCCCTACGCTCCGTCCGCGTCGTCGTCGTTGACGTGCTCGTGGATGTGATGTTGCGAGGCGGCGTAGGCCTTGCCGCCCTCGTCCTCGGCGTGGACGTGATGCTGAGCGGCGTAGGCCTTGCCATCGACGTGGACCATGAGTAGGTGCTTCCCGAAGGCCTCGCTGAGTACGTCCTCGGTCAGCACCTCTTCGGGAGTACCGAAGGCGAAAACACCGCCGCCACGCAAGCAGCAGATGCAATCACACAGCGTCGAGGCGCAGGAGAGGTCGTGCGTGCTCATCAGCACGGAGATTCCTTGCCCGTGGGCGGTGAAGCCGTGCAGCACGTTCAATATCTGGTGCTGTGCCGTCGTGTCCAGGCCCGCCATCGGTTCGTCAAGCACAAGCAGGCGGGGCTTGTTCGCCAGCGCACGGGCGAGCAGGACCCGGCGGCGCTGTCCCCCTGAAAGCTCGCCGATCAAGTTGTTCTGCAGATCGGCCATGCCGACGGTTTCGAGCGCTTCCTCCGCGGCCTCCCGGTCGGCCTTGCTGGGACGGCGCAACAATCCAAGCCCTCCGTACCGGCCCATCAGAGCGACGTCGCCTACGGTGACGGGAAAGTCCCAGTCCACCAGCTCCATCTGCGGCATGTAGCCGATCAGATCGCGGGCCTCGGACACCGGCGCGCCGAAGACGCGCACCTCGCCGGCGAGCGGCTTGAGCAGCCCCAGCGCGGCCTTGAACAGCGTCGACTTGCCTGCCCCGTTGGGACCGATGAGCCCGAAGAACGCGCCATCGTCCACCCGGAGGTTTATGTCGCGGATAATGGTGCGGCCCCCGTAGCCCGCCGACACCCCTTGAAGGTCCAATGCGGGGAGCGTCCCTGTCGTCATCTCATCACCCCAGTAGCCTCGCGATTTCCTTGGCGTTGGCGCGCATCATCGTGATGTAGTCCGAAACCGTTTCGTCGAAGGTCGCCGAGCGAATAGCCCCGATTTCGATGCCGGACTCCGACGCCGCGGATTGGAGCGCTTCCTGCGCGAACTGCGGCTCGCCGAAGATGGCGGGCAGCCCGCCATCTTCCACCTCGTGGATCACTCCCGCGATATCCCCCGGTGTCGGTTCGCCGCCGTGGACGCCGACAAAGGAGATCACCTCGAAATCGTAGCGGGCGCCGAAGTAGCCGAACGCGTCGTGGAAGCTTATCAAAGTCCGCCGCTCCGCGGGAACCGCTGCGAGCGTCTCGGTGATTTCGGCATCCAGGTCGCGGAGACGCTGGACGTAGGCGTCGGCGTTCGCGCGGTAGCTATCGGAACGGGCGGGGTCGGCCTCAATCAGCGCGTCGCGGATGCGTTCGACGTAGAAGATGGCCGCGATGGGGTCCTGCCAGAAGTGCGGATCGCCGCCGCCGTGGTGGTCATCTTCCCCTTCCTCCTCTTCGTCGCCGTGGTCATCCTCTCCGAGCTCGCGCACGAGGAGTTCCTTGGGCGTCAGGCCCTCCGATACCTCAACAAGGATGGACCCGGAGTGCCGCGATGACTCCACGAACTCGACCAGGTTGTCGTCGAGCCCGGAACCGTTGAGCAGAATGACATCCGCTCTGCTGACCTTGATCCCGTCACTGGGCGTCGTGCGGAAGGTATGCGCGTCGCCGCCACTCGGTATGAGTGACTCCACGGACACCGCGTCGCCGCCCACGTTACGCGCGAAGTCGGCGATGATCACGCTGCCGGTGATCACCCGGACCGGCTCCGGCGGCGCGTCGCTTGATGGCGCCGGCGTCGCCGTGGGGTCTGCCCCACCGCACGCCGCGACGGCAAGGACGAGGGCCGCGACTAGGGCCAACACTTTCAGCGCCATTCCTCCCATACTCAACAGTCCTTCTCTTTCGATACTTCGTCTCTTCATCGCACGTTTTTCGATATCTCGTCTCTCTTATCGGCGTCTTTCGGTACTCAGTATCGTTTTGCTTTACTATGCAATACTTTGTATCAATACTGTGCAAAAAAGGGGCGCTAGTTCGCCGTTCCCTGATGGCGGCACGAGCCGCAGCGACCGTAGACCTCGAGCCAATGCCCCTGGGCGGCGAAGTCCAACGCCGCCGCCTTCTCGCCGAGCACGTCCTCGATCCCGCAGCCGGCGAAGTCGGTCGAGCTACCGCACTCGGTGCAAATCAAGTGGTGATGATGTCCAGGGTGGCTCACCTGATAGTGCAGGCTGCCGTCACTCAGGAGCACCCGGCAGACGAAGCCCAGATCGACCATCAGCTTCACGTTGCGGTAGACGGTGGCCCTGCCCAACTGGGACAGTTCCTCGCGCAGGTCCTCCGCCCTGAAGTGGTCCGTCCGCCGCGCGATCGCTTGGACCACCGCGCGGCGCGGCTCCGTGACCCGGTGGCCGCGCTGCTCCAACGCCTCCACGAAGTCTTCAATGAGCGGATGTCTCGTCAGCGGCATCGTTCCTGCGTCTGCCCGTCAGTAATGATATGTGATATCAACGACTAGGCATTCTACAGGCCGTCGTCCGCGTCGTCAAACAGGCGCGCCGCCCCTGCTCTCACCAGGCGCTGGCGAGAGCCCGCCCCTAAAACGTCAACACCTGGTCGGCATCCTCCATCTCCTCGATCATGAAGGAGACGAGCCCCCGCGCCTCGTCGATCTCGGGGATCAGGTCCTCGCGGGACACGCAGGCGAGGAACATCGACGACGTGCAGGCAAAGAGCTTCACCTCGCCCTCCTCCTTCGCCTCGCGGAAGAGCGCCGCCACGTCGCTCATCTTCGCCTGCTCGGCCCGGCCCGCATATCCCGCGTCGGCAGCGAAGAACGGCGACAGGGGCAGCGATCCGATTCGTTCGCGAGTCACGGCGGCCGCCGCCTCGTCCCGAAAGAGCACGCTCACCGACACGTCGCAGAGGACGGCGGCCATGACGAGGCTGGCGACCTGCGCAAGGTTGTTGCGCGTCCCCGAGGAGACGAGGACCGCGATCTTCTTCACGCCGCCTTCTCGATGATCAGGCGGACCAGATCGCCCTCTCGCCGCTCGTCGAGCACCTGGTGGCGGAACTTAGACGACCACGCCCGGATCTCGCGGCTCTGAAACTCGTTCCCCAGCACTTCCAGCGTTTGCCGCGGGGCGAGTCCGGCCAGCTCATGCTTCACGTACTTCAGGCTGCGGCACTCGACCGGGTCGAAATACGAGCGTACGTCCAGCGTGCGGTCCGGGGCGGCTTGCGGCGCCATCTTTTCCCTCGCGGCGCCCTGGGGCGCCCAAAATAAGAAGAAGGCGACTCGCGCCGCCTTCTTCGAAGGATCGTCTTCGGCTATTTGCCGCAGTTACAGTTGCCGCAACCGCCGCCGCCGGTCTCCATGTTCGGGTTCACGATGGTGAACCCGGAGCGCTCCAGCCCTTCGAGATAGTCGATCTCGGAGCCGTCCAGTATCTGCGCGGTGTCGGGGTCGAGCAGGATGCGCAGGCCGTCGGACTCGACGAGCGCGTCGTTCTCTTCCTGCGCATGCTCCAACGTCATCATGTACTGCGGACCCGAGCAACTCATCCCAGTCACGATGACCCTAAGCGAGGCGTCTTCCTCGCCCTGTTCCTTCATGATCCCCTGGATCTTCTGCGTTGCCATTTCGCTGACCGTAATCATGTACCGTCCCTCTCCTGTTCGAGAACCGGTGTAGTGGAAATCTTAGCGCTCACCGTAGCACGCCCACCGTTCGGGAGTCAATCGACGCCGGGGCGCGCCCCGCAGCCCTGCCATCACCCCATTGCCCATCCCCTCCTTCAATCTCTACCATATTCCCATGCGTTCTCAGCCCATTGGCGCCGGCCAATCGCATACCGCGGCTCCTCTAGGAGCCTCCAAACGGCCATGGGCGCGCGCTCAAGCCGCTCGACGAGTCAGCGGGACCGCCGCTTCCTCCGAGAGCCCCGGCGCGTAGGCGTACCGAGCGCCCCTTGGCGCTTTCACGAGGCCAACCCCGCTCCTCAGCGGCAGCCTTAAAGAGTTCCTCATGGCCGGTATTCCGGAGACCATCAAGGCCGTGCTGGAGCTGCAAAGCGGAGTCTTGGGAATAAGCTCGGCGCGGTAACCCCCGCCGAGCCCCGCGTCCGGCCGCCCTCTCCGGCGCGCCGGGCGCTCCCAAACTCCACTTTTTTAAGGGGTGCGCCCTGGTACTCCCATGCCTTCCTCGGTCGATTACCCCCGCTCCCTTTCCGGTGAAAGGAGCGCCGGAGTCCGCCCGCGGTGCTATCATGAGGCCGGTCCCACGCGGGCCGCGGACACGTTATGACAACCACGCTTCCCACCCCCATCCCCGACGCCGCCGGGCGCTTCGGCGAGTTCGGCGGCAAGTTCGTCCCCGAGACGCTAATGGCGGCGCTCGAAGAGCTCGAGCAGGCCTACGAGACCGCCGTTCAGGACGAGGCCTTCCACCGAGAGCTCGACGGCCTCTCGCGCACCTACACTGGCCGCCCCACGCCGGTCTACTTCGCCGAGAACCTCTCCAACAAGCTCGGCGGCGCCCGCATCTACCTCAAGCGGGAAGACCTCGCCCACACCGGCGCCCACAAGATCAACAGCGCCCTCGGCCAGGGACTCCTCTGCCAGCGCATGGGGAAGCGACGGATCATCGCCGAGACCGGCGCCGGGCAGCACGGCGTCGCCGCCGCCACTGTCTGCGCCATGCTCGGACTCGAATGCATCGTCTACATGGGCGAGGAGGATATCCGCCGCCAGTCGCCCAACGTCTTCCGCATGAAACTCCTCGGCGCCGAGCTCTCCCCGGTGAGCAGTGGTAGCCGAACCCTCAAAGACGCCATCAACGAGGCGATCCGCGACTGGGTCACCAACGTCGAGACCACGCACTATCTGTTGGGCAGCGCCGTCGGCCCCCACCCCTACCCCCGCATGGTCCGCGACTTCCAGTCAGTCATCGGACGCGAGGCCCGCGCCCAGTTCATTGAGGCCGTGGGCAGGCTTCCCGACTACGCCATCGCCTGCGTCGGCGGCGGCAGCAACGCCATCGGGCTCTTCCACCCCCTGCTCGCCGACGAAAGCGTGCGGCTCATCGGCGTCGAAGCGGGCGGCCTCGGCGTCGACACCACCAAGCACGCGGCGACACTTACCGCGGGGTCGATCGGCGTCCTGCACGGCTCGAAGTCCTACGTCCTCCAAGACGAGCACGGCCAGATCCAGGAGGCGCACAGCATCTCCGCGGGCCTCGACTACCCCGGTGTCGGCCCCGAGCACAGCTACCTCAAAACCATCGAGCGCGCCGAATACGTAGCGGTGACCGACGAAGAGGCCCTCGAAGCCTTCCAGGTCCTGAGCCGGACCGAGGGGATCATTCCCGCCCTCGAACCCTCCCACGCCCTCGCCTACGTCATCGGCCTCGCCAAGACCCTCTCCCGCGACAAGACGATCTTGCTCAACCTCAGTGGGCGCGGCGACAAGGACATCTTCACCGTCGGCGAGCTCCTCGGCATAACCATCTGACCGAGGCGCGCGGAGCCGCTAAGAAGAGAGGACGCATGCGGCTGGAAGGTAAGGTGGCCATCGTCACCGGCGCCGCCTCGGGCATGGGCGCCGCCATCGCGGCGCGCTTCGCCGCCGAGGGCGCGCGCGTCGCCTGCCTCGACATCAACCGCGACGGCGGCGAGGCCGTCGTCCACAAGATCCACGACGCCGGCGGCGCCGCCGAGTTCATACGCTGCGACGTCTCCGACGGCGAGGGCGTCCGCGGCGCCGTGGGGCAGACGGTGCGGCGCTTCGGCATGCTCCACATCCTGGTGAACAACGCCGGTATCTACGATCACGACGACCACCTGATCGAGGACCTGACCGAAGAGACGTGGGACCGCGTCATGGGCGTGAACCTCAAGGGCCCCTTCTACTGCTGCCGCTACGCCCTCCCCGAGATCGTCACCTGCGGCGGCGGCGCAGTGGTCAACATCGCCTCGACCGCCGCGCTGGCCGCGGTGCAGCGTCCGACCTACTGCGCCAGCAAGGGGGCGCTCCTCACCTTCACCAAGGCCGTCGCGCGGCAGTTTGCCAAGCACGGCGTCCGCGCCAACGCCATCTGCCCCGGGGCCGTCGACACCCCGCTCGCCGCCGCAACCGCGGCTGGGCGCGCCGCCGACGGCGTCCCCTATCCTCGCTCGTCCCGCCTGATCGAACGGATAGGCCGCCCCGAGGAGATCGCCGCCCTCGCCCTCTTCCTCGCCTCCGACGACGCCTCGTTCATCACCGCCGCGGCCTACGCCGCCGACGGCGGACTCACCGCGATCTAGCCATGCTGCTCGAAGGAAAGACCGCCATCATCACCGGCGCCGGCTCCGGCATCGGACGCGCCGCCGCTCTCCGCTTCGTCCGCGAGGGGGCTGCCGTAGCCATCGGGGAGATCAACGAGGCGGCGGGCCGCGAGACCCTGCGCCTCGTCGAGGACGTCGGGGGCCCCGCCATCTTCGTCCCCACCGACGTCTCCAAGGCCGCCGACGCTGAGCGGCTCGTCGGCGAGACCACGGCGGCGTTCGGCGCGCTCCACGTCTTGGTCTCGAACGCGGGCGTCTTCTCTCGCGACGACGGCCCCGTCACCACCATCGACGAGGCGGTCTTCGACCGGGTGCTCGACGTGAACCTTCGCGGCATGTTCCTCTGCTGCAAGTACGCCTTCCCCGAGATCGTGCGGAGTGGCGGCGGCGCGGCCGTTCTCACCAGCTCCATCGGCGCCACGATCGGATCGCCCACCACGGCCTACGGGACCAGCAAGGGCAGGGTCTTGGGGCTGATGCGCTCGCTGGCGATGCAGTACGCCGCCAAGGGTATCCGGGTGAACGCCATCCTCCCCGGCCCCATCGACACCCCCTTGATGGAGGCAGCGGCTGCCACGCGCGGCCCCTCCAACACCCGCTCACGCGGTTTGCTCGGCCGGATGGCCGACCCCTCCGAGCCCGCCGCGCTCATCGCCTTCCTCGCCTCCGATGAGGCCAGCTACATCACGGGCCAAGGCCTCTTCGTCGACGGCGGCCTCGACGCCTCCTAGGCTCTGCGCAACCCCACCGCGCGGCGGCGTCCTTCCCGAGAGAATGACCCCGCGGCGCTATACTTGCGCGGCCACAGGAAGGAGCACGCCATGCCCGACATTGCTGTCTTCGAGGCGATTCGTACGCTGCGCGCCGTCCGGCAGTACCGGACTGACCCCATACCCGAAGACGCGCTGCGCGCCATCCTCGAGGCCGGCACACGGGGGCCGAGCGCGATCAACCGTCAGCCCTGGAAGTTCATCGCGGTGACGGGTGAGGCCGAGCGCAGGATCGTCGCCGAGCACTATTACCGGGCCGGCCAAGAGAACCGCGGCGACGCATCGGCGCGCCGGTACTCGGCGGGCGGAAGCCCGAAGATTCTAGGCGAGGCGTGGGAGTTCGCTACGAAGGGCATACACGACGTCCCCGCCTTCATCGTCGTCTGCCTCACCGAAAGGAACGCGCTCGATTCGGTGCTTCAGGGAGTGCAGCTCATGATGCTCACGGCGCGCGTCTTCGGCCTCGGCACGATCTTCACCACGTTACACCGACGGGTGGAAGAAAGCCTCAAGCGCGGCCTAGGCATCCCCGACGACGTCGAGGTCCCGTGCATCATCCCCGTGGGCTACCCCGTCAAGCCGTTCGGCGAGACTCGCCGCCTCCCCGTCGAGGCGGTGGCCTACCGCGACCGCTGGGAGCGCGCCTACCCCTAGGGCCGCCCGCCGGCTACAGCAGCGCCGGTTGTTTGCTCCCACCGGCCGGCCCAGAACGGCGCGTCCCTCCGGCGCCGCCCGTGGCCGGGGCGTTTCCGGCCTCGTGTCGCTTGGTCGCGCTGAACACCTCGTCGAGGTACTCCGACACCTGCGTTGCCAGCGACGATTGGCCCCGCTTCTCCAAGCGGCCCAGCAGATCCCTCTCCCACTCGATGCTCACGACGGGGGCGGGTCGGCGCGCGGCGACGGTCTGGCGCCCCAGGATGCGAAGCGAGCCCGGCGAGGCGCTGCGAAGCGGCTGGAGCCAGGACAGGACGATATCGCGTCCGGTGAGTCCCTCGCGAAAGGCGGCGTCGGCCAAAGCGTGGCGGTCCTGGTCGCTCATCTCCACGAACGCGCTATCGAGGTGATCGGCCAGCATCTTCTCGACCGCCGTGGCGCTGGGACGCGGGACGAAGAAGATGTTGCTCCCCGCCCGTGACAGGAACGCCTCGTCCAACCGCAGCGGATCGTTCGTCGTGCCAACGATGATGACGGTGCTGGCGCCGCCCTCGGCGACGATGCGCTCGCGCAGGTTCAGCATCCTGCCCCGCACCTCCGGCGTCCAACGCGACTCGGGCAGCGAGATGTCGCCGCCCTGGTCCTTGCTCCCGCACTTTCGCACCAGCGCGGCAATCTCCTGCCGCACCTCCTCCACTTCGGGATCGCTCCAGAGCGCCCGGATGCGGGATTCGGTGTCCAGCTCCCGCACGCCCTGAATGTCCTGGATCAGCGAGTTGACGACGTCGCGGTACTCCTCGTGCGTGTTGCCGTCGGAGCGGTTCGAGACCACCGAATCGATCTCGTCGAGCAGCAGCATGATGGTGGAGCCGCGGTTGCACTCGTCGCGCGCCCGGTCGAGGAACTCCTGCGCCCGGCGGGCCGACATCCCAAGGTATGGGTCCTTGATGTCCGTCGGCCTGATCGCCTTGAACTTGACCGGAAGCGTCTTGCCGTCGGTCTCCTCGTACGCCATACGGCTCGCCATGGCCTTGGCCAGCATCGTCTTGCCGCAGCCGTAGGGTCCAAAGAAGAGAAAGACGCGCGGCGGCAGATTCCGGCGGACCAAGAACCATTCGGGATGAGTCAAATAGAAAAGGGCCTGCTCGATGCGGTCCTTGACGCGGCCGAGGCCGGCGATCCCCTCGAAATCGGCCGGGGAGATCGGGTCCCACTCGAAACCCTCGGCCTGCTCACCGCCGCCCGCCGCTCGCGCCGGAGCGGCGCCGTCCGAAGAATGCGCTCCCGAAGGGCCTCCCTTCGGCGCCGGCGGGGGGGCGTGGCCGTTGGAGCGCGCCGTGTCCTGCACCAACGGAGCGGGCTGGACCGTCAAGCGCTCGCCTTCCTTGAGCACCGCGGCGGCCCTGCGGGGCAGCTTGATCTGATGTTCGGAGACCGAGTCCTTCCCCACCGCCTTCAGCACGAGATACGTCGCGGAGCACGTAACCAGAATCTGGCCGCCCTCCGGGCTCATCTCCAGCGCCTCTAACGTCGCGGGGTGAAGCACGGCCTCATCGCCGATGATCTTTTGGGAGAGAAGAAGGTGACGCCTAGCCATCAAGCTCCTTCCGGCTGCGCCGTTCGCTAGCCGGTCTCATACGGGTCGCGTTCCGATCGTCGAGAGAACGGCTCGGCTCCCGCCGGCCCAGAGTCCGGACCGGCGGGAGCCATTCGCCGCCTCACCGAATGCGGGGCGATTCGCCCTACACTCCGAAGATGGCGTCCAGCCGATCGTCCTCGATGCCGCCTTGCACCTTTAGGGACGCGGATTCGTCGTCTTTTTGGCGCCGCTTCAGCATGTCGATCATGGGATCCGTGGCGGCCTGCTCGTCCAGGTTCAGCACCTGAGTCATCTTGCCAAGCTGCCAGTTCTGACTGCTCAGTTCGAGCTCGAGGATGTTGAAGTCGATGGTGTCTTTCGCCACCTCGATCTTCGCCAGTTCGCCCTCCACGATCTCCTGCTGCTTCCGCAGCCACTCGGTGCCGAGACGCTCGAGCAGCCCCTCCCGCAGGAGGATCTTGCGGCCCCGCACCCGGGCCACGCCCTTCAGATCCTCGCGCAGAGACCGGAGCTGCTTCGAGTCCAGCTTCTCCAGGTAGCCCTTGAACTGGATCAGCTCTTCGTTGTGCCGGTCGTACGGCGCCACTTCTTGCAGCGCCTCGTCGATTGCCTGCGGCGGCAGGGATTGCGCTACGGTCGCCATTAGCTCACCTTCCTCCCGCCCTCAATGTGGCCCAGGGCCGCATCGACGACTTTCGCCTTGATCCAGACCACCCGGCCCTCTTCGCGGTTCTGCTCGACCTCGTTGAGGATCTTCGCTTCGCGCGCGTTGTACCGGTCGAGAAGGTCCTTGACCGTCTTCAGCCGCTCCTTGAGCTGGTCCTCGGACTGATCAAGCCGCTGCCGGTTGTTCTGCTCGCGCTGGATCAGGCCTTCGATCGACTTCTGACTCGGCGCGCCGAACATCACGTGGCTGTCCGTCACTTCGATGTTGACGTCGAACCGGCTCTTCGCCTCGCGAAGGATCGCCTGCAGGTCGTCGAGGTCGTCGACGCCCATCTGCTGCCCTAGCTGGTCCAGGCTGATGGGGTGGCCGGCGGCGTGAAGCAGGAACTCGGCTTCGAAGAACCGCTCCTTCAGGATGTCGAAGTTCACGAAGTAGTGCCCGAACTCGCTGCCGAACACCGGGTCGAGCAGGGCCTGGCCGTTGATCACGTCGCTCAGGTACTCGCGCTTGACGACGCCGTCGAGCGCATTGACCAGTTCGAGGTAACTGAAGCCCATCAGCCTCAGCAGCTCCCGGTCCGTCGAGATGCGGCCGCCGACGTCATGGATGACGCCTTCGCGCAGCCAGTAGCCCTTGATCGCGTCCAATACGTACATCGAACGGATGTTGAGGTGCTCTTCGACATCCCGCTTGAACGCGGAGAACTCCCGCGGGCGGATATATCGAAGTAGGAATCCGAAGCGGCCGCGGTCGAGCGAATCCTTGGGGTTGTAGGTCTTCGGATCGAAGGCCACCATGTTTTCGCCTTCCACGAAGGCCAGCCGCTTCTTATAGGCCCAATCGCGGAACGTTTTTTCGGTCTGCTCCGGGCGGCTACGGTCGGGCAGCACCTCACACAGTCCGTAGTACTGGACCATGCGATCCCAATCGCCCTTCCGCTCGCCGTTCACAGGCCATGCCGTAATGAACGCCATCATGCCTCCTTACTGGGTCGTCCTTTGCGCGGCACCGGAGGTTGCCAAGAGACTGAAAACAATCTAAACTCCGTTCAATACCGCACTCAAACACCGTAACGAAGGCAACCCTAGTTTGTCAAGAAGTTTTGAACCCAGTTCAAAGAATTGACTCCTCGCTCTCGAAGTAACCGAGACGCAACCACACGGAGCAGAGAAGGCGACACGACCCTCACCACAGAACCAAAGCGAAGCGCCAAACCTGCGCGGTAGCCCACGCATCTATGCGACCACAACCCAAAAGACGCCAGAGAGAAATCAGCGAGATCGAGCTCGCCCGCGGCCTCGCCAAGATCGCCGCCGGCGAATGGCGCTACGCCGAGGCGAAGCCCTTCGCGCGGCGTGTGCGCGCCTCCGCGGGCGTGGCCGCGCCCTACTTGACCGAGCGGATCAAGACCGGCGGCGAGCGAGAGCGCGAGCGGGCGGCGGAGCTCCTTGCGCAGATCGAAGGGCCTCGCGCCACCGCCCCGCTCTGGGACATCCTCCGCGACGATTCGCTCAGCGCCCCGGTGCGGGCTGCTGCCGGTGCGGTCCTCGACACGCTGGGCGAGACCTCGGCCCTTCACGCCGCCGCGGGGCTCGACTACGAGTCCATCGTCCCCGACGCCCGCGAGGCAATCTTCGTCCGCGCCGCCGGCGACGAGGGCTTCCGCGAGCGCTTCCTCTACGACCTAGAAAGCGACGACGCGGCGGGCCGCCGCCTCGTCCTGCTCTCCCTGGCCGAACCCCAGGACGAGCGGGCGCTTCCTCTCATCCTTCCCTTGCTTTCGAGCCCGCGCGTGAGCGCGATTCTGTCCGCAATCGAGGCCCTCGAGTCCTTGGCCAGCCCCGCGGCCGTAGGCCGGCTGCAAGAAAGCGCCGACGGCGACCCCAACGTGCAGGTCCGGCGCCGCGCCCGCGCCGCCTACGGCCGGATCATCATGCAGTCACCCACGTTCCGCCCCAAGCGCTCCGCCCTCCACGCCGCGGCGAACAGCAGCAGACTTCCGTGGGAGCACGTCAGCGTCTCCCTCCTCGACCGCTACGGCGACCAGGCGGTCACCATCGCCCGCCGCCGCGGCGACGACTACCTGAAAGTCGTGACCGTGCTCACCAATCAAGAGACCGGCGTCAAGAGCTGCACCGGCGTCGACATGATGACCCGCGACGAACTCGACGAGATACTCGCGGCGCTGGAGACGCAAGGCCTCGCCTCCGTCGAGGTCGAGCCCGCCTTCGCGGGCGCCCTCATCGCTCAAGCCCGGCGGCGTTCCGTCGCCAAGCGCCGCCGGCTTCCCGTAGGCCTCGAAATCTGGCGCGAGGTGATCGCGGCACCCACCCAGCCCGAGCAGCCTCGAATGCAAGGCTCAGTGGAGGAGCACGGCGAACGTTTGGCCGAGACCGGCGCGCTCCTCGCCACACCGGAGTTCCGGCAATGGTTCTTCGAACCTGAGTCCGTCTGGGCCTACGTCGACGAATGGCAGTCGGGCACGATGCCCCAGCGCTCCGGCTCCGACGGCGGGCGGACGCTCGACGCGCTCATCTCCCTCGCGGCGAGCGACATCGTCGACGGTGACTTCGCCGCCCTGCTGGAGCGTCGTCTGCAACGCCAGAGCGACATCCTCCACCGAGCGGGCAAGGAAGACCTCGCGGGGCTCGCCCGCGCCGCTGCCGGCGGCCTCGACCCCGACCGCGGCCTCTCCCCCGACGAGCACCCCTTCATCCGCGCCATGGTCCTCAGCAGCTTCTTCAACGCCGGCCTCCGCCTCCCCGGCGCTCCCCGCGCCTAGCCGCCTTTCTCCTCCCTTTCAGGAGACTCCTCAACAGCGGTTCGGCGTTGGCCCGCGCTTGCGGCCAAAAGTGGCGCTCTGGTAGCATACCCAAGCCCTCCGTCCGCTCCGAGGCGGACGCCGAGACCCCGCACCCGGGACACCAGCCCTATGACCACGACCTCTGACCGCCTCGCCGACCTTGAACGCCGCCGCGCCGCGTCCCGGTTGGGAGGAGGCGAGCGGCGGATTGAGCAGCAGCACAAGCGCGGCAAGCTCACCGCCCGCGAGCGCATCGACCTTCTTGTCGACGAAGGCTCTTTCGACGAGATCGACCCCTTCGTCACCCACCGCGCCACCGACTTCGGGCTCGCCGGGACCGAGATCCCCGGCGACGCCGTGGTCACCGGCTACGGCCTCATCGACGGGCGCGTCGTCTTCGTCTTTGCCCAAGACTTCACCGTCTTCGGCGGGTCGCTGTCGGAAGTCGTAGGCGAAAAGATCGTGAAACTGCTCGACATGGCGATGCGCGTCGGCGCACCCATCATCGGCCTCAACGACTCCGGCGGAGCGCGCATCCAGGAAGGCGTCGTCAGCCTGCGCGGCTACGGGGAAATCTTCCTGCGCAACACCCTAGCCTCCGGAGTCGTCCCCCAGATCTCAGTCATCCTCGGCCCCTGCGCCGGCGGCGCGGTCTACTCGCCCGCTATCACCGACTACGTCTTCATGGCCAAGGGCATTGGGCAGATGTACATCACCGGCCCCGACGTAATCAAAGCAGTGACCGGCGAGGAGGTCACCCATGAGGACTTGGGCGGCGCGATGAGCCACGCCACCAAGAGCGGCGTCGCCCACTTCGCCTTGGAGAGCGAGGAGGAGTGCTTCGAGCAGGTACGACGGCTCATCAGCTTCCTCCCCTCGAACAACATGGAGGACCCGCCCCAGCACCCGCCCACCGACGATCCCGCCCGCGTCGCCGACTCACTCATCGACGCCGTCCCCGACGACCCCACCAAGCCCTACGACATGAAGGAGATCATCCAGACCGTGGTCGACGACGGCGACTTCATGGAGGTGCACGAGAACTTCGCGCCCAACATCATCGTCGGACACGCCCGTCTCGACGGCAAATCCGTGGGCATCGTGGCCCAGCAGCCCGCCTATCTCGCCGGCGTCCTCGACATCGACGCCTCGCGCAAGGCCGCCCGGTTCGTCCGGTTCTGCGATTGCTTCAATATCCCGCTGATCACCTTCGCCGACGTACCGGGCTACCTGCCGGGCGCCAGCCAGGAGCACGGCGGCATCATCACCCACGGCGCCAAGCTCCTCTTCGCCTACTCCGAGGCCACCGTTCCCAAACTCGCCGTGATCACCCGCAAGGCCTACGGCGGCGCCTACATTGTCATGAGCAGCAAGCACCTCCGGGGCGACGTGAACTTCAGTTGGCCCAACGCCGAGATCGCCGTCATGGGCGCCGAAGGCGCGGTCAACATCGTCAGCCGCGAGGAGATCGCCAAGGCCGAAGACCCTGAGGCGGAGCGCGCTCGGCTCATCGAAGAGTACAAGGGCAAGTTCGCCAACCCCTACATCGCCGCCGCCCGCGGCTTCGTCGACGACGTCATCAACCCCCGCGAGACGCGCCCCCGCCTCATCAGGGCGCTGCGCATGCTCCACACCAAGCGCGACACGCTTCCCCCCAAGAAGCACGGGAACATTCCCCTCTAGCCGGGAACACCGCCACCTCGCCCTGCGCCCGTGCGCGGCATCGTCCATTGCCGGCGGAACGGGAGACCCTCGCAGCCGTTTCCGCGTATAATTTCTTCCTGATGCTGAGCGACAAGGTGATGGCGGCCATCCTCGCCGCGATCAACGCCTATACCGAACACGAGCGGATCGTGGCCCAGCCCCCGTCGCGATGGGCCTATGAGGGCCGCCTCCGGGCGACGCGAAACCACCTCCCTTGGGCGGCCCACGACCGCCGGTGAGCAGGCCTCGCGCGTGAAGACCCGGGCGAGCCCCCATCCCGCTCGCGAAAGGAATCGTCCTTAATGCCCCCGCACGACCTAAACGGGAGCGCCAACCCGCTCAAGATCACCGACACCACCTTCCGCGACGGCCACCAATGCACCGTGGCCACCCGCTTCCTCACCGAAGATCTCGAGCCCATCGCCGAGGCCATGGACAACGCTGGCTTCTACTCCGTCGAAATGTGGGGCGGCGCCACCTTCGACGTCATGACCCGCTTCCTCGCCGAAGACCCGTGGGACCGCGTCCGGGTCCTCAAGCGCCTCATGCCCAAGACCCCGTTCCAGATGCTGCTCCGCGGCCAGAACCTCGTCGGTTACCGCAACTACGCCGACGACCTCGTACGCGCCTTCGTCGCCCACTCCGCCGAGGTCGGCATCGACATCTTCCGCATCTTCGACGCCGTCAACGACCCCTGGAACCTCGAGACGTCGGTGAAGGCCGTCAAGGAGAACGGCAAGCACGCCCAAGCCGCCATCTCCTACTCCGTAACCGAGGGACGACTCGGCGGCGACATCTACAACCTCGACTACTTCGTCGAAAAGGCCCTCCAATACCAGGACCTCGGCGCCGACTCGATCTGCATCAAGGACATGGCGGGCCTCATCAACCCCATCGACGTCGAGACGCTCGTAACGGCGCTCAAGGCCAAGATCTCACTGCCCCTCCAGTTGCACACCCACTACACCAGCGGCATGGCCTCCATGGCCGTGCTGAAGGCGACGGAGGCGGGCATCGACGCCGTCGACGCCTGCCTGGCTCCCCTCGCGCTCCGCGCCGCTCAGCCCGCCGTCGAGCCCATCGTCGTCACCCTCCAGAACACGGCGCGCGACACCGGCCTCGACTTGCCCTACCTCCTAAAAATTGGCGAGCACCTCGAACGCGTCGCCCCCCGCTACCGCGACTACCTCGACGACACCAAATTCGCCACCATCGACACCAACGTCCTCATGCACCAAGTCCCCGGCGGCATGATCTCGAACCTCGTCGCCCAGCTCCGCGAGGCCGACGCCCTCGACCGGCTGCACGAGGTCTACGAAGAGCTGCCCAAGACCCGCGCCGACATGGGCTACCCGCCACTGGTGACTCCCACCAGCCAAATCGTCGGCGTCCAAGCCACCAACAACGTCCTCTTCGGGCGCTACGAGATGATCACCTCCCAGGTCAAGGACTACTGCTACGGCCTCTATGGCCGGCCCCCGCGCCCCATCAGCCCCGAGCTCCTCGACCGGGCGCTCAAGGACTACCCACGGGGCCGCGATCCCATCACCACCCGCACCGGCGACGTCCTCGAACCCGAGCTCGAAAAGGCGCGGGAGGAGACGAAGGAGATCGCCAAAGACCTCGGCGATGTCCTCACCTACGCCCTCTATCCCACCACCGGCATGCGCTTCCTCCGCTGGAAGTACGGGCTCGAACAGAAGCCCGACGACGTAAGACTCAAGACCATCGAGGACATCGAGCGCGAGGACGAGCTGATCAAGAAGGCGAAAAACGGGACGCTCGCCAACGGCGTTGGCACAGACGCCCCGCCCAAGGGGCCCCTCACCCGCACCTTCAACGTCTACGTCGGCGGCGAGCACTACCGCGTGGACGTCGATCCCGCCGACGGCGGCGGCTACGCCCTCCGCTCCGCCAGCGGCCCGCGCGCCGCCGCGCGCCCCGCCTCCGAGGCCGCGCGGAAAGCCGTGCCCGCCAAGCCCAAGGCCCCGGCCGTCGAAGGCGAGACCGTCATCCAGGCGCCGCTGCCCGGCATCCTGCTGCGCTACCTCGTGGAGGAGGGCGACACGGTCGCCGCCGGTGATCACGTCGCCCTCCTTGAAGCCATGAAGATGGAAAACACCATCTCCTCCCCCGTCGCCGGCGTTGTGAAGCATCTCCCCGCCACGCCGGGCGGCAAAGTCTCCAGGGGCCAGACTCTCGCCGTCGTCGGCTGACGCCGCCCCCGCCCGTCCTTCCGCCCCGATTCGGGGTTTGGTATCATGTCGCGGGCCGCGAAGGCCGCATCGCGTCCCGCAACCCCCCGGCGCACAAACGCTATACCCGCGCGCCGCAGGACCGATAAGAGGAGGCGCCTATGGGCACCAAGCAAGAAGCTCTCAACCGGTTCGAGATGATTCTCGACGCCCAGGCGGAGAGAATCGAACGGATCAAGAACGACACCAGCACCATCGACTACGCCGCCACGAGGCCCATCATCATCGGCATCCTGGGCGGCGACGGCATCGGCCCCTTCATTGCCGAGGAAGCCCAGCGCGTCCTCGAGATCCTGCTGAAGGACGCTATCGCTAGCGGCAAGGTCGACTTCCGCGTGCTCGAAGGGCTCACTATCGAGAACCGGGCCGCGCACCTCAAGGCCATCCCCGACGACGTGCTCGAAGCCATCAAGGAGTGCCACGTCACCCTCAAGGGCCCCACCACGACGCCGGAGAAGGGCGACGAGTGGCCCAACATCGAAAGCTGCAACGTGGCGATGCGGAAGGAGCTCGACCTCTTCGCCAACGTCCGCCCCGTCCGCATTCCCAAGGAAGGGATCGACTGGACCTTCTTCCGCGAGAACACCGAGGACGTCTACGCCGTCGGCAGCCTCGGCGTCGAGGTCGGCGAACTCGCCGTCGACTTCAAGGTCATCACCAAGCCCGGCTCGCGCCGCATCATCGAGGCCGCGTTCGCGCACGCCAAGAAGACGGGCAAGACGAGCGTCACCGTGGTGACCAAGGCCAACGTGGTCAAGACGACGGACGGCCTTTTCCTAGAGACGGCCGGCGAGGTGGCCAAGAACTACCCCGGCATCAACTGGGAGGGCTGGTACATCGACATCATGACCGCCAAGCTCCTCGACACCAAGCGCCGCAAGGACTTCCAGGTGCTGGTGATGCCCAATCTCTACGGCGACATCCTCACCGACGAGGCCGCGGAGATGCAGGGGGGCGTGGGCACGGCGGGTAGCGCCAACCTGGGCCGTAAGTACTCGATGTTCGAGGCGATCCACGGCAGCGCGCCCCGCATGGTCCGCGAGGGCCGCGCCAAATACGCCGACCCCAGCTCGATGATCCGCGCCGGCGCCATGATGCTCGAGCACATCGGTTTCACCGATCTCGGCGGCAGGCTGAGCAAGGCCCTCGACATCTGCGGTCAATTCGAAAAGAAAATCAGCATCACCGGACGCGACACCGGCTGCACCGGCAAGGAGCTTGGCGACTACGTCGTCGCCACCGTCCAGGACTCCTCCCTCGATGCGCGCTGGGAGGCCTACGTCAACGCCTAGAACGCGCCGGCGCTACGGCCCTAGAGCCCGCCGGCGGCATAGTGAAGGAGACAGATTCCAACCAATGCGTAAGAAAGTAACCGTCGTCGGGGCCGGCAACGTCGGCGCCACCCTCGCCCAGCGCGTCGCCGAGCGCGGCTACGCCGACGTCGTCATGGTCGATATCGTTGAGGGCCTGCCCCAGGGCAAGGGCCTCGACATGCTCCAGTCGGGGCCGGTCTTGGGCTTCGACTCCAACGTGACCGGCGTGAACGACTACGACGACACGGCCGGTTCAGACGTCGTCGTCATCACCGCCGGCATCGCCCGCAAGCCGGGCATGAGCCGCGACGACCTCCTCGCCACCAACCAAAAGATCGTCGGCGGCGTCACCGAGGAGATCGTCAAGCGTTCCCCCAACTCGATACTCATCGTCATCAGCAACCCCTTGGACGCGATGGCCCAGCTCGCCTATCACGTGAGCGGCTTCCCCCGCGAGCGCGTCATCGGCATGGCCGGCGTCCTTGACACGGCCCGCTTCCGCACCTTCCTCGCCGCCGAGCTCGACGTCTCCGTCGAAGACGTGCAAGCCTACGTCCTCGGCGGCCACGGCGACACGATGGTCCCGCTGACGCGCTACACCACGGTGGGCGGCATCCCCGTCGGCGAGCTCATCCCCAAAGACCGGCTCGACGCGATCGTGCAGCGGACCCGCGACGGCGGCGCCGAAATCGTGGGCCACCTCAAGACTGGGTCGGCCTTCTATGCCCCCTCCGCCGCGGGCGCCCAGATGGTCGAGTCGATCCTGCTCGACAAGAAGCGCATCCTCCCCTGCGCCGCCTACCTCGATGGCGAGTTTGGCATCAGCGGCCTCTACGTCGGTGTCCCCGTCAAGCTGGGAGCGGGCGGCATCGAGCAGATCTTCGAGATCGACCTTAGCGAAGACGAGCGCGCCGCCCTCCAGCGCTCCGCCGACGAGGTACGAGACCTCGTGGAGGCGATGAAGCTCTAGGCCCCAAGTTGTCAGGCGAGGGATTCTAAGGACGGGACGGACGGCCCGATGATCACCGGTCTGCACGCTCTCATCTACACCACCGAGCCCGACGCCGCCCGCGCCTTCTTCCGCGACACGCTGGGCTTCGACTCGGTGGACGCTGGCGAAGGCTGGCTCATCTTCGCCATGCCGCCCGCCGAGTTGGGCATCCACCCCACGGACGAGGGCGCGGCTCACGAGCTCTGCTTCCTGTGCGACGACGTCGAGGCTACGATGGCCGACCTCGAACGCAAGGGCGTCGAATTCACCCAGCCGGTCGAAGACCAAGGGTTCGGTCTGGTGACGCGGATGAAGATTCCAGGCGGCGAGCTCGCCCTCTACCAACCCAGACACCCCAGTCCCATAGCGGTCCCTCACGAAAAGACCACCCCCGAAGAGGTGTAGGCTCCGATGGCCGGCGTCAACATGCAAGACCCCGGCGAGACGCGGGGCGTCAAGCATCACCGAGCGCTCAATCTCGGTAGGCGCAACACCGTCCTCTGGCGCCGCAAGATCCTGCGGGGACGCTTCCACCTCGTAGACTCACGGTTCAAAGGGAAGCGCCGGGACTACGTCCGTCAGACCGCCCTCGCCACCGGGGCGCTGGTGCTGATACTCACGGCGCAGGACCTGCTCACCAACGCCGCGATCTTCGCCGCCCTCGCCTCCTCCGCCTTCGTTCTCTTCCTCATGCCTCACAGCATCACCGCCACGCCGCGCCATGCCGTCGGCGGACACCTAGTCTCGGCATCCATCGGCGTGCTCTTCTCTCTCGTCATCGCGGGGATCAGCGGCGGCACGCGCGACTTCACGCACAGTTTCACGTCCGACGTGCTCGCCGCCGGCTCCGCCCTCGGCTTCGCCATCACCGACTTCGATTGGGTGCTCTACGTCGTCCTCATCGCAAGCGTGGTCGGCATGACGCTGATCCAGCAGTTCATGATGCCCCGCCTCCGCGAAATCCTGTAGCCCGCACCCTTCGGCGACCCTAAGGAGCAGGCCTATGGCCAACGCCGGTCATTACGTCGCAGCCGTTCGAGGAGTGGGCATGCTTCGCGCATGGCTCTCGGATCCCGACGAAGCACGCGAGCACTTTGAGGAGATCGCGAGGATCGCGGCGCATCCCTCCGAGCCGCCATTGTCGATGGAGTTCGACGTACCGCCATATGACGTGGAGCAGGGGTACGCCAAGTGGGCCGCCACCTACGACGAGCCGGGCAACGTCCTTATCGACATCGAGCAACCCGCGATGGAGGGGCTGATCGACGAGTTGCCCGCCGGGCGAGTCCTCGACGCGGCGTGCGGCACGGGACGCTACGCGCGGCTCCTCGCCGACAGAGGCCACCGCGTCACCGGCGTCGATCAGAGCCGCGAGATGTTGTCGAAGGCGCGGGCGCGCGTCCCCGAGGCCGAGTTGGTAGAAGGGTCCATAACGGAGCTGCCGTTAGCCGACGCGAGCTTCGACGCGGTCGTCTGCGGCCTGACACTGACGCACTTCGAGTCGATCGCCAGGCCCATCTCGGAGTTCGCCCGCGTGCTGCGGCCCGGCGGCAGGGTCTTGCTCTCCGACCTGCACCCCATGCTCACCGCCCTTGGCGCCACGGCGTTCTTCGTGGGGGCGGACGGAGCGCCGGGCTACGTGCGCAGCCACATGCACCTGACCGGCGCCTACCTCGACGCCTTCGAGGCGACCGGACTCTCGGTAGCGCGCCTCATCGAGCCGCGCCTCGACGAGGTGAACTTCGCCGCCGGCGCCAACTCCTACTTGCCCAGAAGCGCGGCGCGTTCGCTCACCGGACTACCCGGTGCGTTGGTCTGGAGCTTGGTGAAGCCCGCCTAGCCGCTGACCCGCTCAATGTACTCCGACGTGCGCGTGTCGACTTTGATCGTGTCGCCGGTATTCAGGAAGAGCGGCACGTTGACCGCGAGCCCCGTCTCCAGCACCGCCCTCTTGGCCCCGCCGGTGGCGGTATCGCCCTTGTATCCCGGGTCCGTTTCGTCGATCCGAAGCTGCACCGCCGTCGGGAGCTGCGCCGACACCGGCTCGTCCCGGAACACCAGCATCTCGACTTCGAGCCCGTCGGTGAGGAAGTTGGCGGCGTCTCCCAGCGAGTCCCGTGACATCAGCTTCTCGTCGTAGGTCTCCTGGTCCATGAAGTGGTACAGGTCGCCGTCGTTGTAGAGGTATTGGAAAGTGCGGTTGTCTACCGCGGCCTTGGGGACGCGCTCGTCGGTGCGGAAGACCTTCTCCTGGGTGTACCCCGTCTTGAGGTCGCGGATCTTGACGCGCATCCGCGCCTCGGAGTTACCCTTGCCGGCGAGGAACCGCGCGTATTCGAGCACCGTGTGCAGATTCCCGTCCATCTCTAGGACCATGCCGCGGGACAATTCGGACGTGGGGACCATCGTGGCCATAGGGGACTCCTGATGGGAGAGTGGGCGCGCACCGGCGCTTCGGGAAAAAGTGTAGCACACGGCAGTCCCGCACCCGCCTGGTAGAATCGCGCTATGCCCGAAGCAACCATCGATGGCGTCCGGCTGCACTACGAAGACCGCGGCGACCCGCGGGGAACGCCCCTGCTCCTCATCCCCGGCCTCGGCGGCAACCACCTCACTTGGGGGCCCGTCGCGCGGCGGCTCAGTCAACGGCGGCGCCTGCTCCTGATCGACCCGCGCGACGCGGGCAAGAGCGCCGAATCCTCCGTGCCCTACACCGTCGCCGACCTCGCCCGCGACGCAGCCGGCCTGCTCGATCATCTCAACCTTGCGCGCGCCGCCGTCGTCGGCCTCTCCATGGGCGGCGCCGTCGCTCAGGAGCTCGCCATCGCGCGCCCCGACCTCGTCGAGCGCCTGGTCCTCATCGCCACCTACGACGACGGTGATCCCCGCGGAACCTTCCTCTTCGAGCAGATCGCGCGGCTGCGGCGCACGCTGTCCCGCGAGGACTACCACCGCGCGCTCATCCCCTGGGTCTACACCTACGAAGAGATGCGCGGGGACTTCGACCCCGACGCCGTCGCCGCGGCGCTCTCGCAAGACCCGTTCTTCCAATCGCCCGAGGCCTACGAGCGCCAGGTCGCGGCCGCCGTCGCCCACTCCTCGCGGGAGCGGCTCGACCTCATTCATTGCCCTGCGCAGCTCATCTTCGGCGACGCCGACCTCTTCACCCCACTCCGCTTCGCCCGCTCGCTCCACGAGCGCATCCCCCGAGCGCGCCTGACCGTCCTCTCCGGCGCGGGGCATGGACTAGTCTGGACACGCGCCCCCGAAGTCGCCGCGCTCATCGACGGCTTCCTCGACGAGGATATCGGGGGCCCGACGGCCGCTTAGGGCTACGCGGACGACCCGCCGCTAGTCGCGAGCTTGCGCACGTGAACGCGGCGCACCCGTCGCCCGTCCAGCGACAATACCTCGACCGCGATCCCATCGGCCTCGAACGACTCGCCGGGGGCGGGCACCTTCCCGACGTGGTGCAGCACGAACCCGCCGAGCGTCTCGAAGCCGTCGCCGTCGAGGGTCAGACCGAACGCGGCGTTCACCTCATCGAGTGGCGTCTGGCCGTCGATGATCGCTTCATTGGGGCCGAGCGATTGGATGGGCGTCTCCGGCGGCTCGTTCTCCTGCTCGATCTCACCCACGATCTCTTCGAGCAGGTCTTCCAGGGTCACCAGACCGTCGACGCCGCCATACTCGTCGACGACGACTGCGAAGTGGATAAAGCTGGCGAGGAACTCGCTCAGCGCCTCGTTCGCCATCTTCATCTCAGGCACGAAGTGGACGGGACGGGCCAGCCCTGCGATGTCGAAGTCGCCGGGGGCGGTGGCGAGCACTTTGAGTACGTCGCGCGCGTAGACGAGTCCGGTGACGTGGTCCATGTCGCCTTCGTAAAGCGGTATGCGGTTATGTCCGCTCCGCACCATCAGGTCCACGAGGTCTTGCAGCGAGGTCTCGACGCTCACCGCGGCCATGTCGGGGCGCGGTGTCATGATCTCGCGGACGGTCTTCTGCCGGAGTGCGCCGATGGCCTGGATCATCTTGCGTTCGCCGGCGCTCAGCGCCGACGCCTCGTTCGCTCCCGACACGAGCTCTTGTAGTTGGCGTACCTGCTCCATAGCTCCGCCGGCGAGCGAGCCGTTCGCGGGCGCCTCCCGGGTCTCGCCGGAGACGCCTCTGATAGGACGGATGAAGGGGCGCAAGAGCCAGCTTACGAAGGCGAGGGGTAACGCCGAGTAGCGGAAGAAAGGCTCCGCGCGCCGGACGGCGATCCGGCGGGTCGTCCACTCGACGGCGCTGGCGGCGGCGTAGCTCCCGGCCGCCGCTGCGGCCGCTGCCCAGGTCTGGTCGCCGGAGAGGTCGAAGGCGAGCAGAATTGACGAGGCCACGACCCCCACGAGAGCGGCGCCCCGCACCGGCCCGAGCGAGCGCCGGTACACGTCGGTGCGGCGCTCGAAATCGAGTATCTCATCGGGGCCCATTTGGCGGAGCAGGCGCATCCGGCGCGCCTCGGCGAGCGTCGTGAGGCTCCCCGCTGCGAACGTGAGCAACCCGAGGGAGACAACGAGGACGGCTATCTCAGCCCAACTAGCACTGTCCAGAGACCATCACCTCTTTTCGTCCCCGTCGCGGCGCGCCTTGCGCCGGCGGGCTATCTCGACCGCCTTGCTCTCCTTCGCCTTGGGCGCCGACGAGGCATCGGCCCGCACCCGGCCGGGGACGCCCACTGTTAGGCTCTCCGCGGGCGCGTCCTTGGTCACCACGGTCCCCGCGCCGGTCTTGGCCCCCGCGCCGACGTGAACCGGCGCCACAAGCATCGAGTCGCAGCCGATGAAGGCCCCGTCCTCGACGACCGTGGGATGCTTGTCCACGCCGTCGAAGTTGCACGTGACCGTCCCTGCGCCGACGTTGACGCCGGCGCCGAACACCCCGTCGCCGATATAGGAAAAATGGTGTGACCGCGTGCCCGGCCCCAAGACGCTTCGGTTCACCTCGACGAAGTTCCCCAGATGGACACCACGCCCGATCTCGCTGCCGCCTCGCACGCGGCTGTACGGGCCGACGTGTGCCCCAGCCTCGAGCCAGCTCCCCCCCTCGATGACTGAAGCCACCACGGCGCAACCGTCGCCGATACGGGAGCCCGACACGATGCTACCCGGGCCGATCTCACAGTCCTCACCAATCTCGGAGTCGCCACGGACCGACGTGTTCGCGTGCAACACCGTGTCTCGTCCGATCACGGCGTCGGCGTCGATGTAAATCGTGGCGGGATCGGCGAGCGTCACGCCCTCCGCCATCCAGTGCTCGCGGATGCGCCCCCGCAGCGCCGCCTCCGCCTCGGCCAAGCGCGACCGCGTATCGACGCCGATCGCCTCGGCGGGATCGACGCATTCAAACGTCGCCGGAGGCGAGCCCTCGTCCGTGGCTAGGGCGGCAAGGCTCGTTATGTACATCTCGCCACCGGCGCTCGGCCCGATCGCGTCCAGGCGCGACCAAAGCCACGCCGCATCAAAGCAGTAAACGCCGGCGTTGACCTCGCCGGCCCCGCCCTCACCACCCTCGACGATGACCCGCACCGTGCCGTCCTCGCTCCGCGCGACGCGCCCGAAGCCCGCCGCGTCGGACACGCGCGCGGTCAGGAACGTCAGCGGGGCGCCACCTTCCAGATGAGCGGCCATCAGAGCGGTCAGCGTAGGCGGCGTAACCAACGGAGTATCGGCATTGATCACGAGAACGTAGCGGGCACCGCCGCCGAGGACGTCCCTCGCCTGCGCGGCGGCGTGGCCCGTCCCAAGCGGCTCGCGCTGCTCGACGGTCTCCACGCCGGGGCCGAGAGCGGCACGGACACGCTCGGCGCCAACACCGACGACGGCGACGACGCGCTCGACGCCCGCCTTCCGGACGGCCCGTTCGACGTGGCCCACCATGGGGCGGCCGCACAAGGGATGCAGCGCCTTGGGTACCTTGGACTTCATCCGCGTACCCTTGCCCGCCGCCAGAATCACCGCCGCCCAGTCGCTCAACCGCCGCTCCTGAAAACGAAACGACCGCGCAAACCGTGATACGGATTGGTGCGCGACCGTTTCGACCTAATCAATGCAGTGCATGAATACGAGGGCCTAACCACCACCCTCGCAAGCTCATGCTATACGAGCGCAAAAACCAGTGTCAAGAAGCGCCCGCTCCCCCTCTGGGCAAACTGAGAGGGCGCCCGTCCCCCGAGACCCATCGCCTTTACACCAAATCAGGGCGGGCGGTATCATGTCCGGCGGCCCGACACCCGCAGCGCACACCCCGGCCGCAACTCCGCACGACACGTCCGCCGAGGCGCTTGGCGCCGCCGACAACGGCTCCCCGGAGCATCGAAATGAAGATTCACGAGTACCAGGCCAAGGATCTCTTCCGCAAGCACGGCGTCGCCACGCCCGAGGGTCGGGCGGCGGCGACGCCCGCCGATGTCGAAGCCGCCGTCGAGGCGCTCGGCGGCAAGGGCGTCGTCAAGGCGCAGGTGCACGCGGGCGGGCGCGGCAAGGCGGGCGGCGTCAAGGTAGCCGGCTCGCCCCAAGAGGCCCGCGACTTCGCCGAAGGTCTCCTAGGAACCAGATTGGTCACCCACCAGACGGGGCCGGAGGGCGTCCCCGTAGAGCGCGTGATCGTCGAGGAAACGATCGGCATCGAGAAGGAGCTCTACGCCTCCATCACCATCGACCCCGCCGAGCGCAGCGCCGTCCTCATCGTCAGCGAGGCCGGCGGCATGGATATCGAAGAGGTCGCCGCGAGCACACCGGAGAAGATCGAGCGCATCCCCATCGACCCCATCATCGGCTTCCAGCCTTACATGGGCCGACGCGCCGCCGCCGCGCTCGGCCTCCCCAAGGCCCTCGTTCGCCCCGCCGCCGCGCTCTTCGCCAACCTCTACGACATGTTCGAATCGCTCGATTGCAGCCTCATCGAGATCAACCCCCTGGTCATCACCTCGGACGGGCGGCTGCTGGCCGCCGACGCCAAGATGGACTTCGACGACGACGCGCTGGGCCGCCACCCCGACCTCGCATCGCTCCGCGATACCGGCCAAGAAGACCCGCTCGACGTCGAGGCCCACGAGCACGACGTCAACTACATCCGGCTCGACGGCGACGTGGGCTGCATGGTGAACGGCGCGGGCCTGGCTATGGCCACGATGGACATCATCAAGTACATGGGCGCGCAGCCGGCGAACTTCCTCGACGTGGGCGGCGGCGCCAGCGAGGAACAGGTCGCCAGCGCCTTCCGCATCATGCTCGCCGATCCCAAGGTCAAGCGCGTGCTGGTCAACATCTTCGGGGGCATCCTGCGCTGCGACATTGCCGCCAACGGCATCGTGAACGCAGTCAAGGAGAAGGGCATCGACGTGCCCCTCGTCATCCGAATGCGCGGCACCAACGCCGACGAGGGCAAGCGGATCCTCGCCGATTCCGGGCTCAGCGTCACCGTCGCCGACGACCTTCAAGAGGCCGCGCGCAAGGCCGTCGAAGCCCGTTAGCCCCCTTCCAGCCCGAGCGGCAGGAGTAGCAGTTTGAGCATCCTCGTAGGCAAGGACACACGGCTTCTCGTCCAGGGCTTCACCGGCAACGAGGGCAGCTTCCACTCGGAGCGCTGCATCGAGTACGGAACGAATCTCGTGGCGGGCGTCACGCCGGGCAAGGGCGGGACGACGCACCTCGACCGCCCTGTCTTCGACTCCGTCGCCGACGCCGTCCGCGAGACCGGCGCCAACACCAGCATGATCTTCGTGCCCCCGCCCTTCGCGGCGGATGCCATCCTCGAAGCCGTCGACGCCGGCCTCGACACCGTGGCCTGCATCACCGAAGGCATCCCTGTGATCGACATGGTGCGCGTCCGGCGATTCCTCGACGGCAGGTCCACGCGGCTCATCGGGCCGAACTGCCCCGGCCTCATCTCGCCCGGCGAGCGGTGCAAGGTCGGCATCATGCCGGGCAACATTCATAAGGCCGGGACCGTCGGCGTCGTCTCGCGCAGCGGCACCCTCACCTACGAAGCCGTGGCGCAGCTCACCGAAAACGGCCTTGGACAGTCGTCGTGCGTCGGCATCGGCGGCGACCCCATCGTGGGCTCCACCTTCGTCGACATCCTCGAGCTCTTCCAGGACGACCCCGACACCAATGGCATTGTGATGATCGGCGAGATCGGCGGCTCGAAGGAGCAGGACGCCGCAGCCTTCATCGAGGCGCGGGTGACCAAGCCGGTCGTCGGCTTCATCGCCGGCGGATCGGCCCCGCCCGGCCGCCGCATGGGCCACGCCGGCGCCATCATCACCGGCGAGTCGGGCACCGCCGCAGCGAAGCAGACCGCGCTCCGCGCCGCCGGCGCGCACGTCGTCGAGAGCCCCGCCGTCATCGGCGAGACAATGGCCAAGCTCCTAGCCTAGCCCCCGTTCGTGTACGCGGTGCTCCGCAGCAGGCCGCCGGGAAGCGCGCCGGTGTGCTCGCCGCCATCGTAGAGCGGCTCGCCGTTCACGATCACCTTGTCGAAGCCGACGGCGCGGTTCACGATGCGCGGCCGGCCTGCCGGCAGGTCGTTCGTCTTCTCCGCCGGAAGGTAATTGACCGTGTCGGGATCGAAGATCACGATGTCGGCGGCCATGCCCTCGCGCAGCAAGCCCCGGTCCCGCAGCCCATAGATCGTCGCGGGCAGGAACGTCAGGCCCCGCACCGCCTCTTCCAGCGTCATGAGGCCCTTTTCACGCACCCAGTGTCCCAGCAGAAACGACGTGTAGTACGCGCCGCTCATGCGGTTGGAATGCGCGCCGGCATCAGAGATGCCGGGAATCGAGAACGGCGACTTGAGGATCGCTTCGACGGCTTTCTTGTCGGTGTTGCGGAGACCCCGGAAGCTGAAGTCCGCCTCCAAGTCCTCTTCGAGCGAGAGGTCGATCAGGCAATCGACGGGATGCTTGCCGAGCCGCTGCCCGATCTCCTGCAGCGGTACGTTGGCGAGATCGGCGCGGCGCCCGCTCTTGCCGCGGGTGAACACGGCCTTGGGAATATCGACCCACATCGGCTTGGGCGGCTGATTCGCCTCGAAGTCGCGCATGAGCGCGGCGCGGCCCTCGGCGCTCGCCAGCGCGGCGACCTTCTCCGCGTGCGGCCTGCCGAGGATGTCGCGCCAATTGGGCCACGTATCGCTCCAACGGCGGAAGTCGGTGTTGTCGCGCAGCGAGAACATCCGGTCCATGTTCTGACAGCGGGCCACCGCGTAGACCTGCGCGCCCGCGGCAGCCGCGCGGCCCATGAAGTCGAGCTGCTGACGCCACACCGTGGGCCGCTCCGAGCCTTGGGAAAGCTCGTTCCAGTTCACCGGACGCCCGCTCGCCAGCGACATCGCGGTCATTATGTCTTGGTCTTCCTGGGCAAAGACGTCGTCGCCCATCACCGCCGTCTTGGAGATGAACTCGATGCCGCCGACGTTGAACTCGGCGATGACCTCCGCGAGGCCGACCAGCTCATCGCGGGAGGCGAAGGCGCTCGCCACGAGCACGCCCTGCGCGTCGAGGTGGTTCGGTGTCTGCGACGAGCTGAACCCGAAGGCCCCGGCGGCCATCGCCTCTCGTAGGAGCGACGTCATCGCCTCGATCTCTCCGGCGTCCGCCTCGCGGCGGCTGCCGTCCTCGCCCATCACGTAGCGGCGCAGCGCCGAATGTCCTACCAGCGCGCCGACGTTGAGCCCCAACGACTCCCGTCCGACGCGGTCTAGATACTGGGGAAACGACTCCCACGCCCAGTCGAGGCCCGCGTTCAGCGCAACGAGGTCCATGCCCTCGACGACGGCGAACATGCTCGCGAGGTAGTCCCGGGCGGCGGGGGCGCAGGGGGCAATGCCGAAGCCGCAGTTGCCCATGATCACCGTGGTCGTCCCATGCCACGGCGAGCAGGTCAGCAGCGGGTCCCACAGCACCTGGGCGTCGTAGTGCGTATGGATGTCGATGAAGCCGGGCGCGACGGCGAGGCCATCGGCGTCGATCACCCGCCGCCCCCCGTCGAGGCGGCCCATCTCCACGATGCGCCCGCCGGCGACGCCGATGTCCCCGTGATAGGCGGGGAGGCCGCTCCCGTCGATGATGCGTCCGTTCTTGATCAGCAGGTCGTAGGCCATCTCCGGCGCTCCTCTGTACGGTCACGGACCGCGAGCGGCGGTCTTGGGGCTAGGATACCCCGCGCGGCGGCGGCGCGCATTCCTAGAGCGCGGTCCGGACTCCCGCCCCCGCGCCGCCGGTGTTATCCTGAGTTCGGGCCGGCGCGGGCGGCCACGCAGGAGCGGGCGTCTATGGAACCCAACTGGCTCACGTGGGGGCGCAAGCTCCAGGCCATCGCCCAGAGCGGCCTCGCCCACACCGGCAATCCCTTCGACGCCGAGCGCTACGAGGCGGTCCGCGCCGTCGCCGTCGACATGCTCGCCGACCGGACCGGCGGCGGCCCCGAGACCATCCTCGATCTCTTCGCCCAAGACCGCGGCTACGCCACCCCCAAGGTCGATGTGCGCGGCGCCGTCTTCGAGGGCGATCGGCTCCTGATGGTCAAGGAGGACCTCGCCGGAGGCTGGGCGGTCCCCGGCGGGTGGGCCGAGATCAACGAGTCGCCAAGCCAGAGCGTCGAGCGGGAGATATTCGAGGAGTCGGGGTACATCGCCAAGGCGCGCAAGCTCATCGCCGTCTACGACCGTCTCCTCCACCCCCTAACACCGCATCCCTGGCACAGCTACAAGATCTTCTTCCTCTGCGACAAGACAGGCGGCGAGGCCACGACGAGCATCGAGACCTCCGAAGTGGCCTTCTTCTCGAAAGAGGAGATCGCGGCGCTCCCTCTCGCCAAGGTCACCCCGGACCAGCTCGCCCATGTCTTTGAGCACCATCGCCACCCCGAGCGTCCGGCGGACTTCGACTGATGGAGCACGGCCCACTGGACCCGACGAGAGACCCCGCCGCCGCGCCCTACGACGTCGCCGTCATCGGCGCGGGGCACGCCGGCTGCGAGGCCGCCCTGAGCGCGGCGCGCATGGGGTGTCGCACCCTCCTGGTGACGATGAACCTGGACACGGTGGCGCTGATGCCGTGCAACCCCTCCATCGGCGGGCCCGCCAAGGGCCACGTCGTCCGCGAGCTCGACGCCCTCGGCGGTGCGATGGGGCGCGTCATCGACCGCACCTTCATCCAAATTCGCATGTTGAACACCGGCAAGGGACCGGCGGTCCAGGTCCCCCGCGCCCAGGCCGACAAGCGCCTCTACAGCCTAGAGATGAAAAAGCTCCTCGAACGCCAGCCCAACCTGACCCTCAAGCAGGCGACCATCGACGGCATCATGCGCGAGCCCGCGCCGGACGGTACCCGCTTCGCCCTGCGCGCCCACACGTCACAGCGCTACGCCGCCAAGACGCTGATCATCACCGCCGGCACTTCCCTGCGCGGACGCACCATCACCGGCGACGCGACGCGGGCGGAAAGCCGCGCCGGGGAACCGCCAGCCATGGGCGTCTCCGACTGCCTCCACGCCTGGGGCCTCGATCTCGGGCGCCTGAAGACCGGGACGCCCCCGCGCGTCGACGCCCGCAGCATCGACTTCGAGAAGACCACCCTCCAGCCGGGGAGCCCAACGCCGCTGTCCTTCGGCTTCTACTACGGCGCCGACGACGCACCGCCGCCGTGGCTCCTAGAACGCAACCCCATCTATCCCCTCGGCCCCGAGACCCCGTGGCGTCCCCAACTGCCCTGCTACGGCATCGCCACGACCCCCCGCACCCACGAGGTCATCCTCGCCAACCTCGACCGCGCCCCCATGTTCAACGGCGCGATCCAGGCGCGTGGGCCGCGCTACTGCCCCTCCATCGAAGACAAGGTGCACCGGTTCCGGGACAAGGACAGCCACGGCCTCTTCCTCGAACCCGAGGGCTGGGAGACCAACGAGGTCTACGTCCAGGGCGCCAACACGAGCCTGCCTGAGGACGCCCAGCTCGCCATGCTACGCTCCATCCCCGGCCTGGAGCGCGCCGAGATCATGCGCGTGGGCTACGCCGTCGAGTACGACTACGTCCCGCCGAACCAAACAAGGGGCACGCTGGAAAGCAAAGCTGTCGACGGCCTCTTCTTCGCCGGGCAGATCAACGGCACCTCCGGGTACGAGGAAGCCGCCGGCCAGGGCTTCCTCGCCGGAGTCAACGCCGCCCGCAAGGCGCTCGGAGGTCCGCCGCTCACCCTGGGCCGCGACCAAGCCTACATCGGCGTGATGGCCGACGACCTCGTCACCCGCGAGCTCGAAGAGCCCTACCGCCTGATGACCTCCCGCGCCGAGTACCGCCTGCTCCTCCGCCAGGACAACGCCGACCTCCGCCTCACCCCCATCGGCCACGAGCTCGGTCTGATCTCCGATAACCGACGGGAGGCCGTCGAGCGCAAGCGCCGCGCCGTCGAGGGGGAAATGACGCGCCTCATAGGACTGCGCGTCACGCCCAACCGCGCCACCGGCGCCCGCCTCCGCGAGACTGGCCGCGAGCCGTCCCGTAAGGCGGTCTCCGCCGTCGAACTGCTGCGCCGCCCCGACGTCGACTACGGCGTCCTCGACGGCCTGGGCCTCGGCGACGAAACCCTCGGCGGGCCGGAACGCGAGCAGGTCGAGGTTCTCGCCAAGTACGCCTCCTACATCGAGAAGCAGGGCCGGGAGGTTGAGCGAATCCGCCGGCTGGAAGACTGGCCCATCCCCGCCGATTTCCATTACGCCCCGCTCTCCGGCCTCAAGCACGAGGCCGCGGAGAAGCTCGCCCGGTTCCGCCCCGCGACGGTTGGCCAAGCCTCCCGCATCATGGGCGTAACCCAAGCCGACCTCGCGGTCCTCCTCGTCCACCTCGAACGCGCCCGCGCCGCCGTGTCAACAGATTGACGCCCCTTTAGGGCAGCGATATAATGGCCGACGCTCCAACAGATTCAGGAGGTAGTCAGGTTGCCTGCACAAACGGGTAAGCGATATTTCTGCGACAGTTGCGGCGCCGAGGTCATCGTCACTCGCGGCGGCGAGGGTGCGCTCTACTGCGCGTGCGGTGATGGCAAAGCAGAGATGAAGATGAAGTAGGCCTGGCGGCCCGGAGGACGACGTGCCCATTCAGCTTGGTAGACGATACGTAGACGAACAGACCGGTATCCAGGTGCTCTGCACCAAGGCGGGCGAAGGCAGCCTGTACGTGGACGAGCGCGAGATGGAAGTCCAGCAGCCCCGCGCGCTGCCTTCCTCGGACTAGACCCCGCGCACTCCCCGGGCGTCGGCATAAGCCGACGCGAAAAGGAGCCCTTCTTCAAGGGCTCCTTGCTGTGTCCGATACCCCTCCACTCCTCTCGCCTCATGGAGACTGAGGGAGGACAAGGCTCTCCCCGCTTACATCGCGGGGATCACGTCCAAGACCGTGCCCTGTATCTCGAGGTTCTCGCCCTCGACATAGATCGGGTCCATGGTGGGGTTGGCCGGCTGCAGGCGCACCCGGTCCCCTTCGGGATAGAACTTCTTCAACGTCGTCTCTTCGCGGTCCTTCAACCAAGCGACGATGCGCTCGCCGGGATCGGCGGCGCTACGGTGCTCGATGATCACAATGTCGCCGTCGTTGATCATCGCGTCGATCATCGATTGGCCCTTCACGCGCAGAGCGTAGACCTGCTCGCGGCCCCGCAACCGTGACTCCAGCACCTCGACCTCTTCGTCGGGGGCGCGCGACCAGCCGTCCGACTCGGGCACGGGGATGGGGTCGCCGGCTGCGATGAGACCCATGACCGGCACGAGGCGCACGCCGGTTCGGCCGCGCCCCATGACCTCGATGCCGCGCGAGATCTCGCGGCCGCGCCGGATGAGGCCCTTGTTCTCCAGCCCACGCAGGTTGTAGTCCACGACGGACGTCGAACTGATGCCGCAGGCTTCCTGTATCTCGCGAATCGAGGGCGGATAGCCGTGGTCGTCGGCAAAACCCTTGATGAAGTCGAGGATCGCCTCTTGCTTAGCGGGAAGTTTCGCCATCATATCCTCCTCTGGGCGGCGCTCCGTAGAAACGAACGGCGCACGGCCCACGCCGGAAACGAATGTTCGGAACAGGCGTTCTCGACGAAGTCTAAGGGCACCCCCACGGCGCTGTCAACGCCCCCGCGTCACACGTCGGGCGTGCGGGATAGACGGCTAGGGCGAGAATTGGCCCATCCTTTCATCTTTCCTGAGGAAAGATGAAAGGAGAGGGGGCGCCGCGAGCGCGGAGAGAGGGCTAGGGAGCCGCGGCTCTCGCCGCGTTGAGCTTCCGCATCAACCGCGACTTGCGGCGTGCGGCATTATTCTTCTTGATCAGCCCTTTGGTGACCGCCCGGTCGAGCTGACTAGCGGCGTTCGCCACCGCCGCGCCGGCCTCGTCGATCTCACTGGAGGCGAGATGGGCCTCGGCCTTCTTCAGGTGCGTCCGTAGCGCCGATCGCAGCGACCGGTTCGCCACGCGGCGGCGTTCGTTCTTTCGTACCGCCTTCTTGGCGGAGCGGCTATGAGCCAACGTGGTCCCTCAATGATCGTTATGCCGAAGATGGGCGCCGCCCGGCCGCAGCGCACTCGCCATTGTAACCGAGCCGTCGACGGTGTGACAAACGCCGCGGCCTAACCCTTGCGCTCAACCTTGACAACGCCGCGGATGTTCTCGATCCGCTGGAGCATCCGGCTGAGCTGCGCCGCGCCCGACGTCCGCAGCGTCAGCGTCTCCGTCACCAGACCGTTGCGGGGATGCGAGCTTCGCACCTCGCTGATGTTGACGCGCTCGGCCGAAAGCAGGCTGGCGATGTCGCTCAGCAGCCCGACTCTGTCCCACGCCTGGATTGACACCCGCGCCGTGTACCGCTGGCTCGGCGTCCCCCAGCTCACCGGGATCAAGCGGTCCGGCTCCGCCACGTTCTGGACGTTACGGCACTCCGCGCGGTGCACCGAAACCCCGCGCGTCCGGGTGACGAAGCCGGCGATGGCATCGCCGGCCAAGGGGTGGCAGCACTCGGCCAGGCGAGCCAGCAGGTTCGGCATGCCCATGACGACGATGCTCCCGGTGCCGTCCCCGGCCGGAGCGGCGCCGTTCCCCGCGGGCGGCGGCGGAGGCGGCGTCTCGGGCAGGAGCGACTGCGCCAGGTTATCGGTGCTCAGCGCGCCGCTTCCCAAAACGGCGGCGAGGTCGTCGACGGTCTCGTACCCAAGTTTCTCGGCGGCGTCCTGTGGCCGCAGCCCGAGCTTCAGGCGGCGCAGCTCCTTTTCCATGATGCCCCGGCCCCGCTCGATGTTCTCTTCCTTCGCCCGCTTGCGGAACCAAGCCTTGATCTTGTCGCGGGCCGCCGCCGTCTTGATGTAGCCGAGGTCGGGGTTCAGCCAATCGAGCGTCGGGGCCTTCTCCGACTTCGCGGCGATGATCTGTACCGTATCGCCGTTATGCAACGGACGGTTCAGGGGCACCATCTTGCCGTTGACCTTCGCCCCCACGCACCCGTGGCCCAGATCGGTATGAATCCGGTAGGCGAAATCGAGCGGCGTCGCCCCCGTGGGCAGCTCGCGGACCTCACCCTTCGGGGTGTAGACGAAGACCTGGTCGTGGAAGATGTCGGTCTTCACCGACTCGATGAACGCCTCGCTCCCCGCGTCCTCTAGGTTCAGGTCGAGGAGTTCCCGCATCCAGTTCATCCGGTCGTCGAAGCCGGGGTCGGAGCGGTCGCCTTCCTTGTAACGGTAGTGTGCCGCGATGCCGTGCTCGGCAACCTCATGCATCCGGAACGTCCTGATCTGTATCTCGAAAGGCGTCGTATCCGGGCCCACGACGGCGGTGTGAAGCGACTGGTAGCCGTTCTCCCGCGGGTTGGCGATATAGTCGTCAAACTCCCCGGGGACGGGATGCCACAGGCTGTGGACTACGCCCAGAGCCTTGTAGCAGTTCGTGATGTCGTCCACCAGGATACGGAATCCAAAGAGGTCGTAGATTTGGTCGAAGTCGCGGCCGATCTCGGCGTACCGTTCCATCTTTTGGAAAATCGAGTAGATGTGCTTGGGCCTGCCCGATATCTGCGCATGGATTGAAGCCTGGCGCATCTCGGAGCGAATTCGGGCCACGACGTCGCTGATGAAACGCTCGCGGTCGTTCCGGCTCGCCGAGAGCAGCTTCGATATCCGGGCGTAGGCCGGCCGGTCGAGGCAGCGGAAGCAGAGGTCTTCCAGCTGCCACCCGATCGTGGCGATGCCCAAGCGGTGCGCCAGCGGCGCGTAGACGTCCAGCGTCTCCCGCGCGATCCGAAGCTGCTTTGAGAGCGGCAGAGGTCGGATCGTCCGCATGTTGTGGAGCCGGTCGGCGAGCTTCACCAAGATGACGCGGACATCCTCCGCCATCGCCACGAGCATCTTCCGAAGGCTCTCGCTGTGGATACTGCTCCCGGTGGGCGGCCCCCCATTCTCGCGGGTAGTCTGCCACTCGATTTGGTTGAGCTTGGTGACCCCTTTGACGATGCGGCCCACGTCCGGCCCGAACCGCTCCTCGACCTTCGCCATCGGAACGTCGCAGTCCTCGATCGTGTCGTGGAGCAGCGCCCCGGCAATCGTCGTGCTGTCCAGGCGCAGATCGGCCAGGATCGAGGCGACGGCGAGCGGATGCTCGATGTAGGGACTGCCGGAGCGGCGGAGCTGGCCCCGGTGGGCCTCGTCGGCGAACCGGTAGGCGTCCTCGACCAGGGTCACCTCGTCCCGAGGAAGGTAACCGTTCGACTTACTCAGGAGATCGGCTATGCTCGACGCCACTTAGCTCGCCCCCCACCTGACTTCAATAGTATATCTGGTGAAGTCTAGCGCAATCAATGAAGCCAGTTTCAGGACTTTGTTCGCCATCCTCCGCCTCCGGCCCCCTCTGCCTTGGAGGCCATTGCGGCAACCTCCTCCTCAACGGCAAGGACAGCGGGATGGGCGGGAAGGCGTGCGCCGCCATCAATGTCCCCCGACGACCCTGTGCAAGGAGTTTTCTCCCGTCAAATTGTCCAAGAACGTCTCGAAAACTACGAGCCGTCCGCGCCTCCGTCCCGCCAGCGAAGCACCGGCCGGCGCGCCGCAGTTGCCTCGTCGAGACGTCCGATGGGGGCGCTCCAGGGCGCGCCGTGCAGCATGTCGGGATCGCGTTTGGCTTCCTCCGCGATCGCGATCATCGCCTCGGCGAGCGCTTCGATCGCCTCGGGCGGCTCCGTTTCCGTCGGCTCGATCATCAGCGCCTCTTCGACGATCAGCGGGAAGTAGACCGTCGGCGGGTGGAAGCCGTAGTCGATCAGCCGCTTCGCGATGTCGTACGTGCGCACGCCGTGCTCAAGGCGCTGGCGCGAGCCTGAGAAGACGACCTCGTGCAGCACGGGGCGGTCGTAGGGCAGGTCGTAGTGGCCGTTCAACAGCACGCGCAGGTAGTTGGCGTTGAGCACGGCCTGACCCGAGACCGCGCGCAGGCCATCGAGGCCGAGCGCGCGCATGTAGGCGTAGGCGCGGATCAACACGCCGGCGTTGCCGTGGAACTGCTGGAGCCGGCCGATGCTGCGCTTTGGAGCCGCGAGGCGCACCAAGCCATCCTCGCATTCCTCGACCACCGGCGTTGGGAGGTACGGAGCCAGTTCCTCGCTGCAGCACACGGGCCCCGCGCCGGGCCCGCCGCCGCCGTGCGGCGTGCTGAAGCTCTTGTGCAGATTGAGGTGCACGACGTCGAAGCCGAGGTCGCCGTAGCGCGCGCGGCCCATGATCGCGTTGAGGTTGGCGCCGTCGCCGTACAGGTAGGCGCCGGCGTCGTGGACCAGTTGTGCCACCTCTTCGATGCCCCGCACCCACAGCCCCAGCGTGTTCGGCACAGTAACCATGACCGCCGCGACCGTCTCATCCATCTCTCGCTCGACGGTGGCGCGATCGATGGAGCCGTCGGCCGCGGTCGGGACCTGGGTGACCGTGAAGCCGGCCATCGCGGCGGTCGCCGGGTTCGTGCCGTGCGCCGAGTCGGGAACGAGGATGCGGCGGCGCGTTTCGAGATCTCCCCGGTCCTCGAGAGCACGCGTGACCATCAGCACGCCGGCCAGTTCGCCCTGCGCGCCGGCGGCGGGGGCGAGACTGACCGCCGGCAGGCCGGTGATCTCCGCCAGGCCGCGGCGCAGTTCCAGCAAGGTGCGCAGCGTACCCTGCGTGTCCGCCTGCGGAGATTGCGGATGCGCCTCCGCGAATCCCGGCAGCGACGCCATGAGGTCGTTGACCTTCGGGTTGTATTTCATCGTGCAGGAGCCCAGCGGGTAGGTGCCGGAATCGATGCCATAGTTCCGCGCGGAGAGCGCCGTGTAGTAGCGCACCAGCTCGCCCTGACTTAGCTCCGGCAGCCGCACTGATTCGCGGAGCAGGTGCGCGTCCGGCAGCGGCGTCTCGTCCCCGTTCCACGAGGGCACGTCGACGGCCCGCCGACCGGGCGCCCCGCGGTCGAAGCTCAGACGCGCGCCGAAGTCCTCGCTGCCGGGCCGTGGCATGCTCACGCGCCGCCCCCGATCGCCGCCAGCGCCTCGACCAGCGCGTCGACGTGCGCGTCGGGCGTCGCCTCGGTTACCGCGAAGAGCAGCGCATCGCGCGCCTCGGGCTCCGGCCGCGCCGAGACGTCGAGGCCGGCGCCGATGTCCCGGGCCGCAAGTTGCTCGGCCAGGTGAGCGGCAGGGACGGGGCCGCGCACGAGGAACTCCTGGAACCACGGCCCGCGCTCCGGCGTCTCGTAGCCCGGCAGCGCGGCGATGCGCGCCGCGGCATCGTGCGCGCGCTGGTAGCACAACTCGGCGGCCTCGCGCAGGCCGCGCGGACCAAGCGCCTGCACCGTGACGGTGAAGGCAAGCGCGATCAACGACTGCGCCGTGGAGATATTCGAAGTCGCCCGCTCGCGGCGGATGAACTGCTCGCGAGCCTGGAGGGTGAGCACGTAGCCCGTGCGTTTTTCGCCGTTCGGTGGGGCGTGTAGTTCCTTCGCGCAGCCGACGATCCGGCCGGGCATCTGCCGCAGGTACTGCGTACGCGCCGAGAACAGCCCGAGCGACGGCCCGCCAAAGTGTTGCGCCCCCGCCAGGTCGCGCCCCTCCCCGGTGACGATGTCGGCGCCCGCGTCGCCCGGCGCGCGGAGCAGTCCCAGCGCGAAGGGATCGGCGGCCGTCACGAACAGCGCCCCGGCGGCATGCGCCGCCACGGCGAGCGGTTCGAGGTCCGCGATCATGCCGAGGAAGTCCGGCTGCTGGGCCACCAGACAGGCGTGCTCCTCGTTCATCGCATCCGCCGACGACACCATGTCGACCCGCAGCCTGGCGCCGCGGGCATAGGTACGCACCACCTCGGCGGTCCCGGGATGCATCGGTTCAAGCAGCGCGACCGCGCCGCGCTTCGTGGCCCGCGCCGCGAGAAGGCAGGCCTCGGCGGTAGCGCTGGCCACGTCGTAGAGGCCGGTGTTGGACACGTCCATCCCAGTCAGCTCGCAAACCACCGACTGGTACTCGAACGCGGATTGCAGCGTGCCCTGGCTGATCTCCGGCTGGTAGGGCGTGTATGCGGTGACGAACTCGGAACGCCCGGCCAGGTGGCCGGTGACGGCCGGGATAGAGCGCCGGTACGCGCCGGCGCCGAGGAAGTTTGGCCGTGAAGGGCCGACGTTCGCGGCCGCGCGTTCCTCCAGCAACGCGATCAGCTCCGGCTCGGTGAGGGACGGCGGCAGGTCGATAGCCGGATCGCGAAGGGCTGCGGGCAGGTCGGCGAACAGTGCGTCGACGTCGGCGACCCCAACGCGCTCCAGCATACGCGCGCGGTCCGCCTCGGTGGCAGGGATGTAGGGATGAGGAGACCCGGTGAGCGGCGTCAACGTCTAACTCGCCGGAAGCTGCGCGCGGTACGCGGCGGCGTCGAGCAGGCCCTCGATCTCCGCCTCGTCCGCGATGCGCACGCGGATCAGCCAGCCCTCGCCGTAGGGCGACTCGTTGACCAGCTGCGGACGGTCCTCCAACTCCCCGTTGGCTGCGATCACCTTGCCGCTGACCGGAGCGTAGAGGTCGCAGACCGTCTTCGTGGACTCAATCTCGCCGCACCGTTCCCCGGCGGTGACCTCGTCCCCCTCGGCGGGGAGATCGACGTAGACCACGTCGCCGAGCTGGTCCTGGGCAAAGTCCGTGATGCCCGTCGTCGCCTCGTCCGGGCTCTGCTCGTCGCGGCGCAACCACTCGTGATTCGACGTGAAGAGGAGGTTGTCGGGGATCTCGTGGGCCATCGTCATGACTGCCTCGGCTTTCGGTAGAATGGCCGGCGCACGACCTCGACCGGGAGTGCGCGGCCCCGCACGTCGACCTCGAGCATGACGCCGGGCCTCGCAAGCTCGACGGGAAGATAAGCCATGCCAATGCCCACGCGCAAGCTGGGGCTAAAGGTTCCGCTGCTAAGCCGCGCGACGGGTTCCCCGCAGTCCGGTGCGCGCACCTCGTAGCCCGCCCTCAGCACGCCGCGGTCCCGTGCCGATAGATGAGCGAGCCGCCGCGTAGGGGGCCGCGCCTTCGCCTCGACGAGCGCCTCGCGGCCCGTAAAGGGCGCTCCGTCGTCGAGGCTCACGGCGAAGCCGAGACCCGCCTCGTAAGGATGTGTGGTCTCGTCGATGTCGTTGCCATGCAGCGGCAGCGCCGCCTCCAGACGCAGCGTGTCGCGCGCGCCGAGGCCGGCGGGAGTCGCGCCGCCCGCGATCAAGGCGTCCCACAACGCTGCGGCGTGGTCGGCGCCGACGATGCACTCGCCGCCGTCCTCGCCGGTGTAGCCGGTGCGGGCCACGAGCACGGACGTGCCCTGCCAGTCCAACTCCGCGCAGTCACGCGGTTCGAGCGCCGCGAAGCCCTCGTCGACAACGCTGCTGAGCAGCGCGACCGCGTCCGGGCCCTGTACGGCCAGCATCACCGTCTCCGCCGTGACCTCGGAGGCGTCGGAGACGGCGGCGCGCAGGCGTTTGAAGTCCTTGTCCGCGTTGGCGGCGTTGTGGACCACCAGCCAGCGCTCGCCGGGCAGGTGGTAGATGAAGACATCGTCCTCGATACCCCCAGCCTCGTTGCAATACAGGGAGTAGTGCGCCTTGCCCGCCGGCAGCGTGGTCACGTCGAAAGTCGTCACCGAGCGCAGCAGCGAGGCCGCCTGCGGCCCCCGCGCCCAAGCGCGTGCGAGGTGCGACACGTCAAAGACGCCGGCGCGCTCGCGCACGGCCTGGTGCTCGCCGACAATGCCCTGGTACTGGAGCGGCATCTCCCAGCCGGCGAAAGGTGCGAAGCGGGCGCCGAGCGCCTCATGGCGCTCATGCAGTGCGAGCCGTCTGAGATCGCCGGAACCGCCGGATCCCGCCATGCGTCGATTGTATTCCCCACCTTGCCACGGAACAAGTTCCCCGACGTCAGCCGTACGACCTGAACTTCGAGCCGCGCTCAGCAACGGTGGTGAATGAGGGCCGCTGCTGCGGGCCGGACCGAGCCTAAGACATCTCCCCTAGACCCTACCAGCGGCATCCTCTAGAATTGGAGGGCGACGGCCCCCTCCACGCTCCCGCGTCTAGGCCATGACTTCAGTTCACAAACATTCCGGAAACCGGCACGCCCACGACCGGCGCGCGCACGCCGGAATGCCCAAGATTCCGTCATGGCTCACCGTCGAGGAGGCCTTGGCGCGCATCCTCGACTACGTCTCCCCGCTTGGGCCTGAGCGCAAGCCGCTACTCGACGCGCTGGGACAGGTCCTCGCCGAGGACGTGCGCGCCCCCTTCGACGTGCCCCCCCACGCCAACTCCTCCATGGACGGTTACGCCGTGCGCGCCGCCGATGTGCAGGCCGCCGGCCCCGCCGCGGGCGTGACGCTCCGCGTGGTCGCCGAGGCCCCCGCCGGCGCGCCTCCCAGCCGCGCCGTAGGCCAAGGAGAGGCTATCCGCATCATGACCGGCGCCGTCATACCCCAAGGCGCCGACGCCGTCGTCCCGTTCGAGGAGACCGACGAGCTTGAACGCATCGAGCGCGGCGGGCGGGTCGCCGGCGAGGTCAACGTGCTCGCCGCCGCCGACGTGGGCGAGAACATCCGCCTCGCCGGCGAGGACATCGCCGCGGGCGAGACCGTCCTTCCCCGAGGCACGACACTCGGACCCGCGGAGGTCGGCGTCCTCGCCTCGCTCGGCTTCGACCACGCCGCCGTCATCCGTCGGCCCGTCGTCGCCGTCCTCACCACCGGCGACGAGCTCGTCGAGCCGCCCCTGCCCCTCACGCCCGGCAAGATCTATAACAGCAACGGCTTCTCCATCGCCGCAGCCGTGTCGGCCTGCGGCGGCATCCCCCTGACCCTGGAGACCGCGCGGGACAACCTCGCGTCGCTCAAGGGACGGCTCTCCGAAGCCATCGAAGCCGACATTGTGTTGACCACGGCCGGCGTCTCCCGCGGCGACTACGACATCGTCAAGGACGTCCTCATGGAAGAGGGCGATATCGACTTCTGGACGGTGCGGATGCGCCCCGCGAAGCCGCTCGCGTTCGGGGCGCTGCGCGCCCGTGCCGCCGACGGGTCCGAGCGCCGCGTTCCCCACCTCGGGCTCCCCGGCAACCCCGTGAGCGCGCTCGTCGCCTTCGAGCAGTTCGCTCGCCCCGCCATCCTCAAGGCCCTGGGCAAGACCCGCTTCGACAAGCCCACCGTCCAGGCCATCCTCGACGAACCCATTTACAATACCGACGAGCGACGGGTCTACGCCCGCGCCGTCGTCACCCGCCGCGGCGGGGAGTACCACGCGAGGCTCACCGGAAACCAGAGCTCCGGCGTGCTGACCTCGATGGCCAGGGCCAACGGTCTCGCCATCTGCCCCGAAGACATCCCCGTCAAGCACGCCGGCGAAGTGGTCACCGTCCAGATGCTCGACTGGCCCGAAGAAAACTTGTAACCGCACCCGCCGGAACCACGCCGGCGCGCAGGAACCGTAACCCAGGAGCACGCGAACCCATGACGCAACTGAAAGGGACCGGCCTCGAAACCCCCACGGACGGAGCGCCGCCCGCCTACCGAATCGACGAGGGGTGGTACGAGCGCAACCGGCGCTCGCTGGAAGAAATGATCGCTGCCCGCGCTGACGCGACGACCACCAAGCGCCGCCGCAAGTCGGTCCCCTCCATGGCCGACCTCGCCCAGATCGAGGGCTTCGTGAACCCGAACCTCCCCGTACGCGAGGCCGTCTTCCGCCTCCTGCTCGTCTACCAGAACAAGCCGCTGGACGTCGAGCAACTGAGCCAATACCTCACCGACTGCGGCATCGGCATCATGGACGCCCGTCTCATCCAGCCCAAATCCCTCCAACGCATCCTCGACAGCGACGACTACTACGGCATCACCCGCGTAGCAACCTAGCCGACGCCCGGCGACGATCCTCTCGCCCTCTCCCCCTCTGAGGACCCTCCCAAACCGACTAGGGTCCTGGCGGGGGGGGGGGGGAGCGGAGGTGGCATTCATTTAAACCTCTTCCCCCTCTGGGGGAGACTGAGAGAGGGCGCCCAAAAACCACCGCTCCCTCCCGCGAGAGCGTTGCGCAAGGGCCTCTGAGCGATGTGTTAAAGTATCGCCAAGGTCCCGAAGGTCGCGCCTCTCCCTTCGTCACCGCAGTCCTAGAACGGATGGCCCCCGGATGATTGTCCCCGGCGACCTGTTCGGCGTACTTCCCCTCTGGGTCCCGGTCTTCATCATCGGCGCCATTGGCGCCGGAGCCAGCACCTACGGTATCTACACGCGGTTCATCACACCGGTGTTGCTCGGCAGGCGTGAAGACCCGAGGTTCGACCGCCCCCTCCAACGCCTGCTCGGCATGGTCCTGGTCGTGTTCGGGCAGCGGCGCGTGCTGATGAGCGTGTCGTGGCGCTGGCGCGACCTCGCCGGCATCGGCCACTTCATCATCTTCTGGGGCTTCATCTCGAAGCTGGTCGGCTACAGTCTCTTCCTCGTTCTCGACCCCATCGACGCCGGCAACTCGACCTTCGTGCTCTCGCCCACCGGGCTGAAGTTCTTTTTCACCTGGCTCGACATCCTCACCGTACTGGTGCTCGCTTCGGTCGCTTGGGCGGTGGCGCGGCGGTGGATCGGACGCCCCAAGCGGCTCGAAGGGCTCCAGGGCTACGAGCCCGGCCTCATCCTGATGGCGACGGCGTCGCTGATGCTGCTCCATCAACTGACCCAAATCTCCATCGTCGCGGCGGCCGAGGCGAACCCCGCCGCCATCGCCTATCTCGAAGGCGCGCGCACGCCGGAGTTCGCCGCCGCCACGCCCATCGCCGGCAACATCGGCACGGCGCTCGGATCCGCCGGCTTCCCGGCCTCGGCGGCGAAGACCCTGCACGGGCTCTTCTACTGGGCGCACCTCCTCCTCACCGTAAGCTTCGGCGTCTACATCCCGTTCTCCAAGCACTTCCACATCATCGCCTCACCGCTCAACGCCTTCTTCCGCAAGCTGACGCCGCGGGGCGCGCTCCGCCCTATTCTGAATATCGAGGAGGCCGAGGTCTGGGGCGCGAAGCATCCCCATGAGTTCACCTGGAAAGAGCTCGTCGACGGCTACGCCTGCGCCGTCTGCGGGCGCTGCACGTTCAACTGCCCCGCCAACATCAGCGGCAAGCCCCTCTCACCCATGGACCTCATCGAGGGCGTCAAGCACAACCTCCTCGAAGTCGCCCCCGCCGTCGCCAAAGCGGCGACGCAGGAGGAGCGCGAGAAGGCGTCGGACGAGTTACCGCTCCTCGGACGCCACTTCACCGAGGAGTGGGCTTGGGACTGCGTGACCTGCGGGGCCTGTGTGCAGGAGTGCCCCGTGATGGTCGATCACATCGACAGCATCGTCGACCTCCGCCGCCACCTGGTGATGACCGAGTCGAACATGCCGCCCACGGCCCAGCAGACGCTGCAAAGCCTGGAGACGCGCGGCCATCCCTGGCGGGGGACGCAGGCGTCGCGGACGGACTGGACCGAAGGCCTGCCGGTAAAGAGCCTCGGCGGGGACGCGAAGGACGGGGAGGGCGTGGACGTGCTGTTCTGGGTGGGCTGCACCGCCGCGCTCGAAGAGCGTAGCCAGGCCACCGCCCGCGCCATGGCCCGCGTGCTCGAACGCGCCGGCGTCAGCTACGCCATCCTCGGCAACGCCGAGGGCTGCACCGGCGACCCGGCGCGGCGCATCGGCCACGAGTACCTGTTCGAGATCATGGCGCGCCGCAACGTCGAGCTCCTCGACCGGCACAAGACCATGAAGATCGTCACCACCTGCCCCCACTGCTTCAACACCCTGAAGCACGAGTACCCCGACTTCGGCGGCTCCTACGAGGTCGAGCACTACGCCACCTTCGTGCGGCGGCTCATGGACGAGGGCAAGCTGAAGCTCGGCAAGCCCATCGCCGCCAAGGTCACCTACCACGACTCTTGCTACCTGGGACGCCACAACGGCATCTACGACGAGCCCCGCGACATCGTGGCTGCCATCCCCGGTATCGAGCTCCAGGAGGTCCCCCTGCGCAACCGCGAGCGCGGCTTCTGCTGCGGCGCCGGCGGCGGGCACATGTTCGTCGAGGAGACCTCGGGCCGCCGCATCAACCACGTTCGCACCGACCAAATCCTGGAGACCGCCCCCGACAAGATCGGTGTCTCCTGCCCCTTCTGCCTTCAGATGCTCACCGAAGGCGTCCAGAATGCGGGCAAGGCCGGCGAAGTCGAAGTCGTCGACCTCATCGAGCTCGTCGGCGAGTCGATGGAGTAGCGCCTCGCCGCCGGGAGCGCGGACGCCCAAAGGGCGCCGCTCCCTCCCGCGAAGCTCTCCTACGGCAGGTCCTGGTTGAAGGTAGGTTTGCGTCGTTCCACGAAGGAGGCGCGGCCTTCCGCCGCGTCGGGATGGTGGTCGGAGATGGCCGTCTTCGTTGCGATGTCGTCCATCGCCTGGTGGAAGGTGTACTCCGCCGCATTGTAGATGGCGCGCTTCATCAGGCGCATGGCCACCTGGGGACCGTTGGCGAGTTCCTCCGCCATCGCCCAAGCGCGGTCCATGAGCTGCTCACGGGGCGCGACCTCATGCACGAGGCCCAGACTCAGCGCCTCGTCGGCGGACACGATCCGGTTTCGGAGCATGAAGTCCATGGCCCGCCCTACGCCGAGGTGCTGGACGAGCAGGTAATGCCCGCCCTCGTCGGGCTGGTAGCCGAAGCGCAGCGTGGCGCTGCCCAGCATCGCGTCGCTCGCGGCGACGCGGAAGTCGCAGGCCAGCGCCAGCGAGAGTCCCGTCTGGATGGCGAAGCCGTTGATCGCCGCCACGCTGATCTTGTCCAATTGGCGGACGACAAGCTGCACCGGCTGCGAAAACGTCCGCAGCGAGCCGTAGCTGTTGATCGGGCTGCGATGGCCGTAGGGGATGTCGGGTAACCGACCGCCGCCATGCCCGCGGGGTTTGTCCGAGATGTCGTCGCCGGCGGAGAAGGCGCGGCCCGTGCCGGTGAACAGCACCACGCGCACCGCCTCCTCCATCTGCGCTTGCAGCAGGGTTTCGACCAGGTCTCGCTTCAGGGAATGCGTCATTGCGTTCATGCGCTCGGGCTCGTCGAACGTGATGAGCAGGACGCCCTTGCGCTCGATGTCGGCGGTGAAGCCGTTGAAACGTCCCGTATCCATTGGGTGCCTCCTCGCCCTCGGCGGGGCGCGCGGCGTCATGGTAGCGAACGCGGCCCGTCGGCGAAAGCGCCCCCTCCCGCTAGGGGAGCTACCCAAACCTCCCGTCTAGGAGAACTCCTTACACCTCTTTCCCGTTGGAGACCTTTGCAAAACCGACTGGGGTCCCGGCGGGGGGAGCGGAGGTGGCATTCACTTAAATCTCTCCCCCTCTGGGGGAGACTGAGAAAGGGGTACAGACCGGGGAGATAGGTAACATCCAAACCGGGCACATGGATAACACAGTGTGTGATGGTGGGAGGCAATCCCACAGGAGGAAGCTATGTTGCCTTGGAAAGAGACGAGCGTCGAATCGGAGGCGGGGGCCGCGCGACCTCGCTGAAGCCCGCCCGCCGAGTTACGCAAAGGTCTCCAACGGGAGAGACTGAGAGAGGGCACGCCGGATATGGGCGGGTTTTGCAGGGGTCTCCAACGGTAGCCGGTTGGGGTGAGGGGCCCCCTTCCAACCACTGGCGAATGTCGAAGCCCACAGCCCCGCGCCCGCCAACCCCAGTTACCCTACCAACCGCCAAGGGTCATCGAAGGCCGTCACCCTTGCGTCAGTCAGCCCCCCTGGCTGTTGGAAAAGGTGACAAGTCGAAAGGCCCGCTGCTAGAATCGCCGCGCCGCCGCACGCGGCCCGGAGTCGCTATGTCCCCCGAGTCCAGCTACATCACGCCCGACGCCCAAGCCTACATCGGCAAGAGCAACGCCACGCGGACCGTCGAGGTGACCAAGCGCGACATCCGCCGCTTCGCCCTCGCCATCGGCGACGCCAACCCCCTCTACTACGACGAGGAGTACGCCAAGGGCACGCCCTACGGCGGCATCGTCGCCCCGCCCTCGTTCTACTGCGCGCTCCAGCTCGAAGAGGAGCCCCTAGAAGACCTAGAGCACAGCGGCCTCGGCAAGAAGATGGGCATCCGCATGGAGGTCCCCGTCCCCGGCTTCCCCGGCGCGGTCGCTGCGGGGCGCCGCATCGAGTGGGACGAGCCGATCCGCCCCGGTGACGCCATCTCCTTCAACGAGAAGGTCACCGACATCTACGAGAAACAGGGCAGCCGCGGCCCCATGATCTTCATCATCACCGAGTGGCGCTTCCTCAACCAACGGGACGAACTCTGCGTCTCAGAGATCCAGACGCTCATCCGCCTCCAATAGCGGCCTACTAAGAAAGGCCGTTGCGGCAGCGGCCCGTCCGATCTCCCCCTCAGCTCCGGCCTCTTCCCCTCCCGGGGAGACTGCGAGAGGGCGCGCTCGAGACGTAACCCCTACCAGAGCTGGTCCGTGTACGTGTCGGTCCCAACGTCGGTGGGGAGCCAGGGAGAGGCAAAGACAACCCTGGCCTTTCCCGAGTCCTCGATCTCCGCGCTGAGCTTCAGGAAGCGGTCCCAGACCTCCCGGGGGTCGCTCTCCAGGAAGTACATGTGCATCCGGAAGCGGTCGGCGTCGGCGATGTTGTTGGGGATCGTCATCGGCGAGTTTGCGCCCTCGCGGGGGATGGGAGACCAGGAGGCGCAGCTGGCCACGGGGGAGCCTTCGAAGAGTTGGGGCAGCGGCCCCCTCCTGAGCCAATCGTCGAATTCGCCGGCGTCGACGCCAGGCTCGCGTTCGATGGCCAGCGAGACCATGCCGTCGTACCGATGATGGAAGGCCAGCTCGACGGGGACGGGGTCATCGTCGCGGTACGCGGTCCAGTCGTAGGTGTAGAGATAGGTGTGGACGTGGATGCGCTCGGCGAAGCCTCGGGCGTTGGAGTAGAGCCAGTGCACCTGGGGGCTGGCCCAATCGACGTGCTCCTGATGATGGTCTTGCAGTATCCAGTACGTCGAGACGTAGGACCCGGCACGCACCGTGGGCGCGGCGATCTGGGCCGGCTCGGGGAAGCGCAGGTCTTTGAGGAAGTTGGGGGCAACCCACCGCGCGCCGGCGAAGAGCCAGGGGCCGATCATGCAGCCGGCGTAGAAGTGGTCCCGCTCGTACCAGCGGTTATAGGCGGCCTCATGACCCTTGTTGGGGTCCACCATCGTGAAGAGCATGCTGCCGACCTTGACGGGGTAGTCCTTCTGCAGAGCCATGGCGCTGATTCCTCCGGGTCTCGGGGGGAGAGTCTTCCAGGGATGAGGGCGAGCCGATTCTAGGAAGGGGAGCAAGGAGTGTCAAACCAGACGGACGTTTGACGGTGCGGCCTAGACTAGGCGCATGCGCATCCAATACGCCGTCGTGTGTCACGAATTCCAGGACGGGCAGTGGTTCGGCGTCACCAACCTCATCGGCGTATGCCACAAGCTCGTGGCGCCGGTGCGGTCGGCCACCGACGGCGATCTGCCCGTGGTTCCGGTGACGCTGGTCGTGAGCCTAATCGAGGGCGCCGTGGGACGGCACAAGGTCTGGGTCGCCGTCCGCGACCCGCGCGGCGAGGTCTCGACGACGCTGCCCCCGCTGGAGATCGACTGGGACGAGGAGTCGCCGACCTTCTTCACGATCTTCGAGGTGCCTCTGCGTATAGCGGGATCTGGGGTCTACGAGTTCAACATCCTCGTCGACGGCGAGCCGGTGGGCTCGACGCCCCTGCCCGTCGAAGTCGCGCCGCCGCCGGGCTCCTCCTAGACCGCCGGGCCGGCTGGCGTCGGCGGCTATTCTCCCATGAACTGGAGCACGAGGTCGCGGGAGCGGGGGCGGGAGTCGAAATCGATCAGCACGATCTCCTGCCACACGCCGAGCAGGGGTTGGTGACCGGCGATAGGCACGACGAGCGAAGGGCCGATGAGCGTGGCGCGGGTGTGGGAGTGGCCGTTGTCGTCGGCGTTGAGCGTGTTGTGGCGGTACTCGATGCCTTGAGGAAAGAGCCGTTCCATCGCCGCGTCGAGGTCGAGGACGAGGCCGGGCTCGTATTCCATGATGGCGACGCCGGCCGTGGTGCCATGCACGAAGACCGTGACGACGCCTTCGGCGACGCCGGCCCCGCGCGCCTGCTGCACCACCTCGCCGTTGAGCGGAATGACCTGTCCGCCGCCTTGGGTCTCCAACCGCAGCCGTTTCGTAACGATCACGAGCGCGCCTCCCGCGGAGAAGGATTCTAGGGTTCACGGGAGCGGCCCGCAACCACGGTGGAGGTTTATTGTTGAACTAAGTTCAATACTTGGTACAATGTTAGGTGGGTGAGGAGGTGTCGCCGTGAAACGTCGTCTTCTAGGCATTGCCGCGCTGGGCCTGATAGCAGCCTTCCTGGTTGGGGCCTGTTCATCGTCGTCATCGGCTACGATCGCCGTGGACGATGTCTATTCGATCGGTCTGCAAGGTCATGCGACGACGGACGGCGTGATCGTGTTGAACGAGCCGGAGAGGATCGAGGTTGATCTGGGGAGTGGCGTCTCCTCGCTCGATGTGGCCCTGGCCCTTCGCAGCGCCCTGCGTGAGCGCGGGCACGAGGTCATTTGCGTGACGCACCGAGGTGGCGACCTCTTTTCGCTGCTGGTCCGGGGTGAAGTCGAGATATCGAGCGAGCGCTCGGACTTGGGCGGCATCGGCGGATCGGCGGCGCAGGTGATCCAGCGTCCCGAGGTAATCCAGAGCACCGTGCGCGAGTATCTGCGCTTCTTGCGCGAGAACTCTTCCGACGATCTTGCAACGGTCGTGACCGAGGACTACCTGCCCATCGCGAGCGCCGATCTTGGCAAGTCCATCGAGCTGGTGAGCTCCGAGGTCCCCGCTATCGGCTGCCATAGCGCGTCGGTCGTGGTCCAAGTCGAGCTGCCCAATGGCGTGCATGAGCAGAACGAGGTGCATCTCGAGACCGACGGCGACCTCTACTGGCGCATCTCAGGCGTCACGCCGCTGGCCTCCTGGGCCTTGTCGTAGAAGCGGCCTCTCCCTCCGCCGCCCTACGTTCTTCGTCCGGCGCGCTCCTAAATGGTCGCGCCGGACGGCTTTGTCCGGGGCTACGCGTCGGCCGCCCCTTCCGTCCTGGCGTGCTCGACGACGCGCCGCAGCCCCTCGCGCAGATCCGTCTTCGCCGACCACCCCAGGACACGCCGCGCCTTGGATGCGTCGAGGTAGATCTTGTAGACATCGCCGGGTCGGGCCGTTTCGTAGTTGGCAGGGCCGTCGAAGCCGGTCAGGCGGGCGAGGCGTTCGTAGATCGCGTTGACGTTCGTGGGCGCTCCCGCGCCGATGTTGAACGTGTCCTCAACCTCGCGCTCGACGGCGGCGATGTTGGCGTCGATCACGTCGCTCACGTACACGAAGTCGCGCTCCTGGAGTCCTTCGCCAAAGATCACCGGCCGCTCCCCGGCCAGGAGCTTGAGCGTGAAGATGGCGACAACGCCGGCCTCGCCGTGGGGGTCCTGGCGGGGGCCGTAGACGTTCCCGTAACGGAGCACCGAGCTCCTGAAGCCGTAGACCTGCCGGTAACAGGCGAGGTAGGTCTCGAATGCGTACTTGCTCGCCCCGTAGGGGGAGAGGGGCCGCACCGGGTGGCCCTCGTCGCATGGTAGGCGCTCGGGTTCGCCGTAGAGCGCGCCACCCGTCGAGCTGTACACCAGCCAATCGACGCCGGCGAGCCGGCAGGCTTCGAGCAGGTTGATCGAGCCGCCGACGTTGACCGCCGCGTCGTCGCCGGGGTCCCGCATCGAGCGCGCCACGCTCGATTGGGCCGCCATATGAAACACGACTTCGGGCCGCTCGGCGGCGATCAGGGCGGCGAGCCCGTCGGAGCGCAGGTCCATGTCGTGATAGACCGCGCCGGAGAGCATGTTCGCCCGCCGCCCGGTAGAGAGGTTGTCGACGCTCGACACCTCGACCCCTGCGCCGAGCAGCCGCTCCACCATGTGCGAGCCAACGAACCCGGCTCCGCCGGTCACCAACGCCTTCCGGTAGCGCAAGCACGGCCTCCTTCCGCCGCCTTTCACTCGCATAGCCTACTACGCCACAGGCAAGAGGCGTTCGCATAGGCGCTCGACACTATTAGCGCGGCACACTACTATTACATGCGTGATCAGAAGCTATCGGGATCAGGCGACGCGAGCAGTAGCCGAACGGCGGCATGTCGGCAAGTTCCCTGAGAGCATCCAGCGCAGAGCGCAGAGGAAGCTGATGGTCCTGAACAACGCCAGGAACGTAAACGACTTGCGGGCGCCGCCAGGGAACCGGTTGGAGGCGTTGTCGGGAGATCGGCGCGGGCAATACAGCGTTCGCATCAACGATCAGTGGCGCGTCTGCTTCGTCTGGAGCGAAGGCGATGCCTATCAAGTCGAAATCGTGGACTATCACTGAACGAGGAGGCCATGACTACGAACACGACCCACGGCCTAGAGAGGCTCCCGCCCATTCATCCCGGAGAGGTGCTCAATGAGGAGTTTCTCCTTCCGATGAGGGTGAGCCAGTACCGGTTGGCCAAGGCGATCGGCGTGGACCCGCGCCGAATTCATGCCATCGTGCACGGGCAGCGGTCGATCACTGCGGAGACGGCCTTGCTACTATCACGGTTCTTCGGGAACTCCGCGGAGTTCTGGATGGGGTTGCAAAGCCAGTACGACCTAGAGACTGCCCAGGACCGCCTTTCCCGGAGGCTGGACAAGGTGGCGGCCTACAGGCCGGAGTAGTCCCGCCCGTCGCGCCCCACGGTTCGTTGACGCCTTCTGAAGCCGTTGCTAGCATGGTTGCGGCCCAACCACGGAAACTTGGGGGACTCGATTGCAGGCTGAAGACGGACGCCAATTCGTAAAATACACCTTCTACCGGGTGTCGCCGAAGTGGCGGCGTTTGGACGCCGAATCGAAGGCCCAGGGCAAGCGCGAGGTAGCCGCCGTCGTCGGCGAGATGTCCGACCGGATGATGATCTGCCCCTACGTCCTCACCGGTACGCGGGCCGACGCCGACTTCTTCCTCTGGACGGTCGCCCTCAACCTCGAAGACCTGCAGGCGCTATCGACGCGCATCTACTCGACCTGCATGGGCGGCTACCTCACCATGCCGCACTCCTTCTTGGCGATGACACGCAAGTCGCAGTACATCGACCGGCACAGTCACGAGGACCAGGAGGGGACGCGGCTGAAGATACGGCCTATCGGGTCGAAATATCTCTTCGTCTACCCCTTCGTGAAGAGCCGTGAGTGGTACCTCCTGCCGCTGGAAGAGCGCCAGGCCATGATGGATACGCACATCAAGGTCGGCCACAAGTACCCCCGCGTCCGCATCAACACCTCGTACTCCTTCGGCCTCGACGACCAGGACTTCGTCGTCTCGTTCGAGTCCGACCACCCCGGCGACTTCCTCGATCTCGTCATGGAGTTACGGGAGACGAAAGGCAGCATGTACACGGTGCGGGACACGCCGATCTTCACCGGCGTCTCGATGGGAATCGACGAGGCCCTCGACGCGCTGGGTGACTGACCGCGAGATAGGCATACAGCAGCACAGACAGGAGCGAGCGATGGCGAACGTCACGTTTTACTGGAAGGCGACCTGAACGTCCTGCCGCAAGGCGAAAGCGTCGCTTTCGGAAAAGGGAATCGAGTTCACCGCCCGCGAGTTCGCCAAGGAGCCGCTGAGCCGCGATGAGGTCCTGCGCCTTTCGAGCGGCGACCCCGCGTCGCTCATCGACACACGCAAGCCGTCGTTCCGTAAGCTGGGCGTCGACGGCTCGGCGCTCTCCGCCGACGAGGCTCTCGACCTCATCGCCAGAGAGCCGAGCATCCTCCGCCGGCCGATCTACGAGATAGACGGGGAGATCGTCTTCGGCTCGGACAAGGACCGCCTCGCCGAGCTGATCGGCTAGCCGGGCGGGCCGATGGCGGCGGAGGAAGAAGACGGCCTAGCCGAGGCCGTCGGCCTCTTCAACGCGGGCCGCTACTTCGAGGCGCACGAGGCGCTGGAGCGCCTGTGGCTCGTCGCGGAGGGCTCCGACCGCGAGTTCTATCAAGGCGTGCTGCAGGTGGCCGTGGGATTGCATCACGAGGCGCGAGGGAACCGCAAAGGCGGCGCGTCGATGTTGGGTAAAGGCGTGGCCCGCTTGGCCCCATTCGCGCCGTCGTACTTGGGCGTCGACGTGGCCCGCCTGCTCGACGACGTGCGCGCCTTCCAAGCCGCCGCGCCGGATACGAAGCGCGAGCCGACGCTCCACTCGTCTTGCTGAAGCCCCCGCCATCGAATTCTGGCGGACGCATGTATAATCGGTTTCAGATCCCTGCGCCACAAGGGGAACTCGGTTAGGCGCGGTCAATGGAAAGCGTGCTCACCGTAGGTCACTCCAATATCGAGCTCTCTGAGTTTCTGCGCCTGCTTGACGCACAGGACGTCGAGGTCGTCGCGGATATCCGCTCGCATCCCTACTCGCGGTATTGCCCCCAATTCAACCGGGAAAGCATCGAGCCAGCGCTCAGGGGCTACGGTATCGCCTATGTCTTCATGGGCGCCGAGTTAGGCGGACGCCCCAAAGGCAGCGAGTTCTACGATACTGAAGGGCATGTCCTCTACGGCAAGCTTGCGCAAAGCCAGCGTTTTCTGGAAGGGCTGACTCGTCTGGAGGCGGGATTACAGGAATCTCGAGTGGCGATGATGTGCAGCGAGGAGGACCCAACCTCCTGCCACCGCCGCCTTCTTGTAGCCCGAGTCCTCCAAGAGCGTGGCGTCACGGTAGAGCATCTCCGCGCAAACGGCGATCTTCAAGCTGATGACGATCTTGAAACCAAACGCCAAATGAGGCTTTTCGATCTGGAAGGGGAAGACGAATGGAGGTCTACACGATCGGTTTTACCAAGAGGAGCGCCGCCGACTTCTTCGGAGCAATCCGACTGGCTGGAGTGAAGCGTCTGCTTGATGTGCGTCTGAACAACGTGTCCCAGCTCGCTGGCTTCTCCAAGCAAGACGACCTGAAGTTCTTCCTAGCCGAGCTTTGCGGTGTCGAATACGAACACCAACCCTTGCTTGCACCCACGCAGGAGTTGCTTGACTCCTACAGGAAGCCAAAGGCCAAGAAACTAAATGGCACAAAGCAGAATGGCAGAAAGCCGAAAGGGATTTGGGCCGACTACGAGCGCGGCTTCCTCGACTTGATGAGAGAGAGAGAGATCGAGAAAACCATTCGAGCGGATGAATTCCGTGAACCCACGGTCCTTCTGTGCAGTGAGCATACGGCCGAGCACTGTCATAGGCGCTTAGTGCTGGAGTACCTGAAAGAGCAGGGGTGGGACATCTCCATAGCACACCTCTAGGGAAAAGTTCTAGTGCGCATCGTAGTAAGCCACCTCACCAGGATGAAGCACCCCTACATCTGTGTGGCTGGGCTTGACCTAGACGATGACAATCACCGCCATGTTCGGCCAACGCTTGGCGGGTCTCAGCTACACAAGAACCTGCTCAAATCTAATGGCGGGCCGTTTGATATCGGCGCGGTGGTTGATTTGGGGAGTGTGTGCGCGGAGGGAACGCCTCCCGAAGTGGAGGACCGCCAGTTCTCGCCAGAACGGGCGCGTTTCGTTGAAGGAATGGAACCTCTTGAATTCTGGAAACATTTGTCGGAGGTGTCTCAAGAGCGCTTGCAAGCCATTTTTGGCACCGATCTCCAACGCCGGAGTCAGTCGGCGATGACGAGTGAGGGACAAGGAAGGGCATCACTGGGCTGCCTGAAACCATCTGGGAAAACGAACCTCTTCGTGAATGACGGAGGTAAGTTGCGGATGATCGTCGAAGATGGAGAGCTCCGCAGCTTGGATCTGAGTGTCAGCGACGTCCGTCTCTACAACGACGATTTATCGACGGTGAATCTTCCGACCTTCCACGATGTCCAGGAACGCATCAAGAACGGCGTTCCGCTCCTGCTCAGCGTCGGCCTCACTAGGGCATGGTCGTCTGGCACCGCACCGCGCCGCCATTGGCTCCAGGTCAACGGCATACACTTGGAAGACGACCCCCTTTGGAGCACCGCCCGGGCGGTTTGACCGCCTTTGGCGCGCGTCCCGACGGCAGATCACCTAGCACGATGAAGGACCTGCTGCTAAGAGCGCTGGACACAGCGCGGTTGCGCGGCGCCTCCTACGCCGACGCGCGGTTCGTGGAGGAGGAGCGGCAGATCGTTTCGGTGAAGGACGGCCGCGTTGAGGCGGTGACGTCGGACCGCAGCCGCGGGGTCGGGGTTCGGGTCATCGCCAACGGCGGGTGGGGGTTCGCCGCCACGTCGCGGCTTGGCGCGCAGGATGTCGACGCGGCGGCCGCAACGGCGGTCCGCATCGCCAAGGCGTCCTCCACTGCGCTCCGCGTGCCCGTCGACATCGGCGATCCCGCCCCGATCACGGCGTCGTACGCCACGCCGGTGCGGCGCGACCCCTTCGTCGTCGATCTCGCGGAGAAGGTCGCGCTGCTGACGCGGGCGTCGGACGATATGCGACGGGTCAAAGGGATCGCGGTCGCGGCGGCGGCGACGGAGATCGGGCGCATCCACAAGCTCTTCGCCAGCACGGAGGGCAGCTTCATTGAGCAAGACCTCGTCGAGACCGGCTGCCTGATCGAGGCCACGGCGGTCGGCGGCGGCGAGGTGCAGAACCGGAGCTACCCCAACAGCGTGGGGCGGCACATGGGGACCGAGGGGTGGGAGCTCGTCGAGCGCTGCGATCTGCCGGGCAACGCAGGGCGCATCGCGGAGGAGGCCGCCGCGCTGCTGAGCGCCGATCAGTGCCCCTCCGGCGAGACGACGGTGATCCTCGATGGCTCACAGACGGCGCTACAGGTCCATGAGTCGTGCGGGCACCCGATCGAGCTCGACCGGGTCTTGGGGACGGAGGCGGCGTTTGCCGGCACGAGCTTCCTCACCACGGACAAGCTTGGCGCCTTCCGCTACGGCTCCGACGTGGTGAACATCACCATCGACGCCACGATCCCCGGTGGGCTCGGCACGTTCGGATACGACGACGAGGGCGTCCCCGCGCAGCGCGCCGCCGTGGTCGAGCACGGCGTCTTTGTGGGCTATCTCACCTCGCGGGAAACCGCCGCTAAGCTCGGGGGCCGGAGCAACGGCACGGCCCGCGCCAGCGGCTGGGACCGTATCCCGCTCATCCGCATGACTAACGTGAACCTCGAACCCGGCGGCTGGTCGCTCGACGACCTGATCGCCGACACCGACGACGGCGTCTACATGCAGACGAACCGGAGTTGGAGCATCGACGACAAGCGGCTCAACTTCCAGTTCGGGACGGAGATCGCCTGGGAGATCAAGGGCGGCAAGCTGGGGCGCATGTTGAAGAACCCCACCTACACGGGGACGACGCCCCAGTTCTGGGGGTCGTGCGATGCGGTGTGCGGCCCGGAGTCGTGGACGGTGTGGGGCGTGCCAAACTGCGGCAAGGGCCAGCCGGAGCAGGTGGGGCACGTCGGGCACGGCGCGTCGCCGGCGCGGTTCCGCGGCGTGCGGGTTGGGCTGATGGGCTAGGGGGCGGCGTACCCACCCCAACCCTCTCCCTTGAAGGGAGAGGGGGTAAGCACCGCGGCGCGCTACGAGGCGTCCTGACCGTCGTTGCCGGAGCCGGGGAACATGCCACTCACCGACTGCATGAGGTTGGTGAACTCCATGGGGAAGATGAACTTGGTGGAGGGGCTGTCGCCCAGGCTCTTGAGGGTTTCCAGGTACTGGAGGCCCATCGTCTTGCCGTCGACCGTCTTGGCGACGGTGAAGATGCGGTCGAGCGCTTGGGCGAAGCCGTCCGCTTCGAGTACCTGGGCCTGCTGATGGGCCTCGGCGCGGAGGATTTGGGCCTGGCGGTCGCCCTCGGCGCGGAGGATTTGGGCCTGCTTCTCGCCTTCGGCGACGGTGACGGAGGCGACGCGCGCCCCTTCGGCCTCAATGACGGCGGCTCGGCGCTCTCGTTCTGCCGACATCTGGCGGTTCATCGCAGCCTGAATGTCGCGCGGCGGGGTGATCTCCCGAATTTCCACCGTGGTTACCTTGACTCCCCAGCGCACCGTGACCTCGTCGAGCTTCACCCGCAGGGTGTCGTTGATCTGCTCACGCTTGGCGAGCACGTCGTCGAGAGCGATGTCGCCGATGACGGCGCGGAGCGTCGTGATCGCCACGCCCTGCACCGCGCCGATGAAGTCCTGCACCTCGATTACCGACCTCTGGGGTTCGCTCTCCATCACGCGCAAGTAGATGAGGAAGTCGATGTCGATGGGGGCGTTGTCCCGCGTGATGGCGGTCTGGCTCGGGATGGTGATGAACCGCTCGCGCAAGTCTACCTTGCGTGTCCCCGAGTTAATGAACGGCCACAGCCAACGAATCCCTGGATGCCGAAGCTCGATGAACCTTCCGAACCGTAAGACGACCATGCGCTCCCACTGGCGCACTACATTGATTCCAGGGGCCATACCATATCTCCTTTTGAAACTGGTCTCTGTTGAAACCGGCCTCGGCGCGGGCGGGGTACTCCGCCCGCGTAATGCTAAAGCCGACGGCTCGTCGCCGGCGTTCCGTATTCTGGAAACTCGCGCCGCTAGCTTACGTTGCCGCTCTCCTAAGCGTCAATGCGCGGGGCGCTCCGGCGCCGGGCCTTCCCCGCCTTCGGGGAGGCCGTGCCGGCCACCTTCGGGCAAGAGGCGGACGCGCTTCTTGACCCACAGCGTCAGGCCGTCGAGGCCCTCGACCTCGACGAATTCGCCGGCGGGCACGAAGGCGCCGTTGATCTCCTCGGCCGTCCAGAGCTGTCCATCGACGAAGACGGAGCCGGTGGGGGTCAGATCGCGGCGGACACGGCCCGTCTTGCCCACGACCGCGGGGCGCTCGGCCCCCGTGGCCGAGCCGCGGAGCCCCAGCCACGTCAGCAGGGTGAAGGCGCCGCCGAAGCCGCCCGCAAGCCCGCCGACGAGCCAGGGGCTTGGGTTGAAGTCGGGCCCGGCGAAGGAGGGCGGATCGGCCGCCCACGGCTCCAGCAGAAAGATCACGCCGAAGACGAAGGCGATCACCGCTCCCGCGCCGAAAATGCCAACGCCCGCGATCTGCAGCTCGACGTAGAGCAGGACGAGCGAGAAGAGCACCAGCCCGACGCCGGCCCAGTTCACCGGGATGTTCCCGAATGCCACGAACGCCAAAACGAGGGCGATGGCACCGAAGACACCGGGGAAGATCAGCCCCGGGTTCAGGATTTCGATGAAGATTCCCAGGCCGCCCAGCGAGAGCAGCAGCGACGAGATGTTCGGGTCCGCGATGACGTCGATGATGCGCTCGACCCAACTCAGGCCGACATCGTTGCAGGCGGCGAAGGGCTCGGTGCAGCGGATCCCATCTGTCTGGAGTGTGACGGTCCGGCCGCCGGCTTCGACGGTGCGCCCGTCGACCTTGGCAAGCAAGTCGTCCAGGTCGTCCGCGAGGAAGTCGATCATGTTCAGGTCGAGCGCCTCGACGGCGGTGTACGAGGAGGCTTCGCGGACGGTGCTCTCATACGCGTTGGGGTTGCGTCCGCGGGCCTCGGCGATGCTGCGGGCCAGGGCCGCGGCGTCGTTGGTGACCTTGTCGGCCAGGGTCTCGGGCAGGTCTTCGCCGGTCCCCGATATGGGTGTAGCCGCGCCGATGTTGGAGCCGGGGGCCATGACGGCGATGTGCCCGGCGCCGGTGATGAAGGTGCCCGCCGAGCCCGCCCGGGCGCCCTGCGGCGCCACGTAGGTGACGACGGGGATGCCGGCGTCGAGGATGTCCTCGACCATGGCGCGCATTGAGTCGAGTCGCCCGCCCGGCGTGTCGATGAGGACGATAGCGAGTTGGCCCTGCTCGGCGGTTGCGCGATCAAGGGCGCGGTCGAGATACTTGGCGCGGTTGGGGTCGATGACCCCGTCGACGTGGATGAGGAAGGCCGCGCCCGGGGCTTGGGCGCTCACCGGCACGGCCTGAAGGGCCAACCCCGCCGTCACCAGCGCGAGGTACACCGCCAACCGTACCCGCCGTCCTAGCGTCCTCATGGGGCGATTATAGCCGCCTTACCGACACGGTCTGCTACCATGGCGTGGTGCAGCCCGTCATTCGCGCGACCGGTCTCGTCAAACGGTACGGCAATCTTACCGCCGTTGACGGTATCGACCTCGAAGTGCGTCAGGGCGAGGTCTTCGGGCTGCTCGGCCCCAACGGGGCGGGCAAAACCAGCACCATCCGCATGACGACGTGCGTCTCTCCGGTGGATGGCGGGGAGTTGCTTGTCGAGGGGATCGACGTGAGTCGCGATCCGCGGGCGGTGAAGCGGCTCTTGGGCGTCGTGCAGCAGGAAGACAACCTCGACACCGATCTCAACGTCATCGACAACCTTCTCATCCACGCGCGGTACTACGGGATCGGCGCCGGCGAAGCCCGCCCTCGGGCAATGGAAGTGCTCGAGACCATGGACCTGGCCGACCGAGCGCGGTCGCCGGTCGATACGCTTTCCGGCGGCATGAAGCGCCGGCTCATGATCGCCCGGGCCCTGATGAACCGCCCCAAGGTGTTGATCCTCGACGAGCCGACGACGGGTCTCGACCCCCACGCCCGCCACGTGACCTGGCAACGCATCAGGCTCCTGAAGGACGAGGGCGTGACGATGGCGCTTTCGACGCACTATATGGAGGAAGCGGCGCACCTCTGCGACCGGCTCGCGATCATCGACCACGGCCGGATTCTGGCGGAGGGAACGCCGAGCGAGGTCGTAGAGCGGTTCGCGCCGGGGCAGGTCGTCGAGGTGCGGCTGGCGCCTTGGGACCGCGAAGAGGCACTGGCGCATCTCGAGGGGGGCTCGTATACGTTTGCCGACGCCGTCGACGCCCTGATCTTCTTCGACGTTCCCGGCGAGGCGCTGGACGTCGGCGTACCGCCGGAGCGCCTGCGCGTGATCACGCGCCCCGGCAGCCTTGAGGACGTGTTCCTGCTGCTCACCGGACGGAAGGCGGACTTGGGATGAGGCGGGGCGGAACGTGAGCGCCTTCGCCGGGGTCTCCACGCTCAGCTTCCGCCTGTGGCGGCGGCATCTCCACGTCTTTCTGCGCCTGTGGAAGAGCGACGCCGTGCCCGTCTTCGCCGAACCCTTCGTGATCCTTACCGTGAGTGGGCTGGGCATCGGTCAACTGGTCGAAACCGTGGACGGTAGGAGCTACCTGCACTTCATCGGGCCGGGGATTCTCGCCGCCTACGTGATGTTCGCGCCGACGTTCGAGAACTCGTGGGGTTCGTACATCCGCATGGCGGTGCGCCGCATCTACGACGCGATCATCGCAACGCCGCTTAGCATCGAGGACGTGATCACGGGCGAGATTCTTTGGGGGATCACACGGGCACTGATCATGGGGACGCTGATCCTGGCGATCCTCGCCGTCATCGGGGCGGTCGAGTCGGCGTGGGCGGTACTCGTGCTGCCGTTCACCCTGCTCCAGGGTTTCCTGTTTGCGTCGCTGGCGATGACGTATACGTCGCTGGCGCCGTCGGTTAATTCGTTCAACTTCTTCTTCTCACTCTTCGTTTTCCCCATGTTCTTCTTCGCCGGCGTCTTCTTCCCCACGAGCGAGCTGCCCGACGGCGTGCGCGAGTTCTCGTGGGTGCTGCCGCTGACTCCCGCGGTCCACGTGATGCGGGGCCTCGTGACCGGCGAGCTCGCCTGGTCGATGCTGTGGTCCGTCCTCGGAATGGCGGGCGCCGGCCTGATGTTCTATTACTTGGCGCTGCGGCTGATGCGGCGGCGGCTCATTACCTAAGGGCGGCCGCTTCGTCCTTGCCCGCGGTGACGATGTGGCCTTCTATGGGGAACCCCAGCGCGCTGTCGGCGTCGATAAAGGGCGCGGCGGCGTCCCGCAGCTCGGCGACGACGGCGTCCCGCTCTTCGGGCCGCATCTCCCCATTCCGTATCCAGCCGTCGATGTCGGACTTACCGAACGCCTCGATTCCCTTTGTAGGTCCCGGTGCCGGCGTGCGTTCGGATCTCAGCGGGCACGCCGGCTCGCTCGAAGATGCGGGCCAGCTCGGCGGGGTCGCCGAGGGAGAACCGCTCGTGTATCCGTCCGGCGGCAGCCTCACCGGCCCGGCGCTGGGCGATTCGGACGAACGCCTCGTGGAATGGAGCCCGGTCGAGACGGCCCCAAACGGCGACGGTCAGGCGGCCGCCGGGACCGAGGACGCGCCACATCTCGCGGACGCCGCGCTCACGGTCATCGAAGAACATCATGGCGAATTGGCTAAGCACGGCGTCGAAACGACCGTCGGGGAAGGGCAGGTCGAGTGCGTCGCCGCGGAGCCAGGTGATGGCGGGCGTAATACGGCGGGCCACCGCCAGCATCTCCCCGTCGAGGTCGACGCCGGTAACCCGCTCCGGCGCACCGGCGCGCCGCGCCGCTTCACGGCTCAGCGCGCCGGTGCCGCATCCCACGTCGAGGACGCGATGTCCGGGCACGATCTCCGCGGCGTCGGCGACGGCGCGCGCCCAGGGCGCGAAGACGCCGGGGACATAGTCGCGCTCGAAGGTCTCGGCCTCGTCTCGGCGGCGGCCGCCACGGTCGGGCAGGGCCGGATGTGATGGATTCGTCACGCGCTTCCCTCCGTGCCTAGAGAGGGCCCCGAGCTCCCGGCTTCCTTCGCCACATCGATCCACGCGTACCCATCCGCGAATTCGCAGCCCGGCGGCGGCACCGCGTTCGGGGGGTCCTCAATCGGCGGCTTACGCGGGCGCGGATCCTGGGGGTCATAGAACATCAGGTAGGCTCGTCCACCAGGCTTCAGGAGGTAGCGCGACTTCTCCACCACGTCACAGCCCTCGACGTACGACGGAGAGCCGAACATGCCGATGATCGTGTCGAAGCCCTCCGTGTCCTCGAAATGCTCGAACGTCGTTCGCTTCAGCTTCCCTCTGAACTCCGGGTGCTTCAACGCGAACTCCGCGAGCATCCCCACGCTGGGGTCGATCCCCACGTAGTCCGACGGGTCCACGCCGGGGCGTGGAGGCCGCCCGCCGGACGTTCCCAGCCAGGTGTAACTTATCGCCTGGCCCGTGCCGCACCCGATGTCCAGCACGCGGCCGCGAAGCGCTACGCGGTGGTAATAGCCCCGATGCATCTCTACGTCAGCCCGCCAACCCGTGGCGTCGTCATAGTCGGCGGCGACCGCGTCGTAGGCGACCGTTCGGCCCTGATAGCGGTGGGGCACCGGTTGAACAGGTCGCCTCCGTTCGAGATCCCCTCGATCATCTCTTCCTTCTGGTCGGGCTTCCACTCCATCCAATACTGGTAACCGTTCATGTCCAGGTACCACTTGGGTCTCTTGCGCCACGACCGCTCTTCCGCGTGCTCCCAGAGCGCCAAGGCCGTCGAAAGGAAGCGCTCCTTGGCCTTGCCGTCGGCGTTATCCCAGGTCCTCGAATGCGAGTGTGAGTGGGGTATGCCGACCATCGTATAGGCGAAGCGCCACGGGGCGCTCTCGAGGTTCGTGATGACGTCGGGCGGGAGTTTTCGGAATCCTTCGGCCACCTCGTCCTCCAGTGCGATGAGCGTCGACTTGCGCCTTAACGTCCGCGCGTAAGGTAACCCGGCCCTTCGCCGCCGAGGAAGTCCTCGCGGGGCGGGCTGAAGATGTCGATGACGACGGTGTCCTCAATGGCCTCGGCGTCGTGGAGCGTGTCGGGTGGGATAACCCGAATGTCGCCGGCGGCGAGCACCGCTTCTTCACCGTCGATGCGCATCCGCAGATGGCCCGATTCGACGACGGCGACCTGCTCGTTGGGGTGGCGGTGCGCCGCGACGTAGCAGCCCTTGGCGAATTCCCAGCGCACAAGCATCACCTTCTCGCCGTAGATCATGCGCCGCCCGATAAGCTCCGAGACTTGCTCGCGCGGGACGGCGTCCCAGTTCGTGGTCTCTCCCATGCCTGCTCTCCCTTCCGTTCAAGCCCCTGTATCGGGGCGCGTCAGCTTCCCGATGGGCCGAACCGTTCGGTGCGGATAGCGTCGAAGGAGACGCCGATTTCGATGAGCGTGGCGGCGGCGGCTTCGACGAACGGCGACGAGCCGCACACGAAGGCTTTGGGCGAGCCGCCTCCGAGGTCTGCGAGCCCCTCGCGCGCCATCGCGGCGTCGATGCGGCGCGTATGTCCCGCCCAGCCTGTTGGGGCGCCCCGCGTCAGCGTGTGGACGACCTTGAACGCGCCGGCGTTCAGGTACTCCAACTCCTCGCGGTAGATGATGTGATCGAAGGAGCGGGAGGAGAAGAGGAGCGCGCCGGGGACGTCCGGGGCCGAGAGGGCGCGGTGCCGAGCCATCGACATGAGCGGTACGACGCCGGAGCCGCCACCGACGAGGAGCAGCGGGCCGCCCTGGTCCGCTGTCCAAGTGAAGGGCCCGCCGATGGGGCCCCGCATCTCGATCCGGTCGCCGGGCTCGACGATTTCGTGAAAGTAGGGGGAGACCTCGCCTCCCTCCATCAGTTCGATAGTGAGATCGATGACCCCCTCCCGCTCGGGCGGCGAGGCAATCGAGTAGCTGCGCTGGGCCTGATAGCCGTCGGGAGCGGTGAGCCGGACGTCGTAGTGTTGGCCAGCCTTGAAGGGTCGCCATTCGGGGAGGCGAACGGTGAAGGTCTTGACGCGAAACGTCTCGGCGACGACGCGCTCGACAGTGGCGAACCGCCAAGCGGCGGGAGCGGGGGGCGTTGGGCTCGTCATCGGGCGGGGCGCGCGGCTCGTCGCATTCCGGCGTTAATCGCCGGAGTACCGCTGCTCGGCCCAAGGGTCGCCGTACATGTGATAGCCGTACATCTCCCAGAAGCCGGGCTCGTCTTCATCCATGAAGCGCAGGCCGCGGAGCCACTTCGCCGACTTCCAGAAGTAGAGATGCGGCGCGAGGAGCCGAGCGGGGCCGCCGTGCTCGGGGTCGAGGTCTTCGCCGTCATAGCGGAAGGCGACCATGCCCTTGCCACCGGAGAGGTCTTCGAACGGCAGGTTTGTGGTGTATCCCCCGTCGCAGAAGGCCATGACGTAGTCGGCGGGAGGCTCGATGCCCTTCGAGTCGAGGAAGTCGTCGATGGAGACGCCCTCCCACTGCGTGTCGAACTTGCTCCACTTCGTGACGCAGTGGATGTCGGTCGTGATGGTGGTGCGAGGGAGGGCGAGCATCTCGTCCCAAGTCCAGCTTCCCAGGGTCTCGCCATCGTAGACGAGGGAGAAAGCCCACGCGGCGGTGTCGACCCGCGGCGTGGGGCCGGCGGAAAGGACGGGAAAGTCCCTGGTGAGGTATTGGCCGGGCGGCAGCGGGCGCGGCGGCTCGGGCCGGTTACGTCCAAAGAAGCCTCGCGTGACCATGCGACCTCCAAAGTCTCGAAGCGGCCTAGTGAAGGCGGGCGGTAGTGTACCCGGCGGCGCCGGGGTCGGGCAAGGCGGTGCAAAAGAGAGACTGCCTGCCCGGTTCGACGCTGCGGCACTGCTCTGTGAAGGAGTACGAGTAACAGCCCCACTCAGGATTCCCCCCTGCCCACTCCTCTAGCCTCTGCCTACCGCTCACGGTATGATGCCGACGCTATGACGGCTTCAGAAGCCATGGCGCTGCATCGGTTGCTCGACGGGGGCGGAGAGCGGAACGCTATCGTCGTTCCCGGCGGGCCGTCGGTGACGTACGACGGGCTTGCCGAACGCGCCGCGGCGGCGGGGGCGCGGATCGCCCGCGCCGGGGCCGGACCCGGCGACGTCGTCGCGATGGTGATGGGGAATACCATCGAGTTCGTTGAGACGTTCCTCGGAGCAGCGGCGGCGGGCGCGACGGCGGCCCCGCTCAATCCCGAGTACCGTACGAGCGAGTTCGAGTCGTACTTTGCGGATGCCAAGGCGAAGCTGGTAATCGTCGAACCGGAGCGCGACGCGGCGCTCGCGGCCTGCCGGACGCTGGGGCTGCCTTACCTTATCGCTTGCCCGTCCGACCGGGGCGTCGCTTTCGAACCGGACGTGGGCCGGACGTCTATCACACCCATCGACGATCCGTCGCTGGCCGCCCTCTTTCTGCACACCAGCGGGACGACGAGCAAGCCCAAGGGCGTGCCCCTGACTCATGCCAATCTTGCCAATTCCGCCAGCAACACAGCGCGCTCCTACGCGCTGGGACCGGACGACGCCGCGCTCTGCGTGATGCCCCTTTTTCACATCCACGGGCTTGTTGGCGTCGTTTTGGCGACGCTGAGCTCGGGCGGGACAGTCATTTTGCCGCCCCGCTTCAGCGCGACGGCGTTTTGGGGCGACGCGGTGGGGAGCGGGGCAACGTGGTACTCGGGCTCGCCGACGATTCACCAGATTCTGCTGATGCGGGCGGCGGAGACTCCGCCGCCGCGCGAGATCTTCCGCTTCGCGCGCTCGTGCAGCGCCGCGCTTGCCCCCTCGGTGATGCACGAGTTGGAGGAAACGATCGGCGCACCGGTGATCGAGGCCTACGGCATGACGGAGGCGGCGCATCAGATGGCCTCGAACCCGCTGCCGCCTGGGGAGCGGCGGGCCGGCAGCGTGGGACGGGGGACGGGCGTCGAGATCGCGCTGCTCGACGACTCGGGCGCGGTGACGCCGAGCGGCGGGCCGGGCGAGGTCGTGATCCGCGGCCCTAACGTCATGGCCGGTTACCGCGACAACGACGCGGCTAACGCCGAGGCCTTCGTCGATGGCTGGTTCCGCACCGGCGATCAGGGCGTGATCGGCGAGGACGGCTACCTGCGGCTGACGGGACGCCTGAAAGAGTTGATCAACCGCGGCGGGGAGAAAATCTCGCCGCTGGAGGTCGACGCCGTGCTCAGTGCCCATCCCGCCGTAGCGGAGGCGGTGTCGTTCGGCGCGCCCGACGCGAAGTACGGCGAGGAGGTCCACGCCGCGGTCGTCCTGCGCGCCGACGTTGACGTCGAGGATCTGCGGCGGCACGCCGAGGCGAGCCTAGCGGCCTTCAAGGTCCCCAAGGTAATCCATGTGGCGAGCGAGCTTCCGAAGACCGCGACAGGGAAAGTCCAGCGCCGCCACGTGGCGCAAGCGTTCTCCGGGGACTCGTCCTAGGGGTCGAAGGGAACACAACGGAGGAAGGCGGGGAGTGCTATGGAGATTCTGGACGTTCACCAGCACCTGGGGCTGATCGAGGATTTCGTTCATGGGAGCGTGGAGGACGAGTCGGAAGACCCTGAAGTCCGGGAGTTCCGCACGCGTACGGCGACGATGGACCGGAGCGGGATCCACCGCACCGTCATCGGACCCGCCTATCAGTACCTGATGCCCAACGGCGTCGCCGACACCGCGAAGGTCAACGACCGGCTCGCGGCCTTCCGCGACAAGCACCCCGAGCGGTTCCCCTTCGCCGTGGGCGCCATCGAGCCGCGTCAGGGCGAGGCGGCTCTCGACGAGATCCGGCGCATCAAGCGCGACCTAGGGATGGTCGGGGTGCTGTGGCACAACCGGCTGCAGGGCTGCTACGTCGATTCGCCGTGGATGCGGCGGTGCGCCCGTGTGATTATCGACGAAGGGATGACGAACTTCGTCCACTGTCATCAGGGCTCGCTGCTCGAATCGCCGTGGCGGCTGGAGCGGCTCGCCGCCGAGTTCCCAACGGCGCAGTTCGTGGTGATCGACGGTCTAGCAGGCTTCGAGGAGACCGAGCTCTTCTTCGACATCTGCCAGCGCAGGGAGAACATCACGTTCGACACCGGTATGTGGACCGGCGGCGTGGGCAAGATCAACCACGTGAAGCAGGTGCTCGGCGCGCACCGGCTCATCTACGGCTCGGGTATCTATTCCTACCCCATGATGGCCTCGCCGTCGCTCGTCCCCATCAAGGGCTACGTGACGGAGTCCGGCCTCACCGACGCCGAGAAGCAGGGCGTCTTGTCCCACAACCTGTTCAAGATCCTGGGGAAGACGCCGCTGGGTATGCCGGCCTAGTCCGCCGCGCGGGAGGCCCGCCGTGGGCCATCGCTTGATCTCGGCTGATTCGCACGTGGTGGAGGCGCCCGACCTCTGGGAGCGGCGCATGGACGCGGCGTACCGCGCGAGTCCAACTAAAGCGCGCGCTACCGCAGCCAAGATTCCGTGCGTGAAAGAAAGGCAGGAACCAGATGTCGAGTCCAATATTCCGGGTACGCGGCAGTAGGATCGAAACTCTTCCGTACCCTCCCAAGCCGAAAGAACTTAACGAGACCACGTTCGCGGAGCGGGGCTTCCGGGAAGAAGACATTGAGGAATGGTTGGAGCACGAGCCCCGGTTGCTCGGTGAGGACTTGTTAGTCATCCAGCGGCAAGCTGACCCTGTGGATGCCGGCAATCTCTATCCGGACCTCGTTGCCATAGACCGTGAGGGCGCGCTTGTCATCGTCGAGCTGAAGCAGGACTGGTCCGGCTACGACATCTACTGGCAGGCGTCCGTCTACGCCGCCGCCTATTGGAAACGCACCCCCGACGAGATCATCGACCTGTACGGCGAGTACCTGCACGGCGTCAGATGGTGGGCGGAGGATCGGCTGAAGCGGCACACCGGCATCGACTTCTACGGCAAGTACCAGGGTGACGAGAGAGAGAAGGCCGTCAAGCGCCTAATTGAGCACACCGGCTCGGAGGGTGTGGAAGACCTCAGGAAGAAGCTCAACCACCGGCAACGATTGGTCTTGGTAGCGCACTGCTTCTATGAGACGGCGGCTACGGCCGTGCTTTGGCTGAGGAATCATGGACTCGAAGTGTCCTGTCTGAGGCCGATTCCCTATCTGAAGCACGAAGCGACGAAGGTGTGCTATGTGACCATGACGCAGTTCATTCCGGCGCTGGACGAGGAAGCCTTGCTCGTGGCCCTGCAAAAGATCCCCAGCGAAAGCGACAACGCCATGCTGGACCGCTACACGCAGCGAATCAACAAGTTCTCGCGCTCGGTTGCGGCCAACCTCAGCGAACTGCTCGGGCAGGACTTGATGCCTTCCGAGGTCATGAATTGGACCGTGAAGGCGGACGCCTTCCGCTACTTTCGTCTTTGGTATTCGGACAAACCCTGGAACCGTTATGGCTTCACCTTCGCCGTGCAAGTGCGAGTGGCGGAAGGAGGTGGAAGCGCTCCGTTTCGTGTCACGGCCTTGTTCCAGTTCCACAAAGATACCGCGCGCCAAGCTGGAGTTACCGAATCGGCCATTGAAAACCTTCGAGGTTTGACCGCGGAATTCGCGGCGAAACCTGGTTACGGCGCTTGGAGATCCGATGGCTGGCACGAGGCGAACAAGAGTATCGACGTAGCGCTTGATAGCAAGGGAGCGGCGCGCACGGTCGAGATGCTCGCCGAGGTCATCGGCGGGATGTATCCGCGGATTGAGGAGGTGTTAGGAAGGACGGTCCCCGTAGGTCCTCTTGGAACGCCGGGCCCACGGCCCGCCCTTCGCCTGCTCCCCGACGGCAAGAAGCCCGAGGATTTGACCCGCACGACTTTCGTATTCCCTGATCCATCGGACCCCCACGACTGGCTGGTGAATGATCCGCGAATGCTCGGCGAAGACCTGCTGGTCATCCAGCGCGATCACTCCGACGTACAAGGCCTCTGGTTCGACATCTTGGCCGTGGACCGCTGCGGTGCCCTCGTCGCGGTCGAAGTATGGCTCTATGACGACGATTGGAAACCCCGTAAGCCCATCGACTGGCGAGCGCCCCTCTACGCCGCGGGGTGCTGGAAGCGCAAACCCGGAGAAATCATCGACCTCTACGCCGAGTTCCTGGGCGGCGATAGGATGGCGGCGGTGGAAAAGCTGAAGCAGCACACCGGCTCGAAGGACGAAAAAGATCTTAAGGCCAAGCTCAACCACCGGCAGCGAGCGCTCTTGGTGGCGAGAACCTTCGCCAAGGAGGTCACCACGGCGGCGCTTTGGCTGGGGAAGAAGCACGGTGTCGACGTGTCTTGCCTGCAACTGACGCCCTATCTGGATGAAGAGAGGGGCGAGTGCTACGTGGACAGGACGGATCTCCTCCAGGAGCGCAACCCTAAAGACTTGCTGACCGGTCTCAGAATCACGCAAAGAGAGCTGAAAGAGCACGATGCCACCTTGAATGGGCTGGAAAGCCAAGGCGGCCAGGTCAGCAGGTTCGCGCGCTCGGTCGCCGACAAGGTCAAAGATAGACTCGAACCGGAGCTAGTACCTACCGACGTATATCCCGGGACGCTGAAGGCCGGCGACTTCCGCTACTACGGGCTGTGGTATTCGCATAGTCCCTGGACTTCTGATGGGTTCAGCTTCTTCATTTTTGTGAGAGTGGCGAAAGATGGGCAGGACATGTTTCGCGTCACGGCTTTGTTTCAATTCAGTGAGCGCTACGCACGCTCGGCCGGCGTTAGCAAAGAGTCGATCAAGAGGCTCCGGCGATTGACCGCCACGTTCGCGGAAAAGCCCGGATGGAACACTCGGTCGGGCCTAAGCGGCTTCTACGAAGCCGGCAAAACCGTCCACGTGGCCCTCGACGAACCCGGCGCCGAGCTAGCCGCCCAGACGCTCGCCGAAGTCATTCAGGAGATGTACCCGCGCATCAAGCGGGTATTGGAGAGGGCCGGCCCCGCGGGCGACAGGGCCTAGCGATGGCGCGGCGGGCGGGGCGGTGAACGTCAATGCCGCGGCGCTCTTTACCGTCCGCGGGCGCGTGCAGGGGGTGAACTTCCGCACCTTTGCGGCGTCGCATGCGCGGCGGCTGGGGCTGGCGGGCTGGGTGCGCAACCTGCCCGATGGGGCCGCGGTCGAGGTCTACGCCGAGGGGTCGCGGGCTGCCGTCGAGGCGCTGCTGGAGCGACTACGGGAAGGGCCGGGGATGGCCCGCGTCGATGGCGTCGAGGTGGAGTGGCGCGCCCCGAGCGGGGAGGCAGGCGGCTTCGATCTTCGATGGTGAAGGAGGCGTGGGTGCGAACGTTGCGCTCGCGCCGTCTCTCATTCTCCCCAGGGGCGGGAGAAGGTCGGCGGCGCTACGACGTGCTACCGCCGTCGAGGAAGACGCACGCGCCGGTCATGAAGTCCGACGCCGACGACGACAGGAAAGCGGTGACCAGGCCGACCTCGCGGGCATCGGCGAGACGGCGCATCGGAATCTCCGCCAGGATCTTCGACCGCAGCCGCTCATCCTCCATCGACACGCGGATCAGGTCGGTGTCGACGTAGGTGGCGCAGATCGCGTTGACCTGCACGCCGTGGCGGGCCCACTCGACGGCGATGGACTTCGTCATGCGGTTGAGCGCCGCCTTGCTCGTGTCGTAGGTGAAGCGGTAGCGGCCCGCCCGCTCGGCGTTGATCGACGAGATGTTGACGACCTTCCCCGAGCCGCGCGCCAGCATGTGCGGCCCGACGGCCCGCATGCAGAAGAAGGCGCCGCGCAGGTTGACGTCCATCACCTGGGACCATTCCTCCGAGGTGTAGGGCTCGAAGAAGCCGGGGAAGCTGTCCGCCGTCGCCGGCTTCAGACCGGGGAGGGGCACGAGCGGCTTCACCACGGCGATCCCCGCGTTGTTGACCAACACGTCGATCTCGCCAAGCTCGCGCACCGCGCCGTCCACCATTGCCGCGACGCTGGCCTCATCGGTTATGTCCGTTGGGATAGCGGCGGCGCGACGGCCCATCCCGCGAATCTCGTCGGCCACCGCGTCCAGCTCGTCGCGGCTCCGTGCGGCGACGCAGACGTCGACGCCGGCCTCGGCCAGCGTGAGCGCGATCGCCTTGCCGATGCCGCGGCCCGCCCCGGTCACAATGGCCTTCTTACCCTCAATGGAGAACTCGGGGAGGGCCGTCATGGTTGCGTGGTCCCGTTCACTCAGATGATCTCGCTCACGACGAGGTTGAGATAGTCTTCCTCGCTCATTCCCACGACGCCGAGGAGGATGTGCTCGTTGTGCTCGCCGAGCAGCGAGGCCGGTCGGCGCACCGCGAGGCGCTCGCCGTCGAGGACAACGGGGCACTGGATGATCACCGCCTCGCCGAGTTCGGGATGGGGGAGCTTGGCGACCGCGCCGCGCGCCGCGAGGTGCTCGTCGCGCTCGAGGTCGGGGCCGTGGGAGACGACGCCGGCGGCGACACCCGCCTCCTGGAGCCGGTGGAAGGCGTCCCAGGGTTCGAGCGTGGCGCACCAGGCAGCGAGGGCGGCCTCGACGGCGCCGGGCGAGCCGTCGGCGGCGCCGGTGAGCTCACCGAGCTTGGCCAGCGTCTCGGAGTCGGCGGCGGTGACGGCGATCCACTGGTCGTCGCCGGCGCACTGGTAGCAGCCTTGCAGCGGCGCGCCGAGCGCGCCGGCGCGGTTGCCCTCGGGCCTAGCCGTCTCGCCGTTCACCGTCCACTGCAGGACCTGGGGGCCGACGAGCGTGGCGCCGCATTCGAGCTGCGACACGTCCACGTGGTCGCCCTCGCCGGTGACCTCGCGGCGGAGCAGGCCGTCGAGGACGCCGAGCGCGCCGAGATAGCCCGCCATGTAGTCCATGTGCGAGTGGCCGAAGCCGAGCGGGCCCTCGCCCTCGTAGCCAAAGAGCCAGGTGAGCCCGCTGAGGGCCGACGAGGTCGGGTGGTAGCTAGGCCACGACCCCCGCGGGCCATTCTGTCCGAAACCGGTAAGGCTCGCCATGATCGCCCGCGGGTTCGCTTCGGCGACGAACTCGTAGCTCGCGCCAAGGCGGCCCATGGTCCCGCCGGTGAAGTTCTCGATCACCACGTCGGCGTGCTTGATGATGCCGAGCGCGACGGCGGCGGCGTTGGGCTTCCTCATGTCGATGGTGACGCTCTGCTTGTCGCGGTTGATGTCGTGGAAGGTGTAGCTGCCGTTGAGGTTGGTCACGCCGCCGCGGAAGGGCACGAGGCCCCGCGACGGGTCGCCCATCTCCCGGGGCTCGATCTTGACGATCTCCGCGCCTAGGTCGCCCAGCGCGCGGCCCATGATAGGCCCCGCGATGTTCCAGCAGAAGTCAACGACGCGGACGCCGCCGAGGGGGAGACGTCGCGCCGCCGACGAGGGTTCGGGCCATTGGGACGGCGCCGACCACTCGTCCGCGACCTCTGCGGTGTGCTCGCCGGGGCTGGGCGGCGCGCCCGGAGCCGGCGGCTGAAGCCCCGCATTGCCGCGGAAGGGGAGGCAGGGCATCGCGGGGCGCTCGCCTTCGTGGCCGGGGCGGGGGTCGGCGAGGGCGTCAAAGCTGCCGCGGAACTGTAGCTGTTCGTCCTCCACCGTCTGGCCGGGGGAGCGCACCGGCGCGTTGGGGATGCCGAGCTCGGCGCCGCCGTAGAAGAGGTCGTCCTCGGTAACCAGGCGCGCGAACCCGCCAACCTTTTCGTTGATGAGGTCGCGGTTGGCGCGCCGGTTGACGAGCTCGCTGAAGGCAGGGTCGTCGAGCGGGCCGGGATCGTAGCCCAATCGCCTCATCCAAGCGACCATCGACTGCCATTGGTGCTGCGACGACAGCCCCACGAAGGCGTGGCCGTCGCTGGTCTGGTAGACCTTGAACGGCGTGGTGAGGGGGTGGTCGCCGTTGATGCGCTTCACGATTTCGCCGTTGCAGAAGTAGAAGGAGTGCGCCGTCTCCGACATGTCGAAGGAGGTCTCCTGAACGGAGAGATCGACGCGGGCGCCCTGGCCCGTCTTCCGGCGGCGGTAGACGGCGCCAAGCACCGAGAGCGCCGCCCAGACAGAGGCGCAGTGGTACGACTGAAGCGCGGGCGCGGTCAGCGGCTCGCGGGCGGGGTCGCCGGTCAGGCTCATCAGCCCGCCCATGGCCCACGTCACGATGTCGGAGCCGAGGTAGTCGCTGAAGGGGCCGCTGCTCCCGAAGTCGGTGGCGGAGAGGTGGATGAGCCCCGGGTTAGCGGCGGCCAACGTCTCCGGCGCGAGGCCAAGCGCGGCGAGACGCCCCGGCGGCAGCGCGTCGAGCAGCACGTCGGCTTTGGCGGCGAGGTCGGCGAACCGATCGCGGCCCTCCGCCGTCGAGATATCGCAGTCCACCGAACGGGCGCGGGAGTAGCCATACCAGAAGACAAGGCTCTCCCCTCCCTCGTTGGCGCGCGGCGGCGCGGAGCGGAGTGCCGAGCCTTCCGGTGGCTCCGCGGCCACCACGTCCGCGCCCATGTCGGCGAGGAGCTTGCAGCAAAGGGCGAGCTTGGCATCGGGGAGCGCGAGCACGCGCACACCCTGTAGGGATCGGACGGTTTCGTCAGACATAGCCACCTCTGGTGCAGCATTTGGGGCTTGGGCGGCGGGCGGCTTGTCGTCCACCGTTCCCGCCATCCCCCTATGTATACTGCCTCCGCCCTCCGCTCTCAACCCTTGATCCGCGCACTGGGGGGCGTCTGCGGCGAAGGGAGCGATCAATGAGCCCAGTCCTCGACGGCATTCGCGTGCTGGATTTCTCGCGGTACATCGCCGCGCCTACGGTTTGCGCCCTGCTCGCCGACGCCGGCGCCGAGGTGGTGCGCGTCGAGGCCCCCGGAGGCGAGGAGGACCGCCGCATCGGCGTCATGGGCCCCCAGGACCAGCCGATGTGGTTCGCCTGCACCGGGCGGCACAAGCGGGGCATCACCCTCGACCTCCGCAACGAAGCGGCCTCGCCCCTCCTGCGCGACCTGGTGCGCCTAGCCGATGTAATAGTCCACAACTACGCCCCCGGCTCGCCGCAGGCCGCCCTCCTCCACTACGACGCGCTCAGCAACGTTAACCCTTCGATCATCGTCGGCGCCATCTCCGCCTACGGCCAGACGGGGCCGTTCGCTGAGAAGACCGGCTTCGACGTCACGGTGCAGGCGACGGCCGGGATGATGGACCTCACCGGGCAGGCCGACGGCCCGCCCACCCGCTCCGGCGTCGCCATCGGCGACTTCCTCGCGGGCTACAACGGTGCCTTCGGCGTCATGCTGGCGCTCTGGGAGCGCAACGCCAGCGGCCTCGGCCAGATGGTGGACGTGGGGCTGTTCGACAGCACGGTGCTGCCCGTGATTGCCCAGGCCATGGTCTCCGAGGTCCGCCACACGGGGCGGGCGCGGCGGCGCATCGGCAACGGCAGCTGGTACTCCTTCGTCGATTCGTTCGAGGCACTGGACGGGACGGTGATGATCTGCCCCGCCATCGAGTCACAGTGGCGGCGGCTGGCCCGCACCATCGGGCGCGCCGACCTGCTCGATGACGACCGCTACCGCGACAACCTCAGCCGCTTCGAGCACCGCGACGAGATCAGCCCGATCGTGCAAGCGTGGGTGGCAGGGCGCACCGTCGACGAAGTCTCCGCCGCCATGGACGCCGCCCGCGTCCCCTGCTCGCGAGTCCTCACCGTGCCCGAAATGGCCCAGCACCCGCAGGTCCACGCCCGTGAGATGCTGGTCGAGGTGGGCCGCGAGGGGGAAGACACGATGACGGTGGCAGGGTTCCCCATCAAACTCTCCCGCACCCCAGCCACCGTCGAAGGCGCCCCGCCTCACGTCGGCGAACACAACCGCTGGGCCTACGAGGAGCTGCTGGGGCTGGATGCGGCGGCGCTGTCGGCGGAGGGGTTGATTTAGGCTTGACTCGCCGCCTTACTAGAATATAGTATCTGGTAAGGAGCCGTGTGATGCTCATCAAGGTGACTTCGAAGCGCCAGGTAACCTTCCCCGCCCGCGTCTTGGACGCCCTAGGTGTCGGCCCAGGCGATCACATCGAGTTAGACGAAGGCCCAGACGGCTACCTGCTGCGGCCACGACGACTCAACCCGTCCCTCCTCGCGCCACTGCGCGACAAGGTCCGGCCCGGCGCGCCGCCGTTCGACATCGAAACGTTCCGCAGCGAGCCCCATGATCCCTCGCTACGGGATTGACACGTCCGTCCTCGTCCGGCTGCTCACCGGCATTCCTGCCGACGCCTTCTCTTATTGCGCCAAGGAACTGGAGCGTTTGGCGAAAGGCGGGGCGGAGGTCTACGCGTCGAACCAGGTCGTCGGGGAAGCCTACGTGGCCGTTCAGCACCACTACGGCGTGTCCAAGGGCGACGCTCGCGCCGGGCTGCTCGACGTGCTGCGCAGCGGGCTGGTCTCGCCACTGAACGGACGCCCGGTCATCGACGCTCTCAGTGCCCTCGGCCAACCCGGCCTCTTCGACCGCCTCATCGCCAACGACTACGACCGCGCCGGCCTCGAAGTCCTCACGCTGGACGCGCGCATGGCGGGCCTGCCGAACGTCCGGCGCATCTAGGCGCGAGCGCCTCCGAGACACCCTCCGCCACTCGGGGCAGTGGCCTAAGCAAGTGCCTCATCCGAGGAGGAAGCGGCCAAGTATACTTGCCCGCGAGTCCGGAGGTAGGGATGTCGCCGAGTGATATCCACGAACAAGCGGTCGCGGCGATCCAAGACGCCCTGAACGCGGCCCTGGGTCAGTCCCTGCTCGTGGATGTGGAGTGCAATGAGTGCCCCGACGACCACACGTACGACCTTGTAAAGGACGTGGCAGCTATAACGGCTTCACCTCGTATAGGTGGCATCTCTCCAGACCTCGTTTGCTATGACGGGCAGGGTCAGCCTGTTACCTTCTTCGAGGTGGTGTTTACCAACGAGCCTTCGGAGAAAGTCCGTCATTACGCAATCAAGCACGGCATAAACCTCTATGAGGTGCATCTCAAAAGGGTTTCCGCTCAACCATGGGAACAGGTCGAGAAACGGAAGGCCCGACGAGAAGCCCAAGAGGCGCTGGCTCTCAAGGGTCGCCTACAAGATCTCGATGCGGGCAAGATCCGGATAGATGAACACAATCAGCTTTGCCAACGCCCGCGGTGCGACGATTGCCGAGCTCCGCTACCGCAACGCACGATCTCGATAAGCGTCAAGAATTGTTGGAAGTGTGAAGCCCCCGTGACCGTAGCGACAGGAGCGATCTCGGGGACACGTTGGGGAGGCAGCAGCCTAGAGCCAAGTGCCTTTACGAAGGCTGAGCGAGACTTCGCAGCGGCGCAGGGGGCGATTCTACAGGAGCGCTTCTCGGCTACTCAAAGGGCCAAAGACATTTGCAACGTCTGTCCTCAATGCGACCAAATTCAAGGGAATTGGTACTTCTACGCAGATCCGTACCATGAGCGATACATGATCCAGAAGACGGAGCGGAAGGCGTATGGGCCATGCGATCGCTGTGCCGAGCGCACGTGCCCTACGCACGGCGAGTACCACGTTTACGACGACGATTCGACCTGCCCTGGTTGCCGAGCTGAAGCCGAGCGGGTGTCTTGCCGTGTGGTCATTGGTCGGGAGTGCTTCTACCCCGAAGAGTGTACCGACAAGGGTTGCTACTTCACGCGCGGCCAAGAGGAGCAAGAGGAGCCGGACGGGCTAGCCGTCGTACACGAAGGCTTTCCTGAAGGCGAGATCACGGCGTGTGGCATAGATAGGCGCGAACTAGGCCGGGACGTCCGCGCATCTACGGATCGCTTCGACGTCACATGCGAGCCTTGTCTACGTGCTCGCTGAGGGCGTGTTGCCCGCCCTTGGCTTATGCCGGCCAAGAATGGCGGGCCCCCGCCTACGCCAGCCCGAGCTTCTTGGCGTGCTCCAGCCGCTCCTTGGCTACGCGGACCATTGCGGTGTCGATGAGGAAGCCGTCGCGTTGGATGGCTGTGGTGCCGGCGGCTTCGGCTTCGGCTAGGGCGGCGATCACGCCTTTCCATTCCTCGATCTCCTCGCCCGTGGGGGAGAAGACTTCGTTGATGATCGGGACGTGGCTGGGGTGGATGCACATCATGCCGTCGTAGCCCAGGTTCTTGGACTCGACGGCCATGGCGCGCAGTCCCTCGTGCTCGCCGACGTGGGGCCATAAGCCCGTGATGGGGTAGGCGACGTTGGCGGCCCGCGCGTCCACCAGCACCGAGCCCCTTATGTGCAGCGACTCCGCGCCTTCCGGCGTCCAGGTGTAGCCGATGGCCCGCGCCCCGTCGCCGTCCTTGGCCGAGCCGTAGCCCATGTAGGCGACGCGCGGCGACGTCGTCCCGATCTCGTAAGCGAGCCGTATCGACTGCGCCGTCTCCAGCAGCGGATTGATCAGGGTGCGACCGATGGGGAGGCCGGCCCGATGCTCGAAGTGCTCCAGCAGTGTCGCGGCGGCCACGATGTCCTCGGGGCCGCGCGTCTTGGGCAGGAAGATGCCATGGAGGCCCTCGCAGACCGCCGCTTCGAGGTCGTCGCCGGTCTCGAACGTGTCGATGCCGTTCACGCGGACGAAGATCGTATAGCCCTGGGCGGCGAGTTCTTCGGTGACACGGCGGACCATCTCGCGGGCCTGGGAGCGGTGCGCCTCGGGGACGGCGTCCTCGAGGTCGAAGACCAGCGCGTCGGCGCCGTACTTGACCGCCTTCCGCATCCAGTCCTCTTTGTTGCCCGGCACGAAGAGAATCGTGCGCAGCGGCTGCGGTTCGTTTCTTTTCATGACATCTCCGGGCACAACGCCTCCAGGATCCTTAGGCGGGGAGGCCGTGGCCCACCGCGGTCGTCACGCCCTTCTCGCTCAGCTCGTCGATCTGGCGGTCGGAGTAGCCGAACTCGCGGAGGACGCTCTCGGTGGCGAAGCCCAGCGGGCGCGGTGTCTCGAAGCGGGTCTCGTACTCGGAGAAGTGGTAGACCGGGGCGCTGCGCCAGAACTTGCCGTGCTCGGGAAGCTCGTCCTCGCGGGCGAGGTCGTTGAGGCGCACCTGGGGGTCGTTGAGCATGAACTCGTGATGCGGCGTGCCGTCGGCGCGCACCGCGGGGACGCCCGCATGGAGCAGGATGTCCTCCCACTGCGCGGCGGGGCGGCGGGCGAAGGCCGCGCCGAGGGCGGCGCGCAGCGCCTCGTCGTTCGCCATGCGCGACTCCGCGGTGGCGAAGCGCGCGTCGCCGGCGAGCCCGGCGGCCTCGGCGACCACGGTCCAGTGCTCCTCCTTGGGGCACATCAAGAAGAGCCAGCCGTCCCCGCACTCGTAGAGCCAGTGCAGGGCGTTGTAGCCGTGCTGCCCCTGATCGGGGATCGGGTTGGCGGGCTTCCCTTCGTACTGCAAGCCCCACGACGAAACGACGTAGGCCAAGGAACTCAGCATCGTCGTCTCGACGTACTGTCCCTTGCCGGTGCGGTCGCGCGAATGGAGCCCAATCATCGCCGCCGTCGCGACGCCCAACGCGCCGACGGGGTCGGGGAAGACGCGGTCCTTGGGCGGATTGCCGAACCCCGATTCGATGATCCCTGAGCCCGCGATGGCGCTTGGCGACGAATGGAAGCCGGGCCGGCGCCTCCAAGGCCCGTTCGTGCCGTAGCACGAGCCGTAGATGTACACCAGCCTCGGGTTGATCGCGCTCAGCGTCTTGTAGTCGATCTGCAGCTTCTCCACCACGCCGGTGGGACGGAAGTTGTGCAGGAAGAGGTCGGCCTTGGCGGCGATCTTGTGGACGATCTCGCGGCCCTCTTCCGTCTTCAGATTGAGGACCACGCTCTCTTTGCTCGCCGCCGACTTGCTGTACGTCGACGACCAGTTGCGGCGCATCGGGTCGCCGGCGTTCGGCTCGACCTTGATGATGCGCGCCCCCAGCTCGGCGAGCAGCGTCATCGAGAAGGGCGCGGCGTAGAAGTAAGCGCACTCGAGGACGGTGACGCCGTCGAGCGGCCTCCGCACCGTCTTACCCGTCGGCGCCGTGACTCGTATCGGGGCCGTTGCGAGCGACGCCACGATCTCGTCGGTGTGCTGCCCCAGGCTCGGCGCGGGCACGCCAACGACCGAGGGCGTCTCGGACAAGTTGGCCAGCGGCCCGATCTGCACCGTCTCGCCGATACCCGGTTCGACGACCGTCTGACGCCGGCCGTTGGCGGTGGTCTGCTCGTGGTCCAAGTACTCCTGCGCGCCGAGGAACGGGTCGCCGCCGACGTCGTCGTTGGTGAAGATCTCCATCCACTCGTCGAAGGTCTTCTCCTTCATGCGTGTCTCGACCATCTCCACCACGGCTTGGAGGTCGCGGCGGGTGGGGAACCGGTCGGGCATGTCATTGAACGCGGGATCGTCGTACAGGTGCTCAAGCCCGAGGACGCGCATCCAGTTGCGGAAGAGGTGGGGCTGGCGGCTGCACATCTGAATGAAGCGTCCGTCGCTGCATTCGGCGGTCATGAACGCCAGCGGGATCACGCCGAACGCGGGACCGTCGTCCTCGTCGTTCGCGTGCATCCTATGGAGAAAGCCGCCCATGTCGTAGGCGGTGAGCGCGGCGAGGTGGCTCACGTCGACGCGCTGCCCCACGCCTGTGGTCTTGCGGGCGTAGAGCGCGGCGAGCAGTCCTTGCACGGCGATGGCCGCCGAGCCGTAGGAGGAGATCGGCGTGGGTGTGTAGATGGGGCCCTCGCGGAAGCCCTCCTGGGAGATCATGCGGCCCGTCTTCGCCGCCACGATCGGCTCGTAGCCCGGCAGGTCGCGGTAGGGGCCGACCTCGCCGAACGCCGTGATCGAAGCGTAGACGAGGCTAGGGTTGACCTCGCGGAGGGCGTCATAGCCCACGCCCAACCGGTCGGCGACGCCGGGGGCAAAGTCTTCGATCACACCGTCGGCGCCGGCGGCGAGCTGCTTGAACGTCGCCAAGCCGTCGGCAGTCTTCAGATCGATGACCGCGCTCTTCTTGCCGCGGTTCCGCACCAGGAATCCCGAGCTCCCCCGCGTAGGGTCTCCGCCCGGAGGTTCGACCTTGATGACCTGTGCGCCGTTCTCCGTCAGGAACATCCCGGCCATCGAGCCGGACATGCTCACGCTCAGCTCCAGTACCCGCATACCTTCAAGCGCCGTCGTCATGTGTTACCTCCGCTTCGGGCTTGGCCCTATCGCCCGTATTGTAGTGGATACGCCGCCGCTAGCAATCCGCCCGCGGGCGCCAAGATGGTTTCCACCAACAAGATGGTTCCCCCCAAAGGGCTACGCAAACGAGGCCTTTACGGGTAAGGTTGGGGCGAAAATGCGTCCGACGCTAAAGGAGACCCCCATGCCGATTGACCCCAAGCCAATTCGCAGTCTGCTCTTCGTGCCGGGCAACCGTGAAGATTGGATGCGCGAGGCTCCCAAGTACGGGTCCGACGGGTTGATCTTCGACATGGAGGGCGCGATGCCGCCCGCCGAGCTCCCCAAGGGACGCGAGATCGTGCGCCGCGTGCTCGAAGAGACCGGCGGCACCGGCCCGCAACGGGTGGTGCGCGTATCGGGCCCCGCGTCGGCCAAGAACCGCGCCGACCTCGAAGCCATCGTCTGCGCCGGCCTCAACGGCGTGATGATCCCGCAGACGCGCGGCCCCGAAGACGTGGCGGCGGTCGACGCCATCCTCACCGAGCTCGAACGTGAGCGCGGGCTCCCCGAGGGCCGCATCGTCATCACGCCGCTGCTCGAATCCGCCGGGGCGATACGCCAGTCCTACGAGATCGCCACCGCCTCGAAGCGGATCGCCTACTTGGGATCGGGCGTGTCGCGGCGGGGCGACATCGTCCGCTCGATCGGCTACCGCTGGACGCCGGAGGGCCTGGAATCGCTCTACTTCCGTTCCAAGGTGCTGCTCGACGTGCGCGCCGCCGGCGTCCCCTACCCGATGAGCGGGCAGTGGAGCCAAATCGGGAACCTCGAAGGACTGCGCGCCTTCGCCAACCAGACCCGCGACCTCGGCTACGTGGGGATGACGTGCATCCACCCCACGCACGTGCCCATCCTCAACGAGGTCTTCACCCCCACGCCGGAGGAGATCGAGAGCTGGCGCAAGACCCTCGTGACGATGGAGGCGGCGTGGGCCGAGGGCCGAGGAGCCGTCCGCTTCGAGGACGGCCTCGTCGACGAGGCCCACATCCACACCGCGCGCCAGGGCCTGGACTTCGCCCGCAAGCTGGGGGTTATCGACTAGCGCCCCTCCCCTGGACCCGGTTGCGATGGCACCTATTCCTTAGTCTGTACGCTCTCTCAGCTACCCAAAGAGGAGGCGTCCAGACAGTAGGCGAAGCCGGGGAAGTAGAAGTTGTGGCCTTTCGCGAGCTTGTGGGCGAGTCGGTGGAGTAGTCCGCGGGCTCTCTATCCAAGCGAGCGGAGAAATTCAACAGCTCCGTTCTTCTCTTGAAACATACCGCGCACTTCATCGCCATTCGAGTATCGCACGTTCAACTCGTACCGAACAAATTCTGTTGCAGCAGATGCTTCGTCATACTGTTCGACAAACCTAATGGCATCCACAATGGAAGTTACTGCTTCCTGTATGCCTGACAAGGCCACTATGGAGATACGCTCAACCTGACGTCCCAAAGAGGAGCGGATGCTTTCAAAGAAGGCGTCAAATTGTTCCGCATGGGCTCGGCAAATCTCTTCCGAGATCCGCTTAAGCTTTCTAGAAGTCAGTTTTTCAAGTTTTCTGACAATGCTCTCTAACTTCTTCTCACTTGTCTTTTCGCTCCAGCATATGTCAACTCCTTCACTCGCAAATGCTTTGGCAATCGATGCATAGGAGCAGTAAATCAGCTTGAATTTATGCGAGCGGAACTGTTCCAAGGAGCCTTCCGTGAAAACGCCGCCGAGAACTACGCCAAGGAAAGGATTGGAATCACGATACGTCTCGGCGAGTGGTGTAATCGCGCCTTGGATTTCCTGAGCCTTGTTCCGGGAATGCTTGGTATACCGACGCCAAGCGGATTCTATAAAGGCTCGTGGTCGGCCCAGTATATCCTCAGAGCCTCCTTCTTCTAGCACATAGTCAAGATCATGCACGTTGCCCCGTGAGTCCTTCCATGATACCTTCCTCTTCCCTCCACGGGCGGGGCGGACGTGCTTGTAGTCCAAGTATAGTCCAAATTCATTCGCAACCTCTTGAAGCGGTTCTTGAATCGCATTCTCAAGCCGCTCTCCGATGATTTGTCCGAGTCGGTGTGCGGGCGACTGCGCCATGACAGGGTCTTATCCCTCCACCCACAGACGACCTTCGCACAACGGGACTCTGTGCTTTCTGTTTTTCCATTTTGTATTCCGGTCGCGAGTTTTCTCGAACAAGAATGAGTTAAAGCCGGCCGCGAGCGCGAGACGGCCAAGCCACCTGATGACAGGCACATACACACCGTAGGGCGCAGAGTCTCCTATCACGAAGCAGACCCTTGAGGGCGAGTCTAAGACTCGCCGAAGCGCCCGCCAGACCTGGGCCAAGTCGAAGAAGTAGCATGCAACCATATTGTGGTAAGTTTTCTTGCCGCCGCGACCCAAACGGATTTTTGCGAGTTTTTCGCAAACCTCTCTTAGTTCTTCACGGATTGAACTAACTTCTTCTTGCTCAATCACGGCTTCGATGTTAACTGCCCTTTCAGGGACATGCTGTGTGCAAGACCTGAGCAGATGCCGTCGCACACTCTGTTGGAGGTCTCCCCAGCTTTCTATCTCGCCAAAAAATGTCATCTCCAAGCGCGTCGCATCTGCGTAATCGTAGTTGTTTGGATAGGGTGGGGATGTGACTACCAGGTTGAACGAGTTCCGAGGTATCTTTTCACATGATCGAGCGTCATCTGTATCAAATACAGCGCGTGGTCCATTAAGGTGCGAAAGGGCATGCATATCCTGGTAGATTATGTGCGCCATCTCTTCATACGCCGCTAGTGGTCTCTTGACTTTTGCTTTGCGCTTATTTGGCAAAATATACTGCCAATTAGCAGTACCGACGTGAGCAGTGGATCGGAGGATGGAAGCAAGCGTAAGCCACACTAGTTGAGATGTGGGGTCGCCGTTGTCATTGTCGACGACAGCTTGCCTCAGAGAATCAAGCTCCGCAAGCGCATCGCTCGTGTAACACTTCTGTATGAGAGGAGCGTAGCGTTCCACGTTAGGACTGCACCGTTCAGCAATGGTCACGATCTCTGTCGCGCGTTGGACGAATTCGTCAGGGGACGACCGATACGCCAGCTTGGCCCTAGCGACTCGGCCAGCGAATGGATGGGGATCAATACCTTGAGCAGGAACTCCACATTGCTCGGAGGCGATGAGCGTCGTGCCGCTTCCCGCAAATGGATCGAATACCCGAACCTCGGCGTTCGCGGCTTCCTGCGCTATGACATTCCTAGCCCACGCGCCACTGAACCCGGCGCTAAACCGGAACCACCGATGCACCGGAAGCTGCATGTTGTCAACGAAGCTTCCTGAAGTGCTTTCCTTATGGCGAGGCGGTTCAGCTTCGGGAAACAACTCCAGCTGAAACGGACGTGTCATGTCAAATCCAGCGACGCCCCAATCAATGCGTTCATCCTGAGAACGTCATTCTCACTTGCGATCGGCGCGTTGTCTAGGGAACCATGTCTCAACTCTCAGTCGTCAGTCAAGCAATCCTGACGGTAGGCCAACCTGACACCTTGGACATAGATCTTCCTTCCCTTGGGCCGATGGCGTACACTGGCGACCTGAACTCCACGCGAGCGAAAGGGGACTCGGCATGAGCGAAATCCTCATCAAGGGCGGCACGGTGGTCGACGGGACCGGCGAGCCTCGGTACGAAGCGGACGTGCTGGTACGCGACTCGGAGATCGTGGAGATCGGGTCCGGCCTGAGCACCACCGGCGAGACCGTCGACGCCTCAGGGCTCGTGGTGACGCCGGGAATCATCGACCCTCACACCCACCTCGACGGCCAGCTTCTCTGGGAGCCGCGGGGCACCTCCTCCTCGTGGCACGGCGTGACCACAGTGCTGATGGGCAACTGCGGCTACACGCTGGCGCCGATAAAGCCCGAAGACCGCGAGTACATCATTCAAATGTTCGGTCAGGTGGAGGAGATCGCGCCCAAGATCTTCCAGGAGAACCTGCCCTGGGACTGGGTAACCACCGCCGAGTATCTCGAGAGCATGGACAAGGGCTTGGGCGTCAACGCGGTGACCATGGTGGGCCACTCGACGCTGCGCTACTACGTGATGGGCGAGGCGGCCCTGGAGCGGGAGGCCACCGAGGACGAGATCGCCGAGATGCGGCGCGTCCTTCGCGCCGGCGTCGAGGCGGGCGCGTTCGGGCTCACCACGTCGCGGGCGCCGAGCCACTTCGGGGCGCGCGGCGAGCCGGTCCCGAGCCGTCAGGCCGCGCCCGAGGAGCTCTACGGCCTGGCCGACGAGCTCAAGTCGCTCAACGCCACGGCGATGGGCCTGATCCCGCAGGGGCTCTTCGCGGGGATGAGCAAAGAGGACAAGGAGCTCATCTTCAACCTCGCCATACGCAGCGGGACCACCATCCAGCTCAACGGCGTCAGCAACTCCGACGCGTGGGACTTCATGGCGGACTCGCGGACAAAGGGCGCCGAGATCTACGGCGTCGTGGCGTCGCAGCCGTTCTACAAGATCTTCAGCATCAACTCGGGCACGACGACGTTCAACAGCATGGACACGTGGTTCGAGATCATGGGCAAGACGCCGGAGGAACGGCGCGCCCGCTTCGCCGACACCTCGATCCGGCAACGGCTGCGCGACGAGATCGACGCCGAGCCCACGATGGACGCGCGCCACATGCGCCGGCCCCGCATCGTGTGGGAGTACTTCACGGTACACAAGGCGGCCACCGAGTCGAAACGAGGCCTCAACGGGAAGACGATCCCGCAGCTCGCCGCCGAGACGGGCAAGCACAAGGCGGACGTGCTACTCGACCTCGCTCTCGCCGAGGACGGCGAGACGATGTTCGAGATGCGCTTCATGCCCGAGGACAAGTGGCTCGCCGACGAGTCGCGTGCGCCGCTGCTCAACCACGCCCACGTCTCGCCGATGAACTCCGACGCCGGCGCGCACATCGCCAGCGAGTGCAAGAGCGGCGAGGCCTCCTACTTCCTGAAGAAGTGGGTGGTCGAGAACGGCGTGATGGACCTCGAACACGGCGTCAAGAAGGTGACGGCCGACCACGCGCGTTGGATCGGCCTGAAGGACCGCGGCGTGTTGAAGCCGGGCATGAAGGCCGACATCGCCGTCTTCGACATCGACAAGCTCGAAACGCACTACAAGGAGCCGAAGAACGACCTCCCCGGCGGCGACACTCGTTGGGTGCAGAACGCCGACGGCGTCGAGCACGTGCTGGTGAACGGCCGTCTCACCATCGAGGGCGGCAAGGAGACGGGCGACCTCCCCGCGGTGGTCTTGCGGAGCGGCTGGTACCGCTAGCGGTACCAGCCCAGCGTACCCCTCCGCGAGGCGCCTCGATGCTGCAAGACGCCAAGGTCCTCATCACCGGCGCCGCCGGTCAGGTCGCCTTCCCCGTGGCGAAGGCGTTGGCGCCGCACAACGAGGTCCACGCCCTGGCCCGCTTCACCGCCGAGGGCTCGCGGGAGAAGCTCGAGGCGCTGGGCATCCGGTGCATCAGGCGTGACTACGCCCTCGATGATCTGGGCGACGTCCCGGACGACTACACCCACGTCCTGCACTTCGCCTTCCAGACGGGACGCACGCAGCCGAGCTTCGATCAGGCCATCAAAGTCAACGGCGAGGGCGTGGGGCACCTGATGTACCACACCCGCAAGGCCAAGACCTTCTTTCACTGCGGCACCACTGCCGTCTACGGCGGCCCCGAAGGCCCGCCCTTCCGCGAGGACAGTCCGTTGATGAGCGAAACGATGGCCGCCTCGGCGCCGACGTACGGGCCCTCCAAACTCTGCGGCGAGGCCGTGGCGCGCTTCATCTCCTCCGAGTTCGGCCTCCCCACGATCATCGCGCGGCTCAACGTTCCCTACGGCCCCAACGGCGGCCTCCCCGCCATGCACATGAACCTGATGAAGGCCGGCAAGGAGATTCCTCTACGGGCAGGGCGGCCCAACAACTACAACCCCGTCTATGAGGACGACATCGTCGAGCAGGCGCAGGCGTTCTGCGAGGTCGCCACAAGCCCCGCCACCGTGGTCAACTGGTGCGGCAGCGAGACCGTCTCCGCCGAGGAGTGGTGCGAGTACATCGGCGGGCTGTTGGGGATCGAACCCAAGTTCCGCTACACCGAAGACTTCATAGCCGGCAACAGCTGCGACACCACCCTCATGCACCAACTCATCGGCAGGACAAAGGTCCCCTGGCGGGAAGGGATGCGGCGCATGGTCGAGGCCGCGCCCGAAGACCAACGCCTCGCCGCGGATTGAGCGGAGGGCTCCATGACTTCTCCTCAAGGCAAACGACTCGAAGGCAAGGCCGCCATCGTGACCGGCGCGGGACGCGGTCTTGGCCGCGCCTACGCCATCGCGCTAGCCGCCGAGGGCGCGGACGTCGTGGTCAACGACCTCGGCTCCGACCTCTCGGGGCACGGTGCGAGTTCCTCGCCCGCCGACGAGACCGTCGCGGTGATTGCGGCCGCCGGCGGGACCGCCGTCACCGACTACCACGACGTGACCGACTACGAGCAGGCCGGCGCGATCGTCGGCGCCGCCGTGGACGCGTTCGGCAAGCTCGACGTCATCGTCACCAACGCGGGCATGGACCGCCGCGGCTATCTCTACGAGATCACCCCCGAGGACTGGCGGGCAACGCTCGACGTGCACGTCAACGGCCAGTTCAACTGCTCGGCGCAGGCGGCCCGGGTGATGAAGGAGCAGCAATCGGGCTCGATCATCAACATTACGTCGGGGGCGTTCTACCTCGGCGTCACCCGCCTCGGCGGCTACGGCGCGGCGAAGGGCGCCGTCTTCGGGCTTATGCGCACGCTGTCGCGGGAGATGGAGCCGTTCGGGGTGCGGGTGAACTGCGTCGCGCCGGGGCTCACCCAGACCCGCGCTGTCGATCACTTCCTGGAATCGCTGCGCACCGTCGAGCGCATGCCGGAGGAGCAGGTCCGCGCTTTCGAGGCCACGATGGCGCAGCCGGAGGACATCGCGCCGATCGTCGTGTATCTGGCCAGCGACGCCTCGAAGGAAGTCACCGGCTTCACCTTCCAGATGGACCGGCAAAGCGTCTCCGTGATGCGCCCGATCCTGAAGCCGACGCGGCAGACGGAGAAGGAGCGGTGGGACGTAGACGACCTCGCGGCGGTTGCGCCGGAAATGATCGCCCAGGCCATGGGCGTCACCGAGGCTTCGCGCGAATGGCCGTAGCCGGAGCGCGCGCGGCCCTCGCCGCAGCCATCGTCTTGCTCCTCGTCGCGGCCTGCGGCGGCGGCGGCCCGACGAACGCGCCCACCGCCACGCCTGACGACCGGCCGACCGAACGCGTCGTCACGCTTGAGAACGACGCCAACGAACGCTTCATCTTCCGCCTGCTCGACGTGAACGCGAGGGAGCTACAGATCACGTCGGACGGCGTCACCACGAACTTCGCCTATCTCCCGCCACTGGCCGAGACCGAGATCGCCATCGCCGGCGGCGTCGATCTGGACATCTACGTCTTCGTCCTGATACGGGGCAACGACACCCTCGCCTTCCAGCAGGTGAGCAAAGAGGCGCTCATCGACCGCGGCTGGCGTTTGACGCTGGACGCGGGCGGGTTTCGGTAGCGGCGGCCTACGGCCGATAGGCCGGCGGCGGGGGGAGGAACCCGTCGGGGGGCAGTTCCGCCATGACGCGCCGGTCGTAGAAGTCGTCGATCTGCTCGTCGCTGAGGCCGAGGTAGTCACCGAAAACGAGGCGGTTGTGCTCGCCGAAGTCGGGGGCGGGGAGGCGGACCTCGGTGGGGGTCTTGGAGAAGTGCCACGTGATCCCCGGGTACGGCCACGCGCCCATCGACCGCTGCGGGACTATCACGTAGAAGTCGCGGGCGTAAGCATGCAAGTTGCTCACCATTTCCCAGTTCATGAGCACCGGCGCGGCGGGAATCCCTGCCTCCTGCAAGATAGCGGACGCCTCGTTGTGGTCGTACTTCAATGACCACTCGGAGATGACGGCGTCGATCTCGTCGTGGTGGGCGCGTCGCGACTCCTCGTTCGCGTATCGCTCGTCACGGAGGCGGTCATCGCCGATCGTGTCGGCGAGGCTGCGCCAGTCGTCATCGGAGCGCACGCAGAGGCTCAGCCACATGTCGTCGCCTATGGTGCGGTAGACACCCTGCGGGGCGTGGACGCTGTGCCGGTTTCCGCGTCGTTCCGGTAGCCGCTCGGTCAAGTTGTACTCGATCATGGACTGGGGAAGGAACGAAATACCGTTCTCCTGAAGGGAGAGGTCGATATACATGCCCTCGCCGGTCTGCTCGCGGCGGTGCAGAGCAGCGAGAATGGCCGCCGAGGCGTGCGTCGCGGTTACGGGGTCGGCGTAGAAGTAGCCGGTGCGGTAGGGCCGCTCGTCGTCGGCGTAGCCGGTGACGGAGGCGAGGCCGCTCGCGGCCTCGATGTTCGCGCCGTAGGCGATGTAGTCGGTGTTCGGCCCGGTCTGACCGTACGCAGCGATCTGGAGCATGATCAGGCGGGGATTGACCTCGCGGAGCACGTCATAGGTGAGGTTGAGGTTCCGCATGACGCGCGGGCTGTTGTTCTCGATGACGATGTCGGCGTCCTTCACCAACTCGAGGAAGAGGTCGCGGCCTTCGGGCATCGAGAGGTCAGGCGTGACGCCGTACTTGCTGCGGTTCATCTTGCAGTTATAGGAGACACGGTTCCAGTGATAGCGGAAGGGCTGGTTGCCGGTGTAGTGCCCCTGGCGGGCCGCGATGCGCTGCGGCGACTCGACCTTGATGATCTCGGCGCCCATGTCGCCCAAGTTGCGCCCCGCGACAGGCCCCGCCCAGTTGTTGGTCACCTCGATGATCCGCACACCCTGCAGCGGCAGCGGCATCTCCGGCTTCGGATCGGGCTCGATGGGGGAGCGGAACGCCGTGATCCTAGAGCCTGACTGACGGTCGCGGCGGTCCGCCGGCCAGCCTTCGGCGTGCTCGCCGATACGCGGCGCGGGCTCGCGGGCCTTCAGCGTCTCGCCGTCGAGCACATACGGCGCACCTGGCACGACGACCTTTCCCGCCTCGGGGTGGTCGATCTCCCACCAGAAGCCGCGCTCCTTTAGGTGTTCCGAGCCGGCGAGGTCGGCGGCATCGTAGACCGGGGCGCAGGGGATGCGAAGGTCCTGGCCCAAGCGCCACACGTCTTCCTTGTTCTGGCCCAAGCACCACTCGCGGATCAGGCCTTGGATCTCGGGCTGCGCGGCCATCCAACTCGCGCGGTCCTGGAAGCGGGGGGCGTCCATCATCTCGGGCTTGCCGATCATGACGAAGAGCTCGGGGCTGGCGGCCATCGACAGGATGTGAATCCACCCGTCGCGGCACTTCACCACGTCCGAGCCGGTGCGCTGCATGACCGCGCCCAACTGCGTCCACATCGTGGTTGTCCAGATGTGGGCGGTGAGCATCGCTTCGAAGCTCGACACGTCGACGTACTGGCCCTGGCCCGTCCTGCGGGCCCACCACAGCGCGCCGAGCGCGCCGAGCGCGCCGTGGGCGCCGCCGTGCAGGTCGGCCTGGCGATTGTGGACCATAAGCGGCTCGCGTTCGGGGTCGCCGCCGAAGTAGAGGTAGCCGCTGAGGGCCCAGCCGACGATCTCCTCCGATTGCCAGTCGCGGTAGGGGCCGTACTGGCCGAACGGCGTCACAGAGGTCATCACCAGGTCGTCATGTCCGGCGCTGAGCCGGTCGTAACCCAGGCCGAGGGCATCGATCCGGCCCGGCGCCATGCTCTCAACGACGAGGTCGGCGTCCGCGGCAAGCGCGGCGACACGGTCGCGGCCCGCCGCCGTCTCCACGTCGACGGCGACGCTCCGTTTGTTCGAGGCGAGGTAGATGAAGAGTCCGCTCTTTTCGACGTGGGGAACGCCGCCGGCGAAGGGCCCCTCCCCGCGCGCCGGATGCCCGCCGGGCGGCTCCACCATCAGGACCGTCGCCCCCAGATCGGCGAGCAGCTTGGTGCAGTAGGCGCCCGCCACGTCGCGGCTCAGGTCGAGGACGTTGACGCTCTCGAGCGGCAGGGAAGAGGGCATGGCGGGGATACCTCGGCTTGGCGTGATGCTTTCTCGGACGCAACGTGCGGGCGCAACGTGCGGGGATTATACCCAAGGCGTGCGCGGGAGGGGTTGCGGAGAATACGCGGGCTATTCGCCGCACGTCGTGCGGCGAATCTTTGCGGAGAGCGGTGATGGGACGGGATTCAGCCGCTGGTCGGGCCCGCTAGAACAGAGACCCACAAGCCCTTTAGGATTCGAGGGCACCAGTCGCCGAGTGTTGCAGGACCGCCTCGATGGCCTCCTGGATGTTCACTTTCAGCTCCGCGATGGTTTCGCCCTGCGAGACGCAGCCGGGCAGCTCAATAACCTCGCCCCAGTAGCCGGTCTCGCCTTCTTCGGCCTCATGGACGAGGACGGTGAACTCTGACGAGCCGACTGTCAGCCTGTTTGTAGTCATCGACTCCCCCTACCGGCCCGCGCTACACGTTTTCTAGGAACTCGCCCTCGGTTACGCCCGACAGCTTAATGAGGTGCTTGAGGAGTCCGATTTTCAGGACGCCAGCAGGCACCGAAAGATTGTAGCCGTTCAGATTCACAACACGGTGGCTGCCCTTGCCCCTACGGTCTTCGCCGCCTATCCGGACTAAGGCCTTCACGGCGTCTTCCTGCCGAATGTTCCTCAGTGATCGAGCCAAGAGTCATTTGCCTTGTGACTATCCTAAGCCAAGGAGGCGAAATTGCGAAGCGCGGCGCAGCGCCGTTTTGCTAGAATGGCGCGGCCCGCGGATGGGCGCAGGGCGAAGGGGGAACGAGGTATGGTCCAAGCCGCTTCGAAGTCGCAGGAGGTGCGGTCGAAGCTGGGGCATCCCGTCGTCGATGCCGACGGGCACCTGCAGGAGCTCGTGCCGGTGCTCAAGGACTACGTGCTCGACTACCTCAGGGAGATCGGCGGGGCGTCGATGGTGTCGGAGTTCGAGCGCGTCGGCCTCACCTACCGCACGTCCGTCGCCGACCGCTGGATGGGCATGTCGTGGGAGGAGCGGTACCGCACCTGGACCTCGGTGCCGGCATGGTGGGGGCAGCCCTCGAAGAACACCCTTGACCGCGCCGCCGCGACCTTCCCCAACTTGCTGGCCGAGCGCATGGACGAGCTGGGCATCGACTTCGCGGTGATGTATCCCAGCCACGCCAGCAACCTTCCCGACATCGTCGACCCCGACCTTCGCCGGGCCGCGATCCGCGCCTACAACAGCTTCTACGCCGATCTGTACCGACCTTACGCCGACCGTCTGACCCCCGCGGCTCTGATGCCGATGGACACTCTCGAGGAGGCCATCGACGAGCTGGAGTACGCCGTCGGGGAGCTTGGGTTGAAGGCAATCATGATCCGGCCCACCAAGCGCCCCATCGCGGATATCGCAGAGCGCGACCCCGACCTCGCCAGACGCGCCTACCGCCTCGACATGTACGGCATCGACAGCCCGTACGACTACGACCCGCTATGGCGGCGCTGCGTGGAGCTCAAGACCGCCGTCGCTTCGCACGCCGGCGCCCAGGGATGGGGGAGCCGCCGCTCCGTGTCCCGGTTCATGTACAACCACATCGGGTCCTTCGCCGAGGGGTCGGAGGCGCTGTGCAAGTCGCTGTTCATGGGCGGGGTCACCAAGCGTTTCCCCGGGCTCAACTTCGGCTTTCTGGAAGGCGGAGCGGCGTGGGCCTGCGCGCTCTACGCCGACCTCATCGGCCACTGGGAGAAGCGCAACCCCAAGCACCTGCTCGAACACCTCGACCCCGTCATCCGCGACCACGTCGGCTTCCGCCGGACTCTCGAAATCTACGGGGACGAGCGCGTCAAGCGCGAGGCCGACCGCATCGAGGCGTTCTTCCGGGAGCCCGAGCCGCGCCCCGACGAGCTCGACGACCTCTCCGCCTGCGGCATCGAGAAGCCCGAGGACATCCGCGACCTGTTCGTTGACAACTTCTTCTTCGGGTGCGAGGCCGACGACCCACTGACCACGTGGGCCTTCAACGACAAGGTGAACCCCTTCGGCGCCCGGCTTGGGGCCATGTTCAGCTCCGACTTCGGCCACTGGGACGTGCCCGACATGCGCGAGGTGCTCGCCGAGGCGTACGAGGCCGTCGAGAAGGGTTTGCTGACCGAAGAGGACTTCCGCGACTTCTCGTTCGTGAACCCCGTGCGGTTCTGGGGCGACGTCAACCCCGCCTTCTTCGATGGCACGCGCGTGGAGGCCGAGGCCGCTCGTGTGCTGGCCGACTACAAGCAACCAGCACACGCCTAGCAACAGGTGAAGAGGAGGCCGCTCATCACAACGGAAGAAGATCTGCTGTACGAAGTCGAGGGCCGTGTCGCGCGCATCACGTTGAACCGCCCCGAATCGCTGAACGCGCTCACGTTCGGGATGATGAAGCGTTGGCGCGAGGTCATGATCGCGTTCAACGAGGACCCGGAGCCGCTGGTCGGCATCGTGCGCGGGGCCGGCGACCGGGCCTTCTGCGTTGGCATGGACCTGAAGCAGCTCGCGGCGAAACGCGCCGAGCCGAGGGAGGAACCGGTGGCGCGCACGCCGCCGATACCGGTCATTCCCGACAAGCCGCTCATCGCCGCCATCGACGGCTACTGCATCGGCGGCGGGCTTGAGTTGGCGCTCCAATGCGACATCCGCGTCGCCACGGCGCGGTCGCAGTTCGGCCTTCCCGAGGCACGGTGGAACGTGCCCGGTAGCTACGGCCTCCACATGCTCAACCGGATGATTCCGTTGGGCGAGGCGCTGCACATGCAGTTCACGGGAAGCCGCATCGACGGCGAGCGCGCCTACGCCATAGGACTCGTCCAGCGCCTCGCGGAGCCCGACAAGCTGGAGGAGGAGGCCGGCGCCGTCGCCGAAGGTGTACTGAGTTGCGCCCCGCTCGCTATCAAGGCCATCAAGCGCGTCGTCATGGAGTCGCGGCACCTGCCCTTAGCGGACGCCTTCGCCTATGCCGAGCCGCTGGTGCGCGGCCTGGCCAACACCGAGGACGCCAAGGAAGGCCCCCGCGCCTTCGCCGAAAAGCGCCCTCCAAACTGGAAGGGCCGCTAGGCGGGCGCCTCGGCTTCGATCTCCAGCAGGCGGTCGGTGATGCTGCCCCCGTGGCTCTTCGAGGCGTCCTCGTCGAACTGGAGCATCACCAGGGTTAGCCCATCGGGGCCGGCCTCGATGGCCGGGGCAGGCTCGGTACCCTCGGAATAGCGCAGGTTGTAAGCGGTGAGGGCCGTCCCGCTAGCGAGGGCGCTTCCCGTCACCACGATCTCGTAACGCCCGCATTCCGCGGCGCCGAAGGGCACCTTCGCGCCGGCGGGCGCCTCGATCACCTCAGCCCGCAGCCCGGTCGGTTCGGCGATGAGGACCTTCTCCCGCAGCCCCATCAATCCCAGCAGTCCCATGCCGGCCCACGGTACTTCGCTCGCCGACCTAGCGATCTCCCGGCCTTCGTGGTTCGCTTTGGCCCGGTTCTCAGGCGTGTCCATGTACATCTGGCCGGCGGGCCGGGCGTGGAGCACGAACATCTGGTAGTTCTCGGTGGTCTCGAACGGCCCGTAGGGGGTGTTGTGATCGGTGTAGTGCACGCCGATGGCCTCGACCTGGAACGTGGGGTAGGCGGCCTTTCCCCGCACGACAAGCTGGAACTGCGCCCCGAGGTGATAGTGCGGCCGCACCTTGGAGTTGGGCTGGTGCGAGTGCGTCGCCTCGGGGCCGCCGTCGAGCCCGTCGAGGAGAATCCGCACCTTCAGCTCGCGGCCCGTGGCCCGCACCAGCGTGCGGCGCCTCCCCATGCTCTCATCGACGACGTACTGCTTCAGCATCGCTAGGCCATCCCGTAGAGACGGCGGGGATTGTCCCACTTGGGCTCCATAAATTTCTGGTACAGGTCCGCCGGCTCCATCACGTGGATGTCGGCATCCATCACCGGATGGCCGTTCTTCATCGCTCCGACCTCCCCGCCGCGGTGGGCTCTGTTGTCGCCCCGCGCCGTATCGCGTAGGATGGCGCTCGACCAGCCCCGGAGCCGGCACCATGCCCCCAGAAGCCACGACCCTCGCAGAATACAAGGCCCAACTCGCCAAGAACAAGGCTATCGTGCTCGACCAGATCGACCACGTGGTCAACAAGAACGACCTCGACTACCTGGACAAGCGCCAGCATCCGCGCTTCGTCGCGCACGGCCTCGGTAGTAAAGACCCCGGCGACGGGATGAAGCGCCTGATCCGCACCTGGAAGACCGCCTTTCCCGATTGGAAGGACGAGGTGCTGGACATCATCGCCGAGGACGACAAGGTCGTGATCCGCCTCAAAGCTTCCGGCACCCACACCGGCGAGCTTCTGGGAATCCCGCCCACGGGCGAGGCGGTGAGCTGGAACATGATGGAGACGGTGCGTTTCGAGGACGGCCTCATCATCGAACAATGGGGCGTCTCGGACTTCGGCCTGGTGGTCGACCGGCTGCGCAAAGCGGCGCGGGCGAAAGCAACGGAGGGAGCTAGATGAATTTCGGACTGCTCTACGAGCTCGAAGTCCCCAAGCCCTGGACACCGAAGTCCGAGTACGACATCTTCCACCAGGCAGCGGACCAGGTCGTACTCGCCGAGCAGATGGGCTTCGACTACGTATGGATCGTCGAGCACCACTTCCTCGAAGAGTTCGCCCACTCCTCGGCCCCCGAGGTCTGGCTGGGCTATCTCGCGGCGCGCACCAGCAAGATACGTCTGGGTCACGGCGTGGTGCTGCTGGAGGGGACGATCAACCACCCCGTCCGCGTGGCGGAGCGCATCGCCACCCTCGACATTATGTCCGACGGGCGGGTCGACTTCGGAACGGGGCGCGGCTCCAACCCGTTCCAGATCGAGCCGTTCGGCGTGGACCTGGACGTCACCCGCGAGGAGTGGGAGGAGGCCGTCGAGATCATCCCCAGGATGTGGGAGGACGGCTGGTTCAGCCACAAGGGCCGCTTCTGGGACATCGAAGAACGCAACGTCCTGCCCAAGCCGCTGCAGAAGCCGCACCCTCCGATCTGGGTAGCCTGCCAGCAGCCGGCGACCTTCCCCATCGCGGGACGGAAGGGCATCGGCGCGCTCTGCTTCACCATCGGCAAGCCCGGTGAACTGAAGGAGCGCATCCAGTCCTACCGCGAGGCGGTGGCGAACCCCACCGAGCAGGTCGGCAAGTTGAAGAACGATCAGGTCGCGGCCTTCACCGTGGCGGCGTGCGACGAGAACGACCTAGCGGCGCGCGAGCTCGCGGGGCCGCAGGGCGCGTGGTACTTCGACACGATCCGTAAGATCTACGACCCCGCGTGGCAGAAGCGCGAAAAGGGCGTCCCCGCCAGCTACGCCTACCATGCCCTGAACGTGACCCAGGCCGACTCACAGCTCCTGCACAAGCAGGCGGACATGAACTACAACGACCTCATCGACAACGGCTCGTTCTGCATGGGCAACCCGGACACGTGCATCGAGACGGTCCAGATGTACAAGGATTCGGGCGTCGACCAGGCGATGATGTTCTTCCAGGTCGGTAACGTGCCCCACGAGAAGATCATGAACTCGATCCGCCTGTTCGGTAAGTACGTGATCCCGCACTTCAAGGAGGCGGCGAAGAAGGAAGCCGCCGTCTCGTAGGACGGACCATGAGCGAAACGCCCGCCCCCCATCCCCACGCCTTCGACGAGCCTCCGCGGTGGCAGATCCCATGGATCTCGCGCCGCCACGTCCTGCTCTACCAGTGGACCAACGGCGAAATCGGCGGCGATCTCGGGCCCTACCCCGGCATCGTCATCCACACGAAGGGGCGGCGCACCGGTAAGGAACACAGTATCTGCCTGCCGGCGATACCGGACGGGGACGATTGCCTGGTCGTCGGGTCGTTCGCCGGGGCCAAGCGCCATCCGGCGTGGTACCTGAACATGCAGGCGGACCCGGAAGTCCGCGTGCAGGCGGGACCGCGCGTCTACCGCGCCAAGGCGACGACGCTCACCGGCGAGGAGCGCGCCCAAACATGGGCCCGCATCACCGCCGAGTCCCCCTGGTACGCCGACTACCAGACCCGCACCGAACGGGAGATACCGCTGGTGCGCCTCACCGCGCTCCCGTAGCGAAGATTCGCTACGGGAGCGCGCCTTCTCTCAGTCTGCTTCCGAGAGGAGGAGGGCCGGAGGGGGCCTTCCTACCCGCCTACCTGTACCGCAACTTGAGGTACACGATCGAGCCCACCATGCTCCCCGTTATGAAGTTGGCGACCATGAGGGGGATCGATCCGAGGAGGGCGCCGTAGAGCAGCCAGAGGAAGTTGCCGAGGGTGAGAACAGCGAAGGCGGTGAGGTTGATGTCGCCGGTGGAACGGGTGCGCCAGCTTTGACGGACCTGGGGGAACAACGAGATGACGGCGACGATCCCGGCGCAGTATCCAAGCGCGTCTATGGGTTCCAAACCGCCTCCTAACGGGCCGCCCCGGCTGGGTCGCCCCCGAACCTTCCGATTATACCCCCAGCCGTTCGAGAATCGCGCGAACGCGCGGGGAGAGGGCCAGGGTGAGGCGAGGCCGCGGGGCCGGGGTATAATCTTCGTACCACGACGTCTCGGGCGCCGCCGACACTACGCAAGGGAGCTTCCATGACCACCGTCTCCGAACCGCCGAAGACTGATTTTCGCGTTGTCGGCACACGCCCGATCCGGCACGACGGCGTGGACAAGGTCACCGGGCGCGCCCGCTACGGCGCCGATATCGCCATGCCCGGCCTCATCCACGGCAAGGTGCTCCGCAGCCCGCACCCTCACGCGCGCATCCGGTCCATCGACACCAGTAAAGCGGAGGCCCTTCCCGGCGTTCGCGCCGTCGTCACCGCCGCCGACTTCCCCATCCTGGAAGACCAACCCATCAACTACGCCGAGATTCGCGGCAGCGCTCGGATGCTCGCCGAGAACGTCATGGCCCGAAAGAAGGCCCTCTACGCCGGCCACGCCGTGGCAGCCGTCGCCGCCGACAGCCCCCACGAGGCCGAGGAGGCCCTGGCCCACATCGAGGTCGACTACGAGGTCCTGCCCACCGTCCTCACCCTCGACGAGGCACTGAAGGACGACGCCCCGCTCCTCCACGAGGGGCTCACGACACGGTCGATCTCGGCCTTCCTTGCCAAGGGCGGCGACACCGGCAAGCCGAGCAACATCTCGTTTCACATCCAATTCAAGGACGGCGACCTCGACGCGGGCTTCGCCGAAGCCGACACCATGATCGAGCGCGAGTACACCACGCAGTCCGTGCATCAGGGCTACATCGAGCCGCACGCCTCGACGGCGTGGTGGGCGCCCGACGGCCAGATCACGGTGTGGACCTCGACGCAGGGGGCGTTCTCAATACGTTCCGAGACCGCGCTGATCCTGGGCTTGCCCGAGGGCCGGGTGAAGGTCATCCCCATGGAGATCGGCGGCGGTTTCGGCGGGAAGCTGGACACCTACCTCGACCCCGTCGCGGCGGAGCTCTCCCGCAAGAGCGGCCGGCCGGTGAAGATCGTGATGTCGCGCCGTGAGGTCTTCGAGGGCTCGGGCCCCACCTCAGCCGCGAAGATCATCGTCAAGCTCGGCGCGAAGGCCTCGGGGGAAATCACCGCGGCCCACGTCCAGCAGTACTACGAGTCCGGAGCCTTCCCCGGCTCGCCCGTCGGCGAGGGTGCCATGACCGGCCTCGCCCCCTACGCCATCGAGAACATCACCGTCGACGGCTACGACGTGGTCTGCAACAAACAGAAGGTCGCCGCCTACCGCGCCCCCGGGGCGCCGATCGCGGCGTTCGGTGTCGAGTCGGCCATGGACGAGCTCGCCGCGGCCCTGGGCCTCGACCCCATCGATCTCCGCGAGGCGAACCTCGCCCAACCCGGCGACCGTATGCCCAGCGGCAAGCCGCACGAGGACTTCGCCGGCAACGAGCTCCTGACGGCGATCAAAGCCCATCCCGCCTACACCGCGCCGCTCGGTTCCAACCAGGGCCGGGGCGTGGCCGTCGGCTACTGGTTCAACGCCACGATGCAGTCGTCGGCCACGATCAACGTGAACAGCGACGGCACGATCAGCCTCCTCACCGGCTCGGTGGACATCGGCGGGACGCGCGCCGCCGTGGCCATGCAGGCCGCAGAGGTCCTCGGCCTCGACGCCGGGGACGTCCGGCCCACGGTGGTGGACACCGACTCCATCGGCTGGACGGGCACCACCGGCGGCAGCCGCACCGCGGTGGACACGGGGCGCGCCGCTATCGAGGCCGCCGAGATGGTGAAGGAAGAGCTCGCGGCGCGCGCTGCCACGATGTGGGAGATCTCTCCCTCCGACGTCGTCTTCGAGGCCGGTGTCTTCATCAATACGAAGTCGGACGAGCGCATCGCCTTCAAGGACCTTGCCGCGCAGCAGATGGCCCTCGGCGGCACGATCAGCGTGTCGGCGACGACGAAGGGACGCAAGGCCGCTCCGGCCTTCGCCGGCCATGTCGCCGATGTCGAGGTGGACCCCGAAACGGGCAAGGTGCAGGTCCTTCGCTACACCGCCTTCCAGGACGCGGGACGGGCGGCGCATCCGAGCTACGTCGAAGGACAGATGCAGGGCGGCGCGGTCCAGGGCATCGGCTGGGCGCTCAACGAGGAGTACTACTTCTCCAAAGACGGCCGGCTCGCCAACTCCAGCTTCCTCGACTACCGGATGCCGACGGCGCTCGACGTGCCGAGCATCGACACGGTGATGCTGGAGATACCCGGCGACGCGCACCCCTTTGGCATGCGCGGCGTGGGAGAAGTCCCGATCGTGCCGCCCATGGCGACGATAGCCAACGCGGTCAGCGCCGCCGCCGGCGTCCGCATGGCGAACCTCCCCATCACGCCCGGCTCAATCGTCAAGGCGCTCGCCGACGCAAAGTCGGACTAGCCTCGGCAGGCCTCTGCCCGGCAGCGGCGCAAAGGCCTGCCAGCGTTGACCGACATGGCACGGAGCCCAAGAGAAGCAGCCGTGGACGGAACTGCCAAGTCGCCCCACGAACGGATCGTGGCCGAGAGCGCCTGGCCCTACCGTTTCTTCACGCGGAGTCCCGCGTCCGTCTCGCTGACTGATGGAAAGGTTAACTTAGCGGGGCCTTCTGGCAATGCGCTGGCGGAGATACCCGTCGGCGCCATCGACGCGGTCACGGTTCGTGGCTCGTGGTTCCGAAGCCGGTTGACAATCCGCGCAGCGGACGGAACGAAGCACTCAATCGCGGGCCTGGACAAGCGCCAGGCCTTGCGGGTCGACGGTGCGGTGCGCAAGGAGGCCGCCCGATGCGCCTTGGCGGTGGATCCGCACTTGGTGCAGGTCGATGGGCAACTGTGCCAACTCCTTGAGGGCGACTGCTACCTCCGACATTCCGAGATCGCGGAGGTTCACGCCTTACTTACACGCTTAGTGCAACAGTGCCCGGGGCTCGTACGGGAGCACCTAGGTCGAGAAGCACGCGACGCGCTTGATCGGCTTGCGCCATTCGAATTCATTGCAGCGCTAGAAGAGGCGCGAGCTCGGGCAAATAGGCTCTTCGTTGTTGATCGAATTCCCATAGTGAAGAGTGCCGTTCGCGCAGCGCTTTCGGTTGACCTCACGGACGAACAAGCCGAGGCCATTGCCACGGATGAAGACGCGACGTTGGTGCTGGCGGGCGCGGGAACGGGCAAGACAGCGGTAATCGTCGGCAAGGTGGCCCACCTCGTTCGCAATCAGGGCGTCTCGCCGCGCGACATCCTCGTTCTGGCTTTCAACCGGAAGGCGGCGGAAGAGATCCGCAGCCGTCTCCCGCGCGACTGCTCAGCGGCAACGGTTTCTACCTTTCATGCCTTCGGCCTCCGTACGATCGCACGCGGCGAAGGGCGAGCGCCGACCATCTCAAAGCTTGCGGAGGACGAACGCGCGCTTGAGGCCGCGATTGAGGACATCCTGCGCGGACTTCTGGCCGACCCTCTCCAATCGGAGCGCGTGAGTGAATTCATCGCGTACAACTTTGCACCTTACTCTTCACCCTTCGAATTCGAGACACTCAGTGATTACAGGAAGCACGTCCGCCGCGTCGAGTTGCGAGCGCTGAGTGGAGACAAGGTCAAGAGCTTTGAAGAGTTGGCAATCGCGAACTACTTAACGCAACACGGCATCAAATTCCAATACGAAGCCCCGTACGAGATTCCAACCGCGACACTGCAACGCCGCCAGTATGCGCCGGACTTCTTTCTCCCCGACCATGACATCTACATTGAACACTTTGCGCTGGATGAGAGAGGGAACTCTCCGCCAAGTTGGAAGGGGTATGTCGAAGGCGTCGCATGGAAGCGGCAAGTTCATGAGCGCAATGGTACAAAGCTGATCGAGACATACAGTTGGCAGTACCGGCAGGGACAGGGGCCTCTGCTTCCTTCATTGCGCCAACGGCTTGAAGAAGAGGGGGTGAGGTTCGAGCGGGTCTCAGTCGTAGAGCTCATTCTGCGGCTGGCCGGGTTTGTTATTTCATGGCTAGCCAGACTGTTAGCAACATTCATTAGCCATTTCAAGACCAGCCGATTGCAGTCCGAAGATCTGCGTGCTCGCGCGCTTGACCAACGGCGTGACGAGTCCTTCCTCGATGTCTTCGAGCAGGTCTATGGCCACTACGAGAGTCTCCTTGGGAAAGAACAGGCGCTGGACTTTCATGACCTGATTAACCTCGCCGCACGTTATATTGGCGAGGGTAGATCAAGAACACCGTACCGATATGTACTAGTCGACGAGTTTCAAGACATATCCGCGGGTCATATGGCCCTGCTCCAATCTCTGTCATTTCAAGGCGTGGCGTACTTCCTCGTGGGTGACGACTGGCAGTCCATCTACCGCTTCGCAGGCAGCGACGTAGGTCTTGTGCGGAACTGCGGCGCCCACCTTGGCCACGTACAGGGGCGAGAGTTGACCCAGACCTTCCGCTTCGGAGACGGTATCCTCGGCCCATCCACCGCGTTCGTGCGGTGCAACCCGGAGCAGACGCAGCGGACACTGCGGTCAACGAGCGCAGCCAAAGATAAAGGCATCACCATCGTCAACCATCCTGCCTTTGACGACCATCCCGAGAATTACGATCCCGCTAAAGGGCTGCGGCGCGCGCTGCAAGATATCGAGACGACCGCGGAGGGTAAGCAGTGCTCCGTTCTTGTGCTAGGGCGCTATCGCTCTAGCCGAGAGTTCCTTCCGCAAGGAAAACAGAGCAAGCTGCTGAAGTTGGAGTTCAGCACCGTCCATGCGGCAAAGGGACGGGAAGCGGACTATGTTGTTGTGCTTGATCTAACGGACGATCGGCGTGGATTCCCTTCGCGGGTCGAGGACGATCCGCTGCTCGATCTCGTATTGCCGCCGGTCTCCGGCAAAGCATACCCCTTTGCGGAGGAACGCCGTCTCTTCTACGTGGCGATGACGCGCGCACGAATTGGTGCCTATCTCGTGACAGACTCAGTGCAGCCATCCACGTTTGTTCGGGAATTGAGACGGATGCCCGGTGAGTTGCGGCAATTCGGCGAACTCGCTCCGGAGTGCCTCCATTGTTCGAGTGGTCGCCTACTGCCATCACAGAGCCGAAAGAACTTGCGTTGCTCGAACTACCCAGACTGCGAATACCTCGCACCCCTCTGCTCAAACTGTGAGAGAGGCTACGCCGTGATTGTGAAGGCAACGGCGACGTGCATGTGCACGAATCCGGCCTGCGACGATCCTCCGTCCGCCTGCCCCTCATGCGGCATGGGGATTCTCGTCGTGAAGCAGGGCCGTCACGGTTCTTTCCTAGGATGTACCGGGTACTGGTCTGAACCGTCATGCCGGTACACGGAAGACGCAGTCCCAGTCAGCTAGGCCGACATAGCACAAACTCAGGTCGCGAGCGAGTGGGCTGGCCCTCATAGGGTCTTACCAGGAGTCTTTCCGGCCGAACGGCGAGGAGCGACGGGCTAACGCGCCATGTCGTAGCTGCGGAGCAGCTTGCCCGGCAGGGCGTTGGTGCACTCGTTCTCGACGAACGTCACGGCGCCGTTGACGAGGATGAAGCGGATGCCCTTCGGTTTTTGGATGAGCCTGCGCTCGCCGCCGGGGAAGTCGTTGGAGTAGATCGGCGGGTCGTGGAGCAGGCCCAGCTCGTCGAGGTTGTAGACCATGATGTCCGCCGCCTTGCCCGTAGTGAGCACGCCACGGTCGGTGTAACCGGCGACCCACGCGGGGTAGGCGCTCATCTTCACGTGGGCCTGCTCCAGGCTCATCAGCTCGCGGTCGCGGATCCAATACGCCAGGAAATCGACGGGCCAGCGGGCGTTGGCCTGGAAGCGGGTGTGCGCCCCGCCGTCGGAGGTCGAGATGTGCGTGTAGGGGTCGACCAGGCCCTTGTCGATGGTCTGCTCGCCGGCCTTGCTGAACTCGCGGGTAGCGAACTCGGTCTTGAGGTCCTCGTCGATGGAGAGGTCGAGGAAGGCGTCGACGGGGTGCTTGCCCATCATTTCGGCCACTCGTTCGATGGTCTTGCCCTCGTACTGATGGTTACGCTCGTAGGCGACTTCGAGCACCCGGGCGGTGCTCCACTCGGTGCGCCCGAGGTAGGTCGGCACCTCGGCGTCGCGCTTCATCGCCTCGCGCGTCGCCGGGTCGAGCAGCTTGCGCTTGCGCTCCTCGGGCGTGCCCACCAGCGGGTCCACCCAGTTCGGCATGTAGTCGAACAGATTGAACTCGGCGAGGGTGAACCGGCTCTCGGGGAACATCGGCGTCTTTTGCGGCGCGACAGGGAGCCCCTCGGCGCGGGCGCGCTCGACCCACTTAGGGCCGTCCTCGTTGTGGCCCAGCACAACGTGGAGGGGGCGCCCGCTCAGGCGCAGCATGCGGGTCAGCAAGTCCTGCTGCTTTTCGGGGTGGGCCGACACGCCGATCGTCCAACCCATCCAACCCACGCCGAACTCGCCGAGAATCTCGGCCAGTGCCAGGTACTCCTCGTCGGAGGCGACGTGGCTCGGAATCGCCGAGCCGTCCTCGCTGCGGTCCTCCTCGTTGCGGTCGGCGGCGAAGCCGAATGAGCCCGCCTTCATCCCCTCGTAGAAGAGCTCCTTCATGTGGTTGAGCTCTTTTTCCGTGACCGACGTCCGGTTGCGGGCCTCGATCATCCCCAGGACGTAGCCCCGCAGCGGCGAGAAGGGGAAGAGCGAGCCGACGTTGATCCCCAGGCCCTGGCGGTCGAGGCTGTCGAGGTATTCGGGGTACGTCTCCCAGTCCCACCGCATACCGGCGCGCATCGAGTCCAACGGGATCGCCTCGATGCGGTTCATCATCCGCATGTTGAGGTCGCGGTCCTCGGGGCGCGTAGGGGCGAAGCCGAAGCCGCACTGGCCGATGCTGACGGTCGTCTGGCCGAACCAGCCGTCGAGCGTGGCGTAGGGGTCCCAGTTGAGCTGCGCGTCGTAGTGGGTGTGGAGGTTGACGGCGCCGGGGGCGACGATGCAGCCGCTCGCGTCGATCTCCTCGGCCCCGCCCGCCGGAATGCGGCCGCTGATCTTGGCGATCTTTCCGTCCTTGATCCCCACGTCGGCAGCGTAGCGGGGTATGCCCGACGCCTCGACCACCGTCCCGCCTCGAATCACTACATCGTATTCAGCCAACTCCGGGACCTCCTTGGTCTCTGTCGTCGAACTCGATTAGGCGGGCTCCTCGATGTTGAAGAACGCCGATGTGTTGGTCACCGTCATCTTGCGCAGCTCCTCGTCCGTCACGTCGTCGAAGATCTCGCGGATGATGCGGTTCGAATCGGGCCAGGTGCCCTCGGTGTGCGGGTAGTCGGAGCCCCACATCAGGTTCCCCACGCCGATGGCCTCGCGCGACTTGACGGCCACCCAGTCCTCCTGAAAGCCGATGGCGCAGTTGCGGTGGAAGAAGTCGCTGGGCTTCATGTTGTCCTTGAAGCGCCGCCACATCATGCCGCGATCGCGGTGGAGCAAGTCCATTTTGTAGAGCCACTGGCCGGCCCAGCCCGCCTCGTTCTCGATGCTGGCGACTTTCAGGTTGGGGAAGCGCTCGAACACGCCCGACCAGATCATCGAGGTCAAGCTCCGCCGGATCCAGTAGTCGTTCGTCGAATAGATGACGCCCAGAGGCTGGTTCACGTCGGCGGGGTCGTACAGGTTCATGGGCAGGAAGTCGCGGTCCGAGCCCGAGTGCAGCGAGATGGGCAGGTTCAGGCTCTGCGCGGCGTCCCAGAACGGGTCGTACTCGGGGCTGTGGTACTGATGCTCGTGCTGGGGATAGACCGTGATGAAGCACGAGTTCAGCCCTAGGGCCTTGGCCCGTTCGAGCTCCTCGACCGCCTCGGACACGTTGTCCACGTTGATCATCGCCGCGCCCTTCAGCCGGTCGGGATAGGGCTTACAGAACTCAGCCATCCAGTCGTTGTAGCAGCGGCAGATCGCCGAGAGCAACTCCGAGTCCTTGATGCGCCACATCCCGCCGACGCAAAGCGTGGGGAAGAGGACCCCACCGTAGACCCCGTCGAGGTCCATGTCCTTGATCGCGTCGTGGGGGTCGTAGGCGCCGGGGAGCACGCTCTCCCATCGGCCCTCGGCCGGTATCTCGTCGGGCCTGTCCGTGCGGAAGCGCGCGCCGGCGTTGGTGGTGTTCCCCATCGAGCCGAGGCACTGATCGCCCTCGACGTACCACCAATCGTGGTCGGCGCCCTCAACCAATTTCGGTGCACGGTCACGGAATTTCGGCTCGATCCGGCTCGTCCACAGATCGGGAGGCTCCACGATGTGGTTGTCCGCCGACATCAGCATGGCCTTCGTCTGTGTGGTCATCGGTTCCGTCCTCTCCCTCAGCGGTCTCGCTGTGCTTCGTTCGCCTTCCGACAATGCGCCCGCGCTAGTTGAACGAGATGTCGTAGATGCGGGCGGCGTTTCCGGCGACGATCTTCTCTTTCTCTTCTTCCGTGCAGTCCGCGAGAATCTCTTCGAGGATTTCGCGCGACTTGGGGAATGTCGATTCGACGTGGGGGTAGTCGGAGCCCCACATCAGGTTGTCGACCCCGATGATCTCGCGCTGCTGAATGCCGAGGCCGTCCTCCTGGAAGCTGTGGAAAATCTGCCGCCGCATGAGGTCGCGCGGCGTCGCGCCGTTCTTAAAACGGTAAGGAGTGAGCTGGGGCCGCTCGCGGTAGCACCACTCCATACGGTCGATGAAGAAGGGAATCCAGGAGAGCTCGTGTTCAAGTTGAACGAACTGCAGCTTGGGGAAGCGGTCAAGCACGCCGGCGTAGATGAGGTTGCACAGGGACATCCGCACCCAATACTCGATGTTGGTGCGGAGCGCGCCGGTGGCCGCGATCTTGATCATCTTGTTGTCGCCGATGGCGCCCTCGACGGCGCGGCTCGTGCCGATGTGCAGGCTGATGGGGAGGCCGATCTCCTCGGCTGCTGCCCAGAACGGGTCGTACATCGGGTTGGTGTAGTCCTCGCCCTCACGAGGGAAGACGCTGATCATCGCGCCGCCCATGCCCGACTTCGCAGCCTGCGTCAGGTCGTGGATGCCGGCCTGGACGTTGCCATCGATGAGGATCTGGGCCACGCCCTTCAGCCGCTCGGGGTTCTCGGCGCAGAACTCGCCGAGCCATTCGTTGTAGGCGACGAAGATGCCGCGCAGGAGCTCCGAGTCGGCCACGCCGCTCCAGAAGTTGAGGATGATCGACGGGTAGAGCAGGTCGGAATAGATGCCGTCGAAGTCCATGTCGGCCAGCCGGGGCCCCGCCTGCCAAGCGCCGGAGCGGACCTCGTCGATCCCGCCCTCGAGGCGGATGCCTTCGGGGTCCTCGAAGCGGGAGCCCGCGTCCGTCAGGCTGCGTATCAGGACGCCGATGGGCCGTCCATCGACGTAGAAGTCGTCCGCGTCTGCCTCCTCACCTTTCCCCAACCGGGGGACGCGGTCGCCGAACGACTTCGGCATCCGTTCCTGCCAGAGATTAGGGGGCTCGATGATGTGGGAGTCGGACGAGATGATCTTCGTCGCGCCCATGCGCTTTCCCTCCACGTATTTAATTCGGGTCGAATTGTTGGCGATTATACACTGTCGCGGCATACGACCCGCGGCGGGCGAGAGCGGCGCTATAATCGGCCCGTCTATCGTAACGCCACTAAGGAACCCACCTTCAGAGCAGGAGAGACTCGATGAGCACCGAATCCACCATGGTCCGGTCGGACAAGACCGCCCGCGAGATCTTCGAAGAGCTGACGGCCAATCCGGCGCGGGCACGGTTTGGCTTCGGGGAGAAGCTCGCCGTCGTTAACGTCGACCCGCAAAAGACCTACACCCGGCCCGACCTGTACCCCAACACGGGCTACGTCGCCGACCCAAAGCAGGTCGACTACATGCGCGAGCTCTCCAACGCGGCCCGCGCCAAGGGGCTGCCCGTCGTCTGGACGCACGTTGGCTACATGCCCAATTCCAGCGACGCCGGCATCTGGGGGACCCGCACCGACACCCCGGACAGCCTGCAGAACATCAAATACGGCTCGGACCGGCACCGGTTCGACGAGCGCCTTGAAATCGACGAGGAGGTCGACGCCGTCTACACCAAGCGGATGCCCTCGGCCTTCTTCGAGACGCCGCTCTCCAGCTTCCTCACCTGGCACAAGGTCGACACCATCGTCGTCACCGGCGGGTCCACCTCCGGCTGCGTGCGCGCCACCGCTGTCGACTCGCTCTCCCACGGCTACCGGACGATCGTCCCCATGGAGTGCGTCGCCGACAAGCACGAGAGCTACCACTTCGCCAACCTCACCGACATGCAGCTCAAGTACGCCGACGTGGTGGGAATCGCCGAGGTCATGGCGTGGGTCGAGGCCTACGAGGGCGGGAAATGACCGCCGGCGACCCCAATCTTTACGATTACTGGCCCTACCGCGACCGGCCCAAGATCGTGTGGCCGGGCGGGAAGAAGCTCGCCTTCTGGGTCGCACCGAACATCGAGTACTACGAGTTCAACCCGCCGCGCAACCCCAAGCGCCCCGGTTGGCCACGGCCGTCGCCGGACGTGGTGGGCTACTCGCAGCGCGATTACGGCAACCGCGTCGGCCACTGGCGGCTCATGGAGCTGATGGACAAGTACGGCGTCCGAGGCTCGATCAGCCTCAACGTGGCAATGTGCGACCACTGCCCCGAGATCATCGAGGCCTGCAACGAGCGCGACTGGGAGTTTTTCTCCCACGGGATTTACAACACGCGCTACTCCTACGAGATGGACGAGGGACAGGAACGCGCCGTCCTGGAGGACTCGATCAGAACGGTCGAAGCGGCAACGGGGCAGCGCATCCGGGGGTATCTCGCCCCCGCGCTCACCCACACCGAGCGCACCCTCGACCTCATCGCGGAGTACGACTTCTGGTACACCTGCGACCTCTTCCAGGACGACCAGCCGCAGCCTATCAAGACGACGTCGGGCAAGCTCATCTCCATGCCCTACTCACTTGAAGTGAACGACGTCATCACCTACGGCGCGCTTGCCATGGACCCGTGGCGCTACGCCGAAGCACTGAAGCGCCAGTTCGATCAGTTGCTCGAAGAAGGCGAGGAATCGGGAACGGTGGTGTGCATTCCGCTGCACGCCTACCTCGTCGCGCAGCCGCACCGCCTGCGGGCCTTCGAGGAGGCGCTCAAGCACGCCGACGCCAACCGGGACGACGTGTGGATCACGACGGCGGCGGAGATCGCCGCCTATTACCGCGAACACTACTGGGACCAGACACTGGCCGACGTCGCGGGCCGGGGGCTGGCGTCGGGCGGGACCGGATTCGCGCCGGAGGCGGCGGCATGAGCCTACCGCAAGAACACCTCGAATACCCTCGGCGCCGCCACGGTCAGGACATCGACCGGTACGACTGGCGCCTCGCCAAGGACCGTGCCCCCGTCCGCCGCGCTGACGGCGCGGATCTTTCGGTGATGATCGTGGTCGCGTGCGAGTTCCACCCCATCGACCCCAAGAAGGACCCATTCAATCATCCCCATGGGATGGTCACGCCGTACCCCGACCTGCGCCACTTCACTACCCGGGACTACGGCAACCGGGTGGGCGTCTTCCGCATCCTGCGCGCGATGAAGGCCCGCGGCGTCCGGGCGACCTTCGCCCTCAGCGCCGACCTGCTCGCCCGCGCCGCGCCGCTGGCCGAGGCGATTGTCGAGGACGGCCACGAGATCGCCGCCGCCGGACTCAACGGCGACGCCATCCATCACGGTACGCTGGACGAGGACGACGAGCGCCGCCGGATCGAGGCCGTCCGCGCCGCCTTCGAACGCGCCGGCCTCGCGCCCAGAACCTGGCTGAGCCCCGCCCGCCAGCAGAGCTTCAACACGCCCGATCTTCTCGTCGAGCACGGCTTCGACATCTGCCTCGATTGGGAGATCGACCAGGTCCCGGTCTCGATGCGCACCCGCTCCGGCCCGCTCACCTGCCTGCCGCTGCACAACGAGCTCGACGACTACAAGCTGCTCATCGAGCGCACGCAGGAGGAGGCGGTCTGGGCGCGGCAGATCGCGGAGGCCCGCGAAGCGCTGCTCGCCGAGGCCGACGACCGGGGTGCGCAGGTCTTCGGCTTCAGCCTCACGCCCTTCGTCACCGGTCAACCCTTCCGCTACCCCGCGTTGGACGCGGTCCTCGACGGCATCGCCGCCGACCCACGCTGCCGGACGGAGACGGCGCAGGAAATCGCCGCCGCTTTCCCCGGGTAACTGCCGCGACGCGCCTAGCGGCGCGTGCCCTCTCTCAGTCTCCCCCAGAGGGAGACCTTTGCGTAACTGGGGTGACTGACCGCGAAGGTGGCGGGCTTCGATAACCCGTGGTGGTTGCGAGGGGGCCCCTCATCTCAATCTTCTCCCGTGGGGAGGCCCTTGCGTAACTGCGGGAGGGGAGGGAGCAGCGCCCTTCGGGCGCTCGCGCGCCTAGCGGCGCGCGCCCTCTCTCAGTCTCCCCCAGAGGGGGAGAGGTTTAAGTGAATGCCACCTCCGCTCCCCTACCAGGACCCCAGTCGGTTTTGCAAGGGTCTCCGTGGGGAGAAGAGGCAAGACTTCCCGGCTCCACCCATGCGTGAGCCCGGGCGGGGTGACTGACCGCGAAGGTGGCGCGCTTCGATAGCCCGTGGTCGTTGCGAGGGGGCCCCTCATCTCAATCTTCTCCCGTGGGGAGACCTTTGCGTAACTCGGCGGGTGGGCTTCGGCAAGGTCGCGCGGTCCCCGCCTCCCCCGCCCTCTCTCAATCTCCCCCAGAGGGGGAGAGGTTTAAGTGAATGCCACCCCCCCCCGCCAGGACCCCCGTCGGTTGCAAAGGTCTCCGTGGGGAGAAGAGGCAAGACCTCCCGGCCCCACCCATGCTTGAGCCCTGCGGGCGGGTTACGCAAAGGTCTCAAAGGGGGAAGGTTTGAGATGGCGCCGGGCGTTAGAGCGCGACGGCCTCCTCGCCGGCCTTGGGGGGCGCGGTGAGTTGCGGCTCGGCCTCTCTGGCTACGGAGCGCACCTGCTTCTCGATGGCGAGGGCCACGTCGGGGTTCTCCATCAGGAAGCTCTTCGCGCTCTCCCTGCCTTGGCCGAGCTTGGTCTCACCGAAGGTGAAGTGCGCGCCGCTCTTCCGCAGAATTTCGTGCTTCACGCCCAAGTCGAGGATGTCGCCCTCTTTGCTGATGCCGTGGGCGAACATGATGTCGAACTCGGCGACGCGGAACGGCGGCGCCACCTTGTTCTTCACCACCTTGGCGCGCACCCGATTGCCGATGGCGTCCTGCCCTCGCTTAATCGTCTCCAGCCGGCGCAGGTCGATCCGCACCGACGAATAGAACTTCAGGGCCTTGCCGCCGGGCGTCGTCTCGGGGTTGCCGAAAACCACGCCGACCTTTTCGCGCAACTGGTTGATGAAGACCACGCACGTCTTCGAGCGGTTGATCGCCGCGGTCAACTTGCGCAGGGCCTGGGACATCAGCCGGGCCTGCAGGCCCATCTGCGGGTCGCCCATGTCGCCTTCGATCTCGGCCCGCGGGACCAGCGCAGCCACGCTGTCTATCACCACCACGTCGATGGCGCCGGAGCGCACCAGCGCCTCGGTGATCTCCAGCGCCTGCTCGGCGAAGTCGGGCTGCGATATGTAGAGCTCCTGGATGTCGACGCCGCACTTCGCCGCGTAGCTCGGGTCGAGCGCGTGCTCGGCGTCGATGTAGGCCGCCTTGCCGCCGAGCTTCTGCGCCTCGGCAATGATGTGCTGCGCCAGCGTGGACTTGCCCGACGACTCGGTGCCGAATATGTCGATCACCCGCCCGCGAGGCACACCACCCACGCCGAGGGCTAGGTCCAGCGACAGCGACCCCGTGGGGATGCTGGCGATGGTCAGCTTCGACGAGACCTCGCCGAGCTTCATCAGCGAGCCCCGGCCGAACTGCTTCTCAATCTGGGCCATCGCGATGTCGAGCGCCTTGTCTTTCTCCGTGTCCATCGTCTTCTTCTCGGTGTCCAACGCGTGCTCCTTATCTCGTTTTTCGCGAATACGTCTCTCGATTTCGCGAGATGATAGAACGTGCGTTCTTTTTCCGCAATAGCCGTATGTCACACGTCATCATACGCCGTTCCATCTACGCCCGCGCCCCAAATCACAGGGCCAGCGAAAGCTGCCGGCCATGCCCCGCCGGACGGATTACCTCGCGGGAGGAGCGCTCCCCCACGCGGTAGAGGCGGCGCAGGCCGTCGACGTAGCCGGTCGTGGCCGCGGCGTAGTCACGGTCGGCGTTGGCGCCGGGGAAGAGGCGGCGGTATTCGGCGAGCAGGCCGGGGTATTCCTTCCGCATGAAGCTGAGGAAGTGGTCCTTGACCGACCCCTGAAGGGCGAGGACGCGCGACCCGACGAACCGCGCGCCGTGGTCGGCCGCTGCCTTCACCAGCTCCCGCAGGTCGTCCGAGGCATCGGTGATGCCCGGCACGATGGGCGCGATGAGCACGCCCGCCTCGACCCCCGCCTCGGAGAGCTTCCGCACCGTTCGCAGCCGCTGCCACGGCGGCGCGGTGCCCGGTTCGAGCCGCCGCCAGGTCTCCCGGTCCAGCGTGGCGATCGACATGCACACCGACGTTCCGGCGCGGCGGGCCAGGTCGACGAGCACGTCGAGGTCGCGCACGATCATCGTGCCCTTGGTGACGATAGCCACAGGGGTGCGGAAGTCGCGCAGCGCCTCGAGGAGCCCTCGAGTGATCCGGTAGCGGCCCTCGATGGGCTGGTAGGGGTCGGTCGCCGTGCCGAGGGCCACGGTCTCGCGCTTCCACGAGCGCCGCGCCAGCTCGCGCCGCAGCACTTCCGGCGCGTTGGCCCGCACCTGAATCAGGCCGGTGAAGTCCTCACCGGCGTTCAGGTCGATGAAGGCGTGATAGCGGCGGGCGTAGCAATAGTGACAACCGTGCACACAGCCCTTGTAGGGGTTGATCGACCACTTGAAGCCCATCCCCTTCACGCGGTTCAGGACCGTCTTGCATTCGACCTCTTCGTAGCGAACGTCGCGCGCCGCGCTCGCCCGTCCAACGTTCACGCTTGTCCCACCGGCGGCTAGCATGGCGGCAGCGTAAGAAAGAACGCACGTTCTGTCTAGTGGCGCGTGTCAGACACCGGCCCGGACGGCGGGAGCGTGGCGCCGTTCTGCGCCTATAATTGCTCCGCCCCCGCCGCACGGCGGGAGCGGCGAGGAGGCGCGCATGACGACGGTCGATAACGAGATGCGAGGCCAGATCACGGCAGATGGCGTGCAGCGCTACCGCAACCGCATCGGGGTATTGATACCGCAGCCGCCGCCGTTCAACACGGAGGCCCACGAGGACACCATCCGCCACTTCGCCACGGCGTACGGCGACGACAACCCGCTCTACGCCGACCCCGAGTACGCCAAATCGACGCGGTGGGGGACGACACCGGCGCCGCCGATGTTCCTCAGCACGATGGGCGTCACCCGCTCCGCGCCCATCCCCAAGCACGTGCGCGACGCCGGGGCCGGCGCCCTCCGCGGCGTGCCCTGGTACCAATCGGGCAGCGATTGGCAGTGGTTCCGGCCCGTGCTGCCCGGCGACCGTCTCAGCGTCAACTACTTCATCGAGGATGTCGAAGAGAAGCGGAGCCAATTCGGCGGCGGCTCCGCGGCGGTCGTCTACCACCGCAAGGAGTTTCTGAACCAGCGCGGCGAGCTCGTTGCCGTCTACCGCTACTATTTCTGGTTCGCCGAGCGCGAGGCGTCGGAGAAGACCGGCAAGTACATGGGCGTCGAGCCCAAAACCTACACCCAAGAGGAGCTCGACGAGATCGACTCGGCCTACGCCAACGAGTTCCGCCGCGGCGCAAACACCCTGTACTGGGAGGACGTCTCTGAGACCGAGGAGATGCCCACGATGGTCAAAGGGCCGCTCTCCACCGTCGAGATCATCGGCTGGCACCAGGGCTGGGGCTGGGGTGTCTTCCAAGTCGCCCCGCTGCGGCTGGGCTACCTCAACCGCCAGCGCATCCCCACCTTCTACCCCAAGAACGACTACGGCTACTACGACGTCGCCCAGCGCGTCCACTGGGAAGACAAGCGCGCCAACAAGGTCGGCGCGCCGCGGTCGTACGACTACGGCATGATGCGGACCTCATGGATCATCCACTACTGCACCAACTGGATGGGCGACGACGGCTTCCTGTGGAAGCAGTCGGACCAGACCCGCAAGTTCAACTTCCACGGCGACACGCAGTGGGTCCGGGCGAAGGTCGCGGGCAAGCGTCGCGAGGGCGATCTGAACGTCGTCGACCTTGAGGTCTGGTGCGAGAACCAGCGGGGCGAGGTGGCCACGCCGGGGACGGCGTCGGTGCTGCTCCCCTCCCGCGAGCGCGGCCCCGTCCGGCTCCCCGTCCCCGGCGGCGAGCCGACCCCGATGAGGACGGAGTTCGCCGTCGATACCCCGGGGTGCGTCTGGTAGGCGCCAACCGGCGGCCCACGTCATGGACTTCGCGTTCTCGAAAGAAGAAGAGGAATACCAGCGACAGGTGCGGCGCTTCATGGAAGCGACCCTCACTCCCGAGCGCCGCCGGCGCGGGCGCGACCTGCGCGACCAGCAGTGGTCAGACCGCGACCTGGAACGCGAGTTCAAGCGCGAGCTATCCGAGGCCGGCCTCACCGGCTACTCGCTGCCCGCCGAGCACGGCGGCCGGGGGATACCCGGCGCCTACAACGCCATCCTCTCCTACGAGGCGGCCTACGCCCGCGCTCCGGGGGTCTATCACAGCGTCTACATCATCGGCCCGTCGCTCAGCGCGTTCGGGAGCGAGGAGCAGCGCCGCTTCTTCCTGCCCAAGATCGCCCGCGGCGAGGTCGAGTTCATGCTCGGCTATTCCGAGCCGGGCGCGGGCAGCGACCTCGCCGGCGTCGAGACCCGCGCCGTCGCCGACGGGGACGAGTACGTCATCAACGGGCAGAAGTCGTTCAGCACCCACGCCCAGCGTACCGAGTACGCCTGGATGATCGCCCGCACCAACCCCAACGTCCCGCGCCACCGCGGGCTCAGCCTCTTCGTCATCCCGATGACAACGGAGGGGATCACGGTGCGGCCCATCCCCACCGTCGCGGGTTGGGACCACGCCGAGGTCTTCTTCGAGGACGTGCGCGTGCCCAAGACGGCGCTCGTCGGCGAGCAGGACCGCGGCTGGTACCACCTGATGACGGCGATCGACTTCGAGCGGAGCGGCTTCCTCTACTACGGCGAGGCGCAGCGCCTCTTCGACGAGCTCCTCGACTTCTGTCGCTCGACGCGCAAGAACGGCGCGCCGCTAACGAAAGACCCGCTGGTGCGGCGCAAACTCGCGCGGATACGGACGGAGATCGACGCCGGGCTGCGGCTGATGAAGCGCATCGTCTGGCTCCAGCAGTCGGGGCAAGCGCCCAACACCGAGGCCAGCATCAACAAGGTGTGGGCCACGGAGATGATCCGGCGCATCTGCCGCGTGGGGACGCAGATCATGGGCCATTACGGCTCGCTGCTGCCGATGAGCCCGCACCTGCCCGGGCTCGGTCAGCCCGCCTACGGCCACCTCGAAACGATACGCAGCCCCGTCTCCATCGGCGCCAACGAGGTCCAGCGCAACATCATCGCGCAGCGCGGCCTCGGCATGCCCCGGGGTAGGGCTAGGTTGTCGTGGACACGCCGGTCGGCTGCTCCGCCGGCCGCCGGACGCGCAGCAGGTACGTCAGCCCGAGGAGGATGAGCGTGCCGATGACGAAGCCTGCGAGGAAAATGGCCAAATCAATTGCCTGCCAGGGGCCATGCAGTGCTATGTTGCTGACCCTTTCGAACAGGAAGGCATCGAACGTGCCTAGCGCGAGCAAGGTTATGATCACGCGTCTGCGTATTGTTCGGTCCAGGACGTCGAAGGTCGTAAGCGCCCAGATCGAGAGCAGGGTTATCGTGACGACGAGCATGGTCCCGAACGCCGCGCTGCCCGCCACGGCCATGGCGACGTACAAGTCGTAGCCGTCCCGCACGTTTAACCATGCGATCGTGAAGGGGGTGACCAGAGAACCGGTCGCCACTGTCAGGGCAATGAACAGGAAGGCATGCGCAAGACTGATTCGCGACGCTTCCCTGGCGAACCAGAGCCGCACCAGGAGCCCAGCGACGCCCAGCCCCGCAAGGGAGTAGCCTAAGTCCGTGCTGTCCAGTCTCACGCCGGAAAACAGCAAATCGATCACAACCCATCCCGCGCCCACCACAACCGACGCGGCGATAGAGTATCTCCACAACACCCCCAGCATTGGCCTTCCCAAACGGCGGACCCAAGGATAGGAGAGCCCTAGGAGCACAGCTGCAGCCAAGCCAGTGACGGCTCCCGTGTCCCGCAAGCCGGAGTCGCCCGCCCACCGTACGCCGCTCCAGTCATAGATGACGCCGATGAGAGACACAACCGTTGGGATGCCGACGAACAGCCACAACTCCCAGCGGTACTCATTCAGCAAGCGTCGCAAGTCACGCCTCCTCATGGGCGTTTACGGCGGTCGGCGGCTCGGCCGGCTGCCGGACGCGCAGGAGGTAGGTCAGCCCGAGAACGATGAGCGTGAAGACAGTGACGCCCAACAGGCTAATGGCAGCAACGAGCGCGGCGCTCATATAGTTGCCCATTTCTACATAGTCGACCACATCGCCGGCCACACCGCTGGGAGAGGTGACGGCGTGGAGTACGCCCAGCGCGAGCAGCGCTACCAGCGAGCGTCTACGTAATCGACGACCCATACCGTCGAAGTTCGCGAGCGCCCAGATCGACAACACGGTGATCGCAGTCCCGAGGACTGCGGTGCCTAACTGGAGCGCGACATCGGACGTGTCCCGAGAGGTGGGGGCCAGCGTCCGGAACGCAAGGAGAACAGGAAGCAGAAGAATGGAATAGCCGGCCGTGGACCCCGATAGCGCAATGACCAGGAAGGCGTGCGCTAGGCTGAACCGCGATGCTTCTCTGGCAAACCACAGTCGCACAAGGCCACCGAGAGCGGCCAGGGCCAGAAGGGACAGAACCCATCGTAGATAGAAGGGAACAAAACCAAGGTCGAAGGGATCCCAGGGTTGGGAGGACAGCAGGCTGATAGTCAAGAAGCCCAGAGCCGACACGACCGACGCGGCGAGCGAGTATCTCCAGAACAACTTGAGCATGAATCCTTCCAGGCGCCGAACCTTCGCATACGACGCGCCCAGCAGGACGGCTGCGACCACGCTCGTGCTGAAGGCACGCCACGCTGAGAAGAACCACCCGTCGTCCGGCGCAATGACGTCCCATGTGTACGCAAGGCCGATGGGGCCGACGGTCGCAGCAACCGACGGGATGCCGATGAACAGCCACAGCTCCCAGCGGTACCTGTTGAGCAGGCGTCGCAGGTTAAGCACCCTCCCCGGCAGGGACGCATAGCGCGGCCCGGGGTACACCCCAGCTGCTCGCCTTCCCTCAGCCGCCCTCAGTTGGGATGGAAAGGCGCGGCTACCAGCCGGTGGCTTTGCGGCTGGCCCTAGCGGCGCGCCCCCGAAGGGCACGGGCCCCTCCGAGGCGGGAAGCGCCGCGCTTCCCCCGATAGCCTGGCCGGGGAGTCGTTCGGCTGCTATTCGCTCAAACTGAAGGGCGGATAGCGGTCCGTCGTCAGCAGGAAGGCGTAGGCGCCGACGCGAGTGCCCCACCGCAGCACGCCGACCACGAACTCGAACAATCCTCGGGGATACCGGCCCGTGAGCAAGATCAACAGCCACGCCAGTATCGTGACCAGAAAGGCCAGTACCCCAAGAACGGCGAGAGCTATGTAGTGCGGAATGGCCAACAGCCACTTGAAGATCGGCAGGATCCGGTTCAAATCAGTCTCGGCGTTCGGATACTCGATCTGCAGATGCACCGACTGCTCTTCGTCCGTGGAGGGATACTCGTCGCGGAGCAGCAACACAAACGCCTCAACCCTCGCAGCGAACCGGCTCAGTTCCAGGTTCCAATCGAACCACCACTTGGGGTACTTCCTGCGGAACACGATCATCAACAGGGGCCCGATAAACAAGAAGCCGCCGGCATAGAGGGGCAGCAATGCGTTGTTCAGTTCCGGGTCTCCGGTGTCGATGTAGCCGCCTACGACGACAGCCACCACGAGAATGGGTATCGCCAGAAGTATTCGCGGCAAGACCGACAGCCGGTTGCTCGACTCCTGGTAGTCGACGGAAAACTGCACCGGGTAGTCGGAACCCCGGCCTTCAATTTGGGAATCACTCTGCGCCATGAAAACCTCCCGCATGGAAATTCACGCTGCCAGCCTCCACATCCGCGTTGCGCAGCATAACAGAAAGAGGCCGTCCCACCCTCCACCTGTCATTATTACGAAATAGCCCAACGCCTTCCCTTGGAAGAAGGGGCGGCTACCAGCCGGTGGCTTTGCGGACCGCGAAGTCGACGACGCAGTCGGGGAGGAGTCGCATGGTTATCGCGCCGAGGAAGGCGTCGTAGCCGACGGTGTAGCGGGCGCGGGGGCGGCGGGCCTCGACGACCTGGCGGATGCGGCGGGCGACGCGGGCCGGACCGGGCCAGGGGATGAGGCCGCCCGGCAGCGGCTCCTCCCGCCGCAGCGGCTCGTAGGGCGTCGTCTCGCGGTCCATGGCGCCGGCCATGATTTGCGATGGGACGAAGTCGGTCTGGAAGATGCCCGGCTCCAGCAGCACGACGCGGATGCCGAAGCGCCCCACTTCGAGGCGCATGCTTCGGCTCATGGCGTTCATGGCGAACTTGGTGGCGGCGTAGGCCCCGCCGGCGGGGCTGCTGGCCTGACCTGCTATCGACCCAACGTTGATGATCGTGCCGAAGCCCTGCTCCCGCATCCCGGGGATAACGAGCTTGGCGAGGCGCATCGCGCCAATGAAGTTCGTTTCGAAGACGGTGCGGACCTCGTCCTCGGAGACGTGCTCCCACGGCCCCCACAGCCCATAGCCCGCGTTGTTGACCAGCGCGTCGATGCGCCCCAGGCGCTCGATCGTCCCAGACGTCAGCGCCTCGCACGCCTCGGCGTCGCTGACGTCGAGGCGCGCCGCTTCGACGGAGAGGCCCTCGGCGACGGCCTCGCGGCGCAGCGAGTCGAGCCGGTCAACGTCGCGGCCCGTGGCGACGACGGTATGGCCGCGCCTCGCCACTTCGAGCGCCGCCGCCCGTCCGATACCCCGTGTGGCGCCGGTGATGAGGACGACCTGACGTTTGGGCGGCGAGCTCATGACCAGTACTCGTCCCAGCGCCGTTCGAGCAGCGACGCGGTGTCGGGGTCGGTCTCCAAGGGGTCGGGGTAGCCCGGCTTCCACGATGCGTCGATAACGAGGGGGCCTTCGTAAACCGCCGCCGCGCCTTCCATGCGCATCGAAGGGAAGACGACGTCGCGGGCGGGGTCGAAGCGGGTAAAGACGCCCCAGAGCGCGCTAGTGCGGTCGTCAAGGTCGACGTCGGCGCTGACGACGGCGGCGACCTTCACGTCGGCCAGCCGCGGGTCGGCGGCCAGGCGTTCCGCGAGGGGGCGGCCCTCACCTTCGGTCCTTACCATCAACATGCAGTCCTCCCACAACCGCGCGCCAGCGACACCCGGCCCCAGGGCGTCCAGGTCGAGCGGGCGCGGCGGGGGCGACGGGGCCCGGTCACGCTTGGGCGTGGCGTCGAGCGCCATCTTACTCCCCTCGTGCATGCGGAAGCTGGCGAAGTCGAGGGTGTCGAAGGGAACGCGGGGCAGCAGCAGGAAGTCGGAGCGCGGGTCGAAGTTGGCCCGTATCTCGCGGAGGACGGCGTCGAAGTCGCCGGGATCGACGCCGGGGCCGACAAGGACGACGCACTTGGTGAGCGAAAGTTGGCCGGTGCCGAACAGGCCCAGCGCAACCTTGAGCGGCTCCTTGTGGTAGCGGGACTTGACCGACGCCGCGGCAAGGTTCACGAACCCGGTCTCGCCGTAGGCGTGCAGGTCTTCGATTTCGGGGTGCAGCAGCTTCAGGAACGGGTTGAGGAAGTCCTGGATGGCGTAGCCAAGGACGGTGTCCTCGGCGGGCGGCTTGCCGACGACGGCGGCGGGGAAGACGGGGTTCCGCCGCCGTGTCGTCACGTTGATCCTGAAGACAGGGAATTCGGCGGCGTGGGAGTAGTGGCCGAAGTGGTCGCCGAAGGGGCCCTCCATGCGCCGGATGTTGGGCTCGACGGCGCCTTCGAGCACGAACTCGGCGTTGGCGGGCACGCGCATGGCAAGCGTCTTGGCGGGGACCATCGGCGTCGGCGCGCCGCGCAGGATGGTGGCGAAGAGCAGCTCTTCCATGCTCTCCGGAAGCGGCAGCACCGCCGAGATGAAGAGCGCCGGATCGCCGCCCAAGATGGCCGCGACTTCAAGCGGGCGGCCCAGGGCCTCGGCCTCGGCGTAGTGAAAGCCGCCGCCCTTCTGGATCTGCCAGTGCATCCCCGCCTCGTCGGGCCCGTAGACCTGCATGCGGTAGATGCCGAGATTGCTCCGGCCCGTTGCCGGACTCAGCGTCCGCACCAGCGGCAGGGTGAGGAAGCGCCCACCGTCGCCCGGCCAGCACTTGATGGCGGGGAGGCCGTGCAAGTCGGGCGCCTCGACGACCTCCTGGGCGGGGCCGGAGCGCACGTCCTTCCGGCGGGAGGCCCGCCCCAGCTTCCACAGCAGCCCGCGCGAGCGCCAAAGCTCCTTCAGCGAGGGCGGATTCAGCCGCTCCACGAGTCCGATCAGCTCCTCGCCCACCGCTTTGGGGTGGCGGCCAAGGGCGAGCTCGATGCGGCGCTCCGTGGCTAGCTGGTTGATGAGCAGCGGGTACGGCGAGCCCTTGGGCCGCTCGAAGAGCAGGGCCGGGCCGCCCTCGCGGACGAGCCGCGTTGCGATCGCCGCGATCTCGAGCTCGGGGTCTGCCTCGACCTTGACCCGCCGGAGCTCGCCCTCGCGCTCCAAGACGGCGATGAACTCCTGGAGGTCGCGGTGGGGCACGCCCTAGCCGTCCTCGGCGATGGGCCCGTCCGCGGCGGCGAGCTCGGCCAGCGGGTCGCCCTGCCAGCGGCGCAGCAGGCCGGTCTCCACGCCGAGCCGGTCGAGCACCCGCCCCGCCACGGTGTCGACCAAGTCTTGGATAGTCGCGGGCTGGTGATAGAAGGCGGGCATGGCGGGGAGAATCTCCGCGCCGGCGTCGGCCAGTTCCAGCATGTTGCGCAGGTGGATCCGGTTGAACGGCGTCTCGCGGGGCACGATCACGAGGCGGCGTCGCTCCTTGAGGGCCACGTCGGCGGCCCGCTCGATGAGGTTCGAGGAGACACCGCCCGCGATCCGCCCCACCGTCCCCATCGAGCACGGCACGATGACCATGCCCTCGAACACGTAGGAGCCGCTGGCGATGGACGCCGAGAAGTCGCGGTGGGGGAGCAGTTCAAGGCCGCCGCCATCGACGCCGAGGAGCTCGCGCCACTGTTCGAGGCGCGCCGCCCGAACGCCGCTGAAGCGCACCCCCGACTCGATGGCGAGCACCCGCTCGCCCGCCGGCGACACCACGAGCTTGACGTGATGCCCCGCCTCGAGGAGGCCCTGCAGCACCCGGACCGCGTAGGGCGCTCCCGACGCACCGGTGACGCCGACGACGTAGACGCTCATGACCGCACCAACACGTCGGCCATGACGAAGAGGAAGAAGACGACGCTGATGACGCCGTTCATATTGAAGAAGGCCACGCCGGCCCGCGAGGTGTCCTTCGGCGATACCAGGCTGTGCTCGGCGGCGAGCAGGACAAAGAACGCCGCCGCGCCGGCGTAGTAGAACGGCCCCACGCCGAGGGCCGCGCCCGCCCCGACGACGAAGGCCACCGTCGACAGGTGCAGGACCTTGGCCGTGCGCAGCGCCATGGCGACGCCGAACCGCGCCGGTATCGAGCGCACGCCGCTGGCGCGGTCGAACGCGATGTCCTGCAGGGCGTAGATGACGTCGAAGCCGGCCACCCACATGCCCGCGCCGAGACCAAGCAGCATCGCGCCCACGGGGAGATCGCCGGCGACGGCGAGCCACACCGCCGGCGGCACGATCATGTAGACCGTCGTCAGGCCGAAGTGGCAGAGCCAGGTGAAGCGTTTCAGGTAGGGATAGAAGATAAGGGGAGCCAGGGCCGCGGGCCAGAGCCGCTGCGCCCATTCGCTGAGGTTGTAGACGGCGAGGAGAAAGAGGGCCAGCGCCACGGCGATAAAGAAGACCATCTCGCCACGCTTCAGCGTCCCCACCGGGATGGCGCGGCCCGCGGTACGTGGATTGCGCGCGTCGATCTCCGCGTCGATGAGGCGGTTCGCCGCCATCGCCACCGTCCTGCCGCCGAACATCGCCAGGGTGATCCAGCCGAACGTGGCGGCGTCGGGCCAGCCTTCGGATAGCAGGAACAGCGTGAGGTAGGCGAAGGGGAGCGCAAAGATGCTGTGCTCGATCTTGATCGACTCAGCGAAGACCGCCGCCTTGCGCAGCGGCAGGCCGAGCGGGTTGCGCGCGGCGGAGCGTGATGCGTCCGCGGTGTCGGTGCTCATGCGGCGTTGGCCTCGGAGGGGAGCGCCCCGTTTCCAGTATCCGCCCTCAGTCTAGGGACGGCCCCGCGCCAGCGTCAAACGTGGACGCACCCCAGGGGCGGGTGCCGTTGTTCAACTCGCCCAGAGGGACGGATGCCGGAGGGGTAGGGGCTATAATCCAGCCATCCACGCGGCGTGGGCGGTGAACATGGCAATCTATCTGCACGAAACGCTGGACGTCGTGCCTGGCATGGCCGACGAGTACTTCGAGGGGCTGGGGCGGCTCTGGCTGCCCGTTGCCGCCAAGCGCGGCCTCCGCTGCGTCGGGTTCTGGGCCACCGTGGGCACCACCGGCCGCTGGCCCGAGGCCATCGCGCTGTGGGAGATGGAGGACTGGGAGCACTACGCGCGGCTCCGGAAGTCCCAATTCGTCGAGGGAGAGAAGGACGAACGGCTCACCGAGTGGGTCAATAGCGCGTGGAAGTGGCGCACCGGCGGCTTCGACCGCATGCTCATCCCCGGCGAGGGGTCGCCGACCATCAGCGACCTGAGGAGAACGGGGGTCAAGGGCGGCGTCTTCCTCCACGAGATCGTCGAGGTTGCGCCGGGCCGCGCCGACGATTACACCGCCCAGGTCATCTCCCGCTACCTTCCCATCGCCGAGCGCCGGGGGATGCAGTTGGTTGGATCGTGGCGCTCCGCCTTCCGCAACGCGGAGGCGGTCAACATCTGGGCGCTCCGGGACTGGGACCACTGGATCGAGCTGCGCGCCACCGCCTCGACCGACTCCGAAGTCCAGGCCTGGATGCGCGACATGCAAGACCTCCGCACCGACTGGGTGCAGAAGCTGCTCACTCCCGTCGCCTGGAACCCGCTGCGGGGGTGACGTCTGACGGACGCCACCGCTCCTTGACACCAGTTCCGAACGCCGCCTAGACTCGCCGCATGCCGCCGTTGGAAGCCGAACGCCACGCATTCTCGGATTACGACGCGTTGCTCGAATCCTATTACGAGCGCGGTTGGACCGACGGGATGCCCGTCGTTCCCCCCACGCCGGAGAAGGTCGAGGAGTTCCTCGGCGTCGCGGGCCTCGCGCCCAACGACGTGCTGGGCCGCGTGCCCACCCGCGAGGTGACCTGCACCGCCGAACAGGCCGCGATCAACGCCGTCATGGCGGGGTGCCGGCCCGAGTACTTCCCTGCCGTCGCGGCCGCCGTCCGCGCCCATCTCGAAGAGAAGGGGAACTGCCACAGCACGACGGGGACGCTCTCCGGCGCCTCCCAGTGCCTGATTATCAACGGCCCCATCCGGGGTGAGATCGGCGTGGCGTCGCAGGCCGGCTGCTTCGGGCCTGGGTTCCGAGCCAACGCCACCATCGGGCGGGCGCTGCGCTTGGTGATCCGCAACGTCTGCCGCGCCATCCCCGGCTTCCTCGACCGCGCCAGCTTCTCCACGCCCGCGCGGTACTCCTTCTGCTTCGGCGAGGACGAAGAAGAGAGCCCGTGGACGCCGCTCCACGTCGAGCGCGGCTTCCCCGCCGAGAGCAGCACGGTCACTGTCCACTCCGTGATGAACATGACGGTCGCCTCCGACTCCCGGAGCCGCGACCCCGAGGGGGTCATGGACAGCATCATCAAGGAGGCGCGGCTGCGCGGCGCCGGCGGCGACCGCTGGCTCGGCGAAGACCTCAACATCGTGCTCGTCGTCGGGCCGGAGCACCGCCGCTACTTCGCCGAGGCGGGCATGTCGAAGGCCGACATGCGCGACTATCTCTGGCCGCGCATGACCGCGCGGTCGGGCGAGACCGGGCGGCGGTTGAAGCTGGGCAAACCGGAGAATATCCTGATCATATCGGCGGGCGGGCCGGGCATGGCGGAGTCATGGCTCCTGCTCCCCCACCTCGCCCTCGCCATTACCAAGCAGATCGACACGCCGGGGAGGTAATTATGGCTGTCAACGAAATCGTCGCACTCGATCCCACCAGCGGCCCGCTCGACCGCAAGGACCCCCGCGCCTTCCCCGCGCGGCCCGAGACGCTGAACGGCGCCGTCGTCGGCCTTGTCGCCAATGGGCTCGGCGAGGGTCAGAAGATGATGGACGCGCTCTACGAGGAACTGGCCAAGGAGGCCGAGGTTGTCGGCGCCGTCCGCGTGCTCAAACGCAGCGTGTCAATCCCGCCCGACAAGCCCGACTGGGAGCGCCTGCTCTCGGAGGTGACCGTCGCCATCACCGGGATGGGTGGCTGAGGCTCGTGCAGTGCGCGCAGTATGCGCGACGCGATCGAGCTTGAATGGGCCGGCATCCCCAGCGTGGCGATCATCCACGAGGCCATGGCGGGGTCGGCGGACTCGATGAAGCGCCTGAGCGGCGTCAAGGACTACGACTACGTCGAGGTCAACTACCCGCACATCCCCACCGCGGTGTGGACCGACGACGAGGCGCGGAGCATCGCCAAAGACCTCGCACCCAAGGTGATGGCCGCCCTGACTAAGCTGACGGACGCCTAAGCCGCCGCTACGGGAGCGTGCGCGTCAGCCGCTGGTCTTTGCCGCCGGCAGCGACGGACACTAGGTTGCGCAGGTAGAACGTCCAGCGGTCCAGATGCCGCTCGTAGGCTTGCTGCCAGACGTCGCCTTGGCCGTAGCCGGAGTGGATCAGGGTGAGGAGCGTGTAGTCGGGGCTCAACGCCTCCCACGACCACCGCGCCACCGTCGAGCCGTAGGCGCGCCGCACCGCGTCGTCGGCGAAGCTGAATGCGATGCCGAAAGCGGGGTCGTAGCCCTGGACGGATCCTTCGATGACCTCGCCGCCCTCGCGCAGTTCGACGCGATAGCCACGGCCTACTTCGGCGTCGAACGACGCGGAACGCGCCAGCCACTTCTCAAGTCCCGCCTCCGTGGTGAGGAACTGCCGCGCCCTGGGAAGCGGACTGGCCACCGTCACGGCGATATGCAGCGAACCGGGAACGTCTCGGAAAATCTCACCACCCCGCGCAAGAGGCCCGGGAAGCTCGCTCGGAAGTCCGGGCCCGCCAAGGATATAATGCGGCGTGGAGCGCGGGCAACAAAGGCCGCGCTCCACTTTCCGCTGGTCCCGTCGTTCCCGCGAAAGCGGGAACCCAAAGCCCACGGATGCGAACACCTTGTGTCTATATCCTTGCCAGCAAGCCGCGGGGCACTCTCTACATCGGCGTAACGTCGGGCCTCGCCCAGCGCGTGTGGCAGCACAAGCATGACCTCGTGGACGGATTTACGAAGCGTTATGGCGTTCACCGCCTAGTCTGGCATGAGGTCCATGGGACAATGGAAAGCGCAATCATGCGGGAGAAGGCGCTCAAGAAATGGAACCGCGCGTGGAAGATCGAGTTGATCGAGAAAGAAAACCCGGCATGGGCGGACCTGCATGACGCGATCTGCTGAGATGGATTCCCGCTTTCGCGGGAATGACGAAGTGGGGGGCGACGACCCCGCCCCCGTCAACGCCCGCGTCGAGCAACGCATCGCCGCTCCGGCCCAGACGGTGTGGCAGGTGCTCACCGACGTGGCAGGCTGGCCCAACTGGCACAACGGTATCGCCGACGTCTCCGTCGAAGGACCGCTCGAACCGGGAACGCGCTTCGTGTGGCGATCGGGCGGCTTCAAGATACGCTCGCGGTTCGAATCGGTCGCGCCGCGCCAGCGCGTGGTCTGGAACGGCAAGACGACAGGCGCCCGCCTCCGTCACGCTTGGTCGATCGAGGCCGACGGCGAGGAGTCGCTCCTCGTCACCGAGCAATCGCTGCGCGGATGGCTGCCCTTCCTCTTCCGCCGCCGCCTGCAAGCGTCGCTCCAAAAGACGCTCGAAGACTGGGTCCGCTTCCTCCGCCTGAAGTGCGAAGGGATGCAGATCGAGCCCGACACACCGCCGCTCGAGGACGAATCCCCAGACACGGGCTGACTACTCGACCCGCCCCCACGCGGCGACCGACTCCGGCTCGATCACCAGCAGGGGACGCTCCTCCAGCGCCATAGCGCGGTACTGCGGGTACTTCTCCCGCAGCAGCGCTAGCGCCCCGCTCCTTGCGTCGCCGCGATCCACGATCTCGGCGCGCCCCCGCACGATCACGAAGGCAAGTTTGGACCAGTCTTCGTCGTAGTCGTCGACCACCAGCGCGACTTGCGGGTTCTCCCGCACGTTCCTGACCCTCAACAGACGGTCCGCTCCCACCCGCTTCGGTTTCTCGTCGATCGGCGTGTAGAGAAGCGCGCCGTCGAAGGCGTAGCAGACCGGCACGGCGTGGGGCCGGCCGTCGGCGGAGGCCGTGGCCAGGCGTCCAACGCGACGCGACGCCAGGAAGCGGGCCTGCTCAGGCGTAAACAGCGGAGCGGACATAGGACTTCGCCGCAATCCTATACTAGACCGGCCCATCGAGCCTCAGACTGTCCCTACCGAAAGGAGCCGCGCCTTGGAGATACGCGCCGTCACCGCCGGCCACCGGCAACGCGCCGACCTCGACCAGGAGGCCGTCGAAGCCGCGGCCCGCCTGGCGGACGAGACGCGGGAGCGACTGGAGCGGGCGGGCTACCCGGTGCAGACGCTCCGGATCGCCACGCAACCGATCAGCGAGATCGTTGTCGGCGCGGAGGAAGCGGTCGAGTTTGCACAGCGGCTCGAAGCGGCCGCGCGTGGCGTGGACGTCGGCTACTGCTCCGTCGGCCCCATCGTCGCACCGCCGCGGCGGGAGGCTCCGGCCCTCATCGAGGCCGTCCCGCGCATCCTCGCGGCCACCGAGGGCGTCTTCGTCTCTGTCATGCCAGCTACCCTCGCCGGCGTCAACACGAGAGCGGCGCACATGGCCGCCGAGGCGCTGGTCGAGATCGGGCGGCTCGATGATCAGGGAGCTGCGGCGCGCCGCTTCGCCATCGCGGCGAACGTACCGCCGAACGGCCCCTTCTTCCCCACCGGCTACCACGACGGCGGCCCGCCCGGCTTCTCCCTCGCGCTCGAAGCGGCCAACCTCGCCGTGGACGCCTTCGACGGCGCGTCGTCGTTCGACGAGGCCCTCGACCGGCTGACCGGCGCCATCGAAGGCCACGGCGAGCGGATCGAGGCCGCCGTCGCGGAGACCGCGGCGAAACACGGGGCCGTCTTCCACGGTATGGACATCTCGCTCGCGCCCTTCCCCGACGCCGCGCGCAGCATCGCCGGGGCCATTGAGCGTCTCGGCGTGGGCCGGTTCGGCGCGGGCGGCACGCTGTTCGCCTCGGCCATGGTCGCCGACGCGCTGCGCTCCGCCCGGGTCCGCCGCTGCGGATTCTCGGGCCTCATGCTTCCGATCCTCGAAGACTCCGTGCTCGCCGAGCGCCACCGCGAGGGCAGCTACTCCATCAGCGACCTCCTGACCTACTCGGCGGTGTGCGGGACCGGCCTCGACACCGTCCCCGTTCCTGGCGATGTCACCGCCGAGCAGGCGGCGCGGGTGTACCTCGACGTCTGCGCGCTCTCCGTACGGCTGCGCAAGCCGCTCACCGTCCGCCTCATGCCGATACGTGGGAAGCGCGCCGGCGACGTCGTGACGTTCGACTTCCCCTACTTCGCCCCCACCACCGTCGCGCGCCTAGACAGCGTGGAGGACATCGAAGACGCCGACCGCCTCTTCAGCATGGGCGATTGGAACGTCAGAGGCGGCGGTTAGGGGCAGCGCTCCTCAGGCGAAGGCGCGGGCCATATCGCGGTTGGAGGCCGCGCCTGCGCCATCGCGGCCGACCGCGATGACTCCGACCGAGGCCTCGGCGGGGAACAGGTCGACGCCGGCCTCGCAGGCCGCCTGCGCCGTCACTCCCGCCCGCATCGATTCATAGACCTCGCGGGCCAGCATGCGCCGCGCGATCTCCTCGCCGATGCCGGTACAGGCGACGGCCCCGTGCTCTCCGGCGAAGAAGCCGCAGCCGATGAGGGGCGTGTCGCCCACGCGGCCCAACAGCATCGGCGCACTGCCGCCGGTCGATCCGGCAACGGCAAACGTGCCGTCCGGCCCCCGCACGACGGCGCCGACGGTGTCGCAGGACTCCGGCGCACCGCTCTGGGACTGGAAGATGCGGTCGTAGGGCACCGGGAAGTTCCAGGCGTCCGCCAGACCGCCCGCGCTCCATCCGCCCTCCACCGCGCCTGACGCGAGGCGCTCGATCAGGTGGCGGTGGCGTTCCCGCACCCGCTGCGGCGGCTCGGTCTCGGCTTCGAGTCCCACCGCCTTGGCGAACCTCGTGGCGCCCTCGCCGGCGAGGAGGGTGTGCGGCGTGTCGGCGACGCGGCGGGCCACGAGCACCGGGTTGCTCACGCGCCGCGCCGCGGCGACGGCGCCTAGCCGGCCCGTCGAGTCCATAACCCCGGCGTCCATCTCGACGGTCTCGCCGTCGAGGCGCATGACCGAGCCGGAGCCGGCGTTGAACCGCCCGTCGTTCTCCATGACGACGACAGCCTCGACCGCCGCGTCGAGGGCGTCTGCGCCGTCACGAAGCCGGGCGAGAGCCGCCGCGGCCGCGGCCGCGCAGCCGCCGTTGAGCGACGCCGGAGCACCCGCACCGCCATGGACTACGATGGTTCCCGTCATTGCATCTCGTCCGCGGGGCGTCCCCGCGCGCTGGATTCGGCTTAGAATAGACCAACACGCATCCGCGTGAGGACCGGCCCGCGCCGGTGAAACCGGAGAGGAGACCGTTTGATTACGAGCCACAAGGCCACGCTGATGGAGGGGGACGGCATCGGCCCCGAGGTCACGGCCGCAACGCTGCGGGTGCTAGAGGAGGCGGGAGTCGAGATCGAATGGGACCGGCGGCTTGTTGGCGCAATCGCGCGCGATAGCGTCGGCGCGCTGCTTCCCCAGGACACCCTCGACTCGATCCGCAGCAATCGTGTCGGGTTGAAGGCCCCCATCACCACTCCGGTTGGCGAAGGCTTCCCCAGCGTCAACGTGGGGATACGCCAGGCGCTCGACCTCTACGCCTGCGTCCGCCCCGTCAAGACGATCCCGGGCGTGCCGGCCCGCTACGACGGCGTCGATCTCGTCGTCGTGCGGGAGAACACCGAGGACCTCTATGCGGGCAAGGAGCACGAGGTCGTGCGCGGCGTCATCGAGAGCCTGAAGATCATCACCGAGGTAGCCTCGACGCGCATCGCCGAGTTCGCCTTCCGCTACGCCATCGGGAACGGGCGGTCGAAGGTCACCGCCGTCCACAAAGCCAACATCATGAAGCTCTCGGACGGCCTCTTCCTAGAGTCGACCCGGGAGGTGGCCAAGCAGTACCCCACCATCGAGTACACCGAGCTGATCGTCGACAACACCTGCCTGCAACTCGTCATGAACCCCAATCAGTTCGACGTCATCCTTACGTCGAACCTCTACGGCGATATCATCTCGGACCTCGCCGCGGGACTGGTCGGCGGCATTGGCGTCGTTCCTGGAGCAAACATCGGCACCGACTACGCGGTCTTCGAAGCCGTCCATGGGAGCTGGCCGGAAGCCGCCGGCAAGAACATCGCCAACCCGACGGCGATGATCCTCACCGCCGCGATGATGCTCCAGCACATCGGGGAGCGAGCAGCGGCCCGCCGCATCGAGGCGGCCGTCCATGAGGTCCTGCGCAGAGGCGAGGTCAAGACCGACGACCTCGGCGGTGACGCCTCCACAGACGAATTTACCACCGCCGTGGTGGAGATGCTGGACGCCGTCCCCGCCACGGGGTAGGCAGTTACGCGCGGCGGGGACGGAAGCGCCACATTGTGGCGTCCTCCTCACGGATGTCCTCGTAGGCGATTTCGACAGGCATGCCGACTTCGAGCTCGACCGGGGCGTACTCGACCATGTTCCCCATGACAACGATAGACGCCGGCGATGGCGGCCTGCCGAGATGGGAACGGCATCAAGCTCCCCCTTCTTCCTCGAAGACGTTCGATTCCACTCGCGAACCCCCGCCCATCCTACTCCGTCCTCCTACTCCCGCCTCACACAAGTTGCTGCGTGGTGAACCCGCGCATGGCCTGGGCCTCTTCCAGCAGGTAGTCGAGGAGCTCGCGGGCCTCGGGGACGCGCAGGTCGAGGGAGGAGATGGAGAGGGCGCGGTACATGACCCCGGAGCTCACGGTGGCCTCGACCGACCCGCCCACCGGGGGCAGCGGCGCGCCCAGCGACTCGGCGAGGTAGGGGGCAAGCCGCCTTCCCACCGCCGAGGCGTGCGTGCGCGCGATCACCTTGCCCTGGTAACGCACGGTGAGGCCGCCCCTGCCGTGGTAGAGCACCACGTTCATCGCGCCCTTGGGCCGCTCGATAGACTCGCGGCCCCGTTCCAGCGCCTTCTTGCGGCTGATCGCCAAGGCGGCGCGCCCGCTCTCTAAGCCCCGAAGCGCTCGCCGGCCTCGATACCCGAGGCGGCGATGAACTCGGGGGCCTTCTGCTTCGGCGAGCCCTTGGGCTGGACGCGATGCACCCGCAGCGAGCCGCCCGCGAGCGCGACGGCGATCTCGTCGGGCGAGACCGACAAGACCTCGCCGGGCGGGGCCTCGTCCGCCGCCTCGCCGAGCCGGCAATCGAAGATCTTCATCGGCCCGCTCCGAAAGGTGGTGTGAGCGCCGGGCTGCGGGTTGCAGCCGCGGATGAGGTCGTAAACCTTCTGCGCCGGCTGCGACCAGTCGATCGCCGCCTCCGGGTCGCGGCAGAGGCCCTCGTAGGTGGCCTGGGAGTGGTCCTGCTCAATACGGGGGGCCTCGCCCGACTTCACCAGCCTCACCGACTCCGCCATGGCGTCCACGCCCAGGCCGAACAGCTTGCCGAAGTAGAGCGAGCCGAGCGTGTCGTCGGGCTCGATTTCGACTTCCTGCTGCAATAGAACGGGGCCGGTGTCGATGCCCTTATCGGGCCAGAAGATGGTGAGGCCCGTCCTGGTCTCGCCTTGGATGATGGCCCAGTTCATTGCGCTAGCCCCGCGGTGCCTCGGGAGCAACGAGGGGTGGTACTGGATAGTCTGCAAGGGGGGCGTGAGGAGCACCCGCTCGGCAAGAATGTCGGTGACGAAGGCCATCACGTTGAGGTCGGGCGCAAGGGCCTCGTAGGCCTCGAAGACCTCGTCGTGCTTGAAGTCGCGCGTTCCGAAGACGGGGATGCCGCGCTCATCAGCCGCGGCGCGCAGCGGGTCGGGCCGTCTTCCCTCGGGCGTCGCCGGGGCGGAGACGGCGACGATCTCCTCACCGTCGTCGAGCAGGCGTTTGAAGACGGCCTCTCCGAAGGGGGCCTGGCCGATGACCGCGAGTCGCATAGAGTCGCTCCGACAGAGGGGGTGGGGCGCGCCCCATGATACCGGGCGCTTAGGGTGTGTCAACGGATGGCGCCGACGCCAACGGACGGGACGGACTCGGTTGACCGGCCCGAGGCCCCATGCTCTAATTGGCGCGCTCGGCGGCGTGGCACAGCGTCGGGCGCGGCAGGAGGCCCCACCATGGACATGACCGGCAAGATCGCCGCCGTCACCGGCGCGGCCAGCGGCATCGGCAAGCGGGCGGCGCTCCTCTACGCCGAGCACGGCGCAAAGGTGGCCCTCATCGACGTCAACGAGGATGGGGCCGCTCAGGTCGCCAGGCAGATCGAGGACACGGGAGGCGAAGCGAAGGCATTCGCCGCCGATCTCTCCAAGCCGGACGACGCCCGCCGCGTCATCGCCGATATTGCCGCTCATTTCGGCCGCCTCGACGCGCTAGCCAACGTCGCCGCCATCTATCCCCGGGCGAGCGTCCTCGATGCGACTGAGGAGCATTGGGACAAGATCATGGACCTCAACGTGCGCGGCGTCTTCTTCACCTCGCAGGCGGCGATGAAGGTCATGACCGAACAGAAGAGCGGCGCGATCGTGAACATCGCCTCGGGAGCCGCCTTCCGGCCGTTGGAAAATATGGTGGCCTACTGTACCGCCAAGGCGGGCCTTCTAGGTATGAGCCGGGTGCTCGCGCTCGAGGGCGCCCCCCACGGCGTGCGAGTGAACACCGTCGCGCCGGGACATACGGCGTCGGAGACCATCCTGACCTACACCCCGCGGGAGACGCTGAACGAGATGGCGCAGGAACTCGTCTCGAAGCGTTGGCTCGAACCCGAGGAGATCGCCCAGGGCATCGTGTTTCTCTCGTCCGACGCCGCCTCGGGGATTAACGGCGCGATCCTCAACATCAACGGCGGCAACTTCATGCCGTAGGAGACCTTTGCGTAACTGGCGCTTCCGGCTCCATGGAAGTCGGCGCACCCCTCCCCGCCCTGCCCCTCCGACGCGCCCTTTGGGCGCGTGCCCTCTTTCAGTTTCCCCCAGAGGGGGAAAGGCCGGAGGGGAGGGGCGCCTAGGGGCCCTTCCATGAGCGGCCCGGCCCTCTCCGGCCTTCGCGTCCTCGACCTGAGCGATGACGCCGCCGGTGCCTATTGCACCAAGCTGCTCGCCGATCTCGGCGCCGACGTCATTCTCGCCGAAGGCCCCGGGGGCCACCCTCTGCGCCGTGCAGGGCCGTTTCAGGGCGGAACGCCAGACCCCAACGGCAGCGGGCGCTTCATTCACCTGTGCGCCAACAAGCTGCGCCTCCCGCTCGACGCCGAGGCCGACCCCGGCCGCGTCCTCACCCTGGCCGCGGAAGCCGACCTCGTCGTCGAGAACTTCCGGCCGGGGCGCGCCGCAGCACTCGGCCTCTCGCTGGACGACCTGCGGCGGGGCAACCCCGCGCTCGTGGTCGTCTCGATTACACCGTTCGGGCTCACCGGCCCTTGGCGCAATTGGGAGACCGAAGAGATCGTCGAGTGGGCGCTGGGCGGCTACATGTACTTCGGCGGCGACCCGGAACGAGAACCGCTGATGGTGCCCGGCCACCAGGGGCAGCTCCACGCCGGGGTGCAGGCCACCATCGCCGCGCTCGCCGCGCTGTGGTGGGCGAAGGAGACCGGGGAAGGCCAGCATATCGACGTTTCGCGGCTGGAATCGCTGTGGTCGGCCCACTGCTGGACGACGACAGCTTGGACGCACGAAGGCTCCGTGCTGCGCCGCGGGGGTTCCTGGGCCATCGAGTGCAAGGACGGTTGGGCCGTCTTCATGCCCAACCTCTGGAACCCCGACAACTTCGTGCTCTTCGAGCGCCCCGACCTCGCCGACGACCCCCGCTTCGCCGACCGCCAGGCGTGGTCCGATCATCAAGAGGAACTCCTCGACGTTGCCCGTGGCTGGTGCATCGAGCACACCGCCGCCGAAGTCTTCGAGCGGGCGCAGGAGCTGCGCATCGCATGCTCGCCGGTCTACCAAGCGCCGGCGCTCCTCGAACAGGAGCAGTTGCGTGCCCGCGGCTGGTTTATCGGGCCGCCCTGGTCGGCGAGCGGCGTCGAACTTCCCGGCTACCCCTATAAGCTCAGCGAGTCGCCGCCCAGCCTGCGGCTGCCGCCGCCCAGGCTAGACGACGAGGCGGAGGGCTGGCCCGAACGGGAGGCCCCTCCGCCGCCGCTGCGCACCGCCGACCGCGAGCCCCTGGAGCCGGAAGCGCCGGCGGGACGGCTGCCCCTCGCCGGCATCCGCGTCATCGAGCTGGCGGGCCACTGGGTCGCGCCGCTGGCGAGCCGCTACCTTGCCGACCTGGGGGCGGAGGTCATCAAGTTCGAGCCCGCCGACCGCCTGGTCACGCGCGGCTCGCGCTACCCCGGCAGACAGGTCTTCAAGTACCACTACAACCGCTCCTACTATTTCAACCAAATAAACCGAAACAAGTACGCGGGAACCTTGGACTTCAGCCAGCCCCGGGGGCGCGAGCTCGTCCTCGACCTGGTGAAGGAGACCGACGTCCTTCTCGAAAACAACGCGCCGCGTGTGCTGCGCAACTTCGACTTGACCTACGACCGGCTGCGCCAAGAGAACCCGCGCCTCATCATGGCCTCGATCTCCGCGTTCGGACAGACCGGCCCGATGCGCGACTACATCGCCTACGGGGCCAACATCGAAGGCGCCTCCGGCCTCGCCGCCCTCATGGGTTATCCCGACGACCGGACACCCCACACCACCTCGCTCTTCTACGCCGACCCCGTCACCGGCGCCCACGCCGCGCTCGCCATCCAAGCGGCGCTCCACTACCGGCGGCGCACCGGCGAGGGTCAGCATATCGATCTCTCCCTCCTGGAGAGCGGGGCCGTCTTCTTCGCCGACGCACTCCTCGAATACGCCTTCACCGGCGCGGTCCAGCCCCGCCGGGGCAACCGCCACGAGCGCTACGCCCCCCAGGGCTGCTATCCAAGCCTGGGCGACGACATGTGGATCGTCGTCTCGGTGCGAAGCGACGACGATTGGCAACGGCTCTGCGACGTCGTCGCTGACCCCCGTCTCGGCGACGCGCGTTTCGCCACCGAGCCGGGCCGCCGGGCACATCACGACGAGATCGACGACCTGCTCTCAGAATGGACCTGCCGCTACGACCACATGCAAGCCGCCGAATTGCTCCAAGCGGCGGGGGTCCCCGCCGCGCCGGTGCTGGCGAACTGGGAGATGGTGAGCAGCCTCCACGCCCACGAGCGCGGCTTCTACGTCCCCGTCGCCCACCCCGACGTCGGCGTCTTCCCCTACCCCGGCATGCCGTGGAAACTGTCGGCCACGCCGGCGTCGATTCGCCGGGCCGCGCCCGGCTTCGGCGAGCACAACCGTCTGGCCTACGGCCGCATGGTGGGCTTGGACGACGCCGCGTTCGACCGGCTCTACCAGGAAAAAGTCATCGCCGACTTCCCGCCCGCCGACCTCCCGCCGCCGACCCTGCAACCCAAGACCTAGCGGCGCGGCCCTTTCCTCGGCCGGTCCTTCAGGCGGTAGACAAACTTGAGGCCGGACCAGACCTCGTCGACCGCCGCCACCTTTACGTCGACCAGGCCCTGATCGAGCCCGATGCGGCGCACGACGTTCTCATCGAGGTCGGTGGCGACTTTCGCCGCCTTCTTGGGCCACGAGGCCCAAAGCATCCCGTCGGCGGCGAGCTTGGGCTTCATCTCACGGAAAGCGCTCTCCAGCGCGGCGCGTTCGAAGGCGAAGACGTGGATGAAGTCGAGCGGCGGGTCGAGGGTGCGTTCGACTCCCTCAGGCAGCGGGCCCAGAACGGCCTCGTACCCCTCGGGCGCGTCGGCGATGGCGACACGGGCCCCCGGGCGTATGCCAAGCTTCTCCACGAGCGGGCGTTTCGAGTAGCCGGCCATCACGCCGCTACGAGCAGGCGGGGATGACTTCCTCGCCCCACATCTCGAGCGCCTCCATCACCATGTCGTGCGGCATCCCGCCCACCTGGAACTGACACATCAGCCGCGTCACGCCGATCTCTTCGAACTCCCTGACGATCTCGACGCACTCCTTCGGTTCGCCGCAGACGACGAGACGCTCGGACTGGATGTAGTCCCAGTTCGTGTTCTCCCACCACCGCGTCTCCATCTGGGCGTGGCGCTGGTGGTCGGCATCGGTCTTGGGCGAGAAAAACTCGACGAGCTTCTCGAAGTACCACAGCTCGTAGGGCTTCAGGCGCTCGGCGGCGGCCTCGCTCGTCGCGGCGGTATGGACGGGGACCAGGCAGTTGACCTGAAGTGGGCCCTTGTCCGCCTCGTGGCCGGCGGCCTTCCAGGCGCGCTGCGCCGTGGCCAGATGCGGCGCGAGCCGGTCGATGGGCTGCACCGCGGTGGTGGGCATGATGTGGTAGCCCATCTTGGGGTACAACTCGTAGGACTCGACGCTGCCCGTGGCGGCGAAGATCGGCGGGTGCGGCTTCTGCACCGGTTTGGGAACGACGCTGATGGGCTCGGGGAAGTTGTAGAACTTGCCCTCGTGGGTGAAGGAGTCCAGCGTCCAGCACTTCTGGATGATCTCCAGGCACTCGCTCCAAAGTTCGCGGTTGAGCTCCTTCGTCTCGCCCATGGCGTGGGGTTTATCGAAGGTCACGAACTCCTTGGTGTAGGCGCCGCGGCCGATGCCGAAGTCGTACCGGCCGTTTGTCAGAATGTCCACGGCGGCGATGCGCTCCGCCAACCGGATGGGGTGGGCGATGGGGAGCAGCTGCACCGCCGTGCCCATACGCATCGTCTTGGTGCGCTGCGAGGCCGCCGCGAACAATATCTCGGGGCAAGGCGAGTGGGAGTAGCCGGGGTTGAAGTGATGCTCGACGGCGTAGACGGAGTCGAAGCCCATCTTCTCGGCAAACTCGATTTGGTCGAGCGCGTTGCGCCAGATGTCGCGCTCGGTATAGCCCTCGTTGACTTCGAGTTCGAAGAAGATGCCGAACTTCATCGCTCCTCCATACCCCGCGCATCGGGCGGAGGCCATTCAAACACACGCCCCTGAACGGGTCAACGAACCCGCACCCACGCGGGTGTTATCCTTCACAAGCCCATATCAGTCGCGCCGGAGTGTTTTCGGCGATTGCACGAAGGAGAGGCCGTATGCCCGCACCGCTCGATGGAGTCCGCGTCACCGATTTCACTCACTACCAGGCGGGGCCGGTGTGTACGTTAATGCTACGCGACCTCGGCGCGGAGGTCATCAAGGTCGAGCCGCTCGACGGCGAGCCGGGCCGCTGGGGCGGCGCGAGGCCCACCCCCTTCGGCGAGTCCCTGACCTTTCAGGTCCACAGCCGCGGCAAGAAGTCGATGACCGTCGATCTGCGCAACGAGGACGGCAAAGAGGTCGTGCGCGACCTAATTCGGGTCTCCGACGTGGTCGTGGAGAACTTCCGACCAGGGTCGATCGCCCGGCTGGGGTTCGGATACGACGACGTCGTGAAGATCAACCCCTCGGTGGTGATGGCCTCGATTTCAGGGTTCGGGCAGACAGGGCCGTACTCGACGTGGCCCGCCGTGGACATGGTGGCGCAGGCAATGAGCGGGCTGATGGAGATCAACGGCGAGCCCGGCGGCCCGCCCACCAAGTATGGGGTCGAGATGGCCGACTACAGCGGCGGCGTGTTCGGCGCCCTGAGCGTGGCCGGCGCCCTCTACCGCCGCGCCCTCACCGGGGCCGGCGAGTACATCGACATGGCGATGCTCGACGCGATGATCTACCAACTCAACTATCACCCGATTCGCTATAAGTTCGCCGACATCCGTTACGGACGCATCGGGAACCGCGTCGCCGGCAGCGGAGTCGCCGGCGCCTACCACTGCAAGGACGGCTATGTGGCCATCGCGCCGGGGGGCGACATTCGGTGGAAGAAGCTCACCGACCTGATGGGCCGGCGCGACCTGTTCGAAGACCCCCGCTACGCGACGGTCGACGACCGCTGGGAGCGCCACGATGAGCTGGACCGCGAGGTAAACGCTTGGACGGAGACGTTGACCGTCGATGAGGCGGTCAAGAAACTGCACGAGGCCGACCAGATATGCGGGCCGGTGAACATGCTCGACGACATCTTCGAGGACGAACAAATCGCGCACCGGAAGATGCTCGTCGAGACGGAGCATCCGCTCCATGGGACGCTGACCCTGCCCGGCTCGGTGTTTAAGATGCGCAACGCCTCGCCCCCACCCGTCGATTCGGCAGCCCCGCTGCTCGCGGAGCACAATGGTTATGTCCTCAGCGAATTGCTGGGTTACCCCGACGAGCATTTGCGCCATTTGGAGCAGAACTACATCGTGATCAGCGAGACGCCTGCGGCCCTCGCCGAGGGCTGAATCTTCGGGAAATCGGCAAAGATAGCCCTGCGATTGCGCGAATCGGGTATGATGGACTGCAGGCTCGCATCGAGCGCGGGTGAGAAACGCGCTCGATGCGGCGTTTGACACTTCCCACGCGGAAGTAGGTAATATAGGCGCCGCGCACGGTGGGCTAGGAGCCGAGCGTGGCAGTCTGGGGACCGCGGCTAGGCGGTTTCCGGACTGGAGTGTGACTATGGTGAGGAGTCGCCAGATGCATCTCGTGGATCTCATTCTCGAGAAGAAAGATCATGTCGCCACGATCACAGTCAACCGCCCCGAGAAACTGGGCGCATTTCGTGATCACACCAACTTCGAGATGCTGGAGGCGCTCGACGACATCGAAAATGACGACAGCATCCATGCCGTCATCTTCACCGGACAGGGGCGGGGCTTCTGTACGGGCCACGACATGGGCGAGCCCCCCGAGCCGCCCGAGTTCCGTCTCGGCCGCAACGCCCGCGGAAAGCGGTTCGGGGACGTCTGCAACGCGCTCCTGCACTCCCGCAAGCCGGTAGTGTGCGCCATCAATGGCTGGTGCGCCGCCGGCGGCCTCGGCTTCGCCCTCTGCTGCGACATCATCATCGCGTCCGAGGACGCCAACTTCTATAACCCGCAACTCGCGTTCGGCTATCCGAGCCTGCCCGGCATCGGGGCGCTGCTCTATCAGTTCGTGTCCGTGGCTTGGGCCAAGGACATGATCCTCGGCGCGAGACAGGTCGACGCCCAAACGGCAGAGCGCATCGGCCTCGTCAGCCGGGTCGTCCCCAAAGACCGGCTTCTCGCCGAGGCCTGGGAGACCGCCGAGAAGCTGGCCGAAGTCCCACCCGATATCATGGCCATGCAGCGGGAGATGATGAACCGCGTGTGGCTCGCGGGTACGGGCGTCGAAATCGCGATGGCGGCGGGTCACCATACCGCCATCGCCGGCCACAGCCTCCCCGATTGGGAGGAGCGCGAGGCCAATTGGAAGAGCATCACTCGTCCCGGCGGCTCAACGAGCAGTGGCTCGTCGATGGGCGGCGAGTCCATGGGCCGCGGCGCGGCGCGCGGGTCCAACGGCGCACAAGGCAACGGGACGGCGCTCCAACGCACCGCCTCCGTTCAGTCTGGAAGGAGCGGATCGATGTATCGTTTGGGCGTTGACGTCGGCGGCACGTTCACCGACTTGTTACTCATCGACGAGGATAACGGGGACACGTTCAGGGCTAAGGTGCACTCCACCCCCGCCGACTCGTCCATCGGAGTGTTGAACGGCATCTCGAAGGTCTGTTCCGATGCAGGGGTAGACCCCCGGAATATCGCCCAGGTCATGCACGGCACCACGGTGGCGACAAACGCCATCCTGGAAGGCAAGGGCGCCAAGATCGGCCTAATCACGACCAAGGGCTATCGACAGATGCTCCAGATCGGGCGCTCCTTCGTTCCCGGCGGACTCGCCGCCTTCATCGTCTGGAACATGCCCGATCCGCTGGCGCCGCTCGACAAGACCCTTGAGGTGGACGAGCGCGTCGGTGCGCGCGGCGAAGTCGTTAGGCCGCTCGACGAGAGCTCGGCGCGCCGGGCGCTCCAGCAGCTCAAGTCGCTCGGCGTCGAGGCGCTAACCGTCTCGCTGATCAACGCCTTCGCCAACGGCGACCACGAGCGCCGCATCCGCGATCTCGCGGGGGAGATCATGCCCGGCATACCCGTCTCAATCTCCTCGGAGATCATGCCCGAGATGCAAGAGTACGAGCGCACCCTCACCACGGTGGCCAACTCCTATGTGGCCCCGGTCGTCTCGAACTACATCGGCAATCTCACCAGCGAGCTCGACAAGCAGGGCGTGGACGCGAACCTGCACATCCTGCGTTCCGACGGCGGCCTCGCCACCGCCGAGGTAGCCAAGAACGCGCCGGTGACCCTCTTGATGAGCGGCCCGGCCGGCGGCGTCAGCGGCGCCCTGTGGATCGCCGAGCAGGCGGGCTACAAGAACCTCCTGACGTTCGACATGGGCGGCACCTCCACCGACGTGGCCCTCGTCGAGAACGGCGTACCCCGGGTGCGCCGCGAGACGACCGTTGGCGACGTGACAGTCAAGGCCTCCTCGCTCGACGTGCGCAGCGTCGGCGCGGGCGGCGGCTCGATCGCCCACGTGCCCGAGCTGACCGGCGCACTGCGCGTCGGCCCCGAAAGCGCCGGCGCCGACCCCGGGCCCGCGGCCTACGGCAAGGGCGGCGAACGCCCCACCGTCACCGACGCCAACCTCGCCCTCGGCAGGCTTCCCACCCGCCTCGCCGGCGACATGGTCCTCGACCGCGCCGTCGCGGAGCAGGCGATTCAGCCCGTCGCCGACGCCCTGGGCCTCGGCCTCAAGGAAGCCGCCTCCGGCATCATCGACATCGTGAACGAGAACATGTACGGCGCGCTCCGCCTCGTCTCCGTCGAGCAAGGCTACGACCCGCGCGACTTCGCCCTGATCGCCTTCGGCGGCGCGGGGCCGCTCCACGCCAACGCCCTTGGCAAGCTGATGAGCTCGTGGCCGGTTATCATCCCGCCCTCGCCCGGCGTCCTCTGCGCCTACGGCGACGCCACTACCAAGCTCCGCAACGAGGCGTCGCGGACCTTCATCCGCCGCTTCTCCGAAACCTCGAACGACGAGATCGCGGGTGCGCTCAACGAGCTCGCCGAGAACGCCGCCGCCGTCCTCGACGGCGAAGGCGTGCCGCGGGCCGACCAGTCCACCCAGTTCGAGGTCGACGTCCGCTACCGCGGCCAGGCCCTCTCCCTTCCCGTATCCATCGACATAAACGTGTTCAGGAACGGCGGTCTCTCCACCATCGGGGCCACGTTCGACACCACCCACACCCAGCTCTTCACCTTCGCGCTCGACGTCGAGCACGAGATCGTGAACCTTCGGGCGGTGGCCCTAGGCAAGTCGACCCTGGTGAAGGCGGCCTCGATCGAGCGGGGCGGAGACAACCCCTCCGCCGCTAAGGTGGACTCGACGACGGTCTACGTCGACGGCGCGGACCGCGCCGCCAACGTCTACGACCGCGCCCGGCTGCAAGCGGGCAACCGCATCACCGGTCCCGCCATCATTACCGAGATGGACTCGACGACGCTCATCCTCCCCGATCACGTCGGCGAGGTGGACCAGTTCGGCAACATCATCATCAACCCCGTCTAGCACGCCGCGTCCGACGGCTCCGGCATACCGTCCGGCTATCGTTAGGAGAGAGGTAAGCGACATGCCCGCGAAGATCATCGAGACCAGCACGAACCCCTTCAACAACGTCAACATCGACCCCATCACGCTCGACATCATCGAGAGCGCCCTGCGGAACGCCCGCTGGGAGATGGACGCGGTGCTCTTCCGCACCGCGATGTCGCCCGGCATCCGCGAACAGCACGACGAGTTCCCTATGATCGCCAACAACGACGGCAAGATGGTCGTCGGCCAGTTCGGCTCGTTCATCATGGGCTTCCTCGACGCCTTCGACGGCGAGATCGAGGAGGGGGACATCTTCCTGACCTCCGACCCGTACTCCTGCGCCGGGGCCATCAGCCACGCCAACGACTGGCTGGTGATGAAGCCGGTCTACCACGGGGGGCGGCTCGTCTCCTGGGCGGCGATGTTCGGGCACATGACCGACGTGGGCGGCAAAGTCCCCGGGAGCCTGCCCACCGACGCACGCTCGATCCACGAGGAGGGGATCATCATCCCCCCGATCAAGATCTTCAAGAAAGGCGAGCGCCAGGACGATCTGCTCAAGCTGATCCTCCACCAGGTGCGCATGCCCGACTGGAACCGGAGCGACCTCAACGCCATCATCGCCGCCGTCCGCACCGCGGAGCGCCGCATCCTCGAAATGTGCGACCGCTTCAGCCGCGACACCTACATCTCGGCGCTGGGCATGCTTCTGGACCGCAACCGCCAAGCAATGGCGAAGCTCATCCGCGAGACCGTGTCCGAGGAGACGCTGTACTTCGAGGACTACGTCTGCGACGACGGCATGGGCATGGGGCCGTACAAGATCGCCTGCTCGCTGCGCCGCGAGGGCGACAAGGCCATCTTCGACTTCGAGGGCACCGACCCGCAGTCCGAGGGGTCGATCAACTTCTACCTGAGCGAAGCCATGTTCAAGATGTTCGTCGGCGTCTACATGATCATGGTGTACGACCCGCAGATCCTGTTCAACGACGGATTCTACGATCTCGTCGAGGTCAACATTCCGGAGGGTACCCTGCTGAAGCCGATCAAGCCGGCGGCGGTGTCGTGCCGGACGCATGGCTTGGGCCGCATCTTCGACGTGATCGGGGCCACCCTGGGGCAGCGGGCGCCGGACTTCCTCATCGCTGCCGGCTTCTCCGACAGCCCGCATCTCATGTACTCGGGCTACGACAAGAAGGGCGAGTGGTTCCAGCTCTACCAGATCGGCTTCGGCGGCATTCCTGGCAAGCCCTTCGGCGACGGGCCCGACGCCCACTCGCTGTGGCCCTCGTTCACCAACGTGCCCAACGAGTTCCTGGAGAGCTACTTCCCGCTCCGCATGGAGGTCAACGAGACAATTATCGATACCGGCGGCGCGGGCTACTTCCGGGGCGGCAATGGCATCCGGCTGGGCTACCGCTTCCTCGAACCCGGCGAGGTCTCGATCCACGACGACCGCTGGCTCACCTACCCCTACGGGGTCAACGGCGGCGAGCCCGGAGGCCGTGGCACAAAGATACTCAGACACGCCGACGGCACCGAGGAAATCCTGCCCTCCAAGTGCGACAACGTCCAGGTCAAAGAGGGCGACATGCTCTTCTTCAACACCTGGGGCGGCGGCGGCTGGGGCGACCCCTACACCCGCGAGGTCGAGAAGATCGAGACCGATGTGCGTCGCGGCCTCGTTACGAAGGACGGCGCCAAGCGCTACGGCGTGGTGCTCAACGAGGACCTCACCGTCGACATGCGGGCGACGGAGGCGCTGCGAGCCAAGCTCTCGGCGGACCGCGGCGAGCCCAAGATGTTCGACCGCGGCTTCGACTCGATCGCCGAGCTGAAGGCGCGCTGCAAGGCGGAGACCGGCCTCGAGCCGCCCGCCGATCCGGTCTTCCCCGAGCACATCCTGCGCCGGACGCAGGCGGCCCGCGAGGCGGCGGTCCGCTAAGGAGCAGCGCCCTTCGGGGCGCTCGCGCGCCTGGCGGCGCGCGCCCTCTCTCAGTCTCTCCCAGGGGGAGAGAGGTTTAAGGTGGGGCCTCTCCCAGGGGGAGAGGCCGGAGGGGTAAAGATGGCTGACCGCGACGCGCTGGGCTGGCGGGGCAAGTTCGCCGTACTCATGCCCAGCACCAACACCATCGTCGAGCCGGACTTCTACCGCATGACCGTCCCCGGCGTGACGGCGCACTGCTCGCGGATCCACATCCGCGACATGTCGCTGGACTCCGACGATGCCTTCGAGCGCCTGCTGGAGGGCATCCGGGCGGAGATCGGGTCCGCCGTCGAGCGCGCCGTGACCCTGGAACCCGACTACATGGTGATGGGGATGAGCGCCGAGACATTCTGGGAAGGCGTCGAGGGCAACCGCCGCTTCAAGAAGCAGATCCAGGACCTCAGCGGGCGCGACGTCGCCACCGGCGCCGAGGCCTGCGAGCGCATCCTGGGGAACTTCAACGTCAAGCGCATCGGCGTGGTCACGCCCTACCAGCCCGTCGGCGACACCAACGTCGTCCGCTTCTTCAACGAGCTCGGCTTCGAGGTCGAAGCGCTCAAGGGGCTGCGCTGTCCGACGGCCGTCGCCATCGCCGAAGTGCAGGAGGAGACGCTTCGTGAGGCGCTGATCGAGGTGAACTCCGACCGCGTCGACGCGCTGGTGCAGGTGGGCACGAACCTGAGCATGGTCGAGCTCGCCGACGAGGCGGAGCGGTGGCTCCACAAGCCGGTGATCGCGATCAACGCCGCCACGTGGTGGATGGCGCTGCGTGACAACGGCATCGAAGACAAGATCTACGGCTGCGGGCGGCTGTTCCGCGAGTTTTAGCGGCCCGGCCGTGCGGCGCTTGATTGCACGATTAAGCTAGTACACGGACCGGCGGGCAAGGACTGCCGCACCAGACCACGTTCGAGGAGTAGCCATGCAGAACGGCGTATCGTACGAGCACCTTTGCCCCGTCTCGTTCATCCAGCGGAGCGCCATCGCGTACCCCAATAAGACGGCGGTGACCTACAAGGAAAAGACACTGACCTACGCCCAGTTGTACGAGCGTTCCAAGAAGCTCGCCGGGGCGCTGCAGAACGCCGGCATCCGCAAGGGCGACAAGGTCGCCGCCTTCCTGCCCAACATCCCGCCGATGCTCGAAGCGCACTTCGGCCCGATGTACATCGGCGCGGCGATCGTGGCGATCAACATCCGCCTCTCCTCCCGCGAGGTTGGCTACATCCTCGACCATTCCGGCTCGAAGGCGCTCATCTTCGATTCCGAGTTCGCACCCGTCGTCCGCGAGGCGCTTCCTCAGGCCAAGGGGATCGAGACCGTGGTCCAGGTGGTCGACGAAGCCCCCCGCGCCGACGACATCGAGAGCGTGGACTACGAGGCGTTCGTCGAGGGCGGCTCGGCGGACACCGAGCGCGTCAACCTCGAATCCGAGTTCGACACCATCGCTATCAACTACACGTCGGGCACGACGGGGCTGCCCAAGGGTGTCGAATACCACTCCCGCGGGGCCTATCTGAACGCCCTTGCGGAGATACTCGAATCGGGGGTCAACCATACCAGCTCCTATCTGTGGACGCTGCCAATGTTCCACTGCAACGGCTGGTGCCACACGTGGGGCGTCACCGCCGTCGGCGGCAAGCACGTCTGCCTGCGTAAGATCGACCCCGACGAGGTCTTCCGCTTAATCAAGGCGGAGAACGTCACCCATCTCTGCTGCGCGCCCACCGTCCTCACCACGCTCTACTCGTCGCCCGCCGCCGAGGGGCAGGACCTCACCGGTGTCACCTTCACCACCGCGGGGGCGCCGCCGTCGCCACTCCACATCAAGACAATGGAGGAGATGGGAGCGTCGCTGAACCACGTCTACGGTCTCACCGAGACCTACGGCCCCCACACCATCTGCCCCGAGCAGGAGGAGTGGGCCGATCTCTCCATCGACGAGCGGGCCGTGGTAAAGGCCCGGCAGGGCGTCTCCTTCGCCATGACGGAGCCCGGCCTGCGCGTGGTGGACTCGGAGATGCAGGACATCCCCAAGGACGCCAAGACCATGGGCGAGGTCATCATGCGCGGGAACAACGTGATGACCGGCTACTACAACGACCCCGAGGCCACGAAGAAGGCATTCGAGGGCGGCTGGTTCCACTCCGGCGACCTGGCGGTGTGGCACCCCGACGGCTACATCGAACTGAAGGACCGCGCCAAGGACGTCATCATCTCCGGCGGGGAGAACATCTCGACGCAGGAGATCGAGAAGGTGATCATGGAACACCCCGGCGTCCTCGAGGTCTGCGTGGTCGGCGTCCCCGACGACAAGTGGGGCGAGGTCCCCAAGGCCTTCATCACCACGCGGCCCGGCGGCTCGGTCGCCGAAGACGAGCTGATCGACTTCTGCAAGGACCGGATCGCCCGCTTCAAAGCGCCGAAGTACGTCGAGATCGGCGAACTTCCCAAGACGGCGACGGGCAAGATTCAGAAGTTCGTCCTTCGCGACCGCGAGTGGGCGGGACACGAGAAGCGCATCCAGTAGAAGTGCCATTCACGCCATGCGGTCAACGACACGATTCCGACAACTCCTAGAACGGCCCGGCATCATCGTCGCGCCAGGGGCCTACGACTGCATGAGCGCGGCGCTGATCGAGAAGGCCGGGTTCGACGCGGTCTACATGACCGGCGCGGGCACGTCGATCGCGCGGCTGGGCGCTCCCGATCTCGGCCTCGCCACGGCGGACGACATGACGCGCAACGCCGCGGCCATCGCCGGCACCGTCGATATTCCCCTGATATCGGACGCCGACACCGGCTACGGCGGCGTGCTCAACGTGCAGCGTGTCATCCGCGAGTACGAACGCACCGGCGCGGCGGCCATCCACCTGGAAGACCAGGTGTCGCCGAAGCGTTGCGGGCACCTCGACAACAAGGAAGTCGTGTCGACGGATGACATGGTGCGGAAGATCCGCGCCGCCGTCGACGCCCGCACCGATCCCGACTTCACCATCATCGCGCGGACCGACGCACTTGCCGTCACCGGGTGGGAGGACACCATTGAGCGGGGACGCGCCTTCGTCGAGGCCGGCGCCGACGTGCTGTTCGTCGAGGCGCTGCGCTCGCGCGAGGACGTCGAACGCGCCGCGGCCAGCTTCGATGCGCCGCTCCTCTACAACTACGTGGAGTCGGGCAAGTCACCGCTGCTGACGGCGTCCGAGTTGGAGGAGATCGGGTACAAGATCGTGATCTTCCCCGCCTCCGCCATGCTCAGCACGATCAAGGCCATCGAGATCACCCTCGCCGAGCTCAAGGCCACGGGCGCGACCCACGGGGCCGACGCCCGCATGGTGACGCTGCACGACGCCTTAGAGCTGGTGGGGCTCACCGACATGCTCGCCCAAGACGCGAAGTACTCCTAAGCGCCGCCGGGGCAACCACACCTACCATGTCCGGCCCGCGCACCATGTACCGGAAGATCTGGGATGCGCACGTGGCGCATTCCGAGCCGGGCAAGCCCGACCTCCTGTACGTCGACCTGCATCTCATCCACGAGCTGCACCCCCACGAGTTCGACGCGCTGCGCGAGGCGGGCCGGCGGGTGCGGCGTCCCGAGCTCACCGTCGCGACGGTGGACCACAACGTCCCCACCACCGACCGCGCGCTCCCCATCACCGACGACATGGCGCGGGCCCAGATCGAGGCGATGGAGCGCAACTCCGCCGAGTTCGGCGTCGAGTTCCATGGGCTCGATAGCCCAGGCCAGGGCATCGTCCACGTCATCGGCCCCGAGCAGGGCTACACCCAGCCTGGCATGGTAATCGTCTGCGGCGACAGCCACACCTCCACGCACGGGGCCTTCGGCGCTCTCGCCTTCGGCATCGGCTCGTCGCAGGTCGAGCACGTTCTCGCCCTCCAGTCCATCCCGCAAACACCGTCGCCGGTGATGCAAGTTCGCGTCGAGGGCGCACTGGGGCGCGGCGTCACGCCGAAAGACCTCATCCTCGCCATCATCGGCGAGATCGGCATCGACGGCGCGACGGGCCACGTGATCGAGTACTGCGGCGCGGCGATTCGCGGCCTCTCCATGGAGGGCCGCATGACCGTGTGCAACATGTCGATCGAGGCCGGCGCGCGCGCCGGGATGATCGCCCCCGACGAGACCACGTTCGCCTATCTGGAAGGCAGGCCGCGCGCTCCCCAGGGCCGCGACTTCGCCAACGCCGTCGAGCGGTGGCGCGAGCTTCCCAGCGACGAGGGCGCGCTCTTCGACCGTACCGTCGAGATCGACGCCTCGGCGCTGGCGCCTTATGTTACCTGGGGCACGAACCCCGGCATGTCGACGCCGGTGACCGGCAACGTCCCCACTGCCGACAGCCTGCCGTCAGAGGCCGAGCGCAAGGCGGCGCGCGCCGCGCTGACCTACATGGGCCTCGAAGGCGGCGAGCCGATCCGGGAGCTCGCCATCGACCGGGCCTTTATCGGCTCCTGCACCAACGGCCGCATCGAAGACCTGCGCGCCGCAGCGGAGGTGGCGCGGGGCCGACGCATCGCGCCGTCGGTGCAGGCGATGGTTGTCCCCGGCTCGACGATGGTGAAGCGGCAGGCGGAGGCCGAAGGGCTCGACCGGGTGTTCATCGACGCTGGGTTCGAGTGGCGCAATGCGGGTTGCTCGATGTGCGTGGCCATGAACGGCGACATGCTGGCGCCCGGCGAGCGCTGCGCCTCGACCACCAACCGCAACTTCGAAGGCCGCCAGGGACGCGGCGGGCGCACCCATCTGGTGAGCCCCGCCATGGCCGCCGCCGCCGCCATCGCGGGGCATTTCGTCGACATCCGCGACTGGGCCTAGGCGGGCACACGACGCCTAGCGGCCGACGATGATCGGCCTGCTGCGCTCGACGGCCGATTGCGGGCAAGGCGGTATGGTACGCTCTAGCCCGACGCCGACGGAGAAGAAAAGAGCGCATGGCTGAGTCGAAGTGGCGGAAGTCGCCGCAGTCGCTGATCGATACGTTCGAGGTGGTCATGCCCGGTCCGCCGGAGGTGGAGCGGCGCAAGATGTTCGGCTATCCCTCTTGCTTCGTGAACGGCAACCTCATGGGCGGTCTGCACCAGTCGGACATGATCTTGCGGCTTTCCGAAGGGGACCGCGAGGCCCTGCTGGCAGAGGGCGGACGGCCCTTCGAGCCGATGGCGGGGCGCAGGATGCGGGAGTACGTAGTCGCACCCGAAGCGATGCTCGACGACCACCCCCAGCTTCAGGACTGGATCGCCAAGTCGCTGGCCTACGCCTCCGGCCTCCCGCCGAAGGCGCCCAAACCCCGAAAGTCCAGTGCTCGCAAGAAGACGGCGAAGTAGCGCCTGTTACAGTAAGCTGCTTATCTTCGGCATGTAGCTAGAAGAACCTCTACCATTCGCACAGGAGGACGCGATGGCCCGAGACGAGACCGCCCAGCCGAAGTTGGGCAATTACCTGGACATGATGAGTCAGGCCATCTTTCAAAGCGGCATGTCGTGGAAGATGATCGAGCGCAAGTGGCCGGGCACGCACGCCGCCTTCCACGGCTTCGACATCGACTGGGTGGCCAACATGAGCCCCGACGAGCTCGACGCCCTGGCGCAGGACACCCGCATCATCCGGAACCGGCGCAAGATCGAGGCCATCGTAGCAAACGCGAACCGGATGCTGGAGTTGGAGAAGGAGCACGGCTCCTTTGAGAACTACCTGAAGAGCCACGGCGACTTCGAATCAACGCTGGCGAGCGTGAAGAAGAACTTCAAGTACATGGGCGACATCGGGACCTACTTCTTCCTCTACGTGGTCGGACGCGACGTCCCTCCCCACGAGGAGTTCTGTGGGAGAACCGGTTAGCGCGCCCGAAGGCGCACGATCAAGGAGGCGCGGGATGCCTGAGCGGAGAGAGACCATCGACGTGGCGGGGCTGGGAATGGACGCCTTCGTCGCCGACCCCGACGGCGCGGGACCGCATCCCGGCATCGTCGTCATCATGCACGCACCGGGGCTCGACGCCTTCACCGAGGAGATGGCGCGACGGCTCGCGGGCGAGGGCTACGCGGCCATCGCGCCGCAGGTCTATCACCGCCAAGACCTCGCCTCGGACGAAACGGGGCTGGAGCGGATGGCGCGGCTCCTCGACGACGAGGTGATCGCCGACATCGGTGCTTGCGTCGAATACCTTCAAGGGCGGAGCGACGTCACCGACGACCTCGGCATCATCGGCTTCTGCATGGGCGGGCGGATCACCTTCCTAGCGGCGACGGCCAACCCGGCGTTTCGCGCCGCGGTCCCGTTCTATGGCGGTCACATGGACTTGGCGTGGGGCGACGGCCCGACGGTCATCGACCGGCTCGGCGGCATCGCTTGCCCGGTGCTGGCCTTCTTCGGCGGCAAGGACGGCAACCCCTCGCCGGAGATGATGCACCGTCTCGACGCGGAGCTGACCCGTCTGGGCAAGGAGCACGACTTCCGCGCCTTCGCCGACGCGGACCACGGCTACATGAACTTCAGCAACCCCGACCGCTTCCACCCGACCGTGGCGGAGGAGTCGTGGGCGCTGACGCTGGACTTCCTGCGGGCGCGCCTTGGGGGGACGTCGTAGGCGCCGGCGGAGCCACTAACGCAGGCCGAGGCGTTTCAGAATGCTCGGCAGCGGCGGGTTGACCTCGAAGCCGCCGTCGGGGTAGACGACTGTGGGGATGGTGCGGCCGCCCTCTTGCAAACGTTCGACTTCCGCCCGCGCCGCGGGGTCGCTGTCGATGTCCCTACGGTCGTAGGGAATCGACGCCTGCTCGAGGGACCTCTCGAGCATCCTGCAGAAGCTTCACCAATCGGCGCCGAAGACGGTGAGCCGTTGGACGTGCTGTTCGCTCATCTCGTTCCTCCTAGATGACGCCCAGATCGGAGAGGGCGCTCAGTTTTTCAAGCGGCAGCCCCATCTCCCTGTGGTAGAGGGCGACGTTGTCCTCGCCCAGGAGCGGCGCCCGCCGGCGAATGCGCCACGGGGTCTCGTGGAAGATGTAGGGAGCGCCGACGTACGTGAACGTCTCGTCAAGCTCAGGGTGCTCCACATCCACGAAGAAGCCGCGGTCGCGCAGGTGCTCGTCTTCCATCAGGTCGGAAGGAGCGCGCACCGGCGTCCACTGGAGGCCGCGCTCCTGGCCGCCATGATAGATGTCGTTCGAGGTCAGCTTCATGCTGAGGTCGCGGACGGATTCGAGGAGCTGGGGCATCGCGGTGGCGAGGTTGTCGGGGTCGAGGTATTTGTCTTCCATGAGTTCGCCGGCGAGCCCGTGTTCATCGAGCCAGTCTCGCAAGACCATGAATTCTTCCAACTTGACTCGGGGCATGAAACAGTTGGCGTAGCGTCCATCGCCGCACAGGTTTTGGACGTTTGGCGAGCCGTTTAGCGACGCATGGCGGCCCGTTTGGCGTATGCGGTTGCCGCCGGTGATCACGTAGTCGGGGAAGGCGCCCTCGGTGCAGACGGCGATGGCCTCGTGGACGGCTAGGTCGATGTACTCGCCGACATCGCGGCGGCCGCGGTTGATGAGCGCGATGAGCACCGCGACGAAGGCGTAGTTCGCGCCCATGTGCCAGGCGTTGCCGCCCCCCGGCGCGATGGGCGTGTTGAACGGATCGTCGACGAGGTCGTAGCCGCAGACGCCCATCTGGCCGCCCGACGCCATGAGGGTGAGGTCGGTGGCCTTCATGTCGCGCCACGGCCCCGACTGGCCGAACGGCGTGATCGAGCAGTAGACGAGCGGCGCGCCGCCCTTGGCCAGGTCGTCGTAGCCCAGCCCGAGGGCGCGCATGACGCCGGGGTCGGCGGACTCGACGATGACGTCGGCGGTCTTGGCGAGGTCTTTGAACAGCCCGCGTCCGTCGGGCGTGCCGAGGTCGAGGGTGACGCTGCGCTTGTTGGTGTTGTACGTCCAGAAGTAGAGGCTGCGGTTGACGTCGGGAACGTCGCCGTAGAAGGGGCCGACGCGGCGGCAGCGCGAGCCCTCGCGGGGCTCGACGAGGATGACGTCGGCGCCGAGGTCGGCGAGGAGCTTGCCGGTAAGCTGGCTCTTCTCGTCGCCGACCTCCAGGACGCGGAGGCCGCCGAGGGCCTGAGGGGCGTCGCCGCTCACGATGCGGCCTTCCTCTGCATCCCTTTGGGCCAGAAGACGTTCTCGCCTTCGAGGGCGTCGCGCTCGCCGGATCTCATGCCGAGGAGATCGTCGAAGACGTAGTCGTTGTCCTCGCCGATGGTGGGGCCGTGACGCCAGAGCTCCCACGGCGCGTTGCGAAGCTGCATCGGCATGCCTTCGAAGATCTTCTCGCCGAGGAGGGGGTGGGAGGTGGAGGCGGTGAACGTGCCGCGATGTTGCAGCTGCGGGTCGTTCTCGGCACGGTCCACCATGCTCTGCACGGGCGCCGAGGCGACGCCGGCGGCCTGGAGCTTCGCCATGACCTCGTACTTGTTCCGCTCCTTGGTCCAGCCCTCGATCTTGAGGTCCATCGCTTCCTGATGTTCGAGCCGGCCCAGGAGCGTGTCGTACTTGGCATCGTGCGCCCACTCTGGGTCGCCCATCGCCTTGACGAGGGCGCGCCATTCCTCGTCGGTGTAGCAGACGATGACGCACCAGGCATGGGGGTCGGAGCCCTTGCACTTGTAGGAGTTATGCGGCGCGGCGTGCGGTCCGCGGTAGGTGTTCGCCAGCGAGGCGCCGGGCCAGTAGGTGCGGTTGCCCGGCGGCATGCCCTCACGGTCGGACTTCCGACCGTTGACGCTGTAATCGAGGAAGGCGGCGCCGGTGAGCGTGCAGCCCACGTCCACCTGGGCGAGATCGACGTACTGGCCGCGCCCGCTCTCGTGGCGGTAGTGCAGCGCGGCGAGGACCGCCATCGCGCCATAGTAGCCGCCGGTGTGGTCCATGTAGGAGTAGCCCCAGCCCGCGGGCGGCTTACCCGGCGCGCCCGACATGAAGGTCAGCCCCGATACCGCCTGCACCGCCGGCCCCCACGTGTCGTAGTCGCGGTGCCGCCCGCGGTGGCCGAAGCCGGCCATGCTGACGTAGACGACGGTGGGGTTGACCTCTTTCAACTGCTCGTAGCCCAGGCCCCATTTCTCCAGGATCCGCGAGCTGAAGTTCTCGATGACCACGTCGGAGACGGAGATCAGCTCCTTCACCAAGTCCATGCCCTTCGAGCTGCGCACGTTCAGGGTCGCGCTCAGCTTGTTGCAGGCGAAGTTGTTAAAGTCGACACCCGAGTTGAGGCTGGGCGCCACGCCGCGGGCGGGCGCGGCATGCCGAATCGTATCGGCGCTGTCGGGCCACTCGACGCGGATCACCTCCGCCCCGAACATCGAGAGGATGCGCGTCGTCTGCGGTCCTGCGCGGACCCAGGTGAAATCGACCACCCTGACGCCGGAGAGCGCGCCTTCCTTCAGGACTCGTCCCAGCTCCACAACCATCCTCCGGCCTTACACAGTCTTTTGGTGATAGCGGCTACTTCGGAGCAGCCTGCCGGGTCGAGCCCCCGTGTCCGCGCCGCCGTCGACCAGCGTCTCCCCGCCGACGATGACGTTCCGCACACCCGCGGCGTGGTTGGCCAGCCGCGAGCCGCCGCCGGGTATGTCGTAGAGGCGCTCCGCTTCCAACGGCGCTACCTCGTCCTCATCGAAGATCACCACGTCGGCGGTCAGGCCCTCGCGGAGCAGGCCGCGGTCGCGGATACCGTAGACGGAGGCCGGCAGGAAGGTCATGCGGCGGACGGCCTCTTCGAGCGACATGAGGCCCGTGTCGGAGGCCCACCGCAGGAACGACGTCGAATAGATGGCCCCGCTCATGAAGTTGATGTGCGCCCCCGCGTCGGAGATGCCGGCCACGGCGTGGGGACTGCTGAGCATCGCGCCGACGGCTTCGGCGTCGCCGTTGCGCGCGCCGACCACGGCGAACTCGGTGGCCAGACCCTCTTCACAGGCGACGTCCAGCATCGCATCCACGGCGTGGACGCCGCGCTCGGCGGCGATGTCTTCGATTGTTCGGCCGTTGAGCGGGGCGTTGGCCGCACTCTTGGCCCGCGCAACGATGAGCATGGGCAGCCGGCGGTAGGGCATCGTTTCGGCGTCGGTGTCGAGCTCATGCCTCATAGCGCCGCGGACCTCGGCGCTTCGCAGCAGCGCCTCACGTCCGGCGACGGGTGTGGAGAGGACGCGCCCCAGCGTGGGGATGCTGCGGTAGTTCACGCGCTCGTCGGCGAAACTCCAGGGCACGTCGAGCCGCTGACACCGCGCCACGCCGTAGATGGCCGCGCCCTTGGCCGCGGCCTCCTCCATGAAGTCGACCTGCTTGCGCCACTGGCCGGGCAGCTCCCATACCTGGGACAGCTCGTTCCAGTTGACGGGGCGGCCGCTCCGCAGCGCCAGCTCCGTCATCAGGTCGCGGTCGTTCTCGTCGAAGCCGCCGGGGTCGCGCAGCGAGGCGGGGACGATTTCGGTGCTGCCCAAGCCAAACTCGGCGAGGGCGCTCCCGATTTCGATGATCTCCTCTTTCGTCGCCTGACGGCTGGGCACGGGGGAGTCATCCCAGGCGACGTGGTTGCGGCTCTGGGCGGTGCTGAATCCGAACGCGCCGGCGGCCATCGCCTCGCGGACGATGGCGTACTGCCGCGCGGTCTCGTCGTCGGTGGCGGCGCGCTCGGCGGAGTCGGGGCCCAGCACGTAGCGGCGGACGGCGCTATGGCCAATCTGCGCCGCGACGTTGATGCCAAGCTCCTCCCGTTCGACCCTGTCGAGGAACTCGGGGAAGCTCCCCCACTCCCAGTCGAGCACGGTGTGCAGGACATTGAGATCGACCGCCTCGACACGGGCAAACATGCCCATGAGGAACTCGCGGTCCTCGGGCTTGCAGGGGGCCAGGGTGTAGCCGCAGTTGCCCATGACCACGGTGGTGGCGCCGTGCCACGGCGAGCTGGTGAGCAGGCCGTCCCACATGATCTGGGCGTCGTAGTGGGTGTGGATGTCGATGAAGCCGGGGGCGACGATGGCGCCCTCGGCGTCGATGACACGCCGCGCCGCCTCGTTGAGCCTACCCTTGGCCACGATCCGCCCGCCGCGGACGCCAACGTCGGCGCGGTAGCGGGGCATCCCACTTCCGTCAATCACGGTCCCGTTCTTGATGAGCAGGTCGAGAGGCATGGTTGCGTAGTCTTGTTGAAGCCGTGCCCGGCGGGTTGGGCATGAGCGTACCACACGACAGGAGCGGGAGAAACCGAGGCGGGCCTCTCTCAGTCTCTCTCAGGCTCCCTCAGAGGAGACCTTTGCGCAGGGAATTATATGCGTGTGTACATCGGAGGCTTTGCCTAGTCGTCTAGCTCGTCCTTGGCGCGCTTCAACTTAGCGTCTCGGATAAGCTCGTCCTCTTTCTTACGCTGCGCCATCCCTAGGCTCATGGCGTAGACGATTGCAACGGTGAGAATGAGCGCCAACACGACGGCGATTCCGACAACCCATCCGGGCGGGTCGTCGGTGACGAGAGTCACCGGCAGGAAGACAAGGAGCGCAAGCACCACGAACAGGAACGGGCCGCAACAGCCAAGGACGGGGAGGCTTACGCACCCCGCCCCTATCTTGTCGCCCGTGGTGAGGTCAGTCCGCGACGACTTAGGCATCGCCGCAAGAGGAACGTGCGGGTGTCCGGCGCCCACCGCAAGGAGGGCAAATGGGTAGCCACAGGGCAGGCACCCTCCCGCTTCAAGAAAACCGGCTCACGCTGCGAATCACTGCTCTGGCCCGCCTACCTTACGCCCTCCAACAACCCGCGACAAGCGTTTGCCACGGTAATTCGGGGCCAAACGTGTTGCGCGGTAGGCGCGTCCCAAAACCCTTGACATCGCCGGGCGTGGTACGATAATCGGGCCAACGATGGACATTGAGGCGAAATACTTCAGTCTGGGCCTCGACGAAAAGGGCGTCCGGCTTACCTTCGGAAGGGAGGAGCAGGTAGTAAACGTGCTCCTCTCGGCCCCGCTCTGCAAGATTATGACGTTCGTTATAGTCCGCGCCGTCAAGGGCTATGAAGGGGAGGCGGGGAGCCACGATCTGCCGGAACAAATTCTCTCCGGCTTGGCGATAGACCTGCAAGAGTGGAAGGACTTTTGGAATGGCAAGCCTAGCTGAACTGGACGAAAAGCGGGCGGCGTTTACGCTATCTCAGGAGGCTGCTCACCGCTGGCTAGCCGTAGCGGCTCCGCCCCGGCACTTTTATAGCTTCCTACCGAAGGGGACGCCGTGCGGAGACTACCAGCTTAGGGAGTGGGGGATAGTTTTTGTCCGTCCATCCTCCCATCAAGTCGTCGCGACCTTCTGCTGGTCACCTCTCCGCGAGTACGGTATAGGAGACTCGGACGAGGAGGCTATCCAAGACCTCCTGCTGTCGCTTAGCGACTACTACCCCTACCTACTAGAGCGAGAGGGGCGTCTTGCCCCGGAAGAGCTGCAAGACCTCGCCATCCTAAAGGGGATATTGTGGAGCGGCGGGAGCTAGAGCACGCCTTGCGCCAAAAGCTCCAGGCGGAGCAGCTCCGGGGCAAACGCGACCATATCTTCCTAGAGGCCGAACTCCCTAACGGGGCTGGGACGGCTCCCGTACGCGTTGCTAAGTTTTCGCACTCCCAGCGTGGCACCCTGGATGACTACGTTATATCTGACATCTACAGGCGGATGCGGATGACCAAGGATGAACTCAACCGCTTCGTAGCTTGCGACCTAGACGGTACTGAAGCGAAGAAGCTCTACGCGGCTCGGCTCCAGAACTAGCCCAGGCGGCTCAGAACCACGGGCGCGGACCCTCGCCCATCAGGCTGGCCAGCCACTCCATGTCGAGCGGCCTTCGTGCGAGGCCAGCGGCAACGGCTGGCGTTGTGCCGAGGCTCTGGTGGACGCGCACCCAGTTGAAGTATGTGGTGTAGAGGGCCACAGCGTCACAGTGGGACGCCACCCGCTTGGAGAAGGCGTTCGTGCTGCGGCCAAACCGCCGCACGCTCATGCGGATCGTGAGGTTGTGGCGCTCGACGTGGGAGGTCACGGGTCCCGGTGGGCTCCCAGGCCCGGTAACCAGGTGGTCTGCGTCCCCACCGAACGCATCCTCGATGGCCTCTATGTACGGGCTGTGCCCGTCGGTGGTGATCTCTATCTCACCCCTCACCCTTGTGCGTAGATCGTTCATGACGGCGCACGCTTCCGGCGTACCACGCCCGCCAACGACCCAGGACACGATCAGCTTCGAGTCCGGGTCGATGGCTGTCCAGGTCCACACGTCGCCCGCACCTGCGGGCGCGGCCTTGGCGTCCGGCACGTGCTTCTGCTTGGCGTAGCAGAACGCCCACAGCTCGTCGCACTGGATACGATGCGCCGTGACGTTGCGGACCGCGGCGTCATGGTGCCGGGCGCACGCCTCCCCAGCATCGGCGAGCAGCTTCGCCACCGTGATCTTGGAGACACCAGCGAGGCGAGCCGCACCGCGCATCGACACACCCTCGACCAGGAGATTCAGTATGGCTGCGCGGCGTTCCAGCGGTAGCTGGTTCATACCGTAAGTGTACTACTTTACTCAATTGTGGCAAAGTAACATAAAGCGACCCCGCCGCTAGCTAGTCGGCGGGGTCGGCTGAGGAACAAGGCGGTGTGGTCGAGAGGGTCAAGACGCCGGTGCTGCCACACCGGACATGCGGGTTCGATTCCCGCCACCGCCTCACTGGCTAGGTTGTGTTGTCCTCGATGCTGCTGAGGGACCTCTCTATCCGGTCAAGAGAGCGCTCTATCTCCGTAAGGTTCTTCGAGAGCTCGGTCCTGATCCGCTTCAACTCTTCGACGATGCGGCTGTCATCCACGGCTAGGCGCTCCACCGAGCCTTCGCTGCCTTGCGGGCGATCTCGGACCGGCGCTCGGGGCTGGGCGGGTTTCGCTTCGGGCCACGCTTCGCGGCTGGGAGAGGATCTTGGCCGGTGGCCTCACGCATCACATCGACCGCGCACGCGACCACATCAGCCGGTCGCTTCTCACCGTTCGGTCCAGTCGCCATCGTCGTTCCTCTTAGTACGGAAGCCCGAGGTTGGCGCGGAAAACGAACCGATAAACGTCGGCCTGCGTGGAAAGCGGAGGGGGACCCTGCCACCCAGCCAGCCAGGCCGGATCGTCGCCGTAAGGGTTCGCCGGCAAAGACTGTCTGCTGATCATGCCGCCATCATCCATACGGCGACACCGGCGAGGACGACCGGAATGACCGACCCAACAACGATGCCCCACGTTATGCCGAGCATCCAGCCTTCACCGAGATCGCGTAGGTCTTTGTACATCTAGCCGACCTCCATCACTCCCGCAACTCTATACCTGTGCGGCGCAGTTGTCAGGCGAATGGTACCCTATTCAGCACCATTTTGTCATCCTCCTGCCCTTCCTGCGAAAGTGACCCAGTACCTCAAGCCATAAATGGTTGACAACCCCTAGTCGCGGTGCTACACCTAGTCAATAGGAGGAAGGGCCATGGGCTTGTTCAAAGTGGATATTGAGGTAGGGAATCCTACAGCCCCGGTCTTTTCTGCCGTGGAGGCCGTGGTGGTGGATACGGGCGCGGTCTACTCGATGATGCCGAAGTCCTTCCTAGAAGGATTGGGCATATCAGCCACGGAGGAGCAGCGCTTTACACTTGCGGACGGCAACCTCCATAGCTACGGCCTAGGCGAGGCGCGGTTCAGAATCGAAGGGCGAGAGCGGACCACGCCGGTGATATTCGGCGAGGATGGCGTTTATCTCTTGGGCGCGGTCTCGCTTGAGGCCTTTGGTCTTATCGCTGACACAACGCACCAACGACTCATTCCATCCCCAGAGTTGTACCTCGTTGGAATACGCAAGGCCGAGACAACGAATGTCTGCTTAGGAACCTTCGACAGAGTCTATCAGGCCGTGTCGGAAGCAGTTGCCAAGGGGGAAAGCGCCGCCTTCAACCCAGTCGTCGAGTAAGCATGAAGGGTGCGGCGCTGGCGTTCTCCCCTAGCGCATCCGGGCTTCCGGCGGCCCGATAAGGGTTTGGTACTGTAGCCGCTTCCCGTCAGTGCCACCGGCCATGCGCCCCACGCCGCCTCCCTTTCCCAAGGCCAGCGGGCGGCGTTCTTTCCCCAACGGAGTGTTGCAAAGGTCTCCCCCAGAAGAGGGTCGCAAGGGCCGATGGGCTAGGGCGTCGCGGCCAGCGCCGCGGCGACGGCCGCGTTCTCCGGCTTCTCGAAGACGACTTGCACGTCGGTGATGATGCGGGCGCGGAAGGCGGCCTCGCACGAGGCCAGGTAGTACTCCCACATGTTGACGAAGCGGTCGTCGAAGCCCTGCGCCTTCACCTCGTCAAGGTTGGCGAAGAAGCCCTCCCGCCACAGCTTGAGCGTCGCCGCGTAGTGCCGCCCGATGTCCTGGATGCGCGTCATCATGAGATTCGTGGGCCGAAGCGCCTGCTCCATCGCGCTGAGCGAAGGAAGAACCCCGCCGGGGAAGATGTACTTCTGGAGCCAGTTCACGCCGTCGCGCTGCGCCGCGAAGTTCCGGTCGGGCACGGTGATCACCTGCATGCACATGCGGCCGCCGGGCCGCAGCGCCTCGTCGCACTTGCGGAAGAACGTCTCGAAGTATTGGACGCCGACGGCCTCGAACATCTCGATGGAGATGATGCGGTCGAACTCGCCGGTGACCTCACGGTAGTCCTGGAACCGCACCTCGATCCGGTCTTCCAGGCCCGCCTCACGCACCCGCTCCCGGGCCAGCGCGACCTGCTCTTCCGAGATGCTGATCGTCGTGACGCGGCAGTCGTATTCACGGGCGGCGAAGAGCGCGAAGCCGCCCCAGCCCGTGCCGATTTCGAGGACGCGGTCGCCCCGCTCCACCCCCGCCTTCTCGCACATCGCCCGGTACTTCGCCGCCTGGGCGTCCTTCAGAGGCTGGCCGCTCGACTCGAAGAGCGCGCAGGAGTAGGTGAGCGACTCGTCGAGGAAGAGGGGGAAGAAACGGTTGCCCAAGTCGTAGTGATCGTGGATGTTGCGCTCGGCGTTCGACTTCGAGTTGCGGCGGCCCACGTGGCGGCGGCGGTTGCGGAACTTCGAGAAGACGCTAAGCCGTCCGAGCCCACGTCCGGCGTGCTCGCGGTTGGCGATGGCGAGGTAGAGCAGGGCCACCAGGTCGGGAGTGCTCCACAGGCCATCCATGTACGCCTCGCCGAAGCCGATCTCGCCGTGAAAGAGCGCGCGGGTGAAGAACTCCGGGCTGCGAATCTCCATCCGCGCCTCGCCCATCTCGGGGTCCTCCCCGATGGCGATCTCCTCGCCGTCGGGCATGCCGACCCGCAGCACGCCGCGCTTGATGATGCGCCGCGCGGCTTTGAGCACGATCGAGCGGGCGACGCCTTGGATGAAGGTGGATCTCGTCTGAAGAACGGCCGGGTTCCCGGTCATGCTTGTCCTCGCACGCCGCTCTTACGCCTCCGCCCCCGTCTGGCATGGGCAAAGCGACGATGATGCGTCGCGCATTGTAGCGGCAGGCCGGAGCCGTGGCGAATCGGCGGGCCGCGTCGTGCTACCATCCCTTCGCCCCGGCCCCGGCGGTCGAGGGCGGAGGTCCATGATGAAGCTCATCCGCATGTTCACCGGTCCCGACGAACGCTCGCACCTCGAAGAGCTGCCGCTCGGCCTTGGCCGCGACAGCGACGCGGTGGAATCCGCCGTCCTCCGCGCACTGGACGGGCGGGCGAACATCCGCGTCTCCACCGGCACGATGCCCGACCTGCACCCCGCGCCTCGCAATCAATACCTTGTGGTGCTTGAAGGCGACGTCGACGTGATCATGGGCGACGGACAGCAAATGGCCGTCGGGCGGGGCGACGTGATCCAGGTGGAGGATACCTCCGGCGAAGGGCACATCCTGCGCTTCCGCGACGGCTGCGAGCGCTACATCTTCCTGTTCGCGCCCATCGCCGACTAGAGGAAGGGGAGGCCCGGCCTAGGGCGGTCCGGCTCCCCCCGCCGGCGGTTTCAGGACCGTATCACCACGCTGCCAAGGAGAGTCAGCCCAGTGACGGTGAGCTGCCCCGTGGGCGAGGCGGGCTGGGCACGTTTAGACGTGACTGAGCCCAAAACCGTCACCGTCCGCACATTGACGGCCCAGTCCTCGGGGACGCGAATCGTCACGCTGCCGAGTCCTGTCACGATGGTGACCTTCGCTCCATCGGCGGCAAGCGCCGCTTCACGCAGATCAACCTCGCCGCTCCCGAGTACGGAGATTACTCTACCGCCACCGAATTGCCGGCTAGTAACTTGGACTCGACCCGAGCCGAAGAGGCTGGTCACGCTGATCTTGCTGTCAACGGCCGCGCTGGTTGCCATCTCGCATCTCCCTGCCGAGGAATGTCCCAATCCTAACACCATGCGCGGGCCGCGGGGAACGTTCGACGGCGGCCCTTTGCGCGGCTTCCGATTCCGTTGACACTCTCGGAGGGCGTGGGCTACACTGCCCCGAGTCCCGCTTCCGCAGCAACCCCATTCGCGCGCCATCCGGAGACGCGTATGCCCAAGGAAATCATCACCGAAAAGATGCGCGCCGCCATCGGCGTGAAGTCCAAGCCGGTCAGCTATCCCGTCGAGCGCTGGCACGTCCAACGCTTCGCCGAGGCCATCGGCGACGACAACCCGCTCTACCGCGACGCCGATTTCGCCAAGAAGCACGGCTACGCCGACGTCGTCGTCTCGCCCACGTTCCTCCGTTGCATGATCCCCGAGGCGCTTCCCATGGACCCGCGGGTCGAGAGCGGCCTCGACCGGGTCCTCGACGGCGGGAGCGAGTGGGAGTACTTCGAGCCGGTCCACCCCGGCGACACGATCACCGTGACCGCCGAGTTCCTCGACATGAACGTGAAGTCGGGCAGGATGGGCGATATGTACGTGGGGCGCGTCATCACCACCTACTCCAACGGCGCGGGCAAGACCGTCGCGACGCAGACCTCGACCCGGATTCTCTACTAGCGGGCGCGAGGCGCCGGGGAGCGATACGTGGCTGTCTATTGGGAAGACGTAAGCGAAGGGACCGACATCCCTGAGCTCAAGAAGAACTGCACCACGCAGCAACTCGTGATGTACGCCGGCGCGTCGCTGGACTTCTATCAGATCCACTACGACAAGGACTTCGCGCTGAACAACGACCTCCCCGGCGTCATCATCCACGGCGCGCTCAAGAACGCCTGGCTGGGGCAGCTCGTCACGGGCTGGGCGGGCCCCGGCGCGCGGCTCCGCAAGCTGAGCGTGCAGTACCGGGGCATGGACGTGACCGACGAGGACTTGGTGTTGACCGGGACCGTCGCCCGCAAGTACGAGGAAGACGGCAAGCACCTAGTCGATTGCAACATCTGGCTTCAGAACAGCAAGGGCGAGAAGACCACACCGGGCGCGGCGACACTGGAGCTGCCCACGCGGTAGCGCCGCACGCGTAAGACCGGTCTTAGCGGGACGAGCGAGAGGAGAATGATGGGCGATTTGCTACAAGGAAAGATCGCGGTGGTCACCGGCGCGGGCGGCGGCATCGGACGCGGCATCGCGCTGGCCTTCGCCAAGCAGGGAGCGAAGGTCGTGGTCAACGACCTTGGCGGCTCGACGCGGGGCGAGGGCGCATCGAAACAGTCCGCCGACATCATCGTCGACGAGATCAAGGCGGCCGGCGGAGAGGCCGCGGCCAACTACGACAGCGTTGCCACGATGGAGGGCGGCGAGGGCATCATCAAGACCGCGCTCGACACCTACGGCGGCCTCGACATCCTGGTGACGTGCGCCGGCATCCTCCGCGACCGCATGCTCTTCAACATGACGGAGGAGGAGTGGGACGGCGTCTACAGTACCCACCTCAAGGGCACCTTCGCCTGCGTCAAGCCCGCCGCCATCGTCATGCGCCAGCAGCGCTCGGGACGGATCATCACCCTCACCTCCACCTCGGGGCTCTACGGCAACACCGGCCAGTGCAACTACTCGGCGGCCAAGTCGGGCATCGCCGGTCTCACCAAGGTGATCTGCAAGGACTTGGGCCGCTACGGCGTCACGGTGAACTGCATCGCCCCGATGGCGGGCACCCGCATGACCCTGACCGATGAGTACCTCCAAGCGCTGGAAAAGCGCAAGGCTTCAGGCGTGACTCGGGAGGGCTTCGCGGGCGGCGCGGCGCCGGCCGACCTCTCGACCCTCGACCCCTTGGACGTGGCGCCGCTGGCCGTCTTTCTGGCCGGCGACGGGGCCGCCAACGTCAACGGCCAGGTGCTCTTCATCGGCGGGAGCAAGATCTCCTACGTCCAGCCGCCCCGGTCGGTCAAGACCATCTTCAAGCCGGGCCTTTGGACGGTGGACGAGCTCATCGACGCCGTGCCGGGCACGCTGATGGAAGGGGTAACCAACCCCGCGCCGCCCGCAGAGCCGGCCAAGAGCTAAGCGCCCCAGCGCCGCACAGGAGAAATCGATATGGCGAAACATTTGGAAGGCAAGGTCGCCGTCGTTACCGGCGGCGGACGCGGCATCGGACGCGGCATGTGCCTCGAGCTGGCGCGGCAAGGCGCCAAGGTTATCGTGAACGACCTCGGCGGCCACTTCGACGGCACCGGCGCCTCCAGCGAGCCCGCCGACGAGGTAGTCAATGAGATCAAGGGCGAGGGCGGCGACGCGGCGGCGGTCTACGAGTCGGTCGCGTCCGTGGCGGGCGGCGAGCGGATCGTGCAGGCCGCCCTCGACAACTTCGGCCGCCTCGACGCCATGATCCACGCCGCGGGCATCCTCCGCGACCGCATGATCTTCAACATGTCGGAGGAGGAGTGGGACGCCGTGATGGCGGTCCACCTCAAGGGCATGTTCGCCGTCGGGAAACCGTCGGCGATCATCTTCCGCCAGCAGCGGAGCGGGACGCTGATCGGCTTCTCGTCCACCTCCGGCCTCGTCGGCAACGCGGGCCAGGGCAACTACGGCGCCGCGAAAGACGGCATCGCCGGCTTCATCCGCACCGCCGCGCGCGACCTCGGCAAGTACGGCGTGACCTGCAACGTCATCGCCCCCTCCGCCGACACCCGCATGGTGCAGAGCGTCTCCAACGAGGCCCGCGCCAAGCGGACGCAGGCAGGCATCGCCTCCGCCGGGGGCGGTCTCGCGCAGCAGCGCGACCCCGCCGCCATCGCTCCGCTCGTCGCCTATCTCTGCACCGATCACGCCCGCAACATCAACGGCCAGACCTTCTTCGTCCAAGACGGCGAAATCTCCCTGATGAACAACCCCTACGCCTCCAGGACGATGGAGAAGCCCAGCGGGCGGTGGACGGCGGAAGAGATCGCGCTCCTCTACCCTAGCACCATCGGCCGCGAAGTCCCCAACCCCGCGCCCCCGCAGCCTCCCAAGGGCTAGCCGGCCTGGGGCCATTGCGCCCACGCCGGTTGGATAGTAGCATGTGGTCACACTAGCGGGATTAAGTAGTCACCTCATGGCGACTAAAGTGACCACGTATAGCGTACGCGAATTCAAGGCCAAGCTCAGCGAGATACTCCACAATCTCGACGACGGCGAAGAGGTGCTCATCACCCGCCGCGGGAAGCCGTGCGGCCGGCTCACTCCCATACCGCGTCCCGCCGAGGAGAAGCTGCCGCTGAGCGCGTTGCGAGACCTGCTGCCTCCAATGCCTGACTTGAGCTACCAAGACTTCCTCGACATCAAGAAGATCTGGGAGCCTCGGATGCCCCCAGATGACGAAGGCGCCGCGTCGAAGTGCTGAGCAGTCCGGCCCGCTTCGTAGCGGACACCCATACCCTGTGGTGGTACCTGTGGTCACGGGACCGCCTAACGTCCGCAGCCTCCGCGGTGTTCCGCTTGGCGGAGACCGGTGGCGCGACCATCGTTGTCCCTGCCATCGTGGTGGCTGAACTCTACTTCCTCTCCGTCAAGGTCGACCGGAGGATGACGCCCTCCCAAATCCTGGAAGCACTTGACGGCGTGGGCGGCATCACGACTTCCGACTTGGGTCGGGCGCAACTCGAACGGCTCGACCGGCTGCCGGAGATTCCAGAAATGCACGACCGGCTGATCGCAGCCGAGTCAATGGCCCTCGACGCCCCGCTGGTGACGCGGGACAGCATCCTCACGGCCTCATCCCAGATAGAGACGATCTGGTAGAGCGTCCCTGCTAGCCGGCCAGGGGAAAGAGGTCCCGCTCCACCGTCGGCGCGAAGCGCGCTAGGCGCCGCGCCATGACGTCGACGGCCTCGGGGTTATTGTCGATGAGGGTGTAGTTGCGGTCGTGGAGGGCCGCCGCCTCGCCGAGCGTGCCGGAGCCCGCGAAGAAGTCGAGTAGCTCGTCGCCGGGGTTCGAGTGCACCCGCACGATCCGGTCGAGCAGCCGGAGCGGCTTCTGCGTGGCGTACCCGGTCTTCTCCTTGCCGGTGGGACTGACGATGGTCTGCCACCACACGTCGGTCGGCGTCTTGCCCCGCGCCGCCTTCTCCGGCGTCACCAGTCCGGGCGCCATGTACGGGATCCGGTCGATGGCGTCATAGTTGTAGGTGTAGCGCTTCGGGTCGCGGACGTACCAGAGGATGTTGTCGTGCTTCGCCGACCATCGAGTCTTGCTCCGCGCGCCGTAGTCGTAGGCCCAGATGATCTCGTTCATGAAGCAGTCCTGCCCGAAAACTTCGTCGAGCATCACCTTGCAGTAATGCACCTCGCGGTAGTCGACGTGCAGGAAGAAGCTGCCCTCGGGAGTCAGCAGCCGCAGCGCCTCCTCGAACCGGGGGCGCATGAAGGCGAGGTAGTCGTCGAAGGCGTCGTCGAAGGCGCTGACGCCCAGCCGTTCGGTGCGGTAGGTCCGGCCCTTGTAGCCGGTCCGGTCGCCGGACTCGTCCCGCACCGTGCGCAGCCGGAGCCGCCGCTGCGTGCGTCCGGTGTTGAAGGGCGGGTCGATGTAAATGAGGTGAAAGGCGAGGTCGGGCAGGGTCTCGAGGACTTCGAGATTGTCGCCGAGCACGATGCGCCCGCGGGACGGTGCGCTCGGACCGGGCGATGACGGCATGGGTCGCGCTAGTCCGCGCCGGACTCGACGCCGGCCTGCTCCCGCGAGCGCGACTCCCAGTCCTCTTTGCGGACTTCCATCAACAGGAAGGTGTGGCCGTTGCGGTAGACCTTGCCCAGCTGGGTGAAGCCGGCCTTTTGGAAGCTCTTCTGCGCGCGCACGTTCCAGTCCAGCGTGTGCAGATAGATCCGCCGCAGGCCCACGTCGGCGAAGCCGTAGTCCAGGAGCAGCGTTACCGCCTCCGCGCCGAACGCTTTGTCCCAGTAGCGGCGGTCGCCGATCATGATCCCCATCTCGGCCTCGCCCTTGGCGTAGTCGATGTCGTAGACCATGCAGTTGCCGATGTGCGAGCCGTCGAGCGCGTCGATGCCGAAGCGAAGCCGGCGGCGCGCCGGGTAGAGCAGCTCATCCTCATACCGCATCATCGCGTCCTGGAACGAGACTCGGCTGGGACGGGCCGCATCGAGCCGGCAGAGCTCCTCGTCGATGCTCCACGCGTAGTCGTTGGGCGCGTCCGTGCGGCGCTTCTCCCGCAGGACGACTTTAGAGCCGCGGCGCCGCAGCCGCATCGCGCGCCCTCCGTTCGATCTCCGCGATCCCCTTGCGGACGACTTCGCGCTCCGTCGGGTACGTCATCACGTCGGCAGCGCGGCCCGCGGGGAACCACTGTACACGGTCAAATTCGGGGTCGTGGTCGTCCATCGATCCGCCAGTCGGCGACATGAGGTAGAAGGCGACTTTCTTCTGGACGCGCATGCCGGGCTTGCCGAACCAGTAGGTTATGTCGCCGAGCCCGCCTTCGATTTCGACTTCAAGGCCGGTCTCTTCACGCACCTCGCGGAGCGCCGTCTGCGCTACCGACTCGCCGGCCTCCGGCGTGCCCTTGGGCAAACTCCACGTCCCCCCAACGTCGCGTCCGCAGAGGACAACCTCAGCGCCGCCGTCGCCGATCCGGTAGACGACGCCCCCAGCGGAGAAATGTCGTTCAAAATCCACAGTGTTTCCGGGGCGCCGCCCCGTTATCCTTCCCTCTCTGAAGGGCGCCAGACGTCCGGGGGCTAGTCTAGATTCCCCCTTCTGGAGGGTCAAGCACGCCACCCTAGCCCCACTTTGGCATCTCCCCTACAATCCCACTCGCGACAGGCCGAGGCAAATAACCCTGGAGGATGAACGATGGATGTCTTCGAAGCCATGAGCACGATGCGGAGCGTCCGCCTCTTCACCGACGAGCCGGTGAGCGACGAGCAGCTGGAGCGGATCATGCGGATGGCGCAGTTCGCGCCGAACGGCAGCAACGACCAGCGCTACCGGTTCATCGTGGTGCGAGACGCCGAGCAGCGCGCGGCGATCGGCCGCCTCTACCGCGACGGCATTCTCCACGCCATGGGCCTCGACAGCATCGACGAGGCCGTGGCCCGGGCGGCGAACGAGGGCTACATGCGGCGGGAAGTCGTGGCCCTGGCGAAGGATATGCCCACGACTCCGCCGGTGCTCATTTTCGCCGGCGGCACGACCAATGGGCACTCGGAGCCGGGGGCGTCGGTCTTCCCCGCCGTACAGAACCTCTGCCTCGCCGCCTGGGCGATGGGCCTGGGGACGATCATCACCACCGCCTGGCAGCGTAACGAGGCCGAAGTGCGCGAGGTTCTCGGTGTACCCGACGACGTGTACCTCGGCGCGCTGATTCCCCTGGGCCACCCCGCCCGCAAATATGGCCCGCCGAAGCGCGGCCCCCTTGAAGAGATCATCATCCACGACCGCTGGAGCTAAACCGCGCCAATCCGCCCGGCGTCGAAAATCTCTCGACATTTCGCCCCTATAACGGTGTCTAGCAGACCGCCGCACTTTCGAGCGCACGGCGGCGCGCAAAGAACACCGAGCGCACAAGCGCGAAAGGAGCGAGAGAGATGACGATAAAGCGCTGGCTGATCATCCCCGCAGTGGCGGGCCTGGCCGCGGTGGCCGCGTTGGGCGGCGTGGCCGCGGCAAGCAGCAGCGGTGGTGGGGAGACCGGCTCGCGGGTGGCCGAGATCCTCGAGCTGGACGAAGAGACCGTTGCCGACGCCTTCGAACAGGCGACGCAGCAGCGGGTGGACGAGGCCCTGCAGGCCCGGCTCGACAAGCTCGTCGAAGCCGGACGCATCACCCAGGAGAAGGCCGACGAGCTCAAGGCTTGGTACGACGAGCGCCCCGAGGGCGTCCCCGGCTCCGGTCTTGGGTTCGGCAAGCGAGGCTTCCACCGTGGCGGGGGCGACGTCGGCTCCCTCGTGGCCGAGATCCTCGAAGTCGACGAACAGACCGTCGCCGACGCTATCGACCAAGCACGGGACGAGCAGTTCCAGGCCCGGCTCGACCAAGCGGTCGAGGATGAACGCATCACCCAGGAGAAGGCCGACGCGATAGCCGAACGCTACGCGGACAGCGACGACGAAGGCCGACACGGACGCTTCGGCAAGGGCAGGATGCACGGCGGCAAACACGGCGGGGGCGCCGTGAGTACCGATACCGTGCAGGAGACAACCTCCACCTAGACCTTCTTCCCCTCCCTGCGGCACGCTCTCCCTTCTCCTAGGAGATAGGGAGAGCGTTGGGGAGCGGATGCGGGCCTCACGCAAAGGAGAATCACTTTGAGATACTTTTCGACGGTCCTCGTGCTAGCCAGCTTCATCTTGTTAGTCGCCCTCACGGGTTGCGCCAGCAGTGGCTCAGAGATGGCCGAACGCGGCGGCGGCGTGGAATCGAGCGAAGACGGCGAAGAGTCCGGCGAGCACAGCGGATCGGAGTCCGGCGAAAGCGGCGAAGAGTCCGGCGAGCACAGCGGATCGGAGTCCGGCGAAGGCGGCGAGAGGTCCGGCGAGCACAGCGGGTCGGAGTCCGGCGAAGGCGGCGAAGAGTCCGGCGAGCACAGCGGATCCGAATCCGGCGAAGGCGGCGAAGAGTCCGGCACCCAGTTCGGACTGAACGAGACCTTCGACGAGGGCCGGGCCGGCGCGCGGCTGGTTCTGTCGTACGACCCGGACGCCAACGCCTTCATCGGAACCGTCGAGAATACCACCGGGGCCGCGCTAAGCCGGGTCAGGGTCGAGGTCCATCTCTCAAACGGGACCGAGCTCGGCCCCACGACGCCGATCGACCTCGAGCCGGGTCAGGTCGTTGACGTCACCCTTCCGGCATTGAGCCGGCCCTTCACCTCCTGGAGCGCCCACCCCGAAGTCGGCTAATCCCTTCCTAAGTGTAGACTCGGAGGGGAGAGCGGACGGCGCCATCGCCCGCTCTCCCCCTCCTCCACGCCATGCCGAGCAAGATACTCATCATCGAAGACGACCCCAACGCCGCCGAGCTCGCGCGCCTCTACCTCGCCAAGGACGGACACGACGTGCTGACCGCTCTCGACGGCGCGGAAGGGCTGCGTCTCGCGCTCGACGAGGCCCCCGACCTCATCATCCTCGACCTGATGCTCCCCAGCATCGACGGCATGAGGATCTGCCGGCGGGTGCGCGAGGAGTCGGAGGTCCCCATCGTCATGCTCACGGCGCGGGTGGAGGAGGAGGACCGGCTTTCGGGGCTGGAGAGCGGCGCCGACGATTACATGACGAAGCCGTTCAGCCCTCGCGAGCTTGCCGCGCGGGTGCGCGCCGTTCTGCGGCGCACCGCCCGCGACATCCTCGACCGCGGTCCAACCGAGCTGGTCGCCGGCGGGGTGCGGGCCGACGTCCGCGCCCACACCGTCTGGGTCAATGGGACCGCCCTCGACCTCACGCGCACCGAGTTCCGCATCCTCGTGACGTTCCTGCGCGAGCCCGGGCGCATCTTCTCCCGCGATCAGATTATTGACGCCGTCTACGGCTACGACTTTGAGGGTTTCGACCGCGCCGTCGATTCCCAGATCTACAACTTGCGCCGTAAGCTCGGCAAGACGCCGCGCGATACACAGTACATTCGCACGGTGTACGGCGAGGGGTACCGGTTCGACCATGCGTAGCCTCCTCTCCAGCCTCCAATTCCGGCTTGTCGCGGGTTTCGCCGTCATCCTCTCCGCCGCGCTCCTCTCCGTCGGCTGGTACGTGAGCGCCGAGTCCGGGCGGCAGGCAGAGCACAGTGAGACCCTGCGGTCGGAAGTCCAGGCTGAACGCGCACGCACCGCCCTCGTCGAGCACTTTGCCGACCGAAAAGGCTGGGAAGGCGCGCAGCCCGCCGTCGAACGGCTGTCGAAATTGCTTGGGGCGCGCATCGTCGTACGCGACGCCAACGGCAGGCTCGTCGCCGACTCTCACCGCCGCTTGGGGCCGCCTCGATTGGAGCACGCAATCCGAGATGCCCCGCTTCTCGCCGGCGATGGGACCAACCTGGGCAGCATCGACTTCGTGTCGGCCCGCGCCTTCCTCGAAGGCCAGCGTCTGGAGCCACTCGATTCCGACCTCGCCTCGCGCGTGAGCCAGGCACTGCTCTGGGCGGGCCTGGCCGCGGGGGGCGCGGGCATTGTCGCCGTGGGCCTCATCGCTCGCCGCACACTGTCGCCGGTGCGCGCCCTTTCCGCGGCGGCGGAGCGGCTGGGCCGCGGCGACCTCGCCCAGCGCGTCGACCCCTCCACGGAGGACGAGATCGGACGCTTGGGCCACGCCTTCAACCGGATGGCGGCGGACCTAGAACAGGCGGAGCAGCAGCGCCGCGGCCTCATGGCCGACGTCGCCCACGAGCTGCGGACGCCACTGAGCAACATCCGCGGCTACGTCGAGGCGATGCGCGACGGGGTGGCCGAACGCGACGACGCCACGCTCGACATCCTGCACCAGCAGATCGCGCATCTCACGCGCCTCGTCGAAGACCTGCGCCTGCTCGCGCTGGCCGAAGCCGGGGCCCTCTCTCTCCACCCGCAGCCCGAGAGCATGGACGCCCTGTTGCGGTCGGTGACGGACGCTTTCGGTCCCCGCGCCGCCGCGAAGGGCGTCGTTGTCCGTTGCGAACCCGCCGCGAACCTCCCGCCCGTGTCGATGGACCGGGGCCGCGTCGAGCAGGTTCTGCACAACCTGGTTGAGAACGCGGTGACCCACACACCCGAAGGCGGCGCCGTCACCCTCAGCGTGATCATCCCCGCGCCGGGCTCCGTGCGAGTCTCCGTCGCCGACACCGGCGGCGGCATGGAGCGGGTAGCCCTCGACGCGGTCTTCGAGCGCTTCTACCGCCTCGACCCTTCGCGGGCGCGGGCCACCGGCGGCGCGGGCCTCGGCCTCACCATCGCCAAACAGCTCGTCGAAGCCCAGGGCGGCCGCATCTGGGCGGAGAGCGAGCCGGGCCGGGGCAGCACCTTCATCTTCGAGCTCCCCCTGACCGGCACCTCCGCCTAGAGGCGCCCGGTCGGCCCCACGGAGACCCTTGCGAAACCCGTCCGTATCCCATGGCAACACCCTAATCTGGTGTTGCACTTCGTTTGTGAACTCAGCGCGTGCAACTGCGCCGGTTCGCCTATCCAAGGTGTACCGGCGCCGCGCCTCCCCGCGAGGGGAGCGTGCACCTGCGCCGGTCCGCCCACCAAAGCGTGTGCCGGCACCGCGCCTCCCGCGAGGGGAGTGTGCAACCGCGCCGGTCCGCCCACCACAGCGTGTGCCGGCGCTGCGCCTCCCCGCGAGGGGAGCGTGCAACTCCGCCGGTCCGCCCACCAAAGCGTGTGCCGGCGCCGCGCCTCCCCGCGAGGGGAGTGTGCACCTGCGCCGGACCACCCGACAGAGCGTGTGCCGGCGCGCGCCTCTCCGCAAGGGGAGTGTGCGACCGCGCCGGCCCGCCCTCCCGGGCGCGGGCCGGCGCACGCCTACATAGGGCGGAGTGCGCCCAAAACACGCCGCGATTCGCCTCGCGCCCCTTTACCCAGCCCATCGCAAGGGTTGGCGGACGGGCTCTCCGCTCGCGAGAATGGGGTGAGAGCGGAGCCCGGCGTCTGCTACAATCCCCACGTTTTGGGCTTCCCGCCCGAACCCAGAGAAAGGACCGACAGCGCATGTGGAAGACTCGCGTCACCGAGATTCTCGGCATCGACTACCCCATCCTCGAAGGCGGCATGGCCATCGCGGGGAACGGCGAGCTTGCCGCCGCCGTCTCCAACGCCGGCGGCCTCGGCATGATCTCCTCCAACCCCGGGTGGGCCCCGCTCGAAGACCGCACCGAGAACGTGCGGCGGCATATCCGGCGGGCCAAGGAGCTCACCGATAGGCCCTTCGGCGCCAACTTCCCCATCTTCATCCTCGCCGACATCGCCGACCGCCACATCGACATGCTCCTTGAAGAGGGGATCAAGGTCGTCACCCAGTCGGGCGGCAACCCCAAGCTCCACACCAAGCGCCTGAAGGACGCGGGGATCACCGTCCTGCACGTCGTGGGGAACGTGAAACAGGCCCTCGCCGCCGAGGCCGCCGGCGCCGACATCGTCGTCGCCGAGGGCTACGAGGCCGGCGGCGTGAACAGCCCCGACGAGATCACCTCCATGATCCTCACCCCTTGCGTCGTGGACGCCCTGAGCATTCCGGTAGCAACCGCCGGCGGAATAGCCGACGGCCGCGGGCTCGTCGCCGCGTTGGCTCTCGGCGCGGAGGCCGTCCAGATGGGCAGCGCCTTTCTCGCCACCTACGAATGCCACGTCCACGACGACTTCAAGAACGCCATCGTCGACGCCAAGGACAACGGCACCCTGATCACGCAGCGCGCCATCGGCCGCCTCTCACGCAGCCTGCGCAATCCCTTCTCCGAGAAGATGAAAGAGCTCGACCGGCGCGGTGACGTTGCCGAAATCAAGGCCTTCCTCGGCGAGGCGATGAACAAGGGCGACAAGACCAACACGCCCACCATCGACGTGCAGTACCAGGGCCAGATGGAGGGCGATCTGGAGAACGGCGAGGCCGCGCTCGGCCAGACGGCGGGGTTGATCCGCGAGGTACGCAGTGCCGGCGACGTGGTCCGCGCCGTCGTCGCTCAAGCCACCGAAGTGCTGGGGCGCTGGGACCGGCGCGGTTCGCCGGGTGCGGAGAGCGCGCCCGAGTCGTTGCGGTCGCGGGGAGGGGCGGTATGAGTTTCGACGCGAGCGGCTTCGAAGAAATCACCTACGAGCGCATGGACAAGAAGGCGGTCATTACCCTTAACCGCCCCGAGGCGCTCAACGCCGTCAACCACCGTATGGACGCCGAGCTCTACGAGGCGTTCAAGGAAATCCGCGATAACCCCGACATCTGGGTGGGTATGATCACCGGCTGCGGTTCGCGGGCCTTCTCCGCGGGCCATGACATGAAAGAGGACCCGTTCGAAGAGGGCGGGGCCGTCTCTGCGACACGAGGCGCGCCGGCCCTCGGCGGCATCCAGAGCGAGACGAAGATCTGGAAACCGATGATCGCGGCCATCAACGGCTACTGCCTCGGCGGCGGCCTCGAGATTGCCCTCGCCTGCGATATCTTGATCGCCGCCGACCACGCCGAGTTCGGCCTTCCTGAAGTACGGTGGAACCTGCTCGCCGCCGGGGGCGGACTCTCCCGCCTCCCCCGCGCCATCCCCTCAGCCGCGGCCATGAAGCTCATCCTCACCGGCGAACGGGTTAATGCCGCTCAGGCGCTGCAATGGGGCCTCGTCACCGACGTCACCACCCTCGACGACCTGCTCCCTTTAGCCCACCGCATCGCCGACCGCATGCTCGAAAACGCCCCGCTAGCCATGCAATACGCCAAGATGATCTCGGTGCGCAGCATGAATGTCCCCATCGAGGACAGTCTGGCGATGGAGCAGGCGTGGATCCACGCCCTCCACTCCACCCACGACTACGAGGAAGGCATCGCCGCCTTCGTGGAGCGCCGCCCCGCCAAGTTCACCGGCCGGTAGCGCCGCCCCGCGGTCCTTACTAGCCCTGCGCGCCGCCAGTGAGCAGCGTCACCGCGTCGTTGACCGCGTTCTGGATCTTCTCCTCGTACTCGCGCTGGGGGATCATCACGCCCTCGATGAACGGCGCCGGTATCACGACGTAGGGGTAGTCGGGGAAGCCGTGCATCTTGACGATCATCTTGCCCACGCTGTTCACCAGCGTATCGACGGCGAAGGCCGCGACGGGCACACCCTTGCTCTCGAACTCAATAGCGTCGACCCCAAGGGCCGAGCAGCACGAGCCTCAGGCCCCAATCGCGGTGAAGACCGCGTCGCAGGAATCGACCAGTTCCTCCACCGTCTCGCTCGGCGCGGGCTCGCCAAAGTAGGCCTTCTGTTTCAGTACGGTGCCCTTCAGGTCGAACCGCTCCCACAGAATCTCCTCGACACGGGTCATCATCTCGTCGGCGCCGGGGAAGCCGTTGCCGAGGATGCCGACCGTCTTGCCGTCGAGCGTGTCGAGGCGCGGGGCGAGCTTGCCATCTTCCTCAGGCTGCCGCATCGTGGGATTGAGAATGCGCATCGGTCCGTGGTCCGTCGCGTCGTGTTCCATAGCTTCCCTCCGCGTTATGAGGTCTTTGCGCCGGCGGGCGTCTTGATGGGCTTGATCACCAGGTTCGGCCCGATGGGATAGGGCTTGATGATGACGGCGAAGGCGCCAACGTCGCCCCCCGCCACCCCGATCAGATACTCGGTCTTCCGCGACGACCGGGCGTGATAGACGAAGCGCTGATCGTCGCCGGGGTCGATAATCGGGACGCCGTTCGCGTTGCTCCGGTTCATAGAGTTGAACTGCTCGCCGCTGAGCGCCTGCTCGGCGGTTTTGGGGTCGGCCTGCTGTGCCATGTAGAGGCTCCACCGACCTATCTTCTTGAGCCGCGCCACCGTCGTCTTCGCGTTCTCTTCCAGGTAGCGGACCAAGTCGTGCTTCGTCCAGCCCTCTTCGAGATAGGGGCGCTGCCACGACGGCGAGACTAGGATCATGTGCGGGCCGGGCGCGAAGTATCCCTCGCCCAGGTACTCGGCGAGCACCGAGCTCAGCCCCTCCGCGGTGGTCACGTGCGGCATCCCGTAGACGCGGATGTCCACCGGCGGCTCCATGGCGCCGAAGGCGGTGATGGCGTTCACGCCGGGCTCGAAGCCGGCGAGGCTGCTCAGCGGCTCCCACGGCGTGTCCTCGATCTCAGCGACGACCATCCCGCCCATGCGGCACGGATTCCCCATCGTCCCCTGCTGCACGCCGCCGACCCGAGCGTCGAGGCAGTTGGCGAGCGTCAGGCTTACTGCCCGCCCGATGGTCGCGTTGGCCCGGTTCCCCGGGCCGAGCACGTACATCCCGTTGTTCAGTCCGATCTCCCGCGCGATGGGCCCGTTGACCATGAACGCGGGCCACGGGCTCGACGTGCTTGCAATATGGTTCAGGTGGAACTCAGGGTCGGTCACCGCCTCGATAGCCGCCACTACGACCGGCATGTACTCCGGCTTGCACCCCGCCATTACCGCGTTGATGGCCACCTTCTCGGCGGTCACCGCACGGTTCCGCACCTGGTACACGCCCACGACATCGCCGGGGTCGAGCCCGGCGTAGTCGAGGAAGCGCCGCACCAGCGCCGGCGTCGGCGGGACAATCGGCAGGCCGTCGGTCCAGCCCTGGTCCCAGGCGTACTCCATCGCCGAGAGCGCGTCGTCCACGGCGATGGATTCTGATGTCAACTCGCTCATGTCACGCCCCTGTTTTCGACGCGCATGATAGCAGGCTGCCGCGTCACGAGCGGGCCACGTCCGCCAGCACGTCGATAGTTGCGTTCCACGACGCCTCGGTGTCGCCGACGATGATCGGATGCGCGATGACTTGGTTGACGCCGTAGTCCTCCAGGCCGCGTATTTTCGCCTCCAGTGTCTCGCGGTCGCCCCACAGCACCACCGCGTCGATCATGCCGTCGCTCCAGCCCGCGAGGTCTTTGGCCTCGGGAAAGCCCGCGTCGGCGAACATCTGCGCGTAGAACGGCAGCATCGGATAAATGTTCAACTGCTTGCGCACCGCCTCGCGGACGGCCTCGCTGTCGCTGCTGGCGCAGACCGGCGCGTGGGCCACAAGGTCGGGGACCTCCCGGCCGGCGCGCTTGGCGCCCTCCCGCATCGCGGGCAGCGCGGTGTCCCGCAGGAAGACGTAGGGCGAGACCCAGCTGATCGCCCCGTCCGTCGCCTCGCCGCAGAAGTCGTACGAGCCCGTGCGCAGCGCGGAGGCCATGATCGGCACGTCGGTGATCGGCGTGCCGATGCGGGCGCGGGCGCGGTAGTGATGGCCCTCGAACTCGACCGCGCCTTCCCGCAGCAGCGTCTTCACGATGTGGACGTACTCGCGGAGATTGGTGAGCGGCTTCTTGAAGTCGAAGCCGAACATCGACTCGATCATGGGCTTGTGGCTGGGGCCAAGGCCGAGCTTGAGGCGGCCCGGGGCGAGCGACGCCAGGACCTGGACCTGCTGCACCGTGGTCACGGGATGCCGCGGCCAGGTGGGGATGATGCACGTTCCCAGTGCGATGCGTTGCGTCTTGGCCGCCGCCGCGGCGTACAGGGTCAGCGCGTCGAAGCCGGCCCCGCCGGTGGGAAGCCAGGCGGTATCGATACCCTTCGCTTCGAGTTCCTCGATCCGCGTCACGATCGCCCCCGCGTCGCCGAACGCACCGACTGCCGCCGCCATCACGCCCACGTCGAGCTTGCTCATCGCTCCTCCTTGTTGCCGCCTCTACCGGCGGCAGGCCAACCATAGCGCAAGCCCGCAAGCGCCGCCAACACTGGGGCTGCTGCTGTCGGCACTGGTTGACGCGCCCCAAGCGCAAACCTAAGCTTCGGGAGTGAACTAGGAGCGAGCGCTAGGGAGATCACCGAATGGACCGTCGCGGCCAGGCATGGATTCTCAACACCTTCGTGGGATCGATGGGGGTCGACGTCCTCCACCCCGGCGCGCGCAACGCCTTTGCGCTCCTCGGTTTCGCGGCCACGGACATCGACAAGGTCTACCGCCGGTTGCAGCGGGGCGAAATGATGCTGAAGGCCTTCGTCACCCAGGCGGCAGAGGTGGAGCGCAAGGCGCGCTTCGCCGAAGCGGAAGGTTTCAACGCGGCGGCGGCCGGGCTCTACGAACGCGCCGCCATGCTATACGGGCGCGGCGCTTACGCCATCTTCCGGGACGACCCCATGAAATTCGAGTACCACCGCAAGATGGTGGAGACCTACGACAAGGTGATCGCCCTCTCCGGACTGCGAGCGGAACGCGTCGAGCTCTCGCTAGAGGGCAAGACGCTGTACGGCATGTTGTACCTGCCCAAGGCGACGCATGACGAGAAGCTCCCCGTCATCATTCTGCTCCCCGGCATGGACATGGTGAAGGAGCAGTGGACGCGGATGGTCCAGGAGCAGGTGCGTGCGGCTCCGGGCTCGCCGGCGTCGGCGCGGCGCTCGCGGCGATCGTTTCCTTGCGGTAGGGCCCCTCCGGGTCCACCGCGATGAGCTCGATTTCGACCACGGTGTGCGGCGCGGGAAATCCCGCCGGCACGACGATGCGGGCAGGCGGGTCATCGGGGAAGAATTTGCGCCACGCCTCGTCCAACCCGGCGAGATTCCCCATGTCGTGCAGGTGGACTTCGGCGCGCACCACGTCGGCGAGCGACGCTCCCATCTCTTGCAACGACGCTTCCAGGTCCCGCAACGTGATCTCGGTTGAGAGCGCCGCCAAGTCCTCGCGATAGGGGAAGTCAGGGTGCTCGGGCACCTCGGCGCCGGGGATCAAGTGGCGCGTGTTGTTGGTGAGACCCGCGGTGAAGATGAACCCGCCGCCGCGCGTGGCCTTGATGTAGATACGGTGGCCGAACACCTGCTCCAACGGCGGAATCGGGGCGTCGTCCGTGGAGGTGGTGACCGCGACGCGGCCGAGCTCGGCGTCCGACGCGACGGCAATGAGGTCGGTGGTGACAGTCAGGCCGGGGACCGCCAATGCGGGCACGTAGACCAGCGTGCTCGGCGGCGGCGCCTCGCCGCCGAAGTAGTCCTCTCGCAGGTTGAGCGCGTCGAACGTCTCCTCCAACCTTGTCTGGTACGTATTGATCTTGAGGGAGTCGCGCATCGAGGAGCCCAGGGACTCGAGCGCCAGTCCCATGCGGCCATAGATGTGCATGAGTTGGGCCCGGATGTGGGACCAATGGTTGGGAAGCTCCGGGTGAGGGTAAATCTCGGGGGCGATACCCGTGGCGGGATGCGCCGCCATGCCTCCGGCGTAGAAGACAAGGTCGCCGGCCCGGGCCGCCTCCGGCGGCGTGCCTTCCGGCGCGTCCGGTACGTGGGCGTAGCTGACGCCCTCGGCTTTCAGCATGGTGTCTCTCTTTCTTCTCTTCCGCTTGCCTACGAGCGCGACAGGCGCGGGTCCAACGCATCCCGGAGGCCGTCGCCCAAGAGGTTCAGCGAGAGTACCACGATCAGGATCGCGATCCCCGGGGCCGTCGCCGCGTGGGGCGCCGACGTGATGTAGGACTTGGACGCCGCGAGCATGGCGCCCCAGTCCGCCGTCGGCGGCTGCGTCCCCAGGCCGATGAAGCTCAACCCCGCCATGAACACGATCTTCTGCCCGACGTCCAACGTGAACAGCACGATGATCGGCCCCAGGATGTTGGGGAGTACGTGCCTGGTGACAATCCGCACGTCGGACGCTCCCAGCGCCCGGGCCGCTTCGATGAATGGGTACTCCTTCAGGCTCAACACGACGCCCCGAACGACGCGCGCGTAGATGGGAATGCCGATCACGCCAAGCACAATCACCGCGTTCCGCAAGCCCGGGCCAAGGCCCGCCACGACCGCGATGGCGAGGATCAACGGAGGGAAAGCGAGCAGGATATCGATCAACCGCATCGAGAGTAGGTCGGTCAACTTTCCCTTATAGCCCGCGGCCAGCCCGATCACGAGCCCAAACCCCATCGAGATGCCCGCCGAGGCGATGCCTGCCCAGAGAGAGACGCGGCCGCCCCAGATGATCCTGGAGAGAATATCCCGCCCAAGCTCGTCGGTCCCCAAGGGGTACGCGGTCGTGGTGAACCAGGCGGTCAAACGCAGGGCCGGTTTGAGTGCGGCCGGATCGCGAAGGGGCAGCACGGGCGCGAGCAAGAGTGTGACAATGAGGGCTGCCAAGATGAACAGCCCCGTGAGCGAGAGAGGGTTCCGCCGCAGCGCGGCCCAGAAGATGCGCAGGAAGCCCTCGCGGCCCGGCGCGCGGTCGGAAGGCGAAGCTAGCGGTTGCGCCTGGGTTCCCATGCGTCGGTCAACCGTACTTGATTCTCGGGTCCAGGTAGGCGTAGCTCAGATCGACGATCAAGTTGATCAGCACAAAGGCCGTGGCGGTCACGAGTGTGATCGCTTGGACCAGCGGGAAGTCCCGCCGGCCTATCGCGTCGATCATGAAGCTTCCTACACCGGGCCAGGCGAATAAGAACTCGATCAACACCGAGCTGCTTAACAGCGCGCCCAGTTGCACGCCCAACACCGTCACAACCGGGATAAGGGCGTTCTTCAAGGCGTGCCGGTTGACGACGGTCCACTCTGTGAGGCCCTTCGCTCTGGCGGTGCGGACGAAGTCCTGCCGGATAACCTCGAGCATCGACGACCGGGTCAGCCGGGCCACGATGGCGATGTTGAAGGCCGCCAGCGTCAGGGCGGGGAGCAGCAAGTGCCTCAGGACGTCGAGAACGCCGCTGTCGCCGGCCGGCGAACGCATCCCCGTCGACGGCAGCAGGTCCCATTGCACCGAAAAGAGCAGGATGAGCATGAGGCCCAGCCAGAACCCCGGCATGCTGACCCCTATCAGCGAGACCAACATGCTCAGCCGGTCCATCCAGGAGTTTTGCCGCACGCCGGCGAGGACCCCCAGGCCGACACCGATCACCGTCGAGACGATGAACGCCGCCGCTGCCAAGATCAGCGTGTTGACGAACCGGTCGAGCACCTCGCCGAGCACGGGCGTCCGAAGCCAGATCGAGTCTCCTAGGTCTCCCTGAAGGGCGTTCCACAGCCATTTCCCGTACTGGACGTGAATCGCGTCTTCCAGCCCTAGTTTTTCGCGCAACTCGGTGACGGCCTCCGGCGTCGAGGAGGGGCCCAGCATCAGGATCGCAGGATCGCCGGGGGTCAGGTGAATCACCGCGAAGACGACCACCGACACGCCCAGCAGCGTCGGGATTAGCAGCAGGATTCGTCGGATGGCGTACCCGGAAATGGTCTAGCTCCGTCCTGCCGAATCAGGGGCCTCCGGCCGCCCCCCTCGGTCCCGAAACCCAGACCCGCGGAAGGTCAAGCCCGAAGCGCTTCACCGAGACTCATAGCGCGTCGCCGCCGTCCCGCGGCAAGCCCTCGGAGACGGCAAAGCCGGGCTTCCACCCGGCTTTGCTCTCCGTCGCGGGCCTTGGCTCGCTCCTAGTTCACTGTTAGGTCCTTCACGAAGTGCACCGAGTTGGCGTATTGGACCATGTTCTCAATGTCGGACGTGTGGGCGATGATCCTGGGGAGATAGACGATGTTCCCGTAGGGCGGGTCCTCCTGCGTCAACGCTTGCGCCTCGTCGTAGATGCGTTTTCTCTCTGCGGGGTCGAAGGTCGTCCGTCCTCGGTCCAACAAAGCGTCGAGGTCCGTATTGCTGAAGTAGCTGAAGTTGAACCCGTTGGGCGACCGCCGGTCGCTGGCGAACAGGTTCGTGTACCAGTTGTCCGGGTCCGCGATGCTGGACAGGATCGACGTCAACGCCATCTCCTCGATCTGTCCGCCGAAGAGCGCCCCGACGAACTGGGAGAACTCGCGGGTGTCGAGCTCCACCTCGATACCGATCTCGCCCAGACTCGCCTGAAGCACCGTCGCGACTTCCGTCGCCTTCGGCAGGTTGGGGGCGACCGCCGCGAACGACAGCGTCGTCTTGAACCCGTCCGGGTAGCCGGCCTCGGCCAAGAGCTCCCTCGCTTTATCGAGGTTGTAGGGGTGGCCAACCACGTCCTGGTTCACCCACTGGCCGAAACCGGGGCTCAGCAACCCCTTCGCCGGCACCGCCACGTCCTGCAGGAAGGCGCTGGCAATCGTCTCTTTGTCGATGGCGTAGTTGATCGCCTGCCGCACGAGCGGAGACGCTAACGGCCCCGCGTTGAGGTTGAAGCTGACGAAGTACAGTAGGCGGATCGTCTTGGCGTTCACCGTGAAGCCCGCGTCCGCGTCCAGCGCCTCCAGCTCCTCCAACGGCGGGTCGACGATCATCTGCGCCGTCCCGTTCCTGAGCGCGGCAAGCCTGGCCGTGTCGTCGGGGATCGAGATGTAGATCGATTCGTCCACCTGGGGTTCGTCGCCCCAGTAGTCCTCATTCCGCTCCAGTACGCGCCGCACTCCCTTGTCCCACTCCGCTAGCTTGTAGGGGCCCGTGCTGACCGGGTTCTCGATGATGTCCGCTTGGAACTCGCGGATGGCCTTGGGGCTCAGGGTGGCGGTCGCGTTGGTTGACGAAAAGTCCAGGGCCGACGCGGTCGGTTGCTTCATGTTGAGACGGACCGTTTGGTCGTCGATGACGTCGGCCGAGGCGACCCAAGAGAGGAACGTGTTGCGGTAGGCCAGGTTCCCGTACTGGTGGAACTCGTTATCTGGGTCGATCTGCCGGTCGATGTTGAACTTGACCGCCTCCGCGTTGAACGGCGTACCGTCATGGAAGTTGGCGGTGCGGAGCTTGAACGTGATGCTCTCGCCACTCGAGGCGATGGTCCACTCCGTCGCCATGGCGGGCTGGACGGCGCCGCCCTCGGGGACCTCGTTGATCAGGGGGTCCGTTATCTGGACGAGCGTGATCGAGCAGGCGTTGTCGTAGCACTGATGGGGGTCCTGCTCTGGGTGTCCCCGCTGATCGCCGTCACGATCGTGATAGTCCGCTCCGGTTCCGCGGGAGGGGACGTTGGCGCGGGGACCGGCGTCGCTGTCGCGGGCATGGCCGTCGCTGGCATGGCTGTCGCGGGCATGGCCGTCGCAGGCATGGCCGTCGCGGGCATGGCCGTCGCAGGCATGGCTGTCGGGGGTACGGACGTCGCCGTCGGCGGTACAGAGGTCGGCGGCGGCGCCGGCGTTGCCGTCGGATCGCTGCCGCTGCATGCGGCGGCAATCAGTCCTACGATCATCATGAGGGCGACAGCGCCAAGCGCGAAGCGCCGCCTTTTGAATTGGGCCATAGTCAAGCTCCTTGCCACTTCGGTGATACGGACGCCCTGCCAGAAAGCTCCCAAAGGGCCGGCGGGAGGCGCCCCTGCGTTCCCTACTGAAGGGGTACCGAAGTGGGTGCGATACTATCGAACGTGCCTACGGGTGTCAACGAAACCGGTAGCGGACGTCGTTAACGCCAAGCTCCTCCCAAGAGAAGACCTTTGCGTGACCCTGTCTTGGAGGGAAAGGGGATATCCTGCGGCCGTCCGCGCACCCTCTCCCAGTCTCCCCAGAGGGTGAGGGCCGAAGGGGAGGGATTCCGCGAGGGACGCCCCTACGCATGCTACAATGCCGCTACCTCTCCGTCGGCCCGAACCTTGAAATTCGGTCATTTTCTCTACCACGTCAATCTCGACCCCGAGCACGACGCGCAAGGCATCCGCGACGCGTTAGCGGAGGCTCGACTGGCCGAGGATCTCGGCTACGACGCACTCTGGTTCTCGGAACACCACTTCACCGGCGAAGTCGTCTACGCCGACCCCTTGGTCTTTGCGGCGGCCGTCGCCGTGCAGACGAAGCGCGTCACCCTGGGTCTCGGGGTCATCGAAATGGCCTTCCACCACCCCGTCCAGACAGCCATTCAGACCGCGCTGCTCGACAATCTCTCCGAAGGCCGTCTCATCGTCGGGACAGCGCGGGGATCGAGCTACAACGCGTTCGAGTACATGGGCTTCGGGACCAGCATTGAGGAGCAGACCGGCCGCATCGACGAAGCGGAGGAGCTCCTCGCTTTGGCCTGGACCGGCAAGGACGTGCGCTTCCACGGCAAGCACTTCCACGCCGAGTTTCCCGCCGTTAGGCCGCGCCCGGTCCAGCAGCCGCATCCCCCGCTCTACCGGGCCTGCGTCTCTCGCGGCTCCTTGACGGCGATGGCCCGCCAGGGACGGCTCGTGGTCCTACGGACGTGGAACGCCAAAGAAGCCGCCGAGCAGACGGCCCTCTACCGCAAGGTCATGCTGGACGAAGGCTTCACCGAGGAGCGGGTCGAGGCCAACCTCGACAGCGCCTGGATGTGGCGCGACGTGTATGTCGCGGAGACCGACAAGCAGGCCGCCGACGAATTCTTTCCCGGATGGCACCGCTATCAGCGGACGCTCAATGAGTTCAGGGCTCAGTGGAGCCCCCCCGACCAACCGGTCTACCAGTCGCCCGATGCTATGCCGCCGCCCGACTACTCGGAGCGCCCGCATCCCGAGGCCTCGGACCCCTTCGTGGGATCGCCGGAGCGGGTGGCGGAGCAAATCGCCCAGCTCCAGGAAAACGGCGTGCGCAACCTGATGATCACCCACTACGGCGCGGCGGTCTCCCACGAGAACGCCGTCAAGTCGATGCGGCTGCTGGCCGAGAAGGTCTTCCCGCGGTTCCGGTAGCCCTACCCCACGCCGGCCATCTCCCACACCGGGGAGGCCGCCGCGCGCTGAGCGCCGTGTAGGCGTTGTCGTAGCCTAGGCCGTCAGCGGCTGCACCGGGAGGCGCGGTCCACGCAGCTTCGTGCAACCCCCTGCCAGTTGGAGGTTCTTGTGTAACCCAGCCGAGGGAGACGCCCCTACGCATGCTACAATGCCGCCGCCCCTCCGCCGGGGCAGAAGACCATGAAGTTCGGTCACTATCTCTTCAAAGTTAGTCTCGATCCCGAACAGGATGCGCAAGCCCTCCGCGACACCCTAGCGGAGGCTCGATTTGCCGAAGAGCTCGGCTACGACGCGGTCTGGTTCGCGGAACATCACTTTGCCGGCGAAGTTGCCTACGCCGACCCCATCGTCTTTGCGGCGGCGGTCGCCATGGAGACCAAGCGCGTCAGCCTGGGCATCGCGGTCATCGAGATGGCCTTCCACCATCCCGTGCAGACCGCCATCCAAACCGCGCTGATCGACAACCTCTCCAACGGCCGGCTGATCGTCGGGATCGGCCGTGGGTCGAGCTACAACGCGTTCGAGTACACCGGTTTCGGCACCAACATGATCGAGCAGACCGACCGCATCGACGAGGCGGAAGAGCTCCTCAAGCTGGCCTGGACCGGCAAAGACGTGCGCTTCCACGGCAAGTATTTTGACGCTGAGTTCGCGGCCGTCCGGCCCCGCCCGGTGCAGCAACCGCATCCCCGGCTCCACCGGGGCTGCTCCTCGATGAAAACGTTGGCGGCGATGGCGCGCCAGGGCAGGCCCGTCCTTCTCCGGACGTGGACCGCGAAGGAGGCCGCCGACCAGATCGCCCTGTACCGCGACACCATGCTGGAGGAGGGCTTCTCCGAGGAGAAGGTCGAGGCCAACCTCGACAGCGCGTGGATGTGGCGGGAGGTGTACGTCGCGGATACCGACCAGCAGGCCGCGGAGGAGTTCTTCCCTCCCTGGCACCAGTACCAGCGCGATATGATCGAGTTCCGGGCGAAATGGAGCCCGCCGGACCAGCCGGTCAAACCTGCCCTTCCCATCAATCCGCCCCCCGACTACTCCAAGCCCCCGGACCCTGAGGTCTCGGACCCAATTGTGGGATCGCCGGAGCGAGTCGCGGAGCAGCTTGCCCAGCTTCAGGAAGGTGGGGTGCGCAACCTGATGATTACGCACTACGCCGTGCCCCATGAGAAGGGCCTTAAGTCCATGGAGATGCTGGCGGAGAAGGTCTTCCCGCAGTTCATGTAGAGCGCGGCGGGGCACCGCAGGGCGGCCTCGCGGGCGTGCTAAAATCTAAGGGCTCCACCACTCGCAGGGGTGTAGCTCAGCCTGGTAGAGCATCGGTCTCCAAAACCGACGGTCGTGGGTTCGAATCCTGCCGCCCCTGCCAGTTTCGCCAATTTCGCCTCGCGCTGGCGGTCCAGTGGGGGGCAGGCGGCAGGGGCGTTAGGGGCCGGTTGAGCCCAGGGCGGGCCACACTTCGAGGGCGTTTTCGCCCATTATTTTGGCCCTTTCCTCCGCCGTGAGGAAGCTCAGCGATTCGCGGCCCATCTCCACGAGTTCGCGGTACGGCGGCTCGTAGGTCGCGGAGAAGTTCGAGCCCCACATTAGGCGGTCGACGCCGAAGCGGTCGACGATGCGTTGGAGCACGTCTTTGATGTTGCCGGGGCCCCGCTCCGCCGTCTGCTCGTTCGTCGGGGAGTACTTGAGGCGCAGGTTGGGGAACCTCGCGAGGTCGAAGATGGGGGCGGCGGTCTCGTAGGGCGGGCCATCTTCGAACGTGACCGAGCCGAGGTGGTCGAGCGCGACGGTGACGCCGGGGAAGCGCTCCAGCATGGCGGCGAGCTTGGGGGCCCGCTCGATTCCCAGGAGGACGGCGATGGGGAAATCGAGCTCCTCGGCCAGCTCCCAGACGGGGAAGGTCTTCGGATTGTCGAGCCAATCGCCGCCGCCGGCCCGTCCGAAGAGGCGGACGCCGGTCATCTTCTCATTCTCGTTGAGGCTACGGAGCGTCTCCGCGACGCCGTCGGCCTCCATGTCGACGATGGGGACGGAGACGAAGCGGTCGGGGTAGCGCCGCGCGCTGAGGGCGGTGTAGCGGTTGTCGTAGCCGTAGGCGGTGAGCGGCTGCACAAGGAGGGAATGGTCGACGCCGGCCTCGTCCATGAGCGCGAGGACCTGCTCGACGGTGAAGCGGGCCTCGTCGACCCAGCCCAAGCGCCGCCTACCGGGGACGAGGGGGTAGGTCTCCAAGTCGTCCGAGATGACGTGGACGTGGGTATCGACGATCAAAGCGCCCTCCTCGGGCCACCCGGAGGGCGGCCCGTTACGGGGTCACCTTAGCACACGCGGCCCCGACGGTCGGACGACGGCGCGTTACGACGCCGACCGGAGGGCCTCGGCGATACAGACGGTCGTCTCTTCGCTCAGCCCCCGGCCAACGCCTCGCCGATCTTCGCGGCGCTTTCCTACGAGACGCAGTCGAAGATCAAGCTCGCGGCGGGACTATTCGCCATGCTCGCCGTAATCGTCGTGTCAAGGATGCTGGTGAACAGAGCCTCGCCGACGCGTCCCTTTATGCAGTCGACCTCGTCTTCGGAGAGCATGTCCATGATCTCGCGCCCGGTGAGGCCGCCCGCGGAGCCGCCGCCGGAGTCCGCGGCCGCCGGCATGGCCGTCGGTGCCGGGGTGGCGGAGGGGGGCGCCATGATGAAGAGCCTACCTTGCCAAGGGCGGAATGCCATCCGAATGGGCTCAGCCATCGTCCCGCTCCTCAAGAAGGGGTCGCGCCCGAACAGGGGCCGGAAGCGGCGAAATGATACAAGAAGGCGGCTACATGATACAACTGGTGAAGGAGCGGGCGCCATGCCGGCGACTGCGGGGTCGGTCGCCTTCGATACCCGCCGGTCGTTGAAAGGGGGGCCCTCACCTCAATCCTCTGCGTAACTCGGCGGGCGGGCTTCAGCAAGGTCGCGCGGCGCCCGCCTCCCCCCCCCGCCCTCACCCCAACCCTCTCCCAGCGGGAGAGGGCGCAAGACCCTCGTCGCGGAGGGAGCGGGCGCCCACAAGGGGCGCCCCTACGGGAGGGATGGATTCCCGCGTGCGCGGGAATGACGGGTGCCGGGATTTGTAGGCTTCGGTAGGGGGTGGTGGTTGCGAGGGGGCCCCTCATCTCAACCTTCTCCCGTGGGGAGAAGAGGCAAGACCTCCCGGCCCCCACCCATGCTTACCCGCGGGTGGGTTACGCAAGGGTGTCTCCAGCGGGAGAGGAGGCCGGACGGCGCCCTGCGGGCGCCCGCGCGCCTGCGGCGCGCGCCCTCTCTCAGTCTCCCCCAGCGGGGGAGAGGTTTAAGTGAATGCCACCTCCACGCCCCCCCGCCAGGACCTCAGTCGGTTTACGAAGGTCTCCTAGCCGGGGAGGTTGGGCGGCTACCAGGCCATGGCGAATGGCAAGAAGTCCTGGACCCGCTGGAGCTCCTCAACAGGAGGGGCTTGGGTGAATCGGGCCACATGTTAAAGCACTAGGAAGCGGAGCTCGGCGGGGGATCCTGCGACGTAGTCCGGCGAGGCGCCAAGAGGAGCGGTGTCGCCTTGTAAGCCCCAGGTGGCATGGCAGCTCGGACATCCGGCCGCTCTGGCCGCCTCGATATCCGCGGCGGTATCCCCGACCAGTAGCGCCTGCTTCGGGAGGACGCCGAGCCGGTCCAGGGCGAGCTCGACACCTTCGGGGTCCGGCTTGTGGCGGGCCACGTCCTCGAATCCAACCACCACTGAGAACAGGCTCGCTACTCCGAGTTCATCGAGCTCGCGGGACGCTCCGCAACGGCGTCCTTCGATCTCGAACTCCCGGCTCTTCTGTGTAAAGACCCCCAGCCTACAACCGGACGAGTGGAGGTCCCGAAGAAGAGGCCTGATCCCAGGGAATAGGCTTATGAGTCCTGGCTCTCTACTCCAGTAGAAGTCTCTATATGCTTCCGACAGGCTTGTTCCTCCAATGTGCCGGCCAGGCGCTAACGTCTCCAGGGCGCCGAAGAGCTGTCGACCGCGCAGGCCCGTCATAAACTCGTGGGCGGTAGGCGTTTGTATTCCGGCGAGCCGGAATACTTTTTCGAGGGCATACAGGCGGGAGTCGAAGGAATCTACCAGGGTGTCGTCGAGGTCGAAAATGACCGCTTTTGGAAGGCGACCGCGATCAGGACTACCAGCTAGAGGGCTACTCGAGTAGGGAACCTCGTGTGCTTCTATGGTGGGTGCCTCCTTGCATCTACTTCACCCTAGATTTGCCGCCTGCCCCGGGGCAGAGGTCCGGTGCTTCTCCAACAGGAACCCTTTGCGTAACTCTGGCCACGGCCACGTGGCGCTCAGGGAGGGCGATTCGCGAATCGCCCCTACGCGAGGGAGGGGATGGATTCCCTGAGTTCACAAACGAAGTGCAACACCAGATTAGGGTGTTGCCATGGGATACCGACAGCTCTCCATTGAGGAACGATGTGAGATTGCCCGCCTACGTGCCGAGGGCGCCGCGGTCCGGCAAATCGCTGCAGCTCTGGATCGCGCGCCATCGACGGTGGCTCGGGAGTTGAAGCGCAATGGGTCACGATCAGGCGGGTACCGATCAGTGTACGCGCACGAACAGGCCAGGGCACGGCGCTGGACGGGGGCGCGGCTCGAACGCGACGACGAGCTGCGCGCCTGCGTCCTCGAACGTCTCAGTTGGGGGTGGTCACCCGAGCAGATTGCCGGCCACCTGGCCGAAGCGGCAGGGCGGACGGTGATCTCCTACGAGAGTATCTACCGGTTCATCTACGCCCAGGCCGCCCGGCACAAGAACCACGCCTGGAGGCGCTATCTGCCACGGGCGAAGTGGAAGCGCGGCAGACGGCGGCGCAAGGGAAGCAGTTCGGCCTCCTTCATCGCGCACCGCCGACCGGTCGCCGAACGCCCCGCGGCGGCGGCTGACCGCCAGACCTTTGGGCACTGGGAGGCGGATACGATGCTGTTTGGGAGGTCCGGGGAGGTGGTGCTCGCCCTGCACGAGCGCCTCTCGCGCCTCGTGCTCATGGCGCGGGTGCCTTCGAAAGCGGCGGGGCCGATCGCCGAGACCATCGCCAGGGTGCTGGGGCCATTGCCCCCGGCGTTTCGCCAGACGGTCACCTTCGACAATGGGACCGAGTTCGCCCGCCACCACGAGCTCCACGACCTCGGCATCGAGACCTTCTTCTGCGACACCTACTCGCCGTGGCAGAAGGGGGGAGTCGAGAACGCCATCGGCCGGCTGCGTCGCTTCCTGCCCCGGAAGATGAACCTAGCGGAGGTGCCGGAGGAGCGGTTTACGGAAGTGGCGCTGGCGTACAACAATACGCCGCGTAAGTGCCTCGGCTACCGATCGTCGGCCGAGATATTCAAGACCAGAGTGTTGCACTTCAAATGTGAATTCACCTTCCCGCGTTCGCGGGAATGACGGTGCCGGGATTTGTAGGCTTCGGTAGGGGGTGGTGGTTGCGAGGGGGCCCCTCATCTCAATCTTCTCCCGTGGGGAGAAGAGGCAAGACCTCCCGGCCCCACTCATGCTTGAGCCCGCGGGCGGGGTACGCAAGGGTCTCCAGCGGGAGAGGAGGCCGGACGGCGCCCTGCGGGCGCCCGCGCGCCTGCGGCGCGCGCCCTCTCTCAGTCTCCCCCAGCGGGGGAGAGGTTTAAGTGAATGCCACCTCCGCTCCCCCCGCCAGGACCTCAGTCGGTCTTGCAAGGATCTCCAGAGGGGGGAGAGGTTTAAGGTGCTCCCCTGGAGGGGGCAAGGTGTATCCCCCCGCCCCGGCTCAGTCGGGCGCTACGGCGCCGGCCAGAGGCGGAGGGCGTTCCTGCCCATGACCCAGCCGCGCTCCTCTTCCGAGAGGAAGTCGAAGGGTTCTTTGCCGAGGGCGGCTAGCTCGGGGTAGGGGCGGAAGCGGGTGACTGGGTAGTTCGAGCCCCACATGAGGCGGCGGGGGCCGAAGCGGTCGACGATGCGCTGGAAGTAGTCCCGCTGGGGGGTGTCCGCCTGATCGACGGCCCACTGGTTGACGGCGGAGAACTTGAGCGACAGGTGGGGGAAGTCGGCGAGGGCGAGGAATTCGTCCGAGGGCGTGAACGGGGGCGACTCCAAGTTCGGCATGAAGCCGAGGTGGTCGAGGGCGAAGGGCTGATCGGGAGCGCGTTCGAGGACGCGGCGGACGCGGGCTAGGTCGGGGTGGCGGGAGACTAGGGTGACCGGCACGCTGAGGTCGCGGGCCTTGTCGATGAGGTGATCGCAGGGCGCTTCGTCGAGCCAGGAATCGTCGTCAGTCATCGCGTTGAAGAGGCGGACGCCGCCCATTCCCCGTTCGCCCACCCAGTAGGTCAGGCGCTCGACGGCGTCGGGAAGCGAGACGTTGATGCAGCAGACGGTGGAGAAGCGGTCCGGGTACGCCCGTGCCATGTCGGCGGCATAGGCGTTGTCGTAGCCGTGGGTGTTGGTGGCCTGCACCAGCACGGCGCGGTCGACGCCGGCCTCGTCCATCAGGGCGATCAGGTTCTCGCCGGTGAGCAGGAGGCGCTCCAAGCGGCGCGGTATCCAGTCGCCGCGCTCGATTGGATAGGTCGCGTGATCTCTGGATGTGACGTGGATGTGGGTATCGACGATCATGCGAGTCCTCGCTCGGCGCGTTTAGGAAACCTCACATTAACTCCGTCCCAACCGTTCGCCCTGAGCTTCTCGAAGGGCTCCAGCAAGGTCGCGCGGCCCCCGCCGCCCCCCGCCCTCACCCCAACCCTCTCCCGGCGGGAGAGGGGGGAAGAAGAGGGTCGAGCCGGTAGACGCGGGCGGCGTTGTCGTGGAAGAGGGCGGCACGCTCGGCGGGGGTGAAGTCCTTGGTCAGCAGCTTGAAGGCGTTCCAGAGAACGCCGTAGGAGTAGGAGACCTTGTCTACGGGGAAGTTACTTTCAAACATGCAGCGCTCGACGCCAAATTGCTCTATGCACCAGTTGATATAGGGGGCGATGGTCGCGGCCAACTCCGCCGAGGTGGGTGGGTCGGGGCGCTCGTTCAAGCCCAAGCCGCAGCGCGTCATGCCAAGCCCGCCCAGCTTCACGACGACGTTGGGCGGCTCCGCGGCGGCGGCGACGCCACGCTTCCACGTTTCGAACGCCTCCTCTCGCGCGCCGGAGTAGGGTCCTACGCCGAGCGGCCCGCCGACGTGATCGAGGATGATCGTCGTGCCGGGGAAGGCCCGCGCGAGATCGGCAACTTCGGGAATCTGGGGATGGTAGACCCAGGCCTCGAAGGTGAGGTCTCGCGGCCCCAGGTGCGCGAAGCCCCGCCGGAAGGTGGCGTCGGCGAGCAGGCCGGGGAACGGGGCTGTCCTGGCGATTTCGACCTCTTTCGCGGCATCCCAGCTCGCGGAGTAACGGATGCCACGGAAGCGGTTGGGGCTGGCGGCGATCTGGGCGTCGAGCACGGCGGCCGCGGGGTCGCCGAGCCGCAGGTCGGCCATGCCGACGATTCCCTTCGCGATGCGCGACGGGCCGTAGTTGCCGCTGGCGCTCTGGGCGGCGATGCCCTGGACGAACTCAGTCTCGCCGACGTGGCGCATTTCGCGGGGGCCGTCGGCGCGGTACATGGCGCCGCACTCGACGAAGACGGTGGAGACGACGTTATGTCCGGTGTCGACGTCAGCCACGATTTCGTCGAGGAGGTAGCGGTTGCCGGGGCGTTCCCAGAGGTGGTGGTGCGGGTCGCAGATGGGCAGACCGGGGTCGATGGGCTCCTCGACGACGCGGGCCAGCCAGGCGTCTCTGTCGTTGGGCACGGCTAGGCCTCGATCCCGGAGCGGTCGACGTCGAGGTGGAAGAGGCGGATAGCGTTTTCGCGGAGCATCTTGACCTTCTCCTCCTCCGGCACACCGGCGAGCGAGGTCTCGCGGCAGGCCTTCGAATCGGGCCACGTCGAGGTCGGGTGGGGGAAGTCGGTCTCGTACAAGATGTTGTCGACGCCGATGTGCTCCCGCATCTCGATGCCCAGCCGCTCGTACCAGAAGCTGGCGTAGATCTGCCGCCGGAAGGCTTCGCTCGGTTTGCTCTCCAGGCCCGTGGCCCGCACGTTGAGGTTTTCGTACTCGTGGTCGGCAGTCTCCAGCAGGTAGGGGATCCAGCCGATTCCGCTCTCGACGATGGTGACGTTCAGCCCACGGAAGCGGTCGAGGACGCCGGAGAAGAGGACGTTGGTGACGATCTGCATGTGCGACGAGATGGAGCGGGTCGAGCCCATCGCGATCTTGGTGCTGACGTCGTAGCCCGGCCACGCTTCGAGGATGGGGACGGCGCCGATGTGCAGGCACATGGGCACGCCGAGGTCGGCGCACGCGGCGTAGACCGGGTCCCACTGGCGGTCGTTGAAGTGGGGCAGGCCGAAGACCTCGGGCGCGCCGTGCCAGACCACGGCCTTGTGGCCGTTGCCGACGGCCCGCTTGATTTCGCCGACCGCGGCCTCGACGTCCCACATGGGCGCCAAGCACTGGGATATGTAGCGCGGGCTGAAGGCGGTCCACTCCTCGGCCAGCCAATCGTTGTAGGCCCGGAGGCAGGCGAGGCGGAACTCGTCGCTGCCGCCCTGCTGGAAGTTCTGGTTAGTGATGCCGGCGACGTTGGGGAAGAAGGCGTGGGTATCGACGTGGTCACGGTCCATGGCCTTCAGGCGTTCGGCGGGCACGTAGGTCTCGCGGGGGACTTCCTCCCAGCGCTGGGGTTCGGCGTTACGCGGGGTCATCGCGGCGGCCACGCTGGCGACCTTATGGTTAGAGAAGCGGGCCAGCTCGCCGCGGATGAACCAGTGCTCGGTACCGTCGGGCAGCTCGGCGACATGGGGAATGTCATCACCGAACCGGGCGGCGGACATCCGGTTGGTCCAGACGTCGCGGGCCTCTTGGATGTGCTCGTCGGTCGAGACGACGCCGTACTTCAACTCAAGCGTAGCCATGCGCGTCACCTGCCTCTCGCCGGATAGGGGCCGGAGTACCCCGCCCCTTCCCTCTCTCAGTCTCCCCCAGAGGGGGAGAGGTTTGTGGCGCTCCCCCAGAGGGGGGAGGCTTGTGGCGGCGATACTACGGCGGCGCGCGGGGGGCGTCAACGCGGAACGCCGGGTCAGTTGTAGACGGCGCTCACCGGCGCGTCGATGTCGAAGGGGCTGTTGTAGCCCCCGCGGTTGCAGAAGTCGCGGACCGCGGGGATGACCTCCTGGCCCATGAGCCGGATGCAGGTCTTGGAGTCTTCATGGTTCACCCGGCCGTCGTTGCCCCAGAGGCAGAGGATGCCGAGCTCGTTGCGTTGGATGACTTCCTTCAACTGCTCGATCATCTGGTCGGGGGTGCCGTACAGGAGGGTTCGGTCCTTCAGGCGCTGTTCGAGCGGGGGCGGCTTGGGACCGGGGCGGCGTCCCGCAGCCACCTGGATGAGGGGGGCGCGGTTGCCCGGCGAGCTATAGCCGGACGGCGTGCCCCAGACGGGGTGGGTGAGGCCGGTGAACTCGCCGGCCATCCACAAGAACTCTTGCGCGTTGCGGTAGGCCTTCTCCTCGGTCTCGGCGACGTGGCACTGGAGGAGGACGCCGAAGTTCTCCGGGCCGGGCTCGTAGCCGACCTCGCGGGCACCTTCGGCGTAGAGGGCGCGGATCTTGCGGTTGGTCTCGTAGTTGGTGTTGAGGCCGATGTAGGGGTAGCGGTGCTTCGCGGCCCACGTCACCGTTTCGCGGCTCGATATGCCGGGGATGAAGATGCGGGGGTGCGGCTTCTGCAGGGGCACGGCCCAGGGATTCACGACGCGGAACTGGTAGTGCCGGCCCTCCCAGCGGAAGGGGCCGGGCTCCGTCCACGTCTTGATGAGCAGGTCATGGGCCTCCTCGAAGCGGTCGCGGTTGTGCAGCGGGTTCACGTTCGCCTGGATGTTCTCGACGCCGCCGCCGCGCACCAGCCCGGAGACGAGCCGGCCCTTGGAAATCATGTCCACGATGGCGAGCTCCTCGGCCGCGTGCACGGGGCTCTCGGTGATGGGCAGGGGATAGCCGAGCAGCACGATCTTCACCCGCTCGGTCATGGCCGCCAGGATAGAGGCGAAGATCATCACCCGCGGCGACATGCAGAAGGGCGCGGTGTGGTGCTCGTTGAGCATGATGCCGTCGAAGCCGACCTCGTCGACGAGGCGGTACTCCTCCAGGCGCTCGTTGTAGAGCCGGCTGCCCTCGACGGGGTCGAAGTACTTGTTGGAGAACATCAGGGCGGTCACGCCGAGGGACCGCTCGCCGCCGATGGAGACGCGCTCTTCCACCTTATCCTCGGGGTAGGTGTTCATCGGCTGCTCGGTGAAGTACATGAAGTGCATCGGTTGTCTCCTGGCTTAGATGGTCGAGGGTCGGGCCCGTGGGCGCGCCGGTCAGGCCAGATGGCCGATGCAGAGATCGGCGAGATCGGCGGGGCGCTCCAGGTCGAGGGCGTGGCCGGCGGGCAGCGTGGCGAGGCGCCCGTTGGGGAGCGCGTCGGCGTAGGCCCGGGCGCACTCGTTGGGGACGACGGCGTCCTCGCTTCCGGCGACGACGAGCACGCCCGGCTCGACGCCCCCGAGCAGGCCGGGCAGGGCGCGGTTGTACATATAGGGCCGCCACGCGATGCGCGTCGACATTTCGCGGTCGGTCTCCCACGCCTCAAGCTGCTCGAACGGGGGCTCGGCGCCGTAGACGGCCTCGAAGACCGCCGGATCGCTGAACATCCGCCGCGCGTAGGTCTCAGAGTTCACCAGGAACTGGTCGAAGATCTCTCCCTCGCGCGGCAGTATCCCCATCGGGTTGACGAGGACGAGCGACTCGAACCGGCCGTGGTCGAGCGTCGCCATCTCGGCGGCGATCCAGCCTCCGAAGCCGTGCCCCACGGCGCGGACGGACGTCAGCCCCAGCGTGCTCAGGGCGGCCTGGTAGACGCCGGCCACGTCGCGAACGCTTTCGAGCCAGGTCCACGACGCGGCGTCGGAGCCGTGGAAGCCGGGATGCGAGGGAAGGTAGACGGTGAACCGTTCGGCGAGCAGCGCCTCGAACCGCCCCCAGCCGGGATGCCCGTTGTCTCGGTGCAGCACCAGGAGGGGGTCGCCGCGCCCTCCTTGGAGCAGGCGCATGGGTCGGCCCAGCACCTCGATTTGGCGCTCGGTCGCGGGGGAGGTGGTCGATGCGGGTGTGGTCACGTGGCCTCTCCAATCGCCCGCCGGCGGTCGTGCCGCCGGTCTCGGGCCCCGCCTATGTTGCAACGGAAACGCCGCGAAGGAAAGCCCGACGCTAGGGCGAGAAGGAGCCGGCTCCGCGAGGTTGGTCGGCCCCGGCGTCCTCCCGCCCTCACCCCAACCCTCTCCCAGCGGAGACCTTTGCGTAAATCAGGGGAGCCGGGCTCCGTGAGGTTGGCCAGCCCCCGCCTCCCCCCACCCTCACCCCAACTCTCTCCCAGCGGGAGAGGGAGCGGAGGGAAGTCGGCCCGCGGACTTCGCGCGCAGGCGGGCTGGGGATGGGGGAACGGGCGATTCGCGAATCGCCCCTACGGGAGCGGGCGCCCACAAGGGGCGCCCCTACGGGAGGAGATGGATTCCCGCGTGCGCGGGAATGACGGGTGTGGGCGGGTTGCGCAAGGGCCTCCAGCGGGAGAGGGGGCGGCGGGAAAGGCGCCCAGCGGGCGGCTAGCCGCCGTCGGAGTCGCTGGGCAAGACGAAGTGGAGCGGGGCCTTGCCCACCACCGTCCAATTGCCACTGTCAGGGGCGCAGGTCACGCCGACCCACCAGTCGTCGGCGGGTGGGTACTCAAACAGCCAGTCCGTCTCGTCGTAGACCGAGGTTGTGGCCGGGGCGGGATGGAAGCCCAGGTTAGTGGCGCTTCTGTCAAGCGACTCGTCCATGTACACCGCGACAAAGTACCGGCCATTGCATGCGCCGGGGTCGGTCCACTCGACAGTCATGTTGACGTTGTTGAGGTTCGTGCCCTCCAGCGGCCGTGGGCGGAGGGTCACGGTGACCGATGCGCCGGTGGCGTCCGGCGTAGCAGTGGCGTCCGGCGTGGCGGTCGGCTCCGGCGTAGCTGTGGCCTCCGGCGTGGCGGTAGGCTCGGGCGTGGCTGTGGCCTCCGGCGTGGCGGTAGGCTCCGGCGTGGCTGTGGCCTCCGGCGTGGCGGTAGGCTCCGGCGTGGGAGTCGGCGTGGGAGTCGGGCCGCCCACGTTGATGGTGACGCCGGCCGTGGCCCTGCCGCCGTCTGGGTCGTCCGCCTGCACCGTGAGTCCGTAGGACGTTTGTGGCAGCGTGGTCTCGGAGCGCGTCGATACCTCCGAGACCCTGATGTCGCCGGAGTTCCCGATCGTGAACGCGGTGCTACCCGTGATCGAGTACGTGATGGCGTCGCCCTCGGGGTCCGACGCCGTCACCGAACCCACCAGGGCGTTCCCCGTGAGTGCGCCGATCGAGAACACCTGGGCCGACTCCGAGAACACCGGCGGCAGATTCATGAAGATCACGTTGGGCTCGCCGATGCCCGAAACCGTCATGGTCGTGACGATCGTGCGGCCAGACTCGAAGAACTCATGCCGACCCTTGAGGAGCCCGCCGTTCAAGTCGATCCAGAAGTCCCAGTTCATGGTTGTGCCGGTCGGCAGGACGGCCGCATCGGTCTGCGCCGAATAGTGCCGGACCATGGCACCGCCGGGGGTCTCCTGCCCGAGATCCTGGATGTTCACGAGGTCTTGGGCCCCGCAGAACGTGTTGGCCGGGGGCGTGAAGTCCCACGTGCTCGTGTCCGTGAACTTCCAGTCGTCGAGTTGGCCTGATTGGTCAGTCTGGCGGCGGTAGAGCCGGTTGTCGTTCTGGCCGAACGAAAACCGCTCGCTCAGGATGGACGCGCCGTCCTGGGCATACAGGGTTTCATGCAGAGCGTTGCGGTTGAAGCGCATCTCGACCGTGTTCGTGGTGGTCACGCCATTCCGCGTTTCCTCGATCCGGAACGTCGCGTCGAACGCCGTGACGCCCGGCGTTCTGACCGCGGCGCACGCGTCCTGCACGACCTGAGCGGCCGACTGGCTCGAACTCCAGGGGGCGGTCAGAACGATCGCCAAGGCCACGAAGCCAAGTGTGCCCACGATTGCAATCTTAAGGCCCCAATGTCGCCAAAGCTCCATAACCTCTTCCTAGTTCGGTGGGTAGACGAAACCGCGGCCATTGTATCCTCCGGTCGAGGAGAACCTGACGGTCTGACCTCCGGAGGTCGTGATGTGCGTGCCCTCGACATAGAAATTTCCCCCTAAGCTGCGGCTACCGCTCTCGAGATCTGCATCGTTGCCTCCACGCCAGATGCATGACTTCTTGGGGGTCACACGACCACAGGTGATGCTCCCTGAAAACTCGTCGTCAGATTCGCCATAGACACGGCCCCCGACAGTCATGACGGCCGGAGCAGTCGAGACGCTCACGGCAGCTGGCACGATGCACGCGCCGGCCGACATCTCATTTGGCCCCACGTAGGAAGCGACGACGCCGGCCCCGAAAACCGACGCGGTGAACGTCCAAAGGTCGTAATACACAAGGGCGCGTCCGGTGTGGTAGACGTAATCCGGTGTCCTGGCGGCCCGCACGTTCGTGTACCCGTATTCATCGTATGGCTTTACCTCAGCGAGCCATTGGCACGCCCCCCACGCATCCGGCTCGGGCGCAGGTGGGCAGTCCGGCATCGTGACCGACATGCTGTCCGAGGCGTCGCCATGCCCCGCGGTGTGCCATTTCCCGTCGCCCTTTGCTCTGATCCTGAACGCATAGGTCTCCCCGCACACGAGCTTTGCGGTCTCGGTTATGGACTGACTCCCGACGTCCTGAACGGTCCGGAGGAGCACGTATCCATCTGGTTGGTCAGCATCCCTTGGGAAGATCTGCGTGAACTGTGAGCTCGGCACCACGTCCGCAGCCTTCATGCCCCTGGACGCATACCATATCCCAAAGGACGCAACGGGATCCGGGGGAGCGAGGTTCCACGTGATCGTGACGCTGTCCATGTCGGTCGCGCTCAGGCTCTGGATCCTGGGGGTTGGCGGGTCGTCGCACGCCTTCGTCGTGATCGTCTCGGTCGTGGTCCAGGGCCCCGTCGCCGTAGTGCTCTTGGCCCGCATCTTGAAGCTCATGGTACGGCCGCAACCGACTCCGATCTCTCGGGTGACACTGTTCTGGAACTCGACCCGCTTGCCGCCGTAGTCCAGCTCGTAAGCGGTCGCTCCAATCACAGCGTTCCATATGACGTTGACCCTGCCGTTGGACGAGACCGACTGCGTTACCTCGAACCTCGTGATCGCGAGTTCCGGCGCGGGTACCGGCGTCGGCGTGGGTGTGGGTGTGGGTGTGGGTGGCACGGGCGTCGGCGGCACGGGCGTGGGCGGCACGGGCGTGGGCGGCACGGGCGTGGGCGGCACGGGCGTGGGCGGCACGGGCGTGGCCGTGGGGTCTATGGTCCAGGTTTGCCCTCCCGAGCACACGGTCAGCCGGTCGATCCCCCGATAGCTGCACACCCGGTACGCGTAGGCCCGGCCCACGGTCAGTCCAGAAAACGTCTCGGTAAGTCCAGTGGTACTGCGCACGGTCAGCCACCAAATCTCGCCACATCGCTGCTGCCCTCGTTCAGTCCGGCATTGGACACGGCGCTCTTGAACCTCATATTGATCCGCCTGGGTCACTTCCGTCCAAGTCAAGGTGAGCGAGGTGCCGCTCACCCTACCTCTCAACGCTGGCGCGTTCAGCGGCGGGATCACGATGATGACCGGCGTCGGCGTGTCCGGTATCGGCGTGTTGGTGGGCGGTATCGGCGTGTTGGTGGGCGGTATCGGCGTGTTGGTGGGCGGTATCGGCGTGTTGGTGGGCGGTATCGGCGTGTTGGTGGGCGGCACCGGCGTGTTGGTGGGCGGCACCGGCGTGTTGGTGGGCGGTATCGGCGTGTTGGTGGGCGGCACCGGCGTGGCCGTGGGCCTAGGCGTGGCCGTCGGGTCCGGACGGTCGCACTCCCAGGGGCGGGTGTTGCAGTCTGGTGGGATGTACGGCGTGGGCGGCGGCGGCACTGGCGTGTTCGTTGGGTCCGGAGGACAGACCTCGACGTAATCGATGATCCAGCAGCGCGGCCTGTTCTCGCCGTCCGAGTTGGGGCTGTCGCCGGAGGACTGCGCCATGACCGTCGTCACCACCAGCGGGACGATGATGACGGCGAGGAGGACGACGCCAACGGCGACGAGGTCGAAGGGAATTCGCTTCATAGCCGCACTGCTGGAACTCCGCGGTTTTCGCTGCCCATTGCCCGGCTGGTCGTCCGTCGGGCCTCAAACGGCCTAAATCCTATTGGCCCCAATGCCGATTGGTAAGGCTTAATCGCTCTTCTTGCATAAGGCATTTGTATCTGGGAGCAGTGAGGGCAGATGAACCTGCGAACAGGTACTTTCGCCCCATCCCGAGCGCCAACGATCACGGCGCAGTTCAGTTCAGGACCGGCGCCGACCCGGTCCGCCGGAGCCCGCGCGAGCGTCCCGCGCCCATATGGCCAGCGGGCCGGCATCCGGCTTTGGCGCGAGCCGCAAAGCGCCACACCCAACTCCATCCATACTTAACCCGCGGAAGGGTTATGCAGTGTCTCCAGCGGGAGAGGGAGCGGAGGGGAAGGCGCCCCGTGGCTTTTCCGCGGGGGCGGGCTGGGGATGGGGGAACGGGCGATTCGCGAATCGCCCCTAGGGGAACGGGCGCCCACAAGGGGCGCCCCTACGGGAGGGATGGATTCCCGCGGACGCGGGAATGACGGATGCGGTAAGGTGCCGCGCCTTTCCCGCGGGGGCGGGCTGCGTTACCCTTCCATTCCGTGAAGATGTGGGGCGGCGGCGCGTGCCAGGCTCGTCGGACGCCCGACCGAGGAGGCTGTCATGGACTTCAAGTTCACCGAGGCGCAACAGGGCTTCCGTCAAGAGGTCCGCGAGTTCCTCGACGAGGAGCTGCCGAAGACGACCGGTGAGATCGGCATGGGGGCGGGATGGTCGCCGGATTTCTCCAAGGCGCTGGCGCGGCGCGGCTGGATCGCCCTCCCCTGGCCCAAGGAGTACGGCGGCCTGGCCCGCGATCACATCGACCAGGCGATCTTCAACGAGGAGATGGCCTACCGCCGGGCCCCGGTCGGCGCGCACCGCCGCGGCATCTTCTACGCCGCGCCCATCCTCATGATCCACGGCACGGAGGAGCAGAAGCAGGAGTTCCTGCCCCGTATCGCCCAGGGCGACGCCTACTTCTGCCAGGGGTTCTCCGAGCCCAACGCCGGCTCCGACCTCGCCTCCCTCACCACCGCCGCCGTCGAGGACGGCGACGACTTCGTGGTCAACGGCGCCAAGATCTGGACGTCGGACGCGCACCGCGCCGACTTCATTTTCCTCTCTACACGCACCGATCCCGACGCCCCGAAGCACAAGGGCATCACCAACTTCATCGTCGACCTGAAGACGCCGGGGATCACCGTCCGTCCGCTGATCAACATGATGGACACGCATGGCTTCAACCAGGTCTTCTTCGACAACGTGCGCGTCCCTCGGCGGAACCTCATGGGCGAGCGCGACCGGGGATGGTACCAATCGGCCCAGCTTCTCGACTTCGAGCGCTCCAGCATCGCCGTCTTCGGGGGCATACGCCGCACCGTGGAAGAGCTCTCGGCATTGGCGCGCAACGGGGCGTGGCGCGACCGCCTCGACCGCTACCCCCGAATCAAGCGGCAGCTCGCCGAGCTCGCGATCAAGTGCGAGATCGGCCGCTGGATGGCGTACAACATCGCCTCGATGCAGACGCGCAAGGAGGTCCCCAACCGGGAGGCCTCGACGGCGAAGCTCTTCTCCAGCGAGCTCGGCCAGCACGTGGCCTCCGTCGGCATGGAGGTCGTTGGGCTCTATGGGCAGTTGAAGCAGGGGGCGCCGCACGCCCCGTGGGACGGGCGGCTGCACCGAGCGTATGTCTCCGCAATAGCCGCGACGATCGGCGGGGGGACGTCGGAGATCCAGCGGAACGTGATCGCGACGCGCGGGCTCGGGCTGCCGCGGTAGGGGGGCTTGGGAGGTTTAGCTGTTGCGCCGCCCCAACCCTCTCTGAGTCTCCCTAGAGGGGACCATTGCGTAACTGTTGTCGCGGGGGAGCGGGCGCCCACAAGGGGCGCCCCTACGGGAGGGGACGGAGCGTAGGCGCGAGGGTGGCGGGCTTCGATGGCCCGTGACGGTTGCGAGGGGGCCCCTCATCTCAGTCTTCTCCCGTGGGGAGAAGAGGCCGGAGGGCGCCCGATGGGGCGCATGTGCCTTTGGCACGTGCCCTCTCTCAGTCTTTCCCAGAGGGGACCGTTGCGTAACTCGGCGGGCGGGCTTCAGCATGGTCGCGCGGCCCCCGCCTCCCCCCGCCCTCACCCCAACCCTCTCCCAGCGGGAGAGGAGGTAAGACCTCCCCGCGTCCGCGCACCTGCGGCGCGCGCCCCCTCTCAGTCTCCCCCACAGGGGGAGAGGTTTAAGTGAATGCCACCTCCGCTCCCCCCGCCAGGACCCCAGTCGGTTTTGCGAAGGTCTCCAGAGAGGGATGAGGTTTAAAGTGCTCGCCCTTTGGTATTGGTGAAGGGGAATGGGCGCATTAGCCCCCGGTGGCCTTAGGCCCCACCGTAGAGATTTGTTAGATCACGGAAGTCTTCTATCTCTTCAAGCCTAGCGAGACCCGAGAACAGGTTTTCCGTCGGCGCCTTACCTATGACCGGTGTTACTAGCCTCTTGAACTTCGCTTCGAGGTCCTCCTTCGACAGCGGTCGCCTGGGACCTCCTATGACATCGACGTAGGCGGTCTCCTTTCGAAAGGTCCTCCCCTTGGAAGTGACCTCTGCCCGCCTCCGCTCATGGGGGTAGGGGACGATCGAGCCCGTGGTCTTCTCTCCAGCATCTAGCGGCTCCGGGTCGAGCTCGATACGCACCTTTTTCGCGAGGGCGACCACCTTGGGGTCATGGCGAATCTCGCCGGCAAACCAGGCCGGCCCAGACTCTTCACCCAGGAGAATCAGGGCAATGACGCTGGGGATCGCATAGAGCGCATCCCAATAGCCGCCGGGCTCGGGAAGGTTGAACGGAGGATTCGTCCAAGTCGGCTCCCTGACCAGAAGCTTTATCTCGTCTATGTCGTCCGGTCGGAGACCTTCCTCCCGCACGATCGAGACCGCCAGGTCGATGGCGTGATGACTCGTGCCCCCGGGAGCGATCCACGGCTTCAGATACATCTCGTTCGTGAGGTAGTGATACGGAGCCGGGGACGCCGACAACGCCTCCAGGTCATACACGTCGGCCCGCTCCAACACATCCAATGGCCCGGTGAATCCGTTACGGGCGAGGAGCGCAGCCTGTACGCCAACGGGACAGACCATCACGTTGGCCGTGTTGCCAACCATGCTGCCCAGACCAAGCCCAAGCGCCGGCGGGGGTATCATCCAGGCGAGACCGACGAGATTGTTCATCTGGGACTCGTCCAACTTCATGAGCTTGCCGCTCACGAGGGCGCAGAGGAGGATCTGGTGCCGCATCCTCATGACCCGTCCCCGGGCATCAACAGCCGTGGCGGCGTAGGCGAACCGGGCGCCCAGCTCGAAAACCGTTGACACCGCGGCGATGATCTCCTTGCCGGAGGCTTGCACACGCTCCCCTACCGCCAGCCCTGTCTGATTGATACGTTCGATAGAGTGGCCGGCCGGGCCCATCTCGTCGTAGTTGCTGGCGTAGCAGAACATCGCGTTCACACCCGCCGCCACACCCGCGGACACCTTCGCTCCATCGCCGACAACGGTGGACTCGGGCGGGCCACCGGCGTCCCGGGCGTAGTCCACGAGGGTCTGGCCCTGCATCGCGTAGCCCTGGAACGCGATGCCGACATCGTCGAGAATCGCCCACTTGATCTTCTCAACCGCCGCAGAAGGGATGTCTTCAAATTCTGTCCCTATGAGTTCCTTTATCAGTTGCCTTGTGGTGGACATTTCAGCCTCCTAACTGCTTCCGTATGAGAGACATGTACCGTCGTCTATGTGCACGGCCCCTCATACATTGAGCCCCCGTACCAAGTCTGCTTCCAACGTGTCCTCGATGAGCCTATCCAAAGATGCGCTCTTTGCCGTCCCTGGTCAATGGAGTCCAGTGACGGCAAGGAGTGCGGGTCGTTTCAGGCGCGGCGGCCTTAGCACCCAGGCCACCCACCGAAATCGGGCCGCGCGGGCTATTCCACCGCGGGAGATCGTCCGGTAAACTAAGAGCCGTGCGCCGACCTTGCCCTCTCCCGCCGTTCTCCTCCGGGCCGTCCACTCTCGCCGCGCTGCGGTGGGGCGCATGACCGCATCCCTGATCGACGGCACCGTGATCGCCTCCGCAATCCTTGACGTGGCCGCCGGTGACGTACGCGCACTCCGTGACGAAGGCATCCGCCCCGGCCTCGCCGCCGTGCTCGTCGGCGACGACCCCGCCTCCCATGTCTACGTCCGCAACAAGATAAAGGCGTGCGCCCGCGTGGGCGTCGAGAGCCGCGTCTTCACTCTGCCCTCCTCCTCGACCCACCGCGACCTCCTCGACCTGGTGCGCTCGCTGAACCGCGACGACGCCTTCCACGGCATCCTGGTCCAGCTTCCGCTGCCGCCCCACCTCGACCCGTTCCCCATCATCGAAGCCCTCGACCCTGCCAAGGACGTCGACGGCCTCCACCCCACCAACATGGGGCTGCTCGCGGTGGGCCGACCGTCCTTCGTCCCCGCGACGCCGGCGGGCATCCTGCGGATGCTGCTCCACCTGGGCGTCGACCCCGACGGCAAGACCGTCGTCATCTGTGGACGGAGCAACATCGTGGGCAAGCCGCTCGCCCTCCTCTTATCCCAGGAGGTCAAGCACGCCAACGCCACCATCATCTTGTGCCACACCCACACGCACGACATCGCCTCGCTCATGCGCCGCGGCGACATCGTCGTGATCGCCACCGGCGACCCGCAATGGGTGAAGGCGGACCATGTCCGCCCCGGCGCCGTCGTCATCGACGTCGGCATCAATCGCGTTCCCGACGCGGCGGCGAAGCGCGGCTACCGGCTCGTCGGCGACGTTGACTTCGACGAGGTCAAGGAAGTCGCGTCGATGATCACGCCCGTCCCCGGCGGCGTCGGGCCGGTGACCGTCGCGATGCTGGTGGACAACACCGTACGGGCGGCGCGCCTCGCGGCCCGGACCTCGAGCGCCGCCGGTCTCTCCTAGCGGCCTTCTGCTTTACAAGGGCAAGCGCCCGAACCTATAATTTCCTTACCGTCAGACGCGGGGCGGTATTCCTCTCCTCCAAGAGATCTACAGAAGTCAGCCCGGCGTCGCCTGCTCCCTCTCCCGGAGGGAATGGATTGGGTGAGGGCAAGCTTTATGACCCAAGAACCCGTCTACGTTACGCCCCAGGGCATGACCAAGCTCCAGGAAGAGCTTGACGACCTGCGCAACCGCCGCAGGGCCGAGGTGGGGCGGAAGCTCCACGCCGCCCGCGACCTTGAAGTCACCGGCGACGCCCTCGTGGACGACGCCGTCGAGGAGCAAGCCAAGATCGAAGGCCGCATCCTCGAAATCGAGACGATCCTCAAGAACGCCAAGGTCGTCCGGCACGACCGGCCGACGCGGCGGGCCGCCATCGGCTCGACGGTGACCGTGCAGCACGAGGACGGGGCCGAGGAGACCTACACTATCGTCGGCCACCTGGAAGCCGACCCGAAGGCGGGCCGCATCTCCAACGAAAGCCCGGTCGGCAAGGCCATACTCGGCAAGCGATCCGGCGAGGCCGCCCAGGTCGCGGCCCCCGCCGGCGCCACGAAGATCAAGGTGCTCAAGGTCGCCTGACCGCCGTTCGCGGCCCCACTCATGCTCTCCATCGAACTGATTCGCCGCGACCCCGGCTCCGTTCGCGCCGCGATGGCCCGCCGCCACGAGGACGCCCCCATCGACCGGCTCCTCGAAGCCGACGCCGAGCGCCGCGCCCTGATGACGGAGGGCGAGACGCTGCGCGCCGAGCGCAACGAGACGAGCAAGAAGCTGTCCCGCATGAACCCCAAGCCGCCGGAGCTGATCGCAGAGATGCGCGGCGTCGGCGAGCGCATCAAGGACCTTGAATCGAAGAGCGGCGCGCTGCGGGACGAGATCGACCACATCCTCGCCCGCCTCCCCAACATCGCCGCGGCCAACGTGCCCGATGGCGAGGACGAGACCGGCAACGTCGTGCTGCGCGAGGACGCCGACCTGCCCACGTTCGACTTCGAGCCAAGGCCCCACTGGGAGATCGGCGAGGCCCTGGGCATCCTCGACTTCGAGCGGGGGCAGCGCATCTCGGGGTCGCGGTTCTACACCCTCGCAGGGGCCGGCGCCAAGCTCCAGCGGGCCCTCATCCAGTGGATGCTCGACCGCCACATCGACCGGCACGGCTACACGGAGGTCTACCTTCCCTACATGGTGCGGGAGCAGACGATCTTCGGCGCCGGTCAACTGCCCAAGTTCCGGGACAATCTGTACCACGACGCCGAAGAGGACTACTGGATGGTCCCCACCGCCGAGGTCCCCATCACCGGGCTGTACAGCGGCGAGATCCTACCGCCGGGCGCGCTGCCCCTGAAGCACGTCGCCTACACCGCCTGCTTCCGCCGGGAGAAGATGTCGGCGGGCAAGGATATCCGCGGCCTGAAGCGCGGCCACCAGTTCGACAAGGTCGAGATGTACCAAATCGTCGAGCCCGAGGACTCGGCCGCCGCGCTCCAAGACCTCGTCGACCACGCGCAGGACATCGCCGCCACGCTGGGGCTCCCGCACCGGTTGCTCCAGCTCTGCGCGGGCGACCTCGGCTTTGCCGCCGCCGAGTCCTACGACATCGAGGTCTGGGCCGCCGGCTGCCGGGAGTGGCTCGAAGTCAGCAGCTGCTCGAACTGCGCCGACTTCCAGGCGCGCCGCGCCAACATCCGCTACCGCACTGAGCAGAGCGCCCGGCCGGCCTTCCCCCATACCCTCAACGGCTCCGGCCTCGCCTTGCCGCGCATCATGATCGCCATCCTGGAGAACAACCAGCAGGCCGACGGCTCGGTCTTGGTGCCGGAGGCGCTGCACCCGTATACGGGGTTCGAGCGGATCGCGGCGGGTTAGCATCAGTAGGCAGAGCGCGGAGTATAATCGGGGGCATCTGAAGCAGGTATTGCGGGACAGGGCTTCATATGCCGAAGGTGCGGGACGCAATCCGGCTTGTGGAGAAAGATGGCTGGCGGCGGGTACGAACGAGAGGTAGCCACCGACACTACAAGCACCCGGAGAAGCCCGGTCTCGTGACAATCGCCGGTAAACCAAGTGTCGACGTCCCGATTGGGACATGGATTCAGATACTGAAGCAGGCGGGGATCGAAAGAGGACAGGACTCATGAAGTACACCGTGATTATCGAAGAGGGTCCTACGAGCTACGGCGCCTATGTCCCCGATCTGCCCGGATGCGTCGCGGTGGCCGATACCAGGGAAGAAGTCGCTGCGCTTATCCAAGAGGCTGTCGTCTCCCATCTCGAACTACTGGCCGGGGATGGCCAGCCCATCCCAGAGCCTCGGTCGTCGGCTCAACTCGTGGAAGTGTAGGGGGAGGCCGCACCAGCCTCGCCCCTTAGCACGTCAAGGTCTTCTCTATGCGACGCGGCGGCGACGCAACGGGGCGTGTGCCGTCTTGTTCCCGCGTTAGCAGGCGGGAGCGGCGGCGGTGTACACTCCGAGCGCGCCGCTCGGCGGTGTGGGGAGGCCATTTTGGGGTATGAGTTCATCCGGTATGAGGAGGCGGCGGACGGCGTTGCGGTGGTCACGCTGAACCGTCCGGAGCGGCTGAACGCGTTGCACCGGCTTATCCTCGAAGAGGTGGCGGACGCGGTGGCAGAGATCGAGGCGGACGACGCCGTCCGGGTCTGGCTGCTGACGGGTGCGCCGCGCGCCGACGGCCGCCCCTGCTTCTCAGCGGGGGCCGACCTCAAGGCCGCCGCAGAGGGCCTGGCTCCGTCGGGGAGCATTGGCTACGAGCTCGCCAACGACATCGACGACATGCTCAAGCCTTCCATCGCCGTCGTCGATGGGGTGTGCAGCACGGGCGGGGTCGAGCTGGCGCTGGCGTGCGACTTTCGTCTGGTGGGCGAGGCGGCGCAGATCAGCGATTGGCATCTGAAGAACCTCGGCACGGGACTCGGGGGTTGGGGCGCGAGCACGCGTTGGTCGCGGCTCGTGGGGCCGACGAAGACGAAGGAGATCGTGCTGACCGGCAAGGTCGTGGGCGCCGCCGAGGCCGAGCGCATCGGCTTCGCCACAGCGGCGCACCCCAGCGCCGAGCTCATGGACCGCGCGCTGGAGATGGCCCGGACCATCGCGGCGATGAGCCCCGCAGGCGTCCGCCTGACGCTCTCGCACCTCGACCGTAACCAGGACATGAGCCGCGACCAAGCGTTGCGCTGGGCGCAGTTGACCATGAAGTGGTTCGGGATGTCGGGGAGCTTCGAGGAGCGCGCCAAGCGCGCCATCGAGAAGCGCGAGGGCGGCGCTTAGGCCAGCAGATAGCGGTCGGGCGGGTCTTCGGTCACGATGCGGTCTCGGTAGAGGCCGTCGATCTCCTCGGGCCGCATTCCCAGCAGGCGTTCGAGCACGAGCCGGTTGTGCTCGCCGTAGGCCGGACTGTCGCGGCGTATGACGCCAGGCGTCCGCGAGAAGTGCCACGGCATGCCGCTATGGACCCAGGCCCCGACGCGGCGGGTGGGCAGCATCACGTAGAAGCCGCGCTCGTGGGCGTGGAGGTCGCTGATCATCTCCCAGTTGGCGAGCACCGGCCCCGCGGGGACGCCCGCCGCTTGGAGTCGCCGCGCCGCCTCGTAGTGGTCCAGGCCCGCGCTCCACGCGGCTAGCGCCTCGTCGATCTCGTCGTGACCAGCGCGGCGGCCCGCCTCCGTATCGAAGCGCGGGTCGTCGAGCCTGGGGTCGCCCACGACCTCGCGGAGCCGCCGCCACTCCTCGTCCGAGCGCACCGTCAGCACCATCCAGGCGTCGTTGCCCATTGAGGGGTAGCAGCCTTGGGGCGCGAATCTTGGGTGCCGGTTCCCCCGTCGCTCGGGGACGCGGCCGGTGAGGCCGTACTCCATGAACGCCTCGGAGCAGAAGACGATGCCGCCCTCGTTCAACGCCATGTCGATGTACTGGCCGCGGCCGGTGGCGTCGCGGTATTCGAGGGCGGCGAGCAACGCGACCGGCGCGTGGACCGTGGCGATGGGGTCGGCGTAGTAGTTCGTGGTGTTGTAGGGCTGATCGTCGCCGGCGTAGCCCGTCAGCGACGCGATGCCGCAGGCCGCCTCGATGTTCGAGCCGAAGGCGCTGTAGTCGCGGCCCGGCCCCGTCTGCCCGAATCCCGAGATGGAGAGCATGATGATCGCGGGGTTGACCGCCTTAAGCACAGGATATTCGAGGTCGAGGTTGCGCATGACGCGCGGCGTGTTGTTCTCGACGACGACGTCGGCGTCCTCGACGAGGCGGAGGAAGATGGCGCGGCCGCGGCTCGTCGAGAGGTCAATGGAGACGCCGTACTTGCTGCGGTTCATTTCGAGGAAGTAACTGCAGCGATCCCAGTAACGCTCGAAGCCCTGGTTGCCCGCGAACTGGCCGATTCGGGCGGCGAGCCGGGTCGGCGACTCGATCTTGATGACCTCCGCTCCCAGGTCGCCGAGCATGCGGCAGGTCACCGGCCCCGCCCAGTTGTTGGTGATCTCCAGGACGCGGATGCCTTCCAGAGGAGGACCGGGCAGCGGCGCGCGGGGCGGCCCCGGCGGCTCGATGGGCGGGCGCGGCGTCTCCTTGATCGTGGGCGCCGGACGCGCCGGACGGGGGGTCCAGCCGCCGGTGTGCTCGCCGAGGAGGGGCGCCGGACGCCGCACCGACGCTGGGCTCTCGGAGAAGATGTAGGGGAACCCCGGCAAGGGGACCGCGCCGGCGGCGGGGTGCTCGACCGTCGTGGGCCAGCCGCGGGCTTGCAGGTGCGGCGACGCCATGTGGTCGGCGACGTCGTAGGCGGGGGCGACAGGCAGGCCAAGCTCCTGGGCCCGCTCGAATGCCTCCTCCTTGGTGACCGTGGCGCACCAAGCGCGGAGCACGTCGAGCAGCGCCTCGCGCCGCTCCGGCGCCCATGTTCCCTCGGGGGCGAAGCGCGGGTCGTCGAGCAGGTCGGGCCGCTCCGCCAGCAGGAGGAAGTTGGGGTTGAGCGACGTCGCCTCGAAATGCGCCCAGCCGTTCTTGCACCGCAGGAGCTGCGAGCCGGTGCGCCGTAGCTCTTCACCCAAGAAGACCCAGTGCGTGGTCGTCCAGTTGTGCGCCGCCAGCATCGCCTCCATCACCGACTGGTCGATGTGCTGGCCGAGGCCGTCGAGGCGGGCGCGGCGCAGGGCAACGAGGGAGGCGATGGCGGCCTGGCCGCCGGCGTGCTGCTGCGCCTGGTGATTGGGCGTCAGCAGCGGCTCCCGCTCCGCGCTGCCCACGAAGTGCATGTAGCCGCCCATCGCCCAATGCACGATCTCCTCGCCCTGCCAGTCCTTATACGGCCCGGTGAGGCCGAACTCGGTAACCGACGTTATGACGAGCCGTTCGTTGAGCGCCTGAAGCGACGCGGGGTCGAGCCCCTCGGGCGCGGGCGTGGAGGGCGGGCGGCTCTCGACGGCGAGGTCGGCCTCGGCGGCGACCTCGCGAGCGCGGGCGCGCCCCTCCGGCGTGGTGAAGTCGAGCACGGCGCCGCGCTTGTTGGCGCAGAAGTGGAGGAAGAGGCCGCTCTTCTCGGGGTGCCGGGCGCCACCGGGGAAGGGGCCGGTCCGCCGGAGGGGATGCCCGTCCGGCTGCTCCACCAAGAACACCTCGGCGCCCAAGTCGGCGAGCAGCCGGGTGCAGTAGGCCCCGGCGATGGTGTCGCTGAGGTCGAGGACGCGAACGCCGGCGAGGGATTCTTCAGGCATAGAGTCGTCTCACGGAAGGTCTCGATGGGCAGGAAAAGTATAGACGGCGCGGTGCACGGTATCGCGCATCCATCCCCGCTCATGTATATTTGGCGCGTCTACGCCGCGTGTATATAATGAGCGCGCTACGAGTCAGTCAGAGGGGGATTAAACATGACTACAACCGGAGAACGAGGCGTTTACCAGGCCGGAGTCGAGGCCAGGCTGCCCTATCTGGCGTTCGACGCCGACAACCACATCTATCCGCCGGAGGACGCCGAGACTCGTTTCCTCGAGAAGCAGTACATCGAGCGGGTCTTCCCCGGAGGCAAGTCGCACCTGACGACTACCGACTTCGTCGGCGACGAGCACAAGGCGAAGACGCTCGGCTTCCACACCGTCGGCCTGCACGGCGGCACCAATCCGCTCGAGCTTCCCGAAATGAAGAGCGACATCCCCATTCCCGGCGCCATGCTCAACAAGATGAACGCCGGCAAGGGCCTCGACAAGGAGGGCTTGGCGAAGCTCGTCGAGACCTACCGCGAGATGGAGCCCGCCTTCGAGGACCACGACCTGCGCCTCGCCCTCATGGACTCCCAGGGTGTGCAGGCCGCCGTCGTCCACGCCGGCAGCGGCGCCGACGCCCCCTTCCAGAACCACGACGCCACCGCCGGCTACGCCGCGGCCCGCGCCTGGAACCGCTACCTCGAAGAGGACTGGGGCTACTCCTACCAGGAGCGCATCTTCACTCCCTGCTACATCCCGCTCTACGACATCGACCTCGCTGTCGAGGAGCTCGAGCGCTGCATCAAGCAGGGCGTGCGGCTCGTCGGCCTCAACGCCAAGGGCTCCTACGGCCGCTCCCCCGCCGACCCCTACTTCGACCCGTTCTGGTCCCGCGTCAACGAGGCCGACCTCAACATGGTCGTCCACCTCGGGGCCACCCTGAACCACCGCGGCGCGGAGTGGAGCGAGGACCCCAACGGCCAGTACGCCCAGTTCAACGGCTTCCAGTGGCTGACACAGTGGAGCGACTTTCCCATCATGGAGACCACCGCCATGCTGGTCTTCCACGGCCTCCTCGCCCGCTTCCCCAACATCAACGTGCTCATCGCCGAGTTCGGCGTCCCCTGGATCCCCTACTGGATCCGCAAACTCGACCACGCCCACCTCGCGGGCCGCAAGCCCAAGTGGGGCGGCGACCTGACGATGCGCCCCAGCGAGATGTTCAAGAGCCGCTGCGTCATCGCTCCCTTCCCCGAGGAGAACGTCCAGCGCGCCATCGATGTGATCGGCTCGGACTGCCTGGTCTTCGGCTCCGACTTCCCCCACTCCGAAGGCATCCCCGACCCGATCCAGTACGTCACGCAGTTGAAGAACCAGCCGGACGAGGTAGTCAAGGCCGTCATGCGCGACAACCTCGCCCGCTTCCTCGGCAAGAACTAGCCGCCGCGCGACAACGTAGGTCACCGCAGCCCCGGCCGCGCGCCGGGGCTGTAGTCTTTAACGAAGCGGGGACTCCCCTCTTCCCACCTCCGCCACATCCCTCTTGTAGCTCTAAGTCTGGAAGGCTAAACTATTGTATGGCCCTCGCCACGCGGCGTGATTTGCCACCCCTGCAGCGCTCGCATAGTGCATGCACAGAAGACCCTTTGACAGGGGAAAAAGCTCTTACTTTCCCGCAGTATCGCAAGCCATCACAGCCTGCACTGGAGAACCTCATGCCACCACGCCCATCAAGCTTTTCCCTTAACCTCTTTTATAGCTATTCGCACAAGGATAGCCATCACAAGGTCTCCATGGAAAACGCGCTTTCCTTGCTCAAGCGAGACGGCTTGGTGAGGGATTGGTCGGATCAGTCGATCCTGCCGGGACAGAATATATCTCACACGATACGCTCCCACATCGAAGACGCTGATATCATAGTCTTCTTACTCAGTCAGGATTTCATCGCCTCCGACGCGTGCATGAGGGAATGGCTTTACGCAAAACAACTCGCCGCAACAAACAAGTTGCTATTCCTCATACCAGTTATTGTTCGTGATTGCGCTTGGCAAGACTTATTGGGGAAGGGAAACCTCAAGGCACTACCGAAAGATGGGTTGCCCGTCACCGCTTTCGACCACCCTGATGCCGCTTGGCAACAGGTCTACGAGGGCATCAAGGTCGTCGCTAATGAGTTGCGCCACACCTTTACGGTAAAACCAGCCTTTTTGGACGAACTGCAACGAACTGAGTTCCTTTCTCAACAACACCTCAAATTACTAGACGTCTTTGTCTTCCTTCCACTCCTTTGTCACGGCACACAGGACGAGGCACTCAACAGGCAAGCCGATCGACTCACAACATCCGAGGAACTCCTTGCCAAGCAGTACGTGCTGATACATGGAGCAGACCAAAGCGGCAAAACTGCTCTTGCACGCATGATGTTCCTAAAGTTGACCGATCAATCTCAGCCGGTTCTCTTCGTGGATTTGAGCCAGCTTCGCCAGAAGCTAGCCCGCAATTTCTTCCGTCGGCTTTACGACTCACAATTTAGTGGGGACTATGCTCTTTGGTCTCAGCAGCAAGGCAAGACCCTGATCATAGACAACCTCACGGGTCATCCAGACGCGATCAATTTCGTTTTGGAAGCGAAAGACACTTTCGACAGGGTTATCGTCACGCTATCCTCCACAGTTTTCCATTCCTTTTTCCGTGACGAATCGCGTTTAGCTGACTTCGAGGAGCTCGAGATTGGGCTCCTTACACAAGTCTTGCAGGAGAAACTCATCAGACAAAGGCTTGCTCTAAGTAGTGGCCTTCCAAATTTCACTGATAGTGACATCGACAGGATTGAAGACAGGGTCAATTCCATCATCATACATGACAAAATTGTGCCTAGATACCCTTTCTTTGTATTGTGCATCCTTCAAACTTACGAAGGGTACATGCCAATGGGTTTGTCAATCACTTCTTATGGACATTGCTATTATGCCTTGATAGTAGCTAGTTTGGTCCGAGCGGGTATCTCTCAAGAAGATTCCGATATCAATGCCTGCTTTAACTTTGCGGAGCATCTGGCCTTTAAAACCTATGAATACACGCTTCAAGATAAGGCTGCCCCTTTCGATTTCAAGAGCTTCATCGACGAATACCGGCTTGATTTCTTCATTCCTGATTCAATGGTCAACAGGATCACACACGAAGAATTTGGGCTAATTGACAAGGATGGTCGATTCAGGACATCTTATATGCAATATTTCTTCTTAGGGAGGTTCCTATCCAAAGAAGACCCTGCCAACCGCAATGTGATTCAGCGCATGTGTGATGCAATATACAAACCTTCAAACTATTTAACCTTGCTGTTTACAATTCATCACGCCATTGGGTTTGAGATCATAGACGATATCCTCCTCAGAACGATGTACACATTGGACGATGTACAGCCTGCCCAATTGAATCATGAGGAAACGCGGCGTTTCCAAGATACTGTCTACGGACTCCCCGAAAGCATTCTGTCTAGCGATAGTGTTGACTCGCAGCGACAGCGAGAAAGGACAGTTCGAGATAACGCGGCAGAATGGTCAAGCGATCAATTTGACGAGGATTGGTCAGGGGTTTACGAAGAGGTGAACGACTGTTATCGGGTCTTGAAGAATAACGAGATTATGGGCCAGATCTTGCGCAACAAGTACGGCACCATGACGAAACGAAGGATTGAAGAAGTTATTGAAATCATGACGGACGGCGGGCTGCGTCTTATAAATTCAGTCCTCAAGAATGAAGAGGAGATAGTTGCATTTGCTCAGTACGAAAAGGCCAAGAATCCCGACCATGATTTCGAAAAAATAAAGCGAGCTGTAGAAGTACTCTCATTGATCTGGACTTGGACGAATATCGAACTGGTTGTGAGAAGCATAAATGTGCCGGAGATCAGAGCGTCGATCGACAATGTTGTCAAACGAGCAAAAACACCAGCGTATGACGTCATAGGCTACTTCACACTGTTGGACACTGCTCCAACACTAACAGACTCCGTAAAAGCGGAGTTGAGCGGGTTATTGGACAAATATGAAAAGGACCCCTTCGTGAAGAGGATATTATCAATACGAACTCAATACTATATGAACACGCATCACAACAGAGCCAATATGGAGCAGTCAATTTGTTCTCTGTTGGGGATAAAGTATCTGCCGAGACCTGTCAAGAATCAATGACCTTTTCCCGGAGGCTGCTAGCGGAGCCCGGCAGCTCAGAGCGTTTATAATGACGACAGGGCAGGGGAGGGATGGCAGAGCGGACGAATGCGGCGGTCTTGAAAACCGTTATGCCGGCAACGGCATCGTGGGTTCGAATCCCACTCCCTCCGCCACACTATCGTCAATTGTGGGGGATAAGGCGTACCAGAACACCATGGCCAACTCCGACAAGCAGAACGCGGGGATCGAGCGCGACAAGGCCCTGGAACGTGCTATGACAGAACAGGTCGCAGACCATGCGGAGCTATTCAAGCAGTTCAGCGACAACGAATCGTTCCGGCGGTGGCTTTCGGAAATGAACTTCGCCTCCACCTATTTGGTGCCTGTCACGTCTGCCAGCGTGCCGGGAGACAGGGTTGGCCAATAGTTGGGAGACGCGAAATCGGTTCTGCGTCGCCAATGACTGCGGCAATCTTGATCGTCAGAGAACACCCGTCGGCCTGCTAGGCTGCCTGCGGAGGAGTCCCTTGTTGCCATAAGTGTGGAAGTCCAAATGCGCGAATTGGCCGAGAGGGTCCAAGGGTTTGCTCGACCGTCACCGGGCCGTAGTCGATTGGCAGTCGAACATCGAGGTCCAGCGCGAAATGCGCCGGGACATCAAGCGCCACTTGCGCGACACCGGCAAGTATACGGAGGAGCACCTGGACGAGCTGGCGGGCCGAATCGTCGACCTAGCCCGGCGGAGGGGCGGGCGGTGACGGAGCGGGGCCGCGTACGTTTCGGCGGCACCACCATCGACTACGAGGTGCGCCGCAGCAAGCGGCGCAGGAAGACGGTCCAGATTACCGTGGACGGCGGCGGTGTACGGGTCGCCGCGCCCATGACGACAGCCGACGGCGAGTTGCGGGCCATCGTGCGCAGGCGCGCGCCTTGGATCATCAGCCACGCATCGAGGATGTCGTTGGAGGCAGCTCCGAAGCGCTTCGTCAGCGGCGAGACACTGCCGTACTTGGGCCGCAACGTCCGCATGATCGTGACGCGCGCAGACGTGCGCTCGCCGGAAGTCCGCTTCGATCATTGGCGCTTTCGGGTCGCCGTGCCGCAAAGTGTCGACGACGAGGAACGGTCCGAGCGAATCCGGCGCGCCGTCGTTGGGTGGTATCAGGCCCGAGCCGCCGAGCGACTCCCGGCGGGCGTGGAGCGCTGGTGGCCCCGCCTCGGCCGGGGACCGAAGCCGCGCGTCCTCATCCGCGATCAACGCCAGCGCTGGGGAAGCTGCGCCCCCGACGGCACGCTGCGCTTCAACTGGCGCGCCATGATGCTGGAGCCTGCGCTCATCGAGTACATCGTCGTTCACGAACTCGCCCATCTGACGCACCAGAACCACTCAGCGGATTTCTGGGGCCTGGTGTCCAGCGCAATGCCCGACGCGCTAGGTCGGCGTCGGCGGCTGCGGGAGGCAGGGCGGGTGCTGGCGCTGTGACGCCTGCCCCGACGACGCGGGGGGGGGGCGCGACGCCTAGCTTCACCACCCAACCGTGGGGCAGCCGCCACGGCTTCGCGTATCCGCTCACTGAAGGTCAGCCCCCACGGCGGAGACCAAGCCCAGGCAGCTGACGGGAGAATGGCAGTGGGGCCAACACTCTTCATGAGCCACTTTTTCCGCCGTGTGCCGGGGAGCACGAGGAAGACTGAGGCCGCTCCCGCGCCGCCTTACGGCAGAGCCTGTGGCGGCTGAAGCTTCCATGCTCGGCGGGGTCGCTGCCCTCGAGCCAGTGCACGGTCCACTCGACATACCGTAGCGGTCGAAGGCGCAGAGCGGGAGAAGCCGTCGTCTCTCGTCGGGCAGGCTCGCGCGGAGGCCGCCTCTGCAGATACGTCGCCAGCAGCCGCTTGGGGCCGCTCTTGAGGGCGTCCGTAAGCTCCTTTTCGCAGTTCCTCGAACACGGTGTCGTAGGCGCTGCGTTGGGAGTACCCGGCGACCTGCGCGAGGTCGAAGACCACCGCCTCGGCCTCGTCCCGCGCCTCTGACGATCCAGCGGGCCAAGCCGCCACGAGGTCGTCGCCGAACGGAAGCGCCGCTTGACAACTCCGACCGCCGCGGCTTTAGGGCCGAGGATTTAGGGGCTACCGTCGGCCGCGGAGTCGCGGTCGGCGTGGCGGTGACGACGAAGGGGGTCTGCGTCGGCTGCGGCGCCGTTACGACAGGGTTCATGATTGGCGATGTTCCCGACATACTCTGTCGCGGTTGTTTGGACAAAGAAATGGCCACCCGCCGCCCCACTACGTTGGGTAGAGGTGAACCCCGACGGGACTAGGACCTTCCACATCGACAGCGACGCCGCGCATTCGGCCGCCATGTTGGACTACGACGGAGCGACCGAGATGTCCCAAGAGGAGTTCGAAGAGCTGACTGGGGTCATGCGGAAGGTTCGGGAGGAGACGTCGGGAGAAGGTAGCGCCTAAGAAAGGGGCAGGCGATAGGGGTCCCGGCCGTCGGCGCTTCCGCATCTTGAGGGCATCCTGCTCGTCGGCCACGCTTCGATACCGGCAGCTGGACCGGGGTGCGGTGAGTACCTGGCAGGCTCGCCGCTCACTGACCGAGTTTCAGGATTGCCTGCATGGCTCGAAGCTGCTATAAGAGACGCAGTCACCGGCTAGCCGGTGGAAAATCAACTGGATGTCGATAAGTACTTTGGGAGCAGGGAGAGAAGAATGCGCGAGTTCAAGTTGATGGACGGCGACAGCCATGTCATCGAGCCGCCGGACCTGTGGCAGAGCCGGGTCCCGGCCAAGTACAAGGACCGGGCTCCCCGCATGGAGCGGTTCGAGAAGGGCCACGCCTGGATCATCGAGGGGGCCGTCGACCCCATCAACTTCGGCCATAACGTCCTGGGCGGTACTCCCGGCGGCCTGACCCCCGAGGGCAGACGAGAGTGGGTCTTCTGGGAGGACGTGCCCAAGGGCACCTACGACCCTGTCGCCCACCTGGAGGCCATGGACGAGGATGGCGTAGGCGCGGGGGTCATGTACCCGACCCCACGCATCTCCTCCGGTATCCTGCACACCAACGAAGAGCCGGAGTTCCACCTAGCCCTCATCCGGGCCTACAACGACTGGCTTTCCGAGTGGTCAAGCACTAACCCGGACCGACTGGGCGGCATCGCCATGATACCCACCCTAGGCATCGAGGAGTCCCTCCTGGAGATGCGCCGCGTTATGAAGATGCCCGGGCTGCGCGGCGGCGTCCTCCTCAGCCGCTGGCCGTCGGGCGGGTTCGAGATCTCCGACGCGGACGAGCCGTTCTTCGCCGAGGCCTCCGATGCCGGCATCCCTATCAACATCCACGTCTCCTTCAGCACGGCGGCCCCAGGGGCCAAGGCGAAAGGCGCCACCGGCGACATGCGCCACCTGGACGCCCCCATGCGCACCAAGCAGGTCATCAACAGCGGCCTGCTGGACCGCTACCCCAACCTCAAGATGGTCTGGGCCGAGACTGACTGTGGCTGGGTCCCCTACGTGAAGGAGCAAATGGACGACCGATTCCGGAGGCTGGAGGCGGAGAGCCGCCCCCCCATCAAGAACCCTCCTAGCTACTACTTCGACAAGAACCTGTTCTTCACCTTCATTACCGATAGCTACGGCGTCGCAAACCGCCACTGGATCGGCCTTTCCCAGATGCTGTGGTCCAGCGACTACGCCCACACCGGCACCGACTGGCCCCGCTCCTGGAACACCATCGAGCGCCACTTCGAAGGGGTTCCCCCGGACGAGAAGAAGACGATCCTGGCGGACAACTTCATCCGGGTGTACGGCTTCCCACAGGCTAACTAGCCGACGAGAGGAGTGCCGCCAGGGTCTATGGGCTGATCTAGGTCTACTCCAGAGGGTCCTTGGAGAGATGCTCCACTAGCGGCGCTTACCGCTCACTCCATTGTCCTATACTCGCTCATTAGGACGTTGATGGACCGTGAGGCAGGAGGATCGGGTGGAGTGGATCGAGGTCGTCTATAAGGACGGCATCGTTACTCAGGTCCGGTGCCCCAACATCGGGCCACCGGGGATGTCCCTCAAGATCATCGATCCCGTGCTGGGACGGGCCGCCATCCAGGTCTACAACGACCGAGACCGATGACCATGTGAAGAGATTGTGAACCGACAAACAGCAAGAGCCGATTAGGGGCCTCATGATGGGAACCCTTTCGGGCTAAATGGGGGGTATGCATGGCAGACGGGGAGACGACGCTGGCGCTAACTGGGAACACGTACGTGGCACAGCCGATATCTGGTTACCGCAACGAGCGGTTCCTGAAAGTTGTGGAGCTCTTGCGGCAGGCCGATGCCACCACGACAAATCTCGAGTGCGCGATCCAGGATGGAGAGGACTGGCCCGCATACACCGCGGGAATGGGTGCGCACGCAACGTACATGGCCGGGCACCCAAGCATGCTCGACGAGTTGAAGTTCCTGGGTGTCAATAGCCTCTGCGCCGGCAATAATCATGTCGCGGATTTCGGCGAGAATGGCATCCTGACGATGATCGAGTACTTGAAACGCGCCGGGATGCCCTATGCCGGAATCGGGGCAAGCCTCACCGAGGCCTCCGAGGCATGCTACTACGACACGCCAAGCGGGGCGCGGGTTGCGTTTCTGGCCGCCTGCGACTACGGCCCGAGGGCAAACATGGGGCTGCTCTTCCCTTGGCCCCATGGGTACTTGCCCGCCGATAACCTGCCTCCTTTCAAGAGCCGGCCCGGGGTCAACTTACTCCGCTACGATACGGCTCACGTGGTGAGCCAGGATGATCTCAATGCCTTGCGCCAGATCAGCCAAGATCTCGGCTGGGAAAGTGAAAAGCTCCTTCGCCGGCATGGCGGCGGTTCGAGAAGTGCCCCGCTGATTGGTCCGACGACGAACTTTGGCTGGGAGGAGGAGACGGAGGCGGAACTCTTCTTCCTGGGCAGGAAGTTCATGGTGGGTGACACGCCTGGGAACGCCCCATTCCCGTACCAGGAGGACCTGGACCGCATCTACAAACACGTTCGAGAAGCCCGAAGGCAGGCCGACATAGTCGTGGTGGCCCTGCATGACCAGAGCCATGGGTTGGGGATTCACCCGTACATCGACACCTTTGCCCACGGAGTCATCGATGCCGGCGCCGACATCTACTTCTGCAACGCTGGGGAGCACCGAGGAGTTGAGATCTATAAGGGCAAGGCACTCATTTATGGCCAGCCGGGTCTCTTTTTGCAGACCGAGGCGGTGACTCATGTGCCCAGCTCCTATATGTCTCGGGTCGGAGCGAGCAGTGATGGACTGGCTGCGGATTTTCTGGATGTCCGAGCCGAAGCGGCGGCGGCGGCTCGAGAGTTTGGCCCCGGAGCCTCAGAGAGGCAGAGTTCAGGAGGCACCGCAGTGCACCTGTGCATCTTCGACCAACAGTTCGAGTTGAAAGAGATTCGGATTCAACCTTTGGAACCTTCTTCGGGTCCCCGGTTCCGGAGGGGACTGCCCTTGATGCCGGAGCCAGGAAGCCCGCTCTCTGAACGTGTTCTGGAATATTCGGTGGAAGTTTCCAAGCCCTTCGGCACGCCGGTAGAGATCCGAGACGGCTTGGGCATCATCAGCCTCAAGTGAAGAGTGCGCCATCATGTTAACGGGGCATGGCCGAGCTACGCAGTAAACCTTATATCTACGTGACTTGGATGGCGCGTCTCCTAGCGGGGACGCGCTCCTGCGAGTGGGCGTCGTGGTTCAAGACGCAGCACGAGGGCTGGAGCTGGAAGAAGATGCCCAGTGACTTCGACCTCGCGGCTTGGACGATGCGCCACGCCGCGCTGGTCAAGGTGGAGCGCGACCGGCTGGAGGCTGAGGGCGCGGAGGTGTTCGCCGAGCAGCAGAATCACTTCAAGGTGCGCGGACGGGCCGCCACGCTCTCGGGCCAGCCCGACCTTGTCTCCGTCAGCGCGGAGCAGGTCGTCGTCCACGATATCAAGACCGGCGAGCCGAACGCCGCCGACGCCGCTCAAGTCGTGCTCTACATGTGGGCGCTTCCGCTGGCGAAACCTCGCTACCGCGACGTCGCGCTGGAAGGCCGGGTCGTCTACGCCGACCACGCGGTCGACATACCGGCCTCGGCGGTCAACGACGCGTTCAAGGCCAACACCGTCGCGCTCATCGAACGGATTGCCGCCGAGTCGCCCACGCGCAAAACTCCCAGCCACTGGGAGTGCGGCTTCTGCGAGATCACCGCGGACGACTGCCCCGACCGTATCGAGGAAAAGCCGCCGACGGAAGAGACCGAGCTTTTCTAGAGCCAGGTCCTAGGTCAGGCCGATCACGACGAAAACAAGGATCGGACCAATTGATCCTTGTCAATCTGCAGGTAGTCCGCGATATCGCCAAGAATGTCGCTTAGCGTGCCGATCCTCATTGGTTCATGACGAGGCACGGAGACGTGATGCTCGTGGCCCATGAAGACACTCGTGAGTCTCATGTGGCTGCCCCGTTGTCGTGTCAGGTTGTAACCGTAGGTCTGGCCCAGGAGAGTGGCCAACTCCGCGCCCGATAGGCTCCGGGGTAGCCTCACACCGGGATGACCTCATCCCGCACCAGATGAATGCGAATCATCCGGGGCGCCTCCCCATCCTCAAAGTGACAGAGCACGGCGTCCCGCAGCATCTGCTTCAACTGCCCCCAGTCGTCAGCCTCCGTAAAGATGCTGTAGCCCAAGGCGCGGGCCTCGTAGCCGCCTTCGGGAGACGGACGAGCCTGGAAGATGATCTCAGTGTCCTGCATCTGCTGCGCCTCCCGCTTATCAGGCGTGGAGGCCGCCGCTAGTTGGCGGCCTCCACGCGACAAGTCCACGTTAGAGCCCCTGCGGCAGGCTGGTCAACTCCGGCTAGACTCCCGCCTCGGCCATGGTCTTGACGGCGGGTTTGACCGGCGGGGCGCTTCTCCAGTCGGGGATGCCGTCCTCGGGGCGGGCGGCGGCATAATCGCCCTTGCTGACCTCGGACCAGTGCGCGTGGTTCAGCTGGTGGAGGGTGAAGCACGCGCTCAGCGCGTTGTAGAAGCCCTGGTTGTCCTGCGTCTCGTTGACGGACTCCTTGATCATGAGTGAGGTCATCGACGGCAGCTTGGCGATGCGGCTGGCGTAGGCCAGCGTCTGTTGCTCCAGATTGTCCACGGTGAAGATCTTGCTCACCATGCCCAGCCGGTAGGCCTCCTCGGCGTCGATGGAGTCGCCGGTCAGCATCAGCTCCTTGGTCTTGCGGGTGCCGAACTCCCAGGGGTGGGCGAAGTACTCGAGGCCGCACATGCCGAGGCGGGTGCCTACGACGTCAGCAAAGACGGCGTTATCGGCGGCGACGATGAGGTCGCAGCACCACGCCAGCATCAGGCCGGCGGCCAGGCAGTTGCCCTGCACCTGCGCGATGGTGATCTTGCGGAGGTTGCGCCATCGCCGGGTATTGTCGAAGAAGAAGTGCCACTCCTGGAGGGTGCGCTGCTCGGCGCCCTTCTTGGTGCCGCCGTAGGCCTGCATCGTGAAATGCTGGTCGGGGCCGGGGGCGCGCTCGGCGCGAGCGTCCGAGGAGCCGAGGTCGTGGCCCGCGGAAAAGGCGGGGCCGACGCCGCCCAGGATGACCACGCGCACCTCATCGTCGGCCTCGGCCTTCAGGAACGCGTCGTTCAGCTCGACGAGCAGCCCGCGGTTTTGGGCGTTCCGCTGCTTCGGCCGGTTCATCATGATGCGCGCGATCTTTCCTTCCTCAAGCGTTTCATAGGTTACGAATCGGTAGTCGGACATGTCGCCTCCCATGCGAATGATGCCGTGTTTGATCCGCGCGCCGCAGCGCGCCAACCGAGGATACCCGTGCCCAGCGCCTGGGGCAATCGCGCCGCCAGTCGGCGACGCGCCCTCTCTCTCCCCCGAGGAGACCTTTGCGTAAGCGGCGCTTCCGGCTCCACGGACGTCGTCGCACCCCTCCCCGCCTGCCCCTCCGACGCGCCCTCCGGGCGCGTGCCCTCTTTCAGTTTCCCCCAGAGGGGGAAAGGGGGGATGCCCGCCCTGCTCCGCCCGTTCCAGCCCGAGAACGGGTTACACAAAGGTCTCCGTTGGGAGAGGGGGCAAGAACTCGCCGCGCCCGCGGGGGTGGCGGTGTAGAATGGCCGCCCTCGCGATGAACCCTAACGGAGAGCCGCCCGAACTGGCCGTCGTCGTTCCCACCTATGAGGAACGGGACAACCTGCCCACCCTTGTCGAGCGCATCGACGCCGCGCTTGGGGGGAGGCGCTACCGCATCGTGGTCGTCGACGACGACAGCCGCGACGGCACCGCGGACGCGGCGCGCTCACTCGGGGAGCGCTACCCGGTGGACGTGATCGTGCGGAAGGAGGAGCGGGGGCTTGCCTCGGCGGTCGTCGAAGGGATTCGGCGGAGCGCGTCTCGTTATGTCGCGGTCATCGACGCCGACCTGCAACACCCACCCGAGCTGCTGCCGAGCCTGCTGGCGGCAGTCGAGGACGCCGACGTCGCCGTCGCCTGCCGCTATGCGCCGGGGGGCGGCGTGGGCGAGTGGGGCCTGCCGCGGCGGGCCGTCTCCAAGGGGGCCACGCTGCTGGCGCACCTCATCCTTCCGGCCGCGCGCTTGACCCCCGATCCGATGTCGGGCTACTTCCTGCTGCGGCGGGAGGTCGTCGAGGGCGCGCGCCTCGATCCACTTGGGTACAAGATACTGCTGGAAATCCTCGCCCGCGGCGCGGTGGGCCGGGTCGCCGCCGTGCCCTACACCTTCGAGACGCGGCTACACGGCGCGAGCAAGCTCGGCTTTCGCGAGCAGGCCCACTACCTGCGCCACCTGCTGCGGTTGCGGTTCAGCGCCCGTCGGCGGTCTTGATCACGCCGTCCGCTTCCAGGGCGTCGAGCTCTTCGTCGCCGAGGCCGAGCTCGGCGGCGAGCAGGCTCCGGGAATGCTCACCGAGCAGCGGCGGATGCGACGAGGGCCGCGCCGGCGTCCGGCTCATGTGCTGCAGGGCGTTGGCCGCGAGCGTCACGACACCCAGCTTGGGGTGCTCCTGCTCCCACACGAGGCCGCGGGCGTCGGCTTGCGGGTCGGCGAGCACTTCACGAAGGTTGTTGATCGGAGTAGCGGGGACGCCCGCCTCGTTGAACAGCCGCAGGCAATCGTCCTTGGAGCGCGCCGCGATCGACGCCGCGATCTTGGGCACGAGCTCGTCCCGGTGCGCCACCCTGCCCGCGTTCGTGCGGAAGCGTTCGTCGTCCCACAAATTCGGCTCGCCGAGCGCCTCGACGGCTCGCTGGTACTGCCGGTCGTTGCCCACGGCGAGCATGAGCCAGCCGTCGGAGGCCTCGAACGCCTGGTAGGGCACGATCTGCGGGTGGGCGCTGCCCAATGGACCCGGCGGCTCGCCGGTGGCCAGATACGACTGGGCCTGGTTGACCATCGCCATGAAGCCCACGTCGAACAGGGACAGGTCGATGCGCTGGCCTGCGCCGGAGCGCAGGCGCTCGACGTAGGCGGCGAGGACGCCAGCGGTCGCGGTCAGGCCGGTGAGCATGTCGATCCAGGCCACGCCGATCTTGACCGGCGGGCCGCCGGGTTCGCCGGTCACGCTCATGATGCCCGACATCCCCTGGAGCGCGGCGTCGTAGCCGGGCTCGGCGGCCCGCGGCCCCGTCTGTCCGAAGCCGGTGATCGAGACGTAGATCAACTCGGGATGGCCGTCGGAAAGGGTGTCGTAGTCCAGCCCGAAGCGGGCGAGGTCGCCGGTCTTGTAGTTCTCGACGAAGACATCGGCCTTCGCCGCTAACCGGCGCACGAGGGCGCTCCCTCGCTCGTCCTTGAGGTTCACCGCGACGCTCTGCTTGCCGCGGTTTGTGGAGAGGTAGTAGGCGCTCTCACCTTCGGTGAACGGCGGACCCCAGGCCCGGGTCTCGTCGCCCCACAGCGGCTCGACCTTCCACACTTCCGCGCCGAGGTCGGCGAACATTTGGGTGGCGAAGGGGCCGGCGAGCACTCGCGACAGGTCGAGGACGCGCAGACCTTGCAGCGCGCTCACCGAGGACCGGCCTTCCAAGAACGATAGCGTTGCGCCACGGCGCCCTCCTTGCCCGGGCGTCACGGCCCGGCGCGGCCCACATCTTACAGGCAACGGCCTCCGTCCTTGACAGCCGCAAGGCCCCACACCAGAATTGCGGCATCGCGTCTTCCTCCTGGGAAGGGCGAAAATGGCCCCGTCCCGAAACCTCGGCGCGGCGGCCCGTGGAGCGCGCACATGGGTTCAAGAATTGTTTCCGCGGACTCCCACGTAGTCGAGCCGCCGGACCTTTGGACGTCGCGGCTCGGCCCCGACTACGAGGGCCGGGCCCCCCGGCTTACAGAGGACGCCGAGGGCGCCAAATTCGAGGTGAACGGCGTCTCGGGGCCGGCTGTGGTCGGCGGCTTCATCTCCCCCGCCAAGGCCGGGCTCGGCTTCGCCACGCGCCTCTCCGAGGGCCTCTCCGGCGGGTGGGACCCCGAGGCCCGCATCGTGGACATGGACAAGGACGGCATCGCGGCGGAAGTCCTCTATCCCAGCTTCGGGATGCGGCTTTTCGGCCTCGACGACCCCGCCATGCAGCGCGACACCTTCCGCGCCTACAACGACTGGGTCGCCGAGTACGCCGCGACACATCCCAAGCGCCTCTACGGGCTGGGGCTCATCTCGCTCTACGACGTGGACGCGGGCGTCGAGGAGCTCCGGCGGTGCGCCGACCTCGGCCTCGCCGGCGGCATGGCCTGGGCCGAGCCGCAGGACGGCTACAGCTACGGGACGGACTACTACGACCGCTTCTGGGCGGCGGCACAGAACTTGGGGATGCCGATCAGCCTGCACACCTTCGCCGGCAAGGCCCGCGACGTCTCCGACCTCTTCCTCGCCAGGTATTCGTGCATCACACACGTCATCCAGCTTTCGCTGACGACGCTGCTCTTCTCGCACGTCTTCGAGCGCTTCCCCGGCGTGACAGTGGTCTCCGCCGAGAACGACATCGGCTGGGCACCCCACCTGATGGAGCGCATGGACCACGCCTACATCCGCAAGGGCTCGCGGCACGCGCCTCCTTTCCCTTCGGGGATGCTCCCCAGCGAGCAGTTCAAGCGCAACGTGCGCGCCACGTTCATGCAGGACCGCGCCGGTGTCGGCCTCACGGAGCTCGTCGGCCCCGACGTCTTCATGTGGGCCTCCGACTACCCCCACGACGACAGCACCTGGCCCGAGTCCGTCGCCGTCATCGACGGCCTCTTCGAGGGCGTCGCCGACGCCCATCGGGAGAAGATCACCTACGCCAACGCCGTGGCGTCGTACCGCATGGACCTCCCCGCCTAACCGGGCGGCGGACAGAGCACGAGACCAGAAGGCAGGGCCGAGACATGGCGGCGCCGCTCGACGGCATCAAGATCCTGGACCTCACGATCTTTCAGAACGGGCCTTGGGCGACCGTGATGCTCTCCGACATGGGCGCCGAGGTGATCAAGGTCGAAGACCCCACGGGCGGCGACCCGGGGCGGGGCATAAGCACGTCGAGCGGCCAACACAACTCCTACTTCGAGACGATGAACCGCAACAAGCGGAGCATCACCCTCAACCTCAAGAGCGACGAAGGGCGCGCCGTCTTTCACCGGCTTGCAGAGAAGACCGACGCGATTACGCAGAACTTCCGTCTCGGCGTCGTGGAGCGGCTGGGCGTGGACTACGAGACCATCCGGAAGATCAACCCGCGCATCATCTACGCCTCGGTGTCGGGGCTGGGCCACGAAGGACCGCACGCCCGCGACGGCATCTTCGACTCGCTGGGACAGGCGCGGGGCGGCTTCCTCTGGATGAACTCGCTGGGCCGCGACTACCCCGAGTCCCCGGCCGGCGGCATCTCCGATCAGTGCGGCGCGATGACCCTGGCCTGGGGCGTGGCGATGGGCGTCATCGCCCGCGAGCGCCACGGCGTGGGCCAGCACGTTCAGACGTCGCAGCTCGGCGGCATCCTGATGCTCCAGGCCATGGCCATCAACGGCTACCTGATCAACGGTTCGCTGCCCGCGGCGCGGGTACGGGAGCGCACTCCGAACCCCCTGATGAACACCTACCGCTGCGCCGACGGGAAGGTCCTCGCCATCGGAGGCGTGGGGCCCGACCGCTATTGGCCCGCCTTCGTCGAGATCCTCGGCATCGAGCACCTCTTGGACGACGAGCGCTTCCGCGACGCGGCGGCGCGCGCCGCCAACAGCGGCGAGCTGATCGGCATGCTCGACGAGATCTTCCTCACCAAGCCGCGCGACGAGTGGGTCGAGGCGATGCGCCGGCGCGGGATCATCTGCCAGCCCGTCCTCGACTACGCCGAGGTCGCGGAGGACCCTCAGGCGCGGGCGAACGGCTACGTCACCGAGGTCCCCCACCCGGAGGTGGGCAGCCTGACCGAAATCGGCGTCCCCGTCCACCTGCCCGAGACGCCGGGAGCGGTGAAGCGCTCGGCGCCGAAGCTCGGCGAGCACACCGAAGAGGTGCTGGCGGAGGTGGGGTACTCGGCGGGGGACATCAGCGGGCTGCGGGAGCGGGGCGCGATCTAGGCCGCGCTGTCCTTCTCCGGGACACCGAGGTGGGCGGGCTGTGATGACCCGCGGTGGTTGCTGGGGGCCCCTCACCTCAATCCTCTCCCGCGGGAAACCTTTGCGTAACCGGGGTGACTGACCGCGAAGGTGGCGGACTTCGATAACCCGTGGCGGTTGCGAGGGTGCCCCTCATCTCAATCTTCTCCCGTGGGGAGAAGAGGCAAGACATCCCGGCCCCACCCATGCTTGCCCGCAGGCGGTTGGGCAAAGGTCTCCGTGGGGAGAGGAGTAAGAGTTCCAGCCCCGGCCCGCGCGCCTGCGGCGTGTGCCCTTAAGGTGGGCTCCCCCAGAGGGGGAGAGGTTTAAGGTGGCCCCCACAGGGGGTTTCTCCTAGGCCCGGCGGAGGAGGAACGCGGCCCAGCCGTCCAGGCGCCGGTCGTCGGCGACCTCGAAACCGGCGGCGCGTGCGGCGCGTCCGATGCGGTCCACGTCCTTGTCTTGGAAGCCGGAGATGATGGCTTGGCCGCCGGGGCGCAGCGCCACCGCGAGATCGGGCAGAAGCAGCTCGACGACGTGGACGGTGATGTTCATCAGCGCGAGGTCGAAGCTCTCCGGCGCCGCGAGGGGATGGGGCAGGCCGGCCTCCGCTACCTGAAGCCGCTCCGTTAGGCCGGCGCGGCGCGCGTTGTCTCGCGCCTCGCGGACGGCTTCGGGGTCGGTGTCTAGGGCCAGGGCCGAGTCCGCGCCGAGGCCGATGGCCGCCAGGGAGAGGATCGCCGAGCCGGTCCCCACGTCGAGGAGGCGCACACCGGCGAGGTCGAGGCTCTCCAGCGCTTCGAGGCAGAGACGCGTCGTGGGGTGATGGCCGGTGCCGAAGGCCATTCGCGGGTCGAAGCCGACCACGACGTCGGACGGGCCGGCCTCGACCTCGGCCCACGATGGCTTGAGCACCAGGCGCTTGCCGACGCGGAGCGGCGGGAAGTGGGCCTTCCAGGCCTCGCCCCAGTCCTCGGGCGCGACGTTGGCCACCTCGACCTCGCCCGCGCTGAGTGCGGCGCGAATCAGTTCGAGCATCACTTCGAAGCGCGCCCGAGCGTCCGAATCGTCGTCGCGGACGTAGCCGCGAAGGACGGCCTCATCTTCGTCCGGGGGGCATTCAAGGGAAACGTTGCGCAGGTAGCGGTTGAAAAGCTGCCAGCCGACCTCGCACGATTCGCCGGAGACCCGCAGCGAATACTGAAGCCAGCCGCCGCCGTCCGGACCGGCGGCGTCCGCGCTCTCACTAGTTTTCTTCAACCGGCCATTCCCGTGTGCGCTACTCTATCGGCGCGTCCGCCGTCGATGTGGATACCTCAAGCATGAACGCGCCTCCGCGATTCTACCGCCTTCCGCCGCGTCCCCGCGCGTGGAGCGCCGTTGGCTAGGGGAAGCAGGGTTCCGGGCGTGGGCACGGGCGGCAAGGTCTTCGAGGCACTGCGGGTGCCGCAGTTCCGCATCCTGCTCACGAGCACGTTGTTCGCGCAGATGGGGCTGTGGACGCAGCAGATCGCGCTCAGCTGGCTGGTCTTCCTTCTCACCGATTCGCCCCTGCAGCTTGGCCTCGTCGCGGTCTGCAGCGGCGGCACCATGACCGTCTGCGCCCCCTTCTCCGGCGCGCTCGCCGACCGGCTCGACCGGCGCAAGGTGCTCATCGTCAGCCAGTTCTTGCTGGCGAGCCTGGCGGTGACCATCGCCACGCTGGTAGCCACGGACGTTGTCGAGGTGTGGCATCTCTACGTCACCGCGGCCCTCACCGGCGTCTGCTTCTCAGCCAACGGGCCGTCGCGGCATACCCTCGCCTTCGACATGGTGACCGAGCGCGAGCTCGCCTCGGCGATCTCGCTCAACTCCATCGCCCAAAACCTGATGCGCGTAGCCGGGCCGGCGGTGAGCGGGGTCATGATCGGCAGCATCGGGGTGGAAGGCGCTTACGTCGTGCAGGCCGTCGCCAGTGTGGCTTCGATGCTCATGCTCAGCCGCATCCGCCCCGTCACGACACGCCGCCCTCTCGTCCGTGCGAACATCTTCACCAGCATCCTGCAGGGGCTCGCCTACGTCCGCCGCGACCAGCCGCTCCTCCTCCTGCTGACCCACAGCGCCATTGCCTCCATCTGCGTGCTCGGCTTCCTCAGCCTCATGCCCGCCTACACGGACAACGCGCTCGACTTCGGCCCGGGCGGCTTCGGGCTGCTCATGTCGTTAATGGGGGTCGGCGGACTCCTGGGGTCGGTCTTCGTGGCAGGGCTCGGCTATCCCGTAGGCAAGGGCAAGTGGCTCGTCATGGCCGCCGTGGTCGCGGGGGCGATGCTCCTCGGCATGGGGAGGGTCCCCACAGCCGCCTTCGCGATCCCCGCCATGTTCGTCCTCGGCGCGACGCAGACGGTGCTCTTCGTCGAAGGTAACGCCATGATCCAGGTATACGCCGACGGCCGCTACCGGGGGCGGGCCATCTCGCTCTTCTTCATGACGCACGGCATGGTGCCCATCGGCGCGCTATGGGCCGGCGGCGCGGCAGAGATCATCGGTGTGGAGGCCGTCTTCCTGCTGCTCGGGGCCCTCGGAGTCGGACTCAACGCGCTGCTCGTCATCGTTGCGCCGCGGCTGTGGCGGCTCTGAGCCGGGGGCGAAACCCCAATTCCCCCCGCCCATAGAATCCGACGGACGTAACAGGCATACTAGGGCCTCCCCGCCAGAGGGCGGCACGAGCAAGAACGAACGGAAGGACGGAAAGGGGTCGCGGCATGGCACGAATCAGCGGCGCGGAGATTCTCACCAGGCAGCTTGAACACGAGGGAGTGGACACGGTCTTCAACCTCCCCGGCGACCCCATGGGTGAGATCAACACCTCGATGCGGAATCACGGCATGCGCCTGATCAACTTCCGCCACGAGCAGGCCAGCGCCCTCGCCGCGCAGGCCTACGGCTACGTGACCCGCCGCCCCGGCGTGGCCATCTGTCCCTCGGGACCGGCGATGACCAACGCCCTCACCGCGCTGGAGACGGCCCGCTCCAACTGCTGGCCCGTCCTAGTCATCGGCGGCAACGGCGACCTGCGGCGCCGCTATCGGGGCGACTTCCAGGAGGCCCCGCAGGTCGAGGCCGCGGCGCCTTTCTGCAAGTGGTCCGTCCAGGTCGAAGACCCGCGCCAGCTTCCCTATTACGCCCACGCCGCCGTCCAGAAGATGACGAGCGGCAGACCGATGCCGGTCTATCTCGACCTCCCCTCGAACGTCATCTCCGGCGCCGTGGAAGAGGACGAGGTGCGCTTCTTCCCCAAGGCGGCGCCGCCGGCGCGCCCCCTCGCCGACCCCACGCTGGTCGAGAGCGCGGCGCGTGAGATTCTCCAGGCCGAGCGCCCGCTCCTCCTCATCGGCAAGGGTCTGGCCTGGTCCGACGCCGCCGACGAGGTGCGCGAGCTGGTCGACCGCCTCCAGATTCCGTTCGTGCCTTCGCCGATGGGCAAGGGCGTCGTCCCCGACGACCACCCGTTGAACGCCTCCGGCGCGCGCAGCTACGCGCTCCAGAACGCCGACCTGGTGATCCTGGCCGGGGCGCGCTTCAACTGGATCTTCCACTTCGGCGCGCCGCCGCGCTTCTCCCCCGACGTGAAGGTGGTGCAGATCGACATCGAGGGATCGGAGATTGGGAACGGCGTCCCCGCCGAGGTCGGCCTCGTCGGCGACGCGAAGGCGGTCTTCCGGCAAGTCCTCGAGGCCACCGACGGGGCGCGGCGCGCGGAGACGCCCTGGCTGCCCTCGCTCCAGCAGGAGGCCGAGAAGAACGCCGGGGCCATTCGCGAGTTCCTCGATTCCGACGCCGTGCCCATGAACATGTACCAGATGTACCGCGACGTGGTCGAGCTTATGGACGACGACGCCACGATCGCCGCCGACGGCGAGAACGCGATGGCGATCTCGCGGGTCATGGTGCCCAACTACCTGCCCCGCCACCGCCTCGACGCCGGGGTCAGCGGCTGCATGGGCGTCTCGGTGCCCTACGCCATCGGCGCCGCCGCGGCCACGCCGGGGAAGCAGGTCTTCTCGTTCAACGGCGACTACGCCTTCGGCTGGAACGGCATGGACGCGGAGACGGCGGTGCGGAACGACCTGCCCATCGTCTTCATCGTGGCGAACAACGCTTCCGTCGGCGGGCCGCAGAAGATGGAGTTGGGCTCCGCGGCGAAGCTGGAGAGCCAGCCCGAGGGCGTGCGGTACGACAAGATCATGGAGGCCTTCGGCGGGCACGGCGAGCACGTGGAGCGGCCCGAAGAGCTCAAGCCCGCCGTCGAGCGGTCCCTGGCCTCGGGGAAGGCGTCGCTGGTGAACGTCGTCATCAACAAGCGGCCCGCCCGCAAGAAGCAAGTCCACCACTGGATGGGCCGCGAATCGCGCATGGAGTACTAGCGCGCCCCTCCGGAAGGAACGATGCGCAGCGACGCAGACGATAGCTTCGATTCGGGCGACGACGGCCTTTCCATAGACCGCCTGATTCAAGGGCGTGCCACACGCCTTGAAGACCGCGATGTCTTCGCGCGCACGTTCGACTTCACCCTGCCGCAGGAGGCGAAGGCGGCCCAAGCCTATCCCTTCTACCAGCCGTTGGAGCGCAACGACGGCCCGGAGGCCGTCATCTACGGCAAGCGGGTGTTGATGCTTGGCTCGAACAATTACCTGGGCCTGACACGGCACCCCAAGGTGATGGAGGCGGCAGAGGCGGCGCTCCAGCGCTTCGGCACGTCGATGACGGGCTCGCGGGTGCTGAACGGGACGATGGACCTGCACGAGCAGCTCGAAGAGCGCATCGCGTGGTTTCTCGGCAAGGAGGCCGCGCTCGTCTTCACCACCGGCTACCAGGCGAACCTCGGCGCCATCTCCGCCCTCGTGGGCCCGGGCTGCGCCGCCGTCGTCGACAAGGCCGATCATGCCAGCATCTACGACGGCTGCAGGCTCTCCGGCGGCAGGATGCTCCGGTTCCGCCACAACGACGCCCGCCACCTTGATGCGGTGCTCGCGGGCGCCGGCGGCGGCCCCACCCTCGTCATCGTCGACGGCGTTTACAGCATGAGCGGCGCCGTCGTCGATCTCCCCGGAGTGGTGGCCGCCTGCCGGAAGCATGGCGCGCGCCTGCTCGTCGACGACGCCCACGCCATCGGGGTACTCGGCGAGGGGGGGCGCGGCACGGGGAGCCGCTTCGGCCTGGAAGACGATGTCGATCTCATCGTGGGGACATTCTCGAAGTCACTTGCCTCCATCGGCGGTTTCGTCGCGGGGCAGTTGGCCGTGGTGGACTGGGTGCGTCACTTCGCGCGGCCAATGGTGTTCAGCGCGAGCCTGCCCCCCGCCTCGACGGCGGCGGCCCTCGCCGCCCTCGACGTACTCGCAAGCGAGCCGGAGCGGGTCGACCACGTCCGCGCCCTAGGCCAACGGCTCCGTTCCGGACTCAAGAGCCTGGGGTTCGACGTGACGGACTCCGAGTCCTTGGTGGCCCCGATCGCCGTCGGCGACGAGGTGGAGACGGTGCGCGTCTGGCACGCGCTCCTCGAGCACGGCGTCTACACCAACCCCGTCGTCTATCCCGCCGCCGCGAAGGGCCGCGCCATGCTCCGCATCAGCTGCATGGCGACGCAGACCCCGGAGCAAATCGACTACGCCCTCGAACAGTTCGAGCTAGTCGGAAAGGCCCGAGGGCTCATCTAAGCCCCGGCCCGCGTGGAGACCAAGGGCCGCATCCGCGTCGAGCCAGTCTCCGGCCGCGGCGTCGAGGCGTTCATCGCTGCGCCGCACCGCATCTACGCCGGCAATCCTTACTGGGTCCCACCCCTCGGCATGCTGGAACGCGCCGAGCTCGATCCCAAGCGCAACCCTTTCCTGCAACAGGCCGAGGCGGCTTTCTTCCTCGCGTATAGAGAGAACGGGCGGGCGGTGGGGCGCGTCTCGGCGCAGATCGACCCGGAGCACAACCGGCACCACGGTGAAAAGACCGGCTTCTTCGGCTTCTTCGAATGCGACGACGACCCCGAGGCCGCCGGCGCGCTCCTCAGCGCGGCCGAGTCGTGGTTGGCGCAACGCGGGATGGAGCGTATCCGAGGGCCGCTCAGCTTCTCCATCAACGGCGTTGCCGGCGTCCTCGCCGACGGGTTCGACTCGCCGCCCCGGATCATGACGCCCTACACCCATCCCTACTACCTCGAACTGTTCGAAGGCGCGGGCTTTCGCAAGGTCAAAGACCTCTACGCCTGGCGCTTCGATTGGACCCGCCCCCCGCCCCGCGCCGCCGGAAGCGTCGAGGAGCTGCGGCGCCGCCCCGACGTGGTGGTGCGCCCGATCCGCATGCGCCGGTTTCGGCAAGAGATTCACGACATCCTCGACGTCTTCAACGATGCGTGGTCGGAGAACTGGGGCTTCGTCCCAGTCACCGGCGCCGAGGCGGACAACCTGGCGAGCACGCTGCGGCCCATCGTCGATCCCAACGTGGTGATCGTCGTCGAGGTCGGCGGGCGAACCGTGGGCATGGCCGTGGCCATACCCGATCTCAACGAGGCCATCCGAGACCTCGGCGGCAAGCTCTTCCCGTTGGGTTTTCTCAAGCTGCTGTGGCGGGTCAAGGTTCGCAGGCTCAAGAGCGGGCGCCTCTTGCTGGTGGGCATCCGCAAGGAATACCGCGGGCGGGACCTTGCCGGCCTGTCTTATCTCCTGATCGACGAGCTCATACACCGCGCCTCGGCCCGCGGCTACCGACACGCCGACCTTTCCTGGACACTCGAAGACAACCACGCCATCAACGCCGTGCTCCACCGCATGGGCTGCGAGCGCTACAAGACGTTCCGCGTCTATGAAAAGGCAATCGGCGGCACGGAAATGCGGACGGACTAACATGAAGATCCTCGTCACCGGCGCCACGGGATTCGTCGGCTCCCACATTGCCGGGCGCCTCGCCGCCGACGGCCACGACGTCCGCGTGTTACTCCGAGCCACCAGCAGCCGGCGCTTCCTGGAAGGCGTTCCATTCGACGCCGTCGAAGGCGACCTGACCGACGCTGCGTCGCTGGGTCCGGCCGCGCGGGGCGTCGACGCCGTCATCCACGCCGCGGGACTGGTGAAGGCACGGTCGGTGCGCGAGTTCCAGGCGGTAAACGCCCAGGGCACGGGGAACTTGCTCGCCGCCGTCGAGCGGGAGGCCCCCGGCCTGACGCGCTTCGTCTACGTGTCCAGCATCGCAGCGCACGGGCCGAGCCCCGACGGCGTGCCGAGACCGCTCGACGCCGCCCCGGCTCCCGTCTCCATCTACGGACGCGCCAAGGCGGAGGGGGAGGCCCTCGTTCGCCGGTCCCCGCTCGCCGACCGCGCCGTGATGCTCCGCCTACCCGGCGTCTACGGCCCCAGGGACTTCGCGCTCCTCACCTTCTTCCGCCTCGCCAAGCTGCGCCTCGCGCCGCTGCTCCGCGGCGGGCGCAACACCGTCTCCATCATCTACGTCGAGGATGCCGCGGGGGCGGCGGCGGACCTCGCCACGTCGAGCGCCACGGTGGGCGGCAAGGCCTACACCGCCGACGACGGCGGGCGGTACACGTGGCGCGAACTCGTCGCCCACGTCGAGGCGGCGGTGGGACGGAAGGCGCTGGTGCTGCCTATGCCCGTGTGGTCCTACTGGCTGGCGGGCCTCGCCTCAGAGGGTTTCGGCGCCCTGACGCGGAAGGCCACCCCACTCTCCCGCGACAAGGTGGCTGATCTCCGCCAGCGGTACTGGATCTGCTCCAACGAGGCTATCGAGGCCGACGTGGGATGGAAGCCCCAAGTCGCCTTCGAAGAAGGAGCTAGGCGCGCCACCGCCTGGTACCGCGAGCAGCGTTTGCTTTAGCTCCCTCTGGCCTCGCCGAGGGGAAGGGGCGCCCTGTGGGCGCCGGCGCGCCTAGCGGCGCGTGCCCTCTCTCAATCTTCCCCAGAGGGGGGAGAGGCCGGAGGGGGGCATCACAAACGGACGCCAACCCAGCCCCTTGCGCCGGGGCGACGCTAGCGTCCACCATTGCCCGGTGCGGCGGCGCATGGCCCGGTCGTCCAGGAGGAATAGCCTTGAAGACGGTCCCTGCCAATGTCTCACGGTACGCGGCGACGACGGAGTTCACCGATGCGACCGTGCCGCAGCATCTGCTCGATTCGCACGAGACGAAGCCGGGGGTGTGGGCGAAGATCGTGGTGCTGGAGGGAAGGCTGCTCTATCGAATCCTTGGGCCGGAGGTCGAGGAGTACGAGCTCTCGCCGGACCGGCCCGGGGTCGCCGAGCCGGAAGTCCCGCACCGCGTCGAAATCACCGGGCCGGTACGCTTCCACCTGGAGCTCTATCGCTGACGCCGTTCCAGAGGACCGCAGAAGGAGAGGGAGTCGATGGCCGAGCGCATGACGCCGCTGTACAAGGACCTGCCGGTGATCGAGAAGACGGGCGACCGCCACGCCTGGGGCGTCTTCGGTGAGCGGGACGAGTTGGGGACCATCGCGCGGCTGACGCCGGAGCGAATCGCGCAGGCGGCCCGAACGGTACGCCGAGGGGCCGTCTTCAATCTCTCACTGCCGTTGAACGAGCCGGACCCGCCCCTGGTCGAGCGGCGCAAGCCCTACCGCCACGAGATCGTCGAGCCCGAGCGCAACTCGCGCGACGACAAGATTGACGACCTGTGGAACCAGGCGTCCAGCCAGATCGACGCGCTGTCGCACATGCGCTACCGCGAGTTCGGGTTCTACAACGGCCTGGAGAAAGAGGCCGTGGACGCCGGCGCGCTGGGCATCGACCGGTGGGCCGAGCACGGCGTCGTGGGGCGCGGCCTCTTGCTCGACATGCCGCGCTACTTCGCGTCGCGTGGCGAGGCGTTCGACGCTTCGCGGGATACGGCGTGGAAGCCGGCGGTGCTCGAAGCGGCGCTCGCGGCCCAGGGCGCCGCGCCCGAGGAGGGCGACATTCTGCTGCTCCGCACCGGCTGGCTGGGGCATCACCTGGGCCTCAGCGCCGAACAGCGCGCCGCGCTGCCCCAAGACCTCGGCCCCGGCGGGCTGGAGAGTCCGGGGCTGAGCGCGGTCAAGGAGAGCGCCTCTTTTCTCTGGGACGCCGGCTTCTCACTCGTCGCCGCCGACAATCCCGCCGTCGAGGACTCGCCGGGCAGCCCCGAGGCCGGCTTCCTCCACCGGCGGCTCATCCCGCTCCTCGGCATGGCGCTTGGCGAGCTCTGGAGCCTCGACGCCCTTGCCGACGACTGCGCGCGGGACGGCGTGTACGAGTGCATGGTCGTCGCCGTCCCCCTCAACCTGCCGCGGGGCGTCGGCTCGCCCGCGAACGCCATCGCCATCAAGTAACCGGCGATGCGGTAGAATCGCGGCCCATGAGAATCAGCGTAACCTACGACGTCCGCAACCCTCCGCAGTGGCGGGTGCCCTACGACACGCTCTACCACGACACGCTCGACCACATGGCGATGGTCGAGGACTGGGGCTTCGACGCTGTCTGGATTCAGCAGCACCACTTCGAGGAGTCGGCCTACGGCCCCTCGTTCGCCGCCTTCGCCGGCGCGCTCGCCATGCGCACCAAGCGCATACGCGTCGGCACCTCCATCAAGATCCTGCCCCTCTACCACCCGCTGCTCGTCGCCGAGGAGATGGCGGTCCTCGACCAACTGCTCCGCGGGCGGCTCGACGTGGGCGTCGGAATCGGGCACCGGCTGAAGGAGTTTGAGATCCTCGGCGTCCCGAAGAACCAGCGTCCTTCGCGCATTGAGGAAGGGATCGAGATCATGCGGCGGGCGTGGACCCAAGAACGGGTCAGCTTTCACGGCCGGCGCTTCACCATCGACGACGCGGAGGTCCAGCCGAAGCCGATGCAGCAGCCTCACCCGCCCATATGGATGGCGACGCGCACGCCCGCCGCTTCGGAGCGCGCCGCGCGCTTGGGCTGCAATCTCAAGCCCGGCAGCACGGACCCCGAGGTGTACCGCACGTATGCCCGGGGCCTGAAGGAGCGCGGCGAGTCGTTCGACGGCTACCAGGTGACCGTCAGCCTCTCCGCCATCGTCACCAAGGACAACCCCGACACGGTGTGGGAGCGTTTGCGGCCCCACTACCAGTACCGCCGGGCCTTCTTCGACAAGATCATCGCCGAGTTCGGCGACACGCCCCTCAGCGGAACGCCAGCGGGCGAGATCGCAACGGCGGCGACCAAGCCGGGCGTCTACGGCGACGAAATGGTTGGCTCGCCGGACACCATTCTGCGCAACCTCGAAGACCTTCGCGCCACTTGGTCCTGGGACGGCCTGAAGCCGACGGAGCTGATCATCCGTACGCCGCCCCCGGGTGTCCCGCTGAAGGAGTTCGAGTCGTCGTTCGAGCTCTTCGTGCGGGAGATCATGCCCGTAGTTCGCGGCTGGTAGGCGGCCAACGCGCCATTCCCGGCTTCCGGCCTGGGAAGTTGTACGACATTACCGGCACACGTTGAGCATGTCCGTCCTTTCCCTCACCCTCAGGAAAGGGACCTTTCGCCTCGTTCCCGGGTTTTCACGTCGGATATCTTATTGACACTTGGTCATTGTTCAAGAAAGGGTTGGAGACATACACTGATAGCCGCGCCGCCCCCGGAACGCGGGCGGCAGACACTAATCTGAATCGACGGGAGCGCACACATCTATGCCGGAAGTCACCTCACACGCGCCTGGCGCGCCCTCTTGGGTCGAGCTTGACACCACCGACGAAACCGCCGCGCTTGCCTTCTACAGCGCCCTGTTCGGGTGGGACGACGACCCGCAGGAAATCACCCCCGGCTGGCACTACCACATGCAGAGGCTCAACGGGCTGGAGGCCGCCGCCATCTACGGGCAGAGCGACGAGGAGCGTGAACAGAACGTTCCGACTCACTGGAACAGCTACTTCACCGTGGAGAACGTGGATGCCACCGCCGAAGTCGTCGGGCAGAACGGCGGCTCGGTGGTCTTCGGCCCTATGGACGTTTTCGAGGCGGGGCGCATGGCGATGTGCCAGGACCCGCAGGGGGCGTACTTCGCCCTCTGGCAGGCCAACCAGCATATCGGCTGCCGTATCAAGGGCGAGCCCGGCGCCATGTGCTGGAACGAACTGCTGACCACCGATCGCGCCGCCAGCATCGAGTTCTACATCAAGGTCCTGGGGCTGGAGCGCGGCCTGTTGGTGCAGCCGATAGACTACGCGATGCTCCGGGCCGGCGGAACCGAAGTCTGCGGCGTGTTACAGATTACCCCGGAAATGGGGGAGGTCCCGCCCTTCTGGAGCGCCTATTTCGGGGTGGCCGACCTGAACGCCACGTTAGAGCAGGCCCAATCGCTGGGCGCATCGGTCTATGTTCCGCCCACCGACATCATCCCGGTCGAGGGCCAGCCGCCCACCGGCCGCTTCGCCTTCCTGGCCGACCCGCAAGGCGCGGCCTTCGGCATCATGCAAGACCTCCCGCAGGCGTAGGAGCGTTTGCCTCTCTGCTCTGCGACGCCCCCTACCCATGTCACGCAAAACGAAGGGGCCGCCCCGATGACGGCCCCTTCTCCGCGTCCGATGCCGCTGCGGACGGCTAGGCGGCCTTCACCTCGATCGCCTTGGCCCGCGCCGCCTCGGGCTTGGGGATGGTGACGGTCAGGACGCCGTTCTCGCAGGACGCGGTGATCGAATCGGCGTCGACGCCCTCGGGCAGACGCAGCGAGCGGTGGACCGAGCCGAAGCTCCGGCGGCGGTAGCCGTCGCCGCCTTCCTCCTCCGCTTTCGTCTCGCCCCAAATGGTGAGGGACCGGCCCTCGAACTCGACCTTGATGTCCGCCGGCGCGAGGCCGGGCACGGCGGCGCTCACCACGTAGGCGGCGTCGGTCTCGTCGATGTCGAAGCCGTAGGACGGGAGGCGCCCGTAGAAGGGCGCCGGCAAATCGCCGAACCACGCCGGCGGCGCGAAGGCGCGGTGGCCGAAATGACGCCGCGGGAACGGCGATACGTGTCCGAACGGGCTCCATCGAATCAGGTTGCTCATAGGATCCTCCTTGTGGTAAATCGTTGGGGTTGGGCCCCGTGTCTAACTTATGGTGCAGTATGCCTATTGATACATAGCATGTCAAGTTATAAGTAGTATCACAACTAACTTGCTTGATTAACGATACCGTATCAATATATAATTCCTATGTAAAGCTCTCAGGAGCCTCGATCATGCCGGAGCAAGACCTCTACACCGTCCTCGGCGTTGCCCGGAACGCCACGCCGAAGGAGATCAAGCAGGCCTTCCGTAAGCTGGCCCGCGAATGTCATCCCGATGTGAACCCGGGCGACGACGCGTCGGAGCGCAAGTTCAAGCAGATCAACGAAGCCTACGAGGTGCTCTCCGACGAGAAGAACCGCAAGGCGTATGACAAGTACGGCCGCGACTGGAAGCACGCCGAGGAGTTCGAGAAGGCCGGCGCGGGAGGCCGCGGCGGCTCCGGCGCGTGGCGCTGGGCCTCGGGAGGCGGCCGCCGCGCCGGATTCGAGGGCTTCGACGGCCCCGACGGCGTGCTCGGCTCCATCTTCGGAGGCGGCAGACCAGCCCAGATGCGGGGCCGCGACCTTGACCACCGCGTCGACGTTTCGCTGGAAGAGGCCTTCCAGGGTTCCCAGCGGACGCTCACCCTGCGGGACCAGCAGGGCCGCCCCCGGCGGCTCGAAGTCAAGATTCCCAAAGGCGTCAGGACAGACTCCCGCGTGCGCGTCGCGGGCGAGGGCTATCCCGGCGCGGGGGGCGGGCCGAACGGCGACCTGTATCTCGTCATCAACGTCCTGCCCCACGCCGCTTTCGAGCGCCGGGGCGACAACCTCCACACCGACATACCCGTCGCCCTCACCGGCGCCGTCCTGGGGACCGAGGTGGAGGTGCCCACGCTCTCGGGCAAGGTAGCGCTGAAAATCCCCCCGGAGACGCAGAACGGGAAGAGCTTCCGCCTGCGCGGCAAGGGAATGCCGCGCCTGAAGGGCGGCGGCGCGGGCGACCTGTACGCTAAGATCGTGGTCCAACTGCCCATCAATCTTTCCGAGCAAGAGCGGGCCCTCTTCCAAGACCTCCAGGCCCTTCGCGGCTAGACCGCGGAGCGCCAAGCCCGCCGCCCGCCGAACGGGAGGAAGAAGATGAGACCGGAACGATTCACGGCACAAGCGCAGGAAGTGATCGAAGACTCCCAACGCTTCGTGCGCGAATATCAGCACAACCAATGGGACGTCGAGCATGTCTTCCTTGCCTTGGTCAGGCAAAGGGACGGCGTCGGCGGGAAGGTGCTCGGCACCCTTGGCGTCGACGCGACGGCGGTCGAGCACCGGCTTCGCGCGGCGCTCGCCGAGAGCCCAAAGTCCGATGATCCCAGCAATGAGTTCTACCTGACGCCCCGCGTGGACCGCCTTTTCACGGCCGCCGAGGACGAGGCTAGGCGCCTCCAACAAGATCCCATCGGCGTCGAGCACGTGCTGGTCGCCCTGACGCAGGAAACGACCGGCGCGAGCGCGGCTATTCTCCGCGAATTCGACATCACCAGGGACAGGGTGTGGGCCGCACTTGGAGAGGTCCCCACCGAAGAGAGCCAGGACGGCGTTCTGGCCAAGTACAGCCTCGACCTCACCGCGCTGGCCAAAGCGAACAAGCTCGACCCCGTGATCGGGCGCGACGCGGAGACCCGGCGGGTCATCCAGATTTTGACCCGGCGGACCAAGAACAACCCCGTCGTCATCGGCGAGGCGGGCGTGGGCAAGACCGCGGTCGTCGAGGGTCTCGCCCAGCGCATAGCCTTCGACGACGTTCCCGACTCGCTCAAAGGCCGGCGGGTCCTGTCCCTCGACCTCGGCGCGTTGGTCGCCGGCTCGAAATTCCGGGGCGAGTTCGAGGAGCGTCTGAAGGCGGTCATGGACGAGGTTAAGGCCGCCGAGGGTGAGATCGTCCTCTTCATCGACGAGATACACACCGTGGTCGGGGCCGGCGCGGCGGAGGGCGCCATCGACGCGAGCAACATGCTCAAGCCAGCCCTGGCCCGTGGTGAGCTCCAATGCGTCGGCGCGACCACCTTCGACGAGTACCGGAAGCGCATCGAGCGGGACGCGGCGCTGACGCGGCGCTTCTCGCCGGTCTACCTCGACGAGCCGAGTGTTGACGACACCATCGAGATCCTCAAGGGCATCAAGCCCCGCTACGAGGCCCACCATAAGGTCGCGATCGACGACGCGGCGCTGGAGGCGGCGGCCCGGCTCTCCTCCCGCTACCTCACCGAGCGCTTCCTCCCCGACAAGGCGATCGACCTCATCGACGAGGCGGCGAGCAAGGTTCGCATCGACGCGCAGAGCGCCCCGGCCGACGTGTGCGACCTTGAGTTGCGCCTCACCAGCCTCAAGAACGAGGAGGAAGCTACCCACGAGCGGGAGGACTACGAGAGTTCCGCGCGCATCAAGAGTGAGCGCATCCGGACCGAGGAGGAGTACGACCGCATGCACGACGCCTGGCGCAGCAGCGGCAAGACCGAGGCCCGCGTCACCGCCGAGACCGTCGCCGAACTCATCGGGGCATGGACGGGCATCACCGTCTCACGGCTCCTCGAAGGCGAGGCTGAGAAGCTCCTCGCCTTGGAAGAGCGCCTGCACGAACGCGTCATCGGGCAGCAGGAGGCTATCGTCGCCGTCTCCGACGCCCTGCGCCGCGCCCGGTCCGGGCTGAAAGACCCCAAGCGCCCCATCGGCTCCTTCGTCTTCGCCGGCCCAACCGGCGTGGGGAAGACGGAGCTCGCCAAGGCCCTTGCAGAGTTCATGTTCGACAACGAGGACTCCATCGTCCGCCTCGACATGTCCGAGTACAAGGAGAAGCACAACGTGTCGCGCCTCATCGGCGCCCCGCCCGGGTACGTCGGCTACGAAGAGGGCGGTCAGCTCACCGAGGCGGTGCGCCGCCGCCCCTTCCGGCTCATCCTTCTGGACGAGGTGGAGAAGGCGCACCCCGCCGTCTTCAACATCCTTCTCCAAATACTGGAGGACGGACGCCTGACCGACGGCCAAGGCCGCACCGTCGACTTCAAGAACACCATCGTCATCATGACGAGCAACCTGGGGACGCGCGACTTCCGGCGTCCGGTCTTCGGCTTCAAGACGGAGTCCGGATCGAACGACGCCGAGGTCGAGAAGATGCGCCGCTCAGTCGACGAGGCGATTAAGCGGGAGTTCCCGCCAGAGCTCGTGAACCGCATCGACGAGGTGATCGTCTTCGACCCGCTCAGCCGTGACGAGATCGGCCGGATCGTCGATCTGCTCATCGCCGAGGTCGAGCGGCGCCTCGAAGACCGCCGGATCGCCATTGAACTGACGCAGGAGGCCAAGGACTGGCTCGCCGCCGAGGGTTATGACCGACTCTACGGGGCGCGGCCGCTGCGCCGGACGATCCAGCGCTCCATCGAGAACCCCCTGGCCAAGCGCATCCTCAGCGGGGAGTTCCCCGAAGGTACGCGCGTCGTCGTAGACGCAGAAGACGGCGGGCTCTCGTTCGCCGCGGGCGAAGAGAAGCAGGCGGCGTAGAGGCAGGCCCGCCGGCCATGCGGCTCGGCGGGCCTGATGACTGCCCATGGACCTTCCCCCCGACCGCTACGCGACCGTCCAGGACCATCGCATCCGGTACTGGGAAGAGGGCACGGGAGCGCCCATCGTCCTCATTCACGGGCTGGCCAACTCTATCCTCACGTGGCGGAAGAACGTCGAGACGCTGGGGCACAACTTCCGCGTCATCGCCCTCGACCTGCCCGGCCACGGGCTCTCCGACATGCCCAAGGTCCGGTTCGACCTGCCCAGGGGCGCGGCGTTCCTCGACGCCTTCCTCGACGAAGTCGGCGTCGAACGGGCGCATCTCGCGGGCAACTCGATGGGCGGGGCCATCGCCCTCGAACTCGCGCTGGCCCGGCCCGAGCGCGCCGCGTCCTTGACTCTGGCCGATAGTGCCGGGCTCGGGCGGGAGATCTCCATCCTGCTGCGGCTGGGCGCCCTCCCACTCCTCGGCGAATATGCCCGGCGACCCACGCTAAAGGGGGTCCGAAACCTGGTCCGTTGGATGGTCCACGACCCCAGCCTGGTGGACGAGGACGAACTGCTTCTCCGCCTGAGCTACCTTAAGCGCAGGGGGTCGGCGCAGGCGCTCCTTCACTACCTCCGGACAGGCGTTGGTCTCTTCGGGCAGCGTCCGGCCACGCGGCGGAACGCGAGCCTGCCATCGTTGTCGGCGCCCACGCTGATCGTTTGGGGCGCGCAGGACCCGCTTTTCCCGGTCGAACAAGCGCGGCGGGCGGCGCAGGCCGTCGCCGGCGCCAAGCTGCACGTCTTCGACTCGTGCGGTCACTGGCCTCAATACGAGCACGCCGACGCCTTCAACCGCCTGCTTGGCGACTTCGCCGCCTCTGCCTCCTAGACCTCTCCCTGGGGCCGGTTGCGCCCGCTTGGGGCGGCGGCTTACTCTGGATTCATGGGCCCTGACCCGATGGCCGGCGACTCCACCGACGATGCGGAAGCGGCGGCGCCCGCCGCCGTCCCCGACGACACCGCGCTGCCCCTTCCCTTCAACGTTCAGCACTTCCGGTGGCTCATCCTGGGGCTCGTGCTGGCCATCGTCACCGTCGCGCTCATTTTCCGCAACGACCTGGCCGACGCCGAAGACCTGGTCAGGCGGCTGGGCTACCCCGCCATCTTCACGCTCTCGCTGGTCGGCGCGGGCGGACTCGTCATCCCGCTGCCCAGCACCCTCGCCGTCTTCGTCGGCGGCGACCTGCTCAACCCGGTCTTCGTCGGCCTGCTCGCGGGCGTCGGCGAGGCCATGGGCGAGATCACCGGCTACGCTCTGGGTTACAGCGGCCAGGGCGTCATCGACAAGAGCCGGCTCTATAATCGGTTCGAGCGGTGGGTGCGGAAACGCGGGGCGGTGGTGATCTTCATCGCCAGCCTCATCCCCAACCCCTTCTTCGACGTGCTGGGGGTCGCGGCGGGCGCGCTGCGCTATCCACTTCGGCGCTTCTTGCTCATCGCGTGGGCGGGGAAGACAATCAAGAACGTGGGCATCGCCTACGCGGGCGCGCAGAGCGTAACCTGGATCAAGGATGTCTTCACCTAGAAGCCCACAAGCGCGGAACATGACGATGCGGAACGACAACCATCCGCCGCCGTCCGCGGCGAACACCGGCGCGGTCATCGCCGCCGCGGGGTCGAGCAGCCGCATGGGCGGCGTGGACAAGATATTCGCGCTCCTCGCAGGGCGCGCCGTGCTGGCCCACAGTGTCGCGGCGTTCGAGTCCCACCCCCGCGTGGGGGCCGCCGTCGTCGTCCTTCACCCCGATTCCGTGGAACGTGGCCGCGAGCTTGCCCGCGAGATGGGTTGGGGCAAGGTCGCCGCCGTCATAGCGGGCGGAGGGCGGCGGCAGGACTCCGTGGCCGCCGGCCTCGACGCGCTGCCTCCCGCCTGCCGCTGGGTGCTGGTCCACGACGGCGCCCGCCCCTGCGTCACCGGCGACGTCATCGACCGCGGCATCGACGCCGCGGAGCAGTGCGGGGCCGCGGTCGCCGCCGCACCGGTCAAGGACACCATCAAGGTGGTCGACGCCAACGGCGTGGTCGTCGAGACGCCGGACCGGGCGGCGCTCTGGGCTGTCCAGACGCCGCAGGTCTTCCGGCTCGATCTGCTCCGCGCCGCCTACGCCGCCAACGACGACGACGTGACCGACGACGCCGGGCTCGTCGAGAAGCTGGGGCACGCCGTCAAGGTCTTCCGCGGCTCCTACGACAATATCAAGGTCACCACGCCGAAAGACCTCGACGTGGCCGCGGCGCTGCTCCGGCGCGCCGCCGAGGCACCGGCGTGATCCGCGTCGGCATGGGCTGGGACGCCCACCCGCTCGTGGCGGGCCGTCCCCTCACGCTCGCCGGGGTCGTCGTGCCTTCCGATCTCGGCCCCGAGGGCCACAGCGACGCCGACCCGCTGTCGCACGCCATCGTCGACGCCCTCCTTGGCGCCGCCGGCCTGGGCGACATCGGCCAACACTTCCCCCCGAATGACCCCCGGTACAAGGACGCGCCCAGCCTGACGTTCCTCGAACACGCCGCGGCCCTCCTCCGGGAGCGCCGTTGGCGGGTGGGAAACGTCGATGCTACAATTATTCTTCAGAAGCCAAAGCTGGCGCCCTACCTCCCCGAGATACGAAAACGGATCGGCGCGGCGCTCGGCGTCGAGGACTCCCGCGTCAGCGTCAAGGCCAAGACGTCGAACGGCCTGGGATTCGAGGGGACGCGGGACGGCGTCTCGGCCCAGGCCGTCGCGCTGATCGAATCCGACTCCTGATGCAAGTCTTCAACACCCTGACGCGCGCCAAGACCGACTTCGCGCCGTTCGACGGCGAGACCGTCCGCATGTACGTCTGCGGCATCACGCCGTACTCCCCGGCCCACATCGGCCACGCCATGAGCTACATCATTTTTGACGTGGTACGCCGCTACCTCGAATGGCGCGGCTTCGCCGTCAAGCACGTGCAGAACTTCACCGACATCGACGACAAGATCATCGAGCGCGCCGCCCGCCTCGGCGTCGAGCCTTCGGAGCTCGCGGGCCGCCACATCGCCGACTTCCACGAGGAGATGGCCGATCTCAACATCCGGCCCGCTCACGTCTACCCCCGCGCCACCGAGGAACTGCCGAAGATCATCGAGCTCATCGAGGGTCTCATCGAGGCCGGGTACGCCTACGCGGCGGAGGGCGACGTCTACTTCAAGGTGCGGCAAGACGAGGACTACGGCGCGCTCAGTCACCGCACCCTCGAAGGCATGCTCTCCGGCGCGCGCGTGGAACTCGGCGCCCGCAAGGAAGACCCGCTCGATTTCGCCCTCTGGAAGGGCGCCAAAGAGGGCGAGCCCGCGTGGCCCAGCCCCTGGGGTCCCGGACGCCCCGGCTGGCACATCGAGTGCAGCGCCATGGCACTGCGCCACCTCGGCGAGACCATCGACATCCACGGCGGCGGGGCCGACCTCGTCTTTCCTCACCATGAAAACGAGATCGCCCAGAGCGAGTCCTTCACCGGCAAGACTCCCTTCGTCCGGTTCTGGATGCACAACGGCCTCCTCCAGCTAGGCGACGAGAAAATGAGCAAGTCGCTGGGCAACCTCATCACGGTGCGCGAGGCCCTCGACCGGCACAACCCGGACGCCATCCGCCTCTTCGTCCTGAGCTCGTACTACCGCAGCCCGCTCAAGTTCAGCGAGGAGAACGTGCGCGGCGCCGGCCGCGGCGCGCAACGGCTCCGCTACGCCGTGGCGGCAAAGGCGAAGGCGGACGGGAACGGCACGCTCGACGCGGCGGAGCACCGCGAGCGCTTCATCCGCGCCATGGACGACGACTTCAACACGCCGCAGGCCGTGGCCGCCCTCTTCGACCTCGCCCGCGACATCAACCGGGCCTCGGAGGAGGGCCGTGACGTCGCCGGGGCCCAGGCCGCGCTCCTCGAAATGACCGGCGTCCTCGGCCTCACCCTCGAAACACCCAAGCTCGCCGACGCCGAGGCCGGGCCCGCCCTCGACCTCCTCGTCGAAACGCGCGCCGCCTTCCGCGGCGTTAAGCGGTTCGACCTCGCCGACATGGTTCGCGACCGCCTCGCCGCTCTCGGCGTGAGTCTGGAAGACGGCACCGACGGCACTCGCTGGAGCGCGGGCGAGAAGGTCGCCGACGCCGACGCCCTCCTCGACCTGCTCGTCGAGGCCAGGACGGCGGCGAGGGAGGCCAAGGAGTTCGGCCTAGCCGACACCATCCGCGACCGCCTCGACGCCCTCGGCGTCCTCCTCGAAGACGGTCCCACCGGCACGAGCCGCCGCGCCAAGGCCTAGGCGCGCAGCGGCTGCCCTCGGTATTCCCGCGAAAGTGGGAGTCCACAGCCCTGAAGCGGGAACCCGGTCAATTTGACCGTGGCGGGCCGCCTATGTGAGAATCTGCCGTTGGAGGACCGTACTTTGACCCTCATCAGCTTCGACATAGACGGTACCATGATCTTCGGACAGCCCCCCGGCGTGATCACCGTGGACGTCGTCCGGCAGGCGAAAAGCATGGGATGCATCGTCGGCAGCGCATCCGACCGGCCCGTCAGCAACCAGGCCCAACTCTGGGAAGAGCACGAGATGGAAGTCGATTTCGTGAGCCTCAAGCACCGGCTCGACGAGATCAAGGAGCGCTTCGGCGCCACCCACCACATCCACTTCGGCGACACCGAGATGGACCGCTACTTCGCCAAGCAGGCGGGGTTCGACTTCCACCACGTGGACGAGCTCCCCGACGACATTCTCTCTCTCCTGCCCGGCAGCGCCGAGTAACGGCCGCCGCACCGCGCTCGCCTGGCGGCGCTCGCCCTCCTTCAGCCTCCCTCAGAGAGGGAGAGGCGGCGGTCGGCGTTTTTCTTGACAGTGCATTTGCCCCGCTTACAATGCTCGTGCCCCTCATCCCATAACCTGTGGAGCGCCTATGTCCTGGCCAATGCGAGACCAGACCGCGATCGTCGGAATCGGCGAGACTGAATACACCCGTTGGGGCCAGATTGAGCGCAGCGAGTTCCAACTGTGCTGCGAAGCCGTCACTAAGGCCGTCGACGACTCCGGCCTGCGGATGCAGGACATCGACGGCTTCGTCACCTACAGCGCCGACCGCAACAACCCGATGACGCTGGCGCAGACGCTGGGCGTGAGGCAACTGCGGTTCGCCAGCCTGTACCCCGGCGGGGGCAACTCGACGTGCGGCGTCATCCATCACGCGGCGATGGCGGTCTACAGCGGCAGCGCCGACGCGGTGGTCTGCTACCGCTCGCTATGCCAGGGGCAGTTCGGGCGCTTCGGGCAGGGCGCGGCTCGGACGGGAGCGACGCGCTACGGAGGGTCCAACGCCTTCACCATGCCCTTCGGCGTGATCGCGGCGGTCCACCGCTACGCCCTGCAGGCTCGCCGGCACATGTACGAGTTCGGCACCACCAGCGAGCAGCTCGGCCGCATCTCGGTCAACTCCTACGCCAACGCGCAGCGCAACCCGCGGGCGGTTATGTACGGTCGTCCCATCACGCTGGAAGACCACCAGAACTCACGCATGATCGCCGACCCGTACCATCTCTACGATTGCTGCCAGGAGAACGACGGGGCCTGCGCCGTGGTGGTGGTCAGCGCCGAGCGCGCCAAGTCCCTCAAGCGCAAGCCGGTCTACATCGCGGGGGCGGCCCACGGGGCAGGCTACCGCGACGGGAACGATGAACACTCGCGGCCCGCAAGCACGTGGACGTCGTCGGGACTCGTCGAGACCGCCCGCGATTGCTACGAGCGGGCGGGCATTGGTCCCAACGACATCGACGTGGCGCAGTTCTACGAGAACTTCACCGGCCAAGTATTGATGGCCATCGAGGACTTCGGGTTCTGCAAGAAGGGCGAGGGAGGCCCGTTCATCGAAGACGGCAACATCGACTACCCCAACGGCTCGCTGCCGATCAACACCAGCGGCGGGAATCTCGCGGAGGCCTACATCCACGGCCTCGAAATGGTGGTCGAGGGCGTGCGGCAGATGCGCGGCGATTCGACGTCGCAGGTCGAGGGTGCGGAGACGTGCCTGGTGGTAGCCGGACCGGCGGCGCCCCCGTCGAGCGGGCTGATTCTTCGCAACTAGCCGGCCCCCCGCGGCTTCTCCTCAGGAGCATTCCATGAGCAACTACTTCGGCGACGGCATGCCGCTCCCGGCAATGGAGCGCGACACGGCGGAGTTCTGGGAAGGCTGCAAGGAGCACAAGCTCCTCATCCAACGCTGCGGACAGTGCGGGGCCTACCGCCACAACCCCACGCCGGTCTGCTCGCAGTGCCTCTCGTTCAAGCACTCGTTCGTCGAGTCCGCCGGCGTCGGCGAGGTCTGGTCGTTCATCATCGTGCCTCATGCCGTACACCCGGCGGTGCGCGGCTCGGTGCCGTACAACGCCGCCATCGTGCAGCTCAACGATTGCGGCGGGGTCAAGCTCACCAGCAACGTGATCAACTGCGAGAACGACGACCTCTACATCGGCATGCCGGTGAAGGTCGCGTGGGAAGACCACGACGACGTCACGTTCTTCCGCTTCGAGCCCGTCGGCTAGGGCAGTAGGCGGGAGAGACGGCCCTCCGGCCTCTCCCCCAGAGGGGGAGAGGCCGGAGGGGACGCAGGTTGGAGGGCGGGCGGCAGGCGCGACACGCGGCCATTGCGCGAGCTGCGGCGTCTCCGCATCTTCTCACTATAATGATCGGCGGCGACCATGACGCAGCAGGAACCGCCCAGCCCTCCGGACCACGATGTCGAGCGCGGCTACAGGATGCTGCTGGAAGCCGTCTTTCATGGGAGAAGTGCTACGGGCTCCAGCAAGCGGACATCTGCAGACCAACAGGGGCTTCACAGCGCGAACCGCGTAGCTGAAGCGCCGAACGAGCTGCGCCGCCTGCTCAAGCAGCATTTCGGCTACGACGAGTTCCGGCCCCGCCAGGAGGCGATCATCGCCAACGCGCTGACGGGGCGGCACGGCCTCGTCATCATCCAGACCGGCGGGGGCAAGTCGCTCTGCTATCAGCTGCCCGCGATGGCGATTGAAGGGCTGACGCTGGTGGTGTCGCCGCTCATAGCGCTGATGAAGGACCAGGTCGACGCCCTGCGCGCCAACGGCGTCCCCGCCGCCTTCATCAACAGCACGCTCGACTTCAACGAGATCGGACGGGTGCAACGTGCGGCGCTCGACGGCAGGGTCAAGATCCTCTACGCCGCCCCCGAGCGGGTGACCACGCCCGGCTTCCTGCGGTTCCTGGAGTCGCTGCGCGTCGGCCTCATCGCCATCGACGAGGCCCACTGCATTAGTGAGTGGGGCCACGACTTCCGCCCTCAGTACCGCAACCTCGCCGAGCTGCGCACGCGCTTCCCCAACACGCCGGTGATGGCGCTCACCGCGACCGCGACGGATCGGGTCCGGGACGACATCGCCGCCCAGCTGCGGCTCGGCGACTGCCCCCGCTTCATCTCCAGCTTCGACCGCGCCAACCTGAACTACTCGGTGTGGCCGAAGCAGCGAGAATACGACGACCTTCTCGACTTGCTCCACTATCGGCGGGGGCAGTCGGCCATCATCTACTGCTTCTCGCGGCGGGAGACGGAATACCTGGCCGAGGATCTGACCGCCGACGGGCACCGTGCCGTGGCATACCACGCGGGCCTCGACGCAGAGACTCGCCGCCGCACCCAGGAGCGCTTCATCGAGGGCGACGTGCCCATCGTCGCGGCGACCATCGCCTTCGGCATGGGCATCGACAAGCCGGACATCCGGCTGGTGGTCCACTACTCGCTGCCCAAGTCAATCGAGGGTTACTACCAGGAGACGGGACGCGCGGGACGCGACGGACAGCCCAGCGACTGCGTGCTGTTCTTCTCTGAGGGCGACCGGAGCAAGCTGGACTATTTCACCCAGCAGATCGGGGACGACGCGGCCCGCGACGTGGCTGAGCGCCAGTTGAACCAGGTGGTCGAATTCGGGCGTCTCCGGACTTGCCGCCGCAAGTACCTGCTGGCCTATTTCGGCGAGGCGATGGAGGGCGAGTCGTGCGGCCGGTGCGATTCGTGCCTAGGGGAGTACCGGTCGGTGGACGTGACCGAGCCGGCAAAGAAGATACTCTCGGCAGTCATTCGCACCGGGGAGCGGTTCGGCATCGGCTATGTCAACCGGGTGCTGCTGGGGAGCGGCGACAAGCGCATCGGCAAGTTCGGCCATGACCAACTCAGCGTGTACAACATCGTCGACGACTACGACCGCAACGCTCTGCGCGGCATCGCCGAAATGCTCGTGGAGCGCGGACTGCTGGCTAAGGAGGAAGGTTCGCTCGGCGTCATGAGGGTGACGCCGGAGGGACGGGCGTGGCTGCGCGGCGGACAAAGTCTGGAGATCGAGGTGCGCGCGGACGACTCGTCGCCGCAACAGGCGCGGCGCACGGATGAGTCCGCGGGGCGGCGCAAGGAGAGCGGCGCCGCCGTCTACGATCAGGCGCTGTTCGAGAAGCTACGGGCGCTGCGCCGCCAGCTCGCCGAAGAGCAGGAAGTGCCGGCGTTCGTCGTGTTCGGAGACGCGGCGCTACGCGGCCTCGCTGCCGCTAAGCCCACAACGCCCGACGCGATGCTGCAAGTCTCGGGCGTGGGCCCGGCCAAGCTGCAAAAATACGGCGAGCCGTTTCTCGCGGCGATCCGGGAGTATGGCGAGGGGAACGCTTAGGCGCCGGACTCTGGCGCTAAGCGCGGCTTGGCAGGCGCATCTTGGCTTCGGCGGTGACGGTTACGTCGCCTTCCTGGTTGGCGCCCCAGCATTCGAAGAAGACGAGGGGCTCACCGTCGACCATTTCCTTGCCCTTGATCCTGGCATGACACCAGGTGGCGTCGCCGAGGACGTTCATCTTGACGAACTTAGCGTCGATGCCGCGGACCATGGCGTCGTCGCCGCCCCAGTTGGTGAGGCCGTTGATGATCCACGCGACGCGCTGGCCGCCGAAGTCGTAGGCCGAGCGCGCTCCGACCATGCGGGCCCACTCACGGTCCCAATGCGCCCGCATGGGGAAGTCGGGGGCATTGTTGTGGATGTCGGGCACGTTGGCCTTGGGGTGCTTCTGGACGGTGCGCTGCGCGATCTCCGACGCCATGAGGAAGAGGCCGCCCCAGCCGGCGTGCCACGCGACCACCTCGCACTGTGAGAGCGGCCCCTTTACCACCCAGGGGATCTCGCCGCCCACTTCGACGTCTTCCCAGTAACGGGGCTCCGCGCCTCGGCGCTCCTCCTTCTCGATGTCGGCCCACAGGCTTTCGAGCTCGTCCTGCGTCCAGACGTGCTCGCCCATGTCCTTGTACTTCCCCGCCCTGGCCGCCGTGGAGCGCTCGAAGTTGATGAAGTTCAGGCGGTGCGTCGCGATCTTCTCGCCGCGCTGGTTGTAGAAGGTCTGGGTGGCGCTGTCCTCGATGGTGCGGCCCGCGTAGGCGCTCTTGTGCTCGATGAAGTCGGTGAGATACGTCTCGCCGTGGATGCGGTCGCCGCGCTTGATGGGATGGAAGTATTCCCAGCCGTCCGACGACCAGTAACGGTGGACGCCGGTGAAGCCCCGGAAGCCGCCCGAGGTACGCCCGCGGGAGAGCGGTCCTTGATTGCAGGTGAACAGGAAGCTCGGCGGCGCGATCATGTCGCCGTAGGGCGTGCCCTTGGCGTACTCCTCGTCGTTCCACAGCGGATTGTCGTCGCCGATGCCGTTGGCGAAGTGGCGGATCGTGTCGTAGGTAGCCTCCGAGTTCCAGGCCTCGGTAATCGGCGTCACCTCGCCGATGCGCGCGCGGTACTTGGCGATGACTTCGTCGGTGAGCTTGCTGTCGACGTTCTGATCGATAGTGGTCATGGTCGTATCCTCGATGTTGTGCTAGTGGGGCCAGAAACGGGAGCGCGCCGCCTTCTCCAGCTCGGCGCGGAAGTCGGGGTGCGCGACTTTGATGAGCTCCTGCGCCCGCTCGCGCAGGGTCTTCCACCGCAGGTGGGCCACGCCGTACTCCGTCACCACGATGTCGGTCATGTAGCGTGGGACGGTGACAGCGGTGCCCTCCGGCAGGAGCGGCATGATGCGGGAGTGCTTGCCGTCGGACGACGTACTCGGCAGGCAGATAATCGACCGGCCGTTGCGGGCCATCAGCGCGCCCAGGGCCATCACCGGCTGCCCGCCGGGGCCAGACCACTGGAACGAGCCGAACGACTCGGCGGTGCCCTGGCCGGTCAGGTCCATCATCAGGCCGGAGTTTATCGCGACGAAGTTGTCGTTCTTCGCCACCGTGAGCGGGTTGATCACGTATTCGACGTTGTAGAGCTCGAAGAGCGGGTTCTCGTTGATGAAGCCCACGTCATCGCGGCTGCCGCCGGCGGCGGTGGCGATGCACTTGCCGGGATGCAGGGTCTTGCGCTTGTTGGTGATCACGCCGCCCTCGATGAGCGCCGTGGTGCCGCGGGGGGTGATCTCGGTATAGAGGCCGAGGTCGACGTGGTCGTCGAACGCGCCGGCGCGCGGCAACCACTCGGTGACCTGGCCCAGGCCGAGCTGGATCGTGTCGCCCGACTCGACCAGCGTACCGACTATCTCGGCGAAGCGCTTCGCCATCGGTGGGATGTCCGCCTTGCGGGTCCGGGAGATCGTCCAGCCGGTGGGGGCCTCGTTCTCGACGAAGGCGTCGATCTCGCTGACGTGGACGAAATTCTCGCCGTAGGTGCGGATCAGGCGGGGGTTGACCTCGGCGAGCACCGCCTTGGCGGTCTTGATCGCCATCGGCTTGTCCCACACCGAGGCACCGAAGCTGCAGAAGCCGTGCTCGTCGGGCGGGCTGACCTCGACCATGTAGACGTCGGCGCCATAGCTGGGGTTCAGGCCGAGGCCGGGGGCGCTCTCCGCCATATCGAGGTTGACCCGGTACTCGATGAAGCCGTCCTCGACTCCGGGCCGGGCCAGGTTGGTGACGATACCCACCTGCACCTGGAAGCTCTCGCCCCATGAGGCGTCGTCGAACATCCCGTTGTCGCGCCCCGGCTGGGGCACGGTCAGCTTGACGTTCTGGAGCTCGTCCTTGCGGGCCGCCAGCGCCAGACCGAGCGCCTCCGGTTCGCGGCCGCGGCAGATCGCCACGTGGTCGCCCGACTTGACGGCGCTCACCGCCTCTTCCGCCGAGGTGGTATGCCGCGCGTAGTAGTCCTTGGTATCGACGGTGTAATCGGGCGTTCGGGCTATGGGAACGTCGCGTACGCGGGTGTACATCTGTGCTCGCCGCACGCCCAGTCCCCGGCGGGGTCGAGGGCGCGCGCCTCCTCTAGGAGAAATCGTGGGGCTTTAGGAGTATATCGGCGCTCAATTCAGGCGGCAACCGGAGCGTGCTAGGCAAAGACGGCAGTCTTGCGGCCGTAGGTAAGGACCCGGTTGCGGACGTGGAGATCGACGGCGCGGGCGAGCACGACCTTCTCCAAGTCGGCGCCCTTGCGGACGAGGTCGGCCACGGAGTCGCGGTGGCTGGACCGCACCACGTCTTGCTCGATGATCGGCCCCTGGTCGAGATCCTCGGTGGCGTAGTGGGCCGTCGCGCCGATGATCTTGACTCCGCGCCGGAAGGCCTGGTGGTAGGGGCGCGCGCCGGCGAAGGCGGGGAGGAAGGAGTGGTGGATGTTGATGATGCGGTTCCGGTAGCGCTCAATCGCCGCCGGAGTCAGGACCTGCATGTACCGCGCCAGCACGATAAGGTCGGCCCCGGCCGCCTCGAACCGATCGAACGCCTCGGCCTCTTGCGCCGCCTTCGTCTCAACCGTGACGGGAAGGTGAACAAACTCCGTGCCGAAGGAGCGCGCCGCGCCCTCCAGATCGGGGTGGTTGCTGACGACGATGGGGAGTTCTGCCCGCAACTCCCCCATCCGCACGCGGGCGAACAGGTCGTAGAGGCAGTGCGCCTGCTTGGACACCATGACACCGATGCGCGGCAGGTAGTCGGAGAAATGCAGGCTCCACGACATTCCAAAGCGGCGGGCCAGCGCGGTGAACTCCCGCTCAATGCCGTCGCGCGAAAGATCGAACCCGTCGAGCTCCCATTCCACGCGCTGCAGGAAGACGCGCTGCTCGCTGTCGGTGTGCTGATCGGCGTGGACGATATTCCCGCCGTGGCCGTGGATGAAGCCGGCGACTTCCGCGACCAGGCCCTTCTGATCGGGGCACGAGAGGAGGAGTGTCGCCGTCGGGCCTTGAGCCGCCATGCGGGTAGCTTAGGGGCGGCACGAAATGGTGTCCAGCGAGGCACATGCTCTATCCTAGAGTCAGCCGGCGTCCCAGCGTTCGGCGGCGACTGACGGTGCTTCCCGTGAAGTTCACGATCATCATCCCTGCCTTCAACGAGGCGGCCTATCTGGGCGCGACGCTGGACTCGATCGAGGACGCCGCGGCGCACCTGCGCGCCGGCTCCGACGCCGAGACCGACGTGATCGTCGTGGACAACAACAGCACGGACGAGACCGCGCCCATCGCCCGAAGCAAGGGGGCGGCGGTGGTCCACGAGCCGGTGCAGGGCATCTCGCGGGCCCGAAACACCGGGGCGCGCCATGCGGAGGGGGACGTGCTTGTGTTCGTCGACGCGGACGTGACCGCGCCGCCCACGCTCCTCGGCGCCATCCACGCGGCGATGAGCGACCCGGCTTGCGTCGGCGGCGGCGTGGACATCGAGCACCGGCCGCAACGCCTTGCCGTCAGGCTCCACCTGCGCGCCTGGCGGGTCTTGGGCCGGGTCATGGGGATGGTCCAAGGTGCCACGCAGTTCTGCCGCAAGTCCGTCTTCGAACAAGTCGGGGGCTATGACGAGCAGGCGTGGATCGGCGAGGACGTCGACTTCTATTGGAGCCTCAAGCGGTCCGTCAAGGGGACCGATGGCACGGTCCGGTTCCTACGGAATCCGCGGGTGCGCCCGTCCTGCCGCCGGTTCGACAAGTGGCCGGTGTGGAAGGTCCAGATCAGGACCAATCCCCTCTTCATCGCGCTGTTCCGGCGTCGGAAGGGGGTGTGGAGAGGCTGGTACGCACGCGCGGTGCGCTAGGGCGGCGTATGCCCTCTCTCAGTCTCTCCCAGGAGGGACCTTTCGTTACTCAGGGAAGCCGGGTCCGCGAGGTTGGGCGGCCCCCGCCTCCCCCCGCCCTCACCCCAACCCTCTCCCAGCGGGAGAGGGGGCAAGACCCCAGCACCACCCACTTCCAACTCCTCGCATCTCATGCTGGTTACGCAGAGGTCTCTTGGAGGGGGAGAGGGGGCCTTGGCGTTGGCTTGGGGAACGGTGTCCGATAAGATGAGCCGGAACACGGACGGGAGGACGGCATGAAGCAGCGAGCGTGCATCGCAGGCGTGGGGTATACCGAGCAGGGGCGGGTGCCGGGGCGCACGTACCTGGGCTTCGCCCTAGACGCGGCCCAGGCCGCCCTGACCGACGCCGGGCTGACCCCCAATGACATCGACGGGGTCATGACGCAGATCAGCGGCGACGTCTTCCCCGGCCAGATCACGCAGGGGCTGGGCATCGAGCCGGGGTTTGAGGGGATCGGCCTCCCGTGGGGGAACGGCGCGATGACGCTGCTCCACCAGGCGGTCCACGCCATCGAGTCCGGCATGGCGCAGACCATCCTCATCGCCTACGGGACCTCGCATCTCTCCAACCCGCACGGCGGGGCCGCTCCCGGCAAGAACATGGCCGACCCCATCGCCGGGGTGTACGGCATGTTCGGCGCGCCGGCCAGCTACGCCCTCGTCGCCCGCGCGCATATGAACGCCTACGGCACCACCGAGGAGCACCTAGGCCACATCGCGATCTCGACCCGCGAGTGGGCGCTGAAGAATCCCATCGCCACGATGCGCGACCGGCCCCTGACGATGGACGACTACCTCGACGGGCGGTTCATCGCCGAGCCTTTCCGCATCTACGATTGCTGCCTGGTGAGCGACGGGGGACGGGCGATCATCGTGACCACCGAGGAGCGGGCCAAGTCGATGCGGCGTAAGCCGGTCTATATCTCCGGCATGGGCCAGGGGCATTGGCCGGGCGACCTCCTCAACCGCGACGACCTCACGACCTCGCCCGCCAAGATCGCGGCGCCCAAGGCGCTGGCCCAAGCGGGTCTCTCTCTCAGCGACGTCGACGTGACCGAGTTCTATGACTGCTTCACCATCACGACGCTAATCACCATCGAGGACTACGGCTTCTGCGCCAAGGGCGAAGGCGGCGCCTACGCCGCGGAGGGCCGACTGGCGCCCGGCGGAACGACGCCGACAAACACCAGCGGCGGGCTGCTCTCCGAGGCCTACCTCCACGGGTGGACCTCGCTCACCGAAGGCGTCCGGCAGGTGCGGGGCGACGCGGGCGGTGGCCAGATTCCCGGCTGCCGGGTGGCGCTGGTGGGCGGCAACGGCGGGATCATCCAGCACCACCTCACCGCCGTCCTGACCGACGCGCCGAGCAACTAGTCGACGGGACCAAGGGCCGAGGAGCAACAACATGACGGCGGACAATCCTACGCGGCCCGTACCCGCTCCCAACCCCGACCTCGACCCCTTCTACGAGTATTGCCGCCGGCACGAGCTTCGGCTCCCGCAGTGCGCGGCGTGCGGGGCGTTCCGTTTCCCGCCCGCCGCCACCTGCCCCGAGTGCACCGCCACGGGCCACGAATGGCGCCTGGTGAGTGGGCGCGGCACGGTGTTCACGTGGATCGTGATGACGCGGGCGTACCATCCCGCGTTCGAGCCGCCCTATGCCGTCGCCATCATCCAGTTGGAGGAGGGGCCGCGGCTCTATTCGAACGTCTTGGGCGTCGACCCGCACGCCATCGTCCAAGGCATGGCCGTCGAGGTGGACTTCGAAGACATCGACGGCGAGCACACTATCCCCGTCTTCCGGGCCGTCTAGCGGCGCGGCGGCGCTCGGAATCGCCCACATCCCGCCGACGCCGGTCACGCCGCGCCAAGTTGCGCCTCCGTCGACCGCCGGTGGGGAGGGTAAGCGGGCTATAGAGACATTGGCGCGCCCCTCCCCACCCCCCGCCCTCACCCCAACCCTCTCCCGGCGGGAGAGGGGGCAAGACCGCCCCGCGCCCTGCCCTCTTCCGGTGGAGGAAGGGACCAAGTAGGCCGAATGCGGATCGATACGGGCTCGCCGAACTATAAGTGGATCGTCCTCGCCGCGGCGGCGATGGGCGTCTATTCGACCGTGATCGACATGGGCATCGTCAACATCGCGCTGCCAACGATCACGGCGCACTTCGACGCCAGCCTGACCGCGGTGCAGTGGATCGTACTGATCTACCTCGTCATCATCTCCGCCATCCTGCTGCCCATCGGCAGCGCCTCGGACCGCTTCGGGCGGAAGAGGCTCTACGTCATCGGTTTCCTGCTGTTGAGCGGCGGGGCCGCGCTCGCCGCCGCCGCCCCGAGTCTGCCGTGGCTGTTTGGAGCGCGGGCCATCCAGGCCGTGGGGGCGGCGTCGGTGCAGGGCCTGAGCATGGCAATCGCCGTGGCCGTGTTTCCGCCGCAGGAGCGGGGCCGCGCTCTGGGCCTCATGGCTACCGTGGTAGCACTGGGCGCGGTGACGGGGCCGCCCATCGGCGGCGTGCTGGTCGACGCCTTTGGCTGGCGCGCGGTCTTCCTGGTGAACACGGCCCTGGCGCCACTGGGGGCGCTCTTCGCACTGGTGGCGCTGAAGGACGCGGCGATCGGAACGCCGAGCGCTCAAGGCGGCAAGACGGACTGGGCCGGCGCGGTCACCTCCTCGACCGCGCTGGTGAGCGTCCTCCTTGTATTCAGCCGGGGAAGCGAGGTGGGGTGGACATCGCCCTTCGTGCTGGCTTTCGCCGCAATAGCGGTCGTCTCCTTGGCTCTCTTCATCGCCGCCGAGCTGCGGGCCGAGCATCCCATGATCGACCTGGCGCTGTTCCGGCGGTCGTCGTTCACCCTCGGCGGGATCGCCGGGTGGCTCGTGTTCGCCTCCGCCTCGGCCTACGTCATGGTCACGCCGTTCTATCTTCAGGGCGTGCTGGAGTACCGGCCCCGCGAGGCGGCGCTCATCATGACCCCCACGGCCTTCGTGCTCGCGGTCACGGGACCGATAGCGGGGCGGCTATCAGACAAGCTTGGGCCACGGATTCCGGCGACGGCCGGCGCGATCATCGTCGCCGCGGGCTTCGTGGGCTTCTCCTTCGCCGGGACGGAGACGCCGTTCTACGTCATCAGTCTCGCGGCGGCCAGCCTCGGCCTCGGCATGGGCCTCTTCCAGCCGGCGAACAACAGCTCGGTGCTCAGCGCCGTCGAGGCCAGCCGCTATGGCGTGGCCTCCGCCTTCCTCACCCTGGTGCGGAACTTGGGGCAGGTTACCGGGGTGGTGCTGGCGGCGGCGCTCCTCGCGGTGGGAATCCGCGCCCTTGGCGTGGAGCCCGACCTCGGGCCGCTACGCGACCCCGACGTTGTCGCCAACCCCGCCCTTATTGCGGGCTTCGTGGACGGCCTGCGCATGACGTTGCGCGTCGCGGCGGCGTTGCTCATCGCCGGCGCTATTCTCTCACTCTTCAAGCCGGCACCACGGCCCGAGGAAGCGGAAGGGGAAGCCGTCTCAACAAGCGTGGAGACCGAACGTCGGGGCTAGGCGCCGGCCTTCGCCTCGGCGCCCTCGGTGTATCCCACACCGGCCCACTGCCCCGTGGGGAGGAGCCAGTCCCTTTCGGCCACGGCCAGCTTGGGATGCATGCGGCCGCTCTCGTAGAGCGCCCCAACCTTTTGGGTCAGGTACGCCTGGGCCGCTGCGAGGTCGCCGTGCACGTCGTAGAGGGCGAGATAGTTCGCGCCATAGGGGGCCGGTGTCACCAGGCGCCACCGCGTCGCGGCGACGAAGCCGTCCATCGCCAGTACGTCGGGGACGTGGACCTCGTCGTACCACTCGTTCCACTCATCCTCGTGGGCGCGGTCGGCGCAAAAGCTGAAGACATAGCGGCGAGCCGTCAGGGCGGGCGAGGGGTCGGCGAGCCCCGTCCAACGCCCGACGGGCTCGAAGAGCTTGAGGTCCATGAGGGCGTGATCGGAGAAGTGCCGGCCCTCGGCGCGCCACCTCGGGGCCTGCGCCGATGCCTTCTTCTGGTTGGCCACGATGTCCGGCCCCTCGACCTCGTAGATGTTGGCGTTCGTCCAGCCGTCGACGCCGGCACCTTGCCGCCGCCAGCGAGTGGCGCGCCACGCGGACCCCGAGCCGACGATATCGGGGAGGTGAATGGTGTCGTACCACTCGCCCCACTCGACCGCCCTCTTGGGGTCGAGCAGCCGCGAGTAGGTAAGGTAGATGCCTTCAGTCCTGGACATTACTCTGCCGCGTTTCCGCGCAAGCTGCGGCACCTCTCCGCCTGGGGACTAGGAACCGGCCTCCGCACCGGCGGTATAGCCCACGCCGGCCCACTGCCCGGTGGGAAGGAGCCAGGCCATGTCTGCCATGGCGTTCTGCGGGTGCATGCGGCCGCCCTTGAACATCTTCGGAACCGCCGCCGCCAGATTCGCCTGCGCCGCTTCGATGTCGCCGTGAACGTCGAAGATGGCGAGATGGTTTGCGCCGAAGGGGGTCGGCGTGACGAGCTTCCACCGGGTGGCCGAGACGAAGCCGTCGACGGCGAGGAGGTCGGGGACGTGGACGTCGTCGTACCACTCGTTCCACTCGTCGTCACGGGAGCGGTCGCCGCAGAGCGTCAGCACGTAGACGCGGGCGCTGAGGTCGGGCGAAGGGTCGGCGATACCCGTCCACTTTCCGGTGGGTTCGAAGAACTTGAGGTCCATGAGGGCGTAGTCGAGGAAGTGCCGGCCCTCGGCGCGCCACCTCGGCGCCTGCGCCGACGCCTTCTTCTGATTCGCCACGATGTCCGGCCCTTCGACCTCATAGATGTTGGCGTTCGTCCAGCCGAAGTGCCCGGCGTCCTGCCGCTGCCAGCGGGTGGCGCGCCACGCCGAACCCGAGCCGACGATGTCGGGAAGATGCATGGTGTCGTACCACTCGTCCCACTCCGCCGCCTTCTTGGGGTTGAGCAGCCGCGAGTAGGTGAGATAGACGCCTTGGGTCCTAGACATTGCTTCGCCTCCGTTTAGAAAGGAACGGGCCTCCCCGATCGGGGAGGCCCTGCATGCTTGCTCGTTCGGGCTCGCGCTAGACCAGGCCGTAGAGCTCCGCCGCGTTGTCGCAGATGATGCGGCGCTTCTCCGTCTCGGGGACGTTGACGAAGTGCTGCTCGATGGTCTGCCGCGAGTAGGGGTAGTCGTTGCCGTGGTGAGGGAAGTCGGTGGACCACGACATGTTGTTCAGCCCAACGGCGTGGCGCATCTCGACGCCGATGCGATCGACGATGAAGGTGGCGAGCCAGTTATCTTTGACATACTCGCTGGGGAGCTTCTTGAGGCCCCACTTGGCGTGGCCCCGGTTCCGCCAGTAGCGGTCGTCCATCATCTCGGCGGCGTGGGGGATCCAGCCCACGCCCACCTCAACGCCGACCATCTTGAGGTCGGGGAAGCGGTCGAAGACGCCGTCGAAGATCAGGTCGACCATGAGCACGGGGAAGTCGGAGATGCCGGCCACGGCGCCGGTCGCCAGGGCACCGCCCTTAGAGGCGATGTGGCCCGCGCCTTGCGAGGCGAGGCGGAAGTGGATCGAGATCGGCATTTCGAGCTCTTCCGCCGCGGCCCAGAACGGGTCGTCCTCGCCGGTGAGCTGCTGCTTGCCGGAGGGCCACATGCCGATCACGGCGCCGCGGTAGCCCATGTCCTTCGCCTTCTTAAGCTCGGCCACGGCGGTCTCAACGCCCAGGTTGGGTATCTGGTAGACGCCGAAGAGCCGGGCGGGGTCGGCGGCGCAGAAGCCCTCGCTGAGCCAGCGGTTGTAGGCGTCGAGGCCGGCGAGGTGGATCTCGGAGTCGGGATTCTTCATGAACGTGCCCACGGCCCGCTGCGGCGGGTAGAGGAACTCGGCGTCGACGCCGTCGGTGTCGAGGACCTCAAGGCGTGCTTTGCCGTCGTAGACGGAGGGGTGGAGGTTGTCGCCGTAGCTGAGGCCGGTCCACTTCATGTCCTGTTTTTCGATGCCGACGCAGGCGACGAGTCCGAGAGGCGCGGGGGCCATGCCTTCCTGGTAGACCCAGGCATCGCCGCCGTCCTCGTCCTTGACGAGCTTGGGGGCGTAGTCGAGGTATTTCTTGGGCAGCCAGTCCTCCCAAAGGTTGGGGGCCTCCACCACGTGGGAATCGGCTGAGATTACTTCGTAGGTGCGTCCGGTCGCGGCCATGGGCAACTCCTTGGCCGACGGCGGAGCGCTCCGCGCGCGGCCCATAAATCTGGTAGCAACTCTAGTGCCGCCCTTTGGGGCTGTCAATCGAGCGGGGGTAGGACAACCGGCCCCTAGACGGCCACCGCTGCGCCCGGCGTGGGCGTGATGTCGGCCTCGGGGTCGAGGCCGAAGAGCTCGCACGGGTTTTCGAGCAGAATGCGGCGCTTCACCGCCTCGCTCTCGCCCTCGAAGATCTGGTCGATCCACTCCTGCGAATTGGGAAAGGAGCCCACCGAGTGGGGGAAGTCGGAGCCCCACATGAGAATGTCGAGGGGAACGACGTCGCGGAGCTTCAGGGCCAAGGGGTCGCGGATGAAGCTGAAGCGGCAGTGCTTGAAGATGTACTCGCTGGGCTTCATGCGGAGCGGGCCGTACCAGTGCTTGAAGATGCGGTAGTTGTCGTCCATGAACCAGACGAGGCTCGCAAGCCAACTCGCGTTGGTCTCGGCGAAATAGAAGCGGATATCGGGGAAGCGGTCGAAGACGCCGGAAGCGATGAGCTGGGCGATGCAGTAGAGCGGGCGGAAGCCGTTGGTGCGCTGGGTGAGAGAGACGGCGTAGGCCAGAGAGCCCGTCCCCGCGCCGCCGCCGTACTCGGGGGGCGCGGGATGGCCGAAGTTGGCGTGCGGCGAGATCCTCATGCCGATGTCGAGGGCCGTCTCCCAGAACTCGTCGTCCTCCGGCTCGGGTGCGCCGCCGCCGTTGGGGAACTGCTGCAGTGAGACACTCTTGAGCCCGATCTCGCCGCAGCGCTTGAGTTCCAGTACGGCCTGATCGATGCCCTTGACCGGTACGACGCCGTTGCCGATGAGCCGGTCGGGGGCCACGGCGCAGTAGTCCTGGGCCAGGAAGGTGTTAGGCCAGGAAACCTGTTGAAGGCACCTCAACGGCCATACGTACCACGCCGCGTACCACATGAGTGCCAGTCTGGCCACATGGGGTTTACCTTCGGTAGGGTCTCGGTTTCAAGTGTCCTATTCTTGTTCTGGCCCGACCGTTCTTTTGGTAGGCTGCAACGAGGTCAGCGAGCTTCTGCATGGTCTCGCTTGGGACTTCCCCGGCTTCGAGAACGCATCCCGCACCGTATCAGCCTTGTCCGACGGGGAATGCCACCAATCGAAGAAGGTGAAAAAGGGAGGAGCCACCTCCAATATCGGTGAGGAAAGTCTCATCGTCCGACAACATGGCTCGCACCGCATCCTCATCGAGCCGTATGCCGTACTCTAAAGCCAAGAACGTGAATCCCTGAGAGAGGTAGGCGATGGCACGCTCTCTGCCGTGGTCGGCAATCACATCCTCTCGTTGCTCACCGACCGTCCCTTGGGTGGTGTCCGCCCCCTACGACTTGGTTCACGAGGACTAGGACAACAAGGGCGATTCCCAGCCAAACCCACCATTTGACTGCTCGTAACTGGTGGTGAATCCCCTCCATCTTTCACGGGCCTCCTACCACCATCTGCTCCAACCCACTGGGGGATTTTGAAAATGGAGACACTGCCTTTACTTCCGGTCACCGCGCCGCCGCCGGCGAGCCTCGCGCTGCTGGTACCGGCTAAAGCCCCGGCCAAGCAAGGCTCCGGCTGCAGCGCTGAGCGCTACGGCAGTCCAAAGCGTGGGGCCGCTCCAGCCCATGCAGGCTATACACCCCGGCCCTTGGGTGCCGCCAAAGATGATGAACGTGGTGAAGCCGAAAACGAACGCGAGTACCGGGGGCGCGCACCCTGGCCTCAAGTGAGGAGGAGTCTTGTCAGCCATAAGGGGCTCCCATGCGGAAAGCACACCATCTATATGCCCCTTGATTCGGCGGTCACGGTGAGTATTTTCGCCGCCACAATCTGCGCAGCGCCACCACCCTCTTGCCTGTGATTCTCTGCGCCCATACCATTCCTTGGGTGTGGAACAGAGATTTCTTAGTCTATTGCCTTGTCGTCGCCATCGCTGCGGCCATCACGGTTTTCCTTGTTAATTCTGATAGTGAATGAGCGGGGGTAGGGCTTCGCCGCCTCCTCTACTCCCCTGCGAGTAGGCCACTCAGGGCCACCGCCCGCTCTATCTCCATGCCGCCTGAACCATCGAATTGAAGGCGCGGGCGCGGCCCGTGATGTCTGACGCAAACAGCGCGGAGAAGTCAAGTGCGAGGCCGGGGCGGTCGAGCTTGTCGCCAAGCTCTGCGGTCACGATCTCCCCGGCGGGCGCAAGAAACGCATGGACGTAGCCCCGCCTCCTGCACGGCGGCCCCATCGCTCCGGGCGGTGATTAGCTCAACCAGCTTGCCGGTGGCCCGCACCCTTCTCAATCAGGCGCTGAAGCGGTCTTCGTCGATACCCAATGCCTAGGCAATCTGAACGGCACAAGGACCGTCAGCGAAGGGTGCGGAGGCGCACAACGTCAACTGTCGCTCGTTGATCGCGTCTCGCTACCTACCAATACGGACTTGTGACTAGGCTCCTTGCTGACCTTCTCTACTTTGTCGGTTGCGAGAGGGCGTTCCGAAATCCACTGCTCGATGTCTCTCAATCGCCAGCGCACGGCACGGGGGCCGACGCGGATGGCATGGGGGAAGTCACCACTGTCCATTAAACGGTAGATGGAAGCGCGGCTCAGGCCGACCATCTGCACAACCTCTTTCAACCTAAGTAACCGGTTCATGCGGACTCCCCTGGCAGACTATCGTGTCGAAGTGCCTGCGCTGGCGTCGCCGAGCATGCGTTGGAACTCCGCTCGCTTCGAGGACCAGCCTGGACCGACATCCTGTGTATCCCGCGAAAAGGATCAGTCCCCGCGTACGGAGTGGGCCTACATTCGCCGATTTGCTCGGAGGTGGAGGTCTTGTCCTCCCTCCCCCTGCCCTTGCCTGAGACGCGGGCACAGGTCGCTGCTCGGTTCGCCTGCGCCTGCCTCGTGGTGCTTCTCGGCATTCTGTTGCCCCCCCGGTCGCTCCCAACCCTTGCCTTCACCCTCGCCGCTTGTTGCCTTTGCCGCTGTTCGGTCAATCGAGCGTCTCCCGCTGCTCGGCGGAGAGGCGCGGCGACGCTCTTGCCCCCGTCCCGGGCGTCGTTGCGCCGCCTCTTGCTGGATCGTCGTGTCGTCCATCGCTCCGTGTCGCCGCCTTATCCCGCTGGGGCGGAGTTTCCTGGCCGGCTTCATCAATGAAGCCCTTGCGAAAGGAAACGTTGTCGGAAATTCTAGTCTCCGCCAGTGGAAAGCCATAGCCTATCCCGCGGGATAGGCTATCCCTTAGCCTCAAGGCACTATTAACTCTCTCTTAATGGGGTGCGCTTGCCGAGGGCAGGAACCGTGCGCGGGTCTTGCCAGCAAGACATGGGAGCGCCTTGGCTATGCGGCTGGGGGTCACGGGCATGAATGACATCCTGGAGGCGCACGGCCTGCCTGTGTGAAGGAACGTTGCCAGAAATGCTAGGGGACATCCCGCGAATGCAATAGCCTACCCCGCGGGGTAGGCTACCCCTTGCCCCACGGCACTATTACTCTCTCTTAAAGGGGTGCGCCCGCCGACGGCAGGAACCATGCGCGTGTCTTGCCAGCAAGACACAGGAGCGCCTTGGCTGCCACCCCAGGCTGGTGCAGACGGGCCTCGACCTCGTGGACTTCCCTACCATCGCCGGGTTCGAGCCGGACTACCCGGTCTCCACCATGCGCCAGGCCTCACGTCGCTCCTGGCGCATCGGCCTGTCCCGGCCAGTCAAAGTCGTCCTCATGGCCTACCGGAACAACCTCCAGGCCGACGCCCTCAAGCTGGTGGCCAAGAAACTCCAGTCGTCGCTGGCGGTGGAGGGGGAACTGCCCGAAGACGGCCTCGCCGGCTACGGCAACGACGGCGCGCCAGTCCTTCGGCTCGCCAGCGCCTCGAAGTCGCCTTGAAACGGCTAGAGGAGAACCCGTACCCCGTGCCAGGATCGAAGGCCGTCGTGAAGAAGCTGCGCAACGTATCCCGGCCTATTGATGGTGACTGGCGGATCAGAGTGGCAGACTACCGGATGCGCTATTACATAGACGCCGACAAAGTAGTTGTTACGCGGGTCGCGCATCGCTCGGAAGTGTACAGCGGCCTCTAGCCGCGGCCGCCATCACGGTCTAGTTATAAGTTCCCACGGAGGCGGCTGCGAGTACCGCGAGCATCTCGGAAACCGACCTGATGCTGACCTGGAGACTACGGTGGACACGCCGTCAATGGATAGAGCATAGCAGTGGGCCAGGTAGGCGGCAGATTTAGAGAGGGCGAGGGGTGACCCGGTCAATCCATCCGTCTATGTCCAGCCCGGTATGCTTGCAAGCGTGCAAGATAATCTCTCCCGCCGCCCTCGCATCCTCTACCGCGTTGTGGTGCCGAAAGGCAATACCTAAGTCACCGGCGATGCTCGCTAGCCCGTATCCCCCAGCGTGGTATCTCTCCGGCCAAGCGAAACGGGAAATCATGGCGCTATCGAGCCAGGTCGCCTGAATCGGAGCAAGCCCATACTTTCGCGTGGCTCCGTCAAGCGCGACTCGGTCAAATGCCGTATGACTCACGAGAATCGTCCGGTGCAGGAGACGGCGCAGTTCATCGTAAATCTGAGGCAGGGTTTCCTTGTCCCTGACGAGCTCTTCGCTAATCCCGTGAAGTCTGACGTTGAAGGGATTGAACCGTTCTTCAGGGTTGATCAAGATTGACCGTTGTTCTTTCGTTTCGCCGGCGCAAACCTGAACAATGCCGATTTGACAGATACTCGAAGGGTCCGCGTTTGCTGTTTCAACGTCGATGGCGTTGAACGTTAGGTTGGCCATGGTTCTCCTACAGCAACGGGCGGCCTGTAGGAGCGGCCCTTGCGGGACCCGCTCCCTTCGGCTGCGCAAAGGTGTCCCGGTACTATACGGGCTGCCAGTTGCCAGCAGGCGAAGGGCCCGGTTGACTAAGCGGGGAGGGGGAGAGAGTCTATGGACAGCTCAGCTATGAAGGATAGCGGCGGCCCGCCGGCTTACACCCAGCTGTTCTGGGCCAAGGCGCACCCGTATCGGCAGCGAGGCCCGGAACGTTTCCACCTGCTGGAGCATCACCTGGCCGATGTTGGCGCGTGCCTCGAAGCGCTGCTGGCTCAGCCAACCATCCGGCAGCGGCTGGCCCGAGCTGGCGGGCGGGATGATCTCGACGACGCGACGGCGGCGCGTCTCGCCCTCTTTGCTGCCCTCCACGACATCGGCAAAGTCAACATCGGCTTCCAGACCCAGATCTGGCGGGACGCTGATTTCCCTGCCGGGCAGCGCAAACCACGCCACGCCGGTCACACGCTGGACCTGACCCCCGTGCTGCGCGGCGAAGACGACGTAACGTCAAAGTGGTTCTTCAAGGACGCCCTGGATTGGTGGTTTGACGCAGTCGAATCCTGGGACGACCGCGAGGGCGAGACTGTCAGCGCCCTGTTCGTGGCTGCCCTATCGCACCACGGGCTGCCCCTGCAACTGGAAGGCAAGCGCGAAGCGAATCCGGCAATCTGGCGTTCTTTCGGCGACCTAGACCCCCAACAGTACGTTCGGCGTATCGGGCGACTGGCGGGCACGTGGTTCCCGGCGGCCTGGGAACACGGCGTGCCGCCGCTCCCTTCCGCGCCCGCCTTTCAGCACCTGTTCCTAGGGCTATGCAACCTGGCCGACTGGATAGGCTCAAACAAGTTCTGGTTCGAGTATGTTGATACGCTGCGGGATGATTACATGGCTACCGCTCGCGTCAATGCCAAGCAAGCCATCGAGGCTATTGGATTAGATCTGAACGAGCAGCGACGCCAATTTGCCGGGACGCCTGATTTCGGCGCCTTGTTTCCGCACATTGGCCAATCCCCCAACGCCATCCAGCAGGCCGCTGTGGACACCCCGCTGGATGAGCGGCTGGTCATCATCGAATCCGAAACCGGCTCCGGCAAGACCGAGGCGGCCCTGTGGCGCTTCGCCGATATGTACGAAAAGGGGTTGGTGGACGGTCTCTACTTCGCCCTACCCACCCGCGCCGCCGCCACGCAGTTGCACAACCGGGTAACCCGCTTCGTGAAGCAGCTGTTCCCCGATACCCACCTGCCCGAACCTGTCTTGGCGGTTCCGGGCTACCTGCGGGTTGGGGAGATCACCGGCCAGCAGCTGCCGTACTACGACGTCGAGTGGGACGACCACCCGGACGACACCACACGTCACCGTCGTTGGGCCGCCGAGAGCGCCAAGCGTTACCTCGCGGCGCAAATCGCCGTGGGGACCGTGGATCAGGCGATGATGGCGGCGCTCAAGGTCAAGAACGCGCACCTGCGAGCGGCGTGCCTGGCCCGCAATCTGCTGGTCGTGGACGAGGTCCACGCCTCGGACATCTACATGCGCCGCATCCTGAAAGCTCTGCTCGACGCTCATCTCGACGCCGGGGGCTATGCGCTGCTGATGTCGGCCACGCTCGGTTCCGCGGCGCGGCAAGCGTGGCTGTCCGCCGGACGTCCCAGTCCCAGTGACGTCTTGCCACTGGAGGCAGCCATCGACTCACCCTACCCCGCCGTCAGCACGATGACTCCCAGCGGCGAGCGCGTCACCGCCGTAGGCTGGAACGACCGGGAGAAAACCGTCGAGGTCGCCGCCATACCGCTGATGCAGCACTTTGATCGGGTAGCGGAAGATGCCTTGCAGGCGGCGCGGGTCGGGGCCAAGGTCCTGATCATTCGCAACACCGTTAGCTTCGCAATCAGCACCCAGCAGGCGATGGAACGGGCGGCGGTCGGCAGTGGCCGCAGCCTTTTGTTTACATGCCAGGATACCCCGACTCTGCATCACGGCCGGTTCGCCGGCCACGACCGCCGATTGTTAGACCGCTCAGTGGAAGAGCGGCTGGGCAAAGACCGCGCCGGTGGCGGCATCATCGTGGTCGGCACGCAGACGCTGGAGCAGTCGCTGGACATCGATGCCGACCTGCTCATTACCGACCTGTGTCCGATGGACGTACTGCTGCAACGAATTGGTCGCCTGCACCGCCACCAACGGAGCGACCGGCCTGCAGGCTACGACACACCCGCCTGCCGGGTGCTGACCCCGAACCCCAGCGACCTCTCGCCGCTGCTGCAACGGGGCCCCGACCGAAACGGACTCGGCCCCCACGGGTACGTTTACAAGGACCTGCGCATCCTAGAGGCCACCCGGCGGCTGGTCGGCGAGTATCCCCAGTGGAGCATCCCTCGGATGAACCGCGAATTGGTGGAGCGGGCTACCCATCCCGACGCGCTGGAAGCCATCACCCAAGAGATGGGCGATGGCTGGCGCGTCCATGCCAACAGCGTCGCGGGAGAGAACATAGCCGACGGTCTGACCGCCCGCAGCGTCATCATCCGGCGCGACAAGTCCTTCTCTGGTGACGACAACCACGATGTGCTGTTCCGTGGCTCGTTAGAAGAACGCATCCGCACCCGGCTGGGCGACGAGGGCATCGAAGTGGCGTTCGATCCAGTGCCGCGCAGCCCCTTCGGTCCAGGGAAGACCATCGACAGTATCGCGCTCCCGATCCGCTGGCTCGGCGACGCCGCCGTCGACGACCCCATCGCCCCCACCCCGGCCGATGGCGGTTTCACCCTTCGCGTCGGCGACCGGGCGTTCCGCTACGACCGGCTAGGTCTGCGCCGGGAGACCCAACCGGTCTAGTGCTACTCGCGGCTCCTACCAGACTATTTCCCCGACTCGCAAGTCCCATGCGAGGCAGTTCCGGGCATCTCCCCGAAAGCGTCACGGTTAATGACAGTAGGCCCTTGCCAGAAACGCGATGCAGCCAGTAGAGTCCCTATGATGTTCGACCTTTTAACCGAACCTCTGATCCGCTTCAACACGTCCGAGGGAGCGCGCGCCGAGGCGTCCCTGCCGGAAGTCTACGCCGCGCTGATGCGGGATGAGGTGGACGCCTTCCCGGCGTTGCGTCCCCACCAGCGCCATGGCTGGCACGCTTTCCTGTCGCAGCTCGGCGCGTTGGCGATGCATCGGGCCGACCTGAGCGAGCCGCCGGCCGACGCGGACGAGTGGGGCGCCTTGCTTCGCGGCCTCACGCCGGACCACCCCGGCGGCGAGCCCTGGCGTCTGGTGGTGGACGACATCACCATGCCTGCCTTCATGCAGCCGCCCGCCCGCTCCAAGGAGCGGGGTAAGGACTATAAGAGCACGGTTGGAACCCCCGACGAGCTCGATATGCTGGTCACTGCCAAGAACCACGACCTGAAGTCGGCGGTGGCGGCCCAGGCCGAAGTCGACGACTGGATTTTCGCGTTGATCACCCTGCAGACGATGGAGGGGTTCGCTGGGGCCGGCAACTACGGCATCTCCCGGATGAACGGCGGTCTGGGGAGCCGTCCGGCATTCACGCTGGCGCCGCCGGAAGGGCTTGGCGCCCACGTCCGGCGCGACGTGATCGCTCTCCTCGAATATCGCCCCACGTTGCTGGCTGAGTATCCAATGATCGACGCTGGTGCCGCCCTGCTATGGACCATGCCGTGGGACGGGACGCCGGCGGAAGCATTGCTGCTCGATCGCCTCGATCCCTTCTATATCGAGGTTTGCCGCCGTATCCGGCTGCAGCGCTCCCCGGACAGTGCACTGCATGGTGTCCGAACGAGCTCGAAAGCGGCGCGCATAGAGGGGAAAGCCCTCAAGGGCAGGACCGGCGACCCCTGGACTCCCGTCAACAGTGCGAGGGAAGGGTTGCCGCTAACGCTGAGCGCCGGTGGATTCCACTACAAGCGGGTCACGGAATACCTGACTGATTGGGAACGTCCGGCTCTCCTCAGGCCGACACAATCCGAGTTGCGCTCTTCCGAGCCAATGCGGTTGGTGGCGCGCGCGATAGTGCGGGGTCAGGGGAAGACTGAGGGTTACCACGAACGCAGCATCCCCATAAGGTACAAAATCAAAGTGGCGCTGCAGCGCCGTGATGGGATCAAGGAGCTAGGCGACATCGCCCGAAAACGGATTGAGCGGATTGGCGTCATCCAACGCATCCTCAGCCATGCAATCCAGGTGTTCGCGGCCCGGGGCGACGTCGATAATGTCAGTCCTGAGCACCGCAAGCTGGCCCGTCGCTGGCTGAATCGGCTAGACGACATCGTGGACGGGCGCTTTTTCGACGACCTGCAAACCGAGTTCGAGGCCGACGAGAGCGAACGACAAGGTATCCACAATAAGTGGCTGATGAACGGTGACAACGGCGTAGTCGATCGCGCCCGTGCCCTGCTCCAAGACGCTGCGGACTCGCTGCCGTGCCCCGCGATTCACCGCTACAAGGCGCGTGCCAACGCCGAGGGACTGTTTGAGGGGCGGTTACGGATGAATGCCGGCCTGCCGCCCCTGTTCAACGATGCGGACAAGGAGAGGAATCATGACCAGCGTGCAAGCCGTTGAGGCGTCCGGTACGCCGGCGCGGCCTCGGTCCTGGGGCGACATTACCGTCACTTTCGCCAGCGACATGGTCCGGCCAAATTTTCGCCGGGGCGATCTCGCTGAACTGCGGCGGATGAACCCCGACGCTCTCGACGCGGCTGTTTTCTGGAAGCTAATGGGGCAGCAAGATCTGCTGAATCACGGCGCAGCTGTGGAAAGCAAATGGGCGCTCATTCTCCACGGCATCGCTCTGATGACGCCGACGAACACCGGGGAGGGCAATACCCGCACCGCCCATGACGGCTATGCGGCCGTGGGACGGGCGCTGTTCCTCGGCGGCGAATCCCAGCGAGAGAAAGGCTTCTACAGCGAAACGCGGCTCAAACGGCTGCTGACGGCGCGGGGGCCGATGTTACAGACCCTGCTGGCCCGATTGTTTCGGATGATGGCCGCCGCTAACGTGTCCTTCAATTGGCGCGAGATGGCGCAATTCATCCTCAACGACGGCTATGACGAAGAGGCCGCAGAGCAAGCCCGTCGCCGTATCGCCCGCGACTACTACCAGGCGGAGCGCCGCGCCACTCCATCGGCCACCCAGAGCGATTAGCTCAGACAAAGGAGATCGACCATGCCTACCCCCAGATTCCTCCAGATCCACACCCTGCACTCCTATTCGGCGGCGCTGCTGAACCGGGACGACAGCGGGCTGGCCAAGCGGATGCCCTTCGGCGGCGCCGTCCGCACCCGCATATCGTCGCAGTGCCTCAAGCGACATTGGCGCGTGGCCCAAGACGACTTTGCGATCCACGCCATACCCGGCGCGGAAGCCGCGGTCCGCTCACGGAACATAGTCGAGCGCAAGGTGATGCAGCCGCTAAGAGAAAAAGGCGGCGTGACCGACGGAGTTCTGGCGGCGGTGGAAGGCGCTTTCAACGCTGGCGTTTACGGTGATAGCGGTAAGACGGTAACCGGCCGACAGCCCTTGCTGCTGGGCCTCCCCGAAGTGGAACACCTGCAATCCAAAGCCAGCGAGATTTGCGCGCAACACCCGGACGACGCCAAAGCCGCCAGCGAAGCCGCTGTCGAGCTCTTCAAGGGCGGCAACTTCCGCACCTTTCGCGAGCAGGCCCGCCTACCCGGCGGGTTGGAAGGCGCGCTCTTCGGTCGCATGGTTACCTCCGACCCCGGCGCCAACATCGACGCCGCCATCCACGTCGCCCACGCCTTCACCGTGCACCGGGAGGAGAGCGAAAGCGATTACTTTTCCGTGGTGGACGATTTGCAGCGCGAGGATGAAGACGCCGGGGCCGCTCACATCGGCGACATGGAGCTGACCGCCGGGCTGTTCTACGGCTACGTGGTGGTGGACGTGCCGGGGCTGGTCTCCAACCTAGAAGGCTGCACCGCTGACGAGTGGCGGCACGCTGACAAGACCCTCGCCAGCAAGGTGGTCGAGCATCTGGCGCACCTCATCGCCACTGTGTCGCCCGGGGCCAAGCTTGGCTCCACCGCGCCCTACGGCTATGCCGAGCTGGTGCTCATCGAGGCCGGCTCCCGCCAGCCGCGCAGTCTGGCCGCCGCCTTCCGCAACCCGACGCCCGCCCAGACCGGGAAGACGGTCGAAGCCCTGGCGGAACATCTCGCCAAGCTGGACGCCGCCTACGGCGCGCGGGAAGCCCGCCGAGTGATGTCGGTTGACGGCTGCGCAATCCCCGACGCCGCGCGCCTGAACCTCGATGACCTAGCGTCGTGGGCTGCTGACACGGTTCGCAGCGGCGAGGCCGCGTAGGTCATGCGGCACCTGATTCTGAATCTGGAAGCCCCCCTAATGGCCTTCGGTAGCGAGACCATCGACAACTACGGCGTCATCCGCTGGTTCCCATCGGTCTCGATGCTGACTGGCCTGTTGGCCAACGCGCTGGGCTGGCGTCGTATCGAGAGGGAGCAGCATCAACACTTGCAGGACCGGTTGGTGTTCGCCGCCCGCATCGACCGCGAACCACACGGCGATGGGCGTCTGACCGACTTTCAGACGGCACAGTTGGCCGCCAACGACAAGGGGTGGACCACTCGAGGAACGCCCGAAGAGCGGGCCGGCGGAGCCAACACCTACAATTCTCCGCATCTTCGCTACCGCGATTACTTCGCCGACATGCGCGTAACCGTCGCCCTGCGGCTGCAGCCCGGCGGGGAGCTGGTTCTGGACGACCTAGCGGAGGCGTTGCAAGAACCGGCGCGCCCCCTCTTTATCGGCCGCAAGCCGTGCCTGCCGTCGGCCCCGCTGTTCGCCGGGTTCAGCCATGGCGGTACCGTGCTGGCGGCACTGCTGGCGTGGCCCCTTCTCGATGGGACACCCAGTCCCACAACAACAAGGGCCTTCTGGCCCGCGGGCGAAGGAGTAGCAGAGATCACCCCCAATCGGAGTTATGCGCTCACCGATCAACGTAACTGGGTGTCCGGCCTCCACGGCGGCGGGCGGGCGGTCTGCGAGGGCTCCATAGACCAGGGGGGCTTTTCCGACCCCGCAAAGGTCCCGCCACAACCGGAAAAGGACGGTCAAGAATGACCACAACGGCCAACGCTGCAACGGAAACGTCCGCCCTGCACATGCTGCGCGCCGACATCAGCGTGCGCGACTTCCAGCGATGGATGGGAACAAGACGCCTCCAAGACCCAGACCACGCCATGCACTGCCTGCTCACCGAGTGCTTCGGGGATCTCGCTCCCAAGCCCTTCCGCCTGATACTGCCGCGCGGCGGCGCAACCGGCGTCCTCTACGGCTACGGCCGGGCCCGCGCCGACGCCTTGCGCGAAACGGCCGGCATCTGCGCCGACCCGCTACAGTGTAGAGTCATACCCACTCAGAGCCTGGACAGTAAGTCGATGCCAGCAGATTGGCAGGTGGGCAAACGCCTGGGCTTCGAGACCCGAATTCGCCCCATCGTCCGCCGCTCTCGGAATGCCGACAGCCATCCAGCCAGAGAATGGGACGCCTTCCTGCAGGAGGCAGTCCAGCATCCGAAGGGCGGCATGAAACGCAGCCGGGAAGACGTGTATACCGAATGGTTGTCGGACCAGCTCGAGAGAAGAGGCGGGGCGCGTTTGGATGTGCAGCGGACCCGGTTGGTACTTTTCCAGCGCACCCGCGCCGTCCGCAAGCCGGGCGCCCGCCACAGCGAGGGGCCGGACGCGGTCATGCGGGGTATTCTCACCATCACCGACGGCGGCGCATTCACCAACCTGTTGGCCTGCGGCGTCGGGCGGCATCGCGCCTACGGCTACGGGATGCTGCTCCTCCGCCCGGCCCGTGAATGAGCGTCGCTCTCCCCGCGCAAGAGAGGCATGACCTCCGCCCGCACCTTAACAATCGAAGAACTTTTGTCGCCGGCTCCCCCGCCCACGCGGGGATTGGTTATGGCAGGGGCTCTTGCGGGCCAAAAGGAGCACCCCCCGGGGACGCCATCTGGAGAGGAAGCACGATGCTCAGAGGCAGATTGGGACTGGAAACCGCCAGGATACCCCATGCCGACCGGCACGGATTGTTATGGCTGTCCCGCGGCGCACTCACCGTGCGGGAAGGAGCCCTCAGGTTCGAGCGCCATGGCGGACCGGACAGCGATAGTTCTCTGGACAGCGGCGAATACGGTATCCCCTTTCAATCGCTGTCGATGATTCTGCTCGGCCCCGGGTCGACGGTCAGCCACGACGCGCTGCGCCTGATGGCGCGCCACGGCACGGCTCTCGTCGCGGTCGGCGAGGACGGCGTCCGCTGTTATACGGCTCCGCCCTTGATGCCTGACACCTCCGACATCGCCCGTCGGCAAATGCGCGCCTGGGGCGATCCCAAGGGTAGCCGGATCACTATCGCCCGCAAGATGTACGCACTGCGCCTAGGCGAGCTGCTCCCTCACCAGAGCCTCGACGCCCTCCGAGGGATTGAGGGCGCGCGGATGAAGCGGACGTACCAAACTCTCGCCCAGCGCTACGGCGTCACGTGGCGAGGCCGCCGCTACGACCGGACCAACCCACTAGCGGCAGACGTTCCGAATCAAGCCATCAACCATGCATCAGTCGCGGTAACTTCGGCGGCGGTGATTGCGGTAACCGCGGTGGGGGCGATTCCTCAGTTGGGGTTCATTCATGAGCACAGCGGCGAGGCCTTTGCATTGGACATCGCCGATCTGTTCCGTGACAGTCTCCTGCTGCCCGCCGCGCTAAGGTCGGCTAAGGCCGTGATAGAAGACCCGACGTTGAACATTGAGAGGCACACCCGGCGGACCACAGGGGAGATGCTCCGCGCCGAGCGCGTCATTCCGAAAATGATCGACCACATTAAAACGCTCTTCGAGGACGTTGCCCCTCTCCAACAGGGGCCTGCAGGGTCGCTGGATGCGGACTAAGGAGTAATGTATGACCGTCGTCGTCACGGTTAATGTCGAGGCGCGATACCGAGGGTTTCTCGCGTCGGCGATGTTGGAGATAGCGCCAGGGGTGTATACCTCTCCGCAGATGACGAACGGTATAAGGGAGAGGATTTGGGACGTGCTAACGCGGTGGCATTACGAGCTGAGGCAAGGCGCGATAGTGATGACTTGGCGAGACCCCGCCGCAGTGGGCGAACAGCGGATACGAACGCTGGGAGAAGCGCCCAAGGACATCGTAGATGCTGACGGAGTGTACTTAGTAAAGTATCACTAGCCTGCTTTCCTGAACCGGGGTGCGGACGAATAATCAGAGGCCCCTTCCGCCTGCCCTCCTCTCCGACGCGGTTCTCCCAGCATGCGTTGAGATAGGCCCCGTCTCAGTTGGCGCAAGGGGTTCCCCCGTACACGCGGGGATAGACCGTACAGTCGGGGGAATTGTTCCAAGCGAAGCCGGGTTCCCCCGTACACGCGGGGATAGACCGTAGAAAGCAGGGAGTGACGAATGACACAGCAGGGTTCCCCCGTACACGCGGGGATAGACCCCGGCGTCAGGTCGAGGTAGTAATCACCACCGAGGTTCCCCCGTACACGCGGGGATAGACCCTTCGACGGCTACCGTATCTGGGCGAGCCACCTGGTTCCCCCGTACACGCGGGGATAGACCGTGCGCCATCCACGGGAAGATCATCGCCCCGCTGGTTCCCCCGTACACGCGGGGATAGACCCTGCCAGCCTTCCTTGACCCGGTAGACGTTCTGGGTTCCCCCGTACACGCGGGGATAGACCCCATCCGACGGGGGTGCCTCCGTAGACGCGAAGGGTTCCCCCGTACACGCGGGGATAGACCTTGCAAGGGATGTCAGCGAGCGCGTTATCCCATGGTTCCCCCGTACACGCGGGGATAGACCCGGGGCGGAAACGAAACGGCGAAGGCCGACGGTGGTTCCCCCGTACACGCGGGGATAGACCCTGCGAGTCCGAACAGGCCCTGTACCCGTTCATGGTTCCCCCGTACACGCGGGGATAGACCCCATCGTGAACGAATACCGCGCGCCCCACGCTGGGTTCCCCCGTACACGCGGGGATAGACCGGTGAATGAAGCGGGGCTTCTTGGCGGTCGCCAGGTTCCCCCGTACACGCGGGGATAGACCGGTCTGGATTGGCGCAATGTGCGGGATGATCGCGGTTCCCCCGTACACGCGGGGATAGACCGACGAAACACGAGACGCGGGCGTTAGGGTGGCCGGTTCCCCCGTACACGCGGGGATAGACCCGACACGGCCCCACGGCTCCACGTCTTTGGGGGGGTTCCCCCGTACACGCGGGGATAGACCCGTGGGCGCTCCCGCCACGCCCGTGGCTCCCGTGGTTCCCCCGTACACGCGGGGATAGACCGCTCCCGCGGGACCGCAAACAGGAGCGGCAACAGGTTCCCCCGTACACGCGGGGATAGACCCGACACGTCCCCACGGCTCCACGTCTTTGGGGGGGTTCCCCCGTACACGCGGGGATAGACCGCTCGCGGCAAGAGCAGGATGGGCGGATCACCTGGTTCCCCCGTACACGCGGGGATAGACCGAGGACGTGGTGGCGGGAATCCTAAACGAGCGGGGTTCCCCCGTACACGCGGGGATAGACCTCCACATGGGGAGGGTATCGGTAAAGAACGCCAGGTTCCCCCGTACACGCGGGGATAGACCGTTCGTGGCGTACACCGAAGACACCCGCCCCTAGGTTCCCCCGTACACGCGGGGATAGACCCGACGAATTGGACGCCGCCGTTGAGCGTGTCCTGGTTCCCCCGTACACGCGGGGATAGACCGCCGGGAGGGGTTATCGTCTGGGTTGTTGGCGAGGTTCCCCCGTACACGCGGGGATAGACCGTGAGACCGGAAGAGGATGTCCCCGCAGAGGTAGGTTCCCCCGTACACGCGGGGATAGACCGTCCCGCGAGTGGGCGTAGGCGTCCGCGACCGCGGTTCCCCCGTACACGCGGGGATAGACCCCACCCTCTAACCCTGGAGCTGTAGGGTATGACGGTTCCCCCGTACACGCGGGGATAGACCGTAGTAGTGGCTCTGAGGGTAATAGGTGTAAGCGGTTCCCCCGTACACGCGGGGATAGACCCTGGGGGAAGAGGTCAACCATGTTCGCCATAGCGGTTCCCCCGTACACGCGGGGATAGACCCCGCATCGCCCGCGCCTACCTCGCGGACGCTCTGGTTCCCCCGTACACGCGGGGATAGACCCGCAGAGGAATTTGAACTCTGGACTCAAAGAGCGGTTCCCCCGTACACGCGGGGATAGACCGAAGTCCTGTGCTCTTTGACTCCAGCGTTCAAAGGTTCCCCCGTACACGCGGGGATAGACCCGTTTGCCTAGAACCGTCGGGGGGCATACAGGTGGTTCCCCCGTACACGCGGGGATAGACCGGAGACTGATATGAAGCTGGTAAGAGGTCCGATGGTTCCCCCGTACACGCGGGGATAGACCCGCGTCCGGCTTTCCCCTGCTCGCGGGCCAAGCGGTTCCCCCGTACACGCGGGGATAGACCCCTAGCAGCATGACCATTCGCTCTACGAAACGAGGTTCCCCCGTACACGCGGGGATAGACCCTCCCCTTTGAGGAAGATAGCGGGCTCGACGTGGGTTCCCCCGTACACGCGGGGATAGACCTCGACCGCGCCTTCGAGCGCCCAGGCGATGACTGGTTCCCCCGTACACGCGGGGATAGACCCGATTCCCGAAGCCGAACGCGATCCCAAGTATCGGTTCCCCCGTACACGCGGGGATAGACCTCTGACGCCGTCCGGGTGGGTCTGCCCGTACTTGGTTCCCCCGTACACGCGGGGATAGACCCGTTGTGGAGCCGTTGCCCGCTCCCCAGATGGTGGTTCCCCCGTACACGCGGGGATAGACCCGCCGCCAACCCTCAGCGTGAGCGTGGTCACGCGGTTCCCCCGTACACGCGGGGATAGACCGTTGGCGCGGAGCACCGGCACGGCGGTCATAGAGGTTCCCCCGTACACGCGGGGATAGACCCACTGGTGCTTGTGTCGGCACGGCCCCAGGTCAGGTTCCCCCGTACACGCGGGGATAGACCCTCACGAGTTCCAGCGTTCGGGTCTGGGTGATCGGTTCCCCCGTACACGCGGGGATAGACCCGTCGCGGACGCGGGCATCTGGGTAATAGAAGCGGTTCCCCCGTACACGCGGGGATAGACCCGCGGCGGTGGTCCTGAAGCGGTTGGCCGCCGTGGTTCCCCCGTACACGCGGGGATAGACCGAAGACCGGCGGGCTGCGTGACGCCTTCACGAAGGTTCCCCCGTACACGCGGGGATAGACCTGAGCCTAGGACAGAAGGGGGAAGCAAACCCCGGGTTCCCCCGTACACGCGGGGATAGACCCTGCTGACAAGCCTGGTACGCTACTCAAAACAAGGTTCCCCCGTACACGCGGGGATAGACCCTTTGGGAATCCATTCTCCATTGCGGCGGGCGCGGTTCCCCCGTACACGCGGGGATAGACCCTTTGTGGGCCCGGACTCGCTCGACGCGCAAGAGGTTCCCCCGTACACGCGGGGATAGACCGGACATACCCGGTACGGTTCGCATCGCGGCCCGGGTTCCCCCGTACACGCGGGGATAGACCAGTAGTTAGTCGAGTTTTGAGAACTGTCCCCTCGGTTCCCCCGTACACGCGGGGATAGACCGCGGCCTATTTGGAGGCGGCGATAAAGGCGAGAGGTTCCCCCGTACACGCGGGGATAGACCCTCGCTTCGACGACGCCCCGGCTTCAATGAAGTGGTTCCCCCGTACACGCGGGGATAGACCTCAGGTAGGACGGGTCGCATTCCGGGATGGACGGGTTCCCCCGTACACGCGGGGATAGACCGTTGACCAGTTCGGAGTCGAGGTCGTTATAGGTGGTTCCCCCGTACACGCGGGGATAGACCCCTCCGGAATAGACGCCGACGATACGGGGATCAGGTTCCCCCGTACACGCGGGGATAGACCGCCCGGTGATGAAGATGGGGTGGTGATCCTCCAGGTTCCCCCGTACACGCGGGGATAGACCCGTCCATCTATCGTTCGCCGAGAAGGAGAACCCGGTTCCCCCGTACACGCGGGGATAGACCCTCTACAACTCCAGCGAGAACGTGATCGCGTGGGGTTCCCCCGTACACGCGGGGATAGACCGTCGTCGCGGTACTACTACGACGCCGAGGCCGTGGTTCCCCCGTACACGCGGGGATAGACCCCTGTAGGCATGGCGGTCTTCACAACGCAGAGCGGTTCCCCCGTACACGCGGGGATAGACCTAGACAGCATCCCGCCTACCATTAACATTACATGGTTCCCCCGTACACGCGGGGATAGACCCCCGCGGATCACAGCGGGGACGGAGCGATGGATGGTTCCCCCGTACACGCGGGGATAGACCCGCGACGGCCACCCCCGTACCGCCCTCGTCCCTGGTTCCCCCGTACACGCGGGGATAGACCGCCGCCCGTGCATCTCGCGCCACCATCCGCCGCGGTTCCCCCGTACACGCGGGGATAGACCTCTACGCGAGCACGTCACGAGATTGGGGGAACGGGTTCCCCCGTACACGCGGGGATAGACCGTTTATGGAGGCCACTTTGTAGCCTAGGGCGGCGGTTCCCCCGTACACGCGGGGATAGACCGTGAGGATTAGGTCCCGTTTGGAATCCTACCCTGGTTCCCCCGTACACGCGGGGATAGACCCGACTCTCTTGGATCGAGACGCGAGGAGGAAACGGTTCCCCCGTACACGCGGGGATAGACCCTGGCGTACCACTCAGCGCACCAAAGCTACCGAGGTTCCCCCGTACACGCGGGGATAGACCGGTGCGGCGTGACCTCGGGCGGGCCTGGCGAACGGTTCCCCCGTACACGCGGGGATAGACCGTGGTAATCTGGCGGGTCTCGCTGAACGGCCCAGGTTCCCCCGTACACGCGGGGATAGACCGTCGATAGCGCCGCCGCGAGGCGGGGAGGGACTGGTTCCCCCGTACACGCGGGGATAGACCCAGTCTTTGCAGTCTGGCTGCACATCACTGCCAGGTTCCCCCGTACACGCGGGGATAGACCCATGAAGATTACTAAAGCCGATGTGGTGATCTTGGTTCCCCCGTACACGCGGGGATAGACCCGCATCCGACGACGCGAAGCGCACCGAGGTCGCGGTTCCCCCGTACACGCGGGGATAGACCCACATAGCTCTCTTAAGGGGCCAATGGGAGCGAGGTTCCCCCGTACACGCGGGGATAGACCCGTAGTTCGCCCCCCATACGTGGTAAGCATCAAGGTTCCCCCGTACACGCGGGGATAGACCGCAGCTAACCTCGCTATCCGTCCAGATGACGGCGGTTCCCCCGTACACGCGGGGATAGACCCCGCCCAAGCTATGACACATGGAACGGGAAGCCGGTTCCCCCGTACACGCGGGGATAGACCCGTAGGCAGTATCAGCCGGTACGCCTAGCAAGTGGTTCCCCCGTACACGCGGGGATAGACCCGCCCCGGACGTGTAGTAATCCTCCCAGGCCGCGGTTCCCCCGTACACGCGGGGATAGACCCATTCCGAGTAGAGGCCCTAGTGCAACGCCGCGGGTTCCCCCGTACACGCGGGGATAGACCGTGACCGCCCTTCCCGCGTTCCATTGCGTCCTGGGTTCCCCCGTACACGCGGGGATAGACCCTCGTAGGCAGACGTCGGGCTCTCCGCCTGGTAGGTTCCCCCGTACACGCGGGGATAGACCCTCGCAGCCGGTGTCGGCGGCGAAGCTCAGGACGGTTCCCCCGTACACGCGGGGATAGACCGTGGTGTTGACCGCGCAGCGTCAGCAGCTCGACGGTTCCCCCGTACACGCGGGGATAGACCGCCCCCAGGTCCCGCCGGCTTCGAGACTTGTCAGGTTCCCCCGTACACGCGGGGATAGACCCTGGAGACGCCGGACGTCGAGCCCATCACCTACGGTTCCCCCGTACACGCGGGGATAGACCGTCCGGTGCGCCTCATATGCACTGTGCGGTACCGGTTCCCCCGTACACGCGGGGATAGACCCGCGGTGGCGTATTGCGTGGGTTACGTTGCTACGGTTCCCCCGTACACGCGGGGATAGACCCTCGAATGTGATGTTGATGGTTGGCGGGATGCTGGTTCCCCCGTACACGCGGGGATAGACCGGTCGCCGACGTTCCGGCCCTCTATGCCGCGCTGGTTCCCCCGTACACGCGGGGATAGACCGCTCCCGGCCCAACGCAAACAGGAGCGGCAACAGGTTCCCCCGTACACGCGGGGATAGACCCGGCCATGCAGATATTCGGGTCGCGGGGCGCGAGGTTCCCCCGTACACGCGGGGATAGACCTTGGATGGGGTTGGGGGCTCCCACGCCGGACATGGTTCCCCCGTACACGCGGGGATAGACCCTATACGGGCGTAGGGTACCTTGCGGCGGCGGCGGTTCCCCCGTACACGCGGGGATAGACCGTCACCATGCTTGACGGCGACGAAAGCGGGCGTGGTTCCCCCGTACACGCGGGGATAGACCGTAAGTGGGAGTCCTCGGCGTCCTGCTGGGGATGGTTCCCCCGTACACGCGGGGATAGACCGACTTCACCGGACGGGAAAGGCCAAGGCCGGGGGGGTCCCCCGTACACGCGGGGATAGACCGCGGGCGCGCTCGGCCGCCGTCGGAGGGACGGTGGTTCCCCCGTACACGCGGGGATAGACCGTTGTTAGGTTTTCGTTAGTAACCGTGCTAGCGGGTTCCCCCGTACACGCGGGGATAGACCGATGAACTACATCGACAACCCCAAGCCCCGCACGGTTCCCCCGTACACGCGGGGATAGACCGGTAGCAGGGTTGTGCCTTGCCTTGCCTTGCCTGGTTCCCCCGTACACGCGGGGATAGACCCGTGTAGGCTTGGCAGGTTGTAAATCTGCTTACGGTTCCCCCGTACACGCGGGGATAGACCGGGTTGTATTCGCGTTAGACATGAAAGGCGCTCGGTTCCCCCGTACACGCGGGGATAGACCGTACCTATCAACGCTGAAAGGCTTACCTAGCTAGGTTCCCCCGTACACGCGGGGATAGACCCCATCACCGTTAGCTTTAGAATCCGTAGGCAACGGTTCCCCCGTACACGCGGGGATAGACCGTTGTTAGGTTTCTGAAAGTATCCCGTGCTAGCGGTTCCCCCGTACACGCGGGGATAGACCGCTGTCAGGAGGCGGAGGGAAGGCAGCGGTAGAGGTTCCCGTACACGCGGGGATAGACCTAGGATAGGGTACGTTTTCTTTTGCTTTTTGTGGGTTCCCCCGTACACGCGGGGATAGACCCTGTAGGTCAATGGCTCGCGCCCGGATTCGCGTGGTTCCCCCGTACACGCGGGGATAGCCGGGACGCGCTGCGTGCGATGAAGGAGACGGCGGTGGTTCCCCCGTACACGCGGGGATAGCCCCGATAGGGACTCCACGGGCACAGGTCGTTGCTCGGTTCGCCTCCGCCTGCCTCGTGGTGCCTCTCGGCATTCTGTTGCCCCCCCGGTCGCTCCCAACCCTTGCCTTCACCCTCGCCGCTTGTTGCCTTTGCCGCTGTTCGGTCAATCGAGCGTCTCCCGCTGCTCGGCGGAGAGGCGCGGCGACGCTCTTGCCCCCGTCCCGGGCGTCGTTGCGCCGCCTCTTGCTGGATCGTCGTGTCGTCCATCGCTCCGTGTCGCCGCCTTATCCCGCTGGGGCGGAGTTTCCTGGCCGGCTTCATCAATGAAGTCCTTGCCGAAAGGAAACGTTGTCGGGAATGCTAGTCTCCGCCAGTGGAAAGCAATACCCTATCCCGCGGGATAGGCTATCCCTTAGCCTAAGGCACTATTAACTCTCTCTTAATGGGGTGCGCCCGCCGAGGGCAGGAACCGTGCGCGGGCCTTGCCAGCAAGACACGGGAGCGCCTTGGCTGCCACCCCAGGCTGGTGCAGACGGGCCTCGACTTGGTGGACTTCCCTACCATCGCCGGGTTCGAGACGGACTACCAAGTCTCCACCATGCGCCAGGCCTCACGTCGCTCCTGGCGCATCGGCCTGTCCCGGCCGTCAAGGTCGTCTTCATGGCCCACCGGAACAACCTCCAGACCGACGCCCTCAAGCTGGTGGCCAAGAAACTCCAGCCGTCCCTAGCAGTGGAAGGTCGAAGTCATCCACAAGTCCGGTGGGAAGTGCGAGGTCGCCACTGGCCCGAGGCCCGTGCCGTTCAGGATTGGACACCTGATGTTGAAAGCGCCGCCGTGAGGGAAGCGCCTGGCGAGTAGTGTCCGGGGCGGCCTCATCGCCGACCACGGCCAGCAAGCGCGCCGTTGGGCCGTTCAGCGGCGCTTGAACGTGCTAAACCGCCGCCGCGGCCTGCGATGGAAGGGTGATGTAGTCGGCCCACGCTTCAACGAGCGCCCGGCGCTGTTCGAGAAGATCGCTCCGCGCATAGGCCCGCTCAACGGCGTTGCCGACGTGATGGGCAAGGCTCAGCTCCATCGCGGCGTGACTGGCCGACGTGCGCTCAGCTGCCCAATCGCGGAAGCTCGACCGGAACCCGTGAACGGTCGCGCGCTCGGCAAGGCCGGTTGTCCGTAGGTGCACCATCGAGAGGTAGGCGTCGCGGTCGGCGACGCCGGTGAGGAACTTGCTGGCGAAAACGGGCGGGAAGAGCACCTCGCAATCGATGCCGTCCCGGTCCTGCTCGCGGAGGCGCTGCTCGGCGGGGCCGGCGCCGGTGGCAGGGCTTCCGTCTTCGGCGAAGTAGATGTCGTTGCGGAACTTGATCGGCTTGCCCGCGGTGATGTTCTGCCCATTGTGGAGCAGCGGCATCCCTTCGATCAGCCAGCCTTCGCCGCCTTCGGCAAGCGGCGCGAGGCGAGGCGCGCGGTCCCGCCATCGCTCGGGCACGTACTTCACGAACGTGTCGGGCGGCGTCTCCACGTGCCCATCGGCCGAGATCACTCGGTACTTGCGGCCCATCCGCCGACCTCCTGCGTCTAGTTTGGCGTCGCCGTGATCGGCTTCGCCAAATCGAGGTCGAAGAACGCGGCGGGCACGTCGAGGAGGATCTTCCGCCGCAGGTCGTCGGAGACGTCGGCCATCGCCGTGTCGAAGAACTCGGCGCTCTTGGGGAACGACCCCACGGAGTGGGGGAAGTCGGAGCCCCACATGATGCGGTCCCACGGGATCAGGTGCTGCATCTGGAAGATCATCGGATCGCGGACGATGCCGAAGTAGAAGTGCTTTTTCACGTACTCGCTGGGCTTCATCTGCAGCGTGACGCCGAACCAGTCCTTGAAGAGCTGGTAGTTGTCGTCCATGAAGAAGAGGCTGAAGGGGAGCCAGCTCGCGTTGGTCTCCGCGAAGTACATCTCGAGGTCGGGGTAGCGGTCGAGCACGCCCGCCGCGATGAGCTGCGACATGCAATAGACGGGCGCGTGCGACCCCGCCCGCTGGCAGAGCGCGCCCGCGAAGGGCTGGCTGCCCGTCCCACGGCCTGCGCCGCCCACCGGCGCCCGGATCTCACCGAAGCCGAAGTGCGGGGAGAGCTTCATTCCCATGTCGAGCGCCGTCTCCCAGAACTCGTTGTCCTCTTCCTTCGGCGACCCCGTGCCGTTGGGGAATTGGTAGAAGGCAACGGACCGGATGCCGAGGTCCTTTACCCGCTTGAGCTCCTCCACGGCGTGCTTGATACCGGAGACGGGTATCACCGCGTTTCCAATAAGGCGATCCGGGGCCACCGCGTTGAAGTCCTGGGCCAGGAAGGTGTTATAGGCCTGGATCATCGAGAGGTAGACCTCGGGGTCGGCGATGCCTTCGAGGAAGCGCGAGGCGAAGACCGGCGGGAACAGCACCTCGGCGTCCACGCCGTCCTGGTCTTGCTCACGCAGGCGCTGCTCGGCGGAGCCGGCGCCGGTGGCCGCGCTGCCATCCTCGTTGTAGTACGACATGCCACGGAAGCGGATCGGCTTCCCGGCGATGATGTTCTGCCCGTTGTGGAGCAGCGGCTGGCCCTCGACGACCCAGCCCTCGCCGCCGTCGGGGAGATGTATCAGCCGCGGCGCTCGGGCGCGCCACCTCTCGGGCACGTACTTCACCCACGTTTCGGGGGGCGTCTCGACGTGTCCATCCCCAGAGATTACTTTGTAGAATCGGTCCGCCATCAGCGCCTCCTCCGCGGTTGGGGAGCCACGGCGCGCTCCGCAGGCTCGTCCACCCGGTGCATTGACTTCGAGAACAGCCTATTGTGGCCTGTGGCATCTTCGAGTGTCAACGAACCGCGGAGCGCAGCGCGGTTGACACCGGGACAACGCCACACCTAGCATTGCGGCTGCCTCGGAGAGCGTGCGAGCCCTCTACCGCGCGCGGGAAATAACCTAAGGAGGCGGGCGTGGGCGAGACCCTCAACGGCAAGGTCGCGGTGGTCACCGGCGCCGGCGGCGGCATCGGGCGCGCCATCGCCGTCCTTATGGCCGCCGAAGGCGCGAAGGTCGTGGTCAACGACCTTGGGGCGCCGCTGAGCGGCGAGGGCGGCAGCCCCGCCATGGCCGACGAGACCGTGGCGCTCATACAGGACGCGGGCGGCGAGGCCGCCGCGGTCTACGACACCGTCGCCACCATGGACGGCGCCCGAAACATCATCGGGACCGCCATCGACTCCTTCGGGCGCATCGACTGCCTGGTCAACAACGCCGGGAACACGCGCGTCAACATGGTGTGGGACATGCCGGAGGAGGACTTCGACGCCGTCCTGCGGACCCACCTCAAGGGGACGTTCTGCACCATCAAGGCCGCCGCGCCCCACATGATCGAGCAGCGGAGCGGCAGCATCATCAACCTGGCCTCCGGGATGGCTATCGAAGGGGGCGCGGGCGTCTCGAACTACACGGCGGCGAAGGGCGGCATCATCGGCTTCAGCAATACGCTCTGCCTCGAACTCGGGGTATACGGCATCCGAGTGAACGTCCTGTGCCCCTCGGCCACGTCGAGGATGCGCGAGGCCGGCGTGGAATGGCTCAAGAAGTACCGCATCAAGCTTCCGCCTCGGCTGCGGGGCGGACTGCGAGGCTCGCGCGACCCGAGTGAGGTCGCGCCGATCGTCGCCTACCTCGCTAGCGACGCGGCAGGGGACATCAACGGCCAGGTCTTCTCCGCCGGCGCCGGCATGATCGGCATCTATCAGCGCTGGAGCATGGGGGGATCGGCTTATAAGGAAGGCGGGCAGTGGACGCAAGAGGAGTTGGCGGGTATCGTGCCGCAACAGCTCCTGACCGGCGTGGAGAATCCATCGCCGCCGCAGGAAGGGAAGATCGTATGGCCCTGGATCCGGCCCTAGTCTTCCTCAAAGAACGAAGGCCGGAAGCGTAAGGGGCGCCCGTCATGGCTAAGCAAGCGACCCGGGTAGAAGTAGAAGGCGGTCCCGAGGCGGTCACCGCCTACCTGCGCCGGCGGCGCATGACCGACGGGCTGCCCGTCGTCCCGCCGACGGAGGAGCGGGTCGCGGCGATGATCGACGCGAGCGGCTTCGACGCGGGGCACGTCGTCGGCGAGATGGCGCCGCTGAACGCTCCCGCCAGCGTCGAGAAGATCGCGATCAATGCCGTCATGGCGGGGTGCGAGCCGAGCTACATGCCCGCGCTCATCGCGGCCGTCGACGCGTTCATGGACCCGAAGATGAACGCCCACGGCATCCAGACGACGACGAATCCGGTGGGGCCGATGATCATGTTCAACGGGCCCATCCGCGACGAGATCGGCATCAACTACGATACGGGCTGCTTCGGCCCCGGCGCCCAGGCCAACGCGACCATCGGGCGCGCCCTGCGTCTGGTGCTCATCAACGTCGGCGGAGCCACGCACGGCGACGTGGACAAGGCCCCACTGGGCTGGCCGGGGAAGTTCACCTCGGCCTGCTTCGGCGAGCACGAAGAGGAGTCGCCCTGGCAGCCGTTCCACGTCGACCGCGGCTTCGAGCCCACGGACAGCACGGTGACCATCATTCCGATCAACGGGATGTGGCCGATTACCGAGATGAGCCCGGAGAGCGACCAGGTGCTGCACCACGTCACGTTCGGGATGGCTGTCAGCGGGCACGCGGCGACGGAGCAGTTGCCGGAGGGTTTCGAGAACGTCCTTATCATGAGCCCGGTCATCGCCAAGATGGTGGCCGAGGTCATGCCGGACAAAGAGGAGTTGCGGCGCTACATCTTCGAGAACGCCCGGGTGCCGATGCACTTCCACCCGCCGTACCGGCGCGAGGCCGCCCGCCAACGCATGAACGAGATGGGTTTCAAGTGGGACGGCGAGAACGTCCCGATCACGCTCAACGAGCGCCGGATCCTTATCATCTGCGCCGGAGGGCTTGGCGGCCTGCAGTCAATCGGAGCGTCGTGCATGCTCGGCATGTCGGTCACGCGCAAGATACCGCGCTAGCCGCGTCCGCCCTGGCCTTCAAGGGGCGTGCTGGTTCTTACATAGCCAGATCCCTCGACACAGACCCGTCATTGACCAGCATCGTCCAAGCAAGTATTCTCCAACTGGTGCGAGGTACTCTCCACCCGATACTCCAAAGGAGGGCGTGATGAGAAGCAAAGTCTACGCGATAGGGGCACTCCTAATCCTCGCTCTGGCCGCCGTGGCGCTGACTGCCTGTGGAGGGGAGTCGGAGGAAACGGGAGGCAGGCTCCAAGAAGTTAGGGACAGGGACAAGGTGATCTGCGCCAGCCGCAACGACGTCCCCGGCTACGGCCATCTGGACTCAGCCGGCAACAACGTGGGATTCGATATCGACCTGTGCCGAGCAATGGCCGCAGCCGTGCTGGGAGACCCCAACAAGATTGAGATCCGGCTGATCAGCGCCGCCGAACGCGGACCGACGATCCAGTCGGGCGAGGTCGACATGCTTGTCCGGACCGTCACCTGGACGACGTCGCGGGACGCTCAGTGGGGCAACTACGTCCAGACGATGTTCTACGACGGCCAAGGCTTCATGGTCAACAAGGAACAGAACCCGAACGTGACCAGCGCGCTGGACCTAGCGGGGACCACCGTCTGCGTCACGCAGGGCACGACGACGGAACTGAACCTCCAGGACTTCTCGACGCAGAACAACCTGGGGCTCAACGCGCTGACCTTCGAGGACACCGACGCGGTGTCGGCGGCCTACCAGAGCGGGCAGTGCGACGCCTTCACCAACGACCGCTCCCAGCTGGCAGCCATCGGCAGCGGCTTCGCGAACCGCGCCGCTCACGTGATTCTGCCCGAGACGATCTCGGAAGAGCCTCTCGGCCCAGTGGTGCCGCACGGCGACGACCAGTGGTTCGACATAGTGAAGACGGTGATGGGGATCCTCATCTACGCCGAGGCCTTCGACGTATCCTCCGCCGACGTGCCTAGCGCAGCGACCGGCGACACGAAGGTTGACCGCCTGTTCGGCCTCGTAGGCGACTTCGGCCAGGAGCCGCTGGGGCTCGACCAGAACGTGGCGCAGACCGTGATCCGTTCCGTGGGCAACTACGGCGAAATCTACGATCGCAACCTCGGCCCCGGCGGGATTGACCTTCCCAGAGAGAACGGCCGGAACGCGCTGTGGGCGGACGCCTCCTGCACCGAGTGCCCCAAGGGCGGTCAGATCTACGCGGCGCCGTTGCGATAGCTCTGTTCCATGCGCACTTGAGGCAGGAAATCAAGAAGCGGTAGATAAAGGGGCGGCCGGCATTCTGTCGGTCGCCCCTTTCCTTCTATAAACCAGATGGCACCGATACCACTCACCTACGAGGGTATTCCGGTCTGGCGCCATGCCAAGATCCTTCGGGTGACGCTGCAGGTCGTGTCCGGAATCTTGGTGGTGGCACTGGTCATCTGGTTCTTCGCCAACATCAGCAACGCCGTCCAGGAACGGAACATCCCCTACGGATACAGCTTCCTGGACCGCTCGTATCTCACGCCCATCGGCCAGCACTTCCTGCCCTACGATGCGTCGGACTCCTTCCGCTACGCCCTCGTCGTCGCATCCACCAACACGATCTTCGTCTCGATCATCGGCGTCATTCTGGCGACCGTGCTGGGAATCGCCGTGGGTGTGGCGCGCATATCGGGGAACTGGCTTGTTTCCAAGATCGCGTTGACCTATGTCGAGTTCTTCCGCAACGTGCCCCTGCTGGTGCAGCTGTTCTTTTGGTTTTACATCTTGCTGGCCCTGCCACAGATCCGGGAAGGGTACGTCGTCGCGGAGCGGCTGTACGTCAACAACGCGGGCATATGGGCGCCGGGACCGTCGGCTACAGATGCCGGCACGACGGGCGCGTGGCTGGGAATAGCGGCGGGCGGCATGTTAGTGGGCGTGGTGGTCCACCGCTTTATGACCCGCCGGGAGGAGCGCACCGGCGCGCCGTCGTACCCGGTGCTCTCCGGCCTGGCCGCCACCGTGCTCATCGGCTTAGTAGGATGGCTTGTGGTCGGCGCCGCCGCGGGCCAGGCGCCATTCGTGGTCTCAAATCCCGCGCCCCAGGGGGACTTCGGGCGGATCCAGGGCGGGATCGGCGCGCCGGCGGCGTTGATTGCCCTACTGGCGGGACTGGTGATCTACACCTCGGCCTTCATCGCCGAAATCGTGCGGGCCGGTATCCAGTCGGTACGCCGCGGACAGGTGGAAGCCGCCCGAGCCCTCGGCCTGACACCGTCGAACGCGCTCCGCCACGTGATCTTTCCCCAAGCCCTGCGCGTCATCGTGCCGCCCACGATAAGCCAGTACCTTAACCTCGCAAAGAACAGCAGTCTAGCCGCGGCGATTGGGTACGCCGACTTGACGAACGTAGCCAAGACCATGACGCAGACCGCCCCGGCAGTGTCCATTTTTATCCTGATCATGCTCATTTACCTTGCGATAAGCCTTACTTACTCGCTGATAGGAAATCTGTACAACCAACGCATCCGCTTCAGCCAGAAGTAGTACGTCACCAGAACGCAGTACTAAGTCATGACGACCCAATCAGAGCCAGCGCAGGCGCCGATTCTTCCACCACCACGCACGGAAGTGGGTGTGCTGGGATGGATGCTGGCCAACCTGTTCAGCAACCGGTTTAACACGACGCTAACTATCGTTTCAGCGACCGTGGCAGTCGCGGCCTTGTGGTTCGGGCTGCGCTGGATATTCCTAGAAGCCGACTGGACCATCATATCGACCCTGGGCGGGCTGATGATCATCGGCCCGTACAACACCGATGCGGCGTGTCCCGGCAACGACTGTTTCTGGAGGCCACA